>NZ_CDRNIQ010000001.1:0-3650000 GCF_977014045.1 Chryseobacterium lineare | reverse complement strand
TCCTCTCTACTTGCGTAGGCAGTCTTACTAGAGTCCTCAACTTAATGGTAGCAACTAGTAACAGGGGTTGCGCTCGTTGCAGGACTTAACCTAACACCTCACGGCACGAGCTGACGACAACCATGCAGCACCTTGAAAATTGTCCGAAGAAAAACCCATTTCTGAGCCTGTCAATTCCCATTTAAGCCTTGGTAAGGTTCCTCGCGTATCATCGAATTAAACCACATAATCCACCGCTTGTGCGGGCCCCCGTCAATTCCTTTGAGTTTCATTCTTGCGAACGTACTCCCCAGGTGGCTAACTTATCACTTTCGCTTAGTCTCTGAACCCGAAAGCCCAAAAACGAGTTAGCATCGTTTACGGCGTGGACTACCAGGGTATCTAATCCTGTTCGCTCCCCACGCTTTCGTCCATCAGCGTCAGTTAAGACATAGTGACCTGCCTTCGCAATTGGTGTTCTAAGTAATATCTATGCATTTCACCGCTACACTACTTATTCCAGCCACTTCTACCTTACTCAAGACCCGCAGTATCAATGGCAGTTTCACAGTTAAGCTGTGAGATTTCACCACTGACTTACGGATCCGCCTACGGACCCTTTAAACCCAATAAATCCGGATAACGCTTGCACCCTCCGTATTACCGCGGCTGCTGGCACGGAGTTAGCCGGTGCTTATTCGTACAGTACCTTCAGCTATCTACACGTAGATAGGTTTATCCCTGTACAAAAGAAGTTTACAACCCATAGGGCCGTCGTCCTTCACGCGGGATGGCTGGATCAGGCGCTAACCCATTGTCCAATATTCCTCACTGCTGCCTCCCGTAGGAGTCTGGTCCGTGTCTCAGTACCAGTGTGGGGGATCACCCTCTCAGGCCCCCTAAAGATCATCGACTTGGTGAGCCGTTACCTCACCAACTATCTAATCTTGCGCGTGCCCATCTCTATCCACCTCAGTTTTCAATAATAAATGATGCCATCTATTATATTATGGAGTATTAATCTTCCTTTCGAAAGGCTATCCCCCTGATAAAGGCAGGTTGCACACGTGTTCCGCACCCGTACGCCGCTCTCAAGATCCCGAAAGATCTCTACCGCTCAGCTTGCATGTGTTAGGCCTCCCGCTAGCGTTCATCCTGAGCCAGGATCAAACTCTCCATTGTATGTTTGTTCTTGACTCACTCAAAGTTTTTTAACGCTTTAGTTTTTCCTTACTTGGTTGTTATATTGTATGTCAATGATCTTCAAATCTTCCGCTTCATACTCCGCTACTTTCTCTGTCAGTTTCACGCCGTATTTGCGAGTGCAAAAGTAATAAATTATTTCTTATCAACCAAATGTTTTTTAAAGAATTTTTAAAGAATTTTTAACAACCCTAATCTCCATTCAAACATCCGTCAAACCTACTCCTGCGCTCCCGTTTTATCGGGACTGCAAAGATACTAATCTTTTTTATTCTCACAAATATTTTCTTAAAAAAATTCATGAACTAAATCCGACTTTTAAAAGTATCCTTATTAAATATAAAGGAGTTCTTTCTAATTTATCCGCTCTTCTTAAAAGCTCTTCTGCGCTTACTGAGATACTCTCGTTTTCAGTGGGGCAAAAGTAGTTCTTTTATCCCCTATAATCCTAATTTATTTAAGACAAAATTGGCTCTATGATTAGGCTTGTGGAAAATAACAGGTATAATACACTATTATCTAAACGGTTATCTTAATATTATAGTTATCCACATTAAACGATTACGAATCGATTAAATAATTAAATAAGAATTTGTGTGGAAAAATAATACCAAAAAACAACGAATTCCAGGTAATAGAAGATGAAAATAGCATTGAAAAAAGTGAAAGTATTTTCGTGTATAAAGACTATGGTTACACAAGTAGGATGATTCGCATGGTGTTCTATTCAAAAACAGTCAAGAATTTTCGGTAGATTTTATATTTAATAATTTTACTAGATTTTACAACTAGCAAAAATAATTCAATATGTATAAGGTATGTGAAAGAGAACGTTTTTGCAAGTTTTGTTATTATTTGGGATATTCAAACTCAGGAATGAGCATAAGATTACAATATTCCGTAATGGTACAGGGTAATACAGATCGGGATATTAAAATTCAAGCGACAAATATAGTAATTGATTACTGGTATTGTGTTGAAATAAAAAATGTAGGTTAGAATTTATAGCGTAGATGTATCATATAGAAAGATAAAGTTGACTAAATATAAATAAGAATAAATATGAAAATATTATTCAGTTGATTGAATACAATCCAAAAAAATAAGGATTGATGAAAAAAAATTAAGTAAACTGGTTTAGTAACAACGAGGATATTGCCGGTGATTTATTGAATTTATTCCTCTGAATAAGATCATAAATCCGGGTATTCTAAAATGGTGGTGTTTGACCGATGGCTAATTATTAATCCTATACTATAAGACATTCTACTATCATAAAGCCTGAGAACAACAATCAGCCAGCAGCTTACGGTAGAGATAATAAACCATATGCAAAACAGATGGCTACACAAAGAGTCAAATTAATCTGAAGAGAAAATGACTGTATCTCATTTTACCTAATCTGCTTTCCGAAGTTTTTTATCCTGGATAAGATAGTGGCTAGCACTAAACGAGCTAAAAAAATCTATCACATCTTAAATTTTATAAAATCCGACATTTTTCTGTAGCTTTTTTCGCTTATAGCTATAGTTTAGTTTATTCAACTATCATCTTTGGTTCAGTTCAGGATCGTTTTATTCAGATTCGCATTGTGTGTTAGCAGAATAAAGGGAGTAGAGCGCGTTAAGATGCAGAATGTAGAGGTGTGAGGTTGAAGATGATGGGATATAGGGAATACAGGATTGTGGGTATCGGGGTGTGGGAGTCTTGTTCTAAAAAAGGAGAAGGCTTTTTGGGGATATATGATATTTTAGAGTATGGTAAAAACAAAAAAGTCTCACAGAGTATTCTGTGAGACTTTAAATAAAAACTGGCGGCGACCTACTCTCCCGCGTTAGCAGTACCATCGGCGCTGGTGGGCTTAACTTCTGTGTTCGGAATGGGAACAGGTGAGCCCCACCGCTAAAACCACCCTAAAAGTTGTATATAGCTGTAGGCAGTAGGCTATAAGCTTTAGGCTTACAGCGTAAAGCATACTGCTTTTTATCGGTAAATTTCATCACAAAGGCAAAACCAGTATTCGCACTTATAAGGCTTGGCTTACAGCATATTGCTTTAAGCTTACTGCAACCTTATAGGCTATAAATCTACGGGTAATTAGTACTACTCGGCTATGACATTACTGTCTTTACACCTGTAGCCTATCAACGTGGTCATCTCCCACGACCCTTAAAAGATGTCTCATCTTGAGGCGAGTTTCACACTTATATGCTTTCAGTGTTTATCTCTTCCAAACATAGCTACTCAGCGGTGCACCTGGCGGTACAACTGATACACCAGAGGTTTGTTCAATTCGGTCCTCTCGTACTAGAATCAAGCCCTCTCAAACATCTAACGCCCGCAATAGATAGAGACCGAACTGTCTCACGACGTTCTGAACCCAGCTCGCGTGCCACTTTAATGGGCGAACAGCCCAACCCTTGGGACCTTCTCCAGCCCCAGGATGTGACGAGCCGACATCGAGGTGCCGAACCTCCCCGTCGATGTGAGCTCTTGGGGGAGACTAGCCTGTTATCCCCGGAGTACCTTTTATCCTATGAGCGATGGCCCTTCCATACGGAACCACCGGATCACTATGTCCTGCTTTCGCACCTGATCGACTTGTTGGTCTCACAGTCAAGCACCCTTATGCCATTACACTCTACGCACGGTTACCAAGCGTGCTGAGGGTACCTTTGAAAGCCTCCGTTACTCTTTTGGAGGCGACCACCCCAGTCAAACTACCCACCACGCAATGTCCTTCTGAAAGAAGTTAGGCTCCAAGTAAGTAAAGGGTGGTATTTCAACGTCGGCTCCACCAACACTAGCGTGCCGGCTTCAAAGCCTCCCACCTATCCTACACATTACTTACTCAAAGTCAATACGAAGTTATAGTAAAGGTTCACAGGGTCTTTTCGTCCCATTGCGGGTAATCGGCATCTTCACCGATACTACAATTTCACCGAGCTCGTGGCTGAGACAGTGCCCAGATCGTTACACCATTCGTGCAGGTCGGAACTTACCCGACAAGGAATTTCGCTACCTTAGGACCGTTATAGTTACGGCCGCCGTTTACTGGGGCTTCAGTCAAACGCTTCGCTTACGCTAACGCCCTTCCTTAACCTTCCAGCACCGGGCAGGTGTCAGACCCTATACAGCATCTTTCGATTTAGCAGAGTCCTGTGTTTTTGATAAACAGTCGCCTGGGCCTCTTCACTGCGGCCAACATTGCTGTTGGCGTCTCTTCTTCCGAAGTTACGAGACTATTTTGCCTAGTTCCTTAGCCACGACTCACTCGAGCACCTTAGGATTCTCTCCTCGACCACCTGTGTCGGTTTTGGTACGGGTTGCTTCACTTCGGCTTTTCTTGGATCCGATTTCACTATAACAGCTTCGCCCGAAGGCTAGGCCTTGACACTTCCGTCCGTCTTCAATAGCTACGTCGAACCGTCCCCTTTTTAGTGTGAGCAAGTATGGGAATATTAACCCATTGTCCATCCACTTCCCCTTTCGGGTGCGCGTTAGGTCCCGACTAACCCTCAGCTGATTAGCATGGCTGAGGAAACCTTAGTCTTTCGGTGAGGGGGTTTCTCGCCCCCTTTATCGTTACTTATGCCTACATTTTCTTTTCTATAAGCTCCACCAAGCCTCACGACTCAGCTTCTACGCCGATAGAATGCTCTCCTACCAGATATAATTAATTATAAATCCATAGCTTCGGTATTCTGTTTATGCCCGATTATTATCCATGCCGGACCGCTCGACTAGTGAGCTGTTACGCACTCTTTAAATGAATGGCTGCTTCCAAGCCAACATCCTAGCTGTCAATGCAGTCCAACCGCGTTGCTTCAACTTAACAGAAATTTGGGGACCTTAGCTGTTGGTCTGGGTTCTTTCCCTCTCGGACATGGACCTTAGCACCCATGCCCTCACTGCCGACCATCATTTATTAGCATTCGGAGTTTGTCAGGAATTGGTAGGCGATGAAACCCCCGCATCCAATCAGTAGCTCTACCTCTAATAAACTATAAATCGACGCTGCACCTAAATGCATTTCGGAGAGTACGAGCTATCTCCCAGTTTGATTGGCCTTTCACCCCTACCCACAGGTCATCCGAAGACTTTTCAACGTCAACCGGTTCGGTCCTCCACTTTGTGTTACCAAAGCTTCAACCTGCCCATGGGTAGATCACAAGGTTTCGCGTCTAATCCTACTAACTATGCGCCCTATTCAGACTCGCTTTCGCTCCGGCTCCGGACCTGAAGTCCTTAACCTCGCTAGTAAAATTAACTCGTAGGCTCATTATGCAAAAGGCACGCCGTCACAGAATTAATCTGCTCCGACCGCTTGTAGGCGTACGGTTTCAGGTTCTATTTCACCCTTCTATTCGAAGTGCTTTTCACCTTTCCTTCACAGTACTTGTTCACTATCGGTCTTTCAGGAGTATTTAGCCTTGGAGGATGGTCCCCCCATATTCAGACAGGATTTCACGTGTCCCGCCCTACTCATTTATCATCTATATATGCCTTTCAAATACGGGGCTATCACCCTCTATGGCTGTTCTTTCCAGAACATTCTTCTAAACATATAAAGACTTTTGGGCTAATCCGCTTTCGCTCGCCACTACTTACGGAATCTCTTCGATTTCTTTTCCTCCGGGTACTTAGATGTTTCAGTTCTCCGGGTTTGCTTCCCCTAAGGGATGACAGGTCTTCAACCTGACGGGTTGCCCCATTCGGACATCTGCGGATCAATTCGTGTGTGCCAATCCCCGCAGCTTTTCGCAGCTTACCACGTCCTTCTTCGCCTCTGAAAGCCTAGGCATCCGCCATACGCCCTTAACGATTTCTTTCCTATTTTTAGGTTACTCAAGCACTTATAAGTGCTCGGTTTTCTCTTTGTGATGTCTTTACCGGTAATGTCAATGATCTTTATGCTTGTAATCCTGTAATCAAGTAAAATGTACTAATGACGGCTCCGTCATTATGTAGATATACAATTTCTTTTATTACACTCTTACAATTATACTCTGTACTTACGTACATCATATAATATGTGGAGAATAAGGGAGTCGAACCCTTGACCTCCTGCGTGCAAGGCAGGCGCTCTAGCCAGCTGAGCTAATTCCCCGCTAGTGTAGATGTTAGTAGTTAGAAGTTAGAGATTAGTTAAAACTAACTTCTAATTTCTAGATTCTAACCTCTATATAATTAGTAGTCTCGGGCAGGCTCGAACTGCCGACCTCTACATTATCAGTGTAGCGCTCTAACCAGCTGAGCTACGAGACTTCATCTAATTTTAAATTTTAAATTTTGAATTTTAAATTAATTTTCAAATCTAAAATCTATCATTTATAATCTAAAATCTCTTCCTCCCTTTTACTAATTTCTAGTGGGTTTGTATTTTTAATATAAGCAACCAATAAAAAACTAAAGCTTTACTTTAAGTAAGTACAATGTATCTTGCGATACTTTTTTTGTTTATCGTCAATAGACGCTCTAAAATGAGATGTTCCAGCCGCACCTTCCGGTACGGCTACCTTGTTACGACTTAGCCCTAGTTACCTGTTTTACCCTAGGCAGCTCCTTTTACGGTCACCGACTTCAGGTACCCCAGACTTCCATGGCTTGACGGGCGGTGTGTACAAGGCCCGGGAACGTATTCACCGCGCCATGGCTGATGCGCGATTACTAGCGATTCCAGCTTCATAGAGTCGAGTTGCAGACTCCAATCCGAACTGAGACCGGCTTTCGAGATTCGCATCACATCGCTGTGTAGCTGCCCTCTGTACCGGCCATTGTATTACGTGTGTGGCCCAAGGCGTAAGGGCCGTGATGATTTGACGTCATCCCCACCTTCCTCTCTACTTGCGTAGGCAGTCTTACTAGAGTCCTCAACTTAATGGTAGCAACTAGTAACAGGGGTTGCGCTCGTTGCAGGACTTAACCTAACACCTCACGGCACGAGCTGACGACAACCATGCAGCACCTTGAAAATTGTCCGAAGAAAAACCCATTTCTGAGCCTGTCAATTCCCATTTAAGCCTTGGTAAGGTTCCTCGCGTATCATCGAATTAAACCACATAATCCACCGCTTGTGCGGGCCCCCGTCAATTCCTTTGAGTTTCATTCTTGCGAACGTACTCCCCAGGTGGCTAACTTATCACTTTCGCTTAGTCTCTGAACCCGAAAGCCCAAAAACGAGTTAGCATCGTTTACGGCGTGGACTACCAGGGTATCTAATCCTGTTCGCTCCCCACGCTTTCGTCCATCAGCGTCAGTTAAGACATAGTGACCTGCCTTCGCAATTGGTGTTCTAAGTAATATCTATGCATTTCACCGCTACACTACTTATTCCAGCCACTTCTACCTTACTCAAGACCCGCAGTATCAATGGCAGTTTCACAGTTAAGCTGTGAGATTTCACCACTGACTTACGGATCCGCCTACGGACCCTTTAAACCCAATAAATCCGGATAACGCTTGCACCCTCCGTATTACCGCGGCTGCTGGCACGGAGTTAGCCGGTGCTTATTCGTACAGTACCTTCAGCTATCTACACGTAGATAGGTTTATCCCTGTACAAAAGAAGTTTACAACCCATAGGGCCGTCGTCCTTCACGCGGGATGGCTGGATCAGGCGCTAACCCATTGTCCAATATTCCTCACTGCTGCCTCCCGTAGGAGTCTGGTCCGTGTCTCAGTACCAGTGTGGGGGATCACCCTCTCAGGCCCCCTAAAGATCATCGACTTGGTGAGCCGTTACCTCACCAACTATCTAATCTTGCGCGTGCCCATCTCTATCCACCTCAGTTTTCAATAATAAATGATGCCATCTATTATATTATGGAGTATTAATCTTCCTTTCGAAAGGCTATCCCCCTGATAAAGGCAGGTTGCACACGTGTTCCGCACCCGTACGCCGCTCTCAAGATCCCGAAAGATCTCTACCGCTCAGCTTGCATGTGTTAGGCCTCCCGCTAGCGTTCATCCTGAGCCAGGATCAAACTCTCCATTGTATGTTTGTTCTTGACTCACTCAAAGTTTTTTAACGCTTTAGTTTTTCCTTACTTGGTTGTTATATTGTATGTCAATGATCTTCAAATCTTCCGCTTCATACTCCGCTACTTTCTCTGTCAGTTTCACGCCGTATTTGCGAGTGCAAAAGTAATAAATTATTTCTTATCAACCAAATGTTTTTTAAAGAATTTTTAAAGTTTTTTTGACAACCCTAATCTCCATTCAAACATCCGTCAAACCTACTCCTGCGCTCCCGTTTTATCGGGACTGCAAAGATACTAATCTTTTTTATTCTCACAAATATTTTCTTAAAAAAATTCATGAACTAAATCCGACTTTTAAAAGTATCCTTATTAAATATAAAGGAGTTCTTTCTAATTTATCCGCTCTTCTTAAAGCTCTTCTGCGCTTACTGAGATACTCTCGTTTTCAGTGGGGCAAAAGTAGTACTTTTAAACCTTATAATCCTAATTTACTTAACATAAAGTTTACTTTTGATTCACATTTAATCCTTAACCCACTGAATACGAACGACAATAATTTTAAACTAATGTTTAGTTTCGCGGGTTGGAGTGGATACGAATGGCGGGAAGATCGTTTTTTGAGGAGTGA
This sequence comes from Chryseobacterium lineare, assembly GCF_977014045.1. Taxonomy (NCBI): domain Bacteria; kingdom Pseudomonadati; phylum Bacteroidota; class Flavobacteriia; order Flavobacteriales; family Weeksellaceae; genus Chryseobacterium; species Chryseobacterium lineare. Next base: position 3,641,207 of record NZ_CDRNIQ010000001.1, on the reverse strand, counting down.
GGGATTATAAAGACTCACATTTAAATATAAGGGTTACCGGTGAACGGCGCCTTCAACCATAGCCCGGATCGAAGCGGTTACCCCACAGCGGAGTTGGAGGGTTGGGAAGGAATGGGTTTAGCGGTGGGGAGCATGGGAAGTTGCGGCGCGAGGAGTAAGAGCGAAGAGCCGGATCTAGCTACTGAAAAGAAAAAAGCAAAGTTTTCACTCTGCTTTTTGTTTATTGTAAATGACACTGAGAAATTCGGCGTAAGATTTTTCGAGTCCGATAATATCGCCGCTCTTTAAATTAAGCCCTCCGGCACCGGTTTCATCAGCTTTGATTTTTGTGGCTGAAATCTGAAAGTATTGATTCGAACTATTTTCTTTTGGCTGTATTTTAATAGTAGACCCCAAGAGTTTTTTTGTAGAGATCGTGTACACCTGGCCAGGGATCGTCTTTACAACAAGATAAGATCTTGGCGGAATCACATAATCTGTTTTATTGAGAGCGATCTTCTGGTCTTTATCGGAAGAGGCAAATAAATACAGGTTTCCGGTCTGGTCTGTCAATTTATCTTTGGGAAGATAATATAAAGCGAGTTTATAGTTGGCAGGATTGAAGTTTTGTAGTGATCCGTCGACAGTTTCAAAGGGTTTCAATGCAAATGTATTGGCTCCGATTTCTTTTGCCTTTTTATAAATTAAAGAAAAAACATCTGCGTCGTATCTGGAAAATCCCTGAACTTCAATTTCACCCAGATATTCTGCATTTTTTATTTCTTCATTAATTTTATATAGGAATTTGTCTGTGTTTTCATGAGTTTTTTCAACTTTTGTAAGGTACACATTCTGTGCAATAAAAAGCTGTATCATGAATACGAGAGCTGCAATAAGTATTTTTTTCATTATTTATCTTTTGTTTTGAAGAATATCTATACATTCTTCAAGGCTGTTTTCCCAATGTTTGGGTTCTATTTTATAAGTTTCTTCAATTTTATCAAGACACATTGTGCTTCTTTTCGGCCTTTTCGCCGGAGTCGGATATTGTTCTGTCGTTAATTGATTTAATTTAATTTTTGATTTTGAAAGTTCCGCTATTTTTTTTGCAAACTCAAACCATGTCGTTTCAGGATAATTTGAAAAATGGAACACTCCATAAGTTTTTTGAGGAGCTTCAATGATAGTCATGATTGATTCAGCCAAATCATTTGCATTGGTAGGCTGCCCAAACTGATCTCCGACAATTCCCAATTCTTCTTTTTGGGAGAAAAGATTCAGCATGGTTTTAACAAAATTTTTATTGAATTCTGAATACAACCATGATGTTCTTAGAATAATTGTTTTAGGATTTAAATCTAAAGCCAGTTCCTCCCCTTTTAATTTTGACTCACCATACACTCCTATCGGGCTTGTAAAGTCGTCTTCGGAATAGCAAAGATTAGTTTCCCCGTCAAACACATAATCTGTAGAGACATGAATCATCACTACATTATGTTCTTTGCAGGCCTCAGCCAGATGAGCAACACCATTTGCATTAACAGCGAAAGCTTTGTCTTTCTCAGTTTCAGCAAGGTCTACCGCGGTAAATGCCGATGCGTTGATACAGAAATCCGGCTTGCAATCGTGAAAATATGTATTTACCTGATCTTCGTCTGTGATATCAAGCATTTGAGAATCTGTAAAAACAAACTCGTAATCCAATTCAAAGTCAGGAGCAATTTTTCTTATACAGTTTCCAAGCTGTCCGTTTCCTCCTATTACCAATATTTTTTTCATTATGAATTTTTTGCGTTCTGTGATCTTAAAAATTTAACTCTGGACTGAAAATCTTTCTGATCCAAATCTACATAGAATTTATTGAACGTTTCTTTAATATCTTCAGGATGTACCTCGGATCTTCTTGTTTTAACATTAAAGTAAATCACCGTAACCCACAATACTGCAAAAATAGTTTTCTCGTCTAAACTTTTCATAAGAATTTCAACCTTTGCCGTTCTGTCCTGAACATCGATGGTTTTGCTGCTGATCACTACTGAGGTATTATATCTCACCTCCTTCAAGTATGCTATTTCATTCTGAATAGCAATCCAAGTACATCCCGTTTGCTTGGTATATTCTTCATAAGTAAATCCATAAAATGTTTCCACATGATCTTCTCTGGCGTTGAACATGTAGTCCAGATATTTCACATTATTCAGATGACCAATCGGATCACAATCACTAAACCGCACCTTTACCGTGGTTGATACTTCTTTTTCCATTGTGCAAAAATAAAAAAACCACCCCGATGAGAGATGGTTATTTTATAAATGTTTGTTAATTTCTAAAAATTACTGAACACCAAGTTCTTTCTTTACAGCTGGAGTCGCATCAGGACCTCCTTTGAATACGAAGGCAGAAGAATTTGCATCCATGATGTAATCATAACCGTTTGCTTTAGCAACTTTAGAAACCGCATCGTTCAGTTTTTTCTCGATTGGTTCGTAAGCAGCATCCTGTTTTGCCACGAAATCTTTCTGAGCTTTATCATTCATCTCCTGAATTTCTTGCTGCATTTTTCCTAATTCCGCTTCTCTGGCTTTGTTTTCTTCAGCTGTTTTCTTAGGAGCTTCTTCAGTATATTGCTTTAATTTAGCTTGTCCTGCGTCTGCTTTTTTCTTAATTTCAGCCTGTTTAGTATCTAAGTAAGCTTTAAGATCAGTATCTGCTTTTTTCTTTTCAGGCATTGCATTAAGAACACCTATAACGTCTAAAGTTGCAATTTTTTGAGCTTTTGCCATACCTACCGATACAACCATCATTACCGCTGCAAATAATACACTTAATTTTTTCATAATTGGTAAATAAATAATTTAATTTGTTTTTAGATCTGTAAATTTAATAAAAGTTAAACTTTTATTTTCTGGTTTTAGTTTTTTCTTTTTTATCAGTATCCTTTAATAAAATATCCAACACTTTGTCTGAATAATCGAATCGTTTCTGAAGGAAAAGAACATTATTGCTTGTTTTATCAATCACAATGCCTATTCCGTTTTTCTCAGCCATTGTTTTAATTGCCCCCCAGATCTGATCCTGAAAAGGCTGAACCAGATTTGTTCTCAGTTTCTTAATCTCCCCTGTGGCGCCAAAACGTAAACTTGTAGTGGTTTTGATATTTTTGTCTAAATCCATTACTTCTTTTTCTCTAAGCTTCAGCTGATCTCCTATTAAAAGCACTTTCTCACTTTCAAAAGCAGATCTTTTGCGCTCATATTCCGACTGCAGATTCTGAAGTTCCGACTGCCATGTATCAATCTGTGCATTCAGCCTTGCTTCGGCTTCTTTGTACTGAGGCATTTTATTTAAAATATAATCAGTATCAACAACACCCACTTTCTGTGCACTGCTTAAGCTGAAAATAAAAAATAAAAGGAACGAGAAAACAATTCTAAATTTTTTCATATGATGAATTATAAAGATTGGTTCATCAGGAAGTGTGTCTTCCATCCGGAAGGCTCAGTTCCTGTAACAGTTTTGTCGAATCCGTAAGCGAAGTCAAACCCAATCAATCCAAATGCTCCCATATAAACTCTTACACCGACACCGACTGATCTTTTCAGCTGAAATGGATTGTAACTACCCCAGGAATTCCAAACATTACCTCCTTCAGCGAACGTTAGTGCATAAATTTTTGCGGTCTGGTTCAATGAAATCGGATATCTTAATTCTAACGTAAATCTGTTGTAAATAGTACCTCCACCTGTTGGAGTAATATCTTCGGAAGTTCCTCCATAGGTAGAAGCATTTTCATAGCCTCTTAACGGAATCAATTCTCTACCGTCATATCGTCCACCGAAAAGCCCGGTACCACCTACATAGAATCTTTCAAACGGCGGAGCACCAAGTTCTTTGTTGTATCCGTCCATGAATCCCATTTCTGCAGAAGATCTTAGCACCAGTTTTCCAACGATCTCGTTATAGACATCAGCTTTGAACTTCACCTTGTAGAATTCCATCCATTTATATTTTTCCGTAGGACTCATTGTAGAATAATCTTTATTGCTGAACAATGAGTATGGCGGAGTGAATTTTACTGAAAAATCAAGGTTTGAACCCACAGTCGGGAAAATTGGGTCAATCCCCGCAGAGTTTCTGCTCAATCCTAAGTTAATGCTGAAGTTGTTTGCCGTACCATAATTCTCTGTAACCCCTCCGAAATCAAAAGGATAGTTTTTAAAATCATACTTCTGGAACTGAAGTCCTGTGTATAATGAGAAATAATCATCCGGCCACTTCAATAATCTGTTTAATCCTACTGAAGCGGAGAAAATATTCAACTTCTGAGCATCTCCATAAGCATCAGAATACTTTACCCTCGAGTTATTAAGACTCACGGAAAGCGCGGTAGGTCTTGTTCCGAATAACCATGGTTCAGTGAATGAAACTCCATAATTCTGGAAATATTGTCCTGCCTGTGCCTGAAGAGATAATGTCTGTCCATCTCCTTGAGGAACAGGTTTAAAGTCTTTAAATTTAAGGAAATTCTTAAGCGAGAAATTATTGAACGTCAACCCTAATGTCCCGATAAAGCTGTTACCTCCGTAACCTGCCTGTAACTGAACCTGTGATGAACCTTTTTCAACAAGCTTCCATTTGATATCTACCGTGTTATCCTGCTGATTCGGCTGAATATCCTGGCCTACCTGCTGAGGATCAAAGAACTGCATTCCTGCTAAATCGAAATATGTTCTTTTGATATCACTTTTGGCAAAAAGATTCCCTGGTTTCGTTCTTAAAGCTCTTAAAATTACATGGTCATGCGTCGTTGTATTCCCTTCCCATGTCACTCTGTTCCAGGTTGCTTTCTCACCTTCATTGATGCGGATTTCAAGATTAATCTTGTCTCCATCTACAGATTTTTCAACAGGAGTTACATTTGAGAAAAGATACCCATTGTTCATGTAAACAGATTTGATGTCAGAGTCGTCTTCTTTACCCCCATCTTCTCCTACTTTTTTGTTGAAACCAACAGCATCGTAGATATCTCCTTTTTTATATCCCAGAAGTCTCTGCAAATAATCTGTAGGATACACTGTATTTCCGGTGAATGTAATATCACCGATATAATACTGCTTTCCTTCATTAAGCTTTACATCGATCTCGTAGTTATTTCTTTTGTTTCTCCAAACAGAATCTGAAATAATCTTTGCATCTCTATAACCCAACGAATTATAATAGCTGATTAAATTCTGCTTGTCTTCCTGATATTTATCTTCAATAAATTTTGAAGATTTCAGAATTCCTCCGATACCAAACCTTTTCTGTTTTGTTTCTTTGAAAGCTTTTTTTCTAAGCTTTCTGTCTGTTACAGCCTGGTTTCCTTCAAATTCGATATGATCAATCTTGATTCTTTTTCCTTTATCAACATTAATCGTCCAGTCTACCAGATTTGGGTCACCTGCATTTACTTTCTCCTGAATGGTAATTTTAGCATCTGCAAATCCTTTTTTAACAAAATCTTTCGGAACATTTGTTTTAAGACTTGAAATCAGGTTCTGCGTAATTTTAGTTCCCGGCTTCAGATTGTTGTCTTTAGCCATTTTTTCATTTTTGGATTTTCCGATACCCTTACCGGTAAATTTTACTTCACCAAGGTCTTTCAGATCCTGCAAATAGAATTTAAGGATAATAGTCTCACCTTCAATACTCTGAACGTACACTTCTACCTCCGAAAAGGATTGGGTATCCCAAAGTTTTTTTACGGCATTACTAATTTTCTGCCCCGGAATATCTACCGTTTCACCTTTTGCTAATCCTGTAAATCTCAGAATCTGAGCCGGAGTATATTTTTTAACCCCATCTACAACAATGTCTTTCAGTGTGTATGTTCCTGCCTGGTTTTCTGCATGTACAGAATTGCTCACCTTTGTGCTGTCCTGTGGAGTTACCTGTCCATAAAAATGTGCTGAAGCAACAAACATAATGATGGGTAATAGTCTAAACTTCATTTTATCGTAGTCTTTCTTTTCTTAAATTACTGGATTTTTACTTGTTCACCGGTCTTTCCGAATCTTCTTTCTTTGTTTTGATAATCAACAATACACTGAAAGAAAATATCTTTCGTAAAGTCCGGCCACAGAACATCTAAAAACTGCAGTTCTGCATAGGCGATCTGCCAAAGGAGGAAATTACTGATTCTGATCTCGCCGCTGGTTCTTATCAAAAGGTCAACGGGCGGGAAATCTTTAGTATAAAGATAATTTTCGAATAATTTTTCATCAATATCCTCTGCATTTATCTTCCCTTCTTTCACATCTGTACTTATATTTTTCACGGCATTTAGTATTTCATTTTGCGAGCCATAGCTTATGGCCAGTACCAAATTGCCTTTTGTATTTTCTTTTGTAAGCTCTATCACGTTGTTAAGCTGATCTTTAACGAGTGAAGGCAGTTTATCCAGATTACCAATTACATGCATTCTCAAACCTTTACTGAAAATCTCATCCGCTTCCAATAATAAAGTCTCAACGAGTAGATTCATCAAGGTGTTTACTTCTTCTGCGGGACGATTCCAGTTTTCCGAAGAAAAGGTGTAAAGCGTCAGGTACGGAATATGTATTTCATTGCATGCATTAATGGCATTTCTTACTGCATTAATGGCATTCCTGTGACCAAAGGTTCTTTCTTCGCCACGCGATTTTGCCCATCTTCCATTACCATCCATGATAACAGCAACATGCTTTGGTAAATTATCCGGATCTATTTTATCTTTTATCAACGACATATTAATCACAATAACATGGAGGTCTTCCAAACGAATAAGTAAGTCCTAAACTTACCGTATTCATCCAGTCTTTAGACTTTGAATCTCCAATATTTCTTTCTCCCAATAAGGCAGCTTCTCTCTCTTTAGACACCACATAATAGGCATCCGTCTGAAGAAGAGATCCTCCTGTAACAGGGCTTAAGATATCTCCATTATACGTGGAAACCACATCTTTGCTAAGGATTCTGCTATAATCAAGCTGGTCCGTCAGGGTATATCTGAAGGTAGCTTCTGCAAAAATTGCCCAGTTATAATTAAATTTATATTTCAAACCTACTCCAAAAGGAATATTCATGGTAGTTTTTGTCCCTGTAGAGTACACCGGGGTCGTAGTAAAATCAAGCTCATTAACCGGAGCCAGCGCAACACCATCGGCATCTCTTTTGAAATCATTAATGAAGGTAGCTTTCGGAGCATCAAACATTAAAGCACCCACCCCTCCAAAAATATAAGGACTTACCATACTTTTCTGTTCGTTGTTCACAGGAAAGAAGTTATATTCAAAAACCAAACTTGCTTCATACACATTGTTTTTCCCGAATGAATTTCTGTTCTTTCTGTACTCTTCCTTTGCCACTTTGTCACTAAACTGGATCTGGTTGTATCCAAGATCCAATCTTACTGTCTGATGGGGATTAAAATTAAATCTATATAAAATACCACCATAAAACGGAACTCCCCAATCCGACGCTTTACTTAAATCCAATGGCTTTTGTAAAATATAATTCGTTCTCCCTATATCCCCAACTAGGTTACTCATACCTAGACGAACTCCAAGTTCGTTTCTTTGAGCTTTAACACTTACCACAGTTCCTAGGGCGGCAAGGAAGCTAAACAATAATTTTCTATTCATAAAAGAATATGGATTTATGGTTATTTTAAAATTTAATTTTTGCAAATATAAAACTTTTTTATATTAATGATAATCTTAATGTTTAGTTAAAAATAAACAAAAAAACATAATTTGTTATAAAGTAAACGATAAACTCGCTAAATTATTCTTTTTTTAATAGAAATCAGCCGGATCATCATATAATAAACCCCCAATAAATGAGGGCTTAAAAGTATTATTTTTTATTGAATATTTGCCGTACTTTATTTCTAATTCTTATTAACAATGGTTCTTTGTAATTTTTATCCTCATCAAAATAGCCATAACCGTAGCCGTAGCCGTACCCATAACCATATCCGTAACCCTGTTTACTGCTATAATCATTGTACACAAGTCCCAGATTTTCAGTTTCTCCTTTGTGATATTTCTCTGTAATCATTTTCAGCATATATTTTTCTGTGTATTCATGGCGTACAACGTAAATATTGGCATCCGAATATTTCATCAACTCATAAGAATCTGCCACCAGACCTACCGGCGGAGAATCAATAATGATAAAATCATACAGCTCTTTCAGATCTTCAATAAATTTAATATTTCTTTCACTCATTAAAAGTTCAGAAGGATTTGGCGGAATTGGCCCTGAAGTAGCCACATCAAGATTTGGAATTCTCGTTTTATTAATAATCTTATCCATTTCCACTTCTCCCGTAAGATAATTTGAAATCCCATATTTATTATCAATTCTGAAATCTCCGAAAATTTTCGGCTTCCTGAGATCCATCCCCAAAAGGATTGTTTTTTTATCACTCAAGCCCAGAACTGATGCCAGATTAATAGAAACATACGTTTTACCCTCCCCTCCAATGGATGATGTAACGAGAATGATCTTACTTCCGCCATTCTCTTCCGACAGAAATCTTATATTGGCCCGTATGCCTCTGAATGCCTCTGAGACAGAAGACTTAGGCTGCTCAAGAACCGTAAGCATATTTTCATTGTTATTATTCCCGATCACGCCGAGTAGCGGAATACGAGTGGCATTCAGCAGTTCTTTAATGTTTCTGATCTTGGTATCGAGTACCTCCCCAATCAGGATAAAGACTAAAGGAATAACGAGTAAACCGCCCATAATCCCCGTTTTTACCACTTTTACATTAGGCCCGATTGCTGCTTGCCCTACATTTTTAGCAGGATCAATTACGGTGATATCCGATTGATTGGCCGCCATTTTCATTTGAGTTTCGTTTTGTCTGGTAAGCAGGCTGTTGTAGGTAGCTTCAATCATATTGTAACCTCTTTCCGCATCCAGATATTTTCTTTGCTTTTCCGGATAGGCATCCAGATCAGAATTGGCATCAGAAACTTTCTGATTAATTTTCTCAATATCCTTATAATATTGCGAATAATAGTTGGTAAGAACTCCGCCGGAATTCATTCTCGCCTCATTGATCAGTTTATTAATTTCAATCATCGGCTCAGAGTTTGGCTTATAAATCAATGCCATTTCACGTCTTTTGAGATATAATGCTTTTAACTCTGAAATAGATGCAGTAAATGCCCCATCCTGAAATCCGGCCGCGCTGGTACTGATCATTTTATCAAAATTTTGAGACGCGAGCGTCTGTTTTATCTGGTTTAATGAAACAATCTTACTTTCCAAATCTGCCTTTTTAGCTTCAAGATCTTTAATTTCATTGAGAGATTTTTCATCTCTGTCTTTAATATCATAGAGCTTTTCGTTGGTTTTCATATCATTCAGGACATTGGCACTTGAATCCAGCTTTTTTCTTATTTTATCAAGATTTTCCTGAAGATAAACCTCCGTATTTCTGTCCACTGTTAATTTATCAGCCTCCCTTTTTTTCTGCAGCTGACTTACAGATTTATTGAGGAAATTAACGGTTCCATTAAGATTATAGCCTGTCTTTGTAATAATCATGATGGTATTGATCTCTTTATCAAAATCAACTGAAATGGTAGAAACAATGTCATTTACCGCATTATTTACCGTACTTAGCTTAACAATAATATTTTCAAGGCGGATTTTGGGAACAATCGGATTTTTCACCAGTCTGAATCTAAAATTCGGGGAAGTGTACCACTCTCCTACCGAAATAATTTTATTGGCAGCCCTTTCATATGGATCCACCATTGAAAAACCTTCTGTTTCATAGCTGTATAAATTGAGTGACTGTCCATCTTCAGGCAAAATTACTTCAAACTTGTCTTCACCTTTGGGAACCAGAGTAAACGGATAATCCATCTGCTGAAGGTGTTTTTTGTCTATCTGAACGAGAATTGGAATATCATCTTTATCCAGATAGGTAGATTTGATGGCTCCCTTTGTAGAATAATTCACAAAAAGACCAAGCTCTTTTACCAAAAATTCGTTGTGAGTCCTGGATAAAAGCATTTTTTTCAGATAAACTCCATCCTGGTTGCCACCGTTATTCCAGATAAGGTTGACAGACTGACTTGGAGTAAAATAACTTGCGGTATTATTCGAAATGCTTAAAGATAAACTAGATGCATAAATATTCTGTGCGTAGTATTTGCTGTACGTCCACGATATTGAATACCCAATAAATAACATCAATACAAACCAATACCAGTTTTTGAGGATTCTTCTTAAAAAATGCTCAATGTCAAACAGTGCGAAAGAACCGTATTTTTCCTTCTTAGAATCTGCCTTCTCTGCAGTAGTATCTTTTCCTGGGATCATGATATTATAGATTTTTAAGAAGAAGATAAATGGATAAAGCCGTCGTAATAACCGATACTCCGGTTGTAAGGGTCTGAATAGGATCTTTTCCTAAACCATTCAGGCTTTTTGATCTTGTATTCAGATAAATTTCGTCTCCGTTCTGTACGTAATAGTATGGTGAGTTCATTACATCTTCTCTGGTGAGATCAATCTTAGCTATTTTAATTCCTTCGGGCAGCTTTCTGTGGATAACAATGTTTTTTTTATCAATAGTTCTGTTTAAGCCGCCATTAATTGAAATCGCTTCAGAAATATTGAGTGTATTTTTATGCGCCACTTTTTCTCCGGTAAGCCCTGTTGTCTCTACGTCTCCTATGATGTAGTAGGTAATTCCGTCGGTATTCAGCCTTACTTCAGATTTTCCTTCCTGAAAATTATCATTAACCTTGGTTTGTATTTCCTGAGCTACATCATCAATGGTTCTTCCTTCAGCTTTAATATAACCGATCCCGAACACATTAATATCTCCGTTGGAATCTACCTTTAATCCGTTAAAATAGAAAACAGCATTTCCTCCTGTTCCCAATCCTCCTCCATTTCCTACACCGCGACTTATCGCAGGCGATGAACTTCCAGTACTTCCGGAAACGGCAGATCCGGAGGTATTCAGCGATGAATAAAACTGGGCTGCATCTCCTTTGGGAGTCGTAACGATATTGAGATTTAAAATATCATTTCTGGTAATCCTGTACACCGGAATATTGTAGGGAACAAGACCTTCTTCGTTGATCACCAGACTTTCATTCGGCTGCATATATCGGACATCCTTTGTGGTAATACAGGACATCATGATAAAAGGCAGCATTAAAAAAAATAAATACTTATAGTTTTTCATCATATTTGGAAATTAATGCAAAAGTAGAGATTTAATCTTTAGCGTTTTTACTATTTTTTAAAACATAAATAAAATCAGGAATGTAAGCTCCTAAAAAGCCGATAAACAGTATAATCAGCAACAGGAGATTGACGTTGATATGTCTGAGAAAGTAGGCGATACTGACTACAAAAAGATAATACATAATGATATAAAAAGACGATCTTCTGTGGGTAAGATCAAGCCTTAAAAGCTTGTGATGTATATGATTTTTGTCTGCGTCAAAGGGAGATCTTCCATTAAGTATTCTTACAATGATTACGTTCAGGGTATCAACGATCGGCAGGATAAGAATTGCAACAGCTACAACAGGAGCAGACTGAAGATGGTATCTCGGAACATAGGGAAGTTTTTTATCTATAAAAATATCAATAAAGCAGATGGAAGTAAATGCCAGGAGAAATCCCAACAGCATAGAACCGGTATCTCCCATGAAAATCTTATTTGTCCGGTAATTAGACAAATTATAATACAGAAAAGCCAGAACCGATCCAATAATAATCACCGACAAAATAACCAGGGGATAATTATACTCTCCCAAACGGTAATAACTAATCCCAAACAGTGCGCTGCAAATCACAGAATATCCTCCTGCAAGCCCATCAATACCATCAATAAGATTAAAAGCATTGATAAGAATAATAAAGGTGATGATACTGAAAATAACACTTACGAAATATTCAATCTCATAAATTCCGAAAATACCGAAAAGGTTTCTTATCCTGATATCTGAACCGATCACAATAAGCGAAGAAACAACAATCTGTGCCACGAGTTTTTTGTAGGCTCTCATCACTACAATATCATCCATCACGCCTACATACAGCAGAATAACCAGCGAAGCAAACAGGAATTTATAGAGATCAAAAAGCTCATACGCAAAAATAGGAGCACAGATTCCTATCGAATAAAAAATGGCAATTCCGCCGAGATTCGCAATTTTCCGCAAATGAGAGCTCCTTATGCCAGGCTCATCCATCAGATTCTTCCTTCTGGAAATCCTGATAATGGTAGGAACGGAAAAAAAAGTGATTAAAAAAGAAAATAAAAACCCCAATCCTATTTTGATACAAAATATAGGGAGACCGGTGTGGTTGAGGAACAGTTCAAAATTTTTCATCTTTTTTCATTTAAAGCACTGCTTCTCCTGAAGAAATATCCGGAATAAATATGTGTTGTTTTTACTTCCGAAACAGTACTAACATTTGTGTTTACATTAATTTTCTTATCAGTTTTTTCTGTCGGGCAAAAAATAAAAGATAAAATATACTCTTTTTCAAAGGCAAAGATAAAAGATAATTCTTACCAAAACGATTATAATTTAAAATATTTTTCAGCTTTATGTCCCTTTTCCTGATGAATTGTTCTAGATTTTCAGACATTCTGTAAAAAACATCATCATCTTTTACAAAAGCGAGATAAGCAATAAAAGAATAAACTCCTTCAAAAATCTGAAAATTTTTAAGCTCTTTCACCCGGACTGCATAAGCCGTTTTACTGAAAAAATCCTCCACATCTTCTATTGCTTTAAAAATATCAAGGCCTTTTTCGGTATGGGTTTTTGTGATGGAATCTGATCTTTCAAGATACTGATAATGGAAATTCTGTGTCTGTGCTATGGTTTTACACATTAATAAAAGCTGCGGGATCAGCTGAATATCTTCGAAATGAACATTTCTTTTAAATCTTTTTCCGTTAAAAAGCTCCGTCCTGAATAATTTATTACAGGCAAAATAACTGATATCGGAAAAAACGGAAAAATTCTTTTCAAGATCGATCTTTTCAGGCATATGGGGAACCTGGGTCAGTTTCTGTATAATCCTTCCATCCTGATCTACCTTCTGAATATTACAGATCACCATCTCCGCGTCATGCATATCTGCAAGCCGGACCATATCTTCATACATCGTGGGTGCAATATAATCATCGCTATCCACAAATCCGATATAATCTCCGGTAGCTTTGTCGATACCGAAATTCCTGGCATCGCTCAGTCCGCCGTTTTCTTTATTGAAGGATTTTATTTTATCGGGATATTTCCGCGCATAGTCTGTAATGATCTGTGCAGAATTATCTTTACTACCGTCATTTACCACCAGAATTTCAATATTCTGATAGGTTTGACGGATCACAGAATCGAGGCATTTTGCAAGATATTGCTCTACATTATAAACGGGAATAATGATAGAAATTTTTGAGGGAACTTGTGTCATGAATTAATTTTTCGTCAGTCGTGTGTTTAGCCAGCCTTTTTTAGCTTCATCAAAATCTTTTCTGGAACAGGGGACGCAGTTTTCTATATCTTCATCATCCCCGAAATACCATAGATTACTAAAGGTATCCCTTTTGAAGGTGTACTGCCGGTCATCAATCAGCACATAGAATATTTCATAATGTCTTTCTTTCGGATGCGATCTCTGAATATTAATACCCTCGATCAGGTACCAGATCATCTGTGCGAGAAGCTGGTGGTTGAGCTGATTTTCAGAATAAATATTATAATTAAAGATTCCTACGGACTTCAGGTTTTCGCTCAATCCGATTTCCTTCATATAGGCACAGATCTCTCTTCGGTTCAGCCCGTTCACCTGGGGATTCATTGAAAAGGCCTCACTGAAGCTTTCCATCGCATCACAGTTTACCGTCACAAGATCCGCTTTTCTGAAAAACGGTTCCGTTTTCTCCGTAGAATTCATCATTTCTGCAAGGCGGATGATATCAAATTCCACTTCCTTGATTAATCTTACGGAATCTGCTTCATTCAAATGTTTCTGATATCCTAAATGATGATAATTTTTAATAGAAAAATTTTTAGACCCGAATATTTTGCTTAAAAAATTATATTCGTCAATCATTTCTCCCTGTTTCAGAGAAATAATATTGCTGATCTGCGTGTAGTTGATATTTTTAGTATGAAAATTCAGGGCTGAAAAAAGGGAAAAGGCAAAATCGTTGGAACCTCCTATGATCACAGGAATGGCTCCTTTGTAATGACAGGCCGACAAGACTTCCTGCAAAATATAGTGAGAATCCTGAACCGTCTTTCCGGAAACCAGATCTCCAAGATCTACGACAGGAATCTCGAAGTCAAGTTGTGACAGTTTATAAAACTCTCTCCTGATACCGGTGAAATCCTGCACCTCAGCATCACCGTTCGCTCCTCTGTAATCGGAAACGAACAGCAAAACTATGCTGTCTTCTTTAATATTTTTCGTGATACGATTTCCGATCTGCCAACTTTCTGTCTTGAAATTTCTGGGCGAAATGATAAAATCTTCAAAATCCATGCTTCAATTTTCCTTTTTAATAAGTTCAAAAATATTAAAATAAATTCGAATATTCCTTGTATAATTTCTCAGATCAATTACACCCCGATTTGTTATTAACATAATAATGTTCAAAGGTTAAAAAATTATGCTTTCTGAAGTAAGTATATTTTGTGGTATCAAAAAATTTATTACTTTTAATTGTTTAATAATTAAAAATTCACAAACGATGAGTACACAAAATCAGATCAGTGTAGAGATCCCTCAATCTGTAATTACAGCGGTTAATCAGAAATTACAGGAATGCAAAGCACTTCTTGCGCCTTACTTACAGTCCTTAACTTCAGAAGAAAAAGAATCTATCTTTAAAATGGGAGACAAAACGGTAGCTACCGTACAAAAGGTGAAAAGCTATATGGCGACCAATCCGGAATTCATCCCCAATTACATGAACAAAACAGAGTTTCTGAAAGACGAAGCCCTGGTAACATCACTTGACCCGCTCGGAAATCTGGCGATACAACTGGCATCAGACATTAAAGACACCATCATTCTCGCCGGAAGTGAGGCGCTCACAGCTGCCATGTTTTATTACGGCACCGCGAAAGAAGCTTATGACAAAGGAGTTCCAACAGCAAAACCTATTTATGAAGATCTCAGCCAGAGATTTGTAAGGAAAAGCTATAAGAAACTTTCCAACAAAGAATAATAACTCAATCCGGAATTCAAAAACGACCCTTTTAGGCTCAACAACCAGCCAAAAAGGGTCGTTTTTCATGCAAAAAGGGTGAAAATTCACCCTAAAAGGCTGGTTTTTCATCCTAAAAGGTTCAACGGCGAGCCTAAAAGGGTGGAAAACCAGCCTTTTTCATTGGTTTTTGAGGGTAAAAGATTCGATGGTGAATATTTTTGGGTGGATTTTGAGTATAATCTCGCAGAATTATAAGCAGTAACTATAAATACTATTATAAATTGGTTTTGTGATGTCATAAAACAAAAAAGCACAGACCAAAAATCTGTGCTTTATATATTAAAAAAAATAATTTATTTCTTTGCTGCGGGCTTCTTAGCTGCCGGCTTTTTCGCTGTTGTAGTTTTCTTCGCTGCAGCTGTTTTCTTGGCAGCAGGTTTTTTCTTTTCTGCGAAAGCATTCTTGTCCTGATCGGTGATCCATTTTTTAACCTCATCCAAAGAAACTTCTTTCAGCTCCTCGGCATCGTATTTAGAATCATCCTTTTTCTTCGGGATCTTGAACATCGCTTTTCCAAATTTAACGAAAGGTCCCCATCTTCCGTTTTCAATGGAGATCTTTTCTTTTTCCCACTGCTGGATGTATCGGTTGGCTTCTTTTTCAAGCTTGGCATCAATCAGCTCATTGATATCACTTTGAGAAAGATTTTCAAAATCATATCTCTTCGGAACATTGACGAAGATATCTTTATACTTGATGAACGGCCCGAATCTTCCCGAACCTTTTGTCACAGGTTCACCTTTGTACGTTGCGATCGGCGCATCAGCAATTTTCTTTTCATTAATGATCTCTTCCGCACGCTTCTGATCTACAGAAAGCGGATCTTCTCCTTTCGGAATGCTGATATATGTTTCTCCCCACTTCACATAAGGCCCGAATCTTCCGACACCCACTGAAACAGGCTGGCCGTCGACTTCACCAAGATCAAACGGAAGCTTAAATAATTCCAATGCCTCTTCAAGACTAATAGTCGCAATATTCTGGCCGACCATTAATGATGCAAAAACAGGTTTTTCTTCATCATCCGTTTCCCCGATCTGGATCATCGCTCCGAATCTTCCGATTCTGGCGTGTACATTTTTACCGGTCTTCGGGTCAATTCCAAGAAGTCTGTCGCCAGTGGCCCTGTCGGCATTTTCTTCTACATCTTCAATTCTGGGATGGAATTTTGAATAGAAATCCGTCATCATTTGCTTCCATTTCTGGTCGCCGCTGGCAATTTCATCAAAGCTTTCTTCTACTCTTGCTGTAAAACCGTAGTCAAGAATTTCTTTAAAATTATCTGTCAGGAAGTCATTCACGACTTCACCGATGTCTGTAGGAACGAATTTATTTTTATCGCCCCCGAATTTTTCTTCGAGGACTTCTTTTTTAATTTTATCTTTTGCCAAAGAGATTTTTACCACTTCGCGAGTTTGCGGCTCGATTTCACGCTTGTCTACATACTCACGATTCTGTATCGTCTGAATGGTCGGCGCATAAGTAGAAGGACGCCCGATTCCCAGCTCTTCAAGCTTTCTTACCAATCCTGCTTCGGTGTATCTTGCACTTGGCCTTGTGAATTTTTCTGTAGCGGTGATTTTTTTATATTCTAAAACTTCTCCCACATATACTTTCGGAAGGAGTTTCTCATTATTTTCTTCGTCGTCTTCTTCCGTTTTTACAATACCATAAGCTTTTAAGAATCCGTCGAAAATAATAACCTCTCCCTGGGCTTCAAAATGCTGTGGTAATTTGGCATTCCCGATCTCGATTACGGTTTTCTCTATTTTAGCATTAGCCATCTGAGAAGCTAATGTTCTTCTGTAAATTAACTGGTACAATCTGTTCAGCTGGGCATCTCCGATGCTTTTAACAGTAAAATCAGTCGGACGGATAGCTTCGTGAGCTTCCTGTGCTGATGCTGATTTCGTTGTATAATTTCTTGGAGAAGAATATTCTGCGCCATATTCTGAGGTGATCTGTTTCTTTGCTCCGTCAATAGCTTCCTGAGAAAGGTTTACCGAGTCTGTTCTCATATAGGTAATGTACCCTTCTTCATATAATCTTTGTGCAAGACGCATGGTATTGGTTACATTATATCCTAATCTGGAAGAAGCTTCCTGCTGTAGTGTAGAAGTCGTAAAAGGTGCTGAGGCAGATCTTGTTCCCGGTTTTGTTTCAACATTTAAGACCTTGAATTCTGCTGTTTCTGGCAAGTTCAAGGAAATTTTCTGCATCTTGTTCTTTTTCAAAATCTTTCTTAAGCTTTGCCGCAATTTCCTGATTTGTCTTATTCAGGAAAACTCCGTCAAGTTTAAAGGTTGCTTTCGGAACAAATTCACGGATTTCTTTTTCTCTTTCAACAATCAGTCTTACGGCTACCGACTGCACTCTTCCGGCAGATAATCCAGGTTTCACTTTTTTCCAGAGAACCGGTGACATCTCGAAACCTACGATTCTGTCGAGTACTCTTCTTGCCTGTTGGGCATTTACAAGGTTCTGATCAATATCTCTGGGGTTACCGATTGCTTTTAGAATGGCATTTTTAGTAATTTCGTGGAAAACAATTCTTTTTCTGTTTTCGGGTTTCAGTTTCAGCTCGTCTGCAAGATGCCATGCAATAGCTTCTCCCTCGCGGTCTTCATCGGAAGCCAGCCATACCATTTCGGCTTTTTTCACGGCAGCTTTCAGTTCTGTTACCAATTTCTTTTTGTCAGCAGAAACTTCGTAATCGGGGCTGAAGGTAGCCAAATCGATCCCCATTCCTTTTTTAGGCAGGTCACGGATATGTCCGAAACTGGATTTTACTTCAAAATCCTTTCCTAAATACTTCTGAATCGTTTTTGCTTTTGCCGGTGATTCGACGATTACTAAGTTTTTCGACATTCTAAATTTTTTTTGCAAAAGTAAAGTTTTTTTATTAGATAGGTTTTTGGAATCACATTTTATTTAATAATTCTACCGGTGCAACAAACAGTCTGTAGAGTATTCCTTCGAATGTAAAGCCTTTTCCTGACATTTCAACTCTATAGATGAGCGAGAAAATAATGATAAACATGGTGATGTGAAATTTCCTGTTGACGACTATAGATTCTGATGCTGAAACCGAGTCGCCTTCACGCAGCAGCAGGGCAAAAGCGACAATTATCATCATCATATGAATATACATCCATCTTCCCCAATCAATCGCCAGATAAAACAGCGGAAGCGAGAATAAAAAAGCTCCCATTAACAAAATAGATATAACCTTTCTGTCTTTTAGAAATTTTAAATAATAAGAAAGATGAAAAACACTAAAAGCTAAACTGATAAAATACAAAAGATAATCACTGATATGTTCTTTAATATAATCTCTCTCATTAATATTCCAATAAAATATTCCGTAAATGGGATGAACACCTCTTGCCGCGAGAATTTGTAATGACTGTCCTTCATTTACATTTTTTCCGAATGCTAAAATCAGCAAAACGGGAATTCCGGCTGAAAGGAAATATTTGATATATCTTCTGTATTCAAACTTCCCTTTCTTCAGATATAGGGCAATGGGAAAATACGGAACGTAAAAAAGAACCAATTCGTGCAGAAAAGTTGCCGTAAAAATGGCAATACAAAAAAGATATTCTTTATTTTTCGACAGTTTATCGTTATTGAGGAGATAAACAAACCAGGTAAATATCAAAAATACAATAAACTCTTTCTTGCCAACGTAGGTAACCGTATTTAAAAGTCCGACGAAACCAACAGGCGAAAGCAAAAGTGAAAGATAAAGTAAGTCGGTGACTTTATAGCGTATTAGTTTTGTGTACATCAGAAAAAAGCCTGAAATAATGAGAAACTGGGCGAAATATACAAGATAATTAAGCCTTAAGCCCGTTAAATCCTGCAAAAGGAAAAAGAAACTTCCGGACAGTCCTCTTCTTTTAAAACCGCCATCCTGGTAATTAATGAGCCAGTCGGCGAGAATGTATCCGTCATCCTTAAAATTATAATACCAGGTAAATACAAGCGTGTAAACAGCCGTAACTGCAATTAAAAAATAAATGAAAATCTTAGTATTAAAATATTGTGTGGCTCTGTCTATCATCATTATGTGTTTTAAGAAATTGAAATAAAACGTTGTCACTTGGTCTAATTAATTGAACACTTAAAAAGAATGAATTCCGAAAAGGTGCATAAAAAATCTTAATGGCAATCCTGTTTGTATTCCTATTAATGCGGAGGGAACTCTGTAGGTAAAGTCAGCCAATAGAATAAGAACAATAAATATCATCATTCCGCGGTTTTTTACTATTTCTGAATCAAAAAATTTCATCCCCGAAACAGGAATCAGAGAAATAAGAAGTATTTCAAAAAGAATAAAATTGTTATAAAACCATCTTCCTACATCAATAGCAATCAGAAACAAAGGAATACTGATAAAAAAAGCAAATGCAAAAGCCATTAAAAGTTTTTTTCTGTTTTCCGGCGCAAACTTCTTCAGAAACATATATAATATCACAAAACCCAGTTGAAGGGCTACACTTATGACATATAAGCTCAGGTTTTTAAATTCTTTCGTATAATAATCTATTTTGATAAGCTGTGTTTCTTTCCACTGAAAAATATTCTCCTCCTGAAGGTCGATCCCACATTCCTGAATAAGCTGTAATGTTTTATGATAATCGGTATTAATTCCCATCAATAAAACGATTCCTGCAGGAATATAGAACGACAGTAAAATAAGGCTGTACTTTTTAATATCAATTTTTCCGTTGCGAAAATAGAGCGCAATCAAAAAATACTGGGCATAAAAAACAAAGCTTTCATGTATAAAAACCGAAACGGAAAATAATAACAGAAAGATGTATTCTTTGGTTTTAGTAAGTTTATTCTGCGAAAGGTAATAAGTAAAAGCAGTAAAAAGCAGCCATAAAACACCATCTTTTCTTGCTCCTATCGCAGGATCTGAAAAAAATCCCCAAAGACAAAACGGGGTAAAGAGAAACAGCACATCTATGATATTCGCTTTTTTAAATTTGAGAAGCCTGTACAGAAAATAGAAGAAGACAATATGAACGGCAGCCTGCACAAAGAAAACAGAGTACTGAATCTTTAACGAAAATAGTTTATACAGAAAAACGAAAAGAGTTCCCGGCAATCCTCTTCTGCTGAAACCGGCTTCCTGATAATTGATCATCCAGTCGGCGAATGCATATCCGTTGCATGTAATGTACGCGAAATATACCTTAAAGATACATAAGAGAGTGACAACAATGAGATAGAGAACTAATTGATAATCTAATATGTTTTTTTTCATCTTTAAAATTTGATTGTGTTAAGATTAATCTCTTTTTAAATGTCTTGATTTGTGTTTATCAGATTCGCGAAATTACGCATTTTCTTTTAAGCCTCTGTTTATTTTTAACGACGATATATTAATTATTTGATTACTTTTGCATACACAGACTTTGAAAAACACAATTTATGCATCTATTGCACCCTTATTATTTAGTTCCCTTCATTATAATTCTATGTCTAAGCTTTGCTGAAGCCTATCGAGACGAGAAACCCAGTATAAAATATCTGATTCCCATTGCTGCCTGGCTTATCCTGGTTGTCGGATTTCGGGATGCAGGACCCGATTATGGGAGTTACAAGAATATTTACTTTTGGTACAGCTCACACACAAGCTATACGGATATTTTCAGAAAAGCCCTGAAATTAGACAGTCCACTGGATATGGAATGGCTGTATATCCTTATTAATAAACTCATCTTCGATGTTTTCCTGGCTCCTCCATTTTATGTGGTTACTTTTTTTCTAGCGCTTGTTTCGATTCCTTTAAATTATATAAACATTAAAGAAAATTCCCTTTATCCTTACACCACAATCCTTCTCTTTTTTTTTCCGAGTTTCTTTATTGGTGAAAACGGGCAGATGAGACAGGCATTGGGAACGATTATATGTTATTTTTCAATACGTTTTATTAAAGAAAGAAAAGTCTGGTATTATCTTATCTGTATTTATCTGGCAATGGGAATTCACAATGTCTGTATATTTTTCCTGCCTATGTATTGGCTGGCAAGAATTCCTATCAATAAAACGGTTATGGCAACTGCCATTATAGGATCAATGATTGCTTCGCCTTTTGAAATATATAAATACTTTGGGAATCTTCTTCCTGAAGAAAGCAGTTTAATGACCGGATTCAATAATTATATCAATATGAGTACTACGACCGAAAGGCTGAACGGAGGAATTGGCGTTCCGGAAGGAAATGCGATACTGTCTACGATATTCTTATTTGCGTTTGACAATAATATGAAAGAAAAATATCCTTATTATGAATACATGAGAAATTTCTGTGTATTGGGAATATGTTTCTTTTTTATCTTCAGGGGAAGCACCATATTCTCGTCCCGGCTTACCGGAATATTCTTTACGGCAACCGGATATTTAATGCCTTACGCAATGTATTCTGCGAATAATGCCAACAGAAAAATAATACACGTCATCATTATCTGTTACTGTCTTTTCAACTTTATTATTTTTTCAAGTTTTAAAAATATCGAAAGAGGGAAATTTACGATTGACACCTATTCGAATTTCCTCCTTCCTTAATTTTTCCAGCTTTATTTTGTGAAGCGGCAACGATTCCCGTCAGGATCAGGGGAAGGAAAAGTCTTGTTTCCCAAAAAAGCCCTACCGAAGCAATCATGATGAGATAAGGTGCAGAGAAAAAAAGATATTTCCGAATTATTAGTTTTCCGGTTTTTTCAGACATTCTATAGCTGAAATAAATACTCAGCATTCCAAACAAAAGACCCAGCAGATTGTAAGGGCTTGTAAAATTTTTAACCAAATAAATTCCTTCCACAAATGATGACTGCTGTCGGATCATCAGGCGTAAGCCAATGTAAGGCAAAATGAAAGCGAGCGCCAACAAAAAAGTTTCTTTTACAAAGACAAAATTCCTTTTCCTGAGATCATCACGATCTATAAAAACGGATGCAAAAAACGCAATATTAAGGCATGCCGTTTCCCTAATAAATGTTGAAATAAAAATGATTAAGCCCAAACCAATCAGATATAAATATTTTCCGTTATGCAGATATTTAAGGGTAAAAAAGATTCCCAAAACGTAAAAAAACACAGCTATACAATCACAATTCGTAGGAACATATTGAACGATAACAATGAAAAATAGGGCCACCAGATGAACCAGTCTTTTTACATTTTCATTTAAAAGAAGTTCAACAGGTTTTAATTTAAAAATCTCATTTAAAACAATGGATGTCAGAATAAAAAAGAAAACATTAATAAGAAAAGTGCTGTGATAAAATAATGAGCCCTGTTTCAGAAGAAAGCTTTTTGCAAACGGCATATAATTATTGATTATAAATGTCACCGCCTCCGTCACATGGACGCTTAAGTAATTGGGAATGACGCGATAGACATACACCGATGAAAACATAAAATCTGGAACTTTTTCCCAGGATTTGATTCCTACGACATATGAAGATTCAAATCCGTAATAGGACATAAAAAAGAGCAGGAAAGGGAGAATAATGACGAATAAAAATCCGTCTTTTTTTTCATCAAATATTTTAAACATAGTAAAATCTAAGTCAGTTTACCTAGTTATTTTTAAATTTCATCAATGGGAACTCTTACAAAAGTAGATTTTTTTTTCGTTTTGATTAAATATTTTACTGATTTTCAGATAAACTTATTGTTAAAACATTTTGAACTAATAATGAAAAAATTAAATTTGCAAACTTGATTGGATCATGTAATGCATCGTTTCTTTATATTTTTATACCATCTTATTGCTAAAAATAAGCTTCTTTCTGTACTTTTTGCAGTCGGAATTGCTGTGTTATGCGGCTTTTTTGCTTCAAAAATAAATTTTGAGGAAGATATCAATCAGATTATCCCGAAAAATGAAAAATCTGATCTCACCGCGAAAATTCTTAAACAACTCAATTTCTCCGATAAAATTATTGTCATTATTGAAAATAAATCCAAGGAAGACGATTTTCAGCTTTCGGAAACAGCCGATACTTTTCTGAAAAAAATTGAACCTTTACAAAAATACATAGGCTCCATTCAGGGAAAAGTAAATGACAATGAGATTTCAGAGACCTTTGATTTTGTTAATCAGAATCTTCCGTTATTTTTAGATGAAAACGATTATAAAGAAATTGGAAGAAAACTGAATAAAGACAGCATTGCCAAACAGGTTGAAAGCAACTATATTTCACTGGCTTCCCCGACAAGTCTCGTCACCAAGGAGTTTATTAAAAAAGATCCTCTTGGTATTACTTTTTTAGGAATAAAGAAACTGAACGCCTTAAATATCAGTAAGGATTTTAAACTCGAAAACAGCTATATTGTTACCAAAGACGGAAAAAATCTCCTGCTTTTTATTGATCCGAAAAATAAAAGCAATGACACCAAGCACAATGAAATTTTTGTCAATCAGCTTAATGAAATAAAAAACAACCTCAACAAGCAATTTAAAGGAAAAACAGATATCAGTTATTTTGGTTCTCCGGTGATTGCGGTTGCAAATGCCGAGCAGATCAAAAAAGACATCCAGAATACGGTGATGATTTCCATGACTGTACTTTTGATTTTACTGATGTATTATTTCAGGAATTTTTTTACCCCGATTATTGTTTTTCTGCCGACGGTTTTCTCGGTTTTACTGGCTTTATTGATTTTGTATTTCATTAAAGATAAAATTTCGGCTATTTCGTTAAGCGTAGGCGCTATTCTGATTGGGATAACGATCGATTACGCCCTTCATATTCTTACCCATTATAAACACAACAATAATATAGAAGAGCTTTACAAAGAAATCACGCAGCCTATCATATTAAGCAGCGCGACAACCGCTGTTTCGTTTCTGTGTCTTGTGTTTGTACGTTCTGAAGCATTGAAGGATCTTGGTCTTTTTGCCGCGATTACAGTAATTTTGTCATCCGTTACCGCGTTAATTATCGTTCCTCAACTGTATAAACCGAAATCTGAAAAACAAGCCAATACCAATTTCATTGATAAAATAGGATCTTATCCCTACGAAAAGAACAAACCGCTGATTATTGGCTGTTCGGTGATTATTATTGCGTGTCTGTTCGGATTCAGACATGTAGGATTCAATGAAGATATCGGGGATTTAAATTACATTCCAAAAGATCTGAAAATCAGCGAGGCAAAATTACAGAAACTCTCTGATATTACTTCAAAATCTATTTATACGATTTCATATGGAAATTCTGCGGAAGAAGCGCTTACGAAAAATTCAGAACTGAACGGCTTTCTGGAAAAAGAAAAGCAGGAAGGGAAAATATTAAGCTACAACTCCTTAGGAAAAGTGGTTTTATCAGAGAATGATCAGCAGAAAAAAATAAAACAATGGAATACATTCTGGACGAAAGAAAAAAAGACCACCACAATTTCAGAGCTGGTCAGAAACGGAAATGAATATGGCTTTAATACTACTGCATTCAACCAGTTTAATGATAATTTAAATAAAAATTATACTCCGTTAACTCTTAAAGATTACGAAAAAATAAAAGCACTGCAGGTTTCCGAATTCCTGAGTCAGGAAAACGGTTTCTTTACAGTTTCGAATGTGGTGAAAGTAGATGAAGGTAAAAGAGATGGCTTCATTAAAGATATTGAGAAAAGACATGATGTCCTCGCCATTGACCGTCAGCAGATGAATGAAAACTTTCTGGGCCTACTGAAAAGAGATTTTAATACGCTGATTAATTATTCTCTGTTAGCTATTATTTTAACGATTATTGTATTTTTCAGAAATTTTGAGCTTACCGTTCTGACTATGTTTCCGATCGTTCTTACAGGAATTGTAACAGCCGGAATTCTATATTTTCTAGGGTTGGAGCTTAATATTTTCAGTACCGTCGTATGTACTCTTGTATTCGGTGTAGGTGACGATTTCAGCATTTTCCTTACCCAGGCCATGCAAAAGGAACACACCACCGGAAAAAATGAACTTCCTACGTACAGAACCTCCATTATTCTGGCTGTTTTCACGACTATATTATCGATCGGCTCATTGATCTTCGCAAAACATCCGGCCCTTCATTCGCTTGCTTTGGTAGCGTTGATCGGGATGTTTTCAGTGATTATCATCACATCAACATTATATCCTTTCTGGTTCAGATTACTGATTACCAACAGGGCGAGAAAAGGACTTTCTCCGATTACATTCAGACTTTTTTTGCATTCAACTTTATCTTTTCTTTATTATGGATTGGGAGGTTTATTCTTTTCCTTGATTATCAGTCCTTTTGCAAAAAACTCCAGAGGAAGAACATTAAACTTTTTCAAATTAATTTCTGCAAAGTTTTTAACTTCTGTACTATTTACGAATCCATGGGTAAGGAAAAAGATCATTAAAGCTACGAAAGAAGACTTCAGCAAACCGGCCGTTATCATTGCCAATCATACATCATTTCTGGACACTTTAGCGATTGCAATGGCTACCCATAAGATCGTTTATTTGGTTAATGACTGGGTATATCAGTCTCCCGTTTTCGGGAAAATGGTAAAGGCAATGGGATTCTATCCGGTATCTCAGGGTATCGAAAACGGAATCGACAAACTACAGGAAAAGATAGATCAGGGATATTCTCTAGTCGTTTTTCCTGAAGCGGAACGTTCCTATACAAATGACATTAAAAGGTTTCACAAAGGAGCATTTTATCTGGCGGAACAGTTTGGTCTGGATATTTTACCCATCTATATTCATGGGAATTCCGAAGTTTTGCCGAAAGGAGATTTTATCATTTACGACGGAGCTATTACCGTAAAAGTGGGTGAAAGAATTAAAAAAGACGATATAAGTTTTGGGTTAAATTATTCGGAAAGAGCAAAAAAAATCAATGCTTATTTCAGAAAGGAATTTGCGGATTTGAGAGCTGAACTTGAAGATGAAAATTATTTTAAGAAAAAACTGTTTTTAAGCTTTTTGTATAAAGATGCTGAGGTCGTGAGTGAAGTTAAGAAAGATTTTAAATACAATAAATCTCTCTATTTTGAACTCAACAAACATATTCCGAAAAATGCGAATATTTTTCATATTGCGGATGATTTTGGGCAGAAAGATATTTTACTGACTCTTCAGCAGGCAGGAAGAAAGATTTTCACCTTGATGAAAAACGATGAAAAACGACAGATTGCCGAACAGAATTATCTGGTAAAAAGAAGAAAAATCAGTTATATAAAAGATAGCACTGAAATTAATAAAAATATTGATGTACTGCTGGTTTCGGATGAAAATTTTGACATTTGTTCTTTAGAAAAGCTTCCTGAAATCGTTATCTTCTGCACTATAAAAAACAGCACATTAAACAATGCTGACTATACATTAAAATTCAGTGACGGATCATTAAAAGTATTTAGTTCTGAATAATAAATATGAAAAGCATATTTTTGTAACCGGATAAAAAGAATTAATGAAAAAAAATATACTTGTTATATATTATACTCAATCCGGACAGCTGGAAGATATTGTAAAAAATATTGCCCGGCCGTTTGAAGAGAAAAATGAGGAATATGATGTGACATACTACAACATCAGGCTGAAAAAGGATTTTCCTTTTCCGTGGCCAGGTGATGTATTTTTCGATACCTTTCCGGAATCTTACCTGCAGATCCCAAGCGAGATTCTTCCGCCACCTGATGAGGTTCTGAACAAAAAATTTGATCTGATTATTTTCGGATATCAGGTTTGGTATTTAACGCCTTCTATTCCGATCATATCCTTCCTGAAGAGCAGTTTTGCACAAAACATACTTAAAGACACACCTGTCGTTACCGTCTCAGGAACAAGAAATATGTGGATGTTTTCTCAGGAAAAACTGAACGTATATTTAAAACAAATGCAGGCCAGGCTGGTTGGGAATATTGCACTCGTAGACAGACACGACAATTATACAAGTGTACTCACGATTCTTCGCTGGATGACAACCGGCAAAAAAGAAAAATCAGGAATGCTTCCGGCAGCAGGAGTTTCAGACGAAGAAATTAATGGTTCCGGAAAATACGGCAATATTATTGAAAAGCATTTTTCCACCAATACACTTGAAGCTCTTCAGCCGGATCTTGTAAAAAACGGAGCGGTAGAAATTCGTGCGTTTCTGGTAAGAGTGGAAAAAGTAGGCAACAAAATTTTCACCATCTGGTCAAATCTTATCATAAAGAAAAAAGAGAAGCGTCCATTGCTCATCAAATTCTTTAAAGTATATTTGATGGCCGCGATATGGATTATTTCGCCTATCGTACTGGTTTTACACCTGTTAACAACACCAATCTTCTGGTTTAAAAGAAAAAAACAAAGAGAATATTTACAAGGAATTAATATAAAATAGAATGTACGACGTATTTATAACAAAAGCATCAACATACCTGCCCAATGAACCGGTTTCTAATGATGAAATGGAAACGTATCTTGGTTATATAAATGGCGCTAAATCTAAAGCTAAAGCACTTATTTTAAGAAATAATAAAATTACGACGAGATACTACGCTTTGGATAAAGAAGGTAATCCTACGCATACCAATGCCCAGATCACAGCAAAAGCAATTGAAGGTCTCTTTGACGAAAATTTCAAAAAGGAAGACATGAAACTACTATCTGTAGGAACGACTTCACCAGATCAGTTACAGCCTTCTCACGCTTCAATGGTACACGGTGAACTCAATATCGGAAAATCTATTGAAATTAATACCGCTACAGGACTCTGCAACTCAGGAATGAACGCTTTAAACTATGGATTTCTTTCCGTTAAGGCAGGAGTTCAGGAGAAAGCCGTTTGTGCGGGTTCCGAAAGAATGTCTGCATGGATGACAGCCGATAAATTCAATCACGAAGCAGAAAACCTTGCATTGCTGGAAGAAAGACCCATCATCGCTTTTAAAAGAGAATTTTTAAGATGGATGCTTTCTGATGGTGCCGGAGCTTTCCTTCTTGAAAATAAACCAAGAGAAAACGAAGTTTCTTTAAAAATAGAATTCATTGATTTCTATTCATATGCTCACGAAATCGAGGCCTGTATGTATGCAGGTTGCGAAAAGCAGGAAGACGGAAGCTTACAATCGTGGGCAGATTATCCGTCCGATGAATGGCTGAAGCAGTCTATTTTTGCATTAAAGCAGGATACAAAAATTTTAGATAAATATATTTTAGTAAAGGGTGCCGAAAGCTTAAGATCATCTTTCGACAAACACAATCTTGATCCGAACACCATCGACCACGTACTGGCACATATTTCGTCAGGGTACTTTAAGGAAGGTTTAAAAGATGAATTTGCCAAAGTAGGGCTGGATTTCCCTTGGGAAAAATGGTTCTACAATCTTTCTGAAGTAGGAAATATCGGAGCCGGATCTATTTTCATCGCGCTGGAAGAATTAATGAATTCCGGAAAACTGAAAAAAGGAGAAAAAGTACTTCTTTGCGTTCCTGAAAGCGGAAGATTTGCATACTCTTGTGCTTTATTAACGGTTTGCTAATGGACAACAAATTACCAACATCTGACCAAAACTTTGTGGAAAGCTTAATTCCGCAACGATTTCCTTTTGTAATGGTAAACAGCATTACAGAATATTCTGAAACACAATTGGTTTCAGGATTTGAAGTAAAAGAGGAAAACATTTTTGTTCATGACGGAATTTTTCAGGCGTCAGGCTTGGTAGAACACCAGGCGCAGAGCGTGGCTTTGCACACCGGCTACAAATATTATTTATTGGGAAAAGAAGCTCCAACTGGCTACATTGGTGCTATCAAAACTTTTGAGGCAATACAATTACCGAAATTGGGAGATAAGCTAATGTCGGAAGTTTCTATCATTAATGAAATGATGGGAGTAACTTTAGTCGACGTTGTAACAAAGATCAATGATGAGGTTATTGCAAAATCTCAGATGAAAACTGTTGTAATGTAAAAAATTCAGAAAAATCAATGGAAATCAAGGAAGAAAACATCATCAATATACATAATTTTCTGCCGCACCGGGACCCGATGCTGATGGCAGATTATATTCTGGAATTGACCAAAGAAAAAGTTGTGACTTCCTTCGAGATTAAAGCAAACAACATTTTTGTTCACAACAATGAGTTTGCAGAAGCAGGCCTGATTGAAAATCTGGCACAGACCTGCTCTTCGATTCTCGGACAAAGCTTCTTTGAAAATCCTGAAGCAGATACAAAAGTCATTGGCTTTATTACCAACATCAAAAAAATAGAAGTGTTTGCACTACCAAAAGTAGGTGATAAAATCATTTCCAGGGCTTCATTGATTTCGCAGTTTGAGAATATCTGCAATATTTTTTGCGAGACTTTTTATCAAGATGAATTATTAATCAGAGCTGAAATAAATTTATTTATCCAGGAAGTAAAACACTGATATCAATGAAAAAACAGGACCTTCCCCAAGACGAAAGCAATTTACAATCTGCCAACATGACAGAAGTTCTGTATGTTACGGACGAAAATGATAATTATACAACTGCTCACAGCATTGGATGGGATGCAAAAAAAGCCGCTTTGGAAGAATCGATGGAACTAATCCACGAAAGAATTGAAGAAGCAAGACAGAATGTAGCCAGTCGTAAAGTAAGTCCTATCATTTATTTTATGGAACTGAATAAAATGGACTTTCAGGTACTGGCAGCCTATGTAGGAATGTGGCAATGGCGCGTAAAAAGACACGGAAAACCCAAAATATTTAAAACACTAAGCGATTCTGTTCTGAAAAAGTATGCTGATACTTTTGGCATTTCTTTGGAAGAACTTAAAAATTTCGACGGAAAATAAAATAAAACCTTCAGGATCTGAAAATCTTGGAGGTTTACTAAATCAAGCTAAGAATGAAACTTAATTTTGAACACCATCAGACCGCGCATTGCGAAAACGGTGTTGCCTCCAATTTATTATTAAACAAAGGGCTGAAACTCAGTGAACCCATGATTTTCGGAATCGGTTCGGGGTTATTCTTTGTATATCTCCCTTTTTTGAAAGTAAATTTTGCACCCGGATTCAGCTATCGCCCGATGCCCGGAGCGATCTTCAGCAAAGCCGCAAAAAGACTGGGAATTAAAATTAAAAGGCTGAAATTCTCAAATCCTCAGGAAGCTCAGAAAGCCCTGGAAAAAAACTTAGATAACAATATTCCGACAGGCCTTCAGGTTGGGGTTTTTAATCTGACCTATTTCCCTGAAGAATATAAATTCCATTTCAACGCACACAATCTCGTAGTTTACGGAAAAGAAGACGGAAAGTTCCTGATCAGCGATCCTGTAATGGATTACACGACAGCCCTTACCGAAGCCGAACTTGAAAAAGTAAGATATGCTAAAGGAGCACTATCCCCAAAAGGTCACATGTATTACCCCATTTACATTCCAGAACACATAAATCTGGAAGAAGCGATCAAAAAAGGGATCAAAGATACCTGTAAAAGTATGTTGGCTCCCGTTCCGATCATTGGTGTAAAAGCAATGAGATGGGTAGCCAGAAGCATCCCGAAATGGGCAGCAAAGAAAGGGACAAAAACAACCAATCATTATTTGGGACAGTTAATCAGAATGCAGGAAGAAATCGGCACCGGCGGCGGTGGCTTCAGGTTTATCTACGGTGCTTTTTTACAGGAAGCGGCCATCATTCTCAAGAATGATAAATTAAAAGAACTTTCCAAGGAAATTACCATGATTGGTGATCTTTGGAGAGATTTTGCCGTAGATATTGCAAGAGTGTACAAAAACAGAAATTCGAAAAGCGATATTTATAATCAGCTTTCAAAAAACATGCTTCACATTGCAGATCTGGAAGAAGCTTTCTATAAAAAACTGAGAAAAGCAATATAACGTGGAACATTTCATAGAAATAAAAAACCTCTACAAGAAATATAAAAATGCAGAAGATTTTTCTGTAAATGATATTTCTTTAAGCATCGATAAAAATGAAATCTACGGAATCCTCGGACCAAAC
Organism: Chryseobacterium lineare; assembly: GCF_977014045.1. NCBI lineage: Bacteria > Pseudomonadati > Bacteroidota > Flavobacteriia > Flavobacteriales > Weeksellaceae > Chryseobacterium > Chryseobacterium lineare. Next base: position 3,609,949 of record NZ_CDRNIQ010000001.1, on the reverse strand, counting down.
GGAGCAGGAAAAACCACATTGATTTCCATGCTTTCGGGATTGATAAAACCAACTTCGGGGCAATTTAAAATTGACGGACTGACACCCCAGAAAAATGGTTTTAAATTAAGGCAGATCATCGGGATCGTTCCGCAGGAATATGCTTTATATCCAACTTTAACGGCCAGAGAAAATTTAATGTTTTTCGGAAGTCTGTACGGTTTAAGTCATAAAAAATTAAAGAACGCAATTGATGAATCTTTGGAAATAATGGGTTTATCAAAATTTGCCGACAAAAAAGTAGAACAGTTTTCCGGAGGAATGAAACGTCGATGCAATCTGATTGCAGGAACGCTTCATAATCCTAAAGTTCTGTTTCTGGATGAGCCTACTGTTGGCGTTGATGTGCAGTCGAAAAAAGCGATTATCGATTATCTTTTAGATTTAAATAAAAAAGGAACCTGCATCATTTACACTTCCCATCATCTTTCGGAAGCGGAGGAATTCTGCACAAAAATAGCTATTATCGATCATGGAAAAATCCATGCCGTAGGAACACCGGAAGAACTGGTGAACAGGGTTTCCAATGCGGAAAACCTTGAAGACGTTTTTATATCATTAACCGGAAAAGAATTACGAGATGTTGTTGTATAAATTGTGGAGAAGTTTTGTTAAGGAAATCCTTTTGCTGAAAAGAGATATCGGAGGGATTGTCATCATTTTTGTGATGCCTTTATTATTAATTATCACAATCACACTGATTCAGGATTCTACCTTTAAAAATCTGGAAGGTTCAAAAATTCCTATTATTTTTATTGATAATGATAAATCTGAAGTTTCAAAAAATATAAAACAGGAACTTGAAAGCAGTAAAAGTTTTGAACTTTTAACCAATTTCACAGAAAAATCGGCTCAGGACGCCGTTTTTGGAGGAGATTACCAAATGGCAATTGTTATTCCTGAACATTTGACGAAAGACATCAATTCTAATATAGATTCTAAAGTTCAGGCGATTGTAAGTTCATTCGGTCTAGAAAATGATTCTTCTGCAGTGAAAAAAATGGTTTCAAAAGCAAAAGACATTCACCTGTATTTTGATCCGGCAACCAACATCGGATTCAAGAATAATGTGATGAATGCCGTGAATAAAATGGTTTTTGAGATTGAGAATAAAAAGATCTACAAAGCTTTCCAGGATCAGCTGGGGACAACAGAAAATCTTGCTGAAAATAAAAATTTAATCAGCTTTAAAGAAATCACTCCGAAAAAAGGAAAAATGGATGTCATGCCAAATTCCGTTCAGCATAATGTTCCGGCATGGGCATTGTTTGCGATTTTTTTTATCGTCGTACCTTTATCTATTAATCTAGTTAAAGAAAAAAGTCAGGGAACAAGCGTGAGAGCGAGAATAAGTCCTACTCCCTACTTCATCCATATTTTAGGAAAAACGTTTACCTATCTTATCATCTGCGTTATTCAGTTTTTATTGATGGTTGCCGTAGGAATTTATCTTTTCCCGTATATGGATTTACCACAGTTTGACGTAACGGGAAAAATGTTCCAGCTTATTGTTGTAACTATTTTTGCTGGTTTGGCAGCGATTGGATTTGGTGTTTTACTGGGAACTATCGCAGATACTCAGGAACAGTCGGCCCCATTCGGAGCTACATCGGTTGTGGTATTGGCAGCAGTCGGAGGAATCTGGGTTCCGGTATTTCTGATGCCTGAATTCATGCAGACTATCGCGAAATTTTCGCCAATGAACTGGGGATTAAATGCCTATTACGATATCATCCTAAGAAACAGCGGAATTGCAGGAATTGCAAAAGAAATTACTTTCTTATTTTTATTTTATGTAGCTATGGTCGCGATTTCATTATTTTACGAAAGAAAACAAAATGCAGTTTGAGATTAACCACTAAGAGCACAAGGTTTTCACAAAGAGCTCAAGCATTTATCTTGTGTCCCTTGTGGAGCCTATTGTGACCTTTGTGGTAGAAATAATTATAAAACACAAAATGATATGAATGAAAATGAGATTTCAAAAATTATCTTTGATGCAGGATTAAAAGTTCATCGCCAACTTGGAGCTGGACTTTTAGAAAGCGCATACGAAGAATGTCTGTACTATGAGTTACAGAAATCCGGATTACTAATAGAAAAACAGAAGCCAATGCCATTAATTTATGATGATATAAAACTTGACATTGGCTATAGGATTGACTTATTGGTTGAAAGGAAAGTTGTTGTTGAAATAAAATCCGTAGAATCATTAAATGAAATTCATATTGCTCAAGTTTTAACATATTTAAAATTAAGCAATTGCAAATTGGGTTTATTGATTAATTTTAACTCAGTTTTATTTAAAAATGGTGTTAAAAGATTAATCAACGGGACGATATAAAATTTAGAATAACCATTGTGAACCTTGTGTATAACTTTGTGAACCTTGTGGTAAAACGAAACAAAATGCAGTCTAAAGAAAATTTAACTTGTACCGAAGAAGTACGCGTAAGATTCAACGAAACAGATCCGTTGGGAATTGTATGGCATGGCCATTACATTGTTTATTTTGAGGATGGAAGAGAGGCGTTCGGAAGACAGCACGGTTTGACCTATCTTGATATTCAAAAAGCGGGTTACGTTACACCGATTGTAAAAAGTACCTGCGAACATTTTCTGCCTTTAAAATATGGTGAAACATTCAAAATTGTCACCACTTTTGTGAATTCAACTTCTGCGAAATTAATTTACCGATACGAGCTTTTTAACGAAGAAAATAAATTGGTGTGTTCAGGAGAAACGATTCAGGTTTTTCTGGATTCAGATAATAATTTATGTTTGTATAATCCTGAGTTTTTTCAGGCCTGGAAAGATAAAATGGGATTGTAATGAAGAAGGAAATTTGCATTACAGATTATAATTGTATCACACCTTTAGGCTTTGATGTTTCTTCAAACTGGAATGCACTTTTGGAAGGAAAATCAGGAGTAGCTTTACATAAAATCATAGAAAATCAGGAGTCTTTTTATGCATCGATGCTTGATTCTGAAGAATTGGAAAATGAATTTAACAGATTCTTCGAAAAAACTCAGAGTGACAATTTTACAAGGCTCGAAAAAATGTTTTTGTTAAGCCTGAAACCTTTAGTTGAAAAACATCAGATTTCAGACGAAACCGCTTTTATTTTATCAACCACAAAAGGGAATATCAGTTTATTAAAAAACCAGACCTCGTTGCCGAAAGGCGTTTTTCTATCAAATTTAGCTCAAAAAATCGCTGATTTTTTTGGATTTAAATCTAAACCCATTGTTGTTTCCAATGCCTGTGTTTCCGGCGTAATGGCGATTGCTATTGCTAAGAAGATGATTCAGGCAGGAAAATATAAAGATGCTTTTGTTATTGCCGGAGACGAAATTTCAGAATTTGTGGTTTCCGGATTCAATTCTTTCCAGGCAATCGGAACGGAAATCTGCAAACCATATGATAAAAACCGTGATGGCATCAACCTTGGTGAAGCTGCCGCCGCCGTTTACATTACTTCAGAGCCGAAAAATAATGAAACATGCAGTTTTAAAATATCCGGAGATTCTGCTGTCAATGATGCGAACCATATTTCCGGACCTTCAAGAACGGGTGACGGTTTATTTGCAAGCATCAGGAATGCAATGGCAGAAGCCAATGTTACCGCAGAAAAAATCGACTTCATTTCCGCCCATGGAACGGCTACAATTTACAACGACGAAATGGAAGCGATCGCTTTCAACAGGATGGAATTACAAAATGTTCCTTTAAACAGTATGAAAGCTTATTACGGCCATTGCCTGGGCGCTTCGGGATTACTGGAAAGTATTATTTCTATGGAAAGCGCTTTGAATAAAACCTTAATTCCATCTAAAAATTTTGAAGAAACGGGAACTTCCCAACCTTTGAATATTATAAAAGAAAACCAACCTTCGGAAATCAAATATATTCTGAAAACGGCATCAGGTTTTGGCGGATGTAATGCAGCGATCGTTTTGGAGAAAGTGTAAAAAATAATTTTGTAATTTTGATAGACATAAAGTTTTAGAAAATGGACTCTACTTTAGAAATCAGAAAAAGAATTCATGAATTCATCGATATTGCGGATGAAAGAATTTTACGCATTTTCAAAGGAATTATTGATGCTGAAGAAGATTCAGAATTGGAACATTCAGAATACCCACAAGTACCTGATTATATTTATGATCGAATTGAAGAAGAACGCGAAAAATATTTGAGTGGCGAACTTAAGACTTCTTCGTGGGAGGAAGTGAAAGAAAGATTGATGAAAAAATTATGATTTACCACTTTTCTTTATCTCCAAATGCTGAAACTGATTTGCTAGAAGCTGCATTGTGGTACGAAAGTCAGCAACCCGGACTTGGAGAAAAGTTTGCCCAAAGAGTTGAGTCTTATTTTTTCAGAATTCAAAATAATCCATTACATTTTCCTTTGAAAAAAGGAAATTTACGTGAGGCATATATTCAAAAGTTTCCTTACGTCATTATTTATCAAATTATAGGAAATAATATTATTGTTTTTGCTGTTTTCAACATCAAAATCCAGAGAAAAAGCCTTAAACTTTATTCATGAAGAAAACAGACATTTGTACGATAGAAAATTCAAAAATTACGCTCAACAACGAAATTATTTTTGAAATCTCAACCGAAATTTTTTCAGATTTTGCGAAAGAAGCTTATAAAAGTTTAGCATTAAATTATCCGAAATTTCATAAAATGGATAATTTAAGCAAGCTGGCTTTTCTTGCTTCTGAAATGATTTTAAAAAATGAAGATCACAGCAGAACAGCTTTGGTTTTTGCCAACAGGTCATCCAGTCTCGACACTGATTTTAAATATCAGGAAAGCATCAATTCCCAAGAAAATTATTTTCCGAGTCCTGCTGTTTTTGTGTACACGCTACCTAATATCTGTGTAGGGGAAATCAGCATTAGGCATAAAATGCAGACCGAGAATGCTTTTTTTGTACTGGATGAGTTTGACGAAGAATTTTTAAAAAATTACTCGGAACAGATTTTGCGGTCAGGAAAGGCCGATAAAATATTATGCGGCTGGGTAGAACTCTATCAGGAAAGTTATAAAGCTTTTGTATATTTGCTGACTGCGTAATTTAACAATATAACAATGTAACAATGATATTCAGTATTAATTAATTGGTAAACTGGCACATTGATACATTGGTAAATTTTAAAAATATGGAAAACTTAAGGGAAGAATTAAAACACAAAATCATCGAAGTTCTTAATTTAGAAGACGTTGCAGTAGAAGAAATCAAAGATACGGACCCGTTATTCGGAGGAGGTCTTGGGCTGGATTCTATCGACGCTTTGGAATTGATCGTTCTTCTGGATAAAGAATACGGCATTAAATTATCTGATCCTAAAAAAGGAAAGGAAATTTTCACATCTATTGATACTATGGCGAAATTTATCGAAGAAAACAGAACAAAATAAATTAATATACCAGTGTATCAATGTAACAGTCTAGCAATTGGTAAACTGTTACATTTATACATTGTTACATTTTTAAACATGGGTCAAAAAATTGCCATAACAGGAATGGGCATTATTTCTTCTATAGGAAATAACGTGGAGGAAAATCTGCATTCATTAAAATCCGGGAAGCATGGAATATCAGACATTCAGCTGTTTGAAACGCGCCATTCCGGAAATATCAAAACCGGCGAAATAAAACTGACTAATGAAGAAATTGTAGCAAAGCTTCATCTCAATGATGAAAAAAATGCTACAAGAACAGCTTTATTAGGAATGGTTGCCGCAAAAGAAGCAGTAGAAAGCGCAGGAATAAAGGATATTAATGAATATAAAACAGGTCTTATTTCATCGACCAGCGTTGGCGGAATGGATATTACCGAAAAATATTTCTACACCTACGAAGACTTTCCTGAAAAGCAAAAATATATCGACTCACATGATACGGGAAATTCATCATTACTGATTGCCGATTACCTGAACTTAAAAGGTATGGTTTCTACCATCAGTACAGCTTGTTCATCGGCAGCCAACGCTATTATGATGGGCGCAAAACTGATTAAAAACGGCGTATTAGATCGTGTAATTGTTGGCGGGACTGATGCGCTCTCTAAATTTACCCTGAATGGATTCAACACATTAATGATTCTTACGGATTCTTATAACACGCCTTTTGATAATGACAGAAAAGGACTGAATCTGGGCGAAGCTGCCGCATTTATTGTTCTGGAATCCGATGAAATCGTGAAAAAAGAAAACAAAAAAATCTTAGGTTACCTTTCCGGTTACGGAAATGCCAACGACGCCCATCACCAGACTGCTTCTTCGGAAAACGGACAAGGTGCTTATTTAGCTATGGAAAAAGCATTGAAAATTTCCGGTTTAAGTAAAGAAAGCATCGACTATATCAATGTCCACGGGACAGCAACTCCTAATAATGATTTATCTGAAGGAATTGCGATGATCCGTATTTTTGGCGAAAATAAAGTTCCTGAATTCAGCTCTACAAAAGCATTTACAGGGCATACTTTGGCGGCGGCGGCGGGAATTGAAGCGGTTTATTCTTTATTGGCGATTCAAAACAATATCATTTTTCCGAATCTGAATTTTAAAACAAAAATGGAAGAATTTGATTTAACACCTGTCACTCAACTTAAAGAAAAGAATATCAATCACGTTCTTTCCAACTCATTTGGTTTTGGAGGAAATTGTTCAACTTTAATTTTCTCTAAATCATGAGTGCGGTTTACATCAACAGTGCAGCCTGCATTTCAGTTCAGGACACTTTAAATGAAAATTTTTTCCAAAATTTAAAACCAGAAACTTCATCGCAGGTTTTAAAAGCTGTTGAGCCACTTTACAAAGAATTCATTCCTCCGGCAATGATCCGAAGAATGTCTAAGACAGTAAAAATGAGTTCAATAGTCTCTCAATTTGCGTTAAAAGAAGCCCGCATCAAAAATCCTGATGCGATCATCGTGGGAACAGGAATAGGCTGTTCGCAGGATTCTGAAAAGTTCTTAAAAAATGTACTCGATAATAATGAAGAATTTCTGACTCCGACTTATTTTATTCAATCGACACACAATACGGTTGCCGGACAAATTGCTTTAGGCCTTCAATGTCATGCTTACAATTTCACTTATGTAAATACTTCTTCGTCGCTGGAATTTTCATTTTTAGATGCAAAATTGCAGATTAATGACGGTGAAGCAGAAAACATTTTGGTGGGTTCAACAGATGAACAAACCGACAGAACGATGGAATTGTATAAATTAAACAAAACCATCAAAAAAGAAGAAAATCTTCCCGTTAATTACCTGAACTCAACAACAGAAGGTGTAATCTGGGGAGAAGGAGCAAGTTTTTTTGTACTGGGAAAGGATAAAACAGAAAATTCTTATGCTCAACTGAAAGATATTCAGATCAGCAACAGATTAGATTTAGATGAAACGCAACAGTTTATTGAAGATTTTTTGGCTAAAAACAATTTATCAACTCAAGATATTGATGCGGTCATTTTAGGTTTCAGCGGAGATACGAAAGCAGATGTTTATTATATAAAAGCAATGGATTTATTTGAAAACTCAGCTTTATTGTATTACAAGCATTTGAGTGGGGAATTCAATACGGCAAGTGGATTTTCTACATTTATGGCGTGTCATATTCTTAAAAAACAGGAGATTCCTGAAGTAATGGTGATTAATGATCTGACTAAAAATGAAGTGAAAAATATTCTGCTTTATAATCATCTTGGGGGAAATGATCATAGCTTGGTTTTGTTAGGAAAAGCTTAGTTCAACGCAAAGTTTGTCATTCTGACGAAGGAAGAATCTCTTTTTTATTATCAGATTTTTCATTTCGCTTTGCTCCATTCAGAATGACAGAAATGGAAATTATGATGAGAAAATTAATCAAAAACAATAAAGATGAAGCATTATCTATTTATTCTATTTTATCTTTTCTGCAACGTTTTTATTTATGTATTTCAGGGAAGTTTCTGGGTGTACATTTTTTGTTTTCTGATGTTTTCCGCGGTCGTTGTCTGGGGAGCTTTTGATATTGGATTAGGATATTTTGTCAACAGCATCATTCATAAAAGAACCAACATCAAGGAAGTGGCATTAACTTTCGATGACGGACCAACCGAGTTTACGCCGAAGTTTTTAGATCTGTTAAAAGAAAACAATATAAAAGCAACTTTTTTTTGCATCGGAAAACAAATTGAAAAATACCCTGAAACTTTTCAAAGAATTGTTGAGGAAGGACATACTATTGGAAATCATACCTATTCACATTCAGAAAAGACAGGATTTTTATCGACTTCAAAAATGGTTGAAGAAATTGAAAAATGTGATGAAGTCATAGTGAAAACAGGAAACTTAAAAACCAATTTGTACCGTCCTCCATTCGGTGTTACCAATCCGAATATTGCAAAAGCCATCAAAAAAACTCACAAAAAAAGCATCGGCTGGAATGTTCGTTCTCTGGATACCATTACAGAAGATGAGAAAAAAATTTATAAAAAAGTTACAAAAGGATTAAAAAAAGGAAGCATTATCCTTCTTCATGACACTTCAGAAAAAACGTTCAATGTTTTGGTAGATTTATTAGTATTTTTGGAGGATAAAAAATATTCAACTTTTACGGTTGATTCAATTATTAAGAATTAAAAAAATGATTAAAAATATTGCTTTCGGAGCATTCTTATTAATTTCCGGTTTCTTTTTTGCGCAAAATACAGCAATGTCAGGAACTGAAGCAAAAGCATTCGTTACCAAAATTTCATCAGAAACCAAAGAAATAAAAACCCTGCAGAGTGATTTCACTCAAACCAAAAAAATGGATTTTTTGGATAAAAATATCATAACGCACGGAAAAATGTCTCTGAAAACGCCGAATATGTTGAGCTGGAAATATACAAAGCCCTATCAATACAGCATTCTTTTCAAGGAGAATAAAATTTTCATCAATGATCAGGGAAAGAAATCTTCCGTGGATGCAAGAAGTAAAACTTTTGAGAAAATCAATAAGCTGATTGTCGGAAGCTCAAACGGACAGATGTTTAGTGATCCTGAGTTCTCGGTTTCTTATTTTAAAAATGGAAGTTTCAACATTGCAAAATTTACTCCTAAGTCTGCCCAACTGCTGAAATATATTAAGCAGATTGAGTTGTATTTTCCTAAAAATCAATCAACAGTTTCTCAGGTAAATATGACGGAAGCTTCGGGAGACACCACCAATATTGTTTTCAAAAACACCAAGATCAATGCGCCGATTGCTGCTTCAGAATTTAGCTTATAGCCTGATTTTCATACTATTTATTTCATGTAAATCTTACAAGCTGGAAGGTGTAAAGCCTATTGCCAATTCTCAAAAAACTGTTGAAAATCTTTATTTTTCTTCCAATGAAGATTATGTTTATAAATGTCAGATGGATATTTATAAAAATCACGTCAGCGGAATTCTGATATTAAAAAAAATTAATGAAACGGCGCACCGTGTTGTTTTAACATCAGATTTTGGAAATAAATTAATTGATTTTACCATTTCAGAGAATGATTTTAAGCTCAATTATGTACTTCCTGATCTGGACAAAAAAATTGTCATTAACTTTTTAAAGAATGATTTTCATGAACTTTTAAGACAAAAGTATCCTATAACCGAAAGTTTTGAAAATGAAAATTCTAAAATTTATCTTTCAAAGATCGATAAAAAAGGATATTACCTGTTCATTAACAAACAAAATGGGTTGCTGAAACAAATCATTTACACAAAAAACAATAAGGAAAAAATCGATTTTACTTTTGATGCAAAAAAACATATCTTCGCAGATAGTTTAAATCTTCAGCACAAAGACTTTAACATCAATATAAAACTATTTCAAATAACTGAGAACGAATAAATTCACATGAAAAAAATTATTCCTTTATTTACATTAATCATTTCAGGATTTGCTTTTGCGCAAGTAACTTTTAATCCGGGAATACGTGCGGGCGCCAATTTTTCACATTTTACAAATAAAGCTCAATGGTATTCTTATCTGGATTTTGATTATTCAAATAGTGCAGAAGCCAATATGGACTTCAAAACCAAAACAGACTTCTATCTCGGACTGTTTGGAAATATCCGCTTTGCTAAATTCTATGCGCTGCAACCTGAAATTAATTATTCTCGTCAGGGGGCAAAACTTGACACCAATATCAATAACTGGGACGGACAGACCCTTACCGCCTCTTATATCGGATTTCAGCTGGTAAATAAGTTTTACTTTAATAAATTCAATGTTCACATAGGTCCAACCATGGATTTCCTGGTAGAGCAGAAAAACTTTGAAGCGGCCAATGAAGTTGATCTTGGTATTACAGCAGGTATAGGCGTTGATATTACCAATAATTTCGGTATTGAAGCTAGAGTAAAAAAAGGTTTTATTCCGGTTTATACGTTCTACAACGACCATTCAAATGTCACTTTCCAAGCCGGAGTTTACTATACATTTAATATGAAAAAATAATTTTATGCAGACGATTCTTACAGATTTTTATACTTTACAATCTTACGAACAGGCAGAAAACGGAAGCTTTACGGCGCATATTTCGCTGAATAAAGATCATGACATTTTTAAGGGACATTTTCCCGGAAACCCGGTAACGCCGGGAGTTTGCATGATGCAAATTGTGAAGGAACTTTCTGAAGAATTTATTGGTTCGAAATTATTCTTAAAATCGGCTTCCAATGTAAAATTCATGGCGATTATCAATCCTTTTGAAACGCCGGATCTCAAACTTCAGCTGGATATTACCCAGACTGAAGAAGAAGTGAAGGTGAAAAATACGACTTCTTTTGGCGAGACTATTGCATTAAAAATGTCAGTTAACTATCAAAAATTGACATAATGAAACTTATCTTTTCATTCATAACAGCTTTTATTCTTTTTTTTCAGTCGGGTCTTGAATCGCTGCGAGAAAGCTATGCAAAGGCTAATGCTTCTAAAGCTAATACGGAATCTTTCGTCAGTCTTGCAGAAAAAGCGTCTGGTTCGGATGCCGCTATTATCGGATATAAAGCAGCAGCAAAAATCATGGAGGCAAAATTTGCCAAATCAAACAGAAAATCTTTAGTAAAATCCGGAGCAATCGATTTGGAAGCTGTGATTAAAAACAATACCAATAATGCGGAATTAAGAGTAATCCGAATGAGCGTACAGGAAAATATTCCGAAAATTGTAGGTTACAGAGGAAGTCTTAAAGAAGATAAAACTTTTCTACTGAATAATTACAGCAAACAAAACGCAGCACTGAAAAATTATATTAAAAAATTCATGGTACAATCCAAAACCATGAGCGAAGCTGAAAAAGCAACATTAAAATAAAACAATGACCCTGCCTGAAGTACAAAGCGCAATTTCTGAAAAGAAAATCTGTGTTTTAATACCTACTTACAATAATGCAAAAACTCTGAAAAGAGTAATTGACGGTGTTCTTGAATACACAGAAAATATAATTATTGTAAATGACGGGTCAACCGATTCCACACAGGAAATTTTAAATCAGTATCTTCAGATCACCGTCATTAATTTACCGGAAAATAAAGGAAAAGGAAATGGATTAAAAATCGGTTTTAGAAAGGCTAAAAAACTAGATTACCATTATGCGATCACCATCGATTCCGACGGGCAGCACTATCCCGATGATATCTCTGTCTTTGTAGAAGCATTGCAGAACGAAAAAGAAGATGTTTTACTAATAGGGAACCGCAATATGTCTCAGGACGGAATTCCTAAGAAAAGCAGTTTTGGAAACCGATTTTCTAATTTCTGGTTCTGGTTTGAAACCGGAATTAAACTAGAAGATACGCAATCAGGATACCGATTGTATCCTTTGCATAAAATTCCTAAAAAATATTTTACTCCTAAATTTGAATTTGAAATCGAAATCATTGTAAGAACAGCCTGGAGACATATTCCTGTGAAGAATGTTCCGGTAAAAGTTCTGTATGATCCTGAGGAAAGAGTTTCGCATTTCAGGCCTTTCAAAGATTTTACACGAATAAGTATTCTCAATACGATTTTGGTAAGCATTACTTTAGTGTACATTATTCCACGGAATTTCGTGAATAATTTCAAAAAAAAAAGCTTTAAGAAATTCATCAAAGAGGACGTTCTGGAAAGTGACGGAACCAATCGTACGAAAGCTTTTTCCGTTGCACTGGGCGTATTTATAGGTTTTTCACCTTTTTGGGGATTCCATACATTATTAACGATCTCATTAGCTGTGCTTTTTAAGCTGAATAAAGTTCTGGCTTTTGTAGCTTCCAATGTCAGTTTACCTCCTTTTATTCCTTTCATTATTGTGGCCTCATTGTTTTTAGGATCGCCTTTTGTACATGGTGAGAGTAATTTTTTAAGTCAGGAAATAAACTTTGAACTGGTAAAGAACAACCTTCTGCAATATCTGATCGGCAGCGCCATATTATCCGTAACGATGTCAGTAATTTCAGGAATCGCTACTTTTCTTTTTCTTAATAAGATGAGTCCGGAAAATAATTAATTATCAAGTTCGCGTTTTCTATTTTTAATAAAATCTTTTGGACGAACCCCATTAATTTCGTAAAACAGATTAGAAAAATTCTGTCTTGATGCAATTCCACATTCTTCAGCGTAACTTTCAATGGTATAATTAAGATATGTTTTGTTATTATAGATTTGCTTTGTAATGTAATGAATTCTCAGTTCACTCAAATATTTATTAAAATTTGTCCCTTTATATTCGTTAATCACCTGCGAAAGATAGTTTGCATTGGTTCCTAGTTTTGAAGCCAGCTTTGTAATCGTAAGTCCTTTTTGATTAAACTGTTTTTTCTCTTCAAATTCTTTCAGCTTTTCAAGTATATTCTTGATCTTATCATCATCAATCGTGAATTTTCTTTCCTTTGGAACCTGGAAATTATCTTCAGTTATACTATTGCTGTTATTTAAATAATTTTTACGAATCTTTTCTTCTAATAAAATATATTTTTTTCGAATGTTTATTTCTCTTTTGTATTTAATTAATAATAGTATTATGAGTAGAGTCATTAACGCAATAAGTCCATATATAATAAAAACGCTCCATAATTTCTGATTTTCAAGTTTATTCTTTTCATCATTCAGTACTCTGGAGTCGTATTCTTTATGAATTTTTGATGATAAGTAAACAAAATCCTTCGCCATAATACTATCAGCTTTTAAAAGTTGCTTTGTATAATATAACTCCTGATTTACATCTAATCGCTTTTTACTGTATCTGATTAGTAATTCATAATTTTCTTTTATCCCTGAATGAATGAAATGATATTTCTGAAAGATGGAATCTACCTTTTTAAAGTTTTCAATAGCCATTTTCTCATTTTTAAGATTATGGTAGCTTGCTCCTAAATAAAAATAATTTACAGATGCCCACGCAAAATTATTGTTTTTGAGCATTCTGGGTAGGGACTGATTTAAATATTTTATAGCATTCATATAATCTTTCTTATGATAGCATGAAATGCCTTTACACTTTAAAAAATAACTTTCTTCCTGGCTAAAATCTTTAATTCCGACAGTGTTTTTTAATCCGAATTCAACTAAAGAATCAAGTTTTCTATAATTATCAACATTCAGATAACAAACCGCCATCTGATGGAGACTATTATAATAGCCTTTCTTATTATTAAAAATAGTATTAGGATGGAGCTTCTTTTTTTTAATTTCAGAAGAAAAGTAATTTACGCATTCTTTAAAATGGACTAATGCATCTTCATAGTATCCCAAATAGCTTTTTACAACGCCCAAATGATAAATAATTTTGTGCCGGAGATATTCGTCCTTTATGGTTTTAGAGTATTGATAAGCTTGAAGATATTCATTCAGTGCCAGCTGATATTTCTTGTAATTAAAATAATATACAATTCCTTTCCCTAAATAAGCCATGCTTATCAGCTCTTTGTTTCCTGATAATTTAGCTGCCGAGATGGTACTATCTGCGTAAGCTAATTTGTTTTCATTTTGAGAAGAATAAAAAACCGCATCTTTATAGCCTTGTACGAGCTTAGAGTAATTCTTTTCTCTTTTTGCTTTATTGATGTATTGGTTAATATGATAAAAAGCACGATCATCATTCTCCTCATAATGTTCATACCTCTTTCTAATATTTTCGAAACTTTCATCTTTTTTTATATTAGAATACAAAAGATTGAAAAATATTAAAAGAAATAACGAAAAAGTAATTCTTTTAGCAATCATAAATAATATTAGTTTTCAATATAAAAATAAAGAAAATACTCAAATTATCACTGTATAAAGAATAATTTCATTCAGCCCTTGTATTAATAGGGCTTACAATAGAAGATTACATGTGTTAATTCGCAAATAAGCACGTGTCAATTCCCCAATAGACACAAATTTTGTTTTTCATGTGACATTATTTACCATAACTTTTCAAAACCGGAATAAGCTCTATCTCAACACCTTAAACAATATAACCATGAAAAAGTATTTTCAAATCGCCATTTTAATAATGATATTTATTCCCATATTGAATTCGTGCAGACAAGATGACAATTCAAATGAATCTACCACAGAAGATCTAATAAAGATCAATAAAAAAAACTCTGAAACATCAAAAAGCGACACCATAGACAAAATACCTCCAACTGATCCACCTGTAAAGGACGGACAGCAATGGAAACTAAAAAAATAATTATCATTCATCTGACGTGTAGTGCGCAATACATTACGATGAATCCTAATAGTGTTAATCAACCAAATTTTTAATTTCAAAATTTTAAAGCCATGAAAAAAATTCTTCTTGCATCAGCTGGAGTTTTAGCAATTTCACTAATGTCTTTCACAGGGACAAACAACAAAAAACTAGGACCTGTAATAACCGTATCAGGAAAAACGGTAACTGTTACAAATACACAACTTGTAAAACCTGCTGACTTAAATTTCCTTGCTCAGCATTTAGTAGGCTGGTCGGTTTGTGATTATCAGGCTATGAGCAATGAGTGTACAACAAAATACAGAGATTTCCCGGATAGCCCTGAAACAACAGCTCAAATCAAGCTAATTATTGCACGGTATCAATAATTTAATCTTAGACAGGGAGCACAACTATGTTGCTTCCCTGTCTTTATAAAATAACCAGCATAAATCGTTAATGATGTCTCGTAAACCAAATAAAATAGAAATTACCATATTTCTGATAATCATTCTTAAAGTATTTGCTACAGGAATACTAACAACGATCTCAAGCTTCTGTGAATTTTATGAATATAAGCAACCCAAAATAGCAGAAAGAGTTAACAATAGTATCCTATATAGAAATCCCATTTTCACTTATACTGGTTTTGACACAGGATACGGATTTTTTGCGCCCAATGTTTCCAGTAATTTTGTTATTTACAGTGAAGATTCGCACAATGTGTATAATTCTTCAGAACTTTTACATACAAATGAGGGTAAAACGCGTTTCATAAGCGCAAATGATATCTTCTTTAATAATTTCGGAAATAAAAAGAATGAGGACAAAATGGCGGCAAACAAAATTATCCTTAAACGAATTAATAAAATGTTTGAAAAAAAGTACAATTCTAAGTTTACTACCACAGTTTACTTATATGAATATCCAAGGCTAGGCGAAATTAATACTAAAAAAGAACACTTAATAAAAATTGATGAAATAAGATGAAAGCATTAAACAATTTCTTCTCAAAATCATTTACTCCAGATTTTATTGTATTTTTCAGAGTTTCTATAGGAATCATTGTTCTTATGCATTTTTTATCTTTCTGGAATGATTTTGATTTGCTTTATACGAATAGCAGTATTATTCCTTTAGAATTACACACCATTTATGGTGCATATCATATTCTTACCGTAGAAAGTATATTATTATTTTTAAATAACTTTTTTGATGACTATCAATCCATCTTATTTTTTAAGTTTTCCTACATTTTTCTTTGTCTGATGGTCATTTCGGGCTTCTTCAGCAGGCTTAGTGCTATAGCCCTCATCATTTTGCAGATTTCATTTATAAAATCCGGAAGTCTTTTCTTTTATGGTGCCGATTTTTTCACAAGTATGTCTTTATTTTATATTGTAATTTTCCCATCAAGTTCTTATTTTTCGATTCAAAAAAAATTATTCCCGAGTTTTTCCGAGAGTAAACAATCAATAACATTATGCAAAAGATTGATACAGATACATCTGTGTCTTGCCTATTTTTTTTCGGGGCTGGATAAGATTTTAGGATTTAACTGGTGGAATGGAGAGTCAGTTTGGAAAGCGGTTCACCTGCCTAACCTTTATAGCTTTGTAGAAATCGGAAACCATATACAAAATCCAATTTTTTATATTGTATTAGGATGGGGAGTAATTATTATAGAGCTTTTTTATCCTATCTTTATCAATATAAATAAAACGAGAAAGATTTGGCTTATGCTTACCATCTCAATGCATCTGGGCATTGTTTTAAGCTTTAACCTGTTCTTTTTCTCTTCCATAATGATCGTATGGAATCTAACATCATATTATTTTAATTATTACCATGAAAACAAGATTATTCCAGCCAATTTTGATACTTCTCCTAGTAGTATTTATTAATTCCAAGGCACAATCATATAAAATTATTTATGATTTTAAATGGAAATCAGAGAAAAAAAATTCAGAATTTAATAATGAACTCTGTGCACTGATTACGAAAGATAATCAGTCTTTTTTTGAATCTTATGAAAAATTCAGATCAGATTCCTTAAAAACAAAAGTCATAAACGATTACACTAAGAATAACAGCCGAGGCCCTTTGCGGCTTCCGTCTGATAAAAAAGAATCTTTATTTCGACCTTTGATCATCAAAAACCCCGCTGACAATAAAATAACTGTAGAAGAAAAAGCATATGTAAAACTACTTTCAGTAACATATACCTGTCCTATACATTGGAAAATAAAATCAAATGCTACTGAAAAAATCCTGGGTTACAATACTCAAAAAGCAGTTTGTGAATTTGGAGGAAGAAAATGGACAGCCTGGTTTACCCGTGAAATTCCAATTATGGACGGACCCTATAAATTCTCCGGACTTCCGGGACTTATATTAAAAATTCAGGATTCCGAAGAAAATTACCTTTTCGAAATAAAATCGATTACAAAAGAAAATAATGATATTGAGCATCGTAATTTCGGCTCTTCCAAGGTGAACAACTTAACTCCTAAGCAATGGGACACATTTTGGAGCAATTATCGGAAACAACCGTCTATGGTTCTGGAAAATCTTAATACAGAGAAAACAACTTATGTAATAAACGGAAAAGATGTTAACAGCCGTGAAGTAAAAGATGCATTCAATAAAAAAGAATGGGAAGCCATGAGTTTTTTTAAAAATCCTATAGAATTAACGACAACCTGCGATTGATATTAAAAAACTGCAAAGCCCTTCGGCATTGCAGTTTTATTTTGATTAATCTTAATTCGTTTTACTTCACCATTAACTTCTGCGACAGGTTTTTTCCATTTTTATCAATTAAGACCAGCATATAGTTTCCTGAACTCAATTCTTTTACCGAAACTGAATCCCGCTCAATTTTAGTCTGTAGAATTATTCTTCCTGAAAGATCATATATTTTGGCTTCAACTGGAATAAAATCTTTCTGAGTTTTAAAATAAACTATATCATGAGCAGGATTAGGATACACAGTAAGCATTTGTTGCGTTTCCTGTATTTCTTTTGTATTCAGGTATGAACCTTCAATTACGTTTAATGTTGTATTTGGTGTTACATTATTAATAACATCTACCACACCGGAAGGCCATCTTACAATAACTTTTGTAATAGCTGTCGCCTGCCCGATTCCGAAATGAGCGTTCAACGTACTCATGTTTCCAAAACCGGTACCACTTTGTATATCTCTGATTTGTTTACCCCAGGATCCGTATATCTCCACTCTGGCTCCGATTCCGTTTCGGTTGCTTTGCGTTCCTTTGAGTGTCACTTTCAGCCATTTATTGGTATTTCCGGCATTCATCATAATAAGATTTCCATTTTGGATATCCAGAAATCCGTCATTATTTAAATCTCCGATAGGTCGATCATAATAGCCGAGATTGTAAGGTGTTGCATTAGGAATAAATGTAAAATCACCATTCCCAAACATAATTGTATCTCCAGCTCCCAGCACATCTAAAAATCCGTCATTATCAAAGTCATGGGCCACATATTCCCTGCTTAATGCATTTGTCATGTCGTAGCCGGAACCTACCGATTTATCTGTAAATGTTCCGTCACCATTATTTTTCATTACTTTACTCAATCCATTGCTGGTAGAATTGATTCCTACCACGGCATCCATCCATCCGTCATTATTAAAATCTCCCCATGCTGAAGACCATGTCTGAGTCGGATTTGCCATATTAGCAGCAGCGGCAACATTGGTAAATGTCGCATTACCATTATTCCTGTGAAGCTCATCGATATTTCCGCCGGGGCCAGAACCTCCTCCGCTGCATTTTGCGATGAAAAGATCCATATCACCATCGTTATCATAATCAATCCAGATAGATCCGTAATTTCCACCGGATGGGAAATCTCCAAGCCCGCCCTGATTATGATTCAGATCTGTACCGTCATTTATATAAAATCTGTTGGGTGCATTATCATCACAAACAAAAGCATCCAGCTTTCCATCATTATTGATATCTATAAAATTTGTTCTTTGTACCAGGAAGGACTGTGATTTTCTGTCCGACGTATATCCGGTTCCATTGGAATTTGCCTTTAAAAAAGCGACTCCGCTTCCAGAACCATAAATAAGATCATTAAAACCGTTATTATCGTAATCTCCTGCCGCAATACTCCAGGATGGAGTTATTATCGTAGAAGGAACCGTATAAGTCACATTATTGAATCCACCTCCGGGCTGTTGATAAGAAATAACAATCTGGGTAGCACTTACAACAGAGACAATATCATCAAGATAATCTCCGTTCATATCTACAACACAATTATTAAAAGTTCCGGCTGCCGATACCGGCTGCGCTACAAAAGACAAACGATCCGGAACCACCACCACTTCTGAAAGTGTAATATTAAAACCTGCTGAAGAGAATTTATTATCAAATACAATGTAATATGTAGTTCCTGCAACAGCATTAAACGTAACTGCAGAAAAAGCTCCTACACTATCGTCGTTGGCTGCAATACAATTCAGGGTACTACAATTTCCCATAAATACAATCAGCCGCGTATCTGCATTTTGTCCCGCGGAAGAAGTTGCAACTTTAATGGTCTTGTTTTCCGTAGCGGTAAATTTGTACCATAAACCTTTTGATCCGGGCGTACCTAAAGAGCAGGCCGTTGCGGGTGCATCTCCTGTAACAGTAGGAGCAGTAACTGTCCCCAAACTGAGAGGAACTGCTGTGGCACAAGTTAATTGCGCAATTGCCCATGTGCTATTCAATACTAAAACAAAAAGGGGGAATATTTTTTTCATGAGTTATAAAGTTTTCGTATTAATTAATTATTATGGACAGGTTTGATTTAATGAAGAAATCCACTGTCTTAAAAGCTCAACACCTTCATCATGAACAATCGTTCGTCCCAGTAAAGGCATTCTGTTATTCTCATTCGTAGAACTCAGTCTGAAATGCATCACAGACTTGGCAGGATTGCCGGGAGTGATAATTCTTTCCAAGGAAGGATTGATCGGTTCGTCTGCCGAGACACAAACACCTAATTTTGTTAAGTTTGATGTCTGACTGAAACTTAAACGTATTGCTCTGTAATCACATCGTGCATTTTCCTGATGACAATGCGCACAGTTGATATCGAGGTAAGATCGCAAGCGAATATCAAGAGGTTTGCTGGTATCCTTATAATTTACTGTGGAAACAATATTGGAAGGATAACTTTGAAGATAGCCTTCATCAACAAGCTTCTGTAGCTGATTCTTAATTCCATTCGGGTAATTGTAAGAAATATTTAGATTTTGAGGCTTTACACCAATCGGAATAGGCTTATTATCCAATTTATGACAGGCCAGACACTCAGTTTCCGAGGGAATCCTGTAATCGGTGGTGATGACGTCACCATTCTCTTTTTTAAAGGTAATATTTTTGGAGCTGCCACTTGCAAAATTAGCTCCGGTAACCAATTCTGCTTCTGTCTGTGCGTCATTCCAAAGATATTCTGCAAAAACCCAACCGGTTGATTTTTTGATCATTAAGCGGGTCTCAATAATCTTTATCGTGTTGCCTGGCTGTATGGTATTGTAATAAAAGTTTTTAATAAGAACTGTCCCTAAAGGAAAATTGAGAATTTTGTCGTCTGTATCATAAGCAGCTTTCACGCCTCCCGGCATCCATATAAACCTTTTTTTCAGTGCATAATCGGTAAAAAGTGAGCTGGCGGGTTCATAAGAAATAACTTTTGCATTAGGCTGTAAGTTTTTCAGATCGCCCGTAAAAAACATATATGTCGATAATTTCGCATACGGAACTGCATCAATATTGAAATTAACAAAAGAGCTTTCGGTTTCTACACTTTCTATTTTTTCGTCATTTTTACAGGAAAATAAGGCTAAAAAGCAAAGTAAAGACAACAAGTAGATTTTTTTCATTCATCAACAATTTAAAGAAAACGAATATAAATAATAAATCTACATAAAAACAAATCTTTCTTAATAAAAACTTCATTTCTTTCAAAATAAACAAAAATAAAATTCATTTTAAATAACTATTGCTTACTAAAATCAATAAACAATAAGAAAATAAAAATAAACAAACTAACACAAATAATAAAAACAATATTACAAATACAGTAAAACTTTAAAAATACCAAAAGCACTTTACTTCAGTTTTTTAATTACTTTATGTAAATATTTTTCGACATTCTTTTTGTCGGGAATTGTTGTTATTTCTTTCGTTAAAGCCTTTTCAAATTCAATTTTTGCTTTTGAGTATTCTTTTGTGTTGTAGTAATATTTTCCTGCCTGATAATAAACCTGCCAAAAATCCGGATTCAGAGATTGATAATAGGAAAGAGAATCGCTTGTGATGACAATTTCTCCATCAATCGCTTTATTCACTTCTGAACTCATCATTTTGTACTGTTCATAATTTTTAAATTCCTTAGAATCTAAAAAAGGATCTTTTGGAATATTTAATTCAGATTTTGAAAATTTCCCGTTTTTCAGTCTTTGATCAGAAAAAATTTCATTCAGATCATAGCAGACAAATTCACCCAACTGATAAGGATTTGCAGAAACCCACACCAGCTTTTTCTGAGGAGAAAAAATCACCGCATGGTGCGCCAGAAGCTGATTGATCGCTTTTTCATTGCCATAGCCAATTTTTCCACCTTTCAGTCCTGATTTATCTCTTAAAATAGAAGCCATTTTTTCAGGATTTAACTTTTTATTTTCCTGTAAAAGTTCCTGAAGTTTCTCATATCGGTATTCGGAATGACTTTCCAGAATATGCTTCTGATTCCTTTTATCATTCTTGTAAGCATCCGACTGAAAATGATTGGTACAAAACACCTTACTGGTATTTTCAACAGTATACACTCCAAAATTATCCGGTGAAACCTCGATGATTAAAGCTTTTTTATCATTTGCACTTCCGACAAGTATCGATTCTGAAACAAAAACTTTCCTTTTTCTTGCAATGGCAATGGCTTCGTCAATGTTTTTGGCATACTGAAGAATTTCTCTTGTTACCAGAGAAATAGGTGTTTTTGCGGTTAAAGGAATCTTAGATTTTCCGGCATTGATCGTTACCGTAACTCCTTCTTTATTCATTCCGGAAACCACGCCGATCATTCCCGGCCAGCTGACGGAGAGATAAGGAATTCCGTCTTCCGGTTCTACAAATTCAATCAGTTTATTTTTAGCAAAATCATCTCCTACATAAAAGTCAAAATTTCTTCCGATCAACAGATCTCCATCTTCCGTATTTTCGTTCCAGACCGCGAGAGAAGTACAGCCGACCATCATTAAATCCTGCATCGCATGGCCGATATCGTGCGCACCATGCAAATACATACTTCTTAAAAATCTCGGAGCTATAAAATTATATTTATCAGATGAATACTGCGATAATCCGTACAATTCGACCTGATAATCTTCACGGATATTCAGATACATTTTCCGGTTATACCATTTCAGGAAGCCTCTCAGCAAATTCTGTTTGAATCTGGAGGGTACAAATCCTTCAACTTTTGAAAAGAAAATTTCTTCCTGCTTCTGCATCAGACTTTGAGTCAAAGCACCATTGTTATAGCCCAGCTGTAAAGAATTTCCTTTAATATACAATTCCCAAAGCTGCTGCTTATTTTTCGTTAAATAGTTTTGATTAAAGCTAAAAGTTGAGTCATTGATTCTATTAACTTTTGGAATTTCAAGAGCATATTGCTTTACATCAGGAACGTGATTTATAGATTTTCTTACGCCGCAGGAGGTTAGGTTCAGGATCAGGTTGAGGCTGAGAAATAACAAAATGAAACATCTGACATTACTACTACCCTTATGAACTACGTTCGCAGAACTGCGTCCTGTATTCAGAATGACAGAATCCCTACAACCAGCTACGTTATTATTTTTCACGTTTATCTTTATTAATTAATTGTGTAAGCCTCTGATCAATACGTTCTTTCCCTAAAATTTCAGCGCAGGTATTGAACGCGCCGATCGTACATCCCAAAATACCATGCATATTCACGGATTGCCCTGTCAGGAAAAGATTATTGATTTTCGTCTTAGGAGAAACCATTGTTTTCAAAGGATTCTCTGAGTTTTTCATGTAGCCATACATATTCCCGCTGGCACTTCCGATATAATCGCGGTAAGACAAGGGCGAAGAAGTATAGATTCTTTTAATAGACTCTCTGAGATCCGGCATCTTCTTTTCCAGAGCGTCAATCATTTTTTCCGCCTTTTCCAGCTTAAATTTTTCATACAATTCTCCCCTTTCATATTCATCCGCAACCGTATTGAAGGTTTCTTTCCACTCTTCCACTTCTTCAAAATCCATATAAGAAATTATCGTCAGGCTTTCCGCAAAGTCAGGATCATTCTTCGATTGCGTGGAAGAAAGCATATACGTTTCAGGCCATGATTCTTTTTTATAACGATACGCATTCCACACCATTTCCTCATTTGAATAATGGTAAATATTATAATTAAAATTCGGAATAGTATGAGGTTTCAGCACAATATAAACACTAAAGCATGAGGAAACAGGCTCCCAACTCATAATTCTGTTCAGAAAAGATTTTTTTAATCTTTTTTCGCCAATCAGTTGAATGGTTGAACGGATTTCTATATTGGAAATAAATTGTTTCGCAGCGTATTCTTTTCCTGTTTTTGTTTTAACTCCTGTCAAAGAATTATTTTCATTAAATATAAACTCAGAAACTTCGGAATGTTTATGAACTTCCGCTCCGTATTCTTTTAACTTCCGAATCAGTAATTTTGAAATCTGGCTTCCGCCTTTTACACATTTGTAAGCACTTTGGATATAGGAGTTTACCGTTAAAGCATGAACGTAAAAAGGTATATTTTCAGAATCTCCCGCGTACAGAAAATTCGAGCCTAATAAAACAGACTGTAGTTTTCTGTTCTGGGTAATCGATTCAATAAATCTTTTAGTGTTAAGATGTAGAATCTCTTCATTGTAATGGTCTTTTCCAACCAGATTATATCTCGGAAACTGGCTGCAGACCCGCTGAAGTTCTTCACAGTAATTTTCCAGATTTTCTTTTTCCTCGGGGAAATATTCTGATAACTGACCTACAAAGTTTTCGTAGCCCTGCGCGTGAGGATATTCAGTTTTATCTTCTCCAAAAGTGATTTTATCGTAGCCGTTTTCATCCATTTTATGAATCTGCAGTTCATCTATAATGCCCAGATAAGAAAAGTACTGGTGTAGATTCTGCCCTTCCGAAAGACCACCAAGATAATGAACTCCGGTATCGAAAATAAGCTTATCACGTGAAAATGTCTGTAGATTCCCTCCGAATTGATTATTTTTCTCAAGTATGCATACCTTTAAGCCCTCTTTCGCCAGAACAAGTGCCGAAACAAGACCTCCCAATCCGCTGCCGATTACCAGTATGTCAAATTCTTTTTTCAAAGGAGAAATATTATTGAGAAATTTAGAAATAATTTTATTTAATGCAAAGTTCGCAAAGGCATTAACACTACTCAGCAAAGTAAAACTTAATCAATGAAAATCAAAGCAAAAAAAGAATTAATTCTTAAAAGAACCTTAGTATTTGAGTTTAAATATTAGTTTTTTCAAGAGTAAAAGTAGGGAATTTAATCAATATCATCCCAAAAATCAAAATAATTGAACCATTGAAGAGGATATTTTTTAATCATAGATTCCAGATTCTGTGTGTAAGAATTCAAAAGTCCCTGTGCATCACGTTTTTTGACGTTTTGAGCAACTCGTGCATACAAATGATAATGCAGGTTCTTCTCTTTCATCACATATACATACACCACAGGAACACTCAATCTTGAAGCAATAAGAAACGGACCGGCCGGGAATTTTGCCGTTTTCCCTAATAAATCTCCCTCCAAAAATTTAGAACCTTCAAAATAACGGTCTCCGGTAAAACAGATCAGTTCATTTTTTGACAATGCTTCGTTGATATCAAAGATATGCGACATATCTTCTTTAACATAGATAAATTTAATGCTGCTGGTTTTTACGGAAACACTTTCAAGATACTCTTTAATGACCGTAACTTCCTGATCTGTTGTCACTAAATTAATCTGACAGTCAAAATCAATATCTGCAAAAAAATGTTCTGCAATCTCAAAATTTCCAATATGGGCACTGATGAGAACACCGCCTTTTTTTTCTGCTAAAAGATTTCTAAGGTTTTCAATTCCGTCGAATTCGTAGGTGTATTTATTACGCAAACCGGCAGAAATAGCCGTTTTGTCAATGAGAACTTTTCCGAAAGTAAAGTAACTTATAAAAACAGAAATTTTTGCTTTCCAGAAAGTATAATTAAGTCTTTTTCGAAAATAATATGAAATGTATTGATTGCTTTTTTTTTCGAAAATGAAATAATAGGATGCTACAAAATAAAGTACAAAATATGAGCTGCGGATTCCGATATTTCTAATGCACCAGACGAATATTCTGTAGCCTAAAATCGTCCCTTTAGATTTACCTTTCCACTTGTTCATAGTATTAGTTTAACAATGTATCAGCCTAATAATGTAGCAATATTTTTAAACATTAGTAAATTGCCAGATTGGTATATTGTTACATTATTTATGCGTTTTTTTCAATGATTTTGTTTTCGATTGTTGAATAGAAATCATCAAATGTGATCATTTTCTTAAAGTCTGCTTCGCCTAATTTCACTCCGAAATTAGATTCAATCACAACCACCATATCAATGTAATCTAAGCTATCCAAACCTAAGGTAGTTTTTAAGTTGGCTTCATTGCTGATTTCATCACCGTCTACTTCAAATTCATTCACTAAAAAGTCATTGACGATTGCAACAATTTTTTCCCTTTCCATGTTTTTAATCAAATTTTTTAACAATTAATGCAGAGTTGGTTCCCCCAAATCCGAAAGAATTCGACAAAAATACGTCAATTTTTTGACTTTTTGTTTCGGCAATTAAATTTATCTTTTTTGCTTCCTCGTCAGGATTTTCAAGATTAATATTGGGCGCGATAAAATCATTCTGCATCATCAAAATAGAATAAATAACCTCACTGGCACCAGCCATCCAGCATTCATGGCCTGTCATTGATTTTGTAGAACTCACCGGAACTTCCCCTCCGAAGATTTCGTAAATCGCTTTGGCTTCATTGGCATCACCAATCGGTGTGGAAGTGGCATGAGCATTAATATAATCAATATCTTTTGCCGTTAAACCCGATTGTTTCAACGCTCTGTCCATTGCCAAAGCCGGACCGTCTACATTCGGTGTCGAAATATGTCCGCCGTTTGAAGAAAAACCATAGCCAACGATCTCTGCAATGATATTGACACCTCTTTTCTGTGCAGATTCAAGACTTTCAACAATTAATGTTGCAGCTCCTCCGCTTGGAATCAAACCATCTCTTCCGGAATCGAAAGGTCTTGAAGCTTTTGTAGGCTCGTCTTCTCTCACAGAAAAAACACCTAATCCGTCAAAGCTTGCCATTGAATATTTGTTGGTTTCCTGCGCTCCCCCACACACAATCATATCCTGAAAACCATTTTTAATCATCATGAAAGCCAGCCCCAAAGAATGAGAACCGCTTGCACAGGCCGCGCTTATGGTAAGATTGATCCCTCTCAATTTAAAAATAGTGGAAAGATTCATGGTAACGGTAGAGTTCATGGATTTGAATATCGCTCCCGAACCCATTAAAGTAGTATCTTTTTTTTCTCTTGCAATGTCGATAGACTCCACTACCGCCTTGGAAACGCTGTCATTCCCATATAAAATTCCGACTTCATTGTTGTCTAAAAAATTCTGGTCTATGTTTGCATTTTTTAAAGCATCAAGCGTTGCAATATAGGCATATTCGCTTTCCTCGCCCATGCTTACGCGCTGCCTTCGGTTCAGAAGATTTTTGAGATCCGGTTTAGGAACAACACCCGTGAGTCCCGATCTGAAGCCAAATTCTTTTCTTTCGTCCACTAAAAAAATACCGGATTTTCCCTGAAATAAAGATTCTTTCACCTCTTCCAAAGAAGTTCCGATGCAGGAATAAATCCCCATTCCGGTAATGACAACCCTGTTTTCCATGTTTAAAAATTTAACAATGTATCAGTTTACCAGTGTAACAATATTGGTAAATTGTTACATTGATATATTGGTACATTAATCAAGAATAAATTCCTCCGTTAATATTAATGATTTCCCCTGTAATGTAAGATGATTTTTTAGATGCTAAAAATGCCACTAAATCTGCTACCTCTTCCGCTTCACCGAATCGGTTGGCAGGAATCATTGCTTTTAATTCATCTTCGTTAAATTCCTGCGTCATATCAGTTTTAATGAATCCAGGTGCCACTGCATTGACTGTGATATTTCTTTTTGCCACTTCCTGAGCCAAAGCTTTTGTAACACCGACCAACGCTCCTTTTGCTGCAGAATAATTAGTCTGTCCCGCTGTTCCTTTCACCCCTGAAACAGAAACCATATTGATGATTCTGCCGTATTTATTACGCAACAGTTTTTGAATAAAGAAATTAGTCACATTGAAAAACCCATTTAAACTCGTGTTAATCACCGAGTTCCAGTCTTCACTCTGCATCCACATGAAAAGACCATCTCTTGTGATTCCTGCATTATTTACAATCACTTCAACAATAGCGCCTGAGTTATTTTCCTGCCATTCGTTTAAAATCTTCTGAGTTTCTTCAGCATTTCCTACATCAAATTTCAGAATTTCGCCTGTAGAGCCCAACTCTTCAACTTTAGCCAAAGTTTCCTTTGCTGCAGCTTCATTTGAAGTATAGTTGATCAGAATATGATAATTTTTTTCTTCTGCCAGTTTTATACAGATTGCTCTTCCAATTCCCCGTGAGCCGCCTGTGATGATTGC
Source organism: Chryseobacterium lineare (assembly GCF_977014045.1). Taxonomy (NCBI): domain Bacteria; kingdom Pseudomonadati; phylum Bacteroidota; class Flavobacteriia; order Flavobacteriales; family Weeksellaceae; genus Chryseobacterium; species Chryseobacterium lineare. Next base: position 3,582,348 of record NZ_CDRNIQ010000001.1, on the reverse strand, counting down.
ACATTTCATGTGTTGCTTCTGTTAGTTTTAGTTTTTAAGTATATTTCCTTTTCTTATAAGACAATCAATTTTAGCTAAAAATTACATGGTCTTCAGATATTTTTTCACATCTTCCAAATAAGGATACATTATCATATCATTGGAAAACGCAGGAATGATCTTTCTTATTTCATCATACAATTCGTTTGTTGCCGATGATATTTTATCCTGAAAACCAAGATATTCGATTGCCTGAACAATAGTAATCGCCTCAATCGTTAATACTTCAAAAGCATTTTCGATAACTTTCCTGCAAATTACGGCAGCATTCGTTCCCATGCTTACAATATCCTGATTATCATTATTATTAGGAATACTGTGAACATACATCGGATTTGACAACATCTGGCTTTCCGCTGTCGTGGAAGTTGCCGTAAACTGAACACCCTGCATTCCGAAATTGAAACCTAATTTGCCTAAATTCACAAACGGAGGCAAAATTTCATTAATTTTTGAATTCAAAAGATAATTCAGCTGTCTTTCTGCCAGCATTGTAAGTTTTGTTACCACAATTTTCAGCTTGTCCATTTCAAGGGAAATATAATCGCCGTGGAAGTTTCCTCCATGGTAAACATGCTGATCTTCAACATTAATGATCGGATTATCGTTCGCTGAATTGATCTCGTTTTCCAATACTTTTTCTGTGTACTCCAATGTATCTAAAACAGGACCTAGGATCTGCGGAACACATCGTAAAGAATAATATTCCTGAACTTTTTCTTTGAAAACCTTTTCCTGTTCTTCAAAGTGAGTATATAAATGATCGGCTCTTTTCCTGATTAATTTACTGTCGGATAAATGAGCGCGCATTTTTTCTGCAATTTTCTGCTGTCCTGCATGAAGTTTTGTTCCATTTAAAACTTCAGATAAATGATCATCATACGCCTGAACAATTTCATTAATAGCGCAGGACAACTTAATGGAAATATCAGTTAATTGATTCGCTTTATGAGCATTAACAACACCAATTCCTGACATCACAGATGTTCCGTTCATTAAAGCAAGCCCTTCACGGATTTCAACCTGAATCGGCTGTAAATTTTCAATTTCAAAAACTTCTTTTGTAGATTTTCTTTCACCTTTATAGAAAACTTCGCCTTCTCCAATCAGAACTAAAGCCAGGTGAGCCAGCTGCACTAGATCACCGCTTGCACCGACTCCTCCGTGCTCAAAAATCAATGGCGTAACACCTCTGTTTATTAATTCTTTAAGTAAATTTACAACAGATTGATGAACACCCGATTTTCCAAGAGATAAAGTATTCAACCTTGCGAGCATGCAGGCTTTTACTTCGTCGGTCGGAAGCGGATTTCCGATCCCTGAAGAATGACTTCTTATCAGATTGTACTGAAGCTGATGTGTATCTTCATCGCTGATCTTGAACTGTGCCATCGGCCCAAAACCGGTATTCACACCATATATTACTTTATTTTTTGAAAATTCTTTTAAAAACTGAAAACTTTCATCCACTCTGGCAAGAAGTGTTTCATCCAGTTCTATTTTTTCATTCTCAACAATGATTTTTTTGAAGTCGCTCAGTTCTAAAAAGTTATTTATTTTCATTAATTAAAAGTAATAATAAGATAATTTTGTAATTTATTAATTAATTGTCATTAATTTTGCGGCAAAGATAGAAGTTATTATTAAAATAAAAAATCAAAGATGACCAAAGAATTTGTTGACGTGCTTGTAATTGGCGCCGGACCTTCCGGTTGCGTATCTTCTTCATATTTAAAGAAGAACAACGTCAACGTAAAAGTTGTAGAAAAAACAAAATTTCCAAGGCTGGTTGTCGGGGAAAGCCTTATTCCGCGTGTAATGGATCATTTTGATGAGGCCGGACTTTTTCCTGCGCTTGATAAAATGGGTTTTGAAAAGAAATTGGGAGCACGTTTTTTAAGAGGTGATGAAGTCTGCATTTTTGATTTCAGTAATAAATTCGGGGAAGGCTGGGACTGGACCTGGCAGGTTCCGCGAGCCGATTTTGACAACGTCCTGGCCCAGGAAGTGATCAGAAAAGGAATTGATCTTGAATTTGAAACGGAAGTTATCGGAATTGAATTCAACGGAACGGATTCTGTGACGACAGTAAAAAATAAAGACGGTGAAACTAAAGCGATTCATGCCAAATTTGTGATCGATTCCAGCGGCTACGGAAGAGTTTTACCGAGACTTTTAGATTTGGAAAAGCCTTCAAAACTCTCTCCGCATTCTGCCATTTTCTCTCATGTACAAGACATTAACAGAGAAGAAGGCACAGAAGGAACATTGATCTCTTTTGACATTATTGAAACAGAAGTCTGGCTTTGGGTAATTCCTTTTTCCAATGGAAATACGAGCGTAGGAATTGTTGGCCCGACTGAATTTATTGATAAATTATCCGAAAATGGTGATACAGCAGAAGCGTTGAGGAAAGCCATTTCCCTTTCTGATTATTATGTAAAACGTTTTGGTGATGTAGAGTTTTTATTTGAGCCTAAACATTTAAAAGATTATTCCTGCTCGGTAAAAAAATTATTCGGAGACGGATTTGCCTTAACTGGAAATGCTTCGGAATTCCTGGATCCGGTTTTCTCTTCAGGAATGGCTTTTGCCACGGAATCAGGAATGCTGGCGGCAAAATTAGCTTTAAGACAGCTGAATGGCGAAAAAATCGACTGGCAAAAAGAATACTCCGATTATATTTTATATGGCGTTGATGTATTCACCACCTATGTAAAAGAATGGTACACCGGAAATCTTCAGGAATTATTTTTCCACCAGCCGGAAAACCCTGATGTAAAAAGAAAAATCTGTGCGGTTTTGGCAGGATATGTCTGGGATAAAAAAAATACATTTGTGAGAATACATGATACCGCGATAAAAAATCTTGCAGAATTCATTAAAACAGAAAAACAACAAGCATAAAAAACGGTCTGAGATTTTCAGACCGTTTTTTATTTTATTTTACCGCATTTTTGATTTCTTTTCCCAGATATCTTCCGAGAGATTCATATGCACCAGCAACTCTGCCATATTCCATTACAATCTCTTTATTATTTACAAATCTATCGAATTTATTAAACTCCGCTTCCGCTAAAACATTTGCAGGATTATTGGTTTCAATCAATTTTATTTTCCCCGTAATTTCTGCAGTCATAACCATCATCCCACCGTGCCATCCCGGAAAAACCCAATTGGTCTCCAGTAATATGGTGTATTTCGATGATGGGCTGTCTTTTTTAAAGCTGATATTTTTATACGATTTATTTAAGCCTTTCGTGAAGTAATTAATATATTCTTCATTTTTATATCTTTGCCATTCAGCATTCCACTTTTGCCATCCCACTTCACCTCTCTTAGGATTTGCAAGGACGTCTCTTTTTCTGTTTTCAAGATACTGCTCCTCCGTAACATTTTCTTTCATCATCAGAACGTTCTCGAATTTAAATTCCACATTTACTTCCGTCTGATCTTTCAAAGCGCTAAAACTTCCAGACTTAATTACTATTCTCTGTGCATTGACTACCAAAGCAATTGTTAACGAAAATAGTAAGAATAATTTTTTCATAGTTTATAATTTAAGTTTATTTTGAATGAATATTTATCGTAAATCTATAAATGTTATCGGTTTTCTGCTGTTCGGATTGAAAACAATTTTAGACAAAACATCAAACTCAATAATTTCAATCTTCGGGCTTACTCTTAATTTTGCCCTGAAATGATCTCTCACCTCATTGACAAAAGTTTCCGAATCGCTGTCTGTGCTTATTTTAATGATAATTTCATCCAATCCAATTTCATTCGACTGAATAACGATCTGATAACATAGAATATTGTTGAAATCATTAAGGATATCGTTCATCGCCGGCGGATATAACGTAGTTCCTTTATATTTGATCATTTGCTGCTTTCTTCCAATCACAGGCCCTAGTCTCATCGTTTTTCTTCCGCACGCACAAGGCTCATAATGTGCTTTTACAATATCCCCTGTTTTGAATCTTAATAAAGGAATCGCTTCAACTCCCAGCGTCGTAATAGCTAATTCCCCGCTTTCTCCTTCTTTCACAAGATTCCCATTATCATCAAGAATTTCAGTGATAATTAATTCCGGATGCTGATGTCCTCCGATCTGTTGTTCGCATTCTGTAAATGCCGTGCTCATTTCAGTAGAAGCGTACGTTGAGAAAAGCTTAATATTCCATTTTTCTTTAATTTTCTGTGATAAAATATTATCTGTAAAATCCTGATTTTTGATGCTTTCTCCGATACAAACGGCTCCATAGACACTTGAATTCTGATAATCTATTCCATGTTTTTCGGCGTAATCGATCATTTTTAGTAAAAAAGACGGAACGGTAATCAAATACTTCGGCTTGTATCTGAAAATTGAATCCCACTGCAGTTCCGGAATTCCGGGTCCCATTCTTACCACACTGGCGCCCATTTTTCTCAATCCTAAAAAATAAGCAAGTCCTGCCATGAATCTTTTGTCGATCGTAGTGATCATCTGCACAACATCTCCTTTTACAATCCCTGCACAGGCGAAAGAAATCGCTTCATTATAAGCTAATCTTTCGAGATCATTATCTGATAATCCGAAGGTTACAGGATCACCCAACGTTCCTGAAGTCGTGCTATAGTCAACGATTTTATCTGGCGTAATGCAAAAAAAATCATCGTTATTCTGCTGGATATCATTCTTCGTCGTTGTAGGGATTTTCTGTAAATCTTCCAACGTCCGGATATCCGTAATCCTGATGTTATTTTCTTTGAATAATCTTTGATAAAAAGGAGAATTGCTTTCAAGATAAACCAAAAGCTCCTGAAGTTTTTGCTCCTGAAACTTTTTTATTTCCTGAATGTCTGATCTTTCGATGGATGGATAAAATTCCAATGGTTGTTATTTTTAAAGGACAAATTTATTTAATTAAAATTAATTTTCTCGTGAAGATTTTATTTCCCACAGATTTCACGGGTTTTCACGGATGATTATGTTTAAAAAAACAGCGTAATGTGCGAGATATTATTTTAAGTTTTTATTAAAACCAAATTCAAAATGGTGATTCCAAAAGCAGCTAAAATCAATCATCTGTGAAAATCCGTGAAATCTGTGGGAGAAAAATAATTCAACTTTATAATTTACAATTCATCAAAAATCAATTCCAACATTTATATTTCTGAAACAGAACTTTTTCACTATAAATATCAAAATAAAACATATATTATAAACCGGTAAATTTTAGTAAATTTGCCAACTTAATTAATCAACGATATTGATATATTACAATGAGCCAATTTAAAGAGTACAAAAACCTCAACCTTATTGACGTAGCCGATAACATCGCGGAATTCTGGAAACAGAACAAAACTTTCAATAAAAGTGTTGAGATTCGTGAGGGGCAGCCTGAGTTTGTTTTTTATGAAGGTCCGCCTTCAGCTAACGGAATGCCGGGAATTCACCACGTTATGGCCAGAGCATTAAAGGATATTTTCTGTCGTTATCAGACCCAGAACGGAAAGCAGGTTTTCCGTAAAGCGGGTTGGGACACGCACGGACTTCCGGTAGAGCTTGGTGTGGAAAAAGAATTAGGAATCACTAAAGAAGATATTGGCAATAAAATTTCAATTGAAGATTACAATAAAGCTTGCCGTGAAGCGGTAATGCGTTACACAGACATTTGGAACAACCTTACCGAGAAAATCGGATATTGGGTTGATCTTGATGATCCGTACATCACATACAAATCAAAATATATGGAGACGGTTTGGTGGCTGTTGAAGCAATTGTATGATAAAGGATTATTGTACAAAGGCTACACCATCCAGCCTTATTCTCCAAAAGCGGGAACCGGACTTTCTTCTCACGAAGTTAACCAGCCGGGGGCTTACCGCGATGTTTCTGATACTACCGTTGTGGCACAATTCAAGACATTACCGGAAACATTACCATCATTTTTACAAGGTTTTGGAGATATCCATTTCTTAGCCTGGACGACAACTCCCTGGACGTTGCCTTCTAATACAGCGTTGACGGTAGGTCCGAAAATCGATTATGTTTTAGTTAAAACATTCAATCAATATACTTTTGAAGCGGTAAATGTAGTTTTGGCTAAAGCTTTGGTTGGGAAACAGTTTGCAAAAAAATACAGTGAAGGTACAGAGGAAGATTTCGCAAATTACACTTCAGAAAGTAAAGTAATTCCTTATCAGATTTTAGCCGAATTTAAAGGTGCTGATCTGGTTGGAATTAAATATGAGCAGCTTTTACCATACGCTCTTCCTTACCAAAATCCGGAAAATGCTTTCAGGGTAATTTCAGGAAATTTCGTAACAACGGAAGACGGAACAGGTATCGTTCATACCGCACCTACTTTCGGTGCTGATGATGCGAAAGTGGCTAAAGAAGCAACGCCTGAAGTTCCGCCAATGCTTGTGCTGGATAAAAACGGAAATCCTGTTCCTTTAGTTGATTTACAGGGAAGATTTTTACCTCAGGTAAGTGACGAAATTTACGGTTTTGCGAATGAATATGTAAAAGGAGAATACCTGAGCGATGCAGAAAAGGAGACAGAATTTAAAATTCAAAAAGAAAATCTCAAGTCGATTATTTCAGATTTGAAGACTTATCTTTCTGTAGACGAAAGAATTGCTTTAAAATTAAGAAAAGAAAATAAAGCATTTAAAGTAGAAAAATACGTTCACTCGTATCCGCACAGTTGGAGAACAGATGAGCCGTTATTATATTATCCGCTGGATTCATGGTTTGTAAAAATGACAGCTGTGAAAGACAGACTGGTCGATTTAAACAAAGAAATCAACTGGAAGCCGAAAGCAACAGGAGAAGGTCGTTTTGCCAACTGGCTTGAAAATGTAAACGACTGGAATCTTTCCCGTTCACGATATTGGGGCATTCCGTTGCCGATCTGGAGAACAGATGCTTCGACAGGACAAACTGAAGAAAAAATCATCGGTTCTGTAGAAGAATTATACAACGAAATCGAAAAATCTGTTGAAGCAGGATTGATGAAAGAAAATCCGTTCAAAGGTTTTGTGATTGGGAATATGTCTGAACAGAATTATGCGTTGGTTGACCTACATAAAAATGTAGTTGACAAGGTAATTTTGGTTTCAGATTCAGGAAGACCGATGAAACGTGAAAGTGATCTTATCGATGTTTGGTTTGATTCGGGTGCCATGCCGTATGCACAGCTGCATTATCCTTTTGAAAATAAAGCATTAATTGATACAAATAAAGCATTTCCTGCTGACTTCATCGCGGAAGGCGTTGACCAGACGAGAGGTTGGTTCTACACCCTTCATGCAATCGGAACAGCGGTTTTTGATTCGGTGGCTTATAAAAATGTAATGAGTAACGGACTGGTTCTGGATAAAAACGGACAGAAAATGTCAAAACGTTTAGGAAATGCCGTAGATCCGTTTGAAACACTTGCTGTTTATGGTCCTGATGCAACGCGTTGGTACATGATTTCCAATGCGAATCCTTGGGAAAACCTGAAATTCGACATTGAAGGAATTGATGAAGTGAGAAGAAAATTCTTCGGAACACTGTACAATACCTATTCATTCTTTGCGTTGTACGCGAATGTTGACGGATTCAATTATTCTGAAAAAGAAGTAGAAAACAGACCGGAAATAGACCGATGGATTTTGTCTGAATTAAATTTATTAATTAAGGAAGTTAAAGCATTCTACGAAGATTACGAGCCAACAAGAGTGGCAAGAGCCATCAATACTTTTGTGAACGATAATTTATCAAACTGGTATGTAAGATTATGCAGAAGACGTTTCTGGAAAGGCGATTATTCGGAAGATAAAATCTCAGCTTACCAGACTTTATATACCTGTCTTGAAACAGTTGCAAAATTATCTGCGCCTATCGCTCCGTTCTTTATGGATCAGTTGTATCAGGATCTAAATAAAGTAACAGGAAAAGAAAATGCAGAATCGATCCACCTGACAAACTTCCCGGTTGCTGACGAAAGCCTGATTGACCAGGATCTTGTGGAGAAAACACATTTGGCACAAAGCATTACAAGCATGGTTTTCTCGTTGAGAAAGAAAGAAAATGTAAAAGTTCGTCAGCCGTTACAGAAAGTTTTGATTCCGGTTTTAGACTCGAAAACTGAAGAGCAGATTTCTGCAGTTTCTGAATTAATTAAACAGGAAGTTAATGTTAAGGAATTGCAATTGATCAATGCCGAAGAAGCATCTCATCTTATTATAAAACAGATTAAACCTAACTTTAAAACATTAGGTTCAAGGCTTGGAAAAGATATGAAAGTCGTTGGTAATGAAATCAATAATCTTTCGGCAGAGCAAATTTCATCATTAGAAAAAGAAGGAAAGATTGAAATTCAGGGCTATGAAATTACGATTGAAGATGTAGAAATTTCCACAAAAGATATTCCGGGATGGACGGTAACTTCTGACGGTAAAACAACTGTGGCATTAGATTTGACGTTAACAGACGAGTTAAAATCCGAAGGAATTGCAAGAGAATTTATCAACAGAATTCAGAATCTTAGAAAAGATAAAGATTTTGATCTGACTGACAGGATAAACATCTCCATTGAAGAAAATTCTCCGTTTATCAATGACATCAAGAAAAATGAAGAATATATTTCTTCCGAAGTCTTGTCAAATAAAATAGAAATTGTATCTTCACTTTCAAATTTTAACGAAATCGAAATAGATGAGGTTAATTTTAAGATAAATGTTGAAAAAATTTAACATATAGTTATTGTTTTTCAAATTTCATTTCATAATTTTATTAAAAAAGAGAAAATGATTATGTCAGACGAAAGAGTAAGATACAGTGATGCTGATTTACAAGAATTTAAAGCAATCATTAAAGAAAAAATAGAAAAAGCGGAAAACGATCTTAAGCTGATCAGAGAGAGTTTCATTAACGACCAGAATAATGGCACTGATGATACTTCACCAACATTTAAGGCGTTTGAAGAAGGTGCTGAAACATTAAGCAAAGAACAGAATTCTATTTTGGCAGGAAGACAGGAAAAATTCGTCCGTGATCTTAAGAATGCTCTTATAAGAATTGAAAACAAAACGTACGGTGTCTGCAGAGTAACCGGAAAGCTAATTCCGAAAGAAAGACTTCTGGCTGTTCCTCATGCTACGCTAAGCATCGAAGCGAAAAATATGCAGAAATAACCGAAAGGTTTATCAAAATAAATTTGGGTTTATATTGTATTTTTGAAAAATACTTTATAAACCTAATTTTTAGTATATATCCATGAGCGAATTGTTAATTGTAATTATCATTATTGTTGTCGCTGTAGCTTTTTTTAATAAAGAGAGAATCAGGAAAAGATTCTTTTCCGAAAGACACACCAACTACACGATTGATGATCAGTTCAATTCTGATAAACGCGAACGGGAAAAAGAAATAGACCGGCTTTTAAGCAAAATGGGCAAAAACGGAATCAACGATCTGTCACCCAAAGAAAGAAAAAAGCTTGATGAGCTGTCCAAAAAATAATTTAAATTAAAAAAAAATGGAATCCATTATTGTACATACTAAAAATGCAATGGAACTGAACGCATTGAAAAGCGTTTTAAAAGAAATGAACATTAAGTTCGAGAAATTCCATACCAAGAATACGCATCACAACGAAAAAACGATCAAAAAGATCGTTGATAAGAAAAACGAAAAAATAGGGAAATCTACAAAACCCAAAGGATTGTAATGAAAAAGATAGTATTTGTAACCTTTCTTATTTTACTGATCGATCAGATATCAAAAATCTATATAAAAACGCATTTTGAACTGAATGACAGTGTTTCTGTTTTCCCGGGCTTCCGACTTACTTTTGTAGAAAATCCGGGGATGGCCTACGGTCTTCATTTCGGAGGTATTATCGGTAAATATTTCCTGGTTATCGTAAGGGTTTTCCTGATTGGAGGAATGATTTATTTATTTAAAAAATGGTTACAGAGAGGAGAATCCAATTATCTTCTTATTCCGATGGCTATGATCTTCGCAGGAGCAATCGGCAATCTTATCGACGGAATGTTTTACGGTTTGATTTTCGACAGCGGAATGGTTTATGATGAAAGTGTCAATCAATGGATTGGCTATGGAGGAGTTTCTAAATTTGTTCCATTCGGACAGGGATATTCCTCATTTATGAAGGGCTGCGTTGTAGATATGCTGCATTTTCCTCTGGTAGACTGGAACGTTCCTGAAAGCTGGCCTTTAATCGGCGGAAAACATATTGAGTTTTTTAAATATATCTTCAATGTGGCAGACTCGGCCATTACAGTTGGAGCTGCTTTATTGCTGATTTTCAGAAAAAAAGCTTTCCCGAACGGCTTGGAATTTTAAAGAAATTTTCATTCAATGAAAAAAATAATCAAAAATATTTTTAAAATTTTCCTGCTTCTCTTTGTGGCAGGAATTATTTTTATTGCCTGGGCCAATTACAGCATTAAGACAAGCAGTGATCCATTTACTTCTTACAAGACGGCAGATCTACCGGCAGTCAAAACAGCATTGCTTTTGGGAACCAGTAAGACTCTCAATAACGGTTTTCCAAATGCCTATTTCTACAACAGGATCAACGCTGCTGTAGAATTATATAAAAGCGGAAAAGTACATTACATTATCGTAAGCGGAGACAACAGCCGTAAAGACTACAACGAGCCCGAAGATATGCAGTTCGCCTTAATGGAACATGGAGTTCCCAAGGACAAAATCTTTCTGGATTTTGCGGGTTTCAGAACATTGGATTCTGTGGTAAGGGCGAAAGAAATTTTCGGGCAAAATAAAGTAATAATTGTTTCCCAGAAATTCCATAATGAAAGAGCCGTATTCCTTGCCAGGAAATACGGAATGGAAGCTTTCGGGTTTAATGCTGAAGATGTGAATAAATACGCCGGACTCAAAACCAATATGCGAGAATATCTGGCTAAAGCAAAAGCCTATTGGGATCTTATTTTTGGTATCGAACCGAAATTTGGAGGAGACAAAGTTTTGATTCCTTGATTTCTCCAGGGTGATTTTTTTAACGCAGAGTTTATATTGAATGATGAAAATTCAAGTGAGCAAAGGCGAATCAACAAATTGATTTGATGAAGCTGTCGTATTTCAAGCTTTGCGCAGCAAATTTACTTGCCTTCTTTTCTAAAAATAGCAGACTTTAAATAAAATCTTTGTGTTTAAATTAATTTTTAAAACAAGATAAATATAATCATCTATGTAAATCTGCGCGATCTGTGGGAGAAATCCCTAAATTTGCAAATCATTAATTTTAAATAAATTTTTAACAATGTCAAGAATTCTTACCGGCATTCAAGCCACCGGAACACCGCACTTGGGAAACCTTTTGGGTGCTATTATTCCTGCAATTGAGCTATCAAAGCAGGAAGGAAATGAATCTTTTTTATTTATCGCCAATCTTCATTCTCTCACACAGATTAAAGATGCGAAAGAGCTGAAACAAAATACCTACGAAATTGCTGCGGCTTGGCTTGCTTGTGGGCTGGATACCGAAAAAACATACTTTTACAGACAGAGCGACATCCCTGAAACCTGTGAACTTTCTTGGCATTTATCATGTTTTTTTCCATACCAAAGATTGACATTAGCACATTCATTCAAAGATAAAGCGGATCGATTACAGGACGTGAATGCAGGTTTATTTACCTATCCTATTTTAATGGCTGCTGATATTTTATTGTATGACGCAGAAATCGTTCCGGTAGGAAAAGACCAGCTCCAGCATTTGGAAATTGCAAGAGATGTAGCTTCAAGATTTAATAACCAGATGGGTGAAGTGTTTGTGCTGCCTCAATCTGAACTTCAGGAAAACACAAAGTACGTTCCCGGAATCGATGGCCACAAAATGTCTAAATCGAGAGGAAATATCATCAATATTTTTTTACCTGAAAAAGAACTGAAAAAACAGGTAATGAGCATCGAAACCGATTCTAAATCTCTTGAAGAACCGAAAGATCCTGAAACGGATAAAGTATTTGCTATCTATCAATTAATTGCCACACCTGCACAAACTGAAGAACTGAGAGCAAAATATCTAGCCGGAAACTTCGGTTATGGCCACGCGAAAAAAGAGCTTTTAGATCTCATCCTGACACGATTTGAAAAGGAAAGAGAACTGTTCTCTTATTATATGAACAATCCTGAGGAATTGGAAGCCAAACTTCAGGAAGGAGCCGCAAAAACAAGAGTCATTGCAACCGAGACCATTAAAAGAGTACGAGGAAGTTTAGGTCTATAATATTTTAAGCTTAATAATATAGTTTCGGCGGCACCTTCGGTGCCGCCGAAACTATTTATAAATACTCTTTAATCTGAAGAAGATGTTGTATGACTTTCATTCCTTCTTCCTTTCTGTTTTCCTTTAAAGCATCAAAGAAAATAACATCCATCCCAAAATTCTGTGCGCCTGTAACATCTGCGATCCAGTCGTCTCCGATCAGAATACTGTTTTCTTTTTGAGCACCGGAAAGGCTTAGTGAATATTCAAAAATTTCAGGACGTGGTTTTCTGACACCGACGGCATCTGCACTGGTAATGGTCTGGAAATATTTGTCGATTCCGGATAAAATACATTTTCGTTCCGTGACTTCTTTGAAACCATTCGAAATAATATGTAATATGTAATTTTTAGCCTTAAGATAATCTAAAATATACGTTGTACCTTCTACCAATTCATTATGATTGAGAATTTTATCCAAGAAATGCTCTTCAAAATACATCGATAACTTTTCGTCATCTACGTTGAAATGTTTAAAGGTATCATAAAAACGATGCTTTCTTAAATATTCTTTATCGATAATTCCATCTCGTATATCTTCCCAGAGTTTCTCATTAATTCCATGATAAACGGAATGAAACTGTTCAAAACCGATCGTATATTTTAAAGTGATTTCTTCTTTTTCAAAGAGTTCTTTGATCGTCAGATAGGCATTTCTGCGGTGATCCCAAAGCGTATTGTCGAGATCAAAAAAAATGTGCTGAATTTTCATACAGCACAAAATTAATTTTAATTTTTGGAAATCGGATAATTCTTACTCTTGGTTTTTATAACCTCAAGATTCTTCGAAAAGTTGAGTAGAAACTCAATTGTTTGCTTTTTTGGTTTCAAAGTTTTCACTTTTAAGGAATCATTTTTTCTCATAGGCGATTAAATGTTTTTCCTTAAAACGAGAATTTTCCGAAATTATTATCTATCGTGTCAAGACAATATTATTTTCATCCATGATTTTTCTCAGGTTGATGAGCGCGTAACGTACTCTTCCCAATGTGGTATTGATGCTCATATCCGTATGATCAGCGATTTCTTTAAAACTTAACCCGTCAAAAAATCTTAATTTAATCACTTCCTGCTGATTTTCAGGCAGAAATTGAAGCATTCGTAAAAGATCTTCCTGGATCTGATTGGTCACCAGCTGATCTTCAATGTTTTCGGAAGGCTCTTTCAGGAGATCAAAAATAGAATATTCATCCGTTTCAAAAGTTGTTTCTGAAACTTTAATATTTTTTGCTTTTGCTCTGAAATGGTCTATGATAAGATTATGGGCGATCCTTTTTGCCCACAGAATAAATTTTCCTTCTTCGTTGTAGCGTCCTTCTTTTAGCATCACGATAATTTTCATAAAAGTATCCTGAAAAACATCGTTTGCCAGATCTTCATCATTAATTTTGTAAAAAATGAATGTAAACAGTTCTCTCTGATGGCGGTGAATAAGGGTAGACAACGCCTCTTCGTCTCCTTTTTGATAAAGGGAAATTAGTAAACTATCCGATTTTGATTTCATAACTCTTCTCAATACTATTTTTGCTGATAAAACACTTTCCAGATTTTTTACCTGGCTTCAGCTGTAAATACAAAACAATTCTTCAGAGTAAAGTCCAATCAATAGGCGGATACAATTTTTAATGATGTAAATATAATAATTTTTTAATAACTGTTAACCTATTATTAAATTTTTAAGAGAAAAATTTAAAAAAAATCATTTAAACATGTCGTGAATGAATGCAGTAGGGATATTTAGTGTAAAATTAATATTCAGTCCTTTCAATTCTTTGCCGTTGATTCCGCTGTCTCCTACCGGAAAAGCATACCCTCCTGTCAGATCAAGCATCCCGAAAAGGGTAATGCCAATTTTTGGGGCAACATATTTATTGGTACCTTCAGCCCCAATCAGGAAATAATAAGAATGATAAAAGTCTACATTTTTCTGAAAATTAAGCAAAACATCCGCAGAGACTTTCGGCATAATGGCAAACTTTGAATTGGCAGAACCCATTAATGCAGAGGCTCCCAATCTATAGATTACATCGTCATTTTTGAGAAAAAGCAGCTTTCCGCCTGCCTCACCAAAGCTCTGGTTTTGATAGGTATATCCTACGGTTATCATTTTATGCACTGTTAACTGCGCTTTGAAAAAAGTGCTTAGAAAAAATAAGGCAAGGATCGTTATAGCAAATTGTGCTTTATTCATGTTCTGTTCTATTTTCTATTTATATGTAAAATTAAAAAAAACTGCCTTACCTGAAAGATAAAGCAGTCATTTGATGGTATAAGTTTAAAAATTAAATCCCAAAAGCGGCTTTAATTTCATCAACTTTATCTAATTTTTCCCAGGTAAAGAACTCCAAGCCAGTAACGGTAAGTTCATTCTTTTGCCCTTTATTAAACGTTTTATCAGCTACATAATGCTCTCTTCCCATGTGTCCGTAAGAAGCTGTTTCCTGATAAATTGGATTCCTCAACTTCAGATTTTGCTCAATAGCGTAAGGTCTTAGGTCAAAAATTTCAGAAACTTTTTTGGCAATGTCTCCGTCATGAAGTCCAACCTTAGCTGTTCCGTATGTATTAATGTATAATCCGCAAGGCTCGGCAACACCGATAGCATAAGAAACCTGTACCAAGACTTCATCTGCCACACCCGCAGCAACTAAGTTTTTAGCAATATGTCTTGTCGCATATGCAGCACTTCTGTCAACTTTTGACGGATCTTTTCCTGAGAAAGCACCACCACCGTGAGCACCTTTTCCACCGTAAGTATCAACGATGATCTTTCTTCCTGTAAGACCCGTATCACCGTGAGGACCTCCAATTACAAATTTTCCGGTAGGATTGATGTGATATTTAATCTGATCATTAAACAAGGCTTTGATTTCATCAGACTGTAAAGCCACAACTCTTGGAATCAGAATATTTTTAATGTCTTCTCTGATTTTGTTCAGCATTTCTTCTTCAGATCCGAAATCATCATGCTGGGTAGAAACTACGATAGAATCTATTCTTACCGGTTTATGGTCATCAGAATATTCAATCGTCACCTGGCTTTTTGCATCCGGACGAAGATATTTGATCTCAGCATCTTCTCTTCTCAGAGCAGAAAGTTCTTTAAGGATAGTATGGGCAAGATCAAGTGCCAAAGGCATATAATTCGCCGTCTCATTCGTTGCATAACCAAACATCATTCCCTGGTCGCCTGCTCCCTGTGCATTAGCCTTAGCTTCGAAAGATCCGTCTTCTACCGCTCTGTCAACACCTTGGTTGATGTCGGGAGACTGCTCATGAATCGCCGAAATCACACCACAAGAATCGCCATTAAACATATATTCTCCTTTCGTATATCCGATTCCGTTAATCACTTCTCTGGCAATAGTCTGCACATCAAGATAAGCGTCAGATTTTACCTCACCTGCAAGCACCACCTGTCCTGTCGTAACAAGCGTTTCACAAGCCACTTTTGAAGATTTATCATACGCTAAAAAATGATCGATTAATGCATCAGAGATCTGATCGGCAACTTTATCCGGATGTCCTTCTGAAACGGATTCAGACGTAAATAAATAAGACATATTATTCTATTTGTTTTAAGATTAAAATTCACGAGAAAAAATAAGAATAATTGTCGGAAAGGCTAAAAAGAAAAACTGTTTTAGCATTTTTTTAAAGAGGTTGCAATCAGGTCAAATTTTTCCTCGTTCGTAAACGTGGGCAAATTTAAGTACTATTTTTTTAATACTCAAATTTTTGTTTACTAATTATAATTTTCTTGAAATTAACGGTTTATCAAATCTTTAATAATAAAAAACTATTGTGGTTTTATGCTTACGAATTCTTTTGGATTTTCGTTGTAATTAAGTTTTTTCTCTAATGAAGTTCTGATAGAATGTGATAATTCATCAATGATTTTTTGCTTAAATGTCGGCTTATAATAAATAATGCTGATTTCTCTGTATGGAAAAGGTTTTTTGAACCTGAAAACATTTTCTTTCTGTTGCTCCGACAGCTGGCTTAATGCAAGTTCCGGCAAAATACTGATTCCGCCAACTTTATCTACCATGTGAACCAACGTCTGAATATTGGAAGCAAGGAAATCAAGATTCTTCGGTTTCAGTGTATTTTCTTTTAAATGACAGATATTTTCAAACTGATTTCTCAGGCAGTTTCCTTCCTCAAGCAACCATACTTTCTCTACATTCAGATCTTCAGGAACGACATACGTATTTTTCTTGTTTGCCTCCGTATCAGAGCTGTAAATCATCAGTTCTTCATTAAAAAGAAAATCCTGATAAAACTCATCTGCAGAGTCGTAAGGGGTTGAAATAATTCCCGCATCAAGCTCTCCCGCTTTTAAAGCCTTAATGATATTATCCGTTGTCATTTCCTTCACATTCATCTGAATTTTCGGATTATCTTCCAGAAATTTGAATATTTCAGTCGGCAGAATGAAAGAAGATACTGTAGGAATAATTCCTATATTAATAGTTCCTCCTAAAATATTATTTAGAAGATTGGCTTTATTTTTAAGTTCATTGACAGATTCTATAATCACCTTGGCCTGATCGATGATCTGAAGGCCTACATCCGTTGTACGGATAGGATGTGTAGTCCTGTCGAAAACCTTTACATCCAGTTCATCTTCAAATTTCTGTATCATTGCACTTAACGTAGGCTGAGTAATAAAGCATGCCTGAGCCGCTTTGCCAAAATGTTTATACTTATCTACAGCGATAAGATATTCCAATTGCTGAATGTTCATCTGATTAATATTATCTATTACAAAGATAAAATGTTTTTGGTATTTGTAATTAAAAATTAGAGTAAATTTGATATTTAATACGTCATTATAAACTGATTCGAGATCAATATCAGCAAAACAAATCATAAGTATATGGATTCTAAAAAATTAACGTTAAGCAATGGCGCTCCCTACTATGAGCATCAGGATTCGCAAACAGTAGGCCCGAGAGGTCCGGTATTATTGCAAGATTTCGTTTTACAGGAAAATCTTGCCCATTTTGTAAGAGAAAGAATCCCTGAAAGAATTGTTCATGCTAAAGGAACCGGCGCTTACGGAACATTCACGGTAACGCACGATATCAGCCAATATACAAAAGCAAAATTATTTTCAAAAGTCGGAAACTCGTGCAGAATGTTTGCCCGTTTTTCTACAGTTGGAGGCGAAAAAGGAAGCGCCGATACAGCGAGGGACCCAAGAGGATTTGCTTTGAAATTTTATACCGAAGACGGAAACTGGGACCTGGTGGGAAACAACACACCGGTTTTCTTTATTAAAGATGCTAAAAAATTCCCTGATTTTATCCACACTCAAAAAAGAGTTCCCAAAACCAATCTGAAAAGTGCCACCATGATGTGGGACTTCTGGAGCCTTAATCCCGAATCTCTTCACCAGGTACTTATCTTAATGTCAGACAGAGGAACCCCTTACGGATACCGTCATATGCACGGTTTCGGATCTCATACGTTTTCGATGATTAATGATAAAAATGAAAGAGTATGGGTAAAATTCCATTTAAAAACAAAACAGGGAATCAAGAATTTCACGGATGAAGATGCGGTAAAAATGGCAGGTGAAAATCCTGATTTTGCTCAGGAGGATCTATGCAATGCCATTGAGGAAGGGAATTTCCCGAAATGGGCCATGTACATCCAGGTAATGACGGAAGAGCAGGCCAGAGATTTCAGATGGAACCCTTTTGATATTACTAAAGTATGGTTTCAGGGAGATTTTCCTTTAATTGAAGTTGGAGAAATGGAATTAAATGAAGTTCCCGTCAACTACTTTGCTCATGTAGAGCAATCTACTTTTTCGCCAAGCAATTTGATCAACGGAATCAGTTTTTCTCCTGATAAAATGCTTCAGGGAAGATTATTCTCTTATCCTGATGCCCACCGATACAGAGTAGGCGTTAATGCTCATCATCTGGAAGTAAACAGATGCCCTTTTGCAGTAAATAATTATCAGAGAGACGGATTCATGGCAGATTCCAGCCATTATCAGGACAAACCGAATTATCATCCGAATAGTTTTGATGATATTAAACCAGACGCATCTTATAAAAACTATGAGTATGAGCTGGACAGTGCTCATGTCGCTAACTACGGCAGAAATGAAAATGATGACGATCATTATACCCAGCCGGGATTACTTTATTCAAAAGCGATGAATCAGGAAGACAGACAAAATCTTGTCAACAATATTGTGGGAAGTATGAAAGGAATAACAGGACCAAAAAAAGACGAAATCATCAACCGACAGCTCTGCCATTTTTTCAGGGCCAATATTGAACTGGGCATGAAAGTTGCCACACAGCTGAGCGTGGTTATTGATCCTAATATGATGAATCATTCCAAATAAGCATCTCAAACAGTAATTTGAATCAAAAGGAAAAAAAGTCAATATTTTTTCCTTTTTTTTACAAAAAATTTATAATTTGCACAGAATAATATTTTAAAGTGGAAAATGAGTTACGAAAATATATTATTAAATAAGGAGGATAAAATCTCTGTTATTACGATAAACCGTCCTGAAAGTTTAAATGCATTAAATGCCAAAACCATCAGCGAAATAAGTTCAGCTTTGGAAGAATTGAACTCTGACACAAACTGCAGAGTAATCATTCTTACAGGAAGCGGCGAAAAATCTTTCGTTGCGGGAGCCGACATTAAAGAATTCAGTGATTTTGGACAGGAAAAAGCAGAAGAACTTGCCAGAAACGGGCAAAACTCATTATTCAACAAAATAGAAAATATGACCAAGCCGGTAATTGCAGCCATAAATGGCTTTGCATTAGGTGGTGGTCTGGAGCTTGCCATGGCATGCCACATCAGATACGCATCGGAGAATGCTAAACTCGGGCTTCCTGAGGTAACGTTAGGGTTAATTCCCGGTTACGGAGGAACCCAAAGACTTCCGAAGCTTGTAGGAAAAGGTATGGCCAACGAAATGATCTTCTCTGCCAAAATGATTCCCGCTCAGAGAGCAAAGGAAATCGGGCTGGTGAATGAAGTGTACCCCATTGAAGAATTATTAACCAAGACACAAGAATTAGCAAGTACTATTGCCCGCAATTCCCCAATGGCAATATCCAAAGCAATTCATGCTGTTAACCTGTCGGATACAGACAAAGGTTTTGAAACCGAGATCAGATATTTCGGAGAGCTTTTTGACCTGGACGATAAAAAAGAAGGAGTTTCCGCTTTTTTAGAAAAGAGAAAACCTAACTTCTGACCTTTACTTTACCCTTAATACAAATTATTTCGAAAATCAATGCTGCTGTATGAATAAGTTTGATAAAGCTTATCTAAAAATGGCTCAGGAATGGGCAAAACTCTCCTACTGTAAACGAAAGCAGGTAGGAGCTCTTATCGTAAAAGATAGGATGATTATTTCAGATGGTTATAATGGTACTCCTTCAGGATTTGAAAACTGCTGCGAGGACAATGAAGGAAAAACACACTGGTACGTACTCCATGCGGAAGCCAATGCCATTTTAAAACTGGCAGCTTCCACTCAATCTGCAAAAGGAGCCACGCTGTATTTAACGCTCTCTCCGTGCAAAGAATGCAGCAAACTGATTCTGCAGGCGGGAATTACCAGACTTGTGTATATCAATGAGTATTCGGATGACGACGGGATATCATTTTTAAGAAACCATGGAATTGAAATAGAACAAATTTCGGACTGTGAACTAAAAAAATAACACAACATGACTTGGGATGAAAAAATTAAGGATTTTGAAATCTTTCTTCGTTTCGAAAGAAATTTTTCAGAAAACACTCTCGACGCCTACATTCGGGATATCAAAAAACTAAAGGAATATGCAGAAGAAGATCTGGAAAATACAGGTCCGGACACTATTACATACGAAAATCTGCAGGAATATATCTTTAACCTCTCCAAACAAAAATTCAGCGAGCGTTCTCAGGCCAGATGGATATCTTCTATCAAAGCATTTTTCAAATATCTTGTAGAAGACGAATATCGCGCCGACAACCCCTCTTCATTACTGGAAGGTCCGAAACTCGGCCTTTATCTTCCTGATACATTAAGCCTCCTTGATATTAATAAAATCATCGGCGCCATTGAATTGAATTCTGATCTCGGAAAGCGAAATCAGTGTATTATTGAAGTGCTTTACGGCTGCGGTCTCCGCGTTTCGGAACTTATAGAACTGAAAATTTCCAACATCAACTTCAGAGAGCATTATATTAAAGTCTTAGGAAAAGGAAATAAAACACGCTTTGTCCCTTTAGCAGATTATACCGCCAAATTGTTGCGAAACTACATTCTTGAAGTAAGGTCTAAAATTAAGGTGAATAAAAAGCATGAGGATACTCTGTTCCTGAACAGCAGAGGAACATCCATGTCCAGAGTGATCGTATTTTTAATCATAAAAGAGCTGACCGATAAAGCCGGGGTGAGTAAGAAAATCTCTCCTCATACCTTCAGGCATTCTTTTGCAACACATCTGCTGCAAAATGGCGCAGATCTTCGTTTTATTCAGGAAATGCTGGGACATTCCAGCATTACGAGTACGGAGATCTACACACACCTTAAAACAGAAGAACTCCGGGATGTCATACTGACTTTTCACCCGAGAAATATTAATACAGTCTAATGAAAATATTGAAATATTGCCCAAACTGTGGTAAAGAATCTCTGAACTGGGACGGCGAAAAGAAATGGAGCTGCCCAAACTGTGAATTTCGTTTATATAATAATGTTGCCGGAGCCGTGGCTGTGGTGATACGATACAACAACGAAATTTACCTTACACGAAGAAACAGAGACCCTAAAAAAGGGAAGCTTGACCTGGCAGGTGGATTTGTCGATCCGCGGGAAAGTGCTGAAGAAACCTGCAAAAGAGAGCTTTTTGAAGAGCTGCAGCTTAATGTTGATATTTCAAATCTAAAATACCTGACGAGTCTTCCGAATGTTTATCAATACAAAGAAATTGATTATAATACGATTGATCTCTTTTACGAATATAATGTCACCGAAAAATTTGAAGTAAATCTTGATACTTCGGAAATTTCGGAAGCAGTCTGGATTCCTTTAAAAGAACTCAATCTGGAGGATCTTGCTTTTGATTCTCAGAAAAAGTTTTTTAAAGAATACCTGAAAACTGTATAATATTACTTTACATATCCCGCAGAACATACAAACTTTCAGAGGTTTAGAAACAATTCTGTGATAATTTGTATAATCTGTGGGATTATATCAATAGGTTTTTGACTTCAACATTTCATCAAAATACTGTATCAGCAATGCTCTTTCAGCATCGGATAAATTGGCTTCTTTATGATAGACAATATAGCCGGGCATTGGCATTGTTTTATTTTGAATTGTCTGAATAGATTTATCCAGCATACTTTCTTTCAGCTCTTTATTGTATGTACCCCAAACGGAGAAATTAAGATGTTCTCTCCCTTCATTGACATGGCTTTTCACAGACCAGGAAATGGGAGCCACATAGGCATATTTAGGATATACCGTTTCATTTGAATGGCAATCGTAGCAAGCACCTTTGATAAGTTGTGCAATTTTTTGCGGTGTCTTTTTTACATCGACAAAATTTACCTTATGATCAACAGGCTTATTCACTTTGTCAGTCGGAATAAGTTGAATCAGAGCAAAACCTACTACACACCAAAACAGTATTTTTTTAAATGTTTTCATTGTTACCGTGTTGGTGTCAGTAAGGATTTATCAGAACTTAAATCCATACTCGTGCTATTTTTGGCGGGTGTTTGGGAATTGTCCGTTTTTGGAGTACTCAGTTTTGAAGTATCCAGCACTCTTGTATCTTTGAGATCCCAGTTTTCATTGCTGTCCCATAAAGGTCTTACAATCGCTGTTTTGTAATAAATATAAGAATCTTCCGCAAACACATCATTTGCAAAATCTGCTTCATCCCAATATTTATTCTCATTATTATCAACCAGTATCCTCACGATGTATTCACCAGGCTTGAGAATATCAAATTTAACATCGCTGCCTTTTGTATATTTCTGATAAAGAACCTTATCTGAAGGATCTACCAACTGAATCCAATAACTTGAAGTCGGCACATTTTCCAGTTTAAAGGTCAGACTTCCATAATTTTCAATCTTATCAGCTTCAAAATCAAAACGTTTTGATTGATAATTTTTGGCATAAAAAGATGAAACCGTTTCTTTCGGAACTGTAAGCTGATATTTCTTTCCTGAAACAAAGTCAGCACTTACAAGGATCTGATAAGGATTCGTTTCAGAAATTTTTGCAGTAAAAGGTAATGTATTCAGACTGTCTCCTGCCATTCTGAAAATCCATTTATCCGTATTGATTGTATTGATATAATAGTTTGAACTTATTTTAAAATTTTCTTTCGGAGGGAGCATTCCGCCACCGTTATCACTATTTATATCCATAGTATTCTTCGCATTGTAGCGGTAAAAAAGAGAAGCATTATAAAGCGTATCTTTTTTAGTTCCGGCATTATATCCGAATTTCAGATTTTCGACTCCTGTTTGCCCGATATTGCTTTTTACGGCATCAAACCAAATTCTTACCGTATCTGATTTTGGTTTATGGGTCACCTTATAATCCGTAAGTTTTTCGTTTAATGATTTCACTTTCACACTATCCGGCCGGCCTTCGAAAGCCATTGAAACACCTCCGGGAGCCTCCTTCATTTCAAGATATTTTACCGGTTTTTTAGATGGATAAAGCTTTAAATTTAACCCTGAAATAGATTTTTCCACAATCACAGGATCTTTCTGAAATCCTACCTTTTCTTTTCCGGGATCGTAGACTGAATTTCCGTTTTCATCTTCATAGGCAATGACCCTGTATTTTCCGGGAGCAAGATAATTCAGCTCGTAATATCCATCGTCATCAACTTTTGTGATATAATATGGTTTTTGCTTATAATCAATCGTATCCTTTACCGGGTAAAGTCCTACAACAAATTTATTCTCAGTTGCTTTTTTAATGGAAAGTGCATCTCTTACCTCTCCGCTGATGTAGAGATCATCCAATTTTTCGCCTGTAGAGAAGGCAAAATTAAAATACCTTAAAATATTATTCTCATTATTATCTGCAATAGCGTTTCCGAAATTGAAATTATATGTTGTATTGGCCTGCAAAGTATCTTTCCACTGAATAAGAATAAACTTATTCGCAATATTTGAAGGAATGATTCTCGTAATATTTTTAATAGGAGGAGAAATACTGAGGTTTTTATTGATGTCTTTCAGCGTGACATATTCGTCGAAATCAATTCGCAGTTCTTTAATATCCCGGGGAACATTGATTCGCGTAGTATCTATATTTGAGCCTAAAAACTTGGGAGCCAGCGAATCTTTCGGACCACCTACAGGCGAACCTACCCTTGCGCAAGATTGCAAGAGAAAGCCAATGACCAATAATAAAAGAAGTCTTTTCATGAACATGTTTACGCAAAAATAAACATTATTCTCCATAAACTTCACCATGTCCTTTCAATGTGTCTTTATCATCACTCATAACACTGTGTAGTTTATCTTTCTGAGCAGGGAAATCTTCAAACAATCCGGAAAGAGCAAGGGCAGTGTACACCTTGCCGGAATATCTGTTTCCAATGGCAATAATCGTTACTTTTGATTTCAGCAGGTGTGCAAAAACTGAGTTTGTTCCGTGCCACCAGCCATTGTGATAGGTAAGCTTTTCACCGTTATCAAAAATTTTCATCCTGAAACCCAAACCGTAGTTATTCATCCCAAATTTTTCGTTGCTGTAAGGTGTGAAAACCTGTTCCATCAATTCCGGTTTCAAAAAATCTTTCGAAAACATAGCTTTGGAAAAATTATAAAGATCTCTTGGTGTCGTATAAACATTTTTATCTCCGTAAATCAGATCCAGTCGGTCTAAAGGATACAATCTTTTTCCACCGTAATAAAATGACTGCGAAGCCGTAGGAATATCTTTTTCCTGAAAAATAAAGGTGTTCTTCATCTTCAGCGGATCAAACACCATTTCTTTCATGGCCTGCGGAAAAGGTGTTTTTGTTATTTTTTCAATCAACAGCGCCAGCATAGCAAAATTTGTATTGCAGTACATAAAACCTGTATCCGTCTCTCTTGCCAGATCAGGTTTATATTTAATAATCATATTTAAAACATCCTGATTGGTAATGAAAGGTTTGGAAAGCTCAGCAGGGGCCGGCTGTATTTTGGTGATAAAGTACTCATATTTCGGAAGACCGCTTCTCTGGTCAAGTAACGTTTTAACGGTTACATTCGGATAAGGAAATCCCGGGAAAAACTTAGTCAGATGATCTGAAAGCTGTATTTTACCCGCTTCCACAAGTTTAAGCATAGCCATTGCCGTAAGTGTTTTTGAGACAGAAGCTACGTGTAGCGGAGTGTTTTTATTAATAGGATTCTGGTTACCTTCTCTCGCAAATCCTCGATAATTTTCATAAAGAATATCATCTCCTTTTGCTACCAGAATTCCACCGCTGAGATCTCCTCTTTCCCATACTCTTTTATAATACTGATCGATATATCTTGTAAGTGACAATTTATCAGGAATCTGACTATCTTCTTTTGTAAAAACTTTGCTTAAATCTACATTTCCGTAATTGGGAAGAGCGGTTGTATTTTCACCAGCCGTTTCCTGAGTTTCAGATTTGTTTTTGCATGAAATTAAAGATAAAAAGACAGTGATAATAAGTATAAAAGTACGCATCTTACGAGTTTCAAAAATGAGCGGCAATTTAATAAAACTGAAAATAACTATTAAAGAATGACTCCGAATTATGAATTATTTAACATAATAATAAAGCACAGAAAACGCACTTCAAATCCTAAAAGCTAATGAAGCTATTTTAAGCAAATTGTGCTACAATTTTATCAACGATTATCTGCGCAAGCTTTTCCTTGCTTTGGATAGTCCACCCGGCGATGTGTGGCGTTACAATTACTTTTTCGGATTCAAGGAGAAACTGCAGATCTTCATTTTCAGTCTCAAGCTTTTCGAAAGATGATTTTTCATATTCCAGAACATCAAGGCAGGCTCCTTTTACTTTGCCTTCTTTTATCGCTTCTACGAGACTTTTTGTTTCTACATTTTTTCCTCTGGCAGTATTTACGAAATAAAAATCATTTTTCATGTCTGATATAAAAGGTCCGTCGATAAGATAGTACGATTCGTCAGTCAACGGAATGTGAAGGCTTAGGACCTCTGCTTTTTCCTTGAGCTCTTCAAGAGAAACCTGTGTAGCGTATTCATCAGAAAGATTCGGAAGAATATCATGGAAAATCACTTTACATCCAAAACCGGAAAGCCTCTTTGCCGTTGCTTTTCCCATATTTCCATAGCCGATAAGGCCTACTGTTTTACCTAATAGTTCATCGCCCCTGTTTTCTTCACGAAGCCAGATGCCATTTTTAACTTCCTGAGAAGCAATAAAAAGGCGGTTCATAAGAATCAGCAACATTCCGACAACATGTTCAGCCACGGAATCCCTATTTCCTTCCGGAGAATTGATCAGTTGAATTCCAAGTTCTTCAGCTACAGGGATATCAATATTTTCCATACCCGCTCCTACTCTTGCAATGAATTTCAGATTTTTTGCCTTTTTTAAAAAGTTTTTGTCTAAAGGAATTCTACTTCGAATGATAACACCTTCATAATCATAAATTTTCTCACAAACCTCATCATATGAAGACGTAAAATCTTCTTCAAGAATAAAATTTTTAGCTAAAAGCTGTTTGGTAATCAGAGGATGATTTTTATCAAGAAGTAATATTTTCATATTTTTATTATAAACACTAATGACACTAATAGTTTTGCACAAATGGCACTAATTTACAATTTGCCGTTAATTACTCTTTTTACGCCATCTTTAAATTGATGAGTATTAAAATTAATGAGCATTCCAAGTCTGCAATTACTCAATCAAAGATATGTAAGAATCTGAGCTAAATGTACGTCGTTCAGTAACTCTACTGATTTTATTTCCAATATAAATTTATTCTCAACAAACAGATCTAATCTGTAACCTACATTCAATTTAACATCTTCATAAATTAACGGCATTGGTTTTTGTTTTTCTACAAAAAGACCTTGTTTCTGAAGTTCATAAAACATACATTCTTCATAAGCATTTTCCAACAATCCAGGACCTAAGATTTTATGTATCAAATAACCAGATTCATATACAATTTTCGAGATTTCATTTTCAGAAATAACATTTTTCATCATATTTAAATTACGAAATACACTATTTTCACATTAATGACAAGATTAATTATTTGTGGAAATTTGTGTAAAGATTTGTGTTTTTGTGTTTTAATTAGTCGGTTCCTGGAAAAGCTTTTTAAGCTCAATCGATTCAGATGGTTTCATTCTTCCGGAAAGAATCAGAGAAAGTTCTTTTCTTCTTAAAGCTGCTGCATATCTTTCTTTTTCCAGATCTGTTTCCGGTTCCATATGGGGAATTGGGATCGGACGATTGAACTCATCCACCGCCACAAAAGTGTAAATACCTTTATTGGTCTGTATTTTTTTGTGATTGATGGGGTCGTCCAGCCACACATCTACATAAATTTCCATTGAAGTAGAGAATGCTCTTGAAACTTTGGATTCCATCACTACGATTCCGCCTTCAGGAATCGGATGATCGAATGAAACATGGTTCACTGAAGCAGTTACTACTCTTCTCTCACAGTGTCTTGTTGCTGAGATGGATGCGCATCGGTCCATCCTTGCCAACAGTTCGCCTCCGAATAGATTCCTTAGTTGATTGGTATCATTGGGAAGGACGATATTGGTCATCACCGTCAGGGATTCTGACGCTTTTTTTATTTTTGCCATTTCTTCTTAGTGTTATTTGTCGGTGCCGGAGTCTTTGCCGTACTTTTCGCTGCGGGCTTACTATTATGGTTCATCACAGTATCCTTTTTCAGGGAATCCGCGACAACCGGCGGTGTAATTGCGTTTATTTTCGCAGTATCTTTTGGAATCCTGTGCGTCGTGGTCTGCACGGAAACATTTGCTTTATCAAAAGATTTTTTACCGAAAAGGAGTTCCTGTTGTGTATAAGCTACGTACAGAATTCCCAAAACAGGAATAATGATAAGAAAGATCCAAAGAATAGATTTATTAAACCGGTAATCTTTTTCAGAATTTTTAACAACGGCAGTTTTAGATTCTTTGTTGCTGATATCTGAAAATTTAATTTCCTCCAGACCATAGAAATCGGGATGATCCGACTGAAGCCTGTTTCCTTTAAAGTGAGTTTCGCCGTCTTCAATAAATATGGTGCCCAATCCCTGAATCTCCAGCATTTGATCGGCCTGCAGTTTTTTCTTCCAGAAATCGGTCTGGATCTGCAGATCTGTTCCCGATGCTTCGAGAGTCATCTGCTTATGACCGGCGATAAAAGCAGCCAGATCCTCAGACTTCACCCGGTAATCCGGAATGTACACAATTTTGCTTGCAGGAGGAAGAATGCTCCCATTTTCGGAATTGATAATTGCCTTGGAGTTTTCTAACGAAAATACCCCAAAATCCGGAACAGTAACGGTTCCGAACTGTTTCAAATATTCTAAAATGTAAGCTGAAATATTCATTTGGTGGCAAATTTATGACTTTTTCATGACTTTTTGTGAGATTTATTTTCAATGCATTGGTAACCATTTTGACTTCGAGAGCCTCTGCCGCTAAATACCGACTGCCACCCTACCCCCGATAGAAACAACATCCTTTTGGGTTGCGGCCGGAGCATAAACTGAAGGTTTATGAACGTGGTTCAGGAGGCCGTAACCAAAAAGATATAGTGGATAGCAGGATAAAACTCCTGATAAAAAAAAGACTGCCGAAGCAGTCTTAAAAATCTAACTTTACTTTTTACTATAATTATTTCAATATAGCCTGATTGATTACTGAATTTTCCAGCTGATCCCGAACATAAAATTCGTACCTGCCTGAGAAAAATAGTAGGGAGATCCATCGTACACAGCACCGTTGTTCACATATTTTTTGTTGAAAATATTATTGACCAGCAGCTTGAGCGCAATGTCATTATTATGAATTTTGAATTTGTATTGAACATTAAAATCAGTCAGAAAATAATCTTTCAGCTGAAGATTCTGATCTTCGGAATTGTCAAGATACTGTTTTCCGACATACTGATTGGTGAGGGCAAACTGGAAATTTTTATCAGGATTAAATCTGATTCCAAGATTAGCAATAATATCCGGAGAGAAAGAAATTTGTGTGTTCCCCAGATCCTGAACGCCACTTTCATTTTCCACTTTGAAGTCTAAATTGCGGTTGTTGCTGAAACTTACATTTCCGGTAAGCTCCCATTGCTTGGAAAGTTTAGCCAAAGCTCCCAGCTCAATCCCGCTGCGGAAACTTTTCCCTGAATTGGTCCTGATGAAAGCGCCTACATTATTCAGCTCACCATTCAGAACAAGCTGATTAACATAATACATATAATATACATTCGCCGTAAAAGATACGGGGCCGAATTGTTTTTCAAGACCGGCTTCAAAATCGTGAAGTTTTTCTGCTTTTACATCGTTGTTTGCCAAAAGGTCGTCACGATTCGGCTCACGGTGGGCATGGGCGTAGGAAACAAAGATTTTTCCATTGCCAATTTTATAGTTGACCCCAAATTTAGGATTGAAGAACAGCCAGTTTTTATCTAAATTAGCTCCTTCGTCATCTCCTGAGGTAATGATCTTCGTATTATAATCAACATTTCTCAACTGAAGATCTCCGAAGAATTCGAAGTCATAAACTCTTACCAATGCTTTTGCAAAACCTGCCACTTCATTTTTAACCGATCGGTTTCTGTAATATTCATGTTCATCGATCTGCGGAATGAAAACTCCCGTTACATTTCCGAAATGTCTTCCATAGTATTGATTGGCCACTGCGCCGAAGTTCAGGTCAACAATTCCCAGTTTTCCATACAGGGTTGACACCATTCCGTAGAAATCGTTATTCAGCCATTTCTTTCTGATAAAGTCTGAATATTCTTCCCCATTAAAATCCGACAAATTATATCTGGCAAATGGATCGCCCTGCTTATAATTTTCGTAATATCCTTTTCCTTTTGTATAATGGAAAGTGGTTTCAAGGTTCCATTTATCATTAAACTTTTGCTGCCAAAGCAACTGATAATGATTCTGTCGATAGTTGTCTGTCTCATTATCGTAAAAGCCTACAATATTTTCCCAGTTGGCATCGTAAATCGCCCCGGAATAATTGAATTTGGGATCGGTGTCCCAGGTTTTCCTGTCGATTCCGTTCCAGGCCTGGTAGGTTTTTTCTTTACCTCCGAAAGCCATCAGGCGGATTCTGGTATTCCCTTCCTCATATAAAGCCGTGAAGTTATATGAATTCAGTTTTGAAAAAGCCCTGTCGATATATCCGTCGGAATTGATATGCGCATATCTTCCCATCACAGAAAGACGGTTTCCCCAGAATTTTCCGGAACCTATTTCAGCTGAATATTTATAAGTATTAAATGATCCGTAGCTGTCATCTGTTTTTACATAAAACTTGTCTTCCGGATCTTTTGAAAGCACGTTAATGCTTGCTCCGAAAGCCGCGGCTCCATTATTCGATGTTCCCACACCCCGCTGAATGACAATTTGTGATGCAGAACTCGTAAGATCAGGAACATTCACAAAGAAAGTACCCTGACTTTCAGAATCATTATATGGCACTCCGTTCATCATCACATTGATGCCGCTTCCCGAAACACCACGAATCCTGAAACCGGTATAACCAACTCCGTTGCCCGCATCGGAAGTTGAGATAATGGAAGTCTGATTTTTAAGAAGAATCGGAAGATCCTGCCCAAGATTTTTACTGTCTAAATCTCTTTGAACGTTGACAATCTCTTTGGCAACAGGAAGTCTTTTGGTAAAATTAACGGCTTCAATTTCCTTTATTTGTAAGGAATCGCTATTCTGTGCCTGGATAAAGGCCACTGAGCCTACGGTAAGACCTAAAAAAAATAATCCTTTCATTCTATAAATTTTAACATTTAATGAATAAAAGGGGCGGATTAAAATTAATGTAAAAATGCACCAGTTTACCAGTCTAACAATAAGAATTGGTATATTGTTACACTGTTCTATTGTTACATTTTTTAAATTCCCTAAACAGCATTACCCGTTCCAGGTTCATTGGGTATAATCTCAGCTTGTGACAGCACCCCTTTATATCTGCTGCAAAAGTATGAAAATATTGTCAGAGTTTTTCACCAAACTCATCAATTTATACTATTTTCTTAAACTAACCCCCAACTTTCAGGATACTTACCTCTAATATGTCTTGTTATTTGAATCAATATAATAATAATTTTTACCGTCTTTGGAAACATCAAACATTTTCCCGAGCTTCCAGCTGAAGTTGCGTTTGATGTCGTCATACTCAAAAGGAATGATGATTCTGTTGTGAACATCAATAACTCCAAACATATTGTTTTTAGAGGCAACGATCATCGGATTGGCCACATCATCGCCTTCAAGAATAAAAAGATAATCATATTGAGGATAAATCTGAAACTGCCTGTAATCTGCCGGATCTTTAAAAGTATCTTTCTCAATGATTCCGTAGAATCCGTTTAAAACATAAGCCTGATAAAGCTGTTGTGTATATTCTTTGTGTACACATCTGCCAAGATCTTCCTGCTTGAAACGGTACACTTTTTTTCCTTTTTTATCTACTCTATACGAGATTTCGTCCTTCTCTACTGTTGCATATTCTGCCGTTCCGAATTTTCTTAGTTTTTCATTCGGAGAATTCAGCAGGTTGCAGTCTTCATAAAAGAAAACCGCGATATGATACTCGGGCTTTATGACAAATCTTCTTTTCTGGTCGACATACCCGAAATTACCGTCTTTCTTTTTTGGAATTAAAAGAGGAAGGTCCTCATTAACAACAGGTAAAACAGTATTTTCCTTAGCAACAATCACTTTCTTTTTTACAGGTCCTTTTTTTGGAGCTGATTTTTGAGAAAATACAGTAACCGAAATCAACAAACTTAGAACCTGAATTATATTTTTTACACCCATACTGCCTGCAAAAATACGTTGAAAAAT
Organism: Chryseobacterium lineare; assembly: GCF_977014045.1. NCBI lineage: Bacteria > Pseudomonadati > Bacteroidota > Flavobacteriia > Flavobacteriales > Weeksellaceae > Chryseobacterium > Chryseobacterium lineare. Next base: position 3,550,906 of record NZ_CDRNIQ010000001.1, on the reverse strand, counting down.
AGAAATTATAAAACTCATATTTATAAAGAATCTAAATAATATAGCCCCTATAAAATATTAAAAATTCGTACTTTTGGGAACATTTATAATTGTTTGATAATTTTAAAACGTTTTTGAGATATGACATTTGATATCGATATGATCAAAAAAGTGTATGAGCGTTACCCTGAAAGGATTGCAGCAGCAAGACAGGTGATGGGAAAACCTCTTACATTATCAGAAAAAATATTATACACTCACCTTTGGGAAGGAAATGCCACACAGGCACATGAAAGAGGAAATTCTTACGTAGACTTCGCACCGGACAGAGTAGCAATGCAGGATGCAACGGCACAGATGGCGCTTTTGCAGTTTATGCAGGCCGGAAAAACAAAGGTCGCTGTTCCTTCAACAGCTCACGCCGATCACCTTATTCAGGCAAAAGTAGGCGCTGATAAAGATTTACAGGAAGGTATCAATAAAAACTCGGAGGTTTTCAACTTCCTGAGTTCTGTTTGTGATAAATACGGAATCGGCTTCTGGAAGCCGGGAGCAGGAATCATCCACCAGGTAGTATTGGAAAATTATGCTTTCCCTGGAGGTATGATGATCGGAACTGACTCTCACACGGTAAACGCAGGAGGTTTAGGGATGGTGGCTATCGGTGTAGGTGGCGCTGATGCAGTAGACGTAATGGCTGGTATGGCATGGGAACTTAAAATGCCTAAGCTCATCGGGGTAAAACTTACCGGAAAAATGTCAGGATGGACTTCTGCAAAAGACGTTATCCTTAAAGTAGCAGGTATTCTTACCGTAAAAGGAGGTACAGGATGCATCGTAGAATATTTCGGTGAAGGCGCAGAATCTCTTTCCGCAACAGGAAAAGGAACAATCTGTAATATGGGTGCTGAGATCGGTGCTACGACTTCTACTTTCGGATATGATGATTCTATGAGAAGATATCTTGCTTCTACCGGAAGACAGGATGTTGTGGATGCTGCAGACCAGATTGCAGAACACTTGACAGGTGATGCTGAAGTATATGCAAACCCTGAACAATATTTCGACCAATTAATAGAAATCAACCTTTCTGAACTTACCCCTCACTTAAACGGACCTTTCACTCCGGATTTGGCAACTCCTGTTTCTGAATTCAGAGCAAAAGCAGAAGCTAACGGATGGCCTTTAGAAGTTGAATGGGCATTGATAGGATCTTGTACCAACTCTTCTTATGAAGATTTATCAAGAGCTGCTTCCATCGTGGAAGATGCTGTTGCCAAAGGCGTAAAACCTAAAGCAATCTTAGGAATCAACCCAGGTTCTGAGCAGGTAAAATATACCGCTGAGAGAGACGGATTCTTAGACTCTTTCAGAAAATTCGAGAACGCAAGAATATTTACCAACGCTTGTGGACCATGTATCGGACAATGGGACAGAGAAGGTGCTGAAAAAGGAGAGAAAAACTCCATCATTCACTCTTTCAACAGAAACTTTGCAAAAAGAGCAGACGGTAACCCAAATACCCACGCTTTCGTAGCTTCTCCTGAAATGGTGGCTGCGGTAGCAATCTCCGGAAGATTAGACTTTAACCCGATTACAGATACTTTAACCAACGAAGCGGGTGAGCAGATCAGATTAGACGAGCCAAAAGGTTCTGAATTACCGGCAAAAGGTTTCGCTGTGGATGACAACGGATACCAGGCTCCATCTGAAGACGGATCTCATGTTATGGTAAATGTAAGCCCTACTTCAGACAGACTTCAGTTATTAGAAGAGTTCCCTGCTTGGGACGGTAAAAATATTGAAGGTGCTAAAGTTCTGATCAAAGCTTTCGGAAAATGTACAACCGACCATATTTCTATGGCTGGGCCATGGTTGAAATACAGAGGCCACCTTGACAATATTTCCAACAACATGCTGATCGGGGCGGTAAACGCTTACAACATGGAAACCAACAAAGTAAAAAACCAGTTAGATGGTTCTTACGGAGAAGTTCCTGCTGTACAAAGAGCTTATAAAGCTGCGGGAATCCCTTCAATTGTTGTAGGAGACCAGAATTATGGTGAAGGATCTTCAAGAGAGCACGCGGCAATGGAACCAAGACATCTTGGAGTAAAAGCAGTATTGGTAAAATCATTTGCAAGAATCCATGAAACCAACCTTAAGAAACAAGGGATGCTCGGATTAACGTTTGCCAATGAAGCCGATTATGATAAAATCCAGGAAGATGACACTGTTAATTTCCTTGATCTTGAGCAATTTGCTCCTGGAAAACAACTTACATTAGAATTCGTACACGCAGACGGATCTAAAGACATCGTTATGGCAAACCATACCTACAATGATCAGCAGATCGAATGGTTCAAAGCGGGTTCTGCCCTAAACCTGATTAAGCAACAAGAAAATTAATTGTTAGATTTAATTAATGATAGAAAAAGCAACTTCAATTGAAGTTGCTTTTTTATTTGATGCGGGTCAGAAAATTCATTCTGTAGTTCTCTCCTATCGGAATTTCATATTCAGGATTGATGATGATTTTTTTAGTTCCAATGTTTTTAATCTGATTCAGATTAACAATAAAAGATTTATGAATTCTGACAAAAGAACTTTCCGGGAGTTGCTGTTCCATTGATTTCAGTGTATCTAACACAATAAATTCTTCATCAGCAGTTTTTATATTAACATAATCTCTGATGCTCTCAATATATAAGATATCGTCAAAAATGATTCTGTGCTGCCGTCCCGAAGATTTTACAAAGAAATGGTTTTGTTCCTGCTTTCCCAATGAAAAACGTTCCTGAGCCCTTACAGCACTTTTGCGAAAACGTTCAAGTGAAATCGGTTTCAGAAGATAGTCGACAATATGATGTTCATAGCCTTCCAAAGCGTATTCGGAATAAGCGGTTGTTAAAATATACTTCATCTTATCGCCAAGGATCTTCATGAAATTGATTCCTGTAAGTTCCGGCATCTGGATATCCAGAAACACAAGATCAGCCTCATTATTCTGAATATATTCTAAAGCTTCAATAGGATTTTCATTGGAAGATACCAATTCAAGAAAAGGAATTTCCTGAATATAATTTTCCAGCAAAGAGATCGCCAACGGCTCATCATCGACAATAATACATTTAATGGTTTTCATCTCTTAAATTAATTTTCAAATCTACCACAAATTCTTTTTCCAGGTCTTTAATATTCAGGGTATATCTTTGAGGATATAAAATTTCCAGCCTTTTTCTCACATTTTCAATACCAATTCCTGATACCGGATCTTTCATCTTTTCTTTTTTATAGTTTAAAAGATAAAAGTGTAATATCTTATTCTCATCAGAAATTCTCATTTCAAAACCTTTATTTCTAAAATCTCCGTGCTTAAAAGCATTCTCAACAAACGGAACCAGGATCATCGGTGAAATACTGAGGTTCGGATGAAGGATTTTCTTTTCCATGACTAGCAGTTCAGGATTTTTAATTCTGAGTTTTTCCAACGCCATCAAACTTTCAATATAACCAATCTCTTTTTCCAAAGCAATGCGATCTTCGCCGAGGTCTTTCGTACTGTACCGGAGCAGTCGGCTCAGCTCTTCAATCGCGGGCAATGCATTATCCGATTTCTGGTAGACCAGAGAATAGATGTTATTTAAAGAATTAAAGATAAAATGAGGATTGATCTGGGTTTTCAGCGCCTGTAATTCCGCGGTTTTTTTGGCTTCAACAAGCTGGGATTTCTCCTCTTCTGCAATGATGGAATATTTGAAGAACCAGAACGTAGTGCTGATAAAGATCGTAGTGCTGCTATAAAAAATATTATCGAAGAAATAAAAGCCGAAACTTGTATCTTCTGAATAATTCCTGATTCCGAAATAGGTTGGCAGAAACCATTCCTCTGCAAAATATCTGACCAATACAAAAGAACTTACACTCAGGAAAAAAGCAACAAAGGATTTATAAATTTTGTCGGCGTCAAAAAACCTGGGAACGACAATAAAATAGTTGACGTAAAAACAGATGATACTGGTAATAAAAAAGGTTATATTAAATATAGTAGCGTTGGAATGGAATACAAAATAGGGAATCAGAACCGCCCCAATAATATAGATCGTCCAAAAGAAAATATGCAGATAAAGCAGTTTGCTGTTTTTCATACAGCAAAAATAGATTTTCTATGAAAATCTACCTCCCATTCTCGATAAACTATTCTTTTTTTCCGATAAATCTATTTTGTGGCTGTTTTATCGTGGTTCGCCGAAATGCACTATTTCTGATTAATGACAAACAATAATTTTGCAGAGAACAGTACAAAGTAACCATTCATTAAACTTTAATCAATAATTATGAAAACATTAGTATGCACATTTTTGCTTTGCTTATCGACAATCATTACCGCCCAGAAAAAGCCTGCGGAATATTTTCCCGGTGCCAAAACAAAAGTGCTCGTCGTAGGATCCTTCCATTTCGATTACCCGAATCTCGACGCCCACAAAACTGAAAAAGGAGATCAGGTCGATGTGCTGTCTCCGAAAACGGCAAAAGAAGTCACTGAGCTTGTAGATTATATTAAAAAGTTCAAACCTACAAAAATCGCCATCGAAGCATTTCCGAACTGGAATGCCAACCAGAAATTAAAAGACTATAAAGAAGGTAAATATAATGACAAAAGAGACGAGCGTTATCAGCTTGCCATGCGCATTGCAAAAGATCTTGGAATAAACGAGCTGTATAGCATTGATGCGAATTCGGTGCTGGATGATCTGCAGGAAAAATTCGGAAAGACAGATTCATTGTATTTTAAGAATTTGAGTGCAGAATATGATTTTCAGAGCAACGATCCTGCTTCAAAGCAATATGATGCTTTCTTTAAAAGTACAGAACCCAAGAATTTCAAATCGCTGCTGGATATGTTCAAATTCATGAACGGAAAAGAATATCATCAACATGAATATGGGGCTTACTTGAGTGGAGATTTTAAGCTGAGAAAATATGATGGTGCCGATATGCTGGCATTGTACTGGTACAACAGGAACCTGAGAATATTCAGAAACATTCAGAATATTCCGCATAATCCGGAAGACCGATTGCTGATCATTGTTGGCAATGGGCATGCCTCTGTTTTGAGACAATTATTCACCTCATCCCCCGACTTCAATTACATAGAATTCAATTCTTTGAAATAAAGCAATATTCTTTTGAGAATAAATTTGTTTAAACTAATTCCAGAATTAACCGCAAAAGTCACAAAAGATATTCTTAATGCATTGATTAGAATATTCAAAGTTCTCAAAAGATAAAATCGAAGATTTTTTAAAGCTATTGTCATCTCTTTCATTTGCAGTCATCAACTTTAGATAAAATTCAACTCATCTTTTGTGACTTTTGCGGTTATTAATGTTTAAACAGACTTAATACTTATATCACAAACCTTCTATTCGACACCTCCTCATTCCGACAAACCCATAACTATGAAACCCATCCATTTCACCCTGCTTACCCTTGCTTTTGCAGCTTCCCTGCAGGCACAACATGTTCAATTCAAAGATAAATTTGATGACGCCGTTCCTGTCTTAAACATCGCCACCTTCCACATGGGAACGACATCTGATGCAAATACTACCGAATTTGATGAGCACAATGCGGAAAATAAAAGACGGATCCATGAAATTGCTGCGGAGATTGCCGCTTTCAGGCCCACCATTATCGTTGTGGAAGAATTGCCTGAAAACAATGAAAAGCTTCGTAAAGCCTATCTCGAATATCTGGACAACCCCGAAAAGAAGTATGAAAATCCGGGAGAAATAGAATTACTGGCCTTTGAAATCGGAAGACTTTCGCATGAATCTAAAATCTTCGGTATAGATTATAAAGAGTCGTACAATTATAGTCTTTATTATAATCTCAAAAACAAACAGGAAGATAATACCTATCAGAAATACGGCGAACTTGTAGAAGAAAGCGAAAAAAAGTATCCTGAAGATCAAATGGCTTTCCGTGAGTTATTTAAATTCAATAATCATCCGCAGGTATTGGATATGCTTATAAATATTAATGCCGATATGCTCACCTATGTTTCAACTAAAGATCAGCATGAAGGAGCTGATGAGGCCGCTAAAATGTATCACCGAAATCTCGTGATGTTTTCGAACTTCAATAAGATCAATATCAATAAAAATGACCGCATCGTCCTGCTCATGGGAGGCACCCATACCGCTTTTTTCATGGATTTCCTGAAGAGAAGCCCAAAATACAGACCCGAATCTGTTTTAAAGTATATAAAATAAAGCCTATCCTGTAACAAAAATAAATTTCATGCGTCTAACCTGATACGACAGGACATTATGAAAAAAACAATTATTGCTTTATCTTTTCTGGGTACGGTTCTTACTTACGCTCAGGAAAAGACCAATAACCAGGTTAAAGAAAAACAGATTGAAGAGGTTACCATCACCAAAACTAAAAAAGCCGTTGAGCAGAAAGCCGACCGTACGATTTTCGACTTTTCAGAGCAGCCACAGCTTAATAACGGAAATGTTTTAGAAGGCATTAAAAAACTTCCGGGACTTGTATCTACTGATATCGCCGGAATGATGTATCAGGGAAAGGTGCTGGATGTATATCTTAATGGAAGACCTTTGAATATTACTTCCAATGAGCTTAATTCCTTCCTGGAAGGAATGCCTGCCAATTCCGTGGACAGAATCGAAGTGATTACCCAGCCGGGAGCAGAATTCCCTGCTACTTCAGGGGGTGCCATCATGAACATTATTACCAACAAGAACGCCAATAAATATTTAACAGCTACCTATTCCGGAAACTATTCATTTACGAACTATGATAAATTCCGAAGCAGAACGAGCAACTCGTTAAATTTAAATGCAAGAAATAAAATCTTCGGATGGCAACTAAATATTGGTCAGAACTATCGTGAAAGTATGCTGAACGGCCAGCAGGATAATCTTTTAACCAGCAATACCGACAGATTCGGAAGAGGTTATTTTGCCAAATCGGGATTAACTTTTGATCTGGGTCAGGACAGATTGCTCTTAAACTACGATATTTACCATAACAATAACGACAATTATACTGCAAGCAACGGTAAGGGAGAGGAAAAAAATCCGATTCCCAATACAACCCCTCAACAATACACGTTTAGAAACTTTACATTTGATGCATTCGATGGTGCCCACACGCTCACAACAAGACAGGAAGCAGTGGTTACTTACCAAAAACGTTTTGCAGACAAAGCTCAAAAGCTGGATTTCCAGTTTGGGTATACCAAATCCGACAGCAAATTTGCCCAGGACAATATTTTCAGAGATAAAACCTATGAAGATTTGAATTCTGCGGAACCCCGAATCTCTTTGGGAAATGTTTTGGATAATACATCGGATATGAAAATCGCCAATTTCAAGGTGGATTATTCTCAACCGATTAATCTTCTCGATGGAGGAAAAGTGAGTTTGGGAGGCTTGTATGAACACCAGAACTTCGATACGGAGAGCAAAGGAATTACCAATCTTGATTATACAAGGCAGACCACTTCAACCTACCTGGAATTGCAGGCAAAGCTGAAGAAGTTTGATTTCATATTGGGAACCCGTGCTGAAAATTATGACATTTCGGGGATTACCAGATATTATGATAAAAATAATACGCTTACGGAAGCCAATCTTATTCCTTTCAATAAGTTTAAATTATTCCCGAATGCAAGCGTTCAGTACAACCTGATGAACCAGGTCTATATAGCGGCCAACTATAATAAAAAGATAAGCTTACCGAGCATTTCTGCCCTGAACCCGAACAACGTGACTTTCCAGGGACCCAATACCCAGGTGACCGGTAACCCGAATCTTCAGCCCACTATTTTCGACAATTATGAACTGAAGATCTCAGCCTTCGACTATGCCTTTATCGGTTACAGTGTGAGCTCAGCAAAAAACCAGGTGGCTCAGATCATCAGAAAAGACGGCAGGAATTTATTTAATGAGCAGATTAATATTTCAGACATGAGAATTCATAATTTCAATGTCGGATTGCCTGTTCCGTTTATGATCTTCAGCAAGCCGCTGAGCGAGATCATGAAGTTTAATTTCAATCCTGATAAAATTAATTTCATGTACTTATATGCAGGATACCAGAAACACGATATTGACAATTTGAACAACAAAGGCTTTTGGATCTTCAACATCATGACGCAGATCATTTTACCGAAAGACATTAAGCTGACGGCCAATTACAGTTACCTGACCCCAAAAGCAGGATACTTTTATTTCACAGCCGAGAAACCTTTCAACAATTCGTTTGACCTTACGGTGACAAAGAAATTCATGGATAACCGTCTGACGGTTTCCGTCTTTGCAAATGATATCTTCAACGGACAGGTGATGCAGGTACGGTCAAACCCGCCAACGGGTGAATCGGTTTACATCAAAAGTAAATATGACACAAGAAACTTCGGACTTTCCATTAACTACAAGATTCCGACGAAAAACAAGCTGGCGAAAGAAGATGCCAACATCCTGAATCAGACTAAAAAAGAAGAAACCGGCGGCGTGATGCAGCAGGGACAATAAACTAAATAAGGGCTTCGTTATCGAAGTCCTTATTTTTTGGAGCCAGACCAGTGGCACAGCAAATGGTGGCTGAGCGGCGCCGAAGCCTTAGTTATTAGGATGTAAAGAGTATGTGACTTCGAGACCCTCAGTCACCACCATTCTACAACTCTTTGTCATTACTCAGAAACCCTCATACGCTAGCACCCTCAAACCCATCCGCCCAGTTTGTCATTGACTCCGTCGAAATAACATTCATCGACTTAAAGGAGATAATCTTCGATTTCCGGTAGGAATCTCGGCATCGTTGGTAACAGTAGCATGGAAAGATTCTAGCTTAGATCCCTACGGGATGACAATGGGAATGTATAGAATGGAGGTCGTTGTGTAGGAAGTATTCTAGAACCACCACAACTCTCACGCCCTACAACTCTAAAACACTCTGACTCTCCCACAAAAATAGATGGCTTGGTGCTCTCTTCTAAGTGGAACGGCTTTGTGAAACTTAAATATGCGCTATACTTTCAAAAAACCTTGGTGCGCTTAGTGTTCAAAAACAGTGTTATATACGGTAAGCCTTAGTTATTAGGATGTGACTATTGTACTGGCCCTTCGACGAGCTCAGGGTGACAGAAGTGCATCGCTTCAGTGACAGGCGCCAAGACTCTCCACTCTCAGACCCTGAAACTCTCCAACCCTAAAATTCTCACACTCTAAAACCCTAAAACCTTCAAACTCCAAAAACTCTCTCACAAAAAAAATCCGGCCGGGATTTTCAAACGATGAGAATATCAAACCATCGTTTTTATTACCCGAACCGGAGCGCACACAAAAAAATGATACTAGCCGGACTTTATAATGAACTGCTCTTTTGCCGGCCGGAAAAGAGCTTCTTCTTTTTTGCAATCCGATTGCATGGTACGGTGCAAGCACCTTGCAAGCCTCGGTGTAAGAGCCTTGTTAGCACCCTTGCATACCCCTTGCAAGCACCGTTGCAATCCTCATATTTTACTGGACGGTGAGTTCACGGTCAAAAACGGCGGTGCGAGGCTCTTTGAGCGTCATACTGCCTGCATATTGCGTCACCACTTCCAGCTGATACGTGCCTGCCAGTAATGCGGGAATCACGACAATAAGCTCCGAAGGATTATTGGTCACCATATCGCTTTCCTCTACCATTGTTCTGACATTAGAGGCGGTATTGACAAAGAACACCCCGATAAAAGGATCGTTCCCCGCTACTTTGATCTTGCTTCCGGCAATCTTAAGATTTCTGCCAGGAGTCAGGAGATCATTGACCGAACCGCTCTTCACATCCGTTACCTGTAAAATTGCGGCAGAAGATTCTGCCACACCCAGAATTTCAACTTCAATATTGGGAATCTCCGCTCTCAGTTTCTCTCCCTGATTGAACCGGAAGATAATACTGTGCTTATCTTTATTAAAAGTCTCCGAAGGACTGTCGAAGACTCCTCGGATGGTGATATTGGCAGTAAAGTAACCGGTATTGATGGAATACCCATCGCACAGTTGATACGCCATTTCATTAAGAAATAGCTCTGTTGCATGTTCCATCGAAGAGGCAGAGATATCTGCACCGCCGCGGCTCACGGCTGACTGGCAGACCTGCTTTACATTAAGGCTTCGCTCACTGATGGTTCTTGCCGTGAAATCATTAGGATTGTCTTTGGTTAAAACGTTATCATAGAGATACGCTTTGATTTTGTGAAGAATTTTTGCCATTATTATTGACTTTTAAATAGTTGTTATTAAATCCTAACAGGTTTTGAAAACCTGTTAGGATTAGGATCATTATTTAATTGTTGTGGATTGTTGGTGCATTCTATGGTAAAAACCAAGAAAAGAAGATTACCAGGATTTTGTGGTTGTTGCTATACCTTGCTGAAGTATAACCCCATAATTACCTCCATAGCTATTCTGTCTGAAAGGAACTGAGCTCTCATCCCCGCCAGAATGATAGTTAAAATAATAAGTATTAGAACCTACCAAAGTACTATATACTCCAACTGACAAATAGGAGCCAAAATAACCATTCCCCGAAGTGTTAGGTGTGGTTGTAGTTGGTCGCTTACAAACGAAATACACTCTACCACTGCCTTGTATTGTGAATTTATTCCCCATTTGGGTAAAACCTGTTGTTTGTGAAGCTGATACTTTTACGTTATTATTATTGCCATTTTGGTTCGAACCTATAACCACAGAAAAACCGATCATATAACTATTTGCAGGTACCCGTGCATCATTGTCATTGCTTGCAAAAGTGTAATTACTTCCCTGATTAATTAATGATGATGTATTCATTTGTGCATTCGCCTGACCAACTAAAGTAGCTCCGGGAATATTGGCCGTATTGTAAACCGCAGCATATTCTGCCGCATTGACTTTTACCCAATCGTTTACCGATGCTGTATCATAAGCAGCACAGCTTTCGCATGCTGTTCCTCCGGCTGATGCTGCTGCTTCAAGGGCGCCTCGTATGGCATCACCATATACAACAGTACACGTAGAGCCTGCAACTAATGACGGATTAAAAGTAACAATCTGGTTACTTACACCAGTGTATGTACCACTAAGGGTATATGTGACTGTACCACTTGTAGAGGTGAATGTACCAGCACTCCTTTGTAATGTAAGCCCATTTACAGTAAATGTCTGTGCAGGATAGCTTACGCCCACCGGTGCACCGGTATAGGACATCGTATAGGAACCGGTATAAGCAGTATTGTTTATTAATGTGCCTGCAGGAGATTGTGTCGTACTGCCACAGGTAACAGCAGGCGTGTTGTTTACTGTGAAGTTAAGCGTACAGCTCTTTCCTCCTATACTGATGGGGAAAACCGCTGTCCCTCCGCCAGATGGAGTTCCTGTAATATTATAGGTTAAAGAGCCTCCTGGCGTAAAATTACCGCCCACCAAGGTAGCCGTTAATCCGGTAACACCCGTGGATGAAATTGTCTGATCACTGTATGCAGAACCATTGCCTCCGCCATAGCTGATTACTGCAGATACACCGTTTGCTGCAAGACCTCCTGTTAAATTTCCGTTTTTAGTTGCCCCTGCACAATCAAGCGAGGTAATAGGCGGTTCAATTACTGCAACTGTTTTTGTACAGTTTAACACTAATTTTGTCCAGGTTCCCGATAAAGTCCCGGAAGAGGTTGGTGTACCGCTAAGGGTATATTCAACCAACTGAGACTGACCTGAAATTAAAGTAGCGCTTGTAGGGGCTGCGGAAGCAACTGTAATACCTGAAACACCACTTAGTACCAAATCAGAGGCTTGAAATGCAATAGTTGCCGTAGTGAATGAGTTGTTGGTAACGGTGACAGAAAATTTGTTTGACGCCGTCATAGCCGTTCCATTGGTATAGTTACCCGTAAAACCATTTGTATTACAGTCTGACACTACAGAAGCTGTGGTACCTACCATACTTAAGCTCTTCCATACGGCACCGTCAAAATAATAGTATCCGGGTGCCGTGATACCTGCCGTTTTAGTGGTCCTAGGCATCGTAGCAGCTGAAGTAGCATATGCAATGGTTCCTGTCTGCGCAGTTTCGTATTGGTCATCTCCTGCCTTAATTTGATCTCCGGTAAGGCGAGGCGCAATAAACCCTTCTGGTCTGCTGCCATCGGTGGTCTTGGCGGTTACATCAAGAGTCGCTTTTGGCTGAGTGGTATTAATCCCAACTTGACTAAAAAGTGATAAGCTGTATAATGAAACAGCAATTGTAATAATTTTTTTCATTGTTTGTATTTACATAATGTTTATGATTAACTCATCATGAGTAACTTTAAACCTAAAAATAAGCTTGTTTAACCTATTAAATCGATGTATCCGATTCTTTAAAGAACTGAATTAACGGTTAATATCATGGCGGAGGACGGCTGAAGTAATCTGACATGATATCCGAAGCTCTGAAATTATTTCTAACGCTTGATGAACACGGAAAAAACATTTTGAAAATGGAATGATCCAAAAAGTATTTCTGAAAATATATTGAGTTTTGCAGGATTATTATATGCAAGTTTAGCGACCTTTCATAGAGGTGCAAAAAAGTATAAAGACGAAATTTTTTCATCATGCGTGTTTCATTTATCATTTATGTTAAAAAATTGCCTGTGTCAGGCTATTTTCGGTACAAATTTAAACAAATTATTGTTATTTCCAATTGATAAACTTGTAAATAGAATTCAGAAATACATTACATCACAATGAATACAATCTAATCATCTAAAAATCAATGCCATGAAACTGCCATTTAAAAGTATCAATTAATATAATTTTATTTAGCGGCAAAGGCAAACCCGTCACTATTTTCAAAACCAGATCAGCCATCATACTTCCCACCATTCCGGGCAAAGGCCCTAAAACTCCCAGGCTGTCACAATCGGGAATATGATTTTCAGACGGTGGCTCCGGGAAGATATCTCTTAAATTTCTGCTGCCCTTATAATTGAAGATAGCGATCTGCCCCTCAAAACCCAAAATACTTCCGTACACAAGCGGCTTTTGTAATCGTACACAGGTATCATTGACCAGATATCTTGTGGTAAAGTTGTCTGAACCGTCGACGATAATATCAAACCCGGAAATGATTTCTTCTGCATTTGAAGGATCTATTTTTTTTTTATCCCTATACATTTCACCTGGTGGTTCAGTTCATTAATAAACCGTTCCGCACTTTTCACTTTCGATTGTCCTACGGAACTTTTAGTATGTATGGTCTGGCGGTTCAGATTGTGAAGTTCAACCTCATCAAAGTCTGCAATCCCTAAAGTTCCCACGCCAGCCGCAGCTAAATATTGGATTACAGGACTGCCCAATCCTCCTGCTCCGATAACGAGTACTTTGGCATTGATGATTTTCCGCTGACCTTCCAATCCGATTTCTTCAATAAAGATCTGCCGGCTGTAGCGTGCGAAGGGGTCTTCTTTTTTCATGAGTTTTTTATTGAAACATTAAGTTTTTATTAAGGAGTTAAGAAAAAATTAAGCATTCGCCAACGAATAAAATAAGTTGAATGCTAAAAAGTATTTTCTTAATAAAACTTAACTCCAAACTTGTTTAAACTAATTCCAGAATTAACCGCAAAAGTCACAAAAGATAATCTTAACGCAATGATTAGAAAAATCAAAGTTCTCAAAAGAATAAAAATCGAAGATTTTTAAAACTATTGTACCCTTTTTTCATTTATAGTCATCAACTTTAGATAAAATTGAGCTCATCTTTTGTCACTTTTGTGGTTATATAAAAAGTTTAAACAGCTTTTCCTTAATAAAATCTTAATGGTTGAAATTATTTTTAATTTTTAAATGCCACTATAAATATTATCCCAATCTTTCATGACGGGATCGTATCCGGCTTTTTTAATGATGTTTTTGATTTCATCCATACTTCTTTCGTCACTGGTTTCAAACTGTTCCAGGGATTCTCTATCTACGGCATATCCACCGGGATTGGTTTTTGAAGCAGCACTCATTGCTGTTGCTCCCAAGGAAATGATGTTGTTCCTGAACTTTTCATTTTCTCTTGTTGAAATGGAAAGTTCAAGATCTTCATTCCAGATTCGGTAAGCACAGATTAATTGCAACAAATCTTTGTCTTCCATGATGAAATTCGGCTCTATGATTCCTTCAGCCGGACGCAGCCTGGGAAATGAAACGGAAAACCTGCTTTTCCAATATTGTTTTTGAAGACAATCGATATGAAGCGCGTTGAAAAAGCTGTCAACCCTCCAGTCTTCAAGTCCCAGTAAAACACCGAGTCCGATCTTATGAATTCCCGCTTTACCGATTCTGTCAGGCGTTTCCAGCCGAAAACCGAAGTTGGATTTTTTTCCTTTTGGATGGTATTCTTTATACACTTCCTGATGGTAGGTTTCCTGATATACTAAAACGGCATTCACCCCCGCATGATGTAATTGTCGGTATTCTTCTTCAGATAAAGGCTGAACCTCAATGGAAATATTGGCAAAATGAGGCTTCAGTAACTGAACAGCATTCAAAAAATAATCAATTCCCACGGTTTTATTCGCTTCTCCACTTACCAGCAAAACATGATTTACCCCCATTGCTTTTAACACTGATGCTTCGGTCATTAATTCTGTGTCGGTCAATGTTTTTCTTTTAATGGAATTATCTAAACTAAATCCACAATATGTACAGATATTCTGGCATTCATTACTGAGATACAACGGAGCATACAGCTGAATTGTTTTTCCGAATCGTTTCTGGGTAAGCTGCTGTGCCATTTTTGCCATTACTTCTAACTTTTGAGCAGCTACTGGCGAAAGAAAATTCAGAAAGTCTTCTATCGTTCTGTTCTTTTTCTGGAGGCTTCTTTCAACATCGGACAAGGTTACTTTCCCGAGTCTTTCTTTTATTTCATCCCATTGATATTGTGCAAAAAGGTTTTCAAAACTCTTCATCCCGTTTAATCCAATTTATGTGTAAATGTTATTCTTTAAATAGGATTTCATCCTATCCTTTGTTAGGTCGTCTCAAAAATAGGATTTCATCCTATTCTTGTATTGGGTCGCCCTTTCAGGGCTCTTAAATTCTACTACGGGATTTTTTACAATCCTTCCTGAAATTGATATAAGCTAATCATTATTAAATGTTCTATTCACGATAGGATTTCATCCTATTTTTGTATTGGGTTGCCCTTTTAGGGCTCTGCTCTTGCTTATTCAGTTAGTCAAACAAAAAAGAGGTCAGCGGACTTGATGCTTCTGCGTGCTGAACAATAGCGCCGAGACCTGCTTCAAATGCTCTTCGTCCGGCGATTACTCCTTCTTTAAAAGCCTGTGCCATTCGTACAGGATCATGAGCTACGGCGATGGCAGTATTCACCAATACCGCGTCTGCTCCCATCTCTAGGGCTTTTGCTGCATCGGAAGGTGCGCCAATTCCGGCATCTACCACCACAGGAACATTCGTCTGGCTGATGATGATTTCTAAAAAGTCAAGGGTTCTCAATCCTTTATTGGTTCCGATTGGTGCACCTAATGGCATCACTACAGCCGTTCCTGCATCTTCGAGACGTTTGCACAATACCGGATCAGCATGAATATATGGCATTACGACAAACCCTAATTTGGCTAATTCTTCGGTCGCGTATAAGGTTTCAATCGGATCAGGGAGAAGATATTTCGGATCGGGATGAATTTCCAGCTTGACCCAGTTGCTTTCCAGGGCTTCCCTTGCCAATTGTGCTGCCAATACGGCCTCCTTTGCCGTTCTCGCTCCCGAAGTATTAGGTAAAAGATGAACGTTTGCCGGCCTCAGGGCATTTAATAAATCATCTTCAGAAGATTGTGCGTCGATCCTTTTCAATGCCATGGTTACCATTTCACTTCCCGAAGCAATGATGGAATTTGTCATTTGTAAAAGGTTTCCGAACTTTCCGGTACCTAAAAACAATCTTGATTCGAAGGTTCGGTCTGCTATTGTTAATTGTTGATTTTTCATTGTAATGCTGTTTTAAATTGACTGATTATGGACGGTTGCTCCGTAATTTGCCCTGAAACCGCCACACCATAAATTCCGATCTGCTGTAATAATTTTATATCGTTCAGAACAACACCTCCGATAGCAAATATCTTAGGGATTTCCAATGCTTTTTCTTCTAATTTCTGTATGATTTTCTGATAGCCTCCGAAACCTAAAACAGGACTCAACTTTTCTTTGGTCTGCGTAAACCGTAAAGGTCCCAGCCCAATATAATCGCAGGATTCTGCCATTCTCTGAAGCACATCCTGAAATGTATTGGCCGTGCCTCCAATAATTTTTTGTTCACCCAAAATAAATCTTGCCGCTTCTACCGACATATCCTGTAAACCGACATGAACTCCGTCTGCATCGATGTCTTTTGCGATCTGAATATGATCGTTAATAATACAGACCGCCCGATATTTTAAGCAAAGTTCTTTTGAAGTTTCGCAAAGCCTTATAAATTCGTTTTCAGGAGCATTTTTCCAACGAACCTGTATCCATTGTATGCCGTTATCAAGTGCTTTCCGGATATTGAGTTCCTGATCTTCTATGGTGAAGCCTTGAGAGATGTATTGTAATTTTTCCATTTTCTTATTTTGATTTAACACGAAGAGCGCTAAGATTTTAAGAATGAAATCCTAATAAAGTGGGATTGCTTGTTAAAAACTTTTCAATGTATAATTTTCCTTTCCTGCAAGCCTGTTCCATATTTTCTCCTTTTGCTAAATGACCTGCGATGGCTGAAGAGAGGACGCAACCTGAACCATGTTTTGGATAAAAATCAGAACTTGTATCATTGGGTTCAATAGCGATTTCTTTTCCATTATCTATTAAAACATCTGTTCCTAACTGATTTTTCCGGTGACCTCCCTTAATTAAAACTGAACATGAACCATCCCCAACTTGAAAAACATTATTTTCCTGCAAAACTTTATATTCATGATAATTTGGTGTGAGTAAATCAATTTGCTGTATCATATTTTTTAATTGTGGAATGGTATTCAGATCAAAAAAAGAAAACTCTGACGTACTTTTTAAAACCGGATCCCAGATAATTTTTGTCTCCTGATGATTGGCTTTAATAGTTGAAATTATTTCGTTTAAAAACTCAGCATCTTTTACCACGCCGATCTTTACCACTTTAACTGGGTAGTTTTTCATCAAAATATCAATTGATGAAAGAATTGTTTCCAAAGGTTGCCATTCAAGACTAATGCATTGAGATCCTGTCTGTATTGTCATTGCTGTACAAACTCCCAATCCCTGAACTTTCAACTGTTCGAATGTTTTAATATCTGCCAGCAAGCCTGCTCCCCCGCTTGGGTCATAGCCCGCGACACTCATAACGAAAGGACGTTCTGTCTGCATTTTTTGAAAATATGTAAAGGTTCATTACTTTCCCAGATGGCACCTAATAAAGCCGCTCCTTCTGCTTTACTTTTGAAAACTTCATGAATATTATTTTCATTAATTCCTCCCAGTGCAACAAGCTTTACTCTCGGATTATTTCGGTTTTTAATATCATTCAAAACAGTTGAATCTTCTCCATACCTTTTTTTAGAAATACTCGGAAAAACAGGACTGATAAAGGCATAATTCCATTCTTCATTTAATTCATTAAAAGTTTCGATGTCATGAACCGAAGTTGAAATGAGTTTATCTATAAAATTTTCAGCCAATCCATTCTGTCTGTCCGCTTCCCTGAAATGAAATCTTGAAATATTAAACTCTTTCGCCAGATTATAGTGACTGTGCAGAACCAACTGATGATGAAACTGCGGATCTATTTTCTGAATAAAGTCTTCCATTTCTTCCCGATTGATAAACGGTTTTCTGAGATGAAGTAAATCCAGTCCTTCTTGAAACAATTCATTAATAATACCAGTTTCGTTCTGAACACATTCTTCAGGAGTGATTACGATAATCATATATAAATTTCCTTTCCTTTTTCAATGAATTCCTGAGATTTGTCGAACATTCCTTTCTCTGCTGATTCACGGATTTCCTGTGTGATTTTCATTGAGCAGAATTTCGGTCCGCACATCGAACAGAAATGCGCGATCTTCGCTCCGTCGGCAGGAAGTGTTTCATCATGGTAAGATCTTGCTGTTTCAGGATCCAGAGAAAGGTTGAACTGATCTTCCCAACGGAATTCAAATCTTGCCTTGCTCAAAGCGTTATCCCTGTACTGCGCTCCGGGATGCCCTTTCGCCAGATCAGCTGCATGAGCAGCCAGCTTATAAGTGATCACTCCTACTTTTACATCTTCTTTGTTTGGAAGTCCTAAATGTTCTTTTGGTGTCACATAACACAACATCGCACAACCAAACCATCCGATCATTGCCGCTCCGATTCCCGAAGTGATATGGTCGTAACCCGGCGCAATGTCAGTAGTCAAAGGTCCCAACGTGTAAAATGGTGCTTCGTGGCATTCCTCTAATTGCTTATCCATATTTTCTTTAATCATGTGCATCGGAACGTGTCCCGGACCTTCAATCATGACCTGAACATTGTGTTTCCAAGCGATTTTTGTCAGCTCACCCAGTGTTTCCAGCTCTGCAAACTGGGCTTCATCATTGGCATCAGCAATCGAACCCGGACGAAGACCGTCACCCAGAGAAAAAGCAACGTCATATTTTTTCATGATCTCGCAGATTTCTTCAAAATGCGTGTACAAAAAGTTTTCCTTGTGATGGAAAAGACACCATTTTGCCATGATAGAACCTCCCCGGGAAACAATTCCCGTCACCCTTTTTGCGGTAAGATGAATATATCGCAACAAAACACCGGCGTGAATCGTGAAATAGGAAACACCCTGCTCTGCCTGTTCAATCAAAGTATCTTTAAAGATTTCCCAAGTTAAATCTTCTGCAACCCCTTTTACTTTTTCCAAGGCCTGATAAATAGGAACCGTACCAATCGGAACCGGACTGTTTCTGATAATCCACTCTCTGGTTTCATGAATATTTTTTCCGGTGGATAAGTCCATGATTGTATCCGCTCCCCAACGACAAGCCCAGACTGCTTTTTCCACTTCCTCTTCGATACTTGATGAAACTGCGCTGTTTCCGATATTAGCATTGATTTTAACCAAGAAATTTCTTCCAATGATCATCGGCTCACTTTCCGGATGGTTGATGTTATTGGGAATGATTGCCCTTCCGGCCGCAATTTCGTCTCTTACAAATTCGGGAGTGATTTTATTTTTTGGAGTTCTCGCCCCAAAGCTGTTTCCTTCATGCTGAAAAGCCATTTCTTTGGAAACAGAATGCAGCTGCTCGATTCGTTGGTTTTCCCTGATAGCAATATATTCCATTTCGGGAGTGATGATGCCTTGTTTTGCGTAGTATAATTGGGTAACTTCTTTTCCCTCTTTAGCAACTTTTGGGTTGTGGTTGTAAGAAAAGCGCAATTCATCAAGCTTTGAATCCGTGAGACGTAACTTTCCATATTCGGAAGTGATTCCCTCAAGAATTTCTACATCGTTCCGGTCTAAAATCCATTGTTCTCTGATTCTCGGAAGTCCTTTTTCAATATTGATTTCTGAAATTTCGTCGGTGTAAGGTCCTGAGGTGTCATAAACAGTGACCGGTGGATTATGTTCTAAAGATCCGCTGGAAAGTTTCGTCGGACTGAGTTCTATTTCGCGCATTGCTACACGGATGGGATGAATTTCCCCTTTGACATAGATTTTTTTTGAGTTCGGAAACGGCGAACGTGTGATGTTGTGAGCCATACAATATTTGTTTTTATGTGGAATTAACCGCCCTGAGTGGCCGTGATAATTAAGATTGAATCTTTGTCGTTGAGTAATGTTTCCGCCCAGAATGACTGCGGAATAATACGATTGTTGAGTGCTACGGCAATACCCTTTCGCTTTTGAGGAATTTCCATAGCCAATAATGCTTCCAGTGTTTCTGGAAGTATATCGAATGTTCTTAATGTGTGGTTGATTATGAGTTCCATTCCTAAATTTTTATATATACTTTAGGAATGTCCATGATGGTACAATAGAATGTACCGCAAAGTCATTTCACTTTTCCCTACGCTAGTATGATCTAGAAATCAGGTTCAAAGGGTAAAATCTCAGCCTGTTTGTAAACAGACACCCCTAAAGTTGAGACGAAGGTAGAGATTTTTTTGGAACGGGCAAAATTGATTTTAATTTAAAATAAAAAAAAGACTGTTTTATTTAAAGACAGTCTTATATTTTTAGTATTATAAATTATTGTGAAAGTTTTAAGTTTCCACTGGTGTCATATTGATTAATCCATGATCCTGTGTAAGTAGTTTTCCATATATTATTGTTATAATCAAACTCTTTAATTACATTCTTCTGAGGATTATTTTTAGATAAGGAAAGGTAAAAATAGTCATCCAGTATTCCTAATTTTGAAAATGGATTGGGCTTTGTATCAAAGTTACCAAACTCCACTATTTTAAACGTTTGAAAATTAATATAATTTCGTTGATATATTTTTTCGGCGAGTATTAAGTTATCATTATTATAAGTAAATTTCTCTAAGTATGTCAATATGAAATCACTTGGGTCTGTAGGATCATAAGGACGATTAGGAAACTCAGTTAAAATATCTTCCAGTTTTCCATTATTATCATAATGGTAAGTAAGATGTTCTTCATATTCATATGCAAAAGGTGAAGGAATGATTCTTTTAAAAATTCTGCCCTGACCATCAAGCTCAACTTTTCTTTCGTTCAAATATATATTTCCTTCAGAAGGATTAAAACTATAATCTCCTAAAGTTACTAAATTCCCATTGTACGTAATATCTGTATAAAACAAGTTTGAATATGTATAAATTAGCCCAGAACCAGGAGCCGCATTTATTTTTACACCGACCCTTCTACTCACTCTTCCCTGAGAATCATATTCGATATGATAATTGGGGTCTGGTGCTGATGTGGGTGGATAATAAAGGCTGGGATATGTCCAAGATATTTTATTGGGGCTTACTACAACCGTTTGCAGTAATTCATCAGATTGATTTTCATTATCGTTATCAGAACAATATGTAATTGTAAATAGAACTAGCGTTGAAAATAAAATTAACTTAAGTTTCATTAAATATTAGTTTTTAAATCTCACAAGCTCTCCATATCGCATCATTCTGCGGAACAGGAGCGATAATCTCTATATTTTCTTTGGTAACCGGATGAATAAATTCCAACTTTCTGGCGTGGAGATTGATTCCTCCGTCTGGATTTGAACGAGGTGAACCGTATTTCAAATCACCTTTAATCGGGACACCGGCTTTCGATAACTGAGCCCTGATCTGGTGGTGTCTTCCGGTTTCCAGATCTATTTCCAGTAAGAGGTAATTATCTAAGGTTTTAATAACATTATACGTAAGAATAGCTTCTTTTGCGCCGTCAGTTGCTTTTGGGAAAACAATAGCCTTATTATTTTTTTCGTTTTTCTTTAAATAATGAATCAGCCTTTGAGTATGTGGAATCATTTCTTTTGCCACAACAGCCCAATATGTTTTTGTGATTTCACGGTTTTTAACCATTTGCGTCAAACGGGTCAGAGCTTTGGAAGTTTTAGCATAAATTACCAACCCTGAAGTTGGCCTGTCGATGCGGTGAACCAAACCAAGAAAAACATTCCCCGGTTTATTGTCCCGTTTTTTTATGAAGTTTTTAATGGAATCCAGTAACGATTCGTCACCGGTTTTATCACCCTGAACAAGTTGCCCGACCTTTTTATTAATCACTAAAAGATGGTTATCTTCATAAACAATCTGCTCCTCCATGATCTACTGACGGTAAGTGGGTCTGTTTGTAAATGAAAGGATAATACCCGCCAAAAGGCCTATTGTTTTTATTCCTGAAATCTTCCATTCTATAGGAAATAATGCCCCCACAATGCATAATGCAGCAGCACCGTACATGGCGTACATAAAATTTTTATTATTTAAAAAAGGAGCCTGCAGGAAAAAACTGATCCCGATCAACACATAAAAAACTTTTCTTGAAAGTAGCAGATTGATATCTTCGGAAAAGAAATTGAACCACCCTGCTGCAAGACAAAGCAATGCAACGACTGATAAAATTCCCTGAATAGATTGTTGATTTTTCATTAATGAGTATAAGAATATTAATAACTTTCGCTTTCGTTAGGAAAATCCTGACCTTTTACATCTTTTACATATTGAGCAACAGCTCCGGTGATCTCGGTATAAAGATCAAGGTATCTTCTTAAAAATTTGGGGCTGAACCCTTTGTTCATTCCTACCATATCGTGGTACACCAAAACCTGCCCGTCACAGTGCGCGCCAGCTCCGATTCCAATAGTTGGGATGGAAATAGATTCCGTTACTTTTTTAGCCAGATCTGCCGGGATTTTCTCTAAAACAACAGCAAAACAGCCCAGTTCTTCTAAAAGTTGTGCATCTGCAATTAGCTTTTCTGCTTCAGCTTCTTCTTTTGCGCGTACTTTATACGTTCCGAATTTGTAAATGGACTGCGGTGTTAATCCCAAATGCCCCATCACAGGAATTCCGGCGTTGATGATTTTTTTAATAGATTTTGAAATTTCCTTTCCGCCTTCAATTTTCACGGCATGAGCACCTCCTTCTTTCATCATCCTTACTGCCGATTCCAGCGCTTTTTCAGGATTACTCTGGTACGTTCCGAAAGGTAAATCGGCTACGACCAAAGCTCTGTCGGTTCCTCTGACCACACTTTGAGAATGGTAAATCATCTGGTCTAAAGTAATAGGCAGAGTAGTTTCAAAACCCGCCATTACATTAGCTGCAGAATCACCGATCAAAACCGCATCAATTCCTCCTGCATCCACCATTTTCGCAGTGGTATAATCATATGCCGTAAGCATCGTTATTTTTTCCTTGTCAAATTTCATTTTGCGCAAGGTTTCAGTGGTAACTTTCTTAATTTCAGAATGAACAGACATAATTGTATCTATTTTAAACGTTAAAAAGTCGGCGCTGGGCCGACTTGAAGTTTGTATGATTTTATAAAACTACGTGACCTAGTTTCATTAATTTGTCGTGGTTGAGAATTTTGATATTTCTTCCGTCTACTTCAATGAGATTATCTCCCTTAAATTCGGAAATGAGACGGATAGCGCTTTCCGTTGCCGTCCCGATGATGTTGGCAATCTCTTCTCTCGTTAAAGAGATTTTGATGAACCCTTCCGGATCGACCCCTAATTTCTGTTCCAAAAGCAACAGGATTTCCGCGAGTCTTTCTCTTACTGTTTTCTGCGCAAGGAAAGTAATGGTATTGGAAGATTCTCCCAATTCATAAGAAATTTTCTGAAGCATTACAAAAGATAATTGAGGATCTACTTCAAGAAGATACATGAATACATCCGCCGGCAGAAAAGTCGCCTCGATGTCAGTCATGGCTTCAGCCTTTGCCTGGAAATTTTCTCCGCAAAGTAAAGAACGGTAACCGATGATATCACCTTCTTTGATAAATCTTAAGATCTGGTCTTTCCCAAACGCCCCGGATTTTGAAAGCTTTGCAGCCCCTTTTTCAAGAACGAATACTCCTTTTGGACTTTCGCCGTCTTCAAAAATCGTATCATGCTTCTGGAAGCTCAGTTTCTTTTTAGCATTGATGTATTTTTCAAAATCAGAACTGGAAAGTCTTTCCTTAAATGATTTATCATTAAAAACTCTGGCGAACCTGTCTTCGATTGCAATCTGTTGTTCCTGCGACATTTTATATGACATTTATCACAAAAATAGAACTTTTTAACTCGATAAACAAAAAAAATTGTTATAATTTTGTAGTTCAATAATTTATGGAGGTGAGCGAAAACTGTTTTCATTGTGGTCAAGGTATCGAAAAAGAAAGAATTTTATTTGATGAGAAGACTTTCTGTTGCAACGGATGCAAATCGGTCTATGAAATACTGAACACCAATAATTTAAGTAACTTTTACGAACTAAACAAGCGGGCCGGAATCCGTCCGGACGAAAGCTTATCACAATTTGATTATCTTGATACTCCCGAAATTTTTGAGAAAGTAACAGACTTCTCCGAAGGAAACACCAGCCTGGTAACTTTCAAAATTCCAGTAATCCATTGCTCTTCATGCATTTGGTTATTGGAAAGTTTACATACTTTAAACAAAAATATTAATTATTCCCAAGTTAATTTTACCAGAAAGACTTTACAGATCTCATTCAATCATAATGATTTAAAATTAAGTGAATTAGCCAATTTTCTTACCAATTTAGGCTACAAACCCGTGATCAGTCTTGAGACAGCAGATAAAAACGTTGAACATCTAGACAAGTCTTTATTGGTGAAATTTGCGATCGCAGCTTTTGCTTTCGGAAACGGAATGTTCCTGGCTTTCCCAGAATATATCGGCGGCGAAGATTACTGGATGGAACATTACAAAGGACTCTTCCGGGCTTTGATGTGTCTGCTCGCTATTCCTGTTGTCGTTTATTCGGCTTCGGATTATTACAAATCAGCGTGGTATGGTTTAAAAAATAAGATCGTAAATATTGACGTTCCTATCGTTTTAGGGATCATTGTCCTTTTCGGACGCAGCCTTTATGAGGTTGCTACAGATTACGGACCCGGCTATTTCGATACATTATGCGGACTTCTGTTCTTTATGCTTTTAGGTAAAATTTTCCAGAAGAGAACCTATAATGCCCTGTCGTACGACAGGGATTACAAGTCTTTTTATCCTATTGCGGTTACAAAGGTTGATTTTGAAGGAAAACAGGATAATATTCTCCTTTCGGAAATTAAAATAGGTGACCGTATTTTAGTGAGAAACCAGGAAATCATTCCGGTTGATGCCATTCTGATTAATGGTGAAGGAAATATAGACAACAGCTTTATTACCGGTGAAAGCGCCACAATCAGCAAACAGCCCGGTGATAAGATCTTTGCAGGCGGAAAACAGATCGGATCTTCTCTTGAACTGGAAGTTATTAAGAACGTTGACCAAAGTTATTTAACCCAGCTTTGGAATAAAGAAGCCTTTAAAAAACACGAGACAGGACTCGACACCTTAACGAACAACGTCAGTAAATATTTCACATTCATTATTTTAGGCATTGCTCTGATTTCAGGAATTTACTGGTATTTTATTGATTTAGATAAAATGTTTCAGGTCATTTCCGCTATCTTAATCATTGCTTGTCCATGCGCGCTTGCACTGTCGGCACCTTTCACTTTCGGTCACATTATGAGGATTTTAGGACGAAATAAATTCTACGTAAAAGATACTTTAACCATAGAAAAAATTGCCAAACTGGACACTATTGTTTTCGATAAGACAGGAACGATTACTCACAGAAAAAAATCGAATATCAAATACGAGGGATCAGAGATCAAAGAGTTTGATTTACTGAATATTAAAGCTTTATTAAAGAACTCTAATCACCCGCTTTCAAAATCCCTCTACGATTTTATCGAATTAAATGACGATTACTATCCTGTTGAAAAATTCCAGGAAATTTCCGGAAAAGGTTACGAGGCAAGCGTAAGAGGAAATATCTATAAAATCGGTTCTGCAAAATATAACAATCAGGAATCCAAAAATCTTGAGACTGCAGTCTATATCAGCAAAAACAATGAGTTTTTAGGGAAATTTATTTTTAAAAATGAATACCGCGAAAATCTTAAAAATTTGTTTAAAAAGCTTACCGACTACAACGTTTTCATATTAAGTGGTGACAATTCTTCAGAAGAAAATCAGCTTAAGGAACTAATTCCCGCATACAAAGGCATGGCATTTAACCAAAATCCGGAAGACAAACTGAATTATATCAAAAACCTTCAGGATCAAAACTTTAAAGTAGCAATGTTAGGAGACGGATTAAATGACGCCGGAGCTTTGAAGCAAAGTAACGTAGGTATAGCAATTGCGGACGACACCAACAGCTTCACCCCTTCTTCTGACGTCATCATGAATGGCGAAAAAGTGGTACACCTTGACAAATACCTGAATGTATGCAAAGGCTCCATGACGATTGTGAAAATGACATTTATAATCAGTTTTCTTTACAATGTTGTAGGTTTAAGTTACGCAGTTACAGGACACATGCACCCCCTTTTCGCAGCTTTGATCATGCCGGCAAGTTCTATCACGGTTGTTTCATTCACAACACTTTCGACCTGGATCCTGGGAAGAAAATATTTCAAAAATCACGCGTAAACGCCCTTATTTAGACTGATTTTAAATTAGCGGAACGCCGTATTTCGTGACGAATGTCATTATTTTTCACTAAATTTGAACCCCGAAAATAGGTTAATTTTGTTGTCTAATGGATATTCTATATTTAATGATCCTGTGCAGCGTTTCTTTGGCTGCCGTTTTCCTGGTCGTGTTTATAGTGTACGCCAGAAAAGGACAGTTTGAAGATGACGAATCTCCGGCTGTAAGAATTCTTTTTGACTCTGATGAAATCAGGGAAAAAGAAGAACCTGGCAACAAAGAAGACGATGAAAAAGGAGAAAGTAAAAAAATTGAAGAAAAAAGTGAATAGTTGATATGGAAACACAAAAGTTTAGTTATGACAACAGTATTGTCCGGGCATTCCTTTATGCGACCGTAGTTTTCGGGATCATAGGGTTCTTGTTTGGGCTTACAGCTGCATTAATGCTTTTCTACCCTGAGCTTCCGGAATTCTTTTTCGGAACGGATGATACAACCATTAATAGTTTAGGTGGTGGTATACAGGGCTTGATAAACACACATGGTGCATTTGGATTCGGAAGAATCAGGATGCTGCACACAAGCACCGTTATTTTTGCATTCGTAATGAATGTCGTATATGTAGGAGTATATTACTCTCTACAACGACTGTTGAAAACGAGAATGTACAGTGACACCTTGTCATGGATCCATTTCTGGACATGGCAGATCATGATCTTAGTGACTTATGTTACATTCTTTATGGGAATTAACACTTCTAAAGAATACGCAGAACACGAATGGCCAATTGATATTTTAATTACCATTTCATGGGTAATCTTCGGGGCAAATATGTTCCTAACCATTGCTAAAAGAAGAGTAAGACATTTATATGTAGCGATCTGGTTTTACATCGGAACCTGGATTGCTGTAGCAATGCTTCATATTTTCAATAACCTTGAGGTTCCTTTATCTTTCACAGGCTGGAAATCTTATTCAGCGTACGCGGGAGTAAAAGACGCTATCGTTCAGTGGTGGTACGGTCACAATGCGGTTGCATTCGTACTGACAACTCCGGTTTTAGGATTGATGTATTATTTCTTACCAAAAGCTGCTGACAGACCGGTTTTCTCTTATAAACTGTCTATTATTCACTTCTGGTCATTAATTTTCGTTTATATCTGGGCTGGTCCTCACCACCTTCAATATACTGCTTTACCTGCTTGGGCACAGGCAGTAGGAACAGGTTTCTCTATCATGCTTATCGCACCATCTTGGGGAGGTATGTTGAATGGTCTTTTGACACTAAGAGGGGCTTGGGATAAAGTAAGAGAAAATCCGATATTAAAATTCTTCGTTGTAGCCGTTACTTGTTATGGTATGGCAACATTTGAAGGGCCACTTTTGGCAACTAAAAATATTAACAAAATCGGTCACTTTACAGACTGGGTAATCGGTCACGTACACTTAGGAGCTTTGGGATGGAATGGTTTCATGGCATTCGGTGTTATTTACTATCTGATCCCGATCATGTGGAGAACGAAATTATACTCAACGAAGCTTGCTAACTGGCATTTCTGGTTGGGGACATTAGGAATTATTTTCTATGCAGTTCCAATGTATATTTCAGGTTTCACACAAGGATTAATGTGGAAACAGTTCAACCCGGACGGAACCTTGGTTTGGAAAAACTGGCTGGATACGGTAACGGCAATTATCCCTTACTTTAAAATGAGATTCTTCGGAGGATTATTATACCTTTCAGGAGCTCTTTTAATGGTGGTAAACCTTATTGCTACAGTAAGAAAAGGATCATTCCAGAAAGATGTTCCTGCAGAAGCTCCGGCTTTGGCAAACATTAATGCAAAACGTAAAGAAGGAGAAGGAACTCACCTTTGGCTGGAAAGAACTCCTGTATTGATGGGTATTCTATCCTTGTTGACGATCTCAATCGGTAGTATGGTGGAAATTATTCCTACATTATCCCTTAAGAAAAGTGTACCAACTATCTCAGCAGTAAAACCTTATTCTCCGCTGGAACTGGAAGGTAGGGATATTTATATCAGAGAAGGATGTAATGCATGTCACTCACAGATGGTAAGACCATTCAGAGATGAGATTGTAAGGTTCAACGGTAAAAACGGACAGTATTCCAAAGCCGGAGAATTCGTATATGACAGACCGTTCCTTTGGGGATCAAAAAGAACAGGGCCGGATTTGCACAGAGAAGGTGGTAAAAACCCAAGTTCTTGGCACTACAAACATATGTACAACCCAAGATCTACCTCTGCAGGTTCTATCATGCCTCGTTATCCTTGGCTGATCGCCACCAACTTAGACAGATCTAAAATGGTTGATAAAATGAAGCTGATGAAGAGTGCATTTGAAGTACCTTACACTAAGTCAGAAATTGATTCTGCCAATTCATGGGCAGACAACCAGGCTTCTAAAATTGTAAGAGATATATTCTCAGAAGCAGCCGATCTTAAAGACGCTTACGCAAAAAGACCTAAAGGAGAATTGGAGAAAAAAGAGATTGTAGCTCTTATCTCGTACCTTCAGAGGTTAGGAACGGATATCAAAACAACTGAAATTAAAACAGCAAGTAATAACTAACATTAAAACGTTCCCATCATGATACCTCAGAACTTTAAAGACATATTATCCAATACCGATAACGCTGGTTTTTACCAGACTCTGGCTCTGATTTTCTTTATGCTGTTCTTCGTAGCTCTGGTAATCTATGTTTTTAGCAAGCCTAAAAAATATTATAAAGAAGAAGAAGAAGCTCCTCTGAGTGACGATCAGGATGATGATTTTAATTTAAAAAATTAATCTATTTATTATGAAACAAAGAACACCGGTTTTTATAAACATCTTAATCATAATCGGACTTTTAATAGTTTTTTATTATCTGTTTGTACAAAGCTATGAGTTCCTGGGTTCACCTTATTTCTGGGGAACTGTAATCATTGCTGGTATTTTAGCATACATTCACAATGCTATCGGAGATCTTATTGAGAACAATAAATTCAAAAGATTATCTCCTGAAGAGAAAGCAGCCTATCTTGCAGAGAAGAAAGTACCTTACTTTACAAGATTATATAATGCCGCATTTAAAAAACAATCTGCTGCTGAAGAGAAAGATATCCTTATTGACCATGGTTTCGACGGTATCATGGAATTGGACAATCAATTACCAAAATGGTGGTTAGGTCTATTCTACTTTGGGACTGCTTTTTGTATTGTATATGTAGCAGCATTCTCGTTTACCAATTTTGCACATCCTATCAATGAATATGAACAGGAATATAAGGAGCAGTTGGCCAGTATTGAAGAATATCAGAAAACACAGCCTCCTGTAACTATTGAAACGGCAAAATATTCGGCGGATAATATTGCAGAAGGTAAAGAACTCTTTAAAACAAACTGCGCATCTTGTCACAAGGAAGACGGTAGTGGTGGTATCGGGCCGAACCTTACAGATAATTTCTGGATCAATCAGCCTGAGAAAACATTATTCAAAAATGTATTCCATATGGACTGGAACGGTTCGCCTACCAATCCTGCGATGAGAGCTTTCGGTAAGAATGGTGAAGTATCAGGAGCTGAAATTGAAAAAATTGCAGCGTATGTGTATCATATCAACCAGGAATTACCGCCGGTGACACCTGCTCAGGGTGGTGCCGCTCCTCAGGGAACTGAAGCGCATTGGGAAAAAGAATAATTTAATTTAAAAATTAGAAACATATGAAAAAACATAATTTGTTATTACATTAAAAAATAGTAACGAATTATGTTTTTTCTTTTTTAAATATTATTACAAATGTCAGACATAGAAGAAATAGAAGCACGTGGCGGACAGGGACAGGTTCTGGACCCTGAGACTTACAGAGATTCTATAGGCACGATGGATCAGTCCGGTAAAAGGAAATGGGTATATCCCAGAAAGCCTAGAGGAAAATACACCAACTATAGATATCTTGTAAGCTGTATTTTATTATTGATTTATTTTTCGGTACCATTTATTAAAATTAATGGCAACCCTCTTATCTTGTTTAATGTAATTGATCGAGAGTTCTTCATTTTCGGACAGCCTTTCTATCCTCAGGATTTCTTCATCCTTACGCTTGGAGCTATTGCGTCTCTTATATTCATTATTGTATTTACGATTGCTTTCGGTAGAATTTTCTGCGGTTGGATATGCCCTCAGACAATTTTCCTTGAAATGATTTTCCGTAAAATAGAATATGCGATTGAAGGAGACCGAAATAAGCAGATGAAACTTGACCGTCAGGAATGGAATACAGAGAAAATCTGGAAAAGAAGCCTTAAATGGACAATCTACATTATCATTTCGCTGGTTATCACCCACTTTATGTTCATGTATATTGTGGGATATGAAGAGGTTTTAAAAATCGTTTCTGAAGGACCGTTTGCCCATCCTACAAATTTCATTGTAATGATCTTGCTTACGGCAGCATTTTACTTTGTATTTGCATGGTTCAGAGAGCAGGTTTGTACGCTGGTATGCCCTTACGGAAGATTACAGGGCGTACTGATCGATAAAGATACCGTGAATGTTTTCTACGATTTTAAAAGAGGTGAAAACAGAGCGAAATGGAGAAAAGGCGAAGACAGAAAAGCTGCCGGAAAAGGCGATTGTATAGACTGTCATCAGTGTGTGGTTGTATGCCCTACAGGAATTGACATCAGAGATGGCCAGCAGCTTGAGTGTGTCAACTGCACCGCATGTATTGATGCCTGTGATGAAGTGATGGAAAAAGTCGGTCTTCCAAAAGGCCTTATCCGATATGCTACAGAGAACGAAATAGAGAAGGAAACCAAATTCAAATTTACGGGAAGAATGAAAGGCTTTGCCTTAATTCTTGTACTCTTGACAGCCTTTCTAGGATATCTTCTTTATAACAGAGGTGAAATGGAAGCTAAGTTCATTAAACCCGCAGGAAGTACATTCTTTGTAAGAGATGGAAAAATTACCAATACCTACAATTATACTTTCCTGAATAAAACCAATGAAAAGAAAGTCGTAACTGTAAAAGTAATTGAACCGAAACACGGAGAAGTAATTTACAGTGCATCCAGCAAGATCACCGTAGACCGCGATAAGATTTCCAAAGGAACTATCAATATCAGCTTCCCGGAAAGTGAAATGAATCTTTCCAAGCAAAATATCACCATTGGGGTGTATGATATGAAAGGTAAACTGGTCGACTCTTATCAGACTTATTTTGAAGGACCATTCAAATTACAATTTTAATTTTCAGAAACCGCAGTCGATCAGGAAAAATCCCGTGTGATTGAGGTTTCTTAAACCATATATAATTCCGAGAAATGAAAAAATTCAGTTGGGGACACGGTGTTGTAATCGCATTAGCAGCTTTCATGATCTTTATTCTATCCATGTTGTTTCTCTTCCCGAACGGGCAGAAGAATTCTGAAATGGTAACTGATAATTATTATGAAGAGGAGCTGAAGTATCAGGACGTTATCGATGCCAAGAAAAGAGCCGATGAGCTGCAGGAAAAACCGGTTTACAGTCAGGATAAATCCGGGATTAAAATTACTTTCCCGAAAGATTATGACAATTCCAATACAACGGTAAAATTTGTTTTAAACAGAACCGACGATCAGAATTTAGATATACGCAAATCTGTACAGCTTGATGCCAGCAAATCTTTTTTAATTCCCGGTCAGGTACTAAAGGTGGGAAATTATACATTAAGATTAAACTGGACCAAAGACAAAACAGACTATCGAATGGATTATGATGTGATATGGAAATAGCACTGATAATATCGGCCATCGGGTTGGGGTTTGCTTCCGGCTTTCACTGTGTCGGAATGTGCGGACCAATTGCCCTGTCGATGGGACTGACCAAAAAACAGGCGACCAATTATTACCTGCAGAATCTTACTTACCAGTTCGGAAGAATTTTCACCTACTCTATTTTAGGAGCTATCCTGGGAATTATTGGTGAAGGCTTTGAGATGGCAGGAATTCAGAAATACCTTACGATTGCGGTGGGAATACTTCTGATTATTATGGCTATATTTTCTTTCGGAGGTAAAGATTTCGCTTCGAAAGTACCGTTCTTTTCACGATTTTTATTTAAGGTTAAATCAAATTTGGGAAGGTTGCTTCAGAAGGCAGATTACCGCTCACGATTCACTACCGGCCTGCTGAACGGGTTTTTACCCTGTGGCATGGTATATATGGCTTTAACGGCAAGCCTTGCCAGCGGTGGAATATGGCAGGGAGCTTTATATATGGCGCTGTTCGGTTTGGGAACGCTACCCTTCATGTTTGCAGTAGTTTTGGTTGGCAATCTTATGAGCCAGGCCTTTAGGGTGAAAGTTTTAAAAGTGATTCCTTTAGTGATGATTATTTTAGGCGGCCTGTTTATCGTAAGAGGCCTGGAATTGGGAATACCCTACATTTCCCCAAGAGCAGAAGCGATGACAATTTCTAAAGAAAATCGGGGCGACTGTCATTTGCCGGGAGATCACAGCACACACAGCCACAGCAATACAAACTGCCATTAAATTTTAAGTTAAATTTAAAATCATACAAACCCTTCGAACAATTATTCGAAGGGTTTTCAGTTTATCATTAACAATCGCATTATGCATTATCATTAAAGCTAAAGCAAATGTTTCCGGAAAGCTTCCTGCACCCTACGGTAAACTTTCCGGGAAGCCAGAAACCTTCCTGCACCCTGCAGCGAGTTTTCCGGTAACCGGGAAAGGCTGTTGCACCCTTGCGACAAACTTTCCGGAAAGCGGGAAACCTTGTCGTAACCTCGTAAGAAACTTTCCCGACAGAAGAAAAAGGGAATAATATAATTCATACGAAATATTTCTATTAAAAATTTACTAATAAAAACAAAAATGCTATAAAATAATCTCTTTAAATAGCATTTTATTATAAAATCATTTTCATACCTTTATCCTATAATAAAAACTTATAATATGTTAACAAAACTATCTATTTCTGATTTTCGAAAATCCGGATATCAATTACCATTGTATCCTTCTCGAAAAATTGCTTTTCATGCACTTACATTAAGTATGATCCTGATGTTTTCATCCATGAAATCTCAAACTACAGTTACGGTTCCTAATTTAGCCATAGCGGGAGCATTTACAGGACCATTTGCTAATTCTACCAGAACTTACCAGATGATTATTGATGATTCTCAACTAACTGCTTTATCCGGACAGTATATAACGTCGATATCATTCAGACTTCCAACTTCAGCTACCGCAGCATGGCCAATTGCTGACACTACATTTCCTGACTATCAGATTTATTTGAGTAATGGTGTGGATCCTGTCAACAGACAGCTTAACTTTTCGGCAAACGTAGTAGGAACACAAACACAGGTACGCGCTGGAAGCCTTTTAGTACCAGCAGGTTCGGTTTCCAACAATGGAAATTTCACTTTTAATATAAACTTTAACACGCCTTATTTATACACAGGTACCAACCTTGTAATAGAGGTGCGCCATACCGGAAGCAACGGGACTACAACTTCTATTGATGCTGTTGGAACAAGTACATCGGGATATGGCACTCTTTTTACCGCTTGCTGGGCCAGCACAGGCAGTGTATTACAAGGAAACTTTTCTTATGTAAAAATCAACGCAGGAAGTGTGTTAGGAGTAAAGTCAGTTGAAATAGATGGCAGCACAACGGTTTATCCTAATCCTGTAAAAGATCAGCTTTTTGTAAAATCGGCTAACGATATTGTGGAATTAAATATTTTTAATTTAGTCGGACAAAAAGTTTATTCTCAAAAAAATTCACTTAAAAATCCACAGGTTAATGTATCAAGCTTAGCAAAAGGAAATTACATTTTGCAGACGATTGATAAAACCGGAAGCTCAACTTCAACTAAATTTATTAAGGAATAATTCGGCTATTGCAAGTAATTGGAAAATTTGTAATAAATATTAAAAACAAAACCACTGCTTTAGACAGTGGTTTTGTTATTTAATTGAATAGTCTCTTCTTAATTGATCACATCAAATCTCGCATATTCAGCGATCTTCTTTGGAAGCCTGATCCCTTCTTCGGTCTGATTGTTCTCAAGCAAAGCCGCCATTATTCTTGGCAAAGCCATCGCAGAACCGTTCAACGTATGAACCAATTGAGATTTTCCGTCTGTTTTGTAACGGCATTTCAATCGGTTAGCCTGGAACGTTTCAAAATTGGAAACTGAGCTTACCTCCAGCCACATCTCCTGAGCCGCACTCCATACTTCAAAATCATAGGTCATTGCAGAAGCAAAACCGGTATCACCGCCGCAAAGTCTCAAGACTCTGTAAGGTAATTCCAGCTCACTCAAAATTTCTTTGATGTGCTCTACCATTTCTTCCAACACTGCATAAGAATTTTCAGGCTTTTCAATTCTTACAATTTCTACTTTCTCGAATTGATGAAGACGGTTAAGACCTCTTACATGAGCGCCATAACTTCCTGCTTCTCTCCTATAGCATTGGGAAAATGCTGTGTTCTTAATCGGTAAATCTTTTTCTTCAAGCAAAACATCACGATAAAGGTTTGTAACAGGCACTTCGGCTGTAGGAATCAGATAAAGATTATCTTCATTGATAAAATACATCTGGCCTTCTTTATCCGGCAGCTGGCCCGTTCCATATCCTGAAGCTTCGTTCACCACGTGAGGAGGATTCACTTCCATGTATCCTTTCTCAACGTTTTTATCGAGGAAATACTGAACCAAAGCTCTCTGCAGTCTCGCTCCTTTTCCAAGATAAACAGGGAAACCTGCTCCTGCAATTTTTACCCCTAATTCAAAATCAATAAGGTTGTATTTTTTTGCCAGTTCCCAATGAGGAATTGCTCCATCCCCAAGACCTTCTACATCATGAGACTGATAGATAATTTCGTTATCATCCGCAGAAGCTCCTCTTTTTACCTTCTCGTGAGGAATATTCGGAAGCTGATATAGAATATTAATAAGTTCTTTTTCTTTTACATCTAATTGGGATTTCAATTCTGATGTCGACTCTTTAAGCTGTGCAGTTTTAGATTTTGCAGATTCGGCTTCTTCTCTTTTTCCTTCTTTCATCAGAAGCCCGATTTCTTTGGAAATTTTGTTGCTCTCAGAAAGCTGGGAATCCAATTCAAACTGAATTCTTTTTCTTTCGTCGTCAGTAGCAATAGCCTCGTCTACCAACTCAAGATTCCTGAATTGTCTTTTTTTAAGACCTTCTAAAACGCGCTCTTTGTTGTCGCGCAAAAAATTGACTTGTAACATTTTATTTAGATGTTAGTTATTAGAATGTTGAACATCAGAATGTCAACAGTTTTGCAAATGTATAAATTATTTTACGATTGTAACTACATTCGGGGAACCCTCCTGTTTTGAGAATCTTAAAGTATCGTTATAATACACTTTCGAGACTTCAAATACCGAAGGAGTCATTCTGTATTCGATCTTCAGATCTTCGTTGATCGTGTCCAGAATAGTATTGTTTAACCTCTTGATGAGAGAAACGGTAATCCGGGATTGGTATGTTTTGTTTTCAGCATTTAAAGTATCAATGCCTACTCTTTTTGCTCCGGCAATATATTCTATAAAAAGTGTAGAGTCTGTAGTTGCTTTCAAAGTGCTGCTTACGGGTGCAAGATCTGCCACTCCGTTTACATCATTAAATGAATAGGTAAAATAGGTGAGGTCTTTCTTTTGATGGAAAAGATCTCGCCCTGCTTTGTTTTTCATATAAATATTTAAGATCTGGTCAACTCTCTGCAACTCATCATCACCTGTACTGCAGCTCTGAAAGGCAAAAAAAACAACCAAAACTCCGAAAAAAATATTCTTCATGTTCAGCAAAGATAAAAACTTATTTTTAATTTTTCTTCTGATTTATTTTGAGATTCAGGATTATTGAACACATTATTTTCTCAGAACTTTTCTCCATAAAAGATTAATCTCTGTTCTGGAAAGAATAAAATCCTGCACACGAAATTCTGTGATCTGATAAAACCGCCAGAACAGCAATCCTGATGACAGGCAATAGGAAATAGAACTCACCATACAAGCTCCGTGAATTCCCCATCTCGGTATGATATAAAATGAAGAAATGATGGTAAAAATAAGCCCGATCAGTGATTTTACATTTAATATTCTTAGTTTATTGATTCCTGCAAAATAATATCCGATGATATTGCTTACGGCAATAGCCAGTATTCCGGGAGAAAGAAACAGAACAATTTCTTTGGTCTGGCTAAAATCTTTTCCAAAAATAAAAGCATACATATCCGCAGGAATCAGCAACATGATGAGAATAAATAATAAAGTAATCAGAAAGCCGATACGCAGCGAGATCTTCGTTTTTTCAATAGCATCGTTGGAATTGGTATTATTGACCACATCTGCATAAAGCACGACAGAAAGGCTGCGGCTAACGGTCCATATCGCTTCGGAAAAAGCAATTCCGACGGAAAATATACCGACACTTACTATTCCTTTAAAATATTCAAGGAAATAAAATGATAATCTGTTGTTCAGAAATTGCAGAAATGCGCTGAGCTGTGTTTTCCAACCATAATTGAACAGTTGTTTCCCAATTTTTTTAGGAAAGGAAAATGTATTGAAATGCACATGCCTGGTAACCTGAACGGTGCTGATGATAAACAACAAAGCAAAACAGCTTATCTGAGCAATGAAATAAGCATTAACGGAAGTAATTTTAATGACATAAACAATGATTATAATAAATAAAATATGAACAACCTGCTGTAGAATCGTATATAAATTGAACATTCTGATATTCTGCTGCCCGACAAACAGATTTATATTGGCGGTCAGAAGTGAAGACATGACGCAGAGCGAAATAAGGTAATAAGAATATTCTGCATTGTGACTGAAACTGAAAAGAACAGGAATAAAAACCCCCGTAAGAATTGCCCAAATATATGCGAAAGGCAGTATCTCCTCTATTTTGAATTTTTTTGCGAAATAGCTCATACTGCTTCCCACAAAAATATTCCCAAAAAAACTGATGATTGTAAGGTCTGCAATAATAATCGATATTTCCCCTTTCCCACCGCTTCCCCACATGTTGGTAGAATAGATTACCAGTCCGAAATTTAATATCAGAATTAAAAATCTTGAAACAAAAGTTTTTAAAATTGTGTTTTGCTTCATGTTATTCTAATGATTTTCGTACGAAGTTTAGAAAAGAATTTCTGATCACATTCCAGTTGTACTTGGTTTCATATTCTTTTCTTGCGTTGTGTGCATGCTCAGAATACAATTGTGGATTTTCAATGTATCTCAAAATCATATCTGAAATGCTGTACGAGTCTTGAGGATCAACAAGAAATCCAAATTGTGAAACATCGACATGTTGTCGAGTTGCTTTTAAATCAGTATAAATTACCGGTTTTCCGGAAGCTGCATAATAAAATATTTTGATCGGAAGACAGTGATGATTTTCATAATTTAATATCCTGAGATCAAAACAGATATCGACATCTGCATAAGATTCAGTAAAAGTTTCAAAAGATGTCGGTTTTTCTATTCTGACATTTTCAAACTGATACTTTCTGAGTAGCCCAGAGAAATATTTTTCATCTTTTTCTTTTCGGGAGCCACCAATCAAAAGAATTGATATCTTAAGCTCAGGACTTTTTTTTCTTAAACAGTCTATTGCTGCAAAAAAATTACCAATCCCTTTTTCTTCGGAAAACTGACCGGTATAGCAAAGTGTTATTTCACCGGGCTTTAATGTTTTGATATTTTGATGAATATAAATATCATCGGGATAATAAGGTAAAATGACAGACTTTTTAAACGGAAAAAAATAAGCCAGCGGAAATTTTTTGGTATTTTCCCCAATAATATAATGTGTACTTATAAAACCTGCATACAACTGAATAAGAAAGAATTTTACCGCATGGATAATATTGAGAGGAAAAGAAAATTGCTCAACCATTCTCATCGAAGGATACCATTCTGTAATATCGTAGATAATGCTTACTTTCTTCCTTCTTTTGATTTTCTTTGCTGAAATAACAGCTAAGGGTTCCGAACAGATGACAACATCCGGCATATAGCCCTCGCATATATCCTCAAGAATTTTTCTTTTTTCTGCAATGCTTTTTTCAAGCACGGCGTAAGATTCTATTTCTATTCCGTCAACTGCTCCCTGAAATTCTGACGAAAGACTGCTTATTTTGATTTGATATCCTTCTTCCTTTAACGCTTTTGCCTGATGATAAAAAATCCTGTCATCATCATGTCGGTGTGCGGTCGTTAAAAAAAGAATTTTAGGCATTTTGATCCGATATTAAACTGAATTTTATTTCAGAATTTTTAACAAATATAACTAAAGCAAAAAAAGTGGAAA
Organism: Chryseobacterium lineare; assembly: GCF_977014045.1. Lineage (NCBI taxonomy): Bacteria > Pseudomonadati > Bacteroidota > Flavobacteriia > Flavobacteriales > Weeksellaceae > Chryseobacterium > Chryseobacterium lineare. Next base: position 3,512,304 of record NZ_CDRNIQ010000001.1, on the reverse strand, counting down.
ACTCCACTTTTTATTTTATTGATTCTGTGCTGAACTTTTATTTAATCCCAGCAGCCCAGCTTCTTTCGAAAGGCAATAGAAAGTTTCCTAAAAACTCCAGGTATGTATTTTTTGAAAAATCAAAAACCTGAATATCTCTGGAAATTTCTCCGCTTTTTATTTTTGATTTAAAATCAATAAGTTTCAGGGTTTTTACTTCTCCATTTTCAATAAAACTGGCTTTCATTCTGTCGAAAAGGCCGAGCTGATATTCTTCATCTATTTCCCTCATTACTTTCCCCAAGGCATCAATACTACAACCTGAAGCCATTTCTTTCTCTTCATCTACACAGATGATGATAAATTGATTTTTTTCAATTTTAAAGGATGATGAAAGTGGCTTTCCGTGTGCAGCCCAAGTCGCCAGAAAATCAAAAAGTTTTTCGGTAATTACTTTTGCCTCCTTTGTTTCAAAAGGTCTTGATGCAGGATATATAACAACTCTGTAATCGTTTGTCTCTACTATATTTGATTCTTCGATCTTCATTTCTGATACATTTTAAAGTTCAAAATTACGTAATTTTCCTGAGTTTGAAACCATTATACTTTTTGCTCAGTGCATACAAAGCTATCATTAAGAGCATCAGGATATAAGGAAAGAAAAATCTGAGACTGGAAGAATGTGGAAAAAAGAAAAATTTAATATAAATATTTACAAATATCAAAACCGAGCAAATTCTTGTCCATAAGTCTTTTGAACAATAAAAAGTAAGACAGAGAAGCCCTACCGATACAACAGTTACCCTTTTAAAATAAATGATTTTTATGTAGATGATATGAAGATATTCATTCAAACCGAAATTTGGTGCCGGAGCAGAAATAAATGAACGCCGGTGAATAAAAGTATCATAAAAAAGATGCTTCCAACCAGGATAATGGAAAAGTTTTATGATGATAAAATAAACAACAACAAGAATAATTCCCTGTAGTATCAGAATAAAATCCAGCTTTTTGTTTTGGAAATATCTGTAAATCCCTGCTGCCGCAAGATAGGTTAATGTGAAAGGAATATAATCGGGTCTTGTGAAAGTAATGGCAAAAAGAACTGAAAACATGACCCACGAATTCCACTTTTTTAATAATCCTATAATGAACAGCAAAAGAATCTGAACAATGAACATATCGGGCGTCGCGACTCTTGACATATACGTCATTGGTGGTAAAAGCAGTGCTCCTACACTCAATATTACAGCAAGAATATAGTTTTCGGGAAAAATGATTTTTAATATAAAAAAGATCATGATCCCGGAAATAAAATAGGAAAAGACACTTAATAATGTCACAGAATCCGGTGAGGAAAAGCCGACCTCATACAGAAGTAAAATCGCCAGATTATAGCCAACTTTGATCTGGAAATAAGGCAATTGTTCGATAAAAGCTTGCGTATTATTTGCAAAAGCCTGTCGGGCTTTGTCGGCAGGCTTTAGTATTCCTAAAATATCTCTGAACTCGTATTCAGGAGCTTTTTTCTTTATTTCCGTATAGGTAAGCCTGCGAATTTTATCCGGAGAATCGGGAAATTTTAAGGTATATAAACACCCGATATAACCTGGCATATCCCAATCGTAGACTCTGTTTTTATAGTTCCAAAAGCTAAGCGCAGCAACAATGATTACAATAAAGAAAAAGGAAATCTTCCATTTTGACTTCATGGAATTCTTGAAATTTAGATTATAAATCTTCAGCTTCTGCCAAAAGTTCCACAATATCTTTTACTTCAACTTCATGGTTTTTATTGAAATGCTTTACGCCATCCGTCATCATTGTATTACAGAACGGGCAACCGGTAGCAATTACTTTAGGCTCGAAAGACAAAGCTTCTTCCGTTCTTTCGATATTGATATCTTTATTTCCTTTTTCAGGTTCTTTAAACATCTGAGCGCCCCCGGCACCGCAACAAAGTCCGTTGGATTTGCAGCGCTTCATTTCGACAAGTTCTGCATCAAGTTTTTCCAGTAAAACTCTTGGTGCTTCGTATTCATTATTTGCTCTTCCCAAATAACACGGATCATGGAAGGTAATTTTCTTACCGCTGAAAGCACCTCCTTCAATTTTCAGTCTGCCTTCTTCCATTAAATTTCTCAGAAACTGCGTATGATGAATCACCTCGTAATTTCCACCAAGTCCGGGGTATTCATTTTTGAGTGTATTGAAACAATGCGGACAGGCGGTAACAATTTTTTTCACCTCATATGCATTAAGAACTTCAATATTCGTTAAAGCCATCATCTGGAAAACAAATTCATTTCCCGCCCGTTTCGCAGGATCTCCCGTACAACTTTCTTCCTGCCCTAAAACAGCGAATTCAACGCCTATTTTATTTAATATTTTGCAAAATGCTTTCGTAATTTTTTTGGCACGGTCATCAAAACTTCCCGCACAACCAACCCAAAACAGAACTTCGGGTGATTTTCCTTCGGCAGCACATTCTGCCATTGTTTTTATGTTGAAATCCATTTTAATTCAGTTTACCAATGATTGTTATATCGTTACATTTTTACATTGTTATATTAATTATCTTTTGCCCAGTTCAGACGGTCAGCCTGATTGTACTGCCATGGGGCAGCATTGTTTTCTACATTGGTCATCATCAGATTCAGTTCCTGTGGTGCAGCAGACTGTTCCATTACCAGGAATCTTCTCATTTCGAAAATAATAGAAAGCGGATCAAGCAATACCGGACAAGCTTCTGTACATGCATTACATGTAGTACAGGCCCATAATTCTTCTTTTGTGATATAATCATTCAGAAGTTTTTTCCCGTCATCTTCAAATTTTCCGTTTTTATCGATGTTTCGACCAACTTCTTCCAGACGGTCTCTGGTTTTCATCAGAATCAATCTCGGAGATAATTTTTTACCTGTAATATTGGCCGGACAAACGGCTGTACAGCGTCCGCATTCAGTACATGAATAAGCATTTAACAGCTGTACCTGATTCAAATCAAAAATATCTTCCGCTCCAAATTTTGAAGGAGCTTCTTCACCTTCAGCCGGAACAGCGTATGGATCTGCATTCGGATCCATCATTAATTTGATTTCTTTGGTAACAGAATCCAGATTATTGAATTTCCCTTTCTTTTCAAGATTTGCATACCACGTACTTGGAAACGCTAAAATAATATGCAAATGCTTAGAATAATAAAGGTAATTCATGAAGAACAAAATTCCTACAAAGTGAAACCACCAGGCCGCTCTTTCTATTCCGAATAAAAATCCGTTGTCAAAGCTGAAAACTTCAAATAACGGAACTAAAGTCATCTGACTTACAGGAAAAGATCCAAGCTGTGCAAAATGGTCATAACCTCTTGTCTGTAGAATAAAGTCTGACGAATTCATGGTAAAGAAGGCCATCATTAAGGCGAATTCAATGATAAGAATCCAGTTTGCATCTTCTTTCGGCCAACCGAAAAGCTCTTTCATGTTGAGTCTTTTAACACCGTAAAAATTTCTGCGGATGAAAAAAGCGACTACTCCTATAACCACTAAAAGTGCAAGTACTTCAAGTGTTGCCGTGAAATAGCTGTAAAGAGTATTTCCAAATATGGTTGCCAGGAATCTGTGAGTCCCGAAAATTCCGTCAACAACAATTTCAATAAGTTCTATATTAATGATGATAAAACCAACATATACGAAAAGGTGTAAAATTCCTGCTACAGGACGTTTTGTCATTTTACTTTGGCCCATTGCTACTCTGGCCATGGTTTCCCAACGTTCGCCTTTTCTGTCGTTGCGCTTTATTTCACGTCCTAATCTGATGTTTCTGTATATCTTTTGCAGACTTTTTGCAAACAGCCCAAAACCTGCAACTAATAAAATCAGAAAAATAATATGAGCGATATATTGCATGGATTATTTATTAGTCTTTACTATTTTTCCCAAATACTGAGAAATTTACATATCTCTTAGGATTTGCTTTTACATCCTCGATTAAAGAATTCAGATTTGTGGATGCAGAATTCAGGTTATTGTACAACTGCTCATCTTTCATAAGCTTACCTAAACTACCTTCTCCATTATTAATTCCGGCAACAACATTGTTAAGCTTACCAACAGTTTCATCAAGATTGGCAATGGTCTCATTAAGCTTCTTGGTATCGATACTTTCCGCTAAATTTCCATATTTATCTAAAGTAACTTTTCCACTTTGCATCGTAAGACTTGCATCATCCAAAACCTTCTGAAGCTTAGGATCATTGTGTCCTACAAGACTGTTCACACTACCTGCAGTAGTCTGTAAAGCAGCCACCGTTTTATTAAGATTAGCCAATAATAATCTGATTTCTTCTCTGTTCTGTGCATTAACCACCTGATTGGCATTAGACATCAAAGAATCCACTCTATAAAGAACAGTTTGCAGCTGATCTTTTACAGGACCTACCTGAGAAGAAAGACTTCCTAATGTTCCCAATTTGAAGGCACCCTTTAATGTATCACCATCCTTGGCAGTAACACCACCATACATAAGGTTGATTCTCATTTCTTTTCCGGACATTAATCCCGGTTCAAAAATTTCAAGGGTAGAATTCTTAGAAAATTCAAAATTATTATCAACCGTAATTTTTACAAGAAAATCAATTTTCCCGTCTTTGGAGGTATGCGGAATAATCTTGTCAACCTGCCCGACTTTCAATCCGTTGATTGAAACAGGTGCAGATTGAGCCAGCCCCTCCACGTTATCATATTTTGCATAAAATATATTATCGGTAGTAAAAAGGCTTCTGCCTTTCATAAATTGAAATAACACCACAAAGCCAGCTATGGCTAGAAGTGCGATCACACCAGCTTTTAATTCTTTACTGAACTTCACTTGCTAATTTTTTTCTAATGAGCAAATATACTACATTTAAATTAATGTTTTTCTCTATTGCTCTGCGTTAAACACAAAAAAAACGGCAAAAACTTTGCCGCTTTTTTATCTTTTTGAAAAATAATTTTTTATTGTTGCTGAGAACCCAATTTGTTCCAGATCTCAATTCTGTAATCATCGATATCAGCATTATCCTGCAAGCTCTTTAACCAAGCCTGTCCGAACATACCTGCATTTCTCTGGGTAACAGACTCTGTGAACTGTTTAAGATCTCCAGGTTGTTTATTTGTTGTTTCATTCTTTTTAATCAAAACATAAACCCCGGTTCCACCTTCAACAGGATTAGAGATTTTACCTTTCGCTACACCAAATGCAGCTCCGGCTACTTTAGGTTCCATGGAGCCTGCTACTGAAGGATTCAATAAATTAACTTGTGCAGATTGCTTGGTTGTCCCGAATTGTTTTGCGATCTGATCAAGGTTTCCTGCCTTACCAATTTTCTCAGAAATCTGTTTTGCCGCCAATTTGTTTTTTACGACAATTTCAATCTGATCTCTTACAGATTCAGGATCTGCGATACCTTTTGCCTGTTTACCGTTTAAGTAAACCACAATTTTATCACCGGTTCCATCAACGGTAAAGAATTCAGTATCTCCTTTTTCTCTCTTTTTATCAAAAGCCCAAGCCAGAATTTCACCATCTTTCTCTGTTCCTAGACCTTGAAGCTGACCGTCAAATCTTTTTGCCTGTTTTGGATTGGAGAATTGATAATTTCCTTTTTTAGCAATATTCACGAAATCGTTGAAAGATTTCCCCTGAATCTGTTGAATAAATCTTCTTGCTTTTTTATCTGTATCTGCTTCTGTAGCATCTGAAGGCTTAACTGCTTTTACAAGGTTAGCAACTTTATAGCTCATTGCTCCTGGTTTTTTATCCTCAATATTAATGATATGGTATCCGAACTGAGTTTCTACCACACCTGTTGCACCTTTAGGATTGTTCGCTAAATACGTTAAGAATTCAGGAACGAAAGGCGTTTCAGGAGTCGTCCATCCTAAACTTCCACCCTGAGCGGCCGAATTTGGATCGTTTGAAAGCTTAAGGAATTCTGTAAATTTACCAGGATTGGCTTTTACAATAGCTCCGATAGAATCTGCAAGTTTTTTAGCCTGTTCTTTAGATCTTGTAACACCTTCTCCTGCCGGGCTTCCTTTAAAAGCAATTAGGATATGTCTTGATAATGTAGAATCTGAAGTCTTTTTATCTAAAAGTTTAGAAACTACATAGAAGTTCTGTTCTTTGTAAGGCCCAAAAGTTTGTCCGATAGCAGCAGAAGGAATCTGCGCCTGAATAGTCTGCGGCAATTGATTAGGCTTCATATACTGAGGATTGTAAGGCATATCAGAATTTGCCATTACAAACATAGAATCGTTTTTAGTATTCTGGAAATTCTCGGTACCTCCACTCGCATCAGTACCTCCGGAAAACAGTTTATTGATTTCTTTCTGTGCCGCCGCATCATCCGCAGCGCTTGGCTGAGAAGGAAAAAAGACAATTCCAAGATTTCTGCTTTCTTCAGCTTTAAACATTACAGGATGCTGCTTGATATAGTTTGCCAGATCTTCAGTGGTAACTTTAATGTTGTTTTTCTGAAGATAAGTCGCATAATCAATTTTTACGAAGTCGATATCAGCCAGCTGATCTCTTTGCTTCATCAATTCTTCAGCTTCTTTCTTTCCTGTTGTGATCCCTGTAGAAATATTGGCAAACACCTGTCTCGCCATCAATCGGTATTCGATTGATTTTCTGGTCTTCAACCACTGGTTGTATCCTTCCGGCGATGTAGCCTTCATGTCTTCGATCTGTTTTTTAAGCTCCTGGGTCTTAAAATTACCTTTTTCATCGAAAAATTGCTTCTGCTGAGCAAACATCTGATCATACTGAAGTTGATTCCAGAAATAATCTTCTGTCATTTCAAAGCCAAGCTTTTCGAATTGTTGTTTGATCAATTTAGATTGTACCAACAACTGCCAGGCCTGTTCTTCAAGACCAGCTTTCGGCTGCCCCTGTTGTTCCGCCTGCTGCTGTAGCACGAAAAGTTGATCATTAAACTCTTCCCGGGTAATTTTCTCACCATTTACTTTTCCTAAAACATCAGGATTTTTACCAAAAACCTTATCGATACTATCCGGGTTTACAAGGAACGCCAAAAGCGCCAATGCAATTACTCCCATCAAAAGCCAAGGCTTACTCCTAATTTGTCCTAAAATTGCCATTATATAAATTATAGTTTTTTATCAGTGTGCGAAAATACACATTTTTAAGAAATTACGGAAATCCTAGTTCTTTATTTTAATTTTTAAAATTTAATTTTTGTAAAAAAGGAAATTTTGACCGTATTTTTTAGTAAAAAACAAATGGCATAGCTCTTGTGTCATAAAAACTCACATCGTATGCAATATGCTTTTTAACATATATTGCAGCATTTTACGTTAACGAATTAAAACGGCAATGACAATTTGTCATTCGATTTACTATGACAGAATTTGAAGATATAAGTTTAGAAGAAATGATAAGCGAAGGATTTGATATTGTAGCCGAAGAGATCAATCTTTCTGATCTTTCAGAAACAGAGAAGAATTCCGGACAAAAAATATTTCCTATACTTCCGGTAAGAAATATGGTGATGTTTCCCAATGTTGTCATTCCTATTACCGCAGGAAGAAAGGCATCCATACAGCTTCTTGAGGAAGCTCAGAAAAACGGCGATTTTATAGGGATTATAAGCCAGAAAAATTCGGATCTGGAGCAACCCTCCGAAAAAGATATTTACCAGATAGGAACTTTAGCGAAGATCATTAAAATCATTAAGCTCCCGGAAGGTAATATTACGGCAATTACAAAAGGTTTTCACCGATTTAAGGTAAAAAAAATTGTTTCAACGCAGCCTTATTTTAAAGCTGAAATTTCAAAATTAAAAGATTCAAAACCGAAGAACAAGGAAGAATATGACGCCTTACTTGAAAATGTAAAAGATCTTGCTTTAAAAATTATTGAGCTGGATCCGAACATTCCGAACGCTGCCAATTTTGCTATTAAAAACATCAACAATAATGATGATCTGTTGAATTTCATCTGTACCAATTCAAACTTTCCGTCGCTCGAAAAGCAGAAACTTCTTGAGGAAAAAAACCTGATGGAAAGAGCAAACAAGTGCTACGAAATGATGCATGAAGATTTCAGAAAGCTGGAATTGAGAAATCAAATTCATCAGAAAACTTCAAAAGATCTGGATAAGCAGCAGAGAGAATATTTTCTAAACCAGCAAATAAGAACCATTCAGGAAGAACTTGGCGGTGGTCCTGAAAGCGACGTTGAAGAGCTTGTTGTAAAAGCAAGAAAAAAATCATGGAGCGAAGAAGTGGAAGAGCACTTTCAGAAAGAGATCAGCAGACTTCAACGTCAGAATCCCAATTCTCCGGATTATAATGTTCAGAGAAACTATCTGGATTTCTTCACCGATCTTCCGTGGGATACTTTTACAAAAGATACTTTTGACATCGAAAGAGCTCAGAAAATTTTAGATAAAGCCCATTTCGGACTGGAAGATATCAAGAAGAGAATTCTGGAACATATGGCTGTTTTAAAGCTTAAAAACAATATGAAATCTCCGATTCTTCTTTTGGTAGGGCCTCCGGGAGTCGGTAAAACCTCTCTTGGAAAATCTGTTGCCGATGCTTTGGGAAGAAAATATGTACGCGTTTCTTTGGGCGGGCTTCATGATGAAAGTGAAATCCGTGGCCATAGAAAAACCTATATTGGAGCAATGGCGGGAAGAATTCTGCAATCTATTAAAAAATCCGGGACCTCTAATCCTGTGATTGTGCTTGATGAGATTGATAAAGTAGGAAAAGGCATGCATGGCGATCCCAGCTCAGCGCTTTTAGAAGTACTTGACCCTGAACAAAATAAATCTTTTTACGACAACTTCCTGGAAATGGGATACGATTTGTCGAAGGTAATGTTTATTGCAACGGCAAATTCACTTTCTACCATTCAGACACCTTTGCTGGACAGAATGGAAATTATTCAGATTGCAGGATATACGCTGGAAGAAAAAATTGAAATCGCAAAAAGACATTTAATAAAAAAACAGCAGGAAGAAAACGGACTGGATTCTAAATCGTTTAAGCTTGGAAATAATGAGCTTAAGCACATTATTGAAGCACACACCTCGGAAAGCGGTGTTAGGACCTTAGAAAAAAGACTCGCGGCTATTGCACGCTGGGTTGCCCTTCAAACTGCTTTGGTAAAAGAATATGACTCAAAAATCTCTATTGAAAAAATCGATGAAATTCTGGGAGTGCCAAGGCCTAAAAGCCTGTCGGAACTTACAGATGTTCCCGGAGTAGTCACAGGTCTTGCCTGGACAAGTGTAGGTGGAGATATTTTGTTCATAGAAAGTATTATCAGCAACGGAAAAGGCGCACTAACCATGACAGGAAATCTGGGAACAGTAATGAAAGAATCAGCAACCATAGCACTGGAATATATTAAGGCAAAGCATGATGTACTGGGAATTTCGCAGGATGATATCGAAAAGAAAAACATCCACGTTCACGTTCCTGAAGGAGCAACTCCCAAAGACGGTCCGTCTGCAGGTATTGCCATGCTGACATCAATGGTTTCTTCGTTTAAAAATAAAAAAGTAAAACCTCATCTTGCGATGACCGGCGAAATCACACTGAGAGGAAAAGTACTTCCTGTGGGCGGAATCAAAGAAAAACTTCTTGCTGCAACAAGAGCAGGAATAAAAGAAGTCATTCTTTGTGAAGCTAACAGAAAGGATGTAGAGGAAATCAAAAAAGATTATCTGAAAAATCTGAAAGTTCATTATGTAAACTGGATGAATGAAGTTCTGGAACTAGCGCTGGAAAAATAACATATTCACTTTCTCAATAAAAAAAACACATCTCACACTAGGATGTGTTTTTTTATTGTGTAAACTCAAACGAAAGCATGATGTGGCATGGAATTTTCTGATCTCAAAATAATTCACAATAAAACTCTTCTAATCGGGAGGGTTTTGTTATTTTTATACAACAGTTTTGAAATTATGAATTTTCTTCGACTTCCTTTTCTTGTAAAGCTTACGCTGGTTGTAATTTCCATCATTGGTATCGGATATCTTCTGGCTCTTGGACAAAGCATTTTGGCACCTTTTTTCCTGGCATTTCTTATGGCTATGATATTCTTACCACTTGCCAATTTTCTGGAACAGAAATTAAAATTCCCCAGATCATTTTCTACTATTTTCTCGGTAATGATTTTGCTGATTGTTATTACAGGACTCATTTTTTTCTTTGGTTCCCAGATTTCCAGCTTTAGCAGAGACATTCCCCAGCTTACCGAACAGGCAACCAATGTTTTTCATGATCTGCAAAGATGGGTTTCTAAAACATTCAATGTAAAAATTGATGAGCAGTTTACCTATTTGGATGAGGGATTAAAGAAACTCTTATCCTCTACCGGAATTATCTTAGGATTTACTTTCGGGATTTTCTCCAGTGGGTTAGGTTTTTTGGCATTTTTCATCCTATTTTTTATATTTATTTTAAATTATAGAAGAATTTTAAATAATTTCATCGTCAATGTTTTTACCGAAAAGCACAAAAGCAGTGTTCAGGAAGTAGTTTCAGAAGTCAGAATAATGACAAAAAGATACATCATAGGCCTGTGTCTTCAGATTATTATTGTTTCTGTACTTACAACTATACTTCTTACCATTCTGGGAGTAAAATATGCCATATTGTTGGGCGTTCTCACCGGTTTATTAAATGTAATTCCTTACATAGGTGTTTTTATTTCGCTTCTTATTTCATGTTTCATTGCCTTTGCAACCACTACTCCATCCACATGTATTTATGTAGCAATAGGATATGTGATTGTGCATGCTATCGACGGAAATATTATACTTCCTTTTGTAGTAGGATCGAAAGTGAAAATCAACGCTTTGTTTTCCTTTATCGGAATTCTGGTTGGGGAACATCTTTGGGGGATAGCAGGTATGTTTCTGTGTATTCCGGCTATTGCTATTATTAAAATTATTTTTGAAAGAGTTGAAGGATTAAAACCTTGGGGAAAATTACTTGGCGAAGAAGAAAAAATCAATAAAAAGAAAAAAACCTACAAAATTTCTAAAAATATTACTTTGAAGGAAATGGATTGATTAATTTTTATTCCCTTTTGAATCAGCGGATTATATTTTTATTTAACTTTAATAAAAAATAATTTTTATGAAAGCTGTTAAATTTATTCTGTCTCTCCTTTTTGGCTTAATGTTTATTAATGCCGGATTAAACAAGTTTTTTAATTACATGCCAATGGAAAAGCCTACTCCCGAGCAAATGAAAATCTTCAGTGCCTTCGGCGAGATTGGCTGGCTGATGCCTCTTGTAGGAATTGTTGAAATAATTGGAGGCATACTTTTTATCTTTCCAAAAACAAGAGCATTGGGAGCCATTGTTATTTTGCCTGTCATGGTAGGAATTGTAGCACACGTATTCACACTGGATAAATCAGAAATGGGAATGGCAATTGCCGGAGTAATGTTCCTGATTAATCTCTGGATGATTATCGACAACAGAGAAAAATACAGACATCTGGTGAGCTGATAAAAATGTGAATGGTCAATTGTCAATTCGCTTTGCTTGTCAATTTTAAAAATCCACTTGCGAAGCAAAATTCACAATTGACCATTGAATATTAAACAAATGCACTGAAACCGGTAATCGATCTTCCGACAATCAGTGAATTGATTTCTTTTGTTCCTTCATAGGAATAAATCGCTTCGGCGTCGGCAACAAATCGAGCCACGTCGTATTCAAGGAGGATTCCGTTTCCGCCCATAACTTCGCGGGCTCTGGAAACAATATCCCTTGTCCTCATGGTACAAAAAACTTTAGCCAAAGAAGCATGTTCATCTTTTAAAATTCCTTCATCCTGCATTTCTGAAAGTCTGAAAACCATCGTCTGCATCGCCGTTAAATTCGACAGCATTTCCACCAGATGCCCCTGAATCATCTGGAAAGAAGCAATCGGCTTCCCGAACTGTTCTCTTTTCCGGGTGTAGTCTAATGCACTTTCATACGCACCTCTTGCACAACCTGTTGCCATCCACGCAACGCCGGCCCTCGTCATTCTCAAAACTTTTGCCGTGTCTTTAAATGAGTTGGCATTTTGCAGACGGTTTTCTTCCGTTATTAAGCAGTCTTTTAAAGTAATCAATCCGTTCTGAACAATTCTTAAAGCCATTTTTCCTTTAATTTTCTCCACGGAATAACCGGGATTATCTTTTTCAACGATGAAACCTTTTACTTCTCCGTCACCTAAATCTCTTGCCCAGATGATAATGATATCCGCAAATGTTGCGTTTCCTATCCATTTTTTTTGTCCGTTTAAAATCCATCCGTCGGGAGTTTTTTTACAGGTTACCGTTAATCCGCCTGCTGCTCCGGAACCCACTTCAGGTTCCGTTAAGCCAAATGCACCGATTTTCTCAAACTTTTGCATCTGAGGAAGCCATTTCTGTTTTTGCTCTTCAGATCCGCAGATATAAATCGAACCCATGGAAAGCCCGGACTGCACCCCAAAGAAAGTCGCGATAGAAGCATCAACCCTCGCCATTTCCATAGCCAAAACACCTTCCATCAAAAAAGGCATTCCCGGACAACCGTAACCTTCATAAGTAACACCACAAATATTCAGCTTCTGAAATTTAGGAATTAATTCATGCGGAAATTCGTCTCTCAGCCAGTAATGGTTCACCAGAGGTTTCACTTCTTTTTCCATGAAGTCTCTTACTTTAAGCTGAATTTCCCTTTGCTCCGGGCTTAAGGTATGATAGATATCGTAAAAATCTCCGTCGATCGGCGGAAGATCTTTCTTTTTTTTATCAGGATCAAGCATTTTCATCATGCCTTTCAATTGCTTATCATCCAGCTTAGAAAAGTTCTCCATTAATTTGGGAAGATTTACTTTTTGGGAAATAGTACTCAGCTGATCAAAATCAATGGATCTGAATAATTCTATAGCGTTTCGGATTTTAGAAAAGGTATTAGACATATTATTTGAAATTTAATTTGTAAAACATCAGCAAAAATCAATCCGACGTGGTATTAATACAGACAGATTAATTTACAAATACCTGATTTAAAGACATTTAATTATTATATATTTATTTACAAGGCTTTTACGTGTGATTTTCAAATATTACAAATGATTCCGCCTGAACTTTGGATTAAGCAAAACATTAAAAAAATAAATCTATGAAAACAACGTACATCAGACTATCATTAGCAAGCGCACTTTTACTTGGAATTTATTCATGTAAAAAAGGAGAAACAACGGCAGATTATGATGCTAGCACGAGTGCAGATTCTACAGCTGCAATTGTTTCAGACAGTATTTCATCTGCAGCAACGATGAGCGTAAAAGACAAACAGTTCATTAAAACCGCTAATGTAAATATGGAAGTAAAAGATGTTTATAACGCGACTATTTCCATTGAAAAATCGGTACAGGAACTTGGAGGATTTGTAACACATAGTGATCTGAAAAGCAATGTTATTTCCGAAGACACCTATAATACGTCGGATAAGGAAGCCATGCTGATCAAAAAATATCAATCAGAAAACATGATGCAGGTAAGAGTTCCGACTGCTAAGCTTGGTGAATTACTAACTTTAATAAATGACAAAAAGCTATTTCTTAATTCAAGATCCATTCATGCAGAAGATGTGACTTCAGGGATAAAATATGCTGAGCTGGAAGGAAAAAGAATTAAAAAAACTGAAGAAAATATTGACAAACTGAAGACCAATAAAGATAAAGTCAATATGGGCAATGAAAATATGGCGGAAGCCAATCAACAGCAACTGGCAAACATGGATGTAACCGATAATTTAAAATATAGTACCGTCGATATTTACATTAAAGAACCTAAAGTAAGAGTTGCCACAATCGCTATTACCAACACCAAGAGCATTGATGATCAATATAAGTTTGATTTTGTATATGGCGCAAAATCAGCATTCGTGGAAGGCTTTTACTTAATACAAAAAATTGTAGTCGGATTGATTACTATTTGGCCAATTATATTAATCGGAGCGGTAATCGTTTATGTTGTAAGAAAAAGAAAACCTACCAAAAAGCGACAGCCGACCACTGAAATATAAGCTATCATAACCTTCGGGTTATCAATATATATTTCAACTTAAAACCTCTGGAAAAGTCCGGAGGTTTTATGCTTAAAATTTTCTCTTTAAAATTTCAGGTTTTGTTTTATGAAGATGGAGAATAAGTTCACCGAAAAGCGTATTAGCCCATGCAAACCACGATCTTGTAAAATCTTTGGGATTGTCGACATCAAAAGATTCATGAATAAATCCTGTTCCGGCATGAGTGACTTTAAGCATTTTTAAACAGGAAACAATTTCGTCATCGTCATCGGTCGTTAAAGCCTGCATAATTAAACCGAGCGGCCAGATTTTATGTTCTCCGATGTGCGGCCCGCCGATTCCTTTAGCAAATTTTCCTTCACTGAACCACGGATTTGTCTTACTTAAAGAAAATTTTCTTGTATTTCGGTAAATATCATCATCTTTTGAAGCGTAGCCTAAATAAGGAATCGACAACAAATTCGGAACATTCGCGTCATCCATAAATAAAGCATTTCCGAAACCATCAATTTCCAGAGCATAAATTTTTCCGGCTTCAGGATGATTGAGAATAGCATATTTCCGAATCGCTTCATCCACTTCAGCGGCTAAGGTTTCGAATTGAGCGGAAGAATTTTCATCTTTTAAAACTTTAGAAAAAATTTCAGCAGTTTCACGTAAAGAAACCACTGCAAACATATTCGAAGAAACTAAAAGCGGGTAGAAAGTAGCATCGTCGGAAGGCCTGAACATAGAATGAATCAGTCCGACTTTCTTTGTCGGATTTCCGTAGCCACCGGCATATTGCGTATCCAAAGGGTTTCCATTTGCACGCTGAAATTTATATGGCCCTTTTGAATCTTTTCGCTGCTGATCTTTAAAGGTCTGTAAAATCAGGCGCATCGCCTTCTTCCAATCTGAATCAAAAACAGAAGAATCTCCGGTTGCTTTCCAGTAATTGTAAGACAAACGCATGACGTAGCATAAAGAATCCACTTCCCATTTCCGTTCATGAATTCCCGGTTTCATATCGGTGAGATCTTCTTTCCATTCACTTATTTTATGGGCATCATCGAAAAATGCATTGGCATAAGGATCAAGAAGAACACATTCAATCTGTTTATTGATGACTCCTTTCAGCAGTTGTTTCAGTTTTTCATCTTCGTTGACAAGACTCAAATAAGGATAAACCTGCGCCGAAGAATCCCGAAGCCACATCGCATCAATATCTCCTGTAATGACATAGGTGTGAGGTTTATTGTTTTTATGATAAAATTTTACAGTTGTATCTAATGTATTGGGAAAGCAGTTTTCGAACATCCAGCCCAATTCTTCATCAGCAATTGTTTTTTTTATGGTTTTAATTGTTTTCTCAACGGCTTCGGAGGTAAACTTCCTTTGATCCGGATTGGGTCTTTTGGAAATATAATCGTTTATGATTAAAAATTTTGCAGATGTTGGTATGGCAAGAAAACCGAATCCTATTCCTGACTTTTTTATAAATTCCCGTCTGTTGATCATTGTGTCGATTAAAATTTAATTTTAAAAATAATGATTTTACACGTAACGCGAACTTGTCATCTCATTTTTAATCATCCATTAACATCATTGGAGTAAAATTCCGTAAATTTGCAAATCAACAATCTATTACGGAGATTTAGCGATCATCGATGCTGAATTTCCTGTCTTAAAACCTTAATTCTAAATATATGCTATCAAAAATAAATCCTACCCAAACCAACAGCTGGAAAGCGCTCGACGAAGAATTTACTAATAATGATTTTGATTTAAGAAGCCTTTTTAAGGATAATGAAAATCGTTTTAATGAATTTTCTGTTAAAAGAACTAATTTTTTATTTGATTATTCTAAAAACTTAATGGATTCTAAAGTAAAGAATCTTTTATTAAATCTTGCGGAAGAATGCGAATTGAAAGATGCTATTTCCAAAATGTTCTCCGGTGATAAAATCAACGAAACAGAAGGAAGAGCAGTTCTGCATACAGCTTTGAGGGATTTTTCCGATAGAGAAATTATAGTAGACGGAGAAAACATCAAACCTCAGATCAAAAGGGTTTTGGATCACATGAAATCTTTCTCGGAAAGTATTATTTCAGGAACTCACAAAGGTTTCAGCGGCAAAGAAATTACTGACGTTGTGAACATCGGAATCGGAGGTTCAGATTTGGGTCCTGTTATGGTAGTTTCTGCCTTGAAGCATTTTAAAACAAGGTTAAACGTTCATTTTGTTTCCAATGTAGACGGAAATCATATTGCAGAAGTTGTAAAGAATTTAAATCCTGAAACCACTTTATTTATTGTGGCTTCCAAAACATTTACGACACAGGAGACCATGACCAATGCAAATTCAGCAAAAGATTGGTTCTTAAAAGCTGGAAAACAGGAAGATGTAGCAAAACATTTTGTCGCTTTATCGACTAATATTCAAGCCGTTAAAGACTTCGGAATCGCGGAAGAGAATATCTTTGAATTCTGGGATTGGGTTGGCGGAAGATATTCGCTTTGGAGTGCAATCGGCTTAAGTATTGTTCTTGCTGTAGGATATGAAAATTTTGAACAATTATTAAGAGGAGCTTACGATACAGACCAGCATTTTCAAACAGCAGATTTTGGTGAAAATATTCCTGTTTTAATGGGATTAATCGGAATTTGGTATCGTAATTTTTATGCCGCTACAACAGTCGCAATCCTTCCATATTCTCAATATTTAGATAGATTTCCGGCATATTTTCAGCAGGGAGATATGGAAAGTAACGGAAAATGTGTCGATAGAAACGGTGAATTTGTAGAATATGAGACAGGACCAATTATCTGGGGAGAGCCGGGAACTAATGGACAGCATGCTTTCTACCAATTAATTCATCAGGGAACAGAATTGATTCCTGCAGATTTTATTGCCTATGCAAAAAGTCCAAATAAAGTTTCTGATCATCAAGATAAATTATTAGCGAACTTTTTCGCTCAGACCGAGGCACTTGCGTTCGGAAAAACAGAGCAAGAAGTAGAAGCAGAATTAAGAACTTCCGGAAAATCTGACGAGGAAATTGAATTTTTATTAAATTATAAAGTCTTCCAGGGAAATACACCAACCAACTCTATATTATTCAATGAATTAACTCCTTTTTCACTAGGACAATTAATTGCGTTGTATGAGCATAAAATTTTCGTTCAGGGTGTAATTTGGAACATTTTCAGCTTCGACCAGTTTGGTGTGGAATTAGGAAAAGTTTTAGCCAATAAAATTTTACCGGAACTTGAAAATAATGAGAACATTAGCTCTCACGATACTTCAACAAACGGATTGATTAATTATTATAAAGCCAACAGATAACTATTACAGATTTTCATTAATTTTGATTAAAAATAAAGATATGAGTACCATTACGATACATCTCAAAGATAAAGAAGAGGAAACTTTAATGGAGAATCTTTTAAAAAGAATGAAAATCAACTTTGAGAAAAACGAAGATGATTTTGAGCTGACAGATGAAATGAAACGAGTGATTGATGAGGCGTTGAAACAGGACAGATCTACAGCTGTAGATGGTTGGGAATCATTAAAAAGAATTAGAGCCAAGTATGGACTTTAATTTTAAATTTTTGCCTATTGCTGAAGAGAATATCGAAGAAGCAACAGACTATTATGCTAAAATTTCACTGAAAGTTCTGAAGGATTTTAACAAACAGTTGGATCTTTCTATAAGCAGGATTATCACCAATCCCTATTTTCAGAAAAGGTTTAAATCTGTACGAGCTTTCCCCGTAAAAAAATTCCCTTATATCATTTTCTACGAAGTAAATGAAAACGAAAAAATGATATACATCCTATCCGTTTTCTGCACTCATCAGACCCCGGAAAAATATCCTTAAAAATCTAATAATAAAAGTAATAAATAAAAATGGCAGAAATTCTTGACGGATTAAAAATATCCAAAGAAATAAAACAGGAAATCAAGGCTGAAGTTGAAAAGATCGTTGCAGGTAAAAGAAGAGCGCCGCATCTGGTAGCCATTCTTGTAGGAAACAATGGAGCAAGCAAAGCGTATGTCAATTCAAAAGTAAAAGACTGCGAAGAAGTTGGCTTTCAATCAAGCTTAATTAAATTTCCAAGTACGGTTTCTGAGTCCGAATTATTGGAAAAAATTGATGAATTAAATAAGTCTAAAGCCGTTGACGGATTTATCGTTCAGCTTCCTTTACCCGATCAGATCGATCAGGAAAAAATCATCAATGCTATTGATCCAAGAAAAGATGTTGACGGCTTCCACCCGGAAAATTTCGGAAGAATGGCACTGGAAATGGACACGTTCCTGCCGGCAACACCATTTGGAATTTTAACATTACTGGAAAGATACAATATTGAAACAAAAGGGAAAGACTGTGTAATCATCGGAAGAAGTAAAATCGTCGGAAGACCGATGAGTATTCTGATGGGAAGAAAAGATTTCCCCGGAAATTCAACCGTTACTCTTACACACTCTTATACCAAAGATATTGAAGAATATACTAAAAAAGCAGACATTGTAATCACGGCTTTAGGTGACCCTCATTTCCTGAAAGGAGATATGATCAAAGAAGGAGCAGTGATCGTTGACGTAGGCATTACAAGAGTAGACGATGACTCTCCGAAAGGATATTATCTGGCAGGTGATGTAGATTTTGACAGCTGTGCTGCAAAAGCTAGCTGGATCACGCCTGTTCCCGGAGGTGTGGGCCCCATGACAAGAGCGATGTTGATGAAAAATACCATCATTGCCTATAAGACTTCGGTCTATAATGACTAAATTTAAAATGAAAATAGAAGAAGATATTTTATTAAAAGAAGGTAAAATGCTCCCTGTAATGGAGCATTTTTACACTCTTCAGGGAGAAGGAGCGCACACCGGAAAAGCAGCTTATTTCATCAGATTGGGCGGATGCGATGTCGGATGCCACTGGTGCGATGTAAAAGAAAGCTGGGATCCGAATCTGCATCCTTTAATGAATGCGGAAGAAATTGCAGAAACAGCGGCAAAATACTGCAAAACAATAGTTTTAACAGGCGGCGAACCCCTGATGTGGAATCTTGATATTTTAACATCAAGATTAAAAGAGCTGGGCTGTACTATTCATATAGAAACCTCAGGAGCTTATCCGCTTAGCGGGCAGATCGACTGGATTACACTTTCTCCTAAAAAAACAGGACTGCCAAAAGAAGAAATTTATCAGAAAGCGCATGAACTTAAGGTCATTGTATTTAATAATAATGATTTGAAATTTGCACAGGAACAGGCAGCTAAGGTATCGGATAGCTGTACATTATATCTTCAGAGTGAATGGAGTAAGCGTGATGAGATGTATCCGAAAATCACAGACTTCATTTTAGAACATCCGGAATGGAGAGCATCAGTTCAGACACACAAATATCTGAATATCCCGTAAAAATATGTAAATTAGCTTTTCGTATCCGTTATTATCATAGATGCAGAGAATCCGATACTCCAGATACCTGAAATCGATCATCGCTTTGCTTGACCTTTTGGTTATTGCATCTATCTTCATGTTCTTTTATATAACGAGGAATCAGAATCTTAAACAAAGCCCGGAGATATGGTATCAGAATTCGTTTTCCCTGATGTTATTGTTTTTGTTCTGGATGCTTCTGAGTAGCAGAACAAGAATTTATAATATTCCCAGGAATCTCACCTATACCTTGTTTCTGGAACGCCTGCTGATTCATTTTTTACTGTTTATTCTGGGCGTTCTGCTGATTGGAAAAGTCAGCTATAATGTTTTTTTCAACTCAGATATTTACTGGCTTTCATTCTATTTATTCTTCTTCATTTTCTTTGTTAAATCATTGATATTCTTTGGCATAAAATACGTCAGAAGTCTGGGAATCAATCACCGGAATATCATGTTTTTAAATGAAAACAGCTCTACGGAAGTTTTAAAAAACATTTTAAAGGAAAGAAAAGATTACGGATATAAAATTTTTGAATACAAGCATACAGAAATAAAAACGGATGAGCTGATAGAATTCTGGCAAAAGAACGGAATTCACACACTCTTTATCCCTATAGAAAATACGTACAGCCCCGGTACCGAAAAAGAGATTTTCAAATTGGCAGAAGCCCATAAAGTACACATTTCACTAATCCCAAGCATCACTCAAAGCGACTTTTTCCTCTATGATTTAGGGTACATTCAGACACAGCCGGTTCTTAATCAGGCAAAATATCCGCTGGATTTTTACTCCAATTATTTACTGAAAAGAGCTTTTGATATTGTATTTTCCGTTGTCGTCATCATCGGGATCTGTTCATGGCTGTTTCCTGTCATTGCTGTTTTAATTAGAATTTCCTCAAAAGGACCTGTATTTTTTATTCAGGAGCGATATGGTTTTCACGAAGAAGTTTTTAAATGCATTAAATTCCGGACAATGATTGTTAATGACGAGTCTTCAACAAAAACAACTGAGGAGAATGACGTACGAATTACCCGCTTCGGGAAATTTTTAAGAAAAACAAGTCTTGATGAGATGCCACAGTTTATTAATGTGTTAAAAGGCGAGATGTCAATTGTAGGACCACGACCTCATATGCTGGCAGTAGACAATTATTACAAGCCTAAAATAGGAAGATATAGCCTGAGAAGCATGGTAAACCCCGGAATTACGGGACTTGCCCAGGTAAACGGACTGCGTGGTGACGCGGGCGATGTGGAAGTTGAAATGAATAAAAGAGTCCTTGCAGATTCTTTCTATGTAAGAAACTGGAGTTTTACACTGGATATGGTCATTATTTTAAAAACTGTTTTCCTGGTAATCGGTGGAGATAAAAATGCAAAGTAAATATTTTGGTCTACATTATGATATACTAAATGTGATCGTGAACAGAGCCTGGATCTGGTTTCAATCTTTAATGAATTAAATAAAAAAAAGTCTAATTTAGCAGAATGTTAAAAAAGTTTTTTACAGCAGTCGGAGAATACATCATCCTTCTCGGTAAATCTATGCAGAAGCCACAGAAAATGAAGGTTTTCTGGAAACTTCTCATGAGAGAGATCAATGATTTGGGTGTTAATTCATTTGGGCTCGTCATCTTTACTTCTATATTCGTAGGAGCCGTAGTCGCTATCCAGATGTTCAATAACTTTGATGCCTCTTCATTTCCTATTCCGCCTTCTTTTGTTGGTTATGCTACAAAAGCAGTTTTGGTACTGGAATTTTCACCTACCATCATCAGTCTTATTCTGGCAGGGAAAGTAGGATCTTATATAGCATCAAGTATAGGAACGATGAGGGTTTCTGAGCAAATCGATGCCCTTGATATCATGGGAGTAAATTCTCCTAACTTTTTGATTTTGCCGAAAATCGTTGCCTGTGTTATATTTAATCCTTTATTAATTGCAATAAGCATTGTATTCGGAATTGGAGGAGGCTATATCGCCGGGATTCTCACCGGAAACTGGACGACCAATGATTATATTGTGGGAATCCAGATGTATATGCCAAACCTGTTTATTTATTATGCATTTACCAAAACAATTGTTTTTGCTTTTATTATAGCAACAGTACCTTCTTATTATGGATACAATGTAAAAGGCGGTTCACTGGAAGTGGGTAGAGCAAGTACTCAGGCGGTAGTTTGGACGATGGTATTCATTATCCTTTCAGAATTACTATTAACCCAATTAATATTAAGCTAATGATTGAGGTAAAAGATCTTAAAAAAAGTTTTGACCAGGTTGAGGTACTTAAAGGAATTTCAACTTGTTTTGATAAAGGGAAAGTAAATCTGATCATCGGGCAAAGTGGCTCCGGAAAAACGGTTTTCCTGAAAAGTCTGCTTAATGTTTATCAACCTACTTCAGGTGAAATCCTGTTTGAAGGTAAAGACATCAACGTTATGTCAAGAGATGATAAGCAGCATCTGCGCTCAGAAATCGGAACGGTTTTCCAGGGAGGTGCTTTGTTTGATTCTTTAACTGTTGAAGAAAATATCATGTTCCCGCTGGATATGTTTACTAATTTAACATTCAGAGAAAAGAAAAGACGTGTTTTTGAAGTAATCGGAAGAGTGCATCTCGATAAAGCCAATAAAAAATTTCCATCTGAAATCTCAGGGGGAATGCAAAAGCGTGTGGCGATTGCAAGAGCAATTGTCAACAATCCTAAATATCTTTTCTGTGATGAGCCGAATTCCGGGCTGGATCCTTATACCTCTAATGTAATTGATGATCTGTTACTGGAAATCACAAAAGAATACAACACGACAACCATCATCAATACCCACGATATGAATTCTGTAATGACGATTGGCGAGAAAATTGTATATCTGAGATTAGGAATTAAAGAGTGGGAAGGCAACAAAGATATCCTGATCACAGCAGGCAATAAAAATCTTATTGATTTCGTTTATTCATCAGAGTTATTTAAAGAGCTGAGAGAATATATGCTTGAAAATAACAAAACCATTGATAATACCATTACAAAAATTGAAGATAATGAAAAAGATTCTTAGTATAGCATTAATAGGTTTTTCCATGCTGGCTTCTGCACAGATTTCTCTGGCAGGAAAAGCAAATATAATATTCCCTACAGGATCTCCTTCGTGGCAGAATATTAAAGGAACCGTAAACCAGGCGATTGAAGGAGAGGGCAAGAACAATGCGGGATTTAACGTAGGTTTGTCTTTAAAAGTAGGATTGCCTACTTCATTTTATCTGATGCCGGAATTGTATTATACCAATTTTAAAAATGAATTCACTACAGCCAATACAACTTTTGACATTAAAAGCAGTAGAATTGATCTTCCCGTTCTTTTAGGATACAACATTTTAGGAAATACCCTGGGCGTTTTTGTAGGTCCGGTGGCGAGCTACAACTTAGCCAAGGAAGACACTTTCAACGATTTTAAAGAAAATGCAAGAGATAATTTTACCGTAGGATACCAGTTCGGTGCTCAGGTAGAAATCTCAAAATTGATCTTAAATGCAAGATATGAAGGAGCATTCAGTAAAGATTCCCGAGAATTTATCAACAGAAACACGAGTGAAGAAATTCGCTATGACAACAGACCCAACCTGTTTATGGTAGGTGTAGGATATAAGTTTTAAATTAAATTTAAAAATATAATAAATCCTCAGTTCTCTCTAGAGCTGAGGATTTTGATTTCTCATATCAAGCTCAGCTTCACGTCTTGCTATGTCTGCTGCTTTTTTCTCAAGCTCTTCTTTTTCATACTGAAGCTGTTTAAATTCTTTTCTTTTTTGCTCAGCTTTTATAGCACTTCCTTTGCTTACATATCCCACCATTCCTCCGATAATTAAACCAATTCCGATACCTCCTAAAATCCCCATGATGTGAGGCATTCCCAAATCATTAATTGTGAAATTATTAGCCGTCAGATAAAACAGAAGTATCGATAACGCTAAAAGAATAAGTCCTATTACTGTTAAATTTTTCATAGTATTATATTAAGTTTAAAATTTAAAGCCTTACTAAATTTAATGAAAATTCAATAAGGCCTTTACTCAAGATTAAATTATTTTGTAGTATAAATATTATATTTTCCCACCTGCTGCTTTGTAATACTCTAAAGCTTTTGGCAAGTCTTTGTTAATGTCTGAAATTCTTGTCTCAGGATTCGGGTGAGTAGATAAGAATTCCGGTTGTCTTGCTCCTTTGGATGCTGCTTCCATTCTTCCCCAGAAAGGAATTGCTTCTCTCGGATCATATCCAGCCATTCCCATCAAGTAAAGCCCCATCTGATCTGCTTCAGATTCCTGATTTCTCCCGTATTTCAATAATGCGACCTGAGAACCGATAGGATACACGGCTTCAAATACGTTTGCCCACTGAGCGTTTGATATGGTTCCTCCTAAGATTGCTCCGCCGTATTGTGCTACCATAGCTTGTGAAATTCTTTCATTACCATGTCCTGCAAGAGCATGAGATACTTCGTGTCCCAACACAACGGCAAGTCCATTTTCATTTTTTGTAATAGGTAAAATCCCCGTATAGACAGCTACTTTTCCGCCAGGCATACACCAGGCATTAAGCTCATTACTTTGTATAAGATTAAATTCCCAACTGTAATTGGCAAGGTCTGCAGAACGGCCAATCGACTGATAATATCTTTCAGCAGCAGATTTTATTCTCGATCCTACATTTACCACTTTTTTTGCGTCTGCTGTTCCTGTGATTACCTTAGATTTCCCTAATGTTGATTTGTATTCCTGAGCCGACATCGTCAGGATTTCCGAATTGTTTGCCAACTGTAAAGAAGACCTTCCCGTGATCGGATTGGTAGTACAAGCTGCAAGGGTAAGAGCCATAGCTCCAATTCCTAATAAATGTGTAAATTTCATAGTTCGAGTGTTATTAGTTCAACCTTTACAATTTTTATTCCAAAATAAATTTCAGATCTTATATTTGCATACAATTTGATGTTTAATTTAGCAATATATATTTAATTATGAAAAAGTTAATTTCAATAATATGCATATTCAGTTTTCTGATGTTTTTTGAAAACTGCTCATCCCAGAGTAATATGGATCCGCAGGCAGTTACGGCACTAATCAATTCTCAGGACTTTTCTTTTCATGCACAAAGGGCAAACCCTACGAATTATGATGTCATCAACGTCATGACTTCAATGCCGAATGCCCCTGCGACGAGAATACTCGACCTTTCGGGAAGCAATTACAGTGTTGATGTAAGGCCGGATAAACTGGAAGTGGTATTGCCTTATTTCGGAAGAGTATTTAATCCCAGCTACGGCGATAATTCTCAAAACAGTTATAGATTTACATCAAACGATTTCACAGTAAACAAAAGCCAGAACAAAAAAGGAACCTGGACTGTAAGAATAAAGCTAAACGATACAAACAGAGCTGATGAGATTATTATGGAGATTACGAAATCAGGCAGAGCTTTCACATCGATAAGAAGCAATGACAGACAGCCGATTTCCTATGACGGATACATTACAAAGAATGAAGAGCAGAAAGTACAGCCTTAACTTTAGTCTTCAGATAAAAACTTGTCTACAAATAATTTTGCTTCGGTACTTGGATTGGAAACCAGTGCTGAAGCATTTTTTTTATGTTGAATATAAGCTTCTTCCAGAGAATTATTCTTCTTCATCGCCGATAGAATATATTCCTGAACCCAGTACTCGAAACGTTTTTCAGCCTGCTGATTCCTAACTTCAGAAAATCTGCCGGATTTCTTTTTTAGGGAAATAAATTCATTTATTCTTTCAAAAACCTCATCAAGGCCTTCATTGCTTAA
Organism: Chryseobacterium lineare; assembly: GCF_977014045.1. Taxonomy (NCBI): domain Bacteria; kingdom Pseudomonadati; phylum Bacteroidota; class Flavobacteriia; order Flavobacteriales; family Weeksellaceae; genus Chryseobacterium; species Chryseobacterium lineare. Next base: position 3,486,941 of record NZ_CDRNIQ010000001.1, on the reverse strand, counting down.
GGCAGACCCCAATAAAACCGGAACTTTCCAGCCTTTTTCTTTAGGAGGAATAAAATCTAAAGCTCTTTTCAGTTCAAGCCTTGTATTCTTCGCTTTCTGGAGATTGTCTTTATCAACCTTATTAATGAAGATCACGTCTACCATCTCCATGATTCCGCGCTTGATTCCCTGCAGTTCATCACCACCTCCGATAATTTTTAAAAACAAAAAAACATCGGTAATATCAGCCACCAGAACTTCAGATTGCCCTACTCCAACGGTTTCAATTAAAATATAATCGTATCCTGCCGCTTCACAGATCATCATTGTTTCAAAAGTCGTATTGGCAACACCTCCCAGAAATCCTGAACTTGGGGAAGGCCGGATAAAAGCATTTTCTTCTTTGGCAAGCTCTTCCATTCTGGTTTTGTCCCCGAGAATACTTCCTTTATTGATCGCTGAACTTGGATCAATCGCGAGAACAGCCACCTTTTTGCCGTTGGCAATCGCAAGCCTCCCAAAATTTTCAATAAAAGTTGATTTTCCCGCACCCGGAACGCCTGTTACACCCACTCTGATCGAATTTCCTGTAAAAGACATGATCCCTTTCAACAATTCTTCAGCCTGCTGACGGTGCTCAGCCTTTTTACTTTCAACTAATGTAATGGCTTTTGCAATCAGGCGTTTGTTGCCTGACTGTATTCCTTCTATTAGCTCTTCTGTAGAAAATTTCATTCATTCAAAAATAAGGATTAAAGTGTGAACGATCAATAGCCAATTGGTCTCACCTGATATTTTTGTGAAAATAACTTTCATTTAAAATTAACACATCCCCTGCTTTATCTTTGAATTTCAGGAATTGAAAGGATAAACTTTAGTAGTCATCTCTCTAAAAAAATCAGGAAAGCCACAAACCTCTGCGTAACTCTTGCCTAAGACTTTCACAACTCTTGCTTAGGAGTTTAGCAACTCCTAAGCACAAATCATTCAACTCTTGCTTAAGAGTTGGTCAAGAGATGCGCAGGTTTGCTAAAAAAGATGCGCACCTTTTTTAATAATTAACTTTAAAGCTTTAAGAATATCATTGATGACATCTTCTAATTTTTATTATTTCTAAATTATCCTCCGTCTCATCAATAAGAAGGGGAATTTCCTACATTTGTTTTAATCAAATAATGTAAACATGAAAAAAATAATCGCTGTAGCATCCTTTACTGCTGTTTTACTGGCATCTTGTACACCAAAAGCTTCTACAGCAACTGCTCCCGCAGCTGCAACTTCTACTGCAGAACAAATCGCACAGGGAAAGACAATTTTCGAAAACTCTTGCGGAAGATGTCATAAACTTCCGGATCCGGCTTCCCATACTTCGGTACAATGGGTTGGGGTTATGAACAGAATGGCTCCTAAAGCCAAGCTTACGGATGAGCAACATCAGTGGGTGTATGATTATATCGTTTCTGCGAAAAAATAATCTCTTCAAAAATATTAGTATGAAAAAATTGATTTTGGGTATGATTCTCGGTTCTGCATCATTGTTAGTATCGTGCGGACCAAAAAGCATGGCGGTAACAGGGCCGAAGTACACCTCATCTGAGCAGCTGGCACAGGGGAAAACAATCTTCGAAAACTCATGCAACAGATGCCACAAGCTTCCGGATCCTGCAAAACACGATGATCAGGGATGGCTGAAAACACTGAGCAGAATGGCTCCTAAAGCCAAGCTGAGTGAAGACCAGCACCAAATGGTCTATGACTATCTGATTTCTGCAAATAAAAAATAGGTTTCTCAGAAGATTCTTATACAAAAAAGGAGACCTTAATTAGTCTCCTTCTTCTTTTTCATCTTGCTTTTCTTTGGCATTTTTGATTTTATGAATTTCCTGCGGTCTTTCACCAGATTCAAACTGTATTCGGTAAAGCAATATTTTTCAGCTTCATCCAAAAATTTTACGGCATTGGCAAAACTTCCTCTTTTCTCGGAAAGCAGCGATCTGTGCAGCCATAATGTCGCTTTATCAATTCCTTTGATTTTTAAAGAATACGCGATCAGCTTATCAGCTTCACGGAAATCTTCATTGTCGAGAAGGCATCTAATGTAATACTGCGGCGTATTCAGATTGGTCACATCACACTGCATGGCTTCTTCGAAATACAGTTTTGCTTTTTCGTAATCGTTCAGCATCTCACTGTAGATTCTCCCCATCAGGCAGAGACTGTCTGCATCTTCGGGATCATAGGATAAAGCATAATTCAGTGCTTCCAGGCAATCCGGCAAGCTATATGGATAATTGTCTAAAGCCTCAAAGTAGTATTTATTTTTAGTTAAGGTCATTGTTGTAATTTTTTAATTCTTTCTTCAGTTGATTTCTTTGCTTTTTGAAAGATCTTTCCTGATAATTCTTTTTAAAATCCGTTCCGGAAAATGTACGAACCGGATTTCCTCTTTGCACCTGCAAATGATTATTCCATGTTTCCTGCATTCTATTCTGAAGCTGAATGATGTTCTGCTCCAATACTTTTTCTTTCAGTCGGGCAATGGAAAACTTTTTATTTTCCAGTTGTGAGCGGGAGTCCTGTACAAAAACACTTTGTCCCGTCGGGATATGGGTTGCACGGACAGCCGTATTTACTTTATTGACGTTCTGTCCGCCGCTGCCCTGGCTTCTGGTCGTCTGAAACTGAATATCTTTTTCATTAAAACTGATTTTCTCCAGACCTTCCAGTTCAAAAACTCCGATAAACCAGTTGCTTCTTTTGTGCAGTTTGCGGAATGTACTTTTGCCTGTCCAGCAAATACTTCCCAACCAGCTTTCTAAAAAACCCGTCAGTTCTTTTGCTTTTAAAAGCAGGGTTACAGATTTCAATGTAAGATTTTCATCCCCATTCTCCCGGTGAATGATCTCGTAATCGATGTTGTTATTTTTTGCTTCCTCAAGGAAAACCTTCAGCACTTTTGCCACTACCCATTGGCATTCTAAAGGCCCCCTTCCTGAGGTGATTTGTATAAGTTTGTCCATTGTTGTTTGATTTGTTGTCAGTTGATGGTTTTTAGTTGATCGTGCTAAAAATTCTAACACCAATCAACCAAAAACTAACAACTTTTTATTTATCCATCCGCACAATTCTCGGCTGAAAAGTTCCCAGAATATCGACCAGTTCACTTTGTGCATTCATGACTTCGTTGATGTCTTTGTATGCCATCGGAGCTTCTTCTGCATTTCCGCCAATAAGGGTGACATTTTTAAGTTTCAGTTCTTTCTTAATGTCATTCTGCGTAAAAAGGCTTCTGCATGCTCCCCGCGAATGTTCTCTTCCTGCGCCGTGTGAGGCGGAATTCAGGGAATCCGGATTACCTTTACCACGCACAATGAAACCTTTGGCGGTCATAGAACCAGGAATCATTCCCAGCTCGTTTTCATGAGCAGGCGTCGCTCCTTTCCGGTGAATGATCACTTCTTTTCCGTTGTGGATTTCTTTCCATGCGAAATTGTGATGGTTTTCAATTTTCGCCTTCACTCTTCCTCCTACCGCTTTCACTAATCTTCTGTGGATATCGTCATGACAGGCTGATGCGTAATCTCCGGCAAGATTCATTGCAGTCCAATATTCTAATCCCAGATGCGTATTCAAATCCAGCCAGGCGAAATTTTGTGCTTCTTTTGGCAGTGGACATTGTTCCGTAGCCACCCTGGAATAATACTGGGCAATTTCTGCCCCTAATCCGCGAGAACCGCTGTGCGAAAGGATTCCGAGATATTTACCTTTCGGAAGGCCGATCTGCTCATCTTCTTCCGTGATTTCCACTTCTCCGAATTCTACGAAATGATTCCCGCCTCCGGAAGTTCCCATCTGTTTGATGGCTTTTCCTTTTAACCTTCTGAGGATCGGGATCATGTCGAATGTATCCCTGTCAAAAATTTCATGTTCGACGTGAGATTTGTGCGTTTCATACATCCCGAATTTCGTATGTTCTGCAAGCGCTTTTTCGTACTTATCTTTGGCCCCGGCGAGATATGAAACCGGCGTATCCAAAATGCTGAGGCTCATTCTACAGCCAATATCCATGCCTACCCCATAAGGAATTACGGCATTTTCTACCGCCAGAGCTCCACCGATCGGAAGGCCGTAGCCGCTATGTGCATCCGGCATTAAAGCTCCCTGTGTTGAAATTGGAAGTTTCAATGCGGTGTACAGCTGGCTTTTTGCTTCATCGGAAATATGACTTCCGAAGATCTGAAAAGAGGCGCGGCTGGTATTCAGCATTCTTTTTTCCGTTTTCTTTGATGAGAGTAATGCTTCCGCAATTTGTCCGAAGGTTAAATCTTTTTCAAATTGTTCCGGATTTTGCAGGATTTCCTTTAAAAGAGATTTCACATGATGAATATTTTTTGTTGCAAAATTTCTCTTCATAACTTCCAAAGCGATGTTTACACTCTGATTATTCGGATATCCTATTTTTAATATATCTTTTCCTTTTAGTTTTAAATTTCCCATTGTTTTCGTTTTAGACTTTAGATGTGAGATATTAGAAATTAGACTTTAATACATCACATACATTCTTTTCAACTAAATATTAGTTGGTTGGTTTGCCATTCCTGACACAAACTGAAACGTCTGTGAACACGGTTTAAAGAATCTATCTTAATATTGAGATTCTTCAATTCGCTTCGCTACTTTCAGAATGACAGAGCGGATACTTTCCTAGCCCGGATTGCAGCGGCTACCCCGCAGCGAGCCTGAAAGGCGAGCGAGGAGTAATAGCGGAAAGCCGGAAATAGCTTCAAATAAAAAATTGTCTGCTATTCGGAAAGTTCCTGAATTTTATAAATCGATTTCGGGGAAACTGTTTGAGTTTGAATATTGCGCAATAAAAAACCCGAAATCTTGCGACTTCGGGTTTTGATATTTCATATACTGTTATTCTAAGAATGTACCAAACCACGAAGCCTTACCACCATAAGCGGTAATCCTACTGAAGAATTCTGAGTAAATCTGAACATTTTGCTTCGTTTTTTAATGGTTAAACTTGATTTTCAGATGCAAATATAAAATAATTTTCTTTAGACACAATCTAAATTAAAGAATTACATGAAAATATAAACAAAATAAAGCCTGCCGAAAAACTCCGACAGGCTTATTTATTATTGGAAATTGATTAATCTTTTGAACCGAGACTATCCATATCATCATCCATTCCTCTCACTTCATTTGAATGATATACTCTTTCCGAACCGAGGAAATAAATGTTATGTCTCGCTTTGGCGATGATTCCGTTGTATTCTTCTTCTGTCATTCCTTCAGGAATATCTTTTTGATCTTCTGAAGGCTTTTTAAAAACTTCTAACGCACCGTTTTTATTTAAAATGGATTTTGCGGTGGCTGCCTGCTCGAGATTATCTGCATAAACAACGACATTATTTCGTCCGATGCTGTGCTTACGGTAAGCATCTAACATTTCTGCATCGTGAGCAAAAGTGTATTCGAAAAAGCCTTTCGTCTGTTCATCTTCCTGATAATGATCCGTTGACAAGCCACTTTCTACGCTTGATTTTGAAACAATAATATTGGCTTCATTGAAACCGTTTTCTTTTAAATCTTTTTTAATTTCCTCTGTATCTACAGTCACCGGAAATACTGAAACTACTGTATAAGCCATAATGAAAATTTTCATTAACCCATACAAAAGCTGTGCAACTTATTGTTTTTTAATTTTAATTTAACTTAAAAACTTTTCTAGAATATCCACCGCACACTTAGGAAGATTGGTTCCGGGTCCAAAGATAAAGTCGGCTCCGTTGGCATATAAAAATTCATAATCCTGTTGCGGAATTACCCCTCCAACGACGATCGTGATATCATCGGCACCGAGTTTTTTCAATTCTTCCACAACCTGCGGAACCAATGTTTTGTGTCCGGCTGCCAGAGAAGAAACCCCCAGAATGTGAATATCATTTTCTACAGCCTGCTTCGCCACTTCTTCCGGAGTCTGAAACAATGGTGCAACATCCACATCAAATCCCATATCTGCAAATGCTGTTGCTACGACTTTCGCCCCTCTGTCATGACCGTCCTGTCCCATTTTGGCGACCATCAATCTTGGGCGACGTCCTTCTTCTTCTTCAAATTTTTGAGTAAGGTTTAAGGCTTTTTCAAAATATTCATTTTTCCCGGCATTCATGGCATATACTCCTGAGATTGTTCTGATGTTAGCTTTATATCTTCCGAAGCTTTCCTCCATGGCATCGCTCATTTCGCCAAGTGTTACCCTTCTGCGTGCCGCTTCTATACATAATGCCAAAAGGTTTCCTTTTCCTGTTTTTGCAGATTCTCTGATTTCATTTAGAATTTCTTCAACGGCTTCCGGATTTCTTTCTTCTTTTATTTTGTTTAATCTTTCAATCTGCTTTCTGCGAACTTCCGTATTGTCGATATCTAAGATTTCAATTGGCTCTTGTTTTAAAGCTGATTTAAATGAATTAACTCCGATAATGAATTCTTCTCCACTGTCAATTTTTGCCTGTTTTCGCGCTGCGGCTTCTTCAATTCTCATTTTCGGGATTCCGGCTTCGATGGCTTTTGTCATTCCGCCTTCCTGTTCTACCTCATCGATATATTTCATGGCTTCTTCGATCATCTGCTGAGTAAGACTTTCTACCAAGTTACTTCCTCCCATAGGATCCACCACATCACAAATTCCACTTTCCTGTTGAAGAATAATCTGGGTGTTTCTTGCAATTTTTGCAGAATAATCTGTTGGAAGCGCAATGGCTTCATCTAACGCATTCGTATGAAGAGACTGAGTCCCTCCCAATGCTGAAGATAATGCCTCAATCGCTGTTCTGGTAATATTATTGAAAGGTTCCTGTTCGGTTAACGACCAGCCGGAAGTTTGTGAATGAGTTCTTAAGGCTAAAGACTTCGGATTTTGTGGATCAAACTGTTTTAAAAGTGTTGCCCAAATATATCTTGCCGCACGCATTTTAGCAATTTCCATGAAGTGATTCATCCCGATAGCCCAGAAAAATGATAATCTAGGTGCAAAATCGTCGACATTCATACCTGCTTTTATTCCGGTTCTTACGTATTCTAATCCGTCTGCAAGCGTGTAAGCCATTTCCAGTACAGGTGTTGCACCAGCCTCCTGCATGTGATATCCTGAAATTGAAATGGAATTGAATTTCGGAATATTCTGAGAAGTGTATTCAAAAATATCTGCAATAATCTTCATGGAAGGTGCCGGCGGATAAATGTAAGTATTTCTTACCATGAATTCTTTCAAAATATCATTCTGAATCGTCCCTGAAAGTAATTCCTGTGAGACACCCTGCTCTTCTGCAGCTACAATATAGAAAGATAAAATAGGCAAAACAGCCCCGTTCATCGTCATGGAAACCGAAATCTGATCTAATGGAATTTCATTAAATAAAATCTTCATATCCTCAACAGAATCAATAGCTACTCCTGCTTTTCCCACATCGCCGACCACTCTTGCATGGTCTGAATCGTATCCTCTGTGTGTTGCGAGATCGAACGCCACAGAAAGTCCTTTTTGTCCGGCCGCCAGATTTCTCCTGTAAAAAGCATTGGATTCTTCTGCCGTAGAAAACCCGGCATACTGACGAATCGTCCAAGGCTTCTGCACATACATCGTAGAATAGGGACCTCTTAAATAAGGTTCGATTCCGGGAGTCGTGTATGTTAGATCTTTATCTTTAACGTCTTCTGCCCGGTAAGAGGATTTTAATTGTAATCCGTCTTTTTCGAATAGATATATTTCGGTCTGCCTTTCAGCTATCTTAAATTGAGGAGTTTTATTCTGAACTTCCCGTCTCATAATTTCAGATTTAATAGATGGCTAAAATTACACATTTTTGAGAGAATATTTTTTAAATAAAAAAAGCGAAGTTGCAAAACTGCAAAGTCGCTTTTTCTGTCTTTAAAGAGTATTTTAACTATACAAAATAACTATGAATAAATTCTCCTGAAATTTTCAGCTAACAATAGTAAAGAATTTTTTTTCTTCTGTAACGATGGCTCTTCTTCTTTTCCTGAATATTGTCATTTCTATAAACAATAATATTCTTGTACCTGCGAGTAACATTTTCGCTCCTGTAAGTATATTCTTGCAACTGTAAGTAATATTCTTGTATCTGAGATGAAGGTCTTTACTGCACTACTGAATCAATGTACTATCTCATAATACATCTTATGACAGTGGTATTTATTTTAAAATCTTAATCAAAGAATTCTTACTGCTGAAGTTTTCGGATTCCCATTTCAAATAAAGCGAAAGAAATCAAGTCTGCGTTTTCTCCGATTACCTGATCTGTAGATCTTCCTGCTCCGTGACCTGCATTTTTTTCAATCCTTAAAAGAATCGGATGATCGCATGCCTGCTTTTCCTGAAGCTCAGCACCGAATTTGAAAGAATGCGCAGGAACCACCCTGTCATCATGATCGCTGGTGATGATCATCGTGGAAGGATAGCATGTTCCGGCTTTTACATTATGAACAGGAGAATAGGATTTTAAATACTCAAACATCTCTTTGCTGTCTTCAGCGGTTCCGTAATCGTAAGACCAGCCTGCTCCGGCAGTAAATTTATTATACCTCAACATATCCAGAACGCCAACTCCCGGGAAAGCCACTCTTGCCAGGTCGGGACGCATCGTCATTGTTGCCCCTACCAGCAGTCCGCCATTTGATCTTCCCGAAAGAGCCATAAACTGTTTGGAAGTGTACCCTTTCTGCTGTAAATATTCTCCGGCAGTAATGAAATCATTGAATACATTTTTCTTATTCATTTTTGTCCCGGCATCGTGCCATTTTTTTCCATATTCACCACCGCCACGGATGTTCGGAACGGCATAGATCCCGCCATTTTCCATCCAGATGGCATTCACTACAGAGAAAGCGGGCTGCAAACTGATATTAAAACCTCCGTAAGAATATAAAATGGTAGGATTTTTACCATCGAGCTTTGTTCCTTTTTTATAGTTAATCATCATCGGAATTTTTGTGCCGTCTTTTGAAGTGTAAAACACCTGCTCTGAAATATAATCTTCAGGATTAAATTTCACCTTCGGCTTCTCATATACCTCCGACTTTCCGGAATCTGCATTGAATTTATAGGTTGTCCCCGGCGTAATATAGTTGGTAAAAGAAAAATACAGTTCTTTCTCATCCTCTTTTCCTCCGAAACCTGAAACATTTCCCTTACCCGGAAGTGTAATTTCACGGATGAGTTTTCCGGCTCTGTCATATTGTTTCACCTTATCAATCGCATCCACCATGTAAGTAGCAAAGAAATACCCGCCGCCGGTTGTAATTCCCAACACATTATCCGTTTGTGGAATCACATCTTTCCAGGTTTCAGGAGAAGGATTTTTAATGGTTGTTTTTACGAGACGCATATTCGGTGCATCTTTATCTGTAAAAATATATAAATCGTCTCCTTGTGTATCTACGATATCGACGTTGATATCAAAACCTTTATTGATCTGAATAAAGTCACCGCCGTTTTTAAGGTCTTTTATGTAGAGTTCATTTCCGTTGGTGGCATTCGCCGCGGAAATAATCAGATAGCGCTGATCTTCAGACACGCCGGCTCCAAGATATCTTCTCGGTGTTTTATCGCCTCCGAAAATCAACTGGTCTTCAGATTGTTTTGTTCCTAACTTATGGAAATAAACTTTATGCTTATCTGTCATTCCGGAGAGTACGGTTCCCTCTTTCGGTTTGTCGTAGCTTGAATAATAGAAGCCTTCATCACCCTGCCACGAAATTCCGCTAAACTTTACATCTACCAGCGTTTCATCGATCTGTTTTTTGGATAAGGCATCGATGACGATGATCTTGTTCCAGTCGCTTCCTCCTTCTGAAATAGAATAAGCGGCCAGATTTCCTTTTTTATTAAAAGATAACTGAGAAAGTGAAGTTGTCCCTTTTTCAGAAAACTTGTTTGGATCTAAAAAGACTTCTGTTGCTTTTGTTTTGTTGTTGGTCCTGTACAGAACAGATTGTGCCTGTAGTCCGTTATTTTTGTAATAATACGTATAATCGCCTTCTTTGAAAGGCGCCGAAATTTTTTCGTAGTTCCAGATATCGGTGAGCTGTTTCCTGATTTCTTCTCTGAAAGGAATTTTTGCAAGGTAATCCTGGCTATGCTTCACTTCTTCATCGACCCATTTTCTGGTGGCTTCAGAATCATTTTCAAGGTCTCTGAACGGGTCTGCAACAGTAGTTCCGAAATAATTATCGGTTTGCTTTCCTTTTAAAGCTTTAGGATACATCATTTTTTGTGAATAGAATGTCGCCGAAAACAAGACTCCGGCGGTTAGTAATATTGGTCTGAATTTCATATTAAGCTATTTTCCCAAAAATAAGGAAACTGTTTAAATAAAAAAAGCTATCAGATCAGACTGACAGCTTTTATAGAATTATTCCGGGAATATTAGTTTTTGATAAACTTTAATGATTGTCTCTCATCTTTTGCTTCGATCTTAATGATATAGCTGCCTTTTTGTAATTCCTGAATATTTGTTTCTGTATTGAACTTTGAACTTCCACTTTGTACCATTCTTCCTGAAACATCGAAAATTGTGTATTCAAAACTGTCATTTCCTTTATTTTTGTTTTGAATGGCAAATGTATTTCCAGCAGGATTCGGGTAAAGTGTCAATGAACTTTGGCCTCTACCGACAGCGGTATTGTTCACTCCTAAGAAACCACCCGTAAATTTGGTTAAGTAACTTGAATAGCCATTTGTGGCACTATTCCCTGAATAGCTGAGAACAAATGAACCTTCATCGAGAACAAACATTCGCTGAATATAATCTGCCCTTACTGACGTTGATGGCGGCGTAGTATTAAATATCTGGTAGCCGTTGGATGACGTTGAATAATCAATAGTTCCATTTCCATTGAATCTCATCAGGAATAACTGTGTATTAATATTGGCCGTCCAGAAATTGCTTACATTTCCTATCACCAATATTTTGGAATTTGGAAGCACTTTAATCTGTGAAATATATAGACTAGGGGCGTTGGTGAATGAATAGTTCGGTGTTCTTCCTCCGTTTGAGAATCCGGTAACAAATGCACCATCCGAGATCTGGATTTTAGATAAAAAAACACTGTCATATCCATCTGAAGCAGAATGTAAAAGCAGAATGGTATTGTTTGAATAGTCATATTCAAAATTGCTTATAACAGTGTGCATATTACTTGGCACAATGATGCTTCCATTATTACCAAATGCAGTGTCATAGTTTCCATCTGACAATCTTCTTTCAATATAAGACTCATTGATATTGGTAGAAGTATTCTTTTTTGAGCCTATCAGTACAAATTTTCCGTCATTTTGACGATACAATTTTCTCGGATCAAAAGAACCTAGCGCCAGACTTCCATTAGTTCCGAAACTATTATCTTTAATTCCATTAGCATTAAATTTCACTATAAAATTTCCCATATTATAGCCGAGTACATAGCTGTTACCAGTATCATCAACAACGATATCATCTGCCGTTCCATTCTGTCCCAATGGGATCTTTGTAAAACCATTTGTCCCGAAACTGGTATCTAAAGTTCCATCTAAATTTACTCTTACAATAAACATATTATACAAGCTGTAAGTAGGATTGGCATTAGCTCTTCCGATAATAATTATTTTATTATTGTACAAAACCATTTTTTTCACAGATTCGCTTTCATCAATTGAACTGTAGCTGTCGACATCAATTATTTTTGTTCCAAAAGCTGCATCCACCGTACCATTCTGATTTATTTTTTTGATGTTAATATGGGAACTTGAGTTGTATGCCGTCATAAACTGTCCGTCCGGCAGCATAATCGCATCCGAGAGTGTCGTACTGTTGATTTTTCTATATCCGCTTTCACCGAAAGAAGGATCAAGACTGAAGGTCTGTGCTGTCGTAAAGTATGAAACCGCTAAAAGCAGTAAAAAGTAGTATTTCTTCATGTATTATTAGTTTTATCTAATGATTTAAATAAGTTTTGGTAAAATATTTTTTGCAAATATAATCTTTAAAGATTAATTATCTGTCAATAAAAAAGCCTCTGCTAACAGAGGCCTTACAAAGATTCTATAATAAAGATTTTATAAATTTTCTTCTTCGCCTTTCATTTTTTCGGCGTTTTCTGCCATGATCACGGCATCGATCATTTCAGAAATATCTCCGTTCATGTAGGCATCCAGGTTGTACATGGATTTGTTGATTCGGTGATCTGTAACCCTTCCCTGCGGATAATTATAGGTTTTAATCTTTGCCGAACGGTCTCCCGTGGAAACCATCGACTTACGCTGGGCAGCAATATCGCCCTGAACTTTCTGAAGCTCGATATCGTAGAGTTTGGTTCTCAGCATTTCCATTGCCAATTCACGGTTAGCCAGCTGGGAACGCGCCTGCTGACAAACCACCACCAATCCTGAAGGTTTGTGCGTCAGCTGAACTTTGGTTTCAACCTTGTTCACGTTTTGCCCTCCTGCTCCTCCGGATCTGGAAGTCTGCATTTCGATATCCGCAGGATTCAGTTCGAAATCCACCTCTTCGGCTTCCGGAAGGACCGCTACCGTAATGGCGGAAGTGTGAACCCTGCCTTGAGATTCGGTTTCAGGAACACGCTGCACACGATGCACTCCGGATTCAAATTTCATGATTCCGTACACGCCTTCTCCTTCCACTTTCATGATCAGTTCCTTGTAGCCTTTTGCCGCTTCGTTAGAATCTGTCACTTCATGTCTCCATCCTTTTGTTTTGAAATACATAGAATACATTCTGTAGATATCTTCTACGAAAATCGCAGCTTCATCACCACCGGTACCGGCACGAAGTTCCACAATAACGTTTTTATCATCTGCCGGATCTTTAGGAATCAACAATACTTTTAATTCTTCTTCCAGGCCGGGAATTTTTTCCAAAGCTTCGTTTTTCTCAATTTTTGCCAATTCCACAAAATCTTTGTCGGACCCGTCAGCAATGATCTCGTCGGATTCTTCAATCGTATCCAAAGCGCCTTTATATTGATCGTAAACTCTTACAATTTTCCCCAAATCACTATATTCTTTGTTCAGAGAAGAATATCTTTTCTGATCCGAAATAACATCAGGCTGAATAATAAGGTCTGCCACCTCATTATATCTTTGTTTTATAGCTTCTAATTTTGGAATTAAACTCTTAGACATAGTAAAAATTTAGTTGGCAAAGATACGGATTGATTTGTAGATGTGCTAATTTAGAATGAAATGACTGACGTATAATTGCCGGCTGACGAATAAATTATTGTTTTGCATATAAAAGACCGCTTTTCAGCGGCCTCTGTATTATTTTACAATCATTTTCTGAGTAGCAATTCCTGAATCAGACGTTAAATGAACAAGATAAATTCCCGGAGGATACTTTATTTTTAAGTCATAGGTTCCGTCTTCATTTTTAAGTTTAAAGCGATCAAGCTTTTTACCACTCATCTCATAGATGGTGATTTCTCCGTTTTTCGCTTTATGATAGACTAATTTTGCCATATTATTTTTCACAGGATTGTCTGCAACCTGTAAAGATAATTTTGACGCTGCATTTTCATCAGCTGTCGATAAACTTCCTGTATAGTTTCCAAAAATCCTGAATTCTCCTGGCTGCAATGTGATTGCAGCGGTTGTAGAAGTAACATTTGAAACAGTAGTATCCATAAGGTTCTGCCATTGTCCGGTATATGGGAAATATGGAACCACACTTTGAACAGCGGTGGTATAATTCGCAAGTACAACAATGTTTTTCACTCCGTTTGTAATGGTATTGTCATATACGTAAATTCTTGTAATCAGTCCGTTTGGCTCGTTAGCAAGGTTATTTGATTCTATAGTGTAGGTTTTTGATCTGAAAACCGGATATGTATTTCTAATATTGATAATTTTAGCCCATGTATCGTAAACGCCTTTTCTGTTTACATCAGTGTCATAGCCCAAGGTAAATGCGATTGGTTTTTCATCGGTTCTGCAACCGGAATTGATAGATCCATCGCTACATCTGTTGATGCTGAAGTCATAACCCAGCTCACCAAACTGCCATATCATCTTTGGTCCGGGAATAGTAAAAAATGTTGCCCCGAAAGTTTTCATCCTATCTAAAGCCGTATTAAGATTTTTCACATCGTAGCTTCCGTTTACTGCGCCATAGGACAGATTTTTAAACATTAATCGTTCTTCATCATGACTTTCGCCATAACCAACCGCCGACATATTGGTAAAACCGTGAAGTGAATGATTCATCCTGTCATAATTGCTGTTATCCTTGTATCCCATCGTATTTTGGTTGTAAGGATCTGTCTGCTTATTCCATAGCAAGACACCTTTTCCTTCTGCGATCCTGTAATTTGCCCACTGCTGCTCTTCTGCATCTGTTCCCAAATGCTCAAAAATCATATAAGAATTCGGATCTATTGCCCATTGTCGGTCTGCATAATATTTTAAAATATCTACTCTGTCCTGCTGATAGGCATTGGTACAGGTTTCATCATTTTCAGAGCAGCTTTGGGTAAATCCTTTGGTAAGATCCCAGCGGAAGCCGTCGATACGGTATTCCGTCAGCCATTGTTGAAGACACCTTTCAACGTAATATTTAGTTGAGGAACTTGTATGGTTGAAATCATTGAATACGTTATATGAATGTTTTGGTACTGTATTGAAATATGGATTATTAGAGGCAACGTCGCCATAGCCGTCATTATCCGGATCTACATTCCATAGTCTTACTAATGGTGAACGACCTGTTGCGTGATTAAAAGCAATATCTAAAATAACAGCAATACCGTTCTGATGGCAAAGATCAACGAATTCTTTAAACTTTTCCGGAGTTCCGTAAGCTTTGTCTAAAGCATAATGGAATGATGTATTATAGCCCCACGAAAGATTTCCTTCGAATTCCATGATAGGCATTAGTTCAACAGCATTAATATTTAAGCCTTTCAAATAATTTATTTTATTAATTAATGACTGCCAGTTTTTTTCCTGAGTAAAATCTCTCAGCAACAATTCGTAAACTACGAGATTATCCTTTGCAGGTCGCTGGAAATTGGTAACCTGCCAGTTGTAAGGAGCCTGCCCGGTTTTAAACATAGAAACTTCAAAACCTTGCCCTGCCGGAAATGCCGGTAAATTCGGGTAGGTTGAAGATGAAATCCACTGATCATCATAAGAAGACAGAATCTGCGACGAATACGGATCTGCGACTTTCCTGAGATCATTTGTACGATATTGAAAAGTATAAAGCTGCTGCGGAGTAAGGCCATTCAATTCAATCCAGTATAAATCAGGATTGGCAGTATCTCTTTTCATGAGATAATTATCATTTACCGTCCAGTTATTGAAACTTCCGATAACGTGAACAAAACTTTTGAATGGTGCATATAATGCCAATCCTACTTTTGTCTGGTCTGTAGGATGATAATTTATTCCTTGTCTGATCCAGCTCGGAATAGCTTCAGAAACAACATTTCGGGGAACCTGAAGAATAAATGTGGTATTTTTTGTATTTGAATTGGCATCTGTGGCAATCAGCTCCATATTGGCATCTCCTGTTACTGTGTAGTTGTAAGAATATGAAGTTGATGCCGTAGAAGTAGAATTAATAACTGCGTCATTTGCCTTAAGCTGAAATGTGGCATTAACATTTGTTGTTGCCGTAATATTGATCGCGTTTCCTGAAGGTACTGACGTAAGGCTGTTTGGTGCAGGATTAGTCATGCTGATATTCAGAATCCCCACATTTACCAAAACATCCGCCGTTTGATGTGCTCCTGTTTTATCCTTCAATAAAAAGCCGAATCTTCCGATGCCGGTTCTGCCGTAAAACGTCGTTGGAGTAAAAGATAAAGAATAGGTGTCGGCAGTGGAATTATAATTAAGCTTATTCAGCTCGTTGGAGTTGTTCCAGCTACCATTGGTAGGGCAATCCTGACTATTCTGATAATTGGCATCCAGCGACCACGACCAAAAGTAGACCGCATTGTTTGAAATGCCCCAGGCTGATTCGTCAATCTGGTTCCCGGGAATAGTTAAAGTTATAGCATCCGTTTCATTAAAAGGATTTGGAGTAATGATATAGCTTATCTGACCTGATATTATAGCTATCATAAACAGTAAAATACCAGAATAAAGTTTCTTCATAAATATTTTTTAATTGATAATACTAAAGTAATTTATTTTTAGAGAAGTTGACTTGTTAAGATCAATTTTAACGTATTAGAATATTATGCAACAGATTGAAAATGTATTTCAATATAAACGTTTTGGTTAATTATATTTTATAAAAACAGAATCCGGCGCGGGACTTCGTCCCGCGCCGGATTCTCAATATAATTGAGTGAACTATTTAAAATTAAAAAAGCACAGATTATTTAACCTAATTTTTTATTATTTTTTTAGAGACTGACTGTCCGTTTTTCAGCTTTAATTCTATTATATACAAACCATTAGGAAGTCCATTCATATCCAACTGATTTTGAGAAAAACGAACATTGATTTGTTGCCCAACGACATTGGTAACCTTTATCGCTTCAATAGAAGAATCCGCTTTGATATTAACTATTCCTTTCGTAGGATTAGGATAGAATCCGACTGAATTTACAGTAAGACGGATATCGGATGTTGCCAGACCTGAAAAATCTTTTATACATCTCACAGATTCTCCCTGTCCTCTGGGAGCGCCTGATCCGGGATTAGCAATAGATGATCCTATGTAAAGGTATTTTCCTCCGCTGTTGGCTGTCCCCGAGCTCCAATAATAGCCTCTTGTTCCTTCATAGGTAAATCCGCCGGTTGTATTGCTTCTGTATCCTGCTGCGGGTAATTTAATATAACTTGCATATGCCGTAGCGGGATTTGCTATTCCTTCTGCGGCTACCAGTGCTGTCCATTCTGCGGGAGTAGGAAGTCTCCAGCCTTGTCCGACAGCTTTGCAAGGATCTATTCCGATAGCAGATGTCATATCAGATAACGAGGCAGCATTCCAGGCATCACTGGTGGCGTTGGTAGCCCACCATGAAGCAGAACCTGATCCTAAAATAAAAGAACCGATTCCTGAAAGTCCGTCAGGCGAATTCACAGAAGGAGCTGTCGTGGTGGCGGAATTTCTCAACTGATGTCCGTCGTCCCATCTTCCCCACTGGAAAAGATCCCCATATGCGTCTGAATCGTCTAAAGCCGTTGCCACCCGGGAACTGCCCAAATTCTGCTGTAGCCATATTTTTCCGTCGGCACCTCTTACTGTTGTATAACTTACATTCTGCCCGTTATAGGTAAATTTAACGCAACCCAGATCACCCGTATTGGTTCCCGGATCTGTATTATTACAAACTGGATTTAGGGAAAATCTTTTCACCTTTGTTCCATTTTGGGAATATACCAGCACAAGAGCATTATTAAAATTATCAAAAGCAAGATCATTATAAGTAGCCTGCCCGTCTGAAATAAAACTTCCGCCAAGCGCCTCCCACGTTTGGGATGAAGCGTTTAAGTGATAAACCTTATTCTTTAAAAAATCATCATTTTCCCAACGGCTTGCCACAACATAAGGATTTCCTGATGCACTCACGGCAATTGCCACATGTTGAACCTTTCCCTCTGAAAAGTTGGCATTTCCCAATTGTGTCCAGCTTGTTCCGTTGAACTTTTTCACATTCAGTTTCTGTCCGTTTGTCGAATTGGAAACATAAGCAACGTACAGATTATTACTGCCATCAATTGCGATATCAGAATTATATTGTTCGCTTGAAGAGGCTGCATCCACAATACTTCCTCCTAGCAACATCCAATTGTCTGAAGTTGTTGCGGTTATTATATTCTCATAAACCCGCACTCCACCGGAAACATTACAGGTATAAACTTTATTGTTTGTCCCGATCACCATTTCAGCAAAAGTAGCTCCGTTGGAAAATCCTGCATTTCCGACCTGTTCCCATGTACCGTTGACATATCGTCTTACCATCCCTGAACTATCTGTAGAATAAGTAAACAGAATATTTGAAGCCGAAACCGCGGAAGCATGATAATTAATCGCAGACGTTGTAGCACTTGGCAGCTGTGTCCATGCAGATCCATCAAACTGTCGGACTTCCAGGCCACTGCCCTGATTGGTATAGTAGATATTTCCATTTGGTGCCGATGATAAAGAATTATAAGTTGCATAGCTATTCGTAATTCCCGGACTACCCCCGACATACGACCATGAATTTCCATCAAAAGCCTGTACAGAACCTTTTGCAACGGAAGTATCGTAGTAAGAAACATAATATTTCCCATTGCTTATTACCAGATTATTAAAACTGCTGCCCCCAGCGGAAACAGTTGACAAACCACCTACATTTTCCCATTGTTGAGCGTATGCACCAACTGAAATTAAGGAAAATAATGCGCAGCAGAGATTAAACATTCTAAAAAATATTTTTCTACACATAACAGATTATTATTTTTATTTATTCTAAATTATAATTAATTTTGCGCAAAATTAGTTCAGAAGTTCAGTCTAAAGTTATCATTTCCGAACTTTTTGTTATCTGATATTTAGCTTATCCAATTGTACCATCATGAAGAATCTGCCATCTAAAGAAGTATTATTCAGCTCGGAAGCCATCAAAATTTTGTTTCAGAAAGGTTCAGTGAATGAAAAATTTTCAAGGATTGACATGATAGAGAGCCGGTCAAGTTTTAATTTACTTTTTTTATTGAGCTCCAATATCAATCTTGAGGCACAGGATTGCGGAACTAATTTCTTATTCAAAAAAAATCAATATGTACTCCATTATTCCCACGATGAAAGCATGGCAGAACTATGGACAGAAAACAATGATCCTCTGAAATATATGCAGATTGAAATCATGTATGATTATATTTTTAACCTTATTAACCCTGTTTCAAATACAGAAAGTGAAGATATTTTGGAGAATCTCACACGGAACAATTATATTTTTCTTCATAAGCAGACTCCGCCTTATATGACTGTTGAAATGCATATGATTGTAAAGGAAATTATAAGCTATTCTAAAAAAGGAATGCTGCAGAAATTATTCATTGAAGCAAAAATCATCAAACTTTTAATGCTGATTTTCGAACAGTTCAGTGAAAAAAACACAGTGAAGGACTCTCCTAAAATTCCTTTTATGATTAAAAAGTTTGTAGATGAAAATTTTCACAAAAATATCAAAGTGGAAGAAATCGGTAATATGATTGGTATTAACCAGAATAAGATCAGAAAA
The DNA here is from genome assembly GCF_977014045.1 of Chryseobacterium lineare. Classification (NCBI taxonomy): domain Bacteria; kingdom Pseudomonadati; phylum Bacteroidota; class Flavobacteriia; order Flavobacteriales; family Weeksellaceae; genus Chryseobacterium; species Chryseobacterium lineare. Next base: position 3,467,690 of record NZ_CDRNIQ010000001.1, on the reverse strand, counting down.
GAATTCAAGGCGCAATATCACATGACTGTCAATGATTATATTGCAGAATTAAGAATGCTGAAAGCTAAAAAACTTATCATCAACAAGGAAGTTTTAATCAAAGAAATTGCAATAGAATGCGGCTACGAATATGTACAGAATTTTACGCGGGCTTTCAAAAAGAAATTTGGAATTTCTCCTGAAAAATTAAGGAATGAATAAATAAAAACCACTTACCGAGATAAGTGGTTTCAATATATGTTGTTTTGCTTTGATATTGCTTTCCCTGAATTCATGTGGGAAAACAATGACAATCAATTAATGATGTCCGTGGCTGTCGTGGCTATGATCGTGAATGAATGGACCATGACCTTTAGGCTCATTGTAGATTACTTCTGCGCCTTCCTGCTCAAAAACCATTTTGCTTCTTACTTCTTCAGGATCAAAAGGTTTCACCTTACCGAAATATTCTTTCAAGCCTTCCGTTAACCATAAAGGAATTACAAAACCGAAGAACATAAAAATACACCAGAATCCCACAAGGAACATTATAATGAAGAATACAGTCCAAAGGAACTGGTAAAATGGCCAAAATGCTGATAAAATCATTATCATTTCTAAAAGATTTTAGGCAAAAATAGGACTTTTTATTTTTTTACACAAAAGATATACGCCCTATTTTTATTATTTATTTTAATTTTAAACTAATGACTATTTTTTCGGGCCGGTTTCCAAATTCTCAAGAGCAACTTTCGCAATATCTTTCACCACCTGGGTCGGCGAATTACAGTCGCAGTTACTGAATCCGATTACGTAAATATCCTCTTTCGGAATATAAACACCCATAGACTTGAAACCGAAAATACTTCCGCCGTGCTCCCTGGTTGGAACACCATTGATATCCTTCAAATGCCAGCCGTAACCGTATGTCAACTCCTCTCCGTCATTTAGCTTATATTTGGTAAAAGCTTCACGACTATGCGCCGCATCAAGAATGAGATTTTTATTGAGCGCCTGCTGCCATTTTACCATATCTTCCACAGTCGACATCAATGATCCGGAAGCGAAAGGAACACTAAAGTTTATAACAGTTTTATTGACGTAGCCGTCGGTTTTCTGATGATATCCGTAAGCCCTTTTTTTAATGACTCTTCTGTCGCTTGCATATTGAGAATTGCTCATTCTCGCTTTGTCGAAAATATTCTTCTTAACAAAATCTTCATACTTCTCCCCCGAAACAATTTCTATTACATATCCCAGAAGCACATAGCCTGAGTTATTATATTCAAATTTTTCTCCCGGCTTGAAGTCAACAGGCTCATTTTTAAAGAAGTCGACCATCATTTTAGGGGTCATTTCTTTCTGTGCGATGTCAGAAAGAGTTTTCATTTTGGTAAAATCTTTTATCCCTGAAGTATGGGTAAGAAGGTGATGTATAGTAATTGAATTACCTGCGGGATAACCCGGAATATATTTTGAAATCGCATCGCTCACTTTAAGTTTTCCCTGAGATTCCAGAATAAGAATTGAAATCGCCGTAAACTGTTTTGTCATAGATCCAATCTGAAAAACATTATCAGAAGTCATATCTACACTGAGTTCCAGGTTTGCTTTCCCAAAGGCTTTTTCATAGATCGTTTTCCCTTTTTGAGAAATAAGAAATACACCGCCCGGTCCGTTACGATCGTTGAATTCTTTTTGTATTATACTGTCTACCTTCTCATTAAGCTGTGCAAGAGATACATTACAGCCAGCAATAAACAATACTAATAAGAACAAGATTTTTTTCATAGTTATACTATTTTGTATTGCAAATGTATTGTATTTTAAAATACCTTGCAATACAAAGTAGTATTTATAGTAAAACATTTTAGACAAAAAAAATAGTTACTTTCTTTTTAAACAAAGAATAATAACTATTTTTTTGAAATTATTATTAACAATTAGCATCTAAAAGGAAGCTCTACTTCTACTTATTTTGGCAGATTATATGTTGTTTTAGCTTTTTTAATAAAAAATAGACTTACAACAATAAAACCAATAATTGGAAAAACAATACATGCAATTATGCCTAATAAAAATTCAAATAAAGAAATAGAATGCTTATTTTTAAAAAATAAAATTAATATTCCTATTATACTTAGTATATAAATAGATATAATTACTGGAATTGTATATTCTGGAACTATAAAACCCATAATAAATTAAACAGATTGTTGAAATATCGACTATAAATGTCCAAAGCTCACGTTACATCCAGAACCACTACATGTGATAGATTGTGATGCCACACATCCATAATCACCCCAAAGACAACTTGAGTCAGCTTTTTTTGCAAAAATAATGATTATAAAAAACAATCCAAATTTATATCCCTATTTTGTAAGATCTGCGAAGAAGTCATTTCCTTTATCATCAGTAATAATAAATGCAGGGAAATCTTTCACTTCAATTTTTCTTACTGCTTCCATTCCTAATTCCGGGAAATCCACAACCTCAACGGAAAGAATATTGTCTTTTGCTAAAATAGCCGCAGGACCTCCGATAGAACCCAGATAGAAACCTCCATATTTTCCGCACGTATTCGTCACATCTTTACTTCTGTTTCCTTTAGCCAGCATGATCATGCTTCCCCCATGGCTCTGGAATTCATCAACATATACGTCCATTCTTCCGGCTGTCGTAGGCCCGAAACTTCCTGAAGCCATTCCTTCCGGAGTTTTTGCAGGTCCCGCGTAATAGATTGGATGATTTTTAAAATATTCAGGCATTGGTTTCCCACTGTCGATGATTTCTTTGATTTTTGCGTGAGCAATATCTCTTGCAACGATCAAAGTTCCGTTTAACTTTAATCTTGTTTTGATCGGATATTTAGAAAGTTCAGCCAGAATTTCAGGCATTGGTTTATTCAGATTGATTTCTACAGCTTCTTCCAAATGCGGCGGCGTATCGGGCAAGAATCTCTTAGGGTTTTCTTCCAGTTGTTCCAGAAAAATACCTTCTTTTGTTATTTTACCTTTAATGTTTCTGTCCGCAGAGCAGGAAACTCCCATTCCTACAGGACAAGATGCCGCATGACGAGGAAGCCTGATCACTCTGACGTCGTGCGTTAAATATTTACCACCAAACTGCGCTCCGATAGCACTTTCCTGGCAAATTTTCTGAACTTTTGCCTCCCATTCCAGATCTCTGAAAGCCTGACCAGCTTCATTTCCTTCAGTAGGAAGATTATCATAATATTTTGCAGATGCTTTTTTTACTGCCGCTAAATTTGCTTCAGCAGAAGTTCCACCAATGACCAAAGCCAAGTGGTAAGGCGGACATGCCGCCGTTCCAAGATCTGAAATTTTCTCTTTAATGAATTCTTCAAGAGACTTTTCGTTCAGTAAAGATTTAGTCTTTTGATAAAGGAAGGTTTTGTTGGCAGAACCTCCTCCTTTCGTTAAAAATAAAAATTCGTAATAATCTCCTTTCTTAGCATAGATATCAATCTGCGCCGGAAGGTTTGATCCTGAATTTTTCTCATCAAACATCGTTAAAGGGACCACTTGAGAATACCTTAAATTTCTTTTTTGATAGGTATTGTAAATACCACGGCTTAAATATTCTCCGTCATCAACTCCGGTGTAAACATTTTCTCCTTTTTTTCCCATTACAATAGCTGTACCCGTGTCCTGGCATGAAGGTAAAGCGCCTTCCGCTGCAACCGCTGCATTTTGTAAAAGGTTGTACGCTACGAATCTGTCATTGTCAGTCGCTTCAGGATCATCAATAATTCTTCTGAGACTTTCCAGGTGTGAAGAACGAAGCATAAAAGAAACATCTGCCATAGCTTCTTCAGCAAGCAGTTCCAGGCCTTTCGGGTCGATGGTTAAAATTTCTCTTTCCCCAAGTTGTTCAACTTTTACATAATCTGATGTAAGTTTCTTGTACACCGTATCATCCTTCTGAATCGGATACGGATCCTGATATCTAAATTCCATTCTTCTTTTTATTTGGGTGCAAAAATAAAACATCGCTAAAAAACATGAGTAAAATCAGAGACTTAGATTGATATTTATAATGATTATAAATTGCAAATGTTTCAGACAATGATTAACTTTAGGAAAACTTTAAGTCACAAAAGTTTTTCTCCTTTTTTAAGTTTAATAATATAGTATTCAGAAGGGTTCATCAGTTTTTAAAATCTTTGATTTTAATTTTTGTGAACTTTACAGATTATTATCAATCTTAAAATTGAAACTGAATATTTTGTGCCTTTTGTGGTTAAATTAAATCTATCATCATAATGAATTACAGAATAGAAAAAGACACCATGGGCGAAGTGCAGGTTCCTGCAGATAAATTCTGGGGTGCACAAACCGAAAGATCCAGAAACAATTTCAAAATCGGTCCGGAAGGATCTATGCCTCATGAAATCATTGAAGCATTCGCCTATCTGAAAAAAGCGGCTGCTTTCACAAATGCCGATTTAGGCGTTCTTCCCTCCGAAAAAAGAGATATGATCGCAAAAGTCTGTGATGAAATATTAGAAGGAAAACTGAATGATCAATTTCCTCTCGTGATCTGGCAAACCGGTTCAGGAACACAGTCTAATATGAATGTGAATGAAGTAATCTCAAACCGGGCCCATGTAAACAACGGCGGAACATTAGGAGAAAAATCGGAAATACATCCTAATGATGATGTTAATAAATCCCAGTCGTCCAACGATACTTATCCTACAGCAATGCACATTGCAGCCTACCGTAAAGTGGTGGAGACTACTATTCCTGCGGTTGAAAAATTACGAGATACATTAGCCGAAAAATCAGAAGCATTTAAAGATATCGTTAAAATCGGGAGAACGCATTTAATGGATGCCACGCCATTGACTTTGGGACAGGAATTTTCAGGGTATGTTGCCCAACTGAACTATGGTATAAAAGCTTTAAAAAATACGCTTCCGCATCTTTCAGAACTGGCTTTGGGAGGCACCGCAGTAGGAACCGGACTGAACACTCCGAAAGGCTACGATGTAAAAGTCGCTGAATATATTTCTAAATTTACCAATCATCCTTTTGTAACTGCAGAAAATAAATTTGAAGCCCTGGCCGCCCACGATGCTATTGTGGAATCTCACGGCGCTTTAAAGCAACTGGCGGTTTCATTGTTTAAAATTGCTCAGGATATCAGATTACTCGCTTCGGGACCGCGCTCAGGAATCGGGGAAATTCACATTCCTGAAAATGAGCCGGGATCTTCCATTATGCCGGGGAAAGTGAATCCTACCCAGAATGAAGCCATGACCATGGTTTGCGCACAGGTTTTAGGGAATGACACCACGATTTCTTTTGCAGGAACGCAGGGAAATTATGAGCTTAATGTTTTCAAACCGGTGATGGCTTTTAATTTTTTGCAGTCTGCACAATTAATTGCGGATGCATGTGTCTCATTTAACGATCATTGCGCGGTGGGAATTGAGCCTAATTATGAGAGAATCAAGGAGCTTGTTGATAAATCACTAATGCTTGTTACCGCCCTGAATACGCACATTGGCTATGAAAATGCGGCAAAAATCGCAAAAACCGCCCACAAAAACGGAACGACATTAAAAGAAGAAGCCGTTAATCTGGGATTTCTCACAGCAGATCAATTTGATGAATGGGTGAAGCCTGAAGATATGGTAGGAAGCCTGAAGTAGATTTTTAACACATTAGGAACATGAAATTTTGAAAATATTCATAAGAGGAAATCAAAGATTTTCCGATTCAATAATTGGGATTTAAAATATTCAATACCTGTCTTGTGACAAAATAAAATTCAATATGCTAATGAAAAAACGCCGGAGAAGAAAATTTTCCGGCGTTTATCATTTAAATATGAATAAAATCAGGTGTATTTTTACCACCAAAGCGCTACTCCAAAAGTTAAAGCTTTATCGTTTTCAAAGGTTCCGCTTTTAAAGAAGTTCCCAAAATCTTTTTTAACAAAGATGCTGAAGTCGTCATAAGAAACAGTGAATTGTGCTCCGTAAATAAAAGGACTTACCCGATAATCACTCCTATCCCTGTCACTTATCCCCTCACCTTTGATAATGTTATTGGTAGACATTTTTACACCTCCATAAATATTGGCTCCCACTTTAAATCCATCTGAGTAATCTCTGTACTGGACATCCAGACCAGCATTTTTCAACTTTGAAAAATTATACTGTAATCCTAGCGGAACGATAATATACCCCGTTCTGAGTTTACTTTTGCTCAATCCTTTTTCATAATTTGCCAGATACACATTGGAATTAGTGTCTTTTGTCACAAACATATTGTTATCAATAATCAAAGTTCTCCACGAAAAACCGACTCCGGAAATCAAACCCCACGGACTTGTTCTGCTGAATTGATAATTGAATTTAAACCCAAATTCGAAATTTCCGGCATAGCGCAGATAGTTATCTAAAGCATTATCCGCCTTACTATTAGTAAGATTCATAATAGAATAAGAGATGTAGGGAGAAACATCCTTTGTCGGTCTGAACTTTTTCAGCAGCTTTTCTTTCAATTCCTCATTAGAAGTTACGTCGGAATTAAGTAGAGAATATCGTACCTGCTTTTGAATAACGGCGTCCATATCAAAGCCCAATTCTTCAATTCTCTGATCTATCTTCTCAGAATACTTACTGGCAATCAATGATTTTTGTTCATCAAATTCTGCTTTAGAGAGATTTTTAGACTGAAGCTCAGTTAACTCTACTTCCATCAGTTTTTTTTCTTCTTTAATGATGGTATCAATCTTTTTTGCATATTCGTCTACCTTTTCTTTTACGATTGGGCTTACTTCGGTATCTTCTTTTGGCTGAAGATTGAATACCGGCTTTTTCTGAGCAAATATCGTTGTAGATAATAGACATAGTCCGCCCATCATGATAAATTTCTTAATCATATTATAATAGTTTTTAATTGTTTAAAATTGAGTTTAATTTTCGTTCAGATCAATACTTGCCACATTGCTTTTCCCTTTTGTTTTTTCAATAACATCTTTATGCTCGACTGAAAAAAGCAGTGTGGAAGGATCAACATACCGTTTCTTTTTAACCTGTATTTTAGCTGAATCTGATTGCGCAATAGCTTTAGCCGATTCCGCAGGTAAGATTTCTGGTATGATGTATGGTGAATTTTGTTGTATTGAAGACATTTCATCATCTGTAAAAGCAGGTGATTCCTTGAGAACTTTTTTATTATCTGTTGAAGTTTTTTCTACTGCAATTTTTTGTTCATTATTTTTAATAATTATTTCAACAGGTTTCTTCTGAACCTCAGTCTGTGCAGGAAGCTGAGCCTCAGTCTTACCAACCTTTGCAATATTTTCGGACTTTTCTGTCACTTGATTATCCTGATTAAAAAAGAGAACTATTCCTAAACTGAATGTTAAAATCAGACACGCTGCTATCAGAAACCAATTGACTCTTGATTGGCCTGTTTTCTTCTCCGTATGGTTTTCTATTTCAGCCCAAAGATCACGTGCAGGAGTAATTTCCCGTTCACCGATCTGCTTTTTGATCTGATATTCGATTGTGTTTTTAGTAATTTTCATTTTGTAATTTTTTTTGTTGCTGATGATAAATTTTTCTCATCTTTTCTTTTGCTCTGAAAAGCTGGGTTTTGCTTACTGCCATGGAAATCTGTAAAGCTTCTGCAATTTCCTGATGTGAATAATCTTCGAGTACATAAAGATTAAAAACCATTCTGTAAGCATCCGGCAGCTGATCAAGAAGTTCCTGTGCATTAAAATTAAAATCAATATACTCTTCCGGAATTTCATCAGAATAATTAGGATTGATGTCTTCGAGATAAAAAACTGTTTTATTGCTTTTAATAAAATTAAGACATTCATTCACCACTATTCTTCTACCCCATCCCTCAAAACTTCCTTCTCCCCGGAAACTTTCAATATTTTTAAAAATTTTGCAAAATGCTTTGATCACACAGTCTTCAGCCTGATAAAGATCGTTGATGTAGCTTCTGCTGACACTCAGATATTTCTTTACATTCTGATCATAAAAAATTTTCTGTGCAGCCGGATCCTGCTTTTTGAGGCGGCTGAGCAAATCATCTTTTTTATTTCCGAACAAAAGTTTCATAATTACTTGTTTCTATTAGTAAGACAGTGAAAAACTGAAAAGGTTACAAATCAGAAATTTTTTTTTTTAATATTTACTAAAAAAAATACCCGGGCAGAAAAATTTCCGCCCGGGTATTTTTATTTTTAAAGAAGGAAAAAATCAGCTCAGCATTCTCTGTGCTTTTTTCACGCCTTCCACGAGAAGATCAATTTCATTGAAAGTATTATACACTGCAAAGCTCGCTCTTACCGTTCCTGCAATATTGAAAAAATCCATTATTGGTTGTGTACAGTGGTGTCCCGTTCTCACGGCAATTCCCAGTTTATCCAGTATCATTCCTACATCGGAAGCAATACCAACACCCTCAAGATTAAAAGAAACCACTCCGGTTCTATTAGCTTTTTCACCATAAATCTTTAAGCCATCCAGTTCCAAAAGCTTTTTTTGTGCATATTCCAGCAAAGCATTTTCATGCTTCTGAATATTTTCGTGACCAACTTTTTGGATGAAATCCACAGCTGCTCCTAACGCAATATTTCCACCCACATTAGGAGTTCCGGCTTCGTATTTAAAAGGCAGTCCGGCATATGTTGTTCCATCAAAAGAACATATTGCAATCATCTCGCCACCACCATGGAAAGGCGGAAGATCTTCTAAAATATGCTGTTTTCCGTACAAAATACCCGTTCCCATCGGCGCATACATTTTATGTCCTGAAAAAACGAAGAAATCACAGTCCATTTTCTGAACATCAATAGTAAAATGGGGGGCAGACTGCGCTCCGTCGATTACGATATAGGCATCTGTATTTTTTCTTGTTTTTGCAATGATTTCTTCAATAGGATTTATGATTCCCAACGCATTGGAAACCTGATTTACAGAAACAACTTTTGTTTTTTCACTTAAAAATGTCTCAAATACATCAAGCTGAAGAATTCCGTTTTCATCCATCGGAATAACTCTTAATTTGGCTCCCGTTCTTTCACAAAGCATCTGCCATGGAACAATATTGGAGTGATGCTCAAGGTAAGAAATGATTATTTCATCGTCTTTTTTTAACTTTTGAGTCAAAACATAAGCGATAAGATTTAATCCTTCTGTGGTTCCTTTGGTAAAAATTACTTCAAAATCATGTTTTGCATTAATGAATTTTTGGATTTTCCTTCTTGAAAGTTCCATCTCTTCGGTCGCCAGCTGACTTAACGTATGAATTCCACGGTGTACATTCGCATTAATTTCTGTATAATATCTGTTCCAGACTTCTAAAACAGAATTTGGCTTTTGTGACGTTGCTGCATTATCGAGATAAACCAAAGGTTTACCATTTACCTCCTGATCCAATATAGAAAACTGACCTCTGATTTCCTGAATGTCAAACATTTATTAAAAATTTAAATTAAAATATTCTTATTTAGAACTCTTCAAATTTACGGCTTTTTTTCGGATTGTGGCTGATAGTTGGTACTTGGTGGCTGATAGAAAGATTCGATGGATTAAATGTATATTTTTCTTTTAACGCTAAGGATCGCAAGGAATGGATAATTTTTTTGTGGATATTTTTTTGCAAAAGTACTTCGCAGGATCAGCATAAACTGGACACTCAGCGAATGATAGCAATGTTGTTTAATACTAAAAACTTAAATTTTGAACACAATGATCACGAAGTTTTTTTTATTACTTAATGCTTCAGGTTCACAAAGCCGTTTCACTTATAAAAGGTCGCAAAGCTTTTTTAGCTTATAAAGTTTTTTAACACAAAAAACCTGCCAAGAAATTGACAGGTTCTATATTGTCCAGATAAGAAATTCTTATTCTGCCGCTGTTTCTTCAGCTGCCGGAGCTGCTCCTTCTTCAGTTGCAACTTCTTCTTCATCTTCATCATCCATAGCTGCAGCACCTCCTTTCATTGCATTTCTAGACATCTTAACAGCTACAACAACTGCATTGTCCGGGTGCATGAAAGAATATCCTTCAGTTTTGATACCACCAACATAAAGTTTGTTACCGATTCTTAATGGAGTAACATCCACAACGATCTCATCAGGTAAGTTAGCAGGGATAGCTTTTACTTTCAATTTTCTGAAAGACTGACGTAAAACACCACCAGCTACAACACCTTTAGAACGACCTGTAATTCTTACAGGAACTTCCATAACTACTGGCTTATCTTCAGCTAACTGATAGAAGTCTGCGTGAAGAATTTTGTCTGTAATCGGGTGAAACTGAATATCCTGAAGAACAGCCGGAATTGTTTGACCATCAACCTCAATAGATACCGTGTGTGCTTCAGGAGTATATACCAAACCTTTGAAAGCTTTCTCTTCTGCAGAGAAGTTCAATGGCTCACCACCTCCGTAAACAACACAAGGAACTAATTCAGCATCACGTAAAGCTTTTGTAGACTTTTTGCCCACGCTTTCTCTTTTTGTACCTTGAATTGTAATAGATTTCATTTATAAAAATTTAAAAAATTGTTTAAAATTAATTCTGCAACCTTATGAAAATCAATTAAATAATAAACTTACTACTAATTGACTGATGCTCATGAACCATCTTCATAACGTCCGCAAATAATGGGGCGCAAGATAGCACTTTTATTTTAGATGACAAATTATTCTTTACAGGAATTGAGTCAGTTACAATCACTTCCAGTAATTTTGAATTCTCAATATTCTCATACGCTTTGCCTGAAAGCACGCCATGGGTAGCCATTGCACGTACAGATTTTGCTCCTTTTTCCATTAAGATATCTGCTGCTTTACAAAGAGTTCCAGCCGTATCGATCATGTCGTCAATAAGAATAACATTCTTGCCCACAACATCTCCGATAAGAAACATTTCTTCTACAACATTTGCTTTTTTTCTTTCTTTATAGGCAATTACCACATCTGCTCCAAGGTGACCGGCGTAGTTTTTTGCTCTTTTTGCACCTCCCATGTCCGGGGAAGCAATGGTAAGATTTTCGAGATTCAGATTTCTGATATAATCCACAAAAATGGTAGAGGCATACAAATGATCTACGGGAATTTCAAAGAATCCCTGGATCTGATCGGCATGGAGATCCATAGTCATTACTCTTGTTGCTCCCGCAGCTGTTAGAAGATTGGCAACAAGCTTTGCACCAATTGGCGCTCTTGGTTTGTCTTTTCTGTCTTGTCTGGCAAGTCCGAAATAAGGAAGCACTACGGTAATACTCTTCGCAGAGGCTCTTTTCGCCGCGTCAATCATTAAAAGAAGTTCCAATAAATTGTCTGCCGGGGGGAATGTAGATCCGATCAGGAAAACTCTTCCGCCTCTTACAGACTCATCCAATACCGGTTCAAATTCTCCGTCACTGAAGGTCTGAAAGTTGATTTTTCCTAATTCTTTCCCGTAATATTGGGCAATTTTCTCTGCCAGGTCCTTGCTGGTCCTTGTACAAAATAGATAACTTAACTGGTGGGCCATTTTTACTTTTTAAAAGATTTTGCAAATTTAAAAAAAAACCACAAGAATCTATCCTGTGGTTTCTAAGTTTTTATTTTAATCAGAATTACGGGAAGGTAACTCCGGAATAACTATTTTGATTTACCTGTGGCAAGGTAGATCTATACTTCGTATTAATTGATTTAATAAATTCATTAGCCACGATAGCATACCCTCTACCGGTAAGATGTACCCCATCGAGAGAGAAGGCTCCTCCACTTACAAATTTAGCGGTGTACTTGACTCCATCAAATGTAATTCCGGACTGTCCGTTAAGTTCAAGCATTTTAGCATTGGCATCTACGAAAGCAAGTCCGTAAGAATCTGCCATAGATCTTATGGAGGTATTGTATGCATCTATTGCTGTTTTTACATATCCGGCTTCGGTTTTAGTTAAAACATGCTGGTTCTGCAAAGGATAAGAAATCCCGTAAATATTCACAGGAGAAGGTGCCCCCGGCGCTACACTTGCAATTACCGAACTTGAAGTAAGTAAAATATAATCTTCTGATGTAGCCTGTCTTGCCTGTCCAAAAATCTGTCCGAATGCCGTAGCTGTCGGTAAGCCCAACGAAGGCGTTAAAGCTGCAGTAAGCTGGACAGAAAGATTGGTAAGCGATTCATCTTTAATTAAAACAGGATTATTAGACGTTGCTGAAAGCAAATTAATTCTATCCCCCGCTCCAAAAGCAGTAAGGGCCTGTTTCAACGGACCGTATAAGCTGGTATTAAGTGTCGTAAGATTAGCTCCTAAAGCAGATGGTGTCAAAGGATTATAAGGAACTGTTGTAAAATAAGGGATTGAAGTAACATAAGGAACATTTGCAATAACTCCTTTTGTTGTTCCAACACTTTTAAGACCATCTAAAACTCCTTTAATAGAAGCTGCAACAACATTAGGATTTGAAATATCATTCGATTTGTAAACCGTAGGACTTGCAGTTGCGGGCTGAACCGTCGCCGCTGTATATGTTGTAACTCCTCCTACAGTCTGAGAATTAGTTCCTCCACTTGTTGCATATAATAAAACATCATTACTTCCTATCCAAAGAGAGAAAAATGTAGGAGTCTGTGACATTGCATCAGCTAAAACAGAAGTTGTGGCTGACGAAGCAAATCTTACAAAATAAGGATTCGCAGTTCCTAGAGAAAGACCGGCTAAACTTCCATAACCAGGGGCCACAAGATGATAAGATTTTGCTCCGGGTACTCCCATATTCTGATAAGGTCTTCCAGAAGCTACATTATCCAAAGCACCTGCGGGAGTACTCGCCACAGGAGTTAAAGATCCGTTAACCAACTGAAGCGTAAGTTTTCCTGCAAATCCCGGTAAGTTATTGAAGCCTCCGATATTATTAGGCATTAAAGGTTGCTTAAACTCTCCACCGCCGGCAAGTTTCATTTGCTGGGCAATCATTGAAGGATAAGACTCATTTTGCCCTCCTGAATATAAAGCTCCATCTCTGTAGCCTGATGTTAAGGAATTTCCTAAGGCGATATATTTAGAAAAGTTCGCTTCCCCGCTGGTTACTACCACGTCATTAACGTCTGTATCAAAATCATCCTCGCAGCTCGTTGTAAACAGAAGTGCGGAAATCGCGAATGTAGAAATTATAATTTTTTTCATAGTCTTCAATTAAAAAGGATTGTAAGATAAACCTAAACCTAAATAGAATGCAGTAGCTTTAGCCTGTCCATAGAAACCAAGGGTTTTATTATTTACATCTCTTGCCTGTGGCATTGCATACCCTCCGGCCACATCAACTCCGAATTGTTTCAACTTAAATCCTACCCCACCTGTCACTACAAATGTATTGAATGAAGGTGTTTCAGGGATAAAGTTTTCGTCAGAGTAGGGAGACTCATCGTAGTAAGCTCCAAGACGTCCGTAGATCATATCTGTAAAGGCATACTGAGTTCCCAATCTTACTGTTTTGGAATTTCTGAAATTTTTAGGAGAAACAGAAACGGTCGGATCTGCCTGATTTCCTACAGGTGCATGACCGAAATCAAGTGTCAGCTTTGAATATCTTGACCATCCGTGATAATTGAAGTCTGCCGAAACCAACCATTTCGGAGTAACTTTATAGGTCAAACCTACAGTATATTCTTCCACCAAAGGCAATGTTGCTGTAAAATTATCTGTACCTGACGCACTTAAACCTAACAATGAATAAACAGACTGTGAAGGGAATTTAAAGGTAGCAGTTCCGTCTTTAGCCTTCATATCAACCGGAGAACGATAAGCCACACTCACATCCAATTTAGGATCTGGCCTGAAATAGAATCCGAATCCGTATCCGTGACCACTCGCTTTGCTGTCAAGATTAAGCTGCCCTCCGAATTGGGTAATCGCTTTATCCCAGTTCACTGTACCTTTTGCATAGATATAGCTTGCCCCGAAAGCTAACCAGTCATTAAACCTATAGGAAACCATAGGCTGGAAATAGTAGCTTTTCAGTTCAAGTTTCTGAACCATTTCTTTTCCTTCCCAATCATTCGGCCATTCAATAGTACTACCGAAAGGAGTAGAAAAACTGAACCCTACAGATAGTTTTTCCAACGGCCTGTACGTTATGGCAGCATAAATAGGCGTTCCCATCGGGTTATCCGTCTGAGTGCTCTGTAATGTATTCAGATTTTGGAAAGTCACTTTATTGCTTGCACCAAATCCACCGGCTACAATGCTTAGTTTAGAGGGAATGAATGACATACCTGCAGGATTAAAGAATGCCACACTCGCATCTTCAGCATGGGCACTCGTGTGTGCCATTGCCAATTGTTTTACCCCTTGCAGAGAAACCCTGAAGCCGCCTGCGTAAGATAAAACACCTGCCAATAATGCAGTTGATACTAATATTTTTTTCATAGACTATTATTATATAACCCAAATATAAAATTATTTTGGTTACCCCTGTTAATAAATCATAAATTTTTAAACATTAAAGCCAAAGAAAACTATGTTTAAAATAGCATTTTCATTAAAATGTGACATAAATAAAACATTACAAGAACTTTAAAGCAAAAAAAGTAAGCAGATCTAATACTTTGTTTAAAACTAAACAGCCTTCTTTCTTAATATTTGATTATTTTAGACCTCATAAAGATAAAAATCATAAATTTGCAAATTAAATATATAATATATGAGTTGTGGATGTAAAACATCCGGCGATTCTGCACATTCTTGCGGACCCAAGAAGACCGCGAATGGCTGTGAAAATGTAAATACCTGTGGTAATAGTTATAAATTAAGTGTTTTTGACTGGCTTTCCAACATCAGCAATCCTGCACCGAACAGGTGTGATTTTGTTGAAGTTAGATTTAAAAATGACAGAAAATCTTTTTATAAAAATATAAACAATATCCCTTTACACATAGGTAGTGTAGTAACAGTAGAATCGAGTCCCGGACATGATGTAGGTGTGGTAAGTCTCACCGGCGAACTGGTAAAGATTCAGATGAAAAAGAAAAGATTTTCTGACGATTCTGTACTCAAAATATACAGGCTGGCCAACCAGAAAGATCTTGAGGTATGGCAGGAAGCACGAAAAAAAGAGGAAAGTGTAAAAATAGAAGCCCGAAAGATTGCTCACCGGCTTGGTCTTGAAATGAAAATCACCGATGTAGAATATCAGGGAGATGCCTCAAAAGTTACGTTTTATTACACTGCAGATAACCGAATAGATTTCAGACAGTTAATTAAAGATTATGCGGGTGCTTTCCGTACAAAAATCGATATGAAACAGATCGGTTTCAGACAGGAAGCCGCAAAAGTAGGAGGAATCGGTTCCTGCGGAAGAGAACTTTGCTGCTCGACATGGCTTACGGATTTCAGATCTGTAAACACGAATGTTGCCAGATATCAGCAACTGAGCATTAATCCTCAGAAGCTTGCAGGGCAGTGTGGTAAACTAAAATGCTGTCTTAATTACGAACTTGACAGTTATCTCGATGCATTGAGCAATTTCCCTTCTTCGTCAACAATGCTTGATACAGAGAAAGGACGAGCCTTCTGTATTAAAATTGATGTTTTCAAAAAGAAGATGTGGTTTGCCTATGTAGACAATTCCATCGCGTGGTATGATTTTGATATTGAATTAGTTAAAAAATTAATTGCGAAAAATAAACGTGGTGAAAAAACACTTCCGCTGGAAGAGTTGAAACAGCCTGAAACGCCCTTTGCAAGTATAGATCTGATTCAGGAGAATAATGTTGACCGTTTCGAGAAGAAAGGACGAAACAATAATAAAAACAGGAATCAGAACAGGCAAAATAACAATCAGAACAACCAAAACCAGGGCCAGAGAAAAAATACCAACAACAGACCCGAAAGACAGGAACGTTCTGAAAGACCTGACAGACCTCAAAGGCAGGAAAGACAGCAAAACCCGAATCCAAACAACCAGCAGAAGCAACAAAAACCCCAACAACAACAAAAGCCTCAGTTGGAAAAAGCAGAAGCAGCGACAGATTCTCAGGCTGACAAAAAACCTAACCCGAATAAGAAAAAATTTAAGAAAAAGTTTCCTCCAAAAAAAGACAACAATGCGTAAAATTTTAGGATTATTCTCATTTATCCTTTTCTTTAGCTGCCATTCTTCCTCTGAGGGAGAAGTCATTATGAATTCCGTTAACAACAAATGGAATAAGAAAAGTGAACAGAAATTTAATCTTGAAGTTTCAGATCCGCAAAATCCTAAAAATATTATATTTGTTGTAAGAAATAATAACGAATATCCTTACAGCAATATTAGATTTATTGTGAATCTCACCGACCTGCAAACTAAAAAAAAGCAGACGGATACGCTGAATTATGTTTTGGCTAAACCTAATGGAGAATGGCTGGGAACAGGTTTTGGAGATACCAAGGAAACTTTATTTCAGTATAAACTGAACTACAGATTTCCGGCAAAGGGAAAATATGAGATCGGCCTTACACAGGCTATGAGAAATGATAACCTTCCGGGAATTGAAGACATTGGAGTAAAAATAGAAACGGCTAAACCGTAATCATAAATGGAAGTGAACAAACAAAATACAGGAAATAAAGGGAAAACATTCCCTCTTCCCCCTAAAAAGAAAAATACTGCCTGGAAAAAGTGGGTGAAATTTATCTGGATCGGATTCTTTGCTGTAGTTTTAGGAATTTCAGGGCTTTTCTTTGCTGTTTCTCAGGGTTTTCTTGGGGAAATGCCGGATGTAAAAGAGCTTGAAAACCCGGATATTTATGTTGCCTCACAAATCTACTCTTCAGACGGAGTGCTGCTGGGTAAATTCGAGAAAGAAAAAACGCAGCCTATAACGTATAAAGACCTACCTCCTTTTCTGGTGTATGCTTTACAAGCCAAAGAAGATGAACGTTTTAAGGAACACTCAGGTATTGATCTGCAATCCGTTGCCAGAGCTGTTGTTTATGGAGGGGGACGTGGTGGAGGTTCTACCATTACGCAACAGCTGGCAAAACTGCTTTTCACAAACGGTGCTTCCCAGAACAAAATTGAAAGAGCCTTTCAAAAACTGAAAGAGTGGGTTGTAGCTGTAAGTCTTGAAAAAAGATATACGAAAGAAGAAATCGTTACTTTGTATTTTAATAAATTCGATTTCCTTTATAATGCCAACGGTATTGAAATGGCATCAAAGATTTATTTTAATAAAAAAACTTCTGAGCTGACGTTACCGGAAGCTGCTATGTTTGTAGCAATGCTTGAAAATCCCGTGAAAAACAATCCGATGAGAAACCCCGAAAAAGCGAAGGCCAGAAGGGATGTCGTTTTGGAGCAGATGTTAAAAACAGGGTACATTGATCAGGCTACTTATGATAAAGCAATTGCAACGCCTATTGCTTTGGATTATCATCCGATCAAAAATATCAATGACGATTACTCCGCTTATTATAAGTTTTATCTGAAGAAAGAAATCGATGCCTACCTTAAAGATTACGAAAAAGAAAACGGTAAAAAACTGAATCTGTACAAAGACGGTTTAAAAATATTCGTAACGCTTGATTCTAAAATGCAGAAATATGCAGAAGAATCAATCAGAGAACATTTAACAGATCTTCAGAAAAGATTTGACGCCGAACAGAGGGGTAGAAAAGACTGGCCATTCTATTACCTTAATAGCAAGCAGATCAATGATCTGATGGTTCAGGCCATGAAAAGAACCGGGCGTTACAAACAGCTGAAAGCAGCAGGTGTTTCTGAAGATTCTATCATGATGGAGTTCAAAAAACCGATCAAAACATCACGCTTTACATGGGCTGGTGAAGAAGAAGTCGAAATGTCTCCATGGGACTCTATCAGATGGCATAAAAAAGTGGCTCAGGCAGGTTTAATGTCTGTGGTACCGGGAACCGGAGAAATAAAAGCATGGGTAGGAGGAATCGACTGGCAACATTTCCAGTATGACCATATTAAGCAAGGAAAAAGACAGGTGGGATCAACATTCAAGCCTTTTGTATATGCAACTGCAATTATGAAATTGGGTATGACTCCATGTTCCGTAGTTTCTAATGCAAGCTTTAACAAAGGGACCTATCACGTACCGGGAAGAGGCGGAATGCTTACTTTAAAAGACGCTTTGGCGCACTCTCAGAACCCGGTAGCGCTACGTCTTGCCGAAATGACAACTACACAGAGTGTAATTCAGACTGCGAGAGATCTTGGTGTGACTGAGGATATTTCTACAAGCCTTCCGATGGCATTAGGTTCATCAGATATTACGATTTACGAAATGGTAGGCGCATACAGTACGTTTGCCAATTATGGCAACTACAATAAGCCGGAAATGATCTGGAGAATTGAAGATGCCAACGGTAGAGTAATCAAAGAAGTAAATGTGGAGCCTAAAGAGGTAATGAATCCATTGTATGCCTACACAATGATCGAATTGATGAAAGGTGTTGCGCAGTATGGTACCGCTTCGGGAGAATTAGGAAGAAAAGGAATTTCAAAAGATATAGAAATTGCAGGTAAAACCGGTACAACACAGAACAACTCAGACGGTTGGTTCATGGGTATTGTTCCGAAGCTGGCAACAGGTGCCTGGGTTGGCTGGGAAGACAGAGCTACCCACTTCTACGGAACCGGTGAAGGACAGGGAGCTAAAATGGCTCTTCCAATCTGGGCAATCTACATGAAAAAAGTATGGGCAGATAAAAGCCTGGGAGTTTCGCCTTCCGATAAATTTGTGAAACCTTCCGAATGGAAAGATGGTTGCTCAAATCTTAAAGGATTAGGTGCGGGATACGGTGACGACGGAGGACTGCAAACAATCGATGAGATCAAGAATCCGAAACCTGCAGAACCGGCCGGACCGAAAAATTCAGGCAAAAAAGAAGAAAATGTAAATGAGAACCTTAATACAGGGGAAGATGTAGACTTCAATAATAAATAAATTCTCTTTTAGAAATACATAAGACCTTTCAATGATTTGGAAGGTCTTTTCTTTTTTAATTAATACCTTTGAGATATGAATATTGAAAATATACAACAACCCTTTATAAAAAAATTTCCGGGAGATTTTTCAGGAAATACCATGCAGAGAAATACCCCGAAAGTTTTATTCTCAACAGTAAGTCCTGTTGGTTTTGACAATCCGAAGCTTATTGCTTTTAATGAAAATCTTTCAGAAGAAATCGGGCTGGGAAAATTCGAAGAAAAAGATCTGGATTTTTTAGTTGGAAACAATCTTCCTGAAAATATCAAAACCTATTCTACCGCTTATGCCGGACATCAGTTCGGGAACTGGGCAGGACAACTCGGTGATGGAAGAGCAATTCTTGCCGGAGAAATTACAAACAGCTCGGGACAAAAAAACGAAATACAGTGGAAAGGTGCCGGGGCTACACCCTACTCAAGAAATGCAGACGGACGAGCTGTTCTTAGATCTTCTTTACGTGAATATCTGATGAGCGAAGCGATGCACCATCTTGAAATTCCTACAACAAGGGCTTTAAGTTTAGCTTTTACAGGAGAAGATGTATTAAGAGATATCATGTACAGCGGAAATCCTGAGCTGGAAAAAGGAGCAGTCATCATCCGTACAGCAGAGAGTTTCTTACGTTTCGGACATTTTGAACTGATGTCTGCCCAGAAAGAATATACCACGCTACAGGAACTTGTTGACTTCACCATTGAAAATTATTTTAAAGAAATTCAAACAGAAGGCAACCAGAAATACAAGGATTTTTTTGAAAATGTCTGCAGAAGAACAGCCGATCTGATGGTGGAATGGTACCGCGTAGGATTTGTTCATGGGGTTATGAATACAGATAACATGTCGGTTCTGGGGCTTACCATCGACTACGGACCTTATTCGATGATGGATGAATACAATCTGAATTTCACCCCAAATACGACCGACCTTCCGGGAAGAAGATACGCCTTCGGAAGACAGGCGCAAATATCACAATGGAATCTATGGCAGCTTGCCAATGCACTTCATCCTTTAATTAATGATGAAAAATTTCTGGAAGATGTTCTGAATGATTACGGAAGCTATTTCTGGGAATCTCATGATAAAATGCTATGCAGAAAATTTGGTTTCGATCAGTTGCTAACAAATGATGAGAAATTTTTTACAAATTGGCAAAGCTTAATGCAGGATTTACAGTTGGATTATACTCTGTTTTTTAATGAAATTGAAAAATATGATGATCAAAAAGATTTAAGACTTCAGTTTGAAAATGTTTCCTATACTTTTTTGAATGATGAAAAAATTTCAAGATTGAATGATTTCATGAAAGACTATCAGTCCAGACTGGAAAAAAACGTTATTTCAAGAGAAAAATCTTTAGAAATCATGCACAAAACAAATCCGAAATTTATCCTAAGAAATTATCTTTTGTATCAATGCATCGAAGAAATTAACGAAGGAAAAATGGAAATGCTTGGAAAATTAATTCATGCCCTTGAAAATCCGTACCATACAATTTATCCGGAATTTTCAGCGAAAAGACCTTCTGGTTATGATGATGTTTCAGGATGTTCAATGCTTTCTTGCAGTTCATAGCAAAATCAATTTAAAACTCATCAAAACTGATGGGTTTTTATTTTACTTTTGCAAAAACTATTAAAAGTGTCAACATTCAAGAAAAAATTTATAGATCTTTTAAAGATTATTTTTCCCTCAACCGGAATTGAATTGGTCATTTTCCTTTTCTTTATGGTTGTTTATGGCTATCTCGGATCTTATATTGCAATCCATTACAAAATAATTTTTGACAGCAGAATTCCATGGGATGCTTATTTCAGTTTTGACAACAAATCGATCGTGATGTCCGGCGGGAGCTTCGAAAGACACCCTTTATCTTATTATTTCTTTAAACGCATCAGAGAGCTTGCATTGCTCTTTTCAGACGGCAAAATGGACGGGAACTTCAGGTTTGCACTAGCCTGGTTCAGCAATATTGCGGTGAGTCTGAGCATTGTCCAGGTATTTAAATATTTAAAAAACATTATTCAGCTTCCTTTATTCATCAGTATTTTATTGATTCTTTTTTTGGGATCATTTTCTACCACTATTTTATTGTCCTTCACCCCGGAAAATTTCACTTACACTCTATTATTACTTACGCTTTTCAATTATTATTCAGCTATAAAGATAAAAAATGAGGAAAAAATTCCGGCTTTGGCTTTAGTTGCTTCCGGAATCGGCATTGGCGGTTTTACGATTACCAATATTGTTAAAGTATTTATTCCGGTTGCCTTCGAAAAAGATGTATTTAAAAACTGGAAAAAATTTGGAAATGCTGCTTTAAGAGTAATTTTAACATGTATTTGTTTTATTTTACTGTATCTGAACAGAATCGATTTTAAGTATGAAAATATTTTCAACAAGACGAATGAGCAATACGAAAAGTTCTCCAATGTAAATACGACTCCTCTTTGGGATATGATTCTTTCTTATTTTTTTGGAGGAAATGTATTGTTTTCCAATTTTATTATCACCAACAGAAATAATATGCAGGGATATGAGTACAAAGGACTTCTTATGGATGTGTATTCTTCATGGATTCCCTATATATTTATTGCTGTTTTATTAGGTCTTACTTTTTGGAGTTATTTCAGAAATTTCAAAAGCAAGCTGGTGCAGATTCTTATGATTTCTTTTCTGTTGGACATTATTATCCACTGCGTGATGAGATTCGGATTGCATACCTCTTTTATCTATGGAGGACATTTTATTTTCGTTTATCCTTTGCTTTTGGGATGGCTGTTCCGGTCTTATAAAAATTCTCCAAAAACATTGTCTTCTCTCATGGTTATCTTCTGTATTCTGTTTGTTTATTTAGTGATAAACAACTATCTCAGAATGACCGAATTCTTCTGGTTTTTAAATACTTATTATTAAATAATTAATACCAGTTTAAATAAATTTGTTAAATATTAAATCCAATAAAAAAGCTGAGAAAATCATTCCCAGCTTTAATTTTTTTTATCGATTTTAAGACCTTTATTTTGCCTCTGCACAGAAAATTCTGTATTGTACGGCAACCGCAGATTTGAAATATTCTCTTATTCTTGCAAGGTCAGAAGATGCACTTTGTTTAGTGAAGTAACTTCCTGCCAGAATTTTATAATTCGGTCTTAAAGAAGCATCAGTTTCTACCTTTAGATTAGGAAATCTCTTTCTGAAATATGATTTCACTTCATTGGCTTCATCATTGCTTTTCACCGTTGTAATCTGGATTTTATATCCCAAAATTCGCGGGTTTTTTCTGCATATTTCGGCATTGGTCAATTCCCTGCTTGGAACATAAATTTTTGTAGGTTTAGCTGCTGCATAATCTTCTTCATCATCTTTGGAAATTACTGTACTTACAGTTCTTGAGCATTTATCTTCAATGCTTTCGAGCGCTGTATTCACCTTAGAATCCATCGTCATTACCAATTCTGTGCCGGCCAGCGTATCTTTTTTTACAATTTGTTGGGCTTCAACAGTATAAAAACCTGCCAGCGACAATATCGAAAATATTTTAATCAAATTTTTCATTTAAACTTGTTTCCGCAAATTTAGACAAATTAAAAAATTATACCAAATACAGTTATTTAGAATAATTACAAATTAAACGTAAATGATATTTTCCCCTTTCTATATACCGTTAAATTCCTGTTAAATATATTATTTTTGCGGAATTGATTGAATGTTCAATATTTACTAACATAAGATAATTTAAATGATTAGTTGGAGAAAGCATTATAGAAAAACGTTGATCGCAATAGGCTTATTGTTATCAACCAGTGCTTCAATTTACGGGCAAGATGGCGATCCTAAGAATGGTGAGAAACTTTTCAAAGCGAATTGTACTGCATGTCACGCACTAGACAAACAAGTTGTAGGACCTCCTCTGAAGGGAGTTGTAGAACGAGTGAAGACAGAGGGTGGTGTAGACAAAGACTGGCTTCACAAGTGGATCAAGGACAACAAAGCTCTTAGAGCTTCGGGAGACAAATACGCCAATGAGATTTTTGAAAAGTACAACAAGACTGAGATGCAGGTCTTTCCAAATCTTACCGATAAGGATATTGATGACATCTTAGCGTACACTACAAATCCTCCGGCTCCGGAAGAGAAAAAAACAGATGCAGCTCCTACTGCTGATGCAGCTCAAGCCACTCCGGCGAACAGCTCTACCACTACAAACGTAGTAATCATTTCACTTTTAGCGATTGCAGCTTTATTGGTTTGGATCTTATTGAAACTAAGACAATTAGTTAAACTAGGACAATCCGAAGACTTGGCAGGGCTTAATGAAACAAGAGTAAAATCTTTCCGAGAAATTTACGAGAAATACCATTATATCGGCAAAGGAATCATTGCTGTGCTGGCTTTATTGGCAGCATACGGAGTCTGGAACTGGATCATGTGGATCGGGGTTTACAAAGGATACAAACCTGAGCAACCAATCTATTTTTCTCACAAAATCCACGCAGGAGAACAGAAAATCGACTGTCAGCTTTGTCACTCAAGTGCAAAATATGGTAAAGTATCTGAAATCCCTTCTATGAATGTTTGTATGAACTGTCACAGAACAATTTCCGAGTATAATGCAGAGCACTACATGGAGCCAGGAAAAGACAAGGCATTCTATGACGGAGAAATTCAGAAAATATATGCTGCTACAGGCTGGGATCCTGCAAAACAACAGTACACAGGAAAAACGCAACCGGTTGAATGGACGAGAATCCACAACATGCCGGACTTCGTTTACTTCAACCACTCTCAGCACGTTGTAGCAGGTGAGCAGGCAATCATCAATTCTTTCAACAAAAAGAATCCAAACAACAAAATCGATGTTGTATGTAAAGCTTGCCACGGTAAAATCGACACAATGAATGTTGTTCAGATGGCCAATGACTTCACAATGGGATGGTGTATCGAGTGTCACAGAACTACTGAAGTTGATATGAACAACGGTTATAATAAAGAATACTTCAAAAATCTACATGACAAGTTGAAAAAACAATACCCTAAAGATGGTGGTAAAATTACTGTAGATGCAATTGGAGGTCTTGAGTGTGGTAAATGTCATTATTAATAACTAAAAATTAGAAGTATAAATGGCTTCAAACAAAATACAATTTAGAAGTATTCACGAACTTAAAGACCCGGCTTTAAATAATAAGCTGGCTCAGAAAGAGTTCCAGGAAGAAATTCCGGTAGAAGATTTCCTTGGAGATGCTGAAAAGAACGGATCCAGTACTTCAAGAAGAGATTTCTTAAAACTATTAGGATTCTCTACTGCAGCGGTAACACTGGCTGCATGTGAAGCTCCGGTAATCAAAACGATTCCTTATGTGGTAAAACCGCATGACATTATTCCGGGAATTCCTAACTATTACGCTTCAACATATTTCGATGGTTTTGACTTTGCGAGTGTTTTAGTAAAAACAAGAGAAGGAAGACCAATCAAGATCGAACCCAATCCGGTAGCCGGGGATTTAGGAAAAACAAGTGCAAGAGCACAGGCAAGTGTACTTTCTCTTTATGATAATGATAAAGTAAAGCAACCTAAATTTGAAGGTAAAGATGAAACTTTTGATAAAGTAGACAGCTTCGTGATCAAAGGATTGGAAGAAGCTAATGCAGCCGGTAAAAGAATCGTGTTATTATCACATTCTTTTGCTTCACCTACTTTCAAAAAATTATTCGCTGATTTTAAGGCTAAATATCCTACAGCAGAACTGGTAACATACGATGCTTATCCATACGCTGCTGCATTAGACGCAGCTCAGGAAGTTTTCGGAACAAGAGCATTACCTGTTTATGATCTTAGAGGGACTGAGTTATTGGTTTCTTTCCAGGCAGATTTCTTGGGAGATTATAACGGAGGAGGATTAGAATCTTCTTACGCTGCTGCAAGAAAGCCGGGAGCAAACATGTTGAGACACATTCAGGTGGAATCAAACATGTCTTTGACTGGTGCTAATGCGGATTCAAGATACAGATTAAAGCCTAGCCAGGTAAATAAAACTTTAGTTGAAGTTTACAACGCCATCGTTGGAGGAGCAACTTCTGACAAAACAGCTTCTGAAATTGCTAAGGAATTACAGGCAAAAGGAAGCAAGGCAGTAGTTTTTGCTGACGGTTCTAAAGGTGCTCAGGTTTTAGCTCACCTTATCAACCAAAAACTTGGTTCTACAGCTTTCACAGGTAAAGCGAATCTATTAAAAGAATTTGACAAAGCAAGATTCGAGGAATTCCTTGGATGGGTAAATGCAGGTCAGGTTGGTGTATTGATCGCCAACAATGTAGATCCTATTTACTCTTACCACAAAGGAGAAGATTTCAAAAAATCTTTAGCAAAAGTTCCTTACGTAATTGCTGTTGCTGATAAGAAAAATGAAATGTACAAAGCAGCGAAAGCTGTGATTCCTGTAGCCAACTGGCTTGAATCTTGGGGAGATATCGAACCACAGACAGGAGTATATTCATTAATGCAGCCGACAATCCAGAAAATTTACAAGTCAAGACAGATCGAAGAATCTTTATTGGTTTGGAAAAACGGAAAAAATAACGCTGCTAACAACTACTACGATTATTTAAAAGCGAATGCTTCTTCCGTACTAGGAGGAACTTCATTCAACAAAGCTTTATATAATGGATTTAATACCTCTACCAATGCTACAACATTATCGTATGCAGGAGGAAACGCAGCTCAGGCTGTTGCTGAATTAGGAAACTTTAAAGCTTCTGATTTAGAATTGGTATTATATACTAAGACAGCAATGGGAGATGGTACACAAGCCAACAACCCTTGGTTGCAGGAATTACCGGATCCAATTACAAGAATGTCGTGGGATAACTACCTTACAATTTCTCCTAAAGATGCAGAAAGATTAGGAATTGAAAACGATCTTAATGCAAGGATGCAGTTGGACGGTTCTATAGTAAACCTGACTGTAAACGGAGTTACTATAAAAGATGTTCCTGTATTCATTCAGCCAGGACAGGCAGAAGGATCTGTAGGTCTTGCGCTTGGATATGGTAAGAAAAACTCAGGAGCTACGGCTGATACAGGAGTAAATGCTTATCCATTATTTGATGGTTCTAATCTCGCTGTTTCTAACGTTAAATTGGAGAAAACAGGTGAAGATCACGAGTTTGCAGGCATCCAGCTTCAGAATACATTAATGGGACGTTACGAAATCGCTAAAGAAGTTCCTTTAGCAGAATTCTTAAATGTAGCATTCGATGATGAACATAAAGGATGGAATAAACCTTTGGAATATCATACCATCAGTGGAGCGCTTCCTGCAAGAAAGATTGACCTTTGGGATGCTTTCGATGATACAGACGGACCTCACTTTAATATGTCTATCGACCTTAACTCATGTACAGGCTGTGGATCTTGTATCATTGCCTGTCAGGCAGAGAACAACGTTCCTGTTGTAGGTAAAGAAGAGATCAGAATGTCAAGAGATATGTACTGGTTAAGAATTGACCGTTATTATTCTTCAAGACAGAAAGTAGAAGTATATGAAGGATTAAAAGAAGGAATGGCAGTTCCTGAATTATACGGTACCGCATTCGGCGACGGAGGAGCATTGAACCACCCTGCTGATAATCCTGACGTGATCTTCCAACCGGTAATGTGCCAGCACTGTAACCACGCTCCTTGTGAAACTGTATGTCCGGTAGCGGCAACTTCACACGGTAAGCAAG
Organism: Chryseobacterium lineare; assembly: GCF_977014045.1. Lineage (NCBI taxonomy): Bacteria > Pseudomonadati > Bacteroidota > Flavobacteriia > Flavobacteriales > Weeksellaceae > Chryseobacterium > Chryseobacterium lineare. Next base: position 3,440,977 of record NZ_CDRNIQ010000001.1, on the reverse strand, counting down.
GTCAGAACCACATGGCTTACAACAGATGTATCGGTACCAGATATTGTGCCAACAACTGTCCTTACAAAGTAAGACGTTTCAACTGGTTTACATACAACCTAAATGACAAGTTCGACTTCAATATGAACAACGATCTTGGAAGAATGGTACTTAATCCTGACGTTGTTGTAAGAACAAGAGGGGTAATGGAGAAATGTTCAATGTGTATCCAAATGACTCAGACGACTATTCTTGAAGCTAAAAAAGAGAATAGAATTGTAAAAGACGGAGAATTCCAGACGGCATGTTCAAAAGCATGTACTACAGGATCTATCCAGTTCGGGGATATGAACGACAAAGCATCTGAAGTTAGAAAATTATACGCTGGCGACAGAAGATATTATTTACTTGAAGAGATCGGAACCAAACCAAATGTGTTCTATCATACTAAAGTAAGAAACAGAGTAGAAAAATAAAGTTTAAATAATAAATAGGTAAAAAATGTCAGGACATTACGAAGCTCCGATAAGGGAACCTCTGATTATTGGTCACAAAACTTATCACGATATCACGGAAGATATTGCACGACCTATCGAAGAAAGAGCAGGCAAATTATGGTGGATCTCATTATATGCAGCCTTAGTTCTATTCATCTATGGATTCGGATGTATCGCTTATACTATCGGAACAGGTATTGGAGCATGGGGGCTTAACAGAACTATTAACTGGGGTTGGGATATTACCAACTTCGTATGGTGGGTAGGTATCGGTCACGCCGGAACCCTAATCTCAGCGGTATTATTATTATTTAGACAAAGATGGAGAATGTCTGTAAACAGATCTGCAGAAGCTATGACGATCTTCGCGGTAGTACAGGCAGCAATCTTCCCGGTAATTCACATGGGTAGAGTTTGGGTAGGATATTGGGTATTCCCTTTACCAAACCAGTTTGGTTCTCTTTGGGGGAACTTCAACTCTCCTCTACTTTGGGACGTATTTGCAATCTCTACGTATTTCTCGGTATCAACAGTATTCTGGTTCATGGGATTGATCCCTGACTTTGCAATGATCAGAGACAGAGCTAAAACGCCTTGGACAAAGAAAATTTATACATTCCTTGCATTCGGTTGGGGTGGTAAAGCAAAACACTGGCAAAGATTTGAAGAACTTTCTTTGGTTCTTGCAGGGTTGGCAACACCGCTTGTATTCTCAGTACACACAACCGTATCTTTTGACTTCGCAACTTCGGTTATTAAAGGATGGCACTCTACGATCTATCCTCCTTACTTCGTTGCCGGTGCGATCTTCTCAGGATTCGCAATGGTACAGACCCTGTTGTTAGTTGCAAGAAAAGTTTGTCACCTTGAAGATTACATCACGATGTATCATATCGAAATTATGAACATCGTAATCATCTTAACAGGTGGTATGGTAACAGTAGCTTACGCCACTGAATACTTTATCGGATGGTACTCAGGTTCAAGATTTGAAGACTTTACTTATCTTTCTCCGGGTGCTGCTGTAGGACCTTACTGGTGGGCTTTCTGGGCATTGATCACTTGTAACCTGATCGTTCCTGCCTTCTTCTGGTTCAAGAAAGTAAGAACAAATATTATTGCAACGTTTATCATTGCATTAATCATCAACATAGGTATGTGGTTTGAGCGTTTCGACATCATCGTTATCAACCTTTCCAGAGACTATTTACCAGGATCTTGGACGATGTTTAAGCCAACGATCATTGATGTGGGTGTATATTTAGGAACAATCGGATTCTTCTCCGTATTATTCTTACTATACGCAAGAACATTCCCTGTAATTGCACAGGCTGAATTAAAATCGATTTTGAAAATCTCAGGTGAAACTTATAAAGCAAAAGAAGGAGATGAGCACCACTAAAATTGTATACGGACTTTATGCTGATGACGACGATTTAATGAACGGCGTTAAAGCATTCAACGATAAAGGAATCGCAATCAACGAAGTTTATACTCCGTTTCCGGTTCACGGGCTTGATAAGGCTTTAGGGTTAAAGAAAACAAGAATTTCTGATGCCGCATTTCTTTACGCACTTTACGGTGTTACCATAGGTTCTACTTTGACCTGGTATGTTATGAATCACGATTGGCCTCAGAATATTGGTGGTAAACCCGCTTTTGATTGGGCTCACAATATGCCGGCATTCGTAGTTCCAATGTTTGAGCTTATGGTATTCTGTGCCGCTCACATGATGTCATTGACTTTCTTGGTAAGAAACAAAATGTATCCCGGAGCACCTGCACAAAACCCTGATCCAAGAACAACGGATGATAAATTCATGATGGAATTTGTAACTGAAGATGTAGAATCTGTAAAACAGTTACTCATTGAGACTGGAGTTGAAGAAATAACTGTTAAAGATGCTTAAAATGAAAAAGAATGTATTAAAAATTACAGCAGTTTTAGGTCTAACAACAGTTTTACTTAATTCTTGCGGTCCCAAAGAAAATACACCGTTGGTATATTTCCCGGATATGTATTTTCCGGTAGCGTACGATCCATTGATGAAAGCTCAGGATGCCTATTCAGATCATGAAAATGAAATTCCTGCTTTTGTAAAAAATAATGGGGCAACAGGACTTTCTCCGGTAGAAGGATCTGTACCTCAGAACAAAGACGGAATTTTTGAAGAAGGATTACTTCCAAAAACACCGGACCAATATAACGCTGGTTATGATGCTTCCAAAAGTATGACCACTTCTCCTTTGAATCCTGCCAACGCAGCGAAAGATATCGAAAGAGGAAAAGTATTGTTTGAGCATACTTGTGCAGCATGTCATGGTGTAGGAGGAGATGGACAAGGACCAATCGTTCAGTCAGGAGCCTTTTCCGGTGTACCTAACTACGCTGACAGAGAAATCACTGTAGGATCTGTTCATTATGTAATAACAAACGGTAGAAACGCAATGGGATCTTATGCGGGACAATTGAACGCAGGAGACAGATGGAGAGTAGCGATGTATGTGATGAGCGCCTTCAAAAAAGGAGCTGCTGCCCCTACAACAGCCTCACCTGCTGCAGGAGCTTCGGCTACAGCAGCGGCACCGGCAACAACTGAAACAAAGACTACCGAAACTAAAAAATAAGAAAAGAAATGTATAGTTTTTCACCAAAATTAAAATCAACTTCTATAATCCTTCTTGTTGTAGGTTTAGTTCTGTTTGGTATCGGTTTCTTCTTGAATAAAGGGATTTCTACTGAAAAAATAGAACAAATGATGGAAGCTGTTCACGCTTCTGGTCATACTGCTCCTACACATTCCAGTGAAATGGTAGGACCTCAGGATCATGCGGCTCATTTAGAGCATGCTACCCTTCAGGTACACAACCAGCCTTTAGCGGCAATACATTTTATCGCTGTATTTTTCTTCGGAGTAAGCTGCTGCGTATTATTTTTCTATTCTATTCAGCACGCTGCACACGCAGGATGGCCGATCATTATTACAAGAGTAATGGAAGCAATTGCTTCTTATATTCCTTATGGTGGTGCTATTTTGATCATTCTGATGATCTTAAACATTACCCACCAAGGTCACCTTTTCCATTGGATGGATCCGGATCTTACAGATCCTAACTCGGCTCATTTCGATGTGATCTTATTCGAAAAGAGAATCTTCTTAAACATACCTTTCTATGCAGTAAGAACTTTAATCTATGTATTAGGTGCTTCTTTCTTCGCATGGAAACTGAAAGCTCAGTCTAAAAAAGTTGACGAAACCAAATCCAAAGTAGATTATCAAATGCTTTACAGATGGGCAGTAGGATATATTGCATTCTTCGGATTTGCTTCTGCGGCTTGGGCTTGGGACTGGTTGATGTCTATTGACCCTCACTGGTATTCTACCATGTATATCTGGTATTCAATGGTGAGCTGTCTTTCAAGTGGTATTGCAGTAATCATTCTTTTAAGTGTTTATTTAAAGAAAAATGGATTCCTTCCACAATTTAATGATAATCACTTACATGATTTAGGAGTATTCCTTTTTGCAACAAGTATGCTTTGGACATACACATGGTTTGCGCAGTTCATGTTGTACTGGTATGCGAACATTCCGGAAGAGGTTAACTATTTCTTCGGAAGATTCCAGCACTACTCTCCTACTTTCTTGCCAATGCTGATTGTAAACTTCTTATTACCACTATTGGTATTAGTGAGTAGCAGCATCAAGAGAAACTACAAAGTGGTTACAACAATGGCAATCGTTGTTATATGTGGTCACATTTTAGATTACTTCAACATGGTAATGCCGGGAACGGTAGGACCATACTGGAAAACTCCTGAAGTATTCATCCTGATCTTAGGAGCTCTTCTGTTCGTAGTTGGATTATTTATGTTTACCGTGCTTTCAGCATTATCTAAACTTAAACTTATCCCTACAGGAAACCCTTACTTACACGAATCTGAAATTTATGAATATCCTTTCTAAGGAATTTATAACAAGATAAAAACGAAAAAGACTGATTGTAACGATCAGTCTTTTTTTGTGAAATAATTGAAGAAATTTTAAAACTTCGTGTAACCTTTTTTAATTTTTGTTGTCTTATAATTAAAGAAGATTCATTTAATCATTTAATAGAAAAAATCATGAAAAAAAGTCTCCTATTATTATTTTTGATATTCGTACTAAATCTATTCAATGCACAAACTATTACATTTATTTCTGAAAAAACCAATAAACCGTTACCAAAGGTTACCGTTTTTTCAAAAGACGGGAGCATTGTGGCATTTTCGGATATTGACGGTAAAATCGACAAACAATTGTTGAAGCCCGATCAGGAAAAATTCCAGCTGGTGTATGATAATATTTCAGTAGCAACATTGTCTTATTCAGATTTTAATCAGGATGTTATTAAAATTAACGATCGTATAAAAGACATCGAAGCGGTCGTCATTAGAAATGAGAAGCCGGCAAAATATATTCTTATCAAGGGAAATTTCAATGCCTACGTAACTGTCAACAATAAACTCAAATCTTATGCTGACGGAATTGTAACCTATATCTTCGACAATAAAACAAAAAAATTGAAAAGTATTAATGTGGAGCAATATAGAATCTTCACATTGCAGACTGAAATAAATGGAGCTTTCTTATCTTACACAGCAGGATTAGAGATACCAAGACTTAAATATTTAGGAAACCCAGAGGAATATAAAACCGGAAAAAATAATATTAAAGAATTAAAGGGAGACAAGAGTGATCAAATTGAAATCATAGATAGAATCGGCTCGGAAAAAGGATCTTCACTTTTAGGAATAACAATCTATGATTACAGAAAAATTATAAACATATCTTTTGAAAAAGAATCAGAAAAAACGCTTAGAGACTTTCTGGAATATAGTGATCTACGCTACTCAAAAATTAAATATAAAGAAAAACCAGACCCTAATGAATTAGCTTTATACAATAATTTTTATGTGACAGAATATAGTTTTGGTAATGATAATGATATTAAAAAAGTAAGATTCAACAAAAGCAACAGTAATTACCAGACTTCTTACTGGGAAGACCCTTCCTTTCCAAATATGCAGAAGATCTTCAGCTCGTTTTTCAAAGATGATTTAAAGGAAAAACCAAATGAAAAATAAAGCGGTCCCATATTTTGTTAAACGGAGATATATGCTGTCGGAGACTTCTCTGGAACAGATGAAATTCACAGACATTTTCATAGAATATTTGTACAACAACAGAGAAAGACTGATGGCAATCATTGGTATTTTTATTCCCAATAAAATATTTAGTGTTTGGAAACCTTTTTGCTTTTTAGGTTGTCTTATAAACACAATAAATTCAATTTAAATTTAATAAAACCATGAAGAAAAGTTTCCTATTATTATTTTTGATGTTCGCATTTCATTTTTTAAATGCACAAAATATTACATTTATTTCAGAAAAAACAAATAAGCCACTACCGAAAGTTTCAGTTTTTGCAAAAGACGGAAGCATTGTGGCATTTTCGGATATTGACGGTAAAATCGACAAACAATTGTTGAAGCCCGATCAGGAAAAATTCCAGCTGGTGTATGATAATATTTCAGTAGCAACGTTGTCTTATTCAGATTTTAATCAGGATGTTATTAAAATTGATGATCGTATAAAAGACATCGAAGCAGTTGTCATTAAAAATGAAAAACCTGCAAAATATGTTTTTGTAAAAGGAAACTTCAACACTTATGTCACACTTAACAACAAACTGAATTGCTACGCCGACGGGATTGTGACATATGTTTTCGACAACAAAACAAAAAAACTAAAAGGTACACAGATCGAACAATACCGGATCTTCAGACTTGAAAACGCAGAGATGGACAGGAAAAAGCTGTCTTCCTGGGATTATGGTATGTTTTTAAGAGTTCCTAAACTTAAAAATGTCGGAAATGTCGATGAATACAGAAAAGCTAAAAACACAGTTTTCAAAGAACTAAAAGGCACAAACAAAGATGAAATCGAAATTACCGGCGAAGCCCTTCAGGAAAAAGAATTTGCATTTTTCGGCTACCGTTTTTTTGATTCCAGATCGATTCTCAATATTGCCTACACTCAAAATTCCCAAAAGCAACTGAGAGACCTGGTAGAATACAATGAAATTGCTTTCTTAAAAATGAAACACAAAAGCGAGCCTGATTATAACTCCATTGCCTCCTATATCAACTTTTATCCTACAGAAGTGGACTTTGGTAATGAAAATGAGAAGGATAAGGAAAAACTTGATATCAAGACCAGCCATTACACCTCAAAATATTGGGAAGACCCTTCCTTCCCAAATATGCAATCAGTTTTCAGTTCATTCTTTAAAGACGATTTAAAAGAAAAGCCCAACGAAAAATAATGGACACGCCCTTTTTAGCATTTAAGTCTGAAAAAGACACTTTGGAAACGTTTTGAAAACTATAGACATTTTTCATAGAATATTTTGCAGATTAACAGAAAAGGCTGATGCCAGCAATCAGTCTTTTATATTTATGATAAAAATACTCCCAGTCTGAAACCTTTTTGCCGTTTAGGTTGTCTTACAAATAGCAGGATGAATTAATCACTAATAAATAATATACTATGAAAAAGAGTACATTGTTATTCTTAATGATCACATTGTACAGTCTGATCAACGCACAGGGCATCACTTCAGCATCTGAAAAAACGAGTAAGCCGCAGCCAGAAGTTACTGCAAAGTACCTCTATGTAAAAGGCAACTTTAATACGTATGCAACCCTCAACAACACCATCAACGGATATGCTGACGGAATCTTAACATACATTTTTGACGGTAAAACAAAAAAATTGAAAACAACCCGCATTGAGCAGTACCGGATTTTCAGATTGCCTGAAGCAGAATGGGACCTACAAAAATTATCTTCCTGGGATTACGCCATGTTTATGCATGTTCCGCAAATGAAATGGGTAGGAAATACCAAATCATACAAAAAAAACAAAAACATGATTTTCCATAATATGGAAGGCGGACAAATAGATAAAATTGAAATCAAAGAAGAACGCCTTCAGGAAAAGGAATTCGCCATGCTCGGGTTCCACTTTTCTGATGTAAAAAACAGTAGCCATATCGCCTACACCCGGAATTCCCGGAAACTCCCGGAAGACCTTCTGGAATACAGGGAATTTTCATCGATGAAACTGAAATACAAAAACGAACCGATGTACAACGTTATTAACGTCTACACTAATTTTTATCCGACAGCAATTGCTTCCGGCGGCAATAAAGATGATTATAAAGTGAAGTTTGATCTTAAAAAAAGCCATTACACTTCAAAATATTGGGAAAATCCTAATTTTCCGGATATGCAGAATGTCATTAATCCTTTCTTAAAAGGAACCCTGAAAGAGAAACAAAATATAAATTCAATTGATATCAAAAATTAAATGTAACACTGTAAAAACTTCTGTTATGAAAAAAGTATTTCAGATTATTCTAACCACAACAATTATTTTGCTCAATGCACAAAATACAGCAAACCGGTTTTTCTATGAACTGACCTATAAACCTAACAAGGATTCTTCAAAACTGGAAAAAGAAATGATGGTTTTGGATATTGATCAGAACAAATCCCTTTATCAATCTTATACAAAAATTCAGATGGATTCGATAGCAAGTATAATAATAAAAGAAGCTTCAAATACGAGATTCCCGGATTTCAAGAGAATCGGCAATAGACGTGCCAGGTTTACGCATCAGATTTCAAAAACTTACCCGATCCGTGAGGTACTATACAAGGATCGCATTTCTATGGATTATTATTCCTAACGTGAAAATCCGGAGCTGGTCTGGAAAATTTCAGATGAAAAACAGCAGATCGGAACCTATAATGCCCAGAAAGCAATTGCCGATTTTGGCGGAAGAAAGTGGATCGCCTGGTTTACCACAGAAATCCCTTTCCCGGACGGACCTTATAAATTTTATGGACTGCCAGGATTAATTGTAAAAGTTGGCGATGAAGCGGGGAATTATTCCTGGGAACTGAAAGGCAACAGAAAAACAGATAATATCGCAGAAGTCTCGTCCGTTGAAGGATTACTGAGTAAGACAGGACTATTTGTTTCCAAAGAAATCACAAAAGAAAAATTTACAGAAAAATACGAACAATATAAAAATGATCCTCTTGCAGGATTGAAACAGATGTTGGGCCAGCTGCCATCAGATCCCAAATTATCCGATGAATCTTCAATATCGAAAGAAATGCGTGAGGCAGAAAAACAAATGAAAGAAAGCCTTGCAAAAAACAACAACAGCATAGAACTGTTGGCTAAAAAGAAATAAAAATATCTGCTAGAGGGCTTTATAACGAAAAACAATATTTAAGACTGATGATTAAATCAGTCTTTTTTGATAGGAGTGATCTTAAGTCTCATTATGATTTCAAAATAATTTATTGAGACAGATATCCCTGATAACAAAAACAAAAATAAAATCCTCTATTAATAAACGTTTTACTAAATTTGTGACAAACGGAAAAAAAAATGAAAAAGTTGTCTTTTCTACTAATTTTCAGCTTGTTGCTTTTTACAGCTTGCAAGAAAGATCATGTAGATGCTACCAATACTAAAACGTTACAGTCGAGTATCAATGATATGGCGGCTAGTCTGCCAACCATTAAACAGATAAAATTTAATGAAGCACTCTATATTTTAAAAACTTTCGGGGTGGAAGCAGATGGTGATGTTGCAGAACTAAAAGCACTCGGACAGCTGATCAACGGAAAAAAGGTTCCTGAAATTATGGCAATGGCCGATGAAGTAGCACAGAAAAACGGCATAGAATGGGCCAGTACAGCACCGCCTTCTTTAGGTGAAATGAATATTTTTGGAGACGAAGAAGCAAAAGAAAGTGATTCGAACGACGTGAAAGCAAGCTCACTGACTATAAATACCACGCCTACTGGAGACGATGGAACAGGTGCCCCAACCGCCATACAGATTGTTCCGCGACTTGTTGACAATACAGGAAAACCTGTTGCATTTACAGGTGCAGGACTGGAAGCTACTCTCGAAGTTTTCAGTAATGGTGTAAAACTTTCTACCGCAAAAAATTTGATGCAGGATAATAATTTTAGAGGGTTTAATTTAAAATTCTCTTCAATTCCGGCAGCCAAAGTAGTTGATAATAAAATCGACATCACTGTTTCTGTAAAAACAACAACAAAAACATTTAAAATGACAAAAATTGGGTTAGATGTAAACCCATTATTATTGAAAGTACCTGCTGCTCCTGTCGTAGATTCTACAGCTGTAAATCAGGATCCTGCAGTGATCGACCCTAATAATCCAACAGCGACAGTTCCTTCTGCAGATCCAAATGCCGCACCGGCAACTCCAAAACAGCCGGCCGCAGATCCTAAAACTGTGGTATCAGGATTTTTAAATAATGTAAGTTCTCAAAACCTGAAAGCAGCTTACGGTGCCGCCAGCAATCCTAACTGGGGGAGCTACGAGTCATTCGCCAATCCTACTTCAGGATTCGGCTCGGTGAAGAATGTTAGCGTTAAAAATATCGCCACCAATCTCTCAAACACCAATGTAGCAAGTGTAAATGCTACTTATGATGTAACGGATAAAAGCGGAAGAACAACTTCATTAAAAGTTACTTTTGGCTTGAAAAATGTAAATGGAGAATGGAAAATTTCCAGCTATAAAATCAATCCTTAAATGACAGATTCAAAAGAATTAATCACAAGACTGCAGGAAACAATAGAAAACATTCCTGATTTTCCGATTCCGGGAATTCAGTTTAAAGATATTTCGCCGATCTTTTTAGATCCGAAATTATATGAAGATGTGATTGCAGATCTCGTGGCATTCAGCAAAGGAAAGGTTGATGCTGTTTGCGGAATTGAAAGCCGGGGTTATCTTTTCGGGATTGCTATTGCGGTTGCATTGGAAGTTCCTTTTGTCCTAATTAGAAAATCAGGAAAGCTGCCACCGCCGGTCATCTCAGAAAAATACGATCTTGAATACGGAAGCGCAGTAATCGAAACCCGCGAAGGGCAGATAAAACCTGGACAGAGAGTCCTCATCCACGACGACCTTCTTGCAACGGGAGGAACAACAGAAGCAGCGGCAAAATTGGTTGAAAAACAAGGAGCGACCGTTGCACAATTCAGTTTCCTGATCGGCCTAAAAGGATTAAACGGAGAAGAAAAACTCAAGAAATTCAATGCAGAAGTCTATCATATTTTAGAATATTAAACTTTAATAGATGCTGAGCCTGAAGCATTTTTTTTATAAATTCACGCTTAACAATTCACAATTCACTTTATTTGTTTAAATAAAATCAATAATACTCACAAAGTATTTTGTAAATCATTCAGAAACAATTAAATTTGCATTTCAATTTTTAACAATTTATGGCAAAACTTACAAAGAATGCTCAGCATGAGCAAGAAGGTAAAGAAACAGTGGAGTTTTTTAAAGACCTTGACAGAGAAGCTTTAAATACCGAAAGATTTATTGAAAGATATTCAAAACCTTTGGGTATTGTTTTCGGGGTGCTGGTTTTAGGTGTTCTGGGGTTCTTCGCTTACAAACAGTTTGTTGTCGCTCCTAAAAATGCTGAAGCTGTAAAAAGTTTCCTTGCTGCTCAGAAGAACCTTACTGAAGGTAAAGATAAAGAAGCGTTAGGAGGAAAATCTGCTGCAAACCCCGGTTTTTTGGGAACTTATAATGAGTATTCCGCGACAAACATCGGTAAACTTTCTGCTTATAATGCCGGAATTTTAAAGTTTAAAGAAGGAAAATTCCAGGAAGCATACGATCTTCTTGACAAGTTTTCATCTGACAATAAAACTTTAGTGGCCATGAAATATGGTGCTATGGCAGATGCACAGTCTGGGCTTAACAAAAATGACGATGCATTACAATTGTTAGATAAAGCAGCTTCTGCTTCTGAAGATCCTTACACAACGTATTATTTCACAAGAAAAGCAGGTATTTTGGCATTAGGCCTTAACAAAAAAGCAGATGCTAAAAAATATTTTGCTACTATTGATGAAAAATACCAGGATTATGACAACGGAATGTCTGATTCTTATATTGAAATGACTAAATATTACTAAACAATGGCAACAGTTAATCTTTCTGATTACAAGCCACTTAATATAACCAATGCCGATGAATTTTCTATCGGCATTGTTTTTTCTGAGTGGAATGACTTTGTAACCTATAATCTTCGTGATGCAGCGCTGGAAATCCTTCAAAAAGAAGGAGTAAAACCTGAAAATATCAACCTTTTTCCTGTTCCTGGGGCTTTTGAACTCAACTATGCAAGTATGCAGCTTTGCAAAGAACGAAAATATGATGCAGTAATTTCTATCGGGTGTGTAATTCGTGGTGAAACCCCTCACTTTGACTATGTTTGCTCGGCAGTCGCTCAGGGAATAAAAGATTGTAATATTTTAACAGATACTCCTACTATTTTCTGTGTGCTTACAGATGACACAAAGGAACAGTCAATGGCGAGAAGCGGCGGAGATCTTGGGAACAAAGGCGTGGAAGCAGCAGTTACAGCATTAAGAATGATCGATTTCAAAAAGAATTTATCCGTTAAAAAGGGTAATATCGGTTTTGGACATTCATAATTTAGATATAACAATTTTAGATATTTGAGGATCGACAAAACGGTCCTCTTTTTTTATAAATATCGCAAAACAGCACTGCTATTGTTTTTCTTTACTATTAAATTTTTAATTTTATTTTAAATAATTATAAATTTCCTAAGTATTTTTAAATTTTAAGATTTTATAATAAATAAATAGTATCAATTGCTAAATTTGCAGGAATTAACATTTAGTTCATATGTTCCTTCAAAAAATAAAGCCCTTTCTCTATTTAGGCATTTTCTACCTGACTATATCATTGGTATTGAGAATGATATTTATTTTCCATCCTATTACCACGGCAGATTTCAGTTTTTTCGAAGTCGTTAAAATTTTACTGATGGGCGTAGTAAATGATTCTTTGGTTTTTGTATTAACCTGCCCTTTTCTGGCTTTGTATTTTCTTTTTTTGTCAGATTCAAAATACCAAAAGCCTTATGGGTACATTATCCTGGGGCTATTATTGCTTTTCTTTCTGTATATTCTTCTTATTCCGAATAATATTTTTAAACAATACGGAGGTTCTGTTGCAGAAATTGCTTTGACATTCATAGGAATCAAGATTATTTTCTTTAGCTTAATGTTGTTTCTTCCAGAAAAACGTATCAAAATCAGGAGTATCTTGTACTTTATTACTATTTTCCTGTATGTGATGCTTATTATATTTAATGCAGTAAGCGAATATTTTTTCTATAATGAATTCGGACTCAGATATAATTTCATAGCGGTAGATTATCTGATTTATACCAATGAGGTCATCGGGAATATCATGGAAAGTTATCCGGTCGTTCCCTTATTTCTGGGTATTTTCGCTGTTGCTGCACTATTTACAGTTTATATTTATAGAAAAACGAAGGCGGAACTTTTGGATCTTCCAAACCTGAAGCAAAAATTAATTTTGCTGATCTCTTTTTGCGTATTGGTAGCCGTAAGCCTTATTGGCTTAAACTTCACGACAAAACTTAAATCTGAAAATGTTTTTGAGGAAGAAATTCAGGCCAACGGATTGCCTAAATTTTATTGGGCATTTACCCACAACGAGCTAGATTATTTTCAGTTTTATCCTGTAATGAATCAGCAACAGGCAGACAATACATTTCTGAGCCAATATTCTCCACCGGTTTTAAATAGAAATATTGAGTCCGGCAAACCCGAATTAAAGAAAAATGTTGTTCTAATTTCTATCGAAAGTCTGTCGGCAGATTTTATGGAACACTACGGAAATACGCAGAAGATCACCCCTTTTCTGGACAGCCTTGCTGATCGTTCTCTACTATTCACCAATCTTTATGCTACCGGAAACAGAACCGTTCGCGGACTTGAGGCACTTACACTTTGTATTCCTCCAACCGCCGGTGAAAGCATTATTAAAAGGGAAAATAATAAGAATAAATTTACAACCGGAAGTGTCTTTAAATCCAAGGGGTATGACGTAAAATTCCTGTATGGCGGCTACAGTTACTTTGACAATATGAAGGATTTCTACGAAGGAAATGGCTACGGCATCGTTGACAGAAACAATTTCAAACCTGAGGAGATTACGTTTGCCAACGTCTGGGGTGTTGCGGATGAGGATATGGCGAAAAAAGCTATTCAGACGATGAATGCTGAAGCAAAATCCGGCAAACCATTTTTCAATCACTGGATGACAGTTTCCAATCACAGACCGTTTACCTATCCAAATGGAAAAATAGATATTCCCGGAGATGCAAAATCCCGTGAAGGTGGCGTGAAGTACACCGATTATTCTTTAAGAAAATTCTTCGAAATGGCTAAAAAACAATCATGGTATGCCAACACAGTTTTTGTTATTATTGCCGATCATTGTGCTTCAAGTGCCGGAGATATGGAACTTCCGATGGATAAATACAGAATTCCTGCAATGATCTTTTCGGAAGAATTCATTGAGCCACAAAAATTCACGCAGACCATGTCACAGATTGATGTGATGCCTACTCTTTTTGGATTGCTTAATTTTAATTACCATTCTAAATTTTTAGGACAGGATGTTTTCACCAAAGAATTTCAGCCGAAAGCTTATGTTGCTACTTATCAGGACCTTGGATTTATTAAAGATAATTATTTAACCATCATTTCTCCATTAAAGAAAATCAAACAATATACTTTGCAACAGCAAAAAAATAATCTAAGCCCTGAATTCAATATTTATTATGATGAAAATTATCTGAAGCCCGATTCTCAGAATAAAAAGCTTATTGAACAAACCATTGCGGCTTATCAGTCTACATCATACTGGCTGAAGAAAAATAAACTTAACCGCTAATTTCTAAAAATATTACTCCATCCATAGAAAATACATTTTAAATTTCTAAATTTATATATCACAAAATAATAAAACTATGAGATGGACTGACGACAGGGGCGGCAACGTAGAAGACAGGCGGGGACTAGGCGGGGGAGCCGTTGTAGGAGGCGGACTGGGAACGCTGATTATTGCTGCTATTATTTTTTTCCTCGGAGGAGATCCTTCTTCCATACTTTCTTCAGGAAGTGGATCAGGATCGGCACAAACTGAACAGAGAGAGCTATCACCCGAAGAAGTGAAAATCGGAGAAATGGTAGATATGATGGGAAAATGGAATACCATTACCTGGGAAGAGGTTTTTAAAGAAAACGGAATGACCTACGATCCTCCCAAAATTGTACTTTTTGAAGACACAACCCAATCAGCATGCGGAACAGCACAAGCCGCTATGGGACCATTTTATTGCCCTGCAGATCAATCAGTTTATATGGACATGAGCTTTTTCAATGAACTTCAGAAAAGATTCGGGGCCAAGGTAACAGAATTTACTGTTGCATACGTTCTCGCTCACGAGGTAGGACACCATGTTCAAACTCTTTTAGGTACAACGCAAAAAGTAGATGAAATGAGAAGAAGCGGAAAATACAGCGAAACAGAAATGAACAAAGTTTCCGTAGCTACAGAATTGCAGGCGGATTTTTACGCCGGACTTTGGGCTAGAAGAACAGATGCTGAAAAACATATTTTAGAACCCGGAGATATTCAGTCTGCCATTGATGCGGCCGAAGCTGTAGGAGATGATAATATCCAGAGAAGATCTCAGGGATATGTAAATCAGGAAAGCTTTACGCACGGATCTTCCGCACAGCGTAAAGAATGGTTCATGAAAGGTTATAATACCG
The DNA here is from genome assembly GCF_977014045.1 of Chryseobacterium lineare. Classification (NCBI taxonomy): domain Bacteria; kingdom Pseudomonadati; phylum Bacteroidota; class Flavobacteriia; order Flavobacteriales; family Weeksellaceae; genus Chryseobacterium; species Chryseobacterium lineare. The sequence continues at coordinate 3,425,692 of NZ_CDRNIQ010000001.1, read as the reverse complement.
GAGATATCAGGCAGGGCGATACATTCGACCAGCTACTTAAATAATGACAAAATAAAAACCTGAAGATTATAATTCTTCAGGTTTTTATTTTATTGCAGTTCAATAGGATTGCTATTCTTTTTTGCTTCTTCCTTGATTCTGTCTTCCATCCTTTTTCTCATATCAGCAGGATTTGAGTTTCCACCCATTCTCATTGGTGGTGTAGGCCCGCCGCCCTGAGACATAAAAGCCACAGGATCTTCCATAAATTTCTTCTGTTGTTTTACGTAGTCGGCTCTTTTTACCTTAATGGTATTTCCGAATTGATTCAATGTCGGGAAATCAGCAATTTTATAATTTTTCATCAGGTCAAAAGAATATTCTCCTTTGTCATCTTCAGCTTTTACGATAAGCCCGGGAAGTCCTCCGAACTTGTACGGACCGTCCTGATAAGGTAAATCTGTGGTGAACCATGCCGTCCATTTCCTTCCTCCAAAATCAGTTTCGGCTTTCTGAACCTTGTATTCGCCTATTTTTGTGGTTTCGGGCAATATTTTCCAGTTTAACGACCTGTCTTCCTCATAAGTATAAACATCCCGGCCGATTCTGTCTTTGAAAATAGTCTTCTGATTTTTTTTATCTTTCTCTACAGAATAATTAATAATTGATCTCAGGTTTTCCATCTGATCTCTGTTAAATCCCCTTGCTCCTCCACTCTGCATGGCCGATTGGATTATAGAATCTCTTTTAATTCTGTTTTCAGAATAAAAAACCGACTTTTCGGGAGAAATATCCAGATATGCATTTTCTGTTTTGATATCATTTTTGTCGGATGCATCCGGTTTCATGGTTACCTGATACACAAATCGGTTGGTTTGTGCGAAAAAGGCCTGCATGAACAGCGTTAAAGCAATAATGCCTAGTTTTTTCATTGAGGTGAATTTATTATTTGGATTTTAAATCATTAGCAAAGTTAAAACTATCAATAATAAAAATCGATAAAATAAAATCGCTAATTTTTATATACTAATTATTGTTCGTATTTTCGCATTATTAAATCATTCTAAATAAATACAATGATAAAGGTATCAGATTACGCAAAGGAAAAAGCTATTCAGCTGATGACAGAAGATGGCTTTAACCCAGCTGAAGATTATATAAGAGTGGGAGTAAAAAGCGGAGGATGTTCTGGTTTGGAGTATGTTTTGAAGTTTGACAACCAAAAAACAGACGCAGACCAAATTTTTGAAGACAATAATATCAAAATTGTTGTTGATAAAAAATCAATCCTCTATCTGGCAGGAACAACTCTTGAATATTCAGGAGGCTTAAATGGAAAAGGATTTGTTTTTAACAATCCGAATGCATCCAGAACATGTGGATGTGGGGAAAGTTTTTCTTTATAATTAGAAATTAGAATCTAGAGGTTAGAAATTAGCGTATTGCAAAACTAACATCTAAAATCTAATATCTAAAATCTAATAAAATGAATAAATACACTGAAGACGATTTACGCGTCGACTTAGAAAATAAAAAATACGAATTCGGCTGGGAAACGCAAATCGATTATGAAGATTTCCCTACTGGTTTAAATGAAGATATCGTCCGCGCAATTTCCGCTAAAAAAGAGGAACCTGAGTGGATGACGGAATGGCGTTTGGAATCTTTCAGAATCTGGCTGAAAATGACAGAACCTGAATGGGCAAACATTAAGTATGAAAAACCTGATTTTCAAGCGATTAAATATTACGCCGCACCAAAAGCAAAACCTGAACTTGAAAGCCTGGATGAAGTTGATCCTGAATTATTGGCGACTTTCGCAAAATTAGGAATCAATATCGAGGAGCAGAAAAGACTTTCAGGGGTTGCCGTAGATATCGTGATAGATTCAGTTTCTGTAAAGACTACTTTTCAGGATACTTTGATGGAAAAAGGAATTATCTTCTGTTCCATTTCTGAAGCCATTAAAAATCACCCTGATTTAGTAAGAAAACATCTTGGTAAGGTAGTTCCGAGAGGAGATAATTTCTATGCAGCATTGAATTCCGCAGTATTCTCTGACGGAAGTTTCTGCTATATTCCAAAAGGTGTAAGATGTCCAATGGAATTATCAACCTATTTCCGTATCAATCAGGCAGGAACAGGTCAGTTTGAAAGAACATTGGTGATCGCCGATGAAGGAAGTTATGTTTCTTACCTAGAAGGATGTACTGCACCATCTAGAGACGAAAACCAGCTTCACGCCGCTGTTGTTGAATTGATCGCTTTGGATAATGCTGAAATTAAATATTCAACCGTTCAGAACTGGTATCCCGGAAACGAAGAGGGAAAAGGGGGAGTTTTCAATTTCGTGACGAAAAGAGGACTTTGCGAAAAGAATGCGAAAATTTCCTGGACTCAGGTGGAAACAGGTTCTGCAGTAACATGGAAATATCCTTCTTGTATCCTAAAAGGTGACAATTCAATCGGTGAGTTCTACTCTATTGCTGTGACCAACAATCACCAATATGCAGATACAGGAACAAAAATGATCCACATCGGAAAGAATACAAAATCAACAATTATTTCCAAAGGTATTTCTGCCGGGAAATCTCAGAATTCATACAGAGGTTTGGTAAAAGTAATGCCTTCTGCAAAAGGAGCAAGAAACTTTTCCCAGTGCGACTCTTTGTTGATGGGTAATGAATGTGGAGCACATACTTTCCCATACATCGAGATAAAAGATCCGACAGCTCAATTGGAACACGAAGCGACAACTTCAAAAATCGGGGAAGATCAGATTTTCTACTGCAACCAGAGAGGCATCGATACGGAAAGAGCAATCGCCTTGATTGTAAATGGTTTCAGTAAAGAAGTTTTAAATAAACTTCCAATGGAATTTGCCATTGAAGCCCAAAAATTACTGGAGATTTCTTTGGAAGGTTCTGTAGGATAAATTGACTGACTTAGAAGGTCGAACATCTGTCATTCTGAACATAAACTGAAGGTTTACGAACGAAGTTCAGAAGCGGAGTGAAGGATATCTAAATCATAAGGATTTTTAATTCGAAAGGAAAATAAAAAAACATTTAGAATCAACTTAAATTCTTAATGTTTAAATAAAAAATAAAAATAGTATTTCATTCGCCAGCGTTAATGCCTTTGTAATTGTAGTTTAGTGTTATAAAGGATATACTCAAAATCTAACCTTGCGATAAACTAAAATATATGTTAGAGATAAAAAACTTGCACGCCAAAATTGAAGACGGCGCAGAAATTTTAAAAGGAATCAATCTTGAAATAAAACCGGGGGAAGTTCATGCGATCATGGGACCAAACGGAGCCGGTAAATCTACTCTTTCTTCTGTTATCGCAGGAAAAGAAGATTATGAAGTAACCGACGGGGAAATTATCTTCAGAGGAGAGGATATTATCGAAGATGCTCCTGAAGACAGAGCGCACAAAGGGATTTTCTTATCTTTCCAGTATCCGGTAGAAATTCCGGGAGTTTCTGTAACCAACTTCATCAAAGCAGCGATGAATGAAAACAGAAAAGCAAACGGATTGGATGAAATGCCAGCGAAAGAAATGTTGGCAATGATTCGTGAAAAATCTGAAAAGTTAGGCATCAAAAAAGATTTTCTTTCAAGATCATTAAACGAAGGATTTTCGGGAGGTGAAAAGAAAAGAAACGAGATTTTCCAGATGATGATGCTTGATCCGAAATTGGCTATTCTTGATGAAACAGATTCAGGATTAGACATTGATGCATTGAGAATTGTTGCTGACGGTGTAAATGCTTTCAAAAATGAAGGAAATGCAGTGCTTTTGATTACGCATTATCAAAGATTGCTTAATTATATTCAGCCTGACTTCGTTCATGTTTTAGCAAACGGAAAAATCATCAAAACAGGTGACAAATCTCTTGCTTTGGAACTGGAAGAAAAAGGATATGACTGGCTTTTAAATTAATTAAAAGATTAAAAAATTCAGAGATTTAGATTGATCTCTCAGTTTAACAATTTTAGCCAAACAAAAAAAGAAAAAATGGTGCAAACCACAGATATACCAGTAATGGCATTAAAAGAACAGATTACAGAAAACCATCATGAATTTTTAGAGAGTCTGCATCACAGGTTTCTGGATGAGGATAGAAAGGCGGCTCTTCAAAGATTTGAGCATGCGGGCTTTCCGACTAAAAAAGACGAAGAATACAAATATACCAGTCTAAAAGAAATTACTGAAAAAGCATATAACTTTTTCCCGAAGGAAAATCACAATATCACCAAGGAGCAGTTGGATGAATTGCACTTGGGTGAAGAAAACTTTGACTGGATTACTTTCGTCAACGGTAAACTTAATAAAGAGTTATCAAATGTTTCGATCGAAAACGTTGAGTTTCTTTCCTTCAATTATGCTTTAAATGATGAGAAACACAAAGATGTTTTCGAGAAATATTTTAATACGATTGCTTCAGATAAATCTTCTTTTACCAATCTGAATCAGGCTTACTGCAAGTATGGCTTTTTCTTGAAAGTTCCTAAAAACATTGTAATTGAAAAGCCAATTCACGTTTTCTATATTTCTCAGAATCAGGAAGAAAATACTTTCTACAACACAAGAAATTTATTGATCGTAGAGGAAGGTGCCAAAGTGGAAATCATTGAAAGTCATCATAATTTTGACAGTACTTATGTATTGACCAATTCTGTGACAGAGATTTTCACGTATCCGAATGCAAAAGCAGACTGGCATAAATTGCAGAATGATAATGATACTTCTTATTTAATTGACAATACTTTTGCAAGACAGGAAAAAGACAGCTTAACAACTGTGAATACGTTCTCTTTCGGAGGTAAACTGGTAAGAAATAATCTTGATTTTATCCATAACGGATCGAATATCAATTCATTCATGAATGGAATCACGATTATCGGAAAAGATCAGCTTGTAGATCACCACACCGCTGTTCACCACAATCAACCAAACTGTGAAAGCTATCAGAACTACAAAGGTATTTTTGACGGAAAATCTCACGGCGTTTTTAACGGGAAAGTTTTTGTGGATAAAATTGCTCAGAAAACGAATGCTTATCAGCAAAACAACAATGTTTTATTGAGTGAAGGTGCAATCATCGATACAAAACCTCAGCTGGAGATTTTTGCAGATGATGTGAAATGTTCTCACGGCTGTACTGTTGGGCAGTTGAATGAAGATGCTTTGTTCTATCTGAGAGCAAGAGGTATCTCTAAAAAAGAAGCTCAGGCGCTGTTATTATATGCTTTCGCAAATGATGCGATGCAGAATATCGATATTGAGCCTTTAAAAGAAAAAATTTCAAAGCTTTTAGCTGAGAAACTTGAAGTTGATATAGAGTTTTAACAATATATAATTGATAATAAAAAGCACTTCAAATTGAGGTGCTTTTGTTTTTTAAACGCCAAGAGCGCAATGATTTTTTGAAATGATTTTGTTTATCTTTTTGTTCGCAAAGGCGTTTCACTCAGCAAATGACAACACTTTTTTTAAGTTGAATAGATGAACACGAAGCTCACTAAGTTTTTTTTGATTATTAACTGTTTTAAGTTCACAAAGCCGTTTCACTTATAAAAGCACTGCAGAAAATCGTGCAATTTTGTGAAAAAATATTTTGTGGCATTTGAGTTCAAGTGTGGGCTAAAGCCAATATTTTACACATAAAAACGTGGGCTAAAGCCCACTCCTATTGATATTTTGCACTATTATTCAAATTGATGATGATTATTTTTTAATCCACCACTGGCTGTCTTTTCTTCCGGAACGCTTTACGCCATTATCCAGAATATAGGCAAAACCAACGCCCAAAGTTTGTTTCAGCTGTGTTCTTTTGATCTGATTGTGATCATACATCAAATCGACGGTGATATTGGATGAAATAAATTTATTAACCTTTAAATTAAGTATCATCCCATAGGCAAGAACCAGTCTTTCAGGATGGTCCAGATAATTGGAGAAAACGGAAGCTGTATTGGTAATATTCACGTTTTCCATCAATTTAAATTTATAATAAGCCGTTCCCAGGAAACCGTACTGCAGCAAAGAATTATCTCCATCTGCTTTCAATCCGTACGTTCCTGCAACCTGAAGGTCTTTATCAAAAACAAAAGCCCATCTGGCATTCGAAGGGCGCAATGTTACATTAACATTATCGTTGGGTCTGTACGTGATCCCCATACCGACATTCAGATAGCCGGGAGCCATAAAGTTGGAAATTTTCTTGGCTTCGGGATTATTACCGTCTTCGTACCCTACCGTAAACTGAGATATTATCCCGGCTCCCGCGGAAAGATACCAGCTTTTAGAAACCTTTCTTCCGTAGTTTGTGGAAACATTGATGACATCCTGGGTTTTTCTTACGCCAAGCCCTTTGGTATCATTCTGTCCATAATTCAGGAGAATAATATTCTCCCAGAGATCGTTGTCTTTTTCATAGGTAATGTTGTAATCTACACCTGCCAGCCAGCCGACATTATTGCCTCCTCCTCCTACCCAGTTGGAGAATGCCGCCTGATTGATCATTAAAGTCTGCTTGCCCAAAACCGACCAGTGTTTTACTGTATCAATTTTTACAGAAGCTGTATCAAGAATGATCTGGGCACTGCTGAAAATTCCCAAAGAAAGGGAAAGAATTAATAAAAACTTCTTCATGAGTTCAGGATTTCATTTTACAAAAATTCTACACAAAAATATTAAATATAAATTGGATGAGACAAATTACATCTGCAAATCCACGCTTTGTTGATTTTATATCCTTCCCATCTGTTTTTACTTAAATTTTAATGACAGACAAAATAAACCTGAATAAATGCCAATGAAATCATTACTTTTTGGCTGAAATAAAACAAATAACTAATCAATTCATCGACAAATTTTCCGAAATTTATCATTGGCTTTTCATTTGACATAAACATTTCATGCTAAAAAACAACGTAATTTCCAAAAAAGCGATCATCAGTCCCCTGCTCATGCTTACCGCCATGTGGCTGGGATATTTCCTTCAATTTCTGGGCTTTTTTGAAAGTTGTTTTGGAGCCATTATTCCCCTTCTTCCGGAAGGTTTGGTTGGGATTATCACGTCTCCTCTCTTACATGGAAATATCGACCATATTGTAGGGAATTCCATTCCTATTGCTATTCTCATGTTTCTTCTGTATCAGTTTTATCCATTGGTGGCCAACAGAGTTTTTGTTTTGGGATGGCTGGCTACAGGTTTGCTCGTATGGCTTCTTCCGCCTATTGATTTTATGACGGGGGAATACCTTTATACATGCACAATCGGCGCCAGCGGTGTCGTATATGTACTTGCATTCTTTCTTTTCTTCAGTGGTATTTTCAAATGGAATATGAAACTGCTCACCATATCTTTACTCGTGGTATTATACTATGGCAGTCTTGTCTGGGGAATGCTGCCGGAAGAATTATTTTACAATCTTCAGGAACCGAGTAAAATTGCATGGCAGGCGCATCTTGCAGGAGCTGTAGTGGGCATTATTCTGGCTTTACTATTCAAAAAAGTGGGGGATAAAAAGAAAAGATTTATCTGGGAATTTCCCAATTATTACAGCGAAAAAGACGATAAACTCTGGCAGGAATACAAAGAAAATCATCCTGAAGATTTCATGGAACTTCCTTACAAAAAGAGAGATAACATCTGGGAACACCTGGATGAACTGAGAAAAAAAAAGGTTTAAGTTTGAACAATATTTAAATTAACGTTAAAATTTTCTACATTTGTCAAAACAACACAAATGTATTCTGAAGAACATCTTTATTCCATTGCCCTACGCGAATGCAACTTAATCGGCGACATCAACTTCTACAAGCTTGTACGAATTTTCGGAAGTGCAAAAAATGCCTGGCAAAATACCAGAAAAGAATATAAAAAGATTGATGGGCTGGGCTACAAAATTGTTTCAGATATCGGAAATCCCGAACACCTTAAATTTGCTGAAAATGAGCTTTCATTCTGTGAGAAGAATAATATCCAGATCAATTTGAGACATCTTGGAGAGCTTCCCCAGCTGTTAAATGAATGCTATGATGCTCCTGCCATATTGTATCAGAAGGGAAACTTTGATGATACAAAACAAAAAATAAGCATTGTAGGAACGAGAAATATAACTTCTTATGGCAGCCAGTTTCTTCATTCTTTTTTTGAAGAAACACAATCCTGCAATTTCATTTCAGTCAGCGGCCTTGCGTTAGGTATCGATAAAGAAGTTCACGAACAATCCCTACAGAACAATATTTCCACGGCGGCTGTATTAGCACACGGCTTTCATACCATGTATCCTTCAAAAAACCGCAAACTTTCTGAAAAGATTATAGAAGAAGGCGGGGCATTATTCACAGAATTTAATTCTTCACGAAAACCTGACCGGGAAAATTTCATTCAACGAAACCGGATTGTAGCCGGTATTTCTCCTGCGACAATTGTTGTTGAAACAGCTTTCGGAGGCGGATCGATAAGTACGGCAACTTTTGCCAATCAGTATAATCGCGAAGTATTTGCGCTTCCCGGAAAAATTACCGAAAAGCAAAGTCAGGGCTGCAATCATCTCATATTTCAGAATAAGGCGGCAGCAATTTCTACGGTGAAAGATCTCATTGATAATTTGGGAATTAAAAAGCCTAAAGAAAAAATAGAAGAATTGTTTTCTCACAGTGAAATTAATATTCAATTCACTGAATCCCAACAATTAATATTCAATATTATTTCAGGTAACCCGAAGATTTCTCTGGATGATATCATAGAAAGAACAGAGCTTTCTTCCCACAAAATTTTGCCCATAATTCTTGAATTGGAACTTTTGGGGAAAGTAAAATCACTTTCAGGGAGACAATTTTTAGCAATGTGAGATTTAACCTTTTCTTAATATTGCATTATTTTAAACATAACATTTAATTTTTAATAATATTAAAGCGTAAATTATCAATTTAATAATATTAAGTATTTATATTATTAAACTTTCAACAATCATTCATTAAGGTGTTGTGAATCTTGAAAAAAAAATTAAATTTGTTGGCAATAATATTCAACCCTAATATATGGAACAATATAATATTGACCAGAAAATCCAAGAGTTTATAGCAAAAATTGAGGCCAAAAACCCTAATGAGCCAGAATTTTTACAAGCCGTAAAAGAAGTTGCTGTTACAGTAATTCCGTTTATTATGACCAAAAAGGAATATACGGGAATGAAACTTCTTGAAAGAATGGCGGAAGCTGAAAGAATCATCATCTTCAGAGTTCCGTGGGTTGACGATAAGGGAGAAATCCAGGTAAACAGAGGGTTCAGAATTCAGATGAACTCTGCTATCGGGCCATATAAAGGAGGAATCCGTTTCCATCCTACGGTAAACCTTTCGGTTCTTAAATTCTTAGCATTCGAGCAGGTATTTAAAAACTCTCTTACTACACTTCCGATGGGTGGTGGAAAAGGAGGTTCTGACTTCGATCCGCAAGGAAAATCTGATATGGAAGTAATGCGTTTCTGCCAGGCATTCATGACAGAATTATGCAAACATATTGGGCCAGAAACCGACGTTCCTGCGGGAGATATCGGTGTAGGAGCCAGAGAGATCGGATATTTATTCGGGCAGTACAAAAAAATCAGAAATGAATTTACAGGAGTACTTACCGGTAAAGGTCTTGCCTACGGTGGTTCACTGATCCGTCCTGAAGCTACAGGATACGGGGTAGTTTATTTCGCTGAACAGATGCTTAAAACAATCGGGCAAACTTTCAAAGATAAAATCGTAACGGTTTCAGGTTTCGGAAACGTAGCCTGGGGGGTTATCAAAAAAGTATCTGAACTTGGTGGTAAAGTAGTTACCATCTCCGGACCGGACGGTTATGTTTATGATAAGGACGGTATCGACGGTGAAAAAATTGATTACCTATTAGAATTAAGATCTTCAGGAAACAACAGAGCAGAAGACTATGCTAAAAAATACCCTTCTGCACAATTTTTTGCAGGAAAACGTCCTTGGGAAATAAAATGTGATGTAGCCATCCCTTCTGCAACCCAGAATGAGCTTGATCTTGATGATGCTAAACAATTGGTTGAAAACGGATGTGTTTGTGTAACGGAAGCAGCTAATATGCCTTCAACTTTGGATGCCATCAATTATTTCCTTGATAATAAGGTATTATTCTCTCCGGGGAAAGCATCTAACGCAGGTGGAGTTGCTACCTCCGGATTAGAAATGACACAGAACTCTATCCGTCTGAACTGGACTTCAGAAGAAGTAGATGCAAGACTGAAAGAGATCATGATCGGAATTCATAAAGCATGCAGAGACTACGGTAAAGAGGAAGACGGCTATGTAAACTACGTAAAAGGCGCTAATATCGCCGGTTTCGTGAAAGTTGCAGAAGCAATGCTTGCTCAGGGAGTCGTATAAAATATAAAGGTTGGGAAAATTTCCCGACCTTTTTTCATACAACCTGTTCCCGGGATTATAAATGGGATAAAAGTAAAAAGTGAAAGGAGAAAGCGTTGATTTATTCAGCGCTTTTTTTATTTTTAAAACCCTACGACACTTAAACCCTCACACGCTGTCCGGTGTCCCTTGTTATTCTGAACATAAACTGAAAGTTTACGAACGAAGTTCAGAAGCGGAGTGAAGAATCTCTACTAATAAGCTGCTATACTTGTTAACGCAACGTTCGCAAGAGGTAATTTGCTGTATTCATATTTTTCCGTTCGCAAAGGCGTTTCACTCAGCAAATGATAGCAATACAAGATATCGCTGAAGATAACCCTATCACTTTTAAACTCGCAAACACTACCACACTCCTTGTCATTCTGAACACAGCGAAGCGAAGTGAAGAATCTCTGATAATAAGCTGTTATACTTGTTAACGCAACGTTCGCAAGAGGTAATTTGCTGTATGCTTATTTTTCCGTTCGCAAAGGCGCTAACGCTCAGCAAATGATAGCAGTGCTAAAGTCATACGTGCCGTTTGATGAACACGAAGTACGCGAAGATTCTTTTTGGTAGGATGCGCATAAGTTTCACAAAGCCGTTCCACTTATAAAAGCGCTCAGAGAATACCAAAAGTCTTCAGCCCGAATGGTGGCTGAGGCTCTCGAAGCCACCAGTCCTTCCAGTGTACGCGACCCTTCGAGAGCCTCAGGGTCCGCCAACCGACAACCTTTTGTCGTTCTGTAGAAACTCCCATACCCAGATACTCTAAAACTCTCCGACAATCAAACTCCCAATCTCCGACTCCATGGTGGCTGAGCGGAGTCGAAGCCACAAAAAAACTCCGGCCGGGAGTTCTACTACCCAGCCGGAGCCGTTGGTGAAATAAATGTTAAATTTCATCAGGAATGCCTCCCGCCTGTGCCACCATCCCACACGTACCTGTGGCACTAACCGGTCCGAGGCTGTGGGACCTACCCACTCGTGCCTGTGGGATCAACCGATCTGGAAAGGCTGTACAATGATGGCTATTCTACCGTCAGCAATTTATCCAGAGAAGCCGTTCTGGTTTGCTTTAACAGGCTACCTTCCGTGTATTGGGTCAACACTTCCAGGGTATAGCTTCCGGCAGGTAAGGCAGGAATGACCACAATAAGCTCCGAAGGATTGTTGACGACAATGTCGAACGCTTCTACCTGGGTTCTGGACTGGGTAGCCGTATTGACAAAGTAAACTCCCCGCGTAGGATCATCGCCCATGATTTTAATCTTACTGCCCACGATCTTAAGATTTTTACCGGGAGTAAGCAGGTCGTTGACCGAACCGCTCTTCACATCCGTCACCTGTAGGATGACAGAAGAAGCTTCTGCCAAACCCAGGATATCAACTTCAATATTGGGAATCTCCGCTCTCAGCTTTTCTCCCTGGTTGAACTGGAAAATAATACTGTGCTTATCTTTATTAAACTTCTCCGAAGGACTGTCGAACACACCACGTATAGTGGTGCTAGCGGTGAAATACCCGGTATTAATGGAATACCCATCACAAAGCTGGTACGCCATTTCTTTCAGGAAAAGCTCTGTGGCATGCTCCATCGAAGAGGCGGAGATATCGGAACCACCGCGGCTTACCGCCGACTGGCAGATTCTTTTGACATTAAGGCTTCGCTCGCTGATGGTTCTTGCCGTGAAATCATTGGGATTGTCTTTGGTTAAAGTGTTATCGTATAAATAGGCTTTGATTTTATGTAATATATTGGACATTCTTTATTATTTTTTAATTGTTGAGGTATTGAATTGTTGTTATTAAACCCTCACAGGTTTCCAAAACCTGTGAGGGTAGGTTTTATTATTATATAATCACGGATGGTGTAAATTCGTGATTCAACACTTTATTCGATAGATTCAACACGAATAAATGTATGATAGTTATCTCCATACAATACTACATTTGTTTCTGCTTTCCATTGTATATAGTCACCCTGGTTTAAGCTGACTATAGCTGATGTATATGCAGTTCCATCACTAGACCCACTGTTTGTTGCAGAAGTTATATTGCAGACACTATAATTATTTATATATGCATAAAGACGAGGATTGACTGATGAAGTTGGATTAAAGTACATATTAGTAGTTACTCTATATTTACCAGTATATGGGGCTACCCATCGTTGTGTAGCATCAATCCATCCGTAAGAGCTTCCATAAATAGTTTTGATATTTTCTCCTTTTATTGTATGAAAAAAATTCACCGCAGTTCCAGCAGAGAAAGATGTACCTCCTCCTGTAGAATGTACTTCTGAATATATAAATACAGCATTATTAGTTTGCCAGCTTGAATTTCCAGAAGCGTCGGAAGTGAGAATCTTACCTGCGGCCGCACCATAAGGTAGTTTTAAACCAGTATTGTTACTGCTTGATGAAATCTCTAATAAATTTCCAGGAGATGAAGTCCCAATTCCAACTTTGCCACCAGAAAAAACGTGACTTGCACCATTCTCAGAGACATAGCTTAGGTTGGTGTTATCCCAACCTATATAACCAAGGCGGGTATCATCTCCCTTTATTACTTCCATATGCCCTGTGTGGGAAGTGTCTGCAGGTGTTAGACGTATCTTTCCAGAGTTATCAGCCGTTTGAACAACCAATAATCCTCCCCCCGATATTTTCAATGGATTTTCTGCGGTATTCACCGTTCTGGTACTTGTTAATGTTCCATCTGCATTATAAAGATTAGGAGTATTGCCGGTTACGATCTTCTGCCAAATACTGCCATCGAAATAGTAGTATCCCGGAGCGGTAATATTGGCCGTTGCCCCTGCCGGAGCTGAATCGGCGACGGTTGCATAAATGATGAGTCCCTTCTGGTTTGATCCGTACACCGGTGTAGGTGTTGCGGTGGTGGCTGCACGGATCTGGTCGCCGGTTAATTGTGGAATAATGAGTCCCTCGGGTTTGATTCCGTTGGTTTTGGCCGTAATGTCGAGGGTTGCTTTTGGGGAAGTATTATTAATCCCCACCTGAGCGAATGCTATTGCGCTGAATAACAGAACAGCTGTTGTAATTAAATGTTTCATTGTTTTGTATTTATGTTTGTTGTTTGTACTTTTTGATGACTTTGTTATTTGAACACGAAGTGCGCTAAGATTTTTTTATATATGATGTGTTTTTAAGTTTCACAAAGGCGTTTCACTTATAGGAGCTCGCAGAGTTTTTAGAGTTGGAGGGGTTTTAGAGTTTGAGTGTGGGAGAGTCCTGGTGGCTGAGCGGAGCCGAAGCCACTATTTCCCCTCTCAAACCATCCCATATTCCACTCCGACCCTAAAACGCTCCCACTCTCAAACCCTCCGACTCAATAATAGCTTCGACAGGCTCGTCACTTCGAGTAGATTTTGAAAAAATCGTATCGAGAAGTTTGTGAGTTTGAGGATAAATTCATTCCCGATACATTTTTTCTTCACCTTGTTACGAAAAAACACTCGAATTGACGAAACACGAATGACACTAATGGTTGAACACTAATTTCACAAATATTATGTGGAATTCTTTGCTGAGATCCCTACGGGATGACAAACAGAGTGGATAATCTCCTTTGCTAAAGCATTTGTTTTTATTGGCGTTCAACAGTTTGTGTTATTTGTGATAAAACATTAGTGTTATCCGTGTTTAAAATTGGGCGGAGGACGCCCGAAATGATTGATGGTGATATGTTTTAACTGAAAAGGGTAGAACGTGTTATAAACATGTTTTTCCTCATCCCTTCTTGCTCTTACAGATAGAAGAAAAGATGATGGTATTATTTTATGCTGAAACTTTACCGGAGAAGAAGCTCCGATAACAGCTATTGAAGATGAATTGAAAAGGAGTCCAAGACTATGTTTGCCTGTTGGACAGCTTTTATAACACAAATTATCCGTTGGAGTATTTGCGGACTTCTGATTGGAAATTCTTGGAGAGGACCTTTTAATAACAGTTTTGGACCACTTTTTAGAAGAGTCTTTTCTAAAAGTTTGATCGGAAATATATATTGGAGAATCTGCATAGAGATAGGAGTCTTTGGATACAAAGACTACAGAATCGGAGGGTACAAAAGTTTGAGCGTTCAACAATGATGAAACGATGACCACAAAAAGACACAGCAATACCACGCAAAAGCGTGTGAGGGAGAGGGCTTTGAAGGGAAATATCATTTGTAGTCTCATGTTTTGTAAGAAAGTAGTCTATCGTAGACTACTTTTTTACATACAAGGCTCACCATTGCAAAACTTCTTAAAAACAGGTGTAAAACGGGGGTGTAAATTCCGGCTGTTTTGCTCCAAGTTTTTCTTTAAAGACTTTATGATGAACAAAACTAAGAAATTAGAAAACAACTTGTTGTGTTTGGAAGTAAAAAGAATTTGTTTACATTTGTAGCTGAAAAAAGTAGTCTAGGTTAGACTACTTTTTTTATGGTATTCCTAGTTATACAGAATGGCTCCGGAGTGTGTACGTTTTCAAAAGCGCAGTACAATTTCCCGGAATGAAGATCTCCCGATAGATTTAATTGAAAATATAGCACAAAAAAATCCTGAAAATATATTCAGGATTTCGATATTATGCATTATCTACTTATTTTTCTTTTTCATTTTTCTATCGCCGGTGGTTGCCTCTTTATTTTTCAGGGCGGTAGTATCAGTCTTAGATTTGTCCCAATCTTTAGTACTATTCATAGTGCCATCGGCATTACCGTTGTTCATGGTACCGGTATTTCCGGTATTCATGTTGTCGGTTCTCATGTCTTTGTTCTTAGTTGTATCAGGTCTTGCCGTGTCAACTGTTGTTGTTTGTGTTGTCTGTGCAGATACTGCGATCGTTCCGAACATTGCGAACGTTGTCGCTAAAATTAACTTTTTCATATTATAAATGATTTAGTGGTTGTTGTGTTCTGATTAGTACAATAATTGTACAAAGTGGTAGCCGTGTAGAATGTTTTAACTTGATTTATAATAAATTAAGACAATTTAAATTATAAATAGTTGGAAGAAAAATCCCGGAATATAAAATTCCAGGATTCATTTCTACTTTGCTTAAATACTTACTTTGACTTTTTCTTTTTAGACTTTTTCTCTTCTTTAGTTGCTTCGTCATTAGGTTTGGTAGCTGCTGCATTCGGATCTGTGGTTACACTTGCTGAAGCATCAGTCGCGGTGGTTGCCGCAGATGCATCTACCGTTGCAGTTGCTGCCGTATTCTGGTCTTGGGCAGTCGTTGTTGCGTTTGTTCCCGAACTTGAAGCTGCCTGTGGATCCTGTTGTGTTTGAGTTGTCGATGGGTTACTAGAATTTTGATTTTGCGACGGGTTCTGTTGTTCCGTCTGAGCCGATACTGCGATTACTCCGACTAATGTAAACGCTGCTGTTAAAACTAACTTCTTCATAATAATTAATATTTTTTAATATGGTTTGTTTAGCTAAAACGCCGGCGATTTACAGAATATTATCCGGGAAGCCTTTATTTAACGTACTTTATAATTATTTAAGAATGATTTTGAATAATAAATTATTTTGCTAAATTTTTCATAATTCTTTCCACAAATTCATATGCTGCGGGGCATATGAGGGTATTTTTCATGGTCAGATTATTAATCTGATAGATCTTTTTTCTGTCGGTATGAGGATATTCCCGGCAAGCTTTGGGACGTACATCGTAGATAGAGCAGGTATTGTCGCTGTTTAAGAAAAAGCAGGGAAGATTCTGTAAAACTTTGTCGTTGTCTTCATCCGTACGCAAATATTTAGCCTCAAAATCAGCGGGCTTCATGCGGAGATGTTTAGAAATTCTTTCAATATCTTTCTCTGTGTACAGAGGTCCCGTAGTTTTGCAGCAATTGGCACATTGCAGGCAGTCAATTGTTTCGAAAACCTCATCATGGGTTTCCTGTACTATATAATCAAGATTTTTTGGCGGCTTCTTTTTAATACCATCCAAAAACTTTTTATGCTCTTTTTGCTTTTGTAAAGCCTGTTTTTTGTAAAATTCTAAATTCATTATTCAGTTTCTTGCTGAAATACCGGAAGGTCCGCTGGTTGATAATGGTTGATTTTATCCAGATTCAGCACTGTTGAAAGATTGTGTTCATCAGGATAATACATGGGAACAAATTTGGCTCCGTACACAATCTCTTTTGATATATACGACGTTCTCTGCACCACAGTATTGGAAAAAACCTCGTCGAATGCACGCACATGAATGATAATTTCAATATCCGTATTTTTAAAATCCTCTTCAGAAAAACCGTAAAACGGCGAATCTTCATCAATCTTATGAACAATAGTCCAGTTCAGCGCCAGTGTATTGATTTTGCTCAGTTGTGTTTTCAATGTATAAAAATTACTTCTGGAAGCACTGTTTTCAACAACCTCAATAGCCGCTGAAACGATGATGTCAGCATCCGTTAAAGAATTATTTTTATAAGGCGCAAGCCTGAACATCAATGCTGTTCGATCTTTAAAAGGAGCAATGAGAGCAATATCAGAAAATTTCAGATAGGCTCTCGGCCTTGAAAACCTTCCGTAAAAAAGTCCCGTTGCAATCGCAAAGGTAAGCAATCCGAGGAAAGCCTCAAAAGTGGCCACCAGACTTGCCATAAAACCTACAGGAGCAATTCTCCCGTAACCTACTGTAGTAAAGGTCTGCGAACTGAAGAAAAACACATCAATAAATTCATTCAGAGGATCACTTTTATCAATACCTGTCAAATGCTCAACACCGATGAGATAATATATTGATGCGAAAAAGAGATTGACCAGAATATAAGCGATCACCAGATAAGACAGAAAATGGAACGTCGAAAGATCAAGCATCGTATGATACCAGCTGAAACGGTTGAAAATATTCACCCCTTTCTTATTCACATTCGGAAGGCCGTCTTTGTTGATAAACCGTCCCGAAGCATAATCTCCGAAGCCGCTGTTATCAGTATTCTTCTGGCGAATTTTCTGCCTGAATCCTTTTGCCATTTTTATCTCCTTTAAATTTTAATTCTCTGAATTTAAAACAATATGCAAAGATAAAACATTGTTGATATGAAATTTATCAACCTTATGATTGAATTTCAGAATAAATTTTAAACTAAATTTGAGATATGAAAAAGCTGCAATCAAGAGAAGATATTGAGCATCTTGTTAATTCATTTTACGCGAAAGTCATTAAAGACGACACCATAAATTTCTTTTTTACCGATATTGCTAAAGTAGAATGGGACAAGCATTTGCCGAAGATGTATTCTTTCTGGGAATCTATACTGTTCGGGCAGATGACCTATAAAGGAAATCCTATGGGCGCCCACTTCCCCATCAATGAAATCCAGGCTATGGAACAAAAACATTTTGACCGCTGGCTTGAGCTTTGGAAAGCAACAATTGAAGAGCATTTCGTTGGCGAAAATGCCGACATGGCAATCTATAAGTCTGAAAATATCGCCAAACTTATGGCTTTCAAAATGGATCTTGCGAGAAGATTATAGTTGAATTATTAAAATCTGACATTTTACGGAACAATAACTGTGAAAATGTATGCGGCAAGATTTACTAGAAGAACCGTTCCATACAGAATATTGGTCTTTCCCCTGCTTAATGACAGCATGACGATGAAAACCGATAAAGAGAGAAGGATAATATCCTTTTTATCTAAACCTAAAACCAGAGGAATATCGTACATGATGCACACAATAGAAACCGCAGGAATCGTAAGCCCGATACTCGCCAAAGCAGAACCTAACGCCAGATTAAGACTCGACTGAATTTGATTACTGCGCGCCGCTCTGATTGCCGCAAGACCTTCCGGCAATAATACGACCGCCGCAATGATTACTCCTACCAATGATTTTGGCGCCCCAAGGCTTTGAACCATATTTTCTATAGTTCCCGAAAGTCCTTTTGCCATGAGCACAACAATCGCAAGGCAGATTACAAGAAAAACAAAACTGATCATCGTTTTTTGAAAAGAAGGTATATAATTTTCTTCAGGATGTTCGTCCGGTACGATAAAATAATTACGGTGCCTTACCGTCTGCACCATCAGGAAAACACCATAAATGACAAGGCACGCAATCGAAACGAATATCAGTTGCGCCTGATTATAGAAAGGTCCATTGACACTGGATGTAAAATTTGGAAGGACAAGAGTAAGGATAAGAATTGACACAATACTCACCAGATACGTTGTAGCAGAGGTTCTTGCAAAAAACTGTTCATAATATTTAACGCCTCCCACAAGAATACCTATTCCCAAAATCCCGTTAAGGATCAGCATTACTGCAGCAAAAACCGTATCCCTGGCCAGCGTAATGGCCTGGTCGCCACCGGCTACCATCAACGAAATAATTAAGGCGACCTCCAAAATAGTGATGCAAAGCGCCAGAATAATAGTCCCGAAAGGCTCTCCCACTTTATGAGCAACCACTTCCGCATGGTGAACCGCAGAAATTACACTTCCTGTCAATAAAATTCCCGCAATGATATCAAAAACAATTCCGTTTCCCATCAACCCGGAAAAATAATATCCTACGGCTAAAATGGGAAAAATATAAGTATAATGTAAAAGTTCTTTTAATTTCATAAGCGTTTACAAAATACAAAAAATCTATGGTTTTTGAAATATTAAAAGAAAATATTAATCTTATTTTAATGATTCCAGCAATAAAAATCCTGAAAATCGGTCAGCATATGAAGTAAAAGTCCAATGCCTATGATTCTTATATTTCCTCTAAAAAACAGCATCAAAAAATACACCGCAATCGCGTAATAAGAATGTAGAAAATGAAATCCTATACTCCCTCTGTCCGGATCAAAAACAGGATTTGCAAAAAGATGATCCAGATCTACGAGCATGGTAGCCAATAAAATAAGATATACCTTTTTCCAGGTTTCCCGGTAAAAGATCAATGCGATAAATACCGGAAATACAAAATGAAGAAAATAATGTACGAATGTTTTAATATAGGCAACGTCTGATAAATCCATTTTTAACCCTTTGCTACCTCAGAATCAGAGGCAGATTGTTTTCTTTACTCTTTAACTTAACATAATAACTTCGCCCTTTGTTTCCATAAAAAATATAGTCAATCTCTGAAATTATTTTCTTCTCGTTCGAGGTAAGTGACTTCAAATTAGAAAATAATAATTCATTATTTCTGATGAAAATATAATTTTCATTGAGCTGATCGGAAGGCTGAATTATTTTCCTCGTTGATTTAATCTCAAAACCTGATTTCTTCTTCTCAATTACATTCGGCTGGAAAGGAATCGCAACAAACTGCTGCTGGGCATTAATCCATTTTTTATTTTCAAAATATTGTTCTGTCTTTTCAGGATCTGAACTTTGAAGAGAAATAGAATAATTAGGCTGAATGATCTTCTGAACAGTTTTTTTCTCGATTTCATTAAAATCATCATCGTATCCGTAAGTGATAATGGTGTCATTCACCTGTTCAAGGTCAGCCGTTGCTTTTAAATAATCAATTCCTGCAGAATCGGGAAAGGTTTTATCAAAAAATGCAGTGAAATTTTTAATATTTCCGCGGTTCAGTTCGGCCGTAAAGAAAGGAGTCTTTTGCTGAATTTTAGAAATAAGAGAAATAAAATCATTCGTATTGGCGGGAGTTTTTATTTCTATATCATTAGCATTTACATCAATTGAAAAATTACGGATTTTACCGTTCGAAATAACTGAAATACTCCCTAAAGACCCATCAATAAAAGTATCTGACGTAAAATTCGTTCTCTGGGAAAAAGCCAGAAACAGACGGTTTATATTTTCAAAAGCTGAATCGGAAGTTCCCAGAATACAGTTTTCTCCTTCTATTTTAATAAAAATATGCCCTTTATGAAAAAGCCCATTGCCTTTATCAACAAATTTTTCCTGTTGTAAATAAGCCAGGAATTTCCGTTTGTTTTTAAGCTCCAAAATACTATACCAATCGGAAAACCCTGTATTTTGAAGGTGAAAAATCTGTAAAAAATCCGGAATCTTCAGTCCCGATTCAAGAAAGGAAACTGTATTTCGATCTTTATTTTTATCATTGGTCCATTCTGAAGGATGACTCAGAAAGCTTGAAATATATTGTCTTGTTGCTTTTTTGGTATCCATAAGAATGACCACATCAGCATTTCGGGGAATAAATTTTAACTCTTTATCCCGATAATATAATTTAAAATAAACGAATATCGCTGCAATAAGTACAACGATGACAATAAGTTTCTTCTTCATTATAAGATCGGCAGCTTTTTGTCTGATTCTTTAATTTTATAAATATCATCAAACAAATCAAAGAAATACATGAGACTGTTTTCGGAAGAATTTTTCACCGAATAGTCGATCTCAGTTTCTATCCTGTCTCCTTTTGATTCTGATTTAAAGTAGATCTCACCAACATTCTTTCTTACTACATCAAGCATTTTTCTTTCGGAAGTACTCTTAAATTCTTTTTCCAGCCCAATTAAAAGCCTTTGAATATCAAATCTCCCTGAAGCCGGATATTTTGAAGAATCTTTCATCCAGTTTTTTGACTTTTCCGATTGATTTTGCGGTTGTAAGTTCTTTGCAGCAGTAGTTACATAAACGATTCCATCTTTTACAGCAAACAAAAGTTCATCCATAAATCCTGTACTTTTATCTTCTTTAAATGTGTAGAAATCTCGGTTTTTAGAAAAGTTTTTTGCTGTATTTTTATTGGTAGCCAGTAAGTTGAATATTCTCTCCCAATATCCCTCATTTTGTGTAGCGAAAGCAAAAGTAAAATCCGGAACCACCACTTCTTTTGTTTTTTTCACCTCTTTTTCATTATAATCGTCATCATATTCAAAATCTGTGTACTCTACGGTTTTAGATTTTAACTCATTGAGGACAAAGATTCCGTTTCCGGGAGCTATTTTTGCGATGGCTTCTTCATCCAGAACGATTTTCACGGTTTCCATAACAAGTTCCGTTTCTTTCTGATAACCGGAATCTCCCGCATTTTTCATAAGCGCATACATCATGTCAAAATATTTGCTTCCATCAACGTTAATTGCATAGTAGCCAATGCTTTTTTCACTGATAAGTTTCGCAAGCTTTTTATTTTTATGTCCTTTATAGATTTCCGAAACGGTTTTCTGAACTTCAGGATTTTTATGCTGATAGCTGTTCACCAACCTTACTTTATCTTTATCAAAATAGAGATTATAAGAAGAATTTGAATTGTAAATCGTACTAAAAAGGCTTCCGAATTCATAGCGCTTCATCATTTTACCATAAATTCCGTTATTGACAATTTGCCCATAATCTGTGTACACAAAAACATCAGAGCCGGTATCGCGGAAAGCGGTCATTTCAGCAGGTACGTCAAGTTCCAGATTAGAGTTAAAATACTGATCGAAAGATTGTTCTGCCAATTTTTTCACCACCTTGAACTTTTCTATTTTCAGAGAATCCATTTCTTTCTTAAAATCATCATATTCGGGGATTTGCAGATCTTCCATATCTTCTTCCAGGCCAGGCGCGGGCTGTACTTCTACACTGTCGTCCGAATAATTTTCATCTGTTGTATCTTTCTTTTCTTTCGGATACTCGTGATGTTTTTCAAGATATTTGATATCTTTTTGAATTCTTGCTATTTCGGCATTATTATCTTTTATGCTTTCTTTTAAATATTTAATATCATCCTTCAGATATTTTATTTCTTCCTTATAATCGAATGCTTTTTCGGGTTCTTCAACATAGGCACTGTCTACAACGGTAGCAGCTACACTATCTATGACTGCTGCAGCACTATCTGCAATTGTCTCATCATTCCATTTGTCCTTATAGGGTTTGTTGTAATTGATCAGCTTCAGCACAGCACGGTTTCCGTTCCATGCTATAAAAGTATCATCATCCAGATTTACATAAGAATAGTTCTTTTTTCGGGAGACTTCCAATCCTGTTTTCTTATTTGAATTGACAAATTCCTGAAATTTATCCTTATTATCAAGAAGAAAAATTGCCGTATAAGCCTGTACCGAATCATTAAAGGATGCATAGTGATATTGTGTCGCATCATATTTGATTCCGGTTTTGGAATAATCTGTCCATGTCGGTTTTTCTTTCCCTTTTTTAACAACTTCCTGCAAAATAGGATTGAATTTCTGCCAGTTGATCTTTTTATCCAGCTGCTTCCCGTTGATTTCCATATAGAAAAGAGCATCAGCGGGCATTTTCATTCGTTGCTGTGCAAAAACCATAGAGAAACCCAGGAAAAAGATGATAATTTGTGTTTTTTGTAGTAGATATTTCATGATTCGTGATTGATATTATTGAAAGAGAATATTGTTCTGCAGTTGTTTTTTCTGAAGGATAAGATCTAAAATATTGGCTTCCAGCTTTACCGCTTTTCTGTTCGGGGAAAGCGAATACTGATTATTAGATTGCGATTTAACTGTATTTTCAAACTGTAGCACGGAAATATAGCGGGCATCATTGAAAATTTCTTTGTCGGCACTGCTCATTTTATCATAATCGCTTTTAAAAGTACTGACTTTATTTCTGGTAAATACTTTCTTAGCCGGATTTTGTCCGTAGATATTTGTAGGAACCATTTTCCCGATTATATTTCGGGCTTTCAGCTGATCCAGTCCGGTATTGATGTTTTCAATCTTCCTGAAACTGCAGCTTAATTTAATAATATAATTATCAAAATCCATAGAAGTTTTCACATTGGAAATTCCTTGGGTAGTTTTGAAAATTCTGGCAGCTTCATTAATTTTAGTCTCAATCTCTGCTCTTTTCGGAACTTTTTTTCCATTTACAGTTTCCATTTTGGAGATGGAAGCCAGCCTTGTTTTACTTTTACTGGCGTTCAGGATGAGTGTGTACTCGCCGCTTCCGTCGGCTTTTACATTTACTTTATCTAAAATATCGAAACAACTCGTCACCAATAATAGTGGCAATAATAGGAGAAGCAGTTTAATACAGTCTTTCATAATGCTTATTTCATATTTAAATTCTGCCTTTCAGATAATCCTGTCTCAGATCTTCATCCAGTTTTTCGATGGCGTATCTCAGGCAGGTTCTGGGCATTTGTTTGTAATATCGGTTTAAATAACCCATTAGTTCCGGTTCATCTTTCCGTCCCATTTCGCGAAGCAGCCAGCCGTTGGCCTTATGCATCAGATCATGAGGATGTTTCAGATTTTGGGTAACAAATTCTTTCGTGAGATCAAAAAAACCTTTTTTTACATAATGCATTGTTCCGACAACAGCGATTCTTTTGTGCCACATTTCTTCAGATACCGAGAGTTTTCTCAGCAGTACTTCTTTCTGATTTTCAAAGCAATATCTGCCCAGAATTTTATAACAGCTTGAATCTACCAGATCCCAATTGTTTATATATTTCAGATGATTCAGATAAAAATCAATAATTTCAGTTTTAATCTCATCATTCTTTGTTTTCTCAAATTTCGCAATCAGCATGAACAAAGCAGTTAATCTATGTTCGTGATATACTGATGAAAGCAGCTTGCTTAAATCCGTTAAAGAGATTCCAGGATAATAAGCTTTAGCAACGGAACGCTGATCCGGAACTGTTACTCCCAAAAACAAATCGCCCTCACCGTACTCCCCTTTTCCTGTTTTAAAAAACTTCGGAAAGAATGCTGCTTTTTCAGGAATTGATAATGCGGCGAGTGATTCTTTTATTTCTTCAACGATACTCATCTGAAATCTTATACTATGAATGAATTACAAGCTGTAGAACAATTTTTATTTTACTATATTTATTTACAGTTTGTTATTTCTCCTCATTTAAAGTGATCGTTTCCAGCTCCTGCTCTTCTTTGGCAATTTTGTTTGGGTTAGCCACCTTCGCAATGGTAAGTCCCTGAACAATAATAGAAAACACAACCACACAGTAAGTAATACTTAATACAACATTACTGTACTCATTTTTCGGAATTGAAAGTGCCAGCGCAATGGAAACTCCACCCCGTATTCCTCCCCAAACCAATACTTTTACCGTCTGCGGACTGAATGTTCTCTGCATAAATTTGGTGGGCCCATAGATAGAGATCACCCTTCCCAGCAATACGACTACAATGGCAGCGAGCCCAGGAATCATAAAGTGAGTAAGATCTTTTATCACCAAAAGTTCAAAGCCTATGAACAGGAAAAGCACAGCATTCAGGATCTCATCAATCAGCTCCCAGAATTTGATCAGATAATCCTGGGTAATGGATTTCATTTTAAATTTAACATTAAAATTACCCATAAACAATCCCGCAGCGACCATAGTCAGAGGCCCGGAAATGTGCATCTGGCGGGCAATAAGATATCCTCCCATTACAACAGACAGCGTTACCAGGACGGAAATAATATAATCATCCACCTCACGCATCAGCCTGGAAGTTACCCAACCTAAGACGATACCCAGCAACAATCCGCCTCCAGCTTCTTTCAGCAACAGCAATCCGATGCTTTCTGCTCCGAGATCAACCTCGTTACCAATCGCCAGCTGAAGTACAACCGTAAAAACAACCACGGCCATCCCATCATTAAAAAGAGATTCTCCCGCAACTTTTGTTTCCAGGGATTTTGAAACGTTCGCCTGTTTCAGGATACTGAGAACTGCCACAGGATCTGTTGGCGAAATCAGCGCTCCAAAAAGAAGACAGTAGATAAAGGGTAATTCTATCCCCAAAAAAGGCAGAATATAAAACATTCCGAAGCCCACTACAAATGTAGAAATCACAACGCCTAACGTTGAAAATATCAATACCGGTCGAAATTGTTCTTTAAGATCATCTATGTTAATATGAATCCCTCCGGCAAACAGAAGAAAATTAAGCATGGCCCCCATCAGCACCTCTGTAAAATCGATGCTGCTCATCAGGCTATGAAGATGTCCGAATGTTCTCGGCAGTACAGTTTCCCCGAAAGAAACCAGAAATATGGAAACAACAATGGCAATCACCATAATTCCGATGGTACTCGGAAGTTTCAGAAATCTGTAATTAAGGTATGAAAATATGGATGCTAAAACGATTAAAGCTGAAAATGAATAATATAATTCCACTAAGCTGTTTTTAAATTTATTTTTAAATTAAATATCTATATAAAGTACTTTGATATAAACGGTATTTTGGTCTTTTTGCCAAATGTCAAGCATTCCGTCTCGTGACGGTTTTGAACCACGGGTGTATTCCTGCCCGAGATTTAAAATATTCAACAAAATGTATTCGTCTCCTACGGAATTTACCAAGTAAGCCGTTTTCTCAGATTTTCCGTCACCAGAACTTCTGACCGCATCCGTGAGAGTACGGAACTGATTGAGATGATGCATGAAATTGCTTCCTTCCTTCTTAGAATCATAAGACCTCATTAAGATCAGCAGAATATCAAGATTGGTAGGATCTTTTTCATACAGGATCTTTCCCTGCCTGATACATTCGTCAAAGTCTCCGTTTTTGAAGGATTCTGCTAAAACTTTAAAATCGTCATCCAAGGTAGAAATCTTATCTTCTCTGAAGTTCCTTCCATAATAAAGATGTTGTGATTCTATCGTATCCAGCGATTTGGGATAAGCCTTATATTTAAAAATCAGCTTATCGTAATTGTAGGGAGATTTTTCGTTTTTAAGATCTTTCCTGATTGTCTTCAGATCGATCTTTGATTTCTGGCCAAAGCTGAAAACCGAAGTCAGAAAAAGTAAAAGAAACAAGTAATATTTCATTATTCTTTATGGTTGTTTTCTTCCTCGTCGTTATCGAAATACTCGAAAAGGAAATCATTGTACGGGAATCTTGAAATATGGATCTTCATTACCTCATCGTAGATCATTTTCTTCATTTCCGGAAAGTTTTCCTTTGTAAGCGCAGAGATGAAGACTGTAGGATATTTAGATTTTGCCATCCATGTATTTTTCCATTCTTCCAGGGAGATATTCTTTTTTGTAGAAGGCGTAAGATCATCCTCATCCTTCTTTTCGTAGCTGAAACCATCAATCTTATTGAATACCATAATCATCGGTTTCTGATGTGCATTGATTTCCATTAAAATCTGATTAACAGAATCAATATGATCTTCAAAACTTTCGTGAGAGATATCCACAACATGAATCAAAAGATCTGCCTCCCGCACTTCATCCAGTGTAGATTTGAAGGATTCTACCAGCTGAGTCGGGAGCTTCCTGATAAATCCTACCGTATCGGTAAGCAGAAACGGAAGATTTCCAATCACTACTTTTCTTACCGTAGTATCCAACGTAGCAAACAATTTATTTTCAGCAAAAACTTCTGATTTGGACAGCGAATTCATCAATGTCGATTTTCCAACATTGGTGTATCCTACCAGCGCTACCCTTACCACTTTTCCGCGGTTATTTCTCTGGGTAGCCATTTGCTTGTCGATGGTTTTCAGTTTATCTTTTAACAAAGAAATCCTGTCACGAATGATACGTCTGTCGGTTTCAATTTCTGTTTCCCCGGGACCTCTCATCCCGATTCCCCCTTTCTGACGCTCAAGGTGGGTCCACATTCTGGTAAGACGCGGCAAAAGGTATTGGTACTGCGCCAGTTCTACCTGGGTTCTTGCATAAGAAGTCGTCGCCCTCTGTGCAAAAATATCGAGAATGAGGTTGGTTCTGTCAAGAATTTTCACTTCCATTTCTCTTTCCAGGTTTTTAAGCTGGGATGGAGAAAGTTCGTCATCAAAAATGACTGTTCCTATTTCGTTCTCTTTTACGTATTCTTTAATTTCCTGTGCTTTACCGCTTCCGATAAACGTTTTGGAATCCGGCTGTGTTAATTTTTGAGTAAAACGCCTGTCTACGGTAGCTCCTGCGGTGTACGCCAAAAACTCCAGCTCATCCATATATTCCTGAAGTTTATCCTCATCCTGATGCTGTGTAACAACTCCTACCAAAACAGCTTTCTCGTAATTATGTTCTTTCTTTTCTAGCATTAAATTCTATCTGTATTTGTGAGATTTACAAGATACCATTTTTCATCAAAAAAACAAAGATGAATTTTTGTGGCACCTTGTAATGTCTACGTGAAATTAAGATATTGTTCATATCCTCAAGATTAAAATTATTCCACCACTTTTGCCCCATCTTGCCGTAAGCCAGCCTTCGAGCTTTTCTCATACGCCCATTTCTGCTTGTAATTCACCCATTTAGCCTTAAAAAGCTTTCTCATCAATTTGTCGGTGTACCTCATAATGAAGACGTGATACAGCATACTTGCAAAAACGTTGGGTTTATTGGGAAGCGCACGGAGAGACATCGAAAATCCCGGCTCCAGATATCTGTTGAAATGCCAGAATGCCCCCGGAATAAAAAGCGCATCGCCATGTTCCATAAAAATTTCATAGCCTCTTGCGTGCTTTAATGCAGGAAACTTTTCGTAATCAGGATTTTCAAAATCCAGGTCATAAACAGTATGAACTGACAACGGAACTTTATACAAAAATGCCGACTGTTTCTGATCAAACAGCAGGATTCTTTTTTTTCCTTCAAAATGAATATGCAGAAAGTCGCCTAAATCTACGTCATAATGCATCAGAACATGCGCATCACTTCCCCCGAAAAACAATGTCGGAAGCCTTTTGAAAAACTTCATGCCCAGATCAGGGTAAGTAAAGTTTTTCAGCAATTCCGGGAGGCGGTCGGTAATGATGTAAAAGAAAATGCGAAGATCTGAGGGTTTAGTCTTGATCGTATCAATATAATCTTTCATTTTCATATGCGTAACCGGAGCATCGGAGCTTTTGGAAGCATCCGCAGGTTTGTTATCATAAAGAGGAACTTCCTGATCTCCCGCCTTTTCACGGATAAAATCAAAATTCCATTGATCAAAGGCATCCCATCTGCTGGCAAAATTTTTGATCAGCAGCGGTTTATGCTTTTTAAAATAATTTTTCTGAAAGTCTTCTTTACTAATATCTGCTACAACATCTACGTTTCCGAGGATCATTTTGGTGTGGTGTTTTTAATTGTGAAATAAAAGTAAGGCTTTTTTGAATTTCAGGAAAATTTTAAAGATAATATCAGTTATCATTTCTAATGCATCAACCTAATTTACCTCAGCAAGTAAATTAACAATGAAATGATTCCTCCAAAAATAACCACCGCACACCCCTGCGGACTCGCGGATTTTCTCTTCCTACCGAATGTACTCACGTAGTGACCACTTACCCATTTTCCGTCTTTTCTGAAATGTCCTTTTCTATAATATCCCATGGTATTAATTTTTTTTAACAAAGAAAAAATGAACGAGGCAATAAAATTTATGGTTTTCCGTAAAACAAAAGTAAAAGTGAAATTTTATATTTGTACGGACTAACCAATCTTATGAGAGTTTACAATACCAAACATTTCCTGAAAATCCTTTTCAGCCTGCATAAAAGCGACACTCTGAAAATCCTTTTTCCGACCATGCTGCTGATAGGCTTATATTCCTGGGGAATAGAATATCTTGAGGTGGAATATCTTCATCTTTCTTCAAAATCGCCCATCAGCAATGTAAGCATGATTCATTCTCTATTGGGTTTTGTATTATCTCTGCTTTTGGTTTTCAGAACCAATACGGCATACGACAGATGGTGGGAAGGCAGAAAACTCTGGGGCAAACTTGTTAACGATTCCAGAAACTTTGCTGTTAAGATTAATACTATTCTTGCCGACGACAGAAAGAGTACTGAACAGATTGCAAGATACCTGAAGTTTTTTCCTCATTTTCTGGCCAAGCATCTTTCAAAAGAATCCACAAGACGCGCTTTGGATGAAGATTATTCCGAAATTGAAGACTATATAAAGCATCACGGACCCAGCGAAATTGTCATTCTCCTGACGCATAAGCTGCACCAACTTAAAAAAGAAGGTAAAATATCCGACATTGAAATGCTGTATCTGGATACCCAGCTTTCGGGTTTTCTGGATGTCTGCGGAGGTTGTGAACGGATTAAGAACACACCAATTCCGTATTCCTATTCTTCTTTTGTGAAAAAGTTTATCATCCTTTACGTATTGGCGTTGCCGATTGCGTATGTGATTTCTATCGGTCTTTTTATGATTCCGCTTACGGTTTTTGTGTATTATGTTCTGATGAGCCTGGAGATGATTGCCGAAGAAATTGAAGATCCTTTTAATAATGATGAAAATGATATTCCGATGGAGACTATTGCACAGAATATAGAGAGAAGCGTTCACCAGATCATGTGTTCAGGGAAATAATTAAATCTGAAACGATCCGGAAATCGTAAATATTTATAAATTAATTTAAATAAAATAGACAATTGGTACAGAAATTAAAACTGGAAGAGCTCAACAGGATTGACGTGGAAACCTTCAAAACCGTTGAAAAAATTCCGTTAATTGTTGTTCTGGATAACATCAGGAGCATGCATAATGTAGGGGCAACCTTCAGGACAGCGGATGCCTTTCTGGTTCAAAAGATTATTCTTTGCGGAATTACGCCTCAGCCGCCGCATCGTGAAATTCATAAAGCCGCATTGGGCGCAACGGAAAGTGTAGACTGGAGCCATGAAAGTGATATTAACACAACCATTTATGATTTAAAATCGCAAGGATTTGAAGTCGTGGGAATTGAGCAGACGACCAACAGTAAGATGATTACAGATTTTACCATTGATCAGTCTAAAAAATATGCTGTCATCTTAGGAAATGAAGTGGAAGGAATCAGTGATGAAGCACTGCCAAATATTGATTCTTTCATAGAAATTCCTCAGTTGGGAACCAAGCATTCTCTGAACGTAAGCGTATGTGGGGGAATTGTAATGTGGGAGTTTGCCAAAGCCCTGAAATGAAAAAACTGCATATGCCTAAGAGACAGTGCAGTTTGAAATAAATCTAATAAAAAGTAAAAATGAAAGGCGACAAAGATACTTTTTTTTTCGTCACGAACAAATTTTAAGTTCATTTTTTTATTTTTTACAGAAAAAAAGTTTGAATTTCAGAAATAGTTTCGTTTAATTTTTTATAAATTAGCACAATGTTTATCAAGGAATATATCTCAAAAGACTTTCCGTGTTTTAGCCTGACTGACTCTATAGAATCAGCAAGGGATACGCTAGAAGCATTTGGATATTCTCATATTTTCATCAAAAAATCCCACCACTTTTATGGAGCCATTGCAGAAGATTTTCTTTATGAGCAAGATGGGATTCTTAAGGATCTTGAACATCAGATCGAGCGGTTCGCCATTCTTGAGGACAACAATATTATGGATAGCATCAGGCTGTTTTATACATTCAATGCCAATGTGATTCCTGTCATCAACAAGAATGAAAAATACCTGGGGTATATAACCTGTGAAGATATCTTTCAGGATCTGTCGAAATATCCGCTGTTTTCAGAATCAGGAGCTATTCTCACAGTTGAAACGCCCGGCAGAAAATACTCGATGACGGAAATCGCCAATATTGTGGAAAGCAACAATTCCAAATTTTACGGAGCCTTTATCAGCCATATGACGGAAGATGTGATCCAGGTAACGATCAAGATCAGCAATGAAAATCTGAGTTCTATTGATGAAACATTCGACCGGTACGACTACCGGATTGTACAAAAGTATTACTCTGATGAAAAATCAGATTTGTTTCAGGACAGGTTCGGGTTTTTCCAAAAATTTATAGAAATATAAAAAACGAATGAAGGCAGCCATATATTCCCAGAAAAAAGATTTAGATACCTTTTTATATTTAAGCAAATTTATTTCCGAGCTTGAAAACAGAGGTGTAAAATCTGTTTTGTATGACGAAATGGCTGAAGCACTACAGTTTTCAAAAATCTTTGAAACCTTCAATTGCAAACAGGATCTGCTGGATAAGGAGATTGATCTTTTCTTTACCTTCGGCGGAGACGGAACCATCGTCAATTCTTTAACCTTTATTGAAGATCTGGAAATTCCTATCGTAGGAGTGAATACCGGAAGACTGGGATTTTTGGCCAGCTTTACCAAAGAAGAAGCATTCAACGAGCTGGATTCCATATTAAAAGGAGATATAAAAACCAGTCGACGCTCAGTGATTGAAGTAATATCACCGGAAATAGAAGATTTTTCTCCATATGCCCTGAATGACGTGACGGTTTCCAGAAAAGAAACCACATCCATGATTACGGTGGATTCTTACATCAACAATGAATTTCTGAATGTTTTCTGGGGAGACGGCGTTATCGTTTCTACACCTACCGGTTCTACTGCCTATTCGTTAAGCTGCGGAGGACCAATTATCTCTCCGAATAACGAAAATTTTGTCATCACCCCTATTGCACCCCACAATCTCAATGTGCGGCCATTGGTGGTAAATGATAAGGTGGAAATAAAATTCAAAGTGGAAAGCCGTGTACCGCAATATTCACTTTCCCTGGACTCGAGGCTGGTACACATCGAAACAGACAAAGAGATCATCATAAAAAAGGCAGGTTTCCAGATCCTTCTGGTGCAGCCGAACAATCTCAGTTTCTATGAAACTATCCGCCAGAAGCTACTTTGGGGAAGAGACAAAAGAAATTAACAATTAAGCAAAAATGATTACCTTTACAGGAATTTTACAAACCCTAATAATTTATATTAAAAAGTAAAACATGAGCAGAATTTTCCCGGCAGGAGTTGCCACAGGTCAATTAGTTACTGATATTTTTCAGCATGCTAAAGAAAATAAATTTGCATTACCAGCAGTAAACGTAATTGGTTCAAGCAACGTAAACGCGGTTTTGGAAACTGCAGCAAAACTAAACTCACCTGTCATTATTCAGTTCTCTAATGGAGGAGCTGCTTACAATGCAGGAAAAGGATTAAGCAATGACGGTCAGAAAGCTGCCATTCTGGGAGCTATCGCCGGAGCAAAACATATTCACACGCTTGCAGAAGCTTACGGAGCAACTGTAATACTTCATACCGATCACTGTGCAAAAAAATTATTGCCTTGGATCGACGGATTGATGGATGCCAATGAAGAATTCTACAAGCAGACCGGAAAATCCCTTTATTCTTCTCACATGCTTGACCTTTCTGAAGAATCTTTAGAAGAAAACCTTGAAACTTCGGCTAAATATTTTGAAAGAATGGCTAAAATGCAGATGACACTGGAAGTGGAAATCGGGGTGACAGGAGGTGAAGAAGATGGTGTTGACAACTCTGACGTTGACAATTCAAAATTATATACTCAGCCTGAAGACGTAGCTTATACCTACGAAAAATTAAGAGCTATTTCAGATAACTTTACGATTGCTGCCGCTTTCGGAAACGTACATGGAGTTTATAAGCCAGGAAACGTAGTTCTTACTCCTAAAATTTTAGATAATTCTCAGAAATACGTTCAGGAGAAATTCGGAACTGCTGCCAAGCCGGTGAATTTCGTATTCCACGGAGGTTCAGGATCTACTTTGGAAGAAATCAGAGAAGCAATTGACTACGGAGTGATCAAAATGAATATCGATACGGATCTTCAGTTTGCCTATACAGAAGGAATCAGAGATTATATGGTTGATAATATCGATTATTTAAGATCTCAGATCGGAAATCCGGAAGGCGAAGAAAAACCGAACAAAAAATTCTATGACCCGAGAGTTTGGGTAAGAAAAGGAGAGGAAACTTTCTCTAAGAGACTTGTTCAGGCATTTGAAGATTTAAATAACGTAAATACGCTTAAATAAATTATAAATTTTGGATTATAGATTTTAAATTGGTGTCCGTATGATTTTTATAGTGACAACTTTTTTAATCTATAATTTAAAATTCAAAATCTAAAATTTTATAAATGGCATTCGAGTGGTTTAAGAGAAAAGCACAAAATATTACGACATCTACTGATCAGAAAAAAGACGTTCCCAAAGGTCTTTGGCATCAGACTCCTTCAGGAAAAATCGTTGAACACGACGAGCTGAGAAGAAACAACTATGTTTCTCCTGAAGATGGCTTTCATGTGAGAATAGGAAGTGCAGAGTTCTTTGAAATCCTTTTTGATGAAGGTAAATTCACAGAATTGGACGCTAATGTTGAAAGTATAGATATTCTGAACTTTAAAGATACCAAACCATACGCAGACCGGCTGAAAGAAGTAAAGGCCAAAACAAAACTCACCGATTCTATCAGAAATGCAGTAGGAACTGTAAAAGGTACTGAAATGGTGGTTTCATGTATGGATTTTGCTTTTATCGGAGGATCTCTGGGGTCCGTAATGGGCGAAAAGATCAGAAGAGCAGTAGATTACTGTATTCAGAAAAAACTTCCGTATATGATTATCTGTCAGTCGGGAGGTGCAAGAATGCAGGAAGCGACTTATTCACTGATGCAGCTGGCAAAAGTACAGGCTAAATTAGCCCAGCTTTCTGAAGCAGGACTTCTGTACATCGCTTATCTTTGTGATCCTACTTTCGGAGGTATTACCGCATCTTTTGCAATGACAGCAGACATCATCATGGCAGAGCCGGGTGCGCTGATCGGTTTTGCAGGACCAAGAGTAATTCGTGAAACGATCGGAAGAGATTTACCGGAAGGTTTCCAGACTTCGGAATTCCTTCAGGAAAAAGGTTTCGTTGATTTTATCGTAAAGAGAACGGAAATCAGAGAAACGATCTCTAAAACAGTGAATCTGTTGACCGTAAAAGCGTAAGAATTTTAACAAAATACAGCAATCTCTCTCTGAACAGGAGAGAGATTTTTATTGATGAGAACTTTCAATATATTTTTCAATACGATCCGGAGTATGAGCATTAAAAAGATCATGCGTCTTTTATCGCTTGTTCTTCTGCATCCTATTTTCTCCCTACTAAGCTTTCATGCGACATTGCAGGCCTACGCCATTGCACAGAAAAAATTTCCGAAAACAGCTTCTACCAATGGAATTGGAAATGCTTTCAGACATGCTTTATGGT
Organism: Chryseobacterium lineare; assembly: GCF_977014045.1. NCBI lineage: Bacteria > Pseudomonadati > Bacteroidota > Flavobacteriia > Flavobacteriales > Weeksellaceae > Chryseobacterium > Chryseobacterium lineare. Next base: position 3,391,378 of record NZ_CDRNIQ010000001.1, on the reverse strand, counting down.
GTTGTTTTATTATGATGTATTGCTGTAAAGTTTCGTCACCAGAAAAGGCTCTTGCATTCTGTAAACATCTCACTGATCTTCACGAAGAACTATTTCCCAATAAGCCGCTGGAAACTAAAATGGATCTTCACAACAATAAAATCGGCATGGATTATTTCATGGAATTATTACCTGGAATTCACCGTCAGTTTTTTGAAAAAAGCTTTTTTATCGACGGCTTAGAAAAAAAGATGAAAGATGCCAAAGTTTTAAAAAACCAGGATGATGATTTTGACGGGTTTTTGGTTTACCTGGAAGAATAACGATGTTATTTTTCAAGCTTAAAAGTGGCAATAACCGGAAAATGATCTGAAAGTTTCACGGAACGATCTACATGATAACTCAGCGGCTTTACAGATTCTGAAGAAAAAATATAGTCAATTCTTATTGGGAATTTATAATCATGGAAACTGGTGGCGCTTCCTTTACCTGATTCTACAAAAGCATCCTGAAGACCTTTCAGCAAGTGGTAATATTCATAAGAATTGGGAACCGAATTGAAATCTCCGGACAGAATCACCGGATACGGTGAATTATCAATGCTTTCTCTTATCGAGGATATTTGATCCTGATGCATTTTGAAGGTAGGAATAAGCCTTTTTATTACGTTTTTTACCTTTTGCTCATCTTCTTCGCTGTTGCCGTTAAGCTTTACCATATGTTTTCTAAACTTGAAAGGCTGCAGATATACATTAATAAAACGGTAACCTTTCCCTTTGATCTCAATATCCGTTTGAGAGGCATAGGCATTATTATAAATATAATCGCTTTCAATAAGCTGCTTCTGATCGATAATTCTGTACTTTGAAAAAATCTGGATCACATAACTTTGCGGACCTGCCTGCAATCCTTCGAAGTGATACTTCATTTCACCTCCGTATTCTTGTAGCATAACAATATCGGCATGCTGGCTGTTAACGTATGAATTTATATTATTAATTCCGTAAAGGCCGCCTTTGGCATTAAGTGAAACTATTTTCAGATCAGGAACTTCATTTTTCTGCGGAGAATAATTTACCCATCTCATAACAGGTTTAAAAAACATAAGTCCAAGAAATACAAAAACAAACGCTCTTTTTTTCCAGCTAAATATCCAGAAAAGAGTCAGGATGACATATACAGATATCAATACAGGAAATCCTAAAGAAAGTAGATTGAGCCACGGAAAAGTTTTCGGCGGAACATAAGCATTCAGGAGCATTGCTGCCAGCAGAAAAAAAACTCCTATATGCATAACGAAAAGTATGAGACGTATGACTTTCACAGGATTTTAATTGAATCTGTATAAATGTTTTCTCCAGTTCCTTGCCAGAATCCAGCCTACCAAAGCGCCTCCCACGTGGGCAAGATGAGCAATACCTCCGACATTACCCGAAACACCAAGCCATACCGATCCGATGATAATAATTGGTAATAAATATTTAACCTTCATCGGAATCGGAATAAACATAATTCCGATTTTCGCATCCGGATATAATGTAGCGAAAGCCGCCACAACTCCGAAAATAGCGCCAGAAGCGCCAACCATTGGTACCGTGAGCGATGCATAGAGATTTAAAACCTGTTCATTATATTCATACAGCGAGAAATTACGCGGGTATTTAGTAAGATCCGCTTTCATAAAAATATCTGAAACATTGATATTTGCATTGGTAAGTTCTGCGGTAAGCTGCTGCACTTCATAAAAATTCCAAAGATTAAATAAGAAAAATGCGCCCAATCCGCTTAAAAAATATAAAATAAGGTATCTTTTTTCTCCCAATGCCTGTTCTAAAATAGGCCCAAAACTCCATAAAGTCATCATATTGAAAAGAATATGAGGAATATTGCCATGCATAAACATGTGTGTAATTACCTGCCATGATCTGAAATTGGGAGAAAACGGATAAAATGCAGACAGATAGTAATCTAATTGTGGAAATAAAAGATTCACTGCAATAAATACAATAACATTGATGATGATAATATTTCTCGTAATCGGAGGGATACTGTTAAACATACTTAAAATTTATTTTTAAAATCATTAAACGGAACTTCAAAAAAGCACCTTTTCCCATTCGGTAAAAATTCCGGGAAACCCAGTGCTGTAAAATCTTTGATGAGCTGTTCCGCATCTTTTTTATAGATAAAATCAAATCTTGATTTCGACTGCATTTTACTCCATTGATTCCGATAAAACTGCATGAATTCTTCTTCGGTTTTATATTCCAGAATGTCGAAAAGATTCTCCAGAAACTTCATCACCTGAGTTTCTTTCAGTCCTTCCGGCACCGCATCAATTCTCAGTACGCTTTCATGGGCAATACTCATCTCAAAACCTAATTCAGGAAGAAATTTCTTGATTGATTTATATTTATTCTTTTCAATTTCATTCATATGATATTCCAGAGAGAAAAGCAATGAATGACTGTTGGTCGTTCCTTTTTTTAAAGGTTTTGTACTTTCTGAAACCACCAGCCTGTGCATTCTTCCCAGATCCAGCATCAGGGTTTTATCTCCTTTATTAAAGAGCCAGTAGCCGTTCGGAAGTCTCATCAGGTCTTCATCAAAATCCTCATCTTCAAAAAGATTAATTTTTGAAGGTTCAGCTGAAATATTCTGATGATACATTTCTGCAAGATTCTGAATTTCAGACTGCTTTACGCCTTTTTCTTCCAGAAACGGATTGTAGTCTTTATCTACTATAATTTCCGGCATTTTGATAAATCCACTCCCACCTCCATTACTTTTGCTTGGAAATGTTTTCTGCATGATTTCATCCAGATGAGGATCTTTTTCAAAATCAAGGCTTGGTGCTACGTTATAAATCCCTAATGATCTTTTAATGGTAGAACGCAGCAAAGCAAAGATCAGATGCTCATCTTCAAATTTCACCTCAGTTTTCTGAGGATGGATATTGACGTCAATTTTCTCCGGATCAAGCTCCAGGAAAAGGAAAAACGTCGGAATATATCCCGGCAGCAGCAATCCTTCAAAAGCTTCCTGCACCGCTTTATTGAAATACGGGCTTTTAAAATATCTTCCGTTCACGAAAAGGAACTGCTCTCCCCTCGTCTTCTTGGCGCCTTCAGGTTTAGCTACAAATCCGTGAAGCTTGCACCAGATAATATCTTCTTTAATAGGAATCAGCTGTGGCTGCAGTTTTCTCCCGAAAATATCCACGATACGCTGCATCTGGCTTCCTTTTCTTAATCTGAAAATCGCTTCATCATCATGAAACAGGGAAAATTCAAGATTTTCGTGTGCCAGCGCAACCCTCTGAAACTCATCGATCACATGTCTGAATTCGATATTATTGTTTTTAAGGAATTTTCTTCTGGCAGGAACATTATAAAATAAATTCTTTACTAAAAAATTTGAACCGTCTGCCGTCTGAATGGGGTCCTGAAACTGAAATACTCCGCCTTCTATGTAAATATTGGTTCCTATCGTTGCATCTTTCTGTTTGGTTCTCAGCTCGACCTGGGAAACTGCTGCAATAGAAGCCAGCGCCTCACCGCGAAAACCTTTTGTGGCAATTTTGAAAATATCTTCCGTCCCCCTGATTTTGGAGGTTGCATGTCTTTCAAAAGCCATTCTGGCGTCTGTTTCCGACATCCCTTTTCCGTCATCCACTACCTGGATCAGGTTTTTTCCGGCATCTCTTACAATCAGTTCAATCTTCGTAGCTTCGGCATCGATCGCATTTTCCAAAAGTTCCTTTACAATGGATGCGGGTCGCTGCACGACTTCTCCTGCCGCAATTTGGTTGGCTACATGATCCGGTAAAAGCTGAATAATATCTGACATAAAAAAAGTAAATCAACTTACAAAAATAGGGATTCAGAATAAGAATTGAAACAATAAAACCTTTAATTAAAATTTAATTATCAACATATCAACAGGGTAACCTTACGAACAATTCCTGAAAAACTGCTATCCTAAAGACTTTTTTAAAATACAATCCCCCAATTGCACTACACAATTAGAGGATTGATTCACAGCTAGTTTACACAAAATTAATACTGATATTTATCTCTTTTAAATATAAGTCTTCTTGAACAGGTGTTATTCTTCGAAAATAAGCTTTCGTTTTTTTTCTCCTTTTTGCTTCACCTCGGAAGACCCGTGAATTTTATCATACAGAAAGGCCAGCAGATTAGGCTTTTTATAAATTTTACTATATCTGTATTGGGTATTAAAATGTCTGAGATGAATTTTGTAGGCATCATATCCAATCACGACTAATAAACACAGGCTGATCACATAGAAAACCCGGAATTCCAGATAATAATAAGTGAGCCCTGAAAAGACTGCTCCAAAAACATAGGCAAGCATAATGCTCATCAGGAGTTTGGCTCTTCCTACCAGTTCTCCATTTTTTCTGAATTTTTTCTGGGTAAACATAGAGAAAAGAATTCCCAGGTCGGTCGTAGTCCCTGTAAGATGCGTAGTCTTGACGGAAAAGTTGGAGATACTTGCCGTTAACCCATTCTGCAGACCTGTGGCAAAAAGCATTACCGCCACCAAATACTGAGTTTCTTCAAGGCTTTTCCGATAATAAAACTGTCCGTAGATTCCCACAAACAAAAGACAGGCTATTTCTAGAATCAAAGGCATTGCGTGTGCAAAATATTTACTTTTTTTATTGAAATTAATCACAATAAAATTCGATACAAATCCTCCGAAAAAGAACAGGAAGATCCACAATCCCACTACAGCAACCTGCGCCCAGTTTGCCTTGCTGATTTCTGCTGCCAGAATCGCATAATGCCCCGTCACGTTTGACGTAAATGAGAGGAATATCAACAGAGAAGCAATATTTATAGTACCTGCCGTAAAGGCAGTCAGCGCTCCCAGTCTTATGTTGTCTCCCAACGTCCTGCTGTTACTATAATTCCTTAACATTTTCTTTAATTTTAATTATGATTTTTATGCTTCCGCAAAGATTTCAGCCAGTCTTCCTTTTTCCGGAAGGCGCTCCTGGATCTCAACAGAAATTTCATGACTTTTAAGATCTTTACACTTTTTGATATAGGGAATAAGATCAAATTTCCCCTCCCCTTTACTTTTGATTGACGGCGAATAGTACGCTTCCACAATATTTTCAGCCTTCACATAATTGTTAAATGTTCTCTGGAAACTTCCTGTGAAAATATCACACACAATTTTATTGATCAGGTGTGGATATTTATTTTTAATAATTCCAAAAGCCTCGCAAAATTCCTGCGGACGAAGTTTATTAAAAATTGTGCTTTTCGTATTAAACAAAAGATCCCTGATAGAATCTCCTGTATCATATCCTGAAACCAAAAGAATATTATACTGATTCTGGTCTTCCGAAGCGTCTTTCTCTCTCATTACCTTTTTAAGAATATTCAAAGATTCAAGAGAATAATCCGTGGCTATTAAAATCGTTCTGTTCATATTTTTAAGATTTAGGTTCGTATTTTATCTTTTTCGATGATACAAAACTAAAATGACCATATTAAAAGTTCTTTGGAATGAAATTAAAATGTGATTAAAGAGATTAAAATCACATTAGAATATTGTTTTCTGAAAAAAAGAATACAAAAAACTGTAACAAAAACAGGACATCATTAACTAATACTGTATAAACATCAGAAAAACAATGAAAAAGCTATTTTCAATATTTTTTATCGCTCTTTTTGCTTTAGCAAGCGCTCAGGACAATGATTCCAAAGAAACCGCCAACCGTTTTTTTTATGAGCTTACCTTTAAGCCTAAAAAAGATTCTGCCAAAGTTGAAAAAGTACTGACCGCACTGGATATTGTTAAAGACAGATCCGTTTACAGAGATTACACAGTGATAGGACAAGATTCCATTATCAAAGTTCAGATTGAAGCCATGCAGAAGTCCGGAGTATTCAAAGACCTGTCAAAAACGATCAGGATGCCAAAATTTTCAGAAAAGATTGTAAAGCACTATCCTGATATGAAAGTTCAGTATGTGGAAAGAATAGCAAGCGGTTTTACGCCGATGGCTATTGCATATAATGAAACCATCAAGTTTGACTGGAAGATTTCTAATGAAAAGGAGAAAATAGGACCCTATAATGCTCAAAAAGCAACGGTAGATTTCGGAGGAAGAAAGTGGACAGCCTGGTTCAGCACGGAACTACCCTTCCAGGATGGGCCTTATAAATTTTCAGGATTGCCAGGACTTATTGTAAAAATTGAAGACGAAGGTAAAAATTATTCTTGGGTATTGCAGGGAAATAAAAAGGTTCAGAATTGGGAAGAACTTTCTTATTCTGAAAAAATTTCCAATATGTCTCTGAAAGTAACGGATATGCCAAGAGAGAAATTTGAAAAAACATTTAGTGATTTCAAGAAAGATCCTTTTGCAACAGCCAGACCTATGATGACACAGGAAATCATGTCTAAAACAATTCCGGGAATGGACGGAACCATCGGAGATATGATGAAGAAGCAGGAAAAAATGTACAAAGATTTCTTCAATGCCAACAATAACCCGATTGAAGAACCTTACGAAAAGGTGAAAGTAGGAAAGGTTGAAAAAGTAGGAAGAGCAGATTAACAACATTCATAACTAATTATATTGGATCAACCCAAATGCAAAATTGTATTTGGGTTGATTTCTTTCATACAAACTTGTTATTTAGATTAAATTTAAATAGCGTATATTTGCATACAAAATTTTGGCTCTTGAAAGAGATGGGTTTACATAAATTAAGTGAATTTCCTAAAAACAGGATGGGAAAGATTTTAGGGTATGATAACGACAGCCTTAAAATGCCTAACAAAATCATTGAAATGGGGCTTCTTCCGGAAACGTCATTCAGGATTCTGTATCAGGCGCCCTTCAAAGGACCCATGTATGTGGAATTCGGAGAGGAAAAAAGCCGCATTGCCCTTCGTGAAGAAGAAGGCAACTTTATTATTGTTGAAGAATTGAATTGATGCAGGGAAATCATAAAAAACAGGTGCTTTTAGTTGGGAATCCTAATGTCGGGAAATCAACGGTTTTCAATGCGCTTTGCAACAAAAAGCAGAAGACAGGAAATTATGCGGGAGTGACGGTAGCCAGCCATTCCGGATACTATACGTATAAAAATGAAGAAGTGGAAGTGGTAGATCTTCCGGGATCTTACAGCATCTATCCAAGTTCGGAGGATGAAGCCATTTTTTCAAAATTTGTGATGGATAATCAGAAAGATTATGCCGGAGTCATTTACATTCTTGAAGCGTTAAGCTTGAAAAGAGGCCTGCTTTTATTTCAGCAGATTCAGGATCTTGGGATTCCTATGATTTTGGTGGTTAATCAGATTGACCAGGCTCAGAGACGAGGAATTTCCATTGATATTCAGAAATTTTCAGAAGCTTTAGGGATAAAAATAATTCAGACCAACGCCAAGGAACAGATTGGTATTGAGGAAATAAAAGAAGCTGTTTTACAGAATGATTTCGTTAAAACATCCGTTCAATCCTTCGAAACACCTGCCGAGCATAAAGATTTTATTCAGAAAGTTGCCGCCCACAAAGGTATTGATAATGAATACAAAGCATGGCTGGGTTTATCCTTGGGAACAGATCTTGAAAGAATAAGCTCTGTTGTTGAACAGATCAATGAACCCGACTCAAAAAGCCTGGTTCCGAAAAGACTACAGGTGCAGGAAACCGTAAGAAGATATCAGCATATTGACAAGATATTATCAGATGTTATTTCTAAAAAACCTCAATTTAAGGAGCTATTAACAGAAAAACTGGACAAAATACTCGTTCACAAATTCTGGGGATACGTCGTTTTCATGATGATTTTATTAATCATTTTCCAAAGCGTTTTCTTCCTTGCAGAATATCCGATGAACTGGATTGACGATTTCTTTGCATGGCTTTCCGCATTTACAGGAGAGCATTTGCCTGAAGGACCTTTAAACTCCCTGATCTCCAACGGAATTATTCCGGGAATTGGGGGAATTGTGATCTTTGCGCCACAGATCGGGATTTTATTATATTTCCTTTATCTGCTTGAAGATTCGGGATACATGGCAAGAGTCGTTTTCCTGATGGACAGGATTTTACGTCCTTTCGGGTTAAACGGAAAAAGTATTGTCCCTTTGGTTTCTGGTACAGCCTGTGCAATTCCGGCAGTCATTTCGACGAGAAATATAGAAAATGTAAAAGAACGATTATTAACGATTCTGGTTACACCTTTTATGACATGTTCCGCAAGGCTTCCGGTTTACAGTATTATTATCGGACTAATTATTTCAGACGGAGCATTTTTAGGAATAAAATATAAAGCCCTGGTATTAATGGGAATGTATTTATTAGGCTTTGTAGTGGCTTTATTTTCAGCAGCAATTCTTAATAAATTCATTAAAAATAAAGGAAAAACCTACCTGGTAATGGATCTCCCTACCTATAAAAAGCCCCTTTTCGGATACGATTTTAAAATGGTTTTGGGGAAAGTGTGGGACTTTATTACGGGAGCAGGGAAAATTATTTTCATCGTAAGCATTATCATCTGGTTTTTAAGCTATTTCGGTCCCAAACAAAAGCCGGATCAGTTTGTAGCGACCAACGTCGAGCTTGATCATTCTTACCTTGCCAAAATGGGAAAAGGAATAGAACCGGTAATTGCTCCTCTCGGCTACGACTGGAAAATGGGCGTTGGAATTCTCACCAGCTTTGTTGCAAGAGAGGTTTTTGTGGGAACGATGTCTACGTTATACAGCCTTGAAGATGACGCTCCCGAAGTGAAAGTGATTGATAAAATGAGAAGAGATGTGAAGCCGGATGGCGAAAAAGTTTTCAGCTTTGCGACAGGTATTTCAGTTCTCTTGTTTTATGCGTTTGCAATGCAGTGTGTATCTACGCTTGCAGTAGTCTACAGAGAAACCAAAAGCTGGAAATGGACAGCTTTTCAGGTTGCGATGATGACAGGTTTGGCATATTTTGTGTCCATGTTTGCTTATCAAATATTGAAATAATGGATTCTTCCTTACTATTACAATACGTCATTGTTCTTGTGGTTGTGGCATTTGCCTGTTATTCTTTGTTCAGAATACTTAAAAAGAATTTTGCGCCGAAAAAATTCAGCTCCAAAAGGACAAACTGCGACAAAGATTGCGGTTGTTCATAAAAAAATAATGTTCTTGTGGAAAACTAAACATTATCAGGATTCAGTTTTTACTTATTTTTGTAAAAAATACACAGGAACATATGAAAAAAGAATTTATTTCTAAAGGCGACCAGGCTTTGTTCGGTGGTTTTACAACAAATGATATGAAGAAAAGAATGGGAGTTCCCCAAGCACGTCCACTAGCTGATTTTCTCCCGACATTAACGATAAAAGCCAAAGACTTTGCTGCCGAACTGACCAGTCATAATGTTGTTGAAAAAGATCTGAATGGAGATTCTCAGATTACCGATGAACATATAGAAAATAATTTGGCGGTAAGAAAAATATTAGGAGAAAGAGGCATAAAACCTGAAAGCCTACCCGCATTGGAAGATATCAAAAAAGTGCAGCGGAAACTGGAGGGAGATGAAAAGAAAATTCTAAAACAAACTAAGAAAAAATAAATGTCACTAATAAAAAGTATTTCAGGAATCCGTGGAACGATCGGAGGAAAAGTAAACGATAATCTTACACCGCTTGATGTGGTGAAATTTGCTTCCGCATTCGGAACCTGGCTTCAGAATAACAACAATAAAAAGGACCTTACTCTCGTTATCGGTAGAGATGCGAGAATTTCCGGGCAGATGGTTTCCTCTCTGGTTACCGCAACACTGCAGGGATTGGGAATTAATGTTGTTGATTTGGGATTATCCACCACGCCAACCGTAGAAATTATGGTCCCTGAACTGAAAGCCGATGGCGGAATTATCCTGACAGCTTCCCATAACCCAAAACAGTGGAACGCCCTGAAATTACTCAATAACAAAGGAGAATTCATCAGCGGGGAAAATGGTGCGGAAGTTTTGGCGCTTGCAGAAAGTGAAGATTTCAATTATGCGGAAGTTGATGATTTAGGAAAATATGAAACAAGAGATGATGCTTTTGATATTCATATTCAGCAGATTCTGGATTTACCGATGGTCGATGTGGAAGCCATTAAAGCTAAAAACTTCAAAGTAGTTTTAGATGCTGTTAATTCAACCGGAGGTATTGCCATTCCGATGTTGTTGGATAAGCTTGGTTGTGAAACGGTAAAATTATATTGCGAGCCGACAGGACATTTCCCTCACAATCCGGAGCCGTTGAAAGAACATTTAGGAGACATCTGTGAGCTGGTAAAAAAAGAAGGTGCAGATTTTGGAATCGTAGTGGATCCTGATGTGGACAGACTGGCGCTCATCGACGAAAAAGGTGAAATGTTTGGGGAAGAATATACGCTGGTTGCCGTAGCAGATTATTTATTAAAAAATAAAAACGGGGTTGCCATTTCTAACCTTTCTTCAAGCCGCGCACTGAGAGATGTCACCAGAAATCACAATTCTGAATATTTTGCCAGTGCGGTGGGAGAAGTCAATGTGGTCAATTTAATGAAAGAGAAAAATGCAGTGATCGGCGGCGAAGGAAACGGAGGAATTATCTATCCTGACCTTCACTACGGAAGAGATTCTTTAGTTGGCGTAGCTTTGTTTCTAACACATCTGGCGAAAGAAAACAAAACGGTTTCTGAACTAAGAGCCGGATACCCAAGCTATTTTATGGGTAAAAAGAAAATAGAGCTGACTCCTGAGATTAATGTAGATGATATTTTAACTAAAATGGAAAAAGAATATCAAAATGAAGAGGTATCTACGGTAGACGGCGTAAAAATAGATTTTGAAAACAATTGGGTTCATTTAAGAAAATCGAATACCGAACCTATTATCAGAATTTATACAGAGGCTAAATCACAAGAGGAAGCCGACCGGTTAGGTGATGAGATGATAGCTAAAATCAATAGTTTGATTTAATAAAAGTTACAACCTTTTCATCATTTTAATCGTATTTATTATTAAATTTAAAACTAAGATTTTCAGAAGCGAGTATTTGTACATCTCATATCTCTGGTCTTAAATCTTAAAACTGTTTTATATTGGAAGAATATTTTGGAAATGAACTTGTAAAAAAGTTCGAGGAAATGATGGAAAATAATGATGAATTCTACTTTGATACAGAAGAGTTGGAAGACATTATTGTTTATTATCTGGAGCTTGGAGACTTTAATTATGCAGATACTGCAGTGAATTATGGACTGAAGCTTCATCCCAATTCCTTAGACATCAAGATCAAAAAGCTTGAAATTCTTTTGGAATGGGAAGATTATAATACCGCAAAAGAGCTGATTGACGAGCTGAAAGGTTCTTCTATGGAAAACACAGACTTTTTGGTCTGCTACGCGAAGTATTATTCGAATCTGGGAAACCCGAGAAGATCGATTGACATTTGTAAGAAAGCATTAGAACTGAAAGAAGAAGAAAACTTTCTTCACAACTTTATTGCCGATGAATATGTGAATCTTGGAGATCCTTTTAACGCCCTTAAACACTACAGAAAAGCCCTTAAAGAAGATCCAACCGACGATTATGCGTTGGAAAACTGTATGGTTTGCTTTTCAGACCTGAATAAGAGCGATGAGGCAATTGCCTTTCTGAATGAATATCTGGATGAATATGCCTATTCAGAAATTGCCTGGTTTGAGTACGGACAATTTTACTTTAACAGGAAAAATTACGAAGAAGCCATCAAAGGCTACGATTATTTACTCGCCATCAACTCAAGTTCTGTAGGTGTTTATGCCAATAAGGCAGCCTGCTATGAAGCGTTGGGTGATTATAAAAAAGCGATTGCCGTTTATGAAGAAATGCTTGAATTGGAATACACAAAGGCATTTACATTTTATAAAATAGGACTTTGCTATAAAGCTCTAAAACAACCGATTGTTGCTTTAAATGCTTTTCAGAAATCATTAAGAGAAGACCCTCAGTTTTATCTTGCGATGATGGAGCAATCTTATATTTATGAAGAAATGGGGGGTATGACAGAAGCATTGCATTTTGCAAAAGAAGCGACTCACCTGAATGAAAACAATCTCGATTACCAGAAAAGATTAGCATTTTTGTTCATTGATGCCGGAAAATTTGAGGAAAGTCTTGCCTGCCTTAAAAAGTTGGTGGAAACAGAACCTTCAAGGTTTTATAACTGGTATGCTTATTCTGAAGTTCTGATGTTGCTAGGCGAATATGAGGAAGCCATTTTGGTTTTAAATAATGCTTTAAAATCGCATCACAGAGCGGAATTATACTATCAGCTGAGCAATTGTTATCTCAACCTGAAAGATCAGGAAAAAGGCAATGAAATGCTGCTTCATGCATTGGAGCTGGACCCTACTCTGGTTTCGGATATGCAGAAGAAATATCCTTTTATCAAAGATGAAGTGAAAAAGGTAAAAGCCCGGGTAAAAAAGAAAAATTCTGAAGGGTAATTCAATTTAAACGTAAATCTTTAAACCTACCATAAAATAGTCCCACAGAAAGTGGGATTTATTTTTTTATAACACCAGGTTTACTTCTTAAAAAGATCAGTCCTGCAATAATGATTCCTGCTCCGGCGAACTGCAGAACAGATAATTTTTCGCCATCGAGAATTCCCCATATAATCGCAACAATAGGCATCAATAACGTAACTGTGGAAGCGAATAACGGAGAAGAGACTTTCAGCAAACGATAATTCATCATCATAGCCAGTCCGGTTCCGAAAATCGACAGCAAACTTACAAACATCAGTCCCGTCAGATGATCTTCGTCAAAACTGAAAGTTGAGAAAAATCCCGTAAATGCAAGCGCAATCAATGATGGAAAGAACAATACAAACGAAAAGACAAAAGCTGATAAAACCGTGGAAGAAACCTCCATTAATTTAGATTTTACGGTTGTTGTACTTACTGCATAACACAGGGTAGCCAGCAACAGCAACAAAATAGGAATCAGCTTAAATGTACCGCTTTCCGCATTACCTCCGAAAGCAAGCAGGCAAACGCCGGTAAAGCTTATCAAAGTTCCCGTAATTTGTCGTCTTGTCGTCTCAAACTTCCAGATTAAAGCTCCGACAATGATCACAAAGATCGGCATCATTGAGTTAACAATCCCTGCAATACTGCTGCTGACTTCAGTTTCAGCGATAGGAAAAAGAAACATTGGAATAAAATTCCCCGTGAAAGCAGCCAGCAACAACCATTTCAGATGTTTTCTCGGAAAGAGTTTATATTTTGAAACCGCAATAGGCATCAGGATAATTCCGGCAATAAGCACTCTCAATGCTCCTACCTGATACGGGCTAAAGTGATCAAGAGATTTTTTAATTAAAATAAAAGAAGATCCCCAGATAATACTCAGGAAGACCAGAAGAATCCATTTTTCTCTATCGGTGTTCATTGTTTTTATGTAAAATTTTCAAAAATTCCCGCTTGGGAATCATTTTCGCACCAAGACTTTCCAAATGATCGGTGTGAGACTGGCAGTCAATGAGTTCCAATTTATTTTTATGGGTTTCAACAAAATGGATAAATCCGGCTTTTGAAGCATTGCTTACTTTAGCAAACATACTTTCGCCACAGAAAACATTTCCGATCTGCAGACCATAAAAACCACCTACCAGCTCATCATTTTGCCAGACTTCTATACTTTTTGCTAGGCCGTATTCATGAAGTTTAATAAAAGCTTCCATCAGTTCATCTGACAGCCAGGTTCCGGCCTGTCCGTTTCTGCTGATTTCCTGACAGTTTTTTATAACCGCCCCAAAGTTTTTGTTTTCAGAAAATGTAAAAGTTCCCCGGTTCAGAATTTTCTTCATTGATTTTGATATCTTTATCTCATCAGGAAACAGTACAAACCTCGGATCAGGACACCACCAAAGAATCTCTTCACCCGGATTGTACCAAGGGAAAATACCGTGTTGATAGGCAAACCAAATTCTTTCTACCGACAGATCGCCACCAAAAGCAATTATTCCTTCGTGGCCGTCATACACTTCCGGATCGGGAAAAGAAATCTCATTTTCGTCTAGTCGAATCATTTTTCAGGAAAAAAAATCCCACTTAAGAAAGCAGGATTTGTATTTCAATAGTATTTTTTAATTTAGAAAGGCAAATCGTCATCATCGTCTCCGGCGAAAGGATTTTCATTGGAAACAGAGGATGCAGACTGAGAAGGTGCTGCCTGTGTAGGCTCTGAAGCATTGTCAGAAACTTTCTCGATTCTCCATCCTGTAATCGAATTGAAGTACTTAGTTTCACCTTGTGGAGAAACCCATTCTCTTCCTCTGATGTTGATTCCTACCTTTACATTTTCGCCTTCTTTCAGATTATCCAATAAACTGATTTTATCAGACAAAAATTCTATGTTTATCGGCTGCGGATATTGCTCCTGCGTTAAAATAACCATTTCTCTTTTTTGGAAACCGCTCGCAAAAGTCTGAGCATCAAAAAGTTTCTTTACAGTTCCTTGTAATTCCATATCATATTAATTAACGATGTAAAAGTAATAAAATGAAATGTAATAAAGGGGGTCGGACATAAAAAATGTAAAAATTTTAATTTTTTTTATTGAAAATTTTGGAGGTAAAAGAAATTATTCTATCTTTGCACCACTGAAAACGAGAGAAGTTCTTTAAAATAAGTTCAGAAATAAAAAACAACGCGGATGTGGTGTAATTGGTAGCCACGCCAGACTTAGGATCTGGTGCCGAGAGGCGTGGGGGTTCGAGTCCCTTCATCCGCACAGTTTGCGAAAATAGCTCAGCTGGTAGAGCACAACCTTGCCAAGGTTGGGGTCGCGGGTTCGAATCCCGTTTTTCGCTCCACGCCTGCCCTGGTGGTGGAACTGGTAGACACGCAGGACTTAAAATCCTGTGCCTCTTTTGGCGTGCGGGTTCAAGTCCCGCCCGGGGTACTAAAAAACCTCTGTTACTTCGGTTAACAGAGGTTTTTTGTTTTTATCCATTCACCCGCATTCTTTTTATACTAAAAATTCATATTAGAAGTTTATTAGAATTCTCCTTTAGAAAGTTCGATTTAAATTTTTCTTATCTGTGAATCCATCCGATGTTCATTTATACAATATTCTAAAAATTCTTTTAAGAACATTCAGATCCGAGATACACTCATTATAATTACCATCCAACTTCGATAAGCAATTTTTCTGGTTATTTAATTTTTCTATTTTTGTATAATTCCTTACTCCAATGAAAAAAATCATTCTCATCGAAGACGAAACAAGCGTAGTATCCTTTATCAAAAAAGGACTCCAGGAAAACGGCTATGAAATTTCGGTAGCTTTTGACGGAAAAACAGGCGTTCAGATGGTGGAGTCGAGCGATTTTGATCTGGTGATTCTGGATATTATGCTCCCGGAAATGAACGGTCTTGATGTCTGCAAAGAAATCCGGAAGACCAATCAACATGTTCCGATCCTTTTTCTGACGGCGCTCGGAACTTCGGAAAATATTGTGCTGGGACTCGAAAACGGAGGCGACGATTATCTTGTAAAACCTTTCAAATTCATTGAATTAGTCGCTCGTGTGAAATCGCTCTTAAGGAGAAGCAGCAACGGAAGTAATCCGGAAATTCCTGAGCCTGAAGTAGACCAAGAACATATCTACCAGTTTTCAGATCTTATTCTGAATGATTATACTAAGAAGGTTACCCGAAACAATGAAGAAATCTCGCTTACCTCAACAGAATATAAACTGCTGATGTATTTCCTGAATAACCCTGAAAAGGTGATTTCCAGGGCGGAAATTCTGGATGCTGTATGGGGCGTTAATTATGAACTGGGAACTAATGTTGTAGATGTTTATGTTAATTACCTAAGGAAAAAGCTGGACAATCAGGAAGATAACAAACTCATCCATACCGTTATAGGAATGGGATATGTTTTAAAAAAGCCATAACAGATGTTCAATAAAGTTATTACCAACCAAACCAAAACCATGGTTCTCCTGATGCTGGTTTTTACAGCTATCATTCTGCTTTTCAGTGGTTTGGTATATTTTTCGATTGTTAATTTCTCTCACCAACGGTTTTATGAGCTTTTAAAAATACGTACCACGACGATCATACAGGTTGAGAAAAGCAAGGATAATCTGGATCTCCCGGAAAATTATATTCTGAACGGCCTGAATGATGAAGAACTTCCCATGGAGCGAGACTATGTTTTCGCGGTTCCCACCGATTCCAATTTCAATAAAATCTCTCAGGAAATCCATATTCCGGGATCTTTTTTCAGGAATATTGTAAAAAAAGGAGAGGCCAATTATAATGATAAAGAATTTTACTATATAGGTCAGACCTTCCGGCATGATGATAAAAGCTATATCGCTATCGCTTCGGCAAAAAACCATTATGTGGTTTATTATCTCGGCTTTCTGAAAAGAACATTAATCACCTGTATCGTTCTGTCTCTGTTTTTCAGTATGATTTTTTCTTTTTATCTGTCGAAAACATTGTTTAAACCAATTTTAAAAATCACAGGTAAAGTAAAGGAAATCAGCTCAGAAAACCTTCACCTCAGACTGGAACCTCAGCCCGACAATAAAGAACTCAACGAACTGGTAGAAACATTCAACGATATGCTGAATCGTATCGAGACTTCTTTTGAAACCCAAAACCACCTCATCGGAAATGTTTCCCATGAACTGAGAACCCCTTTAACGTCTATTATGGGAGAAGCAGATGTAGCACTCTCGATCTCAAGAACTAACAGCGAATACAAGGAAACTCTTGGAATCATCCTGGATGAAGCCGAAAAATTGGACAAAAAGATCAAAGCATTGCTGATGATCGCGCAGACCGGATTCGACGGTAAGATCCAGAAAATGGATAAGGTAAGGATGGATCAGCTTCTTTGGGATGTTATTGAGACGCTACGCAGAATCGATTCAAGAAACAACATTTATCTTGATATCAGTATGCTTCCTGATAATCCTAAAAAGCTGAAAGTACAAGGTAATGAGCAGCTTCTTCATCTTGCGGTTACCAATATTATTCAGAACGGTTGTAAATATTCTAATTTTCAGCAGGTAAAAGTTTCGCTCGGAGCGACGGACAATGATGTTTATATCATTATTAAAGATAATGGAATCGGAATTCCGCAGGAAGAAATGAATAAAATCTACGATCCGTTTTTTAGAGCCTCCAACACGCACAATTATGAAGGCTATGGAATCGGCCTCCCATTGGCCCGGAATATCGTAAGAATGCACCACGGCGAACTGATTGTAAGCTCATACGAAAACCAGGGAACAACCGTACAACTTCGTTTCCCGAATTTCTATAGCATGATGCACGAGAATAGTGAAATTTAACCAAAAAGCTTTTAAACATAAAAAAACCAACCTCAGTGAGATTGGTTTTGCTTTTTTATTTAAAGTTGAATTTTACGGTAAACATTACCTGACTTGGCCGAAGCTGGAACCTGGTAGCGGTTGTTTTGAAAGTATCAATATCAAAAGTTTCAAATACTTTTTTATTGGCAATATTTATCCACTTCAGTTCAAAATCAATTTTCTTTTTAGCCCATGTGAACTGATAAGAAACATCATAGAATCCATTATGGTAATTTTGGTTAGTTGTATTGGTATTAACCTGATCCCAATTGAACCCAATTGTATGATTTTCGATAGGATAAAAGAACAAAGCAAGATTATGGTTGAATCCTGTTGTCGTAGCATTGGTATCTACTTCTCCGGAACTGTTTTGCTTGGTTCTTGTAAATTTTGCATTGTAATCAATACTCATCCAGCTGAAGTACGTATTATTAAACTTCACCCCAAATGACTGACCATTATTTTTATTGGTATAAGATTTATCATCCAAAATTACATCAGACTTTGTGTTGTTATTGCTATAGCTTACGGAAGCATTAGTCTTGAATTTCGGGAAATATTTTCCAATTTCAGTACTGTATCCATTCGTCAGTACGTGATTATCACGCTCAAGATATCCCATTATAGTGTAACCGGAAACAATAGTAGGATTCGATATCAAATTTCTCTTAGCATCGGAGAATCTATAATTAACATTAAAGAATATGTTATTAAGTGGATTTCTGTATTCTATTCTTGTTCCTGCCGATTTATTATTATTCTGAGGGATCGGGTTCTTTGGATCCATAGCATTGATCCCTGCCGGAGAAGTCATCAGAAAACCTGAATAAGCAGTATTAATTTCACCAAAATTATTATTAATATTGGCATTTACCGAAGTCTTCCAGAAAGAAGCGAAAGTATATTGCGCAAAAATGCTTGGTTCAAAGGTTACCTTATTTACGTCTTTAGATACTGATCTCATAGGATCATCTGCTTTTATATTATTGGAATTTACCGGGAAGTTAGCATATAACATCCAGGAATCATTTTTATAATTCACACCCACACTTCCGTAAGGCGTTGCCGTGGTGTAAGTAAGATCATTACTGTACTGCGATAATGGCGCTGTTCCTTGTGAAGTGATATTTGACAGATCAGAAACTAATTGTGTCGATTTAAAATTAAATCCTATTTCTGGTGTGAAAGTCCAGCCTTTTGTAGAAAATCCTATATTGGCAGAATGATTGGCTTCAAACGTTTTAAGCCTTAGGCGCTGATCAACAGAACCGGCCGATAGATTCGGAGTAAATCCAGGAATCGCAAGATAAGATGAAGGAGTAACACTTAAATTTTGTCTGTCTGTTTGATAACTCAAATAAGACAATACATTAACCATTTTTTCCTTCCATGGAACAATTGTACTTAGCGAGTTCTGGAACGATGTTGTAGGAGATTCCAGCGCCTCTTCTCCATGTCTTTGATTATTATCCGTTCTGTCCACAATCCCTCTGTCTGCATTCCAGTATTGAGAAAAACTTGTAGTATTCTTAAAAAATCCTTTTTTTGCATTCTTTGTGAATATCAATTCTCCCTTTGCCTTGTCCGTATAAAAGTTATTGAAAATATTCAGATTATTGGATGTTCCGTTGAAATAATTAGACTGAGAGCTAGATTCCCTTTCCACTGCATTATTCGTATAATTCGCATTAGCTTTCAGTTCCCATTCTTTCTTTTTATCGATATTGGTAAGATAGTTGGCGGATACATAATGTACGCTGTTCATCAGATATCTCTTCACCGGAAGATTGGGCGTGCTTGCATTTTCTACATTCAGCCAGTCGTTTTGGGAAGCATTGATTCTTCTTCCCTCAAATCTGTTTCCGAATGCAAGGATATTTCCTTCATTTTCTACCTGCTCGCCAACATTATTGGTTTTATAGTTAACGACCCACTGACTTTTCTGTCCGAAAAACATGGGGGTTAATTTAACATTCCACAGCAGAGGACTTCCTCCCACTCCCACTTCGCCTCTTCCGGTCATAGTTACGGAGTTTTTCAGCTTGATGTTAATGGCAGCCTGATCCGAAGGCACTTTATCCTGAAGGATTTTTACGGGCTGGTGGTTCTCAAGAACCTCAACTTTCTGTACCGCATCTTTCGGAAGCGAGTTGTTGATGGTTCCGTATCCGCCTTCCATAAGGTCTTTTCCGTTGACGTAAAATTTGTTGATGGCATTACCCTGGTAAAGAATAGTTCCGTCTGTATTTACTTCGATGCCGGGTATTTTTTTCATCACATCGGCCAGCGTTCTGTCGCTTTTGCTGTCGAAAGCTTTCAGATCGTAAGCAATGGTATCGCCTCTCGCCGTGATCATTTTTGTTTTCAGCTGCACTTCTTTAATTTCAGTGGCCTCCCCTTCCATCTTGAAGTTTGCCGTCTGATCGCTGTTGCTGATCTGCTTGGTTAAAGGTCTTTGGTTGAATGCCTTTACTTTCAGGTCTACATTAGATTCTGCGGAAGTAAAGGACACTTTGTATTCTCCTTTGGAGTTGGTAATAGCGTAGGCAAGAATGGCATCTTTTCCCGGCTCTTCTATCGTTACACTCGCACTGGGGATTGCAACGCCGTCTTCATCCGTGATTTT
This sequence comes from Chryseobacterium lineare, assembly GCF_977014045.1. Taxonomy (NCBI): domain Bacteria; kingdom Pseudomonadati; phylum Bacteroidota; class Flavobacteriia; order Flavobacteriales; family Weeksellaceae; genus Chryseobacterium; species Chryseobacterium lineare. The sequence goes on along the minus strand of NZ_CDRNIQ010000001.1, from coordinate 3,371,369 downwards.
TCCTGAAACTGTTTTCTGTGCAAATGACAGCACAGAGAAAAAAATCATGACGAATAAAGTAATTTTCGATTTCATAATTTATTATTTATGCAATTAGTTTGTCTTTAAAGCTATTTGTTACACAATTTTAAAGATTCATATCAAAGCAATAAGTTAAAACGTCTTTATCACTACGAATATAGTTATAATTTCTTTGAAATTTAAAAAAAAGAAAAATATTAGTAAAAAACTAAATCCTGATTTCTTATTTTAAGCCAGAAATTACTGTAAGAGAAAAATATTTCCTAAAGATTTGCTTTCGCTTATTTCTATTAACTTCTATAAAATTTATCTTATAAATCAAAGCCTTATATTAGCCACGGAATGGATTCGCACTATTCATTTTTGTGTTTTTGCCCTGTAATATTTTACAGGGTATTTTGTATAAAAGATTTTTATTTAGAACAAATAGGTAAAAATGATTGGAATCATAGATTAAAAAAAGCTTAAATATGTTAACATCTATTTTTATTTAATAATTTTGTAACATTAAATTAAAAAAAATGGGAATCAATCTAAAGCCGATAGATATCGTAGATGACATTACAAGAGAAGAATTCATTGAAAAGTATCTGAAGCCAAGAAAACCTGTGGTAATCAAAAACATGGCGAGAAAGTGGCCTGCTTATCAAAAATGGACGATGGAGTACGTGAAGGAAGTAGTAGGAGATGTAGAAGTTCCGTTGTATGACAGCTCCAAGGCAGATCCCGCAGCTCCCATTAATGCTGCTGTCGCAAAAATGAAATTTGCCGATTATATCGATCTTATCCAAAGAGAACCCACCGATCTGAGAATTTTCTTTTTTGACCCTATAAAGCATGCTAAAAAATTACTGGCCGATTATATTGCTCCCAAAGAGTTAATGGGAGGGTTTCTGGATAAATATCCTTCCATGTTTTTCGGAGGAAAAGGGTCTGAGACATTTCTTCACTTTGATATTGACATGGCGCATATCTTTCACACCCATTTCAACGGAAGAAAGCATATCCTTCTTTTCGATTACAAATGGAAAGAAAGACTTTATAAACTTCCTTATGCAACCTATGCCCTGGAGGATTACAATATTGAAAAACCCGACTTTACGAAATTTCCGGCATTGGATGGCGTAGAAGGAATCGAATGTTTCCTTGAGCATGGAGATACCTTGTTTATGCCAACGGGCTGGTGGCACTGGATGAAGTATCTCGACGGCAGTTTCTCCATTTCTCTGAGAGCCTGGGACAAATCGTGGGGCGTAAAAGCACATTCTCTATGGAATCTTACCGTTCAGCGTAAATTCGACGATATAATGAAGAAGAATTTCAAAAAGAAATACATGGACTGGAAAGAGAAAATAGCCATCAAAAGAGCAGAAATCGCCCTGAAAAGAGGACTTCCAAAATAGACCATTTTAAAAATAATTAATTTAAGTCAAGACTTAAATGCATAACGATAAGAGACATTTCATCAAACGAGATGTCTCTTATGTATTTTGATTTCAAGAAAATTCTGTGAAATAAAACACACATCGGGGTTTTAAACACTTTCCTTCTTTTATTTTATTTCATACTTTTACCAACCTAATTTTAAGACAGATTTAATGGCAAAAACAGCGAAGAAAGAAACTCCTTTAATGATGCAGTACAATACCATCAAGGCGAAATATCCTGATGCGCTATTACTATTCAGGGTTGGGGATTTTTATGAAACTTTCGGTCAGGATGCTGTCAGAACGTCACAGATTTTAGGGATTGTTCTTACCAAAAGAGCGAATGGAGAAGGGCATATAGAATTGGCCGGATTTCCCCATCATTCCGTAGATTCTTATTTGCCAAAACTTGTACGGGCAGGAATGCGGGTAGCGATCTGCGACCAGCTGGAAGATCCGAAAATGGTGAAAGGGATTGTAAAAAGAGGAGTAACGGAATTGGTGACACCGGGAGTTACCTTCAATGATCAGGTTTTAAATTCAAAAAAGAACAACTTCCTGCTTTCTCTGCATAAGGAAAAGGAGAAATTCGGGATCGCTTTGGTAGATGTTTCTACCGGAGAATTTTTAGTAAGTGAAGGAAACCTGGAAAAGCTGCTTCATATTGTCAATACCTTTGATCCCAGTGAGATTATTTATCAGAGAAGCGTCCAGATCCCGGAGCAGATCAAAAACAGGAGTGCTTTTAAACTTGAAGACTGGGCCTTCCAATATAACTTTGCGTATGAAAAACTTACGACCCATTTTAAAACCAATTCTTTAAAAGGCTTCGGTATTGAAAATCAGCAGCTGGCCATCACTGCTGCCGGTGCTATTTTCGCTTATTTGGTTGAAGATACCCATCACAATTTACTGTCACACATCACCAAAATTCAGATCATTCCTCAGGAGGATTATCTGATGATGGATCATTTTACCTTAAGAAATCTTGAAATTGTATATCCGAGCAGCCCACAAGGCAAATCTTTACTGGATATTATAGATAAAACCTCAACGTCAATGGGAGGAAGACTGTTGAGAAGAAGGATTATTCTCCCTTTGAAATCAGTCGGGGAAGTCAACAGACGGCTTTCTTTAATTGATTTTTTAAACGAAAACGATCATCTTAAATATGAAATTTCCCAGCTGCTGAAATCCATTTCAGATCTTGACAGACTGATGGGAAAACTGGCAGCCGAAAAAATCTCCCCGAAAGAATTGGGATATCTGCGCCAAAGTTTAATTAATATTCATAAAATTAAAGGTCTGCTTCATCCTCATGCAGATGTATTGGCATGGCTGGATCCCTTATATGATCAGGAGGAACTGATCAAATGTCTTCAGAATCATCTGAATGATGAGCTTCCGGTGAATCTGGCGAAAGGAAATGTTATTAAAGAGGGCATCTCCGAAGAACTCGACAGGTTACGGGGGCTTCAGTCAAAAGGACGTGGTTTTCTTGATGAAATGTGCCGGAGAGAAATTGAAAGAACAGGAATTTCAAGCCTTAAAATTGATTTTAATAATGTTTTCGGCTACTATATTGAAGTCCGGAATACCCATAAAGATAAAGTTCCGGCAGACTGGCTCAGAAAACAGACGTTGGTAAACGCCGAACGTTACATTACAGAAGAGCTGAAAGAATATGAAAACCAGATTCTGGGTGCAGAAGAGAAAATCGGAGTCCTTGAAAATGAACTCTACAGAAAAGTATGCGGAGACACGATCATTTATATGGATCAGATTCAGGAAAATTCGAATATCATTGCACAGCTTGATGTGGCAGTAGGATTATCGGAATTAGCTGTTTCTGAAAGTTATACAAAACCTGTTCTCAATGAAAGCTTTGCTATTGATCTAAAAGAAGCAAGACATCCCATCATTGAAAACGCACTTCCTTTAGGAGAAAAATATATTCCGAATGATATTTTCTTAGACAAAGATTCTCAGCAGATTATCATGGTTACGGGACCGAATATGGCGGGTAAGTCGGCGATCCTTCGTCAGACTGCCATCGTATGTCTCATGGCTCAGATCGGAAGTTTTGTTCCGGCAAAACATGCTGAAATCGGTATTTTAGATAAAATTTTCACAAGAGTTGGGGCAACAGATAATATTTCTGCAGGAGAATCGACTTTCATGGTAGAAATGAACGAAGCTGCCAATATCCTGAATAATATTTCCGAACGAAGTTTAATTTTATTAGATGAAATCGGCCGCGGAACTTCCACATATGATGGAGTTTCCATTGCCTGGGCCATAGCAGAATACCTTCATCAGCACCCGACTCAGCCAAAGACTTTGTTTGCTACCCATTACCATGAATTAAATGAAATGACGGTGAATTTTGACAGGGTAAAAAACTTTCACGTTTCAATCCAGGAGAATAAAGGCAATATCATTTTTTTAAGAAAACTGATTCCCGGCGGAAGCGAACACAGCTTCGGGATTCATGTGGCCAAGCTGGCGGGAATGCCGTCAAAGGTGGTCAACAGAGCCAATGAAATCCTGAAAACTCTGGAAGCCAGCCGTACTCAGAGTAGCTCTTCGGAAAGTATCAAAAGGGTAACTGAAGAAAATATGCAGCTTTCATTCTTTCAGCTCGATGATCCTGTTTTGGAAAATATCCGGGAAGAACTTACCAAAATAGACATCAATACTTTGACACCGATAGAAGCTTTAATGAAGCTTAATTCCATAAAAAAAATGATTGGTGGATAACCAATCATTTTTTATGAGCTTGTGTGAGTTTTATTCTAACCTAATGCTTTTTTAGCGTAAGAGGAAATGTATAAAGATAGCGTACCGGCTCTCCGTTAATAGTTGCGGGTTTCCATTTTACGAATAACCTTCTCACGGCTACTTCTGCCGCATCCGAATGCTTTTTGTCGCTTCCTGTCGCCGCTACAGATCTCACATAGCCTGTTTTTTCGACAATAAAATAAACACGGGTATCAATACTTTTGGATTTCACATCGATGATATCCATTTTTTCTGCAAACTGCCGTCTGAAATTTTCCATTCCGCCGGGGAATTCCGCAGGAGTATCAGCCTTGGTAAAGACATCATCCAGTTTCATTTTCTTCTTTAAGACAGCATAATCCGGAAGCTGTGAAACTGAAGCGTACTCTGTCTGCGAGAACAATAAGCTACTAACAAACAATATTGAAAATAAGATAACTTTCTTCATGCCGTAAATATTTGATTGTTTTTTAGCAGCAAAAAGAGCGCCGAAGCGCTCTGTATTATAAATGATTGTATTCGTAGGTTGTCATCTCCGATTTGTAAGGCTGATTATTACTGTGATAATAATCCCGGATTGCTTTTGTAGGATAGCTTTTAGTATTGTACTCGTAGGCCGATTTAAAAATGGTTGATTCTTCGCCTCCGTTGGAATAAGTTATGATATTCTTATACTCTTTAACATTCCTTGCGGATCCGTTCATGTCCTCACTTTCCAGCATTTTTGTAAAGCCTGTTATATTTTTGAAAGGATAATGTCCTCCGTCGTAAACAATATTTTGCAAGCTTCCCGTTCCGGTGTAGGTAACTGTAGGCTGAACATCCGTAACGGTTTCTGTCCAGTTTTTTAATGATCCATCAGAATTGGTGTAAGCATCCCTGACGTATGTTTTCGTATTCCCCGGAGAAACAAAAGCCTGTGTTATTTTAATCTGATCACTTCCTATATAAATATACGTTATGATATTCGATGAATTGGGAAGATCACTTGAGGTAGATGTTTTCTTCGTAATTTTCTGATTGCTGTTGTAGGTAAGAAGTACAGTATCAAAAGTACCGTCGGAGAAAGTATCAACATATTTTGTAATTAAGTCTCCTGTATAAGTAAAGGTTCTCGTCCAGTTTTCAGTCGTGTTTTTCATTTCGGTTATCTTGGTGCCGCTGTAGCTGAATGTAAAATTGTCGCCATCCTGAACCATTTTTGTTACCAAAATCGGATTGTCGAATTCCGAGGTGTCCTGATCTGCAGTTCCGCAAGAAATCACGACACATAAAGTGAATAATAAATAATTTTTCCTCATCTTGTATTAATTTCAGCAAAAATAGCAGAAATATTTTTTAATATCGAAATTTAATGCAAAATTTTAGGATAGAATATTTAATTTAGGTGATTTCGGCGGCCTTCGGCCGCCGAAATCACCTAAATTAGCATAAAACTTTCATTGAATATATTGATCAAATTTTCAATATCATTGTTAAGAAAAACAGCACTCCCCTATGATAAAATTAACCTTCAACCTGAAATATTTTCTTTTCTCCATTTTTATTTTCTTCATTGAAGTTCTCATTGCTACCGTATTAAAAGATATTTTCTTTATCCGGGCCTATCTTGGAGATGTGATCGTTATGATATTGCTTTATACACTCGTGAAATCTTTTGTAATCATTAAAGACACCCGGAAACTTATTTTGGGGATCTTTATTTTTTCCTGTCTCATAGAATGGGCACAATATTTCAATATTGCCGATAAGCTGGGACTTCAGCCTGGAAGCATCATGTATATTATTGTGGGAAATTCTTTTTCCTGGGTGGATATCGCTTGTTATGTGGTCGGATGTCTGCTTCTGTTGCCTTTCACTAAATCAGAAATTACCATATAATTACCTTCCAAAGCTGTCGTATTTGTCTTCCGCGTATTTGATAAAGCGGTTTAGCAAGGCTACATTCTCTTTTTCAAGAGGGGTAAGATCGTTATCTACATTATTGGAAACAGGAATATACCAGTCGGTCTGCTCAAAGAAATTTCTATAGGTAGCTTTTTTGAAAGAATAGCCGTGACGAGCAAATACGGAGTTTTTAATGATTTCCATATCCAGCTTACGGAGATTCTTAAGATCTTTCTCCGTTAATTTCTGTTTGGATGCATTGATTTTAAATACCGCATCAGAAGCCACCCTGTTTTTGGAAGCGGTATAGGTTTCTGTATTACCGGTGTGTTCGTCGGTATATTTTTCAACAAAGTTCTTCGGATTTTCCCAGTCGATGAGGTCATTATCCGGGCCGAGCATGAAATTCGGATTGTAAACAAATTCTTTTTTGATCAGTTTTAAATTTTTCGATGGTGCCTTTACTGCCGTTTTATTAAATGCATTCCATGTTCCGGTAAGGCTGTCGTTTTTTAACTTAACCTCAAATCTTCCGTCAGTTTTATCATTTCCCGGCTCATCAAGGATAAAAGATTTTGACGTTTCATTAAAAACACCGCGAAAAGGTCTTTGATTTCCATCAACAATGCTTTGTCCGTAGACACTGTCTTTCGTGATTCTATTGATTTTCAGGGATATTTTCTTATAAACTTCTCCCTCGTACTCTTCTCCGATTTCTGGTGTGATCATCTCCTTTCCCGCAAAGTCGCCCATGTAAATTCCATAATATTCTTTATAAATTTCAGGAACAACAACCGAATCTTTTTTGGCGGTAAGACTGTCTTTGTTACTACTTGTATCTTTTGATTCTTTTTTACAGCTTATCAAGGCAATGGCAAAAACGAAAACGAAAGTTAATTTTAAAATTTTCATATAATATGGTTGGTGTTAATGATAATACAAGACTGTCACAGCAATTTTCTTGCAATTAAATATTCAATGAATAAAATATTGGGAATCCAGCCCAGCCATGCAATGATCTGGTAAACATCCATCGGATCCGGGTGAAATAAATATACGATAATTACTTTCCACATTCGCAGCGTAATGGCAGAAATCGTCAGTGCAAAACTCCGCCACATCCATTGTTGATGATCTCTAAATTTCTTTTGCCGCGCCAGCTGATACGCTTTCAACGTAGAAAACCACCATAAACATCCCAAAATAACAAACGAAATTTTAGAACATATCCCTCCGTTGGCAAAAATGCCCATGTAAATACCTGAAGGAGCCGCAAGAAAAAGAATCAGAAAAATATAGATCTTTCCAATGTTTTTGTGAAGGTCTTTTATTCCTAAATCTTTTCTGAGAATAGCCAAAAAGCCTGTGAGCAGCACAAAAATGCTCGTGTAAACGTGAGTATAGAAGAAATAAAGATATTCCGGACGGCTGGTGACTTCCGTTTGCTTAATCATTAAAAAACTTACATCTGTCTTCAGCGGAACATATTCCCATGTAATTTTCAGCATCAGCCAGAAAAAATACACAAATCCCAGAATGAAAAGGATTTTAGGAATATTTTTTTTGACTGAAATCATTTATGTTATTATAAATTCATTGTTATAGGTAATTTAAATTTATATTTTACTGGCTTCCCTTTTATTTCAGCAGGCTTCCATATTGTTTTTGACAAGGCTTTTATTGAACGTTCCATCTCTTTGTTCATAGATTTATTTGCACCTACTATTTTGATGTCGGTGATCATTCCTTCTTTTGAGATTACAAATTGAGCCTCAGATTTTATAAAACCTGTAGCATTAATGTTAGAAGCATTAAAGGTTTTAGTAAAATTGGTTCTAAATGCATTTATGCCTCCAGGGTATTCCGGCTGGCTATCTGCTGTTTCATAAACATTTTCATCAATTACATTTTCTTGTTTTGAAGATATCATTTCTTGTGAAAAAACTTTTGTAGAACCGGCTAAAATAATAAGTAAGAGTAATTTATTCATATTATAATTATTTATTTATTCAAATCCTGTGCAATCAGCCAAGCCTCACTCCAGCACGCCTGGAAATTAAAGCCACCGGTTACCGCATCAATATTCAGAACCTCTCCTGCGATATAAAAGTTAGGCAAAACTTTCGAAGACATATTTTTAAAATTGATTTCTTTTAAATCAACACCTCCGGCGGTAACAAATTCATCTTTAAATGTAGATTTTCCCGTCACCTGAAATTTCTTTCTGCACAGGTTTTCGATGATTGTCTGTATTTCTATTCCTGAAATATTCGCCATCTGCTTATTAAGATCTACTTTCGAAACCTCCAGAATTCTCTGCCAGAAACGGTTCGTTACATCAAAGATTTTCGACTGCCCGATCGTTTTCTTTGGGTTGGATTGTCTGAATTTCTGAAACAATTCTTGAGCTTCATCAGGATCTTTAGAAATAAAATTCACCACAATTTCAAAATTGTATTTCGCCTTTGCCAAATTAATCGCTTCCCAGGCCGAAATTTTCAGAATTGCCGGACCCGAAAGTCCCCAATGCGTAATCAGCAGCGGACCACTTTCTTCTGTTTTCAGTTTAGGAATGGAGGTTTCTGCCATTTCAAAACTTGTTCCGGCAAGGTCTTTCAACAGATCATCTTTGATATTAAAAGTAAAAAGCGATGGAACCAGATCAACAATTTTATGGCCCAAATTTTCAATCATTTTCAGAGATTTCGGAGAACTTCCGGTAGTGTAAACGATATAGTCTGCTTCAAAATCTCCTAAACTTGTCTTAACTATATATTTTTCGTCAAGCTTTTCTATTTCTTTTACGGAGCATTTGGTTTTTACTTCGACGCTTTTTTGCTGAATTTCCTGCAGCATTGCATTAATAATACTCTGTGAAGAATTGCTTTCCGGGAAAACACGGTTGTCATTTTCGATCTTTAACGAAACTTTTCGGTTTTCAAACCACTCCATCGTATCTCCCGGCTGAAACTTGGTGAAAACACTCAGCAATTCCTTATTCCCACGCGGATAAAACTGAACGAGTTCTCTCGGATCGAAACAGGCGTGAGTAACATTACATCGACCTCCCCCGGAAATTTTCACTTTCTGAAGTACATCCGAGTTCTGTTCGAGAATAGTAATTTTGTAAAGGTTTTCGTCAAGATTGGCAGCGCAGAAAAATCCTGCAGCGCCACCTCCGATAATGATGATTCGTCTCATAGTTCTATTAATCTTATGCGCAAGATTATTTTTGCAAAACTACAATTTTTATAAACCATCTTATTTGAGTAATTTTGAAAAATTATCACCAAAATAAATTGTAAATGATATTCTACCATAAATTCGAGGTCCGTTGGAGCGATCTCGATGCCAACAAGCATTTAGCCAATTCATCATATGTTCAGTACTGCGCTCAGTCGAGGATGGCTTTTATGACCAAAGAAAAAATGGGGGTTACCCAGCTTAGCCGCTGGGGAATCGGGCCTGTAATTCTTCATGAAAGATATTCTTTTTTTAAAGAAATTTATGCCGATCAGACCGTGATCGTAAGCCTGGAAATCGACGGATGCGCAGAAGACTCTTCCATCTATCGTTTTGTACACAAATTTTATACTCCGGATGGAGAACACTGCGCAACCGCTGAAGCAACAGGCGTCTGGATCGATATGATGTTGAGAAAAATGACACCGCCGCCAGATGATGTGGTAGAAGCCATGAATAAATACAAAACTCCTGAAACAGTAGTCCTAACAAGAGAAGATTTTAAAAACCTTCCCTTCCGACCGGAAAATATTGATCCGGCAGCATTCAATTAATACATGATAAGCGATAAATGATCTGCGATAAAAATTATCGGTAATCATTTATCAACTATCAAACATCAATTATAATTAAAAATATGTTTGAAGATAAAAATCCTGAACTGACACCCATTTCCAAACTGGGAGAATTTGGACTGATTAAACACTTAACGCAATTCTTCCCTTTATCCAACGAATCTTCGGAGCTTGGTGTAGGAGATGATGCAGCGGTTATTAATCCTGATAATAAAAAAATAGTCATTACGACAGATGTTCTGGCAGAGGGCGTGCATTTCAATCTGGGCTATGTTCCGCTGAAACATTTGGGTTACAAAGCCGTGGTTGTTAATCTTAGCGATATTGCTGCCATGAATGCAACTCCGACTCAGATTCTGGTTTCGCTGGCGGTTTCCAACCGATTTCCGGTGGAAGCGCTGGAAGAAGTTTATGCAGGAATTCAGGCTGCTTGTGAAAGATATAAAATTGACTTAATCGGAGGTGATACGACAAGTTCAAACGCAGGCCTTGTCATGAGCATTACCGCTATCGGACTTGAAAACGACGAAAACATTGTTAAAAGAAGCGGTGCAAAACCCAATGATCTGCTTGTCGTGACTGGCGATTTGGGAGGCGCTTATATGGGACTTCAGATCCTGGAAAGAGAACATGCCGTTTTTCTTGCAGATCCTAATATGCAGCCTGAAATGGAAGGTTATGATTATATTCTGGAAAGACAGTTGAAGCCTGAAGCGAGAACCGATGTAAAAGGAATTTTGAAGCAACTGGATATCACCCCTACTTCCATGATTGATATTTCTGATGGCCTGGCTTCGGAAATCCTTCACCTTTCGGATCAGTCGAAAGTAGGCTTCCGATTATACGAAGAGAAAATTCCGATGGATAATCTGACGATCACTACAGCAGATGAATTTAATCTAAATCCTGTCATGACTGCTTTAAGCGGTGGGGAAGATTATGAATTATTATTCACGATTTCTCCTAATGATTTTGATAAGATTAAAAATCATCCGGATTTTACCATTATTGGGCATGCGGTTGAAAAAGAAGAAGGAAATTTCATGATCGCAAGAGGATCTAACCAATTGATTGCTCTGACGGCGCAGGGTTGGGATGCTTTTTTAAGCTCAAATTAGAATGCTAACTTTTACCGCACTTCCGACTTTAATTATTGTTACATTTTTAATAGTAACACTTTATAAGCATTTCATTAAAAAACAGACTCAGAACTTAAAGGATACCTTTAGGGTTACTTTATTTTTTGCTGTAGTCTGGGCGTTAATTTATTATTGGGTTTTTAGCTAATTCATATAAAGCCTGCTTTAAAGCTTCTGTAAATAAATAACTTTGTCAAAGTTCGACTTTGACAAAGTTGTTTTATAATTCGTAAAATTTTGAAAAGAATTATTACGCTTTCACAATATTCACAATCACCTCCATTGCCTTCTCCATACTTTCCAAAGCAACATACTCATACGGTCCGTGGAAATTGATTCCTCCTGCAAAAATATTCGGACAAGGAAGTCCCATATAAGACAATTGTGCACCGTCGGTTCCTCCTCTGATCGCTTTGATCTTCGGCTCAATACCTGCTTCTTTCATGGCAGCTGCAGCCAGATCAATGATATGCATCTTTCCTTCAAATTGCTGTTTCATGTTTCTGTATTGCTCTTTAATCTCGATTTCGGCGGTTCCTTCGCCATGTTTCTGATTAAATTCAGCTACTTTTTCTTCCATGAATTTCTTTCTTGTCTCAAATTTTTCAGCATCGTGATCACGGATAATATACTGCAGTTTAGCTTCGGAAATATCAGCGTTTAGATCCATTAAATGATAAAATCCTTCAAATCCTTTTGTAGTGGCTGGAGTTTCATTTGCAGGCAGCATCTGGGCAAATTCAGAAGCCAATAAAGCGGCATTTACCATTTTTCCGTAGGCATAACCCGGGTGAACGCTCAATCCATGGATTTTCACCACCGCACCTGCAGCATTGAAGTTTTCGTATTCAAGCTCTCCTACTTCTCCACCATCCATCGTATAAGCGAATTCGGCCCCGAATTTAGCAACATCAAATTTATGTGCGCCTCTCCCGATCTCTTCATCCGGCGTAAATCCTACGGCAATTCTTCCGTGTTTAATCTCAGGATGCGCAACAAGATATTCCGCAGCGGTTACGATCTCAGCACAACCGGCTTTGTCGTCGGCCCCCAAAAGCGTATTTCCGTCAGTTGTAATCAACGTCTGGCCAACATATTTTTTCAGGCTTTCAAATTTTGAAGGCGATAAAGTAAATCCTGTTGCCTGATTTAAAACCAGATCACTTCCCTCATAATTTTCCCACACCTGCGGTTTTACATTTTCCCCGCTGAAATCGGGTGAAGTATCATAATGCGAAATAAATCCAATTGTTGGCTTGTCATTATTTTCAAGATTAGAAGGTACATATCCCATGATATAGCCGCTTTCGTCAATCGATACATTTTCAAGACCGATCGTTTTCAGTTCTTCCAAGATGTAGTTTGCGATATTCCACTGTCTTTCTGTAGAAGGTGTTGTTTCGCTTTCGGCATCGCTGGTTGAATATATTTTTACATAATTAAGAAAACGGTTCAGTAACTTTTCTTTCCACAAAGGGTTGAATTCTATTGCGCTCATTATTAGTATAAATTTCCCGCAAAGTTAACAATTTTGATGTTCTGAATGATTTATTTGTAAACTGATATATTCGATTGAAATTTTAAATGACATATAAAGGTTTGACAATCAAAATAATGATAGATTTGCTCATGATAAAACGAAATTGTTTAGTTTTATTATATTTGAGAAAATCTAAAAGTAAAACATGTTTCTTACTGAATGTCCGCGTGATGCAATGCAGGGTTGGGGAGAATTTATCCCCACAGATAAAAAAATAGATTACATCAACTCTCTGATGGATGTGGGCTTTGATGTGCTCGATTGCCTGAGTTTTGTTTCTCCGAAAGCAATTCCACAAATGGCAGATTCTGCCGAAGTTGCCGAAAACATTGATAAATCCAGATCCCACACAAAAGTTTCTGCGATCGTCGCCAACTACCGAGGTGCCGAAAAAGCGCTAAAACACCAATCTGTAGATATTATAGGCTTTCCTTTTTCTATTTCTGAAACTTTTCAGCACAGAAACACCAATAAAAGCCAGGAAGAAGCTTTTAATGAGATTATTAAGATGTCGGAACTGGTGAAAAATGAAAATAAGCAGCTAAATATTTACTTCTCTATGGCTTTCGGGAATCCGTATGGTGAAATGTGGAAATGGGAAGATGTAGATTTCTGGGCTCAACGGTTTTCAGAAATTGGAATTAAAGATATTTTACTTTCTGATACAACAGGAGTTGCAACGCCGGAAACGATTGCTCTTTTATTTGAGAAAATCCCCTCAAAATATCCGGAGATCAATTTTGGAGGTCATTTTCATAACCGCTATGAAGATTCCTATTCTAAATTAAAAGCGGCTTACGACAAGGGTTGCAGAAGATTTGACAGCGCCATCAAAGGAATCGGCGGCTGCCCGATGGCAAAAGATGACCTGGTAGGAAATATGCCGACCGAACAGGTCATTAATTTTATGAGCGTGGAAAAAGCCAGCCATAAGCTGAACCTTCTCAATTTCGAAAGTTCTTATAACAAAGCGAAAGATATTTTTCATTTTTAAATATAAATTATCAGATAAAATAATCAATAGGGGCGGGCTTTAGCCCGCTTTATTTTTCAAAATACAAAATGGCTTTAGCCAAAACTTATATTTAAACCAATCCAAAAAAATCAATAAAATGTCACCAATAATTTCACCCTCCGAATTAAAAAATTTATCTACAGAAAATCTAATCATCCTAGACGCAAGAGTAGGAAAAGACGTTCGTCAAAAATATTTAGACAAAAATATCAAAGGTGCAAGGTTCATTGATTTAGATAAGGATTTGGCGGAAATTGGGGAGAATGCCGCTTTCGGTGGAAGACATCCGCTTCCAAGTATTGAAAAATTTATGGTAACTCTTTCCAATCTTGGGATTTCAGAAGAATCACATATTATTGTTTATGATGATAAAAGCGGAGCCAATGCAGCCGCAAGAGTTTGGTGGATGCTGAAAGCTTTTGAATTTGAAAAGGTGCAGGTTTTGGACGGTGGTTTTCAGAATGCTGAAAAAGAAGGTTTAGAATTTTCTTCCGGAGAAGAAACATTTGAAAAAACTGAATTTATCAAAAAAGATAAATGGCTTCTTCCTGTTTCGACACTGGAAGACGTTGAAAATGAACTAACAAACCATTCTTCAACGGTCATCGATGTTCGGGATGCTTACCGCTATAAAGGCGAATCTGAACCGATTGATCTGGTTGCCGGACATATTCCGGGAGCGATTAATATTCCTTTTTCTGAGAATCTTGATGAGAATGGTAACTTTCTGAAACCTGAGGTTTTAAAAGAAAAATATTCAAAATTATTGGAAGGAAAACCTGAAAACCTGATTATTCATTGCGGTTCAGGAGTGACGGCTTGTCATACGATTTTAGCGCTGGATTATGTAGGATTTAATATTCCGTCTTTATATGTGGGTTCCTGGAGCGAATGGAGCAGACGCGAAGGGAAGCAGATCGCGAGAGAAGTTTAGATCATTAATATTCTGAATTTTAAACAAAATAAAGGCTGCCAATTTATTTTTGACAGCCTGATTTATTTTAACTAAATTAAAGCATTCCCAGCTCAAATTTAGCTTCCTCACTCATCATATCTTTATGCCAGCTTGGTTCGAAAGTAAGCTCCAGATCGACACTTTTTACATTTTCAACTTCAGCTACTTTATCTTTTACCTCTTGTGGAAGCGTTTCTGCAACAGGGCAGTTTGGAGTCGTGAGTGTCATGATGATTTTAACGTCCGCATCATCGGAAATCTGAACATCATACACAAGTCCAAGCTCGTAGATATCTACCGGAATTTCAGGGTCATATACGGTTTTTAAGACTTTGATGATCTCTTCACCAATGTCAGCAATCTGATCGTCTGTAAATTTCATTTTTTAATCTAAATTGATGTACCTTTTCAATAAATCTTCCTGACGCATGCGCCGGAAAATGTTTGCCAAAGTTAAGACATCTTTTTCACAATAGTCAACTATTCTTTGCAAGTCTTTCTCTATGTAGTAGATTGATGAAACCATTGAGCCGTCAATATCATCTTTCGGGGTGGGAATTCCGAAAAGATGGGCCAGGAGTTCCAATGAAACAAAGCTTTTATAATCACCGAATTTCCAGAGTTCCATCGTATCAATATGAGGAATTTCCCAAGGCTTTTTTCCAAACATCTGAAATGGCACCGGCGGCATAATTCCATTAATCAGAAAACGCCTGGCAATCCACGGAAAATCAAACTCTTTACCGTTGTGGGCACACAGAATTACGTCCTTTAATCGTGGGCTGTTGAAGATTTCGCCAAACTCCATGAGAATTTTTTTCTCATCGTCTCCTGCAAAGCTTTTGATTTTTAGCGTATCATTTTTTTCCAGCATTCCGATGGTAATGCAAATGATTTTCCCGAATTCGGCCATAATTCCCGCTCTTTCGGAATAAAATTCACCGGCGGAAATTTCATCTTTTCTTTGGTGTTTTGTCTTTTTATCCCAAAGCATTTGCTCTGTTTCGGATAATTCTTCCCAAGCCCCGGAGCTCGGAACGGTTTCAATATCAATAAATAAGATTCTTTCTAGAGGGATGTGTTGTATCATTTGTTTTTATTTTATCCTGCCTGCATTCCGTTTTTCACCGGCAATGAAGGAGTCAGAAGGGTTACGTCTTTTTTATCCTCACCGTACAATCCTAAAACCAGGCATTCGCTAAAGAAATTGGCGATCTGCTTTTTCGGAAAATTAACAACAGCAAGGATCTGCATGCCTATTAATTCTTCTTTCTGATATAAAGAGGTTATTTGTGCAGAGGATTTCCTTATGCCTAAATCTCCAAAATCTATTTCTAACTGATAAGAAGGGTTCCTGGCCTTTTCAAAATCATTCGCTGAAATAATCGTTCCGCATCTGATATCAATTTTTTCAAAATCTTCCCATGAGATTTCAGGTTTTACTGTCATGATGATGAATTATCTAGTTTGCTCTGTTATGATTTAAAATTTATGCTTTAACAAAAGTATTAAAATAATGAAAGTTAAATAATTTTTAAAATATAAAATTTTTACCATTAAAAATCAGGTGATTATGAATTTTTTAAGAATTTCTGTCAATTTTCATGCAAGATTTCTCAAAATCAGGATTTATATAATGAGTACTCAAGGATAATGTTTAATGTTAAAATTTAAAGTAATGAAGAAAAAGACAGTACTTAATTTCCTGATCGTTGCTGCGATCGCCATATTAGGATTCTCTTTAACATCCTGTATGAATGAAAACTACGAGCCTGTACCGGTAAAGCTGAATGATATCAACGGGAATTACAGAGCAAGATTAGTAACCTCCCAAGGAGGAATGTTTAATGAGAAAATTATTGATTTTACAGCTAAAGACAGTATTATCACATTCGGAAACTTTCCGATGAAAGAGATTGTAAGAAGCATTGTAAATGATCCTGTGAAAGCAGATACCGTTTTGGCACATTTAGGAAAAATTGAATATAAACTGAATTTTAAATCCAAATTAAATCCGGAACAGAATGTCGTAGAGCTTACTTTTGAACCGAAAATCCTTAGTTTTCAAATGACTCTGGACGGAGTGACAAAGAATGTCTCTGTTCTTATGGCATCCAAGCAAAAAGGTTTTTTTGTAGGATACGACTGGTCTATGAGATTTGCTTGGGAAGCAGAAAAAATAACCGTTGAAGGAGTTGATCTGACCCCTTATCAGAGCATAAAGTATGAAATTCCCATTAGTATTAAAAATTAGGCAACGGTTATTGGCAAGATAGGCAGGCTTCAATTTGGAGCAGCCTATCTTTGCATTATGTTAAGTAAGTGGTGGTCCGTGAGGATGCCATAAATCCAATGAAAGAAAGTAACGAACAGAGTCTGGTTAGCCGCCTTTTACAAAAGGAAGAAGCGGCCTGGAAAGAGCTTTTTGAAGTTCATTCAGGCAGTCTGGCCTATGTTTGTTCGAGATATATCATTGACAGGGACAGTGTGAATGATGTTTTACAAAACAGCTTTATACAAATGTTCCGTTCGATAGATTCTTTTGAATTCAGAGGAAACGGTTCTTTAAATGCCTGGATCACCAGGATTGTAGTCAATGAATCTTTAAAGCATATAAAACAAAATGTGGATTTTAAGATCATCGCTGATGATTCGGAAATTCCTGATATCCAACATGAAGAAGAGCCAGATCTTGAAGAAATATCGCAGCAGGAAATTATGAATATGATCCATACGCTTCCCGACGGCTACAGAATGGTTTTCAACCTGTTTGTTTTTGAAGAGAAAAGTCATAGAGAAATAGCGGAAATACTGGGAATTGCAGAAAATTCATCGGCATCGCAGTTTCACAGGGCAAAATCAATGCTTGCCCGGAAAATAAAAGAACATAAAATATCTAAAACAGCGCAATATGAGTAATGAATGGTTAAATGATCTGCGCAGAAAAATGGAAGATCACACAGAAGATGTTCCTGATGGATTGTGGAAAAATATCAGTGAAGAATTATTTGTAAAGGACGAAGACAAGGCAATGCCTGGCTTTGTACCGAATGATCTTAAGGCGCAGAAGGCTGTTACTCCATTTAATCATTTATCCTTGTGGTACCGTATTGGCGGTGCTGCGGCGGTTATTGTCATGTTCTTGATTCTGGGTAAGCTGTTTGATTTTAATATTAACAGACAAGACAAGGAATTAAAAAAAGAATATAAAATCACCGGAAGGGATTTTCAGGATCGTACGATAGTAAAACCTACGCAGAATGCTATTTCTTCCAGGCAAATTGTTAAAATACAGCAGTTCGATTTTGATAAAAGAATGGCATTGCACATATTTAAAGATTATAATAAAATTCCTATAAACAGCATTAATCCTGCAATACCAAACCAAGATAATATTTATGAAAATGGTTCTGATCAGAGTTTAACAAAATCGGAAGATGTGATTTCGATTGAAAATAATTCTGACAATGAAGAGGTTGGAACCAGCATTCTCATGACAAAAGAAGAAAGAGAATGGAAAGAAAAGTTTGAAAAAGATAAAAAAACAAAGCTGGCATTAAACAAAACTAAACAAAACTGGATGCTTGGTTTTGCTACAGGTAATGCATCTTCAAATGCTACCGATCAGTTCCCCGGGTATGCCACTTTGAACGGAACAACGCCCAGCCTCCCTGAAATCTGGGGGCTGGAAACAGGCGAAGATCCTTTGATGGCAATTCTTCTGGCCAATCAGGATAAAAAAGTGGATGCAACCATCAGGCACAAAACCCCGGTTACTTTCGGTGCTTCCGTGTACAAGAATTTAGGAAAAAGATGGAGCATCGGAACAGGCATCAATTATACAAAGCTTTCTGCAGAGCTGACTTCCGGCAGTCAGTCTGATTTTATCAGCAGTGAACAGAATATTCATTATGTAGGTATTCCGGTTCAGGTGAATTACAATGTGATAAAGAAAGGAGCTTTTACAGGTTACATTACGGGAGGAGGCGCTGTGGAAAAAGCTGTTTCCGGGGATATCAGGACAAAGTATATAGTGGACGGAACGGTGAAACAGGAAACAAAAGAGGAACTCAGTCAAAAACCTATTCAGGTATCGGTAAATACAGCCGTAGGTGTTCAGTTAAAAGTGGTAAAATATATAGGAATTTATGCCGAGCCTGGACTCGGATATCATTTTAAAGACAACAGTTCGCTGAAAACGATTTATAAAGAAAAACCTTTGAATTTTAATGTAAAACTCGGGATCAGGATATTACTTGATTAGTCGCAGATAATAATGACAAAATAATTTTATATGAAAACAAAACTGATTTTTTTAAGCCTTTTATTTTTAAGTTTTTTAAATATGAAAGCACAACAATGTACGCCGGAAATTACAAGTCCAAGGCTGGGAACCATGTTTCCTGATAAGGTTGTTTTCTGTAATACGGAATCAGAAACGCTTTCCACAACTCAGACTTATGCAACCTACCAATGGTATAAGCAGGAATGGGACTGGCAGACTCCAAATACCAATCCATGGGTGGCAATTCCCGGAGCAACATCGCAGACCTTAACGATCAACGGGACCGATGATATGCTGTATTATTTTAAAGTTGAAGTGACGCAGGCCGACTGTACCGCGGAAAGTACGCCTATTCTTGCGGACGGATATGCGTATGGACTTCCTTTTATGATGGTAGACCTACAGCCGGGAACTTTTGAGGAAATTGCTCCGGGAGAATATAATGTTTGCGAAGGAGCTTCGGTACAGTTTAATGACGGATTTCCACAGCTTTACGGAACTCACACCTGGTTCAGCTGTCTTCCGGGAAGTAATCCGCCTTCCCCTTCAGAGCCTTGTATCATTCCGGGGAAACAGGAGATTCTTACACCGCTACGACTTCAGGAACTTTCGGATTTTATGCCTGTACGGAATATTGCCCTGATCAGTGTGAAATGCTGTCAGAATTTGCTTTTACAAAGTTAAATTTCGGAAACTGGGACTTTTGTGGAAGCCTTGGAACAGGAGAAACAAAACCTAAAGAAAATAACCTCAGCGTTTATCCGAATCCTGCATCACAGGTCATTTACATCGGAAAAGAATCTGATAAGAAATACACAGAAGTATCCATCATTGATATGTCCGGAAAGCTGATTCAACAAAAAAAGGATCACAGATTCTCTGAAGCTATTGATGTAAGCTCTTTAGTTCCGGGAACCTATATTATCGTCTCTAAATCTGAGAACGGAAAAGTATTTAAAAATAAATTTATTAAGAAATAGATCTAAGTCATAGTTTGAATTCAATTTGATGAAAGGCTCCGGATTAATTTTCGGAGCCTTTTTAATTTACATTACATTTTCATCTGAGGATGATTATAAAATTTATTATTTTTGCATCAAAACACAGACAATGTTGATAAAAATTTATGGAAGTGCCATTCATGGCGTTTCGGCACAGACGATCACGATTGAAGTAAATGTAGATACCGGTGGTGTCGGATATCATCTCGTTGGTCTTCCGGATAATGCCATTAAAGAAAGCAGCTACAGGATTTCCGCCGCTCTGAAAAATGTAGGATTTAAAATTCCCGGAAAAAAGATCACGATCAATATGGCACCTGCTGATCTCCGTAAAGAAGGCGCTGCCTACGATTTGAGCATAGCCATTGGTATCCTTGCGGCATCCGACCAGATTCTTGCCGAAAACATTCAGGATTACATCATTATGGGAGAGCTTTCTCTCGACGGAACACTACAGCCGGTGCGCGGTGTCTTACCAATCGCCATACAAGCCCGTGAAGAAGGCTTTAAAGGAATAATTCTTCCGAAACAAAATACCCGGGAAGCCGCTATCGTAAGTAATCTTGAAGTCTTCGCTGCAGAAAATATCAGAGAAGTTATCGATTTTTTTAACGAAGGAAAACCACTCCAGAAAGTAGAAGTAGACACCAGAAAAGAATTTCAGGAGAAAATAAATGATTTCCCTTTTGATTTTTCCGAAGTTAAAGGACAGGAAACCGCAAAACGGGCCATGGAAGTTGCTGCGGCCGGCGGACATAATATTATTTTAATAGGACCACCCGGAAGCGGAAAGACAATGCTCGCCAAAAGGGTTCCCAGTATTTTACCTCCGTTAAGTTTAAAAGAAGCTTTGGAAACAACAAAAATACATTCCGTTGCCGGTAAGATGGGAACGGAAACTTCCTTAATGACGGTTCGCCCCTTTCGCGCTCCGCATCATACAATTTCTGACGTTGCGCTGGTTGGTGGCGGAGGTTATCCACAACCCGGAGAGATTTCTCTTGCCCACAATGGCGTGCTGTTTCTTGATGAAATGCCGGAATTCAAAAGAACAGTACTTGAAGTAATGAGGCAACCGTTGGAAGACCGCGAAGTAACGATTTCAAGAGCAAGATTTACCGTTAATTATCCCGCAAGTTTTATGCTTGTTGCCTCCATGAACCCAAGTCCCAGCGGTTTCTTTCCTGATGATCCTAATAACACCTCAACGACCTATGAAATGCAGCGGTATATGAGCAAGCTTTCCGGGCCGCTTCTGGATAGGATAGACATTCATATTGAAGTACAGAAAGTAGAATTTGAGCAGTTGGCAGAACGGAGAAAAGGTGAAAAAAGCGAAGACATCAGAAAGCGTGTCCTGATCGCGCGTGAAATTCAGAGAGAGCGATATAAAGATTTGAAAATAAGCTACAACGCTCAAATCGGACCAAGAGAAATTGAAAAATACTGTGAACTTGACGAAAGCTCATTCAGCCTGATAAAAACCGCAATGGAAAAACTGAACCTTTCAGCAAGAGCCTACGATCGTATCCTGAAAGTAGCCCGAACGATTGCCGATCTGGAAGAATCTGAAAACATCCTTTCGTATCACGTTTCGGAAGCGATACAATACAGAAGTCTTGATCGGGAATTTTGGAATGGTTGATGTGTTAATAATAAAAGTTTTATTTAAAAATAGCTGAATAATTGATGAGATAAATATGTGAAATCATTTGTAAAATATTTTATAAGCTTGGATCAATGATATTATTTAAAATATTGATAATATAAACTTTTTTTTTAATTATGCAAATCATGTACGTTGATAACTTTTTGTTTATTAATTATTAACTTACGATGTCTTTAAATAAAGGCATTAAACAATTAAAATCTATTCTACGAAGATATTTTAGACTTGAAAATATTTGTTACAGATGACAACAATAATATATTTTGTTCTATATTTGTCTCATCAAAAAAGACATTTCAAATTGAAATTTTATTTTGATAAAAAAACCTCCTGTGATGAGGAGGCTTTTTTTAGAACGTACTCTTATTGATTCTTTTTGAAGAACGGCAAAACCGCATGATAAAAATTCAGAAGAGCCGCTATAAGTTCTAAAAACTTAATAAGATATTCCATAAAGGAAAAAATTATAAACTCGAGTTGCCCCTCGAGTTTATTGTTTTTCAAAGGTATTAAAGACTTTTTGTATTAGAAAATTAGCAATACATAAAGTTTTCCACATTTACATGTAAACCGCTTAAATAAAGGACTTCGCATAAATTAGCATTAATCTTAAGATTTATAGCTTATATTTATTAAACAAAATGTAAAAAAGCTTTTATAAAAATGGTTGTACAGTTAAACACGTGTTGATTTTTATAAATTATATTAAAATATTAAATAACAAAGCTGTTTACGAAATCAGAATATCCACTTTACTGATAGTAAAAAATTCATATTTATAATTATTACTTAATATCATTTCTAATTCCTGTGTAAATTCCTGCTGCTAATAATTTCAAAGATGGATGATAATGCTAAAAAAGGATTATAAGGGCACATTTCTGGATTTCTAAATATTTTTCAAAAGATACCAGATTTTCTTAGTCAGAATTTGTCAAAAATATCTTATCAATAAGCTGTTGAGCTATATAAATTTTCTAACCCCCCTTCTTCCCATCCAGAATCATCTGTACCATTTTGACCTTGCGGTTTTCTCGCGTTTCAGGCTTTTTAGCTTCATTAATCCATCGGATATATTCTTTCTGGTGCGTGTAGCTCATCTTGTCGAACAATGCTTTTGATTCAGGATTTTCATTGAAAATGATAAGAATATCATTCGCAATTTCTACCGTCCTTTCTTCTTTGTCTTCAATGAGACTGACCGAAACTTCATCACCGAAAGTCTTCCCCAGCTCTTTTCTTATTTCTTGGGTTAAACCTAAAAGATGACCATCAGATTTCATTTTAGCCAGGCTTCCGCGATATTCTACTTTATCGTCAAAGATTGCCTTGACTTTTACCTGTCCTTTTTTGTTGAACAATTCTTCCGTAGAAAAAGGAAATTCCACAAAGGCCGCGTTCAGATTACCGCTTTGTTTAATGACTGCTTTAAATTGTATGCCATCAGTTTTCATTTATTATTCGAATTTTGTTGCTAATATATTCAATCAAAAATAAAAAAAGCCGCGGAAGAAAACTTTCGCGGCTTTAAAATATATCAATAGATATTATTTTCTTTTTCCTTTAGCAGATGTTGCTTTAGGCATTTTTGTTTTGGTATCTGCAGGCGTATTTTCGTCTCTTACCAATTGTAATTCGTCGATCAGCCTTCTTGCTCCGGCGTATTTGTCGATCGTCCAAAGAACAAAACGAACGTCTACGTTGATGGTTTTCTGCCATTCAGGTTCGAAAACGATGTCACCACTTAATGCTTCACTGTTTCCGTCGAATGCGATACCGATAAGATTTCCATCTCCGTCGATTACCGGTGAACCTGAGTTCCCTCCTGTAATATCGTTGTTAGAAAGGAAGTTAACCGGCATATATCCTTTAGCATCAGCATACTGACCGAAATCTTTAAGGTTATAAAGGTCAATCACTCTTTGCGGAAGATCAAATTCTTCATCACCTTTCTTGTATTTTCCAACAAGACCGGTCATATCCGTATAATAGTTATCCGTAACACCGAAATAGTTTCTGTCTTCTCTGATTGGCAATTTATCTACTGTTCCGTACGTCAATCTCATCGTAGAGTTGGCATCCGGGTAGAACTTTTTCTCAGGCATCGCCTTCATTAATCCTGCTAAGAATAACCTGTTGTTTTTAGCAAAATTATCATCAATCTTCACGAATCTTTCTGCTGAAACCTTTTGATCAGCCACAATTCCGTTGGCAATTTTCCAAAGCGGATCGGCATCCAGTTTCAGTTTGTCAGGGTTTAATACAAAGTTCGTTGCTGAGGTTTTATTGGCAAATATGGAAGAATACGCCACATTGGAAAGGTTTTTAGCATCAAGACCCATGATCGTTTCTGAAGCAACATCTTTGTTGACTCTTGTCTGATAAAGATTGACCATAGAGTTCATCATTTCACCTTCAAGCTTAGTGTTGATATTTTCGTAAGCTGTTTTTAAAGCCGCATCCACTTTTGGCTTCATCGCAAGCCTTCCTTTCATATCCTGATCTGCGTATGCTTTAAGAACACTTCCCACCTGTAAGGCCAAAGTGAAATATTTAGCATTTCTTGAAAGCTGAGACATATACATTCTTTCAACATTTCTGTCTGATGTCTGCTTATAATAAATCCCGATATCTTCTAAAACCGTTTCATACTGAACGATATTTTCCGGTTGCACAGCCCATGTCTTGAATTTTTCTTCAACTTTCTGCTTGTCTGTAATCGTTCCGTTTTTAATTACAGCATCGATAGTACCTTGTCTGTTTTTCCAGTAATTGGCTACTGAAGCATATTGAGAAGCATAGTTCAGCTGAGTTCCTTTATCCTTATCCATGTATTTTTTCATAACATCCATGGCAAGTTTGGAAGCTTCAACCCAAGCCGGGTAATCTTTGTTGACCATCTGCTGAATTCCGTAAGAAGTAAGGTAGCGGTTTGTTCTTCCCGGATATCCTAAGATCATTGAGAAATCTCCCGGCTTCACACCTTTAAGGGAAACAGGTAAGAAATGTTTAGGTTTTAGCGGAACATTGCTTGGAGAATATTCAGCCGGATTTCCTGCTGCATCAGCATACACTCTGAAAACAGTGAAATCTGCCGTATGTCTTGGCCATTCCCAGTTGTCGGTATCACCCCCGAATTTTCCTAATGCGGATGGCGGAGCACCAACCAGTCTGATATCTTTATAATCCTGGTAAACAAAATAATAAAATTCATTTCCGTTGAAAAAATCTCTTACGACTACTGTATATTTTCCGTTTTCAGAATTTTCAGACTGGATCGCTTTTGTTTCAGCATCGATCACCGCTTTTCTTTCTGCAGCGGACATATTGTTGTTTAATTTTGAATTGATTCTCTGTGTAGCATCATCCATTCTTACCAAAAATCTCACATAAAGATCTTTAGCATTGAATTCGTCTTTCTGCTTCATTGCCCAGAATCCGTTCTTTAAATAATCTTTTTCCGGAGTAGAAGCTGCTGCTACTGCACCATAACCGCAATGGTGATTGGTGAAGATAAGGCCCTGTCCCGAAACAATTTCCCCGGTACAGAATCCCCCGAAGCTTACGATCGCGTCTTTTAAGCTCGAATTATTCACGGAGTAAATTTCTTCCGGTGTAAGATGCAAACCTTCTTTTTGCATATCGACACCATTGAGTCTTTTAACAAGCATTAACAACCACATTCCTTCGTCTGCCCTCATTTGAGCAAAACTTAAAAGGAAAGTGAATAGTAGAAGTATTCTTTTCATTTTATAAAATAATTTTTGTGTCGCTAATTTACTAATTTTTACCATATTCTGCCCCCGGAATGGTATGAAATTGGATTTCAGTGTGCTATGAAAACAATATTTGTTTCGGTTTTGTCCGTTTTATTTTCAGGAATGTTGATAAATTGCACTTCTGCAAGTACACATATTTCAAAACACGCAGATCTCAATTCCGGGATTCAACGCGAGTGGATGCTTACTTCTTTTGCAGGGTATTCCAAATCTGATCTTATTAGAAATAATGCCAATATTAACCTTACCGAAAAAGCAGAACAAGAAAAGGTCAAAGGAACCGCCTTTGCAGGCTGCAATAATATGTTCTTTACGGCCGAATTTAAAAATGACGGAAAAGTGAAAATTTCAGAGATCGGCTCTACGCTGAAAGCCTGCAAGGATATGAAGCTGGAAAATGATTTCTCGAAGGAACTCAGAAATGTAACCCGATATTCTGTGAAAGGCCATTTTTTAACCCTTACAGATGACCAGGGACACAAGATGGAATTTATAGCCGCAGACTGGGATTAAATAAAACAAAAAGCTGTCCGAAAAGTTTGGATAGTCTCTTTATTAAGGCTTTTTTCCCGTTTTTTTAGTAATAATTTTACAGCATATTGCGTGGCATCATCATTTTAATTTGCTCCGAAGGAGCAATATCTGTGTAGATCAATATCAGCATCTTGTAATACCAGAACTCCGGAGGAGTTCAATATTTTGCGACAGTTTTCATTTAGTTAGCACACCTCCGGAGTGCTTGCGATATTGTATTGTTTTTTTCTGCTACACAGATATTGCTCCTCCGGAGCATAAAAATTACACGTTCATTTTCGGTGGCGAAAGAAAAGAGTACTTCTCGATACGATTTTTTTCAAAAATCTACTCGAATGGACGGAGATGAATCAAATGCAGAACGCGTATATTAATTGTGTTTTTTAGTTTTTTCCTGAAATGGCTTTTAAGATAATTGGTTCCATATTAGAAGGAAGGTCGGCAGATTTTATCTCATACTTTTTGATTTTCATTTCTTTGAACCAGTTTTCCCAGTATTCTTTGATAATAGCTTCCTCGAAAGGATTTCCTTTTTCCGGATTGATTCCCAGGACGATCACTTCAAGATTGCTGAGGTTGTCATTGGCTTTTACAAAACCATATTCATTCTTTTCAATTAAATTTTTAAAATCTGAATTGGTGAGATTGTTGGCTTTAATTAATTTACCCGTCAGGTAAGAAGTCTTGTTTCCTTCTGCAAACTTGGTGTTGTCATGGTACATATAGCCATCCGTGAGAATAAAAAGGATGTTTCTTTTGTCTTCTTTAATACAATAATCTTTCACCTTGTTTTTAAAAAACTCCCAGATATCGGATCCTACATAATTTCCGTCTTTTATTGCTGACTGGTAAATATTTAAAGGCAATTCGGAATACTTTTTATCAACCAGACCAAAGTAGCTTTTCTGGGTGTTTTTATCGAATGAAACTTTCAGCTCTTTCGTAAAGTCATTGATTTTCGGATCGGAAGGTTCCGGATTGAAAAACACCTGCATCTGATCGTCATAAGTGATGATTTTCTTTGATTTGATATGATTTAGAAATCCTTTTTCGATGGCTTTGATGTATTCCACATCTCTTTGGAAATACTGCATTGTAGGATTTGGATTGGTGGCAGGATCTATTCTGTCTGATAAGTCAATCAGAATGCTTACATTGATGTTGTTGAGATCAGGGACTATTACCACAGAATCTTTTTTGGGTTCATCTTCTTTATTGCTTTCTTTACAACATGATACCAGAGAAATAATCATGAACAGATAACATATTTTTTTCATAAGATTGATTTTATAAAGCTGATAAATACACTAAATTCTGAGTATCCGAATTGGCTCCCACTGTTTCGAGATTGGTAGTATACGTCTCAATACAGCTTTCGATCATGGTCTGTTTTTCTGTTTTGGAAACCGCAATTTTTTCTCCGATAAATGTGATCCAGCCCTGAACGTATTCTGAAGCATACCGTTTGTAATCTTTAGTAGGAATAATAACACTGTCTATGATATTCTGAAGCTCCTCAATTCTGCCGCGTGTTTTGATGATCAACTCTTTAATGTTTCCGATACCGGCGGTAATCTCTTCAATTTCATGTTTTAAAGCAGTAATTTTTTCTGAAAGGGAAAGAACTTTTTTCTGCCTGATTTCCTGTTCGCTTCTTATTCTGTCTTTTTCACGATGTTCTTTCATGACAAAGTCGAAAACCAGTCCCCAGATAATATAAACAATAAATCCCGCGAAAATAATTCCCCAAAACTGAATTTTGGTAAATGCTATTTTAAGGTCAAACGGAGGAGAATCAAAGGTTTTATTTAATTCATATAGTTTTGACTCGATCTCATACGCTAAAATAGAATCGAAAACAAAAGTTACCAGAAATAGCAAGCCCAATTTAATGTAATTAACTTTCGTTTTATTTTCCCCAAACATATGAATCAGAAAACCTAAACCCAGAAATACAAAGGGAATCAGGGTAACGAAAGCTACTTCGATAAAGCCGTCATTCCAGGCCTTCATCCATGCATTGGCATCCAAAACACTCTGTATGACAGTGCTTCTTGCATCAAAGCTCTTAAAGAAAGCAGAATAGGAAGTGGAAATGTAAAAGGTAGCTAAATATAACGTGATGGGAATCAGAAGAATCAGCCCGATCCAGAATTTTGCAGAAGCTCCTTTGGTGGCTTTTACATTATATTTTTCGGGGTTTCTGGGCAGATCAAGAACCTCCGCTTTTAAATCGTCAATACTATTCTGATGATTTTCAATTTCCCTGTTTTTGGTTTTCAGCTGCTCTTCCTTCGTTTCCTGAGAAACTGTTAAAGCTTTGATTTCAGTTTCCCTGTTTTTCTGTTCATTGATGTAAGATTCTTTCAGCTTCTGCTGTTTTTCAACCATTTCTTTCTCCTCATTCTGGAATTTGGAATAAACGGCATCCAGGCAGATGGACAAAGTAGAATGGTTTCCGCTGGTACGCGAGCTGTCTCTGTATCCTGATTCGTGATACGTTCTTTTCCGGCTCTCTTCAGAAGATTCTTCGGAAGTATTGATTTCGGTTTTGGGAAGCGGTTCCTCCTGTTTTTCTATCGGAACCGATTTTAGTTTAAATAAGTTTTTTATGCTGGTGGTATCCATGGCAGGTTAGTTTTTTAGTTCATATAAAATTTCACTTTTGTTCTTTCCTATTTTTACGGCTTCGATGAGATAATCGACAATGGCCGTTACGTTTTCTTCCAGAAATCCGAACATCAGCACGTACTTCTGCATGGCAGAATATTCATTGGGAGAAACGACTCCGTCTGCCCAGATCATTACCGTGAGATCGTACAGATAATCTACTTTTTCCTCAATTGTCTGCGGAACGATTGATTTTAGATTGATCGGGTTTAAAAGAATTTCGTCCAGATTTCTGGAGGAAATGCCTCTTTCTTCGGCGCACCGGTAAAGCATTTTCAGTTCCAGGGCACTGAAATCATCATCACAAATCGCCATTTGATATAATCTTAAAAAATGAGCTTTAAGATTTTCCGTTATCTGATTGTTGTCCATAAGATTGGTTTTCTTTTGGCTTTTTAGGGTTAATAATTCGGTCCCGCGAAGGAAGTCTGAGGTTTGTTGCCTGATCTGTTGTTTCTTCGGTAATGATTTTTTCTTTTATCAGCTCCAGCTTGTCCACGAAAGTGATCAGCAGAAATAGTATTCCTGTAATGGTATCGATGGGAACCCACAAGCTTTTCCGGAACAGATAAATGGGAAAAACAGGATTGAAAAGGATAAGAATAACAAGAAAAATGATGCTGAAATAATGTTGCTTAGCGCTTAAGGTAATGTATAACACCAGTAACGCTGCAACAGAAACAAGAATTCTGAGGAAAGTATAATATTCTATAGGAAGCCTGAAAATACCGATGAAACAACATAGCGCACAGAAGGTGAGAAAGAATTTAAAAGGGTTCATTCTAATCTTTTTTTAGCTTCAAGCTGTTCTCCGTACCAATATTTCTGCGTACTGAAATCTAGTGGCCAATCTCTTTCTGCCTGCTTTTTAATGGAATTATTTTCAATGGCTTCCATATAATCATACGCTTCAATTTGCTCATTAATCCAATATTCCTGTGTTGAATAATCATTTGGCCAATCTTCTTTTGCTTTTTCTTTTAGCTTTATAATGATAGCTTCCTTTTTAGGATCAATATTTTCCAACTTTACTTCCTGTGGATGTACGTCAGAAGTTTCTATGCTTCTATACGTTGACACTTTGTTTTTTTTATCATCAATACTTCCAAAAGCAATGAAAATAAAGAATAAAAATAAGGCTGCTGAAATTGCATGTTTAATAGTTTTCATATTTTTTATTGTTAAAATGTATTATTGTTGCATAACAAAGAGGAATCAGTATTCCTACAAAATAAAAGATCAGATCTATAAGGTCGAAAGTTCCCGGAAGAATTTTAAGTAGTTGAAAAAATTCAGATAAAACAGCTGTTGAAGGAATACTTAGAATCCAAAAAACATTTTGTTTTGTAACGGTTTGCTTCCATATTTCTAATAAAATAGCTGTGTAAGAATAGATCCATAATCCATCTGGCAAACTGTATTTAAACCAATCTGGCAAAATATAAAGAGTGCTTATCTTTTGTAAATTAGTAATGACATCGGAAAGCTTCAGATACTCGACCCAACGAAACATGATCAGTCTTTCCGTTCTGAAAATAAGATAAATAAGGCCTCCTAAAAATAATAGAAAAAGTGATGCGCTTATTCTTAATACACGAATAATCATTTTACATCCTTATAATAGACAAACCCTTTCTTTCCACTCGGTTTCACCTGAACTTTATACCATAGACCTTCTTTTGAAAGCTGAATCAGTTTGGCATTTTTAGTAACGGTGGCTACTATTTTAGATTTTAATGATTTTTTTTCATAGATGTTGACGGCTCCATTTCCTGCGAGATACCTGTTGTTGGAATTGATATTGACATTCAGTTCAACTTTCGGAATCTTACCTGAATTATTTTTTGAAGAGGTATAGGAACTTGAATTTTTGTCCTTTTTAGACTTGCTTTTTTTATAGGAGCTGCCGGAAGATGAGCTTTTGCCAGAAGAACTTCCGCTGCATTTACCACAGGTTCCTCCGCTACCGCAATGTCCGCATCGCGAGCAATTTGAGCAGGCTGTGCAATAGGCAGAACCAGTACATCTTCCGTCGTGCCCAATATTGTCATTGGCTTTCACACAGGAATGTAAAAGAAATACGCTGAAAGTAAGTATAATGAAGGGTATTAGTTTTTTCATAGGTATTAATTATAATTTTCCAACGTTTGGTGCAATTGATTTCTGTAATGATAGATTTCATCAAGATTGTTTAATAAAATCTTTTCTCCGGCATCTTTGCCGTTATGGAAAATTTCCAGGTATTTGTTGTTTGTATTAAAATGCAGCCTGCAAATGGGTTTCCGGTTGTTGTCATCCAGTAAAATCCCGAAATAGGATAAAGTATCTCTGTAGGCAATTCTTGAAGCCGGAATTTTCTCCCGCAAAATGGCTTTTACAATCTGAAATCCTTCCAGCTCTTCTTCGGTGGTGACGATTTTAGATTCGTTGTTATCGTCGATGGGCTGTGCATTTTTTACATCCTCTTCTCTTTTTTCGATCTGTTCGTTGATGCTCAATGCCGATTTCAACCGGAAGCTGATCGATTCATTAATAGAAGTCGTGAGTGCTTTTTTTGTATATTCCTTAAAAGAAACCATTCTGTTGGCAGTCAGATGCTTTTCAAAAAAGCGGTTGACCAGAAGTTTTACCAGTTCATCGGAAGGGTTTTCAATTTCCTTTTCAAATTCTTTGCGGATGGCTTTGATGTATTTCAACGCTTCTGCAGAGTCTAAGATACTTTCCAGGTTGTAATCTTTCTTGGTGAAATTCTCCAGGATTTTGATCGAACTGTCTTTTAAATCTTCAATATTAATCGTGAAAAAGGGCTTTTCATCCATAATATTGGGCTTTTCAAGATCTGTGTAGAAGTTATAAATAATCCCGTTCGTCAACACGCCAAATCTTGTTTTGGAAACATGATAATACCGGTGAAGCTGCGAATTGTGGGCATCGGCACTTTCTTTCCAGTGTTTGCATTCAATGATGAAAATAGGTTCATCATTATTTCTGATCACATAGTCTACCTTCTCCCCTTTTTTGGTCCCGATATCACAAACGTGTTCGGGAACCACTTCTGTAGGATTAAAAATATCATAGCCTAAAATCTGTATAAAAGGCATGACAAAAGCATTTTTTGTAGCCTCTTCGGTGCCGATCTGATCTTTCAGTCCGATGACTTTCTGGTGAAGCTGCTCAAGTTTAATTTTAAGATCCATAGAATTAGTATTAAAGGGTTTCATCTACAATTTCTGCACTCGGTGCATTAGATTTTACGGAGGCAATGCCGTTTTCCATTGCGGATTTTGAAGTGTAGAATTGGCTTTTTCCGATGATTTCACCGTTCCTGGCCTTCAGGACGAAATAGTCTTTGTCATTCACTGCTACTCTTCTGTCATATCTGGAATCGTCCTGAGAATTTACTTTCACCGATTCGATTCCTTTGTAACAAGAAGCTTTTTGAATATAACCTTCGCTGGTTAAAATAATTTCTCCGTTTCCTGATTTCAGGTTAAACTGATACTCTTTGTTTACTCTTTGACTGATTGTAAATTTTCCCATAATTGATTTTTAATTAATAATCCAAAATTATGAGCATTAACAATCAAATAATTACGGAAACCCGTAAAACCAGCAAAAAAATAATAAGCCTTTCAAACAAATGAAAGGCTTATTATTAGTATGGAAAGAAAAAAATGCATCAGATAATCCCAATATCCTTACAAAAGGCGACCAGCTGCTCGTTGCTGGTAACTTCCAAATCTTCCTTAAGGCTGTTCAGCTTTTTCTCGACACTGCTTAAGCTGTAGGGCTTGATATTTTTCTCCTGTAAGTACGATGGAATATTTTTCTGAAGAACGCCTTTCGAAAGAAGAGACACCAGCGCAATATCGTAGGCCGAAAAATCATAACTGTTCAGTTTTCTAACTTCCTGTTTAAGGTCGAGGGAAAGGTAATTTTCATTAATGTAGACGGAGGCGATGGATTTTTTCAGCTCTTTGGAATCATTTCGTGCTTTCCGAACATAGCCGTTGATGAGATAATCTTTAAAAAGCGAATCTATAATGCCGGATTTGTGTTCGGCAGAAAATACGATGACCTTTAACGTAGGTTGAATTTCCCTGATCTTCTCAATAAGCTCTCTTCCGTCTTTTATGCTTTGGGTGTGGTGATCTTCTTCGTAATAAAGATCGGTAATCAGTAAGTCATAAGGTTGCTTGTCACGTATTGATTTCTGCACTTTAGCCAAGGCGTCGTCGCAATAATACACATAATCTACAATCGGAATATTGAGCTCTTCCAGCGTTTTCTGTACGGAAATATTGATGCTTTCGTGATCTTCGGCAATTAAAATTTTTTTGAACATGGTTATATATTTTATGCAGGAAATAGAAGTACTATATACTATTGTATAATTCCTTTTTGATTAGTATTAAATTTAAGATAAAATAATTAAGAAAAACCTTTAATGTATTTTTGAATAAAATTTTAAGAGAAAGTCATATCCGGTGATTGTTGCGTACAACCACCGGAATGAATTAAGCGTACTGGGTTAATTCCCAAGTTACGGCTTGCCCATTGTAAGGAGGCATTCTGTTTCCTTTTGAAATCGGAGCGGTTGTTGATGGGGTTCCCACTACTTTCCACACTCCTGATTCAGGACAACTTTCTCCGGTCCTTACTTTGGTTCCTAATGGCTTTTTCATTGTAATAACTTTATTGGTTTAACACCTCAAAAATATATTCCTTTATTTTGCAATCCTTACGGTTTCACGTAAACCATGAAAAAATGTTCAATTCTATTTTAAAATTATATCAGGCCCATATCCTTAAAGATAACAATCATCTCAACATTGTTTTTTGCACCAACGCCATCGCGAAGTTCATAAAGTCTTTTTTCGATGGCTCTTCTACTAAAAGGCTTAATAAGATTTTGTCTGAAATACATTTCGATTTCATCTTGTATTAATCCTTTAGCTAGCAGTTCCAACAGTTTGAGATCATAGGCATCCAGAGCGAAAGGGATATTCCGGATGGCATTCAGAATTTCCTGCGACATCACGGTTTCTCCTTCAAAAACTTTCCGAATGGTTTTCCTGAGTTCTTTCCCGTCATTTCTGGATTTGCTTACGAACCCGTCGATGCGGTAGGTTTTATAAAGATCATCTATGATCCTTGCCCGCTTTTCTACTGAGAACACCACGACTTTAAGTTCGGGCTGGACCTTTCTCGCTTCTCGGATCAGTTCCTGGCCGTTTTTCAGGTCTTGGTTGACATGATCTTTTTGAAAAGAAAGGTCTGCAATTAGCAAGTCGTACGGCTTTTTTTCTGCGGCTGCGGATTTCAGCCTTTGCAGGGCTTCATCACAATGGGTTGCAAATTCACAATGGGGAATTGATAATTCTTCCATGTTTCGTATAATGCCCAGGTTGGCGACTTCTTGGTCTTCAACGATTAATACTTTTTTAAACATAACAAAACGGTTACGAAGCAGGGAAAGAGAGATTCACTTTCAACCCTTTTTCAATTTTTGTGTCAAAAGTAATCGTCCCGCCGATCGCTTCAATACGGGAAGCCGTATTCCGTAACCCATTTTTATAGATAAGATCCCCGGAAATCCCTACACCATTGTCTTTGTACTGGATTTCAACGGTTTCATCGGCCTTTTCAAATTTAACTGCTACATGGCTGGCCTGGCTGTGCTTTTTCATATTCACCATCAGCTCGCGGACCATCTGGAACACCTCACCTTTTACTTCCGGAGAAACTTTTTCCCAAACCGAAGGATCATTACCTGCCGTAAAGGTTTTCACCGTCGCATTATTAAATCCGGCGATAAGCTCTGAAATTTCCTGGCTGAACTCCTTTTCTTCCCAAGCTTTCTCATAAGAAAGGTCCCTGGATTTTTCATAAACAAATTCTAATTCGTCCAGCGCACGGTTTCTGTCGAAATCTTCCTGGTTTTCAATTTTCGTCATCACCTGATAAATGCCATTCGCCACCACATCATGTACTTTTTTAGACATTTTGAGCTGCGTGTTTTTTACTTCGAGTTCTTTCTGTTGCTCGAGAAGCTTCTTTCTTCTTTTGTGCCAAAAAAAACCGAGTAGTAAACCTAATACTAAAGCAAGAATCCCAATGTTTTTTTGAAAGCTAGTTTTACTCAATCTTTCATAGGCCGCATTTTTCTGTTCTACGTCATATCGAATAAATGCAAACTGATTTTTAGCTTTGCTTTTTGAAATCTGTAAACTGTCATTTATTACCTGAAATTCTTTGAAATATTGCAGATAGTTTTCTTTATCAAGATTAACTATTTTTTGAAGTGCCTGCGCTTGGTCTTCTTTGCTGTCTTTTTGCTTTGATACTGCAAGCATTTTTTTAGCATATTCTAAAGCCTTTTCTTTATCCTTATCTAAAAAATAATTAGATAACGTAGCATAACTTGAGTTTTCCTCAACAGGATCACCGGCTTCCTCTCTCAGTCTTAAAGCTTCATAGAAATTTGGAAGAGGATCATATTCTGGATTCTCACTATATCTTGCTCTTGCAAGGTTATTTAACGCTCTAGCGTAGTCTTTTTTTACAGTGGTATTAAGAGCCAGAATGAAATTCTGCTCGGCTGCTTTTGAGTCTTTTAACGACATTAATGCATCTCCTAGATTGTTGTGATACAAAGCAACGTCATTAGGTTTATTTGCATACTTTAATGCTTGAATATAAAATTTTACGGCATTATCAAACTCATAGAGATAAGATGAGCTGATTCCCATATTGTTAAAGCTGCCCCCTAATGATAACCTTATAATACTATCATTAACGTTTTTAAGGTATTTGTTACCTTCAACAGATGATTCAATACTACCATAATAATCACCATTACTTTGTTGAATAATAGCCATATTGACCAATGATCTTCCGACACCTGAAGAATCTTGTATATCTAAATAGGCATTTTTTGCTAAATTGTAATAATAATAAGCAGAATCCCCGGTTAACTTTTTAGCTTTCTTATAATAAGTGGTGGCAATAGTATCATTTTGAATATTTGATGTTTTCTTGTTACAGCAAGATAACAGGATGAGAAGCATCAATAAAAGAAAATTTTTCATGGTGGTCTGTTGTAGTTTTATTTTGCAAAGTAATAAAAAAGAGCAGATTAAAACAATCTGCTCTGTATTATAATTAGTAATTATGGATTTGTAAATGGAGGAGGGTTTTGCCCAGTGTTGCCTCCCGTACTTCCACCATTTCCCGGTCCGTCCGGATCGACCCCATCTCCCGGATCTGTTCCGCCTCCCGGTGCCAATTGTGTCGTTATCTGTCCGTTGTTATTGTTGTTGCATGTTGATGTATGGGCATTATTGTGTCCGAATGCTAAACTGAATAGCATTAATATAAATTGGATCATTTCCTTAAAATTTTGAAGTTGAAATTGTTTTTCTTCCTCTCACGAAGTATTTATCATGAGCCGTACACTGTTAAAATTTCGAAGCGCTTCTTAAATTTTTTGGGAAGTGAACCTTCAAAAACGGAAGAGAAACATCTGCTTCCCAACCCGGAGTTTTCTTCCGTTTTATCTGGTGATTTTTGAAATCAGTTTTGTAAATTTGTTTCTGTCTGTTTGTTTTAATGTTTTGTTTCTCACTGATTTCTGAAGCAAAGATGCGACAAAGGTTGACGCATGTGTTAGACAAAACCTGGACATCGATGGACACAAAAATGGACACACAAACCTTTACGGAAAGCCGTAATGCGACACGGTATAAAATCACTTATTTTGTAATACCCTTAAAAAACTAATTATGTCC
The DNA here is from genome assembly GCF_977014045.1 of Chryseobacterium lineare. Taxonomy (NCBI): domain Bacteria; kingdom Pseudomonadati; phylum Bacteroidota; class Flavobacteriia; order Flavobacteriales; family Weeksellaceae; genus Chryseobacterium; species Chryseobacterium lineare. Next base: position 3,335,058 of record NZ_CDRNIQ010000001.1, on the reverse strand, counting down.
AAGAAAAAACTATTAATCAATGAAGTATTCAGAAAAGCAAAAGAAGAATCACAGAGAGATACTAAAAATGGTTTGGCGTTATACTTATGGCTATATTTTAAAGATGATATAGGATTTGAAATAACCGACAAGAGCTTTTCTCGCTATTACGATACATATGTAATGGGAAATGGTGAAATCAGGATTCAACCAGATCGTTTAGATAGATTGAGTGAGTATCTAGGGTATAAAGATTTTACAGATTTCTCAAGAACATTTGTGAAAAAGGATGAAGATACCAACAAAACTACCGTAAAAATAAGTGTTGATCATGATGAAGAATCTTTAACTGAGAAGCTTTCGAAAATTATAATCAATATTACAAATGAACAACATTTCAAAATGCCCGCTTTTATTAAGCAAAATGGATTAGGAATTCTTGAAATGGCTTTCGTTATACTTCTCGCGACAGGAGGCGTGGTTTTCCCCAAAGCCCAAAAGAATTCACAGGATTCTAATTTTTCTTCAGGATATTTATTCTTTGGTAAATCAGACACAGATAAAAAATATATGTATTGGAATGGTGAAAGATATATTGCCACAGATAGTAGCTATATCAACCCTGAATTCAAAGTAGTGGCAATGAATAGAAACGAGTTCATTCACTTTAGAAAGATTAAAAGAAAAGATACCATGACAATTGCTAATTCTTTAGGAAAGGTTTGGTGTTCAAAATGGAACAATGAAGTAGATTTTTTTACAATGGATGGTAAAAACCCAGATAATGGAAGAGAATTGAAAATGGCAAGTGATCATATGATTTTAAAATATGCCGGACGTAATACGGATTCTATATATGTTGAAGAATAAATACTCTTTAACTATTATTTAAAACTCAATTAAAACCTTTCCTGAAATATTCCTTTACCTTCGTCTTTTTTTAAGATGAATAAAGGAATATTCTCATTATTGATAGTTGCTTTTACGCTGTTCTCGGCGCAGCAGAAGCCGGTGCAGATTGCTTTTCTATCGGATGTCCATTTTCAGGATCTGTACGGAAGCTTTTCGGATAATGATTTTAAAGGAATTATCAATCCACGGACAGGTAAAGAAGCGATTCTCAGGACCATGGATACGCAGCTGCATTCTACCAGGATTTTTAATGAAAACTACTTTGCCCTCCTGAAAGCTTTAGATGATATTGCCAAAAAAGACATTAAGATCGTCGCCATGCCCGGTGATTTTTCAGACGACGGACAGGCCTATAATCTCCGCGGACTGCATAAGATTCTGGAGCAGTACCTTCAGAAATACGGCATCGAATTTTATATGACAACCGGAAATCATGATCCGGTAGGGCCATTCCGGCAGGATGCAGGGAAAGACGATTTTCTCGGGCAGGACGGCTACCCTATCGGAATTTACAGCAAAGAAGGGGTAAAGAAAAGCGGTAACATCATCATTACCAAAGACATCGCAGAATCAGGATATCTCGAAATTTTGAATGAGCTTAAAGACTTCGGTTTTTACCCCAAAAAGCAAGATCTTTTCTGGGGAACGCCATTCACAAAGTATTCCCTGAAAGATTATTCCTACGAAAAAGCATTGCAGGGCGCAGATTACACCCAAAGAATGTACAATGTCTCCGAAGGTTTTCCGGTTCCCGATCTCAGCTATGTCGCAGAACCTGTACAAGGGGTTTGGTTAATGGCCATCGACGGCAACACCTACATTCCTAAAAACACCAAAGAAAATCCTACCAATGCAGAGAATTACAAAGGTGCCGGCATCGGATACAACAACGTGCTCACCCACAAAAAACATCTCATTGAATGGGTAAAAAAGACCATGGAAGAAGCCCGCAGGAACGGCAAAACAGTGATTGCATTCACCCACTATCCGATGATTGACTTCAACGACGGGGCAACAAAAGAGATCAAAGATCTGCTGGGAGAAAAGAAATGGCAGATGGAAAGAGTGCCTGAAGAACAGGTCGCACAGGCTTTTGCGGAGGCCGGTCTGCAGATCCATTTCGCAGGACATATGCATATCAACGACACAGGAATAAGAAAAATTAATGGCAGAATGCTGGTGAATATTCAGGTTCCATCGCTCGCCGCTTATATTCCGGCTTATAAAGTGCTTACGATACAGTCTCCTGATAAGATGGAGGTACGGACAGAAGTATTAAATGATGTTCCCCGATTTGATGAACTGTTCCCGCTGTATGAAAAAGAATATGAAGTATTACAGAAAGACGGCAGAAAGACCGTCTGGAATAAAGATATCCTGAAATCGGCATCCTATCACGATTTTATGTTGTTCCATCTGAAAGAACTGGTAAGATTGAGAATGATTCCCGGCGACTGGCCAAAAGATTTTATTGAAAAAACGAAAGAGTTCACCGGTGAAGACTTATTGCTGTTGGTACAAACCAACAAGCAACTGCAGGAAACAAGAATACATAAGGAAGCTTTTAAGAAATGGAAAATGGAAGATTTGATCTTCGATCTGTACAAGTTTCAGTCGGCTGATGAGCTTGCTAAAAAAGATATTCCCGGCGAAAGACTTCAGCAGTATATGATGCTGGAAAAGCTTTTCAGTAAATATGAGGGTGATGATCCTATGATCCTGAATCTAAAAAGTGTTTTTAAAGTACTATCCCTCCTTTATACAGGAGATCCGGCAGATCATTTTGAGATCGATCTGAAAACAAGTTCCGTTAACAGGCTTTAACCGTATAATCTGTCATTCATAAATGAAGCTTCTACACTTCATCATACAAAAATGTATCTTGTTGTATAGGAGTATCAAAAAAAGTAGTCTATCGTAGACTACTTTTCTCAGCTACAAATGTAAACAAATTCTTTTTACTTCCAAACACAACAAATTGTTTTCTAATTTCTTAGTTTTGTTTATCATAAAGTCTTTAAAGAAAAATATGGCGCAAAACAGGCTGAATTCTGCCCCTCGTTTTTCACCTGTTTTTTAAGAAGTTTTGCAATGGTGAGCCTTGTATGTAAAAAAGTAGTCTACGATAGACTACTTTCTTACAAAACATGAGACTACAAATGATATTTCCCTCTAAAGCCCTCTCCCTCCAACGCTTTTGCGTGGTATTACTGTGCCTTTTTGTGGTCATCGTTTCATCATTATTGAGCGCTCAAACCTTTATATCCCCTGATTCTGTAGTCTTTGTATCCGAAGACTCGTATTTGTATGCAGAATCTCCAGTATATATTTCCAGTCAAAACCTGAGAAAAGCATCTTTTAAGAAGTGGTCTAGGGTTTTGATCAAAATCTCTTGTCCCAAAGTTTCTCATAAGAAGTCCACAAGTAGTCCAACGGATAATTTGTGTTATAAAAGCTGTCCAACAGGCAAACATAGTCTTGGACTCCTTTTCAATTCATCTTCAATAGCTGTTATCGGAGCTTCTTCTCCGGTAAAGTTTCAGCATAAAATAATACCATCATCTTTTCTTCTATCTGTAAGAGCAAGAAGGGATGAGGAAAAACATGTTTATAACACGTTCTACCCTTTTCAGTTAAAACATATCACCATCAATCATTTCGGGCGTCCTCCGCCCAATTTTAAACACGGATAACACTAATGTTTTATCACAAATAACACAAACTGTTGAACGCCAATAAAAACAAATGCTTTAGCAAAGGAGATTATCCACTCTGTTTGTCATCCCGTAGGGATCTCAGCAAAGAATTCCACATAATATTTGTGAAATTAGTGTTCAACCATTAGTGTCATTCGTGTTTCGTCAATTCGAGTGTTTTTTCGTAACAAGGTGAAGAAAAAATGTATCGGGAATGAATTTATCCTCAAACTCACAAACTTCTCGATACGATTTTTTCAAAATCTACTCGAAGTGACGAGCCTGTCGAAGCTATTATTGAGTCGGAGGGTTTGAGAGTGGGAGCGTTTTAGGGTCGGAGTGGAATATGGGATGGTTTGAGAGGGGAAATAGTGGCTTCGGCTCCGCTCAGCCACCAGGACTCTCCCACACTCAAACTCTAAAACCCCTCCAACTCTAAAAACTCTGCGAGCTCCTATAAGTGAAACGCCTTTGTGAAACTTAAAAACACATCATATATAAAAAAATCTTAGCGCACTTCGTGTTCAAATAAACACAAACTAAGTAAAACATAAACAAACATAAATACAAAACAATGAAACATTTATTTACAACCGCCGCTCTGCTCTTCAGCATCACAGCATTCGCTCAGGTGGGGATCAATACTACGACTCCAAAAGCCACTCTCGATATCAAGGCCAAAACCACAGACGGCAGCAAGCCGGAAGGACTTCTTATTCCGCAATTGGATGGCAATTCGCTCAAGACAGCAGCGTACGGAACAGCCCAAAAAGGAGTGATTGTTTATGCCAAATCGGCAGCTAGTCCCACGGATACCAAAACCGTTAATGTCACTATAGAAGGTTACTATTACTTCGATGGCAGTGCATGGCAGAAAATGAACGGCGCAGCATCGGGTGACACCACCAACGATGCCTGGGCCAATGACACCACCAATGGTCTGGTAAAGTTGGGAACAAAAGCAGATGGTACAGCCAGAGCAGCAGGGACAGATTTTGTCGTTAAAGATAATGGCGAGATCGGAATTGGAACTTCTACTCCTACAACTAAACTTGAAATTAATTCGTCTACATCTGGAGCAATTAAAATAGTGGATGGAACCCAGGCAATTGGCAGAGTATTAACTAGTGATGCCAATGGCCTTGCAACATGGACTCCTGTTGGACAATCGGCGTCTTATCACGATGTTTCTAGTTCAAGATCATTAGAAACTTTGTATACAAATTCAACGGGAAAGGAAATGAAAATATTTATGACGGCTTTCAAATCAGGTGGCTCATTATATTGCCATCTTACACCTGTTATAGGCGGTTTTTCTATGCTATATCAAAATCTTGATGATGGTAGGCAAATGCAGCTATTTTATATCATACCACCGGGAGCAACTTATAAATTTGCTTCTCAAACGGGAGCGAACTTTTCACCTGCAGCAGTCTCTTCTTGGTATGAATACTATTAAAAATAAAGCTGTCCCGCCCCGGCTGGCGCGAGCGTCTCGCTTGTGCAGCTTTAAAATATAAAACAGAGATTCAGGCAAAATGTTGGTAACGAGCGTCACTCTCGCGCCAGCAATACGACAACAACTACATTAATTAATCCTAACCCTAACAGGGTTCTCAACCCTGTTAGGGTTTAATAACAATTTAATAACTATTTAAAAATATACAACAATGGCAACAATTCTTCACAGAATCAAAGCGTATCTCTATGATAACGTTTTAACGAAAGATAATCCTAATGATTTCACGGCACGTACAACAAGCGAACGAAGTCTCAATGTACAGCAGATCTGCCAGTCAGCAGCCAATCGTGGCGGGTCGGATATTTCCGCCTCGGCAATGGAGCATGCAACAGAGCTGTTCCTTAAAGAAATGGCGTATCAATTGTGTGATGGGTATTCCATCAATACCGGTTACTTTATGGCCAATACCACCATCCGTGGGGTCTTCGACAGTCCGTCAGAGACTTTTAATAAAGATAAGCACAGCATCATCTTCCAGTTCAACCAGGGAGAGAAGCTGAGGGCAGAGATTCCAAACATTGAAGTTGAAATCCTGGGTATGGCAGAGGCTTCTGCGGTGATCTTACAGGTAACGGATGTCAAAAGTGGTTCGGTCAATGATCTTCTTACTCCCGGCAGAAACCTTAAGATTGCCGGAAGCAAGATCAAGGTAACAGGCAATGATCCTTTTATCGGGGTATTCTTTGTCAATACCGCCTCTAATGTCAGAACAATGGTAGAAGAAAGCGATATGGTAACCAATAATCCTTCGGAGGTTATGGTGGTGATTCCGAACTTGTCAGCAGGAACCTATCGCTTAGAGATCTTGACGCAATTTACCCAAGGTGCCCTGCTCAAGGAACCGAGAACCGCTACATTCGATAAATTGCTTACGGTTGTCTGAGGCAGAAAATCAGTCATATTTGTCAACACCTCGTTGACCGCCCGATCAAGGGGGTGTAGATGGTAGCATCAACGAGGTGTTGACCGTACTGTCAAGGGTGTGTTGACGGTACGATGTAAGCGGCGTTGACAAAACGTAGATATTTTAGTAGAGAGGCTGTCCGGAAGGGCAGTCTTTTTTGTGGGAGGGTTTTGGAGTTTGGGGGTTTCTGAGTGGAGGGTTGAGTTTGAGAGTGGAGGGATCTTGGTGGCTGAGCGGAGCCGAAGCCACCACATTCCCTTGTCATCCCGTAGGGATCTAAGCCCGAATCTTTACATGGTACTATTACTAACGATGCCGAGATTCCTAACGGAAATCGAAGATTCGACGGAGTCAATGACAAACTGTGTGGATGGGTTTGAGAGTGCTAGCGTATGAGGGTTTCTGCGTAATGACAAAAAGTTGTAAAATGCCGGTGACTGAGGGTCTTGAAATCATCACCTCTTTACATCATGGGAATGGATTTCAAACGCAAGGGGCGCAAGGTTTATTTAAATGATTGCGCATATTTTCCGTTCGCAATGGCGCTCTGCTCAGCAAGTGATAGCTAAATTTAATATTGCATTGTTTTTTTTTGAACACGAAGCGCACCAAGGTTTTTTGAAAGCATTACGTATATAAGTTTCACCAAGCCGTTCGACCTAGAAGAGAACACCAAGACATCTATTGTAATGACTGGCTGCAATTGATAATAGGAACAACTTAAAAATTCCACTCCTTCGGAGGGGTGGCGAAAATTCAAAGAATTTTTGTCGGGGTGGTTCAAGGGAGATTGTGAGAGTGCTGACTTCGGCTCCGCTCAGCCACCATCGAGCGTATGCCATTATTTATATTGCTATCATAACCGATAAAACTACTTAAAGCAAACCATGGTTGAAATATATCCTTTGCACTCTGATAGCGTAACACACCACCCCGTCGCAAATTCCAATGGAATTTCCGCCACCCCTCCACCGAGGGGAATTTCGATTGGCGCAGCCAGAGCGGAGTCGAAGGCCCACTGTTGGTACCCATTTCATTTAACAAAAGCACCGATAGTTTTTATATATTGAAGGAAACTAAAGAAATGCTTAAATTTGTAGCTGAATAAAAAACAAAAATATGTATCCAACAGATTTAGTAATGCCTATGAAGGCTGAACTTACAGATAAAGGTTTCGAAGACCTGACAACACCTGCTCAGGTAGAAGAAGCATTAAAACAACAGGGAACAACTCTTCTGGTAATCAATTCCGTTTGCGGATGTGCAGCAGGAGCAGCAAGACCGGGCGTAGTATATTCTTTGACCGGAGATAAAAAACCTGATCACCTGACTACTGTTTTCGCAGGTTTCGATACAGAAGCTGTCATGGAAGCAAGAAAACACCTGGCTCCTTTCCCGCCAAGTTCTCCTTGTGTAGCTCTTTTTAAAGACGGGGAACTGGTACACATGCTGGAAAGACACCATATCGAAGGAAATCCTGCAGGAGCTATCGCAGCCAACCTTCAGGCAGCTTACGACGAATATTGCTAGACCAACTTATCTTATATAAAAACCGTTACCCTATCAGTAACGGTTTTTGTTTTTAAAGCCTTGACTTTGCCCGATTGCCTTAGGAGGTATTTATTAATACGTTTGAAAACTTTCCTTAAGACACTCTGTAAGAACAAATTATCCTGAAGTATTGGAAGGTAGTGGGAAAATAAGCTTTACCTATTATTTATCATAATAAAAAGTTCTCAGAAAATACAAATATTGTTATATTTGTTGAAATGGCAACGAAAGCACTTTTCAATACTGTGGTCAACTGGTTTATCCGTCAGCGGATAGATCAGATTCAGAACTTTATGGATCATCCTGTTGAAACACAGAATGGGATTTTATTTTCACAGCTGTTCCATGCTGAAGATACCGAGTACGGAAAGAAATATGGCTTCAATTCTATTTCCAGCTACCAGGATTTTAAAAATAAGGTTCCTATCGTAACCTACGAACAGATAGAACCTTATATCGAAAAAGCCCGTCAGGGACAAAAAGATGTTACCTGGCCCGGCTATATAAAGCATTTCGCCAAGTCTTCAGGCACCACCAATGCCAAAAGCAAATTTATCCCTATTTCCGCAGAGAGTCTGGAATATTGCCACATGAAAGCAGGAAAGGATATGGTATCTATCTATGCCAACAATCATCCGGAAAACCAGCTTTTCAATTATAAAAACCTTCGTCTGGGCGGAAGCTCAGAGCTGTATGCGGATTTCAACACCAAGTTTGGTGATCTTTCGGCGATCCTCATTGATAATCTTCCGTTCTGGGTAGAAATAACCACAACGCCCAGCAAGAAGGTTTCGCTGATGGGAGAATGGGAAAGCAAGCTGAAAGCCATAACCTCGGAAGTAAAAAATGAAGATGTAGGAAGTATCCTGGGGGTTCCGAGCTGGATGATGGTTCTTCTTCAGCGGGTCATAAAGGAAACTGATATCAGCAATATCTCTGAGCTATGGCCGAATCTGGAGGTTTTCTTTCATGGCGGCATCAGCTTCAAACCCTACAGAGAGCAGTATAAGCAGATCATAGGAAAAAATATTAACTATTACGAAATCTACAATGCCTCCGAAGGATTCTTCGGAATTCAGGACAGATCAAACAGCGACGAAATGCTGCTGATGCTGGATTATGGTATTTTCTATGAATTTATCCCGATGGATCAGTTTCACCTTTCCAACCCGAAAGTGGTAAGCCTGGAAGATGTAGAAGTCGGTAAGAATTATGCCATGGTTATCACAACCAACGGCGGATTGTGGAGATATCTGATCGGCGATACCGTCGTATTTACCTGTACCAATCCTTTCAGAATAAAGATTACGGGAAGAACGAAGCATTACATCAATGCGTTCGGTGAAGAACTAATGATCACGAATGTAGAATCTGCACTTTCAAAAGCCTGTGAGGAAACCCATGCCGCCGTTTCCGACTTTACGGGGGCGCCCGTTTTTATGAAAGACAACGAAGGTGGTGCCCATGAATGGATCTTCGAGTTCTGTAAAATGCCGGTTGATCTGGAACGTTTTATTGATGTTTTTGACAATCATCTGAAATCCATCAACTCAGATTACGAAGCGAAACGCTATAACAATATGACACTGAAAAGGCCGATCGTTCACATTGCCAAACCCAATCTTTTTTACTGCTGGCTGGAATCCAAAGGTAAACTGGGAGGCCAGAATAAAGTACCGAGACTGAGCAATGACAGAGAATATATAGATCCGTTACTGGAACTGAATAAATAAATAACAATCTTTTTAATAAAAAAACCACAGCATTTTGCTGTGGTTTTATGTAATGTCGGATTATTTACTCAAATCTTCCTTAAGCTTTTTTGCGCCCTCTTCTACTTTCGAAGCACCTTTGGCAGCTGCTTTTTTCACATCCTCGCCTGCCTGGTTCAGGTTTTCTTTTGTTTTGTCTGCAGTGGCATCGATCTTATTTTTTGCATCCTCCGCCGCTTTGTCTATCTTTCTACTTGCCTCATCAATTCTGACTTCAGTTTTTTCCTTCACATCATTGATCTTTGATGTATCTACCCCAATCCCATTTTCGGAAACAGTAGTGGTCGTCGTCGTAACGGATCCGTCAGGATTTTCTACCTTCTCCGTCTTTGAGGTTGATTTTGTACATGATACAACCAATGTTGCTGCAATTAATCCTGATAAAATGTTTTTTTTCATATGTATTAATAATTTAATGATATTTAATATTAAATCTGTTGAAGATGATTCTTTATTCTTTTGATGCATCAGATTCTTCAATGAAAAGTCTGTTATTCTGTTTTTGTTCCTGCCTCAGGAGTTGTTTCAGCCGTCTTCTCCTTTTTTTCTTCTTCAGCTTTTTTCTTGTTTTCCTTTTCCAGTTCCTGCTGAATCTTTTTCTCCTGCTCCTGAAGTTCCAGAGCTTCTTTGAGGGAATCCTGATATTTTTTAGAAGACATTCTGATTTGTCGAACCACATCCACAGATGTCGCACCGGACGAAAAAGAATCTACTGCCACCGTATCGTAATTTGCTTTCGGGCTGTCTGCCGGATAAAGATCCTGTGGCTCCTTTTTGGAACAGGAAACGGCTGCAACCGTTGAAACATAGAGTATAAAAAACAAATTTTTCATGATAACGAATTTAGCAGAAATTCCGGAATTACCGTACAGTGATCCCACAATTTTATTATATGGCTTATTTAATAATTCAGCTGAATTCATTGTGCCTTTCCTTAACGATAACAGAACTTTGCTTTTAACCCAATTGAAAATAATAAATATCATTACAAAGGCAGGGCCGATCTTATTTTTCTCAAGGTAAATTTCAGACGAACAACGAAACTTTCATGCAGAAACTTTAAAAACCTATCCACACCTTTGTTATCTGAAGTTTTTTTGATAAGTTTAAACAAATTTAATTCAATCGAATGGTTCTCAGCAGAATTTGGTCGGCCTTTATCATTATTGCCATCGCCATCGCCAGTATAAAATACATTTCATCAAGCCATTACAAAACCATTTTTAACGATATGGTGGTGGGTAAAGGCGGTGACACAGTGCAGATCGCAACCCAGAAAATGAGTACACTTTCCCCACTCGTGAGGGACAGTCTGGTAAAAAGAACTGATTTTGCAGACAGCAGAATTCACTATAAAACAGACTCTCTTACACAGGATGTAAAAGTCTACCGTGTTCAGGAAGCAGACGGCGTAATAGGAACTTCCGAAACGGCCGTAAAAATATGTCTCGGGCTGATCGGTATTATGACCTTGTTCATGGGATTCATGAGCATTGCGGAGAAAGCCGGCGGAATCAATCTTTTAAGCCGCTTTATTCAGCCTTTCTTCTCAAAGCTTTTTCCTGAGATTCCTAAAAACCATCCTGCTTTCGGGCATATGCTGATGAATTTCAGTGCCAACCTTCTCGGGCTGGACAATGCAGCCACACCTTTCGGTTTAAAAGCAATGGAAAGCCTGCAAGCACTTAATCCGAATAAAGATACAGCCAGCAATTCGCAGATTATGTTTCTTTGTCTCCACGCAGGAGGAATGACGCTGATTCCGGTTTCTATCATTGCCATCCGCGCTTCTATGGGATCGAAAACACCAACAGATATTTTCCTGCCTTGTATGATTGCTACTTTTGCGGCAACTTTGGCAGCCATGATTATTGTTTCCCTTTATCAGAAGATCAATTTATTAAGACCTGTTGTGATCGCTTATGTGGGAGGAATTTCGGCAATAATTGCTTTATTGGTGGTGTATCTCGTTCAACTGAGCAAAGATCAGCTGGATGATTTCAGTAAAGTTTTAAGCAATGGTTTAATACTCTTTATCTTTCTGGCAATAGTCTTAGGAGCAGTCTATAAAAAGATTAATGTTTTTGATGCTTTTATTGAAGGGGCTAAAGAAGGTTTTACCACCTGCGTTAAAATTATCCCTTACCTGGTCGGAATGCTGATCGCGATTTCCCTGCTAAGAACTTCCGGGGTTTTTGATGTGATTATTGACGGAATGAAATGGGTTGCCAATACCGCCAATCTGGATCCACGCTTTGTAGACGGACTGCCGACAGCGCTCATTAAGCCGCTCTCCGGCTCAGGAGCAAGAGGAATGATGGTCGATACAATGGCAACTTTCGGGGCAGACAGCTTTCAGGGAAAATTAGCAGCTGTTCTTCAAGGAAGCTCAGATACGACCTTTTATGTAATCGCCGTTTATTTTGGGGCAGTAGCCGTGAAGAATACACGATATACTGTAGTTGCAATGCTTCTGGCAGATCTCGTAGGAATTATAACTTCTATTGCTTTGGCATATTTATTTTTTGCATAAAAGGTGACTTCGGAAGCCTCATGCACCAACTAACTTATGATAACAACAAAATTAGGATAATATTCAAACCCTTTCGGTGATTGAGGTTCTCGAAATCACCGTTAATTTTAAATCAGATTATGATAACAGATAAAGAATTTACGTTAAGACTTATACGCCAGTTAAGCCAAGCCTTGGAAAAACTGATTTTGGATAAACCTGAAGAAAGTTTAATGCAAAAAGAATTGGATTTCGATTCTTTAATGAGAGATATTTTCAAGATGAGCTTTACAGAAATTTCTTCCAAAACAAAAGAGGATATAATCGAAATCGTGAGTGAAAGACAGGAAAGAGATCATAAAGATTATTATGAAATGCTGGGAAATCTCTTTTATTATAAAGGTAAAACAGAAGATAATAAAGATTTTCTGGACAAAGGAAAAACCTTTTATGAACTCTATCTTCAGACCAGCGGTATTTTCGCGTTACCAGTGATTAACAGAATTTCAGAAATAAAAAAAGCACTTGAATAAAGTGCTTTTGTATTTTTAGAAAGTAATTTTATAGGTTCCGGTGGAAGAAACACTGGCTTTTTCAGCTTTTACATATTTCTTAACCCATGAGACTGCATTGGAGGTAATACACGGATCTGAAGTTCCGCCTGATCTTCTTGCAGAAACTACATTTCCGGCTTTATCAACCGTGTAGGCAATGGTGATGGTTCCGCTTGCGGTACAGCTGTTGGCAGGTTGCGCTCCTCCTCTACCCATTGTTCCGGGAATGAAGCCGACTAATTTTCTGTCGATCCCGACTTTGCTGTCCCCATTTCCATCGCCACCCAACGGATCTCCGGCATTTCCGATTCCATTTCCGTCTCCCTGGCTACCGGCTTTTGTTCCTCGTCCTCTGATCAGGTTTCCGATGGCTGCTGTTCCTTTCCCGTCTCCGTTTCCTGTCTTTGAGTTTGAAGTTGCGGCTCCGGATTTTTTATTGTTCTTTGCAGCGCTGGTACTGGCTGAAGATTTCTTGGTTTCTGCATTAGATTCTTCTTTTTTCGGAACACTTATTTTTGAATTGTTTCCGGTAATAATTTTATCCTTAGCTTCTGATTTTTGTGTTTCAGGCTGAGGCTCCGGCTTGATTACCGTTTTCGTTTCAGGAACAGAAGCTTCTGCTGGCTCCGTAACTTCTTCCGTTGCAGTCGCTAAGCTTCCCGGTTGGTCGGCAGGCTCTTCCGCTCCGTTTCCGTTTCTGTTGTCCCCGAAATTCACCAGCATTGTGGTTACAATTTCGGGTTGCTCATCCAGTTCCGGCTTTAATTTATATAAAAAAACAAATAACAAGATCGCAGACCAGATCAGGATAGAAAGCAGTGCACTTTTTACCCGATCCCGGTTTTGTTCGTCTCTGTTTATAATCTCGCTTCTCATTTTAAAAGGATCCTTTCCGAGGGTTTCGGAGTTGTTATTTATCTTTAACCGTTGCAATGGCAATATTAAATTTATACTTTTCGGCAATCTCCATTACAAAAACAACATCTTTATGCATGGTATTTTCGTCTGCACGTATGGTAAAAGATTTGTTGGTCTGGCTGGTTAGCTTATTCACGATCGTCTGCTCAAGCTGTGCTTTTTCAACAGGAGTATCATCTACAAAATAAGATCCGTCAGGCTTGATACTTACCGTAAGAGGATTTGGAATATTATCTTCAACAGCTCCCGTTTTCGGCAGTTTTACATCAATGGCGCTTTGATTCGCAGCGGAAGATGTTACCATAAAGAAGATCAGCATCAGCAAGATAACATCGGTCATCGCTGCCAAACTGAACTCGGGGTTTGCTTTATTTCTTCTCTGAATTTTCATCTGTTTACTTTTCTTGTTTTTTAATGGTCAGACGGAACCTTTCGGTTTCATATGAAGATTTATAAAGGTTTGTTGATAAGATCTAGAAATTCTCCCGACATATTCTGAGCTTTCAATACAAATTTATCAATTCTCGTTAATAAAATATTGTAGAAAAAGTTGGCCGGAATTGCCACTGCAAGACCAACCGCAGTCTGTCCTAATGCCGTATAAATACCTTCAGACAACGTTTTTGGAGAGAAAGACCCACTTGCATGAGACAAATTAAAGAAAGCAATAATCATCCCGATCACCGTTCCCAAAAGCCCCAACATCGGTGCAATACTTGGTACAACTGCCAGAAGGTTCAGGTTTTTCTCCATATTGGCAACCTCAACCTGAGCCTGAGATTCCATAGCACTTACAATGTCAGATACCGGCCTTCCAAGTCTTGATATTCCTTTTTCCAGGATTCTTCCTTCCGGTGAGTTTTGTCGTTTACAGTAATCCAGCGCTGATTCCATTTTGCCTTCTTTAATAAAATCTTCAATATTATCCATAAAGTTGGCATCTGTTTTTGACGTCAGTCTTTTAATAAAGAAAAAACGCTCAAAGAAGAGATAAACGGAAAATACACCCAACAGGAGCACGGTCACCATTACTATTTTGGCGAAAGCGCCTCCATGAAACATGATCTTCCAAAATGAAAATTCTAAATCTTCTGCCCCGACCGCAGGTGCAGCAATCTGTGCGAATAAAATCTGAGTAAGTTCCGTTAACAGCATTAATGTGTATTTTTATAAGAGTTGTAACGACAAATGTAGTGGAATATTATGAAATCATATCTTAAAAAATGCTTAAAAACACTTTAAAATTTGTTATTTTCATCCACAGCAAACTTCTTTCCAAAAAATTCTGAAAAGAAATCTGATATAAGGATCGGAAAAAGAAGTGAGAAGGATTAATCCTCGTCTACTTCAATATCGTCCTGCTTAAATTCGCATTTTAGCCTGAAAGGAATCGGGGTTTCCGAACCGGTGTAGAAATCATTGATCGTCCCTTTCCATACTACCTGAAGTACGTCTTCTTCATTCTTATCAAACTGAAGCTCATTATCATAGATAAAAGCTTCTTCGTCATCAAAAAGATCTACTTCCGTGAAAGTGTCTTCGTCGGAATCATTAATCGTAATGGTTTTTCCTTCTATTTCCGCAGAGTCGATAGGGAAATCAAAAACTTCAAGCGAAAGCTGAGGAAAGTTGTACTGCAGAGAATCATCATCCACATGATCCAGACTGTCATCCGTAATAATTTCAACCTCTAGGAAATGTTGTTGGTTGCTGTAAACCGCTTTACAATAAGTATTTCTGATATTGTATTTTAGCGTTTCGTCCGGATGGTAAATTTTTAAAATCCCTTTCATTTTTTCTTAAAAAAGAACTGTAATAATATGATTGTAAACGTTTTCAACAAAGATAAAAAATAGATTGAACGTGAAAAATTTTTGGGAAAATATTTTTTGGGAAAATCGTTTTATTTAATTTGCTGATGTGATTTCTAACATAAATAAGCCATATTTAAAAGACTTTACAACTTTTGTACAAAATCTTTAGCGTTTTTAAATTTAAAAATAAAATCAATCGTTTTAATATTTATTTTTGTTTTTTAAGAAATCTGAAAAATGAAAAACATTTTATCGAAAACCATGATCGGGTTGGGTATCGCTGTAAGCCTTACTTCCTGCAAAAAATATGATTCTCCTTTAACCAAAATAACGCCTTCCAATTTGGACTCCATTGCTTCCAATTATTATGAGCAATATCTGAAATTATATCCTTTGGACGCCACTTCGCAGGGAGATTTAAGATATAATGACCAGCTTCCCATCAATATAGATAAGGATTTTATTTCCGGGGAGGTTGCTTTTTACAATTCTGTGCAGAAGCAGCTGGAAAATGTTGATTATAAAAATCTTTCTGATGACGATAAAGTTGTGTATGATGTGTTGGATTTTATGCTGAAAGACAAAGTTCAGGCATACCGGTATCACCCGGAATACATTCCTTTCACCCAATTCGGAGGACTTCCATTGAACTTCCCGCTGTACGGAAGCGGAGAAGGCAGCCAGCCTTTCAAAACAGAAAAAGATTACAGCGACTGGCTCAAAAGAATGGAAAAGTTTCCGGACTGGATGAATGCAGCAGCAGATAATTTCCGCGAAGGAATCAACAACAAAATGGTTTTGCCTAAAAAACTTGTCGTAAAAATGATTCCGCAGATGAGAGCCGAAGAAATTACGACGACCGATTTAGATAAAAATATTTTTTACGGGCCAATAAAAAACTTCCCTAAAGATTTTACTAAAGAGCAGAAAGAAAAATTTTCAGCTCTTTATAAAGAAACCATTACCAAGAAAATTATTCCTGCTTACGTTAAGATGGGCGATTTTCTTGAGAAAGAATATCTGCCAAAAGCGCGAGACACAGATGGTTACAACAGCCTGCCTAACGGAAAGGAAATTTACCAGTATTATGCAAAAAGCTGGACGACAACCAACAAAACTCCTGAAGAAATCAATAAAATAGGACTTCAGCAGGTAGCGATGCTCCGTTCTGAAATGGAAAAAGTAAAACAGCAGGTTGGCTTTAGCGGAACGCTGGAAGAATTCATCAGTTATGTAAAAACAGATCCTAAAGCAATGCCTTATAAAACATCGAAAGAAGTTTTGAATGCTTTTAACGGAATATTAACCAAAATAACTCCACAGCTGAAAACCATGTTTTCCGTAACCCCGAAAACTAAGTTTGAGATCAGGCAGACGGAAAAATTCAGGGAAGCCAGTGCGAGTGCAGAATATATTCAGGGAACACCTGACGGAAAAAGACCGGGAATTTTCTATGTTCCACTTCCGGATCCTACAAAATTCAACGTAACTTCAGGAATGGAATCACTCTTTCTGCATG
Organism: Chryseobacterium lineare; assembly: GCF_977014045.1. NCBI lineage: Bacteria > Pseudomonadati > Bacteroidota > Flavobacteriia > Flavobacteriales > Weeksellaceae > Chryseobacterium > Chryseobacterium lineare. The sequence goes on along the minus strand of NZ_CDRNIQ010000001.1, from coordinate 3,318,405 downwards.
AAGCAATTCCCGGACATCATTATCAGGTTTCCCTTCAACAGGAAAATACAAAGCTACCTAAATTCATGAGATTCGGATGGTTTGGTGCATATGGAGAAGGCTGGGCACATTATTGTGAAACTTTAGGTCCTGAATTCGGGTTGTATACAGATCCTTATCAAAAAATGGGATATTTAAGCGACCAGATGCTGAGAGCTGTACGATTGGTTGTAGATACAGGTTTACATACCGGAAGAATGACACGGGAAGAAGCCATCAAGTATTTTTTAAGCAATATTTCCTATGATGAAGCCGGTGCGACCGCAGAGGTTGAACGTTATATGGCAATGCCGGGCCAGGCGTTGGGATATAAAATAGGTTCGTTGAGAATCCGTGAGCTGAGAGATCAATATCAGAAGGAGCTGGGAAGTAAATTCAGTTTAGCTAAATTTCATGACGAAGTTTTGAGTCAGGGATGTCTTCCTTTAGATGTTTTGAACAGAAAAATGGAGCTTTGGGCGAAAAAACAGAAATAATTATTTTCACCACAAAAGTTACAAAAGATTTAAATAATTTTTTTGAGAAAAATTAATAGAATTTGAAAGAAAACATAAGCTTTTGAAAACTTTTAATTGACTTTAAATTAAAATATTTTTAAAATTCTTTTGCCCCCTTTTGCGGTAAAAATAAGCTTAATAAAAAATACAAAGAAAAAAATGTTTACCATAGAACAAATTGAAAATGCGCACAGCAAAGTAAAATCAGGTGCAGATTTCCCGAATTACATTAAAGAAATTAAAAGGTTCGGGGTAAAATCTTTTGAAACCTGGGTGAAGGACAGCCATACCAAATATTTTGGAGAAGATAGTTTTACGACAACTTCAGAGCCTCAATATGAAGATTTAGTGATTGCTGATGCTTCTGATAAAGAAACGTTTGTTCAGCAACTTAAAAGTCATCAGAAAGGTGAAACCGATTATATGAAATTTTGTGAAGATTGCGCGGAAACCGGAATTGAAAAATGGGTTGTTGATCTGGATAATTTTACCTGCATTTATTACGATAAAGCAGGAAACGAAATTCTGACAGAAGAAATCCCTCACTAAATATTGAAGCCACAGATTAATTTTTGTGGCTTTTTTTGGAATATTCTTTAATTTTATCTCAAATTCATAAAGAAAGATCATGATGACGGAAAGCTTACAATCACTTTTCACCAGAGATTTGAATAAATTAAAAACGGAGATCGAATCATATCGAAATGAAGAAATCATCTGGAAAACCGATAAAAATATCTCAAATTCTGCCGGAAATCTTTGCCTTCACCTGGTTGGAAACCTTAATAATTACATCGGCGCAACACTTGGAAATTCAGGCTATGTAAGAAACAGAGAGCTTGAATTTTCATTAAAAGATGTTCCGAGAACCGAATTGATTCAGCAGATCGAAAGTACGATCGAAATCGTAAATTCATCGCTTGAAAGATTATCCCCAGAAGACCTTCAGAAAGAATATCCGTCTGAACCTTTAGGCTATGAGATGACTACAGGGTATTTCCTGATTCATCTGTTTGGGCATTTGAGCTATCATTTGGGGCAGATTAATTATCATCGCAGATTGCTTGATTTGTAGTGATTTAATCTTTAAACCACCCCGTCTAAATTTTCATTGAAAATTTATCCACTTTTCCAGAAGAGGGTAATTTATGCCGCTATATTTATTTTTCAAATAACATTTTTGTAATAAAATCCTTTTCCCCTTTTCCTCTTGCCGGGGAATATTCTCGTCCATAAAAAATGATCTGAAGGTGAAGCTTGTTCCAGACACTTTCCGGCCATATGGCTTTTGCATCTTTCTCGGTTTCTACGACGTTTTTACCTGAAGTCAGTTTCCATTGTGTCATCAAACGATGAATATGCGTATCTACCGGAAAAGCGGGAAATCCGAAGCCCTGACTCATGACCACTGAAGCCGTTTTATGACCAACTCCGGGAAGAGCTTCCAGTTCTTCGTAGGTTTGGGGTACTACTCCATTGTGCCTTTCGAGCAACAGTTCTGCCATTCTTTTCAGGTTTTTGGCTTTTGTATTCGCAAGTCCGATTTCCTTAATTAATTCTTTAATTTCTGAAACTTCCAGCTCAGCCATTTTTTCGGGAGTTCCCGCTACTCTAAAAAGATTTGGGGTAACCTGGTTTACCTTTTTATCGGTCGTCTGGGCAGAAAGTGCTACGGCAACCATTAAAGTATAGGGATCAGTATGATCCAGTGGAATGGGAACTTCGGGATATAATTTTTCTAATTCTGTCTGAACAAGCTCGGCTCTTTGCTTTTTTGTCATGTAACCATTAAATTTGAACAAAAATAAATCATTATGTTGAAAACTGGAGATAAATTACCTCAATTTAAAGGAATAAATCAGGATGGAGAAACAGTGAGTTCTGAAAATTTAATCGGGAAGAAATTAGTTATTTTCTTTTATCCTCAGGCCAATACTCCTACGTGTACTGTGGAAGCGTGCAATCTGAGTGATAATTATTCTAAACTGGAAAAGGCCGGATTTCAATTGTTGGGAATCAGTGGTGATTCTGTAAAAAAGCAGAAAAATTTCCATAGTAAATTTGCCTTCCCATATGATCTTATTGCCGACGAAAGCCACGAAATTCTTGAAAAATTCGGGGTATGGCAGGAAAAGAAAACGTTTGGAAAAACATATATGGGAATTGTGCGAACCACCTTTATTTTTGATGAGAAAGGGATCTGCGAAAGAGTAATTGAAAAAGTGACTTCCAAAACGGCTGCAGAACAGATTTTAGAAGGATAATTTTACAGCCTATTTGTCATGCTGAAAGCATCTCAATGCAAACTTTTCAAGATTTGTATAGATCCTTTCAGGATGACAAACTTAATGATTTTATTTTAAGATTTCCTTCATTACGAATCCTATAAAGAACAGTAAATTAGTCTGTTTCAAAATACATCAGCTCTTCAGAATCGCCTGGAATGGTAACGTATTTTTTAAATTTCAAACCTAATTTTTCAATCAGTTTTTGGGAAGAAAAATTATCTTTGGTGGTAATCGCTGAAATCTTTTTTAAGCCGAAATCTTTCATTCCTATGGATTTTACTTTTAAAGCAGCTTCGTAAGCATATCCTTTTCCTTCAAATTTATCAAGAAGAGAAAAACCGATATCTACAACGTCGAGTCCCTCTCTTTCAAATATTCCCACGCCGCCAATTTTATGATTACCATCTTTCGTCATCACTAAATAATTGCCGTAGCCTAATTTCTCAAACTGAGGAAGAAATCTGTTTTTAATATAATTTTCAGCATCTGTAACAGTTTTTATTCCGCGATCACCAATATACTGAATGAATTTCGGACTGTTATAAAGTTCAAAAATAAATTCTGCGTCTTCCAAATTCATCGGACAAAGAATTAACCGCTCTGTTTCGTAAAAGTTATCTGCGTTTTGTAGATTTTTTTGATTTTTTAGGCTCATCTTTTGGTTCTTCTTTTTTTTCAATTTTTAAAAGCCTCGGATTATTGGTGCATTTCTTATTATAAAGCTCAATATAAGGACCATTATCTTTAACATTTGAAATTGTTTCTGCTGATTTCCCGATGGTTAAGGTAAAATGTTTTTTCTGATAAGGACATTCTTTTGAAGTTAATTTTCCCAAATCAAGGTAATAATTGGATTTATCTTCATAATAATTTGCCGCCAGATCTCTGAATTCTTCATCAATAATGTATCCTTCCGTCGCTGCAAAAACAGCAGCATCCTGAATATTATCTACTTTTCCTACAAACTTTCGGAGTGCATTAAGATCTGTAATGTATTCAGGTTTTCCGGATGAAAAGTCTACAATATAATAGAATTCATCTTCTTCAGCAATTCCGATATTGAATCCTGAAGATTGTGATTCATATTCTTGTTTAGCACCGGATTGTCGGAGAATATTATCTTTCCCATAGCTTTTATAAACTAAAATCCAGGAATCTGTTTTAGTATTCGGATTAATTTTCTGTAAAATCACCGGCACATTGGGAAACTGCTTTTTCTCCTGAGCATACAAAAGAATTCCCAACACCATAAAAATAAGAAGATGGACTTTATCTATAAGTTTTATCATATTTAAAAGAACGCAGATGCTTCCTGATTATTTTATATGAATTTATCTCCTTTTTTGAAGTTTTTAAGATCCATTACATAATCCTTTATTAACTGATCATGTTCTTTCGGACAGATGAGCAAAACTTTGTCTGTATCTACAACAATATAGTCTTTTAATGAATCAATAATTACCGCTTTGTTACTGTTTTTAATATTGATGACATTACCTTCCGAATTGTATGTTAAGATATGTTTTTGCCTGGCGGCATTTCTGTTTTCGTCTTTTTCGGTATTTTCATACACGGAAGTCCACGTTCCCAAATCACTCCATCCGAGATCTGCGGGAATCACATACACGTTTTTTGCTTTTTCTAAAATACCATTGTCAATCGAGATTTTCTGAACTTTAGGATAAATCTGTTCAATACAGCTTTTTTCACTCTCTGCATTGTACTCGCAGGCCATGAAATGCTGTGTCATTTCGGGAAGATATTTTTCGAAAGCGTGGTGAATACTTTTAACATTCCATATAAAAATTCCGGCATTCCAAAGGAAATCTCCGCTTTCCAGGAAGCTTTTTGCGATTTCGAGAATCGGTTTTTCCGTAAAAGTTTTTACTTTATAATAATCAGAATCATGCTTGTCTACAAATTGAATATATCCATATCCGGTATCCGGCCTCGTAGGGGTAATTCCCAACGTAACCAGATATTCATTTTCAGAAGCCAGCTCAAAAGCCAGTTCTGCTTTTTCCAGAAAAGTATCTTCTTTTAAAATGAGATGATCTGCCGGCAAAACGATCATTGTGGCATCAGGATCAATTTCGGCAATTTTATTTGCCATATAAAGATTGCATGGTGCCGTGTTTTTCAGAAGAGGTTCTCCAACAATATTTTCCTGTGGAAGTTCCGGCAGCTGCTGATGCGAAAGCTCAACATATTCTGTGTTGGTAATCACAAATATATTTTCATTAGGAATAATCCTGCTGATTCGGTCATATGTCTGCTGAATCATCGTGCGCCCCACTCCTAAAATATCGTGAAACTGTTTTGGAAATTTCTGCGTACTCAAAGGCCAGAATCTACTGCCGATTCCTCCCGCCATAATCACGCAATATCTATTTGATTTTGACATTCTTAAGTGCATTTTTCTACCCTCGCCAAAGGCTTGAAAGAATACTTCCTTCCCGTAGCCAGGTTCTTACAAAGATAGTTTTTTTTAATAAGACCTTCTAACAAATACTTCTCGTTTCGGTAAATAAAGAAGTCTCCTTTTTGCAGTTTTTCAATAAATACAAGGGTATCGTCCTGTTTTTCAATATGAAAATATTTAACGAGATCCGGGCTCGCCATGAAGTTGGCTTTAGGAGATTTTGAAAAGTTTGCAATAATTGGCCTTAGATCTTCCTGATAAACATTGATGCTTTGTAAGAGCATCTGGCGAAAAGTTTCTTTCCATTCATTGCCGTGAGGAGAAATTCTTCTTCCATATTTCTCAAAGGCTATAAGATGAGCCAGCTCGTGGGTAAGCACAAAGAAAAAAAGCTCCGGAACCAGCGTTGAATTGATCGTAATCTCATGAGAATGATCCGGAAGTTTACGATAATCTCCCAACTTTGAATTCCTGTTGCGTGTAATCTTTATATGAATATAATAATCTGCAAACCAGATTTTTAAATATTGAAGCGTATGCTGTGGTAAATATTTTTCTAATGATTGGATAGACATTTTACAAACTTAGCGGAATTCCTGAATAGAAATTCAACAATTTAAGACTGAAAAGATAGTTATATTTTGCCTGGGCTACCGTTCCCTGGGCATTGGCGTAGTTGTTTCTTGCAATGTTTACATCATAGATCGTAGATCTTCCTGCTGCGTAGCTTTTATCTGCAAAATCAAGAGCAAGCTTTGTACTTTTCTCGGTCTGAACCGCAGATAAATAAATTTCATAATTCGCATCTACATCAAACTGTGCTTTCTGTACGTTTTCACGAACGACCTGTTTTTGCTGCTGCATACTTACTTTAGCAATACTTTCATTGAGTTTTGATTGCTCTACCTGAAGTTTCGTAATGCCTTTATTAAAGATCGGAATATTTAAAGATATGGCAGCCTGTTGTCCGAAATTATCCTTGTACTGTCCGAAAAACATTCTTTCATAAATTAAATTCCTGTTTTCATCTATTCCTGTAATATCTGTATTAAGAAGATTATTATAGAAAGATCCTATTCCGACACTTGCTGTTAAGGTTGGCCAGAAAGCGGTCTTTGTAACTTCTGTCTGTGCTTCAGCCGACTTGATTCTGCTCTCTGCTGCTTTAATCTGAGGTTGATTTTCATAAGCTGTCGTTAAAACCTCATCTACCGATTTCAACTGTGGTGCCAATTGATCCGGCACATTAACATCTTCCACATCAAAATCTTTATAATCCTGAAGCTGAAGCAACTGAGCCAAGGCAAAAAGGCTTCTTCCTACATTGATTTCAGCTGTTTTCAGATTTTGCTTTTCCCTTGCCAGGCCAGCCTCCGCTTCAGCTAAAACGGTTTGAGCCGTAGTTCCGACCTCTGTAGTAATTTTCGACCTGTCGTACTGTTTCTGCGCATTTTCTACTGCTGCCTGAGAAATTTTTACAATTTCCCTGTTCAGTAAGGTTGTTAAATACTGTTGGGCAATCTGAAGGGAAATATCATTTTTAATCGTTTCAATATCATATTGACTTGCCTCTACATCAAATTCTGTCTTTCTGATGGTCTTTTCTAATCTGCCATAATTATAAACGAGTATATCCGCGGAAAGATTGGCACTGTTACCATACCTGTCATTCCTGATACTTCCCGTTCCTAAGGAAGCCTGCCCGAAACTTACTGTACTTCCAATATTTGCGGATATGGAAGGAAGATAATTTTTCTTCGCAATTTTCAGGTTAATATCCTGCGTCTGTTTCGAATATTCATTTTGGATCACCTGAAGATTATGTTTAGTCGCATAATCCACACATTCTCTCAAAGACCACTTCTTCTGGGCACTGACAGCCAGACAAGATAATCCCAAAATAATAGTCAAAACTCTTTTCATAATTACGATTTTTCCTATTAGACGAACCAAATATAAAAAAGTTACAACTTGAAAAAATTATTGTTTCATATTTCTGAAACTTTTGAGAATTTTGCACTATGACAAACTCGCAATATCAGGAAGCTGTAGAATGGCTGTTCGTACAGACTCCAAATTATCAGACCGACGGACAGAAAGCCTATAAGCCCGGATTAGATAACATCCAAAGGCTCTGTGATTTCTTCGGGAATCCCCAGGAAAAAATAAAATGCATTCACATTGGAGGGACCAACGGAAAAGGATCTACGAGCAATATGCTGGCTTCCGTTCTTCAGGAGTCGGGATATAAAGTCGGAATCTACAATTCACCCCATCTTATCGATTTTACGGAACGTATAAAAATCAATGGTAAAAACTGTGATAAAGAGTTTGTCTATCATTTTATTCAAAAGCTGAAAACCCTGCCTGAAGATATCCGTCCTTCTTTTTTTGAATTTACCACCATCATGGCTTTTGAATATTTTTATCAGCAAAAAGTTGATATTGCGATCATTGAAGTTGGTTTAGGAGGAAGATTGGATTCTACAAATATTATTACCCCCTTAGTTTCAGCGATTACTAATGTTCAGCTCGATCATCAAAATATTTTAGGAAATACCATTGAAGAAATCGCAGTCGAAAAAGCCGGGATTATAAAAACCAACGTTCCCATTATCTCCGGGGATGAAAATGAGGTCGTAAAAACCATCATTAGAAATAAAGCCGACAAAGAAAACACTTCTTTTATTGATGCAACTTTAATAAGAAGTGATTTAAAATCTGATTTAAAAGGAAATTATCAGGAGAAAAATATCAGAGTTGTTTTAGCATTAATTGAAGAATTACGAAAATTGAATTTCAATATTGCTAATGAAAATATTGAAAAAGGGCTTTTGAATGTTCATCTTAATACAGGTTTTATTGGACGCTGGTTTGAGTTCTCTCAAAATCCGCTTACCATCTGTGACACAGCACATAATCAGGCAGGCCTGGAATATGTTTTTTCACAATTAAACTCCATTAAAAAGCATAAGCATATTATTTTAGGTTTTGTGAATGACAAGAAAATTGATGAAGTCATGAAAATTTTACCGGAAAATGCCAAGTTTTATTTTGCGAAACCGTCTATCCAACGGGGCAGACACCCACAAGAGTATGAAGACATGCTGAAGGAAGCAAAAATTTCTTATATAATTTTCAATTCTGTACAGGAAGCGTATCTGTCTGCAAAAGAGAAATGTACAAAAGATGAAATGATTTTTATCGGCGGAAGTAATTTTGTAGTGGGAGAATTTTTAGAAAAAAATTTGGAGATTTCCGAATAAGTCGTATATTTGCACCACTCTAATCGAGGAAACGATAAAGAGGGTTCTTAGCTCAGTTGGTTCAGAGCATCTGGTTTACACCCAGAGGGTCGGGGGTTCGAATCCCTCAGGACCCACAGAAAAGGAAACGAAACCTTTCAAAAAAATTCGGGCTCTTAGCTCAGTTGGTTCAGAGCATCTGGTTTACACCCAGAGGGTCGGGGGTTCGAATCCCTCAGGGCCCACAGAAATCTCTCTTTTTTAAGAGAGATTTTTTTTATTTTAATCCCTTTCCTACCCTTTGCAAACAAATTATTAAATTTGCCTAGCCAATTCTAAATATTGATTCAGCTATGGACATACTCATGCCCAAAAAAGAAATACTGCGAAGATTAAACAGCATCCGGATACAACCTTCAGGTCTGAGGCCAAGAAAATACGGCGTTTCAGTGAAATACTTTACCGGCACATCAGATATTCCGGAAAAAAGAATGGATTATGAGCTTACCACAGAATTAGATTTACAAGATTACAAGGGAATTTTAACGATCCACAAAGAATTTATCTTTTATAATCAGCATGAACACGACGGAATGAGTGAAATCTTGGGAAATGCTGTTTCAAAAGCTTTATATCCTCTTCAGACCTATCTCAATGAAAAAGGACTTTCTACTCATGAAATTATCAATATTGAAGAAATAAGAGAACGCTGGAAAAAGGAAAAAACAAAATTATCTGATAAGTATTCCAGTGAAGCCCTGGAAACATTTTTTGAAACCGTCGACAAAAAACTCAATGACCGGTCAGAAATAGAAAAAAGCCTGCATCATGATTGGTTCTGGAATCTTTTTTTTCATCCTAAATTCATAGATTACGGTGAAACAAGAAGAACTTCGAGCGCTTTATTTCTATCCGTTATCCCCTACCAACCGGCTTTAAGATTTCCCGGAATACAGACAATTCAGAAAATACCTACTGATTATCATTCATTTATGATAGAATTTCAAAGTGAAGAACTTCCTGCCGATCCTTACTTTACCTCAAAAAATCCGGGAAAAACGGAAGCTTTTATGTCTTTAAAGGTAATTTTTGATCTGGATCTTTATTATCATTTTCCAATGCATACAAGAGCTTATTTTGAGGTTTACACAAAAGATATAAATGGCAATAAGCTTCTCATTAAAACAATACAATATACACAATATCAGCAAAATACTGAAGAATTTAACGATAAAGAGCTGAATAAAAGCAGCCCGTTCATTACGGGAGGACTGGTAGTTTCTGAACAGAAAAAATGGGGTTTTTATAAAAATGAATATGAAAATGACTGGTAATCCGTTTAAATAAAAAACACTAATTTTACATACCACACAAAATTATTAATATGTCTCAAAAAGAAAAAGTAGTACAGGGTGCCTTGTGCCAATGTCAGTTTGGTACTACACCGGACAAATTAAAAGTACTCACACAACAAAAATATTTCGTCAACGACCTCAACGGCAGTACCAAGCTCGTTGCTACCCATAAAGATATCGGAGCTACTTTTGAGAAGAATACTTTCGGCTCCTGCAAAAAACAGAATAATTCACCCTGTTCTGCCACTGTCACTGAATGGAGCGGTTTCTATGAAAAAGAAAAATATTCACCGCCCGATGGCTATATCCTTCTGGAAGATAGTAAAGCGACCTGCCCTATCGGAGGAAAGGATTGCATCAGCATTCTTAAAACCGGACAAATTGGAGAACCTTCAAAAAAGAATATTAAAAATGCAGATAATGAGCTACAGTCTCATGTAAATCCTTTGGTCAATATGCAGAATTTTGACGGAGACAAACCTTATAAATTCGGTTTTTAAGATGGGAACGGCAGGAATAAAAAAAGCGCTCATCAGAGAGCCGAAACAGAACGTAAAACAATACGGATCCGGATTCATTGTAGAATTGGGACATTCCCAAAATTCTTTTACAGCTTATCTTGACAAAACCTGTTTGGGAGCAGGTACAAGAAATCCTGAAAATACGATAAATACCGTTAAATGGCTGCTCATCCGTGAACATATATGGAAGGCCTATAAAACCCTACATCCGCAACTGGGTCCGAATGATTTTTTTCAGACGATAAAAACGCAGGATCATAAAATTCTTGAAGGCAATAATAAAGAAATCAGTGTTTCCGATATTAAAACAGGAGCAGGAAATGTCGGGGTTATCCACTTACTGATACCCTACAGTGTTTATCCCGAACTCAATGAAACAGAAGCGATAAGAGTCGTTGCTTTAGATAAACCCCAGGTTCTGTACTGTCACTTCAAATTTCCTAAAGGCGGTTATATTCCATTACAGGATACAGAGAAAAAAGCAGCTTACGGGCAAACGGTGGAAGTGGAAATATACACTCATCTTTTTCCTGATTTCAACAACAGATTAGATAAGTTTGTTTTTGATGTTGAATTAATGAACAAAGGAAAAGCTGTTGCTATACAGAAAAATGTTGAAATAACTAATCCGGGACAGTTTGTTTATAATGGAAGAAAAATCGTCAGATTCTTTCTCGATCCGGAATGGCAGAAAAATCACAATACACAAAAACAGGATGAGAAATTTTATCTGAAACTTAAAGGAAGTATCGGCTATACCGCTCCGGTATTGATTTCCGCAGATGCAATACGTCCTACCGGTGAATATGACTCGGAAAAAGCGGCCACCGATTGGGCCAGGCTTGAAAATGGAAAATGGGTTTACGATACTTCAAGAGAATTATTGGTTCCTTACGACACGATAAGCTCGCTTTTCGGGCAGTTTGAAACTCAGAAAAACAATCAGATCCAGTATATCGGAGATATTAGATACACAAAAAGGGAATATGATCCTTGCGGCTATTCCAAGATCTCAATAAAAGACGAAGACGACGCAGAAAGATCTCCATTGGTGATTTTTGACGAAGAAGATACAGCAAATCCTATTGACAGAACCAGCCAAACCTTCGGAATTTTAGCCGGGGATACCAGAAAAAACATTTCCATTACTTTAGATAAATTATCGACAAAAGATGTTTTCTGCCAGGGACTTCTTTTAGATGAAGGACAAAAACATACCGTCCAGACCAATGTTTTCCAGATTGAAAAAGTATATGCTGCACAAAGAGATAAGTCAGGATTTAATACACAGGAAGATTCAACACATGGTCAACAGCAGAAAAATGCAGGAATTACAGCTACTGATCAGAATAAAAACGACAGGGATGTTATAAAAACCGACAAATCTTACAATCCCTCTGCTGTACAGCATTGGCGGGCAGATGTTGACTATAAGTTTCAGGGAGACAGCAAAATTACCCTAATGCTTCCTTATCATTTTAACAAAACATTTCTGGAGGGAAATAAATATAATATTGCACCGGATGTCGCTAATCTTCTATGGCTTTTTAACTATTTCATTTTGAAAGAAGATATGGCACAAACGTATTTTCTTCCTGTCAGCACATGCCGTTATCCGAATCAGATTGCAAAAATAAAAGTCTTCCCCAATGTAAGCTGGACGATCAATCTTAATTATGGCATGAAAAATCCATTATACTATCGGGATACATGGGTAGAAATGCGGCAGCACAGAGTAAGTGACGCCGTAAATAAAGCACAGGCTTCCGATATTGATGGCTATGACGGAACTGTTGAAACAAAATTCAGTCTGTCGGTTGAAGCAAAATGGAACGGGACGGAGACCGCAAAACTGGATCAGAAATTAGCTGAAAACCTTAAAATACTTATAGGAAGGTTTGTTAAAATTAAAAAGTTCGTAGACAATGTAACCGGAAAAGACCGCGGCAGCTCTACCTCGGGAATGGCGGAAAGTATGATGGCCAGAGTTCGCAGAACACCGTTGACGATAGAAGTTCTGTCTCCTCAGATTGCTATTGGTGCCGGCTGGGAATACAAATTCGGACGGAAAGAAAAAAATGAAGACCATATTTTAGTTCCTACCATAGGACTTGTTGCCAAAGCAGATCCCTTCATTGGTGCCGAAGCAACCATTGACCTGATTGCCTGGGGAAAAAAGCTTCACCCTGCAGCTCAGGCTGTAATTACAGCTTTAGACCTGCTGGCTTATGCAGCTGATGCGGAAGTCCGCTTTGATCTTAAATTTTACGGTAAACTCGTTATTCAAGGCAATATAGAACTAAGTCGATTAAAGAAAGAAGGAGAATTGAAAGCCGAAGGACAGTTCGGATTTAGCTTGACATTATCTGCAAAAGCAACAGGAAAAGTAAAAGCAATAATCTACGAAGCAGATTACGATTTTGAAGCTAAAGCCGAAGGAAAAGGATATTTTTCACTAGGATTCGGGGCTGGCTGGGACGATAATAAAGGAATTTATGTACAACCGGTGGTGAGACATTCGGGAATTAAAGTAACTTTAACATACAAAGCAAAATTCGGAAGCGCAGAAAGAGAAACCACTGAAGAATTTGTTATCATTAAAGAAGGTAAAGCAGATATAGATCAAAGATTTTATTTAAATGATTAAGAAAAGCATACAATTCATTTTGGTAGCGGCATCTTGTTTCAGCTACAGCTGTTCTCAGAACAAAAATGAAAAAAAAGACCAACCATCTCAAGTAAAAACAGAAAACAAAATGACATCACAGATAGCACAACAAGTAAACTCATTTGCCACAAGACCTTATTACAGTGTAGATTTTGACAATGGTGACAGTGGATGCCAGTTTGAGATCCTTGTAAATGATGTTCCTGTGGCAAAGAAAATGGGAATAAAAGGAGCAATGACTTCATCTGCCCCGATCAATTCCTGCATCTTACACAGTGGAAAACAAAAGCTTACCATAAAGCTCTATCCGAATGTAGGAAAAGACAGGATTACAACTTCAGATAAAAATGCTTCCCCTTTTACCCTTTCAGTAAGCTACAGAAAAGATGCCTGGGATCATAACGATATCAGTGAAGTAACTGTATTTCAGCTCCCTACCGTTGCGATTCCTGAGTCGGGACTTCCTTATTTTGAAAAAGAATTTGAATTTGAGGCTGAAGTTCCTTATCAGTTTGAAGGATGGTCGACATCGAAAGATTTAACCAAAATTTCTGATATCGAGCAAAAAGTGATGAACAAATATGAAGAAATTAAAAAACTACTAGCAGCAAAAAATTATGGGGCTTTTGCCAAAATGAAAAACAAAAAAGATGTAGAAATGAATACTTCTTTTTATTTAAAACCCAATGAAGTTGCCGAAGGAGACGCTTTTGACAGGGAAGCTTTTACGGAGAAAAATGCAGAAGTTCAGCCTTTTACCAATACTAAAGTTGTTTTTTACGGCAACGGAAGACTCGTTACACTAGAAAATATAGATGATAAAGGCTCTGCTTTAAGAACAAAAATAAAACATGTTTCTGCAGATGGAAAAGTAAAAGAGGAAGTTATCAAATTTCCGATATTATTTCACATTCCAAAAAATTCAGATGAGCTTGAAATTATACGGTAAATAATAATAAAATGGAAAGCAGCAGAAAACCTGATTTTTTAGTCAATCTTTTTTTCATTTCTTTTACCCTAATTCTTCTTACCCTAGGCGGAGGAGGAATAGTGTACAGTCTCGGAAAATTGGGAAGAAATTTCACGCTGCTTTTTACAGGTAATAAAACTGAGGGGAAAATTGTCGGGTATTCAGGAAGCTACACCAATAATAATCAGGGAAATCCGACAAAAATGTACACTCCAGTGATACAGTACATGGATCAGAACAATACAATCCGGAGCATTGAAACGGAATACAGCAGCAGCGGAAAGGAAAGTGATGATGAAGTAACAGTATATTATGACCCCGAAAAACCTTCAAAAGCAGTTCGTGGGGGTTTCCTGAACATTTTTTTCTGGCCTTTTCTTATATTTTGTTTTGCTCTTTTAGCTGTTTCAATCGGAGGCTATATGGCAAAAGGATTGAAAGAAGGTTTCAGAAAAAGTAAATTGTAAGACATTTTCGAACTAATCAGCTATTGGAATATCTAAAATATTGATTCAAATAGAACTTTCTTTATATCACTTTCTCAACAATCTTCTGAATATTCATTTCTTCCAGGCAGGCCCAGTCTCCACGGAAACACTGCTTGTCTCCAAAAACGGAACAAGGCCTGCAGGTAAGATCTTTCACCTGCACAACATCATTTTCGCTTTGCCCAAATCCTAAAAACCCGGCATACGGATGCGTTTGCCCCCAAATGGAAATACACCTCGTTCCCATAAGGCTCGCCAAATGCATATTGGCGGAATCCATAGAGATCATTAATTCTAAATGTGAAATTTTTTCTAATTCTTCCGTAAGGGTTAATTTTCCTGCAAGACTTTGTGTATTGGGGATTTCCATTTCCCATTGTTGCAGTGTTTCAGCTTCACCTTTTCCACCACCAAAGAAATAGACATGGTACTTTTGCGATAGAATTTTTGCCAATTCGTAGGACTTTTCCAGCGGAAGCATTTTTCCTCTATGCTGGGCAAAAGGGGCAAAACCAATTCCGGATTTTTCTACTGCTTTTGGCCTTAAAGTGTGAGAAAGTTTAACCTTGAATCCCATTTCGCGGAAGACATCAGCATAACGTTCTACCGTTTTTTTCAGCTGAATTTTATCAAGATTCCAAATATCCGTTAAATGTTCTTTTTCTTCTTTTCCTTTATTGATTTTAAAAACTTTTAGTCCCTTTCTTCGATAGATTTTATCAAGAATTTTCGTTCTGATCACATCGTGAAGATTGGCAATAAGATCGGGATGAAATTCATTAATCAGCTCGTTAGCCAGTCTTGTCAATCCAAAAAAACCTTTATAGTCATCAAGATTCACTCCTTTGAATGTAACATTCGGAATATCAGCAAATAAAGCCTCAAAATTACTTCTTGAAACCATGATGATTTCCACATTCGGATTTTGTTCCAGAAATTCCCGGAAAAAAGGTGCTGTCATGGCAACATCACCAAAAGCAGAAAAACGATATGCTAAAATTCTTGTCACAATTACGACTTCAGTTGGTAGGCGACTGCGTAAAATTTAATCTGTTTTGTCATGGCCATCAATCCGTTGGCTCTTGAGGGGGAAAGGAATTCCTGCAATCCTATTTCAGCGATAAAATCAAAATCAGAATCTAAAATTTCCTGAGTAGAATGACCGCTGTAAATGCTTACCAGAAGAGAAACAATTCCTTTTGGTAAAATCCCGTCAGAATCGGCATTAAAAAATAACTTACCGTCTCTGAATTCAGCATCAATCCAGACTTTACTTTGGCAGCCTTTGATCAGATTTTCGTCCTTTTTTTTATCATCAGAAAGTCCTTTCAACTCTTTTCCAAGATCGATAATATATTCGTATTTCTGTTCCCAATCTTCAAGAAATGCAAATTCGTCAATAATTTCCTGCTGTTTTTCTTTAATGGTCATTCTAAACTAATTTCTTGTGCAAAGATACTAAATTATGCTTTAGGCTTGAAGCCCCGCGAAGATGAAGCTTTTTCAAAAACACGTAACAGTTTTACCTCTTCATTCTCCCAGCAAAAAATATCAGCAGCATTTTCAAGTTCAGCCTGATAAGCTTTTCTCCCTTTATCTAAAACCACCCGTATTGATTGTGCAATATTTTCAGGATGATGATCCTTAATAATTTCTCCGATGTCAAATTGTCGCTTAATCCTCTGCAATTCAGGAAGATTTGACAGTATTACCGGCACTCTCGCCTGAATGCAATCCAGGACTTTGTTCGGTAAAGAATAATAATAACTTTCCCCTGCGTTTTCTTCAATGCTCATTCCGCAATCGGCAGTAAGTGTAACTTTTCTTAAATCTTCAGGTAATAGTTTTCCTAAAAACTCAACTTTATGCTGTAGATTTTCTTTCAGGACCAAATTTTCATATTCCTTTTTGAGAGGTCCGTCACCAGCAATTTTAAAAATGACATTATCTAAATGCTGCATGGCCAAGATCGCTTTATCTATCCCGCGAAACGGATTAATAGCACCCTGATACAAAATAACTTTAGGAGTATTCTCAGGAATCTGCTGATTAAAATCAAGCTTTCTGGGAGAATTCTGAATGACCACAGGATCGATAGCATATTTATTTTTAAACCAATCGGCGTACCCTGAGCTTGCCGTAATCATGAATTTTATGTCAGGAATGATCTTTTTTTCAACATACCTCCACAATTTTTGTGACATTTTGCCCTGAATAGCCGGCATTTCCGAAAAAATTTCATGACTGTCGAAAACCAGCGGGATATTCAGCTTTTTAGCAATTAAATAATTCGGAAGCAAAGCATCCAGATCATTGGCGTGCAGAATGGTATTCTGATCTGCTTCTTTCTTTAATTCACGATATAATTTCCAGTTGAATTCAAAATAAGCTGTTTTTAAACTTTTTGAAATTAAATGTATTCTGGTAAAAGGATAAGGACGGGACATTTTTTCGGCTCCGTTCCAGTCATTTCCTATGAGCTCGATTTGGTAGCCATTATCATGTAACGTTTTGCATACCTTTTCTATACGCTGATCCGTACACAAATTACTGAATGCAGACGTAATGATCTTTCTCCTGCCCATTACTTTTTTTTATCTGCTAAAAGATGGTAAATTTGTATGAAACAGATGAGTCCGTTCGGGATGATAACCGGCCAAAGCATTCCACTGAAGATTCCGTAGATCACGAAGCAAATGCAGCCAATCATATTTACGATCCTGATTTTTCTGATATCTTTCAGTATAAAACTCAGCACGATAAACAATGATGCGGAATATCCTATATAGGTGGCAATTTCAGGAATCATGAAAATTTTTTAAAAGGACAACAAACTTAATCATTTTCAATAAGATAATAAAATTTTTTCTGCCATAAAGTCATTTATTGAATTTTGGTAAAATATTTGTAATTTAGATAATGAATAAATGGCAATGCTGCCTTTATTCTAATGAGATATATTATGGATTATAAGTTTTCACAAGGTTTGAGCCAGGTGTTCAAACAAAGCAAGAGCGAAGCGAAAAGGCTCAAGAGTGAATTTCTTAATACAGAACATCTACTTTTAGGTATTATAAAAACAGAAAACTCTGCAAAAGAAATCCTTCAAAACCTTAATGCGGATCTTACACAAATCAGAAGAAAAATTGAAACTTTAAATACAGCAAGTCTTAATCCTATTTCTGAGGAGGTTACCAATATTTCTTTCACGAAGATGGCAGATCATGCGATCAAGCGTGCTGAACTGGAATGCAGACAATATAAAAGCAATGAGATTAATACCGTTCACCTGCTTTTGGGCATTCTTTATAAATATGAGGACCCTACTTCAAACATATTAGGCGCTTATGATGTTGACTATGAAGGAGTTTCAAAAGAATACCAGACTATGCTTAAAAACTCGGGGCAGGCACCACAAATGAGTGCTTATGATGACGATGATGAAAGAGAGGATTTTGAGCAAATGAGAAAACCTACGGGAAATCTGGGTTCGGCAAAAAGTAAAACGCCAACTTTGGATAACTTTGGAAGAGACCTGACTTCTTTGGCCAGAGACGGAAAATTAGATCCTGTCATCGGTCGTGAAAAAGAAATTGAGAGGGTTTCTCAGATCTTATCAAGAAGAAAGAAAAACAATCCGCTTCTTATCGGGGAGCCTGGGGTTGGTAAATCTGCCATTGCAGAAGGTCTGGCATTAAGAATTCAACAGAAAAAAGTATCAAGAGTTCTTTACGGAAAACGTGTGATCACGCTGGATTTGGCAAGTTTAGTCGCCGGAACAAAATATCGTGGTCAGTTTGAGGAAAGAATGAAAGCGATCATGACTGAACTGGAGAAAAACAGAGATGTCATCTTATTCATTGATGAGCTTCATACTATTGTTGGTGCGGGAAGTTCAACAGGAAGCCTGGACGCATCCAATATGTTTAAACCAGCTTTGGCAAGGGGTGAAATTCAATGCATCGGAGCCACTACACTTGATGAATACCGTCAGTATATTGAAAAAGACGGTGCTCTGGAAAGAAGATTCCAGAAAGTAATGGTAGAACCGACTTCTATTGAAGAGACTGTTCAGATCTTAAATCAGATTAAAGATAAATATGAAGAACACCACAATGTTGTTTATACGGATGAAGCAATTTTAGCTTGTGTTAATTTGACGTCAAGATATATTACAGACCGTTTTTTACCGGATAAAGCAATTGATGCAATGGACGAAGCCGGATCTCGTGTCTATATTAAAAACATGAAAGTTCCTACCGAAATCATTGATTTTGAAAAGAAAATCGAAGAGATCAAGGAATTAAAGCAAAAAGCGGTAAAAGCTCAGGATTATCTCGAAGCAAGAAAACTGAAGGATGAGGAAGAAAGACTTCAGATGGAGCTAAATTCTGCTCAGGATAAATGGGACAAAGATGTAAAGGAGAAAAAAGAAACCGTAACCGAAGAAAATGTAGCGGAAGTCGTTTCTATGATGAGTGGTGTTCCTGTAACCAAAGTAGGTAAAAATGAGCTTGATAAACTTGCCGGAATGGATAACAATCTCAACGGAAAAGTAATCGGCCAGGAAGATGCTGTGAAAAAAGTCGTTAAAGCTATTCAGAGAAACAGAGCCGGTCTTAAAGATCCGAACCGTCCTATTGGTACATTCATTTTCTTAGGAACTACCGGAGTTGGTAAAACGGAGCTGGCTAAAGTAATGGCAAGAGAATTATTCGAATCTGATGAATCTTTAATCAGAATCGATATGAGTGAATACATGGAAAAATTTGCGGTTTCCAGATTGGTTGGTGCACCTCCGGGATACGTTGGATACGAAGAAGGCGGACAATTAACGGAAGCTGTAAGAAGAAAACCTTATGCTGTGGTTCTTTTGGATGAGATCGAAAAGGCTCACCCTGATGTATTCAATATCTTGCTGCAAATTCTGGATGAAGGTCATGTTACAGACAGTTTAGGAAGAAAAATCGATTTCAGAAATACGATTATCATTCTTACTTCAAACATCGGAACAAGAGATCTTAAGGATTTCGGAGACGGTGTAGGATTTGGAACTTCTGCTAAAAAATCCACTACGGATTCAAGAGCGAGAAGCACCATTGAAAATGCGCTTAAAAAGGCATTCTCTCCTGAATTCCTTAATAGAATTGATGATATTGTCATCTTCAACTCTCTTGAAAAAGATGATATTAAGAGAATTATTGATCTTGAATTGAATAAGCTTTACAGCAGACTTGAAAAACTAGGATATAAAGTTGAATTAACTGATGAAGCGAAAGACTTTATTTCCGAAAAAGGATGGGATAAAGATTTTGGAGCAAGACCACTGAAACGTGCGATCCAGAAATATATTGAAGATTTATTGGCAGAAATGCTGGTAAACAAACAATTATCTGAAGGAGAAACTGTAGTTTTGGAGCTGAACGAAGCTAAAGATGGTTTGACCGGAAAAACTTCAAAGCCAAAAAAATCTGCGGCTGAAAAGTCTTCTCAATCGTAAATAAATAATTTAATCATAATGAAAAAAGCATCGGGAAATTCTCGGTGCTTTTTGTTTTATTTTTATGTAAGTAAAATTTTCTCTCGCCTATTTTGCAGGATTTAAAAGATAATTTAAATAAATCTGCGCCATCTGCAAAATCTGCGGGAATAATTTGAATACAAACAGCAAAAAAATTATGAAAAAATAGATTATAATCCCACCACGAAACCGATATTCGGAATTAATCCACTCGAAAAAATACTTGAATTTTCTTGCCATAAAACATTGTACATCAATCCGATCTGCATAAAAGAATTATTCCCGATTCTCTGCATATAACCTCCACCGAGATATAAAGCACTTTCTTCTTCATTCATTTTATAGTCGTAATATTTGTCTTTATAATTGATAAAATAATGCTGGAAATTAGCACCGACATAAAATGATCTCGCGAAATAATAATTAACAAAAGGCCCTGCTCCAAACATGGTTGATCTATAAAAATCGGAGGTCTGCCATGACACACTTCCCACAATTCCGGTTTCCAGATCATCTGTAAGCCTGTAACCCACTCGTGGCGAAGCGGATAAATAAAAAGCGCTATTGCTGCCAAAACCCACTCCGATTCCGCCTCCGAAGGTCCAGCGATTACTGTTTTCCGGTGAGGTTCCTACGGCGACCTGCGAAAATAGTAGGCCTGAAATTGTAGTAAACAGAGAAATAATAATCTTTTTCATAATACTATTGTTTTTGTCGATGTTTAAAATTATAACTTTTTTACGAATCTTTTAAATCGTATTTTTGCCGCATCAAACTAAGAACTCCCGTTAAGAGTTTCGTAAAATTGAATACAATGAAAATAGTAGTAGGCCTCTCAGGAGGTGTAGACTCCAGTGTGACAGCATATTTGCTGCAACAACAAGGTCACGAAGTGGTGGCGCTGTTTATGAGAAACTGGAATGATGCTTCAGTGACCTTAGAAGATGAATGTCCCTGGATTGAAGACAGTAATGACGCTCTTATGGTCGCTCAAAAGCTTGGAATTCCTTTTCAGGTGATCGATATGAGTGATCTTTACAAAGAAAGAATCGTAGATTACATGTTTGATGAATATCAGAAAGGAAGAACTCCAAATCCTGATGTTTTGTGCAACAGAGAAGTAAAATTCGATGTTTTTATGAAAACGGCGATGTCTTTGGGAGCAGATAAAGTAGCAACAGGACATTATGCCCGTGTAGATTCCACAATTGACGAAAATGGTAAAGAAATTTTCCATTTGCTAGCCGGTAAAGATAACAACAAAGACCAGTCGTATTTCTTGTGCCAGCTAAGCCAGGATCAGCTTTCTAAAGCGTTGTTTCCGATTGGTGAACTGACAAAACCTCAGGTGAGGGAAATTGCCAAAGAAATCGGGTTGGTAACGGCTGATAAAAAAGACTCTCAGGGATTATGCTTTATCGGAAAAGTAAGCCTTCCGCAGTTTTTACAGCAACAATTGGTTCCGAAAGAAGGTGAAATTGTAGAAATTTTTAAAGACTCTCCGATTTTTGCCCAGGAAAAACCTCAATTTTCTTCAAAACGGGAAGAACTCGAATATTTAAGTCAAAAAATAAATTATAAAAAATCCGACGGAAAAGTGATCGGCAAACATCAGGGCGCTCAGTTTTTTACGATCGGGCAAAGTAAAGGGTTGGGAATCGGCGGACATAAAGAAAGCTGTTTTATCATCTCCAGAGATATGGAAAATAATATTCTTTTTGTGGGAGAAGGACATCAGTTTCCGGGATTGCTGAAAAGGGCTTTGAAAATTGATAATTCTGAACTGCATTGGGTTCGTGAAGATTTAAGACTAAAAAACGGAGAATCAATGGAAGTGATGGCTAGATTCAGATACAGACAGCCTTTGCAGAAAGCAACTTTGTATCAGTTTGAAGAAGGATTATATGTGGAATTTGAAGAGCCACAATCCGCGATTGCAGAAGGACAGTTTGCAGCCTGGTATATTGACGATGAATTAATCGGAAGCGGAGTAATTTCGTAGTATAAATTTAAATAATAAGCCCGAAGCAATTTAGTTTCGGGTTTTTATTTTAAGACCGTCACAAATACTTTGGGAAAGTAACAGCATATTCTGATTATGTTTTCATTATCATGAACAGCAATACTTTCATACGGCAAAGACATTTCATCTCAAGAATAAAAGATATCAAGGAAAAGCTGAAAAATCCAGAATATAAGCTCCATGAGTTGCATTTTATAAATACATGTATCAGTTTTAATCAAGAACCGATTGCTCTTTTTGAAATCTTCAGAAAGGCAGACAGGAAAACATTTATTACAGATTCCATAAGCTTTCCGATCGACAGTGATGAGATCCCTTCATCTATTGTGAAACAACTTGAAGACACAGACGCCAATCGTATAGATTACAAATAGCTGATCGTTTTTAGTTAATGGTTGATAGATTTCTGGTTAAAAATTTTTTTTGTTGAGTTTTGAGTTTTGAGTTTCGGGTAGTGAAAGTCTTTTACCTTTTTCTCTATTATCTTTCCTCTCCAACTAACTTACCAGCCAGTCTTTAAAATCCTTCACACGGTCACGGCTGACGGTAATTTCTTCCTGCGGCTGAAACTCCAGTTCGACTTTATAGTTGGGCGAAGTGTGAATATTTTTTATATAATCTGAATTGATAATAAACTGCCTATTTACACGGAAAAAATTCTTTTCGTCAAGTACATCTTCCAGTTCATCCAGTGTGAAATCTGAAGGATAATTTCTCTCCTGCGTCTGCAGATAAACAATTTTATTTTCACTAAAAAAACAGCTTACTTCCTGTGTCTGAATAATTTTAAGGTTGTAACCAATTTTTACCAAAATCCGGGAAAGTGTAGATTTATCCTTTTTTATCAGTTGCTTGATCTCCTGAGAATTCACAGAACTGTCTGACGGAATAAACGATTTGAATTTTTCAATGGCGGCCGACAGATCTTCATCTAAAATCGGTTTTAAAAGATAATCAATGCTGTTTAATTTAAAAGCTTTCAGCGTGTACTGATCAAAAGCCGTCGTGTAAATGATAAAACCTTTTGTCTGAACTTTCTCAAAAATATCGAATGATAAACCGTCTCCCAACACAATATCCGAAAAGATAAGCTGCGGATGTTCATTTTCCGAAAACCATTTTACTCCTTCTTCTACAGATTCTATTTTGCCAACCAATTCAATTTCAGGGAATTCACTAAGCATTCTTTCCAATTTTCTTGAAGCAGGTTTTTCATCTTCGATAATAACGGTTTTTATCATTGAGTTTCAGATTTAGTTTTTACAATTTCGGAATAAAATTAATCAAAATTACAGGCTTTAAAACTTCAGCGGCTGTTTTGATTTTTTCATTTCTTTTTCAATAACATCTCTTTCCCATTCATCATCCAGAAGGAAGAGTTTTACTGCTTTTACGGTCAAAATAATTCCCCAGATCACCAGAATAATTGATCCGTCCCAAAGTGAAAAATTGAAAATTCCTTTTTCAAAAATATCATCTGCAAAAATGATTACCGCAACGATACCAAACCATAAAATGCTTTTATAGAATTTTTTTAAATCGTTGACTCTTTGTTGTGCCTGATTGTAGTTCATCGTATTAATTTTTAAAGTTATTTGATTGAGTTTATTATAAAGATTTTGTATTTCTTCTTTCTTCATCCATCAGTTCCCTGATTTTCTTTTCCTCCCATTCTTTTCCTATCCAGAAGGTATTTGCTGCATGGGCCGCAATTCCTATTCCCCAGCCTAGCATCGGCCAGAAAAACCATAGATAGCCCGGTGACGTTATAATATTTAATACAGCTAAAAAAGAAATTACCAAGACATATGATGTGAGATTTCCATAAAATCCTTTCAGTTCTTTTACTCTTCTGGTAGCTTTTTGGTATGCAAGATCTTCTTTGTTGATGTAAGTTTCCATAATTTTTAATGTTAATAATTAGTTGTTTGTTTTTGTTGAGACAAATGTATGAAGGGGAAGAGCCTCAACTCAATTTTATGTTACCGAACCGTTGAATATTCATCCTGAATTGTAAAAATCTGAATTCAATGGAAAAATATGTTTTTGCTTTTTGTATTTATTAGTAAACCTTAACCATTAAAATTTACGCTAATAAACAAACGGAAGAAGCTTTTTTGTCTTTCTTCTATACTCCAGGTATTCTTCTCCGAATTCTTCTATTAAGGCTTTTTCTTCTACTTTAATTCTATAACTGAAAGCAACAAAAGTAGGAACTAAAGCCAAAACCAAAGAGAGCCAATTATTAAGATACAATCCGAGTCCGAGAGATGTGAGTAAAGAAAAAGTATAAGACGGATGCCTTACATACTTGTAAAATCCTTCTTTCTTAATTTTATGATCCTGTCTTATGGTGACATCCACCGTAAAATATTTTCCCAAAGATTTGATGATGATAAATCGCAAAATGATCCCAATCCAGATACATCCGGCACCGAGATAATAAATCCAGATCTCATCAGTGATCGGAAATTTCGTTACGTAAGAAGCCGTGACAAAACTCATGATTGAAAAAGGAATAGCAACCCAAAGAATATTTAAAGTAGATTTATCTGTTCCTTTTTTATCTTTTTCGCCCGATTTCAGGAGATTTTTGTAAAGAAATTCTGTCAGAAACCATGTGAACATGGAAATGGTAAAGAGAATCTGTAAAGTTTTCAATCGATATTTTGTTTAAATCCTTATTATGGTTGCTTCTCCTTTTCCATCAATTTCTTAATTTTTTTCTCTTCCCAATTGCTTCCTAACATAAAACCAGGAATAAAAGTTCTCATCGCAGAAACAACAACGCCAATTCCCCAAAAGATTGGAAGTAAAAAATATTTCAGCCGCCAGATTGTTTCACCGGGTTTTAATTCTCTGTAGTTTATCAAAAAAATAAAAATATTAACCACAATGTAAATGAAGACAAAAAAATAAAAATTTTTGATTCTTTTTACCTGTCTTTCAGCTTCTTTATATCGGAAGTCATCTTTACTAATATTTTCCATACTATTTATCTTTTATTTTGTTTTTCTAAAATTTCTCTGATCTTTTTTTCTTCCCAGCTTTTGCCGATTGCAAAAACACTCATTCCGTGGGCAGCAACGCCAATTCCCCAGCCCAGCATTGGAAAGTAAAACCAGATGTTATCAGGGCTTGTCATTAAGTTAATAATGATTAAAAAAGGAATTATAATGCAGTAAGAAATAAGATTACTGTAGAAACTTTTTATTTCTTTTACGCGTTTCTGCGCTCTTTCGTAGGACTTATCATGATCTTCTATTATTGCATTAGCTATATTTAATTTAGAAGAGATAACCGGAAGTTTTACTTTGAAATAATCCTCGGATTTTTCGATAAAAACATTTTTCTTTGTCAATAATGAATAACGCTGAACAATATTTGGAAGCCCTATTCCCGAGCTTTCTTTGATCTGTTCCCTTACCTGCAGATTATTCTCGATGCAAAGCGTATCATTTTCAGAAAAAATTTTAATTAATAAAGGCTTTGAAGAAGTGGCAAAATTATGTTTAATACAATTTTCCAACAGCAATTGCAATGACAACGGAACTACAAATTTCCTGTAATCTTCTTTTTTAACGTCAAAAACAAAACCTACACTGTCTTCAAATCGTGTTTTTAATAATTCACAATACGTTTTTGCAAATTCCAGTTCATCTTCCACAGTTACCAGTTCTTTGTCTTTCTGCTCCAGAACGTATCTGTAAATCTTTGACATTGAAGCAGTAAACTTCTGAGCCTGTTTCGGATTTTCATCAATTAAGGAGCTTAAAACATTTAAAGAATTAAACAAAAAATGCGGATCCAGCTGATTTTTAAGACTTTCAAACTGTGCATTGGCAGATTTTGCAATCAGTTTCTGCTCGACAACTTCTTTTTTGGATGTTTTTTTCAGCTCTTCCATAAAACCTTTTGCATGGAGAAAAGCCGAAATCAGCAATGCAATATTGATGGTAAACCAATTGATAAAATTATATTTTCCAGAAAAATACTGTTCTGTAGTAGCCACTTTTTGGAAAACAACAAAGTTCATATAATTGCAGAAATACACCATGATAATATTGGCGATCAGAATAGAAACTATACTTACAATCGCCCTCTTGGTTGTCGCTTCAGACCAGGGAAACTTTTTGTTGAGAAAATCATTAATCAAGCCATTACCAATACTCAAAACAAAGGAATACATGAAAGATATAATAATAGTAAGCAGAAAATTTCCCACCGTTTTCTCATCTGTAAAAACAAAAAAGAAGAACATGGCCGTTGCCAATGATATCCAGCATAGATTAATAAGATTCTTACGTTTCATTGTTCATTTTCTTGGTTCAAAAATAGTCTATATTAAAAGTATTAAAAATAATTTTTTGCCGAACCGTTATTTTTCGTGACTGAACGGAATAAAAAAAACCTTCTGCGACGAGAAGGTTTTTCAGATCAATCATTATTCTTTTATTTTGCGGCACCACTCAGAAAATATTCTGCTTCCGCCCTTCCCCAGTTTGGATCAATTTTAGATTTCGGAGTGTACGTTTTAAATTTCTCCAAAGCAATTTTGAATTCTTCCATTCCTTTTGCTTTGCTTCCGCCGTATTGTTCCGGAGTGAAATACGTATCCTCAGCCTTTATTAAAGCCACCCTTGGATTGTTTGGATCAAGGCTTTCTGCTTTTTTAAGCTCCTCCATGGCTTTCATTCCGTCTGTCATATATCTTTCTGCGGGATTTTCCATCATTTTCAGCGAAAAAGCCATTTTTTTAAGCAGATGAATCTCGGAATTATCTTTCCCGACAATAGCCTCTGCCTGATCCATATATTTTTCCGCAGCGTTGGCTTGTGTAGAAAGTTCGGTCATTTTTCCTTCCCGCATCAGCATTCTTCCTTTCTGAATGTAAGCAAAAGCGGCATAATAAGACGGCAGCCACTGTTTAGTTTCTTTCTTTCCGATTCTGTCAAAATCGTTGGCCAGCGTCTGGAATTCATCCAGTGATTTACAGGCCTCTAGCTTAGCAATTTTTTCAGACATTACTTTTTCATAATCAGTCTGGGCAAAAGCGGTTAAACTTATCAGACTTAAAGCAAAGGTTAATAGATATTTTTTCATTTTTTCTAATTTTTTAAGTTAATATTTAATTGAATAAAGATAGATTTTAAATTATTTATTTACAGATTATTATTAATAGCATCCTGTGTTCTGTCTACCCCGAAGCTGATAAATGCTCCAACGAAAACAAAAGTATTCACCGGCGGAACCACAGCAGAACTTCTTGAGCCATCCATTGAGAAATTATATCCGTAGACATTTTTTGAGCCTAAAATATTCGACACGCTCAATACAAGAACGGTAAATGCTTTTGCATCTTTCTTTCCCAAATTCGGAAGATAATTCACACTGAAGTTCAGCGCATTATAATCTCTTAAACTTCCTTCATTTCTTACAAAATATTTTTGCTCGCCGTTTACATCGTGTGTTGCAATATCGTAATACGGGCGGCCTTTTGCATATGTATAAGAAAGATTAAAACCTGTTTTCCATTTAGGTACAAATCTTTTTGCGACAGCAGAAATGGTATGTTCAGATGCAAAATTAGGTTTCAGACTTACCGGATAATTCATAAAATCCCTTTTAGAATCCAGAAACGAATAGCTGATCCAGTAATCAATATTGTCAAAAGTCTTCTTATCTCTCCAGAATAATTCCAATCCTTTTGCGTAGCCGTAGCCGCTATTATTGTCTGCGGTCTGTACATATTGATTCTGTCCGTCAATATATTGCATATTTTTTACTTTTAATAAATCATCATACTTTTTATAGAACGCTTCAAATCTGAGACTTCTTCCTTCTGTCGTTCGCTGAACCTGAAAAATATAATGCTGCGACTTCTGGAAATCAAGATTAGCCGGTCCGTTGATGTATTTGCTTTCAGGATTCTGGTAGAAAAGTCCGTACGCTAGAGAGGTTGTCCAGTCTTTAGCCAAACGGTAAGCCAATGCTAAACGTGGCGCAATATTGCTTTTCCCAAGATAAGACGAATGCTCTGCTCTCACTCCTATTTTAGCCGATAAATGATTGCTGAATCCTAAATCTGTTTCCACAAAAGCCGATGAAATCAAATCTTTGTAATGTTTTTCCACAAAATCATTAAAATTCATTTTTTCGCTGGTACTGTTGAGTTCAAAACCGCCTCGTAACGCACTGATTTTATTTATTTTCCTTTCCACAACAGCTTTAAAATTAATATAATTTCCATCTGTTAAAAGTTTTGTATTTCCGGTCTTAATATCATTTTTTTCAGTCGAAAAATCAAGATCCGATCTGTTGAAAGAATAAGAAGTTCCCGCGTTCAGCAGATATTTGCCGAATTTTTGTTTGAAAGATAAATTATGATATGTGTTTTTACCATTTAATGAAACCAAAGACCATTCATAATCTTCCGGCTCCAGACTCGGCGTTTTCACTCCCATTTTATTGGAATCATACATACCGTAATATTTAAAGAACCCTCCTGATTTTGTTTTAAATCTGAAATTCAGGTCGCCGTTAAGTCCCTGAGGAGCTTCCGTAAAATTGGTATTAAAATTAAAAACTTCCTGCATCATTTTTAAATTTGAATAGCCTAAGGTCGCACCAAAAGAATAATTTTTATTTTCGCCGAGCTTTTGAAATCCCGCGTTTAAAAATATGGGTGAAAACCCAAAATCATAAGAACTTTCATCCGGGAGATCAACGCTTTCCAGCATCAGGGCACCGGAAAGAGCCTGACCGTACAAGGCTGAATATCCGCCGCTTGAAAAAATATTCCCTTTAAAAAGCGAAGTATTGAAACGGTCTCTCCCGGCGATTCCCGGCACCGAGTTGGAAAAATAGTTGTTGATTAAGCTTCCGTCCATAAAAATTTTAGATTCCGTCCCGGTTCCGCCACGAATGAAAAGTCCTTCTGATTCGCCAACTTTCTGAACTCCCGGAAGATAGGTTAACGCCGAAGAAATCTGTCCGTCAGCACCAGCCGTGGTATAAATATCAATCGGCGTCAGCAATGTGGTCGCTCTTTTTCGGTCGCTTGCTTCGATAGATCCCGCAGATACAACAACGGCATCAATTTCACTGATCTGTTCCTTTAATTCCGCATTGACTGTAATTTCCTGATTTTCAATGACAATTTGTTTTTCAACATCAATGTATTTCGGATGGGTAAAAACAAGAACATGATTTCCCTTTTCTGAAGTTTCGAAAGAGAAATTTCCGTTGGCATCCGTTGTTGCACCGTCATAAGTATCTTTTAGTGTTACATTTACCTCTCCTACTCCTTTATTTTTATAGCTTACTTTTCCTGAAATTTTTGTCTGTGCAAAACTTAAAGCAGCACATAAAAATAAGACGAGAAATAATAGTTTTGTTTTCATAGCTTTTAATTTCGATTCAAAAGTAGGATGAAATTTTATCTCCTATAAATTTTTGTTGCTGAGTCGTAGAATTTGAATTCTGAATCGTTTCAGAAATAGCAATCAAATGCTGAAATATTATCTTTAGACGAAAAATATTTGCCATTTATCGTTATTCCAGAAAAGAATCGGAAATCATACGGCTTTTGAGTAAATGTTTTTTTAATTTTATATTGAAATCACTTAAATCATTCAAAAATGAAAGCTAAAACATTATCATTAATCGCGGCCGGTGCTTTGCTGGTTGTTTCTTGCGGAACAACAAAAACCTATCAGGTCATGTCTAAAAGTAACACGCAGACCGGAGGAACGGCGAAATTTACTCAGAAAGGTGACGAAGTTATTATGAAACTTGATGTAACCAACCTTACGCCAGGAATTCATGCTGTACACATTCATGAAAAAGGCGATTGTTCAGCAGCTGACGGAACTTCTACAGGAGGTCACTGGAATCCGGCAAAAGACGATCACGGAAAGTGGGGCGCAGAACACTTCCATATGGGTGATATCGGAAATCTTGTTGCCGACCAGACCGGAAATGCCACTCTTACATTTAAAACCAATAAATGGTGCCTGGGATGTACTGACGAATCTAAAAATATTTTGGGCAAAGGACTGATTGTACATGCTGCGGCTGATGATTTCCATACTCAGCCAACCGGAAATGCAGGAGGAAGAGTAGGATGTGTGGAAATTAAATAGTCTGATTTTCATCCATTAAAAAAACCGTTGCTTGAGAATCTCGGGCAACGGTTTTTTATACCTATATTTTTCTAAATTAGGATTTTACACTCATGTCTGCAATGATATTCATTGCTTCCTGAAGGTAAAGGTCTTTTTTAAGATTTTTGATCCAGATTTCAGATTTCTTCTTGAAAGCTTCGTCTTTCTTTTCTCTTTCGATTTCGTTCGGATACATGGAGAACTGAAGTCCGTTTTCAAATTTGGTTAATGATTTGAATTTTTCAATCTGCGCTTTTCTCTGTTTTGTAAGTTCATTAAACTTATCAATATTAAGCGTGATTGTTTCTTCTTTATCCAGTTGTTCTCTCCATTGTGCAGATTCCAAAAGCAACTGGTATTTTGCATTTTTAGCCATTCTGTCATTACTTGCTTTTTCTAAAGCCTGGATATTGAAATAATTGAGCTTCTGGAAGCTCGTTGCCGGAATTTTATCCCAAGCCAATGCATAATCATCATATCTTTCGCCTATTTCAGCATAAGTAAAGAAATCTTTCATCTGAATATCTGAAACAATTCCCTTTCTCTGCGTAGACTCACCGGTGATTCTGTAGAACTTTTGGATCGTCAGTTTTAAAGAGCCAAAATCATCTTCGGTATTTAAAAATCTGTTTAAATCTACAAAAGTCTGTACTGTTCCTTTCCCGAAAGATTGCGGCGATCCGATGATCATTGCTCTTCCGTAATCCTGCATTACACCCGCCAAAATTTCTGATGCTGAAGCAGAAAGCTCGTTTTGCATGATCACCAACGGACCAGTCCATACAGGTGTTTCATTTTTATTCTTTAAGGTCTGAATTTTTCCGTTTCCGTCTTTTACCTGAACGTAAGGCCCTGCCTGCATGAAAAGTCCCATAATATCACCAACCTCCGTTAATGATCCTCCACCATTATTTCTCAGATCAAGAACAATTCCTTCTATATTCTGTTGTTTAAGCTTAAGTATTTCATTTTTAATATCATCAGAAGCATTTCTTCCGTTCGGATTCTCAAAATCTGCGTTAAAGCTTGGTAAATTAATAAACCCGTATTTTTTCCCGTTTTGTGAATTCATCACAATACTTCTTGCAAAAGTATCTTCAATGGCAACCTCTTCACGGATCATGGTAACGTCTTTTATGGATCCGTCCTTTTTCTGAACAGTTAAAGTTACCGGTGTTCCTTTTTCACCTCTTATCAGGCGTACTGCTTCGTCAGAAAGCATTCCTACTACGTTTACGGCATCTTCCTTAGGTTTGGATTTTACTTTTAAAATTTTATCTCCTTCGGAAAGCTGTTTGGATTTCCACGCGGGTGCTCCGATCGTTAAAGCCCCCAGATAAAGGTTTCCTTTCTTCTCCTGAATGATGGCTCCGATTCCGATGACTTTCCCTGTAAAGTTGGTATCAAAGTCTTCTTTATCTTTTGGTGAATAATAGTTGGTGTGAGGATCAAAAACTTCAGTGTACGCATTCATATACACGGTAAACCAATCCATTTTTTTTCTCTTCTTAAATCTTGTAAATGTTTCTTTCACAAGATCTTTCACCTCATCTGTTGCCTTTTTGATCTTCTGATCCGGCGCAATAGGCTGGTATTTAATAGTATCTTTAAGATTATATTTCTGAACAGAATCTTTCTTTTCCTTCTGAGCCTCTTCTTTACTGTTCATCGACTCAATTTCCTGAAGAATATTGTATTTGATGAATTTTTTCCATTCATTATATAATTCCTGTTTGCTTACGGGTGCTTTTTTCAGTTTAGGCTCAAGAATCAAAGATTCGTCTTCTTTAAGATTAATCGGTTTACTGAAAATATCCTGAGTCATTTTATCGATTTCGTCTGCTCTCTGATACAATCTGTCTACCGTGAGTTTGTAGAAGGTAAGATCTCCCTGATTGATATAATCATCAAGTTTGGTTTCGTGCTTTGCAAATTCATCCATATCTGCCTGCAGGAAGTATCTTTTGCCCGGATCTACCAATTCAAAATAATGCTTGTAAACATCTTTAGAATAAGCATCATTAATGGGTTTCGGGCTGTAATGCAAGTAAGAAAGTGTATTTTTAACGCTCACCATTATCGTCTGCATCTTTTCATCATCATTTTTAGGCGAGTTGAAACAAAACATTAGACTTGTTAATGGAATGAGGAGTAAAAATTTATTCAGCTTAAAATTTTTCCACATAAATCTGTAATGTATTTTTAATTAATTTTAAAAAAAGTATTTTAATGAGTAGTAATTTTTAAATTACTGTTACAAATTATCAAATTTAATACCTTCTTTACAAATATCAGATAGTTTTAAGTATTTTTGTTAAAATTAAATTTTAATATGGAAAAACCACTTATTCTGGTTACTAATGACGACGGAATTACAGCACCTGGTATCAGAAATCTTGTTAGTTTTATGAACGAAATTGGAGAAGTAGTGGTGGTAGCACCCAACTCTCCCCAAAGCGGTAAAGGCCACGCCATTACCATCAATTCTACCTTAAGTTACGAAGAAGTACACCTTGACGGTCCGCAAAGAGATTTTTCCTGTAGCGGAACGCCGGTTGACTGTGTAAAAATGGCTCTTGATAAAATATTACCGAGAAGACCGGATATTGTTGTTTCAGGAATTAATCACGGGGCAAATTCTTCCATTAATGTGATCTATTCCGGGACGATGTCTGCAGCAGTGGAAGCCGGTGTAGAAAACCTTCCGGCCATCGGTTTCTCTTTACTGGATTTCAGCTGGGAAGCAGATTTTACTCAGGCAAAAGAATACATTCAGAATATTGTAAAGAAAACACTGGAAAACCCAATGCCTAAAGGTGTTGTTTTAAATGTAAACATTCCCAAACTTTTGAAAGAAGAAATCAAAGGCGTAAAAGTCTGCAAACAGGCCAACGCCAAATGGGAAGAAAGTTTTGACGAAAGGGTAAATCCTCACGGTAAAAAATACTATTGGCTTACCGGATACTTCAACAATATGGATGAATCTGAAGATGCCGATGAAACGGCTTTAGCGAATGGCTATATCTCGATTGTTCCCGTGAAATTCGACCTTACGGCATATGAGTATATGAATACGTTGAGTGAGGTAATGAAGTTTGATTAATTTAAAATATTGAGGCGTAAAATTGTTTACGCCTTATTTATTGTTCTCTTGTCTTGAAACAAAAGAACGAAAAATTCAAGACTTGGAAACTTTCGCTAAAAATTATTTCTGTTCTCTAAAAATTCTAAAACTCGCGCGAATTGAACATTTTGTTCTTCGACTCAAAATCTGTGTCGCACTCAAACAGTAGAATTTTTTTAACGTTCACAGAATTAATTTTCTTAACGCTCCATTTTCCTATGTCGTTATTAGTGAACAAAAAATCACTAAGCATCCGTGAAAATTTATAGGAAATCAAAAGAACATTAGAATAAAACTCTATCCTCTCTTCTCAATTCTTCCAGATACTTACTCTTATCATCCCTGTAGAAAAGATTCATCGTCTCAAAAGGAATCAGTTTTAAATCTTTATTTACAATGTGCACACAGGATTTCTTTACGGCGCGAACATCAAAATCGTGCGCATCCATAAAATTCATAATGATGATCCTGAAAAGATTATCATAATCGAGGTTCGGGGCCGAAACTTCAGGAAGACAGCACAGCAGCTGGTTTACCTTCGGTTTCACTTTATCCACCGAGATTCCGGTGCTGAAAATATCCAGAAGCTGCATCTGTAGCCCGGTATCCTGCTCATATACAATGGTGTTTCTCGTTTCATTATTCAGGAGATCAGCGGGATTAATATATCTTGTTAAAGGAATCGTTTCACCTTCAAGTTTCAGAATGTATCCCATCGCCAGAGCATCCGGATTACACGGAACCGGAATAATATCATCTGAATTGAGAAGCGGAAACTGGTTCAGGATTTCCTGCCTTACTTCGGTCAGTGTTATCTTTTCATACGCAGAATCTTCACGGTTTCTTCCTGCAATTTCGACAGGCTGAAAAGTAATTCCGCGGACACATTTCTGCTTTAAAGCAAAATCAATAATCTTTCCGATCTCGTCAATGTTTTTTCCTTTTTGAAGCACAATAACGAGCGTTGTAGAAAGATTCAAAGCATTTAATTTCTCCAGGGCTTTCATCCTGATATCCGTGAGGTCTTTTCCTCTGAAATCCTCAAGAACTTCCGGTTTAAAGGAATCAAACTGAAGATAAATCTCAAATTCCGGAGCGTAAGTCGCCAGCCTTTCTGCAAAACCTGGGTCATTAGCAATCCGTACGCCATTGGTATTCAACATTAAATGCTTGATCGGCTTCGACTTGGCAATATCCATGATCTTAAAGAACTCGGGATGTATCGTAGGTTCTCCTCCACTGATCTGCACGACATCCGGCTCGCCTTCATTTCTAACGATGGTATCAAACATCGATTCTATTTCCTCAAGGCTTCTGTGACTTCCATAATGTGGGGAAGACATTGCATAGCAGGTCGGACAGGTGAGATTGCAACGGTCGGTAACTTCCACAATGGAGAGGCAGCTATGTTGCTCATGGTCGACGCATAAACCGCAGTCATAAGGACATCCGTATTCTACATCCGTTCCGAAATGGACAGGCATTTCCGAAGCTTTATTATAGTTTCTGATATTTTTATAATACTGTACATCAGAAGCAATTTTCGTTTTGAAAAATCCATGATCGGGACATCTTTTCGTCATGAAAACCGCTTCGTCTTCAATAATAATCTTTGCGCCCACTCTTTTCAGGCATTCCGGGCAAAGGCTTATGGTATAATCGTAATACGTATAGTTTCTTACTGGCATGATACTCTTTTATAAATTAAAACCACAGATGCACCCGCCCGCTATAAAGGTCAGTATTCCGATAAGAATTCCTATTAAAGGCGCTTTGAAATTATATTTCTTTCCGGGGTTGGAAGCAGACATAATCCCTAAGATAAGAATAGTAATCGCAGAAATCGCGATGATTATAATTCCTCCAATGAGGAACAGCAATCCAAATCCTGCTAACTGCCCTCCTAAATTACCTACTTCTAATAATTTCATACCTGTTCTTTTTTAATAGATAAATATAATAAATGATAACGAAAACACACACCAGCTGGATGGTACTTAACCCAAAAATGATATTGTATTTAGGTTTAATAAAATCAAGAAAAAAGCGGAAAGTAAAATAAAGAAGCATAAAAATCTGGAATAAAACGCCGGATCTGTAGCTGAAGTTTTTCTGAAAATATTTTAAAAATATAAATAATACTGCCAAAAATACCATCTCGTATAAAGCTACCGGATGTCGAGGAACATGATCTCCCAAATTCATCCCAAAAATTGAATCGGTAGGCAGCCCATAGGTTTCTTCATACACTCCGGTGAAAAAACATCCGATTCTGCCGATAAACATGGCCACAAGTAAAGGATAAACCATTCTGTCACCTGTACTTTCCTTTTTACCGATAATTTTCTTCATGGTTTCGACGCCTATCAACCCTCCTGCAAGCCCGCCGACAATGGTATTGTTCAGCCAGATGTAAGCCCATATATCAGGCGCTTTCATTAAGTCATCAGGTCTTTCCAGGGATCCGATCGTGTGCGAACCGATTAAAGCTCCCAACGTAGCCGCAATAAGTACCAGTAAAGAGTTTACATTGCTGAACTTTTCTTTATCGTTTCTTTTTAAAAAAGTATAATAGCGCATCCCTACAAAAATCCCCAGAGACTCTGTGATTGGATGCAGTAAAATGTCTTTACCGAAAATATGAAAGGTTACGGGGAAATCCATCGCTTCAAATGTATTGCTTTTTAAAATCATTTACAGGAGTTCTGCTTATTTTTCCTATCTGAATGCTCTGACTGATCCTAAAATAGGGTACTGATCATCCCTTAATACTTCGTAAACGAGCTTTTTTGCCTGAAAATCCAGTCTTTTAGATTCAATGTTGAGCCTTTTTGCATGGAAATCGAGCCTTTTAGGTTCAACGTTGAGCCTTTTTGCTTCGTCATCCACCCTTTTTGCTTGGTTTTTCAACCTTTTAGGTTCATCAACGAGCCTTTTTGCATCAACATCCACCCTTTATGCTTCGTTTTTCAATCTTTGAGGTTCATCAACGAGCCTTTTTGCCTCGTCCTAAAAGTTGGGCAGCCTCTTTTTTCTATCAGAAATGGACAAAAATAATTTTTATGCTCCAGAGGAGCAATAGCTGTGTAGCAGAAAAACAATACAATATCGCAAGCACGCCGTAGGTGTGCTATGATAAGATAGAACTCCTATGGAGTTCCGGTACAAGATGCGATATTGATCTACACAGATATTGCTCCGAAGGAGCAAATCCTACGCTATGTTATAAAGTACTTATGGTAAAATAGGGGTAATTTTGAGATTTACAATCAATCTTTTTCCTTATTTTTATTCAATAATATCCAAATTATGAGAATAGAAAATGATATAAAATTAGGTTTTAAAGATGTAATGTTCCGTCCGAAACGTTCTACTTTAAAATCCCGTTCGGAAGTTGATCTGGAAAGAGAATTTACCTTCAGACATACCCAGAAAAAATGGAGCGGCATACCGGTCATTGCCGCCAATATGGATACGGTAGGTACTTTTGAGATGGCCGTAGAACTTGCCAAAGAAAAGATCATCACAGCCATTCACAAGCATTACACGACCGAAGAATGGTCTCAGTTTCTGGATTCACAGCCTGAAAGTATTTATCAGTATATTGCCTTAAGCACCGGCACCGGGAAATCAGATGAAGAAAAAATAAGAACCATTCTTGAAAAGCACCCGAAAATAGAGTTTCTCTGTATTGATGTAGCCAATGGGTATTCAGAACATTTTGTGCAATTTGTGAAGAAAGCAAGGACCAATTTCCCTGATAAAATCATTATTGCCGGAAATGTAGTGACGGGAGAAATGGTGGAAGAGCTTCTTCTCGTGGGAGCAGATATCATTAAAGTAGGCATCGGTCCGGGTTCCGTTTGTACGACCCGCATAAAAACAGGTGTAGGATATCCCCAACTTTCAGCCATTATTGAATGTGCAGACGCTGCGCACGGATTGAAAGGTCATATCATTGCAGATGGCGGCTGTAAAGTTCCGGGAGATGTGGCGAAAGCTTTTGGTGGTGGCGCCGACTTTGTGATGCTGGGGGGAATGTTTGCCGGACACGATGAGAGCGGCGGTGAAATTGTGGAGGAAAACGGCAAGAAATACCGTCTTTTTTATGGAATGAGTTCAAAAACAGCTATGGAAAAGCATTCCGGAGGTGTTGCGGAATACAGAGCCTCTGAAGGAAAAACCGTAAAGGTTACTTACAAAGGTCCGGTTTCCGAAACGGTAAAGGATATTTTGGGTGGTGTACGGTCTACCTGTACGTATGTGGGCGCTTCTACTTTGAAAGAACTTTCTAAAAGGACGACTTTTATCAGGGTTCAGGAG
Source organism: Chryseobacterium lineare (assembly GCF_977014045.1). NCBI lineage: Bacteria > Pseudomonadati > Bacteroidota > Flavobacteriia > Flavobacteriales > Weeksellaceae > Chryseobacterium > Chryseobacterium lineare. The sequence continues at coordinate 3,280,756 of NZ_CDRNIQ010000001.1, read as the reverse complement.
CAGGAAAATCAGGTTTTTAAAGATTGATTTCTATATAAATTCTTTTTATAAGTGTTCTTTTTCTTAAGACCAAAGAACCAAATTAAAGTATGGAACTTAGTTACATAAACAACAAAATCCGCCCATATCAGGCGGATTTTGTTAGTTTTATTTAATGGTATTTTAAGTTAATAAACCTCCATCAACGTTAAGGGTCTGGCCTGTAACATAAGAAGCCATTTCACTTCCTAAGAATACGCAGGCATTGGCAATATCTCTTGTCTGCCCCAGTCTTTTCATAGGAATGGCCTCATTCCATTTTTCTTTTGCCTTGTCATCAAGGGCGTCTGTCATTTCAGTCTGGATGAATCCCGGAGCGATGGCGTTGCAACGGATATTTCTTGAACCTAATTCAAGGGCTACAGACTTTGTAAAACCAATAACTCCTGCTTTTGAGGCTGCATAATTGGCCTGCCCTGCATTTCCGCTGATTCCTACTACTGAAGTCATATTGATGATAGATCCTTCTCTAGCTTTCATCATTGGTTTGATTACCGCTTTAGTAAGGTTGAATACAGAATCCAGGTTTACGTTGATTACTTTATCCCAGTCTTCTTTCGACATTCTCAGAAGCAGGTTGTCTCTGGTGATTCCCGCATTGTTGATGAGAATATCAATTTTTCCGAATTCTTTGATTACTTCGTCTACCAATGTCTGAGCCGCATCGAAATCTGATGCGTCAGACTGATAGCCTTTAATTTGAGTTACAGAACTTAAAGTGGCTTCTAATTCCTTAGCTTTGTCAACGGATCCGGCGTAAGTGAAAGCAATTTTTGCACCCTGCTGAGCGTACATTTCAGCAATACCTTTTCCGATTCCTCTTGTAGCTCCCGTTATTAGCGCTACTTTTCCTTCTAATAGTTTCATATTTATGACAATTATTTTCTTTATAACTTACTAGTCTTTTGAAAGTTGACTAATATACATTATTTAATTTTACAGAAATAAAACAGTGCGCAAAGATATTACAAAATGTTATTCATTGCATTTTAAATCATAGTTTTAGCAAAATTTTATGCCTTTTAATCAGCCAATTTTCTAATCCATAAAATTACGGTCTTTCTGCTCAGTAAAATAGATATACTGCGTTTCTTTTCCCCTGATGAGCTTTATTCCTTTTTTATCCTGTATAAATTTATCAAAAACAACTTCCGCTAAAGGTTCATTTTGATGGTTGCTAACCCCGAATTTATTATCTTTTTTAATGACAAATTCATTGGCTCCGGGAAAAGTAATAATGTCATCATAGATGAACGGAACGACTTCTTTTCCCTCTTCATCCAATATTCCGTAGAAGTTGTCGATGTTTTTGCCAACAAGCATGGGATACATTTCAAAAGGTTTAATTTCTTTGAAACCTTTCAATTCCACATATTGCCCGTCTTTAGGGGAGAATTTGTAGTAAAGATCTTCTTTGCTTAAGATAAGAGTATTGGGAAATATTTTTTCAATCTCGTAATCGTCTTTTAAAATACTTTTCAAATTTTTATCTAAAATCTGTTCGTCATCGTTTTTTCGCAAATACAGATACTTTTCTCCATGCATGCTTAGCCCTTCTATCCTGTCGTATTCTTTCGGAAAAACAACTTCACCTGATAAGCGCACCACTGCTGCTTTGGGATTGTTCTGATCCTGTGATGTTTTAAACAAACCATTAAAGAGCGGATTTACATAATGATAATCAAGATCATATACTTTCCCTTCTTTCTTTGAAAAAATACTTACTTTGTCATCTTTTGTGAGATAAATATATTCCCGGCCCACAAAAGCCTGATCATAGATTTCATCAGCAATTACACTTTCTTTGTCATTAATAATTCCGTAGGTATTTTTTGCGGTATCGAGTGTCACGAGAAATGGAAACGCATTGATATTATCGACGTTATGATTGGAAATGGTCGTTAAAGTTTTGCCATTATTGTCAATAATTTCACCTGATTTGTCACCGGTTACGATATAAGTTCTCCCTTTGTAAAAGCGGAGATCAGTCGTAAATTCCCTGTCTGAAACCTGTTTTCCGTCAAAATCATAAATCAGCCAGACTCCGTTCTTTTTAACAAAAAATCTGTTCTCACTCCCAAATTCTATTTTATCTGAAAAAGGAATAATCTGCTTCCCGTTAAAGTCATATACACATTCTTTTCCCTGTTTTGTATAGATCAGGCGGTCTTTATTTTCCCATGTCCTGAATCTGAAATTATCCAGAGGAATGAGTTCTTTCCCTGTTTCATCAATGACTGCGGTTTTTCCGTTTGAATTTCCGGATTTGACTTTAAGAATAAACCGATCTTTCCAGATCCGTGAAATTTCGCTTTTAAAAGAAGAATTAAAAGTAATAGTCCCTAAAGAATCTACAATTCCGGCTTTCCCGGTTTTGACATCAGTGAGCATTCCGTAACCTTTTGAATAAGAACGTATTTCTTTGCCCAGCTTTTTAGTTAAAAGTATCTGTTTATACTGATCCGTCTGTCCGAGGCAAACCGACGAAAACAGTACGAAAATTAATTTTTTCAATTAAATGGAATTATTTACGATGAGTACGATCTCACCTTTTAAGGTTTTGCTTTTTGAAAATTCAATGAGTTCAAGAATTGTTCCGCGCTTTGTTTCTTCGAATTTTTTTGAAATTTCGCGACTGAGACTGATTTTAGTTTCTTCCCCGAAAAATTCTTTGATCTGTTCTAATGTTGTGTTGATTTTATGTGGACTTTCGTAGATAACGATGGTTTTTTTCTCTTCGGCAAGCTGCTTCAGCTTAGTTTGTCTCCCTTTTTTTTGGGGAAGAAATCCTGCGAAAAGAAATTCGTTATTCGGTAAGCCGGAAACTACTAAAGCCGGAACAAATGCGGTTGCTCCCGGTAGGCAGATCATATCAATCTGATGATCGGCACCTGCTTTTGCAAGAAGATAACCAGGATCCGAAATTCCCGGAGTTCCGGCATCGGTAATAATAGCAATATTCTGTCCGCTTTTAAGATCAGTAATTACTTTTTCCGTTGCCTGATGTTCATTATGGAGATGATAAGATTTTAACGGCTTGGAAATCTCGAAATGCTTCAGAAGAATTCCGGAAGTTCTTGTATCTTCACACAGTATGTAATCTACCTCTTTCAGCACATTTACCGCTCTGTAGGTCATATCTTCAAGGTTCCCGATCGGTGTGGGAACAAAATATAGAATTCCGCTCAAAATTAAGTTATAAAAATTTGTTTTCTACCAATATCCAGAGTCTTTGGGCATATTCATCCACTTTATTCCATTTTTTAGAATAATAAAGATCGCTCAGGTACTCTTTTGCCTCTTCTAATGTTCTGAAACTGTTGAGATTATTTACCGTTTCATTAAGTTCAGACTGACTTCCGCCGAAAAGTGTTTTTGTGAAAGCAATACGATCATTCAAATCCAGCTTAAATTCCGGTTTTTTCTTTTCTGCTTCCATAAAGTCGGTCGGTATGTTGGTTTTTAAAATGCCGCCTTTATCTTCTTTTTTCTCCACTGCTTTTTCTACCGGTACATCTCTTTCCAGATGATCATCGTCAAAAAGTGACTGAACAGCTTTTAAGCCTTTGATATGGGCTAATTTTATCTTTTTCTCGTGATGATAAGCATCAAGATTCTCAAAACTTTCATCAGATGCCGGTTTATCTTTTTCTTTTTCCGGAACAGGTCTGTCGATATCAACGATTTTGCGTCTGTCGTTGATTTCAGCAAGAACGGTCTGCTCCTGTATTTCCTCGGCTGCCGCTTCATGCTTGATTTCCGTTAAAATACTTTCCACATTCGATGTATCAGTAGGCATTTCTCCGTTTTCAACCGTCATTCCGGTAACCGTAAAATGATCTTCAGTTTCCTCAATTAATAGTTCTTCTTCTAAAGTTTCCGTATCAAAAATACTGGGAATTCTTTCTGTGATCTCCGGACTGTTTTCGCTTTTCACTTCAGTCTCAAAATGATGACGAATATTTTCCTGTTCTTCGATATCATTTAAATCTGCCTGATCATCAGAAACTTCGTTCTCAAATTCATCGATTTCGTTTAGTTGATTATTAAAAATAGCCTCTTCTTCAGTATGTTCGTTGCTGAACATATCCTCATCGATATCGTCATCATTTTCAGGTTCTGAATTGGCTAAAATTCTTTCTTCATCTACAAAATTTAAGATATCATCTGATTCATTAGAAATTTCATTTTCATCAATTTCTTCCATTTGCTCAGTGAATACATCTTCAGTTTTTTCAACAGCAGCAAAATTTTCATTGTCAGAAATTTCTGGTTCAGGATTTTCTTCAACAAAATTAACTAATGTTTCGTGAAGCTCACCTTCCACAATTTCATTCAGCTGATTATTGAAGATTGCTTCTTCTTCAGTTACCTGATCAGATGAAGGGTATTTTTCATTTTCCCCGATCTCGTTGAGCCTGTTATTGAAAATAACTTCTTCTTCCTCTATTATATTTTCTGATTCATTATACTGAATAGAGGAAATTTTTTCCTGATTTTCTTGAGATGGCGAAAAATTTTCAGTTCCGAAATACTCTATATTTTTTTCAAGCAAGCGTAAAAACGAGATCCTGTTGGCAAGCTCATCCACAAGATCCTGCTTGGAAAGTAACTCGTCTACATTGCTTATTTTATCCAGAATAGCGATCATATTCTTGGATTCAAAAAAAATCTTTTCCTTTAAATCTTGGATGTTTTGCATATAAGAATCTTGTTAAAAAATTGCTTACTTTTGATGTTAAAAATATACGGCTAATTTAACAAATGTTTTTAGAAAATACAATTAATCATTCCAAACAAAGCGGTTGGATGGAAGTTATTTGTGGCTCGATGTTTTCCGGTAAAACCGAAGAGTTGATCAGAAGGCTGAGGAGGGCAGAAATGGCGGGGCAGAATGTGGAAATTTTCAAACCAAAACTGGATACACGATATTCTGAGGAAGATGTGATTTCTCATAATCAGAATAAAATCCGAAGTACGCCGGTAGAAAATCCCAATGAAATACTTTTATTGGCTTCCTATTGTGATGTGGTGGGAATTGATGAAGCACAATTTTTCGATGAAGGCATTGTAGATGTAGCGAACCAATTAGCCAACAGCGGAATCCGGGTTGTAATTGCCGGTTTGGATATGGACTTTTTAGGAAGGCCTTTCGGGCCGATGCCGAATCTCATGGCAACTGCAGAATATGTAACCAAGGTACACGCCATCTGTAGAAGAACAGGAAATCTGGCTAATTATTCGATGAGAACTTCCGAGGGAAAAGATCTCGTAGAACTCGGAGAAACAGAATCTTATGATGCTGTGAGCCGAAAGGTTTTTGTGGATGAAGTTTTAAATAAAAAATAATTTAATATCAAAATTATTAGTAATTTTACTCAAAATATAATAGTAAAAACTATCAGAAAATGATATTAGAAATTAAAAATTATATAAAAATAAGCAATTCGATTGATGAGATCTTGAAAAATTCACCTTTCAAGCTGAAATATATCATAGAAAAGAGCGGTATTTCCGAGCCTACTTTTTTCCGGAAGATGAAAGAGAAAAAGTTTCTTCCGGAAGAATTACTGAGAATTGCAGAGATTATTGAACCTGAAAATTCTTTTTTACAATCATTAGAAGATGCTGAAAATGACTTTAAAAATGGGATTTATCATTCTCATGAAGATGTTATGAAAATTTCTGAAGAACGATTTCTGAAAAAATATGGAAATAAGGTGGTCTAGATTTGCTCTTCAGGATTTGGAACAGATTGAAGATTATATAGGAAACAGATTTACCTATAAAGAATATCAGAATTTTATAAATATCCTTAATCATAAATTAGGATTAATCATTGATAAAAAAGTAATTTTTCAGAAGCTTGAAAAATTTCCTGATTACAATAAACTCTTAATTGCGGAACAAACAACTCTGATCTACGGATTAGAATCAGAACATCTGAAAATATTACGATTGTATAATAATTATCAGGATGAAGACAAAAAATTCATAATAGACGATTTATAAATGAATTACAACGCAGAAGATATCGCAAAAATCACCGGCGCTAAAGTTATTGGAGATAAAAACCAGATAATCAAAAATATAGCGTTTGACAGCAGGATTATTTATTCTACCAAAAATACTGCATTTGTCGCCATCAATACCCAGAAAAATTCAGGAGAAAAGTTTATTGAAGCCGTCATTGACCGGGGAATTGAGGTGATCATTTGTGAACATTATGATGCTCAATACGAAAATATTACATGGATTATTGTTGATGATTCTGTGGAATTTCTACAGAGACTTGCCCGATATCACTTTGAAAATTCTCATATAAAATCAATCGGAATTACAGGAAGTAATGGTAAAACTATTTTAAAAGAATGGCTCTATCAATGTCTTTGGAATGAATTTTCAACCGTAAAAAGCCCTAAAAGTTTTAATTCTCAGATTGGTCTTCCACTATCTTTGCTTCAAATTAATAAGTCTCATGAGTTGGGAATTTTTGAAGTAGGAATTTCAAAGCCTGATGAAATGGAAAGACTGGAAAATATTTTCCATCCGCAAATTGGTTTACTGACTCATATCGGAACTGCACATCTTGCCAATTTCAAATCAGAAGAAGAGTTGATTGATGAAAAAATTAAGCTTTTCAAAGATTCTGAAGTCATCATTTACAATGGAGATAATATATTGGTTGACAAAAAAATAAAGGTTTTATATTCAAGTAAAAAATTAATTTCTTACGGTTTTAAACAAGATAATCAGGTTTATTTTAAAAGTAATATTTCAAAAGAAGAAAATGTTGTTGTTCAATATTTCGGTGAAGAAATTTCTTTTCCTGTTAATCAGAGAGATGAAGCAACTTTAACAAATGCTTTAGCCCTTCTAACCGTTTTAAAGGAACTAGGACTCGAAAACGAAAAGATTGTCGAAAAAATCAATGCATTAAAGGCGGTTGAAATGAGGCTTGAAGCTATTGAAGGAATTAAAAATAATATTATCATTAATGATTCTTTTAACCTTGATTTGGATTCTTTAAAAACAGCTTTACAATTTTTAAATGAATATAATAAGCCTAAAAAATCCCTTGTTCTTACGGATATTCTGGGAGTAAATTCGAATTCAGAAGAGCTTTATCATGAAGTTTCGGAACTTGTAAATGAGCAGAAATTTGATTTTGTATTTCTGATCGGCCATTTAATATCAAAATATAGTGAATTATTTAAATCTAAAACTTTCACTTTCATTAATACTCAGGAATTAATTGACAGTAAACATCTTACAGAAATTGAAAATCAGATTATATTATTGAAAGGTGCGAGAAAATTTGAGATTGAAAAGCTTAAAGATATTCTTGAACTGAGAAAACATGATACGGTACTTGAAATTAATCTTAATGCAATTCTTCACAATATTAACTTTCATAAATCTTTACTGAAACCAACAACTAAAATGATGGCCATGGTCAAGGCAAATGCTTATGGTCTGGGAAGTTATGAAGTTTCAGAATTTTTACAACATCATCATATTGATTATCTGGGCGTTGCTTTTGCTGACGAAGGTGTTGAGCTTCGCAAGAAAGGTATTACAGTGCCAATCGTAGTTATGAATCCGGAACAGCACAGCTATGAAACTATCATTGCCTATAATCTTGAACCGGAAATTTACAGTTTCAGGGTACTGGAACTATTTTATCAGGCTGTACAAAAATCAGGTTATGATAAAAAATATCCGATCCATATCAAACTGGAAACCGGAATGCATCGTCTTGGTTTTAAAGATTTTGAACTCAAAGAACTAAGCCAGACTTTACATCATAAAAACCTGAAAGTTCAGAGTATTTTCAGTCATCTTTCTTCTTCCGATGTTCCTTCAGAAAAAGAATTTACCTTACAACAACTTGAAATTTTTGATAAGAATTCAAATTATCTGATAGAAAATTTAGGTTACACTCCTATCCGTCATATCCTGAACTCATCCGGAATCACAAGTTATACGAATCACCAGTATGATATGGTAAGAATCGGGATCGGAATGCTAGGAGAATCACCGAATAGTGAAATACAAAAACAGCTGCGTTCTGTAGTTAGTTTTAAAACAGTCATCTCCCAAATATCTATAGTAGAAAACGGAGAATCAGTAGGCTATAGCAGAAAATTCAAAACTGATCATCCCACAAAAATTGCTACAATTCCTGTAGGATATGCCGATGGTATCCCCAGACTGATCGGAAATAAGGTTGGAAACGTAGGAATACATAAAACCCTTGCACCTATTGTTGGAAATATATGTATGGATATGATGATGATTAATGTAGATGAAATTTCAAATGTAAAAGAAGGTGATACGGTAACTGTATTCAACGCAAAGCCAACATTAAAAGAATTTGCAGATTACTGCAAAACCATCACATACGAAGTATTAACCTCCATTTCACCGCGGGTGAAACGGATTTATGTAAAAGATTAACAAATGAGAAAATTCCTGATCCTTTTATTGGTATTTCATCTGTTTTTGATACAATCACAGGTAAAGAAAAATCTGGTAATTCCGAAAAATCCAAAAATAGGATTATCACTTGCCGGTGGCGGAGCTAAAGGATTTTCTCATGTCGGTGTACTTAAAGTGCTGGATTCGTTAGGAGTAAAGGTAGATTATATCGCAGGAACAAGCATGGGAGCCATCGTAGGAGGTTTGTATGCTTCAGGATATTCCGGTAAAGAGATCGAAAAAATCGTCATGGATACAGATTTTTATTCATTAATCATGGATCCTAAGGCTACGAGACAGGAAACCACTTTCTTTAATAAATCTGTCGACAAATATCTGCTTTCCATTCCTTTAAAAGATGGAAAAATTTCACTCCCCTCTTCCATAAGTACAGGACAAAAGAACGTTTATCTATTAAAAGAGCTTTTTAAAAATGTTTCTAATATTAATGACTTTTCAAAACTGCCTATTCCTTTCATGTGTGTAGCGACCAATCTGGAAAGTGGAAATATGGAAATTTTTGAAAAAGGAGATCTTGTGCAGTCTATAATGGCAAGTTCAGCTTTTCCTTCATTAATGGATCCTGTAAAAATTGGCGACAGTATTTATATAGATGGTGCAATGACCGTCAATTATCCTTCAAAACCATTAAAAGATAAGGGAATCGACATTGTAATCGGAGTTGACCTTAACCAGGATCTATCTAAACGTGAAGATTTGGGAAACATCATCTCTATCCTGAATCAGGTGATTGATTTTGGGATTAAAAAAGACACCAGAAGACAGTATAAATACACCGATATTAATATAAAGCCCGATTTAAAAGGGATGACTGCAACAAGCTACGATGAAAAGAAAAAAATTCTTGACAGCGGGTATGCAGAAGGTCTTAAATATTCACAGATATTGGATGAGCTTCCCAAACGACCATTCGACCGTCTCAGACAGCGTATAAATCCAATATATTCAAATGTCTATAAGATAGACAGCCTTTCGATAGAAGGAGGCAGAATTTACGGTAAAAACTACGTTCTCGGAAAGATGGGTCTACGCCTTCCTTCTATGCAGACTTATGGAAGTATTAATAAGAGGATCGACAAGCTTGTTGCTACCAATAATTATAAATTTATTAATTACGATATTGTATCAGAAAATGATGCTAATTATCTCAAATTATATGTCACTGAGGATAATGCCCGACATTTCCTGAAATTCGGATTACATTATGATGAAATTTTCAAAACGGGGCTTCTCCTTAACTATTCTGCAAAGCGCCTTTTATTTAAAAATTCTAATTTATCTCTTGATGTTGTCATTGGTGATAAACCCAGATATTATTTAAATTATTTTATAGATAATGGATATATACCCGGATTTGGACTTTATTCTTCCGGAATGCGTTTTAATTTAAAAGACATCAATAATTATGAAATAGATCAATGGACATGGCTCCGAAATGAAGCTTATATACAATCTATCTGGAGAGACAAATTTGCTGTTGGGGCAGGTATCAGCCATGATTATTTCGAAGCTGAAGCCAATGGGAACAATTTACGCATTAACCGTTTTCTGAATCCCTATGTTTTTCTAAAAAGTGATACTCAGAATGACAAAGACTTCCCTACCCGTGGTATTTATATAAGTGCAGAAGGTAAAGTAATCGATCTTATGAAATCGGAAGTTGAAAAAAGACTGGTGCAGGTAAGAGCAGACATCAGAATAAATATTCCGCTCTCAAAGCAATTTTCTTACCGTCTGAATCTTTATGGAGGAATCACGATAGGAGAAAATCTCCCTCAGTTTTATCAATATAAACTGGGTGGAATTTTTGAACAGAACATCATAAATTTCAGAAGCTTTTCAGGCTTTTATTTCGGACAGTTAAGTACAAATAATGTTGCCCTCATTTCCAATGATGTTCAATTTAAATTCAATAAAAATTATTTCATAAGCGGAAACTTTTCTTTTGCCAATTTATCAGATGACATTAGCTTCAGAGATGCTGCCAAATTAAATTACAGCTCCACGGGAATTACCGCAGGATACAGATCACCGTTTGGACAGATTAAAATAAACTTCAGTCACTCACTTAAAAATAATCAAAAAGGCATATTCAGTGTTATTTTAGGACACTGGTTTTAATACAATGATACAATTCTTTTACGAAAACTTACCCGAAACTGTTAATTCAGATTATAAAGCCTGGCTGGAAGATATTATTCTTTCAGAAGGAAAAAAGCTTGGCGAAATCAACTATATATTCTGTGACGACGAATATCTTCTCAAAGTAAATCAGGATTATTTACAGCATGATTACTACACAGACATCATTACTTTCGACTATGTAAAAGGCAGAACCATAAGCGGAGAGATTTTTGTATCTTTGCACCGCATTTCAGACAACGCTTCTACTCTATCCAAAAATTATGAAGAAGAATTGAGAAGAGTATTGGCACATGGCATTCTCCATCTTTCGGGATACAAAGATAAATCCGAAGAAGAGGAACAATTAATGCGAAGCAAAGAAGATTTTTATTTAGCAAAATACAGCAACTGAAATAAAAAAGTGTAATAATTTAATTCTATTTTATTAATTATTTTTTCAGGAGCTTGATCCCGCTCTCCGCACTCGCTATTTTCTTTTTTCAAAAGAAAATGAGCTCAGACAAATGCTGCGATCGGGGCTAAATAAGCGTATTACAGGCGATTTCAGACTGTAATTTGAAAGAATGTTTCACGTGAAACATTTATATAAAAGATTAAAATTTCAAGCTTAAAACAAGCAATAAAAATGATTTCAGAAATATATGATGTTATTGTAGTGGGCGCAGGCCATGCAGGATGTGAAGCTGCCGCAGCAGCAGCCAATCTCGGTTCAAAAACACTGCTGGTAACAATGAATATGCAGACTATCGGGCAAATGAGCTGCAACCCCGCCATGGGAGGTATTGCCAAAGGACAGATAGTTCGCGAGATCGATGCCATGGGAGGATATTCAGGAATTGTAGCGGACAAATCCGCCATACAGTTCAAAATGCTTAACCTTTCAAAAGGTCCTGCCATGTGGTCACCAAGAACACAAAACGATAGAATGCTTTTTGCAGAAGAATGGCGATTAGCTTTAGAAAATACACCCAATCTTGACTTTTTTCAGGATATGGTAAAACAGCTTATTGTAGAAAATAATAAAGTAACAGGTGTTGTTACCTCATTAGGAATAGAGATAAAAAGCCGTTCTGTCGTTCTTACTAACGGAACATTTCTAAACGGATTAATTCACGTAGGAGACAAACAGCTCGGAGGAGGAAGAATGGGCGAACCACGAGCTTTTGGAATCACAGAGCAACTGGTTTCACTTGGTTTTGAAGCTGGAAGAATGAAAACTGGTACTCCACCGAGAGTAGATGGAAGGAGTCTCGATTATTCTAAAATGGAAGAACAAAAAGGAGATGAAAATCCACAGAAATTCAGTTATTTAGATACACCTAAATTAACCAAACAATTAAGCTGTCATATCGTTTATACGAACGAAACAGTACATGATATTTTACGTGAAGGATTCGACAGAAGCCCTATGTTCAACGGTACCATTCAAAGCTTAGGACCAAGATATTGTCCAAGTATTGAAGATAAAATCAACCGTTTTGCAGAAAGAAACAGACACCAGTTATTTGTAGAACCTGAAGGATGGAAAACAGTAGAAATCTATGTAAATGGATTCAGCTCTTCCCTTCCGGAAGATGTTCAGATCAAAGCGATGAAACATATTCCCGGATTTGAAAATGTAAAGGTTTTCCGTCCTGGCTATGCCATTGAATATGACTACTTCCCTCCTACTCAGTTAAAGCATACATTAGAGACAAAAATAATCGATAATTTATACTTTGCCGGACAGATTAATGGGACAACAGGCTATGAGGAAGCAGCGGGACAAGGTCTTATTGCAGGTATTAATGCTCATAATAAAGTACACGAAAAGGATGAATTTATCCTTAACAGAGATGAAGCCTACATTGGGGTATTGATTGATGATCTGATTACAAAAGGTACTGAAGAACCTTACAGAATGTTCACTTCCAGAGCTGAATACAGACTCCTGTTAAGACAGGATAATGCAGATATCAGATTAACAAAAAAGGCATTTGACTTAGGATTAGCAAAAGAAGAAAGATTAAAAAGAGTTCAAGAGAAAGTATCTAAGAGTGAGGAACTTGAAAGCTTCCTTCGGGAAACTTCTTTAAAACCGGGAGTAATAAATCCTATATTAGAATCCATTGAAAGCAGTCCTGTTGATCAGGCTTACAGAGCAGCTCAGATTCTGACAAGGCCTAACATGACATTGGAAAAGCTGGATGAAATTGATTTTATCAATGAAGTCTCTTCTGGTTATGACGAAGAAGTAAGAGAGCAGGCGGAAGTAAATATTAAATACAGAGGCTATATTGAAAAAGAAAAAGAAAATGTAGCTAAACTTAATAGGTTGGAAAATATAAAAATCCCTGAAGATTTTGATTACACCAAAATATCAAGCCTTTCTGCAGAAGCAAAACAAAAGATGTCAAATGTAAAGCCAAAAACAATTGCTCAGGCAGGAAGAATAAGCGGTGTTTCACCTGCCGATATTAATGTTTTACTGGTCTATTTAGGCCGTTAAATAATAAATGTTTCACGTGAAACATAATTAAATTTAAAGCGAAAATTAAGGTATTTATTAACGTATTATAAGCAATGAATATCTTAATTTTATTTATTATAGAAACCGAATACAATGAAAATTAAAGATCATTTTCTCACACAGGAAATATTTGAAATTAAAGAAACCGAAACACAAGGAGTTTTTAAAACCTCCCCTATTCCGGAAAATATTTCCAGATATTATGAAAGTGAAGACTATATTTCCCATCATCAGGATTCAGGAAGCTTAAAAGAAAAATTATATAAATTTCTACAATCATTCAATCTTCAGTATAAGAAAACAATTCTTCTCGACAGGATTGCTAAGAATTCAAGAGTTTTGGATTATGGTTGTGGTGCAGGAGAATTTGTGAAGTATATAGAAAATGATTTTGAAACCTTCGGATTTGAGCCGGACGATGATGCAAGAAAAGCAGCGAAGTCTAAAACTTCTAAAGCTAGTATTTTAGATAATATTCATTCTATTGAAGATCATAGCTTAGATGCAATTACCTTATGGCATGTATTTGAGCATATTGAAAATCAGGACGAGATGCTTGAAATTTTCAATAAAAAATTAAAAGACAATGGATTATTGATTATTGCCGTTCCCAACCCCACTTCTTATGATGCCCTACATTATAAAGAATATTGGGCAGCTTATGACATACCAAGACATATCTATCATTTCACAAAAAAAGGAATGGAAAATCTCATCGCCAAAAAACCAAACTGGAAATTAAGAAAAATCAAACCTTTGGTTCTGGATTCATATTATATCTCTATGTTGAGCGAAAAATACAAAAAATCCGGTCTATTTTGGCTAAAAGCTATCATCTTTGGAACAATTTCGAACGTAAAAGCACTTTTTTCTAACGAATTTTCAAGTTTGATATATATTATCGAAAAAAAATAGAAAATAGAAATTTAGCCTATTTCTGAAGGCCGATTTTTACTCTTTGATCTTAAAAATTTAAAAAACTCATCAAAATTGATGAGTTTTTTAATGTTTATTTTTATACGTCAAGTTTTGTCGCACTGCCATTATATTTTTGACCCAGATAAAAATTAAAAATATTATGGAAACAATTTATCAAACATTAACAGCAACACCGGAAGTTTTAGTAACGTACAATCCAAAATCCAAAGAAACATTAAATTATGAAAGAGTAACTCACGATCACAATGGGACACTTATTGATGACAATCTAATAGCAAATGCTTATAACATTTACATCAAAAATAATGGGTATTATTATAGAGCAGTATTTCATGATAATGTAATTAACTTAAATAATTTTATTGATCGTAGTAACGAATATGGACTTAATATAACAAGCCTACTAAAGTATGTAATAAAACTTGCGTATAATTTATCTCTCATTCAAGAAGGTTATAGAGAGCCATTAAAAATAAAAATTCCAACAGGTAGATTTACAGTAGATGATACTATTATCGATTCTTCATCTAATGTTTTGGCAGCGCAATTTGTTTTTGAAGGCGAAGGACATCAAAATACCGTTATTTCATTCAAACCTAATTCAGAAAAATTTCTATTTAATAATGAGGACATATTTGGATATACAACCTTCAGTAATATATCCTTTATTTCGAACTGCAAAGGTAAATTTATGAATGCAGAAGTAGAAGAAACTGGACGCGCTCAATCGATTATATTTTCTGACTGCGTTTTTTTAGACTTCAAAACAATTCTTGATGTGTCAGGAAATAAAATGATGTCGGAGGTAACTTTTAGAAATTGTAAAATTCTTGAAGGTGATTCAGAAGCTGTTTTTTTTAAACTTAATAATCCTCAAGCAGTGAACTGGAGATTTTACTCCACTGAAATTGAAAGTGTAAAAGGAACTGTTTTTGACTTCTATGCAGGAACAACAATATCCTATTTTCAAGGATCAATTATTGGTAATGATAATCCAAATACTGTAATATTTAAAGTAAATAGTGGAGCTAATCCGAATCTTTTTGGTTCATCAAATAGTCCGAATTTGCAAATGTACGGTGTTAGATTTGAGCTTAGAGGAGATACAAAACTAATTAAAATTGAAAATCCTGACGTTGATTTCTCTGCCAAATTCGATAATTGTGGGATGGGTGGTTTTAATCTAAATTCTTCAACATATACGGTAGATTTAAAAGGAAAAGGTAGTTTTATTTTTGATAATTGCAGTAATTATGAAAATTTCAAGTTTAAGCATGAAATTAATAATGCAAATAGCTACCTAAATCCCACTAAGATTAAATTCATAAACACTTGTCCAGACTTAAATCTTATTGATAACGGCCTATGTAATGAAGTAGTTAATACTGGTGGATATCCGATATATATTTTCGAAAATTGTGGCTTAAATTCTTATTACAGGCCTTTTGGAAGAGATACGTTCTTCTTAAATAATGATGTGTATAAGATCAGTAAAAAAATTATTAGCAAAGGATATAGAAATGATGGTACTGAAATAACCGGTATGGTTCAAGATAGAATTTATGCTGATTTAGGGCAAAACAATGATGAATATAAACACCTTGTGACTTTTAATCTTACTAATGTTCCAATTCATTCCGTAAAAATTATCTTCGATAAGGCATGGCAAAGTGGATTTGGCGGCTTAAGCTATAACGTAAAAGTTTATAACACAGATAAATCTGTCGAAATAGCTTCAGGAATTTTAAATACTTCCAATAAACTAGAATTAAATGACAACAGAGGTTATTTTGTGGCTAACAATGATAAAATTCATATTGAGGTACAAAATATTGGTGCCTGGAGCCAAACTTTAGGTGTTAAAACCTTCCTTGTAGTAGAATATTAAAATTAAGAGGCCGTCCTATTTCTGGACAGCCTCTTTTATAGTTCTCATTTATTAATTATTGATTGCAGCTACACCAGGAAGCTCTAAACCTTCCAGACTTTCCAGCATCGCTCCTCCACCGGTAGAAACATAACTTACTTTTTCAGCATAACCGAATTGTTTCACAAAAGCTACACTATCCCCTCCCCCAACTAGTGAGAACGCTCCAAGTTTTGTAGCTTCAGCAATACTGTCACCAAGAGCTACAGTTCCCGCAGCAAAATTTGACATTTCAAAAACTCCTATCGGCCCGTTCCAAAGAATCGTTCTTGAATTTAGCAGAACATCATTGAACTGATCTCTTGATTTCGGACCAGCATCCATTCCCATCCAGCCTTCAGGGATATCATAAATATCCGATTCTTTTCTTTCCGCATCATTACTGAAACTCTCGGCAATAATGGTATCAGAAGGAAGATATACTTTTACATTGTGTTCTTTGGCCTTTCCTAAAATTTCCAACGCTAAAGGTAATTTATCTTCTTCTACCAATGAAGTACCGATTTTACCGCCAAGCGCTTTAATGAATGTAAAAGCCATACCGCCCCCAATGATCAGATTATCTACTGCAGGAAGAATATTTTCAATAATCGTAATTTTGGTTGAAACTTTAGAGCCTCCAAGTATCGCTGTAACAGGACGTTCACCAGATTTTAATACTTTATCAATCGCTTTAAGTTCATTAGCCATCAATAAACCGAAAAATTTAGTTGAAGGGAAGAACTTAGCAATTACAGCAGTGGAAGCATGCGCTCTGTGTGCTGTTCCGAAGGCATCATTTACATAAGCGTCACCTAATTTGGATAGCTTTTCCGCAAAAGCTTCATCACCTTTTTCTTCTTCATTATGAAAACGTAGATTTTCCAGTAAAAGGATTTCTCCGGGTTTAAGATCAGAAGCAGCTTGCTCTGCTTTCTCCCCTATACATTCCTCAACAAATTTCACCTGATGTCCCAAGACATTTGAAACCTCGTCAAGAATATGCTTAAGAGAAAATTCATCCTTTACATCACCCTTAGGTCTTCCCAGATGTGCCATGAGTATTACAGCCCCACCATCCTGAAGAATTTTATCTACTGTAGGTTTTACCGCTACAATTCTGGTATTATCTGTAACTTTAAGCTGATCATCCTGAGGAACGTTGAAATCAACTCTTACAAGAGCCTTCTTACCGTTAAAATTAAAATCGTTAATTGTTTTCATATGTACATTTATATTATTTCTTCGGGGTCATTGGCAGCCGGTTATTAATACAGGATTTTAATAATCCCGCCGCTAACCTGCTCCATTAATATCGTTGGATTTTCTTTTCACAAATGTAAGATTTTAAAATTTTTGAATTGTCGCAACCCGATAAAAGTTTTCAGAAAAGTTTCCCGCAAAACCCAACAATCATCTATCAACAATTTTTTCTTTATTAAAAAAAAAGAATATGTCATTGTTGTTGAGTGTTGTGAATTTAGGGGATAAGTTTTTGTTAAAATTTTCATAACACTTAATTTTATATTCAACTAACATTTTATTTACTTTATAATCTGCTGTGAATCTGATTTTTCACTTCGTTACTAACAATTATTGATAACTTTTCCCCAATTCTCTTTATTAGTAAGTGATTTCTTGAAAACCCCAAGAATTCGTGCAAAGAAGTTTTTTGAAAATTTTAACATTTTTTTTGGACGAAGTTTTCATTACAAATTTTTCTAATGTTACGAAACATTTATTTTACCGGAGTTATCCACAGTTATTCACAATGCAATTCACAATTTACTCCCGAAAGACTAACAAGCATTGTTATTATTCTTACCTTTGTGTTGAAATAAATCTGGAAAAGACTAATTAAACAGTTATGAAAAGAAAAATTGCTATTGCTGCTGATCATGCAGGTTTCGAGTATAAAGAGATTGTTAAGAACTATTTGTCGGAAAACTTTGACGTTCAGGATTTTGGAACGTTCTCCACAGACAGTGTGGATTATCCGGACTTTGTACATCCGGCAGCTACTTCAGTAGAGAAGGGAGAAAATGAATTGGGAATTTTATTTTGTGGAAGCGGAAATGGTGTTCAGATTACAGCCAACAAGCATCAGAAGATTCGTTGCGCACTGTGCTGGATGCCGGAGATTGCTTCCTTGGCAAGACAGCATAATGATGCCAATATGATATCAATACCGGCAAGATTCATTTCCAAAGAGCTGACCATTGAAATAGTAGATAAATTCCTCTCTACAGATTTTGAAGGTGGCAGACACCAAAAAAGAGTTGATAAAATAGCATACTGCTAAATTATAAAGGCTTGTAAATCAAATTACAAGCCTTATTTATTTTTTATTTTGTATATTTGCACAGTCCGGCAGACATTGTCATGCTGTCATTTCCAAAAAAGCCTATATTATTAATTAAAAATATTTAATAAAAGGTTTTCCCATCACTTTTCCATTTTTGTATTAAATTTATGCAGAACTAAACTTCTCTTTATTGAAATACTTGGAAAGAAAATTGCTGAAGTCGTAATAAATGAACCTTGCAAAACTACATATCACATTTTATTAATGATGACTAATGAAAGCGTGATTCTGTGTGCTATTCTATGTAATATTACCACAAATGGTCAAATTAGGTTCAAACTAAAAAAAATTAAAATTTAAAAAATGCCAAAAAAAAGAAAATATATAAGTCAGAAAAATGATCATAAACTACAGGAAATCGGCAGACTGATCTTGCGTTTTATGAATGAAAATTCCACGAAAATATACAATTATAAACAAATTTCGGATGGAATAGATTATAAAAATCCCAGACAGAGAGAGCTTGTCATTCAGGCTTTGCACAAGTTGCAGGCTGCTGAGAGAATTAAAGAAACTGAAAAAGGAAAGTATATCGTCAATCTTAATATCAAAGGAACTTTAACAGGAACCATAGATTTTAACCAGTCCGGAAATGCCTACGTAAAAGTAGAAGGCCTGGAAGATGATATTTTTATCCATTCTAAAAATGTGAAAGATGCATTGCAGGGTGATAAAGTTTTAATCGTTACTTACACTTACAAAGGTAAAAAACTGGAAGGTTCCGTTCTGGAAGTTTTGGAAAGAACGAGAACAGAATTTGTGGGTACTCTACAGGTGGTTCCTCACAAGGATTTCGGGTTTGTAGTCTGCGATAAAAAGACCATCAATACGGATATTTTTATTCCGAAAGGAAAATTCGGAGGTGCTGAAGACGGTAATAAAGTTGTTGTAAAAATGACTGAATGGAGACCCGGAGATAAAAATCCGCAAGGAGAAATTATACAGGTTTTGGGAGCTCCCGGAGAACATGAAACAGAAATTCATTCTATTCTTGCAGAATACGGACTACCCTATCAATTCCCTGAAGAAGTAGAAAGAGAGGCCGATAAAATCGATAGAAGTATTAATGATGAGGAAGTATCAAAACGCTGGGATATGCGTGGAATCACCACATTTACTATTGACCCGAAAGATGCTAAGGATTTTGATGATGCTTTATCCATCAGAAAACTGGAAAACGGAAATTGGGAAATCGGGGTTCATATTGCTGATGTCTCTCATTACGTGGTTCCCGGAACAATTCTGGATGACGAAGCGTATCAGAGAGCAACATCGGTTTATTTGGTAGATCGTGTAGTACCTATGCTTCCCGAAGTTTTGAGTAATGATGTCTGCTCACTTCGTCCCAATGAGGATAAATTTACATTTTCAGCCGTTTTTGAGCTTGATGATGATGCCAAAATCAAAAAACAATGGTTTGGAAGAACGGTTATTCATTCCGACAGAAGATTTACCTACGAGGAAGCTCAGGAAAGAATCGAAACAAAAGAAGGTGATTATCAGGAAGAAATCAATGTTCTGGATAAATTAGCGAAAATAATGCGGGCAGAACGTATCCGACAGGGCGCTATCACATTTGACAGAAGTGAAGTACGATTTAATCTTGATGAAAACAATGAACCGATCGGAGTATATTTCAAAATAAGCAAAGACTCCAATCACCTGATCGAGGAATTTATGTTATTGGCCAATAAAAAGGTTTCTGAATTTGTTTCATTAAATAAGAAAGGAGATATTACCCAAAATACCTTTATTTACAGGGTTCACGATGATCCGGATCCTGCAAAGTTAGAATCGCTGAGAGATTTTGTCTCGACTTTCGGATATAAAATGGATCTGGCCAATACTAAAAAAGTTGCAGAATCATTGAATAAGCTCTTGCATGATGTAAAAGGTAAAGGCGAAGAGAATATGATCGAAACGCTTGCGATGCGAAGTATGAGTAAAGCCGTGTATTCTACGGAACCAATCGGGCATTATGGCCTTGGTTTCGAGTACTACAGCCACTTCACCTCTCCTATCCGCCGTTATCCCGATCTTATTGCACACCGGTTGCTGCAGCATTATCTTGACGGAGGAAAATCACCGAATAAAACTGAAATTGAAGAAAAAGCAAAACACTGCAGCTCTATGGAACGTCTGGCTGCCGATGCGGAAAGAGATTCCATTAAATTCATGCAGGTGAAATTCATGGAAAAACACTTGGGAGAAACTTTCACCGGAGTGATTTCCGGAGTGGCGGAGTTTGGTTTCTGGGTTGAAATTCCTGAAAACGGCGCGGAAGGTTTAATTAAACTGAGAGATCTTGTTGATGACTCCTATTCTTATGACGCCAAAACCCACGCGGTCTATGGCATGAGACACGGAAAACGTTATCAGCTTGGAGATCAGGTACAGATCAAGGTTGTGAAAGCCAATCTGATTCAGAAACAACTGGATTTTAAGATTGTTGAATAAATAATTTTCAAGCTAAAAGATAGAATCCGTCTCATGATAAAGTGAGACGGATTTTTATTGTAAAGCAGATAAACTTAAAAATTTATTTTAATTAATACTTTTCTTAAATCCAGAGTTATTGAATAATTAAATCATAAAGTTTAAATTTGTATAAATGAATGAAAATGCTGATTTTCATTTAAAAAATAACTTGATGTTTGAACTTATCTTATCTGCAGTCATATTAGGATTCATGCTGAGTCTGGTTTTTATAGGACCGATATTTTTCCTTCTGATCGAAACCAGCTTCTCCAGAGGCCCGAAACACGCATTAGCACTTGATATCGGGGTTATTTCAGCAGATCTTCTCTGCATATTGGCAGCCTATTATGCAAGTGCGGATATCGTAACTTTAATCGACAAACACCCCGGTTTCTACAGAATTACCGCCATTCTGATATTTGTCTACGGAATTGTAATGATGGTCACGAAGACCAAAATGCATATCCCGGGAGAAGAAAAATTTATTAATCAGAATTATTTTAAAACCTTCATTAACGGATTTTTCTTTAATCTTCTGAATGTTGGTGTCATTCTTTTCTGGCTGGTAACGGTGATATCTGTAAGAAATCAGTATCCGAATACCGGCAATTTTATTTTATACATAGGAATTGTGATCGGAACTTATCTTCTTATAGATCTTGCCAAGATCTTCCTTGCCAAGCAGTTTCATGATAAGCTCACCCAGAAATTGGCCAATAAAATAAGAAGAATCGTAGGCGGAATACTTATTGTTTTCAGTTTCTTTATCTTTTTACAAAGTTTCAAAAAATTCAACCAGTTTGATAAAAGACTTGAAGAAGCCGAAAAAACCGAGGTAAAATACCAAAAACAGAAATGAAAAAAATAATTTTCCCTAAATCATTACATAAAGGTGATAAAATAGCCATCATTTCCCCTGCCGGTGCGGTAGAACCTTCTCAGCTTGAAAAAGGAATTGAGATGATCAGAAATAAAGGATACGAACCTGTATTCGGAGAGCATCTTTACAGTAATTTTTCCAATGGCTACAATTATGGCGGAACAGAAAAAGAAAGAATTAAAGATATCAACTGGGCCTTAAATGATAACGAAATTTCTGCCATTTGGGCCTCCAGAGGTGGATACGGATGTCAGCATCTTCTTGAAAGTATTGATCTGAAAAAGTTTAAAAAAGATCCGAAATGGTATATCGGGTATTCTGATAATACGGTGATTCAGAGTTTTCTTCTTAAAAAAGGTTTTGCTTCAATTCATGGACAGACGATTAAAACGTCGAGTTTCGGAGTTACTGAAGAAAGCTATGATCTTATTTTTGATATATTAAATGGTGAAAGTTTAATATATGATCTTAAACCGCACCAATTAAATAAAACAGGTTCTTGTGAAGGACAGCTGGTCGGAGGTAATTTAGCGTTGGTTTATGCACTTCTGGGAACCGATTATTCTTTTAAGTTTAAAAATAGAATATTGTTCATAGAAGATATCGGGGAAAATTTTTACGCACTCGACAGAATGATCATGAGTCTGGAGCTTGCAGGCGTTTTCAAAAAAATTAAAGGCTTAATTATCGGAGGAATGACCAATATGGGTAATGAAAAAGAGAATAAAGACTATAATAAAAGCTTCGATGAATTTGCTTATCAATTAATTTCTGACCGGATTTCAAAATATGATTTTCCGGTAGTTTTTGGCTTTCCGAATGGGCATATTAAAGATAACCGGCCTTTGATCATTGGCGCAAATGTGAGATTGGAGGTTAAGGATAAGGTTATGGTTGAATTTGAAAATTAAATATTCTATGGTATATTTTTAAATATAATTTCAACGCTAAACCCCGAGACCCTCAACTCTCAAACGCTAAAACCCTCCCACCCAACAATGGCACAACACAATGATTTAGGAAAAAAGGCAGAAGAATTAGCAGCAGAATTTTTACTGAAAAAAGGCTATACAATTCTGGCGAGAAACTTTCGTTTTCAGAAAGCTGAAATTGATATCATTTCAGAAAAGGATGATTTCATTATCATCTGCGAGGTGAAAGCCCGTTCTACTGATGTTTTTAACCTGCCACAGGAATCTGTTAACAAAAAGAAAATTAGATTGCTGGTTTCTGCAGCAGATCATTATATGCAGGAATTTAATGTAACCAAGGAAGTGCGGTTTGATATCATTTCCGTTCTTCCTGATGAAAAAGGAAATTTAATTATTGAACATATTGCTGATGCATTTAAAGCATTCGACGCTAATTAAATTAATGTAATGTATCAGTTTAGCAGTTTACCAATTAATGAATATACTTATTGCCAGACTGTTACACTGATACACTGTTACATTGGTATATTTAAAAATTTTCAATTTTTTATGAAGACAATATTAATCACCGGAGCAACATCCGGAATAGGAAAATCCACAGCAGAACTTCTGGCAAAACAAGGAAACAGAATCATTATATGTGGCAGAAGATCAGAAGTATTGGAAAGGTTGAAATTAGAACTTTCTCAATTCACCGAAATATTTAGTTTAAATTTTGACGTTAGAAATCTGGAGGAAGTGGAAACTGCCATTAATTCACTTCCCGAAGAATGGAAAAATATTGATGTTCTGATTAACAATGCCGGAAATGCACATGGTTTGGATCCGCTTTCTGCGGGAAAAACTGACGACTGGGATTCTATGATCGATGGAAATGTAAAAGGACTTTTATATGTTTCAAAAATGATTATTCCCGTAATGAAGGAAAGAAATTCGGGGCACATTGTGAATATCAGTTCTGTTGCTGCTAGGCAAACCTATGCCAACGGCGTGGTCTACTGTGCTACAAAAAAAGCAGTTGATGTGATTTCCGAAGGAATGAGAATAGAGCTGACAGAATTTGGGATCAAAGTGACCAATATTCAGCCGGGTGCCGTAGAAACCGATTTTTCAATGGTAAGATTCAAAGGAGATAGCGAAAAGGCGGCGACAGTCTATGCCGGATACGAACCTCTGAGAGCCGAAGATATTGCAGATTCTATTGCTTATTGTATCAATGCACCCAAACATGTCTGTATTTCCGATATGACCATCTACCCTTCCGCTCAGGCCGAACCGAGAACAATCTACAGAAAGTAGTATCAAAATAATGGTTAAATTTGTACCGGATATTTTAAGAATTTAAATAATATCGGGACATTCTATACTGATAATTGTTACATTTAAAATGAAAATATTATACCTCGAAACCTCTTCAAAAAACTGCTCAGTAGCGATTTCAGATAATGAAAAACTACTGTGTCTCACCGAAGAAGTTTCAGAAAACTATAAACAATCCGAAAGTCTTCACACATTTGTGGAATGGGCTCTGGAAGGAGCCGGGATTTCTTTAAAGGATATTGAAGCGGTTTCTTTGGGAAAAGGTCCAGGATCTTACACTGGATTAAGGATTGGTGCCTCGTCTGCAAAAGGATTCTGTTACGGATTAAAAATTCCGTTGCTTGCTGTGAATTCTCTGGAAAGCATGATAGAGCCTTTTTTAGGCAAAAACTATGATATTATTGTTCCGTTAGTCGATGCAAGACGGATGGAGGTTTATACGGCCATGTATGATGGCACAACAGGTAAGGAACTATCTGAAACGGAAGCAAAAATTTTAGATGAAACTTCATTTGAAGAACTGAAAGATAAAAAAGTAATTTTTGTAGGCGACGGAGCCAAAAAAGCAAAAGAGGTTTTACAGTTGCCAAATGTCGATTTTAATGAAGAGGTTTACCCTTCTGCTCAATTCCTGATAAAGAAAACGTTAGAAAAAATTAATAAAAAAGAATTTGAAGATATTGCCTATTTTGAGCCTTTTTATCTTAAAGATTTTCATGGTGTAAAGAAAAAGAAATCTTCAGACTCAATCTGATCAGGTTTAAAATAAAATAATAAAAGCGAAGAAATTACTCTTCGCTTTTATTATTTATTGTGGTTTCGTAGGAATTGATTCCACTTGTAACTGCTGATTAGGATTCGGTTTTCTTTGTGGCCTGTTGTTATTTAATCTCTGCGTCTGTCCCTGTTGCGGATTCATCATCTGTCCGCTACCGGGTTTTTGAGGAACACCATTATTGTTGAGGGGCTGTGAAGAGGGTTGCTGAGGAGGATTGTTCACGTTATTCACGTTGTTTTGAACCATCACATTTCCTTTATTATCCGTTGGCTGAAAAGAGATATCAGATTTCAGATAGTTGAGCATTTCTTTGGCTTTTTCACCTTCCGGAGTTTTGCCATAATTTAAAACAATCTGTTCAAGCTGAAGGATCATCACCTCTTTCCCACTCGCCTTTCCGGAATTAAATGCATTCAGCAAATAGAGTTTCGGAACCAGTGCATCCTTCGGATATTGCTGAATAGTTTTATCAATCAGATCTTTACTTTCAGCAAACTTTTCAGATTCATATAAAGAAAAGGCCTGTTTATACTGATTTTCAACATCTGCTGAAGATTTTACGAAAGTACTGTTCTTTGGATTTCTTGCAAATTCTGCGTAGGAAGTATAAGGATAATCTTTTAAAAGGATTTGTTTTGCACGTTCTGCAGCCTGCGGATTCTTCTCATGATTCATCGCAAAAATCTCATACAAAGACTGAAGCATTACTTTTTCTTCGGGTTTCACATCTACCAGATCATACAGGGTTTTGGTGGCTAAAGGGGTATTGGTAAAGTAATTCTGATACATGATTCCAAGTCCTAACGAAGCGGTATCTCTGTCTTTTTTCAGCTGGCCAAGCTTCCCGGCATCGGTAGGAATCTGCTCGATGTAGAAAGTCGGCTCAAAACGTCTCGGGTTTGGCGCAGCGGTTGTTCCCAACGCATCATTCTTCATATCCTCGATCGTAGCCATTTTCTTGGAAAACCTCCAGTTATCAATAAGTGCTCTGTCTCCCCAGGTTTGTTTAAAGGTTTGTGTCCCTTTGGAAACCGTACCTGTATTGCTGAAATAAAATCCTTTTGCTGTTACGCCAAAGTCTTCGAAAGAATTTGAACTGTTGGCAAAAATAGAAGTCGAGCTATAATCTCCTGTATCAAAACCTTTGTTTCTTTCCGCACGTCTTTTTTCAAGCTCTTCTTTCTCTTCTTTGGCTTTAATTTTAGCAATATATTTCGTGAAAAAATCAGTTTTCTGTTCCGTAGACATTTTTGCCAGATTCAGAATACTGTCGTTTTTCTTGATCAGGTAATAATTTCTTGAGATTTTCTTAATGTAGACAGACTGATCGGCTAAAAGAACTTTCGAAGGCTCGTACGTCATTACCGCTAACGCTGAATCATAATAAGCACCGGCTCCGATATAGTCGTTTTTATCAAGATACCCCTTCCCTATTTCATAATAAGCCAGACCCCGGATCTGCCCGTCGGAAACCTTTTCTTTCAATGACTTTCTGAAATATTCCTGAGCTTCTTCTTTCTTTCCGGCTTTGTTGGCCATTAATCCTAAAGCGTAATAAAACTCATTCTTTCTGGAACCGTAAGTTCCTTTTTTACTGATATCTTCCAGGTATTTTCTGGCACCGCTGTAATCTCCGTTGCCGTTAAAAGTTTTGGCAATTTCGATCTGCGATTTTACTTCAAACTCAAAATCGTTGGCATATTTGTAAGCTGCCATAAAGCTTTCTCTCGCCTTTTCATTCTGATTGAGATTCTCCAGCACCTGTCCTCTCAGGTAGGCAATTCTGCTTTTAAGCTTTCTGTTGCTGTTGAGTTCAAAAGCATTATCAAGTTCTTTCACCGCTTCCTCTTTTTTTCCGGCATCCAGAAGGGACTCGGAATAATAGATGCTTAATAATTTTTCATATTGCTTACTGATTTTTTCACTTTTTAATTTAGCAAAAGTTTCATGGGCTTTATGATAGTTTTTAATCTGATCGTATGCCAGACCCTGATAAATTCTTGCCAGAGGAATTCTTTTATCGTCCTTCATATGTGTGAACACATAGTTTAAGGCATCCAGCGCGTCCAGTGATTTTCCTCTATATATTCTTGCCTGTGCAAGAATCATATAAGCATCAAAAATCTGCTTGTTCTGCTCTTCGCCATGTTTGATGACAGAATATTTATTGATGGCCTTTAAAGCTTTAGCCTCTGCAATTTCCAGTGTAGTTGCTCCTTTCTGTTCGGGCTGGTTCGGATCTTCGGAAATCATAGTATTATTTCCTCCGGACATTGCATCTCCTGGCATTCCGGGTGGCATTGCCGGAGGTCCTCCCCTCTTATTGTTGTTCTGTGCAGGACGGTTTACTTCCGCCATTTTCATGGAATTTTCTGCAAAAGCGGTAGATTGTCCCAGATCACTTCCCAAAGGTTGGTCTTCGTAAGTAAGAACAGGAATATAAGGCGCATAAAAATTATCTTTATGGGCCTTATCTCTTGTTTCAAACTCGTTATTTAAGGCATCTTTAGCATTAAATAACGTATTGTAGTATGTCGAAAATCCTTTCATGAACTTCGATCGCTGCTCCGGCTTCTTGGTTTTCGTAGCGCAAGATGCAACAATACAAAGTGTTAAAAGGAATAAAATATTTTTTTTCATTATTTCAATATAACTCGCTAATCCACTTTTTATTATAAAGCGGTTTGATAATTCTGTAAAAATAATAAAATTTTATTTTGAAACTCGTTATATTTCTTTCAAAATTTTGTAAACCAAATGGGTAGGAAGCCCCATAATGGTATAAAAGCTTCCGTTTACTTTTTTTATTTTTGCCATCCCAAGCCACTCCTGAATTCCATAACTTCCGGCTTTATCAAAAGGTTTGTAGTGCTGGATGTAATATTCTATTTCATTATCATTAAGATGTTCGAATTCCACATCTGCAACGTCAGTTTCCGTAATAGTTATGTCTTGTGTTTTGATGGTAATTCCGGTATAAACCTGGTGGGTTTTGCCTGAAAGTAATCTCAGCATTTCTCTCGCGTCATTTTCATCTTTTGGTTTTCCCAGAAGCTGGTTGTCGATCGCTACTACCGTATCAGCGGTCAGCAGAACTTCTCCTTTTTCCAATGTACGGAATGTATCAGCTTTCAGTTCAGAAAGATAACCGGCGGCTTCTTCTACTTTTATATGTTGCGGAATAATTTCTTCACAGTCAATTTTTACAACGTCAAAGGTAAAGCCCAAGTTGGTCAGTAATTCTTTTCTCCTCGGAGATTGTGATGCTAATAATAATTTCATTGATTTTACTTAAACGGATTGAGTGTTGTCATCATGCCATTTTCCCTGTACTTTCATCACCTGCTCAATGACATCACGCACTGCCCCGCTCCCACCTTTAACCGGGGAAATATAGGTGGCAATTTCTTTAATTTCGGGAACTGCATTTTCAGGACAGGCGGCAATGGCAGAATTTTTCATGATATGAAGATCCGGAATATCGTCGCCCATGGTAAGGATTTCTTCATTGGTGAGATCATATTTTAATTTAAAATCTTCAAAATCAACCATCTTATCATGAGATTTCGGGTAATAATCTTCAATCCCCAGATAATTGATTCTGTGTTTCACCATTTCATCGTTTCCGCCTGTGATCACACCGATTAAATAATTATTTTTTAAAGCTTTTACGACTGCATATCCGTCCAGAACATTCATTACCCTGCACATATTTCCGCCGGGCATAAGATACACGCTTCCGTCTGTGAAAACGCCGTCTACATCAAATACAAAAGCTTTAATATTTTTTAATTTTTCTTTATAACTCATTTTTAATTTAAAAAGTTTAATCTAATCAAGATTATAAGTAAGTCTTACCGTAATCCTTGCTGATTTTTCCTTACTTGAAGTGTCAAAATTCCCACCATAGCTGTCTTCATCCGTAGATCCTTTTGCGGTAATCTGAAATACACCCATCGAAGCATCTTTCAATTTGCCTAAATCTCCGTCTGCGCTTTTTACAATTTTTTCAGCCCTTTGCCTGGCGTCTTTTGATCCGGCTTCTATTAAGCTATGCTTCAATGAGGAAAGATCGGAATAGGTATATTGTGCCGCAGAAGGCTCAAACTGTACACCACTATTGATGAGCTCTGCGGTTTTGTCGATCACGCTTTCAATTTTCTTCATCAAAGCAGGATTTTTTTTAGCCCTGAAAATCACACTTTGGGTGGCTTTGTAGCCATCAAAAATATCTTCGGACTTTTCTGTTCCGTCAGACTCTTTTGCTGTTACGGTACGGTAAGATCTGGAAAAATTGACTCCGCCAAAAGTAAATTCCCCGGGTTTGAAACCCTTGCCGTAGAAAAAAGCTTTTACTTTTTCTTTATCCTGCGAGATGATATTATACGCTTCTTTCGCATCAAAAGCGCTGGCATCAAAACTTCCGCTCCAGCTGATCTCGTCCGAAATAAAATCTTTGGAACCCAGACCCGTAACGGATATTGTATCTTGTTTTAAATTCCTGTTTTTAAAGCTTGAGCCCAGGATAAGTGCTGTGATTACAATGGCCGCTCCGGTGATAAGGGAGCGTATAATGTTGGTATTCATTTTTTTGGTTTTTCTCAAAGTTAAAACATTATGGCAATTGATACATCTTTTTGATGGAAAGATTCAGAGTTTTATAAATTTCAAGACTTTCGTCTTTTAATAACTGTTCGTGCAGTTCCAGAATTCTTTTGTCATTTCTTACGGCCGGTCCGGTCTGCGCATCTTTCGGATCTATTTCGTGAATCTTCTGAACGGTTTCATCAATCAACGGTAAAAAATAATCAAACGGAATTTCCTGGGAATCTGAAATTTCTTTGGCTCTTGCAAAAAGATGATTGACAAAATTACATGCGAAAACAGCGGTTAAATGAATGTATTTCCTCTTTTCATGAGTGCTTTCCATTACATTTTCTGAAATCTTAGAGGCAAGATCAAAGAGGATTTGTTGGTCTTCTTCATTTTCAGCTTCGATAAAAAAGGGAATTTTGGAATAGTCAAGGACTTTAGATTTCGAGAAAGTCTGCAAAGGATAAAGGCTTGATTTTCTATATTCTCCAACCAAAATTTCTTTAGGCAGCGATCCGGAAGTATGAGCTACCAGACAGTCTTTTGAGGTAATAATTCCGGAAACTTCTTCCACTGAATTATCACTTACGCAAATAATATACAGATTTGCGGGTTGAAGTTTTTCCGTAGAAAAAGGAATCTTTAATTCTTCGGAGATTTTGCTTAGCTCTTTCTCATTCCTTCCAAAAATCTGGGCTAAAGGAATATGATTCAGAACAAAAGCTTTTGCCAGATGACAGGCCACATTTCCGGAACCGATAATTACTATTTGCATTTAACAAAGATAAGTTTTAGAAGGAAGATGGGAGAGGGAAGACAGAAGTTTTTTGGTTTAAGTTTTTAAATTTCTTTTAAAGATGTTTTCAACGGTAAGATCAATAGAAATGGGCTTTAGTCCATTTACACCATGAAAAAAGCCGGGCTTTAGCCAAAACCTACCATAAGTTTTGGCTAAAGCCTTTATTGTATTCTTATTTGGAATCGGGCTAAAGCCCGACGCTATTGATACTTGTTTACATCATTTTAAATTAAAATGGTTTTTCATTTTAGACTGAAACAAATTTCTTTGAGAATTCAATTGATTATATTTAAAAACTTTTTGGCTCAAATTTTAAAGGATACACAGCAATTTAACATAATATTAAAAAGGAAAACGCATCGGCACGGATACAATATTTATCAGAGCAGGGCGTATAAATATTTGTAAATAATGAGTATATTGGACTGAAAATTGAATAGTTCATTTAACTTTCAGTTATTTTTGTAATCCAAAACAGTGAAAGCATCTTATGAAGATTAAGGACGCGGAAATTATTTCGTTGATGCAAAACCCACGAACTCAGGAAAAAGGAGTTCGCGCTTTGATGGATGCTTATCAAAGCAGATTGTACTGGCACATAAGAAGAATTATTGTGGACGGAGATCTTGCTCAGGACACTTTGCAGGAAACTTTTATTAAAGCTTATCAGAATTTTCATCAGTTTAAAAATGATAGTCAGCTCTACACCTGGCTCTACAGAATTGCAACCAATGAGGCCTTGCAGCAGATCAATAAACTGAAGAAAATGCAGAAAACAGATGAAGATCCGGAGTATCATATGCAGAATCTTGTGGCTGATAATGTGGGTAAAGATGCTGAGGAAATACAGATTTTGCTTCAGAAAGCCATACAAAGCCTGCCTGAAAAACAGAAACTGGTATTTATGATGCGGTATTATGATGATCTACCTTACGAAGAAATATCTAAAATTGTAGATATGTCGGTAGGGACGCTGAAAACAAATTATCATTATGCCAAACAAAAAATAGAAGATTATATAAAGGAAAATTACGAAAGATAATTTTTGAGAAAACTGAAATGAAAGAGTTCGACATAGAAAAATTAGAACGTAAAAATATTTACACGATGCCTGATGATTTGTTTGAAAATCTTCAGGAGAGAGTAGTACGCGGATTGAATGAATTTGACCTGGAAAAGCTGGAACGTAAGAATATTTATGCAGTTTCTGAAAACGTATATGAGGATGTTCAGAATCATGTCATAAACAAGGTATTTCCTCGTAAGAAAGCTCCGGTTTTCAGGTTCAATTGGGCTTATGCCGCCGCGGCATCATTGGCATTGATTTTTGGAGCGACTTTTGTTTTCAATTCAGACGATGAAATAACGAAAGAGAATGCAAGTTCAAATCTTTCTTATACAGCAGACAAACAGGAGGAGAAGACAGAAAGTGAGATCGCCTACGAAACGTTGAAATCTGATTTAACTTCTGTTGAAAACAATGATCAAAAAGTGGCAACCAAAAGTAATAGCAAGTCTTCTGCTCCGGAACAATCGGAAGAAAAACAGCAAACGCTGACACCGGCGGTGAAATCTACAGCTAAACAGCAGGAAACTCAGATGAGCGAATACCTGGATTCATTCTCAAATTCTGAAATCTCAGAATTGGCGAGCAATTCAACTCAGGATGTTTATTTGGATTTGTATAATTAAAAAGAAAAGATGAAAAAGATATTATTTACGCTTTTTATCATATACGGGTTTGGTCTTAATGCCCAAAAAACCGATTACGACTGGAAAAAGATGGATCCAAAGCAAAGAAAGGAAGTCATCAACAGTCTGTCCCCGGAAGAAAGAAAAGCACTTCTGACAAAATTCAGAAATAATATGGTGATGGATAATCTGGATATAGATCCCAGTGACAAAGAAGAATTTACAGATGTTTACAATGAATATCTTGAAAGTCAGAAGCAGATAAAAAGTCAGTTTAATTCTGATTTTAATCCGGATAATTTGTCTGATGATGAAGCGAAGGCTAAACTTCAGCAAAGTTTTGACGTAGGGCAGAAGCTGCTGGACAACAGGAAAAAATATGCTGATAAAATGCAGCAGGTAATTCCTTGTCAGAAAGTCTTGAAGCTGTTTCAGACAGAGGGAATGATGAGAGATAAAATGAATGAAAGAAAACCTCACGGAAACAACAACGCTACAAGACAAAAATAAAACCATAATAGTTTATTTTTTTAATGTTGGACGACTCTTGCAATTTATTGTGAGAGTCGTTTAATTTAAAATAATCTTTATTTTTACAAAAGGTTATTTCAACCGATAAAGCTATCTTTATTCACCAACGACTTTTATTTTATGAAAAAATTACTGCAAATCATTCTAATCTTCGTCTCAGTCCTCATCTTTTCGCAGAAGCAGGAAATAATTAAAGAAAGGGGAAATCTCTCCAATCCAAAAGGAAATATTTACAAATCTCTGGAAGTCATCGACCAACGAGCTGATCAGAATATTGGCGAACTGCCTTTTGGAGATAATAAAGAAATGAGAGAAATCATTTTTCCTGCCACAGTCGGCGATTTCCTTGGAAAATGGTATGCCGACAGCAATCACAAAGGCGGAAAATACGAAATGGTTTTGGTGCTGAAACACTTGAAGACATATCTTGGAGAAACGAACGGAAAAGAAACCGAAGGCGATATTGAATTTTCTGCCCAGGCTTTCATGAAAGAAGGCGACCAATATAAATTTATCTATAAAAAAGATACGGTGTACAGCTTCAAAAGCAGGAATATTTCGGATGTAATGATGAAAAACATCCCGGTGGTTTTTGCTATGTTCCTAAAGAAAACCTATACGGTTAAGCCCAGAGAAAATGCAGTTTCTCTGGATGCTCTCACAGATTATGAAGGCTATGTAAGAAATAATTCTGCGGCATATAAGAATGATCAGCTGAAAGATGGTGTCTATCTGAGCCATGAAGCCTTTATGAACCAAACTCCGGAACATGGAAAATATATCTTGGAAAAAAATGCAAATGGATCTGTAACAAAAGCCGTAAAAGAAGAGAACGGCAAAAAAAACAGAATTTCAGCAAGGGAAATGTATGGATATGTAGAAAATGGAAAACCGTATAAACAAACCTATTCCGGATTTCAGGAGCTGAATAAAAATGACAGAGGTTTTTATCTGATCAGCAACTGGGGATATCTGGTACCGGCTAGGAATTCCTCTCTGTTTATAAGTGTTGGAGGAGCTACAAACGGAGGGGTGTATGGTGGTCTTGCCGTAGGTCTTGTAGGATTGTTTGAAAAGAGCATGAGACAAAGCAGGATGAGGAGAGAAGATAAGTTTCCTGTTTATATTGATCCGTTAACCGGAGAATATGATTTTTCAGAAGAATATGAACAATAAAAAAGGAATACGATGTGTCTCTCTTTTTGCTTCATTCATCCGTAGAATAGAAAGAGAAAGTATTTTCTATTATAACTTAAAATTGTTATTAAAAGTATTTAAATCACGATTTAAAATTAAGAATTAGAAATTCTCTCGCATTTTGTTATCTTTGCAAATTACAACGTTCTTAAATGAAAAACATACGAAATTTTTGCATAATCGCTCATATCGACCACGGGAAAAGTACGCTGGCAGACCGTCTTTTGGAGTACACGAATACCGTCACTCAAAGAGAACTTCAGTCTCAGACACTGGATGATATGGATCTGGAGAAAGAACGTGGGATTACGATTAAGTCTCACGCCATTCAGATGGATTATGAATATAAAGGCGAAAAATATATCTTAAACCTTATTGATACTCCTGGACACGTAGATTTCTCCTATGAAGTTTCCCGGTCCATTGCTGCCTGTGAAGGAGCGCTTCTTATTGTAGACGCAGCACAGAGCATCCAGGCACAGACGATCAGTAATCTGTATCTTGCCCTGGAAAATGATCTTACCATCATTCCGATTCTGAATAAAATAGATCTTCCTTCCGCAAATCCGGAAGAAGTAACCGATGAGATCATGAATCTGATCGGCTGTGATTATGATGACGTTTTAAGAGTTTCAGGGAAAACAGGAGAAGGCGTTCACAAACTGCTGGAGCAGATTGTTGAAAGAATTCCGGCTCCGGTGGGAGATCCTGATGCGCCGCTTCAGGCATTAATCTTTGACTCGGTGTATAATCCGTTCAGAGGAATTGAGGCTTACTTTAAAGTAGTAAACGGAAGTATTTCTAAAAATGAGAAAATTAAGTTTTTCGCTACCGGTAAAGAATATGGTGCAGATGAAGTGGGAACACTGAAACTTAAGCAGGTTCCGAAAAAGACCATTCAGTGTGGTGATGTAGGATATCTTGTTTCCGGAATTAAAGATGCGAGAGAAGTAAAGGTGGGAGATACCGTGACATCATTCGAAAAGCCGGCATCAGGACCTATTGAAGGTTTTGAAGAAGTAAAGCCGATGGTTTTCGCGGGTATTTATCCTATTGATTCTGAAGATTTCGAAGAGCTCAGATTCTCTCTTGAAAAGTTGAGATTAAATGATGCTTCACTGGTATTCGAGCCGGAAAGTTCGGCAGCATTAGGTTTTGGTTTCCGTTGCGGATTCCTGGGAATGCTCCATATGGAAATCGTGCAGGAACGTCTGGATCGTGAGTTTAACATGAATGTGATCACCACAGTACCGAACGTTTCTTATTTCGGATATACCAAAAAAGAACCGGAAGTTCCGATCCTCATCAACAATCCGTCCGAAATGATGGATCCGTCTACGATGGATAGAGTGGAAGAACCTTTCATCAAAGCTTCCATTATTACAAAATCTGACTTTGTGGGCGCGGTAATGACCCTTTGTATTGAGAAAAGAGGAGAGATCGTTAACCAAAGCTACCTTACCTCTGAAAGAGTAGAGCTTATTTTCAATATGCCGTTGGCTGAAGTTGTTTTTGATTTCTATGACAGGCTGAAATCAATTTCAAAAGGATATGCGTCATTCGATTACCATCCTATAGGTTTCAGAGCTTCCAAGCTGGTAAAGATGGATATCCTGATCAACGGAGATATGGTAGATGCATTATCTTCACTGATTCACGATTCCAATGCGTATCATATTGGAAAAAAGATGTGCGAAAAACTTCGTGAGCTGATTCCGAGACAGCAGTTTGATATTGCTGTGCAGGCCGCTTTAGGAACAAAAGTAATTGCGAGGGAAACGATTAAAGCATTAAGAAAAGATGTTACCGCAAAATGTTACGGAGGGGATATTTCCAGAAAAAGAAAGCTCCTTGAAAAACAAAAAGAAGGTAAAAAGAAAATGAAGCAGATCGGAAGGGTAGAAGTACCTCAATCGGCCTTCATGGCAGTTCTGAAACTTAATGATTAACATAAAAAAAGACCGAGAATTCTCGGTCTTTTTCTTTTAAATATTCCTCTGCTTTTGCAGAAGATTTCCCTGGATTACCAATGCTCCTAATCCGATGATTACTTCTGCAATTCCTAAAATTCTCACAAGATTCGGACCGCATACAAGGCATTCCGGCTCAGGAAAAGGTCTCTTTCCTCCAATAATAATCAGAACTCCTCCAATGATAATGATGACCACAATAAATGCTCTTAATAATGATTTCATAATGGTATAAAATTAGTTTTTAATGCCTACTTTTTAAGGATTTCGGCGTTCCCTTTTGTTTATCCAAAATTGAATATAATTATCAGAAAATCAATACGTAAAATCACTATTTTGTTACAGTAGATTCACGATAATTTACACAGGAACTTAAAATCAGGCAATCTTATAAATGGTTTATCCTTTCGTTAAATTTTAAAGAACAGATTATATTTTACAGAATTTTCGGTTTACCGTTGAAAGTATTTCTTCTAAATCGTAATTTTGTGTACTCACAACGCAAATTAAGACAATGAATACTCCAAAGAAGTTACAGGATATAAAAGTAGCGGTAGACGCAGTTGTTTTCGGATACTTTGATAAAAAAGACCTTCAGATTCTTCTTATCAAAAGGAATATCGAACCTTTCAAAGGAGGATGGGCGCTGCCTGGCGGACTGGTTCTCGATGATGAAAACCTTGATGATGCTGTCAGAAGAGAACTTCATGAAGAGGCAGGAATAAAGCCCGATTTCCTGGAGCAGCTGTACACTTTTGGCGACGTGGGCCGTGATCCCCGAAACAGGGTCGTTTCGGTGACGTATCTTGGATTAGTGAACCCTTCTTACCATCAGCTCTCTGCCGACTCGGATGCGGATGATGCCCAATGGTTCAGTGTCAATAATCTTCCTGAACTGGCTTTCGACCATAAAACCATCATTGATCTGGCTTTAAAAAGACTTCGAACCAAAATACAGTATCACCCGATCGGTTTTAATTTATTGAATGAAGAATTTCCATTCTCAGATCTCGAGAATCTTTATAAAACCATTATCGGACAGGAGATCGACCGTCGTAATTTCCGTAAAAAGATCATGAGCTACGGACTATTAAATGAAACTCAGAATGTAAGGAAAGAAGGCAGCGGAAGGCCCGGAAAGCTGTTTACCTTCAATCAGGAGAAATACAAGGAACTGGAAGAAGAAGGCTTTTATTTTGAAATAAAATAGTTTTAGTTTCATATCAGGTTTATGATCTATGATTTAAATGACACATCTTACTTATTCTGATAAATAAATCTGCGTAATCATCATGATCTGCGTGGGATTATAAAAAGAAAAGCAGGAAATCCTGTAGAAACGACATTCAATAGGAACACGCTTCAGTCGGTTTTCATTAATTATACCATACGGGTTTAGGCCAAAATTTATCAGTCCCAATACTTACTTCCTGAAATTTTAATACTGAAAATCAATTGTTTAATATTTTTAGCGTAAAATTAACACAAATTGATTTGGCAGATAAAATCATAATGCTTTAAATTTGTGTAATAATAACGCAATTAGGGTTGCAAGTACATTCAAAAAGGTGTTATTAAAGTGAATAAACAATACAAATCAGTCTTAAACTAAAATTTTAAGTTATGGGAAGTACAAGATACGACATGGACGCTCGTTTCGACAGAGCAAGAAAGATGGGATATGCATCAAAAAGTGCAGGTGAAATTTTCACTCAGAATGCTAAAAGAAAGGCACATGAATCTATGAATCCAAATGGTATTTCCTTCAGGGAGGCAAGAGATTCATCCGTACATCCGAACTCATTTCCAATTATTTTAGGGCTGGATGTTACCGGAAGCATGGGACATATTCCTTACAACCTGATTCAGGAAGGGCTTCCTAAATTAATGGGCGGAATCATTCAAGGGGGCGTTCCCGATGCTGCCTTGCTATTTATGGGAATCGGGGATCATGAATGTGACAATTACCCTCTACAGGCAGGGCAGTTTGAATCCGGGGATGAAGAACTCGATATGTGGCTTACCCGAACGTATATAGAATCCGGAGGGGGCGGAAACGCTGGAGAAAGTTATCTTCTGGCCTGGTATTTTGCCGCTTTCCATACCAGAACCGATGCCTTTGAAAAAAGAAACCAAAAAGGGCTGCTGTTTACCATAGGTGATGAACCTTGCCTGAAAACGCTTCCTGCCTCTGCAATCAGAGAAATCGTGGGAACGGGGCAGCAGACGTTTACCCATACAGAACTCCTTGCCGAAGCAAGAAAGAAGTATGAGGTGTATCACATCAGTGTTCTGCACTCAGAGCAGGCCATACGGGCAGACCGTGGCTGGAAAGAACTGCTGGGGCAACACTGTGTTTCCATAACCGATTACAGGGATGTGCCATACGTTGTCAAAGAAATCGTATGCAAGACCTATAAAGAGGCAGGATACGGAAACCGTGAAGGATGGGGTGAAATTCAGATACTATAAAAGATGAAAACAGCAGATATTGTCATAGGTTTGGGATTCGGAGACGAAGGAAAAGGGATTACCACAGACTTTCTGGCATCCCGAAATCCCAATGCTGTTGTGATCCGGTTTTCGGGAGGGCAACAGGCTGCACATACGGTGATGATCGATGACAGGAAGCATGTGCATTCTAGCTTTTGCAGTGGAGCATTGCGGGGACTGCCGTCTTATTTTACGGAACATTGTACCATTCATCCGGTTTTCCTGTATAATGAATGGAAGGAATTAAAAGATAAAAACGGAAACACCAACCTTCATATTCATCCGCTGGCCAGGGTGACGACGCCTTTCGATGTCCTTCACAACAGGAAAGATATAAGAAATACAGAACACGGAACCTGCGGAAAAGGAGTAGGAGCTACCATGAAACGTCATGAAAGCCCCTACAGGCTTTTTGCCGCCGACCTGATCACTCCAAGATCCCTGCTGATCGAAAAGCTAAAAGGGATAGCCTTTTATTATGGCTTTTCGGAAGGAGAGGAGATACAAAATGCGCTGGATGATTTTCTGAATGCCATCGATCAGATAGAGTGGAATATTGCAGGTTATGACTACCTCAATTCATTTGAACATCTTATTTTTGAAGGCAGCCAGGGAATCCTGCTCGATATGGATCATGGTGTATTTCCGAATGTGACGTATGCTCATACCACATCAAAAAATGCCCATGAAGTATGCCGGCAATTAGAAATTGAGCATATCGAAATGTTTTATGTCACCAGAATCTATGCTACACGCCACGGCAACGGATGGATGAGTAATGAAAAGCAACTGCCTTTGCAGAACAATGAAGAAGAAACCTGTACCTTTAATGAATACCAGGGAGTCTTCCGTACAGGAGATCTGGATTATGAGCTGCTGAATTATGCTTTGAAAGTGGATGAAGGCTATGGATATGCATACCGCAAAAACCTGATCATTACCTGCCTGGATCAGCTGGATGAGGAATTCCGTGTTGAAAAGCTTACGACGAAGTTTGATGCCCTATTCGGATCGTATTCTCCGTATGCAAAGGATTTTAAAAGGATGGATGAATAAATTTTAAATAAAGACAATTTTAAGTTGGCTATTGTATCAAAATACAGCATGTCAAAATGTACTATACCCGTTGATTCGTCAAGTGGATTATCATATCAATAGGAATGGGCTTTAGCCCATTTTAAAGATTGAATGGTTAAAAGGCTTTAGCCGAAACTTAAATTAAGAAGAAGAAGAAATGAAAACAAAAACGCTATACAGACCGGTCGGGGAGAAAGAAATGCTTTTAATTATCGAAAGTAAGTACAAAGAATTTCCTGCCAGACTGGAATGGCAGCCGATATTCTATCCGGTTCTTAACGAAGATTATGCTTCCGAAATTGCCGAAAAATGGAATACGCGAGACGAATCAGGAAACTATCTTGGGTTCGTAACACGTTTTGAAATGGTGGAGAGTTTCCTGAATAAATATCCGTCTCAAAATGTCGGAGCAAAGAATCATAATGAATTATGGATTCCTGCTGAAGAGCTGGGAGCTTTTAACCAAGCTATTGTCGGAAATATTGAGGTAATAAAAGTATTTATAGGAAAGGATTTTAAGAAGCCAGCCAATACTGAAATTGAAAACTTGATTGCAAATTTTAAATTCTAGTTAATTAAGGTCTCATGAAAATCGAAATAATAAAAGGAGATATTACCCGAATTCAAGCAGATGCTATCGTCAATGCCGCCAATTCTTCTTTGCTCGGCGGGGGTGGAGTAGACGGAGCCATACACCGTGCGGGTGGATCAAAGATTTTAGAAGAATGTAAAGAAATCAGAAACAGGCAGGGAAAATGCAAAACCGGAGAAGCGGTTGTGACAACAGCCGGAAACCTCCCTTCACAATATGTCATTCATACGGTCGGACCGGTCTGGACCGGTAAAGAAGAAGAGACTTCCACTCTTTTGGCCAACTGCTATAGAAATTCCATGAAGCTGGCTGAAAGTCTGGATGTAAAAGTCATCGCTTTTCCTAACATCAGCACAGGAGTGTACAGATTTCCTAAAGCATTAGCCGGAACAATTGCCGTTGAATCGGTAAGGGATTTTAAATCTGATATCCTT
This sequence comes from Chryseobacterium lineare, assembly GCF_977014045.1. NCBI lineage: Bacteria > Pseudomonadati > Bacteroidota > Flavobacteriia > Flavobacteriales > Weeksellaceae > Chryseobacterium > Chryseobacterium lineare. Next base: position 3,240,585 of record NZ_CDRNIQ010000001.1, on the reverse strand, counting down.
GAGAAAGTCATTTTCGTATGCTTTGATGATGAAAATGAAGACATTTATAGAAGAATTATTGAAAAATAATATAATCCATTGTGCATTTTGAAATATTTCAATATTCGATTCGTCAATTCGAGTATTTTTTTCGTAACAAAGTGAAGAAAAAATGTATCGGGAACTTTTAAGTGCGGGAGACTCGTAATCCAACTTCTCGATACGATTTTTGAAAAAAATCTACTCGAAGTGACGTGTGCATTAATTACACAATACGAATGTTCGTCCGTCTGTTCGAGTAAAATTCTGAAAGAATTTTTTATCGAGAACCTATAAGTATGGCAACTCGCAGTGCAACTTCTCGATAATATTTTTTGAAAACTCGAAGTGACGAGAATGGATCAAAATGCACAATGGGTGTATTGTATCAAAATGTGGGTTATCATCAATAGGAATTTAGCCCATTTTAAAGATTGTTTACAAAAATTCTTTGTGTTTAATTACATAACAAAACAAAATGAAAAAACTAACCATATTAACCGGTGCCGGAATCAGTGCCGAAAGCGGAATAAAAACCTTCAGAGATGGAGACGGACTCTGGGAAAATCATAGCATTACAGATGTTGCCAGTCCGGAAGGATGGAGAAAAGACAGGAATCTGGTCCTGGAATTTTACAATCAGCGCCGTCGCCAGCTTCATGAAGTACAACCCAATGAAGCACATCATTTACTGGCCGAACTGGAACAGCATTTCGATGTTCAGATCATTACCCAGAATATTGATGATCTCCACGAAAGAGCAGGCTCCACCAATATCCTGCATCTGCATGGTGAACTGTTCAAATCATGCTCATGCAATAATAAAAACCTGATTTACGAACAGAAAGGCGATATCAACATTGGCGATAAAGCAGAAGATGGTGCGCAGTTGCGGCCTTTCATCGTGTGGTTCGGGGAAGATGTCCCGTTGATGAGAGAAGCGACCAAAATGGCAAGGGAAGCTGATATTTTCCTTGTAATCGGTACTTCCTTACAGGTATATCCGGCTGCCGGATTGCTCCATGAGATCAAAGACGACTGTCTTCTTATTGTTATTAACCCTAATGAAACAAGCTTTGGGTACGGACAAAGAGCCGTTGTCATGAAAGAAACGGCTACAAAAGGAATGAAATTACTGTTTGATAAACTCGTCAGTCTTGCGTGATGTACAGGGTGTGACTTCGAGATCCTCAGACCCCACTTTTTACAACTATTTGCGGTTTCTTACACTCAGCTGTCATTCTGAACACAGCGAAGCGGAGTGAAGAATCTCTAACGCTCCGCAAATGATAGCAACTCTTAAAAAGTCTTGGTGGCTTCGGCTCTGCTCAGCCACCAAATACTCCCACTCTCATACTCTCAAACCATCCGACCCTAAAACACCCACTTTGTCATTGACTCCGTCGAAATAACATTCATCGACTAAAAGGAGATAATCTTCGATTTCCGGGAGGAATCTCGGCATCGTTGGTAACATTAGCATGGAAAGATTCGGGCTTAGATCCCTACGGGATGACAATGGGGATGGATAGAATGGAGGTCATTGTGTAGGAAGTATTCTAGAACCACCCCGTCAAAAATTCTTTGAATTTTTGCCACCCCTCCAGAGGAGTGGAATTTTAAGTTGTCTTTGTTATCACTTGCAGCCAGCCATTAAAATAGTTGTCTTTGTGTTCTCTTTTAAGTCAAACGGCTTTGTGAAACTAAATATGCGCCATACTTTCAAAAAAACTTAGTGAGCTTCGTGTTCAAAAAAGAATGTGATATAAGGTATCAGGCTGAGCCTGTCGAAGCCTTAGTTATTAGGATGTGAGTATTGTATTGACCCTTCGACAAGCTCAGGGTGACAAGAGTACATAGTTTCAGTGATTGATATTAATGTGTGGATTAGCTATCATTTGCTGAGTGTTATAGTTTATGCTGAGCCTGCCGAAGTACTATTGCGAACGAAAATATATGCAATCATTTAAATAAAACCTTGCGCTCGTAGCGTTAAAATTCATTTCTAGGCCCTCAGTCACCACCAGTGATTGTCAGACACAATTGGTAACAAGGCAGGATATTGAAAAATTATTATATTAGAGAATAAATTAATGAAATAAAACACTAACCATGAACGAACAGCAAAAGAAAAAGATAAGTAAATTCCTCAGCCTCATTCTCCGTCATAAACCTGAAACCATCAACTTAAATTTAGATGAAAACGGCTGGGCAGATGTTGAGGAATTAAAGGAAAAATGCTCAAACCATGCAATACATTTCACCCTTGAAGATCTTGATGAGGTGGTAGAAACCAATGACAAGAGGCGTTTTATTTTTAACGAAGACAAAACCAGGATCAGAGCCAATCAGGGGCATTCTATTGATATTGATTTAGCGCTGAATCCACAACAACCGCCTGAGTTCCTTTACCATGGAACGGCGCAGGCCAATCTCGATTCTATTTTAGATAAAGGAATCGAAAAAAGAAACAGGCAACATGTTCATTTAAGCAGTGATAAAGAAACGGCAACAAAGGTCGGCATGCGTCATGGAAAACCAGTTATTCTGACCATCATGACAGGGCAAATGTTTAAAGAAGGAATTCTGTTTTACCTTTCCGAAAATAATGTCTGGCTGACTGATTTTATAGATCCTAAGTATATCTTGTAACGCAGGCCTTCGAGTGACCTCAGTCCCACCGTTTTACTACTCTTTGTCATCTCGGTAGGAATCTCGGCATCGTTGGTAACATTAGCATAGAAAGATTCGGGCTTAGATCCCTACGGGATGACAAGGGAGCGTGGTGGAATCCGTTAAATGGTGGCTTCGGCTTCGCTCAGCCACCAAATACTCCCACTCTCATACTCTCAAACCCTCCCATTCTCAAATCTCTATTCTAACCACCCCGTCAAAAATTCTTTGAATTTTCGCCACCCCTCCAGGGGAGTGGAATTTTTAAATTGTCCCTATGATCACTTGCAGTCAGCATTTACAATGGTTGGCTTTGTGTTCTCTTTTAAGTGAAACGGCTTTGTGATACTAAATTTTTAGTATTGGATTCCTCGTCAATTCGAGTGTTTTTTCGTAACAAGGTGAAGAAAAAATGTATCGAGAATGGCATTTATCCTCGAACTCACAAACTTCTCGATACGATTTTTTCAAAATCTACTCGAAGTGACGATAAACTCTGCGTTCTCTTTTAAGTGGAACGGCTTTGTGAAGCTAATAAGCATTATACTTTCAAAAAATCTTAGCGCACTTCGTGTTCAAAAAAAACAATGCAATATTAAATTTAGCTATCATTTGCTGAGCATTATAGTTTATGCTGAGCCTGCCGAAGTACCTTTGCGAACGGAAAATATACGCAATCATTTCAAATAAAACCTTGCGCTCGTGGCGTTAAAATTAATTTTCCATGATGTAGAGGATGTGACTTCGAGATCCTCAGTCACCGGCATTTTACAACTCTTTGTCGTTACTCAGAAACCCTCATACCTACTACTCTAAAACCCTCCCACCCACTTTGTCATTCCGGTAGGAATCTCGGCATCGTTGGTAACAGTAGCATGGAAAGATTCGGGCTTAGATCCCTGCGGGATGACAAGGGGGCATGGTGGAATCCGTTAAATGGTGGCTTCGGCTCCGCTCAGCCACCAAATACTCCCACTCTCATACTCTCAAACCCTCCGACCCTAAAACACCCACTTTGTCATTCCGGGAGGAATCTCGGCATAGTTGTTAAAGATAGCATGGAAAGATTCGGGCTTAGATCCCTACGGGATGACAATCGGAGTGGTAAGGTGGGGTTTCTAAAGTTTATAGTTAGTCTTCACAATAGTTGGCTTGGTGTCCTCTTCTAAGTGGAACGGCTTGGTGATACTAAATTTTAAGTATTGGATTCCTCGTCAATTCGAGTGTTTTTTCGTAACAAGGTGAAGAAAAAAAGTATCGAGAATGACATTTATCCTCAAACTCACAAACTTCTCGATACGATTTTTTCAAAATCTACTCGAAGTGACGATAAACTCTGCGAGCTCTTTTAAGTGGAACGGCTTTGTGAAACTAATAAGCATTATACTTTCAAAAAAACTTAGCGCACTTCGTGTTCAAAAAAAACAATGCAATATTAAATTTAGCTATCATTTGCTGAGCATTATAGTTTATGCTGAGCCTGCCGAAGTACCTTTGCGAACGGAAAATATACGCAATCATTTCAAATAAAACCTTGCGCTCGTGGCGTTAAAATTAATTTTCCATGATGTAGAGGATGTGACTTCGAGATCCTCAGTCACCGGCATTTTACAACTCTTTGTCGTTCCGTAGAACTCCCATACTCAGATACTCTAAAACACTCTCACCCTCCGACCCTCAAACTCTCCGACCCTCAAACTCAAATCCTCAAACTCAAAAACCCTTCCACAAAAAACTCCGGCCAGGACCCAAAACCCAACCGGAGCGCAGACAAATGATATTAGCCGGACTTTATGATACACTGCTCCTTTGCCGGCCGGAAAAGAGCTTCTTCTTTTTGCAATCCGATTGCATGGTACGTTGCAGGCATCTTGCAAGCCTCGGTGTAAGAGCCTTGTTAGCGCCCTTGCATACCCCTTGCAAGCACCGTTGCAATCCTCATGTTTTACTGGACGGTGAGTTCACGGTCAAAAACGGCGGTGCGAGGCTCTTTGAGCGTCATACTGCCTGCATATTGCGTCACCACTTCCAGCTGATAGGTGCCTGCGGGTAATGCAGGAATCACTACAATAAGCTCTGAAGGATTGTTCGTTACGATATCACTTTCCTCTACCATTGTTCTGACATTAGAGGAGGTATTGACAAAGAATACCCCAACAAAAGGATCGTTGCCTGCTACCTTGATCTTGCTTCCGGCAATCTTAAGGTTTCTGCCCGGAGTAAGTAGGTCATTGACCGAACCGCTCTTTACGTCCGTTACCTGCAAGATTATTGCAGAAGCCTCTGCCACGCCCAGGATTTCTACTTCAATATTGGGAATCTCTGCCCTCAGCTTCTCTCCCTGGTTGAACTGGAAGATAATACTGTGCTTATCTTTATTAAAAGTTTCTGACGGACTATCAAAAACCCCACGAATGGTGGTATTAGCCGTGAAATAACCAGTATTGATGGAGTACCCATCACAAAGCTGGTACGCCATTTCTTTAAGGAACAGCTCCGTCGCATGCTCCATTGCCGAAGCAGAAATATCTGCCCCTCCGCGGTTGGCGGCTGACTGGCAGATCTGTTGTACATTGAGACTGCGTTCGCTTGCGGTGCGTGCCGTGAAATCATTAGGATTGTCTTTCGTTAAAACATTATCGTACAGATACGCTTTGATTCTGTGAAGAATTGTTGCCATTGTTGTATATTTTTAAATGGTTGTTAAATTTATTATTAGACATTAATTGTTGTTATAAGATGGGCTGGCGCTAGCGTCTCGCTCGTGGCCCGACACCCTCTCTGAATCTTTAAAACTAGCACGAGCGAGACACTCGTGCCAGCGGGTTAATTTTAATTTGAAACCTTCATAATTGTCATAGATGGATTTTTCCAATAATAAGCAGTGGCGTTACAACCACTACATCCCTGACTTGTTAGTTTTATTGTATCTCCTGTATTAAATGGTAAAGTAATTGTACCTCCATTGTAATTATCAACTGCAACATTATTAAATGTAGTCATAGAATAATAAGTACTTCCGTTTACCAATATAAAAATAGATCCATTGTTATTTCCGCTTGCGTTAGCAGCAGCAGTTAACATCGCACTAATTTGATAATAACCCGAACTAGGAACTGTATATGTACTGGATGAACTATTATAATTGCCATCATTAAAAGAAACATTAGAAAGGCTAAGTGTTGAGTAAGCCCCTGGTGAGGTTGTGACAGTTGTTGAATTTCCTTTAGTAGCGAGCTTTAAAGTAGGAATAAAAGCTGTAGAAGAATTTGAAGCTAATTTGCTCCATAATGGAGATGCAGACGTTCCACTGTTATAATATATGCCAGCTCCGTCACTTAATAATGTATTAGTATTATAAATTAGTAACCCTGCGGCAGGTGATGCAATTGTTGAGGAATCTGTGGTACTGTTTAAGGCTATCCTTGAAATTAACAATCCTTTATTAGTAGATGTAACATCTAAAGCTGCACTGGCATCTGGGCTGCTTGTGCCTATTCCTATCTGACCGTTATCTTTGACTACAAAGTCCGCTCCTGCTGCTCTGGCTGTACCGTCTGCTTTTGTTCCCAACTTTACCAGACCATTAGTCGTATCATTGATCCAGGCATCATTGGTGGTATCACCTGCCGCCGCGCCGTTCATTTTCTGCCATGCACTTCCATCAAAATAATAATATCCCGGAGCCGTAATACTGGCTGTCGCGCCTGCGGGAGCCGAATCGGCAGCAGATGCGTACAAGATGAGTCCTTTCTGTGCTGTCCCATAGACAGATGCTGCGGTTGCGGTACGGATATCACTTCCAGATAATTGCGGGATAATGAGCCCTTCTGGTTTGGTTCCGTTGGTTTTGGCAGTGATGTCAAGGGTTGCTTTTGGGGAAGTGTTATTGATCCCCACTTGGGCAAATGCTGTGGTGCTGAAGAGCAGAACAGCGGTTGTAATTAATTGTTTCATTGTTTTGTATTTATGTTTGTTGTTATATTATTAAAGACTAATTGGTTTGGGCTTCGACAGGCTCAGCCTGACACCGTGAACACTAAGTACACTAAGATTTTTTTATCTATGATGCGTTTTTTAGTTTCACAAAGGCGTTGCACTTATAAGAGTCCACTGAGGTTTTAGAGTTGGAGGGTCGGAGGGTTTTAGAGTTTGAGGGTGGGAGAGTCCTGGTGGCTGAGGTGACTCGAAGCCACTATTTCCCCTCTCAAACCCTCCCATATTCCCCTCCAACCCTAAAACGCTCCCACTCTCAAACACTCCGACACAATGATGGCTTCGACAGGCTCGTCACTTCGAGTAGATTTTGAAAAAATCGTATCGAGAAGTTTGTGAGTTTGAGGATAAATTCACTCCCGATACATTTTTTCTTCACCTTGTTACGAAAAAACACTCGAATTGACGGCCCTCCGACCCTAAAACGCTCCCACTCTCAAACCCTCCGACTTAATAATAGCTTCGACAGGCTCGTCACTTCGAGTAGATTTTGAAGAAATCGTATCGAGAAGTTTGTGAGTTTGAGGGTCAATTTAATTCTCGATACATTTTTTCTTCACTTTGTTACGAAAAAACACTCGAATTGACGGCCCTCCGACCCTAAAACACTCCCACTCTCAAACCCTCCGACTCAATGATGGCTTCGACAGGCTCGTCACTTCGAGTAGATTTTGAAAAAATCGTATCGAGAAGTTTGTGAGTTTGAGGGTCAATTTAATTCTCGATACATTTTTTCTTCACTTCGTTACGAAAAAACACTCGAATTGACGGCCCTCCAACCCTAAAATTCACCCTCACTAAAAACCTCCGTCACTTCGAGTAGATTTTGAAGAAATCGTATCGAGAAGTTTATGAGTTTGAGAATAAATTTCATTCCCGATATATTTTTTCTTCACCTTGTTACGAAAAAACACTCAAATTGATGAAACACGCATGGCACTAATAGTTGAACACTAATTCCACTAATGTTATGTGATTTTCTTTGCTGAAATCCCTACGGGATGACAAACAGAGTGGATAGTGAATGACCATTTGCTGCGCAGGAAAATCAAAGATTTTCATGAACTGATGTGTTTCTTTTTGTTTTCAAAGTTGTAACGTTACTTCTTATGTGATTGATGTGTTAAAAAAACTCTTGTGCCTTATGATTGAATCACAGGTGGAGGGCGGCCGAAATGATTGATCGTGATAGGTTTTAGCTGAAAAAGGTAGAACGTGTTATGAATATGTTTTTCCTGATCCCTTCTTGCGCTTATCAATAGAATAAAAGATGATGGTATTGTTTTTTGCTGCAGCTTCAGGAGAGGAGTTCCCAGGACGGCCAGTGAAGAAAGGCTTCCGGGGGTACTGAAGTGGTGCGTGTTTTCAGAAGGAATATAACGGAAAGAAGGATTTCTTTTACTTTCTGCAGAAGGTCCGGAAGCTAATTTTTTTGAAGAAGCTTTTATCACCTTAGGTTGGGGAGCTACTGCCTGGCTGTTTGTTGATAGCTGCGGGCGTGGAGTGTCTGTAATGGTAAGGGTAACCGGCTGTTCGGTGTACAGGTAGGAGCCTTCGGAAATAAAGAGATCGGCGGATGAACAAGGAAACTGAGAGGATATTGACACCGGAATAAGCAGTACCGCAAAGGACAAAATCCTCAGGAATACGCGCAGAGAGTTGGGTGTCAGGGAATAAATCATCATTTTTAGTTTTATCGAGGGAGTGTTTTAAAAAGTAGTCCAGCCTAGACTACTTTTCTACATTAATGAAGTGTTACAAAGACTTAATGCTAAATTCTATGTAAAAATCAGGTGTATTAATTTGAGGGTTTCTCAAGCAGTCTTTACATTGCTTAAAAACTAATCAACTAAAAAACAATTCGTTATTTATTTGGAAGTAAAAATAATTTGTTTACATTTGTCCGGAAAAGTAGTCTAGGCTGGACTACTTTTTTATGTTAAATTAGGGGTCAAAAAAAAACTTTTTAAAAAACCTATAATTTAACACTATGGAAATTCAGTATTTCCTCCCTGCCAAGGGGGAATCGGCCGATCTGCGTGTTGTGGTTCGCGACGCAGAGGGCAAAGTTCATTTTCGCTTCAGAACCTATCTCAGGATAGACCCTCATGAATGGGATAGCGACAGGCAAAGGCCCATCAACATCTACCTGAAAAGAAACAAAATGATCAATCACAAGCTTGATAATATCCGGATGTGTCTCCTGGATATTCTTAGCATCAAAAGAAAAAGACCGGTTTCGCACCGAAGGCTCGCGAGAATCGTCAAAGACCTCAGCCTGGAAAAGGAGCATGTGTACACCCCTGATACTTTCATGAGCTATATGCACGAGTATATTGCTTCACGAAGAGCGCTGATATGCCATTCTACCTACAAGAGGTATATGGTGTTTTTTCGTCTTATGGGGCGTTTCCAGGGAAAACTTTGCCGAAGGCTTCAGGTCAATGAGATCAACTACGAGTTTGTACGCGAATTCATCGATTTCGGAAAACAAGAAAGGTACAGCGAAAATACCATCTACCGAAGCATCCACTTTGTAAAGACCATTCTTAATTATTTAGAGCGGCAAGGAATGAGAACGAAAGTCCGCGAGCTGGATATCCGCAGGGATGGCCTTCGCCGTGAAATGATCACCTTCTCAGACGATGAGATCAGGAGTATTGAGGAGTGTGAGGTTCCGGATGAGCTGCTATCGGCGAAAAAGTGGCTGCTGATCAGCTGCTATACCGGTCAGAGGGTTTCCGATTTTATGAAGTTCACCAGCGAAAAGCTGATCGAGGTGAAAGGGATCACATGTGTCTCTTTTATGCAGAAGAAAACCAGAAAAGAAATTACCCTGCCCATGCACCCCGCCGTCGTTGAGATTATCAGGGAAAATGGTGGCGAATTCCCTGAAGAGATAAGAGATGCAGTCTACAACAGACAGATCAAGGAGATCGCCAGGCTGGCAGGATTGCACAACAAAGTGAAGGCGAAAAAAAGGGTGTTTCACAGGCTGGCAACAGTGATCAAAGAGAAATGGGAGCTGATTACCAGCCACATCGGGAGACGGAGCTTTGCCACGAACTTCTACGGAAAGATCCCAACTTCTCTGTTGATGGAAGCAACAGGACATTCTACGGAACAGATGTTCCTAAGGTATATCAACCCAATGGATAATTCAAAGGTTGTTTCGCTGAGTGGCTATTTTGATCAGGCATATGAGATGAGTAAAGGACCAGTATTAATGTAAAGTATGAGAAGATAACAGTATGAGAAGAATTTTAGCGTAAGAGTATTTGAAGAAGAGCGTAATGTAGAGGAACTCATGGACAGTGATCTTAAGGATGATTGCAGTGCTGTTGAGGGACAGCAATGCAGGAAATAATAAAGGAACTGTATAATGTGGAAGGGTTTTGAAGTCGGAAAATAGAAAAATCGGAACATCTTAGCGCCTGAGAGCGGGATGGGAGTTTCATTAGTAGTAGTTTTGTAGTGTTTTGAAAGGAGAGCGATGATGTGGAGGTCTCATGAGCAGTGATCTTATAGGATGACGGCAGTGCTGTTGAGGGACAGTAATGCAGAGAATGCTAAAAGGCCTGTATATAATGGGGAAGGGTTTTGGAGTTGGAGTATTTGAGGGTAGCGTGTTGAAAGGAGAGCGATGATGTGGAGTTCTCATGAACAGTGATCTTATAGGATGACGGCAGTGCTGTTGAGGGACAGCAATGCGGGAAATAATAAAGGAACTGTATATAATGTGGAAGGGTTTTGAAGTCGGAAAATAAAAAAATAGAAACGTCTTAGCGTTTGAGAGCGAAGGGGAATTTCAGAGTGGAGTGTTTTAAAGGAAAGCGATGATTTGGAGGTCTCATGAGCAGGGATCTTATAGGATGAAAGCAGTGCTGTTGAGGGACGGCAATGCAGGAATGCTAAAAGGCCTGTATATAATGTGGAAGGCTATTGGAATAGATATGGATCTTATAGAGTGAAGGCAGTGCTGTTGAGGGACGGCATCCAAGAATACTAAAAGATCTGTATATTCTGTATATAAAGCTGATTTTATGATGGTTATTAGAGGGTATCATCAATAAAAAAGCTTATATTTGAAAAGATTCTGAAATCACTACCATGAAAAGATTTCCCTCTCAGAACTAAGACAACGTTCAGTTCCCCGGAACTGAACATTAACTAAGGATAAAAGTAAGCCCGGAACTGATAAGGTTCCGGGCTTCTTTAATCAAATCGATATGCAAAGGTTGAATATCCTTATAAAATAGTTGATGGGTTTTTGATTAATAGTTGATTGTTTTAAGGACTATCAACAAGCAACAGTCAACCAACAACTAATTAGGAGAGCAGTCTCTTTGCCGTCTCGGAAATACTCTTTCCGTCGGATTTACCGGCTAAAGATTTTGAAGCTGCTGCCATTACTTTACCCAGATCTTTTATCGATCCGGCTCCTGTTTCGGCAATAATGTTTTTTATCGCAGCTTCCAGCTCTTCTGCAGAGAGCTGCTTGGGAAGGAACTGCTCTATGATTTTCATCTGGGCTTCCTCCACTTCTGCCAGGTCATTTCTTCCCTGCGCAGTAAACTGATCGTAAGAATCCTTACGCTGCTTTACCATTCTCTGAAGAATGGCGATCTCCTGCTCCTCGGTCACTTCTGCGTCCCGGGCTTCCGTTTTCAGAAGTAATATCTGCGACTTTACAGCACGAAGAGAATCCAAAGCCACTCTGTCTTTAGCTCTCATCGCTGTTTTTATCGCTTCGCTTATGGTATTTTCTAAACTCATCTTAATTAATTTAACAATGTATCAATGTAACAGTTTACCAATGAGTGCTTCGACAAGCTCAGCATCACAGTTATATATTGTTACGTTGGGACATTTTTTCGCTGTTACACTATTTTTAATTTAACAATGTATCAATGTAACAGTTTGCCAATAAATGCTTCGACAAGCTCAGCATCACAGTTATATATTGTTACGTTGGTACATTTTTTCACTGTTCCCTATTTTAATTTAACAATGTATCAATGTAACAGTTTACCAATGAATGCTTCGACAAGCTCAGCATCACAGTTATATATTGTTACGTTGGTACACTTTTTCGCTTTTACACTATTTTTAATTTAACAATGTATCAATGTAACAGTTTACCAATAATTGCTTCGACAAGCTCAGCATCATAGTTATATATTGTTACGTTGGTACACTTTTTCGCTGTTACACTATTTTTAATTTAACAATGTATCAATGTAACAGTTTGCCAATAAATGCTTCGACAAGCTCAGCACCAGAGTTATATATTGTTACGTTGGTACATTTTTACATTGGTATATTGATTTAATCTACATCTTTATTCAAAAACCTGTTTTCTCTGATCTGCATGTTTCCGTTGTTGTCAGACAGATAGGTGTTGATGTTCTGGTCTGAAGCGTTGGATCCGTCAATAGAGATATTCTTTCTTTTGAAGGCAGGAACAGACTCAAACTCGCTGGTGCTGTCGAAGCTCTGGTAGCGTGAATTGAATTCCTTCAGCTTGTTTCTTCTTTCCATTACTCTCTCCTGATCTACAGTTTTATTCACAAACGTGAACTCTTCTTCCGAAGGCTTCGGAGCTTCCGTTTCCGATTTAGTTTCCACTACCGGCTCTTCTTTCAGATGCTGAAAGAAATGCTCTACCTTCTGAAGAGGCTCTTGCGTAAGCTGGTTTACTTCGCTTGCAGCGGTGAATTCAGCTTTTGGCTGTCCGGAGTCAGACTTCGGCTCGCTATTCTTCGGCTCATTCACAAAAAAGCTGAATTCTACAGACTTCTCTTCAAAATAAGAAGATGTGGAAGATCCTGTGGTCTGCTGTTCTTCTTTTTTATGGTCGAAATCAAACTTGAAAGATTCTATTTCAAGGTCGTTGGCATCTTCCTGTTCTTCATCCAGTGAAAACAGGCTGAATGATTCTTCTTCCTCTTCGTTTCTCCAGCTTTGTTCCGGTGTATGTAATGTATCTTCTTCTCTGTCAGTGAATTTTATTTCGGTTCTGGCAGGTTCTTCTTCAATGGTCATTTTTTTTTCAGGGGACGATCCGAAGAATGGCGCATCATTGTCTTCATCATCCAGTCTGAAAAGGTTTTTCCCCCCGAAATCATAGCCCTGCTCAGGCACTTCTTCTCTCTCCTGTCTTGTTTTAAAAGGAGATTCTTTCGGTGAATCGAAGCTGTCATTGAGGCTGATCTTGATCTTCTCTGTAGGCCCGGAAAACTTTTTATTGTCGTTTGAGAAACCTGTAGCAATTACAAGAACGCTTACAGAATCGCCAAGCTCTTCATCAGAACCCACCCCGAAAATAATATCGGCTGTGTGTCCGGCTTCTTTCTGGATATGATCCATGATCACCCCGATTTCGTCCATCGTTACCTCTTCCGCGCCACTTCTGATCAGCAAAAGCACGTTTTTGGCTCCGGTAATCTTGTTATCGTTCAGCAATGGGGAATCCAGTGCTTTTCTTACGGCTTCTTCGGCTTTATTTTCCCCTGAAGCTACCCCTGTAGACATTAATGCCGTTCCCGAGTTCTGAAGCACAGATTTAGCATCTCTAAAGTCAATGTTTACATCGAAGTAACCGGTAATTACTTCAGCCATTCCTTTGGCAGCATTAGTCAACACTTCATCGGCCTTTGAGAATCCCTGTTTGAAACCAAGGTTTCCGAATTGCTGTCTCAGCTTATCATTATTAATAACAATAAGAGAGTCTACGTTGTTTCTTAATTTATCTAGTCCGTTTTCCGCCTGCTCCAGTCTTCTTTTTCCTTCAAAGCTGAAAGGAACGGTAACGATCCCTACCGTAAGGATTCCCATATCTTTTGCGACTTTGGCAATAACAGGAGCCGCACCGGTTCCAGTACCACCACCCATTCCGGCAGTGATGAAGACCATTTTGGTATTTTGCCCCATTGCCGCTTTGATATCCTCGATGCTTTCGATAGCAGATTTTTCTCCTACTTCAGGGTCTGCCCCCGCACCAAGACCTTCGGTAATGGTAGTTCCCAGCTGCACTTTGTTGGCAACCGGGTTATTATCCAATGTCTGGGCATCTGTGTTGCAGATCACGAAATCTACCCCGTGAATTCCTTTTTCGTACATGTGCTTCAGGGCATTGTTTCCACCGCCTCCTACACCGATTACTTTTATTATTGATGAATTTCCTTTTGGCAAATCAAACGAAAACCCCTGTGTCCCTAAATTTTCCATAACTATACTTTTTATAATTATAATTGATAATTGATTGATGATAATTGATAAGGAAAGTCATTTATCGCTTATCACTTCATCATTTATAATTTACTCTACTTCTTCAAAGAATTTTTTTACTTTTTCCATTAGCGTCTGTCCGAACGTCAGTTTCGCTGCTTTTTTAGCCTGCTGCTCGCTTACTGTCTGTTCCTGCCGGGCAGCTTCTGTCTGCTGCAGTGGTTCATTTACTGTATCGGCTGCGGGAACGTGAGCATCTGCTTTTACTTCTGCCTGTTCCTGAACGGTCTCCTGAATGTCAGCATGCTGCTTTTTGTCCCTGATCTTTAAACTCTCCATCAGCAACCCAATGGAAGTCGCGAATTCAGGTCCTTTAAGATACTGATTTTTATCGTTCGCTATATATTCATTGGCAAAACCTATTCTGCTGTCGAAGCCTGTGGTATAATTGGCCAGCTGTCGCAGATGCTTCAGATTGGAACCACCTCCTGTAAGCACGATTCCGGCGATCAGCTTTTTCTTCTGCTCGAATGCGCCGTACGCTTTTAATTCGGTATTCACCATTTCCAGAATTTCTTCCACTCTCGCATTGATAATCTGAGCAAGTGTTTTCAGAGAAATCTCCTTGTCCGGTCTGCCGTGAAGTCCGGGGATCGTTACGTACGTACTGTCTTTTTCCAGCTCGGGAACCGCAGATCCGAATTTTACCTTCAGCTGCTCCGCATGTTTTTCAATGATCGAACAGCCTTCTTTAATATCTTCCGTAATAATTCCGCCACCGTAAGGAATTACACAGGTGTGGCGAATAATATTGTCTTTAAAAATAGCGATATCTGTTGTTCCGCCACCGATGTCTACGATGGCTACCCCCGCTTCTTTTTCTTCTTTCGTTAATACGGCTTCCGAAGACGCTAAAGGTTCCAGCGTAAGAGCTTCCATTTCGAGTCCTGCTTCACGGACACATCTTGCAATGTTGCGGATGCTTCCCATCTGGCCTACGACAACGTGGAAGTTGGCTTCCAGACGTTTTCCGTGCATGCCGACAGGCTCCTGGATTTCTCCTTCGGAGTCTACCTTATATTCCTGAGGAAGTACATGGATAATTTCTTCACCGGGAAGCATGACCAGCTTCTTGACCTGATCTTTCAATGCTTCAATGTCATCATCTGTGATGAATTTGTCCGGATGTTCACGCATAATATAATCGGAGTGCTGCAGCGAACGGATGTGTTTTCCTGCAATACCTACCGTTACTTTACGGATAGGCACTCCTGCGCTGGACTGTGCCTCAGACACAGCAGCCTTGATTGAATTAATGGTCTGTGAAATATTATTCACAATACCTTTGTGAACACCAAGACTCTTAGCCTTCCCTACACCGAGAACTTCTATTTTCCCGTGTGCATTCCTCCTTCCGACAATCGCGACGATTTTCGTCGTCCCGATGTCCAGACCTACTGAATACTCTTGATTTTCCATTGTTTATATCGATTTGATTTTTATTCTATTTTAACTTTTGCCTTTGTTTTCGGCTTTGCTGCCGTTGGTTTCTTCTCTGTTTTTTTTGTTTCTTTCGGCTTGGTTACTGTTTTTGGTTTTACTGAAGAGGGGGTTAGTTTTTTCGTTGTCTTTTTTATCTCAGCCGGCTTTGGCTTATCGTTGGGTTTTTTCACCGGAACAATGGAAGCTTTAGCCAGTTCTTTATTTCTTACATTCAGAATACTGTCGTTTTCTTTAAAATAAGGATTCAAAGTCGTTACGATCTGATTCTGGTATTTTACAGACACCATATTGTACTTTTCAGGATCCTGATACACCAGATATTTTTCCACGAAAGTTTTAAAGCCTTTTACCTTAAATTCAATATTATCAAGATCCCCGATTTCCACTTTATAGTTTCCTTCGCTGGTCAGCAGGTTATAATCGCCATTGTCCTTCGATATTCCGATAAAATATTTCTTGCTGAAATCATCTTTATCAATTTTCTCAACCAGCTCAGCCAATTTCTTATATTCATCTTTCTGGACATCTCCCGTCACCAGCATACAAGGATGGGAATATGTTTTAGAGATCGGAAATTCAACTCCTTTTTCATCTACATAAAAGTCTCTGCCGTTTTTATTCAGCCTGAAAACAGGTACTCTTTGCTTGATATCCAGATTCAGTTTTCCATTCAGATTCAAATAAACATTGGCACTGTCGACCGCAGGAAGGGCATTGATCTTTTTTTCCAGCGCAGGAATATTCAAGTCGCCCACTTTCCCGGAAGGGTTTTCTTTCTTTACAATCTCCCTGATGTCTTTTTCGTCAATAAAATAAACCGGCGTTTTCTCGCTCATCTTTACAGAAATCTTATTGTCCGTAATCTTCTGCCCACTGAATTTCTTCAGTGAAAAGCTCAGCAGAAACCCAAGAAGAATTACTGTGACGGCAATTTTTAATATTCTGTATTTATTTTTCATTCTTTAATTTTTTAACGCTATGCTCGCAAGGTTTTGTTTCTATTGTTATCTGTTACTTTTTTGTCATATATAAATTCCGTTGCGCTCGTTGCGTTTATTAAATTAATATTTACTCATCCACTCACAAATAGGATCATACAGCGTATCAATATTCCCTGCGCCTACCGTCAGAAGGATGTCAAATTCTTTTTCTTTTATCTTATTGAAAGCATCGCTTAATGTTGAGACTTCCTTTTTATTCAAGGTCACTTTTTCCAGTAACCAATCTGAAGTAATGCCTTCAAAGTTTTCCTGAAGCTCTCTTGCAGGATAAATATCAAGCAGGATCAATTCATCGGCCTGACTCAGGCTTTCTGCAAAACCGTCAACAAAATCTCTCGTTCTGCTGAAAAGGTGCGGCTGGAAAACCACCAACAGTTTCTTTTCCGGGTAAAAAGTCCGGATCGAGCTCATTACCGCATTAATTTCTGTCGGGTGATGAGCGTAATCGTCGATGTAAATTTTACCGTTATCATATCTGTGTTTGGTATATCTTCTTTTAATACCTTTAAAATTGGCTATTGCCTTTTTAAGAGTTTCAAAGCTTACTCCTAACTTGTGGAGAATCGCCAAGGCAGCGGTTGCATTTTCCACATTGTGAATTCCGGGAATTTCCCACGCAAAGTCTTTTACCGTTTCTTCAGGAGTATGAAAATCAAAATAGATCGTATCATTCTCCATGCGCAGGTTATCGGAATAATAATCTGCCTCCTCGTTTACAGCATAGGTAAGATGAGGTCTTCCGATGTCAATTCCTTTTCTTACAAAAAGCTGTTTGTCTTCCGGAACCAATGCGGCAAACTGTCTGAATCCTTCTTCAATAGTATTTTTATCTCCATAAATATCGAGATGATCGGCATCAATCGATGTGATTACGGCCCAGTCAGGGGATAGATTCAGGAAACTTCGGTCATATTCATCTGCCTCAACTACAGAATACTGTGTCCCATTATAAAGGAAATTCGATTTAAAATTCTCAGAAATTCCTCCAAGGAAACAGGAAAACGGCAAATCTGCTTCTTTACATAAATGCGAAACCAATGTAGAAGTTGTTGTTTTTCCATGAGTTCCGGCAACGGCGATACAATCTGTATTTTCTGTAATTAAGCCTAAAACTTTTGCCCGTTTGAGAACTTCAAACTGATGTTCATTAAAGTAATCTAAAATCCTAAGCTTTTTAATAGCCGGCGTATAGATTACCAATGTATTTTCCTTTTGAAGAGGCGTGATTTTTTCGGCAATTATATCCTCAAAAACAATATCAATTCCTTCGTTCATCAGAGCCTGTGTAAGCTTGGTGTTGGTTTTATCATACCCCGACACTTTTTTGCCCGAAGCATGGAAATACCGTGCCAGAGCACTCATCCCGATACCTCCGATACCCACGAAGTAAAAATTCTGATATGTTTCTAAATTGTTCATTTTATATCTGTTAATTAAAAAGCCTAAATCCGATCCACACAAAAAATGCTATTGCAGAGATGATAAGGATATTTTGGCCATGACTCCTGTCGTTTCTGTTGAACCCATAAATTCTGTCTCCGTTTGGCAAAGCTTTTTTATAATACATTAAATAACCACCGATGAATACTCCCAAGAATCCACCTAAGAAGGCGGATATATATCCAATGATTATCAGCCATACAGGACTTTCTTCTTGTACTGAGAGACTTTCAATTCTCTGTTTGTTTATAACATTTAAGAGTTCGGGATTAATTTCTTTCCCTCTTTCTTTTAATATTTTTTGAGCAAGCAAATAGTCAAACTTGTTCCATTCATCTTTTTTGGTCACAATTTCTATGAGTTCTTCATCGGGATAATCAAAGAGATGATAGGTTTCTTCTACATTTTCAAGATCATTTTTTACGAGGTCTTCTTCAATTTTTTCAACCTCAATAAAATCATCTTTCTTAATTTTTAATTCATATTGTTTTGTATTGATATCTCCTCCGAAGCTTGAATCTAATTTCGAAGAGTTATCCGTAAGCTCATACACGAAGTAATTCTCTTCCAGAATTTTTGCCAATTCTAAAGCATCATCTTTATAAATGAATTTTCTATATACTGAAAGTTCGTTTGACATCTACTATACTTATATCAATTTTAAAATCTCGTCTACAATCTCTTTTGCTGCGTTTGGCTTCGCAAAATATCTGAGATTGCCGGACATTTCTTTTCTCAATTCTTCACTTTCGCAGATCTCTGAAAGGGTATTCCAGAATTTTTCCTGTATTTCAGAGTCCTTTACCATTCTTGCAGCATTTTTTTCTACCAGGTTCATCGCATTTTTAGTCTGGTGATCTTCCGCTGCAAAAGGAAATGGAACCAATAACACCGGTTTCTGTGCTACTGCCAGTTCTGAAATGGCAATGGCTCCCGCTCTTGAAACAATAACATCTGCTGCGGAATAAGCGGTTTCCATATCTTTGATGAATTCTTTTATTTGTATCTGGTTGCTGGTTGCTGGTTGTTGGTTATTTCCATCAACTGACAACTGAAACCCATCAACAATTTCTTTATAGTCCAGTTTTCCCGTCTGCCAGATCAGCTGATAGCTTTTTTCCTTTAGGTTTTCCAGATTTTCTTTCCAGGCATTGTTTAATGTTCTTGAACCTAAAGATCCGCCGACAGATAAAATGGTCAGTTTATCTTTATCAAGACCCATTTTTTCTTTTGCCTGAACAATATCCTGCATTCCGGAAACAATAGTTGAACGAATGGGATTACCCAGAAACTTTATTTTTTCAGCCGGGAAGCCTTCTACTTTGGGATAAGCGGTAAACACGGCTTTTGCTTTTTTACTTAAAATTTTATTCGTTACGCCTGCGTGTGCATTCTGCTCCTGAATAAAAATCGGAATCCCCAGTTTACTGGCTTCATACAGAGCCGGCCCGCTGGCAAAACCACCTGTGCCTATAGCCAAATCAGGGGCGAAGTTTTTAATGATCTTTTTGGACTTGGATAAACTTTTTAAAATCTTAAAAGGCAACCCTAAATTGGAAAGGATATTTCCGCGGTTGATTCCGGCAATATCGATTCCTTGTATTTTGTACCCGGCCTGCGGAACTTTTTCCATTTCCATTTTGCCGTTGGCACCAATGAACAAAAACTCGGCCTTAGGAAATCTCTTTTTGATTTCGTCTGCAATAGCAATTGCCGGGAAGATATGTCCTCCTGTACCTCCTCCGGATAATAATACGCGGATGTTTTTTGGCTTTTGACTATTGGCTGATTGATTGTCCATTTTTATTTTATTTAATCAAATTTTATATGATTCGTTTTATTTTTGACAGGATTGCATCATATCCTTATTTATGTCGTCCCTTCGGGACTCTCTGTTGCTTTAAGCAATGTCATTTATTTCTGCAATACTTTGCCTTTTGCCCAATCCTTCCTCATCATAAATCTGTATTCTTGAGCTGATATTTAGAATGATTCCCAGCTGTAAATAGGTGACGAGCATGGATGTTCCTCCGTAGCTGATCAATGGCAATGGTTGACCAGTCACCGGAATCAGATTAATGGCCACCGCAATATTTACGGAAAGTTGCACAAAGATCATCACCCCGAGGCTGAGCACGAGCAACGATCCGAAGAAAGCCGGCATCTTGCTGGCGATCATCACGATCCTGATCATCATAATGAGATACAGACTGATGAGAAAAGCCGCTCCTATAAGTCCGTATTCTTCAACAATCACTGCGAAAATAAAGTCGGAGGCAGATTGTGGCAGCATTTGCTTTAATGCACTTTTTCCGGGTCCCATTCCGGTAATTCCGCCATGGACAATAGCCGCTTTGGCCTGCATCACCTGGTAGTTTTTGGCTTTCACACTTTCATCGTCAACATCTGCTGTTTTGGCTTTGCTTGAGGTAAATGTTTCGATACGGCTCATCCAGGTGTGTACCCGGTTTCCTCCGATAAGGTTGGTGTTTAAAGCAACAATTAAAAACAAAACAATAGCGATAAATGATACAGAGATAAATCCTGCAATATATTTCCAGTGCAGCTGCCCGATAATCAAAACAATGACAGAGACCATTAAAATCATTAATGCCGTAGATCCGTTGTCTTTTGCAACGAGTACAAAAACCAGCAGAATAGGCCCGAATATGTACATAATATTCTCAATCGGAAGCCTTTCTCTTGTGATCTTTTTGGTTAAATACCTGCAGAGATAAATAATCAGCATCAGGAAAGCAAATGAAGATGGCTGAAAGGATATCGGTGTTCCGGGGATTTTTAGCCATCTGGAAGCACTTGCCCCATCGATGGTCTGGCCGGTAAACATAGTGACAACCAACAGAATAATCATGAGCCCAAGCAGGATGCTGCTGAGCTTGCCGATGTATTCATATTTCACCATTCCTACTACTCTCATGATCGCAAGACCTAAGACCACAAAGAACATATGCTTAATCACGTGACCTGTTGTAGTCCCGTTATTCACAATATATTCCAGATTTGAGCTTGCAGAATAGACCGGGAAAATAGAGAAAATGGAGATCACAAGAATGACCATCCAAAGTACTTTATCGCCCTTCAGGAATTCAAATCTGTTTTCTGTGTCTTGTTCGTTCATAATATCCTCACCCCAACCCTCTCCAAGGGAGAGGGAGTTTTTGGGACTCTATTTATTTTTTAATACTTGCTGTTTAAACTGTTTTCCTCTGTCTTCATAGCTTTTAAATAAATCAAAGCTTGCACAGCATGGGGAGAGCAAAACAGTATCTCCTTTCTGAGCCAGAGATTTTGAGATCTTTACCGCCTCTTCCATGCTTGAAGTGTCGTAAATAAACTCTTTCTTATTTTTAAAGAAGCTTATAATTTTTTCATTATCAATACCTAAGCAAACAATTGCTTTTACTTTTCTTTTAACTAAATCTTCAATTTCGGTATAGTCATTTCCTTTGTCTATTCCGCCCACGATCCAAACGGTTGGGTTTTTCATGCTTTCCAAGGCATAATAGGTGGCGTTGACATTGGTTGCTTTGCTGTCGTTGATGTATTTCACCCCTTCAAGTTCTGTGACAAACTCCAGCCTGTGTTCAACCGCCTGAAAAGTCATTAATGAATTTCTTATGCTTTCATTATTGATTTCCAATATCTTACCGGCAATTGACGCTGCCAGGCTGTTGGCAACATTATGATTTCCCAGGAGCGACAATTCTTCAATTTTCATGGAGAATTCATCTTTGATCTTCACCACAATACGGTCTTCATCTACAAAACCTCCTTCGTTGAGTCTTTCTTTGGTGGAAAAAGGAATCATTTTCGCTTTAATTTCCAGCTTTTCAAGAATATTCTTGCTCATTTCATCATCTTTGTTGTAGATAAAGAAATTATCATTTTCTTGGTTTTCAGCTATTCTGAATTTCGCCAAAGCATATTCTTCATAATTGTAATTGTACTGATCCAGATGATCCTGTGACAAATTCAGTAATAAAGAGATGTATGGTCTGAAATTCTGAATATCATCGAGTTGGAAAGAGCTGACTTCCAATACGTAATATTCATGATTTTCATCGGCAACCTGCTTGGCAAAGCTGTAACCGATATTTCCGCCTAAACCTACATTCAATCCATCGTTTTTCAGGATATAGTAGATCAGAGACGTGGTCGTTGTTTTTCCATTACTTCCTGTGATGGCAATAATTTTGGCATCTGTAAATTCCGAAGCAAATTCAATTTCAGAAGAAAGCCTGATTCCTTTATCATGAATCTTATAGATGATCTCCGCTTTTTTGGGAATTCCCGGGCTTTTGACAATCCAGTCTGCATTCAGGATTCTTTCTTCGTTATGGTTTTCTTCTTCAAATTCAATTTCATTTTCAGTAAGAAACTGCTTATAGTGATCTTTAATAGCACCTTTGTCTGAAAGAAAAACCTCCAGACCTTGTTTTTTAGCCAAATAAGCAGCACCGCAACCGCTTTCTCCTCCTCCTAAAACAACTATTTTCATACTTTTTTGCTTTATGCTGTAAGCCTGATGCTTACTGCCGGTTTATCTCATCTTCAATGTAATGAGACATACAATTGCTAACATTACCCCTATAATGATCATCCTGTTTACGATTTTACTTTCGTGGAAACCGCCTTTCTGATAATGATGATGCAGAGGTGACATTCTGAATAATCTATTGTTCTGGGCGTATTCCAGCCCGTATTTTCTTTTTCTGTATTTGAAAACAATAACCTGTAGCATCACGGAAATGTTTTCTATCAAAAAGATTCCGCACAGTATGGGAATCATCAATTCTTTTCTTAAAATAATAGCTAAAACAGCGATTACGCCTCCCAGCATCAAGCTTCCGGTATCTCCCATAAAAACTTGTGCAGGATAGGTATTGTACCAGAAAAAACCAATCACAGCTCCTACCATAGCCACCACGAAGATGGTGGTTTCACCCATATTCGGAAGGAACATAATATTCAGATAATCAGCGAAAATAATGTTTCCCGAAAGGTACGCGAACAGCCCGAGCGTAAGTAAAATAACTGTGCTGGTTCCCGCGGCAAGTCCGTCGATTCCGTCTGTAATATTGGCACCGTTGGATACTGCCGTTACAATAAAAATGACAATCGGAATGAATACTATCCATGCCCATTCGTGAGCATCTTTATCATTCATCCAGAAAAGCATTCCGCTGTAATCGAATTCATTATTTTTGGCAAAAGGCACTGTAGAAACAGCAATTTTTTCTGTAGGCATGAAATTCTGCTCTACATTGTTGCGGTTTACCACTTTGGCATCTGCATATTTTCTTTTAACTGTAATATCAGGGTGGAAATACATTGTAACTCCGACAATTAGCCCTAATCCTACCTGTCCTACGATTTTAAATTTACCACTCAGACCGTCTTTATTTTTTTTGATTTTCTTCAGATAATCATCCAGAAAACCGATAGCACCCATCCACAGCACGGAGACAATGAGAAGAACGATATAAATATTTGTGATTCTTGTGAACAATAAAACCGGGATAAGGGTTGCCAAAATGATGATAAGACCTCCCATTGTAGGAGTTCCTTCTTTTTGCTTCTGCCCATCCAGTCCAAGATCGCGCACCAGCTCACCCATCTGCTTTGCTCTCAGATAATTGATGATTCTTTTCCCATAAATAAGTGCAATGGTCAAAGAAAACAGAACCGCCATTCCTGCACGGAAAGAGATGTATTTTAACAATCCAAGTCCGGGAACATGGATGCCGTGGTCGGTCAGATATTCGTATAGATAGTATAGCATTTTTTCAAATTTTAATAAATGATAAATGATGATTGATGAATGATAAAATCAATTAACATTTATCAATTATCGATTATAAATTTTTATTTGCTCATTAATTTCCAAAGCTCATTAATCGTTTCTTTGTCATCAAAATGATGTTTTATACCATTGATTTCCTGATAGTTTTCATGCCCTTTTCCGGCTACAAGCACGATGTCTTTTGGCTCGGCAAATTTTATGGCCATTTTTATCGCTTCTCTTCTGTCGGGAATTGAAGTGTATTTGCTGAAATTCTGCGGTTCAACGCCTGCTTCAATCTCTTTAATAATAGCTGCTGGATCTTCCGTTCTAGGGTTGTCTGAAGTGATAATGGCCAATGTTGATTTTTTCGTGGCAATATTTCCCATTTCAGGCCTTTTTGAGTGATCTCTGTCGCCTCCGCAACCGAATACTGTGATCAGTCTTTCGTTTTTCGTTCTGATATCATTAATGCTGTCCAGGATATTTTCCAGGGCGTCAGGAGTGTGGGCATAATCTACAATAAAAAAGATTCCACCGTCTGATTTGAACGTCTCAAATCTCCCCGAAACTCTTTTCAACTGGCTGATCGCCTGAAGAATTTCATCCTGTTCAAAGCCCAGCTCAGAAGCAATTCCGAAAACAAGCAATAAATTATAAACATTGAATTTTCCTGTCAGTGTAGTCCAGAATTCTTTTCCATTGAAATTCAGCAGCATTCCGTTAAAATCTACCTCAAGTAATCTTCCGTGATAGTCTGCCATTGTTTTTAAGGCATAAGACCTTTTCGTAGCTTTTGTATTCTGAAGCATTACGTTTCCGTTTTTATCATCAATATTGGTGATCGCAACAGATTCGGCATCAAGTCCATCAAAAAATCTTTTCTTTGTTTTTAAATATTCATCAAAAGTTTTGTGATAATCCAGATGATCATGAGTAAGATTGGTAAAACCAGCGATTTTAAAATGAAGTCCTTCAATTCTGTTTTGGGCAATCCCGTGGGAACTGACTTCCATAAAAGCAAATTCACATCCTTCTTCAACGGCCTGAGCCAAAATTTTATTGATGGTAATAACATCAGGAGTCGTATGCGTTGCCGGAATTACTTGATCTGCAATTCTAATCTCCACTGTAGAAAGCAAAGCCGAGTCATAACCTAAATTTTTAAAAATATCAAAAAGCAGCGTAGAAACAGAAGTCTTTCCGTTGGTTCCTGTAACACCGATTAGTTTTAATTTTTCTGAAGGATTTCCGTAAAAATTAGAAGCCAGCTGACCTAAAGCTTTAGAAGAATCTTTTACTTTAACATAGGTGACATTTTCATCTATATTTTCAGGAAATTCTTCACAAACAATCGCTTTTGCGCCTCTCTCAACAGAAGATGCAATAAATGAATGCCCATCCACAACCGTGCCTCTCATTGCGATATACAATGAGTTTTCCGTAACCTTTCTGCTGTCGAATACCAATTCTGAAACTTCACAACTATCATCACCGTGAATTTCTAAAACTGGAATTCTCTTTAATAATTCATTTAACTGCATGTATACTGATGCTTTATATTCTTAAAATATTTTCTTTTTTAATAGGATTTTATCCTATTCTGTTTTAAATCGTCCCTTCGGGACTCTCTTTAATTCTGCAGAGACAAATA
This sequence comes from Chryseobacterium lineare, assembly GCF_977014045.1. Lineage (NCBI taxonomy): Bacteria > Pseudomonadati > Bacteroidota > Flavobacteriia > Flavobacteriales > Weeksellaceae > Chryseobacterium > Chryseobacterium lineare. The sequence continues at coordinate 3,215,267 of NZ_CDRNIQ010000001.1, read as the reverse complement.
AATTCTCTGATTTTTACTAATCATGGTGCCTTCCAGCGGAAATTGCTCTTTAATTCTTCCCACGCCTTTAAAGTCAACACGATATCCTAAATTTTCCAACTGTGGGATTACGTTTTTACCGATAAGTCCTACAACATTGGGCATTTGTTTATTATTGACGGCGACTTTTACATTAGGTTCAACCATTTTATTAAGGTTTACCTTTTTGTCGACCAGCATTTCTCTTTCGATATTCTGAGGTGTTTTCAGAAAGGTTTTTCCTGCAATCTCTTTAAATACCGGTGCAGCAACGGTTGCTCCATAAAATCCTTTTGCCGTATTAGGCTCGCTGATCATTACATAACACGTATATTTCGGATTATCTGCCGGGTAGAATCCTGCAAATGATGCGCGGTATTTCATTGGACCCGGAAGCCAGTATTCAAATCTTGCCGTTCCTGTCTTTCCTGCCATTTTCAAATTGGGAGTGAAAATACTTTTTGCCGTTCCTTTTTCCACAGCTTTCGTCAAAGCATGAGTCATCATACTGATGGCCTTTTCGGATGCCATTTTATTAACCATTACTTCAGGGTTTGCGGTGTACATTACTTTTCCGTCTTTCATGATTTTATCGATGAAAAGGGGTTTCAGCATTTTACCTTTGTTGGCAACACCGTTATAAAACGTGGCCAATTGTAACAGGTTAATATTTGACGAATATCCGTAGGCAATTGATGCCAGCGTTGCGGCGTTCCATCTTTTGTTTTCGGGTGTTACAATTTTAGGTTTTGTGATTCCCGGCAACTCAATATCCATTTTATCAAACAATTTCCACCGTCTTAAATGGTCAAGAAAAATCTGTGGTTTTTCTGCATAGTATTTTGTAATCAGCTTGGCCGAACCAACGTTGCTTGATTTGGCCAGAACATCACTGATGTCATACGTTCCTCCACCGTGGCCATCGGAAATTCTTTGTTTTGCATACACCCAGACTCCGTTACCGACATCTACCGTTGTATTTTCATCGATGAAACCATCATCCATAGCTGCAAGAAGCGAAATGGTTTTAAAAGTAGAACCGGGTTCAATATTGTCTTTTAAAGCATAATTGTAGGAATCTACATAGTCACCGTTGTCATCTCTTCTTAAGTTGACCATGGCGCGGACTTTACCTGTTTCAACCTCCATTACGATCACCGTTCCGTGTTTTGCTTCGAAATTGATAAGCTGTTTTTGTAAAGCTGAATGCGCAATGTCTTGAATTCTAAGGTCTAAAGTCGTATAAACATCCTCGCCATCCACAGGTTCCTGAACTTTCCAGAAATCGATGGGCTTCCATTGAGAGGAGTTGATTCTTTGTTCAAGTCTTTTGCCGTCGGTTCCTCTTAAATATTTTGAGAAAGCGCCTTCAAGACCGGCAGTGTGTACGCCGTCATCCATCCCGATCGTTCCTGCACCTATCTCAGAAGTGGCAAGCTCTCTCTTGTAATTTCTGTCGACGATGAAACCTCCTTTATTTTTGCCCTTTTTAAAGATCGGGAATTTTCTGATTCTGTCGTACTGATCAAAATCGAGACCTTTTACCAACGTATAATATTGGTTTTTCTTTTTTCTCTGCTCGTCAAATTTTTTCCTGAATTCGCCTCTTGGCTTTCCGAACATTTTACTTAAAGAATCCGTCAATGCACCAATATTATTCGTGTAAATGGTATCCTTCATTGTTTTAAAATCAAGATAAATATCGTAACGCATGACAGTCGTTGCGAGAATGGAGCCATCCGAAGCAAATAGATTTCCACGAGCTGCTTTAAGAGTAGCTTCGCGATAATTCTTATTAATGTAATCGTCTTTAATTTCCTGGACGTTGGTATTCTGAAGAATGACGATCCTCGCTAAGAACATGACAAACACGCACAAAGCTACCACTGCAAAGAGGTAGCCCCAACGTAATGTTTTCTTACGCTTGTTATCGTATTCATTTTGTTTTTGCATCCGTACTATCCAGTTTTATGAGCAATTTATGAGGGTGGCTTTCCAAGGTCATTAACGAATCCCGGGCAACCTCTTTCCCCAATTCCGATTCCATTTTTACTTTGATAAGCTTACTTTGTGCGTAAGCGTTTCTTGATTTATACTCTTCCGTTTCTTCCTTTAAGGCATTAACGATTTTGATCTTCTTATTCACCAGATGGTTACTGTAAATCATCGCCATCATTAAAATAAACAACAGCAGAAAATACCTGTAATGTATTTTGATCTCATCACGATTCAGGAAGTTTCCTTTTATAATGTCTATAAAAGTGAGTTTCTTCTGAGGACGATATGTTGTTCTTTTTGCCAATGTTATGTCAATTTGCTAAGCAGTGAAGTCATTTCATTGTCAATTGTCAATTTTAAAAATTCACTATTGACAATTCACTCATTCACTTTTAAACTTTTATTCCTGTTCTCATTTTTGCGCTTCTGGCCCTTGAGTTTTCTTCAATTTCCCTGTCATCGGGAATGATTGCTTTGCTCTTCACTAATTCAAACGCTTTTTTATAATTTCCGTAAATGTCTCTTTCGGGTTCGCCTTCAAACATTCCGTTCTTTAAAAATCTTTTAACCAGCCTGTCTTCCAGAGAATGATAAGAAATTACGACGAGTCTGCCTTCCGGCTTTAATACTCTGTAGGCCTGAACCAACATTTCTTTCAGCACTTCCAGCTCCTGATTTACTTCAATTCTGATGGCCTGAAACAGCTGTGCATAAAATTTATTCACTTTGTGTGGCGGAATATAGCTGAACATTTTCTTCAGATCTTCCGTTGTTTCTATGCTTTTTGTTTTCCGGTGATGAACGATATCTCTTGCCAGTTTTCTTGCTTCTCTCAATTCACCGTAATGGTAAAATATATCGGCCAGTTCACTTTCTTCATATTCATTGATCACCCTTTTGGCATCAAGATTCTGCATCACGTTCATTCTCATGTCCAGCGGTGCATTACTTCTTGTTGAAAAGCCTCTGTCTGCCTCATCAAACTGGTGGGATGAAACTCCCAGATCAGCCAGGATACCGTCAACCTGAGAAATACCATACATCAGCAATGAGTTTTCCAGAAACCTGAAATTCTGATTGATTAATGTAAATCTCGGATCATCAATTGTATTTTTCAGTGCATCCAGATCCTGATCAAAACTGTAAAGTTTTCCTTTATCAGAGAGTCTGCTCAATATTTCTCTTGAATGGCCGCCGCCGCCAAAAGTACAGTCCACGTATGTTCCGTCTGGATTCGTCACCAAATCATCAACACTTTGCTTCAACAAAACGGGGTTATGATACATGTTTAAGTTGTGTTTTTAGCTTTAATTAATAATCAGCTTTGTTATTCTTCATCGAAAGCGCCCATCACATCTTCGGTGAGGCTTGCAAAATCTTCTTCGTTAATGGAAATCACTTTTTCATAAGCATCCTTATCCCAAATCTCGAAAAGTTCTCCTGCACTGGTAATTACAATATCCTTCTGAAGATCAGCAAAAGTCATAAGATCTTTCGAAATCTGAAGTCTTCCCGCATTGTCCAGCTCTACTGTTTTTACACCTGCCGTAAACATTCTAATGAAATCAGCATTCTTTTTAATGAATCTGTTTAGTTTATTAATTTTGCCCATCACTTTATCCCAGGCATTCATGGGATAAACCTCCAGGCAGGATTGGAACACGGATCTCTTAACTACAAACGCTTTGTCGTCGAAGTTTTCCATTTGTTTAATCAAAGAAGAAGGTAGCTTTAAGCGCCCTTTATCATCGATTTTACACTCATATGTTCCAATGAAATTTTTCATTTGGGACAAATTTATATAATAATTTCCAAAAGTTCCCACTTTTTCCCACTTTTTGCCTTAATGTTGATAAGTTTTATTAAAGATTGAATTCCAGCTATATAATAAACTGGTATGTAGATTGTTGTATCGATTGTTATTCAAGCCATAGCAAAGTGTTTAAGAAAAAAAGCTTTAAAAAAGAGTTTGGTATATTATTTTTATTTTAAATTAGGCTTATCAAAATATTTTTGAGGTTTAATTTGTATTTTTGCAAGGCTTTATTAAAGGCATTATATGATATTCAGTACAAAAAAAGAAAAGAAATATACCTTCGTTGAGGCGGGAGAAGGACATCCATTGGTGCTGCTGCACGGTTTAATGGGTGGGTTGAGTAATTTCGATAAGATGGTGGATTTTTTTTCAGACAGAGGATTCAAAGTATATGTTCCTCAGTTGCCAATCTACGATTTGCCGGTACTCAATACCAATCTTACAACGATAGCAAAATATATCGCCAAGTTTATAGAAACTCATATAGATGCGCCTGTAACCATTGTAGGAAACTCAATGGGAGGTCATATCGGGTTGATTTTAACGTTGGCAAGACCAGATCTTATCAAAAATCTTGTTCTTACAGGAAGTTCCGGTTTATATGAAAGAACGTTCGGGGATAGTTTTCCGAGAAAGAATGACCGTTCCTATATCAGAAAGAAAACGGAAGAGGTTTTTTACGATCCGAAGATTGCAACGGAAGACCTTGTAGATGAGGTTTTTTCGGTAGTCAATGACAGAATGAAAGGAATTAAAACCGTCATGCTGGCAAGAAGTGCTATTAAACATAATATGCTTCATGATCTGCCGAAGATTTTGACGCCCACCTGCCTGATCTGGGGAAGACAGGATAATGTGACGCCCCCTGAAGTTGCGGAGGATATGCACAAGTTTATTCCGAATTCAGATCTGTTCTGGATTGAAAAATGCGGTCATGCAGCGATGATGGAAAAGCCAGATGAATTCAATGAAATTCTGTACAGCTGGTTAAAAGATAAAGTCTAAATTAAAAATACAGATAAACCATTAAGAACTTCTTAATGGTTTATTTTTCTAAAAATATTTCAAAATGGTTATTAAAACAGCAAACTTCGTAAAGAGTAGCGGAAAATGGCAGGATTGCCCGGAGCCCAATATTCCCGAATATGCTTTCATAGGGAGATCCAACGTGGGAAAATCTTCATTGATCAATGCAATGATGAACCATAAGGATCTTGCTAAAACTTCGCAGACACCCGGGAAAACACAGCTTATCAATCATTTTTTGATCAATGAAAGCTGGTACCTAACGGATTTACCGGGATATGGCTATGCCAAAGTTTCAAAGTCAATAAGGAAAGATTTTGAAAAGCTGATTACCAATTACATACTTAACAGAAAAAATCTCGTTAATCTTTTTGTTCTCGTAGATTCCCGCCACAAACCCCAGACGATTGATATGGAATTTATTCAGTGGTGTGGCGAAAGCGGAGTTCCTTTTTCCATTGTTTTCACCAAAGTGGATAAGCTGAAGCCTAATGTCGCTATAAAAAATGTTGAAGATTATAAAGCTGAGCTTCACAAAACATGGGAAGATCTTCCTGAAATCTACGTTACGTCTGCGGAGAAAAAAGAAGGCTGTGACGAAATTCTTAACTTTATCCAGAAGACCAACGAATTTTTGGCTAATAATAATGTAAGCTTCGATGAATAACATTCTCTGGAAAATTAAAACATTCGACGAGTTTACCGTTCTCGAATTATACAATGTTCTAAAAGCAAGAATAGATGTTTTTGTGGTAGAGCAAAACTGTCCGTATCCGGATCTTGACGATTATGACCAGAAAGCATTTCATATTTGGGCGGAACAAAACGGCGAAGTCCTTGCCAACTGCCGTATTTTTGATAAAGGAATTAAATATCCCGAAGCCTCCATCGGAAGGGTTCTTACCACAGAAAAGGCAAGAGGAAAAAAACTCGGGAAACAGTTGATACAATATGCTCTTGATACTATCGAAGCACGTTTTCACACCTCTGAAGTAAGGATTTCTGCTCAGGATTATTTATTGAATTTTTACGGAGAATTCGGTTTTGAAGACACCGGCAAAAAATATCTTGAAGACGATATTCCACATACGGAAATGTTTTACAGGAAAAAATAATAAAAGGCTTTCAGATTGATGAAAGCCTTTTCAATTTACATATTAGGCTTCTTACAAAATAAATATGACATCCTCCAAAGTGTATAAGGCATCCTCCGGAGTATATAAGGTTTTGGCAAAAGTATATAAGGTATGTTCCAAAGTAAATAAGCCTTTGTCTCAACCTGATAAGGCGTTGGTAAAAATAAATATGGCTTCGCTAAAGTATATAAGGCATTGGCCAGAATAAATAAAGCATTGTTCGGATTAAAAGAACAGTGTTTTTAGATAAAACAGTGCTGTCCCATATTCTGAAACAGCACTCATTTACTCTATTACTCATTCAGCATTCCAAGCTCACCGAAATACTTTTTGAATTTCTGAATTTTCGGTCCGACAACAGCACTGCAGTAAGGCTGCGTAGGATTCTCATTATAATATCCCTGGTGATATTGCTCCGCCGGCCAGAACTTTTCAAATCTCGTTAATTCCGTTACGTAAGTTCCCTGCCATCTTCCGGACTCCTTAGACTTTTCGATAGCCTCTTTAGCCTTTGCCTTTTCTGCATCATCTTTATAATAAATTACCGAACGATATTGAGTGCCGATATCATTACCCTGACGGTTCAGTTGAGTAGGATCGTGAAGGAAAAAAAAGACATCCATCAATTGCTCGTAAGAAATAATTGCTGGATCATAGGTAATCTGTACCACTTCCGCATGACCTGTTTCTCCGGTACATACTTCCTCATAGGTCGGATTATCCTTATGTCCACCGGAGTATCCTGAAATAGCAGATTGTACGCCTTTCAGCATATTAAAACAGCTTTCTACACACCAGAAACATCCACCTCCGAACGTAATTTGCTCTAAATTATTATTATCCATTTTGGTTGATTATTGTATTTAAATATTTTCTCGTTTAAGGAATAGTAATGGAGAAAAAACAGATCAAAAATAAGGAAAAGTTTTTCAATTTATACTTTCAAAGGTTTCTAAACACAAATTGTGACGATAGATGAGACAAATTATTTTTTACAGAAGCTACTAATAATTTGCTTTGAGATTGAAACGTTCTTTTAAGCATATTAAAACAGTATAACTATGAATTCCAAAAACAAAAATCTGCTCAATGTGTAAAATCTGCGTGATGTTTTAACGCAAAAAGCTTATTACAGAGTGTTAGTTTAAAGCAAGCAAAGAATGAATCAGCTGGTGTTTCGCTTCTATTGCCTTTGCCTTTTAAAATAAGCGTGACAAGAATTCTTCTTTGCGTTAAAATATTATCAATAAAAAAGCACCCTTGAAAAAGGATGCTTGTATTATGTAAAATGACTTTCAATTTATTTTTCCCAGACCAAAGCACTTGCTCCTAAAATAGCAGCATCTGCTTCGTCAAGCTCACTGAAAACCAGTTTCACTTTATTTCTGAAAATAGGAAGTAAGTTTCTTTCCATATGAAGTTTTGTAGGTTTTAAAATAAAATCACCTGCTTTGATCACTCCGCCAAAAAGAAGGATCGCTTCAGGAGACGAAAACATAACAAAATTGGCCAGGGCTTCACCTAATTTTTGACCCGTATATCGGAAAACTTCTATAGAAATAGGATCGCCTTTCAGGGCGCATTCGTGTACCGTTTTAGAATTGATGGATTCTTCAGGATACTGATTCAACATAGATTCCGGAAATTCGGCACGCATTTTTTTTGCGGTAATTGAAATTCCTGTTGCAGAAGCATAGGCTTCAAGACAGCCTTCAGAACCTGTGCTCCAATGTTTTCTTCCGCCTGGTTTCACGATGGTATGTCCAAGTTCACCTGCGAATCCGTCATGTCCGTAGATCAGTTTACCCCCGGCAACGATACCGCTTCCCACACCGGTTCCCAGAGTGATCATGATGAAATCCTTCATCCCTCTTGCGGCTCCGAAAAGCATTTCCCCTATGGCAGCAGCATTGGCATCATTGGTGATGGTACAAGGCAGTCCGAATTTGGCTTTTATCAGTTCCGCAAACGGAATTACTCCTTTCCAGGGAAGATTGGGCGCCTGCTCTATAGTTCCCGTATAGTAGTTGGCATTTGGAGCACCTACTCCTATCCCATCAAAGTTTTTTTCTTTTCCGTGGCTTTCGATCAGTGGATAAACAGCCTCGTATAAAGCATCAATATATTCTTCTACGGTAGGATAGGCATCTGTTCGGATATTTCCTTTTTCCAAAACTTCACCTCTGTGGTTTACCACTCCAAATTTTGTGTTCGTTCCGCCGATATCAATTCCCAGCGCAACGTGTTTTGACAAATCTACTAATGACATTTCTCTTCTTAATAATTGTAAAAGGTTAAAATTATAAAAAAGATCTTATTATTAGACGATTAAGCAGCATTTTATTTTAAAAAAATATTATGTTGTTTTCAGTTTATTCTTTTTTCTTCTTCCCCACCAGATCATAAAGCCAGTCACTGGTAATGAGGCACATATGAGGCTCACGAAAAAAGCTATGATCTTTGTTGGAAGTCCCAGAATGGATCCAACGTGGATATCATAGTTGGCACCAACCGCTTTTTCACCGAAATTTTTGTCTTTCATATCATGAGTATGAAGCAATTCTCCAGAATTTTCATCAAAAATAAGACTGCTGCTTTTATGATAAGAGTAAGATAAATGTTTCACATAAACTTCAAAATTCGGGTGTTCGTGATCATCCATGTGTTCATGGCCAAGATCAATAGAAAATCCATAAGAATCGGGATATTTTGCTTTAACAGTATTGCTGATTTTATCTAAAGTTCCTTCGGTTCTCAATTCGATCGGAGCTTTGGTTTTGATCGATGAAAAATCAGGATAAGCAGTCTTTCCTCCAGAAAAAATAAAGTAAATCGCTGCCTGAACGACAAAGAAAGCATAAAATAATCCTGTAATCGAAAATATTAAAGCAAAAATAGAAGCATAGAAGCCAAGAACATTATGAAGGTCATAGTTTTTCCTTTTCCAGCCTTTTACATTTTGCCATTTGAAAGAAAAGCGCTGTTTTCTTGCTGCTTTATTTTTGGGCCACCAGAGGATGATCCCGGAAATCAGCATGATGATGAAAATAATCACAGGAATTCCCACCAGATACGTTCCCCATGACTGTTTGAGAAGATAGCTCCAGTGAATCATTTTTACGATCTGGAAAAATCCGTTTTTCTCATCGTAGGTTCTTAAAACTTTTCCGTTGTAAGGATTTACATAAGCGACTTTATAGATCGGAAATTCATCAAAATAGTTCCAGCCTTTTGGGTCATGCTCGTACCAGTAAAAGAGATACGACATTTTTTTATCAATCGGAATATTTACCCAATGTACCGGATATTTTTCCTTTACCTGTTCTACAACAGCCTTTTCCAGAAAACGGATCGGAAGAACCTGCTTCTGTTCAATATTTTTTTCGTTGTGATAGATAACATCCTTTCGGGTAAAGTTTTCAATCTCATCTTTAAAAACATACAGGGCTCCCGTAATGGAAATGATAAAAATTAAGAACCCGATCCCAAGACCAAACCACAGGTGCAGTTTGCCTGCCCATTTTTTAAAAGTGCTTGTTTTTTTCTTATGATGATGTTTTTTTCTCATAAAAATCCTTAAGTACGGCAAAGATAAGCCTTTAAATTTATTTAGAATATTTATAAATAGTTATTTTAGAATTTATATTCCACCATAAATGTTCCTCTCATTCCCAGGGCATTGGTAAAATCACTGTCTCTGGCCGCCCACCAGGCAATTGCAGGCTGGTACATTCTGTTGAAAAGGTTTTCGATGCCTGCGGCAACTCTCCAGTTTTTATTAATTTCGTAACTGGATTTAAAGTTGAAAATTGTATATTCGGGAACTTTTCCTTCACCGTAGACGTACAGTCCTGTCTTGGCATTCGGCTGGAATCTGTCCTGCTCAAACGCATGAAGCATATCCAATCCTACGGATAGATTCTGAATTGGTCTTACCTGAATATAGGCTAAAACCTTCGGTGCGGAAATCCTGCTGTTGTTGATTTTGGTTGAATAATCGCCGTCGTCCTTTGGAGAAGTGATTCCTTCCATCCAGCTGTAGCTTCCTCCGAAATTGATCCATCTTGCCGGATTAAAATGTAAAAACCCTTCAACGCCATATACCACTTCCGGCGCTCTCTGAATCATCAGTGCGCGATCCGGACTCTGAATGAAAGAGGCTCCCAGTTTTGAGGTACTCACATAAGAAGTCACTTCATAATTGAGCCATCTGGTAATCTGTCCGGTTGCTCCAAGTTCGTAGTTGTTTACGATGATGGGTTTTGTTTCCAGATTATTAATTGTATCTGAAGTTGAGGTTCTTAAGATTCTTCCCAATTCATTGATGGAATAAGCCTGAGAAAAACTTCCGAAAATATTAATTTCAGGGTTAATATTATAACGGAATCCGATATTTCCGACGAGGGCATTGTATTCCAGATCTCCGCCTTTTACGAAAATACTTTTGGTAAATGTTCCGTCATTTTTAATGGTGGAAAGAGTGTTAAAATCGCCGACTTTCACCTTTATATTTTCGTAACGGAGTCCTCCTTTCAGGATGAATTTTTTAAATAAATCTATTTTCACTAACATAAAAGGAGCGATGTTGGTCATATTCATATCGGGTGTCCAATATCTGCCGTCTTCCAGTTTCTGAACAGTTTGGTCATTCAAAATATCAGCTCCGTATATAATTTCTCCTTGTGAATTCGGTGTATTCCAAAGTTGGGTATCTAAGTTAAAACGTGCCCCTTTTTTCTTTGAAATAACATTAGACTGCCCGCCGTTCAGGAAGGTATCGCTGTATCCGTACACGGTTCTGAAATCCTGTAGATATAAATTGATGTTCAGAGAAGTGCCTTTCCACAGATTTCTGTTATCATAGCTGAGCTTGAAATTATGATTTCTTGGTGTTCCCTGTGGGGTTGTTTCCTGGTTTATCGCTGATCCTTCCCCAATCGTTGGAGTAATTCCGTATTTTCCGGTTTTAAGGCCAAGATCGAGATCAGATTTTGAAGCGTACCCTATATAAGAAACTTCTATTCTCTGTTTTTCGTTCAGATTATAGCCAAGCTTCAGCATTCCGTTGTAATTATTCATTCGGGCAGGGCTTGAAGTAGGGCTGAGGTTGATGCCATCAGCATCTTTCATATATCCGGTCTTTTCATACGCCATGGAGGCAGCATAATCAAATTTCGAAGTAATTTTTCCGGCTAAAAACTGGCTTGCCCGAAAACCTAACGTTCCTCCGTAAAGCTGCCCGGTAATCCCGATTTGCGATTGCCCTGAAATATTTTGGTCACTGCCGGCTTTCCTGGTGATATAATTGATGATTCCTCCGTCGGATCCGTTTCCATAAATTGATGTGGCACCTTTTATCACTTCAATTCTTTCAATTACCGATGGATCAATAGATCGGATATCCCTTGAACCATTACGTAAAGGGGTAGACTGCGGGATTCCGTCAATCAGCACCAAAACTTGTCTTCCTCTCAGAGTCTGGCCGCTATTTGTGGTCATTCCCGAGCTTGTGGCAAGGCTGGGAACGGTGTATTGTAATATATTGCTGATATCGGAATTTACAGTAAGTTGCGACTGAATCTGTTTCTGATTGACAATTGTTACAGAACTTGGAATTTCTTTGATATTTTCTCTTTTTCTGGAAGCCGTCAGAACGACTTCATCCACGTTTTTTATCTGTAAAGAGTCTTTTTGTTGTGCTGTAATTGTAATCGCAGTTAAAGCGGCTACTGATAAGATGATCTTTTTCATGATGTTCTAATTCCTTTTTTCTTTTTTTTACCTAGCCATATTAAAAATCCGGTTACCGGCAATGATGTGCAAACCAGCCCGGCGATGAACCAGATGATTTTCCCTAAGATCCCAAAGTAGGAACCTGTATGGATGTCATAATTGGCATGGGCATATTTTTCAGCGTTATTAAGCTTATGATGAGGTTTATCGGATAATAATTTCCCTGAATATTTATCAAAAACAACCTGGTGTCTTATTGCAAATTTTCCTTCTTCACCGTAAACCGTGACAGGAATATTTTTTAATTCTTTCCCTTTTTTATTTTTTCCATTTAGTGGAATTCTGAAACTTGATGAAGTTGGATACAATTTTCTTGTCTCTTGTGAAACAAGATCAAAAACCGAGTTGTTTTTGGTTGAAAGCGAATCCTGCGACTTTATCTCTTTTTCTTTGGGAAGTTCTGATGCTCCGGATAATACCAAATTAAAAGTGTTTTTCACCCACGGAAATGAGAAATAGATTCCGGATAAGCTTAATAACAGAGCGATAAATGAGACATAAAATCCAAGAATATTATGGAGATCGTAGTTTTTACGCTTCCAGGTTTTTACATTTTTCCAGTCGAATGAAAGGCGTCCTTTTCTTGCGTTCTTATTTTTCGGCCACCAAAGAATAATTCCGGTGATCAGCATGATAATGAACAGGACAACAGGAATCCCCACGACATATTTCCCCCAGTCTGTTTTTAACAATAAACTCCAGTGAATGGATTTAAGGATTGGAAAAACATCGTATTTCTCATTGTAAACGCCAAGAATTTCGCCATTATACGGATTGACATATACTAGTTTATTGATTTTAACTTCGTCAAAATAATTCCACGCTTTTTTGTCTTTTTCGTAGTAGAGAAATTCGTAGGATTTGTTTTTATCCAAAGTGATTTCAACAGAAGCTACCGGAAATTGTTCATTAATTTCCAAAGAGACTTTTTCTTTTAAAACTTCAATGGAAATTGGTTTTTGCGTAATCGTTTCAGCTTTTACATATATCGCATCTTTTCTCAGAACATTCTGAATTTCATCCTTAAAAACATATATTGTCCCTGAAAGCGAAACGATAAAAACAATCAAACCAACAGATAAGCCAAACCACAAATGCAGTTTGGCAGACCATTTTTTGACAAATGAAGGCTTTTTTTTATGATGATGTTTCTTTCTCATGGGATGAGAAAAAAGTTAACCCTTTGAGAGGCTAACTTTTAATTATTTAGAATTTATAAGAAATTGAAAATCTCCAGTTTCTAGGCGCTTCTGCTTGATAATAATAGTACGAACCATAATTTGCACCTGAATAAAGGTATCTGTTAAATACATTAAAGATATTAAGATTCACGCGTATTTTTGAATTTTCCCAAGAAGCTCCTGCGTCAAATTTCAAATAATCATTCATTGGTTTAGTTGTACCCGTGGAATCCCATGTCCATGATGTTCTGTCCGCTAAATAACTGCCTCCAAAAGAAAGTCCAAATCCTTCAAGTACACCATTCGTAAATGTATAATTTAACCACCCGTTTAAGGTATGCTTTGCGTAGCCTGCTACTTTATCTCCTTCTTTGTGAAGAATTTTAGGAGTATTTGTTAGTGGATCTATATAAGTTATTGCCTCTTTATATTCATTATCTGTATAAGCATAATTCAAGATTGCATTAAAGCCTTTCAAGATTTCTCCTTTCAGATCGAATTCTACACCTTGAACACCAGTTTTCCCATCCAGAATTGAATACTTGTAGGTTGGATCTGTTGGATCACTACTGATAGCATTGTCTTTTCTGATATTATAGATGGACAACGTTGTATTCCATTTACCATTAAACCAATCTCTTTTTAATCCTATTTCATAGCTGTTTCCTGTTAAAGGTTTTGCAGTAGATCCATCTCTGAACAAGCCGGATTGTGGTGTAAAAGATTGGTCATATAAAGCATATGCGGATGTATTATTATCAATAGAATAACTTAAACCGACTCTTGGAGAGATTTTATCTGCTTCAAAAGTATCCCCATAATTGTTTTGTTTGATATTTGTATATCTCGCAGCGACTGTTAAACGTAATCTGTCTTCAAAAAATCCTAATTCATCCTGCAAATATACACCGGAATAATTTTGATCAATAGTTCCTCCCGGAGTTGCTCTTTGGTTTAAAGGCGAATTATTGATTCGCTCAATCCAACCTTCATATCCATATCCATTAGTTACAGGTTGATACGTTAAAATATTAGTATTAAATGGTGTTGAATCTAAAACGTGAGAATAATTCCAGTCGGCTAAATATTTTTTACTTCCTAAATCTAAACCGGCTAGAATCCTGTGTGAAACTTTTCCTGTTTTTTCGTATCCATTCAAGTAAACCTGTCCGAATCTCATAACATTGGAGCCTTCCCAGTAAGAAAGTCTTCTAATCATGGTGCCGTCTGGATTAACTGCATCCGGCCAAATGTCACTTGCATTAGTGTAATCATTAAGATAAGTAACCTGAGCTGTTAATTTCCAGTTTTTATTAAACTGATGTTGTAAATTTAGATTCACAGTATGGTCTTCCATATTTGAAGGCATAATTCCGGGATCAGTATGTGTATAATTTACAGGTCTGGTAGCATAACCTTCTGTAGAGAATACATAAGCTGAACCTACCTCGGACATTTTTGCTTTTTGGTAGATGTATTCCGCAGTTAAAGTTGTTTTTTCTGTCAACTCTACTTTTACAGAAGGATTTACAACATATCTATTATTAAATTCATAGTCTCTGAAACTATTTTTTTGTGAACCCATTAAATTTAAACGAACTGAAACTTTTTTAGAAACTCTGGTGTCCAAGTCTGTTTCAGCTCTGTACATATCGAAACTGCCTAATGTAACTCTGGCTGAACCATTAAATGGATTTCCTGTAGGTTTTTTAGTAACAATATTGTAAATTCCACTGGGCTCTCCAGCAGACATTAAAAATCCTCCAGGCCCCTTTACGAATTCAATATGGTCAACATAGCTCATATCTTCAGATAATGGACCCCAATTTGATGTTACATTTACTCCGTTAAAAAAAGCACCTGCACGAGATCCTCTCATATTAATTCTTGAGTACATTTCTCCCCAATGTTCTAATCTTTGAGCTCCCGCCACATTTCTTAAAAGTCCATCCGAAATTGTAGTAACCTGCTGGTCTTCTAAGGCTCTATTAGTAATAATGGAAATGTTTTGGGGGATCTTTATAAGCTCTTCATTCAGACGTAATGAAGAAGATCCTTCTTTTTCTACATACTTTTTGTAATATTTCCCATTTACAACGACTTCTTCAATATCATTAGATTTGATAGAATCTTTCTCCTGAGCAAATGTCAGCATAGAACCCAATAGTGACGCACAAATCAGTACATTTTTCATGAAAGTAAAATTTTCTGCAAATATATTGTTTTTAATTATTCTAAATAAATAATCGAATTGATATTTGTCATAAAATTAATATACGCAGAATAACAAAAAACCGTTCCAGGCTGTTCTGAAACGGTTTTATATAGTTTTGAAATTATTTATTTTATGCAGGGATTTCTCCTTTATACAAGAATGAAATAATTTCTTTATTCAGTTTGTCGATCATTTCGCTGAACAAATGGAAAGATTCCTGTTTGTAAATTACCAACGGATCTTTCTGTTCATATACAGCTCCCTGTGAAGATCTTCTCAGATCATCCATCTCACGAAGATGAAGCTTCCAGTTTTCGTCGATGATTGATAGGGTAATATTCTTTTCAAAATCATTGATTAAGCTGTCACACTGAGTTTCGTACGCTTCTTTAAGATCTGTAACGATCGTCATCGTTTTGTGTCCGTCAGTGAAAGGAACCTGAATCATTTTAAACATCGATCCCTGATTCTGATACACATTCTCAATAATTGGGAATGATTTTTCTTTCAGCAGATTCAGTTTCATCTGATAATCTTCCTGCGCAGCTTTAAACAAAATATTGGTAAGATCCTGAATGGTTTTAGATTTAAAATCATTTTCAGAAACCGGAGATTCCATGGTGAAAGTCTTGATTATTTCGAACTCAAAATCCTTATAATTTCCTGTGGCTCTCCCTTTTGTGACGATAGAATTGGCCACATCAAAAATCATATTGGCAATATCGTACTTCAGGTGATCTCCGAATAAGGCGTTCTTTCTTCTTTTGTAAATTACGTCACGTTGCTTATTCATTACGTCATCATACTCAAGAAGTCTTTTTCTTGTTCCGAAGTTATTTTCCTCTACTTTTTTCTGAGCTCTTTCAATCGACTTGGAAATCATAGAATGCTGAATAACTTCACCTTCTTTATGACCCATTCTGTCCATCATTTTAGCGATTCTTTCAGATCCGAAAAGACGCATCAGATTATCTTCCAGAGAAACATAGAACTGAGAACTTCCCGGATCTCCCTGACGTCCTGCTCTACCTCTTAACTGTCTGTCAACACGTCTTGAATCGTGTCTTTCTGTACCGATAATTGCTAAACCGCCGGCTTCTTTTACTTCCTTGGTAAGTTTAATATCGGTACCACGACCTGCCATGTTGGTAGCAATAGTAACAACTCCCGGTTGCCCCGCTCCTGCAACGATTTCAGCTTCTTTCTTGTGTAGTTTCGCATTCAGAACCTGGTGAGGAATTTTTCTTAACTGCAGCGCTTTTGATAGTAATTGTGAAATTTCAACAGAAGTTGTTCCTACCAGAACAGGTCTTCTTGCAGCTGTTAATTTTTCAATTTCTTCAATGACTGCGTTATATTTTTCACGGTTAGTTTTAAAAACTAAATCCTGTTTATCATGTCTTAGAATAGGGCGGTTTGTCGGGATTACCACTACATCAAGTTTGTAGATTTCCCAAAGCTCACCGGCTTCTGTTTCTGCAGTACCCGTCATCCCCGCAAGTTTGTTGTACATACGGAAATAGTTTTGAAGTGTAATGGTTGCAAAAGTCTGCGTTGCCGCTTCAATTTTTACGTTTTCTTTCGCTTCAATCGCCTGGTGAAGTCCGTCTGAATAACGTCTTCCTTCCATAATACGACCCGTCTGCTCATCAACGATTTTTACCTCGCCGTCGATCACTACATACTCATCATCTTTTTCGAATAAAGTATAAGCTTTCAGTAACTGGCTCATGGTGTGAACTCTCTCTGATTTTTCGGCAAAATCTGAGAAAAGTCTTTCTTTAGCTTCAAATTCTTCTTCTTTAGATAGATTTTTAGCTTCCAATTCAGCTATTTCTGTTCCGATATCCGGAAGTACGAAGAAATTAGAGTCAGAATTACCCTGAGACATGTATTCTACCCCTTTATCTGTCAAATCAACCTGATTGTTTTTTTCTTCAATGACGAAGTAAAGATCTTTATCTACAATCGGCATGTCACGGTTGTTGTCCTGCATGTATTGTGCTTCTGTTTTCTGAAGCAATGCACGGTTTCCGCTTTCTGACAAGAATTTAATTAACTGTCTGTTTTTAGGAAGACCTCTATAGGCCTGAAGTAATTTAAATCCTCCTTCTTTGGTGTTTCCTGCTGCAATTAATTTTTTAGCTTCATTAAATATCGCAGAAACAGTTTTCTTCTGAACTTCAACGATTCTGTCGATAGAAGGTTTTAGCACATCAAATTCCTGTCTGTCTCCCTGAGGAACAGGTCCCGAAATAATCAATGGTGTTCTCGCATCATCTACTAATACGGAGTCAACCTCATCGACAATAGCAAAATTCAGTTCTCTCTGTACAAGTTCTGAAGGGGAAGTCACCATATTATCTCTCAGATAATCAAACCCGAATTCGTTGTTGGTTCCGTAGGTAATATCTGAGTTATAAGCTTTTCTTCTTCCATCCGAATTCGGCTGGTGATTATCAATACAGTCGATTGACATTCCGTGGAATTGGTACAATGGTCCCATCCATGCAGAGTCCCTTTTGGCAAGGTAATCATTCACTGTTACTACGTGAACCCCTCTTCCGGGAAGTGCATTTAAGAAAATAGGAAGTGTACCTACCAACGTTTTACCTTCACCGGTTGCCATCTCGGCGATTTTTCCGCTGTGAAGGATTACCCCTCCGATAAACTGAACGTCGTAATGTACCATGTCCCAGTTTACAGGAGTTCCGGCTGCATCCCATGAATTTTTCCAGATAGCATCTTCTCCCTGGATTTCCAGGAAGTCCTTTCCTGCAGCGGCCAGCTGTCTGTCCCAGTCGGTTGCCTTTACACGGATCTGGCCATTCTGAGCCCATCTTCTTGCTGTTTCTTTTACCAGTGCAAAAGCTTCAGGAAGGATCTGGCTGAGAACTTTTTCTTCAATTTCGTATGATTCCTTTTTTAGAGCCTCAATTTTTGAAAAAAGCGCTTCTTTTTCGTCTACGTTTTTAGAATTTTTTATCTGCTCCTGGATCTGTTCTATCTGAGCAGTAATTTTTTCTGTTGCCGTTTTAATGTTCTCTTTAAACTCAGCAGTTTTCTCTCTTAAACCATCATCAGATAATTCCTGAATAGTCGGTTCAACAGCCTTGATTTTTGTTACAACTTTTTTTACTTCTTTTAGGTCCTGCGCTTTTTTGTCTCCCAAAAACCCTTTAAGAACTTTGTTTAAAAAACTCATAAATTTTTTGCTTTATGCCTAAGCGATATGCTTTAAGCGTTTTTAATAACACGCTTATCGTGTAAAATTGATATATAAAAAAGGGCAAAAAAGCTCTAAGCCAGGCCTAAAGCTTAATGCTTTCAATTAATATTCGTCTTCGTTCCAAAGATAATCTTCATCCGTAGGATAGTCGCTCCAGATCTCGTCGATTGCATCATAGATTTCTCCTTCATCTTCGATGGCCTGAAGGTTTTCCACAACTTCCATAGGTGCACCAGTTCTGATTGCATAATCAATAAGCTCTGCTTTTGTCATTGGCCAAGGTGCGTCACTTAAATATGAAGCTAATTCTAATGTCCAGTACATAATTTTTTAATTTTTTGCAAAAGTATAAAAATAGCTTATATTATACGCTTTTTTATACCTGATTTTCAATTCTTTTTATTAAATTTTGTTCATTTATAAGCCACGGAAACCCTTAGAATAATCTCCTGTAGCCCACTTGAGGTCATTTTCTCAAAAACCATTCCACAAATTTTTTTATGCCATTTTGGAAGTTTGTGTCAGGTTTATAGCCTATTAATGTCCTGGCTTTTGTAATATCTGCATTGGTTTTAAGGACATCTCCCTGCTGCATTGGCAGATTTTTCCGGATGGCAGATTTTCCCAATTCATTTTCTATCGTAGAAACCATCTGATGAAGACTGATTACCTGGCTTTCTCCAAGATTTATAATTTCATAAATACCTGAGTGGTTTTCCAAATAAGTAATGGATTTTGTGATGCCATCAATGATATCATCAATATAGGTGTAATCTCTGGCGGTAGTTCCGTCGCCGTAGAAAGGGATTTCGTGATTTTCCGAAATTAGTTTTGTGAATTTGTGAATGGCTAAATCAGGTCTTTGTCTGGGTCCATACACCGTAAAAAATCTCAGCTGGATCATATCGATTTTATACAAATCATAATATACATGGCCTAAAATTTCTCCACATTTCTTGGTCGCAGCATAAGGCGAAATAGGATTGTCTACATTATCGGTTTCAGAAAAAGGAATTTTTTCATTATTCCCGTAAACACTTGAAGATGAAGCGCAAACGAATTTTTTAATATTGAAATCTTTGCATAATTCCCAAAGATTCATGGTCCCGCGGATGTTGACTTCTTCATAGTCTAGCGGCCTTTCGATGGATGGGCGAACACCTGCCAATGCGGCAAGATGGATAATTAAATCGATTTTATGTTTTTTAAAAATCTCCTCCAAGCCAACCTTATCCCGGATATCCTGATAATAAAGTGTGTAATTGTCTGATTTTGAAATAGAAATTAAATGCTGAATGTCTTTCTCCTTTTCAGAAAACTCAAAATCCGAATTTTTATCAATTGACTCTAATGTATTTTTAATTTTTATCTGATAATTGTAAAAATCATCAAAATTGTCAATGTTTATGACAGAATGTCCCTTTTTTAATAATTTCTCAACCAGGTGAGAACCAATGAATCCGCTTCCGCCAGTTACTAGATAGATCATTCGTGACTTTTATTTACACAAAAATATAAATTTATTTTTTGAAAATATAATCATTAAATTTACTTTAAAAAGTAATAGAACTAATATGCAGTTTCAGGGACAAATTTTAAAAATGACCAGCTTCAACGATGAGCCGATTCAATATTATCTTAATCTTTCGGGTGATATTATCCATATGAATGAGCTCTTCGGGAAAGAATTAACTATAAAGCATACCGGGTTTCAATGTGTAAACTGCCAGCAGAATAAACCTATTTACAGGATGGGTTTCTGCAAAAACTGTTTTTTTGAAAGTCCCTACGCCAGCGATACGATCATTCGTCCCGAACTTTCTACAGCACATCTCGGAATTGCGGAACGGGATTTGGAAGTAGAAAAAGGAATTCAGCTACAGCCTCATACGGTTTATCTGGCTTATACGGGAGAAGTGAAAGTGGGAGTCACAAGAAATACACAGATTCCGACACGTTGGATTGATCAGGGCGCGACTTTTGCTCTGCCTATCGCGAGAACTGAAAACAGATATGAAGCGGGAATGATAGAGGTTGCTCTCAAACAACATGTTCCTGATAAAACCAGCTGGAAAAAAATGCTCCAAGACGATCTGGAAGATGATATCGATCTGGCGGATTTCCAGCAGAAAATAAAAGAATATTTTCCTGAAGATTTCCAAAAATTTTACAGTGAAGGTGAAGATCTGTGGAGGTTGGATTATCCCCATGAAAAGCCGGATAAAGTGACATCTTTCACGCTTGACAAAAGACCTGAATTTACTGGAAAACTGACAGGCATTAAGGGACAGTATCTGGGTTTTGACGGAGGAGAATTTATCAATATCAGAGGGCATGAAGGATATGTGATTGAGCTTGGTATAAAGAATTGATCTTTATACAAATAAAACAAAATAGGAACACATGAAAAAATGGGTTAAAAAGCTGTTTATAGGTCTGGGAATTTTGTTGGTGATTATTTTATTGGCGAATTTCGGACTCAACATCTGGCTTAAAACCCAGCTCCCGAAATACATTAAGAATAATACCGATTACAAAGTTTCCTACAAAAGCATGGAAGTTGATCTGATGTCCGGAAATATTCTGGCCACCAAAATATCGGTCAATAGTAAAAATCCTCAAAATATCAATGTAATAGGACTTCAGGGAACTATCGATACATTGAAAATAAGTCGATTCGGGATTTATGATGCGATTTTTAACAAGCAGATAAGTTCATCGGATCTTCTGCTTTCAAAACCAAATCTAAATGTTATTCTCGCCAAGCCTGTGGATGACAAAACCGGAAAAAAAAGAAACCCTGTACGATTTGAGAATATCAGAATTAATGACGGAGATATCAGTGTATTCAGGCATACTAAACAAAAGTTTATATCCGTTCAGAATCTTTACCTGTATGTAGAAAATCTGCAGCTTACCGAAGAATCCGTTGAAGACAAGCTTCCTGTTGTTTTTGATAAATATGATATCAAGGGAAAGAATTTTTTTGTTCGTCCCGATGATGTGTATGCTTTAAGAATTAATTCCATTAAAACATCAGACGGACAGATGTCTATAGATAATTTTCAGCTTGTTCCGGTATTGGATTTTGATCAGTTTAAAAAATATTACCCTAAAAAAAATAAGCTGTTTCAGTTTGTCATCAAAAAGATGGAATTTAAAGACGTGGTTCTGAAAAAAAATAAAGTTTCTCTTGGTAATGCTAGTTTTTATGATCCCAATCTTTTGGTATACACTACCAGCGCGGTTCCTGTGAAGTTGAAAAAAACTTCCGATTTTGAATTAAATCTCGAAAATATACAACTGAATAATGCTACAGTGCAGATCATGAAACCGAACGGCACTAAGCTTATGTATGCGAAAGATCTTAATGTAGATGTGAGCCAGCTGAAATTCGATAAAGAAACCAGAGCAGAAATAATTCCTGTAGGATACAAAGATTTTAAAGTTTCCGGGAAAGATGTCTTGTTTTCCAATCACCAGGATTTTACGTTCGGCAGTTTTAATTTAACCCCTAAAAAAGGAGAAATAAGAAATATTTCCATCGTTCCGAACGGTGCCGCGCCGGAAAAAACATCGATGAATCTTGTGGCAAATTATATCGGATTTACTATTAATAAATGGGATTTCGTTGATAAAAAAATGAATCTTGATGTAAAGGACATTCTTCTGAGCCATATTAAAGGTAAAATTACAGCCGGTACGGCAAAGGTAAAACCCATCAAGAAACCAAATTTAGATGGAATCCAATTTCCGATTCTGATCAGAAAAGTGGTTTTGCAGAATTCGGATATTACATATGAAAAAAACAATCAGCCTCTTAGTTTTAGTGATCTGAATGCTACTATTAATGATATTCAATTGTTATCAAAAAAGGATAATTCCGGGATTGAAGCGAAAATAAAAAAATACGTTCTTTCGACTAAGAATTTCGCCTATAAAACCCAGTTCTATAATATGACAGCCGGACTTTTAAAACTGGATCAAAACAACATCAAAGTAACAGATTTTGCAATGAAACCGCGTATTTCTAGGGCTCAGTTTATCAAAATGATTCCTGTAGAAAGGGATTTATATGATATTACAGCCAATCAGATTACAGCGAATGGAAGTTGGGATCTGTTTTCGGACCAGAAATTAATAAATACTTCAAATGTTACGATTCAGAATGCGGATGCTAATATTTTCAGAAGTAAAATTCCTAAAGATGATCCGAAGGAAAAACCTTTGTATTCAAGAATGCTGCGTTCTATTAAGATTCCGATGGTTGTGAATCATCTTAATCTTAAGGATTCTAAATTGGTGTATGAGGAAGATACCCCGGAAAGTGCAGGCCCGGGAAAACTGACGTTCGGCAACTTTAATATGAATGTTACAAACCTCAACTCTGCAAAAATGGAGGGTAAACCTACAAAGGTTGACATTAAAATCAACTGTTCATTCATGAATATGGCACCACTTTCTGTAAACTGGGGCTTCGATGTTGCCGATCAAGGAGATAACTTTACGATTTCCGGAAGAACGACCAATCTTCCTGCCACAGGAATTAATCCTTTTATCCGCCCGTACCTGCATGTTACCGCTACAGGAACGATTCAGGAAATGCTTTTCAATTTCAAGGGAAACCCTAAAGGACTGAACGGGAAATTCAACCTTAAACATAAGGATCTGAAGGTCGCTATTTTGGATAAAGAAAACAAAGAGAAAAAAGGATTCCTTACCGCTATTGCCAATCTTCTCGTAAAATCAGACTCTGGGAAACTTCCCGAAGATGTTGATGTAGAAGATGTAGAAAGAGATCCTACCAAATCATTTTTCAATCTTTTCTGGAAAGGTATTGAGCAGGGTTTAAAGAAAACACTTATCGGAATTAATATTGATAAAGCTAAAAAAACGGCAGATAAAGCTAAAACTACCGTGAAAAATGTAAAAGAAGATGTAAAAGATATGAAAACATCTGCCAGGCAGATCGGTCAGGCTATGAAGAAGGATCATGTAGAATCTCAGCAGAAAGATAAAGATCAGGAGAAAAAAGGATTTCTAAAAGGAATATTTAAGAAAAAAGAGAAACCCGAAACTGAATAGTTCCGGGCTTTTTAATATTAATCAAAATCAAATTCGTCGCTTTCAAGAATAGGGACTTCACGAAGATAATTGTCAAATTCCTTAGGATGATTGCTTTCCGCACCGTATGAATCTATGATGATGCCCAGATTTCCGTCAGAGCCTTTTACCAGATAGAGTACCGCACTGTCATCAGGATTACTTGCTCCTTCAAAGCGGTAGGTTTTTATGATGGTAAGCTCTTTAGCTAGATATGATTTTTCAGAATTATCCAATTTTACCTCACCATTTTCATTCATTCTGAATTCTCTGTGAATGCCTCTTTGCGCAAGTCTTGTCATGACCTGGCTTAATGTTGTCATTTTGTCAATATTTCCTGTGCCTTCCATAATACTTTTTCATTTTAAAATACAATAATTAAACCAATTGTCTTTCATGTGGTATTTTAATGTATGCTCAATATGTTAACAAAAATTATACATTTGAAATAATAATTGGGTATGCTTTTTGCAGTAAAAGGGTTAATAAATCAAGCAAAATATGAAAAAGGAAGTTGGAGTTATACTGGCAGGAGGAGTTGGTCTTTTGGCGGTATTAAGTATCATCGGAATTAAGAAAATATTACACAGAAAAGATAAAAAATACAGTGATTCCTATTCAGATTATCATAGACATTTCGATAAGAAAAGTCAGGAAGAAGATTATCATGGAATAGAATTTTATGCACTGAAGTAGTAAAATATATTCAATTTATGACAATCCGGCACTGTATCAGTGCCGGATTTTTTTGTGGAAAACTTTAATGTTAAAACTTATTATTATGTAAAATTTCCGTTCTAATTTTACGGTGCAATGCAGAATGAAAACATCATAAAAGGTCAGGGAGCTCAGCGAAATGTAATCAACCGTTTCGATCGTTACACCTTTGAACCTGAAGATGAAGATTTTGAATCTCTGAAAACCTCTTTTACAGAAGTTTTTCCAAAAACCATTGTAAATCAGGTAAAAAGCGAAGACCTCCCGATGGAATATTCCATGAATCCGTATCAGGGTTGTGAACATGGTTGTTCGTATTGTTTTGCAAGACCAACCCATGAATATTGGGGATACAGCGCCGGAATCGATTTTGAAAGAAAAATCATGGTTAAGAAAAATGCGCCTGAACTTTTAGAGAAATTTTTTCAGAAAAGAAATTATAAACCGGAACCCATTTTACTTTCGGGAAATACAGATTGTTATCAGCCTGCCGAAAGAAAGTTTGAAATCACAAGAAAAATTCTGCAGGTTTGTCTTGACTACAGACATCCTGTCAATATCCTTACAAAAAATGCTTTGGTACTGAGAGATCTTGATCTATTGAAACCAATGGCTGAACAAAATCTTGTTTCGGTTTCATTAAGTATTCCGACCATTAACGAAGATCTGCGAAGAAAAATGGAACCCCGCACAAGTTCTGCAAAAAACAAATTAAAAGCCATAGAAATCTTGTCTGAAAACAAAATTCCGGTGAATGTAATGGTGGCGCCCATCATTCCGGGACTAAACAGCGATGAGCCTTTGGCAATTTTAAAAGCTATTGCGGACGCTGGGGCGCAAAGTTTTGGCTATACTTTGGTAAGGTTAAATGATGCAGTGGAACCTGTATTTGTAAATTGGATTGAAAATGCCTTTCCGGATCGTGCTCAGAAAGTTCTGAACCTGATCCGTTCCATGCGAGGCGGAAAGCTTGGTGATAAAAGGTATTTTAACAGGCAGAAAGGTGAGGGAAATATTGCAGAAATGATTCATAATACCTTTAAAATAGGACGTAAAAAGTTTTTTAACGGTAAGGAATTTCCTAAGCTTTCAACCAAAAATTTTACGGGAACAAAGGATCAGCAATTGAGGTTCTTTGATTGAAAGAAAGCCGCTCCCAAAAGGAACGGCTTTCTTTATGATTTTTCTGAATTTCAATTACATAGTGTCATCCACCGGACATTTGAAATCTTTACTGCAAGCTGCGCAGACGATGATGTTTCCGCATGCATACATACAAAATTCAGGCTCCGGAAGATTGATTCCTTCTCCCTTAATGTTTTTTAATTGGCCTTTGCTTAGTTTTTTTAAATTTTTCATATTGTTTTAGTTATAAATTTGATACTAATGTAAAGATAATCAAAAATATAATATGTCAATACAGAGTGGTATATTAATTTATTTTAAATTCTTTAATAATTTTTTTAAGTTTATCCTCGATGAAATATGTAAGATTAAAAATAAGCAGTAAAATATTATTATTTCTGGTATTTTCCTGCTTGTGTCCGGCTCAGAATATAACGATTAACAATAAGAGTAATTTTCCGATTGAGGTTAAATACGCTCAAAAAAAAGTTGATATTGGTGTTAATCAAAAGAGAATAATTAATGTGAAAAATGAAGCAAAGACCTTATCTGTCTTTTATAATAACAATAAGCAAAGACAAATTTCTCTGTTCTTAAATTCTCAGGAATATTTAAATATAAATATTAAGCAGGATTCTGTAATGTTCACGGGAGATAAAAGCGAACTTCATGATTATGTCAATCGTCGGTTGGAGGGTGACTTAACTTTAAAGATACCTGAGTACCAGAACTATTATCAAAAAAATGACGCTAAGGGGTTTATCCGTACTTCAGAAATGTATTTAGCAGATGTATTAAAAAAGGCTGAAAGGCTAAACAACTCACCATTCGGAAGAGAAGATGTGAACTATAAAGAAATTGAGAAGATTGCTAAAGATCGTTGGTTTTTTACTGTTTTTGTCAGTTTCGGAAGCAATAAATTGACTAATACCGAAAAACAACTCATGCTTTATTATTTTGAAAAGTATTTTAAAAAAGATATAGCGACCTTCTCATGTAATTCATGGGTAGATTATGATATTCTGCGCAGATATTCCTTACATCGGAAATTGCTCAATCTGAAACTTCCGAAATATGACATTATAGAGCATACGGATGAGGATGAAATCAATCAATATTTACCGCCAAAATGCCAGGAATATTACTTCAGAAGTTCTTATGATTTTTGGGTTCATAAAAAAGATCTGGTAAGAGCTGAAAAATACAAGAAGATTCTAATAGAAAAATTTCACGCGAACTTTTAAAAAAACAAAACCGGGCTAGACAACCCGGTTTCACTATTATTTTTTTATCAATCCCAATTCGATTAATCTTTCATGTAAAAATTCCCCTGCTGTAGTGTCTTCGTACAATTTCGGATGGTTTTCGTCGACACAGTTTTCAAGAGCATTCAGCGACATCGAACTCACAGGATGCATAAAGAACGGAATGGAATATCTTGAAGTTCCCCACAGTTCTCTTGGCGGATTTACCACTCTGTGAATCGTAGATTTCAGTTTGTTGTTGGTATGTCTGGAAAGCATATCTCCAACATTGATCATCAGTTCGTCAGGTTCAGCGATGGCGTCAATCCATTCTCCTTTATGATTCTGAACCTGAAGACCTTTCCCCTGAGATCCCATCAAAAGGGTAATCAGATTGATATCGCCGTGAGCTGCTGCTCTTACCGCATCGTTCGGCTCTTCTGTGATTGGCGGATAATGAATTGGCCTTAAAATAGAGTTTCCTTCCGCAATTTTATCATCGAAATAAAATTCATCCAGATCAAGATACAATGCCAAAGCCCGAAGCACATACTGTCCTGTTTTTTCAAGCATCTGATAAGCTTCTTTACCCACTTCATTGAACTTTGGTAGCTCTTCAACAATTACATTGTCAGGATACTCGCTTTTATATTTGGAATCATCAGACACGTATTGCCCGAAATGCCAAAATTCCTTCAAGTCTCCTTTTTTGAAGCCTTTTGCAGTTTCTTTACCGAATCCTACATAGCCTCTTTGCCCGCCAATTCCAGGAATCTCGTACTTCTGTTTCGTTTCCGTTGGCAGTTCAAAAAAGTTTTTCACCTCTCCATACAGTTCATCTACTAATTTGTCATCAAGAAAATGGCCTTTTAAGGCAACAAAACCAATTTCTTCATAAGCTTTTCCGATTTCATTTACAAATTTCTGTTTGCGTTCCGGGTCACCCGAAAGGAAATCACGCAGGTCTACACTAGGTATTTTGTCCATTTTTAGAAATTTAACGAATGGCTAAATTACAGTTTTTTTAAATTAAATTCTTTTCGTGTTAAGCATTTATCCGCTAAATTTGCTTTATGAAAAAATATTCTTCCAAAAGAAGTATTCAGATACTCGCACACCTTCTTCAGCAATACGGAATTTCAGATATTATCATTTCACCGGGATCCAGAAACGCTCCTCTGGCGATCCATTTTTCGGAGACGGACAGCTTCAACTGTTTCAGTATTGTTGATGAAAGAAGTGCGGCTTTTGTAGGATTAGGTATGGCGATGAGCGAGAAGAAACCTGTGGCAATAACCTGTACCAGTGGTTCGGCAGCAGCAAATTATTATCCCGCGGTTACGGAAGCTTTTTATTCCAACATTCCATTTTTAGTGTTAACAGCTGACAGACCAATGGATTACGTGGATATTTTTGACGGACAAACCATCAGGCAGAATAATCTTTTTCATCAGCATTCTTACGGAGATTTCCAGTTACTTGAAGACAGTAAGGAAAACGCGGAAGATATAAATTTTGATACTATTAAAAAAGCCATTGAATTATGTATTGAAAAACAAGGACCTGTTCATATCAATATTCCTCTTGAAGAGCCTCTGTATGAGCTGGTTTCGGAGCTGCCGACTTTCCCTACAATAGAAAAAACATTAAAGCAAAAAGAATACGAAATCCCGTCTAATCTGGTGGCTGACTGGAATACTTCGCAGAGAATAATGATTTTGGTGGGAACAAGGGATTATAGTCCCGAACTGGAAAATCAGCTGACACAATTGGTGAAAAATCACTCCGTTGTGGTTTTAAGTGAAGCGAATTCCAACCTTCATCATGAAAAGTTTTTCAGGCATATTGATCGCTATGTTTTTAATTTTACGGAAGAAGATTTTAAAACCTATGCCCCTGATCTGCTGATTACGGTAGGACAGAATGTAGTTTCAAAAAAAGTGAAACAATTTCTTAGAAAGGCACGTCCAAAACAGCACTGGCATCTGGATGAAGTATGGCAGCCGGACACTTATTTTGCATTGACGGAGAAAGTAGAAGTGAAACCGGAAACTTTCTTTTCTAAATTGCTGAAATTCATTAATCTCGAGCCAAGTCCGTACTTTAATCTCTGGGATGTTTTAAGGGATAAAAAAGATGCAAAGCACGAGAAATTCCTGACTACAGTAGAATTTTCTGATTTTTATTTTTTCAATAAAATATCACAGGCAATTCCTGAAAATTACAATATACATTTTAGTAACAGCTCTGCGATCAGATATGCACAGCTTTTTGATTATGGTAAAAGAAGAATCTACTGCAACAGAGGAACGAGTGGAATTGACGGTTCCACTTCCACGGCAATGGGATTTGCCATAAAAAATTCTAATCCTACTTTGTTGATTACGGGAGATTTAAGTTTTTTCTATGATGTCAATGGTCTTTGGAATCAATATATTCCTCCGTTTGTACGAATTATGATTTTTAATAATGGAGAAGGAAATATTTTTAAAATTATTCCAGGACCTGGAAATGCAAATCCGAATACTTTGGACGAGTTTATTGCCACGAAGCATCATAAGAATGCAGAGTTTCTGGCAAAACATTTCGGATTTTCTTACACTAAAGTCGATGAAGAATTAACTTTAGATCGCGTACTTGAGAATTTCTTCAAACCGGATGTGCAGCCTAAAATATTGGAAGTCAACACCTACGGTAAAAACAATGCCGATATACAGAAAGCATATTTTAATTATCTGAAGGAAAATTAAAGATCAGAATATTCTTCATTTCCCGGTAAGTTAATAATTCTGTCAATAGGATAAATGAAATTTTCATCAAAGTCATTTAAAGCATTAATGATCTGAAAATGAGAAAATTCTTTGATGTTTTGTAAGGTAATCTCGGTTTCCTTAATTTCTTTTTTTCTTAAAAGGTTTTGTCTCTGTACACCATTTAAAAGATAAGAAATTGGGGTAAACCATTGTTTTCCCTTGAGAAAAAGAAGATTCGAGTAGGAAGTGTCGGTAATATGGTTGTTTTTGATGATAATGATCTCTTCGGCTTTAGCCTTCATTTTCATTTTTTCCAGTTCTTTTCGGTCTTCAAATTTGAAAGAATAGTCGAAACTGTTGTTTTCCACCAGCTGAAAGTTTTCAATTTCAGGAATAGCGTAAGGAATCAACTGAGTCCGGATTTTTTGGTCCAGGCTATAAACAATCCTTAGCTTGAAAAGACCATCTTCATCATGTTCGAGATGTTTATAAATTTTGGCAAGATCAATCGTGCCTTCTTTTCCGAAGTGGGCAAAAGTCGCGTCTACACGCTTCTGATGCAAATCTAACAAGAAAATCTCCTGATCTTCTATCTTAATACTTTCAATGAATTGGGACATAAATTTTGTTTTTCATTTCCTGATATTCGTCTTCTAATCTGCTCATGTGCGTAATTCCGCCGCCGCTTTTGAAATACAGCTCATCGCCTTCTTTTTCAATAAAACGAATCATCACGCAGCTGTCGAGGTTTTTACCATCAAACCAGCCGCAAACTCCGGTGTAATAATCTCTGCTGTATTCTTCTGCCTCAAGAATTATTTCCAATGTTTTCTGTTTTGGAGCGCCGAGAATAGATCCCGCCGGAAGAATTCTTTCCATAATGCTTCCTATTTTTCCGTCATATTCGGGCTGTAAGGTTCCTGAAATTTCAGAACTCATGGCGTACAGATCTTTTTGCTTGGTTTTAATGAAATCGATATATTGAAATTTATCAACTTTCACATCATCTGCCACCATGCTGAGATCATTTCGCAGCAGATCTACCACGGTGTAATGTTCTGCTTTTTCCTTTTTATCATTTTTGAGGATCTCTGCCGCATTATCAAGCGAAGCATCAATAGTTCCTTTCATGGGATAAGTAAGGATTTTGCCGTCAATGATTTTAACAAAAGTTTCAGGAGAAAAAAATACAAAAAAATCTTTATAAAACACTTTATATTTCGCAGAAGAATGATAAAAAATTTCTTCTAGTGTTAAATTCGTTTCAATTTTAGTTTTTCGGGTATAATTTACCAGATATGAGTTTCCTAAGCGAATATTTTTTTGAACTTTATCAAAGCCTTTTTTAAAGCTTTCCAACGTCTCGGGAAATGATTTCCATTCTATTTTTTTGGATAATGCATGTTGTTTTTTTATGTTTGAAAAGTTTTGAAAATCAATTAATAAGCTTGATTTTTCAATTTCATTTTCTTTAAATATTTCAACATTCTGCGCAAGAAAATCGACAATGAAGAAATAAGGAACTTTCTGAAGTGAGAGTTCGTCCATTTCCATAAATTTTTGATGATTCACTGAAAACATTCCGCAAAAGTAATTATTGATGTTTACTTTTGCACAAAATATTTTTCATGGAAAACAAATATCCACAGAAACCGGGATTAGATCTTATACTGAAGCAGGCATTTTTCTACTGGAATAAAACATTGGTTTTTCAGCTGATGTTTTCCATCATATATTTTGGAATTATGATGACCGTATTGTTTTTCTGCGATGCGAAATATGGAATTTTAACGGGCTATTTAGAAACTGCAAAGTATGCTAAAGAAGGCGTTCAGGTGTACACGGCAGAACTTCAGAAGCTTCTTTCAACGGAAAATTTTCAGAATTTTTCGCTTTGGATAATGGGAACAAATATATTTTTGTACCCTTTGAATCTCGGTTTTTACCAGATCTACAGAAAGATGGATCTTGGTGAAAAAATTGAACTTGGTGATCTTTTTACCGGATACAATGGATTGAATTTTTTTAAATATATTGGTTATTATATTTTCTGGTATTTCATTTTTGCATACAGTATCCAGACGATTATATTGGGTGTAATCTGGGTTGCGATTACAATGTTTGTGGCACCGATGATGTTCTTTATGAACAAAAGTATTTTAGAATCAATTTCATTAAATTTTAAAGCACTCAGAATGTATTTCCTGGAAATTTTGGTGTGCATTATGGTTGCTGTTTTGTTTAAATATATTGGTTTTGCGTTGTTTTTTATAGGAGGATTATTTACTTTTCCGTTCTGGAACGCGATGATTTACTCGCTTTATAAGGTTATTTTTTCAGAGAAGAATTAATTTTAAACTGTTTTTAATGTATTTCTGCCGGAAAAAGTTTAATTTGGTAGTAATAACATTAAAAAAATCACATTATGTCAGAATTTAATGAATTTGACCAACAGGGTTCTGTTCCGGAAAAGAGTACAGGATCCGTTATTTCTCATGCTTTCGAAATGTATAAAGGGATTTTCCTTTACGCGGTAGTTGCGATGATTATCTATAGCATTTTAGGTGCAATTATCCAGTCTCTTACGGGAATGAATTCTGCCGCGATGATTGAAGAAATGCGCGATTCTGGCGATTATTCAAATTTCTCGGTTTTCAGTGCACCCGGAATGCCTCTGTATTTTGGTTTATCGGGACTTTTGGGGCTTTTGCTTTCTCCTCTGTATGTTGGGTTAATTTACATGACCAATAAATACAATACGAAAAACCCTATTGAATTTTCTGATCTTTTCATTGGTTACAAACAGAATTTTGTCAATATTTTAATCTACGCTTTATTAGCGGGAATAATTTCTACAGTTGCTCTTTCGTTGTGTGTCCTGCCCATCATTTTTGTTTATCCTTTCCTGATGTTGGGATATCCGATTTTGTTATTTGAAAATGTATCTGCAACGGAAGCCTTAGGAAAATCATTTAATATCGTAAAAGAAAATTACGGAGTTTTCCTTGGCGCAACATTTGTAGGGTTCCTTTTATCAATGGCAGGAATTGTACTGTGTTTTATCGGAATCATTTTAACGGCGCCATTTATCTTTGTAGTAATGTATTCTTTGTACTGCGCTTATCTGGGAAAACCAAGACAAATAATGTTTAATAAATAATGAATAAACAAGAACAAATAAGCAGTGTTAAAATAAAGCAGGTTTCACTTCTTGCCATCATTTTGGTTTTGACGGGATTAATCTGTTTCAATCTTGCTCTTTTTATCCCTTCTGTTTTGGGAGCGATTACCATTTATGTAGTTTGCAGAAAATATAATTTTTATCTTCAGGAAGAAAAAAAATGGAAACCATGGGCTTCTTCATTGGCTTTAATGTTTGCAAGTCTTGTCGTGCTTATTCTTCCTGTTTATTTTATCGGCGATCTATTGATTGAAAAGCTGGGAAATGCACAGGCTTATATGGATAAGTTTAATATTTTTCTTGAAAAAATTCATACCTATATCTATTCCAAGACCGGCTTTGATATCTTAAGCAAAGAAAATATGGATAAGCTTAAGAATAATGTCGGACAGTTTTCTACCAAAGCGCTGAGCGGCACCTTCAATACATTAACTGTTGTCATGTCAATGTATTTTATTCTTTATTTCATGCTTGAAAGGCCAAGATTTTTTGAAAGAATATTATCATCTTCAGCTCCATTGAAGCGATCAAACGTTTCTTTAATAGGAGAAAAAATGAGAAAGCTGATCATGGCAAATGCTATAGGAATTCCTGTAGTGGCTCTTGGCCAGGGTATTGTCGCACTGATAGGATATTTTATATTCGGAGCACCAAGCCCGGTGTTGCTTTTTGCTTTAACGGCGGCTGCTTCTATGATCCCTGTTGTAGGTGCTGCCATTATTTATATCCCGATTTGTATTTATATGATTGCTGAAGGCAATACCGGAATGGGACTTGGGCTGGCGGCTTATTGTGTTGTTGTTGTTGGCTTGACGGATAATGTTTTGCGTTTTACGCTGTTGAAAAAGCTGGAAGATATTCATCCTTTAAATACTGTTTTCGGAATTATTATGGGAATGAATCTCTTTGGCTTCATGGGATTAGTTTTCGGTCCCATTCTTATTTCTCTTACATTACTGCTGATCCAGGTTTACAGAAATGAATTTTCGGATGATGATACACCGGATCTCAAGTTACCGGATAAAGATGATGAACTTGAACAGAAAATTGATTTAATTGTATAAAATGGAATACGGAATAAACCCCGAGATATTAAAAGAAATTTGTGAGGTGAAAATGCCTTTCGGGAAATATGAAGGAACGGTTTTGGCAGATCTGCCTGTAAGTTACCTTGAGTGGTTTCACCGTAAAGGAATGCCCAAAGGAAAATTAGGAATGCAGCTGTCAACAATTTATGAGATCAAATTAAATGGCCTTATGGATCTGCTGATTCCTATTCGCGGAGGAGCCGTGAATTATGAAAAATATAAAAACAAGACCTATTTTTGAAAATTTTCGGCGGCGCCTTTGGTGCCGCCGAAACTATTATCATCCCTTTAAAGCTGCAATTTCATCTCTCAATTTTGCTGCCTTAATAAAATCCAGATTTTTTGCCGCAGATTCCATTTCTTTTTGCTTTTGTAAGATTACTTTTTCGATATCTTCGGTGGTGTAATTGGCTTTTGCCTCCGCTACTTTCTGAAGAATTTCCTTCTGGGTGTACCTTTCATCCGGGAAATCTTTAGTTCTTCCGACTAAACTTTCGGAGATTTTCTTATTTAAAGCAACAGGAACTTTACCATGTTCTTCGTTGTACTGAATTTGTTTTGCCCGACGGTATTCAGTTTCGTCCAGTGTGGCCTGCATTGATTTTGTAATCTTATCGGCGTACATAATGGCTTTCCCGTTAAGGTTTCTCGCAGCCCGTCCAACGGTCTGGATCATGGATCTTCGGCTTCGCAGCATTCCTTCTTTATCGGCATCCAAAATGGCTACAAGAGAAACTTCAGGTAAATCCAGACCTTCTCTCAATAAATTTACTCCGATTAAAACATCAAAAAGTCCTACACGCAAATCCTGCATGATCTGAATACGTTCCAGCGTTTCAACGTCAGAGTGGATATATCTCGTTCTGATTCCGAATTTTGTGAAATATTTGGTTAATTCCTCTGCCATTTTTTTCGTTAAAGTAGTTACAAGAACTCTTTCGTCAACATCAGATCTTTTTTGAATTTCTTCCATTAAATCATCAATCTGATTGATCGTAGGTCTTATCTCAATAATAGGATCGAGTAGGCCTGTAGGACGTATAATCTGTTCAATATAGGCACCTCCTGTTTTCTCCAGCTCATAATCTGCGGGTGTCGCAGAAACATAGATTACCTGGTTCTGAATAGCTTCAAATTCTTCAAACTTTAAAGGTCTATTGTCCATCGCGGCAGGAAGCCTGAATCCGTATTCCACCAAAGATTCTTTTCTGCTACGGTCGCCGCCGTACATGGCATGAACCTGCGGAACGGTAACATGGCTTTCATCAATGACCATTAAATAATCCTTTGGAAAATAATCAAGTAGACAGAAAGGTCTCGTGCCAGGCAATCTGCCGTCCAGATATCTTGAATAATTTTCAATCCCGGAACAATACCCTAATTCCTTTATCATTTCGAGATCCAGTTCCGTTCTTTCCTGAAGTCTTTTTGCTTCTAACGGCTTTTCAATGGAACTGAAAAAATCTACCTGTTTTACAAGGTCATCCTGAATATTTCGAATGGCACCATTCAAAGTTTCTTTTGAGGTTACGAAAAGATTGGCGGGATAGATCTGTATCTGCTCAAAACTGGAAGTTACATTTCCTGAAACGGGGTCAAAACTCTGAATTTTTTCAATTTCATCTCCAAAAAACTGAATTCTTACGGCATTATCCGCATAGGCAGGAAAAACATCAATAACATCGCCTTTTACCCGGAATGTTCCTCTTTGAAACTCATTTAATGTTCTTGAATAAAGTGCATTGACTAATGAGTGCAGAAGTGCTGTTCGCGTAACTTTCTCTCCAATAGCTATGGAAATCAGTGATTTGTGGAATTCTGTAGGATTTCCTATACCATAGATGCATGATACCGATGCTACGATCAGAACGTCTCTTCTCCCGGAAAGTAAACTTGCCGTTGCAGAAAGTCTTAGTTTCTCAACTTCTTCATTAATGCTGAGATCTTTTTCGATATAAGTTCCGGTTGTTGCGATATAAGCTTCCGGCTGATAATAGTCGTAATAACTTACAAAATATTCAACGGCATTTTCCGGAAAAAACTCCTTAAATTCCATGAAAAGCTGTGCCGCCAGTGTTTTATTGTGGGCCAGGACGAGTGTTGGCTTTTGTACATTCTGTACAACATTGGCTACGGTAAAGGTTTTACCGGAACCGGTTACGCCCAGAAGAGTCTGGTATTTTTCACCGATTTGGATACCTTCTGTAAGCTTTTCAATGGCTTGCGGCTGGTCGCCGGTAGGTTTATATTCTGATTGAAGGTTGAATTGCATAGAAAATTGTGATCTTATCTAACAAAAGTACGAAAGAAATATTTGACATTGAAAAGTATTCGATACCTCGAAAAAATAGTATCCATAGAAAAATTCTAAAGCATTGAAAAATAAAAAAACACTCGAGATGAGTGTTTAATAATTTACTGAAAAGACATAGTCAACGGAATTTTCATTCTGTATCGGACTGGTTTTCCGTCTTTTTCCGCAGGTGTCCAGACAACATTTTCATTGGCTTTCTTTAGTGCTGAAATCGCTTCAGTATTGAAAATTTCATCATTTCCGGTGGCGGCTACATCAATAACATTTCCTGTTTCATCAATGGTATAGGTAAGTTCAGCTCTATTGAGGTTTTTGGATTTGTCAGCATTCATTTTTGATGCGTCAAATAACTTTGAAATCTTCGTTCTCAATGCATTAAATCCTCCAGGATACTGTGGAAGTAATGTCACATCGTCTTTAGGCGTTGCTGTTTCTGTGTTCCTTGTTTCTGTTTCCTCTTTTATATTTGTGCTTTTACCATCTTTCGGGCGAATTGTATCCTGAACAGCTTTTCTACTGTTTGTATTTTCAATTGGTATTCCTTGTGTTTCAATTTGTTGATCTGAACTTTTATTTTCAGCATCTTCAAATGTCTTTCCGGGATTTTCAGAAACTGAGTTTTTCAAAGGTTCTGAAATCTTATTCTGCGTTTCCTCAATGATTTTTTCGATCGGATTGGCATATGTTTTCTGCACAAATAATCCGAACGCAAGAAGTAAAACAGGTATGCTGGATATTTTTTTAAGTTTTGTCAGTTTAGACTTTTTAGTGTTCATCATAATAAATCGTTTTTTGGTGTTATTAAAATTGAATGTATGGGTAAGGTTATAGTTTTTTTGTGAAATAATCTCATCAAGAATAAGATGCTGATAATCTTTTACGTTAAATTTTTTCTTTAATACAGATTCATCCGCCAGGAATTCATGATTGGTAACGATAGCTTTTTTGTAGAAATAAAGAGAAGGATTAAACCATGTCAGGATTTTTAAGATTTCAATAAATAAAAGATCAATGCTGTGTTTCTGATCGATATGAGTTTTTTCGTGAAGGAAAATCCGTGGATCAATCTGGTTGTTGATCAGATAATTTTTCCCAAGATAAATGGTGTTCCAAAAGCTGAAAGGG
The DNA here is from genome assembly GCF_977014045.1 of Chryseobacterium lineare. Classification (NCBI taxonomy): domain Bacteria; kingdom Pseudomonadati; phylum Bacteroidota; class Flavobacteriia; order Flavobacteriales; family Weeksellaceae; genus Chryseobacterium; species Chryseobacterium lineare. The sequence goes on along the minus strand of NZ_CDRNIQ010000001.1, from coordinate 3,178,205 downwards.
GAAATGTTTTCATCAGCCAAAACTACAGTCTGATTTTTATAAATTATCTTCTCACCCTTTATTTTTTTAATTTTTAAAATAGAGTGGATGGTCTTTGTTAAAAGAATCAGTGTTATAATTCCATATATAATCCATATAAGATTAATCGGATTGAAACGTTCGTGCCCAGAGCTAAGATCTAAAACATCTTGTGTTGCTTCGATGGTTGTCTGAAAGCGATTTGAAGGCTTAGGAACTTCAGATTTAATAGAAATAAACGGAACCGTGTAAGAAAACAGTAATGAAAAAATCAGATAAAATCTGTTGAATACATACATTTTTTCCTTTTGCAGAAACAGATAATACACTGCAATAAGCAATGAAGAACACAGAATTATTTTTAAAATGAGAATCATTTTTCGTCGATTTGCTGGTCAATGATTTCACGGAGTTCCTTCAGTTGTTTCTGAGACAATTTTGCATTCGAGGTAAAAAACGAAGCAAACTGAGTCACGGAACTATTGAAAAAACGGTCAATCATAGAAGACATTTCTTCTTTGAAATATTCTCCTTTCGCGATTTTCGGAAAGTATTCGCGGGAATTTCCATACAGAGTGTAACCTACAAAATTTTTATTCTGCATTCTTTTGAGAAGTGTAGCAACGGTTGTGGTTGCAGGTTTAGGATCAGGATACGATTCTAAAATATCCTTCATAAAAACTTTTTGCTTTTCCCAAAGAATTTCCATAAGGTCTTTTTCAGAATCTGTCAGTTTTATTTCTTTCATATTCTACGATTTGCTATTTTATTCTACAAATGTAGAATAAAAATTTTATTTTCCAAAATTTTATGGCATTATTTTTCCATTCTTTAGGAGAATCACTTAATATAATAATATGAAAATCAATAAATTTTACATTTCAACGGTCAGTTTATTTCTGATTTTTTCATCATGTAAAGAAAATAAACTCAATGCGCAGCAGGTCGGAAATGATGGAAGTGTTGAGACAAAAGAACCCAATTCACCGGAGTATAAACCAGCTTTTGTGGGACAAACAAGAATTAAAGCCGTAAAAACCTCAACGCCTTACAACGTAGAAGTTTTAAGCAGTGATCTGGGAAAACCTTGGGGAATTATCAATCTGCCCGATGGTAGACTTTTGATTACTGATAAAAGGGGTTATATGAATGTAGTTTCAACAGATGGCAAGCAGATCTCTAAAATTAATGGTTTTCCCAAAGTCGATGACAAAGGGCAGGGTGGAATGCTTGATGTTGCTCTTGATCCTGATTTTACAACAAACAATACGATTTATTTCAGTTTTTCAGAACCTTACGAAAAAGGAAATCATACTGCAGTAGCAAAAGGCAAACTCTCACCTGATTTTAAAAGTATTACGGATGTAAAAGTTATTTTTCGTGCGACTCCTACTTATGACGGCGATAAACACTACGGAAGCAGGCTGGCATTCGGCAAGGATGGGAATTTGTTTGTGAGCACTGGCGAAAGATCCGATAAACAAACAAGAGTTTATGCGCAGAGAACGGATAATTATTTAGGTAAAATTTTAAAAATTACGAAGGAAGGCAAACCTGCACCTGGAAATCCATTTATCGGAAAACCAGGATTTAAACCTGAAATTTATGCATACGGAATCCGGAATCCCCAAGGAATGGCAATTGATCCTAACGGAAATCTTTGGGATGTAGAAATGGGTCCGAGAGGCGGGGATGAAATTAATTTAATTAAACCCGGGAAAAATTATGGCTGGGGTGATGTTACCTATGGAATTGAATATTCCGGAGAAAAAATAAATAATGGAACAACGCAGAAAGCAGGAACAGAACAGCCCGTGTACTATTGGGATCCGGTAATTTCACCGAGCGGCGTGACTTTCTACACCGGAAATATCGAGGAATGGAAAGGAAATCTGATGATCGGATGTCTCAGCGGTGAGCATATCAACAGAATTGTCATGAAAGACAATAAAGTGATAGGTGAAGAGCGTCTTTTAGCAGATGAGAATGAAAGGTTCCGAGATGTGCTGAACGGCAGCGACGGCAATCTGTATGCGGTGACAGACAGCGGAAAATTGTATAAAATTTCTAAGAAGTAGTCTTTTTTATATAAGGCTCGGGCTCAAAACGAAGTTTTGAGCCCGAGCCGCTTTTTAAGCTTCTTCCAACTGAACGGTGAAATGTCTCAACAAATCTGGTTCCCATGTAATTTTGTAGCCTTTTGCAATTTCATCACGTCTTTCATATACGTTCTTGATTGCGGCTGCAATATAATCCATATGATTGTTGGTATATGTTCTTCTAGGAATCGCCAAACGTACCAATTCCAGCTTTGGATAGCGGTTCTCTCTTGTTTCAGGATCTCTGTCGGCTAACAAAGTTCCGATTTCCACCGTTCTGATTCCTGCCTCTTTGTAAATTTCAAGTCCTAAAGTCTGGGCAGGATATTCCGAGCGGTCAACTTTTGGAAGAAAATTCAGAGAGTCAATAAACACAGCGTGTCCCCCGATAGGTTTCTGAACAGGAATTCCGTATTCAATTAATTTATTTCCAAGATATTCTACCTGTGAAATTCTGCTTTCCAGATAAGCAAATTCTGTAGCTTCATTAAGACCAACGGCCAAAGCGGCCATATCTCTTCCCGCCATTCCACCATAGGTAATAAATCCTTCGTAAATGATAGTGAAATTAGATGCTTTTCTGAAAGTATCTTCATTATTTAAAGCAATAAAACCTCCGATATTTACCAATCCGTCTTTTTTAGAACTCATCGTCATCCCTTCTCCGTAAGAGAAAATTTCTTTACAGATTTCTTTAATGGTTCTATTTTCCTGTCCCGCCTCTCTTTTTTTGATGAAGTAAGCATTTTCTGCAAATCTCGCTGAATCAAAGAATACAGGAACTCCGTATTGATCGGAAAGTTGTTTTACAGCCCTCATGTTTTCCAGAGAAACAGGCTGCCCTCCGGAAGAGTTGCAGGTAATTGTTATTAAACAAAAAGGTATTTTTCCCTTTGGATGGCTTTTATAAACTTCTTCCAGTTTTTCAAGGTCAATATTTCCTTTAAAAGGGTAAAGGTCATTAATGTCAAAAGCTTCATCAATGGTACAGTCAACCGCATGCGCTTTTCTGAATTCGATATGTCCTTTTGTGGTGTCAAAATGAGAGTTCCCGGGAATTACATCTCCTTCTTTCACCAAAACCGAAAAAAGCACATTCTCTGCAGCTCTTCCCTGGTGTGTTGGCAAAAGATATTTAAACCCTGTGATATTCTGTACGGTTTGGTGAAGCTGCTCAAATGAACGTGACCCGGCATAGCTTTCGTCACCCATCATCAAAGCGCCCCATTGTCTGTCGGACATCGCTCCGGTTCCGGAATCCGTGAGAAGATCGATGAAAACCTGTGAAGATTTTAGATTGAATAAATTATAGTTTGCTTCTTTAAGCCATTGTTCTCTTTCTTCTCTTGTTGACTGACGGATTTCCTCAATCATTTTAATGCGGAAAGGTTCCGCGTAAGGTAAATTCATGATAGTATTTATTAGATTGTTTTTGTAAAGAAAATTTTATTTGAAATAATTCAAATTCATCAAAAGATATTTAAAGCCGTATTATTCAGGAGCCTTAAATATATTGTCATCCGAGTGGAATCCTGCCACACCACCACTCACTGCAAATTTCATTGCAGAAGCCGCTGTCATTCCTACTACAGGTTTGATGTTTTTTTCTTCCGTAACAATTACCCATCCCGAAATGGCGTAAGAATGAGGCAAATACACAGCAACGTAATTATGCTTTTCCACATCAGCCATTTCCTTCTGGGTGAGAAAACCTATTCTCCAGATTTCAGGATTTTCGTTGGTTTTTACCCAGACGGGATCATTAAATTTTTTCTTATCTCCGACGAATGAAGACATGACGTCTTTTGTGGGGGTATAAATGTGCTTAACTCCCGGAGTTTTTTCAAGAAGACGATCCATCGCATCGAAAAAGAATCTCCCCACAACAAATTTATTACCGAGGTATCCTAAAATTGCAGTAAACAGAATTGTCGAAATAAAAACCAGTCCCGGAATCTCTTTGGCCACCGAAGGGATAATATTATCAATGGATGTGACCACATACCAGATTACAAAAATTGTCAATCCGATAGGCCCGATAATGACAAGTCCCTGAAAGAAGTTTTTCAGGAAGAAATTGGCAATATTTTCAAACGTCAGTTTTTTCAACTTAAATATAGTTTATCCGTGGATTGTTTCTCCTTTTCCGTAAGATTGTATGATTTTGGCTTCATACTCCAGCCATTCTTCCCATCTTGCATTTACTTTTTGCTCTTCGCCAAGTTGTCTTGCAAAACCGATAAATGTGGTATAATGAGTGGCTTCGGAAATCATTAATTCCCGGTAGAAGGTTTTAAGTTCTTCATCTTTTATATTTTCAGTAAGCACTTTAAAACGTTCACAGCTTCTGGCTTCGATCATGGCTGCAAAAAGCATTTTGTCGACAATCAGATCATCTCTGTTGCCTCCTTTCTGGATAAAATTAACCAGTTCGTTCACATAGTCATCTTTTCGGGTACGTCCGAATGTGTAGCCTCTTTTTTTAATAATTTCATGCACCTGTCTGAAATGTTCCAGCTCTTCCTGTGCGATGGCAAGAAGTTCGGTTACAATTTCCGGATATTCAGGAAGCATTGTGATAAGTCCGATAGCATTGGTTGCAGCTTTCTGCTCGCACCACGCGTGATCCGTTAAAATTTCTTCAATGTTTCCTTCTGCAATATTTGCCCACCTTGGATCAGTAGGAAGTTTCAACTTAAACATATTTTAAAATTTTGTGTAAAATTAAAATAATTTGCGATATGTCAGAAGTTTTATTTTGTTTGAAGATTTTCATTTAAATTGATCTTTTTAATAAAATATGTAAAATTGATGGTACTTTTTTTGTTATTGTTTTAAAAACCAATTGAAAAATATGAACATTATGGAAACAATTACACTTATTAAAAGTAAAATGAATGCTTTGCTGACATTAGCATTTTCAGTATTAATGTCTGTTTTTACATTTGCACAGGATACGGCGGGTGGTGCAGTAACTACGGAAAACAAGACTACGACTACAACAGAATGGTATGCTGACCCCATGTATATCATCGGAGGGGCAATTCTTCTCATCATTATCATAGCTTTAATTGCGAGAAGCGGAAAAAGAGAATAAAAAAACTGCTATTTAATAGCAGTTTTTTTTCGCAATATTTCCAGGATATTCCATCCAAAGCTGTCTACTTTCTTTAATACAGAAGAAATTCCGAATGCCAGAAGAACATTAATAATATAGATTAATACCATTAAAACCCACCAGGGCATATATTCTTTTAGAGCGACCACCAGAAAATAAACCAATGAAGAGCTCATTCCCTGTGCGAAGTAAAAAAATATGGCATTTTTACCAATATATGTTACAAAGCTTTCTGCTGAAATCTTTAATCGATTATAAAACACAAACAAAGTTACCAAAGAAAACAAAGTCCAGATAATGTACGGGATTTTCGGTGGGAATTTATTCCTGTTGATCTTATAAAAGATCTCGTTTCCATAGTACCAAAACATCCATATTAAAGCTGCTGCCACCAAAAAATACAGAGCCGGAATCATTTTACCGGGTATTTTTTTTCCTTTCATTCTATTTCCGATCAGAAAGAAAGTCAGATAAAATGCAACATAACCTACCTGCCCATCCGGATATATTTCAGAGAAAATATTAAACAACAGCGTTAATGCAATACAAAGAGCGATAAACCAGTTGATATGTTTTGGGAAAAACCTTAAGATCAGCACTCCGAAAACGGTAAGTATAAAATAGACCTTCAGATACCAGAAACTTCCCATTACTACGGGGAAAGTATCCGCATTGGTGTATTGATGAAGATACCAGTTACCGAGATTCTCCCATTGCGGTAATGTTGAAATATTGTTAATTGTATATTTCGATCCAAATGTGGAATAGAAACTCTTTAGCCATTCCAGAGAGAAAAAATTCAGGCCAAAAATTTTAAAGAAATAATCTAAGAAGAACAGGAAGGTCACGAAAATCATGTACGTGATCTGTAGTTTCAGTAATCTGTAAAAAGTCTTTTCAATATTGGAACCTGAAGTAAGCCCACTTAAAGCATAAAACAGAGCAACATCAAAAACGAGGGAAAACACTCTCACTTCTGCCGGAATGTAAAACTGGCCAGACCAGAAAGCCGTATGAATGAATATGATGGAAAGTGTTGCCAATCCTTTTGCAAAATCAATATAGAGATCTCTTTTCATTATTTATATATAGATTCTTCAAAAGTAAATAAACTTTATGAATTTTTTTAAAAAGAAAAAAGAGACAGGAATTACCCTGCCTCTTAAGAAAGATATATCGAAAATGAATGTTACTTAAGATTTTTAAACTCTTCTGCTGAGATTTCTCCGGTCTGGATTTTTTTTAATTCATCAAGATACTGGCTCATGTAGGCATCCAGCTCAGGATATTGAGCATTTTTTGCGGTTTTGTAAGTTCCGTTCAGAACTCCCTGATAATAATAGAAGAAATTATAATCAAATGCTGATGCGGTAAGATCATATTGTCCCAACAGGAAACCCAGACGTACGGCCGATCTTCTTTGTGGCGGCGTTCCGTGATGTCCCGGACTTGATGTCTGATAATCTCCGATGCTTTGTGCAAATTCATATGCTGCAGCGATCTGTGCAAAACTGGTCTGGTTGTAGCCATTTGGTCTTCTCAGATAATAACCTGCGAATCCGTCTGCTTCCAGTTCATTGGGTCTTGCTGTAGATTCACTTACGGAAGGAAGTCCGAAGATGTATTGCAACTGATGCCCGTACTCGTGAGCCAGGATCATGGCATTGACGATATCTCCGCCTTTTGACTTGGCATCATAATAAATAGCATAGCCATAATAAATTTTCCCTGTTGAATAAGATATCGCATTATACGTAGAATTATAATTTGACGGATCATTGACAAATCGAAGCGTTGGATTGCTTCTTCCCCACAAGCTTGCAATTTTTGTCATTTGGGAATTCATAAAATTCGTATCGGCAGAATTTTGTAGAGAAGTTAGCAAAACCGAAGACGAACTCCAGTATTGGTCTACGTAATAACACACTTTTTCAAGTTCGTTGGGCTGGTCAATTTTCAGGCTTTCTGTCTGTTGTTCAGGCTGTACAGGAGTTTCCAGTGATTCGTCGTTACATGCTGACAGGAAAAGTGCAGCAATGGCTCCCGCAATGATGCGGAAATTAAAGTTTCTTTTCATATACAATATTTTTTGGTGTTAACGAAGATATTAACTTTAACGTAATTTATTATCACTTTATTGTGATAAATTATTCAAAGCATAGTTAAAATTTTAATTAAAAAAGATTGGATTGAATTTGAGTAGATTAGAAAATAATTCTTATATTTGCACCTCGAAATAACTAAAAATCTATAAACAATGTTTGCAATTGTAGAAATAGCAGGGCTTCAATACAAAGTTGAACAAGACCAGAAGTTGTTTGTAAACCGTTTGTCAGGAGACAAAGGAGGTAAAGTATCTTTTGATAAAGTACTTCTTACTGTAAACGGAGCAATCACTGTAGGCGCCCCAGCTGTAAGCGGAATCACTGTAGAAGCAGAGATCCTAGACCACGTAAAAGCTGATAAAGTAATCGTTTTCAAAAAGAAAAGAAGAAAAGGTTACCAAGTGAAAAACGGTCACAGACAATCATTAACTCAGATTCAAATCACTGGTATTACAGGATTTGAAGGAGCTAAGAAAGCAGAGAAGCCTGCTAAAAAAACAACAAAAAAGGCAGATGTTGAAGCTGCTGAAAGCGCAGAATAATTGTTAAACCAAAAAACCTTAAAATAAAATGGCACATAAGAAAGGAGTTGGTAGTTCCAAAAACGGTAGAGAATCTCACTCTAAAAGATTAGGGGTAAAGATTTTCGGTGGTCAGGAGGCTATTGCCGGAAACATCATCGTTAGACAAAGAGGTACGCAACACCACCCGGGTGCAAACGTGGGTATCGGTAAAGATCACACTTTGTTCGCTTTGGTAGATGGTAAAGTAGTTTTCAGAAAGAAAGCAAACAACAGATCTTTCGTATCTGTAGAAGCAAACGCATAATTTAAGCGTTTTATAAAATGACAACCTCAGCATAACTGCTGAGGTTTTTTTATGCGTTTATATAGGGAATTTAATTTTATTATGTTTTTTTCATTTAATTGAGAAATATTTTTATATTTGATAATCACAAAGTTACTAAAATCGCGGAAGCCGAAAAGCAAATAGAGTAGGCAACAAATTAAACAAAATCAATATGAAAAATTTAAAGAAAATCACAAGACAGGATCTTAAGGATGTTATGGGAGGTGCAGCACCTGTAAAAGAATGTTTACCCTGCGATATTTATTGCAGTATTCCGGAAGGAGAAAGGCCTCCGTGCAATATTGTTTACATTGTAGCACATTGTAACGGCTGCAAAAATTATCCTTCAGAATCTTAATCAACTAACAAAAAATCTCCTTCGCAAAAGGAGATTTTTTTTAGAACCCAACCTGGAATCCTGCTTTTATTCCGAATGTGGAAATGTCAGGACGATCAAGATAATTTCCTCGCCAGTTGAAGTCGACTCTGAAAATCCTTAGATTGCCAAAACCAATATTCTCAATCCCGAATCCATATTCATAATAAATATGATCGCTTGGTGCAGAATACTTAAATCCTTCAACATTAATGCCTTGCGATGCCTTGCTCAATGTTCCGTAAGCACCTCGGATAAAGGCAATTTCTCTTAATTTTAATTTCTTAATCAAAGGGATAAAAGAAAGTATTTTGCCGTTAAAATGATGCTCAAGATGAAGCGTTGTATAAGTATCAGCAACAAATTCATAATAGTTTAATTGAGCAAACGTATTTTGGGCAAGACTGTACGACTGGTTTCCCGGAATTACATTCTGTAATGCCAAAGGAACGGTGTCAAAGTTTTTACCGGCCTCAAAGCTGATCAGTGTCTTTCCCCAACTCCCGATTAAAACAGGCTTATAGAATAGAAACTGTAGCTTATTATAATTAAAATCAGATCCGAATAATCCTTCAACGCCTCTTGTGTACTTTAAAACGATAGTTGGGGCTAATGTTCCATGCTCATAACGATCGAGTCCGGTTTGCGAGAATTTTGCGCCGGGTCTTGCGATTAAACTTAGCGTAAAGTGCGAATCGTTTGTTGTTTTTCTCAGAGCGCCATCTTTATAGTACATCAGGCTAAAGCCGTCAGGATTGGCAGATTTGATGCTTTGCATAGTGCCATCAAGTCTGATCTGAAAGTTTTTCCAAGGTTCTATTGAAGTGAAAACATTGGTTTGGTTAACGGAACTTAAAGATGCATTTTCTCCCCTCGCAAAAATCGTTGATGAAGCAAATGTTCTGGCCATAATTCCATCGTCATTAGTCAATTGTACCCCAAGTTGTAAAATGTCTCTTCTGGTTCCGGCTCCTACCGTAAAACGGTTTACCCTGTTAAACATAAATCTTGCTTCAGCGCCATATTTTACCTGCTCATCTTTGAATCCATAAGCCGTATAAAACTGTACTCTCCAAGGGTCATTTCGTGTGAAATAAGTTCTTGCACCCAACCGTATTCTGTCTCCTTCTACCTCGTTTTTCCCGTAAACAGAGAAGATAGGGCCTATATCGATGCCTAATTTTTTTACATTATAATAACCGGAACCCAACGTTTCATATAACTTTACGATTCTGTTGAATTTCGGAGTTTGCTGAAGTTTATCAAGCATATCGTAAATTCCCTGCTCGGTTTTGGATAAAGAATCGGGTCTTGCTTTAAGCCAGTAAGCGTCATCCTTGTCTACAAAACTGTCGGCGTATTCTTCTTCTTTTCTTTTGAAAATTTTGTCTTCTAAAGGTTTATTAAATTGATATTCTGAATAATCAACCGATCGTTTGGCAACAAGACTTTTTGCGGTTTTCTTTTTCGAAAACGGGGTCATTTCAATTTCCGTGACAAATTTTCTTGGTAAAAAGGTATTTTCGTCAGGATTGTCGTATTCCAGTTCGGTAGAAATTCCATTAATAAAATTAACGTTGATTTTCTGGGTAGATTTTAAAGTAGCTCCCAAAACGGCATAGCTGTCTGTGTCGATATAAAGATATCCCTGAAACGCCAGAACTTCTGTTCTTTTAGGCTGATAACGGATTTTAAAGGCATTTTCTCCCCGAATGGAGATGGTGTCCACCAAATTATAATCATACGTGCTGAAGCCCGTTTCTCCTACAGGACTCGGAAAACCAATATCAAAATAATTTAACGTATTGTCGTAAATATTAATATCCCGGTAAAGGTTTTTAGCAGTAAGTGTTACAATCTGATTATCCTGAAAGCCTGATGTTTTTTGTGCTACTAAAAGTCTTTTTGTTCTTTTAGAAGGTCTGTTTTCACCATAATTTTCGTAGACAGCCTCGTTTAGAAATACAGGAAGCCCGATTTTACCGCTAGCAGTAGAATCTTTATAATCAAAGATGAATTCAAGTTTATTGAAGATTTTCTTCTTCATGAAAGCGCTGTCCAGATTATTGGCGTCAAACTGGATTTTCTCGTACTCCTTGTAAGTATAGGTATCGAATTTATCCAGACCGTTATTTCTTTTTCTGGCCCAGACTTTCTGCATGATGGCGTAGGCAGGGTTTTCTTTTTTGTTTTTGTATTTAGGTCTTTCGTTGTGGATCACGACTTCCTGGATATTGCTTTCTTTTTCCTGGGAAAGCTTTACAAAAATATTTGTGGCATTATCAGAAGTTACATCTATACTTTCTAAAGAATAGTTTTTCCTTAAAAATTTTAATTTGTAAATAATGCTGTCGGACTGAACTGCAAAGTTCCCCGAAGTTGTTGTCAACGATGGCTTATTACTTTCATTGATAAAGATATCGACACCGGTGAGTTCTTTATTCGTTTTGGCATCTACGATTTTTCCGGATGCAGCGTTTTGAGCGCATACAAAATGTGATAAGAGGACAAAAATAAAAAGAGGATAATATCGCGAGTTGTTAATTAACATTTGTTGTTCTTCAAGCTATTGCATAAACAAAAAGTATGCAGATTTATTGTAAAAAGATTCAATTATATTTAAATTTTTAAATATCTGAATACAAAACTGCAAAGGTAGTGAAATAAGGTGGTTATTCAGAGGGTGTTATTGCTATTATTTATGAGTTAATAACCAAACTGGTATTGAAGTGTGATCGTGATGTTTAAAAATAAAAAAAGACCTACATTTCTGTAAGTCTTTTTGCTCCTCCTGCTGGGCTCGAATCAGTTACGTGTCTGATTAACAGTTAAATATTTTGAGTTTTTTTAATATGTTTTATTTACATTGAATTTTAAACAATTAACTTTGCAGAAAAACTAATACATGAACAGGCTTGTAATTATTGGTAATGGCTTTGATTTAGCTCATGGTTTACCTACATCTTATGGATCATTTTTAAATTGGATATGGAAAAATATTGGACAAATTAAAACAAATGAAATATTTAAAAGTTTGTTTTATGTTGATCATTCATATATAAAATTAGAAAGTTTTTCTAACTATCAAGAATTTTGTTCTACTATTAAATCTCAGTGTCGAAACTCCTATTATTTTTTCGAAAATTCATTCTACGGGGAAAAGACTTTTAAAATTTTCTATCAGCACCCTCTAGTTGATGAGAATGCTAATTTAATTTTTGAGTTTAAAAATAAACTATTTGAACTTATAACAATTAGAAGTGCTGAAAACTGGGTTGATATTGAACATGTCTATTATCAAGCTTTAATATCAATAGTCAAAGAAGATAATAAGTTTCCCCAATTGGGATCAATTAATCAATTGAATGCAGAATTTTTAGAAATAAAAAAACTTTTAGAAAATTACTTATTTGAGGAAGTTGATAATTGTTATCGCTTTGACAATAAATTTTCTCACTGTAAAAGTATTTTGGATTTGTTTGAATTTAAATATGCTTCTATAGATGAATTATTTCTTGAATTTCCAGCAAATTATCAAAAAGAGTTAAAAATGTTTGTTAATTCCTTTACTGGAATTAATATAATGAATAATATTTCTTTATTCGAAAATCTCTTTTTAGATTTTAATTATACACAAAATATTAATTTTTACACTAATTTGTTAAATAAAAAGAAATCAACATTGCTTGGGAGAGCTAGTCATATACAAATTCATGGAAAAATATTTGATTCTGGAAATCCAATAAATTTTGGTTTCGGAGACGAAATGGATGATCATTACAAAATTTTAGAAAATACCGGTGAAAATAAATATTTAGAAAATATTAAATCCTTTATGTATTTTAATAATTCCAATTATAGGAAGCTGCTAAATTGGATTGAAAGTAAAGATTATCAAATATTTATAATGGGACACTCTTGTGGTCTTTCTGACAGAACGTTATTGAATACCTTATTTGAACATAATAATTGTAAATCAATTAAAATTTTTTATCACCAAAAGCCAGATGGTACTGATAATTTTACAGAGTTATCTCAAAATATTTCAAGACATTTTAATAAAAAATCAATGATGCGGGAAAAAGTTGTTGACAAAAGTCTTTCTATTCCATTACCACAAACTGTACGATATGATTTAAAATAAATATAATGATTTGAATTAAATCTTAGAACAAAAAAAGACCTACATTTCTGTAAGTCTTTTTTTGCTCCTCCTGCTGGGCTCGAACCAGCGACCCTCTGATTAACAGTCAGATGCTCTAACCAACTGAGCTAAGGAGGAATTTCCTATTGTTTTAGTGGTGCAAATATAACAGGAATATTAATATCAAACAAATTTTTGTTTTAAAAATAATAAGAATTTTCCTGTAATAATGGGCGATGTAAGCTATATAATTATTTTTCAGTTAATTAAAAATGAAAATATTTTTAGTAAGATGTAAATAAAAAAGACCTACATTTCTGTAAGTCTTTTTTGCTCCTCCTGCTGGGCTCGAACCAGCGACCCTCTGATTAACAGTCAGATGCTCTAACCAACTGAGCTAAGGAGGAATGTCCTTTGTTTTAAGTGGTGCAAATATAGGACGAATATTTATACTCTGCAAATATTTTTTTAAAATTTTTATATATTACAATTTGCCTGTAAATATCTTGAAAATATCACTTCCAAAAATCAATATCATTAAGCCTAAAAGGAATACTACACCGATCATCTGGGCATTTTCAAGAACTTTTTGAGGAACAGGTTTTCCTACAATCATTTCATATAATGTGAAAATTACGTGTCCGCCATCCAATCCCGGAATAGGAATTAAATTCAGGAAAGCCAACCATACGGAAAACATCGCTGTAAAACTCCAGAATGCTGCCCAGTTGATGGAAATATCACCGTTGGCATCTTTATTTACAGGCATATTTTTAACGATAGCGATCGGTCCACCAACGTTTTTATATCCCTGGATTTTAGAATTAAACATGATCTTAAATTGCTTCACCTGCATGGTAAGTGCTTCAATAGATCTTTCAAAACCTCTTGGAATAGATTCTCCAAAAGAATATTTTTTGTCGGTTACGACATTTGCCAATGCTTTTTGGTCAACGGCAACGCCTAGTTTTCCGTTTTTATCAACCGACGCATAAACCGTTTCTGGTTTACCGTTTCTTATCACATCAATACTAATGGTCTTTCCTTTGTTTTCCAATAAAGTAGCGCTTACTTCGTCGAAGAAATTTGTTTGCTTTCCATTAACAGCAATTACTTTATCGCCTTTGGCCAAACCGGATGCTTTTGCAGAAGGACTTGCCAGAGAGTCAATAATCATCGGGAAGCGTGGCGTGATATACAGTTTTGCTTCTTTTTGCTTTAATACATCTGCCACTCCGTCTTTATTGATAGGAAAAGTAATTTCCTTGCCATTTCTTAGTACAGTTACGTTATCACCTAAAAGAATATTGATAGATGCATTTTCTAGTCTCTCCGCTGGTTTGCCGTCGATATTTACAATTTTATCTCCATTTTGGAATCCCATTTTTTTACCGGCTTCCGTTACGCCAATACCGCTGCTAAACTTATTAAGGTCTGCATAGGTTTCTCCATTGAAAAAGGAAAGACAAGAATAAATCAGCCACGCCAGGAAAAAATTTACCGTAACTCCTCCCAGCATGATGATCAGTCTCTGCCATGCCGGTTTTGCTCTGAATTCCCAAGGTTGTGCAGGCTGTTTCAACTGCTCTGTATCCATGCTTTCGTCTACCATTCCGGCAATTTTCACGTAACCTCCAAAAGGAAGCCATCCGATACCGTATTCGGTTTCACCAATTTTTTTCTTTACTAAAGAAAACCATGGATCGAAGAACAGGTAGAATTTTTCAACTTTAGTTTTGAACCATTTTGCGGGTAAGAAATGCCCAAGTTCGTGAAGAATGACCAGGATAGAAATGCTCAATATAAATTGAAACAGTTTGATTGCTATTTCCATTAATGCTTTTGTATGTTTAATTTGCAAAGGTAACAATTCTCAAAACTATGCCAAATAAAAAAGCCTCCCGAAACGAGAAGCTTTGTCATATAATGTGATGATTTATTACAAATTAATAGAAACGCCGAGACTGCCATTGTTGCCGACTTCTGCAAAAACTCCGATTCTCTCCGAGAAAAAGTATCTTGCACCGATATGAGCGCCAAGACCGAAATTTCTTCCTACAACACCGATGTCAACGCCTGGATAAATGTCAAGCTTTTCCGGGAGCTGCAATGCATCTTTTAAGTGAAAATTTAATCTTCCGAATACAAAAACACGGTTGTCGTCATCGTTGTCTTTATAATTGCTGAAATAGGCATTCAGTCCGGCGCCTACAGAGATCAGTCCGTTAAGGCCATAGTCGTATGTTCCTGTAATCCCGGTTCCGTATCCCCAGGCGCTTAAACCGGCATTGATTTTCTGGTCTCCTTTTCCTGTCCATGCCTGTGCATTGGCTGTTGCTCCTGTGAAAATAAACATCAGCACAAAAATCAATTTCTTCATAAATTATTCTTTAAGGTTGTTAAAAAAAATATCTGCAACAAAGATAGAACCGAAATCATCTGAAAATCGTATTTTTAATGAAGTTTTTAACATAGTTTATGAAAATCACAGGACTGAATTTAGATATTATCTGGAAAAGCAAAGAGCAGAATTTTCAACAGATTGAAAAAGAATTGCAGAATCAGGAAGCAGATCTTTTCCTTTTGCCCGAAATGTTTTCAACAGGTTTTTGTATGGATGCTGCGGAAGTTTCGGATAAAAATCAGGAATCTTTGGAATTTTTAAAGAAGATGGTGAAGGAGAAAAATGCAGCATTTTGCGGAAGTGCCCCTGTAGAGGAAAACGGTAAATTTTATAACAGGATGTATTTTGTTCATCCTGACTTAACTGTTGATTTCTACGATAAGCGGCATTTATTTTCTTTTTCAGGAGAAGATCAGGTGTACACACCCGGAAAGGAAAGAGTCATTGTAAATTATAAAGGGTTCAGGATTTTGCTGCAGGTTTGCTATGATCTTAGATTCCCTGTCTTTGCGAGAAATAATAATGATTATGATGTCATTTTATATCTAGCCAACTGGCCGGAGAAAAGAGTTGGAGCGTGGGAGCATCTTCTGAAGGCACGGGCTATTGAAAATTTATCGTTTGTTTTTGGCCTCAACAGGATCGGGACCGATGGAAACAATCTTTTTTATCAGGAAAGCTCACATTGTTTTTTTGCTGACGGAAAAGAAATTTCAGAAAAACAAGGAAATGTTGTTAATGCAGAATTAAATTTAGAAGAATTGAAAGATTTCAGAAATCATTTTCAGTTCCTAAATGATCGCGATTCTTTTCAATTGAATTATAAAGATTGAGGTTAAGGCTAAGGTTCAGAATAACAGGCTGTTTAAGATTTCATAACGCAAAATTTTAATTCAACTTTACCTATTACTTTTAGAAAGCAAATGCAAATAAAATTTGCTTCGCAAAGCTTGAAAACATAGCTTCATCCAATTAACTTGTTGATTCTTCTTGGCTCACTTAAATGATTAAGTGTTCAAATAAAATCTTCGCATCAAAAAAAATGAATGATGATTTGTAATATTTAATAAAATTTAAACAGGCTCTAAGATTTCTCAACCTCGATCTTAACCTTAACCTTAGCCTTACTTTATTAAGCGTATTGTTTTAAAAGTTGAGTCAACGTATTGACATCATGTACGCCGCTTTCTTTCCAGAGCATTTCTCCTTTTTTGAAGATGGCCAATGTCGGAACGCCACGCACGCCATATTGGGATGCTAATGCCGGATATTGATCAACGTCTACTTTGATGATTCTTGCGCTCTCGCCTACGTTTTCTTTTACAGTGTTGAGAACCGAAGACTGTACTTTACAAGGCTGACACCATGTTGCAAAAAAATCAATCAATACAGGTCTTTCGGATTCTATTATTTCCTGGAATTTTTGTGACATCGTTTTATTTTTTATAAGGTTTTAGATTGACAGACAAAATCCGAAGTCGGAAGTTTTCCTGTTTTTTTGATTCCGTTAAAGCCTCCTTCTATTTCTGTGAAATTCCTGATTCCGTGAGAATTAAGAATGCTTGCGGCGATCATGCTTCTGTATCCGCCTGCGCAATGCAGGAAAAAATGCTCGGAATCATCAATGGTATTGACCCAATCGCTGATTACGTCCAAAGGTTTGTTGTACGCATTATCAACATGTTCCGCAGAATATTCTGAAATTTTACGGACATCAATTACTTTTGAAGTTTCGTTAAACTGCTCAGCAAATTCTTCAGGGGATATTCTTTTAATTTCATCGGTTTCTTTTCCGTTGTTTTTCCAGGCTTCAAAACCGCCTTTCAGGTAGCCTAAAACATTGTCAAAACCAACTCTGCTCAATCTTGTAATAGTTTCTTCTTCAGTTCCTTCTTCAGTAATCAATAATAAAGGGTGTTTTACATCAACAACTAAAGCGCCAACCCATGGGGCGAAATCGCCTTTGAGCCCGATATTTACAGAATTGGGAACAAATCCTTTGTAGAATTCTCCGGGACTTCTTGTGTCTAAAATTAATGCACCGGTTTCTTCGGCATACGCTTCAAAATCTTCAACAGGAACTGCGGTAAGCCCTTTATCCATTACAGAATCAAGACTTTCATAACCGCCTTTGTTCATGGCTACATTCATCCCGAAATATTTGGGAGGAGCGGTCAGTCCGTCGAGAACTTCTCTTATAAAAGATTCTTTATCTGGCTGATTGAGCGCGTAATTTGTTCTTTTCTGGTTTCCTAAAATATCTACTGTTTCCTTCTGCATATTCTTTCCGCATGCAGAACCTGCTCCGTGCGCAGGATAAACCGTAATGTTGTCGTCAAGCGGTATAATCTTAGTCTGCAGACTGTCGTATAAAATTCCGGCAAGGTCTTCCTGGCTTAGGTTAGTGGCTTTCTGAGCAAGATCCGGTCTTCCGACGTCTCCTAAAAATAAGGTATCACCGGTAAAAATAGCTGTTTCCACGCCGTTTTCGTCAATCAGAAGATAGGTGGTGCTTTCCATGGTGTGACCGGGAGTGTGAAGTACTTTTATTTTAACTTTTCCCAACTCGAAAACCTGATTGTCTTCTGCAATAAGTGCTTCAAATTCCGGCTGTGCGGTAGGTCCGTAAACTACAGGCGCTCCTGTTTTTCTGCTCAGATCAAGATGACCTGAGACAAAATCTGCATGAAAATGGGTTTCAAAAATATACTTTAATGTTACATTGTCTTTTTCCAGGCGATCCAGATAAGGTTTTACCTCTCTCAAAGGATCAATAATTGCTGCTTCGTTTTCGGATACGATATAATAAGCGCCCTGAGCAAGACATCCGGTATATATTTGTTCAACTTTCATTATGCGGTTGTGACTATTTTAATGTTTTAAAGTACAAAAATCGTGTTTATTTTTTTAAAAAAAGCAAAATAAAAAAATCTGTATTGATAGAATAAATCTATAAAGGCCAGATATTCTCATTATCAATTTATAATACAAATAGTTCAGGATTTCGTGGTACTAAGGTAGGTATATTTGTTAAAACTTGGAATCCAAATAAAATCATAATAAAACTTACAGATTCTATATCCTAAAAATTCTATATTTATGTAAAAAATGAAATGGCAGATAAAACACAATTCATTGAAGAATTAAACAAAAAATATACGCCTAAAGGAGAACATATCATACTGGGAAAAGGAATGCTGGACGGAGAAGTCGTTCCCGAGGTGAATGTTACGATTCCTTTAAAAACCATTAACCGTCACGGGCTTATTGCCGGAGCTACAGGAACCGGAAAAACGAAAACACTGCAAGTCTTCGCAGAACAGCTTTCCCACGCCGGAATTCCATCCCTGGTGCTGGATATCAAAGGAGATTTCTCAGGAATTGCAGAAGCAGGAAAAGAAAATCCTGCTATCCAGGAACGATATGCAAAAACGCAGCTACCTTATAATCCGCAACCGTTCCCGGTAGAGCTGATGACCATTTCGGGAGAAAGAGGGGTAAAATTGAGAGCTACAGTAACGGAATTCGGTCCGGTTTTATTGAGTAAAATTTTACAATTGAATGATACACAGCAAAGTATCATGGCTATTGTTTTCAAATATTGTGATGATAAAGGATTGCCTTTAATCGATTTAAATGATCTTAAAAAAGTTCTTCAGTATGTCACGGAAAATCCTCAGGGCAAAGCAGAACTTTCTGCAGATTATGGATCGATTGCTTCCTCTTCTTTAGGAGCAATTCTGAGATCAATCGTTGCGTTGGAGCAGCAGGGCGCATCAAAATTTTTTGGAGAATTAAGCTTTGATGTTCATGATCTGCTGCAGACGAGAGACGGAAAAGGAGTTGTTAATGTTTTAAGAGTGGCTGATATTCAAAGTAAGCCGCAACTGTTTTCAACATTTATGCTTTCGCTTTTTGCGGAAATTTATATGACTTTCCCCGAAGAAGGTGACAGCGGTAAGCCGAAACTCGTTCTGTTTATTGATGAAGCGCATCTGATCTTTGATGAATCTTCAAAAGCATTGGTTTCTCAGATCGAAACAATGGTAAAACTCATCCGTTCAAAAGGAGTCGGAATTTACTTTATTACCCAAATTCCGGGAGATGTTCCCGAGGCTGTTCTTTCTCAGCTAGGATTAAAAATTCAGCACGCGCTGAGAGGGTTTACGGCAAAAGATAAAAAAGAAATTTCAAAAGCCGTGGAGAATTATCCGACCACGGAATTTTATGATGCTCCGACTTTAATTCAGAATCTGGGAATCGGAGAAGCTTTTGTAACTGCTTTGGACGAAAAAGGAATTCCTACACCGTTGGTGCATACATTCTTAATTTCTCCCGAATCCAGAATGGATGTTCTCAATGATGCAGAGATTTCGGAACTGACGGACAAATCTGCTTTAGTGGCTAAATATGAGAAGATTATTGATAATGAATCTGCGTACGAAATTTTAGTACAAAGAATGGAAAAGGCGACGGAACGGGCATCACCCAATCAAAAAACAAAACAGGTAAAGGAAGAGCCCGGAATGTTTGAAAAAGTTCTTCAGAGTAAAGCTGGGCGTACATTTACAAGCACGCTGATGCGGGAAGGCGCAAAAGCAATATTAGGAATGCTTGGTCTTGGCGGCAGAAAAAGATAATTCGGATTATTGATTTGTAAAGCATAAACATATTATAGACAGATTCAAACTGAATTTGTTATGATTGATATAATTTTTCCTAATTTAGCAGGGTTGTCCGGACAAAATCGCTGGCGTTATGGCATCGGTTATGAAGTCTGTACATCTATTATTTAAAGATTAATATAAAAGATAAAGTTGTATAAAATTTAATGTATTCAATTATTGATATAGAAAGCAATGGTGCAGGTTACAGAAAAGAATGCATTATAGATATTGCTATTTACAGGTATGATGGGCAGAAAATCACTGACCAGTTCATTTCGCTTGTAAATCCGGAAAGTGATATTACCCCTTTTGTTCAGAAACTCACGAACATTACCCCGAAAATGGTGGCAACGGCGCCGAAATTTCATGAAATTGCACGCAGAATTATAGAAATCACAGCCAACAGCACTTTGGTGGGGCACAATATCGATTTCGATTACAGAATGCTTCGTCAGTCTTTTCAACGACTCGGGTATGATTTTAAAATCAATACATTAGATACAATTCCTCTCGCTAAAAAATTGATTCCGGATGAGGTAAGCTATTCGTTAGGAAAACTTGTTAAATCTTTAGGTATTCCTCTCACCAATCATCACCGCGCAGACGGAGATGCACGTGCTACGTTGGAGTTATTTAAACTTTTAATTTCAAAAGATACTGAAAACGAGATCATTCAGAAACAGCACGAAGAGACTAACGCAAAAACTTATATCAACAAGATCAAAGAGCTGACGCAGGATATTCCGAATGAAAAAGGATTTGTTTATTTTCAGGATGAGGAAGGCCGGATTATCTTTTCCGATCATGTGCAGGATATTAATAAATTCTCGAAAAAAGTTTTCAATTCGAAATCTAAAAAATGGGAAAATATTCAGAAAGATGTCACACAGATCAATTATGAGCTTACCGGAACGGATATTATTGCCAAGCTGATCCTGAATTCAAAAGGAATCAGAAAAAAAGAAACATTGCCTTTCGGCCTTTATCACAGACACAACAAATATCTTGTAGAAAAGAATAAGCTGAATAAAACCGAAAAACCCATCCTGAAATTCAGATCCTTTACACAGGGGGCAAAAGCGGTTGAGTTCATCGGAAAAATAGAAGAATATGCTGATGTTGAGTTTTTTAAAAAGAAAATCGACTGCAAGAAGCGAAATGAACTTTGGCTCGGGCAGGGCCGTAAACTCGGAGAAAAACTCTTTCTTATTATTGAAAACGGAAAAGTCGTTTCTTATGGATTTTATGAGCTCTTCACTCAGATTCAGACGTTAAGCAAAATTTCTAAACTAAAGATTAATTTACAATATCAGTCTGCCGATCTGATCAACGATCTTCAGCTGGCTCTGCTCCGCGGTGATTTTGAGACTTTGCCGCTTCCGAAATAAAAAGAATCATTTTAAATAAATACAATCATGAATAATCGTGATGAAAATTCCTTCTGGAAACTTGGCGTGTTCTATTACAATAAACAGGACAAGCGTTTATTCCCTCCCAAAAGAACGGGTTTAGGCTGGACGGTTAATTTTGCCAATCCCCTTTCTATCGCTCTGTTTTTATTGATTTTAATGGTAATTATTTTTATACCAAAACTTTTTCTTAGGTAATAAAAAAAACCTTTTTATTATCTTTTTAAAGATTTTTATTCTTTAAGATAAAAAACAAAAGAATAATATTCTATGTATTTGATTTTAAATGATAAAGAATTTCTTATTACCTTTGTGGTTTCTTAATAACATAAAAGAAGTTTTTACTTAATTAATTATGAATCCGAAAGAATTACTAAAGATTGCCAATGAATTTGGCACGCCGGTGTATGTTTACGATGCTGAATCCATCAAAACTCAATATGAAAAACTTACATCATCTTTTCTTAAACACACAAAGTTCTTCTATGCTGCGAAGGCGTTGACAAACATCAACATCCTGAAGTATGTCAAGAACCTGGGTGCTTCTTTGGATTGCGTGTCAATTAATGAAGTTAAGCTGGGGCTTAAAGCAGGATTCCCGAAAGAAAAAATATTATTCACGCCGAATTGTGTTGATCTTGCCGAAATTGAAGAGGCGATGAGCTTCGGAGTACACATTAATATTGATAATATTTCTATTCTTGAGCAGTTCGGAAATAAATATGGAAATACTTATCCTATTTTAGTAAGAATCAATCCGCATATTTTCGCAGGAGGAAACTATAAAATTTCAACAGGGCATATCGACAGCAAATTCGGGATTTCCATTCATCAGGTTCGCCATATTGAAAGAGTGATGAAATCTACCAACCTTAATGTTGAAGGGCTTCACATGCATACGGGAAGCGAGATCAAAGATCCGGATGTATTCCTGCAGGCGTTGGATATCATGCTGGAACTGTCGGAACATTTTCCGAATTTAAAATATCTTGACATGGGAAGTGGCTTTAAAATTCCTTACCAGGATACTGAAGAAGAAACGGATGTAAAAACATTAGGACAGAAAGTAGAAAAAGTGATTTCCGAATTTTCAAAATCTACCGGGAAAAAGTTTGAATTATGGTTTGAACCGGGGAAATTCCTTGTAGGAAAAAGCGGATATTTATTGGTTAAGGCTAATGTAATCAAACAGACAACGGCAACCGTTTTTGTTGGCGTAAATTCAGGATTTAATCACCTGATCCGTCCGATGTTCTACGATTCCTATCATGTTATCGAAAATTTATCGAATCCGAAAGGAGCAGAGAGGATTTATACTGTAGTCGGAAATATTTGTGAGACAGATACTTTCGCCTGGGACAGAAAGCTGAACGAAGTGAGAGAAGGTGATATTTTGGCATTTCATAACGCAGGAGCGTATGGTTTTGAGATGAGTTCAAATTTTAATTCAAGATTAAAACCCGCTGAAGTTCTTTTCCTCAACGGAAAAGCGCACCTTATCAGAAAAAGAGATGAATTTGAAGACCTTTTGAGAAATCAGATTGAAATAATTTAAAACATAGGCTCCACAGAAAATTGTGGAGTTTTTTATTTAAAATTAATAAGCCCTTTACTTCGGATTCCGATAATTCTTACATTTGTTAATGGCATAATCTTTACAGAGATAAGCTGTTGATCCATTCCAGTTCATTCATAAAATAAACATCAAAAAAATATTAATTATGGCTAAAAACATAGCAGAGCAAATAGTAGAAATGCTCGAAAATGCAAATGTGAAAAGAATCTACGCAGTTACCGGCGACAGCCTTAATCACCTGAATATTGCCGTTAAAAAAAGCAGTATCGAATGGATCCACGTAAGACACGAAGAAGCAGGAGCTTATGCGGCCGCTGCAGAAGCCGAGCTGGATGGTTTTGCGGTGTGTGCCGGAAGTTGTGGTCCGGGTCACGTTCATTTAATTAATGGAGTTTACGAAGCGCATCGTTCTCATGTTCCAATGTTGGTGATTGCTTCTACCATTCCGAGCGAAGAAATGGGAATGGATTATTTTCAGGAAACGAATACCATCAAGCTTTTTGACGATTGCAGTTACTACAATCAGATGATTACAAGGCCGGAACAGGTACAAAGAACCGTTCAGACCGCAATTCAGCATGCGATTTCCAAAAAAGGCGTTGCCGTAATCGGACTTCCGGGTGATGTTTCAGAACTGGATGCGGAAGAGGCGGTGACTTCCAATAAAATTTTCAAAACCAATCCTGTTATTCGCCCATCTGATGAAGAGCTGAGTCAATTGGCCGGTTTAATTAATGAAAGCAAAAAAGTAACAATCTATTGCGGAATAGGAGCAGAAAATGCTAATACAGAAGTGGTAGAATTATCTAAATATTTAAAAGCTCCTGTAGGATATTCTTTCCGTGGAAAAATGGCCATTCAGCCGAATAATCCTAATGAAGTAGGTCTTACGGGTCTTTTAGGTCTTCCTTCCGCATATCATGCGATGCATGAGGCGGATCTTTTAATTATGCTGGGAACAGACTTTCCCTATGAGAAATTTATGCCTGTAAAAAATAAGATTGTTCAGATTGATGAAAATCCTGAGAGATTGGGACGAAGAGCCAAGCTTGAACTTGGGCTGGCAGGAGATGTGAAAGAAACGATCAAAGCTTTATTGCCTTTATTAAAAGAAAAAATAGATACAAATTTCCTGAAGCAACAGCTGGAATTCTATGAAAAGGTTAAAGAAAATCAATTAATGTATGTAAAAGATCCTGGGAAAGAAGATGCTATTCAGCCTGAATTTGTTGCTTATACTTTGGATAAATTGGCAAAAAAAGATGCCGTTTTTACGGTAGATACGGGAATGTGCTGCGTCTGGGGTGCAAGATATATTACTGGAACAGGCGAAAGAAAAATGCTGGGATCCTTCAATCATGGTTCTATGGCGAACGCAATGCCAATGGCTATTGGTGCTTCTCTGGCATATCCGGGAAGACAGGTAATCGCAATGTGCGGTGACGGAGGTCTATCGATGCTTTTGGGAGATATGGCAACAATATTTCAGTATAAACTTCCTGTAAAGATTATCGTTTTCAACAACAGATCGTTAGGAATGGTAAAACTCGAGATGGAAGTCGGAGGAATGCCGGATAATGAAACCGATATGATCAATCCCGATTTTGCAATGATTGCTCACGCGATGGGATATCCTGGTAAAAATGTTCATAAACCTGAAGAAGCAGAATCTGCGATTAAAGAATGTCTTGATTATAATGGCCCTTATCTGCTGAATATTTTTACCAATCCCAATGCGTTGGCCTTGCCTCCGAAAATTGAATTTGACCAGGTGCTGGGAATGACCAAATCCATGGCTCAACTAATGCTTGGCGGAAAAATGGAAGAGGCCCTGGATACGGTGAAAAGTAATTTTAAGCATATTAAAGATATATTGTAATTTCAATCGATATTTAATTGTAATGCACTAAAGTTTTTGATTTTTTGAAAACTAATTGTTATAATTGGGAGTTCTAAGTTTTGGATCTCCCATTTCTATGAAAATGCTTTATTTAATTAAATTACTGCTCTGACATTCTGTCACAATATTTTGTATCTTTGCAAATTAATTCAGAAGTTTAAAGTTTAAAAATTTAATGTCGAAAACTTTGAACTTTAAATATAGAACATTAAACAGATTATCGTGCAGGAAAAATATATAGACGAAACAAAACAGGGAGAGGCTTTTGCGATTGCAGAAAAAGATGGAAACTCAAAGAAATTGTTTCTGGAAAGTTATGGTTGTCAGATGAATTTCTCTGACTCTGAAATTGTTGCATCTATTCTTAATGAACAGGGCTACAATACTACGCTTAAAGTTGAAGAAGCGGATCTCATTCTCCTTAATACATGCTCTATCCGTGAAAAAGCTGAGCAGACCGTGAGAATGCGTCTTTCCCAATTTAAAAATCTGAAGAAAGAAAAACCCAATATGACCGTTGGTGTTCTTGGCTGCATGGCGGAAAGGCTGAAAACAAAATTCCTGGAAGAAGAACAATTGGTTGATCTGGTTGTTGGCCCCGATGCTTACAGGGATTTACCCAATCTTTTAAAAGAAACTGAAGACGGAAGAGATGCCATTAATGTCATTCTTTCAAGAGAAGAAACGTATGCAGATATCAATCCTGTTCGTCTGGGCGGAAACGGTGTTACTGCTTTCGTTACCATCACCAGAGGTTGCGATAATATGTGTACCTTCTGTGTGGTTCCTTTTACGAGAGGAAGAGAAAGAAGCCGTGACCCGCATTCAATTTTGGATGAGTGTAAAAGCCTTTGGGAAAGCGGTTATAAAGAAATAACTCTTTTGGGACAGAATGTAGACTCATATCTTTGGTATGGAGGCGGACCTAAGAAAGATTTTGCTAAAGCATCTGAAATGCAGAAGGCAACCGCCGTTAATTTTGCACAATTACTTGATTTAGTGGCTAAAACAGTGCCTCAGATGCGAATAAGATTCTCGACTTCTAATCCTCAGGATATGAGTCTGGATGTATTCAGGATGATGGCAAAACACGATAATATCTGCAAATATGTTCATTTGCCGGTTCAGAGCGGAAGCAACAATATGCTTGAAGCGATGAACAGACAGCATACCCGCGAAGAATATTTAGATCTCATTAAAAAAGCGAAAGAAATTGTTCCTGAAGTAGCATTTTCTCAAGATATGATCGTTGGTTTCTGCAATGAAACTGAAGAAGATCACCAGGATACATTAAGTCTGATGAGAGAAGTGGAGTATGACTACGGTTATATGTTTGCCTACTCAGAAAGACCCGGAACTCCTGCTCATAAAAAAATGGAAGATAACATTCCTGCTGATGTTAAACAAAGACGTCTGGCTGAGGTAATTGCTTTGCAGGGGGAATTATCCAGAGAAAGAATGAAGTCTTATGTAGGAAGAGTTCACCAGGTTTTGATCGAAGGAACTTCCAAAAAGAACGAAAATCAGTGGAAAGGAAGAAATTCCCAGAATGCCGTTTGTGTTTTTGATAAACTCGAAGGGCAGAAAATTGGTGACATTGTGGACGTTTTTGTATTCGATAATACGCAAGGCACACTTTTAGGGGAAACTGTTTCAAAATAAACGATAACGTGGATTTAACGAATGAACAGCTTATAAAGAATATTTCTGCATTGCTTGAAAATGCCAGGAATAAAGTTGTGATTGCTGTTAATCAAACCATTGTTTTTACTTATTACGAAATCGGAAGAATGATTGTAGAAGATGAGCAAAAGGGTGAAAGCAGGGCGGAATACGGCAAGGCTGCTCTTAAAGATTTATCTTTACATCTTACAGAAAAATTTGGTAAGGGATTTTCTGTTTCAAACCTTAAACAAATTAGACAATTTTATATTGTTTACTCAAAAAGACAAACACCGTCTGTCTTTTTACAAGCTTCTGATAAACAGAGTGAAAAAGGACAAACACTATCTGACGATCTGCAAAGTAGGCAAATTCAGCAGGCGGTGCCTGCGAAATTCAATCTCTCATGGTCGCATTATCTTAAATTGATGAGGATCAAGGATAGTAATGAAAGAAAATTCTACGAAATTGAAAGCGATAAAAATAACTGGAGCTTACGCGAACTGCAAAGACAATATGATTCTGCTTTATACACGAGGCTTTCTTTAAGTAAAAATAAAGAAGAAATTCTTCAGCTTGCAGAAAAAGGACATATTATAGAAAAGCCGAAAGATCTCATCAAGGATCCTTATGTGCTGGAATTTTTAGGATTGTCTGAAAAACCAAATTACTCTGAAAATGATCTGGAATCTGAATTAATTGATAAATTAGAACATTTTCTTTTAGAGCTAGGCAACGGTTTTACATTTGTCGGACGACAGCAGAGAATTACTTTTGAAGAGAAACATTTTTATATAGATTTGGTTTTTTATAACAGGATCCTGAGATGCTTTGTGTTGATTGATTTAAAAATTGGTGAGTTGAAGCATCAGGATATCGGACAGATGCAGATGTATGTGAATTATTTTGACAGAGAAAAGCTTCTGGAAGGAGAAAATAAGACAATAGGAATTATTCTTTGTCAGGACAAAAGTGAAGCGTTGGTTCAATACACTTTGCCGGAAGACAACGAACAAATTTTTGCGAGTAAATATTTTACAGTATTGCCGAGTAAACAAGATTTTATTAACATTTTAAACTCAGACAATGGAAAAACTTCATAAATATTGCCTAAGTGTATTGTTGGTAATAATCTGCAGCAATATTTCGGGGCAGGCCACCAATGGTTCTTTCAAAAATAATGATGACTGTCAACAATTATACAGACTTTACAATCAGATTTTAAATCAGAATCACGAAGTTTCAGGTGGATTTTGCGTTAATAAACGATCTATCCGAAATTTTGCAATCGGTTATAAAGAAAAAGCCGCTGACCTGATTGGAAGAGGTTTTCCTAGTCAGAATCAAAATTCGTTTTTCAAAAGCAAATTCGGGACAGATTTTGGTAATAACCAAAAACATAAGCTATTCCTTTACAATTACGAAAAAAGCAGTAAAGACAATCTCTTTGCCGGGATTTTATATTTTAAAACTAAAGTTTCAAAAGTCAGAAATAAAGATTATTTAGATATAATTTGATTTAAATATAAGTTCAAAATCATTTTAACTATCAATCAAATTTTACAGAAAAATAACAACTGTGAATAAAATAATCTAATATTTATGAGTAACGAGCTACAAAACATAAAAAACCGCTTTGGAATTATCGGGAATTTTCCGGCCCTAAACCGAGCTTTAGAAAAAGCCATTCAGGTGGCTCCAACAGATATTTCCGTCCTTGTAATTGGTGAAAGTGGTGTCGGGAAAGAATTTATCCCTAAAATTATCCATTCGGAGTCTAAAAGAAAACATCAGCCTTATATCGTCGTAAACTGCGGAGCTATTCCGGAAGGAACCATTGATTCTGAATTGTTCGGACACGAAAAAGGTGCATTTACAGGTGCTACTGCAACCCGAAAAGGATATTTTGAAGTAGCAGACGGCGGAACAATTTTCCTGGATGAGGTAGGAGAATTACCTCTGCAGACACAGGTGCGCCTTTTGAGAGTGTTGGAAAGTGGCGAATTCATGAAAGTGGGGTCTTCTCAGGTTCAGAAAACAAATGTAAGAATTGTTGCGGCTACCAATGTGAATATGATGAAGGCTATTCAGGACGGAAGATTCCGCGAAGATTTGTTTTATCGTCTGAATACCGTTCAAATCGATATGCCGCCTTTAAGAGAAAGAAAAGGAGATATTCATCTGTTATTCAGGAAATTTGCTATTGATTTTGCTGAAAAATACAGAATGCCGGAATTGGAGCTGGAGCCGGGAGCAGTTCATTACGTAGAAAATTATACCTTTCCGGGAAATGTTCGCCAACTGAGAAATCTGGTTGAGCAAATGACCGTAGTTGAAAGAGACAGAAAGGTTACCGTAGAAAAATTGACAGAGTATATTCCGATGGAATCACACCTTCCGATGGTTGTGAATACTCCTAATAATCAGAAACAAAACGATTTCGGCAGTGAAAGAGAGATCATGTATAAGATTCTCTTTGATATGAGAAACGATATTAATGATTTAAAATCCTTAACTTCGGAATTGATAAAGAACCGCGATAATTCTGATCTCAGCAATCATGAAAAAAATCTGATTAACAGGATTTATACTCCTGAAAATCAACAGAATGTTGCTCCGAATTCTTTATTATTTTTTGAAAATAAAAATAATGATGTTCCGGTTATCCAGAATCCTACGATCATTTCAGGACAGGACGACAGCTATGAAGATATTGAAGATATTGAGATCGAGGAAAACAAACCGGAATCTTTATCCCTTCAGAATAATGAAAAAGATTTGATAATCAAAGCTTTGGAGAAGCATAAAGGGAGGAGGAATAAAGCTGCGGACGAGCTGGGGATTTCACAAAGAACATTGTACAGAAAAATAAAACAATATAATTTAGAAGAATAAAATTAAAAATTAAATCATGATAAAAATTAATGCGAAACCGGTTGACTTTAAACTTGGTGAGTACATCAGCAATGGCTTTGAATTTCTAAAAAACAATTTCGGAAATATTTTGGGAGCGTTTTTATTGTGTATTCTGATGTGTATTATTCCCTTCTGCGGATTATTGGCAGTCGGTAATTTCTACAGATACTGCAGAGACCTGAAAGCCGGGAAGCCTGTAAGTGCAGGAGATATTTTTAATTTCGACAACTTTACGCCGTATTTTATCATGCAGTTAATTTTAGTCGGAGCAATTTTGCTTATCTATATTCCGATGCTTTTCATGTTACCTATGATGGCAGACAGAGATCCTTCTGCGGGGCCGCCATTACTTTTTATGGTTTATGCTTTTGTGATCTATATTGCCATTTTAATAGTTTCTTTGAAAGCATTTTATATGCCGGCATTAATTTCTTTGGGAGGAGTAACAGACGTAAAAACAGCCTGGAATATGTCTGTTACAATGGGAAAAGGCAATCTGCTGTCTATCTTTTTATATTCTCTTGTCGTGGGAATTTTAGGACAGCTAGGAGTTATAGCTTGTTTCATCGGTCTTATTTTTACATTACCATTGGTATATGTGTGCAATTATTTTGCGTTTGAAGATGCAATGAAGCAGGTTACTTATGATGAAATTCAGGAAATTGGAATTAAAAATGAATTTTAAAATTAAAAATATCAAAGTTAAACAACCAGGTTTCTGGTTTTTATTGCTGTGTGTAGGAATTCTGAATTCCTGCTACAGTTTCACGGGATCATCTCTTACTGATGAAAAGACGATTCAGATCAACGAATTCCCGAATAATGCTCCTTTGGTGAATCCGACACTTTCGCAGCAGTTTTCAACCGATATTCAGAACCGGTTTTTACAGAGAACGACTTTAAAAGGAACGAAAGAAAGTCCTGATATTCTGGTAGAAGGAGAGATTACGGATTATTCCATTACCCCTACGACAATCAGCTCAACTACAGTGGCTACAACTACAGGAGGAACTGTGCAGGAATCTCAGAATAAGCTGACGATCACCGTAAAAGTGCATTATGAAAACAAAATTCACCCGGACGTAAGTTTCGACAGAACGTATTCTGATGAAGCGGTTTTTAACAGTAATTTGTCACAGTCAGAAATCGAAAGCTCTCAGGTGAAAATTGCGACCGACAGGATTATTAATAAGATATTTAACGACATTGTAGCGAACTGGTAAGATGAATCATAGAGTTTTAGAATTATTAAAGACCCCGAAAAACATACAGTCAGAAGATCTCCATCTTCTGGAAGAGGAAATTAATTCTTTTCCCTATGTTCAAAATATCAGAGCGTTATATTTGTATGGAGTGCATCTTTATGATAAGGATAATTATCAGAGAGTGCTTTCCACCACGGCTGCTTACACTACAGATAAGAAAATTCTTTATCAGTTGATTAACGGAAAAATTCAGCAGAAACCAAAAGTTGAAGAGCCGGCTGAAACGGTAAAGGAAAAGAAAATTCCTGCTGGAAATCCGTTTCAGCTTTTACTGAAATCCAAGGCTTCGGCTTTTCCTTTGAAAAGAGAGGATGATTCTGGTATTGAAGAGGTTATTGAAGAGCAGACAGATAATATCCAAAAAAGTGAAGAAAGTTTTGGAGTGCCACCTGTTCCAAAGCCTGAATTTAAAGAAGTTTTTGTTAAAGGAGAGCGCAACAGAATTTTATTTGAAGGAGAAGAAAATTTCCTGGAAGATGAAAGCGTGGAAACTATTGATCTTGAAGCTACCTTAGAATCCGGTTCTATCATTACGCAGAAAACTGAGAAAAGTGAACTGCCGCAATCTGATGAAATTGCCACAGACCTTCGGGAAGAAAGAAGGACCGAGATTTCGGAAGCAGAAAGCTTTGCCCCTGAAACAATTATAGAGGAAGAAAAAATACCTTCCGAAACTGAAAAAAAGGATATTCTTGATGAATCTAACCTGAGTTTCCATGAAACGGAACCTTTTCTTTCTGATGTTCAGGTTCCAGCAAATCAATCTGAGGAAAACCTTGAAAAGAATACAGAAACTTTTACGGAACAAAAGGATTTAGATTTAAATGTGGAAGAAACGGCAGATTTTACTCCCGAAACCATTATCAATGAAGATGAAATCTCATCGTTGAAAGAAGAAGAATCTGTTCGCGATAATGCTGAATTAAGTTTTCACGGCATGGAATCTTTCCTGCCCGAGGTAAAAATAAAGGCTAATAATACGGAAGAGAAAATACCGGAAATTCCTCAGCCAAACTTCAGTAAACATGAAGATGAAATGCGCCGTCTCATTGAAGAAGTTGAGAGAAAGATGAAAGAGAAAGCTGCTTCCGAAAAAACTCAAAAGCAGGAAGAGCCGGAAAATATTGGTCACGACATTAGTTTTGCAGAAACTCAAAGCTTTGATGTGAAACCGGTAGAATTAAATGCGAAGGATGAAACCAAAGAGATAAAGTCTGAAATTGAACAGCCTGAAATAAAGCCCAAAGATGAAGCGCCAGAAAATATTCAGGAGCCCGAACCCGAAGTAAATTCTGCATGGAAGCCTATGTCATTTGAAACGAACCTTCCTGATGCTTTACTCAGTAAACCTGAAGAAATCACTCAGCCTGAACCGGAAATATCTTTAAAAGAAACTTCCCAAGAACAGGTACAAAATGAAGTTCAAAACGAGATTCATCCTGAAATAGAAAATCCTTCTGAACCATTGCAGGATAAGAATTCTGAAGATGTAGAAACATCAGAAAAAACACAGGAAGAAAACAATGTTTTTGAAAAAACGGATGCAACTAAAGAAGAAGCACCTGTTATGAATGTTTCTTTCTTTGGTTCCGGCTGGTCGATTCCTCAGCCTGAGAAAAAAGACGAACAAAAAGAAAGCGAGCAGATCATCAATGCAGAGGAACAATCTACCAAAGCTCCTGTAGCAAATACTGCTGAAAATAAAACATCCGGTCCTATTGACAGTAACGTTCCTGGATTCATCAACACATGGCAGAGCTGGCTGAAAATTGACCGCCAAGAGGAGCCTGAAAAGGAAAAAATAGAAGTAAAGAATAAGGTTATTGAAAGTTTTATTGAAAACAATCCTAAGATCAGTCAGCTCAAAGAAGAAAGTAATTTCATTGTCAGGGAAAAAGGAGACGATATTTCTCATTTGATGACAGAGACTCTGGCTAATTTGTATTTCGAGCAAAAGCTTTATACAAAGGCAATCAAAGCGTTTGAAATTTTAATTAAAAAAACACCTGCGAAAAAAGAGTATTTTGAAGAAAGAATTCAGGAAATTAAAGATTTCAGAACAAAAGGATAAATTCCTTTTTTAACGATTATAAAAAAATAACAGGCAGAATTTTTCTGCCTGTTATTTTTTATTATATGCAACGATTTCTTTTTGTATTTCAGCTTTTTTTCTGAGCTTGGCAAAGCTTGATGAACTGCTCTTCAATATCCTGAAATTTTTGCGGTATTTCAGGCGATACCCAGAAAAGCATTGCCAGTGTCTGATCTCCAAAAGCCTCTCTAAAAAGATCTTTATGAAGACGATAACATTCACGCAAAAGTCTTTTTACTCTATTTCTGTGAACCGCTTTTTTAAAATATTTTTTAGAAACTGAAACCGCAAATTTTGTGGCTTCAACAGGAGTTGTTGGCTTATTTTTAAGGATAATAATTCTCAAATTCCCATTCGTCCTCCATTTACCTTTTTCAAAAAGTAAAGAGATCTCGGAATTTTTCTTAAGCTTTTCGGCTTTGGGATATTTGAAGTTTGTCATTTACGGACTGTAAATATAATGCAATTTTTCATGTTTCTAATTGTGATAAGCTGCAATAAGATTAATGGCTGATCTGTAGCAGCAACGGCAGAATGCGTTTAAATAGCATAAATTTAATCTTTCTTAATTAAATAATTGATAACCTCTGAAGCAGCATATAACCCGAAAATGGCAGGCATATAGCTTATGGTGCCGTAAAAAGATCTCTTGTATTGAGTGCCGTCGGTCATTCTTAAACTATCTTCATCCTGAATATCATTGGCAAAAACACAGCGTACTCCTTTATCGATTTTTTCTTTTTTAAGCCTTTTCCTTACCTGCCTTGCGAGATGGCAGTGTTCGGTTTTGCTGATGTCTCTTACCATCACTTTGCTTGGGTCGGTTTTTCCGCCTGCTCCCATTGAGCTTACAATTTTTATTCTTCTTCTTTTAGCGGCAATAATCAGGCATAGCTTCGGCGTAACACTGTCGATACAATCCAAAACATAATCGAATTTTGCAGAATCCAGCACTTCGTCCATTCTTTCAGGATTCAGAAATTCATTGATTTTTATTAAATTAAGATCAGGATTAATATCCAGAAGCCTCTCCGCAACAACTTCCACCTTGTGCTTTCCTACGGTCGAATGTAGGGCTGGTAATTGCCTGTTGACATTGGTGATATCTACTGTGTCGCCATCTACGATCGTCATACTCCCGACTCCGGCTCTGGCAAGAAATTCTGCTGCAAAAGAACCGACACCTCCTAATCCTACAACCAGAACAGTCGCTTTATTCAACTTTTTCAAACCTTCTTCCTTAATAAGAAGTTCTGTTCTTTCCAACCACTTTTTATCCATTTTTTATTGTCTCTAAATTTTCTGTAATTTGTTTATTTAAATTTTCCAGTGAAATGCCTTTTAGCTCAGAAACTTTTACGTACAACTCTTCGATATTGAAATTCTCGTTGTCGGTTTCCAGAAATATTTTATCTAAAGGAATCATTTTCAAAGTATTTTGCAAAGATAAATTATACAAAACTGCTTTTCCAAAACTCAGGTAAAAATTATTTTTCAACAAGTCTTCTGCAACACTTCCTTTTTTGTTAAAACCATGAATAATCATCGGCTGTTCCGCATATTTCTTAAACGAAATTACTTCATAAAATTTTCTCACACAATGGATGATGATTGGCTTTTTAATTTCATTGGTCAATTTAATCTGTTTTAAAAAAACTTCTTCCTGAATTTTCATATCCGTATCAACAAAAGAGTCAAGGCCGCATTCTCCGATGGCAAAGCAGTTTTCAGTAATGTTTGAAAGAAGCCAGTTGAATTGACTATCAATGTTTTCAGTATCAATATCTTTAGGATGGATTCCTATAGAATAAGGAAAATTTGTTGGTGTGCTTTTCCAGTTGAGGTTGTAGATTCCGCAAGAGTTATTTTTCTTATGATGATGAAAATCAAAAAAATTCATATTCAAAAATACTATAAATTTAGATTTAATATAAAATTCTTAAACGAACGTTTATAAATATGTTAAAAATTTCTTAACTTTACTCAAAGTGCAATTCATGAGGAAAAAATTTACAGAAAAACAAATACACATTTTAGACATTGCCGAAGAGCTGATCGCCAAAAAAGGATATGAAGGCACATCGGTGCGAGATATCTGCTCCAAAGCGAATATCAATGTTGCAATGATTTCTTATTACTTCGGTTCCAAAGAAAAAATGATGTCGTATCTCTATCAGTACAGAGTATTGAAAACAAGAGAAAATTTTTCTGAATTTGCGGATACCATTAAAGATGGAAAACCGGAAATGCAGATGAAAGAAATTATTAAATATATTGTTGCTCAATTATTTAAATACAATTATTTTCACGGATTTGTAACACAGGAGCTTCGTCATACAGAAAATCTGAAAGATGAACTTATGGATTTTTATCAGCTTTTTGTTAAAAAACTTGACGAAGTTATCAAAAAAGGGGTGGCATCAGGAGTATTTACCTTTACGCCAAAACCTGAAGATATTCTGACGTCTATTATTGGTTCTACTTTATTTGTTATCCGTAACAGAAATTTTTACGAGCTTTATGTACCCAACAAAGATGAAGAAACCTACGCTAAAGAAGCAGAAAAAAAAGTGAAAATGAATCTTTTAATGAGTGTTTTTGCCATTTTAGGATACGCAGCAGACTAAATTTACGTTAAATAATCATAAAAAAAAATCTATTGACAAAAAAGTTATATTTTTGCAAATTAGTAAATCGGATGTAAAATCCGAAAACTGTTGAATTTTTTATATGAAAAAATATATTTTAGGACTTTTTGCTGTAGCTGTAGTAGCATCATGCGTAAGCAAACAGGAAAGAGCAATGAAAAGCGCGGATAAAGACCTCATCCTAAAAACCGCCAATGAAAATTTTGCTAAAAAGAAATGGAAAAATGCATTGGCACTTTATGACAGGCTTACAAATCTGGTAGCAGGAACCGATGATGTAACCAATGTAGGGTTCAATACGGCCTATGCCAACTATTATGATAAGAATTTCAGACTGGCAGGAAATCAGTTTAAAAATTTTGCTGTAAATTTTCCTAAGGATCCCAGAGCGGAGGAAGCGGCTTATATGTCGGCTCTGTGTTATTACGAAGGATCG
Organism: Chryseobacterium lineare; assembly: GCF_977014045.1. Lineage (NCBI taxonomy): Bacteria > Pseudomonadati > Bacteroidota > Flavobacteriia > Flavobacteriales > Weeksellaceae > Chryseobacterium > Chryseobacterium lineare. The sequence goes on along the minus strand of NZ_CDRNIQ010000001.1, from coordinate 3,142,521 downwards.
ATGGATTATAATCTGGATCAGTCTACCACACAGTCTGCCATCAACGAACTTCAGGAATTTCTGAACAACTATCCGAATTCTGAAAGATCTAAAAATATCAATACACTTATTGAGGAACTTTCTTACAAGCTTGAATTCAAAGCTTATGAGAATGCAAGACAATACTATAAAATGGGAGAGTATAAAGCTGCAAACGTGGCTTTTGAAAACGTACTGGAAGATTTTCCAAGTACAAAACTTCGTCCTGAGATATACGATTACATTGTAAAATCACGCTACGAGCTGGCAAACAAATCCGTGTATGATCTTAAAGATGAGCGTATTGAAAGCGCGCTTGCGTTTACAAGACAGATAGAAAAAGAAATGCCGAATACAGATGTTGCCAAAACTGCAATGGACATCAAAGAGAAGCTTGAAAAAGAGAAAAAAGATTTTGCCGTTGTTAAAAAGCAGACTGAAGCAAGAATCGCTACCTTAACTGAAAGACAGAAAAAGCTGGAAGCTCAGAATGCAGAAAAAACAAAAACAGAGCAGCAGATGAAAGATCAGGTAGATGCAGAGAAAAAAGCAACCCAAATCCGTAGAGATAGTGCAACGATTAATACACCTCCGCCGGCAGCGACTTTCAAAATTCAAAGATAATTCGTAAATTTGCGAACTAAATTAAAATTAATATTCTCAAAATGAGTGTAAAAGATACAAAAGCAGAAGTAAATACCATTACTTACGATAAGGATAAGATTGAAGACAAAGTAGGCTCAATCTACGAAGCGATTGTTATCATGGGAAAAAGAGCAGAGCAGATCAACGCTGAAATCCGTACGGAACTTCACAATAAGCTTGATGAATTCGCTGTGCACAATTCTACATTGGAAGAAGTTTTCGAAAACAGAGAGCAGATCGAAATTTCAAAACATTACGAAAAACTTCCGAAACCGACTTCCATTGCGATCGAAGAATGGCTGAACGAAGATGTTTACTTCAGAAAAACTGAAGAAAGAAAATAAGAATCAATGTGTTTTTTATATATAAAGGTCATAAAGGAAATCTTTTCTTTATGACCTTTGTTGTTTGAACAGGTTTGTAAGAAAAAATAAGTAATTTAGTATTCTTAAAAATTAAAATTGAATGAGTCTTTCCGGCAAAAAAATTCTCATCGCAATTTCCGGAGGAATTGCAGCTTACAAAATTCACTTTCTCATCAGAGATTTTATTAAAAAAGGTGCAAAAATACAGGCAATCATGACGCCGGATGCAGAAAATTTTGTGACCAAACTAAGTATTTCAACATTGTCTAAAAGACCTGTGTATTCAGATTTTTATAGTGACAACGGAACATGGAATAGTCATGTGGAACTGGCTTTATGGGCAGATGTAATGATTGTTGCGCCTTGTACGGCAGGTACCTTATCGAAAATGGTTCACGGGATGTGTGATAATCTGGTTATTGCAACTTACATGTCTGCAAAATGTCCTGTTTTTATTGCGCCTGCGATGGATCTGGATATGTATGCACACCCTTCTACAAAAAAGAATCTGGAATTGGCTGAAAGTTTTGGTCATATTATTATTCCTGCAGAAAATGGCGAGCTGGCAAGCGGATTGATCGGGCAGGGCAGAATGTCTGAACCTGAAACCATAACCAAAACAATTGAAGACTTTTTTAATTCTAATACTAAAAAAACGCTGGAAGGAAAAACGGTTTTAATTACAGCCGGACCAACGTACGAGGCCATTGATCCTGTAAGATTTATCGGAAATCATTCTTCCGGGAAAATGGGGTTTTCTTTAGCGGAAGAAGCTGCAAAAAGAGGGGCGAAAGTTATTTTAATTTCCGGGCCGAGTTCTGAAAAAACAGATCATAAAAATATTGAACTTCATAAAGTAATTTCAGCAAAAGAGATGCTGGAAAAGGTTTTTGAATTCTATGATAAAGCTGACATCGGAATTGCAAGTGCTGCTGTTGCAGACTATGCACCCAAGGAAATTGCTAAAGAAAAGATTAAAAAGAATGATGATCATTTAACAATTGAACTGGTTAAAAATCCTGACATTCTTAAAACCATGGGTGAAAAGAAAACCCATCAGTTTTTGGTAGGTTTCGCACTCGAAACTCAAAATGAAGAGGAAAATGCCAAAGCTAAATTACAAAAGAAAAATCTGGATATGATTGTTTTAAACTCACTTCGTGACGAAGGCGCGGGTTTTAAAAATGATACCAATAAAATAAAAATATTTACCCCAACAGAAAAGAAAGAATTTGATTTGAAATCTAAAGAGCATGTCGCCAAAGATATTTTGGATTTCGTTGAAACTCAACTTTTAAAATAAATTTAATAAATTTCCGTTCTCAATCTTTACTAGAAAAATGAAAAAAATTATAAGCATATTTTTACTTCTGTTTTTGTGTAATCTCAGTTTTTCTCAGGAGTTGCTGGCTACCGTTCAGGTGAATTCGCAGCAGTTGGGAGGGAGTAACCAGTCGGCATACAAAGCATTGGAGAAAAGCCTTCGGGATTTTATCAATAATACGAGCTGGACGGGAAAGAGACTTCAGAACTTTGAAAAAATAAAGTCCAATTTTGCGATCGTTATCAGCGAAAGAGACGGAAATCGTTTCAAAGGAACTATTGTTGTCCAGGCTGTGCGCCCGGTTTTTAACACGACCTACGAATCTCCCCTTATCAACCTTCAGGATCAGCGATTTTCTTTTGATTACGTAGAAAATGAGAACCTGATTTTCAATGAAAGACAGTTTTCAGGTAAGAATCTTATTGATGTTGTCAGTTTCTATGTATATATAATTTTAGGAGTTGATGCCGACAGTTTTCAGTCAATGGCAGGAACGCAATGGTTCCAGAAAGCTCAGCAGATTGCCCAGAACGGAGAATCGCAGAATACGTATGACGGCTGGAAGCAGATAAATGAACCCAGAAGCCGCTCTATTTTAATCAAAGAAATTTTGAGCCCGAACTGGAGCCAGTTGCGTTCTACCAGTTATTCTTATCACAGAGCAGGGCTGGATAATCTTTTTAACCAGGATCAGACTGCCGCAAAGAAAGTGATTTTTGATGCCCTCATGCAGCTTAAACAATATGAAAATAGCTTTCAGCAGGCTTATTATTTCAATCTTTTTATGGATACGAAAGCTGATGAAATATTCAATCTTTTCAATTCGGGGAATAATGGAGGAATTGTTCTGGCAGATCTGAAAAATGAAATGATCATCCTTTCTCCAAAAAATATAGAATCCAGATGGAACAAATGGAAACAGTAATCTTCGCTTGAATTCTGAAATCTAAAGTTCTATATTTGCAATAGCTAAATAATCGCTATTATCAATGCTTTCGAGAATCTATATTAAAAATTTTGCCCTGATCGATACTCTTGAAGTATCTCTTCACAATGGTTTACAGGTGATCACTGGAGAAACCGGTGCCGGAAAATCTATTATTCTCGGGGCTTTACGCTTGATTCTTGGCGAAAGGGCAGATGTGAAATCCATCTCAAAGGCGGAAGAAAAAAGTATTGTTGAAACAGAATTTTCTCTCAATAATCAATTTAAAAAATTCTTTATCGAGAACGATCTTGATTATGAACATCAGACCATTATCAGAAGAGAAATTCTTCCCTCAGGAAAATCACGGGCGTTTATTAATGATGTTCCTGTCACGTTGGATATTCTAAAAGAATTGTCTTCCCAATTAATCGATATTCATTCGCAGTTTGAAACATCCAATCTTTTTACCGCAGAATATCAGTTTAAAATTATTGACGGACTTTCTGATAATAAACAGATCATCAACGATTATCAACATGAATTTTCTGATTTCCAAAGTTTAAAGATTCAGCTTAAAAAGCTTCAGGCACAACTTTCGGAAGCTAATAAAGAAAGCGATTATAAAGCATTTCTTCTTAATGAGCTTGAAGAGCTTCACTTGGATGATATAGATTATGAAGAACTTCAGGACCAGCTTTCCATTCAGGAAAATGCTGAAATGATTTCCGATAATCTTGCGCAGGTACTGTCAAGGTTTCACCAGGAAGAAGTCGGGATCTTATCTTTCTTTAATGAGGCTAAAAATAAATTATCAAAAATTGCAGAAGTATCCGGCAGCTTTGCTGAGCTTGACGAAAGACTGGAAACCTCTTTTGTGGAATTAAAAGATATTATTTCCGAGCTTGAAGATGAGGCTGAGAAAATTGAAATTAATCCTGAAAATTTGGTATTGCTGGCGGAATTAAATAACAGAATCAATTCCCTTTTCCTGAAACATAATATTTCTGATATTTCTGAATTAAAACAAATCAGAGATCATCTGGCGAACGAGCAGCAGGGTGCTTCCGATCTGGAAACCCAGATTGCCGATATCACGAAGAATATTTCCGGGAAAGAAAAAACGTTGCAGAACCTTGCCGAAAAACTTTCAAAAAACAGAAAGAAAAACGTTCCTGTATTTATTAAAAAAGCAGAAGAATTACTAAAAAAGCTTGGTCTTGAAAAAGCCAGGGTTGATATTGAATTGCAAAACTCCCCAGAATTCAATCAATTCGGAAAGGAAAATATTCAATTATTATTTCAGGCAAATTCCGGATTTCCTTTAAAGCCTATCCAGACCGCTATTTCAGGAGGTGAAAGATCCAGAGTAATGCTGGCCGTAAAGAAGATTATTGCCGAAAGTGACGAACTTCCAACATTGATTTTAGATGAAATCGACACCGGAGTTTCCGGGAAAGTTGCCGAAGAAATAGGAAACCTTATGCGCGAAATGTCAACAGATATGCAATTGATCGTCATTTCTCATCTGGCACAGGTAGCCGCAAAAGGAAATAACAACTATAAAGTCCTGAAGCAGGATATTTCCGGTAGAACCCAATCTACCATCGTTCCTCTGAATGACGAAGAAAAGCTCAATGAAATAGCCCAATTGCTTTCAGGAAGTAAAATTACGGAAGCGGCACTGGCCCAGGCAAAAGAGCTGATAGGATAATTTTGTAATAAAAATATAATGAGGACTTTTGATATTTCAGAGGTCCTTTTTTATGCGTTAAATCATTCATATTCAAGTTATTTGTCATTCTGTAGGAATTTTATATAATTAAATTAAAAATCTCCGGAGAGTACAAACAAATATGTTTGAAACCTCCGGAGATGTTCTTTGGTTTCCTGCAACTTGTGGGAAACTTCCGGAGATCTCCGTTGGTTACCTGCAAATTGTTTTAAACAAACGGATACCGCTTGAAGACGTAAGCAAGCTGTTTGCAATCTCCGGAGAAGCTGGGTGATTCAAAACAGAATTGTTTTTGATTATTGTAAAAATACATATTGATTAAAGTTAAACGTTGTAACAATTGTATCTTTACATGAACTAATGTAAAAAAGATAACTATGTTTTTAAAATTTCTCAGGTTAGAAATCAAGAGTTTTTTTCGTGGCAGTTCTTTAGGCATCAATCTGGCGATGAAAATTCTTCGTTTTATCGGGATTCTCTACTTTATGGTATGTCTGGTAGGCGGTGCATTCGGCGCTTTTTTCTATATTCAGGAGGAGATCCATCAGGATCCGCTGAAGATCATATCCCGGTTTATGATTGCTGCCTGGGCGGTTGATCTTATTTTAAAATATATATGGCAGGAAATGCCTACTCAGAATATCAAGCCCTTCCTGACATTGAATATTTCTAAGAAAACATTGGTCAACTACATGTTTGCAAAGACCTTCTTATCGGCTTTCAGCTGGCTGAATTCATTGTTTTTTGTTACCTTTTCTATAATTGCCGTTTTTAACGGATATAGTGTAGTCGGTGTTCTGGGGTGGTTTGTGGGAATCTCTTTATTATTTTACCTGAATAATTTCATCAATATTCTTTTTAACGATAAAGAAACCATTGCTATTGCGGTAGGCTGTGTCATTGCAGCGATCGCCGGCCTTACTTACTATAACGTTATTCCAACGCTGGAATATTCTGAAAAGGGCTTTTATAGTTTCTATGACAGTCCTTATTTTGCGGTTATTCCCGCCGTTCTGTTCATTGCTTTATGGAAAGTTTGTTTTAATCATATCCGGAATGTATTTTATCTTGATGAAGGACTTGAGGCAAAGAAAACTGTCGGAAAAACCGAGAATATTGCTTTCCTTAATAAATATGGCGCTATCGGAACATTTATTAACAATGATATTAAAATGCTGAAGAGAAATAAAGTCACAAAAGGAATTGTCTGGGGAAGCCTGCTGTTTCTTTTCTATGGAATGCTGATGTTTACTTCGCCTATTTATAAAACACCGGCTATGATGATGTTTATGGGGCTATTTGTAACCGGAGGTTTTCAGTTTCTGTTCGGGCAAAGAGTGCCTGCATTCGACAGTTCTTATTATCCGCTGATGATGACCCTGAATGTACCTTATAAAGAGTATTTAAAGGCAAAGTGGTGGTTGATGAATATTGTTACCGGGATTTCAATGATACTGGCAATTTGCTATGCTTACTTCGGGTGGGAAATGTATCTCACGTTTTTTGCGGCGGGAATCTATAATATCGGGGTGAATTCACAGTTTACCCTTTGGTCGGGAGCTTTCAATAAAATGCAGATCGACCTCAATGCTAAAGAAAAAAGATTCGGGCAAAAGAACAGCTTCAATATGAAGTCGTTGCTTCTGCTTATTCCCAAAATGTTTTTGCCGATGGTCGTATTCGGAATCGTGCAACATTTCTACGGAATTGAAGCAGGCGTTGTAAGTGTGGCGATCATGGGACTGATCGGATTTCTGATACGGGAGAAAATATTCGATATTATCGTTAAACATTATAAGGTAGAAAAATACAGTACACTGGAAGCATTCAAAAACAAAGACTAATATGATTACAATACAGAATTTATCAAAAACATACGGAAAAGCAACCGTTTTAAATATAGAACATCTTGAAATTCCTAATGGTGAAACCTTCGGGCTTGTAGGGAACAACGGTGCCGGAAAAACAACATTATTCAGTCTGATGCTGGATCTCATTCAGGCAACGACAGGATTTGTAAGCATTGACGGAATTAAAGTAAACGAATCCGAAGCCTGGAAAAACAAAGTTTCCGCATTTGTAGATGATTCTTTCCTTATCGGCTATCTGACACCCGAAGAATATTTCTACTTTATCGGCGAACTGAGAGGGCAGAATAAGGCTTCCGTGGATGATTTCCTTAAGCAGTTTCATGATCTTTTCAACGGAGAAATATTAAATTCGGGAAAATATGTACGTGACCTCTCGAAAGGAAATCAGAAAAAAGTAGGAATCGTAGGGGCCATTTTAGGTAGTCCCGAGATTATTATTTTGGATGAACCTTTTGCCAACCTGGATCCGTCGACTCAGATTAAACTTAAAAATCTTATTAAAGAATTATCAAAACAAGATGGTGTGACCTTCCTGATCTCCAGCCACGATCTTTCGCATACAACCGAAGTCTGCAACCGAATTGTTGTAGTGAATAAGGGTCAGCTTGTGAAAGATATTCAGACCAATCCTGAAACCCTGAAAGAGCTGGAACAGTATTTTGCAGATCAGATTTCGAAGCCTGTGGAAACGTTTACTGTAAGTGATAGTTTAAGTTAAACGCTTTTATTATAGAGATAAAAAATATCCTTTCAACTATGCGGCTGAAAGGATATTTTTATTTTTCTCTTTTGATTTTTTCAGGATTCTGTCTTGTGTCAAAAACGTCTGCAATTTTAATATGACATCTTTCTTCGTCAATGGAATAAATGATCTTATAATTAGATTCTAAGAGGTAATGATATTCAACATTACGTTGCTCCAATAAAAATTCTTTCTGACCAATTTTAGGATTATTCTTTAATTTTTCAGGAGCTAAAAGAATTTTTGTCACAATTTTTAATGCAACCTGATAGCTTTGGGAAGTTTGCTGATAATAATTAAAAATGTCATCAATTTGCTTTTCAGAAAATTCTGACCATATTACTTCATATTCCATTATACTTTGAAAGCAGTTCAGTTGTCGTTTTGAATTTTTTATTTTTAAAGTCTTCTTCAGACTTAGAAATTCTTTCATTCAATTCATCCACTGTAAATGGCTGAGGATTATTCTTTGGGTCTACACTTTTAGTATTTTTCATTAATTTTTCAAACTGAGCGATTGCTTCCTCGCTTTGAAGCTTGAGGAAATCCTGTATAAAATTTAGTTTTCTAGTTTGAATATCCATTTTAGAAATATTGATAATCAAATGTATAAAAAATATTTAAATTAAAATCCCTTCCAGAAATTGAAAGGGATAATATTTTATTTTGGAAAGTTTAAGTTTAAATGGTCGGTTTCCAATCCACCACCGCTCTGATGAACGCCTCTGCATTTTCCACCGGGATATTTGGTAAAATTCCGTGGCCAAGATTGGCAATATATCGGTCTTTTCCAAAACGGTTGATCATTTCAGTCACCATTTTTTTGATCGTTTCAGGAGTTGAATGTAATCTTGCCGGATCAAAATTTCCCTGAAGGGTCATCGTATGATTAGTAAGCGTTCGTGCAAATTCCGGAGTGATTGTCCAATCCACACCTAAAGCTGAAACCGGAGACTGTGCCATATCTTCCAGCGCAAACCAGCATCCTTTTCCGAAAACGACAACGTGAGTCAAAGGGCTTAATGCTTCAACAATCTGGTTAATATATTTCCAAGAGAATTCCTGGTAATCTGCAGGAGAAAGCATTCCGCCCCAGGAATCGAAAACCTGTACAGCAGAAACGCCTTTTTCAACTTTTCTTTTTAAGTAAGCGATCGTGGTATCTGTAATTTTTTGTAATAATAAATGTGCGGCTTCCGGTTGCTGGAAACAGAAAGATTTGGCAATATCAAAAGCTTTACTTCCTTTTCCTTCCACGCAGTAGCAAAGGATCGTCCATGGAGAACCAGCAAAGCCGATCAACGGAATTTCGTTGTCTAACTTCTGTAGTGTTAATTCAATCGCATCAAAAACATAACCTAAAGTATCATTCACATCCGGAACCACAACGTTTTGAACCTGCTCCATCGTTCTGATAGGAGTATCCAGCCATGGCCCGACAGATTCTTTCATTTTAAAATCAATTCCCATTGCCTGCGGAACTACAAGAATATCTGAAAACAGAATGGCCGCATCCAGAGGAAATCGTCGGATCGGTTGTACTGTAATCTCGGAAGCAAGCTCTGGAGTCTGGCATCTTGTGAAGAAATCGTATTTGTCACGCAGGGCAATGAATTCCGGCAAATATCTTCCGGCCTGTCTCATCATCCATACCGGAGGTCTTTCTACGGTTTCTCCGCGAAGCGCTTTTAAATATAGGTCGTTTTTAATCATAATCTATTAAATAACATTGTTGCCAATCAACAATTATATATCAGTCTTTATTTACAATTTTGTTTCGAATCAGTTTAAGAACGGATAAAAGATTGTTTCCCTCCGAAGTTAAAACCTTTTCTGAAGTGTGTTTTCTGAGTTCCCGGGAAGTCGTTTCGCCAATGGATATCAGGATCATATCTTCTAGTGAATTCTGCTTTGCAAAACTACGAACTCCGCTCGGACTAAAAAAAACAGCAGCATGATATTTTTCATTTATCTTCGGATTGATCTCTTCCGTTTTGTAAACGGTAATTTTTTTATATTTAATATTTTGCAGCGGAAGATCATTATCCAGAACACTTATGGCGAGGTTACCACAGAAATGCAGGAAGTTTTCATGCTGGCATTTTCCGGTGATAAATTTGGAAAGTGTATCGGCATTTTTCAATACTTTAAAAGTTCCGAAACCGTGTTTTCGTACTTCTTTTTTTGTTTTTTCGCCGACACAGTAAATCTTGTTATAATTTTTCGCTGTGAAATCTTCATTAGGAGTAAAGCCATTTTTAAAAAACGAATCTACGCCATTTGTGCTTGTGAAGATCAGGGATTTATCCTTTAGGTCAAAGGGTTTTACCTGTACTGGAGTTGTTTTAATTACCTCAATACAATCAACCACAATATCATCTCCTAATTCTTTGGATATCACATTGCGGTCTATATTTTTGGTAAATAAGATTTTCATTTTTTAGGCGTTAAGCTTAAAGGTGGATGATGAAAGTTTTAAATCTGATTTTTAATTTCAGCCATCAGTTCTTTTCCTCCGTTCTCAAGAACAACTCTAGCAAACTTTTTCCCGAAATTTTCTTCTTCATTATAGATGAAATTTTCATCCGTAGCAATACAGTTTTTGCCATCCAATGAGCAAAGTGCTGCTTTAAAACGGATCTGGTCTTCAAAGATTTCGGCAAAAGCTCCAATCGGTGCGGTGCAGCCTCCTTCCAGTGTATTCAGGAAGTTTCTTTCCATTTCTACACAGATCTGGGTGGGTTTGTGGTTGATTGAACTCAGAATGTCATTGATCTCTTTTTTATCAGAATGGCCGGCAACGGCAATAACGCCCTGAGACGGTGCAGGAATCATGAAAGGAATCATCTCGTAATCGATGTCCATTTTCATTCTTTTAATTCCGGCTAAAGATAAAATGGTGGCGTCAAAGTCACCTTCTTCCAGTTTCTTCAATCTCGTCTGGATATTTCCGCGAATATCTGAAAACTCTGCATTAGGAAAATTTTTAAGCCAGAAAGCTCTTCTCCTTAAGCTGCTCGTGGCAAGTTTCAGTTCGTGAAATTCTTTATCTTTTGCAGATTCTTTTCTTATTAAAACGTCCTGAGGAAAGTCTCTTTCCAGATAGGCAACAATTTCAAGATTTTCCGGAAGATTGGTGGGTACATCTTTCAGCGAGTGTACGGCGATATCGATTTCATCATTTAATAATGCGATATCCAGATCTCGTGTAAAAACGCCCGTAATCCCGAGAGCGTAGAGTGGCTGATGAAGATTCTTGTCACCTGATGATACGATAGGAACAATGTCCGTTAAATAATTGCTGTTCTGAAGATGCCGCGCAACTTCTCTGGCCTGCCAAAGTGCCAATGCGGAATTTCTGGTTCCGATTCTAATGCTTTTCATTAAATTCGTTGTTTGGTTGTTCAACTAATATTTCGTGCATTAATTTACTAATTTCTTCGGCTTTTAACGGATTATCGATGATATATTTTGCAAAACGGTTGGTAATTTTCTGAATCATTTTATCAGAAAGTTCCATGTCCGTGATGTTTATGTACTTATTTTTTTTGTAAAAATTATGCATTTCGTTGCGTTCCATGTTCTTTAAAACCGCTTTGAAATGATGAATGTTGGGAGCCAGCTTTCTCTTTTTTTCCCACTCAAGGAAGTCTTTCATCAGTTCCTTGATGATTTGTTCCGCTTTCGGGATTTCTTTCTCTCTCTGCTGAATCGTTTCCTGAATCTGTTTGGAAAGTTCATCAACATCAATTAAAGTTACATTTTTATTATCCGTAACGTCTTTATCAACATTGTTCGGGATAGAAAGGTCGATGACCAGGGTTTCTTTTCCATTCGGAAAATGAGATTTATTGACGATCGGATGCCTGGCGCCGGTAGCTACGATCAGAATATCTGTCTGTTTCAGTTCCTGATCGAATTCGGCATAATCGATATGAGGAATATTATATTTTTCAGAGATCTTTTCAGCTGTTTCCTGTGTTCTGTTGGCAATTTTAATTTTAGGCTGATAGACGTGCTTTACCAGATTCTCTACCGTATTTTGGCCTATTTCGCCCACACCCAAAAGAAGAATATTCTTTTCGGTAAGTCTTTTCTGATTATTTAAAATATAATGAACCGCCGCATAAGAAACCGAAGCCGCACCGTTGGAAATTCCCGTTTCGTTTTTGATTCTCTTAGAAATCTGAATGGCCGCATTAATGGCTCTTTCCAGATAAGGATTGGAATTCTGTCTTTCTTTTCTGAATCTGCTGTATGCTTTTTTGATCTGACCGATAATCTCAAAATCCCCGATAATCTGGCTTTCCAGGCCTGCTGCTACTCTGAAAAGGTGAATTAACGCTTCTTCCTTAGTGAGAATGTTGGCAAACTGAAGAAAATCCATAAGATTTACGCCGATCGTTTTGCAGTATTCTTCAGCAACAAGAAGGTAATTGGGGGAAGTCGTATAGATTTCGGTTCTGTTACAGGTGGAAACAACAAATGCATCCCCTAAATCTTCATTATGAATCCGGGTCACAAAATTTTTGATATTTTCATCAAAGAATGCGAATTTTCCCCTGGTTTCTACATCAGCCTTTTCATAACTAATGGAAAGCACAGAAAAATTAGACGTTTGATGTATGTTTGAATACTGTAACATAAGCGGGGCAAATTTACGTTTTTTTTGATAAATAGGTTTCTGAAAATGTATATGATAATTATCGTGAAAAACTATTTTGGGATTATTCTAAATAATAAAATTTCCTACGTAGAATTTTCAATATATAGCGTTTAATTTATGTTAAAAAAATTAAATCCATCCTGATCATTTTATGTCTTTTTCTGAACAGCCTATAATAAATCTTTTCAATTATGTTCCTGAAGGCAGCAGTTATCTTAAATCTGGTTGAAATTGAAGTCTGTAAATACTTAAACCAAAAGTTAATAAGGGTTTATAAATTTTAATAAAATTTTAACCAAATTATCTGCTCGCGAAATTTCTTTAGACGTCTTAAATTCATATCTTTGTAACTCTTTAAAAAAATCAGAACTAAAAGTATGAGTTTATTCGATATGTTTACGCAAGAGATTGCGATAGACCTTGGTACTGCCAACACCCTTATCATCCATAATAATAAAATTGTTATAGATCAGCCGTCGATTGTTGCCATTGAACGTTCTACTGGCAGACCAATTGCCGTGGGTGAACAGGCAAAACATATGCAGGGTAAAACTCACGAGGATATCAAAACAATCCGTCCGTTGAAAGATGGGGTGATTGCCGATTTCCATGCTTCTGAACATATGATTAAAGAGTTTATCAAAAAAATTCCGGGAATCAAAGGTAAATTCATTCAGCCTGCATTGAGAATTGTAATCTGTATTCCTTCAGGAATTACAGAGGTTGAAAAAAGAGCGGTAAGAGATTCTGCTCAGAAAGTAAACGCCAAAGAAGTCCGTCTTATTTACGAACCAATGGCTGCTGCCATCGGGGTTGGAATTGACGTTCAAAAGCCCGAAGGTAATATGATCATCGATATAGGTGGCGGAACTACAGAAATTGCTGTGGTTGCTTTGGGAGGTATTGTTTGCGATAAATCTGTGAAAATTGCAGGAGACGTATTTACCAATGATATTGCTTATTATTTACGAACGCACCATAATCTTTACATCGGAGAAAGAACTGCAGAGAGAATCAAAATTGAAGTAGGTTCTGCTGTTGAAGATCTTGATGTTGACATTGAAGATATTCCGGTACAGGGTAGAGATCTTATTACAGGAAAGCCTAAGGAAATCATGGTTGGTTACAAAGAGATCGCAAGAGCTTTAGATAAATCCATCATCAGAATTGAGGATGCGGTAATGGAAACACTTTCCCTTACGCCTCCTGAATTGGCTGCTGATATCTATAAAACAGGTATTTATTTAGCCGGAGGCGGTGCTTTATTAAGAGGGCTTGCAGACAGATTGCACAAAAAGACAGGTCTTCCTGTGTTTGTAGCAGAAGATCCGTTGAGGGCTGTCGTTCGCGGAACGGGGATCGCACTTAAGAATATGGATAAATTCAATTTCTTAATTAAATAATTCTAACTTTTTACGACATATATCTGAATGGGATTTTTGCTGAGATTATTTTCCAAGAATGCGCTTTTTGTCTTCTTTATATTTCTGCAAATTATTGCTCTGATTCTGATATTCTCTAAAAATGCCATGCAGAGATCCTGGATCGCAGGGCAGTCTGCCGCTTTCAATTCCTGGGTTTCGGGGTATATTGATGAAGGGGTTTCTTATCTTAAGCTAAAACAGATTAATGATGATCTGGTGGCTCAGAATAAATCTTTGATGATGGAGCTGTACGGAAAACAGGGTGCGAAAAATCCTCAGTTCAGAAAGGTGCATGATACATTGGGAGGCGGACAGATCTATACATTTGTTGACGGAGAAATTGTTTTCAATAGCATCAACAGAAGAAATAACTACTTTACCATCAACAGAGGTAGAAGAGACGGTGTATTTCCACAGATGGGTGTAATGGCTCCTAAAGGTATTGCAGGAATTGTAATCAATTCTACTGATAGCTATGCCTTGGTGCAGTCGGTGTTGAGTGTAAATAAAATCAGAATTAATGCTGCTCTTAAGAATTCGGGATATTTCGGGACATTGACCTGGAACGGAGATAATTCCAGAGTGATGCACCTAGCAGACATTCCAAAATATGTGGCCTTAAAAGTGGGAGATACTGTCGTAACAGACGGAAAATCTGCAATCTTTCCCAAAGGCGTAATGATCGGTACCATCGCTGGATATTCAGTAGATAATAAAACGGGATTTTGGGATATTTCAGTGGAGCTGAGTGAGAAAATGGGCGCTTTGAATAAAGTCTATGTTGTTAAAAATCTTAAAAAAGCTGAAGTGCAAAAAATTCAGGATACCATGCAATCTGTAATAAAAAAGGAAGATGATTAGCAGGACTTTATTTACGGACATATTAATCATGATATTTCTGGTTGCATTACAAATTTTTGTTTTGAACAGAATTACGTTTTTCGGAAAGTACACGCCGGTGCTTTATCCGGTATTTGTCATGTTTTATCCTTTCTTCAGAAATAAATATCAGTTTTTGGCTTTAAGTTTTCTGATCGGCCTGTCGGTTGACGCATTCCTCTTTTCTTGGGGGATTAATGCTTTTGCAACAACCCTGATAGCCTATTTCAGAACTTTGATTTTCAGAACCTCTACAGATACTTCAACCGATTTCTTCTCCTTTCAGTCCCTTCAATGGGCGCAGTTTTTGCTGTTTTTATTTACAAGTATCTTTTTACACCAGCTTTTGGTACAGTATATAGAGTTCTTTAAGCTGAGTAGATTTTTTGAAATATTATTTAATGTAGTGGTAACGAGTATAATTTCGTTTATATTTATAGTTATTTATGCATTAATATTTAAAATCAAACAAAAAGTTTGAACACACGTTATTTAAAAATTTTTTCTGTTATCATTGTAATCGCTGCGATTTTTGTGGCGAGGCTGGCTTATTTACAGCTTTTTACTGACAGATACGCGCTGAACGCGGCCAACACATCCATTAAAATTGAATATGTTATTCCTCAACGGGGAGTTATCTTCGATAGAAATGGTAAAATCATGGTGGGAAATCAGCCGGCGTACGAAATTTCTTTTACCCAGGCATTGATGAGACCTGATTTTGATACTATGGCTTTCTGTAACCTGATGAAAATTTCAAAAAATGATTTCATCAGAACGATTGAAAATATTAAAAAAGAAAAATATTACTCCAAGCTCACTCCGATGACCTTCATGAAGAATCTTAGCAGGGAAGACATTGCAAGGGTTCAGGAGATTATATTTAAATATCCCGCCTTCAGTATCGTTTCAAGACCTCAGCGACAGTACGAAGTTTCAACATCCGGAAATCTTTTAGGTTATACGAGTGAGGTAAACGAAAGGGAAATTAAAAAAGATTCTGCCTATTATCTGCCGGGAGATTTCATCGGTAAAACAGGGATTGAAAAAGCTTATGAAAAAGAGCTTCGTGGGATAAAAGGAATGAAATACATTCAGAAAGATATTAAGCTGCGGAATGTAGGACCCTATAAAAATGGTTCTCTCGACAAAGATGTAGTTACCGGAAAGGATATCACTCTTACGATTGACTATGATCTTCAGAGAATTGCAGAGGAAATGCTGGTGAATAAACACGGAGCGATTGTGGCAATTGACCCTAATAACGGAGAAGTTCTGGTTGCCGCAACAGGCCCGGATATTGATCCCAATCTTTTTACAGGCCCGAATAAATCTAAAAATCTATACGCCTTATCGAAGGATACCATCTACGAAAATAAACCGACTTTCGACAGATCTCTTCAGGCAGCTTATCCGCCGGGATCTACCTTTAAATTGTTGACAGCTCTTGCAGCTATGCAGATGGGCGTAATGGATGAAAATACCATTTTCCCTTGCGGTGGTGGATTTTATTACAAAGGAAAAAGAATCAAAGGCCATGGAGGTGCAGATCCGTTAATTCCTTCCATTCAGGTTTCCAGTAACTGTTTTTTCACATACGCCTTTATTGCTATCCTTAAAAAATATCCGGGAGATCCGTCAAGAGGGGTGGATGAATGGAAGAAAATCATGAGCAGTTTTGGGGTAGGTGAGTTCTTAAATAATGATTTTGCGGTAGGCGCAAGGGGTAGAATTCCTTCAGGGGATTTCTATGAAAATAGATTTAAGACCATTATGAAAGCCAGCGGCTCCAAAAGAACAGATTTTAAAAACTGGGACGAAATGTCTACCGGAGCGATCTACAACGGAATGGGACAGGGAGATGTACTGGTAACGCCGCTTCAGCTTGCCAATTATGTTTCTGCGATCGCTAATAAAGGCTGGTATTATACACCGCATATTGTAAAAGCGATTGATGGAAAACCCAATCCTGATCCGAGATTTAAAAAGAAACACCAGACATTGGTTGATAAAAAATATTTTGACCCGGTACTGAAAGGCATGGAGGCCGTAGTGTTGAACGGGACGGCACGCGGTTTAAAATCGAGTGACTTTACACAGCTCGCAAAAACAGGTACGGCTCAGGTTCCTCAGGGAAAAGACAATTCAATCTTTGTGTTGATTGCACCTGCAGATAAGCCTAAGATCGTTGTAGCGGCAGTTATGGAACACGCAGGATTCGGAGCTACGTGGGCGGGGCCTGCAGCGACGGTGATTGCTGAAAAATACATCACAGGAGATGTAAAACGTGAACACCTCTACAAGAAAATGATCACCTCCAGTTTTATGCCCGAATATAAAAGACAGTGGATTGCCGACCTTAAGCGTAAAGGTCTTTATAAGCCAAGCGAAGACTCAATCAAACAGAAGAGAATTCAGGACAGCTTAAAACTGGTGAGGGAGCAGAAGGCTAAGATGCAGAAAAAAATAGATGAGGAGACTAAGAATTTAAAAAAAACAAAACCGGTTAAGCAATGAAATGGGCAGAAGGAATAGATAAACTCGGTCTTGGCCTGTATTTCCTGCTTTGCATTTTTGCCATCGCAAATATTTACAGTGTCGACCAGAAATTGGGAGAAAAACAATTGATTTTCTTTTGTATTTCCTTGTTTGTGGGGCTTGTGATTTTTGTGGGAAGAAGCAAGTTTTTCGAGAATATGTCCGGCATCATTTATATCGGAGGTGTATTGCTGCTTATTGGTCTTTTCCCTTTCGGAAAGGAAATTCTCGGACAGAAAAACTGGTACAAATTCGGAAGTTTCACCATGCAGCCTGTGGAGTTTGCTAAAATAGGAACTGCTCTTATGCTTTCCAACTATGTATCCGGACCTGAATTTAATTTAAAAAACCGAAAATCTTTACTGACCACTCTGGCCATCATAGGTATTCCTGCAGTGGTTGTTCTGGCAATACCGGATGTAGGCTCTATGCTCGTATTTATTGCCTTTTTTATCGCCCTGTACCGGGAAGGAATGAGCGGATTATTATTCGGGATTGGTTTTCTTTTTGCCGGCGTTTTCCTGATTTCCCTTGCGGTCGATCCTATCTGGGTAGCTATTACCATTGTTGTAATTGTAGGAGCCTGGATTGCCATGAATTATTACAAAATGTCCTGGAACATCATTTCGATCTCAGGAATTGCGGGTTCTGTGGTACTGCTTTGCGGACTGGCATTTGGGTCACCTTATATTTTAGAAAAACTGCCCAAGCACCAGAGAGAAAGAATTGAAGTTCTCTACAAAGGCGAAAAAGCATTCAGGGATACATCCGGCTATAATTTATTGTATTCCAAAACAGCTATTGGGTCCGGCGGACTTTGGGGGAAAGGATACCGTGAGGGTTCTGTAACCCAGGGGAAATTCGTTCCGGAGCAGGAAACCGATTATATTTTTTGTACTGTGGGTGAAGAATGGGGATTTGCGGGAAGTGCAATACTTATTCTGTGCTATATGATCTTTATCGGAAGAATATATTACCTCGCAGAGCAGCAGAAATCCTCTTTCAACCGTGTTTTCGGGTATTGCTTTGCTTCGATCCTTTTGATGCACTTTACCATCAATTTAGGCATGGTTATGGGGCTTTTTCCTACCGTTGGGATTCCGTTGCCGTACTTCAGCTATGGGGGAAGCTCGCTGTTGGCTTTCTCGATCATGACTTTTATTTTCTTTAAATTAAATTATTCGGATAAAAACAGCTTGGTGTAGAAGAATGGAAGTCGTCTACGGTCATGCGCCTTTTCTATATTTAAAAATCTGCGCAATCTGAAAAATCAACGAGAGCCAATTTCTTTAATCTAAATCATTAGTCTCATGAAGGAAGCATACATTTTAGATCAAACTTTAAAAAATGCAGTTATTTCTCAGATTCAAAAAGGCGAATACGAAAACTGTACATTTCAGAACTGCAATTTTGAATATGCGGACCTTTCGGGTTTCAGTTTTAATAATTGCGATTTTACCGGGTGCAATCTCAGCATGGCGAAACTGGTGTCAACAGCTTTTCGTGATGTTCATTTTAAAGAATGTAAAATGTTTGGGCTACACTTTAATGAATGCAATGAATTCGGAATGACTTTTAGCTTTGATGGATGTTTTCTGAACAATTCAGTGTTTTATAAAACAACCCTTAAGAAAATCCTTTTTAAAAACTGTACCCTTACTGAAGTTGATTTTTCGGAATGTGATTTATCGAATGCTGTATTTAAAGAATGTAATTTGTCGGGAGCTGTTTTCGACTATACGAACCTTGAAAAAACAGATTTCAGAACATCCGTAGGATATTCAATAGATCCATCCAGAAACAAGCTTAAAAAGGCAAAATTTTCACTGTCCGGAATTCCGGGCCTCTTGCATACATTTAATATTGAAATTGATAGAAACACTTAATTTTTTGCACAGAAAAAGTAACTCTCACAATTCATATGTGAAATGGAGGATTCTTGTCGAGGATCTATTAAGGTAATACATTTTTGTTGAGCAGGAAATAAGAATGATTCCTTTTTCTCTGAAACTCTTTATTGATGGGCTTTCCTGAGGGACGGTAGAACATCACAAAAAAAGTAGTCTAGGTTAGACTACTTTTTTCAGCTACAAATGTAAACAAATTCTTTTTACCTCCAAACACTAAGATATTGTTTTCTAATTTCTTGCTTTTTTGTATCATAAATCTGTTCATTACAAATTTTTGGAGCAAAACAACCGGAATTTCGCACCATTTTTCATCTGTTTTTTACTATCTTTTATGGTGATTAGTTTCTTATGTAAAAAAGTAGTCTAACCTAGACTACTTTTTTACACAAAATAATGAAACTACAAATGATTCCCTCTAAACCCCTCTCCCTCCAATGCTTTTGCGTGGCATTGTTGTGCTTTTTAGTGGTCTTAGTATCATCATTATTGAGCGCTCAAACCTTTGTATCCTCTGATTCTGTAGTCTTTGTATCCAAAGACTCCTATTTATATGCAGAATCTCCAGTATATATTTCCAGTCAAAACCTGAGAAAAGCATCTTTTAAGAAGTGGTCTAAGGTTTTGATCAAAACCTCTTGTTCCAAAGTTTCCCATAAGAAGTCCACAAGTAGTCCTACGGAAAATACTTGTTATAAGAGTAGTCCAACAGGCAGACACACTTTTGGACTACTCTCTAATACTTCTTCAATAGCTTTTATCGGAAGCTCTTCTCCGGTAAAGCTTCAGCATAAAACAATACCATCATCCTTTATTCTATTTTTAAGCGCAAGAAGGGATCAAGAAAAA
This sequence comes from Chryseobacterium lineare, assembly GCF_977014045.1. Classification (NCBI taxonomy): domain Bacteria; kingdom Pseudomonadati; phylum Bacteroidota; class Flavobacteriia; order Flavobacteriales; family Weeksellaceae; genus Chryseobacterium; species Chryseobacterium lineare. Next base: position 3,122,633 of record NZ_CDRNIQ010000001.1, on the reverse strand, counting down.
GATATTCATATTACTTCTCATCATTTTCACCTTACACCTATTACGATTAATCATTTCGGCCGTCCTCCGCCTGTGCTTTCGTCAATTCGAGTGTTTTTTCGTAACAAGGTGAAGAAAAAATGTATCGAGAATGGCATTTATCCTCAAACTCACAAACTTCTCGATATGATTTTTTCAAAATCTACTCGAAGTGATGAGCCTGTCGAAGCTATTATTGAGTCGGAGGGTTTGAGAGTGGGAGGGTTTTAGGGTTGGAGGGGAATATGGGATGGTTTGAGAGGGGAAATAGTGGCTTCGAGTCACCTCAGCCACCAGGACTCTCCCACACTCAAACTCTAAAACCCTCCAACTCTAAAAACTCTGCGAGCTCCTATAAGTGAAACGCCTTTGTGAAACTAAAAGCACATCATATAATAAAAAATCTTAGCGCACTTCGTGTTCAAATAACAAAGTCATCAAAAAATACAAACAACAAACATAAATACAAAACAATGAAACAATTAATTACAACCGCCGTTCTGCTTTTCAGCATCACAGTATTCGCTCAAGTGGGGATTAATAACACTTCCCCAAAAGCAACCCTTGACATTACCGCCAAAACAAACGGAACCAAACCTGAAGGATTGATCATCCCGCAATTAACCGGCGACCAGATCCGTGCAGCCACTACAGCTACACCCACACCAGTGTATGGATCAAACCAGAAGGGACTCATCATTTATGCAACCGTCGCAGATTCAGCTCCCGCTGGGGCAACAGCCAGTATTACCGCTCCGGGATACTACTATTTCGATGGCAGTATTTGGCAGAAGATCGTAACCGGCAATACTTCCAATCTTTATAATACAGATGGGGCATTAACAGGAACCAGAACGGTAAATACGGCTGGAAATGCATTGAAAGTATCAGGGGGAGGGCAATTGATTGTTCAAAATGCTGATAACTCTGGGAAGATACGTCTAGCACCTGGTGATACTTCCCATACAGGGTATATGGAAATAATGAAGGGGGATAATACCCGCCTTGGTTATATAGGTTGGGATAATACCAATGTTTTATATAAAGCAGAAAATGGTGTTAATCACGTTTTTCAAGGCGGTAATGTGGGAGTAGGAACCGATTATGCTGTTGATAAGCTATACGTGGCTGCTTCTGCCAACCGTCAAGGGGCTACTGTAACCAACACCACTACCACTGCAGGTACGGTAACAAGATTGGGAATTGGCGGAGGTACACCTACGTGGGGAGCTATCAATTATACGAATATAGATAATGCTAGCGACAGCCGTATATCATTAGGAACCTATGAGGGCTTAGAATTTCTGACTGTTAAAACGGGAGGAACCACTTTAGGTAATGTGGGAATTGGAACGACAGCACCTCAAAGAGTTTTACATGTAAATGCCAATAATACTTCAATAAGGTTTGAGAATTTACCATCATTATCTACAGGAACTAGTTCTACTGGATTGGTAGTTGATGCCAATGGAGATATTTACAAAAATAGTACGACATCTACAGAAGGACAAATACTTAGAATAGGCTTAAATGAAGTTACTTACAATGCGGGTTCGGAATCATCACTCCGTTTTAGCTTACATAATAGTGCTGCAGAAATGGACATAGCTTCTAATGGTGCATCTAATTTTATTAACACCATTAATGGTTGTACTATTAGTGAGAATGTAACATTAACTGCTGGGTATGGGACACCAAGTAGAACAACAGACCGTATAGCTTTACAACCTGGTGTTTATAAAGTGCAAGCAAGAGTATGGGGAAATTTTGCATCTGTAAATAATGGAAATAATACATTAATGATTAAAGCTATAGTAGGAAATAATGAATATTCACTTGTTAATTATTCTAGTACTAGCGGCTCATATGGAGTTGGTTATTTTGATGATTATATTATAATTGATACCCCTCAGTCTATAGATTTTACAGTCTATCCAACAAACAATAATTTTTTTGTAGGATCAAGAGCGACACCAGGCCTAGGTCAATCATATAGAAGTCTGATAATGATACAAAGGTTACGATAATAATATTTTTATCGATTTTGCCATCACTGGCGTTAGCATTTCGTTCGTGCCAGTTTTAAAATATAAACGGAGATAACAGGGGGACACGATCTAAACGCTCGCCAGCCACCCGATATTAACAAATTAATGAACAATAACCTCACCGGTTTCCAAAACCTGTTAGGTTTTAATAACAACAATTCAATACCTCAACAATTAAAAAATAATAAAGAATGTCCAATATATTACATAAAATCAAAGCCTATTTATACGATAACACTTTAACCAAAGACAATCCCAATGATTTCACGGCAAGAACCATCAGCGAGCGAAGCCTTAATGTCAAAAGAATCTGCCAGTCGGCGGTAAGCCGCGGTGGTTCCGATATCTCCGCCTCTTCGATGGAGCATGCCACAGAGCTTTTCCTGAAAGAAATGGCGTACCAGCTTTGTGATGGGTATTCCATTAATACCGGGTATTTCACCGCTAGCACCACTATACGTGGTGTGTTCGACAGTCCTTCGGAGAAGTTTAATAAAGATAAGCACAGTATTATTTTCCAGTTCAACCAGGGAGAAAAGCTGAGAGCGGAGATTCCCAATATTGAAGTTGATATCCTGGGTTTGGCAGAAGCTTCTTCTGTCATCCTACAGGTGACGGATGTGAAGAGCGGTTCGGTCAACGACCTGCTTACTCCCGGTAAAAATCTTAAGATCGTGGGCAGTAAGATTAAAATCATGGGCGATGATCCTACGCGGGGAGTTTACTTTGTCAATACGGCTACCCAGTCCAGAACCCAGGTAGAAGCGTTCGACATTGTCGTCAACAATCCTTCGGAGCTTATTGTGGTCATTCCTGCCTTACCTGCCGGAAGCTATACCCTGGAAGTGTTGACCCAATACACGGAAGGTAGCCTGTTAAAGCAAACCAGAACGGCTTCTCTGGATAAATTGCTGACGGTAGAATAGCCATCATTGTACAGCCTTTCCAGATCGGTTGATCCCACAGGCACGAGTGGGTAGGTCCCACAGCCTCGGACCGGTTAGTGCCACAGGTACGTGTGGGATGGTGGCACAGGCGGGAGGCATTCCTGATGAAATTTAACATTTATTTCACCAACGGCTCCGGCTGGGTAGTAGAACTCCCGGCCGGAGTTTTTTTGTGGCTTCGACTCCGCTCAGCCACCATGGAGTCGGAGATTGGGAGTTTGATTGTCGGAGAGTTTTAGAGTATCTGGGTATGGGAGTTTCTACAGAACGACAAAAGGTTGTCGGTTGGCGGACCCTGAGGCTCTCGAAGGGTCGCGTACACTGGAAGGACTGGTGGCTTCGAGAGCCTCAGCCACCATTGAACAGAGACCACCATTTCCCTCGTAATAGCAACCCGAAATTTCACCGTAAGAAAAGAGTAGGAAAAATTCCCCTCCCTAGGAGGGGTGGCGAAAATTCAAAGAATTTTTGGCGGGGTGGTTCTATAAGAGCTTCACAGAATGACCATCATTCTACCACTCGATTGTCATCCTGATTTCTGATCTTTAAACCCGAATCTTTTCATTTTGTTTTTTACCAGCTGTGCCGAGATTCCTCCGGAATGACAAAATGGAAGGGTGGAAGGTTTAAGAGTTTTAGGGTATGGGTGTGGAAGCAGCTTTTGAAGCTAAAAATAAAAAAACCATCAGGGATTTGATGGTTTCATTATTTAAATCAATTATTTAAAATTAAAAACTTGTTCCGCTTGATGCCGGAGTGGTTGTAGCAAGATTATTGTAAGCTTCTCCGTTCTCCTTGATGATTCTTTTTCCGAACCTGTACTTCGGTCCCCAATAAGAGTCGTTCAGTGAAGAAATCATTACTCCTTTTGACGTAGCTGCATGAATAAATTTCACTTCTCCGTTCTCATCTACGCTTTCTACAATACCTACGTGAGAAATTCTTCTTCCGTGAGAAAAGAAGATCAGGTCTCCTTTCTGTAAATTTTCTTTCTCTACCGTTTCACCTTCCTGAGACTGAGAAGCTGCTACTCTTGGTAAGCTAAGCCCTGCTGCTGCACCGAAAACAGAAAGAACAAAAGCTGAACAGTCGATCCCGTTTCTCGTCATGCCTCCGTATCGGTAAGGAGTTCCAAGATAAGTTTGGGCTTCTGTTAAAATATTGTCAATAGTTTTATTGTGCATGATTGCTTTTGCAATCTCAGAATTCTTAATGGAATTTTTAGCATTAGCCAAAGAAGCTGCCTTTTCGGCAAGAAATGAATTGATCAGTTGCTGCTTATCCTGCTCCATTTTGTTCATATCAATAGAGGCAAGTTTGGCATCTGTTTTGTATTCTTTAGCGTAAGTTGCTGGTTTTGAAACTACGTAGTTGGTAACACACGATTGTAACGATACAGTAGAGACTAAAGCAACTAGATAAAACAAAACTCTTTTCTTCATATATATTTGATTACCGTGTTAATAAGGAATAGTATTTTTCAAAAGCATTACAAAAATATGTATTCCCGCTAAAAGGACTCTGATATGGTTATTGCTGAGTTCTCTTTTTAACACATTTTAACATATTATTTAAGTATGTTAAAGAAAAATAAACCGCAACAGCCTGTTTCAGGTAAGTGTGCGGTTTTTTTTATTAAGATTCTTTAACAAAATTAATTTGTATATCACCTACTTAGTGTGGTAGATTGTAAATAACTCTAATTTTCACCTACGTTTTTTAGATGGTTTTTATAGTTTAGTATAAGTTCTTTTACAGGGAATTGCAAATGGTAAATTGGTTATTCTTCTAACATAAAAAAAACTCTCCGGAACTGGACTGTACCGGAGAGTTTAACTAATATGGAACTTTACAGATGTTACTTTGTAAATAACATTTCTCTATACTTGGTCATCGGCCAAAGCTCATCATCTACCATCATTTCCAGAGCATCTGATGCGTCTCTGATTACGTCAAATAAAGGCTTTACTTTATTACAGTAATCTTCCGCCTGCTTTTGGCTTTCAGAAACTGCTTTTGCTTCTTCTCTGGCCTGGATAAGATCTTCAACGCCCAATTTGATCTTAGATACATTTTCAGAAATACTCGTGATCAGGCTCATCTGCTCTTTTGCAAGGCTTTTAAATTCCTTGTCTCCAAAGATATCTTTAAGACCTTTTACGTTTTCAATCAGTCTGTTCTGGTAATTCAAAGCGGAAGGAATAATGTGGTTTCTTGCGATATCACTTAATACTCTTGCTTCAATATCAATAACTGTTGAATATTTTTCTAATTTGATTTCGTTTCTTGCTTCAACTTCTCTGTGAGTGAAGATTCCCAGTTCTTCGTAAAGTGCTAAAAACTTCTCATCCATCTCCTGTTTAAGTGCTTCCGGAGTGGTTTTTAAGTTATTTAAACCTCTCTTTTCAGCTTCTTTTGCCCAGTCGTCGGAATATCCGTCACCTTCAAACATGATATTTTTACATTGTTTGATGTATTCTCTTAGTACATTGAAGATCGCTTCGTCTTTTTTAAGGCCTTTTTCAATTAATGCATCAACCTCTTTTTTGAAATCACGAAGCTGTTTTGCTGCGATGGTGTTCATTACCGTCATAGATTCTGCACAGTTGGCAGAAGATCCAACCGCTCTGATTTCAAATTTATTTCCTGTAAACGCAAACGGAGAAGTTCTGTTTCTGTCGGTGTTGTCCAACAATATTTCAGGAATTTTTCCAACTACATTTAATTTAAGGTCTGTCTTTTCATCAGGAGAAAGTTTTCCTTCTTTTACTTTTTCAAGCTCTTCCAGAACTCTGAACAGCTGGCTTCCGATGAATACGGAAATAATTGCCGGCGGAGCTTCATTAGCACCTAATCTGTGGTCATTGCTTGCAGACGCGATGCTTGCTCTTAATAGATCCGCATATTCGTGTACTGCTTTGATCGTATTCACGAAGAACGTTAAGAACTGTAAGTTTTTCTTCGGGTTTTTTCCGGGACTTAAAAGGTTTTCTCCTGTATCTGTTGCTAAAGACCAGTTATTGTGTTTTCCGCTTCCGTTTACCCCTGCGAAAGGTTTTTCATGGAACAAAATATGGAAATGGTGTCTGTGAGCGATTCTTGCCATTACATCCATCAACAAAGAGTTGTGGTCAACAGCAACGTTTACTTCTTCAAACATCGGAGCCAGCTCAAATTGGTTTGGAGCAACTTCGTTGTGTCTTGTAGTAACCGGAATTCCCAATTTCATACATTCGATTTCCAACTCTTTCATGAAATTCATGACTCTTGTAGGAATTGAACCGAAATAATGGTCATCCAGCTGCTGTCCTTTTGCAGGAGAATGGCCTAACAAAGTTTTTCCCGTTAAAACCAAATCCGGACGAGATTGGAACAATGCTGAATCTACCAGGAAATATTCCTGCTCCCAGCCTAAGGTAGGCGTTACTTTCGTTACGTTTTTGTCAAAATACTGCATGACGTTGGTTGCAGCTTCGTCTACCGCATTCAATGCTCTTAAAAGAGGCGCTTTATAATCTAAAGTTTCTCCGGTGTAAGAGATAAAAATAGAAGGAATACATAAAGTCGTTCCCATGATAAATGCCGGAGATGTAGGATCCCAAGCTGTATAACCTCTCGCTTCAAAAGTGTTTCTGATACCGCCATTCGGAAAAGAAGACGCATCCGGCTCCTGCTGGATCAATAAGTTTCCGCTGAATCTTTCGATTGCTCTTCCGCCTTCGATAGGGGTAAAGAAAGAATCATGTTTTTCAGCAGTGCTACCCGTTAAAGGCTGGAACCAGTGAGTGTAATGAGTCACTCCTTTGCTCATTGCCCAGTCTTTCATCGCTACTGCTACCTGGTCTGCGATGTGTCTCTGGATTTTCGTTCCTTTTTTCATCGCATCCAAAATAGAATTGAATGCTTCTTTTGTTAAATATTCTCTCATTGTTTCTTCTGAGAAAACATTTTGGCAGAACAATTCTGACAATTTTACGGGAACTTCAACGGAATTATCTCTTCTAAAGTCCTTGAATGGTAAAGTTTCTAACGCTTTGAATCTTAAAGTTGACATATTAGGTTTGATTTTTACGGGGCAAATTTACGAAAAAAATGAATAAAAAATATTTTTACCCTGGAAATTTAAGGGGTGAATTAAAATTTAACAAAAAATTTAAACAGGCATTTATATTTTTGAAGGGGTGAATGGGTTTTCTAGGTTAAAAATTAAATCAGAAAATATTTAAATGAATAACCGTGGAATAAAGATAAGCATTATTATGTTAAACCTTTTATTAAAAGATACTTAAAATAATTTGAGCGGAGATTTTGTATATTTGTGTGAAATTTATTTTATGACAAATTCTAGAGCAAGAGAAACAACGGAAGCAATCGAAAGATTGTATATTTCTATGAGACACCTCTTTTACAGAGGTTTTTTTAAACCTGCCGGTGTTTCGGGAGACAGTATCAGAAGTTTGTTGAAGACCATCAATCCGGAGATCTACGGAAGTATGAATGTGCCGAGTAAACTGGAACTGAACGGCTTGATGTATGTATTAGACAGGCTTCCTGAAGGAATTGAAGAATGTGCTTTCATTCATCTTACATCGGATGAAGGATTTGATAAAGGAAGTTTCGAGCCGATCGTGCCTAAAAAGAGAAGAAGAAACTGTTACCGGATTGATGAGCATCAGATGAATATTGAAGTTCTTCTGGGGCGTTCTGAAATCTATGACATTCTTACCCATTTAACATTCCTTTTTATAGAGGCAGATAAAATCAGAAATTTAGCATTCATACAGGATGAAAACTGGAAGCCGACACGTGCTTTCAAAATCATTGAGGAAGTGGTGAAAGGTGAAAAGAAGTTCAGCAGAAAGGAAAAGGAAGTAGCCTTAATTCACCTGTCTTCTTTAATAGGAAGAACATTTGATGAAACATTAAATGCATATAATACATTCGGGGAAGACAGTAATCCGGATCGTTTGTTTAAAATTATCTATAACCTGGCAAAAGTAAGTCTTGAAGATGCTAAACAGACTAGAGAACGCGAGATTCACTTCAGTGCCATTTTAAGGGAAAGAGTAGGACATCACTATTTCGGTGAAAAGTGGGCCAATAAAGTGAAAGAAGTGTTATATGAAAATGATCTTCATATGCGCCCGCTTCATATTATTTCTGCCAATATGCATTCGGTGAAAAATATGCTTTACGCGAATGAAGCCCTAAAGAAAAAGGATCATCAGGTAGACTACAAAATGTACGGAGAAATTTCGGATAAGAAAGAGCTTCGTGATAAAGTTTCAAAATATGCTGTGGAGCAGGACATGATCTATATTAACGATAAAAGCGGAAGTAATATCGATGTTCAGATCATTGATCTCAGCAAGACCAATCTTAAAAATACACCGTTTCAGGATATCAAATTCGGAGGCGATGACGTGATCATGGTTTTCGATTATGCTTTCGGAGAACAGGCTTTTGAAGTGATGGATGAGCTTCTGAGACCTTTTGAGCATAAAGGTGAAGTGTATATGATGAAAGTGAAATCTGTTTCCATCATGGGAAAAGCCGGGATTCTTGCCGGCGCAAAAGGAGATATTATGATTCCCACATCACATATTTTTGAAGGAACAGCAGACAATTATCCTTTTGAAAATGCTTTAAAACTGGAAGATTTTAAAGATGATGAATTACAGGCTTTTGAAGGTCCGATGATTACTGTTTTGGGAACTTCGCTTCAAAACAGGGATATTCTTTCTTATTTTATGAATACTTCATGGAAAGCAATCGGACTCGAAATGGAAGGCGCGCATTATCAGAAAGCAATTCAGGTAGCTTCTAAAATCAGGCATCACATTACGCCGGATCTGTTTGTCATGTATGCTTATTATGCATCTGATAATCCTCTGGAAACGGGAAGTACGCTTTCTTCAGGTGGTCTGGGACTGACGGGTGTAAAGCCAACCTATCTTATTACATTAAGAATCTTAGAAAAGATCCTGCAAAGCGGAAAGAAAGAAATTTCTGCTAAAAAATAATTTAAAAATTATATTAGCGATATTTAATCCTTCAAGGTTTCAAAATCTTGGAGGATTTTATTTTCTACGATTTTCATAGATTGCATTAGGAATGTGCCGCATTTACTTATTAAAATATCCGCAATCATCTGCGTAAATCAGTGAGATCTGTGGTTTCTTTAGATAAATCAACACAAGCAAAAAATAATTATCTTTAAAAAAATAAACAAATGAGTACAACTTTACAATTGGCCAAAAGATTCAGAGAAGTATTGCTGGATGGTCTGTGGATTGCCAATACCAATTTTAAAGATCAGCTTTCTGATGTCACCTGGGACGTGGCTACAAAAAAGGTAGGTTCCCTGAATACCATCGCCATGCTTACCTTTCATATAGATTATTATATCTCGGGATTGATAAATGTTTTTGAAGGCGGTGATCTCGAAATAAGGGATAAATACAGCTTTGATCTTCCTCCGGTTGAATCTCAGGAACAGTGGGGAAATCTTAAGAATAAATTATGGAACGATGCCGAAAAATTTGCAATCCTGCTGGAACAGATGCCTGATTCTAAAATGAATGAATCTTTTGTGGATGAAAAATACGGAACCTATCTCAGGAATATTGACGGAATGATCGAGCATTGCTATTATCATTTAGGACAAATTACTTTGATCAGGAAGCTTTTGAGCTAAACACAAATTGCACAAATATCTTCACGAATAACACGAATTTTATTTGTGTTTAATATATCTCGCAGATCAAACAAATCGGGCAGATGTTTGAGTTGAAAATCTGCGTAATCTGCAAAATCAGCGGGAGAATTCAATAATTAAATACGTTAATGTAATCCAAAATCTCAACAATAACTCCACATTTGAGTTCTTATTTTAAATACATATCTTTAAAAAAAATAAAATTTTAAATGAAAAAATTGGTTGCAATCCTGTTTGCGTTTATCATTTCTCAGTTTCAGGCTCAGCGGGGGCTTTATTATCAGCAGAATGCGAAGTATAAGATGGATATTGATGTGAATGCTGAAAAATTCACTTACGAAGGTAAACAGACTTTAGACTATAAAAATAACTCACCGGACGAGCTTAATGTAGTATATTTTCATTTATACTGGAATGCTTTTAAACCTAATTCTATGATGGATCAGCGCGTGGCTGCACAGGGAAAAAACGGTGATTCGCGATTGCAGAAAGATGGAATTTCAAGACTGGCTTCCATCCCAAAAGATCAGGAAGGCGCACAAAATATCCACTGGATCAAACAAAACGGTAAAAACCTGAAGTTTGAAGTTCAGGAAACCGTGATGAAAGTATATTTGGCAGAACCGATTAAGCCAAATTCATCAACAACGTTTACCCTCGAATGGGATGCTGTCATTCCACAGCAGATCAGAAGAAGCGGAAGAAATAATAAAGAAGGAGTGGATATGACGATGACGCAATGGTATCCGAAAATTGCGGAATATGATTATGATGGCTGGGCAACCTTCGACTACATCGGAAGAGAATTTCATGCACCGTTTGCTGATTTTGATGTAACGATTAAAATAAATAAAGACTACGTGATCGGAGCAGGCGGAATTCTTGAAAATCCTGCAGAAGTAAAAGGATACGATGCGAATGCAAAAATTAAAGCAGATAAAAATAAAGCGACCTGGAAATGGACGGCAAAAAACATTCTCGATTTTGCCTGGGCTGCGGACAAAGATTATATCGTAAAAAGTTTTGATGTTCCCCAAGGTCCAAAAGTTTTCCTTGTGTATCAGAACAACGACAAAACAAAAGTATGGGAAGAAGCACAGCCATATCTTACAAAATATTATCAGTTAATGAATTCCCACTTCGGAAAATATGTTTATCCTGCCTACGCATTTATTCAGGGTGGCGACGGCGGTATGGAATACGGAATGTGTACCATGATTTTGGGAGAAGCTAAAAATATCGAAGGATTAATGGGGCTAATGGCTCACGAAGGCGCACACTCATGGTATCAGCAGATGCTGGCTACCAACGAACCACTGCGACCGTGGATGGATGAAGGGTTTACAAGTTATGCGGAAGGGTTTGTGATGAACCAGTTGTTTCCTCCGGCAAAAGAACTTCCGAATCCTTTTGTGAATTCAATCAATGCCTACAGAAATTTTATTAAAAAAGGAATTGAAGAGCCGGCAGTCTGGCTGGGAGATCACCACGACAACGGTACTTCCTATACGTATGCCTCTTATGTAAAAGGAGAATTGTACCTGGTACAGCTGGGATATATTATGGGGGAGCAAAATTTAGCGGAAACATTAAAGCAATACTACGATCAATGGGTATTGAAACATCCTACCGACAGAGATTTTCTGCATATTGCGCAGCAGGTTTCGGGGATGGATCTGAAGTGGTTTCAGCATTACTGGATCAATACAACTAAAACGATCGACTACGGAATCAAAGATGTGAAGTACGATGAGAAGTCTACCACCATTACATTGGTCAATAATGGGCAGATTCCGATGCCGATAGATTTCAGTGTGGTGACGAAAGATAATAAGCTGGTTAATTATCAGATCCCGATGAACATGACGCATACATGGAAAGAAAAAGATCTGTATGGAGAGTTCAAAACAATGCCTTACTGGCCTTGGACTCAAAAAGAATATACGATCACCGTTCCTTACAGCAAATCTCAGTTGTCAGCTTTAGTAATTGATCTTAGTCAAAGACTGGCAGACGTGAATCTGGAAGATAATGTTGTTGAAGTGAAATAATCATTCCTCTATAGAAAATGATCCCTGAAATTTTTTTTCGGGGATTTTTGCTTAAAACAGATGGTATTCTAATGTATCATGTAATTTATTTAAAACAACCTTATTTTAACCTTTCGGCAGAATTATTTAGTTCGAACGAGGCTGTTTGGATGAAGATAAAAATTGTTTCAGGTTCCTCACTATTTATTAAACGACGATAATCCTCTTAATAAAATGATTCCTGATGAATTCGCTTTTCGCTTATATTAAAATCATTAAATTTAATGCCTTAAATAATAGAGATTCCACTTTACAGTAAATAAATGAATTCGATCGTAATTAATGTAGGAAACAGCAATATAAGATTTGGTCTTTTTAATGATGACAACTGTGATATTTCATGGGTGATCAATACCAAACCTTACAGAACGGCAGATGAATTATATGTTCAGATGATGCTGCTGTATCAAACCTATAAAATTGAACCAAAAGAAATTGATAAAGTAATTGTAGGATCAGTAGTGCCTCAGCTTACAAAAGTAATGAGTGCGGCTATCCGTAAGATTCATGATATCAGCCCGGTGATTGTTGACCGGAATACTCCTTCCGGGGTTCAGGCAAAATCTAAACAGATGGGGACTGATATTTATGCCAATCTTGTGGCGGCTCACAATATGTATCCGGACAGAAAGAAGATTGTATTAGACTTTGGAACGGCACTTACAGCAAGCTGTGTTGCAGAAAATGGAGAAACATTAGGGGTCATCATTGCTCCGGGGATTATTACTGCTTTAAATTCACTTATCAGTCAGACGGCCCAGCTTCCGGAAATCGAACTCGTAAAACCAAAAACGGTTTTGGGATTAGATACCGTAACCTGTATGCAAAGCGGAATGGTCTATGGCTTTCTGGGAATGGTGGAAGGTTTTATCGACAGGATCAATGATGAGGTGGAAGACAGCTGTTTTGTAGTAGCAACAGGTGGAGTTTCTCATGTTTATAAACCTCTTACGGATAAAATCCATGTGATGGACAGGCTTCACACGTTGAAAGGACTTTACTTTTTAGGAAAAGATTTGTAGAGTGAGGTTGAGGCTAAGGTTAAAGCAAAGCTAATAAAATTGTTTTCTACGGCTGAATCATTTATACGAGTTACTAAATTTCAACCTCAACAACCTTAATCTAAATCTATCTTTTTGATTTAAAGAATTCTTTTACAATCGAAGAGCATTCATTTTCCATAATTCCTGTTACGATTTCTGTTTTGGGATGCAGGGAAAGATGTTTATTGATAAAGCCGCGTTGCTCGTCTCTTGCTCCGATCACTACTTTTGAGATCTGCGCCCATGATAATGCTCCCGAACACATTACGCAGGGTTCCAGCGTTACATAAAGCGTGCAATCTTTTAAGTATTTTCCGCCAAGAAAATTCGCGGCGGAAGTAATGGCCTGCATTTCTGCATGAGCGGTAACGTCATTTAATGTTTCGGTAAGATTGTGGGCCCTAGCAATAACACGATTATTGGATACTACGACACAGCCAATCGGGACTTCGTCCTTCTCCAGAGCGAGTTCGGCTTCGCTAAGCGCCATTTTCATGAAATATTCGTCGGTAAACATTTTAGTCAAAATTTAAATTAAGAGGAATCGGCTGAATGGTTTTAGGATCAAAATGAACAACAGGCGGATTTGATTGTATGTTAGCAAGCTCCGTTAAATATTCATCATTTCTTTTAAATTCCAGAGCATTTAACTCTTTTTCCTTTAGCAAATGAAGGGCTTTGAGCTCTTTTTTTGAGAGTTTTACAGTAGTAATATCTTTGTATCTGGATATGATATTTTCAAATTCAAGAGCATATTTTTCCTTGATAAGCCGCAATCCCTCTGTTTGTTGTGAACTGTAAAAACTGAGTATTAAGATAGAAAGGAAAGAGAAATATTTCTTCATAAAAATTATTCAATATTCATCGTTAAAGGAAGCCTGAAACGATATCTCACCGGGTTGCCATTGACGATTGCCGGAGAAAACTTCTGCGAAACCGAATACAGTGCGATTTCGGCCTGTCTGTTGAACGTGAAGTTATCTCCCTGCGCTTCAACATGAGTGATAGTACCATCTTTTTCAACGATGAAGGCTACGATTGCTTTTACGGTTTTAATTTCTGAATAGACGCCTCCGAGATAAAAAAGATCCGCAACCTCTTTTCGGAGTTCATTAATTCCTCCGGGATAATCTGCTGTTTTATCGATCGCTGATGACGTAATAATGGGAGCTTTCGCAGAAGAATCGGTTTTAATCAGGTTGAGTCTGGAAAGATCTTCCAGGTTTTTTGTCTTTAATAAAACGCCGGTCAGGGCAACATTTTCAATACTGTCCATCTTTTGCATGAAGAGCAAATAATCCTGTTTTATAGAAAATTTCCGAAAATTATCTGTCTCGGTATCAAACTTTTTCTTGAACTCGGTGCCCAGCATGGAACGGTGCTGGTTGTAGTATTGCTTTACGAGCCTGAAATCTTCGGTTTGCTGCGAAAAACACAAGGCAGGGATAAAGCAAAAAAGATACAGAAAAAGGAGTTTCACTTGGATATATTTATGTAAATGTACTCAAAATATCTTACATTTTCAGTTTTCAAGATAGCTGTTCAACGACTCCTGCAAATGTTTTCTGATCTCATCAACTAAGCCTTTAGGTTCCAAAACCTGCACTTCTTTTCCGTAGGATAAAATTTCCTGCATAAAATCATACGTAGGATGCAGAAAGAATTCAAAAAACATCTCTTCCGGTGTTTCTTTTGTTTCTTTCTGAGACTGGTGAAGTGGGAAACTTTTAATATATTCTCCCTGATGTCTGCTGCATTTCAGAACAATTTTCTGAGGATTTTGAGCGGTAAGATTCATGACACCGAAAGCATTTTTAAAATGTTCTCTGAAATTGTATTTATATTTTTCCCTGAACTGTTTGTCGCTTACATCAAGATAATTAATCCTGTCCAGTCCAAAAGATTTCAGCGCTTTATCTTTCGTGTCAATGGCGATGAGATACCATCTGTCTTTGGATTCTTTCAACGCTAAGGGATGAACTTTACGGGAGGTCATCAGCTTATTTTTGTAATTGTAGTGTTCAAAGGAAACAATTCTTTTGTTTCTGATCGCGAAAAAAAGATCATAGAAATGTTCAACTCCGGTGGGCTTTCTGCTTTCAAAAAAGATAAAATCTGAAAAATCCGGATGAAGGTTCAGGGCATTGCTTACCTGGAAAGATTCGAGTAATTTCTGGTTGTATTCGTCGACTTCCATAATGGGGCGGCTTTCGATATAATATCGGTTATCTCCCTTCTTTTTGTTGTGGATAGACAGGTTGAAAAGATCAGAAATCTCACGGATATCTCTCTGCAGAGTGCGGATCGAATAGCTTTTAATGTCTGCATCCTGAAATTCGAAAGAGTTGAGCAGATACTCCTCCAGCTGCCCATACGTAGCAGGAGAACTTTCTAATCTTTTGATGATTAAAGCATATCTTGTCAGGTAAAAGTCTTTTTTCATTATTAAAAGTTTCTGACACAAATATATGGGCTTAATGCGACAAAAGGTGTCGTGTTTTATTTTTGTGGATAAGTTTTAGAAGTTATTTTTGATAATTTATCCTTTTGCGGTATTAACAAATAGGCTTTAGGTAAGAACTGTAGGATGTGCGTCACATATCTTTCTCCAGAATATCATTTTTGAAATCTTCTCTGAAGAAAGTTTCAATATCACTCAGGTAGTTTTCGTAATCTATGTCTGTGTTTTCGATCTCGGCCCAGTCGATGGTGTAGATATCTTCATTAAAAACAATATCTGAATTATGATTTTGTGTTTCCATAGAGTGAGTTTTGTATTGGGCTATAATTTTTTGTTTGAGGTAAGAATCAGACTCGGGACTGAGAGTATTATTTGATGTTTTCATGGTTATTAATTCTGATTCAAAGGTATAATCGGGTAGCGACAGAACTTGACGTGATAAAAAAAATAACTCAAAACTGAGTTATTTTTTAGGTAAAGTCGTTTAATTCTATTTCGTCGCTCATCAGCATAAGAATATCCATTTCCGAGAGTGATGATTTGAGTCTGACTGCGCCCATCCTGAGATCGTTGTCAGATAAAATATAAATCCAGATTTTCCTGATGAAATCTTCAAATGGGAGGCTTTGATCGTAAATCTGCGTGTGAGTCTGAGCGGTAAGTGCCAGTAGCTGCTTTACAATTTCCCGACAATCGTTCATCTTTTTCTCATAAGGCGTTAGTACGGTGAGTACGGTATTCTGGACATCATATAAGATTCCGGCGGCTGTTTTTACCTGATTTTTTTTGATGTTTGTCCCTCTTCCTTCTGTCATTCTTGCAGCAATTATTTTGCTCCTGAAACCCGCCAGTTCAGATACTTCGCTGATATTGTAAGTAGAGAAGATGTCTTCTGAAGATTTCAGCCAGAACATTACTTTGTCGACGAAGTAAGGATCTTTTTTTTCAAGAGAAGAAACGATCCCGGGAAACTCCAGCAGTTTTTCTTTGAGCTGGCTTACCAAAATAAACTGTGATTTTCTCATTATTCAGGAATTAAAGTTTCAATAATATTTCCGTTGATATCTTCGTATCGTGACCATTCCATTCCGGATTCGCTTACACTCATTTTTGCATAGATGAGGTACTTGGGGTCGATGCTCATGAGTTTGCTTGCCTCTACGATGATTTCATTTTCTTCCACTTTTTCAATGATTTTTCTGGCTTCAAGAAGCGTGCGGTCTCTAAGGCTTTTCTGTAGTACCTCAGATTTTACCTGGTCCCATTTGAAATTTGGTAGACTTAAACAGAACTCCGTAATATATTCTGGAATGATATCGAATTTTTTTTCCTGTTCTGCAGTAAGAGTCGGGGTATTTTCTTTTTTTATTTGATCAATAATATCATCATAATACACTTCCATATCAATCAAAAAAGCCTTGAGTTTCTGATCATTTGAAGTATCAGAAGCAATGTAGCCTGTTTTCATCACTTTGGTAATTTCATCATAAGCGAAATCTCTCAGCTTGAGAATGGGCAAAACTCCACCTTGGGCAAAAGGAATAGTAAGGTCTACAGTTCCTATTTTCATTCTCGGGATTGAAAAATTTTTCAGCATGTCGTCTGCTGCGTATTCTCTTGCAATCTCCAGTGTCTGCAAGTCGGCCATTTTTCGGGAAGAAGCAATTTCTGAAATAATTCCTCCCAGGTATTCATTTAATTTTGGCATGATGTTTTTTTTTAAGTTAATAGGATGATAGAAAAGGATGGCTGCATGAGCAACCATCCAAAAAAAGATTAATTGTTGACTGCGGAAATGCTGTCTTCCAACATATCCATAACTCTTGCAAGCCCGGCCGGCAATTCGTCGTTTACCGCTTTTACATGAACACCTAAAGTGTATGTCCTTTCGGTTGTTGAAGTGCTTGATGAAGTTTTTTTGTATGATGCAGATGCATTAAACTTCACTTTCCAGAATTTTGCACTTATGCTTGCAGAACCACTGAATTCACTTGAAACATTCTGAGTTTCCACAGAGTTTAATTTAGCGTTGAAATCAATGGTAAGTTCATCAATTCTCAAAGCAGGAATAGTAAGCATTGCCAGAAAAGGAACTTTCAGATTAACTTCTGAATCAATGAACGGGTTGCTTGCTGTCCCACTTGTTGCTGTTGAATCATAATCCGGATTAGGAACTGATTTTTTGTAATTAAAATCTACATACTTTAATAGATCAGGCTGTCCGCTGGTTCCCGGAGTGAAACCTACTTCTTTAATGAAGTTCACCTGAGAGATGGATGCGTCATGTTGCGCTTTTACCGCAGCCTGTAACGGACCGCCGATATAAACACTGAAATCCAAGCTGTTTAATTCTTGTACTAAATTTGTTGCCATAATGTTAATGGGTTTTTAAATGGTTAATAAATTGATTATAGCAGTGCTAGCAAACTGATATTATTGGGTAATACATATCCTGTTCAGCTTTGGAAGCTGAATCTTAAGAATTGAATATGTCTGAGGTTTTATAGTCCGGGAATTCCGGCTATTGAATTTTCTAAATAAAAACTACAGCGCTGTAGAATATTTTTCATGGTATTTAGTCTTTTGGTTATTGTTTTTAATCCTAATTCAAAAATACTTTACCGTGGCGACAGAACTTGACGTATAAAAAAATAAATTTTTAAAATTTAAATTATAAGGTTTATAGCTTATTTGTTGGGTTTATAAGCAAAAGGGCTTATATTTTATTTTTGATCAGCTTTTGAACGATTTGATTTAGGATCTCTCTGTTGTCATCAATATAACTTAAACCTGCCTGTATAAGATTTTCAATATTTGATCTTCTTACATTATCCATTGCCGGAGAAGCGTTTTTCAACGAAGGATTGAGGCGGTAATAATTTTTCTGGTTTCTTTGCCCAAGTGTCTGGAACATCTGGCAAAGCTGATAATCTACTGTTTCTGCGTTCGCCGACATTAAAATGTCAATAATAGGATTTACCCAGCTTATTTTTCCGGCTTTTTCCAGCTTTTTGAAAGAATAAGATCTTGCTTCAATACCGGTTCCGATGGAAATAATAATCATGTCGTTCACTACAGGATGATTGGTTTTCTGATGATTTTTCAAAACCTCTGCAAAAGGAATTTTCCGGGCTTCGGCATAAGCACAGAGTGAAGGATTATTTGCAAACATTCCGCCATCAATCAGACTGAAGATCTGCCCGTACATCGACTTGATCTGAACCGGCGAAAAATAGGTTGGTGCCGCTGAAGTTGCCCTACAAACGTCTTTTACATAAAAGTTGTCCGTACTCAGGCTCGCCTTCCATGAATTGAATAGTTTTGCTCTCCTGTTCTCGATGTCATAGCTTGTTATTAAACAAGGTTTTATTAATTCCTTTAATTCTAAATTTCCGAAAAAATCATTCAGGTTTTTTTTAAGTGCTTCCTGAGATATCTTTTCATTAATCAATCCGAAAGGATTGACAAGTCTTTCCCAAAAAGAAACCTGGAATATGTCGCCACCTTTTTCAGCATATAGCTCCAGCCCTTTCTGGATGGAATATTTTGCTTTCCGGTGTTCATCGGGACATAGAATAATAGACGCAATAAGTCCTCCTGTACTGCTTCCGGCAACAAAATCAAAATAATCGCCGAGTTTAGCGCCCGGCTTATCATGACTCTGCAGCTGTTCTTCTATGTAGCGCAGGATAATGCAGGTAATTATTCCCCTGATTCCGCCCCCGTCCAAAGAAAGAATGGTTGTCTTTTTCATTTGATTTTACTTTTTTTTGGAGAAATCCCTGACAATATTAGACAACTAAAACCAATAGATTCCGGAAGAAATAACTATTGGTTTTAACTTTTTATAGAGATTGTTTTGGTGTTTCTCTAAAGCAAAAGTAGGCGCGGAAAGCGACAGAACTTGTCGTGTTTAAAATAATTTTTCAAATAATAGAGAATTAAAATACCACATAATCATCTTTATCTCTTTTCATTTTAATAAGTGTTCTCCAACTTGTTTTGATGGTACCTTTTTCGGTAGACAAAGATTTTTTCTCGAAGTGAGGAAGGTCTTTAAATGTTTTCCAGTTTCCGCCCCAGTCCCAACCATATTTAGCGAAAATTTTTACACATTCATACCAGTCGGCTACTCTGTCATTGTCCCAGTCTTTAACGGTATCCCAGCTGGCTGTTTTTCCGTCGATCATCAGACAGATATCAACGGCCAGTCCGTAATTATGAATGCTTTGCCCGGCTTTGGCATTGGTCACTTTTTTTCCGGTAGTAATTCTTCCGATAGCGTACAGTTTTTCCTGCTCTTCAAAGCTTCTAAGGCCTTGTGTGATCCTTATCTTCGCTCTTCCTGTTAATGCTGTGTCGCAATCTTTAATAATCTGTTTTACCTCTTCCCTTACCAAAGGGTGAAGCTTTTCAATTCTCTGTAATGTTATTTTATCCATATCAATAATTTTAAAGTTTTGAAAAACAAAATTATAGGCAGTAAGCGACAAAACGTGACGTGTTTAAATAAATTAAATTACTGTATATCAAATATTTAAATTTAATGTTAAAATTTCTATTAAACATAATATTATATTATAAAAGTTCTAATTTTGTGCATCGAACTGTCCCGTTTTTCATCATGTATGCTCTGGTAGATTGCAATAATTTCTTTGTTTCCTGTGAAAGGACTTTAGACCCTGCGCTTGAAGGCAAACCCGTTGTGGTACTTTCCAACAACGACGGATGTGTTGTGTCCCGAAGCAAAGAGGCAAAAGATCTCGGTATTCCTATGGCTGCGCCGGCTTTTAAATACAAAGAGCTTTTTAAAGAACATGACGTAAAAAGTTTTTCTGCAAAATTTGAATTGTATAATTTTAAAAGTCAGCAGGTTATTAAGATTGCGAAATCATATGTGCTGAATCATGAAGTATATAGTATTGATGAGCTGTTTCTGGACTTCACAGGCTATAAATACATCAATATCCATGATTATTGTACTGAAATCAAAAACAAAATCAGGCTGGAGGCCAATATTCCGGTAAGCATAGGTATTGCACCTACAAAAACGTTGTGTAAAGTGGCCAATAGGATTGTGAAAAAATATCCTGAAAATTTTGACGGAGTATTTATATTAGACACCCCTGAAAAAATAGAGAAAGCTTTAAAATGGTTAGATATAGGTGGTGTTTGGGGAATCGGCCGCAGGCTTGCCGTAAAAATGCATGATAACGGCGTTCATAAAGCCTGGGATCTGTTGCAGAAACCTGAAATATGGGTTCGCAAAGTGATGGGAATTCACGGCGTGAGAATGATTAATGAGCTGAAAGGAATCCGCCAGCTGGAGCTGGACGCTCCGTCGCCTAAAAAGTCTATTGCAGTGACCAGAAGTTTTATGGAAATGCTTACCAATAAACAAGATGTACGCGAAAGGGTAGAAACTTTCGGAATGTATTGCTCTGAGCGCCTGAGAAAACAAAATACATGCTGCAAAATGGTAACGGTTTTTGTGCAGACCAACCGCTTCCGGAAAGATCTGCCGGAATATAAAAATGCAGTCACACAGATTCTTCCGAACCCTACCAATTCTTCAATTCTTATAGGAAGGGTGGTGAATGAACTTTTTGAGGCTGTTTTCAAGGAGGGATTTCATTATAAAAAAGCCGGAGTGATCGTTAATGATTTTGTCCCTGAAGATCAGAGATTAATTAATCTTTTTGAAGAAGATACACAGAACCAGCATCTTCCGGTAATGAAAGCGATGGATGCGATGAATAAGAAATTCGGGAGAGATAAAGTTCGTCTCGGAAGCATGAGCGGAGAAAATACATACGGCAGAAAACAGCTTTCACCGGAATACGAAGCTTTTCTTAAAAATAATACCTTCACGGAAGCCAATTTCAGATTTCATTAAACTACTGAAATAATCTTACCGTTTCATTCACCAGAAATTTCACCTGATCCGGCCTTCCTCTGTCATTTTTAGGAAGATTGTTGTAGCTGCCGGTTCTTACGATGACCATATTATGCTCCGGAATCATGATGATGTATTGTCCCTGCAGTCCTAAAAAATAGTAATGTTTAATCGGATTGTCATTGTTAATCCAAAAGCCCATCCCGTAAGTTTCTTCAGATTTTTCCGTCGGTGTCCGCATTTGGTTAATAAAATCAAGACTTAAAATCTGTTCGCCATTCACTTTTCCATTATTTAAAAATAGCTGACCAAGTTTCGCAAAATCACGGATATTGGAATGAATGCAGCAATACGTTTTTTCCATTCCGCTTTCGTCGGTACTCCATTCTGCATTTTGCTCCATTCCCAATGGAATCCAAAATTTTTCTGATAAATAGCTTGAAAGAGATTGATTAACTGCCTTTCTTACCGCGAAACCTAAAAGCTGCGTAGAACCACTCTGGTATTCAAATTTTTCTCCCGGATTCTGTTTGAATTTTCTTGAAAAAGTAGCTTTTATAAGACTTCTTCCGTAATATGCTCTGGCATTCGGCAAAAAGGGATTTTTATAATTTTCTTCCCAGTTGAGGCCGGATTCCATCTGTGCCAGATTTTTCAGCGTTAAATTTTCTGTGAATTCTTTACCTTTAAATTCATTAAAATAATCGGAAAACTTATCGTCGATACTGCTGATTTTTCCTTCTTCAATGGCTTTTCCTAGCAGCATGACCGTAACAGCTTTTGCCATGGAAAAAGAGTTGGTTTTTGAGAATTTATCATAGCCGTTCCAATATTGTTCGTGAAGGATTTTACCATTACGGATAACAAGAAAAGAAGCTGTGTTGGAATGTGTTAAATCTTCAACTACGTTTTTCGGTAATTCTTTTTTATTGTATTCAGGATCTTCTTTCCACGGAACGGGATTTCCGGCAGCAATTACATTATGGGAGAAAAATTTTCCGTCATCAATATGCGCACTCATTTTTCCTTTCAGGTATGTTTTTGATATCCCGCTGAAAATATAGCTGTATCCGAAAAGATAGAAAAGTGCTGCTGCAATGACAACAAAGGTCACAAAATAAATAAGAATTATCATACGAATTGATCTTGAAACAAATTTAAAATAAATTTGACAACAAGAAACAGAAAGATAATTTATTACAAAGAAAAAGCCCTGATTTTCTCAAGGCTTTCTGTCTATATTTTCGAAAGTAAATTTCTGAAACTCGTTTTCTCATCGATAATTCTTCTTAGTTCCGAAACCGGCACTCTTTCCTGCTGCATGGTGTCCCTGTCTCTTATCGTTACGGTGTGATCTGTAAGAGAATCGTGGTCGATGGTGATACAGTAAGGCGTTCCGATCGCATCCTGTCTCCTGTAACGTTTTCCGATCGCGTCTTTTTCTTCGTAGAACAGATTGAAATCATATTTTAAATCATTAAAGATCTGCTCGGCATATTCCGCGAGTCCGTCTTTTTTCATTAGTGGAAGAATAGCCGCTTTAATTGGTGCTAAAGCCGGCGGTAAGGATAAAACTGTTCTTTCGGAACCGTCTTCCAATACTTCGTCTTTCAGACAATGAGAGAAAATGGAAAGGAATAATCTATCCAGACCTACAGAAGTTTCTACTACATAAGGAATGTAATTTTCGTTTCTTTCAGGATCGAAGAACTGAAGCTTTCTTCCCGAGAATTTTTCGTGCGCTTTTAAATCAAAATCTGTTCTTGAATGAATACCTTCCAGTTCTTTAAAGCCGAATGGGAAATTAAATTCAATATCAGCAGCAGCATTCGCATAATGAGCCAGTTTCTCGTGATCGTGGAACCTGTAATTTTCGTTACCTAATCCTAAAGCTAAGTGCCAGTTCAGACGCTTTTGTTTCCATTGTTCGTAGAATTCCAGTTCTGTACCCGGAGCTACGAAAAACTGCATTTCCATCTGTTCAAATTCACGCATTCTGAAAATGAATTGTCTTGCCACAATTTCATTTCTGAAGGCTTTTCCGATCTGTGCAATACCAAAAGGAAGTCTGTGACGGGATGTTTTCTGTACGTTTAAAAAATTAACGAAAATACCCTGTGCCGTTTCCGGTCTTAAATAAAGATCCATCGCAGAATCTGCAGAAGCTCCCAATTTAGTTCCGAACATCAGGTTGAATTGTCGTACTTCCGTCCAGTTTTTAGAACCGGTATCAGGATCGGCAATTTCAAGTTCTTCAATTAATGCCTTTACATCGGCAAGGTCTTCATTTTCCAGAGATTTTGCCAGTCTTGAAAGAATGGCTTCTCTCTTTGCTCTGTATTCCAGTACTTTTGGATTCGTCGCAACAAACTGTTCTTTATCAAATGACTCTCCGAATCTCTTCGCTGCTTTTTCAATTTCCTTGTTTTCCTTATCTTCAATTTTGGCGCAATAATCTTCCACTAAAACGTCTGCTCTGAAACGTTTTTTAGAATCTTTATTGTCAATCAACGGATCGTTAAAAGCATCTACGTGGCCCGATGCCTTCCATGTGGTAGGATGCATAAGGATCGCCGAATCGATACCCACAATATTTTCGTTAAGCTGTACCATCGCTTTCCACCAATACTGTTTGATATTATTTTTGAGTTCAGCACCATTCTGTCCATAATCATAAACAGCGGATAAACCATCATAGATCTCACTCGAAGGGAAAATAAAACCATATTCTTTCGCGTGAGAAATCACTTTCTTGAAAACATCTTCTTGCTTTGCCATAATTTTTTAACGTCTGAAGTGCAAAAGTAGTGAAAAAGAGGGAAGTTGGGAAAAGGAAGCAGCAAGTTTTTAGAATACGAAAAATCAGGAGCCGGGAACCTGCTTTCGCTACTCGCTTTTCTATTGATTTTGGCGCGGCGGCGGAGCCGCCGCGCCAAAATCAATAGAAAGAGCTCAGACATGCCGCTCAATCAGGGCTAAAGATTAGTGAAAAATCTCTACTTTTGGCAAATGTTAGAAATTCTTTACCGCGACGAGCATCTCATTGCCATTAATAAACCGAGCGGATTATTGGTACATAAATCTTTTTACTCCGGAGAAGCAGATACGTATGCGATTCAGGAATTGAAAAAGCAGATTGGACAAAAAGTTTTTCCTGTTCATCGATTAGACCGGAAAACTTCGGGCGTTCTATTATTTACTTTAGATAGAGAAGCTTTGCGGGCGATGAGTGATCAGTTTGCAACAAGGGAAGTCGAGAAGAAATACATAGCCATCCTTCGGGGTTGGACGAAAGAAGAAGAAACCATCGATTATGATTTAATTAATGAAAATGAAGTTAAACAGAACGCAATCACGTACTATCGTCGTCTACAGACTTCGGAAATCGATTTGCCTTTTTTAAAACATCAGACTTCGAGATATTGTTTAGTAGAAGCAATTCCTGAAACAGGGAGGTTTCATCAGTTGAGAAAACATTTTAAACATATTCTGCATCCGATCTTAGGCTGTCGGAAGCATGGGTGCAACAAACAGAACAAATTGTTGCTGCAGACTTTCAATATGACCAAAATGACGCTTCACGCCTATCAACTCACCTTTAATCATCCGGTCTCTAACGAAAGAATTACACTGAATGCAACGATCGATGATGAGTTCAAGAGAGTAGGAGATATTCTGAATCTGGATTTGAGTGAATATGTAAAGGATGATGAAAGTTCGGTTTGTCAAGCAATTAGCTGATATCTTTTTGTGGTAAAATTAGTCACGCAGATTTTGCAGATAGCGCAGATTTTTTTATTACTGGATTTTTTGACACAAAGATGAATATCTAAACCGTTTATTTCAAGAAGGCAAAGGCACATAAATTTGCTGCGTGAAGCTCATGCGCACGCTTCTTCAATCAGCTTGGTGATTCATTCTTGATCTTCTCAAATTATACATACAGAAAGTAAAGACTTGCATCGAAAAGCAGTTGCAATGAGTAATTAATTTATACAGTTGCTCCTTTTGCTTCCAGGCTCATTAATTTTCAACTAAAATCAATATCTTTGTATTCCAAAAAAAGGCATGTACAAAAACCTGATCCGCCCGATCCTTTTTAAATTTGATCCTGAAGAAGTACATTATTTTACTTTTTCGATGCTTAAAAATTTCTCTTTTTTAGCCAAAATTTTTCTTCCGAAACCTATTGTCGACAAAAGACTGGAAAGAGAAGTATTCGGATTGAAATTTAAAAATCCTGTCGGATTGGCAGCGGGTTTTGATAAGAATGCCCTGCTTTTTGAAGAACTTTCTGATCTTGGTTTCGGATTTATTGAAATTGGCACTTTAACGCCGAAAGGACAGCCTGGAAATGATAAAAAGAGGTTGTTCCGACTGATGGAAGATTCTGCAATTATCAACAGAATGGGTTTTAATAATGAAGGTGTGGATGCCGCAGTTGAAAGATTAAAGAAAAATAAAAACGTTCTGATCGGTGGAAATATCGGGAAAAATAAAATAACCCCGAATGAAGAGGCCGTAAACGATTATAAAATCTGTTTTGAAAAACTTTTCCCTTATGTAGACTATTTCGTAGTCAATGTGAGTTCGCCAAATACTCCGAATCTTCGTGAACTACAGGATAAAGAACCTTTAACACAATTGTTGGGGACTTTACAGCAAATGAATTCTGAGAAAACAGCTCCAAAACCAATTCTTTTAAAAATAGCCCCTGATTTGTCGGATGACCAGCTTTTGGATATCATTGATATTGTAAAAGAAACAAAAATAGCAGGAGTGATTGCAACAAACACAACGCTTTCAAGAGAAGGATTAAAGTCAGAAAATAAATGTGAAACAGGCGGACTTTCCGGAAAACCTCTGACTAAAAGATCAACGGAAGTAATCCGGTTTCTTTCCGAAAAAAGCAACAGAGCTTTCCCGATTATCGGCGTTGGCGGAATTCATACCGCAAAAGATGCGATCGAGAAACTGGATGCCGGAGCAAGCCTTATTCAATTGTACACCGGATTTATTTATGAAGGTCCGGAGCTGATTAATGAAATCAATAAAGAGCTTCTGAAGAGAGCAAGCCGTTTGCCAAGATAATGTAATATAACCCTGAGTTTTAAGGAAAATATTCAACAATAATGGAAGTCAGAAATGGCTTCCTATTTTATTTTGATTTCGTAACCGTTGCGTTTTTAACGTCTACAATTAAATTATAAGCAGGAGAATCTGTTGTCTTTTTAATACTGAATTTCAATATTTTTTGATCTTTAAGTCTTGTTGATGTCGTATCATAGATGTTTTCAAGGCAGCTTTCAATCAGAAAATCTTCATAGCTTTTAAAATTCCAGTCATTGGTAAAATAGAGTATTCTGTAACCTTTCTCACCATCTCCCGCGCCGCACATTCCGCAGTAATTGAAGTTTGATAATTCTTCAAAATATAATAAAATGCGGTTTCCCGATTGATTTGAGACATACGATACCAGATGATTTCCACCAAGCTTATTGATAAAGTCGTAGGTATTTATCTTTTTATGATTCGGAACGGTGATATAATTGTTGAACCGGTAGATTCTGGTGTCCTTCGTATATAACTTTACCGGCAGATTTTTATTTCCCGTATAGAAATTTCCGGATGCTTTTTTGTCCCTTTCGCTACCTTTGATGTCTATTATTTCTTTTGCATTTAATGTTTTGGCAATGCTGTCTGATTTTTCGATGAGATCACGTTTTATTGTTTCTTTAAAAAGCCTGGCTGCCTTTTCCTGCGCGTTACCAAAATTGAAGAGGTACAGATCGCCAAGATTGTAAATGCCCGTCAGCGGAATTTTCTTTTTGTATTTGTCATAGTAGTACCAGCCATCCACAAAATGCTGATATTGATGACAGTCGATTATATCATCATAATTGAGGTGTAGGGTTATGGGATTTCCGGCAATTTCACCTTTAAAAACCTGAAATGAATCTGTCACTTTTTTAAGCTCCACTTTTTGAGCAAAGGAATAAGTAAGACTCAGGATAAATAGTAAGGACAATATTTTTTTCATGGTAAGCTTTTATAGAAAGAAATGAGAAATGGTATAGATAATTAATCCGACCAGTCCGCCGACCAGAGTTCCGTTGACCCTGATGAATTGAAGGTCTTTTCCCACTTCAAGCTCCAGCTTTTCGCTTAATTCTTTTCCCTGCCAGTTTCCTACGGTTGAGCTGATGAGGTTTCCGAACTGATGCGTGTTTTTAAGAATGTATTTGTAGGCTGTAACGCGCACCCAATCGTCGATCTTATTCTGAAGGTTTTCATCAGATTTTAGGTTTTCCGAAAATTCATTCAGGTTTCTGGACAGATAAATTTTTAATGTAGACTGTTCTTCCTGCAATTCATTTTTTAAAGTATTTTTAATAGAAACCCAGATGTCATTTGAATATTCTTCCAGTTTATTGCCTTTTAAAAGATCGTTTTTAATGCTGGTGAATTCTTCATCCCATTTTGGATCTTCCTTTAAATCAACCGAAAATTCATGAATTTTTTGAGTGATCAATGTTCTGATTTCGTGCTGAGGATCTTCTTCGATTTCTCTGAAAAAATCTGAGAGCCCAACAGCGATTTTATCCGCAATCTTATTGTCGACAAATGATGGTATGAATGTGTAACTTCCTTTTTTCACACGTTCTTTGATCATTTCGTCATTCTCAATAATATAATTTTTGATTTGTGAAGACAGATTCGTTACCATTCTCTGATGATCATTTTTCTCGATAATATAGCCGATTCCGTTTCCGACGATTTTGTTGAGTTTGATATCATCGGTCATTTCCTGAACCTTTTTGCTGATAAAATGGCTCACTGCAGAATCATCAAGTTTATTTAAAATATCCAGAACAATATCTGAAAGATTTTTAATCAGAACTTCCTGATTTTTCTCTTTGCCCAGCCATTCTCCCAAAAATCCCGAGATTTTCAGTTTTTGTATATAAGGTCTGATGTTTTGAGGAGAAAGAAAATTGCTCACCACAAAACTCCCGAGATTGTCACCCAGTCGCTGTTTACTGTTTTCAATAAGGTTGGTGTGCGGGATAGGCAGCCCGAGAGGATGGCGAAAAAGAGCGGTAACGGCAAACCAGTCTGCCAAAGCGCCTACCATTGCTGCTTCAGAGAATGCGCGAACATAGCCTATCCAATGTGAATCGATGTTTTTCTGTAAAAGAGAAGTAGCAATAAAAACCACTGCCATCAACAGAAATAATCCTGTGGCAAACGCTTTATATTTCCTTAACTGTTTTCTTTTTGCCTCATCATTCATATTCTCAAATTTAGTAAATTTGGTTGTGATGTAGTTCACAACAAAGATTCAGATGTTATAGAATATTTAAAAATATCAATTTTTAATCTATATTAATCTTTTGTAGTTAATTTTAAACCTTTTATTTAAAATACTAAAATAATTTTCATGGAAAACGAAGCAAAAAACAATCCATACTATTCGAGAACAGACAAGACACCATTGAATATTTCTAATAATGAATGGAAAACAATACTTTCTTCTGATCTTTATGCTGTGGCGAGAGAAGCTGCTACAGAAAGAGCATTTACCGGGAAATACAATGAATTCGATGAGTTGGGTGAATATTACTGTGCTGTTTGTGGGAACCATCTGTTCCGTTCCGATTCTAAATTTTCGAGCAGCTGTGGCTGGCCGAGTTTCTTTGAAGCCGATAAGGATGGCGTTTATTACAAAAGAGATTTGGCATATGGGATGGACAGGGTAGAGGTGCTTTGTAAAAGATGTGATTCTCATTTAGGTCATGTTTTTGATGACGGGCCGAGGCCTACAGGATTGCGGTATTGTATGAATTCCGTGAGCCTGGAATTTGTTCAGGATAATGAAAAATAAGCTGTTTTATTCACAGAATCAGGAAGTTAAAGTTTCTTAAATTTGCGTTAAATTTTGTGGAGTTATTCTTTCAGATCGCTATGTTTTTATACATTTGCTGACTGAATTGGATTTAACATAATATTGAATGAAAGGATTGTATAGCTTATTAAGTATTGTTTACATGGTTACTACTTCGTTCTATCTGTCGCCCCGAAAGGAAATGGCAAAGAATGAAATCAGTACAAAAAAGATTGAAAGACCAACCGATATAAAATCGGTGAAGACCACGGAAAATACTTCATCCTCAGCAGCAGAATTATACAAGTCTATCGCATTTGAACAAGGACATGAACTTAACGAAGAAGTTTTCTTCAAAGCCTTAACTGGTTTTGAGAATTTGAAGAAAGCTGGTTTGCTTAATCAGGAGTCGCACTTACTTACGGTTTGCGACTTTTCTATGTCTTCAAATACGAAAAGACTTTGGGTAATTGACATGAATGAGCGAAAAGTATTGTTCAACTCATTGGTGGCACACGGAAAAAATACCGGGGAAGAATTTGCTACAAATTTTTCCAATACCGAAAGTTCGCTTCAGAGCAGCTTAGGTTTTTATATTACGGACGCAACGTATAACGGGGACAACGGATATTCCCTGAAGTTACTGGGAATGGATAAAGGCTTTAATGATGCTGCCTACAGAAGAGCAATCGTAATGCATGGCGCCGACTATGTAAGCGATGAATTTGCAGCCATGCACAAAAGAATAGGAAGAAGCTGGGGTTGCCCGGCTGTACCGAGAGATCTCACACAGCCGATCATTAATACAATAAAAGGAAGAAACCTTCTTTTTATTTATTATCCCGATCAAAACTATCTTTCTAAATCAGAATGGTTGAAAGCATAAGTTTAAAATGGAACAGAATCCGGAATTTATTGAAGCGATAAGACTAATAAATAGTCCTGATGGAAGCTGTTTTTTTGAAAAAGGTAAAATTCCTGTTTTAAAACCAATACATACCACTTCTTTCTGGATCAGCAATACAATTGAAGAATGGGAAAAAGCTGAACATGCAGCACCAAGAAAACAGTTTGTCGTTACTTTAAAAGGAAAAATAAGATTTAAGGTAAGTGATGGTTCAACATTTATTATCAAACCCGGAATTATTCTTTTGGCTGAAGATGTAGAAGGAAAAGGGCACAGCTGGGAGTTGGAAGAAGGAGAAAAATGGGAAAGACTTTATATTCCGGTTGCTGATAATGGAGAAAGTTTTTTTATTCCGGATCCTAAGTAGAATTATTTTTTAATTGATTTATAAAAAGCAGTCATTTTTGACTGCTTTTTTCGTTAAAATTTTTGCAGGTATTCTGTCATTTTGTTTTTTGCCTCTTCAAGATTACAGCTGGTTCTTGCGATTATTTTACTTTAATTGCGGGCTAACTTACAAAAAACTTCTATATAAAAATCCCTGCGTTTTAAAAACACAGGGAATAAGATTTAAAATATATCATTTAAGCTGATTAATAATTAAGAAAACTTCTTGAAAATCACCGTAGCATTATGCCCTCCAAAACCAAAAGCATTACTTAAAGCGTAATTGATATTCTTCTCTTTAGCTTCTCCAAAAACGATATTGAGATCTTTCGGGATATTTTCATCAATGCAGTGAAGATTGATCGTTGGAGGTATAATTCCGTTTTCAATAGCTTTAATGGAAAGAATTGCTTCCGCAGCTCCGGCAGCACCCAATAAGTGGCCTGTCATCGATTTCGTAGCACTGATATCGAGGTTTTTACTTCCCTTAAATAATTTATTAATACCATTCAGCTCTACAAGATCTCCCATCGGAGTGGAAGTTGCATGAGGATTAATATAGTCAATGTCTTCCATATTAATCTGTGCTTCCTTTAACGCCAGTTGCATGGCTTTTATGGCTCCGACACCATCGGGATGAGGTGCTGTCATATGATAGGCATCTGCTGTCATTGCGGCTCCTACAAGTTCTGCGTAGATTTTTGCTCCTCTTGCTTTAGCGTGTTCATATTCTTCCAGGATTAATGATCCTGCGCCTTCTCCCATGACAAAACCGTCTCTGTCTGCATCATACGGACGGCTTGCGGTGGCAAAGTCATCATTTCTTGTAGACATGGCTTTCATAATCGAAAACCCTCCTATGGATGCCGGCGTGATGGCAGCTTCAGAACCTCCACTCACAATAACTTTTGCTTTCCCGAGTCTGATATAATTAAACGCATCCATTAATGCCGTATTTCCTGTCGCACAAGCAGAGATTGTTGTATAGTTGATTCCCTGAAGCCCGAATTTCATGGAGATCATTCCCGAAGCCATATTGGCAATGAATTTTGGAACAAAAAAAGGATTAAATCTTGGAGTTCCGTCTCCTTTTGTAAATTCCATCACTTCGCTCTCGAAAGTCCACATTCCGCCTTGTCCGGTTCCCCAGATAACACCGGTGTCGAAAGGATCCATATTTTCCAGTTCAAGACCTGAATCCTTCAGGGCTTCAGCAGTTGAATACATCGCATACTGTGAAAAAAGATCGCTTCTTTTGATTTCATTTTGGGTTAAATGAACTTTAGGATCAAAATTTTTCACTTCACAGGCAAAATGCACTTTAAATTTTTCCGTGTCAAAATGAGTTATTTTATTTGCTCCGCTTACCCCGTTGATGCTGTTTTTCCAGAATTCTTCGACATTGTTTCCCAAGGGAGTTACAGCGCCGAGACCTGTAATGACCACTCTTTTCATTTAGTTGTTGATTTTGAATAAATTAGAGGTTCCTCTTGCAATCAGGCGAGTTTTGTCTTCGTTCCATATCTCGCATTGTGCATTTACAAATTGTTTACCTCTTTTAATAATTTTTGTTTCTGCTACAATATTATCATTTTCTTTTGCAGTTGAAAAATAATCAATGACATTATTGATTGTGGTGATGAAAGAAGTTTCATTTAAAGAAAACATAGTAGCTCCTATTATATCGTCTACAATGGCTGCGGTTATGCCGCCGTGGAGATTTCCGACAGGGTTCAGCCATTCTGCTCTTACTTTATACTGAAATTCCACCTGTCCTTCCTTTGCAGAAAGTATAACCGGGTTGAGCCACCTCATAAACGGAGATGGGGATTGGGTAAACTCCTTTCCGATGAATTGCTGTAATTGTGCTAATCTGTCCATATCATTTTTATTTTTCTAAAATCATTGTAACACCCTGACCGCGTGCAGCGCAGATGGAAATAAATCCTTTTCCGCTTCCTTTTTCATTTAGCAGTTTGGCTAATGTTCCGATAATTCTGCCGCCAGTAGCTGCAAAAGGATGTGCTGCTGCTAAGCTTCCGCCTTTTACATTCAATTTATTGCGGTCAATTTTTCCTAATGCTTTTTCCAGCCCGAATTTTTTTGCCAGATCATTATTTTCCCAGATTTTTAAGGTAGCTAAAACCTGTGCGGCAAATGCTTCATGAATTTCGTAATAGTCAAAATCTTCAAGGTTCATACCTGCTTTTTTCAGCATTCTTTCAGCTGCGAAAACCGGAGCCAATAACAAATTCTGTTTATTTTCAACATATTCGATGCCCGCCACTTCCGAGAAAGTGATATACGCCAAAATCGGTAAATTATTTTCTTTTGCCCAATCTTCACTCGCCAGCAGAACTGCTGAAGCGCCATCCGTAAAAGGTGTTGAATTTCCGGCTGTCAATGTGCCGTTTTGTCTGTCAAAAGCTGGTTTTAAAGTAGCTAATTTTTCTAAACTTGTATCACGACGAAGATTATTGTCTTTGTCCAGTCCGAAAGCAGGCGATATCATATCGTCAAAAAATCCTTCATCATAAGCTTTTGCCATATTTCGATGACTTTTAAATGCCAGTTCGTCCTGTTCTTCACGGGATATTCCATAATACTTTGCAGTAATTTCTGTATGACCGCCCATCACCAGACCTGTTTTAGGTTCCTGACCTTTGTATGGAATCGGCATCCAGTCTTTTAATTGCGGAGTTAATAGTTGTTTTACTTTTCCAAAGACAGATTTTTCTTTATTGGCTTTTAATAAAGCTTTTCTTAAATTTAAAGACGTTTCAAACGGTATGTTGCTCATCGCCTCAACACCACATGCAATTCCACTTTCAATCTGACCTAAAGCGATTTTGTTTCCGATATAAACGGCCGCTTCAATACCTGTATCACAAGCCTGCTGTAGATCACAAGCCGGAGTTGCAGGATCAAGATCCGTATTCATAACAGTTTCTCTGATGAGATTGCTCTCGGAAATATGCTTGATCGTTGCACCTCCCGCAACTTCTCCTAAAAGTTTTCCTTTAAGGTTGTAACGGTCAATCAAACCATTCAAAGCAGGAAGCAATAGATCCTGATTTCCTTTGTCTGCGTAAGCTGTATTCATTCTGGCAAACGGGATTCTGTTGTATCCTACGATGGCCACTCTTTTTGTTTCCATAAAATGAAGTTTATGATGGGTGTTTGATTAGTTCGTTATTAATAATATTAAGAATTCTGTCTAAAGCCTGATTGAGAAATTTTTCTTCTCCGGTTGTTTTAGAAAGCAAAATGCCTCCCTCAATCAACATGACAAATAGTGAAGCGTATTCTTTGGCATCAGCATTTTCATTTAACTCTTCAGCTTTTTGTCCTTGTGTAATGACTTCTGAAATTTTGATCATCCATTCTTCAAAAGACTTTTTAACTTGATTTTTTAGGTCAGGGAAAGTATCATCAGCTTCGGTTGCGGCGTTCATCAAAGGACATCCTCCATTGATAAATACCGGTTGCCAGTTTTTCCTGTAAAATGAAACAAAAGCCTGCAGCTTATCAATGGCAGTAGGAAATTCTTCACTGAAAGAACGCGACATGTTTTGCTTTAATAATCTTGCATTGTACTTGTACACTTCAAGGGCGACTTCGTCCTTATTCTCAAAGTTTCCGTAAATACTGCCTTTCGTTAATCCTGTGACTTCCGTAATGTCTGATAATGTCGTAGAAATATACCCCTTGGTATTGAACAAAGATGCTGTTTTCTCAATGATAAATTGCTTCGTCTTTTCTGCTTTTGACATTTTTTAATAAACTAGGAAACAAATATACATAAAATATACCAATCGGTATATTTTGATTAAAGATTAAACATGGTTTTAATTTATAAGCATGTGCCATTAAATGTAATGAAATGATTTTTAGGTTTCGGCTAAAGCCAATCTGATTGATTTTAAATGAAAAAAAAACGGGCTAAAAGCCCGTTCCTACTAATGATTTAAACTTTATAGTTTTAGTTCTCCAAAGTAGCCTCTAGAGTAATCTCAAAGTTAAACGCAGCACTTACCGGGCATCCTTCTTCGGCGATTTTAGCATATTTTTGGAATTCTTCTTCCGAAATTCCGGGAACTTTAGCGGTTAAAGTCAGTTCAGATTTTGTAATTTTTCCGATGTTCGGATCTAAAGTGATAACTGATTTTGTCGTTAGTTCTTCTGGAGTAAAACCTGCCTGAGAAAGTTCAGCGCTCAATTTCATGGTAAAGCATCCTGCGTGTGCTGCAGCCAGTAATTCTTCAGGATTTGTTCCTACGCCATCCGCGAATCGGCTGTTGAATGAATACTGAGTCTGGTTTAATGTAGTACTTTGTGTAGTCAGATGTCCCTTTCCTTCTTTGATGTTACCGTTCCAAACGGCTGTTGCGTTACGTCTCATAATACTTTAATTTTTTTGTTAATATTGTTTGTTTGATGTTACAAAGATATATCAGATAGCATTCCAAATAAATACATAAAATGAACTAAATGTTGTACTTTTTTCCCGGAATGTAATTTTTCTTAAAATTTGTAGGCGTGCTTCCGGTTTTGTTGGTAAAAAGACGATTAAAATAGGCCGGATCATCATATCCCAGATCATAAGCAATTTCTTTAACAGGTTTATCCGTGTAAATAAGAAGTCTTTTTGCTTCCAATAGAATTCTGTTGATGATCAATTGATTGGGAGATTCAAGATGTAAGCTTTTAAATCTATGAGCCAATGTCTTAGGAGCCATATGAAGAAGATCTGCATACTCTGAAACATTGTGTTTTTCTCTGAAATGAATTTCCAGATATCTGCTGAAGTCCCGGAAAATATCAATTTCATTATTTGGAATTTTCAAGATATCATTATCAAGATTCTGTTTTTTCCAGTTTCTTGTAGCACGTATAATGATCTGTTTTACGTACGTTCTGATCATTTCTTCTGCAGAAGAATCTTTCCATTCAAGTTCATCTTTAATGCTCTGAAATAAATTTTTAATAATGAAGTCTTCGCTTTCCTCAAGCTCTACAAAAGGGATTTCAAAAACATTATGGAAAAGAAGACCATCACACGCAACTTCCTTATCATGAATCTGGATACAGTAAAAATCACGGTTATAGAAAAGCAAAGTTGCATTTTCTTTAGTTTTTGAAATTTTTATGTGCTGATTGGTCAGGAAAAAAAGACTTGGTTTTGCCGTTTTAAAATGATTAAAGTCTACAGCAATCTCAGAACCGGATGGAATATATAAAACTTTGATATCATAACGAAACTTATTTCCGTTGAAGGCATCAAGAAGATTTTCAGAAAGATTTTCTATACCGAGCTTCTTGTAATGATCTTCAAAAATAAGTGACTGTGACATAAATTTACTTTATGATAAATATACAAAAAAGCATGATTTTAATGAGTAAATTATTAAAACCATGCTTGTGTTAATTTGAAAATAACTCAAAATCTACAACTCTCAAACCCTAAAACTTAGAACGTCACATCCAGTCCGACATAAAAATTAGCTTTCATAATCGGAGCGTAAACCATTCCGCCGTCAAAATA
Source organism: Chryseobacterium lineare (assembly GCF_977014045.1). Taxonomy (NCBI): domain Bacteria; kingdom Pseudomonadati; phylum Bacteroidota; class Flavobacteriia; order Flavobacteriales; family Weeksellaceae; genus Chryseobacterium; species Chryseobacterium lineare. Next base: position 3,086,688 of record NZ_CDRNIQ010000001.1, on the reverse strand, counting down.
ATTTCCGAAAGGATTTTTTACGTCAACAATTGCATTTTTCTGATAATAGGAAGTTAGATTCTCACCACCCAGATAAGCTCTGATTTTTTTGTTGAAATTTCTCGAAATCTGAGCATTTAAAACAGCATAAGATGGCGAATATGTAGGTAATTGAAATGCGTCAGGATTTGCTGATGTGTCCGGTAGCCTTTGTTTTCCAACTAAATTTAAAGTCGTATCAAAACTCCAGAAACCACCATTATTATTTTTGTTTGTAGAATAAGCTACATTTACGAAACCTCTGTGTTTGGCCATGAAGGGAACTTCTCTTCTTCCGTTAAGATAATCAGCCTGTACATCATAATATTTGTACGCCAGCCTTACGTCGAAATTTCTGAAAGGAGTAAAATCCAACTGCGTCTGAAAAGAATTGGCAAATGATTTTCCGTCTAAATTATAGAACGTCAGTTGCTGAGGCGAGCGGTCCAGGTCTACCATCACCTGATCCTGAAAATCTGTTCTGAAAAAATCGGCTACAATGGTCGATTTTCTTCCGAAAAGTTTAAATTCCTGTTGCAGGCTTGCCCCATAATTCCATGCGATTTCCGGTCTTAATCCGTAAATATTTCCTCCATTTTCAAGAATCTGAATATTCCTGTTGGAAGCAAAATATTGCTGACTTTCTGCAAAAACATTCGCTGTTCTGAAGCCTCTTCCGGCAGAAAGTCTTACAATGGTCTGAGGAGTGATGTCGTATTTAAAATTTAACCTTGGCGTAAATTGGGTTCCTGCCAGATTGTGAAAGTCAACTCTTGCACCTGCTACCAAAGTATATTTTAAGCCCGTTAAAGTGTATTCTGCGAAAGCTCCCGGAACAATTTCATTTCTTTTAAAATTTCCGGTTAAATAAGTTTCGTCGTAACCGTCATACATGAAACTCGCTCCTGCTTTGTACTTGTGATTGGTATTGCCTAAAATACTTTCAAAAATTAAATTTGAATAATAGGTTTGCTGCTTTCCGGAATAATTTCTAAGACCGAAGAAACTGTCCTGCTGATGAAAAGTGTACTGGTTCATCCAGCCTAAGCTTTGGTAAGGTTTTCCTTTAAAAACGTATCCTGTTTTATTCCAAACCTGAAATCGTGAAATATCAATCCCTACACCGTATAGTGACTGTTGATTCTGCGGAATTTTTTTATCAAATCCTGCCTGGCCTGCTGTTCTTTCATCTTTGATAAAGTTGATTCCGAAATGAGATCCGAATCCCGATTTTTCAAGATCATTATAATTGAGTAAATAAGCCGCATTCAGTTGTGTGCCTTTCGGCCTGTCCAAAAAGCCGTCATTATTCATATCTGTATCCCCAAAAGTTCCGTTACCGTGAAGAAGAAACGTCTGCGACCATTTGTCATCGATTTTAGAGACACTGGTGATATTAGCTTCCGTTCTTCCGTTGAAATCTGCAAAAAGATTGAGCGATGTTTCAGGTTTTTCTGAATTTTTTAATAATTCTGTATTAATTTGCCCTGTAATACTTTCGTAGCCGTTCGTCACAGTGCTTCCGCCTTTGGTGAGCTGAATGCTTTCGATCCATCTTCCGGGAATAAAACTTAATCCGTAAGCAGATGCCAAACCTCTTACTTCAGGCAGAAGTTCTTTTGTTAAGCTTGTGTATTTCTGGTCTAAACCTAACATTTTTAGCTGCTTGGTACCTGTTACTGCATTACTGAAAGAAACATCTACCGTGGCATTGGTTTCAAAGCTTTCGGATAAATTACAGCAGGCCGCTTTGAGTAGTTCTTTTTTATCAATATTGAAAATTAATCCTGCTTCTTTTTTACTGAGTGAAGTTGATGCCTTTCCGCCCGTTATTGTAACGCCTTCAATGGCTTTTTCATTTTGATTTTCTGTGTTGATAATTCCATTTTTTGTATGTTCCGATTGACCATTTTCTTCTAAATGAACTTTCGGATTTGCTTCACCAAATGGGATTTCTCTGTCGTAAAGACAGCAGGAAGGCAAATTTTTATAAGTACTGTCGCTGGATTTGTACTTTTCATTGTCATGTCCTACATCAGCGATTTTCTTTAAAATTTTATCAGCTGAAGTTTTTCGCGCATCAAAATTTAATATGACGGTCTGTTTTTCAGCGTCCCATTCTGCAAGGTCTGCTCCGGCATCTTTTGCTGCTTTTTCGATTCTTGCCTTACAGGATTCACAATTTCCCTTCACATAAAATTCATTCTCTTTTTTTGAATGGATATGATGACCTTCATTGGCAAATACTTGATCTCTGTCGTAATGACAGCAGGCGGGAAGGGCATTATAATCATTCTCGGAGGCTTTAAATTTCTCACTGTCATGCCCCGCTTTTGCGATTTCTTTTAATATATCATCTGTAGAAATAACGCCTTCAGTTTCTAATGTTAAAGTCTGTGAGTCAATAGAATAATCTGCTTTTTTAGCGCCAGCTTTTTTCGCAGTAGTTTCGATTCGTTCTTTGCACAGTTCGCAATTTCCTTTTACTTTAAATTGGTTCTGAGTAAGATTCTGCGCAAATATAAATGGTGTAAATAGTAAGAATATACCAAGAATAACCTTGGAAATATATAATTTCATTTTGTTTAAAATTTAGATTAATTTAATTAATGTAACAATTTAACAATGTAATAATTTAACAGTCATTGGTAGATTGATAAACTGGTACATTGTTGCAATTCTTTTAAATTAACCTATTTTCGGCGGTTGCCAGATTTCTTTTAAACGATCAAAAATATAAGGATCCGAATACTGGAATTGTAGATTTTTGTTGGCTTTATAATAGGAAATATCCATTTTAAAACCTTTGGAAAAAGGAGTTTCTATAAAGCTGTAGCAGGTAGCGCAAGATGAACAGCAGTCGTCATTGCAAGATTTTTTTTGCTTTTTGTGATGATTCTCTTTTGAGTTTTCTTTGTGCTGTTTTTTGCAGCAGTCACTTCCGGAGCTTTTCTTGCAGCATGATTCCTGCATGTTCTGAGCATAAAAATTATCCTTAGGAATAAGAAAAATTCCCAAGCAGAAAATAATTGTTATGATCTGAACTAATTTCATTGTTGCAAAAATACAAAAATTATGGTAAAGGTTCACCAACTTTTACGCCACAATTATGCCAGGGTTCACCATGAGACGGATTTAAGGCTGGCTTAGGTCCTGTCGGAGCCGGAGTCGGATTTGGGGCAGGTGTGTTTTGGGCAATAACCTGCGTCGGTTGTGCAGCCGGAGCCGGCTTGCTGTTCAGTGGCTGCCCAACGGGAATGTCGCATCGGTGACCGGGTTCGCCATGGGGAGGGTTCATTCCTTTAGGTGTTTTTATATTCTTAGTTTTTCCGGTATTATCTACAGAGAATTTTCCCGGTTGTAAAGAATTAGGATCAATCTGAATGGGCTGGGTCTGATTTGCTGATGGATTCGGATTTTGTTGTGTTGAAACGGGTTTACTGCTTAAAGGCTGTCCCACAGGAATGTCACATCTATGTCCGGGCTGTCCGTGAGGCGGATTCATTCCCGGTGGTGTAACTGCTGTTGGCTGAGCATTCGGTGTTACCGACTGAACTCCTGCCTGATCCAGAAGGGACGGCTTGGGTGTTTGATTTACCGCAACTGGCTGCTGAACACCTGCTTCTTCTTTTAAGTAGGTTGCTCTTTCATCTTTTTTGCAAGAAATCGTCAATATGGAAATCGCAAGTATGCCAAATAATGTATTCTTCATATAAAACAAAATTAGCAAAACATTTTTAATTGCTTTGCTAATTTTATATTTAATAGGGATTTTTATAATTAATTTTTAACTAAAAGTCTGAATCCTTCACCGTGAACATTGATGATTTCCAATCCTTCGTCATCTTTCAATAATTTACGGAGTTTTGCGATATATACATCCATACTTCTTGCCGTAAAGTAGTTTTCTTTTTTCCAGATTTTTCGCAATGCTAAGTCTCTCGGCATGAAATCGTTTCTGTGAATGCAAAGAAGTTTCAGCAGTTCGTTTTCTTTAGGCGAAAGTTTATATTCGTTGTCACCGACTCTCAGTTGTCTCAACATAGAATCAAAGAAAATATTGCTGATTTTGAACTGTTCCTGCTCCTCATTTTCCAACGTAGAACTTCTCTGGAGAATTGCTTTTATTTTGTATAAAAGTAGCTCTGTATCGAAAGGTTTTGTTATGTAGTCATCCGCGCCCAGCTGATAACCTTTCAGGATATCTTCTCTCATATTTCTGGCGGTAAGAAAAATGATCGGTGTATTTTTATCAATCTTTTTTACGTCTTCAGCTAATGAAAATCCATCTTTCTTTGGCATCATCACGTCGAAAATACAGATGTCGAATTCATTCTCCGTAAACTCCTTTAATCCCTGTTCGCCATCCATGGCAAGTGTAACTTCAAAATTATTTATGGTTAAATAATCCTTTAATACTGCCCCGAAACTCTGATCGTCTTCTACTAATAATATTCTGTTGCTCATAATTTTAATAATTTAGAATTAAAATTTTAATAATAAGAATGATTATATCACTCTTTTCTTCCTATATTTTGTTTATTGGTTTGATTTTTAATTTAGCTCATCGGCAGCTTTATGGTAAATGTGCTTCCTTTTCCTTTATGGGAGTCTACCAAAATCTGTCCTTTATGTAGTTCTACAATTTTTTTCACATAAGAAAGCCCTAATCCCTGGCCTTTTACATTATGGATATTTCCGGTTTCTTCCCTGAAGAATTTCTCAAAAATTTTCGTTTTATTCTGTGTTTCCATTCCCATTCCTTTATCAGAAACTTCAATGACGTACAGGTGTCCTTCATTTCTTGTTTTTATACTGATTTCAGGAGTTTCAGGAGAATATTTGTTGGCATTATCCAGAAGGTTCACCAGCATATTCGAAATGTGAAATTCGTCAATTTTAAAGTTGTATTCCGTTGCATTGAATTCCTGCTTAAGGCTTCCGTTTCTTTGCTGTACGATGAGATTGAAGGATTCTGTGGTCTTTCTGATTAATTCCCTTACATTGGTTTCTTTTAAAAATAATTTTACTTCGTTTCGTTCCAGTTTCGACATATTTAATACATTTTCCACCTGCTTTTTCATTCTCAGGTTTTCCTGTTTTATCAGCTCGGAATAGTATTTTACTTTGTCTGGATTTGTTGCAATTTTATCATTCGCCAAAGAATCTGTTGCTACGGAGATGGTGGCAAGCGGAGTCTTAAACTCGTGGGACATATTGTTGATGAAGTCTGTCTTTACTTCGGCCATCTTTTTCTGTCTCATCATATAATTAATGGAAATAATATAAATTCCCAATATCGTAAGCAGGGAAAGGAAAGTTCCCAAAAGCATCGGCCAGTTGTTCATCGCCAGAGAATATTCTTTTTTAGGAAAAACCAAGGCCAGTGTATAAAGTGTTCTTTCTTTTGAATCTGTAAAAAGCGGATAGCTGTAGGTATTGTTGTCTTTCTTTTCTTTATATAAATTATTAACGACGCTTGTCAGTTTGTTGTTTTTATCGGTAATTCCATATCCGAAAGTTGCTGAGATGCCTCTGATTCTCAGTTCTTTTGTGATTACAGAATCAAGAACTTTTTCGTCTACTCTTTTGGTGATAGGCAGATTATTTCCGTTGACTTTCACAAATTCCTTCATGGCATAATCACCGTTTTCGATGTCACGGTTGATATCCGTCGTCAGAAGTTCACGATTGGTGGTATCTCTTTTTATTTTGTAAGCTGCTTCGTCAGAGTATAATGTAGTCAGTTTCAGCGAATCTCCTTTTGCGGAAATGGGAAGCTGATTTTTCTCAATAATACTTTTTGAATAGACAATCTGTCTCTGCGTTCCTGAATCTTCTACCTGCTGTATCGTAGTTAAAGAAGGTTGGCTGCCACTGGCAAGAATGCTGTTGCGGAAATCCTTGTTTTCAACATTCAGGTATTTGTCGACTTCCGCCTCACCAACGATTTTTGATGTGTTTTCCAGCGCAGAATACACTTTAGAGGAGAAATCCTGATCCAACGCACCGTAATAACGTTTCAGCCAATAAAACTGCAGCGTAACGAAGACAATCAGTGAGATCGTCATAAACACTGATATTATTGGGATGAATTTATTATTCATTATTTATTTCAGTTTAAAAAATAGAATGTTAAAATTAAATATTTTATGACTTCATAAACAAAAAACGAGCCATAAAATTGTATAATTTTTCTTAAAAAGCAGTTTTTTAACATTTATTTATAAATTATTAACTGCCTGTTGTGTAAAAAGGCTGTCCAATAAATAAAAAAGCGGATTTGTATAAATTAGTCTAATCATATTTTTTAACAAATGGATTTAATTTTTAATCAAAAATTAATCGAGCTTTTATTTTTAAAATAAAACGTTAGTGCTAAAAAATGGAAAGTAATAGTACTCTCCATTTTTGTGATAATTTAATATTTAACGATCGATGTTTAATTCTCAAAGTAATTCCTCATCCTGAAAATACTGAATGATCGCCTTTTTCATTAAAAGTTGCTGTTCATTTGGCTTCAGTTCCGGAAGCTCTTCCAGTTTTTCAAAATGCGGATATCCGTCGTCGTCGTAATGCGAAAATTTATAATATCCGAAAGGTTCCAGCAGTCTGCATACTGCGATATGGATTAAATTTACCTTGTCGTCTTTTGTATATTTCTGCTGACCACTGCCCAGTTCCTGAAGACCGATTAAAAAAAGGTAGGTTTCTATGGGAGCATCTTTTTCCGTATCAAAATTTTCAATGAAAAATTGTTGTATTTTCTGCCAGTATTCTCCTTCGTTAATCATTTCTTTTGTTTTCTAATTTTAATAAAAACGCATATTCCAATGCATCTTCCTTCAATGATTCAAACCTTCCGCTCGCACCGCCATGCCCCGCGCTCATGTCTGTTTTGAAAATGAGAATATTGTTGTCCGTTTTCAATTCTCTCAATTTTGCAGTCCACTTTGCCGGTTCCCAATACTGAACCTGGGAGTCGTGTAATCCTGTTGTAATCAGTATATTAGGGTAATCTTTGGCTTCCACATTATCGTACGGCGAATATTCTTTCATGTAGTGATAATATTCTTTATCATTAGGATTTCCCCATTCGTCGTATTCTCCGGTGGTTAAAGGGATGGTTTCGTCCAGCATTGTTGTCACAACATCTACAAAAGGTACCTGCGCTACAATCCCGTTGAATAAAGTGGGTTCGTAGTTCATCACAGCTCCTACCAATAACCCGCCCGCGCTTCCACCCATTGCGTACAAATGTTTTGAAGAGGTGTAATTTTCTTTAATCAAAAATTTACCGGCATCAATAAAATCAAAGAATGTATTTTTCTTAAACAGCATTTTTCCGTCTTCATACCATTCTCGTCCCAGATATTCACCACCACGGATATGTGCGATGGCATAGATAAAACCTCTGTCCAGAATCGATAATCTTACATTAGAGAAACTTGCATCTACCGTATGTCCGTAACTTCCATAACCATACAAAAGTAATGGGGTGTCTGCAGATTTTTTCGTGTCCTTATGATAAACCAGTGAAATTGGAATTTTGGTATTTCCATCTCTGGAATTTGCCCAAATTCTTTCGGAAATATAGTTTTCAGGGAAAAAATTTCCTCCCAAAACTTCCTGTTGTTTCAGAAGTTTTGTGGTTTTTTCCTTCATGTTATATTCGTAGGTCGAGCTTGGCTGTGTTAAAGAAGTGTAGCCATAACGCAAAACTTCCGTGTCGAATTCAAGATTTACACCAATATAAGTGGTATAAGTAGGATCCGAGAAAGGCAGATAATGAGATTCCTGCGTTTTTTCGTCAATGATTTTTATCTGTAATAAACCTTGCTCTCGTTCTTCGAGAACCAGATAATTTTTAAAAATCTCAAAACCTTCCAGCAAAACTTCGGGACGGTGGGGGATTACATCAACCCAGTTTTCCATTCCGCAATTGTCGATTTTTGTTTTTACAATTTTAAAATTAAAAGCATCATCGGCATTGGTAATGATGTAAAACTCATCTTCGTAATGTTCTACAGAATATTCCAGATCGTCAATTCTCGGTTGAATAATCGTCCAGTCTGCAAAAACATTATCAGAAGGAATAAACCTGTGTTCATCGGAGATTGTGCTTGAACTTGCAATGAAGATGTATTCTAAAGATTTTGTCTTAAAAACATTCACATCAAAAGTATCATCCTTTTCATGGAAAATTAAGACATCTTCCGACGGATCGGTTCCCAATTTGTGTCTGTAAACCTGAAAAGCTCTCAGACTTTCATCTTTACGGATGTAGAAGGCGTGTTCATTATCATTTGCCCAAACCGCTTTTCCGGTGGTATTTTCAATTTTATCAGGAAGGATTTCCCCTGTTTTTAAATTTTTAAAATTGATGGTATAAATTCTACGGCTTACATTATCGGAAGAGAAAGAAGCAAGTTCATTATTCGGAGAAACAGCGACACTTCCCACTTCGAAATATTCCTGTCCTTCTGCCAAAATATTCACATCAAGAATGATTTCTTCCTGACGATCTAGACTTTGTTGCTTTCTGCAGAAAATAGGATATTCTTTTCCTTCCTCATAGCGTACGATGTACCAATATCCGTTGAAGAAATACGGTAAAGATTCGTCATCTTTTTTGTAGCGGGCTTTCATCTCTTCGAAAAGCTCTTCCTGAAACGATTCCGTATCTTTCATGATGAAATCTGCAAACGCGTTTTCTTCTTCAAGATATTTTATGACCTCTGGATTTTCTCTTTCGTTGAGCCAGAAATAACTGTCAACTCTTTTATCACCGTGTATTTCAAGTACTTTTTCTATTTTTTTTGCCTTTGGAGCTTCCATTCAATATTAATTCTTGTTCAAATTTAGTTAAAAAAAAACCATCTTTCCTTTATGAAAAGACGGTTGCTTTATTTTTATATTAAAGCTTACTTGTGAAGCGTTTTAACGTATTTTTCCAGTGCCATGGTCATAGAAGGCGTTTCCTTCGTAGGTGCCATTAGATCTACTTTCAGTCCGGCTTCTTCCGCTGCTGCTAAAGTTGTCGTTCCGAAAACACCGATTTTTGTATCTTCCTGTTTGAAATCCGGGAAATTCTGCTGTAAAGATTTGATTCCCTGTGGGCTGAAGAATATCAGCATGTCGTAATCCTTCACATTAATATCCGTAAGATCACTGCATACCGTTCTGTACATGATGGCTCTTTTCCAGTCTACATTAGAAGCTTCCATTGTTTTTACAATATCAGGACTCAGAACATCCGATGAAGGCAAAAGGTATTTTTCTGTCGGAAATTTTTTAAATAAAGGAAGAAGATCCGAGAAATTCTTTTCCCCGAAACTGATCTTTCTTTTTCTGTAAACAATATGTTTCTGAAGATAATTGGCGATCGCTTCCGACTGGCAGATGTATCTCATCGTGTCAGGAACCGCAAAACGCAGTTCTTCCGCTAATCTGAAGTAATGATCAATCGCATTCTTACTCGTGAAAATAATTCCGGTATATTGCGTAAGATCGATCTTCTGTGTTCTCAATTCTTTATTGTCAACTCCTTCGACGTGGATGAAAGGACGGAAATCAATCTTTATCTTTTCCTTCTTTGCAATATCCAGGTACGGAGACGACTCACTTGGCGCTGGTTGAGAAACCAATATAGACTTTATTCTCATCATTGACAGTATTAAAAAAACAATAATTTCCAAAGCAACAAAAGAGGTGCAATTTGGAGGGTGCAAATATACAAAAATTTATAATACCATTTTTCAGGTAAGATGTTGTTCTTGTGAAATAAATAGAAAAAAAGCTTGAAAATGAATACAAAAGAAAAAAAGTAAAAATAATACAAAAACATTTTATTTCTGTCAATTGGGAAATAATAGTGGGTTACACATAAAATTATTAACAGAAAAGACAGGATGAAATAAAATTTTGTAGAGGTAAAATAAAAAACAGTCCACTTTTTTCCGTCGCCGGTACTCTGGAAAAATAAAAATCCCAATCCGGACTTTACCATATAAAAAACGACAACGGCAATGAAGCAAAATCCAAATTTATTCAGCTGATATCCCAGAATCTGCATGTCTGCAATATATTTCGGAACAGTAGGAATATACTGTGAGATCAGTACGGATAAAGTGAGAGCGGTCACACATGAAGTGATCGCCCAACTCGGGAGATTATTGCTGGCATCAAAATATTTCTGAATCAGAAAGTCTCTCAGATTGGCTTCTCTTTCAATGATGTTCATCATAAAAAGGTATAAAAAGATGCAGGCCAACAATATAAAAATAACCCAATCGTTGTTCTCAGGTATTCTTACATGATTTATAAAATGTTGTGATATCGGCAAAGGAGTATTTTTTTGCAAAATTATAGATTATTTTGTATAAAATAAAAAGGTTAAATAAACTATCTTTGCAAACTGAAATGAAAAAACTCGTCATCATTCCCACGTATAACGAAAAGGAAAATATTGAAAATATTATTTCCGCAGTTTTTGCATTGGAAGATGACTTTCATGTTTTGGTTGTAGATGATTCATCTCCTGATGGAACGGCCGATCTGGTAAAGGATCTTCAGAAAAAATATCCGCATTTTCTGCACCTGTCCGTCAGAAGAGTTAAAGATGGTCTGGGGAAAGCCTATATCCATGGATTTAAATGGGCAATCGAAAATAATTACGATTATATTTTTGAAATGGATGCCGATTTCTCGCACAACCCCAATGATCTGCCGAAACTTTTTGAAGCCTGTCTGAATGCTGATATGGCCATCGGTTCACGATATTCAAAAGGCGTAAACGTGGTCAACTGGCCGATGGGAAGGGTGCTGCTTTCTTATTTCGCTTCGAAATATGTAAGATTTGTGTTAGGGCTTCCGATTCATGATACAACGGCAGGTTTTGTCTGTTTTTCAAGAAAAGTACTTGAAGAAATTGGCTTGGATAATGTGAAATTAAAAGGATATGGATTTCAGATTGAAATGAAATTCAGAGCCTTTAAAAAAGGATTCAAAATTGTAGAAGTTCCAATTATTTTTACCAACAGAATCCTGGGAGAAAGCAAAATGAATGGCGGAATCATTCATGAAGCGGTTTTTGGAGTTTTAAATCTAAAATGGAAATCTATCATCAACAGATTATGAAAAAACTGATCTTCATTTTCCTTCTCGTGTGCCTGTTTTCTTGCGGAGATTATGTCGATAAACCGAAAAACCTGATCCCAAAAGACAAAATGGCTGAAATCATGGCCGACCTGGCAATCAATGATCAGGCGACGATCATGTATCCGAATTCAAATCTGGAAGCAGGAACAAGATATGTTCTTAAAACACATAACGTAAAGTCAGCTGACTATATTGAAAGTTTCAAGTATTATGTGGTTAAAGAAAAAATGACGGCAATCGCTGAAGATGCACAGAAAATACTGGTAAAGAAAGATCCGAAAGCGGAAAAATATGTAAAGGATAAAAAAAGTAAAACGGAGAATAATCTTCAGAATCCTCCTGTTTTATCGAGATAATTTTAAGATGCAAAAATTTTTTAATATAGAAAAAACTTCTGAAGGGAAGGCAAGAGCGGGAGAGCTTACAACGGATCACGGTAAGATCCAGACGCCGATCTTTATGCCTGTAGGAACAGTAGCAAGTGTAAAGACCGTTCACCAAAGGGAGTTAAAAGAAGATATAAAAGCTCAGATTATTCTGGGAAATACTTACCACCTCTACCTTCGTCCCGGAATGGAAGCAATGCAGGAAGCAGGAGGTTTACATAAATTTATGAACTGGGATCTTCCTATTCTTACCGATTCAGGAGGTTTTCAGGTTTTTTCACTCTCAGGAACGAGAAAAATGTCTGAAGAAGGGGTGAAATTTAAGTCTCATATTGACGGAAGTGTTCATTTGTTCACTCCTGAAAAATCTATGGAAATCCAGCGGCAGATCGGAGCAGATATTTTTATGGCTTTTGATGAATGTGTTGCCTATCCATGCGAATACAATCAGGTGAAATCTTCCATGGAAATGACGCACCGTTGGCTGAAAAGATGCATCGACTGGAATGAGAAAAATCCGGAATTATATGGTCATAGACAAAGATTCTTTCCCATTGTTCAGGGGTCTACTTATTCAGATTTAAGAAAAATTTCAGCAGAAGTAATTGCGGAAGCCGGTGCAGAAGGAAATGCTATCGGCGGACTTTCTGTAGGAGAACCTGAAGAAGAAATGTATAGAATTACCGATGAGGTAACGGATATTTTGCCAAAAGAAAAGCCGAGGTATTTAATGGGCGTAGGAACTCCATGGAATATTCTTGAATCCATCGGATTGGGAATAGATATGATGGATTGCGTAATGCCGACAAGAAATGCCAGAAATGCCATGCTTTTCACCTGGCAGGGCGTAATGAATATGAAAAATGAAAAGTGGAAAAAAGACTTTTCGCCCCTCGATGAGTTTGGAACAAGTTTCGTAGACAGAGAGTACTCAAAAGCTTATGTGAGACATTTATTTGTTTCTAAAGAATATTTGGCGAAACAAATTGCTTCAATTCATAACTTAGCATTTTATTTAGATTTGGTGAAAGTAGCGAGAGAACACATCATAGCAGGAGATTTTTATCAGTGGAAAAATTCTGTGGTACCTGTTCTTCGTCAGAGGTTGTAAGATTAAACATAAAGTCGGGAAGTCCCGAAGGGAAGACTTGAAAACAGGATAGGATGAAATCCTATTAATTTACATGATTAACGGAAATGGCGTGGTCATTTCCAATTAATATAAATTAAAAACGCATTAAAAAATAGAATAATGCTGAAAATTATAGACAGATATATCATTAGAAAATACCTTGGAACGTTTAGTTTCATGCTGATACTGCTGTCTATAGTCGTTCTGGTGATCGATGTTCAGCAGAAGATCCCAAGAATTGAAAATGCAACCGCAATTGACCCGAAACTGAATGTTACCTATTTTCTGGTGCATTTCTATCCTTTCTGGATCGTCAATCTTGTGATGACATTCCTTTCCATTTTGGTGTTTATTTCAGTGATTTATTTCACTTCCAGAATGGCAAACAATACTGAGATTGTGGCGATTATCAGTAGTGGTGCGAGTTTCCATCGGTTTGCACGGCCTTATTTGCTGACGTCTCTTTTTATTGCAATAATATCTTTGGGGATTAATCATTTTGTTTTGCCTTGGGCAAATATTCAGAAAAATCAGCTGGAAGCTTATACCTACAATGCTACTAATAAAGAAAAAGTATTAGGAACGGCGCCGGTTTCTGCACAGTTGAGCAAGATGGAATACATTTTTATTAACTCCTGGAATAAACGCGAGAAAAGAGGTTCAGGGTTCGTTTATCAGAAATTTGATAAAAATAGGAAGATGACTTATGAGCTTAAAGCTTCGGATGTGTCCTGGGATAAGGATAAAAAACTTTTTGTCCTGAATTCCTACACCGAAAAGACGATCAATAAAGACGATACGGAAAAATTAGCCAATGGTTTTGATCTGAAAAAAAGTTATGGTCACGATCCGGAAGAACTTTTTCCTAATGAACTTTTAGGACAGAATAAAACAACGCCGGAACTTCTGAAATTCATCAAAAGAGAAACCGAAAAAGGAAACAGTAACCTGAATACGCATTTAAATGAACTTTATCAGAGAACGTCTATGCCGGTTTCTATCGTGATTCTTACATTTCTGGCACTTTCCCTTTCATCACAGAAAAAGCGTGGCGGCTTGGGGATCAATCTTGCATTGGGAATCTCTCTTGCATTTGTTTTCGTATTCTCCTTTGAAGCTTTGAAAGTGGTTTCGGAAAATAAAAGTATGTCACCGGCATTGGCTATGTGGTTCCCGAATATCGTTTTCTCACCGCTGGCTTTATTCTTATATCTGAAAAGGGCCAATCAGTAAAGAAGTTTTATTTCTTTGTGATAAAAAGATCGTAAGCCGTCATTTTCGAGATCAATCCGGATTTCTCCGCTCCTTTCTGCATTTTTGATGATGCCATTTTGTCGCTTTCCATTCAGTTCGAAAACAGAAATTTCATCTTTCCTGAATAAATTAGCATTGAAATGATCCATAATTTCATTTTCTGATGGAATTTGTTTTAATTTTCTCACCATAAAATCATGCAGGTCAATAGTCAATTCATTAAGGTTAAAATACCTTCCGGTCTGGGTTAAAAGCGAGCCTGCATTTGATATTTCATCGAATTTTTCCTGCAGAATATTGAAGCCTGCTCCAATGATGAAATAATTATTCTGATTAATTTTTTTCTTTTCTATCAGAATTCCGACGATTTTTTTATTTTTAAGGATGATATCATTCGGCCACTTTATTTTTACAGTGTTTTCAGTCAAATTGGCAAGAAAATCACGGATTATGTTTGCGGTATAATAATTGAACATAAAATCAGAAAGCTTAGTGTTTTCCACATTTACGGCAAGGGTATAGGCTAAATTTTTTTCAGCGGATGATGACCAGATATTCCCGTACTGTCCCCTCCCTTTTGTTTGATTGAATGTATGAAGTGCAGTAAAATCCGAATTTTTATAAAGTAAAAACTTTGAAATTTCGTCATTAGTAGAAGAGCATTCCTTCAGGTAGAATAGTTGACTCATTTAAGAAAACTTTAAGACTTTCGAGGGGTAAAAGTAAGGCTAAAGTGAAAGAAAAACAATAAATTTGCAGATTATAGTATTTTTTAATGAATAAAACAGTAGAAAAACAAGCGCTAATAGATAAAATTGTAGAAGCTATTCAGGATGTAAAAGGTGAAGATGTCATGATCTTTGATCTTTCTAATATTGAAAATTCAGTAGCAGAAACTTTTATAATTTGTAGTGGAAACTCAAACACGCAGGTTTCTGCGTTGGCAGGAAGCGTAGAGAAAAAAGTGAGAAATGATCTTAAAGACAGACCTTGGCACGTAGAGGGTACGGAAAATGCAATGTGGGTGCTGGTAGACTACGTTTCAGTAGTTGTACATATTTTCCAGAAGCAGGTACGAGAGTACTACGATATAGAGGAACTCTGGGGTGACGCCGTCATTACCAGAATTGAAAATGAATATTAAATTTTAAAAAGTATAAATGAACAATAAAGGATTTAACTGGTTTTTTCCGATTGCGATCATAGCTCTTTTGTTATTCTTTATTCCTAATTTTTTAGGGGATAATAATGCAAAATCTATCGATGAAGACGGTTTCTTTAAAGAAATGCAGGCAGGAAAAATCCAGCGAGTTTTGATAGATAAACAGGCCCAGAAGGCTGACGTGTTTTTGACACAGGCTGCCAAAACAGCTACCGTAAAAAAAGACGATAAAGCAAACCCTTTTTCTGCCCTTTCGATGGCTCCAAAAGCTGATTATACGCTTAAATATGGAGATCTGAGATTGTTTCTGGAAAAATTTGATGCTTTAAAACAACAAAATCCGCAGCTCACAACATCTAAAGATTATGCAGAAGGAGAAAGCCCGTTGATGAGCATTCTTATTCAGGCTTTGATCTGGATCACGATTCTAGGATTATTTTATTTCCTTCTTTTCAGAAAAATGGGAAGTGGGGGAGGCCCGGGAGGACAGATTTTTTCTATCGGGAAATCTAAAGCCAAACTTTTTGACGAAAAAGAAAGAATTCAGGTGACATTCAAAGATGTCGCAGGTTTGGAAGGTGCTAAAGAAGAGGTTCAGGAAGTTGTAGATTTCCTTAAAAACTCGGAAAAATATACAAAACTGGGAGGTAAAATCCCTAAAGGTGTTCTTTTGGTAGGGCCTCCGGGAACTGGTAAAACGTTACTTGCGAAAGCTGTAGCGGGAGAAGCTAAAGTTCCTTTCTTTTCTCTTTCAGGTTCAGATTTCGTAGAAATGTTTGTAGGTGTTGGTGCTTCAAGAGTAAGAGATCTTTTTGCTCAGGCGAAAGCTAAATCTCCGGCTATTATCTTCATCGATGAAATTGACGCCATAGGACGTGCAAGAGGAAAAAATAATTTCTCGGGAGGAAATGACGAAAGAGAAAATACGCTTAATCAGCTTCTTACAGAAATGGACGGTTTCGGAACCGATACGAATGTTATCGTAATGGCGGCAACCAACAGAGCTGATATTTTAGATAAAGCATTAATGAGAGCCGGACGTTTTGACCGTTCAATCTATGTAGACCTTCCGGAATTGCATGAAAGAAGACAGATTTTTGATGTGCATTTAAAGAAAATCAAGCTTGATGATAATGTAGATCGTGAATTCTTAGCAAAACAAACTCCTGGTTTCAGTGGAGCAGATATTGCCAATGTTTGTAACGAAGCAGCGCTGATAGCAGCAAGAAATAATCATACATCCGTTACAAAACAGGATTTCCTTGACGCGGTAGACCGTATCATCGGAGGTCTTGAAAAGAAAAATAAAGCGATCAAACCTTCTGAAAAGAAAAGAGTTGCTTATCATGAAGCGGGGCATGCAACAATTTCGTGGCTGGTAGAACATGCGTCACCGCTCTTAAAAGTAACAATCGTTCCGAGAGGACGTTCCTTAGGGGCAGCATGGTATCTTCCGGAAGAAAGACAGTTGACAACTACTGAACAAATGCTTGACGAAATGTGTGCAACACTAGGAGGTAGAGCCGCAGAACAGGTAATCTTCAACAATATTTCAACAGGAGCACTTTCTGATCTTGAAAGTGTAACGAAAAGGGCTCAGGCTATGGTTACCATTTATGGATTAAGTCCGAATATCGGTAATATTTCTTACTACGACAGTTCAGGGCAGTCTGAATATAGTTTTGGTAAACCATATTCTGAAGAAACCGCGAAGAGAATTGATATTGAAATCAAAGGTATTATCGAGGCTCAATATGAGAGGGCTGTTCAGATTTTAGCTGAAAATAAGGATAAGCTGGATGCTCTTGCGAATAAACTTTTAGAAAAAGAAGTGATTTTCAGAGAAGATCTGGAAGAAGTATTCGGAAAAAGAGCATGGGATCCGGAATTAACGGAGAAGCCTGTGACGAATACGATACCGACGACAAAAGAGCCGAATGAAGAAGTTATCATTAAAGATAAAGAGGAAGAAAGTGAAATTCAGGCACCTGAAAGTCCGACACAACTCTAAAAGTCTTTAAAATCAAATAAGTAAAAACCTGACAGTCCTTGAATTGTCAGGTTTTTTCATATTTATCAGCATGTTTTTGGATTTCTATGTGATTAATTTTATATTTTTGTATAAGTGACTAAAAAATAAATAAGTTGAGTTTATTCAAGAGGATTGTAAGCAAACTTACCAACCAGCCTGAAGAAGAAGAAAAACCAAGTCTGGAAAAGCTAGGAGATTCGCTTAAAAATGCGGATCTTGACTACAAATTTGCCCAATTGTTTACTCATTCAGGAGGATTTTTCAATTACTGCGCAGATGAAGCGGAAGCTTTACAGACTTTACATCAGATCATCAAAATAGAAGGAATCAGCAATGTTTTCTGTTGGGATAAAGATCTCCAGAATTTTTTAAATGTTGTGAAAGCTCCTTATACCGCAGAACTGAAAAGTGATAATGATGCGAGTTTCATCACTTGCGAGTATCTTATCGCTTATGACGGAAGAATCATGCTTTCTCACAACAATATTCTTCACTACCATTCTTCAAGGTTGCCTAATAAGATTATCATTATGGCAAATGTTTCACAGATTGTAAACAACCTGAATGATGCAATGGGAAAGATTAAAAGAAACGGAAATATCAAAAACCTTACTTCCATTAGCGGAGCTCAGTCAAAACTGGATACTTCTTCCAATAGCAACACCAAACTGTTTTTACTGTTGCTTGAAGATTAAGTATCAACTTATAAATTTTTAAAATCTTGGACAAAAATCTCATTCAAAGAACGTTATCGGGAATTGTTTACGTAGCAATCATTATTCTTTGTACTACACCGCTGGGAGCTCACTTGATCAACAGCATAATTCCGGACCTTGTAAAACAGGAATATCTTTATTACGGGTTGATTACCCTTCTTTTGGGAGTAGGCTCCTGGGAATGTTTTAAAATCATGAAGTTCGGAAACGGATACGAAAGATGGGTTGTTCTTCCATTGATCATTTTTATATTTTATATTTTCTCTAAACGATATTTCCACTTTGATTTTTATTTTGATTTCAGGATAAGTGAGATTCTGGCTTTGCTTTTAATTGTCATTGCTGTGGTCACTCTATTTAAATATCCGAACGAACTGTACTACGACAGCGGAAAACTGATTTTTACGGTTATTTACGTTGCACTGCCATTCAGTTTTGCATTAGGCTTACCAAAGTTTTCCAGATTCGATGACAGATTCTCTCTTGAGGTTCTTTTCCTTTTTATTCTGATATGGAGCAGCGATACATTTGCCTATCTTACCGGAAAGTTTTTCGGAAAGCATAAAATGGCTCCTAAAATTTCTCCGAAAAAAACCTGGGAAGGCTATATAGGAGGCGTAATTCTTACTTTAATATTATCCTATTTTATTGAACATTATTATCCAGATCTTCGTGGAAACTGGATGGTTGTAGGATTTCTGGTTGCCGCTTTTGCTCCTGTTGGAGACTTGGTGGAAAGTCAGCTGAAAAGAAATTTCGGCGTCAAAGACAGTGGAAACATTATTCCGGGGCATGGCGGAGTATTAGATCGGCTTGATAGTTTTTTAATCTGCGTTCCTGTCGTATATTTGTACTTTATTTTAGAAAAATTTATTTAATCTCATGAAATTACACAGAGAATCGAAAGGAACAATCACTGTTGCCTCCTTATTGTTTATCATTTTGAGTGCATTGGCTATTTACTTCCTTGAAATGTGGTCACTGGTGATCATTCTGCCTTTGCTGGTTGTTTACAGTCTGGTATTTTGGTTCTTCAGGGTGCCAAATCGGGATATTCTGGAACATAGAGAAAATGTGATCGCACCTGTTGACGGAAAAGTAGTTATGATTAAAGAAGTAGAAGAGGATGAGTTTATTAAAGGAAAAGCAATTCAGGTTTCTATATTTATGTCACCTTTGAATGTTCATATCTGCAGATATCCGGTATCCGGAAAGGTTATTTACAAAAAATATCATCCCGGAAAATATCTTGTAGCGTGGCATGAGAAATCTTCTACAGAGAACGAAAGAACTACGGTTGCTATAGAAAGTTTAACCAATCATCAGGTTGTTTTCCGCCAGATTGCGGGATACGTGGCCAGAAGAATTGTTTTCTACTGTAATGAAGGCGATGATGCCAAAGCAGGCCATGAATTCGGATTCATTAAATTCGGTTCCAGAATGGATGTTTTTCTTCCTTTGGATACAGAAATTGTCTGTAAAATAGGCGATATTACAAAAGGCGGACTGGATGTAAT
Source organism: Chryseobacterium lineare (assembly GCF_977014045.1). Classification (NCBI taxonomy): domain Bacteria; kingdom Pseudomonadati; phylum Bacteroidota; class Flavobacteriia; order Flavobacteriales; family Weeksellaceae; genus Chryseobacterium; species Chryseobacterium lineare. Next base: position 3,067,311 of record NZ_CDRNIQ010000001.1, on the reverse strand, counting down.
CGCAAGAATGAAAGAGTAAAGAAGTTACTTAAAAATAAGTAGGCCGTTTCGTGAGGAACGGTCTTTTTTTTATTTAGGATTAAACCGTATTGAAAAATTTGTATTAATATAGATATTATGTTAATTATTTTGATACTTATTTGATACTTTGTGGTATTTAGTGGTGGCTAAAGTTGTATTTTTGATAAATTAACTTTAATCTTCATGAAAAAAACTTTACTTTATTTAATGGTCTTTACAGGGTTTTGTAAAACTATAGCCCAAACAACAGTGAATGTATTTTCACAGATTGTATTTTACGACGGATATGCAGCCAATGTTTCCAATCCTGTTCCTGCTAATACGATTAGGCTAGCTAATTTCAGATATGCTAAAAAATTAACGGATTCGGAACTGAATTCATTTCAGAATAAGATTCAGATGAATGTAACTATCGGAGCGCTTTGTGATAATTATGACAGAATCGGTGGTGTTCATATTGCGCTGGTTCCGAAGGGACAGTCCTCTTATACATTGAGTGATGCAAATGTAAAGAGAATAGAAATCGGAAGATATATTACCCCTTTCATGAATAAGAATCTTTCGCCTACAGAAGTTCCTTATACTTATCAGGTGGATAATCTTTATTCTGTTTTCAGCAATACTGTTTTACGGAACGCTTACGATATCTGGGTAGAGCTTGATGTTTTTGGAGTGCCTTACGCTGCGAATACTCAGGTCGCCGGATGCGCTGGAAGAAATGATGTGTTCGCCGGAACACTTGACTTTGTTACTTATAATGACCCGTCAGTCAATACGACCTATAATAATCTTCTTCCGCTTTTAGATTCTAATGAATTAAATAATTACAACAATACAGATCAGGCGGGACAAACAGTAAGGCTTGTTAATTTTAACCTCACACAAAGCGCAAGCAACGCCAAATTTTTCATTGTTTCCACGCCTCACGGAGCGAATACCAACGGCGAAGAATATGTAAGAAGACAGAACTTTATATCACTGGATAATAATCAGGTTCTGACTTTCACGCCGGGAGGAATTTCTTGTGAACCTTTTAGGGTTTATAATACACAAGCAAATGGAATCTATGGGACATCTGTTCATTCTACATCATGGTGGACTTCCTGGAATAACTGGTGCCCGGGTGATGCTGTTCCTATAAGAAGTTTTACAGCGGCTTCTTTGTCGGCAGGAAATCACACAATTAAATATGAGGTGCCTAGTGCCGTGTTTTACGGACAGGACGGAAGGATCGTTCTTTCAATGTACATGCAGAGCACTGGCCAGCAACTATCTGTGAAAGATGTTTCAACGATTGATGTATCTGTTTTCCCGAATCCTACGACAGATTTTGTGAATATCCGTTCTGATAAGAAAATGAGAAGCATTTCGGTGTATTCTATAGAAGGGAGAAAGTTGAATGAGGTGAAAGATTCTAAAATAGATCTTTCGGGTTATCCTAAAGGAGTATATATTTTAGATATCCTTCTTGAAGGCGGAACGCAGTTTAAGCATAAAATTATTAAGAAGTAATCTAAGATCAATATTTTTAAAAATGAGAAGGAGAGACCTGAATGGTTTCTCCTTTTTTATTTAATGTGTTGTTTTACTTCTTTAATGAGGTTTAAAATGAATTCTAAAGGCAGATCCTCATTCATATCGATTAAAAGGAGTTTAAACTTCTTTCTGCCTTCACTGAGGAGTTCGGGATAATCTAATCTGTCGCCGTGATAAAAACTAATGTAATGTTGCTTGTATTTTTTGCTGTAATACAAATAACATAACATTTTCTTTTTATATTTAAAGAACGGTAATCCGAAACTTAAAGTTTCGGTGATATGTTCCGTATCGGATTCTAAGATTTTTTTGCGTAAAAAAAGGAGAGTACTTCTTTCAGGTTCTTCGATTCTGTAGAAATACTCTTGTATGGGATTCATTTTAAATGCTGGTTTAAAATAATTTTAATCAAAATTCTGCAACTCCACCAATTTCTGATACGTTCCTTTTTTTGCGATAAGCTCGTGATGCGTTCCCTGTTCTACGATATTTCCTTTTTCCATTACGACGATCCAATCGGCTTTCTGAATGGTTGAAAGACGGTGAGCAATCACCAGGGAAGTTCTGTTTTCCATCATTTTTTCCAAGGCATCCTGAACAAATCTCTCAGATTCTGTATCTAATGCAGAGGTTGCTTCATCAAGAATCATGATCGGAGGGTTTTTCAATACCGCTCTTGCAATTGAAACTCTTTGTTTCTGGCCTCCGGAAAGCTTTCCTCCGTCGTCGCCGATATTAGAATCATAGCCTTCCGGAAGCTGCGAAATAAATGAATCTGCATTTGCAATTTTTGCGGCGGCAATTACTTCTTCACGTGTCGCATCAGGTTTACCCATCAGAATATTGTTATACACCGTATCGTTAAATAAAACGGATTCCTGGGTTACCATTCCCAATAGCTTACGATATTCTTTTAATTTTAAGTTCTTGATATTCTCTCCGTCAATAAGAACTTCTCCTTCCGAAACATCATAAAATCTGGCGAGAAGGTTGGCAATCGTTGTTTTTCCGCTACCGCTCTGTCCTACGAGTGCTACTGTTTTTCCTTTTGGAATAATCAGTGAGAAGTTTTTAAGAATGGTATGGTCTTTATCATAGTAAAAACCTATATTGTTAAATTCTATTGAATTATTAAGAGTTGAAATACTTACCGGATTCGGAACTTCATCAATTTTTACATCGGCATCCAGGATTTCCAATACTCTTTCCAGGGAAGCTTCTCCTTTCTGAACATTTGAAATAGATTGAGATAAACTCTTCACAGGAGGTAAAATTTGGAAGAAAATTCCTAAAAACACAAGAAAATCAGCAGGAGAAATACTTTGATCTACAATAATCTGTTTTCCTCCATACCATGCAATAATTAAGAAGGTTACAGAGCCTAAGAATTCGCTCATCGGGGAGGCCAGTTCTTTCTTTCTTCCCAGACTTATGGAACTGTTGATCCATCGTTGCATCGACTGCATAAACCGGTTGTCCATTATTTTTTCAGCACTGAAGATTTTGATCACTTTCGTGGATTTCAGGGTTTCATCTACAACAGAGAAAATATTTCCCATCTCATTTTGTGCTTGATGAGAATCTTTTTTAAGGCTTTTCCCGATTAAAGCAATCATTGTTCCCATCACCGGTAAAACAAGAAGTGAGAAAAGCGTCATTTCCGTGCTTAAAAAGAACAAAGTCACCAACGTACTAATCAGCATGAAAGGGGCATTGATTAATTCCACCAAACTTCCCAAAATATTTCCTTCTACTTCTCCTACGTCATTCGACATACGCGACATAAGGTCTCCTTTTCTGCTTTCCGTGAAGAAAGCAACAGGAAGGGAAAGTATTTTTCTGTACATTGCTCCACGAAGATCTTTGGTAACGCCTACGCGATAATTGATCAGCAAAAAAGATCCCAGATATCTGAAAATATTTCTCAGCAAAAACATGAATGCTGTAATCACACAGAGCCATGCCAGTACCGTAAGCGCACCATACTGTGTGACAAGATGCTGAACATAATAATTAGCATATTCTTTAGCATAAGAGAAAAAATCCAGAATTTCCCCTGAATACACCGGAGGGGTACTGTATTTTTTAGCTTCAATAGTCCCGAAAAGCATTCCCAAAACCGGCAGAATAGTTCCTAGCGAAGCGATCTGAAATACCGAATACATAAGATTGAAGAATAAACTTCCGTAAATGTATTTTTGATGAGGTTTTGCAAATTTGAGTATTTTAATGTACTGGTTCATTCAATGAAAAAATTGGATAGCAAAATTACGTAATTTAAATGATAAGACGTTTTTAATGGTCTTTTACTTTGTCTAATAGGTGTTACTTATGATCCATTTGTTACAAATGTCATCATTTAAAGATCATAACAAGATTTTTGATGTGGTTTCCGATTCCGAAGTAAATTAGGGGGAGATAAGTGGTTTTTATTTAAATTTAAAAACAAAAAAAACAGCTCCAAAAAGGAGCTGTTCTCACTCAAAAAATCGTTGTACGGTTATCGAAGCCTGTCTACAGATTTTACGAGCCTCTCATCTTTTTTGATGTAAATGTTTGCAATAAACAAACATACAATCGCAATGAATGGAAACATTGGCTCAATACCCTTCTCAGGAATCTGCATTCCTCCGGATAATTTTAGTAACCAGTAAATCAATATACCAACCAACAAAACGTTTATAATGATGCTGATGTTATTCAGCAAAATTTGTCTTTTTCTGTTTTTATAACTGAATACACTCAGTAAACCAACCAAAACAAGGATCACACAGGCAGCATCCAGTACCGGTAAACCATCTGAAATAACCACATCCTGACCCGCAATGAACAGAAATACAGCAGCTAAAACTGCTAAAAATATCCATATGGTCTGTATTCTTTGTATCATTACAATTAAATTCCAGGCAAAAATAACATAAATTTTGCACAATTCAAAAATAAGTGTAGATTTGCATTATACAAATGTACTTGAAAACAAAAGTCACCCGACTTACTTTTCTTACTCACAATTAATTACATTTTTTACATTAAATATGTTTAACATTGAAACGTTAAGGTCAAAATCCGTAACGGAGCTGACTAAAATCTTAAAGGATTTGGGCGTTAAAGTTGCAAGAAACAGCACTGAAAATGACAAAATCTTTGCAATTCTTGACTTTCAGGCTTCGAATCCCAAAGTAGCGAAAGAATATTTCAACGCCACAGAAAGCAGTATAGATACCGGAGAGGAAACCGCAGAAAAAACGGTAAAGGCACCTGCAAGAAAAGCTGCTCCAAAGAAAACAGCAGCCAAACCGAAAACGGAAGTAAAAGCTCCGACAGAACAAAAACCAAAGGCTGAAGAAAAAATAGAAACAGAAGAGAAACCTTCTGAAGAACCAAAGCAGGAAGAAGTAAAACCTGAGCAGGCAACCACTACAGAAGAAACTTCATCAGCTGCGGCGAAGAAAAAAAGAAAAAGGGTAACTCCGGCGAATACGGCTCCTACAGAGATTCTGCAAGAAAAGCAGGAAGCCCCTAAAAACACAGAAACTCAGGAATCTGCTCCAGCAGAAGAAAGGCCAAATATCCCTCAGAATCAGGCCAGACCTCAAAGAGGACAACACAGCAATCCGCAAAACAACGGAAATCAAAATAAAAATCAGCATCAGAATCAAAACCAAAATCAGAATAAGCAGCAACAGCAGCATTCTGAGAAAAATGATGACCATCAGGATCAGAAAAAAGAATTTTCTTTCGATGGAATGGTTAGTATTGAAGGAGTTTTAGAGATTTTACCTGATAATTATGGCTTTCTCCGTTCATCGGATTTCAGCTATATTTCTTCACCTGATGATGTATATGTTTCTACCGCTCAGATCAGAAATTTCAGTTTAAAAACCGGAGATACTGTAAAAGGTATCGTACGATTACCTAAAGAAGGAGAAAAATATTTTTCCTTATTAAGACCTACTGAGGTTAACGGACGTGACCTGGCGTTCATTAAAGACCGTGTTGCATTCGAATATCTTACACCGCTTTTCCCTGAGGAAAAATTCAATCTGGCAGGAAAAGGATCTACGATTTCCACAAGGGTTGTTGATCTGTTCGCGCCAATCGGGAAAGGACAGAGAGCAATGATTGTTGCCCAGCCAAAAACAGGTAAAACCATGTTGCTGAAAGACATCGCCAATTCTATCGCTGCCAATCATCCTGAAGTCTATATGATGGTGCTTTTGATCGACGAACGTCCTGAAGAAGTTACGGATATGGAAAGAAGCGTAAATGCTGAAGTAATCGCATCTACCTTTGATGAAGCGGCAGAGAAACACGTGAAAGTGGCCAATCTTGTTTTGGCAAAAGCCCAGAGAATGGTAGAATGCGGACATGATGTCGTGATTTTACTGGATTCTATTACAAGACTCGCAAGAGCATACAATACGGTAACACCGGCGTCAGGAAAAGTACTTTCCGGAGGGGTGGATGCCAATGCGCTTCACAAACCGAAAAGATTCTTCGGGGCTGCAAGAAAAATTGAAGGAGGTGGTTCTTTAACGATTATTGCAACAGCACTTATTGATACAGGTTCTAAAATGGACGAAGTGATTTTCGAAGAATTTAAAGGAACCGGGAATATGGAACTTCAGCTTGACAGAAAAATTGCCAACAGAAGAATTTATCCGGCTATTGATCTCGTGGCTTCAAGCACGCGTAGAGATGATTTGCTTCTTGATGAGGTTACTTCACAAAGGATGTGGATTTTAAGGAAATATCTTTCTGAAATGAATCCTATTGAAGCCATGGAATTTGTTGATAAAAATATCAAAGGAACCATCAATAATGAAGAATTCCTTATGTCAATGAATAAATAAATTGATTTAATTTGTTAAATAGAAAGCACGGATCGTTCGGTTCGTGCTTTTGCTTTTTTTACTAAAATGAATAATTGTCAAACTTCTTGTTTCAAAATTTAATTCATTCTAAATCAATATATCAATGTTAAAGATTTATTAAAGTAATACCTGATTTTTGAATATCGTTTTATTTATGGTTAAATTTGGGTTAATAACAATTAAAAAATAAAAATATGTCATTTGAATTACCAAAACTAGGATATGCATACGACGCATTAGAGCCGACTATTGATGCAAAAACAATGGAAATCCACCATACAAAACATCACCAGGCTTATATCGATAATTTGAACAATGCTATTAAAGGAACCGATCTTGAAGGAAAAAGCATTGAAGAAATATGCCAGACCGGAACCGATAAGCCTGCGGTAAGAAATAATGGTGGTGGACATTTCAACCATACTCTGTTCTGGGAAATCCTTACACCTGGCGGAAGCAAAGAGCCTGTAGGAAATGTAAAAGCTGCTATTGAAACGTATGGAGGTTTTGAGAAATTTAAAACTGATTTCTCTGATGCTGCCAAAACAAGATTTGGGTCAGGATGGGCTTGGCTGGTAAAAAATGCTGATGGTTCTGTTGCTGTTACTTCTACTCCGAATCAGGATAACCCATTAATGCCTGTTGCAGATGTAAAAGGAACTCCTGTTTTAGGACTTGATGTTTGGGAGCATGCTTATTATTTAAATTATCAGAACAGAAGACCTGACTATGTTGCTGCATTTTTCGATGTGGTAAACTGGGATAAAGTTGAGGAATTATTCAACAAATAATTATAAGCTATTTATAAAAAGGAAAGGTTCAGCGAAACGCTGAACCTTTTTTAATATCTCGTGGTATCACTTCCCGAAAGCCCATTCATTCTCAAGCCGTATTTCCAGTTTACATAAGCAAAAACCTGATATAGTTTATACTCAAATTTTAATCCGTATTTTTCTTTAGGGTCATAATCGATGGACGATTCTATAACGTTTCTGTATCTTCCTGAAGAATAATACGAATTCCATTCAGAAACCAATAAGGTATTCCTGCTCTTTAAATAAGATTCGGAATACTGGCTGATCGGTTTTGCAACAGCGTTCAGAAAATAATCGAATTGCGTGTCGATCACTGTAAGGTCCCATTCGCCATCTTCGTTTTTTGAAGGCTTCATTTCTGATTTTTCTTTGTCATTTTTAGAATCAGTCTGCGCCAGACAGTTGAATGGTAAAAGTGCTACAAGTAAAAGGAATACTATATTTTTCATAAGATAAATTTACGTAAAAACACTCAAAATCAACATTTTAATTAAGGTTCTTTCTGAAGAATCACGAATGCCGGAAAGTGGTCGCTGTATCCTCCTGTAAACTGGTCGCCATTCCATGATCTGAAAGGATAGCCTTTGTAATTTCCTTCTTTATTAACAAGATATGGCGGTGCAAAAATTTCTGTCTTATACACGGAATACTCTTTTGTCACCTGATCTGATAGTAAGTTTTTAGAAACAATGATCTGGTCAAATAAATTCGGGGCATCCTGATAAGCCAGCGAAGCAACTCCTTTTTTGTACAAAGGATACATCAAATTAAGGTAAGGTGTAGTTTCGCTTAAATCTTTCGGAGAAGGCTGTGCCTTTAAGTAATTTTTCAAGCTTGAACTGACCGGATCATCATTAAAATCACCCATTGCAAAAAGTTTTGTCGTAGGATCTGTTGCTCTTATACTGTCCATTTGTTGTTTTAATAATGCTGCTGCTGCGTTTCTTTTAGCAAGTGAGACCTCTTCTCCACCTCTTCTTGATGGCCAGTGATTCATGAAAAACGCCACTTTTTCATCATCAAGAAAACCTGTAACTACCAAAATATCTCTTGTGTACTCTCTTTTTCCCGAGTCGCCAAAAATTTTCAGTTCTTTTTTTAATGAATTCACAGGAGTAAATCTTTTCTTCTGATAAATCAGGGCAACATCAATTCCCCTGTAATCATAAGAATTGTAATGAATAATTCCATAATCATATTTCCTTAAAGCAGGCTCTTTGATAAGATCTTCAATCACCTGCCTGTTTTCAACCTCAATCAGTCCGACGATGGCAGGAGCTGTTTTTGTATATTGAGCACCCATTTCTGAGATCACTTTTGCCTCGTTGGCGAGTTTTGTTTTGTAAATTTTGGAGTTGTAATTTTTTGAACTTTTCGGGGTGAAATCTTCTGAGCCGTTTTGGTATTTTACAACTTTTTTACCGATCAGAGCATTGTCACTCCAAACACCATCATATTTTTCTGATTCTAAAAATTGAATGGAATCAAAAGGAATACTTCGATGGAATGCCGGGTCTGTAGGGTCTTTCGTTCCGTCTATATAATCTGCTGAACGAATTGTGTCCCAAAGATTTTCAACATTTAAAAAGCCTACTGTGGCGACTTTTCTTAGTTTTCCCTGTTGCTGTGAAAAGGTCATTATTGAAATAAGAATAGTAACTAAAATTGAAAATTTCTTCATTATCATTGTGTTATTTTTAATGTTATTTACAAACTTTATTATTTTATAAATTAATATTTAGATATATTTAATTTTAAGGGGTCTTATTTGTGTTTTATTTTGAATTACATCTAAATGTTTGCAATATTATAAAAAATTAATATCAAAATAGTGTGAATTGTAAAATTTTATTAAATTTGTCGCCCAAAGCTTTCAGACTTCTGAAACTAAACACGAAAAGTGATTAAAAATAAATACTATGATGAAAAAATTATCGTTGGTCTCTTTATTTACTTTACTTCCGGCTTCATACTATTTTGCGCAGACCACTGTTTCTGCGTATCTTAAAGATGTGGATGGAAAGCCCATCGAAAGGGCAGAAGTAGAGATCAAAGGAAGAGATAACGAGGTAACAGCAGACAAAATTGGATATTTCCAGTTTGTGGATGTGATGCCTGGACATTACCAGATTGTTATTACCAAACCGAATTACGAAACAAAAGTAATGGAGTTTGAAGTCGAAGACAATGAAAAGAAAAAAGATTTAGGAATTATTACACTCTTTCCTGAACCAACAGCCGCAGATCAGGGGTTGGTGATTATTGATAACAGCAGTAGCGATGATGAAGAAGGCAGCGGCCAGACTTCTACAGTTGGTTTATTGCAGTCGTCTCAGGATGTTTTTAGTAAAATTGCAAGCTTTGATCTGGGATTTTACGGGTTCCGTCCAAGAGGGGTCGATGGCAGAGCTTCGGAAAATATACTCAACGGTATTTCTATGGTGAAATCTGATAATGGGAATGTTGATTTTTCAAACTGGGGTGGTCTTAATGAAATTGTAAGATACCCGGAAATTTCTGCCAATCATTCTCCTTCTGAATATGTTTTTGGCGGTGTCAACGGAACTATTTATAAAAATACCAAATCGAGTGAATACAGAAAAGGTTTTCAGGTCAGTTATTCTGCTACCAACAGAAATTACCGGCAGAGACTCACTTTAAGATACACCTCCGGAATGAATAAAAACGGATGGGCTTTTACCATAATGGGGGCAAAAAGATGGGCAGAAGAAGGCATTCAGGAAGGAACATTTTATGATGGTTATGGCACCTATCTGGGAATTGAGAAAAAGATAAATGACAATCATACAATCACTTTCAATGCCTTTGCTTCGCCCTACAGAAGATCTGTCTCGAGTCCCAACACTCAGGAAGTTTATGATTACAGAGGAATTCATTACAATTCGTATTGGGGATGGCAGAATGGCGAAAAAAGAAATGAAAGGATAAGAAAAGGTTTTCAGCCAATATTTCAGTTGCAGGACTTCTGGAAAATTAATGGAAAATCTAATCTGTGGAGTTCCGTTTCGTATCAGTCCGGAAAAGATAAAGGATCGAGATTAGACTGGCAGAGCGCACAGAATCCTTCTCCTACTTATAATAAAAAATTACCGAGCTATTACTTAAATAGTATTACGTACAGCCAGCTTCATAATAATACACCGGCAGACCAGTACGAAATGTTGCAGCAGGGATATCTTGCCGCTCATGAAAACTGGGAGAATAATAATCAGGATGTCACCCAAATCAACTGGAATGCATTGTACACGGCAAACCGCAACAGTGCAGACAAAAGCGCAAGGTATTTTCTGGTGAATGATGTAAGCGATGATAAAATTTTGAATGCAGCAACACATTATACGTATAATATAAATGATACATCAAGATTCTTTTTAAATATTTCTTATCAGAATTTTAAATCGGAAAATTACAGAGAAATCAATGATTTATTGGGTGCAGATTATGCTTTAAATATAGACCCTTATGCCGATTCCAATAAACGAGGCTCTTCAGGATTATATAATGTAAATGATCCGGAAACGCATAAACATGTTGGAGATAAATTAAACTACGATTATATTGTAAGAAGGCAGGAAATCAAAATAAATCCCGGACTTAAATTCTCCAAAGGACCTTTTGATATTTTTGTAAGTGGGCTGATCGCCTATTCAACATCCAACAGAGAAGGATTATTTCGAAATTATCTTTATCAAAACAATTCTTTCGGAAAAAGTAACGATTTTAATTATTTGAATGGAGGAATAAAAGGACAGCTCATTTACAGGCTGAACGGACGGAGTTTCTTTGTTTGTAATGGGGCTTATTTCTCCCAGGCCCCTTTTCTGGACGATATTTTCATCAATCCGAGAGCCAATAATTATTCCGTTCCGAATATTAAAAATGCTGTAATCAGTGCTAATGACATCAGCTATGTTATTTCAACACCTTTTATAAAACTCAGAGCAACCGGCTATATCGTTGATGTGAAAAATGATACAAATGTTCAGCGTTTTTTTGCAGACGGATTGCAGATCAGTGTTTCAGATGGTACAAGTATTCAGGATAAAACGGCCAGTGCGTTTGTTACTCAGACAATGTCTAAAGTTGACAAAAGAAATATGGGTGTCGAGCTGGGAATTGATGTGAAAGTTTTGCCTGCACTTTCGCTGCAGGGTGCGGCGAGCTGGGGAGATTTCAGATATACAAATAATCCTGAGGTCTATATTTCATCAGATGTTATGGCTGCTCCTTACAGTGATCTGGGTACTGCATATATCAAAAATTTCAAAGTAGGAGGTACCGCACAGAAAGCTTTCTGTGCCGGATTTAGTTATAATTCTCCCAAATATTGGCGGTTCGGAGCCAGCTGGAATTACCTTGACGATAATAACCTTGATCCTTCTGCGATTCTCAGAACCGATGAATTTATTCAGAACAATAACAGCAATACTCCATTTGTAAATCTTGATGATTCTAAAGTTGAGCATTACATAAAACAGGTTCAGCTTCCTTCGGCATTCTTCTTCAACGCGAACGTAGGAAAATCCTGGCTGTTCGGGAAGTATTATGTATTGGTTTCAGGATCTGTAAATAATATTCTTGATAATAAAAGATACATAACGGGTGGTTTTGAGCAAATAAGGAGCGCAAATGGGGATGTGGATTTTGAAAACGATTTTAGCAGCAAGTATCCCAACTTTGCTCCAAAATACTGGTATCAGCAAGGGCGTTCTTATTTTATAAGCTTACAGGTCAGATTTTAAAATTTAAATAGAATATAAAAAAATGAATATAAAAAATTTCTTAAAAATTAGTTTGGGGATTACATTGTTAATAGCCCAGGTTTCATGTATCCACGATGAGAAATGGGATGCACCGGAAATTGTATGTAACAATAAGTTCGATGCTCCTACCATGACGATGGCAGATGTTGTGGCATTGGCTCCTGCTACATCATCAAGTGTTTATACCGGGCAGATGTATAAAATTCCCGCTCAGGATGCACTTCATCCGGCAGTCATTTTCGATGGATATGTTGTCTCCTCTGATGCTAACGGAAATTTCTATAAAACCATTACGTTTCAGGATAAACCGGAAAATCCAACTGTTGGATTAACCGTGGGAATCAATAAATCTCTTAGCTACACTGACTTTCCAATCGGAGCTCATATAAGAATAAAGGCAAATGGAATGCTTATCGGGAAATCTTCAGGAGTGATTACATTAGGCGTTGAAGATCCCGACTATCCAATCGGAAGAATTCCTGAATCTATTATCGGAAGATATATTTCCGGTGTTTGCAACGGATCTGGCCTGGAGATCGTCAATATTGTACCCAGAGAAATTAACATTACTGATATTAATAACAGTAGCAGTAGTTGGATCAGCACTTTAGTTAAAATTAAAAATGTTCAGTTTACGAAAACTGATATTGGTAAACCTATCGTAGGCGTTGATATTTCAGGTAATACGATTGATACCAACCGAACTCTTGTAGATGCAAATGGAAATACAGCAATTATCCGTACTGATGCATTTTTTAAACCTTCTGCCTATCAGATTCCAAATGCAAACGGTGATATTACGTTTGTGATGAGCCGGTATAATGCTGCCTATCAGGGAGTAATTAGGGGAATCAATGATATTGATTTTAAAAATCCGCGGTTTGCCGAAGGTATTATTGGAGGCACTAATATTACTTATTCAGGCTCTTTATCAGAAAATTTTGAAAGTTACGCCGCAGATAATGCATTATTCCCCAAGTATCTGAATTATGCATTTACCGGAAACAGATATTGGCAGGTAAAATCTTTCAGCAATAACAAATATATTCAAATGTCGGCCAATGGAGGAACTGCTAATACAACATATACGAACTATTTCCTTGTTCCGGTAGATTTTACGACGGCCAATACTTTATCTTTCAAAGTTAATGTCGGGTATTATAACGGTGAAGTGCTTAAAGTATATACAACAACGAATTACACTCAGGGAACAGAAATTACAACAGCCACCCTGAACGAAATCACCTCAAACTTCACGATTCCTTCACTTCCTACCAGCGGTTATGGAACCTTTGCATCATCAGGTACATACAATCTTCCCAATTCGCTTACGGGTAATGGTTTTATCGTATTTAAATATGAAGGAAACAGTTCAGGAATTACCACAACCATACAACTGGATGACATTGTTATACAATAAGCCACTTAAATCTGCAAAAGCTGTCGGTAACGACAGCTTTTTTTAATTGATATCAATATAAAATAAAACCACCGCAATTGCGATGGCTCATATAATTTTATTTTACTCTAAAAAGAAACCTCATTCACTTCTTTTCCCCGTTGAAAATTCATCGTTTTCTGCTTGCCTTTATAAGCAATATTCACGAGATTGATTTGTTTGGGAAAAGCACTCAGAAGAATGGTGTTTTTAATTCTTAAGGTACTGATATCTGAGACACCTCCTGTCTCAAAATATACCCATACTGTTTCTCCGCTTACCTGGCTTCCGGTGAATGTAAGTGTTTTTGGAGAGCCATTGACATACACATCAAAATTATTATTTACATATTTTTTTACTTCTGCTTCAAATCCTGCTGTATTAGGATTTATTTTAATAGCATCCGAAATATGGTTTGTATTCATTTTAGTGGTAAACTTCAATGTTTTACTTCCGTCAATATAATCCACCTTTGTCATTGAAGAGAAAAAGTCTACATACATGAAACTCATTAACACAAAAAGTGTTAACATTCCTGATATATAAAAATATTTTTTCATCTTAAATAATCGATTTACAATCATGATTGTTTATTAAGGGTGACAAATAATATGCCAATTAAAAATTCACATTTACAGAATATTTATCATAAAATGCTTTAATATGTGCTACTGCTTCATCAGCTGTATCTACCACACGGTAAAGATCGAGATCTTCTTCGTGAATCATTTTTTCTTTGATTAAAGTTTCCTTAAACCAATCCAGTAATCCGCTCCAGAAATCGGAGCCCACCAGAACAATTGGGAATCTTCCTATTTTGTTGGTCTGGATCAGTGTGAGTGCCTCCGTAAATTCGTCCAACGTACCAAAACCTCCCGGCATTACAATAAAACCCTGAGAGTACTTCACAAACATCACTTTTCTTACAAAGAAATAATCAAAGTTCATGGAGTAAGATTTGTTGATAAAAGGATTGAAATGCTGTTCAAAAGGCAGATCAATATTTAATCCTATTGATTTTCCCTGAGCATTGAAAGCACCTTTATTTCCGGCTTCCATAATTCCCGGACCTCCTCCGGTAATAATCCCGAATCCTAATTTCGTGATTTTTTCCGCGATTTCCACTGCCATTTTATAATACTTGCTCTGAGGCTTCAGTCTAGCAGACCCGAAAATTGAAACGCAAGGGCCGATTTTGGCAAGTTTTTCATAGCCGTCTACAAATTCAGCCATCACCTTAAACACCATCCAGCTGTCTTTGGTAATGGTTTCATCCCACGTTTTCTGTCGCAGACTGTTCTGTAGTTTTGTTTCGTTGATATTAAGTTCAGGATTCACCAAACTTTCGTCTCTGCTTCCTTCAATTTCCATTGCAATTTATTTAAAATATTTTTCGGCTTCTTTTATAGATTCCGGCCTTCCTACATCTATCAGGATACTGTCGTGTACATATCCGTGTATTTTCTCAGTGTGCATCAGATCAAGATATTCTTCCATTACGGAAAACTTTCCTGTTCTTTTTATTTTTTCAAAAATGAGAGGATTTATGCAGTGAACACCACTGAAAGCTAAGGCTCTGAATCCTTTATTAAATTCTGCAAGTCTCTGTTCACCGGTCTGTACATTCAGCCAGCCCCTTAATACCAATTCATCATTGAAAAGCAGTTTTCTGGAACTTTCCCGATCCGAAACAGCTAATGTAGCGAAATCTTTTATCTTTTTGTGGTATTTTACAAAATCTGTGATATTGATATCGGTAAGAATATCAGCGTTCATGATCAGAAAATCTTCCCCATGATCGAGGAATTTTCTAGCAAAAATCAAGCCGCCACCCGTTTCCAGAAGCTCATCGGATTCGTCTGATATTTCTATTTTACATCCAAAATTATCATTTAGCTTTAAAAAATCAACTATTTGATTTCCAAAATGATAAATATTAATGACAAAATCGTTTATCCCGAAATTTTTTAAATATCTGATGTTTCTTTCCAAAAGCGGAACATCATTTACTTTTGCTAATGCTTTGGGGTGATGATCAGTAAATGGTTTCAGCCGGGTTCCTTTTCCCGCAGCAAAAATAAGAGCTTTCATTTTTTATGAGTAATTGGTAATGAATAATGAGTAATCAATGATGATGTAAAATTATAAGTAATAGATAATAATTTAACGAAGTTAAAAATATCACTCATTACCTATTGCTTATTATTCATGTTAAGCTGGTGTTGCTCATCATGATGAAGGCTGATCTCCACTTTATCACCATATTTCTCCTCAATGAAATGAGCGATTTTTATTGCAGAATATACCGATCTGTGCTGTCCGCCCGTACATCCGAAATTAATCTGAAGATTTTCAAAACCTCTTTCCAGGTAATTGTCGATATTAATAGAGATCAGGCTTTTGATGAGCTCTAAAAATTTAGGCATATCGGTTTTTGTTTCCAGGTATTCCTGAACACCGATGTCGTTTCCGGTCTGAATTTTATATTCTTCCACTCTTCCGGGATTCAGGATTCCGCGGCAGTCGAATGTAAATCCGCCTCCGTTTCCTGTTGTGTCCTTAGGAATTCCTCCCTTCTTGTATGAAAAACTGTGTATGTCGATGTGTAGCATTTTATTTATATTTTATTAAACCATTAACTTCTTAAACAAAATCTTAATGGTTCAAAATCTTCTCAATTTTAAATTTTGTACTATCAAGATTCAATTGTCCAATTACCTTCTTCAATTCCGGATAGTCTTTCATATTAGGCCAAGTTTCAGCGAATTCTGTGATGTTTTTGATTCCCTGCTCCAGGCTTGCCATAAAATGCGGCTTTCTCTGAATTAGGCCCCTGAAACCATAAGCTCCCAAAACCTGCAGGAATCTCATCATCTGAAGCGGCTTTACCGATTGTTTTAGTTGAAGTTTTATTTCGTCATTTTCAAACAGTTGAATGTAATATTCCAGCATTTCATGTTTAAAATCTTCCGGGAAATTGGCTTTAGCCTGAAAAAGAAAAGAAATTACGTCATACATCAAAGGGCCTTTCATCGCAGACTGGTAATCAATGAATGAAACCGAACCCTTTTTATCAACCATAATATTCCTTGACTGAAAATCCCGTATCATCAAACCTTTGGGCTGAAGATTTTCAATGAGTGTGGCGATCTTTTTAAACTCTTTCAGTAGGGAAGATTTATGATATTCCAGCTCCAGAATATCTGCCACGAAATTTTTAAAATAATAAAGATCATGAATCACCGGAAGCTCATCATAAGCTTCATATTCAAAAGTATTTTCAAAATCAATCTTGTTTTGGGTAAGAACCTGAAGCTGATAAAGCTTTTCTAACGTCTGCTTTACTAAAGTTTTTACATTTCCCGACAGCCCCTCTGCAGCAATAAAATCAGAAAGTGTATGCTCTCCCAGGAACTCCTGAATGTACATTCTCCGGTCTTCTGAAACGGCAAAGATCTTTGGTGTGCTGAGCTTTAGCTCTGAAAATACCTGTGAATAATATAAAAAACTTTCGTTTTCCCGGATATTTTCGTTGTAAGTGACGATATATTTTTCATCTCCGGCGATGGCCAGAAAATTCACCCTCGCAGAACCGCTTTGAGCTAAAGTGATAAACTCAGAAGATTTTTTTCCTGTATTGTTTTCAAAAAATCGTTTAGCGTTTTCAGAATTCATAGATGAAACAAATATAGTAAATTACGGTCTAATTTCTATCTTTGTAATATGTTAAAGGATTTTAAACCGGTTTTGAGTATTTTGCTGCGCTTCATTATTGTATATGTCGTGCTGCTTTTATCATATCAATTTTATTTAAATAGTTTTGCGCAGCTAGGGTTAGATCCGTTTTCCCGTTGTATTGCGGAAAAGGTAAAGGATCTTCAGAATTTTATGGGATATCCTACAAGTCTTTATAATGATATAAAAGGACAACAGGTATATTTCAAGGTAAAAAATAGTTACGCTACCAGAATGGTTGAGGGGTGTAATGCGATATCCGTGATGATCCTCTTTGCTTCTTTTGTTTTTGCTTTTTATAAAGGTAAAAAAACATTCATTTTTGTATTTTCGGGTCTATTTTTATTATATGTGATGAATGTTTTTAGAATTGTTGGGCTCAATATCGTGATGACTGATTACGAGCAATACGGCAAAATGGCTCATGATTTTATCTTTCCGGCCGTTATTTACGGAACGGTTGTAGTACTTTGGTTAATATGGATTAAATTCTTTGCTTTAAAAAAATGAAAATTCTCAACTGGTTGCTCGTCATTGCAGGTATTTCAGGTCTTATCGGTGTAAGAGTTCTGGAAGACCATATTTTCTATGATCCCTTTCTCCCTTACTTTCATGAAGCCGACAGGAATATGGCTTTTCCCGAATTCGAGTGGGGAAAATTGATTGTAAATTATCTTTTCAGGTTTATTGTAAATCTTTTCTTTTCCTGTGTGGTGATTCATTTTTGGTTTAAAAATAAAAAATGGACGGCTCAGGGTTCTGTTTTAATGCTGATCATTTTCGGCATCACCTTTCCGATTTACGTTTACTGTATCTACACTCAGTTTGAGGTCGGATATCTCTTCTCTTTCTATATGAGAAGGTTTGTGATACAGCCACTGATTCTTTTGCTTATTATCCCGATGTTTTATTACCGTCGATATACGTCTGAGAATGATATTTAGACGTTTAAGACCCATTCCTATACGTTTAAGATATACAATTATTTGTGTTAGACGTATTTGGTTTATTACAAAACGTAGACGGATGTATTTAAGACGTGTGTTTATATATGTTACACGTCAACGGATATATCTAAGACGTATAGCGAAGGATCTGCAACGCCAATCGACCTGTTTATAACCCCAACCATTTAAAAAAATAATATTATGATGAATAGAACATATCTTCGGAAAAGCAGTCATCCGCATCCTCATATAGGACAATTGGTAAAGAAGGTGATGCGGGATAAAAAGCTCAGCCAGGCTGAAGTGGCAAGACGGATGACGATCAGTCCTTCTTCTCTCGCCAATTATTTCAAACAGCCTTCGCTGCAGTTCGGGATTCTCTGGAATCTGGGAATTGCTATGGAGTATGATTTTCTCACCGAGATTACCGATTATTATCCACAAGATTTGCACCTCAATCCTGAATCTAAGATTATCAAAGAGCTGGATGAAAAAAACAAGCTGATTGCTGACCTTCAAAAAGAAATAGGCATTTATAAAAGAGCCTTGGGAATTAAAGAATAAAATTGCTATACTTTATTCTGCGGTGTGTTTATCCACGCAGGTTACATTCTCGGGTGTCCAGGTTATTCTTTTTACAAAATCATTTTCCCGTACGGGGCAGTCGGCGATCTGGCAGATAGAGCAGGAGATTGGTCTGCAGTCGTCCATATGAAAATTAAACTCTATGGTTCTATCAATGTTGTTAACAAGAAGAATGATCATCTTTTCCATTTCATTATGGGCATCACGGAGACTGTAATACCATGGAAGTGTAATATGAGCATCGATGTGGAGATGAGCCCCAAACTGCTGTATCTTCATGTTGTGAACATCGATCCATTCTGTGCGGCGGTTTTCTTCCAACACTCTGATGATCTGGTTTAAAAGTTCGGGGTCCTGCTCATCCATAATTCCGCTTAAAGATTTTCGGACGATTTTGTATCCCACCACAATAATATATCCCCCGAAGCCTAATGCAACGAAAGAATCCAGCCAGTAAATTTTAGTAAAATACACCACAATCAAACTGACAACAACACCGAGTGTTGTAAAAGTATCGGATTGAAGATGTTTCCCCGATGATATCAATACTAAAGAATTTTCTGCTTTACCTTTTTTAATGGAGATATACCCTAAAAGATAATTGATAATGGCGGTTGCGGCAATAATCCAGATCCCGAGATCGAGTTTGTTTAAAACTTTCCCGATGATCAGGCTATGGACTCCTTCGTACATGATCATGAGTCCGGCAATGGCAATTAAGGCGCCTTCGATTCCGGAGGTTACGAATTCCACTTTTCCATGTCCGTACGGATGATCTTCGTCTCTGGGTTTGGCCGCAAGATATAGCGAATACAATCCCATAAATGCGCTGATGACATTGACGATACTTTCCATAGCATCGGAAAATACAGCATCCGAATTTGTGAGTTTCCAGGCAACGATTTTTCCGATAAAGAGAATAATTCCAAATGCTGCAATAAGCTTTTGAAAGGCTAATTTATCTGTATTATTATTTTTCTGAACGTTCATAGGTTTGATAAAAAAAAGAATCTCAATTCTGAGACTCTTTGTATTTTGTTAGTTTACACTAAGTTGTTGGCTGCAAGATATTCTGCGATCTGTACTGCGTTGGTTGCGGCTCCCTTTCGCAGGTTATCTGCCACAATCCAGAGATTCAGGGTCTTGGGCTGTGAAAGATCCCGTCTTATCCTCCCGACGAAAACTTCGTCTTTACCCTCGGAATACAGCGGCATAGGATATTCGTTGTTTTTAACGTTATCCATCACCACGACTCCGGGAGTTTCAGATAAGATCTTTCTTACTTCGTCAAGATCGAATTCGTTTTCAAACTCGATGTTTACACTTTCCGAGTGACCACCCTGAACAGGAACTCTCACCGCGGTTGCTGTAAGGTTAAATGTGTCGTCCCCTAAAATTTTCTTAGGTTCTTTCATCAGTTTAATCTCTTCTTTAGTATAATCGTCATCTGCAAAAACATCACAGTGAGGAAGTGCATTCTTAAAGATCTGATAAGGATAAACTTTTGCGATAGTCTCATCTCCTGTAATTTCGGAATTCAACTGATCTACGGCAGCTTTACCTGTGCCTGTAACGGATTGATAAGTAGAGACAATTACTCTTTTCAGATCGTATTTCTTATTTAAAGGCCCTAAAACCATTACCAGCTGAATTGTGGAACAATTCGGGTTGGCGATGATCTTATCTTCTTTTGTCAGCACATGGGCATTAATTTCCGGAACGACCAGTTTTTTATCAGGATCCATTCTCCATGCGGAAGAATTGTCGATCACGGTAGTGCCGGCTTCTGCAAACAGGGGAGCAAACTCCAGTGAAGTGGCCCCTCCGGCTGAGAAAATGGCAATATCAGGTTTGGCAGCTATAGCGTCTTTCATGCTTACAATCGTAAATTCTTCCTGTTTATACTTCACCTTCTTACCAACAGATTTTTCGGATGCTACCGGGATTAATTCTGTGACAGGGAAGTTTCTCTCCTCGAGAACTTTAAGCATAACTTGTCCAACCATTCCTGTTGAACCTACTACAGCTACTTTCATTGATTTAATTAAAAATTGTTTACGTTAATATATTTATGCCCCGAAGACTCTTGCCCAAGGGAACGCGAATGCGAATAAACCTGCTGCGATTAATCCCATAATCACTACGCCTAATGAAATGGTAGGGTTGGTTTTTACTTTTTTGTTGATGATCGTCATTAAAACGGCAGCGATCAGCATAGAAAAAGGATGTTCTACATACTGGAATCTTGAATATGAGTCACTCATTAAAGTTCCTGAATCCAGTGCAGCTTTAAAGCCTGGTGAGAAGATCAGTAACAAGCATATTCCTACTAAGAACTGAACATGAAAGAAAATCATTGTGAAGAGTGTGGTCTTCTTAAGGAACTTGTTTACTTTACCACTAAAGCCAAACATGACGGTTAAAAGAGCAATAATAAATAATGCCACTAAAACCAATTCCAAATACCCAAATCCTTTGTGGGCACTAAGAAAAATTTTGTAAAAATCCATAATTCTATTTTTTCTTTTCTAGGACACAAATATAACAAAAATCCCGGCGAAAAGCCGGGATTGATATGTATAAAATCTAATGTTTTATTAGTTAGATCTTAGAATCTGTAAGAAAGTGAAGCTGCCCAAGTTCTTCCGAATCCGAAATAAACGTTGTTGCTAACATCTAGACCTTTGTAGAAATTATTAGAGTTTGCATTGTAAGCATCTAGCAATGCTTGTGCTTGCGCATCTGTATTTGAACCAGTTTTGAAATCTGAGAACGTTTTCTTAACTGATGATCTTAAATCTGAAATATACGTAGTGTCGAATAAGTTATAAATATTCGCCGTAACTATTAGTCTACTACCATTTTTCAAATTAAATGTGTAAGAGGCTCCAACATCTGTAAGATTATAAGAAGGAGCTTTTAAAGATCCTTTTTCTGCTCTTGCAGCAGGAATGTTTCCGTTTTGAATAATAAAACTATTGTTGATGCTAAATGTTCCGTACAAATTATCATAATATCTCCATGTTCCGAAAATATCAAGATTTTTAACAGGCTTAACTGTTGCTCCTATTGCAGCAGTTGTTTGTGCAGCATCTCCGACTTTTAATCCATCCAAAGCTAGAACAACTTCATCTTTTCCATTTGTTGTAACTGGATCACCATTTACATCAGCGACTCTTCCTGTTGGGTTGTTTTTGTATTTCCAGTTTCCTAAAGAAAACATTCCGTTGAACTCCAACCAGTTTAAAGGCTTATAGAATGTTTCTAATTCAACACCCATGTGAACTTCTCTTACACCTGTTAAACTTGCAGTACCATTTGTAGCAGGAGTTCCATCAGCATTATTATAAGCTATACCTGTAACACGAACAAATCTGTCTTTCCAATCTGTGTAATATCCATTTAGATTTGCTCTGAATTTCCCACTTTTGAATCCATAACCGATTTCAGCAGAGGATACTTTTTCGTTTCTTATATCTTTATTTTCGATTTGTTGATATAATGAACCAAATGTTTTTGATGGCAAATTATACGGGAAAATAGCATTTTGATTCGGCTGTTTTGAATAGATACCAACATTTACAAAAACATTGTGTTGTTCGTTGATGTTATAATTCACACCAGCTTTTGCGTTATATCCGAATCTGAATTTTTGCTCTGTAGTCCTGCTCACTTCTTGTCCTTGTTGTAGATGAGAGGCTACTAAAGTGTTTGTTCCGTTAATTACTGCATAAAGATCTTGTGTTCCTACCCAGTTGTCAATTCTTTGGTTACTTTGCTCAGATGCGGAACCTTGAACAAATGCAGAAATTTTGTCGTTTGTATATTCTAATTGTCCGAAAACACCACCCCAAAGAACTTTACCATCATAATTTCTGTACACAATCTGTGATTTGTCTTTTACAGCAGCTGCAAAAGGATTTGCTGAAGGTTCTGCAGCGTATGATTGTGTCACCGTATAATATGGGTATTGATTGTAGTTTCCTGCTTCGCGGTATTCTCTGTTTCCTAAGAAATCAGTAACAAGACCTGGGTGATACCCATAATAATATCTAGCGTCAATACCTACTGAAAAATTCCAATTATCGTTAACTTTATGTTGGAAATTAGATAGGATTCCATACCAGTCATGGGAATTTACACTAGCTCTTCTTGTAATACCATTGGAACTTGTACCAACAAAAGGTGTCTTATTATTTGCTCCAAAATCAGCAACTGCTTGTCCAGTGTTCCAAGCGTAAATATCATCAAAACGAATCAATCCGTCTGCTGTTTTGGGTAAAGCATTAATACCTTTTCCATTAATAGAACCTAAAATTCCAGTTCCACCACCTCTACCCCAAGAAGCATATCCTACGGTAGATAATTTTGATTTTTCAGAAATATTCCAATCCCAGTTGATTGAAGCAACAGGCTTACTGTAATAATTTACAGATTGTGAAAATTGCTGCCCATTTAAATATCCCCAGTTTGAGTTGTATTTTCTATTTGGCTTATCAGATAAGACTCCATCTAATCTGCCATCGCCCATATCTAAATCTGTTTTGATGGTGTTATTGAAAGTTTGATTATGCCATTGTGGGGCTCCTGTAAAGGTAAATTGGAAATCATGCTTTTTATTTGGTTGATAACCTAAAGCAAAATAATAGTTGTACGCTTCAAAATCAGATCCATCTATGTACATTGCTCCAGCGGTTCTTGACATTAAGAATGATGTCGACCAGCCTTTTGCGGATTTTCCTGTATTATAAGAAAATAAAGTTTTAAGATAACCATCATTACCAACACCTAGAGTTACATTACCTTCTCTCTTTTTATCTGCAGCTCTTGTGATAATATTAATTGTACCTCCAACAGAAGCAATTGCTAATTTTGAAGCTCCTAAACCTCTTTGTATTTGCATCGCAGAAGTTACATCAGAAAGTCCTGCCCAGTTAGACCAATAAACAGTACCTCCTTCCATATCGTTAACAGGTACTCCATTAATCATTACAGCCGTATTATTAGTGTCAAAACCTCTAACGTTTAAGCGTCCATCTCCAAAACCTCCTCCGCCTTTTGTAGCATACACAGATGGAGTTGTCGCTAAGATCTCCGGAAATTCCTGATTTCCTAATCTTTGTACAATCTGAGCTTCTTTGATTGTTGAAACTGCTACAGGAGTTTTTCTCTCTTTTGCGATATCAGCAACACCTGTAAGTACAACCTGTTCAATATCTTTGGACCTTGTATCGTTTACAGTGTCCTGAACCTGTTGAGCGTAATAAACGCTAGCTGTAGATAATGTAATTATCGCAGTTAGCATCGATTTGTTGATTAATTTCATAATCGTTAGTAATAGTTAGATTTAATTTTCTGCAAAATTGGGAAAATAAATTTTAACTAATATTAACTGTATGTTAATTTTTACTCGATCTTAATAAGTGTTATTTTTCTGATTTACAATGCCTTGAATAATAATCGGTATTTTATATGAAAAAAATCACATTATTAAATTTTTAACAAAAAGCCTTTGTTTTTATTAAAAGTTTAACGTTATTTCACCGCTTTAAGGCTGAGATCCATATTTTCTGCGGAATGTGTCAATGCGCCTGCGGATATGTAAGTAACGCCTGTAGAAGCAATTTCCTTGAGTTGCTCACGCGTAATTCCGCCTGATGCTTCTGTCTCACATGAGCCATTTACCATTTTCACTGCTTGCTTCATTGTTTTCACATCCATATTGTCAAGCATGATTCTGTCTACTTTTGCTTTAATGGCTTCTTGTACTTCTTCAAGATTTCTGGTTTCCACCTCGATCTTCAGTTTCTTTTTATTCTTTTTGATATAATCCTTAGCCATTTTTACAGCATTGGTAATGCTTCCGTTGTAGTCAATGTGATTATCTTTCAGCATGATCATATCGTAAAGACCATATCGGTGATTAGTGCCACCGCCGATGGCTACTGCCCATTTTTCGCAGATCCTGAAATTCGGGGTTGTTTTTCTGGTATCTAAAAGCTTGGTCTTAGTGCCTATCAGCCGGGAATCCCAGTCATAGGTAAGGGTTGCAATTCCGCTCATTCTTTGCATACAGTTGAGGACAAGCCTTTCTGTTGACAGGATAGATCTAGCGCTTCCGGTAACAATAAATGCAATGTCTCCTACTTTCACGGCATCGCCATCTTTCACAAAAGTTTCTACCTTCAGGTTTTTATCAAAAGTTTTAAATATAATTTTAGCGAGTTCAACGCCCGCCAAAATACAATCCTGCTTTACCAGAAGTTTTGCGCTTTGTTCAAGATCTTTTGGAATGGTGGAAAGGGTAGAATGATCCCCATCCTGAATATCTTCTTCCAAAGCATTTTTAATGAAGTGTTTTAAAGCTTTATCTGTAACGTATGCGGGTCTTTTCATATTTTTAATTTTAGTAATAATAAGATGCTTTGGTTCCGAATAACAAATCGTGAATCACAAAAAGCAAAATTACTTCATTTTCATCAGCTTTTATTTTTTCAAACTCAATTTTATTATTTATACGGATGTCATTTTTGTTGGTGCCAGTAAATTCAATAGTCCGTTTGGTATTTTTTGTATCCCATGGATTTTCCTGATAAATGAAATATTTCCAGCTTAAATTTTTCCACTGATATTCTGTCCCATGAAAAAGAAGAGTATCTCTTTTAAATTCTAAAATCGGATGTTGATGATTGTTGATATAATAAAGTATCTGAGGAAGTTTGTTATCATTTATAATTTCATCCAGATCGAATTGATCTTTTCCGAAATAATAAGGTTTTCCAATTGTAAGGATATTGCACAATAGATTTAATGGAAGAGGATACTTTGCCCTTGAAATGATAATTTTCTTTACGTAATTAAAGAATCGAACTCCAAAAGATACAGCCGCTAAAATGAACATCCAACCCAGAAAATAGATTTCATCATGATGCTTACTTCCAAAAATAAGAAAACCAAGTACGATGAGAACAGTAAAAATTAACAGGATTCTTAAAAAGTTTAAAAGATTCATGATGGTTAAAATTCTCAGACTGAAGATTTCCATACTCTGTAATTGCTACTATTAAGCCAGATCTTTATTATAAAACGCTCCTTTATTCTCCTTCATCTCCATCGATTGGATAATTATGAGGTGAGCGACGGTTGTTAAATTTCTCAGTTCCGAAAGTTGTGGTGAAAGGATGGAATAGTGGTAGATTTCATTCACAGCGGCGGCGATTTCCTGATGTTTCTGAAGCGCCATATTCAAACGGCGATTGCTTCTTACGATTCCTACAAGGTCGCTCATCATTTCCTGAAGCTGTTTTCTCAGATAAGAAACGATTACCATTTCATCCATGATTTTCATGCCTTCTTCATTCCATTCCGGGACAGCTTTCAGATCATCAAAATTAAAATTGTTTTCGTTTAATAAATTAACTGTTTTCATAGCGGCATTATGTCCGAAAACCAAACCTTCCAATAATGAATTTGAAGCCAATCGATTAGCTCCATGAAGTCCTGAATTGGTACATTCTCCTACGGCAAAAAGATTTCTGATGGAAGATTGTCCGTCTTTGTCGACTTCAATGCCGCCCATGAGATAATGGCATGCCGGAACTACGGGAATCAGCTGGGTAAAAGGATCAATTCCTTCATCTTTACATTTTTTATAAATATTGGGGAAATGCTCGAGGAATTTTTTATGATCCATCTCGCGACAGTCAAGTCCTACGTATTCATCACCAGTGATTTTCATTTCGGCGTCAATAGCTCTTGCGACGATATCTCTGGAGGCCAGCTCTTCACGCTCATCATATTTATGCATGAACTTTTCACCTCTTTTCGTTCTTAATTTTGCCCCGTCTCCACGTACGGCTTCTGAAATCAGGAACAGCATTCCGTCGATTTTGCTGTATAAAGCGGTCGGATGGAATTGGTAATACTGCATATTCGACACTTTTCCTTTTGCTCTGGCAACGAAAGCGATTCCGTCTCCTGTTGCAATCGTAGGATTGGTGGTATTTTTATAAACATGTCCGGCACCTCCTGTAGCTACCAAGGTTATCTTTGAGGTAATTTTTTTAATTTTTTTAGACTTTTCATCTAAGATATAAGCACCATAACAGTGGATGTCTCCTTCGTTCAATTCTTTTCCAGGAACGTGGTGCTGGGTGATGATGTCAATAACATAATGATGGTCGAGGATTTCTATATTTTCACTCCTATTGGCTGTTTCCAGCAAGGCTCTTTCAATCTCGAAACCTGTGATATCTTTGTGATGTACGATCCGGTTTTCTGTGTGCCCGCCTTCTCTGCCTAAAGCAAATTCGCCGTTTTTCATGTCGAAGTTGGCACCCCATTCCACAATTTCGTTGAATCTTGCAGGAGCTTCGGTTACTACCATTTTTACAACATCGCGTTTATTTTCACCGTCTCCGGCACGCATGGTATCTTCAATATGTTTGTCGAAATTATCATTTTTAGAATCCGTAACCACTGCAAGACCACCCTGTGCGTATTTGGTATTGCTTTCATCTTCGTCAGATTTTGTTACGATAATTATTTTGGCATCGGGAAGCTGCTCAGAAACTTTAATGGCATAAGAAAGTCCCGAAATCCCGGAACCGATTACTAATACATCCGCTTTTATCATATCCTTAGTTTAAGACAATCGTCTAAATAATTAAATAAATTTAAACAATTTTTCGTTTGGTTTTCTTACTTTTTTCATGTGCTGAAAATGATCTTCTTCCGAGCGGTAGCCCAAAGCGAGGGTTACGGTTACTTTTTCTTCGTCAGGATTTATGTCTAAAACCTCTTCGATAAGATTCTGGCGGAAGCCTTCCATCGGGCATGTATCTACACTTTCAATAGCGGCAGCGTACATTAAATTGGCCAACACGATATAAGACTGCTTTTCTGCCCAGTTGAAAATTTCATCCTGAGTTTTTTGGTTAATATGCTGATTGATGCTGTTTCTGAAGGGATCAAGTTTATCTGCAGGCGTCTCTCTTACTTCTGAAATATGTCTGAAATATCCGTTGATGTAGCTTTCATCCAGTGTTTTCTTTGAAATAATAACGATCAGATGCGAACAGGTGGAAATCTGTGACGGATTATAAAATGCCGGAATTAGTTTTTCCTTCATTTCCTTACTTTCTACCACAATGATTTTGTAAGGCTGAAGACCCATAGAGCTTGCCGATAATTTCCCGGATTCCAGAATGTTGTTCAATGTTTCCCCGGGGATAATTTCGGTATTAAATTTTTTCACAGAATATCTTCTGCTTAAAGCTTCCAAATAATTCATATGACAAATTTAAGCATTGGGCTTGAATTAACTGAGAATATCTTTATTAATTATTAGCATGAATAATTGATATTTTAGGCAATATTCGTAACGGCGAAAGAACATTTTTTTTCTAATCTATTGTGTGGTTCGTAAGTGAATGTCACTTAGTACCGTAAGGAGATGCCGCTTAGTAATTACCTTGCAAGATCCTTACAAGCTCCCTAACATACCTCTTGCATGCACCGATGCAATCGTTGTATAAGGTAATTAAATGCTATAAAAAACTTTCGGCGGCCTGAAAGGCCGCCGAAAGTTCGAATAATATATTAGTTATTAATCCCTGTTTTTAACCAATACCCATCCTGAGTATTTTACAGGAGTATTTTTCTTATCATTTTCATTCCAGGAAACTGAATACCAGTAGCTTCCTGTAGGAACTTTTCTTCCGCCCATGGTTCCGTCCCATCGGTATCGGTTGGATTTATCCGCTTTGTGGATCATCGCTCCATACCGGTCGAAAACATTAAATACAAGATTCTGTTTCCCTGCCAGCGCCGAATAATCAATTCCGTCATTAACACCGTCTCCGTTGGGGGTAATCACATTGATGATATTCGGAACGACTACCGTGATATCGATTGGCTGACAGTCATATGCATCTTTTACATAAATTTTTAAGTCTCCTCGCGGTATATTCTTAAATTCATTAGAATCCTGCCAGTTGACTCCATCTATAGAATATTTGTAAGGGGCAGTTCCTCCTATTGCATATACCGTAACCACATTATTAGATATATCGACATTGGAAATAACCGGCTGTTCCGAAGCATACACCTTTACCTCCTGCGTCGCCACACAGTTTCCTGTTTTCAGTTTTACCCAATAGGTACCAACTCCTACGTTAGAAATCGTTCTGGTATTGGCGCCGGTACTCCATTCGTAGGTTGTAAATCCAGGTCCGGCATCCAGAGTCGTTGTGCTTTCCATACAAATGATCTTATCCTCAAGCACCGTAGAGAAAACAGGTGGAATCACTTCCAATGTTACTTTGGCAATATCAAAACACCCGAAACTATTACTTACCCTGATGTAAATAACACCATTTGGAGCAATGTAATTACCAGGATTCGGAATTTCATTCGTTTGATTCTGAGCATCCGTCAAGGAAGGATAATAGTTTTTAGTAACCCCGGAGATACCTATCACCTGAGCAGTGGTAAGATCAAAATGTCCGGTGGAAGGATTAGTCTCCAGGAAGCATGTTCTTAGAGTTGCGTCCATTGTTGTAACGGTAGGTGCTACCTTCAGAGAAACCGTAGCATCATTATTATCACATAATACCGAAGTAGGATCCTTGATTATCACGGAAATATTGGTATCCGTGCTGTACTGGAAATTAGTAGGATTGGCAATCGGCGTTCCGCTTCCTGTTACATAATAGGAGAAATTGTAATTACTTGGTGTTGCGGTAAGCTGAGAATTTAATGTTGTTAAATCAATAGTTGACATTCCTGTAACATCCGGACAGATATTTTTGGTGATCGCTGTCTGAAGCAGAGGAATCTTATCCACAAAAACTTTTACATTTTTAATAGAATGTCTTGATCTGTTTCCTCCGGTAGAAGCTGAGAACCCGAAATAGCCTACCGTCATTGCTGCAGCAGTTCCCGATGGGGCAAAAGACTGATTACAGATCACATTTCCGTTGATCGTAATTTTTACAATCCAGTTTGCTGGTGCGGCAGGATCTACCTCTGCAGTTACCTCAACATGCTTGTACGTTGTTCCCTGAAAAGGAAGCGTGGTGTTCATATCCGGTGAGTGAAAAGAGCTACCGGGAGTATTGAAGAACTCGACATTGTTATTATCCGTTGTGTTGGCTACCTGTCCGTACGCAACATGTACTTTACTCATTACCGCAGTAGTGGTATTGTTATAGGTATCAAAACCTACAATAAAACCTACTGCATTTTGTGACACTCCAAGACCCGAACCCAGTACACTGGCAACCGGTGGATTGGCAAGATACCAGAAAGCGATACCGTCACCATTGGCAGTCTGATTGGAATCCATTCTGAAATCAAACTCTACTCTCCATTTGTCGCAGTATTTCAGGTTGATAGGGTCGTTGAGACGTATCGATCCGGATTGGTTGTTGGTGTCCGGCGTCAGCTGTACAAAATCTGTATTCACTACGGT
Organism: Chryseobacterium lineare; assembly: GCF_977014045.1. NCBI lineage: Bacteria > Pseudomonadati > Bacteroidota > Flavobacteriia > Flavobacteriales > Weeksellaceae > Chryseobacterium > Chryseobacterium lineare. The sequence continues at coordinate 3,037,103 of NZ_CDRNIQ010000001.1, read as the reverse complement.
GGGCGCAACCATTGTCCAGCCTGTGGTATTCACAGGACTTCCTGCGAGCTGGTAGGTTTGTGAAAAAGCCTTGTTGTAAAATGAAAGTACAAAAATTAAAAATAAAAAAAGATAGTTTTTCTTCATATATTAAAGTGTATTAGTTTATGGTTTGTAAATGTAATTAAATTTTCAACGCATTCGTGGTATCCTTAGTGTTCATAGACCTTATGAGTAGATAATGTGTATCCAAAACCTCTTTTGTTTAATGAAAGACCACTTCAAAAAGATGAAGTGATCTTCACTGAATATATTTCAAATAATTAATCTCTGTTTTTTACAAGAATCCAGCCTGAATATTTTACAGCAGTATTCTTCTTGTCATTCTCATTCCATGATACGGAATACCAATAGCTTCCTGTAGGGACTTTTCTTCCTGCCTGTGTTCCGTCCCATCTGTATAGGTTGGATTTGTCGGCCTGATGAATCTTTGTTCCGTACCGGTCGTAAACATTGAATACCAGATTCTGCTTTCCTGCAAGAGCGGAATAGTCAATAGCATCATTAATGCCGTCTCCGTTCGGGGTAATAACATTAATCATGTTCGGAACGACAATGCCGATATCAATAGGGTTGCAATCATAGGCGTCTTTCACATAGATACGGCTGTCTCCTCTCGGCATATTCTTAAATTCATTAGAATCCTGCCAGTTGATACCATCTGTGGAATATTTGTATGGTGCAGTGCCTCCATTTACATATACGGTAACTGTTGTATTAGAAATGTCAACACTGGTGATTACAGGCTGGTCAGAGGCATATACCTTCACGGTTTGGGTAGCTATACAGTTTCCTGTTTTTAGCTTCACCCAGTACACGCCTACTCCCGCTGTTATTGTTCTGGTAGTGGCGCCGGTACTCCATTCGTAGCCTGTAAATCCGGGACCTGCATCCAGAACTGTAGTGTCTTCCATGCAGATAATCTTGTCTTCCAGGGTGGTAGAAAATACCTGAGGAATAACGATTAAATTAACCTTGGCAACGGCATAACATCCGTTTGAATTTGTCACTTTGATATAGATCACTCCGTTCGGAGAGATATAGGATGAAAATGTTAAAATTTCATTAGTTCCGTTCAGGGCATCTGCTAAAGAAGGGTAATATTTTTTCGTTGTTCCGGTCTGGGTGGTTACAGGAGCTGTAGTAAGATTGAATAGTCCTGTTGAAGGATTGGTTTCAATGGCACATTCCCGCAAAGTTGCTTCCTGAACTTCTACAACAGGAAACAGCGCCAGCGTGATCTGTGCGACGTCTGTACATCCTTGCGGCGTAGTAACCTGAGCATAAATCGTAGCTGCAGGCGAAAGATAAGCTGCAGGATTGGCAATAGGGTTGAGGTGATTATTCAGATCATACATCGTATTATAAAATACAGCTGTACTTCCGGGAACAGATGATAAGGCCGCTGAAGTAAGGTCAAAGACCGCTCCGCCTGCATTATTATTGTTGCACCCTGTCAGCGTTACATCATTCGCGGCAAACGGACTTGGTGTCAGCACGATAGTTCCGTCGCCATTATCACATAGCGTGGAAGAGGGATCTTTTACCACTACCGTAATGGTAGTTGTGCCAGTAGAATATTGATAATTGGAAGGATTGGTAATTGGCGTTCCTCCCGGTCCGAAATAGCTAAAAGTATAGTTCGCAGGATTAGCCACAAACTGATTCTGGAATGAAGTTAAATCCACTGTTCCGTTTCCGGTGGAAGGATTTACGCAGACAAAAGGATTAATGCTATTGGTTAAGATCGGAACTTTATCAATGTAGATTTTTGCATTTTTAATGGAATGTCTTGCGCTTGCTCCTCCGGTTGCGGCAGAAAATCCAAAATATCCTGTTGTCATTCCTACGGCGCCTCCTGAAGGGGCAAAAGACTGATCTACAATCACGACGCCATCTATTCTTATCTTAATGAGCCAACTGGTGGGATTGGCAGGATCTGTTTCTCCGTTTACTTCTACATGCTTGTAGGTTGCACCCACAAAAGGCTGGGTAGGATTAAGATCAGGAGAATGAAATGTACTTCCTGCCGTATTGTTGTACTCGATATTGTTATTCAGTCCATTATTGGTTCCGTACAGAACGTGAATTTTGCTCATCTGCCCTTCCGTAGAATTGTTGAAGATATCAAAACCTACCATCAGACCGCTGGCATTGGCCGGAATCCCAAGTCCTCCTCCCGAAACAAATCCTGTTGGCGGATTGGCCAGATACCAAAATGTGAATCCGTCGCCTCTTCCGTACTGTGCAGTACCGTTTCCGTCGATTCTGAAATCAAACTCTACTTTCCATTTGTCACAATACTTTAGATTAATCGGACTCTGAAGCTTTATCGCTCCGTACTGGCCTCCGACATCCTGTGTAAGCTGAATAAAATCTGTATTTACCGCAGCACTGGAAACAAGATCCCAACCTGTAGTATTAACAGGGTTTCCGGTAAGCTGATAGGTCTGTGCAGAAAATTTGCAGGACAGACCGATGAAAATCAAAAGTAGACAAGAAAGCAGGTTATTTTTCATGGAGTAGATGGTGTTATTTAGCTTTTTCTAAAAGTTTAAAAAAAGACCACCCGCAAATCGGAGTGATCTTTTTGTGAAATTATTCTCTGTTTTTTACCAATACCCAGCCGTTGTAAGTGGTATGAGTATTGTTTTTATCGTTTTCGTTCCAGGTAATGGTGTACCAGTAAGTGCCAGTAATCACTTTTTTACCACCGCTGGTTCCGTCCCATGTGTAATTTCTGAGCTTGTCGGCTTCATACATTTTGTTTCCGTATCTGTCATAGATCGTGAAAACAAGGTTTTTCTTATATGCGAGCGCAGAATAGTCAATATAATCATTTTTATTATCACCATTTGGAGTGATGGCATTGAGAAGATTCGGAACGGTAATCTGTACGTGAATCGGAGTACAATCGTAAGCATCTTTTACATACACTACCACTTCACCTCTTGCAAGCCCCGTGAATATATTGGAATCCTGCCAGTTTATACCGTCCAGAGAGTATTTGTAAGGAGCTTTTCCTCCTTTTACATTAACGGTAATGGTATTGTTGGTAATATCGATATTTGCAATTACGGGCTGTGGCGCAGCGTTTACCCTTACCATCTGCATCGTTGTACATCTGCCTGTTTTCAGTTGAACCCAATATAAACCAGGGGTTACATCCTGAATAGTCTGGGTGTTTTCTCCTGTACTCCATAGATAAGTGTCAAAACCGGCACCTGCATCGAGAGTTGTTTTATCATCGATACAGATTGTTTTATCCATTAATACTGAAGAATAAATAGGAGGCAAAACTTTCAGTGTTATTTTAACAATTATATAGCATCCTGCAAGATTGGTAATTCTTACATAAACTGTGGATGATGTTGAAATATAATTGTTGGCGGGTACAATTTCGTTGGTTTCAGCAAGTGCATCAGCCTCTGTTTTATAATATTTTTTCGTAATACCTGATGCTGAAGTCACATTGGCCTGCGTCAGGTCGAAAGAAGCTGTTGTAGGCGCGCTTGCAATGAAACAAGATTCTATCGTTGCATCATTCGATACAATGGGCGGGAAAAATGCCAGTGTAATCGGTGCAGATCCCACACATCCCAATGGTGTAGTTACTTTTACATATACAACTCCTGCTGCGGATACATAATTTGCAAAGTTTGTAATTTCGTTGACGCCGGCGTTCAGATCATTCAATGTTTTATAATATTTCTTTGTTGATCCTGCAGGTTCGTTAACGTTAGCCTGAGTAAGATTGAATGTTGCAGTTCCTGCATTATTGTTATTACATGCCGTAAGGGTAGCCGGTGTAGCCGTAAATGGCGAAAGATTAAGTTGTATTTTACCATCAGGATTATCACACAGAATTCCCGAATTATCTTTAATCAATACCGAGACCGTTGTATTGGCACTGAACTGAAAGTTATTAGGATTTGAAACCGGTGTTCCTGATACACTGTATGAAAACGTGTAGTTTGCAGGATTAGTTACAAACTGGCTCTGGTAGTTTGTCAGGTTCACTGTTCCCTGTCCTGTTGATGGGTTTGGACAGAAAGTATCCGTTACTGTCGCCTGATTAATAGCTACTTTATCAATATAAACCTTTACATTTTTAATAGAATGTCTTGATCTGTTTCCTCCGGTAGAAGCCGAGAATCCGAAATAGCCTACCGTCATTGCTGCGGCTGCAGCTCCTGCAGGTGCAAAAGACTGGTTGCAGATCACGTTTCCGTCTATCGTTATTTTTACGATCCAGTTTGCCGGAGCAGCAGGATCTACCTCTGCAGTTACCTCAACATGCTTGTACGTTGTTCCCTGAAAAGGAAGGGTGGTATTCATGTCCGGTGAGTGAAAAGAACTTCCTGCAGTATTGAAGAATTCAACATTATTATTATCTGTTGTGTTGGCTACCTGCCCGTACGCAACGTGTACTTTACTCATTACCGCAGTAGTGGTATTGTTGTAGGTGTCAAAACCTACGATAAAACCTACTGCATTCTGAGATACCCCAAGACCTGAACCAAGTACGCTGGCAATCGGCGGATTGGCAAGATACCAAAAAGCAATACCGTCACCGTTGGCAGTCTGATTGGAATCCATTCTGAAATCAAACTCTACTCTCCATTTATCGCAATATTTCAGGTTGATAGGGTCGTTGAGACGTATAGATCCGGATTGGTTGTTGGTGTCCGGGGTTAGCTGTACAAAGTCTGTATTCACTACAGTGGGCGCAACCATCGTCCAACCTGTTGTATTCACAGGACTTCCTGTAAGCTGATAGGTTTGAGAGGAAAAATATTGCGGAAAAAACAGCAGTAAATTCAGAAAAAAAAGGAGATAGATTTTCTTATTCATTTATTAGACACTTAAATTAGACGTGTCAAAGATATTAAATCCCAATCAATAAATGTATATTTAATGTTAATTTTGAGGGGATTGATGGTAATTTTACAATAAATGATAAGTTAAAAGGCAAAATACTGAAAACCTTTTAGCGGAGTTTAGTTTGGATATAAATTAAAATAAAGAATTATTATCCTAATTTTCAAAATACTCATCTACTTCCAAATTGGCTGATGCAGCAGCAGTTACTGCAAGTTTATCGCAAAGCTCGTTCTCAAAATGTCCTGCATGACCTTTGATCCAGTGCATTTTTGGTTTGTGCAGATTATACAGTACCACAAATCTTTTCCAAAGGTCTGGGTTCTTGACATTTTTCCAGCCTCTTTTGATCCATCCGGCCAGCCAGTTCTGGTTAATGGCGTCTGCCACATATTTGCTGTCTGTGTAAATATGAATATCGTTTTCCGGAGATTTCAACTTTTCCAAAGCAGTGATTACCGCCAGAAGCTCCATACGGTTGTTTGTTGTTTTCCTGAAACCTTTTGAAAATGTTTTCTGATAGTTTTTTTCAGGTACGCGCATGAGAATTCCGTATCCGCCTTTTCCGGGATTTCCGCTGCACGCTCCGTCAGTGTATATTTCTATTTTCATTAAGGTTGAGATTAAGGCTAAGATTTAGACTTGTATCTTTAATCTAAATCCTGGTCTTTATTTTAAAAAGGGAAATCATCGTCGTCATCAAAATCATTCATCGAAGATCCTGATACCTGGGAATTATTCGGAAGATCAAATGCCGCTCCCGGCTGAATGGTCGTTTTGATTTTATCAAAACCGCTCGGTTCATTAGAACCGAAATTGGAAGGATATCCGCCGCCGCCATCAAAAGCTGCTTCCACATCTCCGAATTTAGCAAAATGCTTTAAGAAAGATAATCTTACATCGGCTGTTGCACCATTTCTGTGTTTTGCAATGATAAGCTCGGCCTGGTTTTCGGTTGATGTTTCCTGGCCTTCTTCGTCATTATCCCAAACGGTAATTTTATAGTATTCCGGACGGAAAATGAAGGATACGATATCCGCATCCTGCTCGATCGCTCCGGATTCCCTAAGGTCAGAAAGCTGAGGTCTTTTTCCGGGACGTGTTTCCACACTACGGGAAAGCTGGGAAAGGGCAATCACCGGCACATTAAGTTCTTTTGCAATGGCTTTCAGTGAACGTGAAATCATGGAAATCTCCTGCTCACGGTTTCCGGTTCCTTTTCCTCCACCGCCGGCTGTCATCAGCTGAAGGTAATCGACCATGATGATTCTTACTCCATGCTGCATCACCAGTCGTCTGCATTTTGCCCGGAAATCGAATATTGAAAGGGATGGTGTTTCGTCAATATATAAAGGGGCATTTTCCAGTTCTGATACGTTGGAGAATAGCCTTTGCCATTCTTCATCGTCCAAAGTTCCTTTTCTTAATTTTTCTGAAGAAATTCTTGTTTCGGAGGCGATCATCCTTGTGATTAGCTGTACGGAAGCCATCTCGAGAGAGAATAGTGCCATTGGGATTTTGTGACCTACCGCAATGTTTCTTGCCATCGAAAGAAGAAATGCTGTTTTCCCCATCGCCGGACGTGCCGCGATAATGATAAGGTCGGAATTCTGCCATCCTCCGGTTTCTTTATCTACATCCCGGAATCCTGATGGAACACCGGAAAGTCCTTCTTTATCTTTTAATGATTTAATGGTTTCGATAGCCTGTTTTACCAATGAATTGGCGGTGTCAAATCCTTTTTTGATAGTTCCGTTGGTGATTTCAAAGAATGACTGTTCGGCTTTGTCTAAAAGTTCAAAAACGTCGGTAGATTCTTTATAGGAAGCATCAATCACGTTTGCTGAAACATTAATTAAGCTTCTTAAGATATATTTTTCAAGGATAACACGAACGTGATATTCAATATGAGCAGATGAACTTACACCCATCGTAAGATCAATGATATAGCTGTCTCCTCCGGCCAGGTTTAATTTTCCGTCTTTCTTTAAATCCTGAATGATGGTCATTAAATCAACAGGCTGGTTCCCTTCATAGAGTTTTAAAATGGTAGAAAATATTACCTGATGTCGCGGATCATAAAATACTTCGGGCGTCAGCAAATCGATAGAATGATCGAGCCCTTTCTTATCAATTAAAAAAGTTCCGATAACCAGTCTCTCGAAATCCAGTGCGTTTGGAGGCATTTTACCATCGGCAATGGAGAGTTCTTTTGCAAAGTTTCCGTTCGTCAATGAAGATAGTGTTTCTTTCTGCGCCATAGTTCTGCAAAGATAGTTTTTTTGAAAAGCAATTAAAAAATAGTATTCAACAATTTATAAACATAAGGTAGCTTCGATATAATATCGGCGGGCTGTCGTGTTGATGTGCATAAAAAAAATCACCCCTTAAAAGAGGTGATTTTATATTTAAAATTAGACATTTCATTTATTCAATGTTCTTTACCAATACCCAACCGCTATATTTGGTTTCGGTATTGTTTTTATCATTCTCTGTCCATGTGATGGTGTACCAGTAAGTTCCTGTTGAGATTTTCTTACCATTGGAAGTTCCGTCCCATGTATAGTTTCGGATTTTATCTGCACGGTACATCATGTTTCCGTATCGGTCATAAACTGTGAATACTACATTTTTCTTATATGCCAGTGCCGAATAATCGATAAAATCATTTTTGTTGTCTCCGTTTGGTGTGATCGCATTGATCAGATTAGGAACCGTTACCTGAACACTGATAGGATTACAGTCGTAAGCATCTTTCACATAGACTTTATTTTCACCTCTCGGAAGACCTGTGAAGACGTTTGAATCCTGCCAGTTGATTCCGTCAAGTGAATACTGGTAAGGTCCTTTTCCTCCATTTGCAGTTACTGTAAATGAATCATTATTGATTTCAATGTTAGTAATCACCGGCTGTACGGAAGCATTTACTTTTACAAGCTGTAAAGTCCAGCATTTTCCGGTTTTTAATTTAACCCAATAAGCCCCAGCTCCTACGTTGGAAATTGACTGAGTTGTCGCTCCTGTGCTCCATTCATAGCCATCAAACCCCGGTCCTGCATCTAAAGTCGTTTTATCTTCGATACAGATGATTTTATCTTTCAGAACGCTGGATTGTACCGGAGGTAAAACTTTAAGGTTTATTTTAGCAATTGCATAACAGTCATTTTCACTTATTACTTTTACATATACAACACCTGTTTCTGAGATGTAAGCTTCAGCTTGAGAACTCAGGATTTCATTAACTCCCGCAATAGCGTTAGCTTCAGTTTTGTAATACTTTTTTGTAATACCTGTTTGCGATGTTACATTGGCTTTAGTTAAATCAAACAAAGCGGATGTAACATTTGATTCGATAAAGCATTCTTCAATAGAAGCATCATTTACAACAACAACCGGATAAAACTGTAATGTTATCTGGTTATATCCTGTACAACCTTGAGGTGTTCTCACTCTTACATATACTGTTCTTGGAGCAATAGAAGTAAAAGTTGCAGGGTTTGTGATTTCATTGGTTCCAGCATTAAGATCTGCAAGGGTCGGGAAGTATTTTTTTGTAACGTTCGTTGATGTCGGGTAAACATTTGCTGCTGTCAAATTGAAAACTCCTGTTCCCGCATTATTGTTATTACATGCTTTTACTGTGGTTGGCACTACATCAAGTGCAGGCAAGAATTGCAGGGTTATCTGCCCAGTTCCTACGCAACCTTCTGAAGTAGTAATCTTTACAAATACTGTTTTTGGAGCAGAAGATGCATAGTTAGGGTTGGTGATTTCATTGGTTCCTGCATTAAGATCTGCCATGGTAGGATAATACTTTTTGGTAACGTTTGTAGGGTCGTAGACGTTTGCAGAATTTAAATCAAAATAACCTATGCCGGTATTGTCATAATTACAGGCTGTAATGGTTGCGTTCTGTACAACGATATTACCCGACCTGAATTTAAATCTTCCTACCTGGAAACACCCATTCAGTGCATTATTCGGGTTAGTAGGATCCGTATATTTCAATCTGTAATAATATATACTTGTGGCATCTACCATTATAGGGGTTGTGATAGGTGCTGCTCCTGTAATGGCATCATTACTCAATAAATGATAAGTTACCGTGAAGTTGGGATTGTTATTGATAATTCCTGCAGATAATGTGCTGAAATCAAACATTGTAGGCAGGGCACACTTTAAAATTTCATTCGGGTTAGCCGGATTTGCAGCCGGTGTTCCCGGAGTAATGAAAGGGTTTGGTGTCAACGCAGGGTCATTAAATACCGAAGTTAAAGAAGCTGTTCCTCCCCATGTCAATGCAAATCCGTAAGGATTGCTGGGAATATAATTATCAATAAGCAAATAGTATGTTTCTCCTGCAATGACATTCAGTGGAGTCTCCCATTGGTCTCCCGTTATTGTAGAACTCAATCCGGTAGCTCCGCTGGTCCCGGAGAAGTTACATTTTATGGCATCACCAAAATCCCATGTGGCACAATCGATATCGGGTCCGTAAACCGCAAAATCATAGTCATAATGTGTTACACCGGGAACGGTATTCGGATTAATTGTAAATTCAATAGTTCCTGTAGTGGCTGCTGTAAATTTATACCATACGGAAAAATGTTCATCAGCCAGACAGCTGCCGGAAGTTGCTTCCTGAACGGTACCTGAACTGCTTGGATTATAAGAAATATCTGAGTTTCCGCAAACCGGAATTGCCGAAATACAGTCCGACTGTGAAAAAACCATCTGTGAGAAAAATAAAACAGTCAGTAGTAGTAATTTCTTCATTATAGATTCTTTTTATTATTTAATTAATTCTGTATGTGAAAAAAACCGCTTGAGAAAGCGGTTTTTCTACAATATTTAGTATTCTATTCTCTGTTTTTTACCATTACCCATCCTGAGAATTTGAATGGTGTGTTTTTCTTGTCATTTTCATTCCATGTTACGCTGTACCAATAGGTTCCGGTAGGTACTTTTTTACCTCCTGTGGTTCCGTCCCATTTGTATGCGCTGAATTTATCTGCCTGTCCTACTTTTACGCCATATCTGTCGTAGATACTCAGTACTAAGTTTTGTTTGCTGGCCAAAGCTGAATAGTCTATCACATCATTTACACCGTCTCCGTTCGGAGTAATGACATTTACCAGATTAGGAACAACTACAGTTATTGTAATAGGATCACAATCGTAGCCGTCTTTTACATATACTGTATTATCACCTCTTGGTACATTCTTAAATTCATTTGAATCCTGCCAGTTGATGCCGTCAAGAGAATATTTGTAAGGAGCAGCTCCTCCGATTACATTTACAGTAATTGTATTGTTTGTGATGTCAACATTAGAAACAACAGGTTGCTCGGAAGCATAAACCTTCACGGTCTGTCTTGTAATACATTCTCCTGTTTTAAGCTCTACCCAGTAAGTACCTACTGTAACGTCACTGATCGTACGGGTAGTAGCGCCGGTGCTCCATTTATATCCGTTAAATCCGGGTCCTGCATCCAATGTAGTCGTGTCTTCCATACAGATTATTTTATCTTCCAAAACATTTGAATAAACGGGAGGAAGAACAACCAGATTTACTTTAGCTACATTATAGCATTCGTTTGAATTGATCACTTTTACATATACTACGCCTGTCGGAGCAATATACGTCTGGAAATTCGAAATAATGTTGGTGCCATTTACCGCATCAGCAACTGAAGGGTAATATTCTTTAGTTACTCCTGTCATCCCTGTCACGGCAGCTGTCGTGAGATTAAACATTGCTGTAGACGGATTTGATTCAATAAAACATGATCTTAGGGTTGCTTCATTTACTGTAACAATTGGGAAGAAATTTAAAGTAATTTTAGCAATATCAGAACATCCTAAGTTGGTTGTTATTTTTGCATATACTTCTCCCGGAGCCGAAGTGTAAGCCCATGGGGTGGTAATTTCATTAGTTCCATTATTGGCATCTGTAAGTGTTGGATAATACTTGGTAGTATAGGTATATAATGGGTTTGGAGTATATAATGTTGTCGAAGTAAGATTGTATGTCGCCACCCCGCTATTATTGTTGCTACATTCTGTTAAAGTGGCATCTGTCGCTGTAAAGGTTATGTCTTTAAACTTAAATGGGTTGATGTTGAAGCATTTATTTGTTGGGTTGTTAGGGTTGCTTGGATCCTGATAACGAATTGTATAATAATATGTATTTGTAGTATTTACAACAATTGGTGCTGTAATTTCATTTACATCAGATAAAGCATCATTGGATGTTCTGTAGTATTTTACAAAGAAATTCGGATTTCCATTAATAATATTGTTGCTATTACTTTGGAAATTGTATGGTGCATTAATATTACATAGTTCTATGACTCTTGGATCTGCTGGTGCAGCCCCGGGAATTCCGATAGGGTTAAACGGATTAGGCTGAATTGCCGGATCATTAAATGGTGAGGTTAATGTAGCAGTACCACCCCAAGTCATTGAAAAAGGTATTGCCGCATTTGCACCAGACCAGTTATCTACAACGAGATAATAGCTTTCACCGGCTATAACGTTCAATGCCGGTTCAAACGCACCGGGTGTACCTGGCGGCAGACCAACCTGTAATCCTGTTTGGTTTGGAAAAGGTTGTACACCTGCGTAATTACATCGTATTGGGGTACCTTTAGTACCACAGGTTTTATTGGGTCCATATACCGCAAAATCATAATCCGCATTATAAGGAGCCGAAGGAGAAATTACAAAAGTTAAAGTTCCGGATGTTGCAACTGTGAACTGATACCATACCGAGAAGTGTTCGTTCAAGTTCAAACAACTTCCGTTAGCATTTACCTGATCATCAACGTTTCCTGGACCTGTGGGGAAATAAGAGACATCCGAATTTCCACATACAGGTATTGCAGAAACACAATCAGACTGTGCAAAAAAGATTTGTGAAAAAGTGAGTAATAATATAAGGTAGATTTTTTTCATAATAGTCGAGTTTATCTTGATTATGATTATTTAAGAATAGATAGGTAATAGTTTGCATCTTCTTTTCCCCAGCTTGGGTCAAGATTGGATTTCTTACTATAAGATTTCAATTTAGCCAAGGCTGAATTGAAATACGTTTTTGCCAATTCTTTATCTCCTCCATTTTTTACCGGAGAATTTAAGGTAATTTCACCTTTAACCACATCAATTCTTGGGTTATTTTTGTCTTCTGACTCTGCTTTAGCCAAATATTCATTTGCTTTAGCCAGATAAGAAGCATGATCTGTCGGATTATTTGATGATTTTAATAGATAAATTTGTGATAAAAGAATGTTTGCTTCTGCATTATTCGGATTTTTCACAAATATTCCAGCAATGTATTTTTCTGCCAGAGCTGAAGTTTCATCAATATTTGACATTTTACCCTCCCGCTGAGAACTTATCTCAGCTCTTACTAATGATAAAGCTGTGTAATAATAAGCTCTCCAGTCTTCTTTTTTTGTTTCAGTACCTTTAGAGAGAGCATTGACATATTTAACAAAAAAATCTTTGGGCTGCTGAAAGTCTTCAGATTTTTTTGCAGACTCTAACTTAGCAATTTGAGTCGGCAGACTTTTTTCATAAGACGACTGAGCATAGCTATATGCTCCCACGGCTAACGAAAATAAAAAGAATAGTTTTTTTACCATAATAGAAAATATTTTATAAACAAAGATAAAAAATTATTAATTTTAATTTAAAGTTTTTAAGATTAATTTAAAAAAAATATATAAATTGTCCTAATATTGCATTTTTCTTAACTTCGGATTGGTTACTCCTACGATTAATGCAATCAGCACAGTCATCGTTCCTCCGAAAATCACGGAACGTACCACTCCCATTAATTTTGCCGTAAGCCCGCTCTCAAACTGTCCCATTTCATTGCTCGACATTATGAATATTGAATTCACACTCAACACCCTTCCTCTGATATGATCCGGGGTTTTCAACTGAACGATTGTTCCTCTGATGACCACGGAAATTCCATCCAGCATTCCGCTCATCATTAAAAACATGAAAGAAAGCCAATAGAGTCTGGATAATCCGAAACCAATAATGCATAACCCAAATCCCGTAACCACAGCCAGTAAGATTTTCCCCTGATTTTTCCTTAACGGAATAACCGACAGGATGGTAATGATACACATTGATCCTATATCTGATGCCGCATTCAGCAATCCGAAGCCTTCAGCACCTACTTTCAGAATATCGGTAGCATATACCGGAATCATCGCAACAGCACCTCCGAAAAGCACGGCAAACATATCAAGACAAAGAGCTCCCAGAATTTCTTTGGTTTTAAAAATATAAGAAATCCCCTCCCGCATACTATCTATAACGTTAATATTCTCTTTTTTGTATTCGGAATATTGTTTATTTAACTGAAAGAAAAATAGTGAAGCTAAAAATATTAATGAAATAATAACAATCAGTGTCCATTTTATCCCGAAATAACCAATCAGAAATCCGCCGGCAGCATGACCGCAGACAGATGAAATAAGGAATGTTGCCTGGTTTAGAGTAACCGCATTCGGCAAATTTTCTTTTTTTACAATTTTAGGAATCATAGAAGGAACGATAGGGCCGATGAAAGCTCTGGCAATCCCTGTAAAGAAAATGACACCGTAAATGAAATAGGTAATCTGATGCCCCGAAAAATGAATTTCTACATTGAAAAATGCTGGAATAAGCAATAAGCCGATTAAAAAAATGTAAGTATAGTTACAGATTAAGAGTAGTCTTTTCTTTTCATTCATGTCGATCACATGACCGGCGTACAAAGCACAGCTTACTGCCGGAATCACTTCCGAAAGCCCGATAAGACCTATTGAAAAAGGATCTTTCGTTAGTTGATATACCCACCATCCCAATAAAGTGGCAAGCATTCTGAAAGCAAGAACAATAAAAAATCTTCCCGTAAGAAGGTTTCTGAATTCGACATTTTGTAATGTCTGTAACGGGGTAAACGAAATCATCTCGCAAAAATAGCCTCAAATATTGATTTAAGGCTATTGTTATGGTATATTTTTAAATGAAAAATTGTATGACTCCTAAAAGATAAAATCTATTTTAGTTGTCTGCGCGAGAAGCGCTTATCACTATTGCTGCAACACCAGCTGCTCCGATCACGGTAGCTCCTATTACCGTTTTTGCTTTTCTGCTGTCTCTTACTGCCGCAACGTTAGACTTTGGAATGGTAACAACTGTACTGTCTTTTTTGCCTGCAGTTCCGATCAAATTGTCGCCGTCAACATTCCGGAATAACATTTTTTGATTCTTTGAGCCATCTCTCATCATCACAGTGTACATTTTGCCTGCTTCAAGATTAGAATAATCATTTTTTGCAGTATCCATACTATATTTTGTGGTTGCACAAGATGAAATTACAAATAAAGATGTCAGTAAAGATGATTTTAAAAGTACAGATGCTTTCATTATTATTTTTTAGTTTTCCAAATTTATAATTTTTTTCGAATATACGTTTCCGGAATTGAAAAAATATGCTTAAAGTTTGTAAATTTCCAATAATTCTGCAATTTTCCTGTCATTGGCAAGTCTTGGTGTTTTATTTTGCCCGCCCAGTTTTCCCTGTGATTTGGCATATTCATGAAACGCGTTTTTCTTTAAATTCGCAATATGCAATTTCTGAAGAATATTTCCGGAGATAAGATCATCATAATAGCTATTGCGTTTTCTCAGCTGGTCGTCTAACTCATTTTTGAATAATTCTAAATTTTCAGGCTCTTTTTCAAATTCAATAAACCATTCATGATAAGGAAGGCCTTCCCTGGGATTTACATTCGGGGCAAGATGAAATTCGGTAATCTGTGCGGGATATTTTTCCAGAGTTGCTTTTAAGGCTTCTTCTACTTCATAAGCAATCACATGTTCACCGAAAGCAGAGGTAAAGTGTTTCGTCCTTCCGCTCACGAGAATTCTATGTGGATTTTTATCGATAAACCTCACAACGTCACCGATAGAGTATGCCCAAAGACCGGAATTTGTTGTTAAAATCAAAGCATAATCTTTATTGATTTCAATTTCTTTTAAGGTTAATCTTCTTGCATCAGGTTTGCCATATTCTTCCAAAGGAACAAATTCATAAAATATACCATGATTGGTTAAAAGTAGCAGACCTTCTTTCGTGTAATCATCCTGAAATGCAAAAAAGCCTTCCGATGCCGGAAAAGTCTGCACGATATCCACCTTACCACCCAAAAGTTCTTCCATTTTATCGCGGTAAGGCTCATAGTTTACCCCTCCGGTGACGATCAGCTGAAGATTAGGAAATATCTGCTTGATTTTTTTACCATGTTTTTCGACCAATTTTTCAAAATACATGATGAGCCATGGCGGAATGCCGGAAATCAGCGTCATGTTTTCTTTTTCCGTTTCTTCTACGATTTTGTCAACTTTGGCTTCCCAGTCTTCCATAATATTGGTTTCCCAGCTTGGCAGCCTGTTTTTCTGCAGATATGTTGGAATATGGTGTGCGACAATCCCGGAAAGGCGGCCGGTTTTTATTCCGAAAACTTCTTCCAATTCGGGGCTGCCCTGTAAAAATATCATTTTACCGTTGACGAAATCTGCATTGTTTTTTTTGGATATGTAATGAAAAAGTGCGCTCTGCGCTCCTTTTACCTGATATGGCATTCCTTCTTTCGAAATAGGAATATATTTTGAGCCGGATGTTGTTCCGGAAGTTTTAGCAAAATATTCGGGAATATCTGTCCAGAGAATGTTTGCCTGTCCTTTTTTTACTCTTTCAATATAAGGTTTCAGATCTTCGTAATCTGAGATGTTAACTTTCTCCTGGAAATCGCGTACGGATTTAATATTTTCAAAATCATGCTCTCTCCCGAAAAGTGTTTTTTTTGCGGTATCTACCAGAGAAAGCAACAGCTTTTCCTGATTGCTTTCAGCGTTTTTTTTTAATTCTTCGGCTTTGCCTACATGATTTTTTGCCCACAGCAATGCTATATTTTTCTTTAGGAAGTTTACCATGCTTCAAATTTATAAATAACTGAAGAATCTGTAACAATTTGTACGACAATATCCAACAAAAAAACCGATGAATGAGTGGTCATCGGTTCTTCGAAATTTGATTATGAAAATAACAACTATTGTTGAGTCTTATTTGTTTTCCTTATGTTTTTTATCGTGTTTTTCTTCTTTTTTAAGTTTTTTGCTTTCTTTACTTTTGTTGTCATTTGTTTCCTCCTTTTTCACTTTTGCTGTTGCAGCTTTCGCCGGTTTTGCAGTTTGATGAGGAGTTGGAGTTGTGTTTTGTGCTGTTGCAAGGCCAAGTCCTAATACGATGGACATTGCAGATAATAACTTTTTCATAAGAATTATATTTTCTTGTTTGTTGAGTCAAAGTTAGGCAAAATTGCGACCTGAAATCTCAATTTCAGAAACTTAACTAAAGTTTATCACAGCTTAAAAAAAGATTAAACAACCCAGTCTCAAAAGGGTATTACAAACAAAACCTGCTTTCCTTTATAAAGAAAAGCAGGCTCTGATATAATGTGTGAAAAGTTGGTTACCGTGTACAGTTAGCGGTCCACGTTTTACCGTCTTTTATATACAATATTTTTAAGTCGTTATTATCAATTCTGATATACGATGTTGCCGTAGATCCTACTGATACCAGTGTATTATCACCTTGTTGATTAAATTCAACTCCGTTAAGGTCCGGAATTCCGTTGGAGAAGGCGAAATTGTACTTTGTTCCGCTGGCAATTTTGGTTACAAACACACTTCCGTCATTTGAACTGATGTTGTTATCTCCGTCAGTATATCCTACACTTCCTTTGTAAGTTCCTGCGAAAAAGTCGTTGTTGGCAGGGTCGTCGTCGTCGCTGCATGATGTAATTGCCGTGACTGCAAAAAACACTAAGACAAACATTCCTAAAATTCTGATTGCTTTTTTCATAATAATAATTTCTTTTAATTTTGGTAGTGTAAGGTTTCCAAACAATGTGCCATTCGGGGAAAGGTTATCTATTTTAACTTATTTTAGGTATAATATTAAAATGCAATTTATTTTTAGCAATGATCTAGATAAAGCTGCGCATTTTCCCGAAAAAAAAATAAAGTAGTACCTTTGTGAAGATCAAACGGTTTCGGAAAACTCCCGAAATCGCTTTTGCCGTTTATATAGAATTATTTATGCAGTTAAAAACCATCAGCGAAAAGTTTCTTCCGGATCTGCTTCAGAAAGAGTTCGGGAAAGAAATTTTCATTCAACTGGAAAACCATCAACATATATCCGTAAAAGGCAGCGCAGGATCTGCTACCTCTGTCTTTTTAGCAGAACTTTTCCTTAGCCGTAAAAAACATATTCTCTATATCATTGACGATAAAGAAGATGCATTGTATGCCAGTACGGAAGTAGAAGACCTCCTCGGAAAGGATAAAGTGCTGTATTTTCCTGCCACTCATCTCGAACCGTATCAGGTAGAAAAAACGCAGAATGCCAATCTGGTTTTAAGAACTGAAGCCATTAATAAGATTACCTCAGGGAAATCTCCGAAAGTCATTGTTGCCTATGCCGGTGCGCTTTCTGAAAAGGTTTTGAGGAAAGAAGATTTTAAAGCCATTTCGCATCATATTAAAGTTGGAGACCAGCTTGATTTTGATTTTGTTGATGAATTACTGAATCATTACAGCTTTCAGCAAACAGATTTTGTTTCGGAGCCGGGAGAATTTTCTGTGCGAGGAGGAATTGTGGATGTTTTTTCTTTCTCTAATGAAAAGCCTTATCGTATTACTTTTTTCGGGAACGAGATTGAAAGTATTAAAACCTTTGATATCGAAACACAACTTTCAGTAGACAAGGTCAGCGATTTTCAGCTGGTTTCCAATATGAATTTTACGGTAACCGGAAGCCGGGTTTCCTTACTTCAGCTGTTACCTAAAGAAAGTATAGTAGTTTCCAAAAACGGAATCATCGGTATGCAGAAGCTGAAAACCTTCTATGAAAAGGCGTTGGAAAAATATGAAACACTAAGTAAAGATATCGCCCACAGAAGTCCTCAGGAATTATTTATCTCCGATCAGGAATTTTTATTTGATTATAAAAAGTTTAAAACAGTAGATTTCGGAAGCGTTTCGATTGAAGGACTTATTGAGCTTGAAGAGATTAAAATAGACCAGGTGCCGCAGCCGGCTTTTCATAAGAATTTTGAATTGTTGATCGAAGACCTTGAAGAAAAACAGAACGAAGGTTTCGATACCTGGATTTCTTTTTCGGGAGAAAAGCAGAAAGAACGACTGGAGTCTATTTTTGAAGAGCTGGAGCATCAGCTTCCTTTTAAAAGTTTTAAATCTGAACTTCATGAAGGATTCGTCGATCATAATCATAAATTGCTGGTGTACACTGATCATCAGATTTTTGACCGTTATCAGCGATATAAAGCTAAAAACACTTTTGCCAAGTCGGAACAGCTTACGTTAAAAGATTTAATGTCTCTTAAAATTGGTGATTATATTGCCCATATAGACCACGGTATCGGAAAATTCATGGGATTGGTAAAAGTAAATAATGACGGTAAAATTCAGGAATGTTTTAAACTTACCTATAAAAATGGAGATTTGTTGTATGTAAGTATTCATTCTCTTCATAAAATCTCGAAATATAATGGCCCGGAAGGCCGTGAAGTGGTTTTAAGCAAACTCGGATCTCCAACCTGGAAGTCTTTAAAGCAAAAAACAAAAGCAAAAGTAAAGCAGATTGCTTTCGATCTTATAAGACTTTATGCGCAGAGAAAAACCGCCAAAGGATTTGCCTATACACCGGATTCTTATTTGCAGAATGAACTGGAAGCGAGCTTTATTTATGAAGATACTCCGGATCAGGAAAAAGCAACTATTGATGTAAAAAAAGATATGGAAGCCGACACGGTGATGGACAGGCTCGTGTGCGGAGACGTAGGTTTTGGTAAAACTGAAGTTGCCATCCGTGCGGCTTTTAAGGCTGCAACTGACGGTAAACAGGTGGCTGTTCTTGTGCCTACGACAATTCTTGCTTTTCAGCATTACAGAAGTTTTAAAGAAAGACTCAAAGATTTTCCGGTGAATGTCAGTTATATCAACCGTTTCAGAACCGCAAAGCAGAAGTCTGAAACATTGGAAGCGCTTAAAAACGGAAAAGTTGACATCGTCATCGGAACCCACCAGCTGGCAGGAAGTTCGGTGAAATTCAAAGATTTGGGATTATTGATTATTGATGAGGAACACAAATTCGGAGTTTCGGTGAAAGATAAATTAAAAACACTAAAAAGTAATGTCGATACCTTAACATTGACGGCGACGCCTATTCCGAGAACGCTTCAGTTTTCTTTAATGGCTGCGAGAGATTTATCGGTAATTAAAACTCCACCGCCAAACAGGCAACCTGTTGATACGCAGCTTGTAGGCTTTAATGAAGAAATTATTCGGGATGCTGTTTCTTATGAGCTGCAGCGTGACGGTCAGGTATATTTTATTAACAACAGAATCGAAAACCTCAAGGAGATCGCCGGGCTTATACAGCGACTGGTTCCGGATGCAAGAGTCATTACCGGTCACGGACAGATGGAAGGAAAGCAACTGGAAAAAAATGTCCTGGATTTCATGGAAGGAAAATATGACGTATTGGTTTCTACCACAATCGTAGAAAGTGGGGTGGATGTTCCGAATGCCAATACCATTTTTATTAATGATGCCCAACGTTTCGGAATGGCAGATCTCCACCAGATGAGAGGAAGAGTAGGACGGAGCAACAGAAAAGCATTCTGTTACCTGATCACACCGCCGTACGATATGATGACCTCGGATGCCAGAAAAAGACTGGAAGCGATTGAACAGTTTTCCGATTTGGGAAGCGGTTTTCAGATTGCTATGAAAGACCTCGAAATACGTGGAGCCGGAGATCTGCTGGGTGCCGAGCAGAGTGGATTTATTAATGAAATGGGATTTGAAACCTATCAGAAATTAATGCAGGAAGCTCTGGAAGAGCTGAAAGACGATCAGGAATTCGAGAATTTATTTGAAAATGAGGAAGAAAGAAATAAACTCTTCAAAACTACAAAAGACATCAATATTGATACAGATCTTGAACTGATGTTGCCTGACTGGTATATTTCCAATACAGAAGAAAGATTATTGCTGTATCAGAAACTGGCTGATATCGACAATGAAAAGAGCCTTGAAAAGTTTGAATCTGAACTGAAAGACCGATTCGGAAATCTGCCGGATGAAGCCATAAATCTATTAAAAAGTGTAAGCTTAAAATGGCTTGCAGCCGAGATCGGCTTTGAAAAGATCGTCATGAAAAACGGTGTGTTTTTAGGGTATTTCCCGGGAAATCCGCAGGATAAGTTTTATCAGACTGATAAATTCCGTCATATTATCAATTACCTCACCAAAAATCCTGCTGAAGCTCAGCTGAAAGAAAAAACAGGTAAGGAGGGTAATCAGCTGATGATGAGAAAAGACAAAGTGAATAATGTATATGAGGTAAACTCTCTTTTAAAATCGATGCTTACAATGAGCTAATGTAATGCATTTTCAATTTTAACTCTATTTTTATTGAATTCATTATCAGGATTAATCTTTTAATTTCAGGCAAAAGTTATTTTTACTTATTGTGATTTTGATTACATTTGCAGTCATTATTATGAAAAAAAAAATATATAACATTGTAGCAGGATTCATTTTTGCTATTCATGGTAACGCTCAAGTGGGGATTAAAACGGATGCGCCAAATGCCACACTAGATGTGAATGGGGCAACAACACTAAGAAAAGAGCTTAGAGTAGGTGGCACTTCGACACAAGTAGGGAATCCCGGACTAAACGGGCAGGTTTTAGTTTCGCAGGGAGAAGGTTTGCCTCCCATATGGAAGTCTTTGAATGTACCCTTGGTGGAAGCAGGACAATACAAACTTACCAATTCTTATCTGTTTTCAGATCAGGTAGGTATTACTACTTTTCCAAATGATAGTAATGGGACAGTATATAAAAATAATGTAGGAGATGATATTAATGATACCAATACAGGTCTATGGGTCAAATTAGGCGCCCTTAGTAATGCCATTGAAATCAAAAATGGTAATAACAGGATTGCCTATCAGTTCCAGACAGGCGTTGAAATGCGGTCACCAACACCAGCGATTTCTGAGAATGTTACTTTTGCCTGCGGAATTTTCAGAAACGGAAAACTGGTAGCAGTTCGGGCTGATAAAGTTTCATCGACCAATAATGTAGGAAAAAACGGTCTTCAAGACTATATATTTACGCTTAATTATACCGAGAAGGATGTTGCTATAGGAACTCATCAGATAGAGGTTGCTTGCCGGAAGATAATCTCTTCAAACACTGGCAGTGCATTCTCTATTGGGAGGAATTTAGCAAACCAGACTTCTGATCCCTATATTTCCAATCCATTTATTTTAGAATCTGAATTTAAAATGGACATCATTGAATTCATCACTTATTAACTAAACACGATCAATACTGCATGAGAAGATTAATTTTACTTTTATCAATTGTTTCAGGATTTACAATATCTGCTCAGATAGGTATAAAGACAGCGTCTCCAAAAGCTATCCTTGATGTGAATGGTGATATGAACCTCAGAGGAAAATTATCGGTATTAAATACGAACGATAATACAATTTTCGGGGGAACCAACGACCAGATACTGGTTTCCCAGGGTGAGGGATATCCACCTGCGTGGAAAAGTCTTCGTATTCCGGATTATGAGCAGAATAAGTTCTTTCTCATTTATAATAATTCCTTTTCAGACATGGTAGGGATTACTTTCAACTCTAATGAAGAACCTGCTACAGCTGCCGCATTATCCACATTGTCCTCTTTATTCGTAAAGAACACCAATTTCAGTTCGTTGAATACATTTAAAAAAATAGCATTATTGTCGCAACAGTTTGAGGCATACAGTGAGCAGAGTAAAGTATATTTCCAGTTTGAAACGGTAGTTCAGGGTACTTTTGGTGCTAATGCAAATCCCGACAGCTCAATCGATTATGCCTGTGGGATTTTTATTGATGATAAACTGGCGAATATGAGAATCAGAAATATTAAGGCAAGCTCGGCAACAAATACATTTATCACCCATAATCAGATCGGAATGGCTCAAAACCTTTCTAAAGGGACACATACTATAAGTGTAGGCTGTAAAAGGCTAAAATCTTATAATACCAGCGCAACACTTGGTATAGGAACCAATGTGTACAGTAATATAAATAGCTTTATTGCACAATCATTCCTTAGAGTTGATGTTTATGAAATCCCTCAGGTATTTAATACAATCATAAATTAAATTATGCAAAGAATATTTATCATACTTTTATTTCTACTTTTTGTATATACCAATGCACAAATTGGTATTAAAACAGCAAATCCCGTAGGCGCTTTGGATATTAACGGTGATCTTAACGTTAGAAGTTCACTGAGAACAGGAGGTACAAATACAGTACAGGGGAATGCAGGTGTAGCCGGAAGAATTTTTCATAACAATGCCGACCTTCCGGTAAACGACTGGAAAGAAATAAAAATTGCCGACGGACAAGGCAGTATGTCTGTGTTTTTCATTAATACAGCCACAGATCAGAATGGGGTTAGATTCACTGAAGATGGGAATTCAGTCCCATATACTGAAAATTCTGAAATTACCCCGGATTGGAAGGTATTGAATGACACAGAATATACATTCTCAGTAAGTAATGCCGTCAACAAAATTGTATTTACCTTTCAGACTACTGCACAGAAAATGGGGAATGGAAATTCTTCATCAGGATTTGCCTGCGGTATTTACTTAGATAATAAGCTAAAAGCTGTAAGAACAGATGTTTTATTGGGGCCGGAGGGATCTTATAAAATCTTTAACCTGAATGCAACACTTACTAATATTCCTCCGAAAAATAACTATTCGGTAAAAGCAGCGTGCATAAAAAGAACGTTGAACGGCGGAACATTAGGCATAGGTACACCAGCTACTGATAACAATCCTTATCTCAATGCGACAATGTCACAGTCTGTCCTTACTACCTCCGTACTGCAGTCTTATCAATGATTATCGGTTACACTAAAATTTAATTCCCTGATCGCAGAAAATCAATATATTTGGACGTTAAAAATTAATAACTTATGTTTAAAAAGTACATCCTTTCATCTCTTGCTGCTATAGCGCTGAGCTTTGCTGTTTCCTGCGACAATACAACAGAAGATCCGCCTAACCAGAATAACAATAATAACAGTTCAACAGGGGCAACCATTACAGGGCCAAGGATTTTAAGTAAAATCACCAGCGGAAATTTGAATATTGAAGAATATATTACCAACTCAGGTCTTCTCTCTCAGGCTTTTCTCAGAGATGTAGCAAGCAGCAACACCATTACCGCCACTGTAACCTATGCGGGTGATAAAATTTCAAAAATAAAATATCAGGATAATGTTAATCCGCATGTTATAGATAATCTTTATACCCTAACTTACGATTCCGGGAAGCTGTCCGGAATAACGATGGATCAGACCGCCATGTCGATCACGAACCACAGTGATTTCACAGTATATTACGATGCCAACGGGCAGCTGTACAGAATTGTGGAAAAAAAGAAACTGGGAAGTACTACGAACTACACCCATTATATGGAATACAAATTTACATTTGCTGCAAATAACGTTGCAAAGCTGGATCACACCACCATGCTGATGAGCGGAGGAAATCCTGATACTTCCACAGCAACGACAATGTCTTATGCGTATGATAATTATGATTCAAAAATAAATCCTTACAAAACATTACCCAAAGAATACTTCATCGTGACAGGGACATTATTTACTGTTAATTTTAGTTGGTTATCATCCAATAATCCCGGAAAAATCACTTTAATCAACCCTGCAGGCCCGCCAGTCAGTGTGCCGAAAGGTTATTTGTATGATACTCAAAATTATCCCGTTTCAGACCAGGGTCAGGCAATTAAATATGTATATAAACCGTTATAGGTATAAATTATGTTTAATAGTTTTGCCCTAAAAGCAATAAAAAGATGATTTTTATTCAAAAAAAAATTATATTTGTGGAAAAATAAATAATCCCATATCGGAATGAAACGACTTTTTTATTTTGTTTTACTTTTAGTAAGTGTTTCTGCAGTTCATTCTTGCAAAGACTTAGCAGATGAAGACGGAAATCCGCTGCTCGATACCAACACCAATACCGGGCTGAACGGTAAACGCGCTCTTTACAGAGAAATTACAGATTCGGATACATTAGCTACGTACTATTACAATGGGCTTCAAATGTCAAAAGTAACGACAAGAGGAGCTTCCGTGAGAGACGTACAATATAGTGGCGATAAAATAAGCAGAATTACATTCAAAGGTTTTCTGGATTCCGATAATAACGGAACACTGGATTTAGACAGTACTTCCTACGAACAGCAGTTTACTTATGATGGGACTTCCAGATTAGAATCTATTTCTGAAAAACGCTCTGTGTACAATAGAACAGCTGCTATACCTCCTACAACTCCTGCAGGACCATGGGTGCTTCTTACAAAAACGCAAAAACTTTATAAACTGGTTTACAGTTCAACGACCGGAAAGCTGAGCAAGATTACAATGATGACAGGAGACGAAGTTCCTGGGGCTATATTTAGCTTTACCGACTATTCCGAAACAACATATGAATATTCAGGAGACAATGTATCTAAGGTTGTTAGAAGCTACGGGCCTATCATGCCGGGCGGTGCATTCGGAACAGCTACCGAGAAGCTTGGTTATGAGTACACCAATTATGATGCTCACATCAATCCCTATACACTATTGCCTTTTGCTTATAAAATATCCTTTATTTTATCTACAAGGTACGGTGATGAGAAAAGTATGATGCTGTCTCCTAATAATCCTGAAAGATATTCGGTCACAGACCTTTCGGTTCCTATTCCAAACCCTCTTCTCCACTCAACAAACTATAATTATGATGCTCAGACCTATATGAGAAAAGGGTTTAGCGTAAATTATATTTACAAGCCGTTGTAAGACTAATCTTAAAAATATTATTAAGCTCAATCTTTCCTTAGATTGAGTTTTTTGTTTTAATACCTTAATTTTGCAAAAAATTTCTCGATGAAATATTTAATAGTTGGGCTGGGAAACAAAGGCTCCGAATACGAAAATACACGCCATAATATAGGCTTTAAAGTAGCAGATAAAATTGCAGAAACTCTGGAGGTTCCTTTCAATACCACCAATTTCGGGTGGATGGCAGACGGAAAGTACAAAGGGAGAAGAGTATTGGTATTAAAACCGGATACCTATATGAATCTCTCAGGAAACGCCGTAAAATACTGGATGCAGAAAGAGAATATCCCTTTGGAAAATGTATTGATTATAACAGATGACCTGGTACTGCCTTTCGGAACTCTCAGGATGAAAGCGAAAGGATCTGATGCCGGACACAACGGATTGAAAAATATCAATGAAGTACTTCAGACCCAAAATTATGCACGCCTGCGCTTCGGAATCTCTGCAGATTTTTCGGAAGGTAGACAGGTAGACTATGTTCTGGGAACATGGAACGAAGAAGAAAATGCCGCACTGCCGGAGAGAATTGAAAAGTTTACAAAAGCTTCCCTGTCCTTTGTATTTGCGGGGATTAACAATACCATGTCTGCATTTAACGGAAAATAATCATATCAGCCGGGAAAGATTAATTGCTCTACGGTTTGTAAACTGTAATATCTTTTATGATCTTCTTCTCAAGAAAGTTCTTTTCGCTCACCGTAAAACGGTAATTGTGTTCCTGCTCAAAAAACTCTAAAGGAGTCGTCGGAACAGCATCGGCTCTCCATTTGATAGCCATGGTAACCTCCTTTCCGGCATTAATATCTTTATCTGAAAAGGTAAATACCGTACTTGGAAGCGGATTGTCTCTGTCTTCCCGGATATCCGACTTTGCTTTCCTGGGCTGCATCTGAGCCATATCCTTTAATAAAAGGGAAAAAGGTTTACCAATGTATTTTTCTTTATTAGTTTCAAATTTCTTGGCATAAGCAAGTGTATCAGAGATAACTTTTTTACCGGAAATCTCCTGAGCTTCTGCAGCTCCGAAGCATAATAAGAATACGATAGATAGTATATTGAAATTGATATTCATAGTGAATATGTGATATTTAATCAAAAGTAGGTATTTTTAAAATGACTTAGTGTCTATGACAAAATTATATTTAATTAATCGGATTTTTATGTCATTTCGAGTAGGTTTTTTTGTAATGAAATGGAGAAAAAACGGATCGAAAGGTTATACGCAAGATGGTCCCTCATTCTCAGAAATCATGTTTCAAAGCTTTTGGAAGACACCTAAACCCATTCTCTTTGACCAGCAATAACAGAAAAAAAGTAGTCTATCGTAGACTACTTTTCTCAGCTACAAATGTAAACAAATTCTTTTTACTTCCAAACATAACAAATTGTTTTCTAATTTCTTAGTTTTGTTCATCATAAAGTCTTAAAGAAAAATTTGTAGCAAAACAGGCGCAATTTTACACCTCATTTTACACCTGTTTTTAAGAAGTTTTGCAGTGGTGAGCCTTGTATGTAAAAAAGTAGTCTACGATAGACTACTTTCTTACAAAACATGAGACTACAAATGATTCCCTCTAAACCCCTCTCCCTCAAACGCTTTTGCGTGGTATTGTTGTGCTTTTTGGTGGTCTTGGTATCATCATTGTTGAGCGCTCAAATCTTTGTATCCTCTGATTCTGTAGTCTTTGTATCCGAAGACTCCTATCTCTATGCAGAATCTCCAGTATATATTTCCAGTCAAAATCTGAGAAAAGCATCTTTTAAGAAGTGGTCCGGGGTTTTGATCAAAACATCTTGTTCCACAGTTTCTCATAAGAAGTCCACAAGTAGTCCAGCGGATAATTTGTGTTATAAAAGCTGTCCAACAGGCAAACACAGTCTTGGACTCCTTTTCAATTCTTCAGTTACAGCTATTATCGGAAATCCTTCTCCGGTAAAACTTCAGCATAAAACAATACCATCTTCCTTTTTTCTATTAACAAGCGCAAGAAGGGATAAAGAAAAATGTATTTATATCATTCCTTATCCTTTCCAGCTAAAACATATTATGATCAATCATTTCGGGCGTCCTCCGCCCAATTTTAAACACGGATAACACTAATGTTTTATCACAAATGACACAAATTGTTGAACGCCAATAAAAACAAATGCTTTAGCAAAGGAGATTATCCACTCTATTTGTCATCCCGTAGGGATCTCAGCAAAGAATTCCACTTAACATTTGTGAATTGAGTGTTCAACCATTAGTGCCATTCGTGTTTCGTCAATTCGAGTGTTTTTTCGTAACAAGGTGAAGAAAAAATGTATCGGGAATGAAATTATTCTCAAACTCACAAACTTCTCGATATGATTTTTTCAAAATCTACTCGAAGTGGCGATAAACTCTGCGAGCTCTTATAAGTGCAACGCCTTTGTGAAACTTAAAAACACATCATAGATAAAAAAATCTTAGTGCACTTAGTGCTCAACCGGCAGCGTGATCTAAACACAAATAGCACTAATGGTCTTGCACAAATAACACTACTATTTTAGCACAAATAGGCAGCAAGGCAACCAACATTCGTGAAATTAGTGAAACCCATTAGTGTCATTCGTGTTTACCAAGCGTGAGCTCCTATAAGTGAAACGCCTTTGTGAAACTAAAAAGCATATAATAAAAAAACTTAGTGTACTTAGTGTTCAAATAAACGCTGACTAAGTCATCATAACATAAACAAACATAAATACAAACCAATGAAACATTTAATTACAATGGCTATTCTGCTCTTCAGTTTAGCCCTCAATGCTCAAGTGGGGATTAATAATACTTCCCCAAAAGTGACCCTCGATATTACCGGAAAAACGACAGACGGCAGTAGAGCAGAAGGATTGATCATTCCTCAATTAGAAGGTGATAAGATCAAAATTGCTGACACAAAATATACTCCTGATCTCAAAGGAGCAATCATTTATGCCCTTTCAGCGGTTGCCTCTCCAAGTACCAAAACTGCCAATATTACTGCCGAAGGATACTATTATTTTGACGGAAGCGTATGGCAGAAGCTGTCTAATTCTTCCGTACCGGCTGTGATCGTGACATCATCCGCTCTTAACGGAACGTATAAGGCAGGAACTGCAATGACCGCTTCCAATACATTCACCGTTACCCTGACCAATAATTCTTTCAGTACCGCTACGATTGCTTTCAGTACATCAGATTTAGCTCTCTCAGGCGTTACCGGCCTTTCGGTGGCTTCAGTGAGTACAGCTTCCAGTACTTTGATTGCAGGAGCGAGTGTGACGGTAACTTATACTTTATCAGGAACTGCGGCTGCCTGCGGAACACTTACGGCGACATGGAGCAAACTTACACTGAGTTCGATTAGAACATCTACTGTGATGCCTACCTTTACCTGTAGTGCAGGATCATGGGTAAGCGTATTACCGGAATACAGACTTAATGGACTGATGAACGGAACAGCTTATTCCGGTAATTATACATTACCATATACTGCTGGAGGAAGCTCATGTGCTTACACAGGTGAAACCATTACCCAAAGTGGACTAACCTTAACCCTTCCAGCAGGAAACTATAGTACCAGCGGAAATTTAACTTATACTTTATCGGGAACCTACACCGGCACAAGTAATGGTTCAATAAGCTTTACAACAGCGGGAGGATGTACCATCTATTTGGGACCTTGTGCTACTTGTAAAGAAATTAAGGATAAAGGGCTAACAGCAGTGGATGGTATTTACTATGTGGATATTGATCAGGCGGGAACGACCTATTCGCCAATGAGGGCATACTGCGATATGAATACCAATGGTGGAGGATGGATGCTTATTTCCGTTAATGGATCAAGTCTTTCGGCGCCAACTCAGAAGACTGAAATGACAAGTCCTAACAGCAGTGGCTACCTATCTCGTACAGTTGTACAGCAGATTGCCAATGTTAGTACACAGGTTCAGTTAAGAGCTGGAAATTCTTCTTCAAGCTATGCCAATAAAATAACCTCTCAGAGCGGAGGTCCGGCTATCCTTGCTTTAAGAAGTTCAGATACTACGTTGCTAGGACTTGGAACCTGGCACAGATCGGGGGCGCCAGAAGATTTTAGCAATAATACAACAATTGCTCCTATAGGTACATGGATATGGTATGGATCTACTTGCACCGGTACTACTGTCGATGGATGGCCAATAATGTATCATGACTGCGGTAATCCTAATGGGGTTCACTGGTTTATGTCAGATCAATTAAGCAACAGAGGGTCTGCTAATAATGGAGATCCATGGGCATCTACATGGGTAAGATAGTATTTTAACTAACAACTAAACCTTCAAGGTTTCCGATACCTTGAAGGTTTAAACAAACAATAATCAAAACAACTACAATGTCAATATTACACAAAATCAAAGCGTATCTCTAAGATAACGTTTTAAGGATATTGCCCGTCAACAACCTTGTCCTTGGGTCCGAGGAAAGTGTCTCCTTCGCTCGCGGTATGGCGTTTCCTTAGTACGTGAGTTCTGTAGTAATGAAATGAATACTATTACCCACGGGAACGTATCATCTGGAAGTGGTGACACAATATGGAGGCGGTACTTTACTGAAGGATGCGAGAATCGCTACCCTCGATAAAATATTGACGGTAGCGTAAACAGCCGGTCTCTATTTTCCGAGAGACGCTTTCGTCGCCCGACGCAAGGATCTCTCATCGGGCGGGATAAGGAGGTTATCTCGAGCGTGATAAGGTGTTCTCATCGGCCGATGAGAACATCTCTCGGAAAGCGACTCTTTTTACAGGATAGTTTTAATAGTATGAATGCACTCCGGTTTGGGAAAGATTTCCCGGCGGAGTTTTTTTGTGGGAGAGTTTTTGGAGTCGGAGAATTGGAGTGTTTTAGAGTATATGAATATGGAATTTTCTATGGAACGACGAAAAGTAGTCGACTGGCGGGGCCTGAGGGTCTCGAAGGCCCGCGTACACTGGAAGGACTGGTGGCTTCGAGTCGCCTCAGCCACCATTGATACTGAGTGTAAGGATTGAGATTTTTAGAGTGGGAAGGTTTGAGAGTCGGAGAGTTGTAGAGTGGGAGGGTCTTGGTGACTGAGCGGAGCCGAAGCCACAAAGACTTTTTTAAGAGTTGCTATCATTTGCTGAGTGTTAGAGTTTATGCTGAGCCTGCCGAAGTACCTTTGCGCTCGAAAGAATATGCTTACGGTAAATGCCTCTTGCGAACGTTGCGCTAGTAAATACAGAGAGATTCTTCACTTCGCTTCGCTGTGTTCAGAATGGCAGTGTGATGTTAATAATGAATATCACATAAGAGTGTTGGTGATTTCATACAAAAAGACCACCGCAAGCGATGGTCTCTCTGATGTACTTTTAAGAAAGTAATTTCCAATTTATCTAACTATAACCTATTTTAATTGTTCTGCGTTCTGTTCCTAGACAGAAGGGGTAATGTTACAACCAGCTTACAACTCCGGTTTCCACATCATAATTGGCGCCTACGATTTTAATTTTACCGTCCTGCTCAAGCTTTCTGAGTGTTGAGCTTTGTTTACGGATATCTTCAATCGCACTTTTTACATTCTGATGATTCAGTCTTTCTAAAAGTGAACTGTTTGCTGAAGAACGCTCTTCTCCATCTTCCATCACTTCTTTGATGATTGGGTCGAAATGATTGATAAGATGGTTCAGGTTATCCATTCCCAGTCCTTCGATTTTTGCGGCATCAAGACCGCCTTTTAATGCACCACATTTGGTATGTCCCAATACAACTACCAGCTTGGAACCGGCTACATTACATCCGAATTCCATAGAACCCAGGATGTCCTGATTCACAAAATTTCCGGCAATTCTGATGCTGAAAACATCTCCCAGCCCCTGATCGAAAATAAGCTCGGCAGAAGTACGGCTGTCTATGCAGCTCAGGATCACGGCGAATGGCCATTGTCCTTCGCGGGTAGCATTTACCTGCTCCAGAAGATCTCTGTTGGCTTTCAGATTATTGACAAATCTCTGGTTTCCTTCCTTCAGAAATTCTAATGCTCTTTCAGGAGTAATGGAGGATTGAGTTTCGTGAGTATGTGCTTTCATATATATAATCTATTTATATTTTTAAAGTTAAAAAATTATTAAACAATAAGCCTACATGGCTCTTTTATGGGTGACTACGATATGAGAATCTTCGTCTCTTTCATAGTCTCTGTATGATGTTTTGAACCCTAACAATTCTACATTGATGTCTTCTTCTTTGGCCCTTATATTGGCGAAATCCTGAATCATCTCTAAGACATCGGTCGTGATATAGGAGGTTCCTCTGGCATCAATAATTACGGTAGAGTTCGGTTTTATATTCTTCAATGTTTTTTTAATCGCAGCTTTGTTCAGGAATGAAACTTCCTCAGCCAGTCTGATAGTAATTCCGTCTGCGTCATTCAGTTTCTCTCTGCTGAGATAATACGCTCTTTTCATATTTCCCT
Source organism: Chryseobacterium lineare (assembly GCF_977014045.1). NCBI lineage: Bacteria > Pseudomonadati > Bacteroidota > Flavobacteriia > Flavobacteriales > Weeksellaceae > Chryseobacterium > Chryseobacterium lineare. Next base: position 3,005,622 of record NZ_CDRNIQ010000001.1, on the reverse strand, counting down.
GCAGAATATAGAAAATGGAAATGGCAAGTCCGATTCCTACTCCCTTCAATAAATCTGTTGCCACAACAGCAATAACTGTTGCCACGAACGGAATGAACTGAAATTTGCCCAGATGCCAGAAATGCTTGAAGGTCGCCGGCTTGGCCAGCTTGTATCCGACTAAGATCAATACTGCTGCCAAAGTTGCCAGAGGAATAAGATTTAATACAACGGGAATAGACAAAACACATAGTAATAAAAGGACTCCATGAATAATCGCCGATAATTTCGAGGTTGCTCCCGCATTGGCATTGGCAGAGCTTCGTACAACCACTGAAGTCATTGGAAGCCCACCGATAAATGAGCTTACCAGGTTTCCGATTCCCTGTGCTTTAAGCTCAAGGTTAGTATCCGTAATTCTTCTCTGCTGATCGAGCCTGTCTGATGCTTCAATACAAAGAAGGGTCTCAATAGAAGCTACGATGGCAATGGTCGCACCGGCAACCCATACTTTCGGATTGGTAAAGCCTGTAAAGTCCGGAAGGGTGATAAGATTCTTGAAATCATCCAGAGACTGCGGAACCGGAAGAGACACCAGATGCTGGGTCTGTATGGCCAGCGAGCTTCCTGTTATTTTAAAAAGTTCATTCAGGATAATTCCTGCGACCACAGCTACAAGAGCGCCCGGAAGCATTTTTATTCTTCTTAAAACATGAACTTTATCCCAGATGATTAATATTCCTACGGAAACAAGCGTCACAACAATCGCTCCCGGATGCACGGCTCCGAACAGTTCGGAAAAATAGCCGAAGTTCAGCCCGTTATCGAAGATCGACTGATGACCTTCATAGTCTTTATCAAATCCCAGAGCATGAGGAATCTGCTTTAAAATAATAATGATCCCGATAGCGGCAAGCATTCCCTCAATAACATTATTGGGAAAATAATTGGAAATACTTCCTGCTCTTACAAATCCTAAGACCAACTGAATAACTCCCGCAATAATTCCTGCGCACAGAAAAATATTAAATGCACCGAGATCTGTGATGGCAGTCAGAACGATGGCTGTTAATCCTGCCGCCGGTCCCGATACCGAGATGTTGGAGTTACTTATTGAACCTATCACAAGACCTCCCACGATACCCGCGATAATTCCGGATAAGGGTGGGGCTCCTGATGCCAGTGCAATCCCCAGACAAAGGGGAAGCGCTACTAAAAATACGACGAGTCCTGAAGGGAAATTCTCCTTTATTCCTCCTATTAATGATGTTTTTTTCATGATATCAAACTGCTGTGAATAGAACTGATTTATTTTTGCTTCAATAAATCAATTGCATAAGATTGGAAATTTAATTTTATAATAGTACATGGGTATCCGATATCAAAAATGATATGAATAGGCATTAAAAATTCTGATTATAATAATTAAGCTTCCGGAGGCGGAGAAAATATGGTGAGTAAAGGTGACAGATGAAAGGAATCATCTACCAGCACAAAAGATCTTTCTTCCAGGGAGGTTTCGAAAAATTTAAGATAATCGAATACATCCAGAGGTTTTGGAAGTGTCTTTTCGTAAACAATAAAAGATGATGGATGAGAATGTGGCTCTTCTTCACTGATCACGACATTTGTTCTTGTGAGATCCCAGCCGAAAACCGAGGCAATACCCGGTAAAGCCGTGAAGTTCAGAAAAAACAGTAATGTAATAATACTCCAGAGTTTCATTTCACATTCTTTTTTAGAAAAACTATTTGGTCTTTCTGCTCATGACCCAGTCAGAACTTGTAAGGTTATAGATCTTCTGGATGTCTTTGAGGATTTTTTCAAAATCAATTTCCAGATCAATGATCTTACCTGTTCTGAGGTCAAATACCCACCCATGAACCACAGGATACTCTTCTAAGATGTATCTTTCCTGTACACAGGCCATTTTTACAACGTTGATGCACTGCTCCTGAACATTAAGTTCTACAAGCCTGTCATAACGTTTGCCTTCATCTTCGATAGAATCCAGCTCGCTTTGATGAAGTCTGTAAACGTCGCGGATGTTTCTCAGCCATGGATTCAGCAATCCGAGATCTTCGGGCGTCATCGCTGCTTTTACACCGCCGCAGTTGTAATGGCCACAGACAATAATGTGCTTTACTTTCAGATGTTCTACGGCATATTGAATAACGGCTGTGGAACTCATATCCAAAGTATTGACGATATTGGCTATATTTCTGTGAACAAAAACTTCACCGGGCTTTGCTCCCATCAACTCTTCCGCGGTTGCCCTGCTGTCTGAACATCCAATGTACAGGTAATCAGGATTCTGGGCTTTAGCCAGATCGTGAAAGAAATCCGGGTTGTTTTCCAATTTGGATTCTACCCATTTTCTGTTGTTTTCAAAAATAACTTCGTACGATTGTGACATAATTTAACTATTTATAATTATTTATTTCGTGTAAATTATTTTTAAAATCAATAGACTAAATCAATAACACTACAAAAATAGAATATTTGATGAAAAAGCAAATACATTTAACAAAATTTAATATTAAAATATGCTTAAAATCATGCTTTATATCTTATTTTTCGGCTAATTGCAATTGGCAAAATATACACAAATGGTGTATTTCGATAAAATTACGAACAATTCCTAAAAAATCAATATTAAAATTATAAGATTAATTTTCAGATTTTGTTATTAATATATCCTTGTATGGCTGTTTCTGAAGGATAAATGGTGCCAGGATTTCCCATAACAACAGAATGCGGCGGAATATCAAAATTAACATAAGCGTTCGGGGCAATCAAAACATTGTGACCGATGGTAATTCCTCCTACGATCACCGCATTGGTGCCGATCCAGACCTCATCACCAATTAACGGGAAACCCGCATTTTTTCCCCGGTTCTGCTGACCGATCGTTACGCCCTGCGCGATATTGCAGTTCTTACCGATCTTCACCTTCGGATTGATGACCAATGCGCCCCAATGCCCGATATAGAAACCTTCTCCGATTTCTGTTTCGGGATAGATCTGGTAACCATATTTGATCTGGTAATGTCTTAAAATTAATCTCCAAAATATACCGATCAACGGTGTTTTACTGTATTTCTGTGCTTTTCTCAGCAGATAAATAAAGTGCAGATTCGGATTAATACATTTTGTAATGATCTGTATGCCGGAAAGCCATTTTCCGCTTTCACGGTAAAAATCTTTTTGGATGATAGAGTGTGGCATAACCGATTATTTAAATGTGATCAATGATTTCCTGAAGATGCTGTACCGATTTCTCAAGAACAAACGGAAGCTCAGCATTTTGTATCGCTGACTTATACTTTTCCGAAAGGTGTTTTTCTGTCATGATTTTTTTCATTCCCTCATAAATCCCCTCTTCCGAATTGGGTGTTATGATGCCCAGCTTTCCATTCTGCAAAAGATCTTTTATGCCTGAAATATCGGTTGCGCAAACAGGTTTTTCCAATATGAGTGCTTCTGCAATGATGGTAGGAAAACCTTCGTGTCGTGAAGACATGATGTAAAAATCCGATTGCTGCAGATAAGGATAAGGATTGCTGCGGTAGCCCAGCATCTTTACGCTTTGGGAAATCTGTAAATTGTCGAGAAGGCTGTAGATTTTTTCAAAATCATATCCGTCACCAATAATAATGAGATTGTGATGAAGTCCCTCGTCCCATAATTTCCTGTGAACATTCAGAAGCCTGTCATACCCTTTCTGTGGGTAAACGGTACCTACTGAAACAAAAAGCGGAAGTCCGGAAGCTTTAAATGGCATATCATCGATAAAAGCATTCGCTTTCTGCAAAGTGTCATTTTTATCAATCGGATTGAAGATCTTAATAACTGAATTCCTTTCTTTTTCATTGGATGCAAGCTTTAGTATTTCTTCTTCCAGCTTATTGGAAATTACCAGTATCTTATCAAATCTGAAGAATTTACGGATGATATCAGGAGTATATTCTTTTAAACTAAAAATATCGTTTTGTACCCATATGATCTTTTTTGAATTTTTCTGGGGACTTGAAAGGATGTCTTTATATATTGCGTGAATAGCTCCTATTTCAACGTCATATTGTTTGCCTGCTAAAATGGTTTTATAAAGAATGGACGGAAACATCAGCAATATTTTCTGGTATAGCACTCTGAAAGCTTTTATAGGGATATCCTGTATTCTGTTAGTCGTGATCATATCACCTTTGATGAGATAGCACAGATTAATCCATGCCGGAACATCCTGAATATACTGTCCCGAATAAAGGTTGACTAAAAGATCAATCTCATATTTGTCTGAAGGAATATTTTTCAAAAAGTTGATCAGTGCTTTTTCCGCACCACCATGGCGCAATGAACCGATTCGGATAAGGATTTTTTTCTTTTTCATCATTGTATTTTGAATTCCTTTATTTATCATTCCTGTTTTCGAGCCAGTTCTTCGATGATTTCTTCAACAGCATCAAAAATCTTTTTATTGTCGAATTCATCCTCAATATCTGCCAGATTCATTTGAATATTTTCAACCAGATTTTTATTCGTCAGGAACTCTTTAATCCCATAATAAAGACCTTCCTGGGAATATTCGGTGAGATATCCGGTCATCTTATGATCGATCATTTCAGGAACACCGCCCACTGCTGTTGCTACGATCGGTTTCTGCAGAATCAGGGTTTCCGCAATAATTAATGGCCAGCCTTCACTTTCAGAAGGCATAATGTAGAAATCAGCATTTTTTACAAACGGATAAGGATTAATCAGTGTACCTAGAAGTCTGAAAGTTTTTTTTACTCCCAGTTCATCAATTCTCTTGGAGAGAAAGTCATAGTCTTCACCATTTCCGATCACGTAAATATGATGAGCATATCCGTCTGCCAGAAGTTTTTGGTGTGCTTCCAGAAGAGTTCTGTATCCTTTTCTTATATCCAGTCGTCCCACTGAAACGAATGTAGGTATATTTTCAAATTCAGGTTTGAAAGCCAGCGCTTTTTCCTTAATCTCTTCAATAGGTATTGCATTGAGAATCACTTTTCCGGGAGGAAATTGTACATCGGGATACTTTTCTTTCAAAACATCTTTGCACTGCTGGGAGCCATAGATGATATAATCAAACTGCTTTATACTGTTGAAAATATTGTCACGGTAAGGATTAAAAGAGGGAAGGGTAAGATCAGAATGCAGCCACGCAATTTTTTTTGAGTTTTTATTGCTGGAATTAAGGACTGTTTCGTAAACTGAATACGTTGTTGCAATTTCCACATTAAATTGGTCCTGAAGAATACGGTCTGCAATAGAGGGATCTTTTCGGGCTTTATTAAGTTTTATCCATCGTATTGCCAACTGTAATCTTTGGATCAGTGGATTTTTTGAAAGATCTTCCTTACCTTCTGCTATATATACTTTCCTGACGTGGGAAGGAAATTCGTTCCGCAGCTCACCCTGATTGATATTAAGGCATATTGTAAGCTCAAATTTTTCCCTGTTGAGGTTGTTAAGCATGCTCAAAACCACCTTTTCCACACCGCCCATTTCCATAGAGCGATGTCTGAACAGAACTTTTATTTTATCTTTTTTAATCATTAATTAAAAATTTGCTGAATAACGATGATTATCTTTCTCTTTATTTTTGAAATCAATGTATTCTGGTATTCGAGGAGAGTATAGATTTCATCAGCATGTCTGAATTGTTCCGGAACAGGTCTGCCATTAATATTTTTTAAATTTCTCCGTTTCATCGCATTGAGAATCACTTTAGCAAAATATTCTCTTGATTTCTGTTTATTTTCATTCTGAGAAATTCCGCCAGAGTGCATTCGGTAGAGATAATTCGGTTCATTAATAAAATACACTTTTCCTTTTTCATACATTTTCAGATAGAGATCCTGATCTTCGGCAATTTTCATAGAGGTATCCATTTTTTCCGTCTGGTTGTAAATATTTTTTTTAAACGTCACAAAATGAGCGATTTCAATAGGGCTGTTAAAAAAATAAGGAGATTGATTGATGATCTGTTTTCCGCCGTTGAAAACTTCCTGAGGTTTGAGATTTTCATCACATTTTGTAAAAAGGGAATAGGTAAGTACCACATCCGGTTTCTTTTGGTAAATTTCTATACTTGAAGATATTGCCGTCGACAGGATAGCGTCATCTGGATCCACAAATCCACAGATCTCTCCTTTCGCCAGTTCTATCAGTTTGTTTTTGGTAACTCCGACGCCACTGTTGGTTTCATTATGATAAATTCTGAACCGCTCGTCATTTTCCACTATTTTCTTAATAATCTCTACAGAATCATCAGTGGAATCATCATCAAGAATAATAGCTTCCCAATTCTGATATTTTTGAGACAGAAGAGATTGAAAACAGTCTTTAAAGTATTTACCGTTATTATAATTGGCAATAAGTATCGAAAATTTCATTGTTTGTGTTTATGATTATGAAATTTAATAATTCAGATAGAGCGTTTGCTTATCAATTCCTGGCAATTCATGAGGATGGTGTTCGATGGAACATCCTTATAAATCACACATCCTGCGCCTATAATGCAGTTGTCTCCTATGCTAACTCCTTTAAGAACAGTTACGTTGCTTCCCAGCCAGCAGTTATTGCCTATCGTTATCGGTTCTGTATTAAATTGATTAGGATGAATTTTAAACTCCGGTGTGGTTTCGTAGTGATGATTATGGTCATAGAGTTTTACATTTTCCCCGAATAAGGTATTATCACCTATGCTTATGCTTTCAAGGCAATTGATGGAGCAGAAATTATTCATAAAAAAGTTTTTTCCAATCTCAAGCGATGCCTTTTTACCGACAAAAATATGAATGAAATTTCTTAAAGATGCAGCATGGTCTATTTTCAGGATTTGAATATCCGGGTCAATGATGAAATGGTTGTAATTCCCTAGTTTAATATCTTTAAAGGATACTTTTTTATGTTTTTTAAGAAGAGAAATTTGATTTCTTCTTTGGATTTTCTCGAAAATATTGAAAGCCATCGGTGTAAATTTTTCATCATATTTGCATTACAAATATAATAGTTTTGTGTAATTAAAAAAAATATATATTTTTGTTTTTAAATTTAACACAATGACTGAAATATCGAGAGTTCTCAAAACATTTGTAGCTTATCTTAAAAGGCCTGATCTCTATCCCGAGCTGGGAAGAAAAATCATTAAGAATACAGTAAACCGAGGAAGTGCATTCAAAGGAAAGGAAAAGACGAATTCCTGGGCTGCATCGGTAGCTGTTTCTCAGAAAGAAGCCGTTTCTGGACTTTTCTCTATGAATATTGATGATTTCAGAAGTCAGTTTGCTGAAATCTTACAGGAAGCAGACCGAAAAGAAAAAGAATGTCCTATAAAAATGGGCGGTCCGGGTGCGCTGGAACTTATTTATTATGCCTGTGAATTTACCAAAGCGGAACGTGTTCTTGAAACAGGAGTGGCTTACGGCTGGTCTTCTCTGGCAGCTCTGCTTTCTTTAGCAAAGAGACACGGAACATTGTATAGCTCAGATATGCCGTATCTTGCACAGGATGGTGATCAATTTGTAGGTTGCATTGTTCCTGATCATCTTAAAAAATACTGGAAATTATTCCGATTTGCCGATAAAGAATCTTTACCTAAAATTTTCGCTGAAAGTTCTTCGTTCGATGTGTTTCACTATGATTCTGATAAAAGCTATAATGGTAGAATGTGGGCTTATAATGAGGTTTATGACAGATTAAAGCCTGGTGGAGTATTCATCAGTGATGACATTGGTGACAATTCTGCATACCAGGACTTTTGTGAAAAGAACAATATCGAAACCACAGTGGTAGAATATGAAGGAAAATACATCGGAGTCTTTGTGAAATAGACTTTTAGATGTATTTTTGGTCCGTGAAAATAGGTCAGATTACATTTACCCGGTTTGTCGCCGCTATGGCGATCGTTATTTCCCATTTTAATAAAGATTTATTTTTATATAAAATTCCTTATATCTCTGAGATTTTCTTAAAGGCAAATGTTGGGGTGAGTTATTTTTTTATTCTTTCGGGTTTTATTATGATCATTGCATATCATAAAAAGCAAAGAATAGATTATAAAGATTTTTACAGAAATAGATTTGCCAGAATTTATCCTTTGTACGTACTAGGATTACTGCTATATCTTGTGACCAGATATTCAGACTTCAGTATTTATAAGGGTCTTTTATATCTCCTGGGTATTCAGAGCTGGATTCCGGGAAGAGCTCTTGTGCTTAATTTTCCGGGTTGGTCTATCTCCGTAGAATTTTTATTTTATCTTATTTTCCCGTGGCTGTACAATTATTTGTATTCAAAAGGGAATAAAAGCATATGGATTATTGCAATACTCATCTGGATAGGAACCCAGTTTTTTACAAATCTGTATGTTAATTCTCACGCTTATAAAGGGCCACATACGGTAAGTCATGAATTCAGTCATTATTTTCCTCTTTGGCATGTCAATGAGTTTTTAATTGGTAATCTGGCCGGCTTATTTTTTGTGAAAAACCGTAAGAGAAAGAATTATGATATTGTTATCGCTTTAATTTTTACCGGAATTTTATTATCCTTAATTTTTATTCCGCTGAATTTCCATAATGGTTTAATGGCAATTCTGTTTGTCCCTTTAATTTATTTAATTTCCTGTAATAGTGGGATGTTGACAACAGTATTCTCATTGAAGCCGCTGGAATTTCTTGGAGAGATCAGCTATGCTGTTTATATTGTTCATATTCCCGTGCTGTATATTTTAAGATCGGTTTTATGGGATAACTTTCAGATATATCAGAGCAATACTGTATTTTGGATTTACATTTTAGTTTTGATGATTGTTTCAGCAATTTTTTATCGCTTTATTGAAAAACCGGCAAGAGATTATCTGAAGAAAATAAAAATCAGATAGCTTAAAGTAAATCCCGTCTGAAATTAATATTGTATAACCCGGAACGGATGCTCGGATAATCAGTGATCAGGTATTTTAAAATCATGAACCACTTCTTAAAAAACGGAGCAACAGCAATTTCAAAACTGCGGGTCATTCTCGTTATATGCAGTTTTATATCTTCCGGAATTGTGTCTTCATCTTTTGCCCATTCGTTAATTTCTCTCCATAGCAGAACTCTCGTTGTTGCAGGATTTATTTTTTTAGTATCAACTTTTGTGATCCTGTTATTTTCATGAACTCCCCTTATGGCAATGGCTTCGTCTAATATTCCCGGATAAAGATTGGTGTAAAAAGCCAGTCGGAAAAGAAATTCTGTATCCTGATGCAATCGCAATGTTTTCTTAAAGAAATAATTTAACTTATGTAATGCATTCTTCCGGATTGTTAAGGTATCCAGATGGATAAGTCCAAAACTTCCTTTCATACCCAGTTGGCCTGGAAAAACATCTTCAGAATAATGCTTTTGATACACGGTAGTCAGCCGGTCACCAAATACTTTATAGTAATCGTTTCTGGCTTTTTCGGAATAATAATGAACGCCCAAAGCTCCATATACTCCTTCTATTGCAGGATCTTCAAAAAGCTCTCTCTCTGCATCAAATCTGTTGGACAAATAGTAATCATCAGCATCCAGAAAAGCGATATAGTCACCCGTAGCTTTCTCAATTCCAAGATTTCTTGAAGGGCCGGCACCATGGTTTTCTTTATCCGGATGTTGAAAAAGTTTTACTCTGTCATAAATCACTGCCAGTTTTCTGCAGACTTCCAGAGCATTATCCGGAGATTTATCTTCAATCAGAATAACTTCGGAAACCTCAGGGAACTGAAGGGCAGATTCTACAGCTTGAGTGACATACTTTTCTGCGTTGTACACGGGAATGATAACGGAAATTTTCATGATTATTATTTATGGTAATTGTATCGGTATCTTGTTTTTAGTATTTCGTAGTTTTTTAAGGCCTCCCAAATGATATTCATATATTTTTTTAAACCTTTTTGTTGAGAAAGATCAAAAGATTTAAAACTTAAATAGATTCTTTTCCGGTATTCTGATTGTAAATTGTTGGTAACAGCCCAATTGTAGAGAGATTCCCACAAAATGAACTGTCTCACATTATATTGAGGAGAATACTGAATGATCTTGGTAATTCTGTTATTGTCATGAACTCCTCTTATGGAGACCGCTTTATCGATGATTCCCGATTTTAAATGACAGAAATAGGAGAGTTTTATATTAAAATCCGAATCCTGATGTACACGCAGACCTTCATTGAAGCGAAGTCTTTTCTTTTCAAGCGCTGATTTTCTTATGGTAAGTGCATTTAAATGAAAAAAAGTACCGAATGTTTTTGAAGTAAGGCCCAGCAAGCCTCTGAAAACCTCTTCTCCTTCAGCCGGATAATTCACGGTGGTAAGCGATATATCTTTAAACTTTTCCTGAAATTCCTGTCTGCCTTTTTCCGTGAGATATTCAACGCCAATAGCACCAAAAATAGCATCTACTTTAGGATTTTTAAAAATTTCTTTCTCTGCTTCGAACCTGTTGGGAAGATAATAATCATCAGCGTCAAGAAATGCAATAAAATCACAACCTGCCTTTTCAATTCCGAGATTTCTTGAGGCTCCGGCTCCATGATTTCCTTTATCTTCATGTTGAAGTAATTTTATTTTTGGATTCTCAGAAGTTATTTTCCGGCATATTTCCAGTGAATTGTCTGTAGACTGATCTTCAATTAATAAAATCTCTTTTACCTCATCAAATTGCAGGGCCGATTGTACAGATTTTTCCAAAAACTGTGCTGCATTATAAACAGGAATAATAACGGAAATACTAAGCATTATAAATATTTTTGGTTGTTATATGCCCATAAGGCCAATTGCAGCAAATTCCAGTGTCTATGATCTTGATTAAGAAATTGCTGTGTCGTTTTAAAATCAATATAATTAAATACTTTCTGAGCAGGATCTTTTAACAGATCATCGGAAAGACTGATGAGGTTTTCTTCTTCAAACCAGCTTTTCACGCTCATGCCAAAACCTTGTTTTTTTCGTTTTCTGATGTTTTCCGTCCAGTAAGATTCCATTGCTTCCCGCAGAATAATTTTATCATTTCCATGATTGATTTTTAATTGCTCGGGAAGCTGGATACAAAATTCAGCAAAATCAATATCAAGAAAAGGAGTTCTGACTTCCAGTGAATTTGCCATTGCCATTCTGTCGGATTTTACCAGCATATTTCCGGGAACATAACCTTCTATATCAATCCGCATAATATCATTGAGAGAATCCGGATTAGGTGATAAGCTAAAAGGCTGACAATAATTTGCTGTAATGCCCAAGGCTGTTCTTTCTTCTTTATTAAATGCATTTCTCACAAAATTCTGATGAAAATCGAGGATGTTTTCATATTCCATGTTTTTCTGTGTGAGAAAAGAAACCGGTCGGAACTTTTGATATAATTTTAAACCAAACTTTGCGATGATATTTTTATAGCTAAAATGATTTCGCAGGAGATTCTCTACCCTGTAAAAATCATATCCTCCAAAGAGTTCGTCTCCCGCATCGCCGGAAAGAACAACCGTGAGTTTTTCCCTTGCACTTCTGCAAATCTCAAAATGTGGAATGAAAGATATGTCTGAAAAGGGTTCATCAAAAAATGGAGATATTTTCAGCAGTGATGTTGCCAGATCTTTTTTCTTTTCGTGAACTTCAATATGATCGGTATTGTATTTTAAGGCAATTTCTTTTGCATATTTCAATTCGCTTTCTATATGATCATAACCAAAACTAATGGTTGTCTGATGAGGCAAAAAGCCTGCAACCAAGGCGACAATGGAAGAAGAATCCAGTCCGCCGCTCAGAAAGCTGCCTACTTTTACATCAGCCACAAGCTGCTTCTTAACTGCTTTTTTCAGAAGATAATTAAACTCTTCTTTTGCTTCAGAAAGATTCAAAAAACGGTCTCTCGACGGAAGACTGTAATATCTTGATACAGATATTTCACCCTTTTTCCAGATCAGCTGATGAGCCGGCGGTAATGTATGGATGTTCTCATAAATACTTTGATGGGAACTCACGTAGCCATGTTGAAGGTAATAGGAAAGAGCTTCCTGATTTACTCTTGGTTGAATAAGACCTGATGCCAGAATCGCCTTGATTTCCGATGCGAAGATGAATTCATTGTTTTTACCGACAGCATAATAAAAAGGTTTTTCGCCAAAGCGGTCTCTGGCGCAGAAAAGCTGTTGTTTTTCATTATCCCAAATGGCAAAAGCAAACATTCCGGGAACGTCGTGGATGAGGTTTTCCTGCTTTCTCTGATACATGGCCAGTATCACTTCCGTATCTGAACTGCCATGATAAGGATATTCTGAATATTTGGTTTTAAGATCCTGATAGCCGTAAATCTCGCCGTTCAGAACAATGCATTCTTTCTTGGTATTAGAAAGCATGGGCTGTTTCCCTGTTTCCGACAGATCAATAATAGACAGCCTTCGATGGCCAAGAGCTGCATTATCGTAAAATTCACAATGAGAAGAGTCTGGTCCTCGATGTGCGATAGCATCAGTCATCATATGGAGTTCTTGGTGATAATTCCGGGCATTATTTGCGATGATTCCTGCTATTCCACACATAGGTTTTTATTGATGATTTTGATTTGTAATTTGCTTTGAAGATCATTATAAATAACTGTTAAAAATTTTATCTAAATAATCTGATGGCGATATACTTTTGAAATAATCTTTAACGATCACATCAAATTCCATATTATACAAGGCTCCTTCGTCTATGATTTCATAATTTGCTTTTTTCCCTAAATATTTTTCCATTCGGGAGATAATTTCCAAAGGCTTATATTGATAAGGATAGGCAAAATCAATATACTGATTATTAAAATGCTTTAAGAAGTAATGAACAAAATCTGCAATATCATCGGCGCCTACAAGGATTCTTCCCGCATTTTTATGCAGTGAGATCTCCTTGTTGGTTTCAATGGCATTTTTCAGAAAATTGATTAAAGTATTTGGATTTCCACCTCTGCCAACGGCATTTCCTATTCTAAAGATTGAATAATCCTGAGAGTTTTCAGAAATGAGGAGTTCCATATTAATTTTGTGTTGCACATAAGGACTTTCAGATTTAGAAATATCATAAATGCTGCAAGTTGAAAAGTAAACCAGCTTTTTATCTTTGTGATGACCTGAAACATACTTTAAAAGCGAAATTTCTCTTTCAAATTCAACGCTGTTTGTTTCCTGGGAATTTGAAACTCCGGAGGCAAAAAATACCACGTCATCTCTGTCGTATTCACTTAATGCATTGGCCAGCATGCCATTTCCAATTATCATAATATTTGTGTTTTTAATTTATATTTCAAGAGGTATCAGTGATTATTTTTGAGGGCGTAATACCGGTATCTTGTTTTTAAAAGTTTAGGATTGAATATTGTATATCGGATATAATTAAAATATTTCTCAATCCCTTTCATACAGGCAATTTTGGATGATAAATATTTATATCTGAAAATTTCAATAGCTTCTGCAGGCATTTTTTTCTGTTTTTTTGCCCATTGGTACAATGATTCAAAAATGAGAGACTGATGGTAAAAGTAATCCGAAGAATAGTTCCTGATTTTGGTAATTGTATTGTTTTCGTGTCCCGTGCGTACAGCTACAGGCTTGCTGATAAAGCCGGATTTCAGATAGGCGAGGTAAGAAAGTTTTACAATAAAATCTTTGTCTTCACCGATTTTCAGTTTTTCATTAAGTCTTAATCCTGTTTTTTGAAGAGCCGTTTTCCTGATGGTAAGGGCAATCATGGAAAAAAACGTTCCATGCTTTTGGTTAATTTCAGACAAACCTTTGAAAACATCAATCCCTTCAGCTTCCTGATAAACCGTGGTAAGATCATCATTAAGAAATTTTTCCAGATATATTTCCCTTCCTTTTTCTGTAACAAATTCTGTTGAAATAGCACCATAGACACCTTCAATTTTAGGATCTTTAAAATATTCCCTTTCAGCGTCAAACCTGTTGGGGAGATAATAATCATCAGCATCCAGAAAAGTGATAAATTCTGAAGTTGCCATGTCCATTCCCAGATTTCTTGTGGCAGATACGCCATGATTTTCCTGATCGGCGTGCTGAAGAACTTTTACAACTTCATATTGTTCAGCGGCTTCAAGGCATATTTTAAAAGAATCATCTTTTGATCCGTCATCAATCAGCAGTATTTCCTTGACTTCCGGGAACTGGATCACAGAATTTACTGCCTTTTCAATGAAAGTCTCTGCATTATAAACCGGTATTATTACTGTGATAGTCATCTTCTTTTGTGTTTTCTCGTTTCAGTACTTCCAAATATTTTCTGCCATATCTACGGTCAGGCTCTAAATAATTTCCTTCTGCCCATTCATTCCAGGATTTAATAAATATGATATTTTTACCGTCCGGTTTATTTTCTATAAGACTGATCGCTTCCTGTACATGTTTTCTGAAAAGCTCAGGCGTAGAATCATGAAGAATCAGTGTTTTTCCATTACTTCTGGGCGAATGATCCCAATTTGGAAAAACAGTAGGAATGATATTGTCCGTTTTTGCTTCCTCTCCCAGTAAAACTTTTATGGCATCTTCATATTTATAGACAGGCAGATTTGTAGGAATGTTTTTAAGTTTATATTTAAATTTTTCCTTTATACTAAGTTTCGGTTTTGGCAGCAACCGCTGAACTTCATTCATTCTAACGACATTCACAGCATCCAATCCAAGATTCAAAAGCTCCTGACATCTCCTGTAGTCGAAAAGATGGCCTATGAAATAAATCCCTTCCAGAGCGTTTTCTTTAGCTAAAGAATTCCATAAATCCATAAAAAAACTAATGTCAGGAATGTCAAGTGGCTTATAAATGATAAATACAGGTTTATTATTGACCCGGATGTACCTTTTATCCTTAAATGCGGGCAACAGTTCATAAAAGTGTTTGATATAATCTTCTGTTCCAGGATATTTCTGTTCGGCAAGAATTTGATTATCCAGTCCGTGCCATATTCCTCTCCATGTTTCATTGGCCCAGGCAAGACAAAATGGAAAATCAGGGCTTCCGCTTTCCAGAACTTCTTTAAATATACGTTCTAAAATTCTTTTTCCGTTTCCAAACCAGTAGTGCCAGTAGCAGAACCCTTCAATTCCATGTTCTTTTGCAAGTTGTGCCTGCTGAACTCTCGCTTCAGGGACTCTGAGATCATAGAACCCTAGTTCCGAAGGCAGATTCGGCTGATGGTGTCCCGGAAAGAGCGGTTTTGCTTTCGTTACATTCGTCCATTCCGTGAAGCCTTTTTCCCACCATTCATCGTTTTCGGGAATAGGATAATATTGAGGGAGATAATAGGCTATGGCTCGGGCTTTTGTTTTCATTTTATGTTTTTAAATATTCTTACCAACTTTTATAATAAATTTTTTGAAGAAAAAGCAAAGCGTTATAGGTGAAATTTCCTGCGTTATTCAGTATTAATTTTTCTGTAAGCGTTTTATTGTCAAGTTCTTTAAGGTAATTTTTATGACTTTTAGTCAATTTATTTTCTTTATATGCCTGCTGTATAAGTTGTGAAATTTTCTTTTTCATGACAGGCTGTTCTTTGTGCTTTAAATAAATATCAAAAAAAGAAGCATTTAAGAAATCTTTCTTTTTATGAGAGTTTGTGGTATGTAATCTATAGCTGCAGGATTTATAGTCATCATAGATGAAATCATATTTTTCACTTAACCTCAGCCACATATCGAAATCTTCAAAGGTTAATGTTTCATCCCAGCCTCCAATGTCCTTTATCAAAGCGGATTTCGTGACACATGACATGGCGGGAATGAAATTATCATGAAGTAAAGCCTGGTAAAAATTACCTGATTCAATACTCAGATATTGATGAAAATAAGGGATAAATGTATTTTGAAAGCGCACCGAATGATCATCTATTAAGTAGGCATTTGAAAATACTAAAGCTTCATTTGGAGAAGATTTTTCAAGAATATTTACATGTCGTTCCACTTTATCGCATTCCATCAGATCATCTAATGCTATAGTAATGATATATTTACCTTTTGAAAGATTCAGCAGTTCGTTTAATGATTTACATATACCCTGATTTTCTGAATGACGGATAAATTTGATATTTAGCTTTGGGTTATCTTTGACCCAATGATGGATAATTTCCGCAGAATTATCTTTAGAAAAATCGTCACAGATCAGAATTTCAATATTGCTGTAGCTCTGAGATTTTATACTTTCTAGAGATTCTACAACAAATCGTTCCTGATTGTAACAAAGGCATAGAATGGAAACAAGTGGCAACTGAATCATGTTATTATTTAATAAGAGTTTAAGATTTCGATTACCTTATATGTTTCTTCTTCAGTCATTACAGGAGAAATTGGCAGACTCAGTACCTCCTCATGAATCTTTTCACTGATAGGGAAAGATAAGCTGTTCCATTCTTTGTAAGCTTGTTGTTTATGAGGCGGAATGGGATAGTGTATTAGGGTTTGAATGCCATTTTCAGCCAGATATTTTTGAAATTCACTACGGTTTTTGCTCCTCACTACAAATAAATGCCAGACGTGTTCCTTTTCATCAGCCGGGTTTTCCGGAAGAATTATTTTCGGGTTTGATATTTTAGAAATATATTTTTCGGCAATTTTTCTCCTTATTGTATTTTCTTCGTCAATATATTTTAATTTAACGCCCAATACTGCCGCCTGAATTTCATCTAATCTTGAGTTAAGCCCCTGATAAATATTGACGTATTTCTGATCAGATCCATAATTGGACAATGCTCTGATTGTTTTTGCTAAATTTTCATCATTGGTTGTAACAGCTCCCGCATCTCCTAAAGCGCCAAGATTTTTCCCAGGATAAAAGCTGAAGCCGGCAGCATCACCTAAACTACCTGTTTTTTTTTCTTTCCATTCTGCGCCGATCGCCTGAGCATTATCTTCAATGATTTTTAAATGATATTTTTCTGCTAGTTGTTTAAGTTTATCGGAGAAAACAGTTCTACCGTACAAATGAACAATTAGAATCCCTTTTGTTTTTGAAGTAATATTTTCTTCGATTTTCGTGATGTCAATATTATAATTATTAAGATCTGGTTCTACAAAAACAGGAACTAACCCATTATCTGAAATTGCAAGAACGGAAGCAATGTAAGTATTGGATGGCACAAGGATTTCATCTCCGGGATTCATAATTCCCAGTTCGATATATCCACGAAGGATAAGACGCAATGCATCTAGGCCATTGGCTACGCCAATAGTGTGTTTTACTCCAATATATTGAGAGAAACTGCTTTCAAAAGCTGAAAGTTCCTGCCCCATAAGATACCATCCGGAACGGAAAACCTGGGAAAGTTTTTTTTCAATTTCTTCCTGATGTTGTACATTGATTTTTTGGAGGTCTAAAAATTTAATCATCTTTTTGCTATTTCTAAAGGATATATTATTTGTTTGATAATTTTATTTAATCATTTTCGTATCCGTTTTCTTTTTTCCATTGATCAAATCCTTCTATTTCCCAAGGCATTCCTCTCGAAAAGTTATATGGCCATGGATAATGTGATCTGTCTGTTTCCCTTGATCTCATTTCCCGAACATCTTTAATTTTTTTCCCGGGATTACCGACAATTAAACAATAGTCTTCATGGCTTCCTCCAACCAAAGATTGAGCGCCTATCAGACAATGTTTTCCGATTTTAGTTCCGGGCAATAAGACAGAGCCTACAGCTACCTGAGAAAAATCTCCGATTACAGGACCTACACAAACGTCGGAAGGAGGCGTTGGGTCATTCGTGAATACCACATAAGGGTAAATAAAAACAAAATTCCCAATTGTAGAGTTTTGTCCAATGTGGACATTACTGTGAAGCCAACAGTTATTGCCAAAAGTCACATGCCCCTGAATATCCGTAACAGTACCTAATCTGCAGTTATTCCCGAAAACAGAATTTTCCCTTACGGTAACGCGATGTCCTGTGGAGAAATTATTTCCGAACCTCGAACCTGCATATAAGATCGTGTGACTTCTGATCAATGCATTTTCACCGATGATGGTTTCAGGGTTTATATAATTATCTTTAAAATAATTATCGTTTAGAGGTTCTCCGATAACACAGTCATTGGCAATAACAGAATTATCACCAATTACAACATGGTCATAAATTACCGTGTTGTCGCCAATTTTTACATTTTTGCCTATTACTGCTTTATCACTTATAAATACATTTCTGTTATTAAATTTCATATTGATAATTTTTAAAGTCCTGGTAATTTCGAAAGTAGTCACTTTCATCGTACAGTTCGGATGCCAGACACAATAATACGGCACTGTGATTGAATTTTATATCGCGCCAGATCAGTCTTGGAAGATATAATCCTTTTGAAGGAGAGTCAAGAATGAAGGTTTCTTCTATCCCTTCCAAATTGATGGTGTTAAATTCTATTCTTCCGGAAACTGCAAATATGAGTTGTTCTAATTTCCTGTGAGCATGGCCTCCTCTCGTGACATCCTGAGGAGTATAATACGTCCAGTACACACGTTTAATTTCAAAAGGTATATTTTTCAGACTCTCAGCCACGGTAATGTAGCCAAGGGAAGAATTGCCAATTTTATCTAAACTGAAATATTGAGGATCGTTCATTAGCTGATTATTTTAAAATCCAATTCCGGTCTTATAATCCCAGGAAGAATTTCCATATTTTTCCCGATTTTTATATTGTCGACCTCGAAGCCAATTATGTTTGATGCAATGTATAATGGGACCCTTTGGTTTTCCCCAAAAATCAGCTTGAAATAATAATTTCCTGCATTGAGCAGATTCTTAGGAATATCAAATTCAATACAGTATTCTTTAGCCTCTGAGTCGTTATTGGTCGTAATTAAAACACCTGTATGAAAAACAGCGACTTCCTCGTATGTTCTTAGCTCGAAGGTCGCATCCATATTTATTCCGGATTTATAGTTGAAGAATCTAAGTTTTACCGAAACTCCGGATTCGATATCTAATAATTCTCCCTGGGATGGCTGTACAGAAAATTCAAGAATTTTTATATTCTCGTTACCTAATGCTGTTTCAAAGGAACCTTCGTGAATATATTTATTCCGGATCTCAGAATTTTTTTGATATTCTACAATGGTGTCAAGAATACTGCCTTTGTAAATTAATTGTCCCTGGTTTAGAAGAATACCTTTATTGCAGAGTTCCTTTATTGCCGTCATATTATGGCTCACAAATAATATTGTTCTTCCTTCTCCTTTGGTGACGTCTCCCATTTTCCCTAAGCACTTCTTTTGAAAATCTGCATCACCAACTGCCAGCACTTCATCTACGATCAGAATTTCAGATTCCAGATGTGCTGCAACTGCAAAGGCAAGACGTACATACATTCCTGAAGAGTATCTTTTTACCGGTGTGTCAATATATCTTTCAACCCCGGAAAAATCAACAATTTCATCAAATTTTCTACTGATCTCTTTTCGGGTCATCCCCAGAATGGCCCCGTTAAGAAATACATTTTCACGGCCCGTCATTTCCGGATGAAAACCGGTTCCTACCTCTAATAAAGAAGCTATTCTTCCTCTTGTATAAATTTTTCCTGTTGTAGGTTTTGTTACTTTGCTCAGTAATTTTAAAAGGGTAGATTTCCCGGCGCCGTTTCTCCCGATGATACCCACAGCATCACCTTGTTCAATTTCAAAGTTAATATCACGCAGGGACCAGACATACTCAGATTCTCCTTTTGTGGTTCTGTCATTAACTTCACCGATTTTCAGGTACGGATCTTCTTTTCCGCGCATTTTGTGCCAGAATCTGTTGAGATCATGAGATAGGGTTCCGGTGCCTACCTGACCTAATCTGTATTGTTTTGATATGTTTTCTGTTTTTAAAGCCAGCATTTTTTAGTATTAAAGATTAACGGTTTTTAAACAGTATCCATAAAAGTCTTTTCAACCTTGTTGAATGTAAGGGTACCAATCATTAACAGTAAAAGAATTATGATTGTACTGAAAGTAAGCATGACAGGTGAAAAGCTTCCAATCCCAAGCCATGCGTATTTAAAGCATTCGAAAATTCCTGTTAAAGGATTATAGAATGCTAATTTTTTGAAAAAGCCAGGCAAGGCTGATGTAGGGTAGATGACTGGTGTTGCATACATATATAAGCTGACTCCAAACCCCAAAAGCATGCTCATATCCTTATACTTTGTTGTAAGTGCCGAAAAAATCATTCCTGTTCCCAAGGCGAATAGTGCCATAAGAATCACCAGAAAAGGTGTAGCCAACATCCATATATTGGGGTGTATTTCCTCTTTGGATAAATAATATATCCAGACGATCAAAAACAAAAGAAACTGTACTCCGAATCGCATCAGATTAGAGATTACAATAGAGAGAGGAGTTACCAGCCTTGGGAAATAAACTTTGCCAAAAATGCCGGCGTTTCCTGAAAATATGGATGAAGTTGCTAAAAGACAGGCAGAAAAATAATTCCAAAGGATAACACCGGAAAGATAAAATAATAATGGTGGTGCACCATCTGTAGGAAGATTGGCAATTTTTCCGAAAACGATAAGGTAAGTAATGGTGGTAAAAATAGGGTTAATAAAAAACCAGACGGGACCTAAAATTGTCTGTTTAAAACTCGATATGAAATCTCTTTTTACAAACATGTAAACAAGATCCTTGTATTTCCATACCTCTTTTAATTTTAAGTCGAACAAAGAATGTCGGGATTCAATTATTTCGGTCCACTGTTGTTGTGGTTCATTCATCTGTGTAGAGTTTGATGCAAATTTATATATTTTAATAATATCTTGTATTTTTTTCTTGAAAAAAATATTATTTAGTTAAAAATTAAATCATTAATACTGAAAATATAATATTTGTTGTAGCAAATAAAAAAACTGACATAGTCAAATGTCAGTTTTATTTCGTGATTATGTCACTCTATTTTACCAGATTTTTGAGATACTCGCCGTAACCACTTTTTCCATATTTCTCAGCGGCTTTAAGGAGTTGCTCTTCGCCAATGAATTTGTTTCTGAAAGCAATTTCTTCAATACATCCGATTTTGAATCCCTGTCTTTTTTCAATCACACGTACAAATTCTGAAGCATCATTAAGAGAATCAAAAGTTCCAGTATCCAGCCATGCGGTACCTCTGTCGAGAACGCCTACTTCAAGCTTGCCTTTGTGAAGATAAACGTTATTAACATCGGTTATTTCAAGCTCACCTCTTGCAGAAGGCTGAATGTTTTTTGCTATTTCTACGACTTCATTGTCATAAAAATACAAACCAGGTACAGCATAATTTGATTTTGGATTCAATGGTTTTTCTTCAATAGAAACGGCTTTAAAATCATCATCAAATTCTACCACACCATATCTCTCAGGATCTGAAACGTGATAGGCAAAAACGACTCCGCCTTCAGGATTTGTTTTATTTTTAAGCAATGTTCCCATTTCGGAACCGTAGAAAATATTGTCACCTAAAACTAATGCTGCGGCATCATCTCCAATGAATTCATCTCCCAGAATAAATGCCTGCGCCAGGCCGTCCGGGCTTGGCTGAACAATATACTGAATATTACAGCCTATATGAGAGCCATCACCCAAAAGCTTAATGAAACCTTCCTGGTCATATGGTGTTGTGATAATCAAAATATCTTTAATACCTGCCAATAAAAGTGTCGATAACGGATAATAGATCATCGGTTTGTCATAAATAGGCATCAGCTGTTTACTGACCGCAATCGTAAGGGGATAAAGTCGGGTTCCTGAACCTCCGGCTAAAATAATACCTTTCATCTTTATGCATTTTAGTGATATTGTTTTTCGTAATACTTCTGATAATCTCCGCTTGTCACGTTTTCCAGCCATTCTTTATTTTCAAGATACCAGTCAATCGTTTTTGCTAAACCTTGCTCAAATGTCACAGAAGGTTGCCAGCCTAGATTTTTATTAAGCTTGGTAGCATCAATCGCATAACGTTTATCGTGCCCTGGTCGGTCTTTTACGAAAGTGATCAGCTTTTCAGAATACCCTGCAGGTCGGCCAAGTTTTGCATCCATCTGTTTGATGAGTTCTTTCACCAAATCAATATTCTGCCACTCGTTGAAACCTCCGATATTGTAGGTTTCTCCCGTTTTAGCTTCATTAAAAATCTGATGAATTGCTTTTGCGTGATCGATTACGAAAAGCCAGTCTCTTGTATATTTACCGTCACCATAAATAGGCAAAGGTTTTTCATTGATAATATTTGAAATGCAGAGAGGAATTAACTTTTCAGGAAAATGATTCGGGCCATAATTATTTGAACAATTTGATACGATAAAAGGCATTCCATAAGTATTTCCGTAAGCCCTTACCAAATGATCCGAAGCGGCCTTTGAAGCAGAATACGGAGATTGCGGATCGTAAGCAGTGGTTTCCAGAAAGAATCCTGTTTCTCCCAAACTTCCATACACTTCGTCGGTAGAAATATGATAGAAAAGATTTTTTCTTTTTTCATCAGGAAATCTTCCGTGTGTGTGATCAGGATTGAGTGTCCAGAATTCTTTACATAAATTCAAAAGATTAGCAGTTCCGTTTACATTCGTGTTGATAAATGCCATCGGATCCGTGATACTTCTATCAACATGACTTTCTGCAGCCAGATGGACAACGGCATCAGGATTATATTTTTCGAAAATTACTCTTAATTCTTCAGGTTTTGTAATGTCTGCTTTTTCGAAAACATAGTTGGGTTCACTTTCAATATCCTTCAGGTTTTCAAGATTTCCGGCGTAAGTAAGCGCATCGAGGTTAATGATTGTACTGTCAGGATTATTTTTCACAAACTCTCTTACAACGTGTGAGCCGATAAATCCGGCGCCACCTGTAATGATAATATTTTTCATTTTTTTTAATTTACAATGGTTCTCCGGCCAATACTTTTATAGTAAAATCCGTTCTGTTCGGGTATTTCCAGAGGGTACATATTTCTTCCGTCAAAAACAGCTTTATTTTTCATCTTTTTAGCCATCATTTCAAAATTGGGATTTTTGAATTCCGGCCATTCCGTTGCGATGAATAAGGCGTCTGCATCTTCCAGTGCTTCATACATGGTTTTGGCAAATTGTATTTTATCTCCCAAAAGTTTTTTAACATTATTTTCTGCAACGGAGTCATACGCTACAATTTTTGCACCTTTCTCCAGTAAAATAGAAATATTGTCAAGCGAAGAGGCTTCGCGAATGTCATCGGTATTTGCCTTAAAAGCCAATCCCCACATCGCAATGGTTTTCCCTTCAATGTTTCCGCCAAAATACTTTTCGATTTCAGAAACTAAAATTACTTTTTGCGATGCATTTACATTTTCGGTTGCTTCTAAAATTTTAAAATCAAAATCTTCATTTTTTCCTGATTTTATCAAAGCTTTCACATCTTTAGGGAAGCAGCTTCCGCCATAACCGATTCCCGGAAAAAGGAATCTGTGCCCGATTCTGTCGTCGCTACCCATTCCCAACCTTACTTTATCTACATCTGCGCCTACTTTTTCGCAATAGTTGGCAATTTCATTCATAAACGTGATCTTTACAGCAAGGAATGAATTCGCTGCATATTTTGTAAGCTCCGAAGATTTTTCGTCCATGAAAATAATAGGAACACCGGTATT
This sequence comes from Chryseobacterium lineare, assembly GCF_977014045.1. Classification (NCBI taxonomy): domain Bacteria; kingdom Pseudomonadati; phylum Bacteroidota; class Flavobacteriia; order Flavobacteriales; family Weeksellaceae; genus Chryseobacterium; species Chryseobacterium lineare. The sequence goes on along the minus strand of NZ_CDRNIQ010000001.1, from coordinate 2,981,989 downwards.
AGTAAAAGGCTGGTAAATTTTTTCCATGATCTCCTTTGCCTTCTCCGAACTAGATCCTACAACTACTCTCGACGGATTCATGGAGTCTTCAACGGCAAAACCTTCTCTCAGAAATTCCGGGTTAGAAACCACGTCAAAAGGAATTGTTGTTTTGGATTCGATCACTTCTCTCACTTTATCAGCTGTACCCACCGGAACCGTACTTTTGTTGACGATGACTTTATAGTCTGTCATCATTTCTCCGATGTCATTTGCAACCTTGATTACATACGAAAGGTCTGCAGAGCCGTCTTCTCCGGGAGGCGTTGGCAAAGCCAGGTAGATGACTTCGCTTTTATCTAATGCTTTTTTTAAATTGGTGGTGAAAAATAATCTTTCAGACTGGATGTTTCTCAAAAACATTTCTTCAAGGTTCGGCTCATAAATGGGAACTACGCCGTTTTTCATACCTTCTACTTTTTTTTCATCAATATCTACACAGTATACTGAATTTCCAAGTTCTGCTAAAGTCGTTCCTGTGACTAATCCTACATAACCTGTTCCTACAATAGTAATATTCAAAATGTATGTTTTTTTTAAAATTAATACAAAAGTAATAAAAATACCATCATGGTAAACTTTTAAATAATAAATAACTTATCCTGTTGATAATAAGTTATTTTGCTTTTTTAATAAATATTCGTATATTTGCAGTGGATTTACGGTAAACATGCAAAGGCCTTCGGAAGAAAGCCTTTTTTCGTACGGGTAAATCAGCATTTTAAATAACGTATGGAGTTTAGAAAAAGAATTGAAGAATTATTAAATGAGTTCCTGGAAACGAGAACAGATCTGTTTCTTATAGATCTTAAAATCTCTGCCGGGGATGATATTACGGTGATTTTGGATGGTGATAACGGAGTTTCTCTGCAGGACTGTCTTGATGCAAGCCGCGCCATAGAATTTAATATGGATCGCGAAGAGCATGATTTCAGCCTTCAGGTAATGTCTGCCGGATTAAGCGAGCCTCTGGTAACTCCGAGACAGTTTGCCAAAAACCTCGGAAGAGAAATTGAAGTATTGTTGAATGACTCTACTAAAATTGAAGGTGAGCTGGCAAAAGTAGATGAAGAGAAAATCACACTGATACTTCGTTACCGAAAACCAAAAGATATCGGTAAAGGAAAAGTTGATGTGGAAGAGGAAAAGGAAATCTTTTACTCTGAGATTAAAAAAGCATTAGTAACAATTAAATTTTAAAAGAAAAAGAATAAATGGACAATATAGCGTTGATTGAATCCTTTGGTGATTTTAAAGACGAAAAAGGGATCAGTAAGATTGATCTTATGGCGATTATTGAAGATTCACTGAAGACACTTTTGAGAAAAAGATACGATTCTGATGATCATTTTGATGTGATTGTGAACCCTGATAAAGGAGATTTTCAGATATTTTTAAATAAAACGATCGTTGAGGATGAAATGTCTGAAGATGATGATCTGGAAATCGAAATCTCTGAAGCTAAAAAGATTGACCCTACTTTCGAAGTTGGTGAAGATTTTACAATGGAAATTCCTGTTGCACAGTTGGGAAGAAGAAATATCCTTACTTTGAAACAGATTTTGGCTACGAAATTGCAGGAACACAACAATGCCATGTTGTATGAGCAGTTTAAAGACAGAATCGGAGAGATTGTTGTGGGAGAAATTCACCATATCCGTCACAAACACGTAATTTTGCTGGATGATGAAGGGAATGAATTTATCTTACCTAAAGAAAATCAGATTCCATCCGATTTCTTTAAAAAAGGTGAAAACATCAGAGCTATTGTGGAAACGGTAGATTTCAAAGGTTCAAAGCCGCAGATTATTATTTCCAGAACTGCACCTAAATTCCTTGAGAAATTATTAGAGCTGGAAATTCCTGAAATTCAGGACGGAACGATTATGCTGAAAAAAGTAGTGAGAATTCCTGGTGAGAAGGCGAAAATTGCCGTTGATGCTTACGATGACAGAATTGATCCGGTAGGAGCTTGTGTTGGTGTGAAAGGATCCAGAATTCATGGCGTTGTAAGAGAGTTGAGAAATGAAAATATTGATGTTATTCAGTGGTCGAAAAACCCTGAAATTTTGGTGAAAAGAGCATTAGGAAATGTTACGATCAACAAAATTGATATCAATGAAAACAGTACATACGCTTTGGTTTATACGCCTGTTGAAGAGATCTCGAAAGTGATCGGAAAGCAGGGACAAAATATCAGACTTGCTTCTTGGTTGACAGGTTATGAGATTGATGTACACAGAGAAGCCAGCGAAGATGATGATGTTGAACTAAGAGAATTCAATGATGATATCGATCAGTGGATTATTGATGAATTCAAAAAAGTGGGTCTTACGACTGCAAAATCGGTTCTGGATAAGGAAACTGAGAGTTTATTAAATATGGTAGATCTTGAAGAAGAAACCATTGAAGAAGTGAAACGTATTCTGAGAGAAGAATTTGAAGATTAAGATTTTAATTAAATTTTAATAAACAGTAAAAAAGAAATACTTTAATTTTAAGAATTAAAAAACAGTAAATAATATAGATGCCAAAAATAAGATTAAATAAAGCGGTTAAGGAATTCAATATTTCGATGTCCAGATTAGTGGAATTTTTACAAGCTAAGGGTATCGAGGTTGAAAGCAATCCTAACGCTCAATTAGAAGAAGCGGCATATTCTGCATTGGAGGCTGAGTTTGCCAAGGACGGCGAACAGCGTAAAGCGTCCCATGAGGTGGTGATCACCAAGGTTCCGGAAGAAAAACTGGAAATTGAGGAAAAGAAAACCCCTGAAGTAATAAGAGCTAAAGCAAACAAACCGGAAACTAAAATTTTAGGTAAAATAGACTTAGAGCCTAAGAAACCTGAAGTAGAAGAAACTCCTGCTCCGAAACCGGAACCTGTGGTGGAAGAGAAAAAAGAAGAAGTTGCACCTGAAGTGAAAGCAACTCCTGAAAAACAGGAATTCAAAGTCCTGGATAAAATAGATTTGTCCCAGATCGAGTCCAGAAACAGGCCCGTAAAAAAAGACAAACCAAAAGTGGAGGATAAAAAAGCAGAAGAAAAGCCTGTTGAAAAGCCAGCTGCAGTGGAGTCTGTAAAAGAAACTCCAAAACCTGTTGCAGAAGTGCCTGTACCTGAAGCTAAACCGGATGAAGTGAAAGTAACAATGATAAATACTCCGGATGAACCTCATGAATCTCAGAAGATTGAAACGGTTTATCAAAAACTTGACGGACCTAAAATTGTTGGTGAAAAAATCGACTTAACACAGTTTGCCCCTAAACAAGGTGCGGGTGCTAAAAAGAAGAGAAAAAGAATTGAGAAACCCGGAGGTCAGAACCAACAAGGAGGAAACAACAATCAACAAGGCGGAAATAATCAGGGTGGACAAAACCGTCCTCAAGGTCAGGGTGGACCAGGTGGCCAAAACCGTCCCCAAGGCCAGGGTGGAAACCGTTTCGGAAACAATAATCAGGGTGGTCAAAACCGTCCTCAGGGACAAGGTGCCGGACAAGGCGGAAACCGTTTTGGAAACAATAACCAAGGCAATCGTCCTCCAGGACAGGGTAACCGTCCACCAGGACAAGGCGGAAACCGCTTTGGAAACAACAGGCCTGGACAAAGAACAATGCCTGTTGAGCTTACAGATGAGCAGGTAAAAAATCAAATCAAGGAAACTCTTGAAAAATTAACCAATAAAGGAGGTAAATCAAAATCTGCGAAACACAGAAAAGATAAGAGAAACTTCCGTAGAGAACAAGACGAACGTCAGCAGGAAATTGATGCAGCAGACAGAACATTAAAAGTAACGGAATTCATCACAGTAGGTGAATTGGCGAGTTTAATGAACGTATCTCCTACAGAAGTAATTTCAGCTTGTTTCTCATTAGGGGTAATGGTTACCATGAATCAGAGACTTGAAGCTGATACTTTATTATTAGTGGCTGATGAATTCGGATATAAAATTGAATTCTCTGATGCAGATCTTGAAGAAACAGAAGCTGAGGACGAGATCGACAATGAAGAAAATTTAGTATCAAGAGCGCCGGTAGTTACCGTAATGGGACACGTTGACCACGGTAAAACCTCATTATTGGATTATATCAGAAAAACTAACGTTATTGCAGGAGAATCCGGTGGTATTACCCAGCATATCGGGGCTTATAATGTGAAACTGGAAAACGGTCAAAGAATTACATTCCTGGATACCCCTGGTCACGAAGCCTTTACCGCAATGAGAGCGAGAGGTGCACAAATCACCGATATTGCAATTATTGTAATTGCTGCTGATGACGATGTGATGCCTCAGACAAAAGAAGCGATTGCTCACGCTCAGGCTGCACAGGTACCAATGATTATTGCGATCAATAAGGTTGATAAACCAAATGCAAATCCGGATAATATTCGTCAGCAGCTTTCAGGCTTAAACCCACCGGTTTTAGTGGAAGAATGGGGAGGAAATGTTCAGGCTCAGGAGATTTCAGCTAAAATGGGTAATAATATTGATCTTTTATTGGAGAAAGTATTATTGCAGGCAGAAATGTTAGAATTGAAAGCTAACCCTGCACGTTCTGCAAATGGAGTTGTTATTGAAGCATCACTAGATAAAGGAAGAGGTTATGTAGCAACTATGTTGGTGCAATCCGGAACTTTAAAAGTTGGCGACTATGTAGTAGCAGGTAAAAATCACGGTAAAGTAAAAGCTTTACTTGATGAAAGAGGTAAAAATCTTGAAGAAGCGGGACCTTCAATTCCTGCAACGATCTTAGGTCTGGACGGGGCGCCTACGGCGGGAGATAAATTCCGTGTATATGCTGATGAAAGTGAAGGTAAGGCTATTGCCAATAAGAGAGAGCAGCTTCAGAGAGAATTGTCGATCAGAACTAAAAAACATACAACGCTTGAGGAATTAGGAAGACGTATTGCTTTAGGTGAATTTAAGGAATTGAATATCATCCTTAAAGGTGACGTAGATGGTTCTGTAGAAGCACTTTCTGATCAGCTACAGAGATTATCAACAGAGGAGATCAGTGTGAAAATTCTTCACTCAGGTGTAGGACAGATCACAGAATCCGATATCAACCTTGCTGCGGCTTCTGATGCTATTATCATTGGTTTCAATGTTAGGGCTGGTGCTAATGCAAAAGATCTTGCTGACCGTGAAGAAATTGAGATCAGAACATATTCTGTAATCTATAAAGCAATTGATGAGGTAAAAGAAGCGATGGAAGGAATGCTATCTCCGGAGATCCAGGAGCAGGTGATTGGTAACGTTGAAATCCGTGAAGTATTTAAGATTTCTAAAGTAGGAACAATTGCCGGTTGTATGGTTCTTACCGGTAAGGTTACAAGACAATCAAAAATACGTCTATTGAGAGATGGTATTGTTAAATTCGAAGGAGAACTTGAGAGTTTAAAACGTTTCAAAGACGACGTAAAAGAAGTAACAAAAGGCTACGAATGTGGACTTAACCTTAAAGGATATAATGACATTGAAGTTGGAGATATTCTTGAGGTGTATGAGGAGGTTGCTGTGAAGAAGAAGTTGAAGTAAGTATTTTCTACATTATAATTGACCCGCTTTTTTGAAAAGCGGGTTTTTTTGTGATGAATATAAATTTAGAATTATTCTAAATTGAATTTTCGTAATTACTCCATATATGTTAAAATTTTAAATTCAATATTGTTTATGAATTTAAAACAATAATCATATGCATAATAACATAACGAAATAGCTTTATTTTATAGCAATAGATGGGCGTAAGGTTATATAGTTACGAAATATTTAGATATAAAAATTGCTGATGTTAAAATTTATTAACATATTTGTTTACTTTTTTTAAAATATTAAAATTTGTTAATATGAATGTGAAATTACGTGTATTAAGTGCGGGAGCTTTGTTCTTCTTAGGACAAGCTGCTTTTGCGCAAAAAACTAAAACAGACACGGCTGCTAACGAGACTCAGATTGAAGAAGTTGTTATGGTTGGATTCGGTCAAAAAAGAGCAGTTCAAGAAATTACCGGTTCAACGTCTACAATGAAAGCTAAGGCTATTGAAGATATTCCTGTAGCTTCTGTGGATAAATTACTTCAGGGTAGAGTAACTGGTGTGCAAACGGGAGCTGCTTCAGGTCAGCCTGGTGGGTTTGCTTCTGTAAGAGTTAGAGGGGTTGCTTCTATTAACGGAGGTGTTACTCCTATTTATGTTGTAGATGGTGTAAGGGTTGCTTCTGGAGACCTAACTGGTAACAGTACTTCTTCCAATATTCTTGCAAGTATGAACCCGAATGACATTGAAAGTGTAACGGTTCTTAAAGATGCTGTTTCTACTGCTGTTTATGGTGCAGATGCTGGTGCCGGAGTAATCATTATTACGACGAAATCTGGTAGAAGAGGAAAACCAAGATTTAATTTAAGCTTTAACCACGGGGTAAGTGATAGAGCTGTAGATGGTTATAGAGGTTTAAGTGCTCAGCAATATCAGGACTTAGTAGCTGTTCAGGTGTTGAACAGATATCCTCAGTTGGGTACTATTGAAGATACAAAAGAGCAGTTAGCCGGTGGAGCACTTGGAGCTTCGGCAGCCGCTATTTATAATACTGGTGGAAATACAAATTGGAGAGATGCTGTCTCTAATAAAGGTGGTGCATATGTTCAGAATGCTGATGTAAGTATGTCTGGAGGAAATGAACAGATATCTTATTATAACTCCATCAACTACTTTGATCAAAATAGTATTATTAAGAATTCTTCATTCAACAGATTAACTTTCACAAATAAGTTAGATGTAAAAGCTACTGATAAATTTAGATTTGGTACGAATCTACAGATGTCTTATAGCAAGATCAATACATTACCAAATGGTGGAGGTTTTGCAAATCCTATTTTGGGAGAATATTTCTTAAGACCTACAGATCCTCTATATAGAGCGGATGGAAGCTATTATTGGGGCGCAAATGGAAGAACTTCAAACGGCCTTTTTAATAATGCGGCATTGTTAGATTACAATTCTCAAGTGGGTAAAACAGCAAGAGTGTTTGGTAACTTATATGCTGAATATGATATTCTGAAAAATTTAAAATATAGATTTGTATTTGCTCCCGAATATATCAATATTGAGGAAGATGAGTACAGAAGCCCGCTTCATGGTGACGGAACCAATTACAATGGATTGGCTGTTTCCGGAACCAGAAGATATTTTAATTTCAACGTACAGAATATCTTAAGTTATAACTTTAGTCTTGCAGAAAAGCATAACTTCGATTTCTCAGCAATTCAGGAAGCTTACAAATCTGATTTCAGAGATTTAACGGCAAATGCATCTGCCGTAGGTAGTTTATCACTGACAACAATTTCGAATTTTGTCAAAATGCAGTCTATTGCCGGAACAAAATCTCAAAATAGCAGATATGGATATGCATTAACTGGGCATTATGATTTCCAAAAGTTAATTTTACTTGATGCATCATATCGAAGAGATGTTTTATCTAACTTCACACCAGGGCAAAAAGGAGGGAATTTCTGGTCTGCAGGTTTAGGAGTTGACTTAGCTAAACTCGATTTTATTAGAGAAATTGATGAAATTTCAAGTCTAAAGTTCAGAGCATCTTATGGTAAAGTTGGAAATCAGATTTTTGCAATGCCATATGCTACTTATTCTTATTCGACAAATTATGATGACTTGGCTGCCGCTACATATGCAGGATATTATAATCCGAATTTAAAATGGGAAACTATTAAGCCTTTCACAGTAGGATTAGATTTTGGATTCTTCAAGAACAGATTAACAGTGAGTGCAGATTACTATAACAAGAAAACTGAAGATCTTATCTATAATATTCCACTATCTTCTGCGCAAGGATTGGCTAGTTATGTTGATAACATTGGTACATTAGTTAATAAAGGTTTTGAATTTTCTATTAATGGCGATATCTTTACTGGGACAAGAGATGAGTTTAATTTAAGCTTAGGAGCGAACTTAAGCACATTAACTAACGAAATCACTTCTTTGTATGGTGGAGATGTCAATACTGGGACTACAACTTTAAGAGTTGGAGAAGGTGTTAGAACATGGTATCTTAGAAAATGGGCTGGTGTAGATCCTACTAATGGTGATCCTCTATGGTATGTAAATGGTGTTGACGGTGAAACCACTAATAATTATAACCTTGCTAAACAGGCTGTACAAGGAAGTTTCTTGAGTAAAGTTTTTGGAGGTGCTAATATTAATATGTCTTACAAAGGATTCGGTCTTGATGCACAATTTACGTACGGATTCGGAGGAAAGGTATATGATGATTGGGCAAATTATACAATGAGTGACGGTCAGTATACTGTAAACTATCCTGGATATGCAGATCAGATGGATTACTGGACGCCTGATAATCCGAACGCAGCAAATCCAAAACCAATTTATGGTGGAAACAAGCGTTCAAATCAGGCCTCTACAAGATTTTTATATGACAGTGATTATATCAGATTAGGTAATGCAAAACTTTCATATACATTCAATAATGAAATGTTAGGAGGCTCAGGATTAAATTCTGTTCAAATCTATGTTATGGGAACCAATATTTGGACTCACACATTTGATGATAGATTAAAACTAGATCCGGAAATTAACTTAGAAGGAACTTCAAATTTAAATTTACCTATTTTGAAGACATATAGTATTGGTGTTAATATAGGGTTCTAATTAAAAATAAGATGAATATTATGAAATTAAATATTTTAAAAACAATATTGTTAACTGCTGGTTTATCTACTGCGATTGTTTCTTGTAGTGAAGACTTTGTAGAAACTAAATTCTTTCAATCGGTAGAACAGGCACCCCTTACAAGCTTGAATGAAGTAGAGTCATTCGAGAGAGGAATGTACACATCAATGAGATCAGAAACTTATTACGGAAGAGATTATACCGCATTTGCTGAAGTAAGATCTGACGAAATGTACAGTAACCTTTATGCAGGATATTTTACGACAGTATACAATTATCAGATGACGTCTGCGGATGCTTATGCAAGAGATACTTACAGACAGATTTATACTGCTGTAGCGAAAGCAAATATCTTAATTAATACTGATGTAAACGGTATTCAGGGAACAGTAGCTGATCGTGATGCTGTCAGATATCATATCGGACAGGCTTACGTATTAAGAGCATTATATTTCTTTGATCTTCTAAAATTATACGGGCAGAAATACACTGGTGGTAGTTTAGGTATTGTTACTCCATTGAAATATGATCCTAAAGCTTTACAAGCAAGAGGTACAATAGCCCAGAATGAAGCTCAGATAGAATCTGATTTTACCACAGGTTTGGCTATGATGGAAGAATATGACCAAGGAGTTACAGATCGTGCATACTTAAATGTTTACGGAGCGAAAGCATTAATGTCCAGATTTTACCTTTACAAAGGAGATTATGCTAAAGTGAGAACGTTAGTAAGTGATATCGTTAATAGTGGTTTATATCAGGTAATTCCAGCTGCTTCTTATGCAGGTTCATGGAACTCTTCTAAGCAAAATAATAGCATCTTTGAACTGGCTGTAGGTGTTGCAGGTGCTAATGGCACAAACTCACTGGGATACCTTTACAACTATAATGGGTATGGAAATACTGTGGTAAGTTCTGGTTTGTATAATCAATACAGTAATAATGATGTAAGGAAGAGTATAATCGAGCTTACTGACGGCGAATATTATTTATACAAGTATCCAAGCTTGGAAGGAGCTGATAATCTTAAGCTTATTAGATATGAAGAAGTTCTTCTAAATGGAGTTGAAGCAGAGCTTAATGGAGGAAGTGCTGCTACAGCCCTAATTTACTACAATCAAATTGTTCAAAACAGAGGTCTTGCTGCTGCAACATCTGTAAATATGTCCACTCTAAAACTTGAAAGGGCTAAAGAATTAGTGGGAGAAGGGTTCAGACAATGGGATTTACTAAGATGGGGAGATCCGGTTCCTAGACCTGCTGTTGCAAGCACTGATGTAAGACTAACAGCTTTTCCTATCCCTAGAGTAGAAACTGATATTGCAGGAACACCAATTGTTTCTAACCCTGGTTACGATAATTAATAATTTATATAGTATTGCTATAGAAGCCGTCTCAATTTTGAGACGGCTTTTTTATTATCCAAATAGTGACGACAAAGGCTTTTTAACAAGCATGGCGAAAATTTAGAATAATTCTAAATAATTTTCTTATGTTAAAGAAGTCTAGTGAATAAAATTTTGGAACAAATTTTTTTTCTTGAAAATTGATTATGAAATAAAATTTTTAATCAAAAATACTGTTTTTTATGAATTTATATATTTGATTATCAGTTTGTTATATGGTTTTATTTTTTGGAGATTTTAATATTTATTAACATATTTGCCATTATAAATATTAAAATTTGTTAATATGAATGTGAAATTACGTGTATTGAGTGCTGGAGCACTGTTCTTTTTGGGACAGGTGACTTTTGCACAGAAAACAAAAAAAGACACAATAACTAAAGAAAAGACAATAGAAGAGGTTGTTGTCACTGGAGCGCTGGGTATTAAGAAAAAACAAGATGCTTTTACAAGTAGTAATACTGTTATTAAAACCGATGAACTTAAAAAAGCAGGAAATCCAAATGCTGTGCAGGCATTGACCGGAAAAGTCTCAGGTTTGCAAATCAATATTCCTAACAGTAGTGTAAATTCTCAGGCAACAATTAATCTTAGAGGGCAAAGGTCTATTACAGGTGACAATAGTGCACTTATTGTTATTGACGGAGCGATTTCTAGTGCCTCCGTTTTTCAGCAATTACCTCCTGAAGTTATTGAAAGTACTAATATTCTTAAAGGCCAGCAAGGAGCTGCTTTATATGGTGAACGAGGAGGAAATGGTGTTATAATAGTAACAACTAGAAAAGGAACAAATTCTGAAAAAATTAATTTTACATTAAGTTCAAATATTGATTTTTCATCCGTATATAAACTTCCAATATATCAAAAAAAATATGGACAAGGATGGCCGGGAGATGGTATTTATGACACAACTGATTATAATGGTACTAACTGGGTTCCTTTTGAAAATGGTTCTTGGGGGCCTGAATATACTCATCCTGCATTTGCAGGGCAGGAGACTATTGTAGGGCTGCCACAAGCAGATGGTAGTTTTAATAAAGGATTGTTTGCTCCCATTGATAATCATTTAAAAAACTTTTTCAAGACTGGTGTATTGTTCCAAAACGGATTGTCTATGAATGCTGGAGGTAAAGACTCATATGCTTTTTTATCTATTAACAGAGTGCAGAATGATTTTGTTGTAGATAGAGATCAGCTGAAGAGAAACAATATACTTTTTAAAGCGGGTAAAAAATTAGGTGATTTAAGAGTTGAAGGAACATTCAATTTGATAGACCAGCATACTTCCGAAACAGATTCTAATCTTTACGATCAATTATTGCAGACTCCAACAAATGTTGATGTGAGAAAGTTTGCTAATTCCGGAATAATGGGTGGTTGGAGCGCTTATATTGATAATCCTTACTGGACAATCCAAAATGTAAGATACGACAATAAATCAACAAATTTTATTGGTAACTTAAAATTAGAATATGAGATTAATAAAAATATTGACATTTCATATTTAGCTAATATACGGACATTAAGCAATTTATCGGAAAGCCATAATAATGGATATCAATTTACTGATTTTTGGAACGCCCCGGGAACCATATTTGATGGAGAAAATCCCGGAACTCTTTTTGCGCATTCAGCGACAACTTCTAACTATTATAAAAGCATTGACAAAAGATTTGAATACTACGGAGATTTGCTATTGAATTTTAATTATGATTTGACAGATGATATTAATATGAAGTTAAACCTAGGTTTTAACAATACTGATACATCTTTCTCAGTAGTTACACAAGGAGGAACAAACTTACAAGTTCCGGGCTTTTATCATATTAACAATGTCTTAAATCTTGACACTACTAGGAATTTAGCAAATACGCAGACAAGAAGAAGAACTGTTGCAGGTTTAGCTAATTTGGATTTATCGTATAAAGACTATTTGTATATGAATTCAACCTTTAGATATGAAAAGAATTCAGGAACTGCCACAACAGCAACAGGGACGGATGAACTTACCATCAAAGCAACTCCATATTACTCATTTGGAATTTCTTTTATTCCAACTAAAGCATTTGACTTTATTAGAGATAACAGTGTGTTAAATTACGCCAAATTAACAGCCAGTTACACAAGAGTGGGTAATGCGTCGGGTATTCCAACGTTTGGTACAGATGAGGTAACAGGTGTGTTGCCTACAGGATATCCATTTAATGTGGCTTCGTATACAATCAACAGAACTCCTGTTGATCCAAACATAAATCCTGAATATAATTATTCAAAAGAGGCTTCTCTTCAGTTGGGCTTTTTTAAAGATAGAATTTCCTTAGGCGCGGCCGTTTACAAGACAGATGTCAATGACCTTATAACAAGAAAGACAACGTCTTCAGCTTCAGGGATTTCATCATATTTAGCTAATGTAGGTGATATGACTAATAAAGGTTATGAGCTGGATTTGGAATTAGTTCCGTTTAGATCAAAAGATTTTGAATGGAGATTAAGCGGATCTTATTCTACATACAAATCTGAAGTTACGGCTTTAGATGGTGGTACTGAAAGAGTGAATTTGTTGAATGTAGGAACGCCTAACGTAGGGATCTATGCTAAAGTAGGAGAGCAATTTCCTCTAATTATGGGATCTGCCTATCAGCGGGATCCTGAAGGGCGAATAATTGTGGGTTCTAATGGTGTTCCTCTAATAAATTCCGAGTTACAGGTTTTAGGAAAAGTTAATCCAGATTATATTTTAGGATTCAATACGTCATTTAGATACAAAGGTTTCACTATTTCCGGAACTGCGGATTACCGTACGGGTAATAGTTTTGTAGCTCTTACAAAAAGTGAACTTGCTTTTGTTGGAGCATTAGAAGAAACTGCCGACTTTGATAGATCTAAAGGATATATTGTGCCAAATTCAGTTCAATTGGTAAGTGGGCAATATGTAGCAAATACAACACCTGTAAATGGGGTTGGAGATTATACCAATGTGAACGCTTATTTCACGGGGCCATATAGAACTGTCGGTGAAAATATGGTTGTTGATGGTAGTGCTTTTAGAATAAGAGAAATAGCTTTAAGCTATTCACTTCCTAAGACTTTATTACAAAATACTTTTGTTAATAGTATTACATTCGGTGTATATGCCAGAAATCCTTTTGTTTGGTATGCAAAATCAAACAGGAATTTTGCCGACCCTGAAACTGCTAGTAATTCAGGAGCTATTGATAGAACGCCAGGTCAGGCATTAGGTGTTGGAGGTCCAAATGCTTTCGGGATTGCATATGCCGGACAATATCCAACCACAAGGACTTTTGGATTTAGTTTTAATGTAACTTTTTAAAATTTGAAAAAAATGAATAAAATAAAAAATACAATTCTGATATTAATACTTTCTTTGGGTGCCGTTTCATGCAATAATTACTTGGATATTAATGAAAATCCAAATGCAGCTCATATTGAAGATGTAGCGCCTTCTTTGATTTTCCCTGGTGCAGTTACAGATATTCACCGAGTGCAAACAGGCGGAACAGGTTCAATGATGGATTTTGGAAACCTAATGATGAACAATTGGGGATCGAATGTGTATGCATTTGGTGGAGGGTTCAGTAGAGAGTTTACCCTATCTACTGTAGATGGCTCTTTTTATGGAGGGATTTGGAATACTATATATCTTCAGTGTGCTAATTTTAAGCTTATAGAAGATTATCCGAATGCAGATCATAAACAGGATTACTATGTGGCAATGGCTAAAATTATGAAAGCTTTCTATATGCAATATATTGTAGATTTATACGGAGATGCACCCTATACTGAAGCATTTCTTAGAAATGCAAATCAGTCACCTAGATATGATGATGACAAAAATATTTATAAAGCATTAATTGGAGATTTAGAAAACGCTATTGGCCTTATAGATGCACAGAATTCAAGTGCAATAAACCCGTCATCTACTGATATTGTATTTGCCGGAAATATGACTAACTGGAAAGCTTTCGCAAATACAATTAAGCTGAGAATGCTTTTAAGAATGTCCAATTTAACAACTGGTGATATGGTTACTTACAGAGACCAGAAATTGGCAACTCTTTCTGGAGCTACATTTATAAATCAAAGTGTTACGGTTAATCCAGGATTCAGTAATGCAAATGATGAAAAGATGAATCCGATAATTGCAGCATATAGAATTAATTCGGGTATAACAACTATTCCACAAAATTATAATGCTATTACAGCTTCAGAACATATTGCGATTTGTTTGAATGGAAATAGAATAGGGAATGTACAACCTTATTCTTCGGATGCTTTTTATTCAAAATTTAATAACATCACAGATCCAAGAAGCTTCAGAATATTTACGGGAGTAACATATCAAGGTGTTGGTCAGGTAAAGGGTGTCAGACAAGGGGCACAGTCAGGACAACCGGGAGCGCCGCTAGATTTAACGACTACTTCAAGGCCGGGACCAGGAATGTTTACTAATTCTACATCTGTTACAAGTGCAAATACTTCAGCCAATTTATCAGCATTAATTTCGTCAGGAAATACAAGGGGAGGACTGATAATGTCATTAGCGGAATCAAAATTTTTGCAGGCGGAGGCTGGATTAAGATACCCTTCATTGTTTTCAGATGCACAAAGCCGCTTTAACGAAGGGATTGATGCCTCTGCAAGTTGGCTAGGCGCAAGTACTACAAGCATGACAACTTATAAAACAGCAATTTCAACTAGAAATGGATTGGGATGGGTAGGTACAGATGCTCAGAAATTGGAAGCTATCATGACACAGAAATGGCTGGCCCTAACAAATGTGAGTCCAATAGAATCTTTTATTGATTATCTAAGAACAGCATATCCTTATACACCAATGGCGGTAACGGCTTCTGTTGCAAATAAGCCATATCGTTTGATGTACCCGATATCAGAGTCCTCTGCTAATAGTGCTAATGTCCCTAATTTATCAATGAATCAGTTATTCACGAAAAATCAATATACTCCATTTTGGAATCAAAATTAAATTGATTATTTTTATTAGATCCCGTACATTATTGTGCGGGGTTTTTTATTCCCCATTATTTCTTATTTTTGCTGTACAAAAAAGAATAATGAAGTATATACTTTTCATAATAACTTTCTTCGGATTTATAACTCATGCTCAGGTGGTTAACAAGACAGATTCGAACAGGCTGGATAAAAAGTTAGAGGCAAAAGACACCCTGGTCATCGACTCCGGAAAGAAAGATTCCTTAAAAATATTCAAGCCAACCATTAATGATTATCTGTATCAGACTCAATTTTCAGAAAAGAAAGTATTTGATACGGTGATGACATTTGATAAAACCTATATCTTCTCACAGTACAATAACAGGGATAATTTCGGTAGGGTACAGGTTGCCAATATTGGAGCAGGATTCAATCCCATTTCTTATGAGTTCAATTCAGAACAGAATTTGGCATTATTGCCTACTAACAAGTCATACGGCATTCTTGGAGTAAACGATATCCATTATTACGATGTCAAAACGCCAACCGCTACCTTCATTTATCATAACGCAATGAAAAACGGAGCGGCTTTAAGATCATCTTATACTCAGAATATCGGAAAAAGATTCAATTTTTCGTTGGAATACAGTGGTTTACGCTCTCAGGGCATGTACAGGAATTCTTTGGCTTCTAATAACAATACACTATTTTCGGGACATTATGTTTCCAAAAGTGGAAATTATGAATTGTTTGCCCATTATCTACATCAAAATGTCAACAACCAGGAAAACGGTGGAATTGCTGTAGACAGCCTTTTCCAGAATGGCAACAGTGATTCCAGAAACAGGCAGAATATGCAGGTCAATCTGGCCTCTTCAAGCTCCCAGTTTTCTTATCGAAGATATTATCTGACGCATCAGTTTGCGCCTTTCAATTCAGAGAAAATACCTTTTAAAATCAGACATACAATTTCTCATCAGGGAAATAAATATTATTATACCCAGAGTTCGCCTGAAGCTTTTTGGTATGAGGCTCCGCAACAACTTGTAACAGACGGACCTGTTTCATCAAAGAAATACTCTGATAATTTCAGCAATACGGTAAGCCTGGTTTGGGACAATGAGAAATTTAAGCTTGATGCGGGAGTTCGGTATCAGATGTTGAAATTAGGAACGAGTGAGGTCATTTTGCCCTTACTTGAAATTCCTACTGAAATCAAAGAAAACAGAATTGGAGCGGTTGGAAATCTGCAGATCAGACTTTTTGATAAATTTCAGCTGAATTCATTTTTAGAGTTTTCAAATGGAAGTCAATTCGGAAATTACCTGAAAACTACAAATAATATTAAGTTTGAACCTGTAAAAGATTATTTCGTAAATGCTAAATTAAATTTTCAGACTGCTTATCCATCGTTCAATTACCTGCTGAACACGTCAATTTATAATAATTTCAACTACTATTTCCAGAATGTACAAAACCAGACGGTAATGGAGGCAGGCGGAAGTCTTAATCTAAAATGGTTTAAAACAGAATTGTTTGCCAATTATTTCAGAATTGAAAATTATACTTATTTTGATGTGGCTGCGATGCCAAAACAAAGTGAAAGTTCAGTTAATATTTCCCAGATCGGAGGTGATGCCACTTTCAGCTATGGAAATTTTCATTTAAATACAAGAGTACAGTTCCAGAATGTGCTTACGAACAAAGATCTTTTGCCTCTGCCGGATTTCATTGGAAGGGCTAATTTCTTTTATCAGTCAAAAGCGTTTAAAAATGCAGCAGAAATTCAGGCTGGAATAAAAGTATATTATTTCTCAAAATTTGCATCCAGAGAATATTTCCCGATTCTTAATGAATATATTTTACCCGGAGCCAATTCGTTCTCAATCGGAGGACAACCGATCGCTGATGTGTACTTCAATATGAAGGTTAAAAAAATGTTTTTCTTCATCGAGGGCCAGCAGATCGGAACTTTTATTTCTCACAATAAAGCTTATGCATTTCCGAGTTATCCGGTCTACGATTTCAGATTGAACCTCGGAATTGTGTGGTATTTGTTCAACTAAAAATTATAGGGTTGAAAACAACTAACAAGATATCATTTCAAGATATAGAAAGTATTCCTCAGCTGATAAAAGATTTTTTAAATCAGAAAATTGAGGGTTTTGAAGAAAGCACATTTTCTTTAGATCATTTTAAAAAGAGTCTCCATCAAAAGCAGAACTCTTTCACATTGCAGCAGAGAGAAATTCTTGCTGACGCATTGGAAAATCAGCTTTCAGAACTCAGGCTTTCATCAAAGCAGAAACAGAATTTGAATGATTTAAAGTTTAAAAATACGTTCACAATTACGACAGGACATCAGCTAAATCTTTTTTCCGGACCTGTTTTTTTTGTATATAAAATTTTGCAGACGATAAAAACGTGTTCCTACTTAAAAGAAAACTTTCCGGAATTCAATTTTGTTCCTGTTTATTGGATGGCTTCGGAAGACCACGATTTTGCAGAAATTAATCATTTTAAAACTGAGAATAATTATTACGAAATCAATGAGAAATCCGGCGGAGCCGTAGGAAGAATTCAGATTACCGATACGTTTTTCATTTCAGAATTCGAAAAAGAATTTAAAGATTTTGTTTTCGGAACTGAATTGATTTTAATGTTAAAAGAAGCATATAAAGCTGGAAATACTTTAACAGAAGCTATTCGGATTTTAGTTAACCGATTGTTCTCCGATTTCGGTTTGTTGATGGTAGACGGAGATTCTAAAGAATTAAAAAGCCAAATAAAGGAAACGTTCAAAGATGAGCTTCTGAACTTCACTTTATATAAAACCTCAAAAGAAAAAGTAGATTTCTTAACTGAGAAATATGGCAAAGTTCAGGTTAATCCTCGTGAAATTAATCTTTTTTATCTCACGGATACAAGAGACCGGATTGATTTTGATGGAAAAAAATATAATATTGTTGATAAAAATTTACAATTTACAAAAGAAGAAATTCTCAGTGAACTGGAAAATTATCCGGAGAAATTCAGTCCCAACGCATTGATGCGCCCTGTTTATCAGGAAACTATTTTGCCAAATCTGGCTTATATCGGTGGGAATGCGGAAATCATGTACTGGCTGGAGTTGAAAGATTACTTTACAAAAATAAATATACCGTTTCCAATTCTGATTCCAAGGAATTCAATGTTATTTTTAAAGGAAAAAACAGTAGGGAAAATTGAAAAACTGCAATTAAAAATTGAAGATTTTTTCCAGAATTTCACAACAATTACAAATAATAAGATCTTAGATAATAGTGAAATCTTAAGATTGCTTGATAAAAAAGAAAATCTATTAACACATCAGTTTTCAGAATTAAAACGAGCTGCGGAAACCACCGAGAAATCTTTCGGAAATATGGTGAAAGCCGAAGAGGTAAGGCAGATGAAATCCTTTAAAAGAATGAAAAAACGCCTGCTGTATGCTGAGAAAATCAAACAGAACGAAATGCTCGAAAGGCTTGAAAATTTGTTTCTTGATGTTCATCCCTCTAAAAACTGGCAGGAAAGAGTTTATAATTTCAGTGTCTTTTTTGCGGATCAGGGGTATTCGTGGCTTGAGACTTGTTTAGAAGAAATGCAAATTGACGAGTCGAAATTAATAATCCTTGCCATTTAATTTTAAAGAAGTATTTTTGTACATATAATTTTCCAATATGATAAAGAGGTTTTTTATTCTGTCCAGTTTATGCATGGTTTTGGGGGTGTCTGCTCAGAAATCGCACACCGTTGTAAAAGGCGATACTCCTTATAATATTGCTAAAAAATACGGACTTACTGTAGACGAATTGCTGAAGCTCAATCCTTCTGTAAAAGACGGAAAGCTGGCGATAGGTGAGATTTTAACGGTTAAAAATGATAAAGCAACAGCCTCATCAAAGACGGCCGTTCAGACAAAATCTTCCGGTAATGCTCAGTTGGGGAAAATTGTTCTTCAGCCAAAACAAACGATCTACGGAATTACAAAACAGTACAGAATTGCAGAAACTGATCTCAGAAAACTGAATCCCGATCTGGATTCTCATATGAAGATCGGCGACGAAATTACGTTACCTCTTGAAAGTATTAAAAAATATGGGGGAAATCAGCAGGCAGTCGCACCAACCGTAAAACCTGTGGAAACAATAGCTGAAACACCGGTGGTAACTGCTTCTGAAGGAGAATACATCATTCAGCAGAAAGACAATTATTATAGAATTTCAAAACAGTTTGACATTACCAAAGAAGAGCTGTTTGCTTTAAATCCTGGTTTGGAAGAAAAAGGATTGAAACCTGGTGAAAAAATTTCAGTTAAAAAATCAAATAACGAAAGCAATTCCGGAACAGCAGTTTCTGAAGAAAAAGCCAATTCGAAAACAAAGGTAGATTCCGGAAACGAAAAATCATCAGTCTCTGTAAATGATGTTGCTGCCGATGATTATGTTACCTACACTGTTCAGCAGGGGGATACTGTTTTTTCGATCGTTAATAAATTCGGGATTTCCATTGATGAATTAATCGCACTGAACCCTGAATTGTCTAAAGGATTAAAAGCAGGAATGGTTCTAAAAATAAAAAAAATGGACCCTGCTTATGTTAAGAAAAATGGAGATGCATTAAGTGTCGTAGTTATGCTGCCTTTCGGATATAGTACCGGAGAAACCCAGTACAGAACGATGGCGATGGATTTCCTGACTGGAGCGAAACTTGCCATTGAAAGAAATGCAAGAAACGGACAGAAACTGGATGTAAAAATTGTAGATTCAGGAAATGAAGCTTCTTTCAGAAACTCATTGACACAGATAAATCCCAACAATACAGATTTGATCATTGGCCCGTTCTTTAAATCGAATGTTGTTGATGTTCTTGATTTTACAAAAAATCAGAAAATTCCTATTGTAGCACCTTTCGCCAACTCTCCGGAATTGTACAATTACAGCAACCTGATTATCGTTGAAACCAACGACCAGACCTATGCCGATAAAATTGTTGAAGAAGTAAAAGCTGCATATTCTGATCAGAAAATATATATCCTGCCTGATGCTAAAAAAGAAAATGCCAATTACATCAAGGCAGGCCTTGAAAAAGTACTGAAAAATCCTAATGTTACGATTGTAAATTCGGCTGCAGATATTCAGCTGGATCAAAATATGATGACCGGACAATCTGCTCCGGTAATCGCTATTCTTGCAAGTGATAACGATGCTATCGGCGAAGCTTTTGCCAATAAAGTGATTGCTTTATCTAAAGAAGTTCAGGGGGTAAAAGCATTTAGTATGAATTATGTTCCGGTTTTTGAAAAGAAAGTAGATGATCTGAGTCAGGCCAATTTGGTTTATCTGATGGACAGAAAAATCAATACAGAAGGAAATTTTGAAAAAGAAATTCTTGCCGCTTATAAAAGTAAATACTGTAAAACTCCTCCAAGATATGCTATCATAGGTTTTGATGTGGTTAACGATATGCTGACCAGAGAGAACAAAAAAGGGGAGATTTTTAAACAAATGAATAAAGTACAGACGCAGTTAGCCACCAAATTTGAGTTTGTAAAATCTAAAGCAAACGGAGCATACGTAAATACAGGCTACCGTGTTATCAGACTGGTTCCATAAATCATCTGGTCACTTCTTAAGAATATTATTAACATTATATTTATATTTGCAAAATATTTTAAATTAATACATGAAAGCACTTGTGTTTCCTGGGCAGGGTTCTCAGTTCGTAGGAATGGGAAAGGAATTATATGATTCTAGAAAAGACATCAAAGATCTGATGGAATCTGCCAACGAAATTTTAGGATTCGATATCCTTTCTATCATGTTCAACGGAACAGATGATGATCTAAAAAAAACCGAAGTTACCCAACCTTCAATTTTTATACATTCTGTTGCTGCATTGAAAGCAGTAAATGGTCTCGGCGCAGAAATGGTTGCGGGACATTCATTAGGAGAATTTTCAGCATTGGTTGCCAATGGTGTTCTGTCGTTTGATGACGGTCTGAAATTGGTTTCTGAAAGAGCAAAGGCTATGCAGGCTGCTTGTGATGCCAATCCAAGTTCCATGGCGGCAATTTTAGGACTGGAAGATGCTAAAGTTGAAGAAATATGTTCCCAAATCAATGGAATCGTAGTTCCTGCCAATTACAACTGTCCTGGCCAGCTGGTAATTTCCGGCGAAACCGCAGCAGTTGAAGAAGCGTGTGTGAAATTAAAGGAAGCAGGTGCAAAGAGAGCTTTATTGTTACCGGTAAACGGGGCATTCCACTCTCCTTTGATGCAGCCGGCACAGGAGAGACTGGCAGCAGCAATCGAGCTGACAAAATTCAGAAAAGCAACCATTCCGGTGTATCAGAATATTACGACAACGGCGGTTTCTGATCCGGATGAAATTAAGAAAAACCTGATTGCACAGCTTACCGGTCCTGTAAAATGGACTCAGTCTGTACAAAATATGATCAAAGACGGTACAACCAATTTCGTAGAAGTTGGACCCGGAAAAACATTACAGGGACTGATTAAGAAAATTGACAGTTCTGTTGATGTCGCTTCTGCAATCTAAAATGTAATAAATCATGGGCGAGATATTTTCACCGGGAAAGCTGATGCTTACTTCAGAATATTTCGCAATAGACGGAGCTCTTGTCCTGGCAGTACCAACTAAGCTGGGACAAGAGTTTTCTTTTAAAGAAGAAAATGATGAGAAATCCCTTATCTTCTGGGAGGCGTATCATCAGAATAAATTATGGTTGAAGGCTGTCATCAATTATCAGGACTGGCAGATTTTGGAAACCAATATCCCTGTAAGCGCTGAGTTTATTTTAAAAACATTAAAAAACGTTCAGTTGCTTTCCAATACAAAATTCAAAAGCAATTTTACTTACCATCTTTCGACCAATCTTCAGTTTCCGGCAGACTACGGTTTAGGAAGCAGTTCTACATTAATGAACAATCTTGCAGAATGGGCAGATATTGATCCTTTTTATTTAAATACGATAAGTCTTGGCGGAAGCGGTTATGATATAGCCGTGGCAAAAGAGAAATCTGCGGTGCTTTATCAGAGCAAGCCGGAGATCAAATATGAAAAGGTAGACTTCAATCCTTCTTTTAAAAATGAACTGATTTTTATCCACCTTAATCAGAAGCAGGACAGCCGTGAAGGAATTAACTTTTACCGGTCAAAAAATAAGTCTCAAAAACTGGTCGATGAATTTTCGGATCTTACAAGAAAAATTTTATTATGCCATGAATTGGAAAATTTTTCAGACTTAATGTTGTTTCATGAACAAAAAATATCGGAATTTCTTGAAATTCCTATAGTTAAGGATCGTTTTTTCGCAGATTGTCCTGTTTTTGTCAAAAGTTTGGGTGCCTGGGGTGGAGATTTCGTCATGAGCAGAAAATTTGGCGGCTTTGAGGACTATTTTTGGGGAAAAGATTTTAACACTATTTTTGAATGGTCAGATATAATTAATTTGTAATCAGGGCGTTACAAACTTGTTTTTTTATTTGCCATTCTGACTTATATCATTATATTTAAACCACTTTTAACAATTAATTAATATTAATTTTGTTAAACCCCAAAAAAGAAATAGAAAATATAAGTAAAATGAAACACGCTAAAATCATCCAGGATTTAGAAAAATTAGGGATTAAAGGAAACTATGAAGTCGTCTATAATCCTTCTTACGAAGAATTGTATCAGGCTGAAGTTTCTCCTGAAAATCAGGGCTTTGAGAAAGCTGAGCTTACGGAATCTGGTGCAGTATCAGTAAAAACAGGAATTTTCACAGGTCGTTCACCTAAAGACAGATACATTGTTCAGGATGATGTTACAAAAGACACAATTTTTTGGGACGGTAAGGTAAACCTTCCGACAACTCCGGAAATTTTCCAATCTTGTAAAGAATTAGTGCTGAATCAGCTTTCAACATCAAAAAAAATCTACGTGGTGGATGCTTTTTGCGGAACCAATGCAGATACGAGATTAAAAGTGAGATTCATTGTAGAAGTTGCGTGGCAGGCGCATTTCGTGACGAATATGTTTATCCGCCCTTCCCATTTTGATCTGGAAAATTTTGGAGAACCGGATTTCACCGTAATCAATGGTTCTAAAGCTACAAATCCGAACTGGGAAGAGCAGGGATTGAATTCTGAAAACTTTATCATGTTTAATCTTACTGAAAAAATTCAGATTATCGGAGGAACATGGTATGGTGGTGAGATGAAAAAAGGAATGTTCTCAATGATGAATTATTACCTCCCGCTAAAAGGAATGGCTTCCATGCACTGCTCTGCAAACGTTGGTGGAGACGGTGATGTAGCTCTTTTCTTTGGGCTGTCCGGAACCGGAAAAACAACGTTGTCTGCCGATCCGAAAAGATACCTTATCGGGGATGATGAGCACGGTTGGGACCATAACGGAGTCTTCAATTATGAAGGCGGATGTTATGCAAAAGTAATCGACCTTTCAGCAGAAAAAGAGCCGGATATTTTCGGAGCCATCAGAAGAGATGCGCTTCTTGAGAATGTGGTTGTGAATAATGGCGTTTCTGATTATACAGACAATTCTATTACAGAAAATACAAGGGTATCTTATCCTATTTACCATATCAATAAAATTGTTTTACCTTCAAAGGCAGGACACGCCAAGAAGATTGTCTATCTTTCTGCAGATGCTTTCGGAGTATTGCCTCCGGTTTCTGTGTTGGATGAAGACCAGGCTCAGTATCATTTCCTTTGTGGTTATACCTCAAAATTAGCCGGAACAGAAAGAGGAATTACCGAACCGGAACCATCTTTTTCACCGGCATTTGGAGAAGCTTTCCTTACATTACATCCTACCATGTATTCGAAAACACTGATCGGGAAAATGAAAGAAAACGGGGCAAAAGCTTATCTGGTAAATACAGGATGGAACGGAACCGGAAAAAGAATTTCATTAAAAGATACGAGAGCAATTATTGATTCTATTATTGATGGTTCTATAGAAAATGCCCCGAAAACAAGAATTCCGATTATGAATCTGGAAGTGCCTACTTCATTGCCAAATGTTTCTGAAGGCATCTTGGATCCGCGAGATACGTACAGCAATGTTGAAGAATGGGAAGAAAAAGCAAAAGATCTTGCTGCAAAATACATCAAGAATTTTGAACAGTATTGCAATTCGGACGAAGCTAAAAAATTAGTGACTTCCGGTCCTCAGTTACAGGAACAGACAATTTAATAAATGTAAAAAACCTCATCATTTGATGAGGTTTTTTTATATAAGCTATCGAGAACTCTAAAAAGCATTATACTTGCACATCATGTGTGAAAATTCGTGCAATCTGTAGTTATAGGCTAGCTTAAGCAGAAATCAGACTCAACAAAGCCAGCCTGTATCCATCCATACCAAAGCCGGATAAAACTGCATCAGTATTTGCTGCCGTAACAGATTTTTGACGAAATTCTTCCCTTTTGTAAATATTACTGATATGAACCTCTACTTTAGGCTTACCTATATTCTTTAAACAATCGGCAATAGCGTAAGAATAATGGGTAAATGCACCCGGATTAATTACCAGAGCGTCAAAATCGTCCTGCTGCAGCCTGTTGATAATTTCACCCTCAATATTGGACTGATAATAATCCAGTTCATGAGATGGAAATTGAGACTTTAAATTTTTCAGGTAATCTTCCATTGATGTTGTACCGTAGACCTCCGGTTCGCGAGTTCCCAGCAGGTTAAGATTCGGGCCGTTTACAATTAAAACTTTCATAGGATAAAATTAATGGTTTTTACAGTATGGCAGCAAAATTTTGCAAAATTTTATTTTAATTAATCTCTTTATAAAAAAAGCTTTACATTTGTTGGGATGAACCTGTTAAGATTAATACTTGCATTTTATTTCGTGGCATTATCGCTGATGCCTTGTGAAGATATGCAGAAATCACACGGTTCAGATCAGCTTCGGCTTTCTTTTATTGCTGATAATTCTCATTCAAAAGATCATGGAGATATCTGCTCTCCTTTGTGTGTCTGCAACTGCTGTCAGATTACGGTAGCAGCCTTCAAACTGGATACGCTGATCGATATTCCGGAACAAATCCGGGTGTATTTTTCAAAGAAAATTCTTTTCCAGAAGAATAATTTTGTCTACCAGATTTACGATCACATCTGGCAACCTCCTAAAATTTAATTTTTGATTTAACATTCTGAAACTTTGCAATTCCTTTGCAGAGTACAAGAATATATCTTTGAATCTGTCATTTTCAGGATGATAGAATTTTAATTATTTCAATCATATTAATGACTGTATTTTCTTCATTTTGCTGAGTGAACGTCTTAGCGAATACGCAATAATTTTAAAAATATTATGTGGTGAAAGATAAAAACAGTCACCCATTAAATCTTAGTTTGTGTTAGATAAAATCATAAAATTTAGCATCAAGAACAAAATTGTCATTGGCGTAATGACATTGCTTTTGATTGTCTGGGGCATTTGGAGTGCAACCAGATTATCGGTAGATGCGGTACCGGATATTACCAACAATCAGGTTCAAATTATCACGACGTGTCCTGCGCTCGCAGGGCAGGAAGTGGAACAGCTCGTTACGTTTCCTATTGAACAGAGTATAGCCAATATTCCGGATATTGAAGAAACCAGAAGTGTTTCCCGGTTTGGATTATCGGTGATTACGGTTGTTTTCAAAGAAAAAGTAGATATATATTTTGCACGCCAGCTGATCAGTGAAAAACTGAAAGAAGCTGCCGAAGAAATTCCAAAGGGGATCGGCTCTCCGGAACTTGCCCCTGTAAGTACAGGTCTGGGTGAAGTGTATCAATATATTCTCCATCCTAAAAAAGGAAGTGAAAAAAAATATGATGCTAAAGAACTCCGAACAATGCAGGACTGGATCGTCAGAAGACAGCTTAACGGAACTCCCGGGGTGGCAGAAGTCAACAGTTTCGGGGGACAGCTGAAGCAGTATGAGGTTGCCATTGATCCGAACCGCCTGAAAGCGATGGGAGTGAGCATTACCGATATTTTTACAGCGCTGGAAAAAAACAATCAGAATACAGGAGGTGCTTATATAGATAAAAAGCCCAACGCTTATTTCATCCGTGGAATCGGAAGGGTGATGTCTCTGGATGATGTTAAAAATATTGCGGTGAAAAATGAAACAGGAAGTGTTCCGATCTTTGTGAAAGATGTGGCAGAGGTTCATTTAGGAAGTGCCGTAAGGTATGGAGCAATGACATACAATGGTAATGTGGATGCCGTAGGTGGAGTGGTTATGATGCTGAAAGGTGCCAACAGCAATGACGTTGTCGGCAATATCAAGGCAAAAATTCCGGTAATACAAAAGTCGCTTCCTGAGGATATCGTGATAGAACCTTTTCTTGACAGGACAGATCTCGTAGGCAGAGCTATGAAAACAGTGGAGAAAAATCTTATTGAAGGCGCGCTCATCGTTATTTTTGTTCTCGTTATTTTCCTTGGGAATCTTCGGGCAGGACTGATTGTTGCTTCTGCGATCCCGCTCGCTTTATTGTTCGCTTTAGGAATGATGAATGTATTTGGCGTAAGCGCCAATTTAATGAGCCTGGGAGCTATTGATTTCGGATTGATTGTCGACGGGGCAGTGATTATTGTTGAGGCAACCCTTCATCATTTAGGCTTGCGAAAATCCGTAGGGAAACTCACCCAGGCAGAAATGGATGAAGAAGTTTTTCTTTCTGCGTCAAAAATCAGAAGCAGCGCCGCTTTTGGAGAAATCATTATTCTGATTGTCTATATTCCCATTCTTACACTCGCCGGTGTAGAAGGAAAAATGTTTACACCAATGGCCAAAACGGTGGGGTTTGCTATTCTGGGGGCTTTGATCTTATCATTAACGTACATCCCTATGATGAGCGCTTTATTTCTTTCTAAGAATATATCTCATAAAGAAAGTTTCTCCGACAGAATGATGGGAAAGCTTCAGAAAATATACCAGCCTTTGTTAAAAAAAGCGATCAGTCTGAAATATATCATTGTCTCTGCAACAATTGCCGTTTTTGTTGTTACAGTGTTCATTTTTAAAAATATGGGTGGTGAGTTTATTCCTCAGCTGCAGGAGGGCGATTATGCATTTCACTGCATTTTGCCACAAGGCAGCTCATTAAGCCAGAGTATCGAAACATCCATGCAGGCTTCAAGGATTATCAAACAATTTGATGAGGTAAAAATGGTGATTGGGAAAACGGGCTCTGCAGAAGTTCCCACCGATCCCATGCCTCCTGAAGCTTCAGATTTAATCGTTGTTTTAAAACCTCAGAAAGAATGGAAGTCCAATAAAAATTATGATGAGCTGGCAGATGAAATTATGGAAAAGCTCGAAGTCATTCCCGGCGTTTTCTTTGAAAAGAATCAGCCGATCCAGATGCGGTTTAATGAGCTAATGACGGGAATTCGCCAGGATGTAGCCGTTAAAATTTTCGGGGAAAACCTTGATTCATTATCAGTATATGCCGAAAAAGCGGGTAAGGTTATTCAGTCGGTTGATGGGGTGACAGCGCCACAGATCGAACGCGTTGGTGGTCTTCCTCAGATTAATGTGGAATACGACAGAATACGAATGGCTAACTACGGACTCAATATTGAAGACGTTAATACTGCCGTAAGCACCGCATTTGCCGGGAAAAGTGCCGGGCAGATTTTTGAAAATGAAAGACGTTTTGATCTGGTGGTGCGCCTCGACAGCCTTCACCGCACCAATATCGATGATGTGAATAATTTAATGATATCTACCGGTACAGGAACGCAGATTCCGCTTTCCCAGTTGGCAAATGTCGGTTATAAGCTTGGTCCCGCGCAGATCAGCCGTGAGGAAGGAAAACGGAGAATTGTCATTGGGTTTAATGTAAGCGGCCGCGATGTAGAAAGCGTTGTGAAAGATATTCGTACAAAGCTGGATCAGGTAAAGTTGCCATCCGGTTATTACTTTACCTACGGTGGGCAGTTCGAGAACCTGCAGGCAGCAAGCAAAAGGCTGATGATCGCAGTTCCGGTTTCATTGTTATTGATTTTTATGCTGTTGTATTTTACTTTTCATTCTTTGAAGCAGGCGGCTTTAATCTTTTCTGCCATTCCGATGAGTGCTATCGGAGGTGTGTTTGCATTGATTTTGCGGGATATGCCTTTCAGCATCAGTGCCGGGATAGGCTTTATTGCGCTCTTCGGAGTTGCCGTCCTAAACGGAATTGTCCTGATCGGAACCTTTAATCAGCTGGAGAAAGATGGGGAAAAAGATATCATGAAAAGAGTCCTTGAAGGCACAAAAATCAGGTTGCGACCCGTTCTGATGACAGCAACGGTGGCATCATTAGGGTTTTTGCCGATGGCCATTTCTACAGGAGCCGGCGCAGAAGTGCAGAAGCCACTCGCCACAGTTGTTATCGGAGGGCTTTTGTCGGCAACTTTCCTTACTTTATTTGTTTTGCCGATGCTGTATATCATTTTTAATTCAAAAACTAAAATGGGAAATCTGAAAATGAAATCCATAAGCCCAATTCTTGTGCTGGTGTTCGTGCTCCTTGGCGCAAATACAAATGCTCAGTCCCGAAAACTTTCCATTGATGAGGCTATCGAAATGGTAGTTAGCAATAACTTAAATATAGAGTCAAAAGATTTAAATATAAAATCTGCTGAAGCATTGAAAGCAACTGCAAAAGAACTCCCGAAACTTAATGTTGATGCCCAGCTCGGACAATACAACAGTCCGAAATTCGATCAGTCGTTTTCCATCTCACAAAGCATTCCTTTTCCAACATTATTTAAAGCAAGAAAAGAATTGATTAATGAAAATGTGAGAAGCAGGCAGATTGAAAAAGAGATTTCCGTGAATGAACTGATAAAGCAGGTAAGAACGTATTATTACCAGATCGAATATTTACAGTACAACGAATCGAAGCTGAAAAATCTCGACAGTCTGTATCAGGATTTTATCAGGATTGCCACGGTAAGATTTAAAGCGGGAGATATCAAAAAGATTGAAATCAATACCGCAGAAACGCAGAAAGGTGAAATTAATTTGTTGTTGAAACAGAACGAAGTGTATTTACATAATGCCTACAACAATTTAAAAACCATCCTGAATACTACCAGTGATTTTGAAATTGTATTCAATAAAAATTATGAACCGTTAAAAGCAGAAAATGTTCTTGACAGCAGCGTAATTGCCGCACATCCAACCGTAAGAGCATTCTATCAGGAAATAAGTATTGCAGAAAAGAATAAAAATGTTGAAAAGTCACAGGGACTTCCGGAATTCAGTATCGGATATACCAATCAGTCACTGATAGGATTTCATACAAAAAATGGGCAGGAACAATTTTACAACGCCGGCGACCGTTTCAGTTCTCTGAGTCTGGGCGTGGCAATACCGTTAACTTTTGGAGCTACCAAAGCAAGAATACAGTCTTGGGAATACCAGAAACAGGCTGCTGAAATCAATGCCCGGCATCAGGAAAAACAGTTACTGGCGCAGTGGGAAAATGCTTTTAACCAACATAAACACGATCTCCAGCAGTATGAATATTACGTAAGTCAGGCTGTTCCGAATGCTGATAAAATCGTAAAAGCTGCTCAGCTAGGATATACCACGGGCGAAATTTCTTATGTGGAATATCTTTTTGCTTTACAGACTGCTACGAATATCCAGCTAAAATACCTGGAATCTATTCAGCAGGTTAATCAGTCGGTCATTATCATTAATTCACTTATTAATAAATAGCATGAAATTTAAATATAACATTATATCCCTTTTCATCTTTGCTACCCTTACAACAAATTGTAGTAAAAAAGAAACCGCTGCTGAAAATCCGGATAATACAACGGAGCAGCAGAATCATCATGAGGAAGCTCCGACAATCGCTTCTTTAACGCAAGAGCAGATCGGCACTGTTGGTATTACTCTGGGAAATATTGAAATGAAGGAACTTACTTCCACCATCAAAGCCAACGGATTGCTGCGGGTTCCGAACAATAATAAGGCAACGGTGACTTCTCTCTATGGTGGAATTATAAAAACTCTACCGATTCAGGTAGGAAGTTTTGTAAAAAAAGGACAGATAATTGCAACGATTACCAACCCGGAATTCATACAGCTTCAGGAAGATTATCTCACCGTAAACAGCAGGATGGCGTATGCAGAACAGGAATACCGCAGACAAAAAGAGCTTTTCGACAATGATGCGGGAGCAAAGAAAAATCTGCAGAGCGCTGATGCCGAGCTTAAAACACTGCGAACCCGCAAAGCCTCACTCGTGAGACAGCTGCAGATGATGGGCATAAGTCCGGGAAAAGTAAATAATGGCAGTATGCGGTCTGGACTTGCCATTACGGCACCGATCAATGGGACGATCAGCAGTATTACTTCACAGATTGGTAGCTATGTAGATGTTTCTTCGCCGGTGGCAGAAATTATCGATAATAATTCCATCCACCTGGATCTGCAGGTTTTTGAAAAAGATCTGCCGAAGATGAAAGTAGGACAGATTGTTCATTTTAAATTAACCAACAATCCCGGAACAGAATACGACGCGGAAATCTACAGCATCGGCTCTTCCTTTGAGAACGACAGCAAAACCATTTCCGTACACGCCAATGTGACGGGTAATAAAGCGGGGCTGATCGACGGAATGAATATTACCGGTATCGTAAGTCTCGACAAAACAGTAACCCCGGCAATCCCTGATGAAGCGATTGTGGAAGCCGATGGTAAGTTTTATGTTTTTGTTCAGACGGATAAAATGGCCGATGAAGCTGCCGGGGAAAGTCATGAAAAAGAAAAGATTAATCACCCTAAAACCATTACCTTTGAAAAGGTGGAAGTCGTAAAAGGATCATCGGATATGGGTTACACCGCCATAACTTCCGTACAGAATATTGCACCTGGTGCAAAGATCGCCGTAAAAGGTGCATTTTTTATTAATGCGAAACTGACAAATTCAGGGGAACACGAACATTAATTCAGCAAGATCATGAAAAAGGATATCGAAAATAAATTAATGGATAAGAATACCAAGCCCACCAGCATGAGGATTCTGGTGTATGATTTTCTGAGTTCTCAGGAGGCGGCGCTCTCTTTGTCTGAAATAGAAAACTACTTTGACAATGCAGACAGAACAACCATTTACAGGACTTTAAAAACATTTGAGGAAAAAGGGATTGTCCATAGTATTCAGGAAAATACCACCACCAAATACAAGCTGTGTCATGATGGCTGCGACGAAAATACACACAATGACTGGCATCTTCATTTCTACTGCAAGATCTGCAAACAGACCACCTGCAAAGAAGATATTTCTTTCCCTGAAGATGTTACAACCAATTTCAGGATCGATGAAATAAGACTCTTTGCCAAAGGAATCTGCGAAAACTGCCTGGAAAGTTTGCAATAGCATTGCATCGGGCTTATGTATAATTTTGATTAAAAGTTTTAAAGTATGGAAGAATGCTGTAGTACAAAATCAAAACAGGAAAAATCTCATGACCATAACGGTCACGATCACGACCATTCTCATGGAACGGAAAATCAGTCGGTATTTAAGATGTTTCTTCCGGCGATGGTGTCTTTTGGATTGCTTCTAGTCGGTATCGTGCTGGATAACCTGATAAAAGCCGATTGGTTTACCGGCTGGATTCGTCTGGTCTGGTATCTGATTGCCTATATTCCTGTAGGATTACCCGTATTGAAAGAAGCCTGGGAAAGTATTACCCATGAAGATGTATTCTCAGAATTTTTTCTGATGGGCATTGCAACAGTCGGAGCCTTCGCGATCGGAGAATATCCGGAAGGGGTTGCCGTTATGCTTTTCTACTCTGTAGGGGAAGTGTTTCAGGGAATGGCCGTGACAAGGGCAAAAAGCAATATCAAATCCCTGCTCGACCAGCGTCCCGATGAGGTAACGGTTATAAAGGACGGAAAACCACAGACTGTTAAAGCACAAAACGTAAATATCGGAGAGATCATCCAGTTGAAATCAGGTGAAAAATTGGGGCTGGATGGAGAGCTCTTATCTGAAACCGCCTCATTCAATACAGCGGCACTGACCGGTGAAAGTAAGCCCAATACCAAAACAAAAGGCGATACCGTGCTGGCGGGAATGATTAATTTAAATACGCTTAGCCAGATTAAAGTGACCGCTGATTACAAAGACAGTAAGCTGAGCAGAATCTTGGAACTCGTACAGAATGCAACAGCCCAGAAAGCGCCCACTGAGCTTTTCATCAGAAAATTTGCAAAAGTATATACACCCATTGTTGTATTTCTGGCTGTCGGTATCACCCTTTTGCCATACTTTTTCGTGGGGGAATATCATTTCAGAGATTGGCTCTACAGAGCATTGGTATTTCTGGTGATTTCCTGTCCGTGTGCGTTGGTGATTTCCATTCCGTTGGGATATTTCGGAGGTATCGGTGCAGGCAGCCGCAACGGAATTTTATTTAAAGGAAGCAATTTCCTGGATGTGCTGGCCAATATTCAAAATGTTGTAATGGATAAAACCGGAACGCTGACAGAAGGTGTATTCAAAGTACAGGAAGCTGTTTTTAAAAATGAGGTGGATAAAGATGAAATTCTTAAACTTGTTAATTCCCTGGAAAGTAAAAGCTCACATCCTGTGGCAACAGCTATCCACGAATATGTGGGAGAAGTCGATCATTCTCTTCATCTGGAAAGCGTTGAGGAAATTGCCGGACATGGCCTTAAAGCATTAATTAATGGTAAAGAACTGCTGGTTGGGAATCTGAAGCTGATGGATAAATTCAACATCCATTATGATGTCAATACTGAAAATATCGTCTATACTTTCATTGCCATAGCTTATGATAAAAAGTTTGCCGGATATTTTACGATTGCCGATTCCGTGAAAACCGATGCGCAATCTGCCGTCAATAAATTGAAAGCTCTGCATGTAAAAACCACCATGTTAAGCGGTGATAAAGCTTCTGTGGTGAAACATGTAGCAGATCAGTTAGGAATTGTTAATGCATACGGAGATCTGCTGCCGGAAGATAAAGTGAATAAAGTAAAAGAAATAAAATCAAAGAGAGAAACCGTTGCCTTTGTGGGAGACGGCGTGAATGATGCTCCTGTTGTTGCCCTCAGTGATGTCGGCATTGCTATGGGCGGATTAGGAAGTGACGCCACCATCGAAACTGCCGATGTCGTGATACAGGATGATAAACCAGGTAAGATTCCGATGGCCATCAATATTGGAAAGCAGACGAAAAAAATTGTCTGGCAGAATATCATTTTGGCATTTGCTGTAAAAGCGGTGGTTCTTATTTTAGGTGCTGGTGGGCTGGCTACGATGTGGGAGGCGGTCTTCGCAGATGTTGGCGTTGCTTTACTGGCTATTCTGAATGCCGTGAGAATCCAGAGAATGACTTTTACTTCCTAGAGTCTGTTTAGATTTCTTAAAAGAATAAGATTTTGAGCAATCACACTTAATTATCTTACACAAATCAATGTATTGATTCTTAATTTTTAATGCGTTTTTAATCAGCTTAAATTCTAAATGGTAAAAAGGAATATACTATGTTTGTTTTGATTAAGTAATTTAAGATGATAAATTTAAACAGACTCTAAATGAATGAATTGAAATTAAGAAAACTCTTTTAATTTCAATAGGACCGGACTTTAGTCCGGTTTTTTTATCAGTCGGGAAATCTGGCTTCAGCCAAAATTTAAATAAGCACCACACATTTTCCTTTCACCCGAAAATCTCTTGCAAGGGTGCAACACGTTTTCGGGTGTTCCCGAAAGTTTGTCGCAAGGGTGTAACGCGTTTTCGGATGTTCCCGAAAGTCTCCTGCAGGTTGCAGCGCGTTTTCGGTAAGTTCCGAAGGTTTCCTGCATGATGCAGAAAGGTTTCGGGGAAATTATCAATGACTTTCATCATAAATGCTGTATAGGAAGATTTTCAGTAGTATATTTGTGGTAACAAAAAGAAGTTGAAATTTTTCATTTCCATATTCATCATTTTTACCATTGCATTACGTCCTGTTTTGCCATTGTTGAATTATGCCATGAACTATGATTATATCGTGAAAAATCTTTGCGAAAACAGAAACGTTCCTCAATCTACCTGCAAAGGAAAATGCTACGTTGCTAAAGAACTTGCAAAAACGGAAAAACAATCCAACAACAATCAGAATATAAAGATTGGCAGTGTAGATGTATTTCTTTCCAATGAAATTCTTTCCTTCTCAGCAGGTAACCGATTTCCCTGTAAGCTCAAAAATCCAACCCCGGATTATATCAACTTCAGTACTTCAGAATATTTTTCCAGAATATTCCATCCTCCTTTAGCATAAAACTGTTTTCAGCTCATTTTTTTAGTTGAATTTGACATTGAAATAAATTTAGCTATCATTTGCTGAGTGTTTAGTTTATGCTGAGCCTGTCGAAGTACCCTTGCGAACATATAAACATGAAGTTTTACGAAAAACTTTGCGAGCCTGGCGTTAAACTAAATTCATTATTAAATTTAGTTTAAAAATCAATCAATTTTATTCAATACAATTATTAATTTCAATCTAAATCAATATGAAATCTAAAGTTATTGTAATGGCATTATTGTCTGTCTCTTTGATGGCCTGTGCCCAGGAAACCCCTAAAGTAAAGCATAAAAAATCAGATACAGCCGCAAAGTCTAATGCAAAACCGGTGAAATTTGCCAACGCAGTAGACC
The DNA here is from genome assembly GCF_977014045.1 of Chryseobacterium lineare. Taxonomy (NCBI): domain Bacteria; kingdom Pseudomonadati; phylum Bacteroidota; class Flavobacteriia; order Flavobacteriales; family Weeksellaceae; genus Chryseobacterium; species Chryseobacterium lineare. The sequence goes on along the minus strand of NZ_CDRNIQ010000001.1, from coordinate 2,947,124 downwards.
CGATCTGTAATATGCCGACCGAAGCCGATATGAAAGATACGGCAGTTTATAAAAATAAAACGTACGGTTTTTGCAGTGCTTACTGTAAAGACGAATTCAAAAAGAATCCTGAAAAATATGTCAAGAAATAAAAAAGGAACCAGCTCAAAAACAAAGATCATTGTTCCGATTGTAGTTATTGCTTTGCTCTTTTTAGGAATAGGCGTAGGAATGGGATACTTTAAAAAAAGTCTTTACACGGTAATGAAAGTTCCTGCTTTTGAACTTACCGACCAGAATAATAAGAAAATCACCGATAAAGATATGCTGGGAAAAGTATATCTGGTAGAATTTTTCTTTAGTAAATGTCCTACGATCTGCCCGGTGATGAACCGCAATATGCGGGCTATCGAAGATGAGATCAGCAACCCGGACTTCGGAATTATCTCCATCAGCATTGATCCTGAAAATGACACCCCTGAATTGCTGAAAGAGCATGCAGAAAGAATAGGGGCAAAATCTCCGAACTGGCATTTTCTGACCGGAAACAGAGATTATATCGGTAAGCTGGCAGATCAGTTTAATATTTATGTTGGCGATAAGGAAGATGAAAGTGAAAGCCTGAACCACAGCGGAATGATCGCTCTGGTGGATAAAGAAGGAAATATCCGCTGCCGGTATAATAAAGAAAATATGCCGATCCTGTATTATTCAGGGTTGAATTATGAAGATACGGACGGAACAGTTCCGAAGCTTAACGGAAAATATCATCCCGATCGTGAAATCCTGATTGAAGATATCAGGAAGTTGTTGAAGTAAAAATGGAAGTTAGAAGATGGAAGTTTGATGGTGTTTAGAACAACTTCCATTCTTCCAACCTCCATCTTCCAGCCAAAAAAATATTAACCATATATAAAAATAGGAAATTATGAAAATTATGAAAATTGCTGCTTTGACGGCAGTATTTGCGGCCCAGTTTGCCATGGCGCAATTTAAGCAAACGCCTCTGCCGTATGCTTACAATGCACTGGAAGGAAACATTGATGCACAGACGATGGAAATTCATTATTCAAAACATGCTGCTGCATATGTAGCCAATCTGAATAAAGCAATTGCCGGAACACCGCAGGAAAAGCAAACGTTGTTTGAGATCTTGTCGAACGCTTCAAAAATGAGTCCTGCAGTAAGAAACAATGCCGGAGGTCATTACAATCATGAGTTGTTCTGGACAGTACTGACCCCTGAGAAAAATACACAACCTTCAGCAAAATTAGCGAAAGCGATCAATGATGCTTTTGGCAGCATGGATGCTTTTAAAGAAAAAATGAGCAAGGCAGGAGCAGACCGTTTCGGTTCCGGATGGGCGTGGCTTTCGGTGAATAAGAGTGGTAAGCTGTTCGTTTCTTCAACGCCAAATCAAGACAATCCACTAATGGATGTAGTAGAAGAAAGAGGAACGCCAATCTTTGGAATTGATGTCTGGGAACACGCGTATTATCTGAAATATCAGAACAAAAGAGCAGATTATCTAACCGCTATCTGGAACGTGACCAACTGGAAGGAGATCAGCAGAAGATATGAAGAAGCAATCAGTAAAAAATAATCTGATTTCATGAATTATATTTGCAGCATATTCCTCACCTTATTTGTGGTATTCAGGCCTCTGGTACCGCTGGTGGAATATGCTGTAAACTATGATTATATATCTGAAGTTTTATGTATCAACAAAAACAATGTCGAGTTGCATTGTAACGGAAAATGTTATCTCAGCAAACAGCTTTCCAAGGTTAATGATGTAGATTCTTCTCCTTTAAACAAGACAAAAAATTCCGGACAGAAACTACTTGATATCTACATTCTTCCTGATATAGCCGGAATCAATACCACAGAGAATACTTTCTTTTCACATTTCAATTTTCTCTTCAAATCAGAATATTCTTTTCTGTTTCTGAAGCATATTTTCAGGCCACCTGTTTTAAGTTAATTTTTTTAGACCTATTTAATTGTAAAAGTTTACGCTTTTTATTGCTTGGTTGTCATTCTGTAAGAATCTCAGCAAAGTATTTAATGTTATTTCCAGCCTAAACTTTTCAGTCCTAATCGAATGAATGTGTGGTCATTCGATCGACAATTCTATTTAAAAAATTTAACTTAAAAAATCAACAATGAAAATTTATAAAATTTTATCATTACTCTTTATTGCATTTACACTAGGTACTCTTTCATCATGCAGCGGCAATGACGACGATGAGGTTCAGGATGCCACTCCGGGAAATCTTCAGGTAAAGTTTGAAAACGGTTTTAATAATCTCGGTAATATTGTTTTAAATCAAACTACGCAAACTTCTTCTAACGGACAAAAACATCAGTTTTCAACGTTGAAATACATCATCAGCAACATTACCTTAATTGATGAAAAAGGAAATGAATTCAAATATCATGAGAACGACCCTGATAAAGGAGCCTTCATCATCGATCAGGCGGAAGCTGTGGCAGGAATTAATTATATCAACCTTACGGAAATTCCGAAAAATAATTATAAAAAGATAAGATTAGGGCTGGGAATCAGTCAGAACGCTTATCTTATTGGTCAGGAAGGGCAGGGCATTTTCTGGCAAAAAGCAAAAACTTCAGGAATGGCTTGGTCTTGGGCAGCAGGATATATTTTCACGAAACTGGAGGGTAAGTACGGAACTTCTGCACCGACCAACGAGTTTATGAATCACTGTGGGAATATGGGAAATACTTCTGCAAACAATACGCCTGATCTTTATCGCGAAATTACTCTTGATCTTCCAACTACAGCGAGAGTGTCAAAAGAAATTACTCCTTCCATCCATATTCTGGCAGATCTTAATCAGTATCTGAGCGGGCAAACTGCTTTAACACTTGATAATACCAATGATATGGCGATGGGTTCCAGTCAGCATCTGGTAAATGTGACCAATAATATTTCAAAAATGTTTAAAGTAGATCATGTTCACAATGATTAATCCATTCATAAGATTCGGAAGAGGGCCGTTCAGCGCTCTTCCGGTTTTCTTGATTGTAAGCATATTCATCCTTTCATCGTGTTCTGACGATGTTATCGAACCTTTAGAAAAAAATGAAGCCTACCATCTTGATAAGCCTGCCGGTTTTCCTGATATCACATTTGACGTTACAGGAAATCCTATCACCGTAAACGGAATTGCTTTGGGTAAGAAGCTTTTTTATGAAGGTAAATTATCACGAAATAATACGATTTCATGCGGGTTCTGCCATATTCAGGAATATGCTTTTACACATCACGGCCATAATGTAAGCCACGGAATAGACGACAGACTTGGAATCCGAAATGCGCCGCCGATACAGAATATGGCTTTTCTGAAAAATTATACCTGGGACGGAGTAGGACATAATCTGGATGAAAGATCTTTGGTTCCCATTACAGCAGATTTTGAAATGGACAGCTCCCTTCCCGAAGTGGTTGGAAAACTTAATGCTGACAGCAATTACAAAAAATTGTTTAAGGCAGCATTCGGAGATGAAAATATCACAGGAGACCGGGTTTTAAAGGCGATTTCCCAGTTTATGGCTACGATGGTATCAGCAGATTCTAAATACGACCGTATGAAAAAAGGAACGGCTGTTTTTACCAGTGAAGAAAATCAGGGAATGAATTTGTTTCAGAATAAATGTGCTTCCTGCCATTCGGGAGATTTATTTACCGATGAAAGTTACCGGAATACTGGGATGTATTACAACAGCCAGTTTGATGACAGAGGAAGATACAGAGTGACGTTAGACTGGAATGACAATATGAAATTCCGTGTGCCAAGTCTCAAGAATGTAGAATATACCGCACCATATATGCATGACGGAAGATTCTATACACTGGATGCCGTCTTGAATTTTTATTCAGTCAATGTGGAGAATCAGTCAAATCTTGATCCTCTTTTGAAGCAGAACGGACATCTGGGCATCCCCATGAACACACAGGAGAAACAATATATTATCGCATTTTTGAAAACCTTAAGTGATCAAAATTTCATTGCCAACCCAAAATTTGCCGAGTAAGCCATGATGAAAAAAATATTTTTATTAATGAACCTGATGTGTTTTTATATAAATCAGGCCAAAACGGACAATGACAGTCTCTACGTCCCCCGCAGTTTCACCAAAGTTATTTTTTATGACGATTGTGATGCCTGTGGTTGTTCTGCCGGAAACGGTTCTTCCGGATTTGAATCTTTACTGAATCCACAATTTATCGGGATTAAATATTTTGCACAGCATTATAAGGCTAAAGAAAATCTGTTTGTTAATAATCTTACGCAGGATCAGTATTTCAATACCATTCAGCTTTGGGGAAAAATTCCACTGACTGAGAAGATAAGTGTTTATGCCAGTATGCCTTTCCATTTTCATGAAAAGAAAACATTACAGGGAGATGTAAAAATGCAGGGTGTCGGGGATGTAAACCTGATGGGAATTTACCGGCTGATCAACTCAAAAGAGAATATTCATCAGCTGAACGGCGGGTTTGGAGTGAAAATTCCGCTGGGTAAGTTTGATGAAAAAGGAGTGTCGGGAGTTAACCCAAGCTTTCAGTTGGGAACGGGAAGCTGGGATTATCAGCTGGCTTTAAATTATAAATTCCAAAAAAATAAAATTGCCGTTTTACTGAATACGGATTATACCATAAAAACCGAAAACAAAAAGCATTACCGTTTCGGAAACCAATGGAATTATTCTGCGACCGGATTTTACAGGATTGCCGGGAATGATAGATTTATTGTATCCGGTAAAACAGGATTGCAGGGCGAAGTCTATGATACCAATCGACAGTTTAGTGAGATTTTGCCCAATACTTCAGGAAGCGCTCTGTACGGGAAATTGGGATTTGAAATATCTTACCGGAAAATAAGCCTGGGAAGTGAAGTAATGCTTCCTGCATATTCCAATTTAGCCGGGGGCGATATTGAGGCGAGATCTCGTTTCAGTGTTTTTGTGAACTTTGGAATTTAAACTTTATTAATTTTAAAAAGAAAGTATATCTCTTTTAACATCGTTTTTTTAGGCTTTCACAATTATCAAAAGTGGAAGCCTTTTATTTAAGCTATAAAAATGAAATATATCTAAGATTGCTATGAATTTAAAACAACTCAATGATCTTAAATTTTCACAGTTTCATCAATTACTTTAGCTTTAAAGAGGCAATAGTTACTGACGCATCATGAAGGTTAAACTGTAATGAAAGTCGAATTTGCAGATAAGCAATGAGGAGTAGGGAGAATACAACGAAAAAAGAGACTCATGTAAATGAATCTCTCTAAGTAGCCCGTAGGGGAATCGAACCCCTCTTACCAGAATGAAAATCTGAGGTCCTAACCGATAGACGAACGGGCCAGCTATCTTCCACTGTTTCCTGTGTGTTAGTTTTTGTTTTTATAAGTTTCAACTCTTATTAATAATCACCAGGTTAGATAATGATTATTTTGTAGCCCGTAGGGGAATCGAACCCCTCTTACCAGAATGAAAATCTGAGGTCCTAACCGATAGACGAACGGGCCAACTATACTTATTAAGCTAGTTTATTAACGTGCTTAGTTAATTTGCTTTTTAAGTTAGCTGCTTTGTTTTTGTGGATAATGTTTTTCTTAGCTAATTTATCCAACAAAGAGATAACTTTTGGCAATTGTTCTGCAGCAGCAGCTTTGTCCTCTTCATTTCTTAACACCTTCATTGCTGTTCTAGCAGTCTTGTGGTAGTATCTGTTGCGAAGTCTTCTTACTTCGTTTTGTCTAATTCTCTTTAATGCTGATTTATGATTTGCCATATCGTTCAAATGTGAGTGCAAAAGTATAAACTTTTTTTTTATCTGCCAAATTAATTTTTAAAAAAATTAATTTTCTTCTGATAAATATTTTCGGAGTTTATCAATTGCCTGTTCTATTTTAATATTCTCTTCTTCTCTTTCTAATTTTTTGATGGTACTCGTAAGCATTACCATCGCGTTGTTCCATTCTCCAGTGGTATTGGTGAAGGTAAGTCCGTCAATTATTACTTCAAAATCGACCCTTTCTCCTGTCCTGTAAAGTCTGAAACTTATTTCATCATCACTGCCCGTAATCCCGCCTTCATTGATTTTTAAATCGTAACTTTTTGGGTTAGAGTGGATTTTTTTAAAAAGCAATTTCGCTTCTTGTATTTTTAAATCCGGCATGATATATATTTGTGGCTTTATCAAGAATAACCATTCTCTGCTAAAGCGGTGCAAAGATAATATTTTTTTCTTTTAAACAAAATATGCTGCTGATTTTTGAATGTGCTTTTGTTAAGATATTAGTAATTTTCCTGTAATTGTACAGTTTGCTTGTTATAACGATGACCTTGTACTAATAGTCTTAGATCTGGTACAACCAATATTCAATGAATTCTTTCAATTGGAAATAGCTTATTTGTTTGTGGTTTTATATTTTGTAAATATTATGAGAATTTTTCTTTTAAATAAACAGAAAATAATAATTTAGAATGAGTATAAATTTATTCAACAAATAGAGAGATATCGGTTTAATTCTTATTATTGTGATAAAATTATGTGTTATGAAAAAAATAAACAAGAGTAAAATTAAGCTGGTTTTAACAGGCTTTGAGAAAATCTCAGAATCACAAGAGAAAAAAATATTGGGAGGGTTTTCTAATGTAATTTCAGATCCTACTACTGGCATTGATGATGGTACTACAAATAATTGCCAAGGAGGCAATTGTAGAGCAGGATGTGGCCAAGGGCAAAACTTAAACTGTGTTCAATGTGGGAAATAAATACCTTTTTAAAAGGTCTCAAAATTTACTTATTTAAAAATATTCAGGTTTTAGAGAGATAATATTCAGGTATTTCCATTAAGTTAAATCTCAACTGTATCTGATTTATAATGAGAAAATACTTCTTATTTTATAGTTTTAGACATTTTAAAGCTTATAAATAATCTTTATTAATAATTAAAATAAATCTTTTTATGAAAAAAGTAATCAAAAGTAAAACCAAGTTGGTTTTAACAGGTTTTGAAAAAATTTCAGAATCGCAGGAAAAAAAATTATTGGGAGGTTTTTCCAATGCTATTCTAGGTCCGACTACAGGAATTGATGATGGTACTGGCACTACAAATAACTGCCAGGGAGGTAACTGTAGAGATGGATGTGGACAAGGGCAAAATGTAAACTGTATTCAAGGTTGTGGTGGATAAAAGTGTTAGAAATTATTTCTAAAAGTGTCTTATAGGTATTTTATGGATAATCACAATATAAACCTTAACTAGATCTTGACTTATAATAAATAGATAAACACAATAAAACAATAAGATCTACTAGTTGTGAAATGTCCGAAAGTATGCTGTGGACTCATATAAACTTGTATTCAAGTTCTTTATTTATTAACAAAAAATACAAGAGACTGTATCAAAAGTATTCTTTTTCGAACCCCTAAATTTTAAGAGATATTTACTTTTGGTACAGTCTTTTTTAAACACTAACTATGAAATATAGCCAATTTAATTCTATTGTATATATAGATGATGAGTATTATCTATATAATTCATTTAATCAAAAATTTTTAGTAATAGATCCTATACTTAAGGATTTACTTGAAGCTTCAAAAAACGAAAATATAGAAGATTTGGAAGAAATCCATCCAACCTTTTATCATTATTTAATTGCAGAGGAATTTATCATACCTCTTGAAATTGACGAAATTGAGAAAGTAAAAAAAATTGCAAGAGCTGTTGATGAAAATCAATCTAACTTTTTACTTACAATTAATCCAACGATGAATTGTAACTTCAAATGCTGGTATTGTTACGAAACACATGTGAAAACCTCTAAGTTTTCTCAAAGTATGATTGAAAAAGTGGGGAAATTTATTGAAAAAACAGCAATGAAACCTGCGATGAGTTACTTTCAATTAGCTTTTTTTGGAGGAGAGCCGCTGCTTTATTTTAAGAAAGACGTAGTTCCTGTCATTATAAAGCTTCAGGAAGAATGCGTCAAAAACTCTGTAGACTATTCCGTTAGTTTTACGACAAATGGATATCTGATAGATGATTATTTTATTGATTTCTTCAAATCACGTAAAATAACTCCTTCGTTTCAAATTACACTGGATGGCTATAGGGAAAAGCATGATGAGGTAAGATTTGTAAGTGCAAAGAAGGGCTCTTATCATGAAATAGTCAAAAATATAAAGCGACTTATAAATAATTCCTTTTTTGTAAGACTTAGGGTGAATTATACTTCCGAAAATATTACTGATACTTATAAAATATCCGAAGAATTTAATGATATTCCGGCTGATATCAAGCAAAAATATTTGTTGATGGATTTCCATAGAGTTTGGCAGGATTCGCAGAATGATAACATCAATGAAATTGTGGATGAAAATACAGACAGGATCAAAGAAAATGGAATTCAGGTTAAGCACATGACTCCAGATAATGTACGGAATTCGTGCTATGCAGATAAGAGAAATAGTGCTGTTATTAATTATAACGGAGACTTATTCAAATGTACAGCCAGAGATTTTACTACTGCTAAGAGAGCTGGATATATCGATGATGATGGGGATTTGATATGGGAAGACAATTATCTTGAACGAAGAATGAATACTAAATTTAAAAATAAACCATGTTTGTCTTGTCGATTACTTCCTATTTGCAATGGTGGCTGTTCTCAGCACGCTATGGAAGCAGAAGAGAAGCAAACGGAATACTGTGTTTATTATGGCGACGATCAATTAAAGGATGAAGTTGTAGTGTCTAAAATTAAGGAAGTAGTTGAAGCTTTAGTTTTAAATGAAGTTTAAATTTATTAATCAACTTGAAAGCAATGACTGTGGACCGGCTTGCTTATCAATGGTCCTTAACTCTTATGGGCTAAATATTCCGGTAAAGAAATTAAAAGAAATTTGCGGAATAACAAGAATGGGAGTTTCAGTGAAGGATATTCTATATGGTGGTGAAAAAGTAGGTTTTGAATCCCATGGTTTAAAACTTACTCTAGATCAGCTTGAAGAAATACCCTTACCTGCTATTTTATTTTGGAAGCAGGATCATTATGTTGTTTTATATAATATCATTACTAAGAAAGGTGAAAAAAAATATTATATCGCCGATCCTGGTTATGGTAAGATTAAAATTGAAGAAGACTTAATAATAAGAGAATGGCTGGGAAATGAGGCAAAAGGTGTTTGTCTTATTTTTCAACCTAAAGATGATTTTGAGCTCATTAATGAAAATGTTAATTTTAAGGAACCTCACGGTATTAGCCTTAGAAATAGTACCGTTATTAATCATTTAATCACTTTTGTTAAGAGATATAATTACAAATATATATTTTCTACATTATTATTAATTGCAGGATTGGCTACCAACTGGTTCATTCCTATTATATTTAAAAAAATAATTGATGAAGGTATTATTGCAAAATCCCTTAATTTAGTTATTATCCTCTTATTGGCACAGTTTCTATTATTCATGGGAAATTTTGTGTCGCAGTTTTTAAGTGATTTTATATTAACAAAATTAAACTTTAATCTATCCATATCTCTTAAAGAAAAGTTCCTTAATAAACTGATAAAACTACCTGTAAACTATTTCGATACTAGGCTTAATACTGACACATTATTGAGATTAGGGGATTTGTCGAAGCTACAAACATTTTTTACATGGAAAGGAATAAGCTTTTTTATTAATATTCTTAATTTGATTGTTTTTAGTGCTATATTATTGACTTTAAATACAATAGTATTTTTAATATTTGTTGTGCTGAGTACTTTATCCGTAATATGGATTTCCTTTTTTCTTAAAAAAAGAGCAGCATTAGAATATTCATTGTTTATAAAGCAATCTGACAATAGTAATAATTTATATGAATTTATAATGAATATGCCCGAAATAAAAGTAAATCAAGCGCATAATACCATTATATCAAAAATTCTAAGGTTGCAGCGAAGCCTAAATGAATTAGAGCTGAAGTCTTTATATCTGAATACATATCAGCTATCTGGAGCAAATTTTCTTTTAAAATTTAAAGAAATAACTATAATTGCTGTTTGTGCATATTTTATAATAAATTCACAGATGACAGTAGGGACATTACTAAGTATTTCCTTTATCATAGGCCAACTAAGTGGTCCGATTATAAACTTGATAAATAATATTAAAGACGCACAGGATGCTCTGATATCACAAAACAGGATTGAGGATGTCTTTACAATAAAGAACGAGGCTTATCAGGAAAACTCTAAAAGTATTGCATATATAGAAGATATAAGATTAGATAAAGTATCCTTTAAATATCCTGGAAGTTTTAATCCGTTTGTGATTAATAATTTATCTTTTACAATACCCAAGAATAAGATTACTGCAATTGTTGGGACGAGTGGGAGTGGTAAAACAACATTGATGAAGCTGCTGATGAAATACTATTTTCCAAACTCCGGAGATCTATTTTTGGGAGAATATAGCTTTTCTGAATTAAACCCGGATGATTGGAGGAAAAAATGTGGAGTGGTACTTCAGAACGGACATGTTTTCTCAGGAACAATCAAATACAACATTGCTCTTTGTGAGAATGATGCTATAGATATAGAGAGACTTGAAAATGCAATCAGAGTGGCATGTTTAGATCATTTTATTGAAACTTTACCCCTAGGGTCGGAGACAAAAATAGGTAACGTTGGAATGCAATTGAGTGGTGGGCAAAGCCAAAGGGTTTTAATAGCAAGGGCGGTATATAAAAATCCTGAGTTTTTATTTTTTGACGAAGCTACTAGTTCATTAGATGCCAATACAGAAAAACAAATTTTAAATAATTTAAAAGATTTCTTCGTTGGTAGAACTGTAATAGTTGTAGCCCATCGTTTAAGTACCGTTAAAAATGCAGATCAGATTATTGTTATGGAAAGAGGGGAAATAACTGAAAAGGGGTCTCATGAAGAATTAATTAAAATAAGAGATAAATATTATTCATTAGTAAAAAACCAGTTGGAATTAGGAAATTAATTTCTTATTCCAACTTAAAAACGCCAAATCTAATCGTATTATCTATTCAATATGAAAAAAATTGTTAATTTATTTATTTTCCTGATTGGAAATATATTTATTTCGCAAATATATGCGAAGAGTTCTACGAATGATATATCAATTAATATAGCAGGAATTGTTTTTGATTCAAAAACCCTTCTTCCTTTACAGGATGTTAATATTTATGATGAAAAAGGAGAGCATATTGCTAAAACAGATACAAAAGGCTATTTCAAAGGTAAATTAAAAGGTGACAGATCAAATAATAGTTTAAAGTTTAAAATCAGGCTAGAGAAAAAAGGATACTTAAAATTTACCCAAACGGAAAATTGGGCAGATAGCCAAAAAGAGCAAATTAATATTAACTATTATTTTGGAATGACAAAAACCAATGAGCCTTCTGAGGCAGAATCTTTTTCACAATTTTTTTTAAGTAGAGATAATTCATTTGAGGCTATCTCTAATGGCTTAAATAAAGTCTTAGAAAAAATAAAATTCAGAAATACAATTAATAATCTAAGAAAAGAAAACCAAAATAGTTTTTTTGAGCTTGACCACTCTTATTATATAATTAGTGATACAGGTTGGCTAAAATTAGATTCTCCCCAAACTTCAATTATCGTTGATTCTAAAAAAATCATATCTAAAGATATCAATTCATATTTAAAACGGAGCGAAATAAGAGATATTATTCATACGGAAAACGGGGAGATAAGAATTGTAACCTACAAAGGTGGAAAATAATTGCTAAATCATATAAGATAGAAATAATGAAAATTAGAAATCTCTGTTCCTTGCAGGAATCTTAAGAATTTAATTTATATTCATTTTTAATAATTATTACTAACAAATTTAAAAAATCTTACTTATGAAAAAAAACGTCAAAAGTAAAACCAAGTTGGTTTTGAAGGGTTTTGAAAAAATTTCAGAATCACAGGAGAAAAAATTATTGGGAGGTTTTTCCAATATTATTTCGGGGCCTGCCACGGGCATTGATGATGGTGTCGCAAATAATTGCCAAGGAGGTAACTGTGCTATTAACTGTAGCATACATCAGAATCTTAATTGTCAATCAGCGTGTGGTTAATTAAATCATGAAAAGCCTTAATAATAAAAGAAACCGTGTAAATATTGATCGTTTGAAATATCTAATAATTTCTACCACAATTGAAAAAGATAAAACTATTGATAAACTTGTCGGTGGTTTTAGCCAATCTTTGTCAAAAGGAATTGAAGATACTATTTCTGATGGGCAATCTAATAATTGTGATGGAGTAAATTGTCGTAAATATTGCGCTGGCGATATATATTCATAATTCTCCAATCATTTTCAAATAACATATCGCTTAACCTGAAATTAAAAAAATGAAAAACTTTAAGAATAAAAATGCTAGTTTAAAGATTGATCGTTTAACACATCTGATAGCCTCTGCAAAAATTGAAAAAGATAAATCTATTGATAAGCTTATCGGTGGTTTTAGCCAATCTATATCGATCGGAATTGATGATACTATTTCCGATGGACAGACTAACAATTGTAACGGAGCAAATTGCCATAAACAGTGTGGCTTTTATCCTCCGGATACTCCGGTAGGGCCAAATACGGTTTGTCTTTTCTAATAAAATAGATTAAAAGTCTTTAATATGAATATAAAGAATCCGCCTTATAATAGTAAGACGGATTCTTTTTGTTATTACTATAATAAATTCTAGAGAAAATCAATATCCCGAAAGTACTAAAAAGACTATCAGAAAGTTATTGCAGGTGCAGGATTATTGTATAATTTCCTGTTGATCTCATTCTTTTTACCCTTAGCAAAATCATACCCAATCCCCAAGATAAACATATTTTTGTTATTGTAAATATTGGTGACCCCCGAATAGTTTACCAAACTTTCATCAAGTGTTTTAGTCTTATATCTTGATGGCATCCCCAGCCAGTACATTCCGGTAGTAAATGTCCAGTCTTTGAGTTTATAATTTATGAAAATATGATTTTGATTTTCATTAGTATTTAAAAATGCACCACTTAAGGTATAAACCGGAATGTTAAACATATAGGTTAGGCTCAGATTTTTATATTCGGAAGAAATCGTAAAATTGTTTCCAAAATAATTGTTTTTAAGCAACGCCCCCGAATTTGCCTTTACGCGTTGCATCGTTGGATAAATATTCGCCTTAATAACCAATAATCTATTTCCGAAAGGTTTAACTGATCCTGTTAGCTGAATTCCGGTACGTGAGCTATATTTTGTATTTTCATAGGTTAATGCATATTGAGTATTGTTATTGTACAAAACATATATACTGTTAATTGCATTATCTATGTAATTATAGAAAATATTAGCATTAAAATCAAAAAACTTATTATTATAAGAATAGTTTAAATTATTGTTCCAGGCTTTTTGTATGGTAAGATAGGGATTTCCTGTAGATACAATATTGGGAACTACCTGATTAATATTCGGACTTAGTGCTGTGCTTCCGGGGCTATAAGGAGTATAGCTGCTTGTCAATCGTAAACTATGATTCTTTTTAAGTTCATATCCTAAAATAATTTTAGGAGTAATTGTCCAGTCATCATCATTAGCTGTAGCAGTTTTATTATTAATATTAGTTACACCTAAACCTAAACGATACATCAGTTTTTTGCTTTTACCTGCAAATTCAGCGTATAAATATTGGGTCAGGTAATTGACGGAAAAATCAAAATTCCCGGCTAAATTTTCTAAAGTATTATTGACACTATTGTTATCAATTCGGTATCCTGTGCTTAATTTTCCTGCTTTAAAATCATGTGTATAGGCAACCTCTCCAACAATGCTTTTCTGTTTTGCGTCTAAATTCATATCGTTATCGAAAACAATATTGCCAGAGCCGATTACCCATTCTTTACCCACCTCAAAACTTTTACTCGTATAAGCAGATCCTACAATATTAAAACTTATTTCATCTTTCTTACTCAGTTTCTTAGAAAAATAAAGATCAAGCGTAGGCGGATTATACTTTTTCCCACTGTATTGTGAAGTTCCATGCTGTTCTGTAGCATTGTCTTTTGAAAAAATACTTTCTCCATTTCCTTTAGAGAAATCATTATAGATGTTCATTGAAAATTTTGCCTGAAATACATAATTATCCGACAAAGAATTGGTATATCTTAAGGCAATATCTTGATAGGTGTAGCCAAAATGATCTTTTTTATTTTCGTTGGTATTATAATGCGAGTTCTGTAAAGTATAATCATAAATTCTATTTACGATCCTGTTATCATAATCTCTTAAATTAATGGAATACTCAAGCCCTAGATTATTTCTTCCATTGGTGTAGTTGGCGTAGGCTTGTCCGTTTACAAAACCAGTTGTCAATGCTGTACTTACGGAGGTTCCGGCAGCAAAACCCACTTCAGGATTTTTAGTGATAATATTAACTACTGTATCTGCCCTGTTTGCCCATCGTGTAGGAGGATTGTCATAATACTCTACTCTTACTACATTTGCTGGACGAATACCTCTTGCCTGCAATTCTGTTGATTCAACACCATTGATTAAAAGTAAAAATTTACCTCCCTTAATACTGGAAATACTGCTGGAAATAGGGTCAAATTGAAGTTCTGGTAATGTTTGCAATAAATCATTGGCATATCTGGCTTTCTTTAATGCCTCCTCATCAAAACTGTAGACGGCTTTGTCTACAAATTGTTTTTTTCGTTGCGCTTTTATAAGAACTTCCTGGATATCTTTTATATTTTGTACTGAATCTTGAACCGTTGCACTCTTAATCTCCTGAGCAAAATTAAAGCTACTAGTCAACAAAAGAGCTAAAATTATCTGTTTTCTCATTATTTACTTATTGGGAGCAAATTTAAAATTAATAGGAAGTTTCCCAAAATAAATATCACTTTATTTTGAAAAAAGTGCAAATATCTATGCGTATTTTTTTATTTGATTAAAAAAATCCCTGAATCTTGTATTGATCAGGGATTGAGGTGTAGTTTAGTAGCCTATAGGTTAAATAATAGGCTAATTTTTTACGCTCAAATTATTTTGAGTTCGCAAATTTAACAAAAGTTTTTTGATTTTCACTTCTTTTTTTTGATACTCTCCCCATACACGTTTTGTCGAAGTTTCGTAGATGTTCCGTGAATTTTCCGTGAACTTTTCGTCAACAAGTTTTTTCACAAGAAAATCCAAAACCTTTAAAGGTTAATAAATGTTAAAGAAATCTATGTTAAAGAGCTTTAACATTTCCTCGTGCGAAAAAAATCAAAATG
The DNA here is from genome assembly GCF_977014045.1 of Chryseobacterium lineare. Lineage (NCBI taxonomy): Bacteria > Pseudomonadati > Bacteroidota > Flavobacteriia > Flavobacteriales > Weeksellaceae > Chryseobacterium > Chryseobacterium lineare. Next base: position 2,931,815 of record NZ_CDRNIQ010000001.1, on the reverse strand, counting down.
TTAACATGTGTTAATGTTTTTTCAAAACAGCCTAAAATGGGCAAAAATCAGGGGTGTCAGTTCGACATCCCTGTTATATATAAGTGTAAGGGGGTACACATTAGTGTAGACTTACAAAAAAGAAATAAATAATTAAAAAAATTACATTATGTCAGTAACCTATCGTGAAATACGATTAAAGGACAACAAGAGAGTAACTCTTGAATTTGATTTAAACCTGAACGGCAAAAGAAGAATGTTCAGACCTAAAATCACCTATGTTGGAAACCCAAGAACAGCAGCAGAACGTCAGGAAAGAAAAGAAAAGCGCCAATTGGCAGACAGGATGAGGGCAAGACTGGAGGTTGACGAGCTGTACGCAACCAATATGCTTGACAAAGGTTTTCATTGCAACAAAGACTTCTTTGAATATTGCGAAGAATTTATACAAAGAAAAGCACCCCACTGTGAAATGCGTACTTACAGGGCAATGGTTGAAAAACTTAAAACATTCAACAAAAGAAAAAAACTGCTTTGTTCCGAAATTGATGAAGAGTTTTTGCTCCTATTCAAAGATTATCTGAATACAATACTTAATGGAAGTACGCCCTTCAACTACTTCAAAAAGCTGAAAAGGATTATCAAAGAAGCAACGATTGCCAAACATTTCAAAGTTGATCCTTCTCAACACGTGAAAAATTTGAAGGGAATTTCTACTGAAAAAGACGTTTTGACATTAGAGGAAACTATTTTATTGTCAGATACCCACTGCCCCAATGATGATGTAAAAAGAGCCTTTCTTTTCAGTTGCTTGTCAGGACTTAGATTTTGTGATGTTAAAGCACTTAATTGGAGTAATATAAGCAGAGACAATGTTTTGACAATAGTTCAGATAAAAACCAAAGAAAAATTGGTAATGCCTCTACATCCCAATGCTGTTGACTTATTGGGGAAAAGGAAAAACTCAGGTGAATCGCTTGTTTTTAACCTGCCTACTCATACAGGCTGTTTGAAAATTCTTAAGAAATGGACGTCTGAGGCGGAAATTGACAAACATATCACTTGGCATTGCTCAAGACACACCTTTGCGACATCGTTGGTTTTTGAAGAAGTTGGAATCAATACCGTTTCATCACTGCTCGGTCACAAAGACCTTAAACAAACCCAAATTTATGTTCGTACGGCTGAATTGTCAAGAACCACTGCTATCAATAAATTACCAAATATTTTAATAAATGATGCTAATAGAACCAACAAACAAAGTAGAACCAATGGAAAATAACAAATTTTATGACATTTTGGTTCAGATCAGAAATCTAATGCTTCTGAACAAGGAAGTCCTGAATATTGATGAGGTTTCCCTCTATACAGGCTATGAAAAATCATACCTATACAAATTGACAAGCGAGGCAAAAATTCCTCATTCTAAACCAGGAGGAAAAAGCATTTTCTTCCAAAAAAAAGAAATTGACGAGTGGCTGAATCGGAATCCGATAAAAACACGACATCAGGTTGAAGAAGAAGCCAATCAAATTATTAACAACAATAAAATTAGAAAAAATGGAAAATAGAGTTAAGCATTATTATTCAATATCAAGTATTGTTATAGGTAAAAATAATGAGTATCAATTTAACTTTTATGCAGGAGATTATCTTAAAAAAGAATCAAATTCTTTTGGAGACATAAAAGAAATTGATCAAAAAGAGGTGTTGGCTAAAATAGATTTTTTTATAAAAACACTCCCAAGTAAAGGAATAGATTTTCTTGCACAGAGGTCAACTGATTCAAACTTTCTTGGATATAGTTTTGGTGTACGAGAATCAGGCTATTATAGATATGGGTATCTTTTTTTTGCAAATCGTACCGAAATAGTTGAGTTAAGGGGCAAAAGTAGGAAATATTTGGAAGATATAGTAGAGGGTTATTATGATGAAGAATTAGAACTTATTAGAGAACAAGCAGTTTTGGTTAATTGCAAGCAAGAGCCAATGGCATATTACTCAGCCTTCATATAATTTGAACAACCCAACCTCTGATTTTGAGGTTGGGTTTTTATCTGTCCAGAATCGTTACTGAAATCAGAAATGTAATATTCAGCAATAAAAAAATAAACAGATTTCACCCGATATGTCTTTGCATAAGTAAGCATGTTGCAATAAAAACCTTTCATTTAGAATAAAAAGGATATTAAATACCTGATAACAGTAATACCTAACAGTATTATTCAATTGACTTCGGTAGCCCAACTCAAACAACGTCAAATAATAAAAAAGAAATCAACATGATCTGCACCATAAAAATAGAATTTGATCCCAAGTGGACAAACTTCAAATTAGAACTAGAAAAACTGATTAAAAAATTCCCAAAAATGAAAAAAGGCAACCCGAACAATCCTGCTTTGTTTTGGGTCAGAAATTTCAGAGTAACAACCCGAAATAAAAAGCTAATCATTGAGGGCAGTCTTGCAAAGTATTTCAACGGTAACAACATTGAACTATTCTCTTGGCTTGATGTCGAAAAAGCCATCACGAGACTTTCTTGGGAAATGGGTTTGCCTCTTAAGGAAGGAATTCTCAGAAGAATTGATATTGGAATGAATTTCAGTGTTGACAGGGATGTTGTTGAATACTTTCCTGAAATGTTTCATTTGCATTGTTATCAGAGGATTCACAAACACAAGACAACCCTGCGTTTTGAAAATAATTCTCACAGGTTTAATTTTTGTTTTTATGATAAGAAAAGGCTTGTTTTGAAAAGCAGGACAAATTTTGATGATGTTGAATTGGTATTAAAATACAAAAACCTGATGAGAATAGAACTTCAAATTGAAGAAAGCTTTCAATTGTTCCTCAAAAGAACAGAGCCAGTAAAAGTTTCTGAATTGTTTTCTCGGGATTTTTGCAAGGAACTTATTAAACATTGGCTTAGATTATATAGACGAATCCAAAAAAGGGGAATTCCTCTTTTTCCTTTAGAAACAAAAGGATTAAATGATTATGAGCCTTTGAAAAAAAGAGAATTCATTCAAACATACGGCTGGGAAATTCTTGATTACAGATTAGATCAATTGGTAAAGCAGAAAAGTATCACAACAAAAATGAAGAGTGATAAGAGAAAACAATATACCAGAGCTATGCTTGATAAAAGACCTTTCATTTATCAGGAACATACCAATGAGCTTAATCGCAAAGTGAATTTGATGTTGCTTGATATAATAATCAATCAGCTTTTCAAAATGCCAGAAACAGCTCAAAATTCAGTCAAGTAGGTCATTGTTGACCTACTTTGTGCTTTTTAAAAGAAGACAAGGAGAATCAAAGAAAAAATGTCAAATCCTTGAAAATCTTTTTATTGAAGCGAAACAGAGAAAGAAATTAGAAAAATTTCTATCTTTGCAGTTCAAATTTTATCGGAAAATAAAAGTGTAAAACTTTTGCTTTTGTTCAGTGAATCTGCAAAATTCCAAGAGATTGTTTTTTGAGACAGCCTCTTAATACCACAAAACGCAAACAGTTTCAGTACGCTTGTCCTTATAGGGCAAGTGGCTTATCCTGTTTTTATGTGGTATGGGCTTTGCAGAGCCTTCTGAACTAAAAGCATGTGAGAACCACTTGCTTTTCTTTTTTTCCAGAAAAGCTGTTTTACGATAGACTTCATCACATCATTGAAGAATAAAACAGTAACGATATGAACAAAACCTATGGTTTTTTCTTCCTTTTATTGGCTTTGACGGTTTTTTGTCAAGGAGTAAAAGGACAAGAAACAGAAAAACTGGAACAATGGATTTTTCCAGCCAAAAACAATTTCCTTTCCCTGAAATCCAAAACAAATTCAGAGGATTTTTTCAGAATCAATTATTTCAAAATTTCAAATCAACTTATCGGAACATCCCTTGAAATTGGGTTTATGAACTCAATTCCGAGTGCCAAGCTCTTTCAGATCGGGAATGATGAAATTTCATTAATTAAGCTGAAAGAAGGTGCTTCAATTGATTCAGGAGGGGAAGAATACAGCTTCGGAAAAGATAATGTTTATTTCAAGCTCCCTAAACAAAATCAAAAAATCCAATGGAATTATGATGAAGGAGACGGAAATATTTATCACTGCCAATCCTATTGGAAAGAAAACAACAACAAAGAAAAGTTTCTTGTCGTTGAACGTCAAGCATCAGAAAACAACCAATTTCCTGAAAAAGAAGTTGAATACTATTCTAAGGGCAAAGGATTGACAAAACGAGAAAACCTCAACATAAAAACAGGCAAATTCACAGAGTTCTACGCTGTTGAAGAATCAGGATTTGATTCTCAAATGGATATTCAGGATTTTCCTTTGTTTGATTCAATCGGAACAATCGAAAAAGACAAGCCTGTTGAGACAAAAGAACAATCGAATACTCCTGAAACAAAGAAACAAGACCTTACAGATATGGAGAGGCTGAATGCGGAATACTTGGAAAAATATGGTCGCTCATGGGATGATTATGAGAAAATGTTTAAACATTTACCGAAAAGAGAAATCAAAAAAGTCAAGGTATATGATTTCAGAATAAGGAGACATAAAATTGTCAATGTACTTTGGTTTCCCCGAGAAGAAGCTATAAACAGGCAGAAATATCTTGACGGAAAACATCGAAGCACAATATTTAAATGATGAAAAATACAAATCAAATATTTTATTGCTTGTTTTTGTTGCTTGTTTTATCCTGCAACAAAAGGGAATCAGAACAAAACATTGAAAAAGTTTACTCTGAAAGAATGAATGAGTGGATTTTCCCAACCCAAAACAATTATCTTTGGTTTAGCTACAAAATTTATGATAAAAGTGCAGATGATTTTGAAATGAAGCGAAAAGTTTATTATTTCAGATCAGACAGTTTGCACTTCGGTACTTTGTCAGCCTCTTTTGTCAATGAAAATATGGGTGTAAGTGAAGCTCTCTTGTTTGAAAAAACAAATCATGAAATCCATTTGGTGAAATCAAAAATTAGTTCTGAAAATAAAGAAACTACACACTCAAATTCATTGTATTTTCAGTTTCCTGCTGATAATGATACCCTTCGTTGGAACTATTCAAAAAATGATGGAATATTTAACTGTTCATCATTTTGGCTTTTGAAAAAAGGAAAAGAAAAACAGTTGGTTGTTGTGAGGGAAGCATTTCCAAATAATGGTTCAACAGAACGTTTTGAGAAAGACATTGAATATTACCAAAAACATAAAGGCTTGGTGAAAATCAAAATATACGGTTCAGATGATAAGCTATTAATGGTTCAGAATGTTTCTGAAAGAGGGATTGATCCCGAAGTTCAACAAACTAAATTTCCTTTGAAATGATGAAAAAGATCACTATAATATCAACAGTTGTTCTCTTCTTGTTCTCCTGTTCCAAAAGAACAACAATTCAGCAGGTAGATTATGATTTAAAAGGAATGCTTGAAAACAAGGTTGAGGTTCAGAATTTGGAAATCAGGAAAATCTCTCCTTTTTCTGAAAACGGTCAGGAATTAGACAGTGTTTATTTTGATTGTGAACTTTTGTTTACTGATGACTTGTTTTCAGAAGATTTCAAATTCAACAAAGGAATGAATGTATCTGCTCAAAACAATGTGTTTATTTATAACAAATCAAACAGTTTAAAAGCTTTGAAATTTGGAAGAACGAGATTAATGGAATAGCTTGGTAAAAAGAAAAATTTTTAGAATCAGTTTTAACTTGTATATTTAAAAAATTAATAACCATAAAAATTTAACAATGAATTTATTACAAGCAAAAGAAAAAATTAGATTGTACAGAAGATTAAATGAGCAGGATTTATCATTTAGGCATCGAGATTTTGATAATTATAATGAATTTTTCACTGATGAAAAACTAGATTCTTTTCAAGAAGCACTTGTAGAATATGAACAAAAAAAAGTTTCACAAGCTCTAAATCCAGAAAATCAATTTTTTGCTCTTTATGGAGGGCGATATATAGATAAATATTTAGCGGAAAAAGTTGATGGGGGGTACAGGCTACACTTTGAATTTAATCACATATTATTTTATGAGCTACTTAATTTTTTTAAGGAAGGAGTAGAAAAATTAATTGCTGTTTTAAAAGAAAGGTTTTGGATTTATTATGTTGAGAGTAAAAATGCCTATTATATTCCTTACAATGCTTACCAAGATTTTTTTTCTCAATTAGGTGATGAAGATATTAAGGAAGCGATAAGGTTTTTGGTAAGGACAGTGACGTATACAGTTGTTTCAGATGAAGATCAATTTGAGACAAAAATAGATATAGGTTTGATAACAAGATATTTGTCAAATCTTGACAGGTACATAGCAAATTAAAAAACGGTCTCAATTGAGACCGTTTTTAGTATAAGCCAATATCATATCCAAGATTTGCTAATCTAAAAGTCATTGCTTGTTCACTAACAATAAATTTTTTTGCTAAGTAATCGATAGGGTTTATATTGTCTGTAATTGCTGCATTTTCAATCTCAAGTTTTAATAATGTTTTAGGCATTAATAAAGCCGCTGCAAAATGATTAGCTTCTCTTTCTTGAAGTTGTTCACCGCTTGATGATGCACTATTTCTAAACATAACCTTTGGAGTTTTGTCAATAAATAATGGTTTATCAGAATGAAGAATAAAATGTCCCAATTCATGTGCTATAGTAAATCTTCTTCTTGCTTGATTTTTTTCACCTTTATTATAAGAAATTACAGGTCTGTCATTAATTCTGACAAAAAGTCCAGAAATGTCATCATTTAAATTTTCAGGAACAACATCAACATTTAATTGTTTTGCTAACGCTACAACATCAAACCCTGCCTCAAAAAAACCTTGCTGTTTTAGTATTTGTTCAGCTTTTGTTTCAATGTAACTATAAGTGTTAGTCATTTTTCAAATTTTTATTGATTAATTTTTCAAGAAATTCTTTTGTTTTATCATCTAGATTTTGATCATCTAAAAATTTTTCTACCTCACCTTTATTTTTTGATTCAATTTCTTTCTCTATTTCAGAATATGCGGGTAAGATAGATTGAATATCAATATCTAATTCATTACATATTTGATATAATATATGTAATGGAGGGTGCTGTTTGCCTTTTTCTATATTTGATATAGAGGTTCTGCCAATATTGGGGATTTTTGCTGATAATTCAGTTTGACTCAATTTTTTATTGATTCTTAATGATTTGAGTTTTTCCCCAACCATTGAATATAAGACTTTACTGAATGTACTCATATTATGATAAACGATTCTTTCCTTTATTTATTTTGTAAATCTACAATATCCTACTCAATTAAACAATGATTTTTGTTATATGACACATTGTCATAATTTGAAGATTGGTATAAATTTTGTTTCATTCCAGTGAAATGTCAATATATAGTGCATTTATTTATTTATGTCAATTAAAATGGAATTTAAAAAATATTTATGAATGAAAATTTAAAATTTGTGCTGGAAAGATGTGATCACTACATTGAAAGTATCCAATCTAAAAGCAATTTATATATTGCTTTAAACACTTTTGTATTAACAGGTGTAATAACAATGATTTTATCAGTAGACAAAAATAAAGTGGATAATTTAATGTACTTTATATTAGTTTCAATGGTTATTGTTAGTTGTTGTTCAATAATCAGAGTGCTTATTGCTTTGACTCCATACCTAAAAACAAAAAATAATCAGTCTTTAATATTTTTTGGTGACATTTCAAAAACTGAGTTTTCAACATTTGAAGACTCTTATAAGAATGTTACTGAAGAAGAATTTAGAGATGACTTGATTTGTCAGGTTTATAGTGTCTCAAAGGGTTTAAGCAAAAAATATAAAGAACTTAAATCTGCGGGTTGGTTAGTAGTAGTCCAATTTGTATTAATTATATTTTGGATTTTTTTATATGTATTTAAAAATTTATAATATTATGGAGGTTTTTAACTCTTACAAAAAAATCATTGAGTCTGCTTTGAACAATGATAATTCTTTAAACTTATCACTTAATGAAAGTGCGTATGCAAGAACGAAGTTTTTCTCTTTAAATGATTATGAAAGTTCTAAGAAAGAACTATCAAGACCAAGAGATTTAGAACTATTGGCTTCTAGATTAGGTATAAAAGAAATCACAGAACAAAAAGTTGGGCATCATCCTGATTTTGTTCATCTTAAAGGAACAAAGAATAAGGAGAATCATAATATTGTGTCTGTTTTCATTGATGTAAAAGGATCGACAAATCTCTACAAAAAATATGATAATGAAACGATCTTTATTATTACGGATACCATTCAACTTCTAGGTATTAATTTAGTCAAAATATTTGGTGGTTTTATTCATAGACTGCAGGGTGACGGCTTATTTGTTTATTTTGGAGGAAAAGGTGTAGATAAAAAGTCTGCAAATACACATGCTTTAATTGCAACGAGTTTATTTAATGCCTTTTTAGAAAATGATTTAAAGCAATTATTTGAACAGCACGGTATCGAGAAAATAAAAACAAGAATTGGAATTGATTTCGGAGATGATAAGGATGTTTTGTGGGCGATGTCAGGAATTGGAGAATCAAGTGAAGTAACTACTGTTAGTTTGCATACTAGTCTTGCTCCTAAAATGCAACACTATGCGGATTCTAATGGGACTGTTATTGGTAAAAATGTTATTGATTTTGGAGAAGTTGGTAAAGATTTATACTCTCCTGTTGATGATGAAAGGTACATTTATAAAGACCCTCAAAAAAGTTTTTATTACGGACAATATAAATTTAATTGGTTGAAATTTTTAAAACAGTTAGACTTTGTGGTAACCTCACATTTTAATGGAAATATCGAAATTAAGCCAAACAGACCTAGTTATTTGTCGGAATTACAATCTTCCGCTATAAAACCCATTGCAGAAGTTAGTAGACCATGGTTAAACAGGTAATCAAAAATGATTTTACTAAAGCAGTGCTAAAATACCCAAAAATCAAACTTTTTTGGGAAGAGGATAATTTTATATGTAGAGGAAGTGTTGATATATTTGATAAAATGAATGTCTATTGGGATTCATTTAATATTAAGATTGTTATTGATATTAAAAAATATCCATACTATTTTCCTGTTGTTTATTTAGAAGATGCAAGAATTCCTAAAAATGAAGAAAGGCATATACATTCTAATAATAGTTGCTGTGTTGAAGTTGAACAAAAACAATTATTAAGAGCAAGAAAAGGAATAACAATACTTCAGTTTTTGGACGAATATGTTGTTCCTTATTTTGCCAATCAATTGTATTTTGAAAAAGAGAAGGTGTGGGCTAATGGTGATTATAAGCATGGATTTGATGGAAAACTACAAGATTATTTTGAAATGACTGGTATAAAGAATCTTGTGGAGTTACATTATTTACTATCTAATCTTGAAAAAACATTTAATCTAAAGATGTATGAGGTTTGTTTTTGTGGATCAGGAAAAAAATTAAAGTATTGTCATAAAGAGTCATTAAAGAAAATTTTGTCTTTGCCTAAAACTCAAATTGAAAATGATTTGAAAGCTATTGAATCAATGATGCCAGAGTGAAAATTTTAAACATCCAATAAAAATCTTCCAAAATTGGAGCGGTTTCACCGCTGTTTTAAAAAATATATGAAAATTTTTTAACTTATTTAGCAGAAAAACGAGTTTTAGAAATCAAAAAAAATGAAAATTAGCTTACACAAGATTGTGTAAGAGATATTTTAGAAGAAAGAATTTCGTAGAGATTCAAAACAAAAAAAACTCTGATACTTATATGTATCAAAGTTTTTTTATTGTTTTTTCTATAATTTCTATTTTACCAGACTTACAAAATATACTTTAAATTTTAATAGGTTAGTTTTATTTTTGATCATATTTTTCTTCGCATTTTTCACAGATTTCTGTACCTGATTCATCTACAAAATTTTCTCCACAACTAACACACTGGTTAATTCTAACATCTACTAGTTTTAAATCAAATTCACCGATATTATCTCGATCATTAGAGTTGTCCATTTTGAATATTAATCCACAACCACCTTCGCATTCAATATTCTCATTTGCTTGATAATCATCTATCGAAGTGACAGAATTACATTTAGGGCATTCTATGTGTAAACTATTACACCAATCACAATTTCCGTATGAGACTGATAAATATTCACTTTCTGGAATCTTATCGAGAAATTCATTATCTAAATTCATATGCCTATCAAGAATTACGAAATTTCCCGTATTATCTTTATTGCCATCACAAATGTGACAAGTAATAAAATCATGTTCATCTTCGTATTCATCATTATAAAAATCAATGGTGAAATAAAAAGACTCTAATAATTTTGCATTTTCAATCTCAATGCTATCATAATTATGAACTCCTGCTGGATATTCCCATAATTCAAATTTGACTTCTATTTCATTTCCACAGCTGCATTCAAAATGTTCTTCGGCTTCGTATTGATTCTCAGTACCCATATTCCTTTCATTACTAGAAACACAACCAAAATCTAAGTTAAATTCGGATTTATCATATCTATGAATTCTACCACAACTACTACACTTGAATTTTAAATAATCACTTTTACTTTTTTTAGTATTAATGAATTGAAAAAAGTTTTGAATGGTTTCATCATTAATAGTTGATTTTAGATGTTTATTTGCTTGAAATAAAAATTGTGGTAAATTATACATCCAGAAATCTACCGAAGAATTATCTTTTATTTCTTTAATAAGTTCTTCTCGTGGACTATAAATTCTTGGTTCCGTTGCTCCCTTATCGATATAACCCCAGTCATCATCTTTTGTTATGTCATTTGTTATGAAAATGACTGGTTTTTCGACTTCTTTTGAATATTCTAAAATTTGTTTCCAAATTATTAAATCTCCAAATATCTGAGTTCCTTTTTTTTCACCATTATAAAAATCTCCATAGCCAGGAGGAATCTTAAATTCATATCTATGCTTACCTTCCTTTGTGATTTCGATAATCTCATTAAAAGTATATTCCCTTCCGACTTTAAAATGTGTTTCTAAAGAATCTAAAACATCATCATCATTTTCAACTTCTTTAATTTCTTCTTCAGCAATAGTAATTTCAGATAATATATCCTTTTGAAAATCTTCTGTTTGTCTATGAAAATCTTCTACTTTCTTCACAAAGTCCTCAACAATAGTTTTGAAATCATTTAATCCCTCTTGTTTGAGATGAGGATGCTTATCTCCTTTTTTTGTTTCTCTTATTATCTCGTCAATTCGTTTTGATATTTCGAATTTAGGATTATTAGATAAGTTTTGTATTTTTTTTCTTAAAGGTTCATATTTTTCTGTAATTGGCTTCTTTATAATATTTTCACGATTTTTCAAATATTCATATTGCACATGATTCGGAAGCCACAATCTGTCTTTTAATTCGTTAAATATTTCTTTATCAATTTTTTCTCTTTCGGATTTGGGGGAGAAATATAAATCTAAAAGTGCAGAAGAATCAAATACTATAATTGCATCTCTCCAGAGAATTGCTTCCTTCTCATCTGTTAATCTATATGGTTTAATAGAATTTCTGTCCATTTTAACTAAGGTTTTTTTGAGATTATGTTATTAGTTTTTTTAATTTTTTAAATAGGTAATTTTTTTTTGAATTATATAATAGCATCATTGATAATGTAATTTTATAATTTTCATTGCTTCTATATGAGCGTCTTCTTCTGATATAAATTCCTTTGAAAAAAAATAAAATAGAGCTAATCCAAACTTTGGTAATTCAATAAAAATAAATTCATTGTAATTATATATAAAATGAAAATTTTTATTTTTTGATTTAAATATGAGTATTGAATTTAAAGATTTATTTTTCGATTTTTGAGTAATGCGTTGCTGAGCAATTCGAATATTTGCTAAAATTTTACTCGGTGAGAAGTCTGTTCTTTTTGAAAATAATGCAAGAGGAGCATTGCTTAAATAAGGGACAAATTCAGATGATTTATGTTTTAAAAATCTCCTTCTTGTTTCTAAAACTTGAAATTTATAATCTATTGTTTCTAGCCACCTTATTATGTTTTCGAGCTCATAATCATTGAAAAAAAAACTTTTTTGATCAATATTACTAAATAATGAAGTAATATATTTCTCAATGTTACCTAATAAATCATTGTTACATACCGCACATGTTGGTAGTGTAGTCTTGTTAAATGTTTGTGAGTTTCCATTTGCGGGTGAAATAAATTGTTTTTTCTCACAATTCTCAAATACCCATTTAGGAAGTACATGTTCTTTTGTTAATGCATCTTCAGAAGAGCAAAAAATGCAAACTTTATTTGGTTTCTTATTTTCTATTTCAAAATACAGGCGTTCCTTTATTGATTCATCAATAATCTTTTTAGCAGATTGTCTCATCTGAGTTCTAAGCTTCCTGAATTTTTTATCAATTATCATAAATTATAAATAAAATAGTCATACAAGATTAGCATCTTTCCATAGGAATAAATTGAGATTTTGCTTTTGATTAAGTTTTGTATGATATAACAAAAATAATGTAATTTGATTTGCGTACAATGAAAAATAATCAAAAGAAATTAATTGCAAGTGGAATTGGTAATTAATTAGCAAGTTTGAAAATTTTAGAAATCCAAAAAGATTTTGGATATTCGCCCTGTACAAATCGTGTAAGAGAGTTCTTTTAAAATTAGTGGAGATTCCGTTGACTTTTGGAATAAAAAAATCCCTGAACTTTGTATTGATCAGGGATTGAATCATGTAGTTTAGTAGCCTATAGGGGAATCGAACCCCTGTTGCAAGAATGAAAATCTTGAGTCCTGACCACTAGACGAATAGGCCAAATTTTGAGGTTGCAAAAGTAATCATTAACTTTTTAACTTCAAAATTATATTACATTATTTAAAGACTTTCTGAATCACGGTATTCTTAATGCCTTTAGCTTCAAGATCTTTCTGAAGTTTTGCCGCATCTTCGAGCGTAAATACCTTTCCGTATGTGTAGTAGAAGACCCCGTTTTCTTTATTTCTTTCCACATTTTTCAGAGTCTGAAGAATGAATGAATTTCCATTCAGTTTGTCTCCTGTATAAACTTCAATAGTATAATAGCCGGTACTAAGTTTCTGATTTGGCATAAATCCTACGGCATACGCATTCCTGAATCCCGCATCTTTGGCAGTTTTAATATTAATATCTCTTACAGAAGCCAGGTTCGTTACTCCATAATAATATTTGTATTGGCCGTTTTCTTTAAGAGGTAAAATATAGTTAAGACCTTTTAATGCAGGGTCGCCGTCATTATATTTTGTCGGAGAACTAAGCAGAAGTATTCTGAAATCATTTTTCAAGGCAACTTCCGCAGGTTTTTCTGGTTCCGGTTTTCTGGTAGATGCCATATATCCTGATTTACGGTCGATCGCTTTTTTATAATCAATAACTGCTTTGTATATACTTTCTGCGATTTCGTCCTGTCCTTTCTCCGAAGCCAGATAATGGCTCTCTTCAGGGTGATTGATGAATCCGGTCTCAATAAGTACCGATGGCATGGCATTCATACGGAGTACGTGAAGGTTTTTCTGCCACACGCCTCTGGATGTTCTTTTATCTTTATTTACAAAATTTTCTTCAACCAAACCTCCCAATAGAAGACTCGATTCGAGGTATTTACTTTGCTGAAGCTTCAGCGCAATAAGAGATTCCGGGGAGCTGGCATCGTACGAGCCGAAGGTTTGCTTATCTTTTTCATCTAAAAAGATCACGTCGTTTTCCCTTTTTGCAACTTCCAGATTGGTGTCATTTTGATCAGGCCCCTGTACAAAAGTTTCAGTTCCGTAAGCTGTCGGTTTTTTAGAAGAGTTGCAGTGAATGGAAATAAAAAGGTCTGCCTTGCTTCTGTTGGCCAGATTTGTTCTGTCTGACAGAGAAGGGTATTCATCTATTTTTCGGGTATAAATTACTTTGAAGTCTTTATTTTTTTCGAGCATTGCCCCTACTTTTAAGGTAATGGCAAGAGTGATATCTTTTTCAGCAATTCTTCCTATGTCTGCATAGGATCTGTTAGCGCCATGATCATTTCCTCCGTGTCCTGCATCCAAAACAATGGTGAATTTCTTTTGCGAAAAAATAAAGTTGATCGACAGAATAAGGAGAAATGATAAAATTATTTTAAAATTTACTTTGTGCATCCTACAGTTTTAAAAATTATATTAATTTTGAGCCTTAATTGTATATTCATAAATATAATAAATAAATTGGCCAAAACCGTCTCCAAAAATATATTACAAATTTTAATTATCCTAATTTTTAACAGTTTTTTAGCACAGCAAGCTCCTGAAAAACTGACTAAAAATACGGCTAATGATACTATTCCTAAACAAGATACGATCGTTCTGAAAAAAGAACCTCTCGAAAGTGTTCTTCAGACGAAGGCAGACTATAATCGCAGAGATTTTCAGAAAAAAATGATTTATCTCAACAAAAACGCCCAGGTAAAATATCAGGATGTTCAGATTGATGCAGATTATATCTCCATAGATGAGTCTAAAAGTCTTATGTACGCCCGCGGAAAACAGGATTCTTCCGGTAAATATATAGAACCTGCTGTTATTACACAGGCCGGGAAAAAGTTTGAGACCGATGAATTTCAGTACAATACAAAGACCAAGAAAGCTATTGCTTTCAATGCCAGAACCGAAGAGAATGAAGGCGTAATTGTCGCTGAAAAAACAAAAAAGTATAATGATTCCGTTTTTGCGATGAGACGTGCCAATTATACAACGGATGATTATTTTATAAAAAAGAAAGATACTGCTGCGGATTATCATTTGCGTGCTTCTAATATTAAATTGGTTAAAACCAAAAATAAATCCTCCATTATCTCAGGGCCTATTCAGATGTATATCGAGCAGGTTCCGACTCCGTTGATTATGCCTTTTGCCATTTTGCCCTTTTCGGATAAACGGTCTGCAGGTATTCTTATTCCAAGTTTCGGAGAAAGACAGGATGTCGGTTTTTTCCTGAATGGGCTAGGCTACTATCAGCCGATCGGAGAACATTTTGACCTTAAAATTCTTTCAGATATCTATACCAAAGGAAGCTGGAACCTGCGCCCAGAAATGAATTACATGAAAAAATACCGCTATTCGGGGAACTTTTCTGCAGATATCGGAACGGCGGTGCGGGGTATCAAAGGTCTGGATGATTATGGAAAAACAAGCACTTACAGAATCGCATGGAGACATACGCAGGATACTAAAGCCAATCCGTTTCTGAATTTCTCGGCTTCTGTAGACATCGTAAGTACCAAGTTCTACAACAATACGCTGAACAATAATTATATCTTAAATCAAAACGTATTAAATACACAACAAAACTCTACGGTAACCATTACCAAAAGATTCCTGAAGCTGCCGGCGACGATTACAGCAACAGCTTCGTATTCTCAGAATTTTGCGACCGGATTATCAGATCTTCGTCTGCCACAGATGAATGTTGCCATCAATCAGTTTTATCTTTTTAAATCTAAAACCGGAACAAGAACTGGTTTGCTGGAAAATATTACAGTGAATACAGGGCTTAACCTTACCAATTTTGTACAAACGAACGAAGGAGAGCTTTTCACTGCTGCCATGTGGGATAAAATGCAGACTGGCTTGAAAAATAATATTGCTTTAGGAACCAATACAACGATTGCCAAATATTTTACGTTCAGCTTGGGAGCGAACGTTGATAATGCCCTGACTACAAAAACGGTGAATAAATTTTACGATCCGATTCAGAATGCAGTGGTCACGGAAACTAACAAAGGAATCGCGGGATACTCCACTTTTTCCACAACGGCAAGCCTTCAGACAACATTGTACGGAATGCTGAAATTTAAAAAAGGATCAGCTATTGAAGCTATCAGACATATGATGACGCCGAGTATCGGATTTACATACTCTCCTGATTTCGGGGGCTCAGGTTTCGGATATTATAAAAATTATTATGATGCAAGTGGAGCTTTAACGCCTTATTCTATATTTGATGGAGGAATTATCGGAAGCCCAAGCAGCGGAATGGTTGGTGCATTAGGATTCAATATCGGAAATAATATTGAAATGAAAGTAAAGTCTAAAAGTGATTCTACGGGAGTAAAGAAACTAAAGATTTTTGAATCATTAAACCTTTCCGGAAGCTACAATTTTGCTGCAAAAGATCATCCTTTTTCTATCATTACAATCAACGGACAATCTTCATTTTTCAATAATAAATTAAACGTCAATACGAGTTTGTCATTAGATCCTTATAAGATCGTTTATCTTCCCGGCCAGGATGCGGGAATCAGAACGGAAGATCTTGGAGGCTTCAGTATTCAGGGATTTAATGTTCAGCTTTCTTATCCTTTAAGTAGCGAAATTTTTGGTGAAAAAACGGATTTCGCAAAAAAATATAAGTCGAAAGGGGAGGTGAGAAATGAAAATTATTATTTTGACGATGACAATTATGCCCACTTTGATCAGGCGTGGACGTTAAATGTAAATGCCAATTATGCCTATACCAAAAGCTACGCTTCCAGAACTCCGACTAGGCTGGCTTCTGTCGGGCTGGATGGAAGTATAAAGCTTACCCCATACTGGAATATCAATGGAAGCACACATTACGATATGGTGACAAAACAACTGGCATACACCAGAATTGGTTTTTCAAGAGATCAGCGAAGTTTTACCATTAATTTTAACTGGGTACCTTTCGGCCAGTATAAGGTCTACGACTTCTTCATCGGAATCAAAGCGAATATTCTGAGTGATGCTTTAAAATATAAAGACAGAAGTTTTACACAACCGAATGCACCATTCTAGCATTAGATTTGATATTTGATTATAGAAATAGAATATAAATTTTATATTTGCACCCAAAATAAATTCTAATGAAAAAAATAATCAACACTGTAAATGCTCCTGCAGCGATCGGACCTTACTCACAAGCCAACATGGCCAACGGAGTTTTATATATCTCTGGCCAGATCCCTGTAGATCCTGCAACAGGCAAATTGGTGGAAGGAATTGAAAAAGAAACACATCAGGTAATGAAAAACCTTGAAGCTATTCTTACAGAAGCAGGAATGACGTTCAGAAATGTTGTAAAAGCTACGATCTTCCTTAAAAATATGGATGATTTTGCGGTAATGAATGATATTTATGCTTCTTATCTGGATGCAGAAAGCTTTCCGGCTCGCGAAACAGTACAGGTTTCTTGCCTGCCGAAAAATGTGGATATCGAAATTTCTATGATTGCTCATCAGGATTAATGAATTTTATAAGAAATACAATTGCGCTTATCGTGGGATTGGGAATTGCCGGCCTCACCATTACTCTTGGAATAAGAGTATTTCCGCAATGGGTTACTTTCGATGCTTTTGCGCCGTTTGAGCACTGGCAGAGATTTCTTCAAAGTATGCAGAATAATGATGCATTCTTTGGGTTTCTTTTATTTATTTCCGGATTGGGAACCACGATAGGAGGTGTTGCAACAGCGATGATCGTTAAATACGCTAAAGTTGCCTATGCTATTCTTATCGGGTTTATAATGCTTTTTCTGGCCATGCTGGATGTTATTATTTTTCCTTATCATCCTACATTTTATAAGATCTCGATTTTCCTTACTTTTTTCCCTTTTTCATGGATAGGCGGTAAAATTGTCGAAATTATCTATGAGCGCCAAAAGAAAAAAAGAATCTCCGAAAAGGTGAATCAATCATAATAAAAAAATCGCTGCAACTCTGCAGCGATTTTTTGTTGATATGGAAAGTTTAAGTTGATTTCTCTTAAGGCATTTTGAATCCTCTGGTGTAGATCTGTCCATAATTATCCACAAATTTTACCGATACATTTCCTGAATATTTATCAAGGATTTTATCAACGTCTTTTTGTGAATTGACAGGCTTGCCATTAATTTCCATAATAATGTAGTCATCTACAATTCCAATCTTAGCAATCTCACCACCTTCTGCAACATTTTTAGCAGTGACCCCACTACTTAGACCATAGTTTGTTTTAATTCTATCGTTAAGCGGTTCAAATTCTGCCCCGATTTTTTCAGTTACACTAAGATCTGCCTTTGTTCTTGTTGATGTTCCTCCTTTTTGATCTTTAAGGGTAACGGTTGTTGTTGCTGATTTACCATTTCTCAGGTAGGTTACCACGACTTTATCACCAGGACGCTTGCTTCCTATAGACATGGAAAGATCTGCAAAGTCTGTAATAGGTGTATTGTCTATATTTGTAATGATATCCCCTGTTTTTAAACCGGCATCTTCAGCACCACTTTTTTCACCGAACCCGGTAACCAAAATTCCTGAACCTGCTTTGATATTCGTTTTCTTTTGTTTATTATACGCTGCCACCAGCAGGTCATCGGATAGATCTAAAGAAGTTACCCCAAGGAATCCTCTCTGTACAATACCGAATTTTTTGATATCTTCAACGATCTTTCTTGCCAGGTTAGCAGGAACTGCAAATCCATAACCCTGATAATATCCTGTTGTTGATTGGATTGCCGAGTTGATACCGATCAAGTCTCCGTTTGTATTCACAAGTGCGCCTCCTGAATTTCCGGGATTGATCGCTGCATCCGTTTGAATAAAACTTTCAATAGGATTTGCTGCTTTTCCTTGGGATCCTAAAATTCCGATACCTCTTCCTTTCGCAGAAATAATACCTGCTGTCACAGTAGAGTTCAGCCCGAGTGGATTTCCTACTGCAAGCACCCATTGTCCGACTTCAATATTGTCCGAATTAGCAAAATTCAGATAAGGGAGCCCTTTTTCTTCGATTTTTAATAATGAAATGTCTGTGTTAGGATCTGTGCCAATTAGCGTAGCGATATAAGATTTTTTATTGCTTAAAACGACTTCCAGTTTATTGGCACCTGCTACAACGTGGTTGTTTGAAATGATGTAACCGTCAGGCGAAATAATAACCCCAGATCCCATTCCCGAAGGCATATTGTCCGGTGCCTGTTGCTGCTGTCGCTGCCTTTGTTGTCCTCTTCCTCCAAACGGATCTCCGAAGAAGAAATCAAAAAGATCCTGCTCAGAGGCACGGCTGGTTGTTCTGGACTGGTAATTTTTAATCGTAACCACGGCGGGAACAGTTGTTTTGGCTGCTTTCACAAAGTCATCACCTACTGCAGAAGAATTCATCCCTGCAAAATTGACATTAGTTGCTGATTTTGTAAAATAAGACTGGTCCGTACTATTGGCATCGTGGTTGAAATATTGTAATGTTCCAACGGTAGTAGCTCCTGACATCACTCCTACTACGGCAAATGGTAATAGTTTTTTTAAAGTACTCTTCATTGTATATCTTTCTTTGTTATTTATTTTAATTAATTTTTTCGTTTTTATTGTAAACAAATTTAATGCTAAATAGGTATGCACTTAGTATGTAATGTTTCATTTTTAACTAAAATTTAACAGGAATAGGAATACTTTATGCATTAAGTCGTAATTTGGTATCTTCATTAACATTTCTTAAAATATTATTAAAGACAAAATGTCATATTCATAAGATGAATTTTTGTTTTTTAAGTTAAAAGGCTTTCATAGAGGTTGTGATTTTGCCTGATAAATATACTCAATTGAAAATTGTTTATCTTTGCAAAAATTTTCTCAACAAGAAATGACAAAAAGCGGAAAAATAGAACTGATGTCTCCTGCAGGCGATTTTACATCCCTTCAGGCGGCTATAGATAATGGAGCAGACTCTGTGTACTTCGGAGTAGAGCAGCTGAATATGCGTGCAAGAGCAACGATGAACTTCACGATAGAAGACCTGCCGGAAATCTCCAGAAGATGCACGGAAAAAGGAGTAAGAACGTATCTTACGCTGAACACAATTATTTACGATCATGACCTTTCTATCATAAAAACTCTTCTTGATAAAGCAAAAGAAGCCAATCTTACTGCAGTAATCGCTATGGATCAGGCGGTTATAGCCTATGCGAGACAAATTGGCATGGAAGTGCACATTTCGACACAAATCAATATCACGAATATTGAAACGGTGAAGTTTTATGCTCTTTTTGCAGATACCATGGTGATGAGTCGTGAATTAAGTATTTCCCAGATTAAAAAAATCTGTACCCAAATTGAAAAAGATCAGGTAAAAGGCCCATCGGGAAATCTTGTTGAAGTTGAAATTTTTGGACACGGCGCGCTTTGTATGGCTGTTTCAGGGAAATGTTATTTAAGTCTTCACTCTGCTAATTCTTCTGCCAACAGAGGGGCTTGCAAGCAAAACTGCCGTAAGAAATATACAGTGATTGATCAGGAAACAGGTTTCGAGATCGAACTGGATAATGAATATATGATGTCACCAAAAGATCTTTGCACCATAGGATTTTTGGATGAGATTGTAGATGCCGGTGTTAAAGTTCTTAAAGTAGAAGGAAGAGGAAGAGCTCCTGAATACGTAGCGACGGTTACAAAATGCTATAGAGAAGCGATAGATTCTATTGCAGATGGTACTTTTTCTCAGGAAAAGGTTGCTGAATGGATGACCCAGCTGGAAACGGTTTATAACAGAGGCTTCTGGAGCGGGTATTACCTTGGTCAGGAATTGGGAGAATGGTCTTCAAATTCAGGTTCAAGTGCAACACAAAAGAAAGTTTATATCGGAAAAGGGAGACATTTTTACCCAAAATCCAATATCGCTGAATTTTTAATTGAAGCCTATGATCTTAATGTTGGTGACAGTGTTTTAATCCAGGGACCGACAACAGGTTCTCAGGAAATGGTGATTGAAACGATGATGGTAGATGAAAAAGGAGATTCTGAAAAAGCTACAAAATCAGACGTGATCACATTCCCTACAAAATTCCGTGTGAGGGCAAGTGACAAACTTTACAAAATTGTAAAAGAAGTTAATTAATGGTCATCGTTACGCTTCAGAGGGATAAATGTATAGGCTGTAATTATTGCGCAGAATTTGCTCCGGAATATTTCAGGATGTCTAAAAAAGACGGAAAATCGGTATTGCTGAAAACCGTTGATAAAAAAGGTTTTTATACGCTGAAAACGCCGAATCCCGAAGCTTTGGAACCATGTGATAAAGCAGCGAAAGCTTGCCCGGTAAAAATTATTTCAGTAAAAATGATCTGATTACGATGCTAAAAGCTGAACTTAGAAAAAAATATATGCAGAAAAGAAAAGCCTTGTCAGATGATGAGGCTTTCTTGTTATCCCAAAAGGTTTTTAAGAATTTCATTGATTATTTTAAACCTGTATCTGGAGATAAAGTTCATATTTTCATTCCTGTTATTAAATTCAGGGAAATTGATACACACTTATTTATTGATTATTTTCTTAGCCGGAATATCAGGGTTTTTGTTCCGAAAATAGTCGATACCCAGCTGATCTCTTTAGAAATTTTTAGTGATACAAAATTTGAGTTTAATCAATGGGATATTTCTGAACCTGTTTCAAATGAAGATTCCAAAGTTTTCGATTTTGATTATATCATTACTCCATTATTATACTGTGATAATAATGGAAACAGAGTAGGATATGGCAAAGGTTTTTACGATGGTTTTTTTGAAAATATTTCTAAGGAACCAAAGAAAATCGGAGTTAATTATTTTAACCCCGATGAAAATATCGATGATGTCTGGGAGAATGATATTCCGCTGGATTATCTGGTAACTCCTACAGATGTACTGTCTTTCTTTAATAAAGGATTGGAATAAAAATTTAGAAAGAAAAATTTGAATTCTTTTTTTGTATTAGGAGTAGAAACAAGAATGTATTGTGCGTTCTTCTCAAAAGTTCCCAACGATTTATTCTTATTGTCGAAATATTCTACATTAAACTTGGCAAAATCCAGTGTATCCTGATTCTGCAGGTCTTTATAAACTTCCAGATTATTTACTTTTACGGATTTTACCTTTAAGCTGTCAAGTTCGTGAAACAGGTTCTTAAAAGTCAGGCTGTCAGGTTTATGAAAATAACTCTGCATCTGGGAATAGATAACCGTATCAATTTCCGTATTTCTGTTTCCGGATAGATAAAGTGTCGACAGATCAAGGAGTTCCTGAACCTTTTGTTTTGTGATGAAGTTGATTGCCTGTGCGCTGTCCATTTGCACGGCAGGATACGTTTTGGTATTATTGCTGTTTCTAAGCTTGTCAAGATCACTTATTTCTGTCTTTTTGTTGTTACAGGAAACAAATGCAAGAAGCAATAGGGTAAAAATTAAAAAGTTATTTATTCTTTTCATCTGTTGCAATTTTAAATTTGATGGAGATGATCTTTCCGTTGTTATCTTTTTTCATTTCTATTACACTTAGATTCTTCAATGAAGTGGTTGGAGTGGTAACCAGTGTAATGTATTTCTGTTTGTCGAGTCTTTCTATTCCGTAGATATTATTGTCATATATCTGATAAATGATAGCGTTGTTGCTGATAAGGCTTTCCAATTGGTTTCTCTTTCTTTTAAGCTCTTCAGGATCTCCATTCGCATCTTTAATCGAGAAATAATAGGCCGCCATTTTATAATCATCAGGCTTTAACTCTATAATTTCTTCATCCGGTGCATTTTCAAGGCTTCTGTTGATCTCCAGATATTCATAAAAAGGAGAGCTGATCTGCATTTTCAGGTTTTTGTCCTTTGTAGAATAATAAAAGCATTCTCCCGGTTTTATCTTATAAAGGATAGGAGACTCATTTTCCTTGATCACTTTTATTTCAAGAGTATTGACAACACCTAATCCCCGGTCTGCATCAGTAAAACAATATTTATATGTTTTTGAAAAAAGAACGTCTTTAAAACCTAAAAGACCTGTAAGAACAACCAAAACAGAAGTTATAATAGCCCAGACATTCTTTCTGATGAAATTTTTCTGCGGCTTCAGCTCTTTAAAGTTTGCTGTTGGAAATGATTCTTTATTTTGGTTAAATGTTTGATTTTCAGTAATTGATTTTTGTAAATTTGTATTTTCAGCAGGTTTTTCGTCCTGTTTTTTAAGCGAATTTTCATTCGTAAGGAGATCCGGTGCTGCGGAAACTGTTTTTTCAATTTCCTCAATATCTTCAGCATTTAAATCTTCATCATCCCGCAATAGTTCTCCTGTAAAAAGATGTTGTTTTTTAAATTCATACCAAGAATCGTAACCTGCATAAATACTCAATAAATTGAGCATATCAATCCTTGGTAATTTAGTGACAGGTGAATTTTTAAAATAAGTGTAAAAAGATTTTTCGCTAATGTTTCCTTTAGCTTTTTTCCGAAGATCTTCCTGAAAATAGATGATGTCGATTCCCTTCCATTTAGATATATCATCATTGGAAGGGGTGTATTCTTTCAAGTATTGAGCCTGGACATCCTTTTTTAGCTGCTCAAAGTGTAATATATCTAAATCCGTCAATGTATTTTGAAATGATTAAATTATTGATTATCAGTTATATTAATTTGTAAATCTATTTTACAAAGGTATTACAATTATTTTTCCTACACAAATTTTCTATCTGCTATACCTTTGTCTTGTTCAAATAATAGAACAGAGAAAAGATTTTATAAAACAATATTAACAAAATTAAATTTAATTTATTATGAAAAAGTCATTATTCGTAGCTGCTATCGCTGCAATCTCTCTAGTTGCTTGTAAAAAAACTGAAGCTAACACTACTGAAGGATCTGTAGATTCAGTAAACGCTACTGCTGATTCAGCTACAACTGCTATCGATTCTACTGCTAACGCTACTGTTGATACAGTAAAAGCTAACGCTGATGCTGCTAAAGATTCAGTAAAAGCTGACGCTAAAGTAGCTAAAGAAGAAGTAAAAGCTGAAGCTAAGAAAGAAGAAGCTGCTAAGAAATAATTCAAGCAAGCTTTAAAAATAAAAGAACCGCTCACCCAGTGATGCGGTTTTTTTATGCTTTTAAGTGTAAATGATTATTATTTAAATTCTTTTCTGTCTCAATGTTTCATAACAAGTAATTGCAACGGCATTACTCAGATTCAGAGAGTCTATGCTGCCTGACATAGGGATAAGCGTATTTTTCCCTTTCCCGATCCAGAAATCGCTCAGCCCTGAATGTTCTGTCCCGAAAACTACGGCAGATTTCTGCTTAAAATCTCTTGTGTAAAGATCTTTTGAGGTTTCATCCATAATGGTGGTATAAACGTGATAGCCGTTTTTGTTAAGAAATTCTAACGTCTGTTGGTTTTCTGCCTGAAATACCTGCATCCCGAAAAGACAGCCAACACTCGATCGTATAACATTCGGGTTGTAAAAATCCGTCTTTCCGTCTGAAACGATCAATGCATCGATGCCGAAAGCTTCACAGCTTCTTAAAATAGCCCCCAGATTACCGGGCTTTTCTACACCTTCAACAACAATAATGGTAGAATTTTCTTTGGGAATAAATGAAGATAAATCTGCTTTTTTTGTGTTGTAAATCCCGATAATTCCTTCTGAGCTTCCGCGATAAGCTATTTTTTCGTACACTTTGTCACTTACCCAGTGAATTTTTCCTTGTGGCAATTCTTTCTGAAAGATATTTTCACAGATGAAAAATTCAATGGCTTCAAAACCGAATGTCTGTGCACGCTCATTTTCCTGTTGACCTTCTACTGCAAAAACATTGGTTTTTTTCCTAAATCTATTATCCGTAAGGAGTTTGGTGATGTATTTTACCTTTTCGTTCTGAAAACTTTCTATTAACATTCCACAAAATTATGTAAAATTATTTTTTAAGAGCATTTAAAAACTGATTTTAGAAAACAAAAAACTCCGAACTATTGAACGGAGTTATTATTTTAGATTTATTCAATTGAGTTGTCCAAGTAGAGCTGAGAATTGTCTATAAGACTTTGTGGGACGTCTTTTTTGTTTTTAATACCCAGGGATTTTAATTTCTGAGTCTGTATGACAAGATTATCATTTCCTGTGAAAAGCTGTTTGTACGCTTCATTATAAACATTTTTTGCCTGATCAATATTCTTACCCACCTTTTCAAGATTTTCTACAAAACCTACAAATTTATCATAAAGCTTGGCACCTCTATCAGCGATTTCCATGGAATTTTTGTTCTGATATTCACGTTTCCACAGGTCGGCGATCAGTTTTAATGATGTAATCAGATTGCTTGGATTAAGCAGTAGAATTCTTTTTTCATAGGCATAATTCCATAGGTTTTGATCTGCCTGCATAGCTGCAATATACGCCGGCTCACTAGGGATAAACATCATTACAAAATCCAGTGATTTTCCATAATCATCGTATGCCTTCTGACTAAGTTGCGTGATATGATTTTTAATGGAAGATAAATGCTGGTTGAGCTTCATGAGGTAGACGTCCTGATCGGTTTCATCCACAAGTTCTGTAAAAGCTGTCAGAGAAACTTTAGAATCGATGATCACATTTCTTTCATCCGGATATTTTACAACAGCATCAGGACGCATTTTTTTTCCTGAAAATTCCGAAAACAAAGCTTTATTGTCTTCATCGCGCAGCTCGTGTTCCAGGAAGTATTCCCTTCCTTTTACAAGGCCTGATTTTTCCAGAATGCTTTCCAGAATCATTTCGCCCCAGTTACCTTGTGTTTTGCTTTCGCCTTTTAAGGCGCGGGTTAGTTTTTTAGCGTCTTCTGAAATCTGCTGATTCAGTTCTGCCAGTTCTTTTACCTTTTCCGCCAGAGAAAAACGTTCTTTATTTTCTTTCTCATAAGCTTCATTGACACGGTTTTTAAGGTCTGTTATTTTTTCCTGAAAAGGTTCTAGAATTGTTTTAAGGTTATTCTGATTTAAAGTGGTGAACTTTTCTGCTTTTTCTTCCAGAATTTTATTGGCAAGATTTTCAAACTGTAATTTAGATTCTTCCTGAATTTTTATTATTTCTTCTTTTTGGGTCTCAAGAGATTTTTGTAAGCTTTCATTAATGGCAGAAAGTTCAGAATTTTTTGCAAAAAGAGATTGCTTGTCATCAGTCAAAGCCTCAATCTGAAGAGCCTGTTTTGAGTTTAATTGTTTTTGTTCAAGAAACTGAGTCTGTAAAGAAGCGTGTTCTGCGGAGATCTTCGCAAATTCATTTTTTAGATCATTAAGCAGATCAGATTGTTGCAGATTAAGCTCTTTTTCTTCATTGAGAGTATTTGTTAATTCATTGATTTTCAGATTTGAATTTTCCAGATCAGAATTGTTTTTAATATATAAATTATTCAGTCCGTCGTACGAACTTCTTGCTACCATCGAGGATTTCAGGGCAAAATACAGGATGATTGCTCCAATGATTCCTCCTGCAATACATCCGATAATTAAATAGGTCATCTCCATATTTCAAAATTACAAAAAGGAAACTTTATTTTTTACGGAAATCCTTAAGTTTTATTGAAAGAAAATTGTTTTATATTTTCGGGTTTTGTATTTGTAAAATCAATTTGTTTTTCGTTATTTCAGGTATTCAAATATTAAAATCAGATTTAATGAAATTTTTAATCTTTTCAGCCATTATGTTTTCAGCTATAGTATCAGGACAGGATTTTGCCAATTATGCAAAATATGAAAAGCAGAATAGTGAAATAGTATCTAAAAATATAGCTCCAAATACGGTTTTCATGGGAGATTCTATTACTGAGGGATGGTTTTCTACAGATCCTGCATTTTTCACAAAAAATAACTTTGTGGGAAGAGGAATCAGCGGTCAGGTGACTTCACAAATGCTTTTGAGATTCAGGGAAGATGTTATTAAACTGAAGCCAAAACGTGTAATAATTCTTGCAGGTACGAATGATATTGCAGAAAATCAGGGGCCAATTTCTTTGGATAAAGTTTTTGGAAATATCGTTTCTATGGTTGAGCTTGCGAAAGCAAATAATATCAAAGTCGTTCTTTGCTCCGTTCTTCCGGCTTATGATTTTGGATGGCGAAAAGATATGCACCCGGCAGAGAAAGTAATTGCCCTCAACAAAATGATTGAGAGCTATGCAAAAAAACATAATATTCCTTACGTAGATTATCATTCCGAAATGAAAGATGCACGAAATGGACTTGATAAAATTTACACGGAAGACGAAATTCACCCGACTGCAAAAGGTTATGAAAAAATGGAAGCTATATTGATGAAAAAACTGAATAAAAATTAAACCCGATTTTATTGAGAAATGAAAAAGAGGAAATAAAAAACATTTAATAAAGTAGCTAAAAAAGTAGCTGTAAAAACTGCAACATTTTTTCTTGTCTTCTTGACGATCATTCTTATAATCCAATAATTTATGATGTAAACGGGGATAAGCAGAAAAAAGTGAAATGCTATTAAGAATTCCATTGTATAAATAGCTATTGTCAATAAAACAAAAGTTATTATTGAGGAAATAAGAACAGCATAAAAGCTTTTTAGTATTATTATAGAATCGACTTTTAAATTTTCAATATTTTGATGAATATGTGCGTATTTAATGTTAACAAGTTCTTCTAGATCTTTTTGAGATAGCAGGTCTGAAGTTATTAAAGCGAGACATTCTTGCTGAGAAGATTTGTTCATATAATGTTGATGAATTTCTCTTATAATTCTATTTCTTTCATTACATATTTTATTTTGATTTTCAATGGTATCCTGAAACTCTTCCAACGAGCCTCGTTTCATAATTTCTTCTAAAAGCTCCTGACTTGCTTTGCCTTGGTAATCCAATTGATTCTTGTAGGATTCAATCAGATCTTTTTCTGAAAATTTACTATAAAAAGACACTTTATAAATTTATTAATTCTGAATTCTTAAAAACTCTTTTGCCAATTCAATCATCTTAGGATCTCCTGTATATTTTCCGTGTTCGTCGGACAGTTTTACAGTAGGGATCCATTCCTTATTGGGGGCTTGAACGCCAATAAGTTTCATTACAATATTCATTGGCTTTAAACCCACATCATTGGTCAGGTTGGTTCCGATTCCGAAAGATACGCCGATTTTACCTTTACAGTAATTGGTGATTTCTTCTACCTTTTCTAGATTTAATCCATCTGAGAAAATAATATATTTAAACAAAGGATTAATACCGTGTTTCTGATAATGAGCGATCGTTTTATCTGCAAATTCGAGAGGGTCACCGCTGTCGTGACGTACACCGTCAAAAAGCTTGGCAAATTTTTTATCAAACTGCTGGAAAAAAACATCTGTTGTGTACGTGTCGGAAAGCGCAACTCCCAAATCGCCTCTGTAAACGTCTACCCAATGTTCTAGGGCTAGTTCGTTTGCCATTTTGAAACCATATTCCGCGGCATGAAACATGAACCATTCGTGGGCATGCGTACCAATAGGTTTTACACCATATTTCATGGCGAAATGAACATTTGAACTTCCGATAAAAGTAGAGTCTTTTTTCTGTGTCAGCGTTTCCATCACCAGGTTTTGCACTTTATAAGAATGTCTTCTGCGGGTACCGAATTCAGCAAAATTTACTCCTAATTTAGCAAGAGTTTCCGTCTTTTCAGATGTTTTACTGATTACCGCTTCGTTGGAATCTCTCTCCATATGGTTCATTTCGTAATGGAGTTCACTGATGAGGGCGAGCAAAGGAACTTCCCAAAGAATTGTTCTGTACCAAAGCCCTTCCACGATTACCGACAAATCACTTCCTTCCTGGTGAATCTTTACTTCAGATGGGTCGTAGTGATAGCCTTCCAGGAAATCCAGATAAGGAAGATCAATGTAAGGACAAGTCTTCGCCATGAATTTTTTCTCTTCTTTGGTAAGTTTCAGTTCGGCCATTTTGTTTACCGCTTCTCTCAATGCAACATCAAAACCTTCAGGAAACTGATGTTTTCCTCTGTTGATAAATTCATATTTTACTATTGTGCCTGGGAATAATTTTACCACGGCATTCTGCATGGTTATTTTGTAAAAGTCATTATCCAGAATAGAATTCAATCGTACGATATGCATAATTGTGTAATTTATACGCAAATTTAATTATAAAAAATAAAATCACCTAAATGTAAGGTGATTTTTTTAATTTTTCTGTCAAAATATTACTTGCCAAGGTAAGAATTGTACATCCATACTTCTTTTTCCTGTTCTGTGATATAGTCGCTCATCTGGGAGTTGGTGCCTTCGTCTCCGGCTTTTTCTGTAATGTCTAAAAGTTCTCTCTGTAGATCGATCACAACTTTAAATGAATTTAAAATATTTTCCACACTTTTAGTTCCGTCGCTTACTTCCTGGCTTTCTTTAATGGTAGCTACTTTCAGATAATCAGAATAGTTATGTGCCGGTGTTGCACCTAATGTTAAAATTCTTTCTGCAATTTCGTCGATTTTTAAAACCAGACTGTTGTACAGCTCCTCAAATTTCGGATGCAGGGTGAAAAACTGATCTCCTTTTATATTCCAGTGTGAGCCTCTTGTATTTTGATAGAACACGGAATAGTTGGCCAATAGAATATTTAGTTTTTCTGAAATTTTTTTGCAGTCGTCTTCGTTAAGACCGATAATGTTCGCATTTTTCATATTATTTCGTAGTTTATTTCTATAACAAATTTAAGTAAATATTATACCGAAATCAAGCAAATGTAATTGATGATAGCTATTGCAAAATTTTTTAAATAAGTTTACCTATTATTGTAGCTAAGAAAATTAATGCTATGTTGAAATATAAGATTTTGGCGGTCATAATAGTTGTTGTATATTTTTTTCAGACTTTCTTCATTTCTTTTGGCGGAATTGGTGCTGACAGTCTTTCGTATTTTGGAATTGCCGCGGATCTTCCTCACCCTGAAACCAATCTTTTCCCTTTGGGATATCCTATTCTGTTGAGGATGGTTCATTTTTTATCTCAAGATTACTTCTGGGCTTCAAAGATTCTGAACGGATTATTTTCAGTTATCATTTTATTATTTTCTTATTATAAAAAATTTTATTTCCGAGAGACGGTTCTGCTCTTCGCGGGAAAGACATTTTATTTTGCCTTTTTTGGTGCCATGTCAGAAGGTCCTTTTATTTTCTTCATGTATTTCTTATTTTATTTTTTACATCAGCTATTTTCTGAAAATAAAAATCTGTACATCAATGCTGTAGGAGCATCAGTGGTAATGATCTGTATGTTTTTTACCAGATATTCAGGGATTTATATTTACGCGGCAGTTGTATTATTTGTTTTCATTTTCATTTTTAAATTAAAAGGAAAACCGTATTGTAAATCTTTACTGCTGTTTCTTATAATTTCCGGATTGGGAATAGGAGGATATCTCTTCTTTAATTATCTGCACTTTGGAAATTTTACCGGGGAAGGTCTGAGAGGAAAAGCCGGTGATCATTCTTTTATACAATTAATAAGAAACCTGTTTGGCCTTATAAATGCTGTTGATCCATTTATAGCAATAAAACCGATTTCCAGCAGTTTCGGAAGTATGGTTTTTCAGTCTGTAGTTTTTATTATTGACCTGTTTATTTTTCGTTACCTGCTTCAATATTATAAAAACGCAAAAGGCACATCTTTATATTACTTTCATATTCTTTTATGGATTATGGCAGGATTTTATGGTGTTGCATTGTTGATTTCGGGATGGTTTCAGCAAATTGAAGAAATGGGAGTAAGGCTTATGGCTGCTTCTAATTTTTGCCTTTTCTTTTCATTTCTCATTTTATATTTCCAGAAGAATAGTTCGGATAAACTGATTTGGAGAGTGAGCTGTTTCTTTTTCGTTTTTCTTGTTTTATATGGTTTAAAGGATCCTGGTAATTATCTGGAAAATAAGGATAAGATTGAACCTCAAATGTCTAAGTTTACTAACAAGAAGTACCTTTATAATAATGAAAAAAATCTTGTAACGGTTACGACCTATTATTTCCCATTAATCAATAAGTCTTTCAAATACAATCATACCAATAACCAGAAAGGTAAACTTAAAGAAAGTATTGCCGGAACGCTAAATCCTAAAATAAAATGGATAAAAGAAGATACCGTTCGGGATAAGTCTACAGTTTTGTACACTTCACAACTGAAGCTTAATTGACTGATTAAAAACTGATTTCATTTAAGCTCCTTATTGATGAGTTATTGTCGATTAAAATTTAATAAAAGATTATATTTCTACATAACTGCTTGTTAATTAAAAAAATATTATTATTTTTGCACCCTAAAATAAAAAGCAATTAAATGCCTACTATTCAACAATTAGTAAGAAAAGGAAGAGCCACGCTTGCCAAGAAGAGCAAATCGGCTGCCCTTGATTCTTGTCCACAAAGACGTGGTGTATGTACGAGAGTATATACTACTACACCGAAGAAACCTAACTCTGCACTTAGAAAAGTTGCAAGGGTAAGACTTTCTAACGGTAAAGAAGTTAACGCCTACATCCCGGGCGAAGGACATAATCTTCAGGAGCACTCGATAGTATTGGTGAGAGGCGGAAGGGTGAAAGACCTACCGGGAGTACGTTACCACATCGTAAGAGGTGCATTAGACACTGCAGGTGTAAATGGAAGAACACAGAGAAGATCTAAGTATGGAGCTAAGAGACCTAAGCCAGGTCAGGCACCTGCTGCACCAGCTAAAGGAAAGAAAAAATAATCATTAAATAAGGTACAGAAACAATGAGAAAGACAAAAGCGAAAAAAAGACCGTTGTTACCAGATCCGAAGTTTAATGATCAATTGGTAACAAGATTCGTAAATAACTTAATGCTTGACGGTAAGAAGTCAATCGCATTCAAAATTTTCTATGATGCATTAGATATCGTAGAAACTAAAAAAGGAGATACGGAAAAAACAGCCCTTGAAATCTGGAAAGATGCATTAACTAACGTTATGCCTCACGTAGAAGTACGTTCCAGAAGAGTAGGTGGAGCAAACTTCCAGATCCCGATGCCAATCAGAGCTGACAGAAAAATTTCTATGGCAATGAAATGGTTAATCAAATATTCTAAAGCTAGAAATGATAAGTCTATGGCTTTGAAATTAGCTAACGAAGTTGTAGCTGCTTCAAGAGAAGAAGGTGCAGCTTTCAAAAAGAAATCTGATACTCACAAAATGGCGGAAGCGAACAAAGCGTTTTCACACTTCAAATTCTAATCTGAAATGGGAAGAGATCTTAAATTTACAAGAAATATTGGTATTGCTGCTCACATCGATGCAGGGAAGACTACCACTACAGAAAGGATTTTATTCTATACAGGGGTAAACCACAAAATTGGAGAGGTTCACGATGGTGCTTCTACAATGGACTGGATGGAGCAGGAAGCTGAAAGAGGTATTACCATTACTTCTGCTGCAACTACTTGTTCTTGGAACTTTCCAACAGATCAGGGTAAAAAATTACCTGAAACAAAACCTTACCACTTCAACATCATCGATACACCGGGACACGTTGACTTCACTGTAGAAGTAAACAGATCTTTGAGAGTATTGGACGGATTGGTATTCCTTTTCTCTGCCGTAGACGGTGTAGAGCCTCAGTCTGAAACCAACTGGAGACTTGCTGACAACTACAAAGTTGCGAGAATGGGATTCGTAAACAAAATGGACAGACAGGGTGCTGACTTCTTGAACGTTGTAAAACAAGTAAAAGAAATGTTAGGATCTAATGCAGTTCCAATCGTTTTACCAATCGGTGCTGAAGAAGATTTCAAAGGGGTTGTAGACTTAATCAAAAACAGAGCGATCATCTGGGATGAAGCAGGACAAGGTGCTACTTATGAAGTAGTTCCAATTCCGGAAGACATGAAAGATGAAGTTCTTGAATATAGAGAGAAATTAGTAGAAGCTGTTGCTGATTATGATGAAACTTTGATGGAGAAATTCTTCGAAGATCCGGATTCAATTTCTGAAGAGGAAATCAACGAAGCACTTAGAAAAGCGACTATCGACCTTTCTATCATCCCAATGACTTGTGGATCTTCTTTCAAAAACAAAGGAGTACAGTTCATGCTTGATGCTGTTTGTAAATATCTTCCTTCTCCACTGGATAAGGATAATATCGCAGGTACAGACCCAAGAACTGACGCTGAAATCGAAAGAAAACCATCTGTGGATGAGCCATTCGCTGCGTTAGCTTTCAAAATTGCTACTGACCCATTCGTAGGTAGATTGGCATTCTTCAGAGCTTATTCAGGTAGATTGGATGCCGGTTCTTATGTTCTTAACACAAGATCAGGAAACAAAGAAAGAATTTCCAGAATCTATCAGATGCACGCAAACAAACAAAACCCGGTTGAATATATTGAAGCTGGAGATATTGGTGCTGCTGTAGGATTTAAAGATATCAAAACAGGGGATACATTATCTGATGAAAAGAACCCAATCGTTCTTGAATCTATGATCTTCCCGGATCCAGTAATCGGTATCGCTGTTGAGCCTAAAACGAAAGCTGACCAAGATAAAATGGGTAACGCTCTTGCTAAATTGGCAGAAGAAGATCCAACGTTCCAGGTTAAAACTGACGAGGCTTCAGGACAGACAATCATCTCTGGTATGGGTGAGCTTCACTTGGATATCATCGTAGACCGTATGAGAAGAGAGTTTAAAGTTGAAGTTAATCAAGGACAGCCACAGGTAGAATACAAAGAAGCACTTACACAAACTGCCAACCACAGAGAGGTTTACAAAAAACAATCCGGAGGTAGAGGTAAGTTCGCAGATATCGTATTTACAATTGGTCCTGCAGACGAAGGTAAAACAGGTCTTGAATTCATCAATGAAATTAAAGGTGGTAATATTCCTAAAGAATTTATCCCTTCAGTTGAAAAAGGATTCAGAGAAGCGATGAAAAACGGTCCATTGGCCGGATTCGAAGTTGAATCAATGAAAATCGTATTGAAAGACGGATCTTACCACCAGGTTGACTCGGATCAGCTATCTTTCGAATTAGCAGCTAAAATGGGATTCAAAGAATCTGGTAGAGCAGCTAAAGCGGTGATCATGGAACCAATTATGAAACTGGAAGTAGTAACTCCGGAAGAATATATGGGGGATATCGTGGGTGACCTTAACAGAAGAAGAGGTACTGTAAACGGTATGGATGATAGAAACAACGCTAAAGTTATTAAAGCTTTTGTTCCGCTATCTGAAATGTTTGGTTATGTAACTTCTCTTAGAACATTATCTTCAGGTAGAGCAACATCTTCTATGGAATTCGAGAAATATGAAGCTGCTCCTTCAAACGTTGCTGAAGATGTAATCGCTAAGGCTAAAGGTTAATATTAAATTAGATTAAAATGTCACAAAGAATCAGAATAAAACTTAAATCTTACGATTACAACCTGGTAGATAAATCTGCAGAGAAAATCGTAAAAACGGTAAAGGCTACCGGTGCTGTTGTAAACGGACCAATTCCATTACCAACAAACAAGAGAATCTTCACTGTGTTGAGATCTCCACACGTAAACAAGAAAGCAAGAGAGCAGTTCCAATTATCAGCTCACAAGAGATTGATGGATATCTACTCTTCTTCTTCTAAAACGGTTGATGCTCTAATGAAATTAGAACTTCCTTCTGGTGTAGACGTAGAAATTAAAGTGTGATAATTGCCTGAGACCTAAAGTCTTTAACGCAAATCAACTTTGCTATGATAATAAATCCCTTTTCGAAAGAATAGGGATTTTTTTATTACCTTAAGCTTCAATTATATTGATTTTAATTAACTTAGACTACGAAACTCTGCTTTTCGGCGGAATTTTTGATGCTGATTCATTGTAAAAAAAGAACAAAATGTCTAAAACAAATCAAAGTGTATTTGAAAGATTTTCAAATTGGGCGACAAAATTCACAGGAAGTTCTTATGCCTTTATAGGAGCAACAATCATAGTTGTCTTATGGGCTGTAACCGGCCCGGTCTTCAAATACTCCGAAACATGGCAACTCGTCATTAATACCGGAACGACGATCATAACATTTCTTATGGTCTTCCTGATACAGAAGGCTCAGAATAAAGATTCAAAAGCAATCCAGATCAAATTAAATGAATTGATTGCGGCCAACGAAAAAGCAAGCAACCGAATTGTTGATATCGAGGATCTTACGGAAAAAGAACTCGATCAACTTCATTGCTATTACGAAAAACTTGCTGATTTTGCCGAAGAAGATGATGATATTCATTCTTCGCATTCTATTGATGCCGCACAGCGAAATCAGGATCATAAAGACAGGATTTTCAGAAAAAAGCATGAAGAGTGGCTACAGGAACAAAATCAAAAAAAGGAATCAATTTGATTCCTTTTTTTATTTAAATTACTTCATAAAAAAGCTAAAATAAGTGCAGCTTCCTAATAGGTCTTTCGCAGTTTCCGTATCTGCATATTGAGATTTTAGCATCGCAAAATAGGTTCTGTATTTCTGATTTTTTATCTGATCAAGATGAGCCTGGTAAGCATCACTTTTTTCACTGTATTTAGGATCAGAGTAATCGACTTTTGAAGGATTTTTAGCTTCATACTGATAATATTTCCCCTGTTCTGCACTTGCCATCTGGAATAAAATTCTTGCTTTCTGTTCTTTATTGGCTGAAAGGTTTAATGCTTTCTTGTAATAATCGATGGACAAGTCAAAATTATCCGGTTCGATATAAGTTCTGTCCAGGAAATTTTTATAATAATATTGATAAGGATTTTTATGGTCTGTACTTTGGAAATCATATTTTCCGCCGTTTGTGTTATCTATATCCATCACAAAAAGTTGTCGGTAATATCCTAAAATAGAAGTGTTGTAAAGAAGGTTTCCAATAAGCTGATTGGCTGCCGCAGCGGTTTGATTTTTTCCTTCACCGATCTTCTTTAACTGAATTAAAGCTTCTGATAATTCCAATTTATCCATAGTAGGTTTTATAAACGGAAATGCTGAGTAATCTTCTTTTTTCATGCTTTCTTCCGGTGAACTCTGGAAACTTTCCCAAACGTTATGTCCGAAAACAAGATCAGAAATATTACTGAATCCATTGTATGCTCCCGGAGAATATTTCAGAACAGTGACTTTTTTCTCATCATAGTTCCATTCAGATCTTGGAATTCCGGAAAAGTTTTGTGCCTTCGCATAGTATGATTTTGCTTTGTCAAAATCTGCCTGTCTCATCGCTCTGTCACCATAGATCACGGCAAAGAACGCATCAATATTTCCTACGTCATTAATGTTTTTAGCAATAATTTCCTGTTCAAATTGTGTCTTATTGGGCTTTCTGTAAAAATCTTCCACACTTTTCACCAGGCTTGAATTCGGATTGTATTGAAGATCAGAAAGTTTATTATTCATCAGGAAAGACTTTCCGTCTTCACCCTGAAGGAAATAACGGTTTGCCAGAACGTCTTTAAGAAAATCTGCCGTAGAAGGAACTTCACCATAATAATCATACTCATCTGTTTCAGTACTGTCTTTTTTCGCAGCGGGCTTTTCAATGAAATATTCCGAATAATCTTTCATTAAATGATCTTCGTATGCCGCATCGATTTTCGGCTGTGAGACAATATCATTCAGCACCTTCATTCTTTTGATCTCTTCCAGATATTCAGGATTATTGGTTTTTATATTTTCTAAAATTTCGGTGCTGGATGTATAATCTTTTTTCAGGAATTTTAAATAAGCATCCGCAATCTGCCAATATTCATCTTTGGATTTTTCTTTTGCTTTTGAGGTGAATTTTTCCAGGTCATCCAGAAAATCTTTGGTCTTATCATCATACCAGTAATTGTTTTTTGAGAAGACCGGAATTCTGTTTGGATTTTCGAGAAGTTCATCGTCGCTTTGATCAGCTTTGCTGTCACCGGAACTTTTATCTTTCTTGCTGCTGAAAAGATTTTTAAAAAACCGGATAATCTTCTGCCAGAAAGAAAGTTCTTTTTTGGGCTCAGCTGTCTCAGTTTTATTTTGATCCTTGGTGTCTTGACCTGTATTATTTTTCTGAACAGTTGTATTGCTATCGTCTGTATAGTAATAGATAGGGAGATAGCTCCTTTCAAGCTCGTTGATACTTCTTACCGCCATTACTTTCAGAATTTCTGAATCAGGGTTGATCTCATACATTTTTTCCATGACAGGAATAGGGTTGTTGAAATCTTCATAACCTAAAAGAAAGTAGGCCATATTTTTGTCTTCGTTTGTTGCCGCACGTTTCAAAATATTATTGAAAGAAGCAGTATCCGAAAGTTTCATCGATACAAAAGCAGATTCTTTACGACTTTTACTGTCTTTGAAAACCTGAAAGAAATTCCAGTTCGCTTCACTGTTCATTCCTAAACCTCTCTGCGCTCCTGCGAGCTGGTCAAGTGCCATAATGTAGGGGGCGCCTTTCAATCTTAAAGGTTCTACGTACGTTTTGAAAGCTTTCAGCGCTACGTCATAATTTCTTGTATAATGATTAAACCTGACAAGCTGGTAGCCATATCTCTGCTTAATTTCGGGATTTTTTGTAGCGTTGTATAGTGATGTAAGTGCAGAAATTGTTTTGTTGTAATCAAGATTAGTCGCATTTTTTCCTGTTCCCGGCTCCGGGTGATAATAAAATGAATCTCCACTTTCAATATAGTTGATCTTCATATAAGGTTCAAGATATTTTGCTTCTATCAGATAATCGATTCCTTCACGGTACTTGTTATAAAATCCGGGTCCTAATGTTACCAAAAGCTGGTTGGTAGGAGTTCCTTTTTTTAAAGCGTTAAGGTCATTAATATTCATCTTGTTTACCAGATATTCCGTCTGGACATAGCTCAGCTGATTATTAAAATATCTTTTCCAAGAATCAATATTTTCATCAGGAATGGCGGAAGATTTAAAATCCGTATAAAATCTTGTTGAATAGCTGTGAAGAAAAGGCAGATAAGATTTATCTTTGATAATACTTTGGGTAAAAAGATTAAAATACTCATAATCCGGATCCGACCATGCGCAGGCCTCAGATTTGGTATAAAAAAGCGAGAAAACCGCAAGCGAAAGAAAGTACTTTTTCATTTTATGATGGTGTTTTTAGTTGACAATTTTAATAAGTCTATAATTACAATTTTAAAAATTAAAATTCTGTCCTGTAACAAATTTACTGTCTAATTGATAATAAATGATGTTGAAATGCTGTATTTTTTTCTCCAGGAAACTGATCACCTCTGTAAGTTGTTGTTGCGAGACTGATTCAATTTTGATCCTGAAACCTTTATTCATATAATTTCCGAAATAGAAGCCGTCTTTACGTATTTCAATTTCATTGTCTGAAATCTTTTTAAAGTTTGCGTTTTCAAGATCTTTTTCAGATAAAGCATTGATGAGCTTGTGCTTTCCGAGATAATTGGTTACAATTCCCCAGGAATAAATGGGTAAGGCAACTTCTATTTTCTTAACAGGATATTCATTAATATTTGTTAAATAGCTTTTCAATGTATTGACATCAAGAATTGAGTTTTTGTCAGAATTCTCCAAAGGCGACGACGTAGAATAGCACATAAGGTACACTTTTTCCACTGGAGGAATTCCTGTCAGTGCCTTATCCTTAACTTGGTGAAGTCTCAACGTGCAGGTAATTTCTTTCCCTGAAATTTTTTTTAATTCTTTTAAAAATTTGAAATAATCATCCCTGGTTCCGGCAGTCCAGTCGCAGTCGATTTGGATTTCCGGCGCGGTATTCAAATGATATTCTGATTTTTTTTTGTTGATAAGTTCACTGATGCTCTTGGCCAGAAATGTAATTTCATCGTTTTTTATATAAAGAAATGTGCGGTTGGTAATGAAAACAACAGGAACAATTTTTTGACTGAGGTTGAAACTGGTGTCTTTGGTAATGACGCCTATAGGCTGAAACTTTCCGCTTGATTTGTCTACATCAAAAAATCTTGTGTAGAGCAATGGAAGAGTGGTTTTATTCAAAACTTCTTTTTCTTTGGTGTTAATTGAAAGTTTTGTTTTCCAATAGTAAAACGTGTACGGATGATCTTCTTTTTTATTGCATGAAATAATCAGCAGAAAGATCCATAAAAGCTTAAGAGTTTTCATTAACGGTCTTTAGCGTTTACAGTTGATGTTGGGTTTGATTTCCGGACGAGAAGTGGAGTGTCACAATAATCTGCTATTAATGACTTCATGGAACAATTCTCTATTTTCATAAGGCTATTAAATGAAATTTAAAAATACCTTATCAAAAATTAAACCGCAAATTATGGTATATGAACCATAACAGAAAATGAAATCGGATGTGATTTTGTTTTTTTGAATTAAATATTAATTGATCTTTTAGGTTTATATTACATAATTACTCATTATGAATGCTTTAAATTTTTACGATAAAGAAAGAACCTGATAAAATATATAGTTTGTTCGTGGTTTTTATTATTCATTCATATTTCGTTCATTTATTTTCTCGGAATTCTGCAAAAATGATCTAAATGATTAAAAATCAAAATATTTACTACAAATATTTGTCAGATTAAATTTTATTCATAAATTTGCACACTCATTTTAGGGACGTAGTATGCCTACATCAAACGTAGAAATTACTTCAGACTTCCTGAAAAAGGTGATAAATAAAGGATAAATTTTATTATAATATAAACAATGTCAGGTATTATTGGTAAAAAAATCGGTATGACATCTTTGTTTAACGAAGAAGGGAAAAACATTCCTTGTACAGTTATTCAAGCTGGTCCGTGCTCGGTTTTACAGGTCAGAACCATTGAAAAAGACGGTTATAAGTCAGTTCAGTTAGGTTTCGATGACAAGAGTGAGAAGAACGTTGGTAAAGCGTTAGCTGGCCATTTTAAAAAGGCTGGTTCTGCTCCTAAAGCTAAATTGGTAGAATTCTACAGAGAATTCGTTGATGAAGTAAAAGTAGGAGAGGAAGTAAAAGTAGACTTGTTCAACGAGGGAGAATTCGTAGACGTAACAGGTACTTCTAAAGGTAAAGGTTTCCAGGGTGTTGTTAAAAGACATGGCTTTGGAGGTGTAATGCAGGCAACTCATGGTCAGCACAACAGACTTAGAGCTCCAGGTTCTATCGGTGCTGGATCAGACCCTTCAAGAGTATTCAAAGGGATGAGAATGGCTGGAAGAATGGGAGGTAAGCAGGTAACTGTTCAAAACCTTCAGGTATTAAAAGTGGATCAAGAACAAAATCTTTTAGTAGTAAAAGGTGCTGTTCCGGGAGCTAAAAATTCTTATGTAATTATCAGAAAATGGAACTAGTAGTATTAAATACATCAGGAAAAGAGACCGGAAGAAAAGTAACTCTAGACGAAACAGTATTCGGAATTGAGCCAAATCAGCACGCGGTTTACTTAGAAGTTAAACAGTACCTTGCTGCACAAAGACAAGGAACTCATAAAGCAAAAGAAAGAAGCGAAATTACTGCTTCTACTAAAAAACTTAAGAAGCAAAAAGGATCTGGTTCTGCTAGATACGGGGATATCAAATCTCCAACTTTCAGAGGTGGAGGTAGAGTATTCGGACCAAAACCGAGAGACTACAGATTCAAATTGAACAAAGCTCTTAAGAGATTAGCTAAAAAATCTGTTTTATCTCAGAAAATGAGAGATAACAGCATCAGAGTTTTAGAAGATGTGAGCCTTAATGCTCCTAAAACTAAAGATTTCATTACTTTATTAGATGCATTAACATTGAACGGTAAAAAATCTTTGTTTATTCTTCCTGAAGCTAACAAGAATGTGTATTTATCTTCAAGAAACTTACCTAAAACTAAAGTAATGAACTTCAACGAAGTAAGCTCTTACGATTTAGTAAATGCAGGTGAGATCGTATTCTTCGAAGGTGCAGTTGAAAAATTCCAGGAAAATTTAAAGAAATAAATCATGTCTATTATCATTAAACCAGTTATCTCAGAAAAGGCTAATTACCTTACGGATTTAAGAGGTTCTTATTCTTTCTTGGTAGATACTAAGGCGAATAAAATCCAGATTAAAAAAGCTGTTGAAGCGGCTTATGGTGTAAAAGTAGCAGACGTTAATACAATGATTTATGCTCCGAAGGTTTCTTCGAAATACACTAAAAAAGGTCTTCAGGTTGGAAAGACAAACAAATTGAAAAAAGCGGTAATCAAACTTGCTGAAGGTGAGGTTATCGATATTTTTGCTGTAAATTAATTATTAATTATAAATAATAGTAATGTCTGTTAGAAAATTAAAACCTATCACCCCGGGACAGAGATTCAGAATTGTAAACAATTTTGAGGAAATTACTACCAACAAGCCAGAGAAATCTCTAACAGTTGGTATTAAAAAGTCAGGTGGACGTAACCAAACTGGTAAAATGACCATGCGTTACACCGGCGGTGGACACAAAAAGAAATACAGAATTATTGACTTCAAAAGAAACAAAGCAAACGTTGAAGCCACTGTAAAATCTGTAGAATACGATCCAAACAGAACTGCATTTATCGCTTTATTAGAATATGCTGACGGAGAGAAGAGATACATCATCGCTCCAAACGGTATCAAAGTAGATCAGAAAGTAGTTTCAGGTGAAAGCGTAGAACCAAATGTAGGGAACGCAATGAAATTGAAAAATATTCCATTGGGTACTGTAATTTCTTGTGTTGAAATGAAGCCTGGTCAAGGTGCTATTTTAGCAAGAAGTGCTGGTTCTTCAGCTCAATTAACATCAAGAGACGGAAAATATGCAATCATTAAATTGCCTTCAGGAGAGTCAAGAATGATCCTTACTGAATGTATGGCAATGATTGGTTCAGTTTCCAACTCTGATCACCAATTAACAGTATCAGGTAAAGCTGGTAGAAGCAGATGGTTAGGTAGAAGACCAAGAACAAGAGCGGTAGTAATGAACCCTGTAGATCACCCAATGGGTGGTGGGGAAGGACGTTCTTCAGGAGGTCACCCAAGATCTAGAAACGGTATGCCGTCTAAAGGTTACAAAACTAGAAAGAAAAACAAAGTGTCTAACCGTTACATCGTATCTAAAAGAAAATAATTATGGCAAGATCACTTAAAAAAGGACCGTTCATTCATCATACTTTAGATAAGAAGGTTCAGGCAAATATAGAGTCTGGTAAGAAGACAGTTATCAAAACTTGGTCTAGAGCATCGATGATCTCTCCGGACTTCGTAGGACAAACTATTGCTGTACACAATGGAAAATCTTTTATTCCTGTTTATGTTACAGAAAACATGGTAGGTCACAAGTTAGGCGAATTTTCTCCAACAAGATCTTTCAGAGGTCATGGTGGTAACAAAAACAAAGGAAGCAGATAATCATGGGATCAAGAAAAAGAGAAAGTGCATTAGCACGTAAATTAACAAATCAAGATGTAGTAAAAGCATTACATAATGATTGCCCGTCTTCTCCAAGAAAAATGAGATTAGTAGCTGATATCATCAGAGGAGTAGAAGTAGACAAAGCTTTATACATTCTAAAATATTCTAAGAAAGACGCATCTAACAAGTTAGAGAAAGTCTTACTTTCAGCAATGGCCAACTGGCAAGCAAAAAACGAAGGGGCTGATATCGAAGAAGCAAACCTTATCGTTAAAGAAATTTTTGTAGACAGTGCAAGACAATTGAAGAGACTGAGACCAGCTCCACAAGGAAGAGGGTACAGAATCAGAAAAAGATCAAACCACATTACGTTAATCTTAGGTACAAAAGAAAATTAATCAAGGTATGGGACAGAAGACAAATCCAATTGGTAATAGATTAGGTATCATCAGAGGATGGGATTCTAACTGGTTTGGTGGAAACGATTATGGAGACAGAATCGCGGAAGACTACAAAATCAGAAGATACCTTGAAGCTAGATTATCTAAAGGTGGGATTTCAAGAATTTATATTGAAAGAACATTAAAATTAGTAACAGTTACGATCACTACTGCTAGACCGGGACTTATCATCGGTAAAGGAGGTCAGGAAGTTGATAAATTGAAAGAAGAGTTGAAAAAATTGACTAAAAAGGATATTCAGATCAACATCTTCGAAATCAAAAGACCTGAGCTTGATGCAGTATTAGTAGCTGACAGTATTGCTAAGCAAATCGAAAACAGAATTTCTTACAGAAGAGCTGTGAAGATGGCGATAGCAGGTACAATGAGAATGGGTGCAGAAGGGATCAAAGTTCAGATCTCTGGTAGATTGAACGGTGCTGAAATGGCAAGATCAGAATCTTTCAAAGACGGAAGAATTCCATTGTCTACTTTCAGAGCAGATATCGATTACCATATCGGTGAGGCACTTACTCAGTACGGAAAGCTAGGGGTAAAAGTTTGGATCATGAAAGGTGAAGTTTACGGTAAAAGAGAACTTTCTCCGCTAGTGGGACAACAGAAAAAAGGAGGTCAGTCAGGAGACAGAGACAGAAACAACAGAGGAGGAGACAGAGACAACAGAAGACCTAGAAAGAACAATAACAATAATAACAATAATAATTAAAAATTTTAGATTAGACCATTTTGAATTTTAAATTACCGTTACTTTTTTAAAATAAAAAACAATCTAAAATCTAAAATCTAAAATCTAAAATTTAGAAATTATGTTACAACCAAAAAGAACCAAGTTCCGTAGAGTACATAAGATGAAAATGAAGGGGAGTGCCCAGAGAGGTAGTCAACTTGCTTATGGAACTTTCGGGATTAAGGCGACAGAAGGTGCTTGGATCACTGCAAGACAAATTGAAGCTGCTCGTATCGCTGCGACAAGATATATGAAGAGAGAAGGTCAGCTATGGATTAAAATCTTCCCGGATAAGCCAATTACCAAAAAACCAGCTGAAGTAAGGATGGGTAAAGGTAAAGGTGCCGTGGAATATTGGGTAGCTGTAGTAAAACCGGGTAAAATTATGTTCGAAATCGGAGGTGTACCTTACGAAATCGCTAAGGAAGCTCTTAGACTTGCTGCACAAAAATTACCGGTAGTTACTAAATTCATCGTTGCTAACGATTTTGTTAAACCTCTTTAATCTTTGAATACAATGAAAAAAGCTGATATTAAAAATTTAAGCGCGGGTGATATTCAAGCTCAATTAACTGAAGCAAAAGCTCAATATTCTAAATTGAAATTGGCTCATGCAATCAGCCCAATTGAAAACCCGATCCAAATCAGAGATTTGAGAAAAACAATCGCTAGACTAAATACTGAGTTAACTAACAAACAATAATTTCATTTTACAATGGATAGAAATTTAAGAAAAGAAAGAATCGGAGTGGTTTCCAGCAATAAAATGGAAAAAACTAT
Organism: Chryseobacterium lineare; assembly: GCF_977014045.1. NCBI lineage: Bacteria > Pseudomonadati > Bacteroidota > Flavobacteriia > Flavobacteriales > Weeksellaceae > Chryseobacterium > Chryseobacterium lineare. The sequence goes on along the minus strand of NZ_CDRNIQ010000001.1, from coordinate 2,887,735 downwards.
TGTTGTTAGTGAAACTACAAGAGTAAAGCACCCGATGTACGGTAAATTCGTTTTGAAAACGAAAAAATATACTGCACACGACGAGAACAACGAATGCACAGAAGGTGATACAGTTCTGATCCAGGAAACTAGACCTTTGAGTAAGAACAAGAGATGGAGATTAGTAAGAATCATTGAAAAAGCTAAGTAATAATGTTACAAACAGAATCAAGATTAAAAGTTGCTGATAACACAGGTGCTAAAGAGGTATTGGTTATCAGAGTTCTGGGAGGAACCAGAAGAAGATATGCTTCAGTTGGTGATAAAATCGTTGTTACTATCAAAGATTCTACACCATCAGGAAACGCTAAGAAAGGTCAGGTATCTAAAGCTGTAGTAGTAAGAACTAAAAAAGCGGTTAGAAGAAAAGATGGTTCATACATCAAATTCGAAGACAATGCTTGTGTATTGCTTAACGCAGCAGGAGAAATGAGAGGAACCCGTGTTTTCGGACCGGTTGCCCGTGAGTTGAGAGACAAAGAATATATGAAAATCATTTCATTAGCTCCTGAAGTACTTTAATATTTAAAATTTTAAAAAAAATGTCAAAGTTAAAAATAAAAAGAGGAGATAACGTAATCGTAACTACCGGTAAGAAAGGTCTTAAAGGTGGTACCGGTGAAGTTATTGAAGTGATCAAAAAAGAAGGAAGAGACCCTAGAGTTATCGTTGCAGGACTTAATATCGTTAAAAAACACGTTAAGCCTTCAGCTTCTAACCCTCAAGGAGGAATCACTGAGAAGGAAGCTTCTATTCATATCTCAAACGTAGCTTTAGTTGGTAAAGACGGAAAAGCTATCAAAGTAGGTTACAAAATCGAAGGAGATAAGAAAGTAAGAATCAACAAAAAAACGGGTGAAACTTTATAATTTTAAATAACACATGGAATATATAGCAAGACCCAAAAAAGCATATAAAGAAACGATTATTCCTGCAATGATGGAAGAATTCGGATACAAATCTGTAATGCAGGTACCTAGACTGGAGAAAATTATTTTATCTCAAGGTTTAGGAGATGCTACTGCAGATAAAAAAATCATCGATTATGCTGTTGAAGAATTAACGAACATCACTGGTCAGAAAGCTGTAGGCACGATCTCTAAGAAAGACGAGGCTGCTTTCAAACTAAGAAAAGGAATGCCTGTAGGTGCTAAAGTTACGTTGAGAGCTCACAAAATGTATGAGTTCCTAGACAGATTAACTTCTTCTGCATTGCCGCGTATCAGAGATTTCTCTGGGATCAAGGCTGATGGTTTCGATGGTAGAGGTAATTATAACTTAGGGATCACTGAGCAGATCATCTTCCCTGAGATTGTAATTGACAAAGTGAAAAAAATCCAAGGGATGGACATCACTTTCGTTACTACTGCGAAAACAGATAAAGAGGCTAAAGCATTATTAACTCACTTCGGTTTACCATTCAAAAAGAACTAAGAAATGGCTAAAGAATCAATGAAAGCGCGTGAGCGCAAAAGAGAAGCGTTAGTTGCTAAATACGCTGATAAAAGAAAAGCTCTAAAAGAAGCAGGTGACTATGAAGCACTTCAGAAATTACCTAAAAATGCTTCTCCTGTAAGATTACACAACAGATGTAAGCTGACAGGAAGACCAAGAGGGTACATGAGAACGTTCGGTATTTCTAGAGTAACTTTCAGAGAAATGGCAAACAACGGTCTTATCCCGGGAGTTAAAAAAGCTAGTTGGTAATAATTACTAATTAAAAATTCGGGACAATTAAGTTGTCTGGATACTAAAGAATACAAAATATCAGGCCAAAGTTTCTGAGGCCTGATATTTTACTCTTCAAGTCCTTACAATACTGATTGTTCTTTAACCAATAATTTATAAAAGAAAAATGGTAACAGATCCAATTTCAGATTTCCTAACAAGAGTAAGGAACGCACAAAGCGCAGGCCACAAAGTGGTGGAAATTCCTGCATCGAAAATCAAAAAGGAGATTACTAAGATTTTATTTGATCAAGGGTATATCTTAAACTACAAGTTTGAAGATAGCGCTGTTCAAGGAACAATCAAAATCGCTTTAAAGTACGACAAACAAACCAGCAAACCTGCTATTAAATCTATCCAAAGAGCTTCTAGACCAGGTTTGAGACAGTACAAAGGTTCTACTGAACTTCCAAGAGTACTAAACGGTTTGGGTATTTCTATCATCTCTACTTCTAAAGGAGTAATGACTGACAAGAAAGCCAGAGAAGAAAAAGTAGGCGGTGAAGTAATCTGCTATGTTTATTAATTTTTAATCACAGGAAAATGTCAAGAATTGGTAAAGCAATTATAACAGTTCCAGCAGGAGTTACAATCACTGAAAACAATGGTGTGGTAACTGTAAAAGGTCCTAAAGGAGAACTTTCTCAGGAGCTTACAGCAGGAATTACTATAGAACAGAAAGATGGTGAACTGAACGTAAACAGACCATCTGAAGCTAAACAACACAAAGCGCTTCACGGTTTATACAGAGCGTTAATCAACAACATGATTGTTGGTGTAAATCAAGGTTTCGAAAAGAAACTGGAACTAGTAGGGGTAGGATACAGAGCATCACACGCAGGTCAAAAACTTGAGTTGGCTTTAGGATTCTCTCACGGTATCGTATTAGAACTTCCTAGCGAAGTAAAAGTTGATACATTGACTGAAAAAGGTAAAAACCCAATTATTACTTTAACGTCTCACGACAACCAACTTCTAGGGATGGTAGCTGCAAAGATCCGTTCTTTCAGAAAGCCTGAGCCATACAAAGGAAAAGGTGTAAGATTCGTAGGAGAAATTGTTAGACGTAAAGCTGGTAAATCTGCTTAATAAATTATAAGTATTATGGCATTAAGTAAAGTAGAAAAAAGAATAAGAATCAAAAGAAGAGTAAGAGGAAAAATCTCCGGATCTTCTGAATTGCCAAGATTATCTGTATACAAAAGTAATAAGGAAATTTACGCTCAGTTAATCGACGATAACAGTGGAAAAACTTTAGCTTCCGCTTCTTCAAGAGAGAAAGGCGTTGAGGCTAACGGAAATAAGACTGAAGTTTCTGCTGCTGTAGGTAAAGCTATTGCTGCTAAGGCTATCGCTGCAGGAATCGAAAATATTGTATTTGATAGAAACGGATTCGTATATCACGGAAGAGTAAAAGCTCTTGCTGACGGTGCGAGAGAAGGTGGACTTAAATTCTAATCATTAAATTTCGGAAAATATGTTAGGACTAGATAATATAGAAAGAGTAAAACCGGGAGGATTAGAACTTAAAGATCGTCTCGTAGCTGTTAACAGAGTAACAAAAGTAACTAAAGGGGGTAGAGCTTTCGGATTTTCTGCTATTGTTGTAGTAGGTAACGAAGAAGGTGTTATCGGTTACGGACTTGGAAAATCTAAAGAGGTAGCTTCTGCAATTGCTAAAGCAGTTGAAGATGCTAAGAAAAATCTTGTGAAAGTTCCTGTAATGAACCATACGATTCCTCACCAGACGACTGCTAGATACGGAGGTGCAGATATCTTCTTAAGACCTGCTTCTCACGGTACAGGACTTATCGCCGGTGGTGCGGTAAGAGCCGTATTGGAGTCTGCTGGTATTCACGATATCCTTTCAAAATCTAAAGGATCTTCTAACCCTCACAACGTGGTGAAAGCTACTTTCAAAGCGTTATTGGATATCAGAAGACCTGAAGAGATCGCTAGAATGAGAGGAGTTTCTCTAAGTAAAGTGTTTAACGGTTAATATATAAACAATGGCAACAATCAAAGTAAAACAAGTAAGAAGCGCTATTGGAAGAACAAAAACCCAAAAGAGAACGCTTGAAGCATTAGGATTAAAGAAACTTCACCAAGTTGTAGAACACGAAGCTACTCCTTCTATCTTAGGAATGATAGCTGCAGTTAGTCACTTACTTGAAGTTCAAAAATAATTTTTAAAATAATTTTAAAATGAATTTAAACAACATAAAGCCAGCTGCAGGATCAACTTTCAATTCAAAAAGAATTGGTAGAGGTCAGGGTACTGGAAAAGGAGGTACTTCTACAAAAGGTCACAAAGGACAGAAAGCAAGAGCCGGATATTCTCAGAAAATCGGTTTTGAAGGAGGTCAGATGCCTTTACAAAGAAGATTACCGAAATTCGGATTCAAAAATATAAACAGAAAAGAGTTTAGAGGAATTAACCTTGATACAATCCAGACTTTAATTGAAAATAAATCTATCACAGGAGATATTACAAGAGAAGTTATGATTGAAAATGGTTTAATTACTAAAAACGAATTAGTGAAAATTATGGGTAGAGGAGAATTGAAATCTGCGGTTTCAATCTCTGCTGACAAGTTCACTAAATCTGCTGAAGAGTTGATCTCTAAAGCAGGTGGAAAAGCAATTACCTTATAATAATTACTAATGAAAGAATTTATACAAACACTCAAAAATATTTGGAGTCTTAAAGAACTTAGAGATAAAATTATCTTCACTTTAGGAATTATCCTTGTGTATAGATTCGCATCTTATATCTCTTTACCTGCAATTAACCTTGCAGAAGTGGGAGATCTCTTAGAGCATTATAAAAATCAAGGCGGTAACAAGCAAGGAGCAGGTCTCCTTGGCTTGCTTTCGTCGTTTACGGGAGGAGCTTTCAGTCATGCTTCCGTAATGGCGTTAGGTATCATGCCTTATATTTCTGCTTCTATTATTGTTCAGTTGATGGGGATGGCTATTCCTTATCTTCAGAAGCTTCAGAAAGATGGAGAGTCAGGTAGAAATACATTGAATCAGATAACTAGATGGTTAACAATTGGCGTTTGTTTAGTACAGGCACCTTCTTATTTAACTTCTATTACTCAATTATTCTTACCGTATGCTCAGTTCTCATCTGCATATTATGTAGAGCCAAATTCTATCATGTTCTGGTTGCCAAGTATTGTTATTTTGGTTGCCGGGTCAGTATTCGCAATGTGGTTGGGTGAGAAAATCACCGACAAAGGTATTGGAAACGGTATCTCTATCCTTATTATGGTGGGGATTCTTTCAAGATTACCTGAAGCATTCGTACAGGAAATGGCGGTTCAGAACGGAAAAGGAGGAATGGGATCAATCATGATCCTTATTGAAGTAATTTTCTGGATGGTAGTGGTTCTTTTAGCGGTGGTATTGTCCGTTGCTGTCAGAAAAATTCCTATCCAGTATGTAAGCAGAGCTCAGGCAAGAGGAGGTGTAAACAGAAATCTTATGCAGGGAGCGAGACAGTGGATCCCATTGAAAGTAAATGCTGCCGGTGTAATGCCGATTATCTTTGCTCAGGCATTGATGTTCGTACCGGGATTATTAACTAAAGTGGATGAATCTAATACTTTTCTTGCAGGTTTCAAGAATGTTTTTAGCTGGCAGTACAACGTATTGTTTGCATTATTAATTATTATCTTCTCGTTTTTCTATACTGCAATTACGATTCCGGTAAACCAGATGGCTGATGATTTGAAGAGGAATGGAGGCTTGGTACCGAAAGTAAGACCAGGAAAAGAGACGGCTGATTATTTAGATGATATTTTATCAAAAATTACCTTGCCAGGTGCAATTTTTTTATCTATCTTTGCAGTCCTTCCGGCAATTGTACACGGAAGCTTTGTTCAGACAGATGCGTTCGCCTTATTTTTCGGGGGAACATCACTATTGATTATGGTGGGAGTAATTTTAGATACTGTTCAACAGATTAATACTTATCTGCTGAACCATCATTATGATGGCTTAATGCAGTCTAAATTATCAAGAACGACTGGATATTAATTTATGGCAAAACAAAAACATATTGAACAGGACGGCGTTATCACGGAAGCACTTTCGAACGCTCAGTTCCGTGTTGAACTGGAAAATGGGCATGTTCTTATTGCTCATATCTCTGGTAAAATGCGTATGCACTATATTAAGTTATTACCTGGTGATAAGGTAAAATTAGAAATGTCTCCTTACGATTTGTCGAAGGGGAGAATTACATTTAGATATTAAAACAATCTGCCAAATGGAACACGCGTTTCATTTGGCTGTTGTTAAAAAATAAATACGATCAAAATGAAAGTAAGAGCATCAATTAAAAAAAGAAGCGCTGATTGCAAAATCGTACGCAGAAAAGGTGTACTATTCGTAATCAACAAGAAGAACCCAAAATTTAAACAAAGACAAGGCTAACATTAAATTATGGCGAGAATTTCAGGTATTGATTTACCAAAAAACAAAAGAGGTGTTATCGGTTTAACTTACATCTACGGAATTGGAAGAAGTACTTCTTCAGAAATCCTTAAAGCTGCCGGTATCAGCGAAGACAAGAAAGTCAACGAATGGAATGACGATGAATTGGCTGCAATCAGAAACTATATCTCTGAAAACATTAAAGTGGAAGGAGAGCTTAGATCTGAAGTGCAATTGAACATCAAGAGATTGATGGACATAGGATGCCAACGAGGAATACGTCACAGACTTGGATTACCTTTAAGAGGCCAGAGAACGAAAAACAACTCTAGAACCCGAAAAGGAAAGAGAAAAACTGTTGCTAACAAGAAAAAAGCTAGTAAATAATCGTTAGGAATTATGGCAAAACAAACTAAAGTAGTTAAGAAAAGAAAAGTAAAAGTTGAAGCTATTGGTGAAGCTCATATTCAGGCTTCTTTCAATAACATCATCATTTCTTTAACAAATAAAAACGGAGAGGTTATCTCTTGGGCTTCTGCCGGTAAAATGGGTTTCAGAGGTTCTAAAAAGAATACTCCATTTGCTGCTCAGATGGCAGCTGAAAATTGCTCTGCTGTAGCTCACGAAGCTGGATTAAGAAGAGTAAAGGTGTTTGTGAAAGGGCCAGGTGCAGGTAGAGAATCTGCTATCAGATCTATTCACAATTCAGGAATTGAAGTTAGCGAAATCATTGATGTGACTCCTATGCCACACAATGGATGTAGACCACCAAAAAGAAGAAGAGTTTAATTTTTAGAATTTACCCATTATGGCAAGATATATTGGACCTAAAACTAAGATTGCTAGAAAGTTTGGTGCTGCAATCTACGGAGATGACAAAAACTTCGAAAAAAGAAAAAACCAACCGCCAGGACAACACGGTCCTAACAAAAGAAGAGGTGCTAAAAAATCTGAATATGCAGTTCAGTTGGCTGAAAAACAAAAAGCTAAATATACTTACGGTATTTTAGAAAGGCAGTTTGCTAACTTATTCGACAAAGCACACAGAAGTAAAGGTGTAACAGGTGAAGTTCTATTACAACTTTGCGAATCTAGATTGGATAACGTAGTGTACAGATTAGGTTTTGCTAAAACAAGATCTGCTGCAAGACAATTAGTTTCTCACAGACACATCACTGTGAATGGAGAGATTCTGAACATTCCTTCATATTTGGTAAAAGCAGGTGACGTAATTGCTGTAAGAGAAAAATCTAAATCTCTTGAAGTTGTTACAAACGCATTGGCTTCTAAAGCAAATTATGAGTGGTTACAATTCAACGATGAGAAGAAAGAAGGTACTTTCGTTTCTGCTCCTGAGAGAATCCAAATTCCGGAAGACATCAAGGAACAGCTTATCGTCGAACTTTACTCTAAATAATTTTTTAATCAAATTTTTGCTCAACCCAATAATATGGCAATTTTACAATTCATAAAACCCGATAAAGTAATTTTACTTAACTCTGATGATTTTAGAGGTCAGTTTGAATTCAGACCACTAGAACCAGGTTTCGGGCTTACAATCGGTAATGCTTTGAGAAGAGTGTTGCTTTCTTCTCTGGAAGGATACGCTATTTCATCTATCAAAATAGAAGGTGTAGAGCACGAATTTTCAACTATTCCAGGAGTAATCGAAGATGTTACCGAAATTATTCTTAACCTTAAGCAGGTAAGATTAAAAGCTACAGCAGAAAACCAGTCTAATGAGCAGGTTGTTGCTAAGGTTTCGGGTCAAACGGTTATTACTGCTGGTGATTTAGGTAAATCTATCAACGGATTTGAGGTATTAAACCCGGATTTAGTGATTTGTAACCTAAACAGTGATGTAACTTTCGAAATTACTTTCAACATAGAAAAAGGAAGAGGGTATGTTCCTTCTGAACAAAATAAGTCAAACAATGCACCTGTTGGTACTATTGCCATCGACTCTATTTTTACGCCAATCAAGAAAGTACAGTACAGCATTGAAAATTATCGTGTAGAGCAAAAAACAGACTACGAAAAACTTGTATTAGATATAGAAACTGATGGTTCCATTAGTCCTCAAAATGCTTTAACAGAAGCTTCTAAGATATTAATTTATCACTTCATGTTGTTCTCTGATGAGAGAATCACACTTGAAACAGAAGCTGTAAAAGCATCTATCCAATACGACGAGGAAACTCTTCATACAAGACAACTACTTAAGTCTAAATTAGCAGATATGGATCTTTCCGTAAGAGCCCTTAACTGTCTGAAAGCTGCTGAAGTAGAAACTCTTGGAGAACTGGTTTCTTACAGTAAGTCTGATTTGATGAAATTCAGAAATTTTGGTAAAAAATCTTTGACAGAACTAGAAGAATTAGTGCATTCAAAAGGTCTTAACTTCGGTTTCGACGTTGCAAAATATAAGTTAGACGCTGATAAATAATTAATAATGAGACACGGTAAAAAATTCAATCACTTAGGAAGAACAGCTTCTCACAGAAGTGCTTTACTTTCTAATATGGCTTGTTCTCTAATTGAGCATAAAAGAATCAACACTACTGTTGCTAAAGCTAAAGCTTTAAGAGTATATGTTGAGCCTCTATTAACTAAAGCAAAAGAAGATACTACACACAACAGAAGAATTGTTTTTTCATATCTTCAAAACAAGGAAGCGGTTACTGAATTATTCAGAACAGTAGCTCCTAAAATCGCTGAGAGAAACGGTGGTTATACAAGAATCATCAAAACAGGTTTCAGACCAGGTGATGCTGCTGATACTGCTCTTATCGAATTGGTAGACTTCAACGAGCTTTATAATCCTAATGCTGAAGAGAAAAAAGCGACAAGAAGAAGCAGAAGATCTACAACGGCTAAAAAAGAAGCTGTAGTTGCTGAAGCTCCTGTAGTAGAAGAAAAAGCTGCTGAGCCAACGGCTGAAGCTGCTGATTCTACAGAGGAAAGAACTGAAGAATAATATTCTCAGAATATAAAAAGAAAAACCGTTCAGATTGCTGAACGGTTTTTTTATGTTTAAATTTTCGTCCTTACGAGTTGGATAATATTATTTTCCTGATCTAAAATCAAACTATCTCCTTTTACGGTGGCTTTCATATCCATTTTTTCGTAAGTCGTTTCGTTTCCTTTAGATTCTACTTTATTCAGAATAAAAGTCTTATTATTACTTCTGACACTCATTGTTTTTTCTTCGTAATTAAAAACTACTTTTACCAGGCTTCCATCAGTGGCTTTGTAAACGTAATCTGTTTTTACATATTTTTTTCCGTTGACATCAGTTTGATATTGAACGGTAGAATCTACTTTACCGTTATCTGCCAATATTACTCCTGAACTGTCTGATTTTAGTACACTTTTATTTCCGCTTTCACTTTTTTTACAGCCTGTCAGCGATAATGAAATCATTGCAACTGCGATGAAAATTCCCTTTTTCATGATGTTAATTTTTTTTAATGTATTGATTGTTAATTATTTTAAAAAGTAAAGTAATTTTCACTAAATTTAATAAAAACAAAAACTAAACCAATAAAAGGAGACTCAAACTTTTAAAATTACACAAAAGAGTAATTGACTTTTCTCTTTTTTCTGGTGAAATTTGCTTTAAACAAACCAAAAGCATGAGCATTTCCATAGCCATAGTAGAAGACGAAAAGAACTACAACAATGCGTTGAAGAAAGTCATCAATTATCAGGATGATATGAAAGTTGTTGCCCAGTTCTTCAATGGCAATGAAGCGCTGAAAAATCTTTCTGACATTTCTCCGGATGTCGTGATGATGGATATTCAGTTACAGGATATGCTCGGCATTGAAATTATTGAAAAGCTAAAAAAAGAACTTCCGAATACTCAGTTTATCATGTGTACAAGTTTTGAGGACGACGACAAGGTGTTTAGTTCTCTTAAAGCGGGTGCAATGGGATATCTTGTGAAAGGCGAAAGCATGGATAAAATACTTACTTCTATTCGTGACGTCTACAATGGCGGTGCGCCCATGAGCTTTTCAATTGCCAGAAAGGTATTAAGTTACTTCGAGAGAAAACTTCCGGAAATAAAGGGTTTTGATGAGTTAACAGAAAGAGAAAAGGAAATTCTGGAGCTTCTTTCTCAAGGGTTGCTTTACAAAGAAATCGCTGATAAGAAATTTATCAGTATTGATACCGTGAAAAAACACGTCGGAAACATTTACAGAAAACTCCACGTCAGTAACAAAGTGGAGGCTATTAATAAACTTAACCATTTTAAAAACTAAGAATTATGAGAACAAATCTTGACTTATCATGTGAAGAATTGAAAAAAGAACTAGTTACAATTATTGAAAATGCTGATTGTGATAGTGAATTACTGATAGGTATTAAATATTACTTAAATCTTTATCTTAATGATCCAATATTTACTTATGAATCAGATAAGGAAAGATTTGTCAATGCTTGTAATACTGCTCAAATTAAAATTAAAGACGAATTCATTATTGATAAAAAATTATTTAATAAAATTATCGGTGAAAATTGGGATAAAAGATTTATGCATATATTTTTTATCGATGACAATGGTGATTTAAGCCTTTTATTTAGATTTTCTGATATTGAAACTTTTAATGCTTCAAATATAAAAGTAGACTTAAATATGGAGAGCGCCTATACATTAAAAGAAGGAGAGTTTACAAAGCTGGATAGATATTCTCCCGATTTTGACAATATATCTGCACGTTATAAAAGCGGGGTAGGAAGTAAAATTGAGCTGATTCAAAATTCTCTGCTTACAGAGTACATTACTTATTCAATGAAAAAAATATTCTTATTTAATGGATTTGAAGATGATGTGAGGTTTGAGGTAATATGTATTGAAGACCAAAACCGAAAAAATCGACTAACATTATGTGCATACATTAAAGATAGTGACAGAATTCATCATATCGATGCTGCAAACAATAAAGTTTACGAAGGATATTATGATTTAGGTAACCTAAAACCATAGAAATTGATATTAAATTTTATATACAACATAGTATTAATTGTTGTTTTTTTCAAATCTTTTATTCTGGGCAGGAAGTATGGTCTTTCTGCTCAGAATAATTTGCTAATATACCTTTTAGTAACAGTAATAGTTGAAGTATATTCGTTCATTATTGATAAAATTGACAAAAATATATTGATAGGATTACAATACAATTTATATTTAATTTTTGTTTCTATTTTTTTTTATTCTTTTTATTTTAAAATTTTATATAAAAAAGTTCTCAAAACTTTGTCCAAAATATCACTTTTACTTTGTTTAGTATTTATAATATTTTTCACAAAATTTTGGGGATTGGATTTCGATGAAAAAGTAGCTATTGCAGTGATGTTGTTCTTGATATGTCATTCTATTCTTTGGTATTCTAATAAGATTCTAACAGTAGATGACACTAAAATTTTTAATGATCCTAACTTTTGGATTAGTTCAGGGTTATTAATTTGGAGCTGTTTTGGTATTTTTAGATGTTTACCGATGTATTATTTTTATTATAACGATAAGGAATTTTCAGATTTCATTAAAAGTAATTTTGATGCGGTAAATATCCTGTTGTATTTAATGTTTTATATTTCTTTATATAAATATGAGTATAATTTTAAAAGAAGAATTGCCTCAGATTATTAGAAGTACTTATATAATAGCAATAGCTATAGTACTTTTATTTGTTATGTTTATAATTTTCGTTGTTTTAATGTACAACCGAAAGCAACTTCTATACATTAAAGAAAAACAACTCAAAGAATCCGAATACCAAAACCAACTCCTTCAAAAAGAACTCGAAAAACAAAGATCAATAGAAAAAGAAAGGGAACGAATTTCCCATGATATGCACGACGATCTCGGAGCGGGTATTTCGGCTTTAAAGCTGCAGGCAGAGTTTCTAAAACAGCGCGCTGAAAATGAAGATCTAAAAAGTGATATCGACGAACTTCTGAAAACCTCCGAAGAAATGAATATTTCCATGAGAGAAATGCTTTGGAGCCTGAATTCAGGGAATGATACACTGGGAAGTTTTATCGATTATGCTGAAATGTATGCACAAAACTTTCTTAAGAAAACAACAATTCTAATCATTACAGAAAGCGAAAATATAACTGAAGAAACAACCATTTCAACCGAACAAAGAAGAAATTTATTCTTGTGTTTAAAAGAAGCTCTGAATAATATTTATAAGCACAGTCAGGCCAATCAGATTATCTTGTCATTTCTTCAAAAGAATAACAAATTCATCATGAAGATTTCCGACAACGGAATTGGAATTAACAATGAAAATCCGGAAGGATATGGCCTTCGTAATATGAAACGAAGAATGCAGGAACAGAACGGACATTGTGAAATTACTACTGAAAACGGAACGCATTTGTTTTTCAGAATGAATGTTTGAGAAAGACAAAATTTTATTAGTATTTTTATAAATCACCCTTAGGTGTAATTGAAACAAATTACTTTTTTAAATAACTTTGAAGTATAAATTAAAAATTAACAACCATGAAAATTTTATTCGAATATGTTCTTCCTGTAGCCATTTTTACATTCGGAATGTGGCTTGCTGTTAAAACGGATTTATTAAAAGACAGACAGGTCGATAATGGGTCAGACAAAACATTTAGCTTTTCCAGAAGCCAGTTGTTTTACTGGACAATGATTGTAATAATATGTTTGTGCGCTGGTATAGGAAACAATGGTAACTTTGATTTGCTTTTGAACCTAAAAGAACCTTCAATTTTACTTTTATTAGGAATCAGTGTGGGGACTGCAAGTGTGGCAACATATATTGATAATGAAATACCAACCTCCAAAAAAAATACTGAGAGTAAGAGTTTTATAAAAGATATATTATCAGATGCCGGCGGAATAAGTGTGCATCGTTACCAGGCTTTATTGTTTAATATTATTTTCGGTTTAGTATTTGTCTGCCAATTCATTACTAATACTACAGAGTTTCCTGTTTTTGATAATTATGCTTTGGCTTTAATGGGAACAAGTAGTGCGGGCTATTTACTTATTAAAACAAATGAAAAACAGAAAAAAAGTGTTTCTTAATAACGCATTTATATGATTGCTAGCAAATACATTTAAAAATAAATACTAATTAACTTAAAATAAAATGGACCATGAAAATAATTGTTGACTATTTATTAGAATGGAATATAACTTCAAAAAAAGGGAAGGTTATATTAAAGCTTAAAGATACAGATCCTGAGATTATAGATGATTTGGACTTTCAGGAATTTTCAGCATTAGCAATAGTGCTTGAAAAAGGAAATGTAAGATTTAATGAAAAAGAAAATTCAATTTATAATGTAATGCCATGAAAATAGTTTTTTATCTATTCGTAATTGTGTCATTAATGTCATGTAACATAAGACATAAAGCCACGTTGAAGGAACTGGAAAATAAAGGGTCAAATTATCAGATGTCGTATGATGCTACTCGCAGAGGAGCTGTTATAAGTCTTGATAATAATGGTAAAATTGATAAAATTTTATCAGAAGTTCAGCCGGATGCCGCTATAGCGACTACAACGGATATTACCAGTAAACTTACAGGTAAACTGAAATCAGGAGACAGTGTTTCAGCTGAACAAATAACAAAAATAGCTGAAACATTATCCAAATTAGGAGAAAGAACAGCGCCGGTAAATATGCTCAGAGACGCATTGTATAGACTTGAAGAACACTGTGTTAATTTTCCTGAGCAATGTAAAGATGATAGTTATTTTAATAGCTTTGATAAGGTTGTAGATTTAATAGTCAAACTGCAGGAAAAAATTTCTGAAACAGCCGCAAGTGATGCTAAGGCTGAAGAAGCAAAGACTTTAAGAGCTCTTACCCCTGAAGAGAGAGAAAAATATAATTTAAAATAAATTATCACAATCCTAAAATTAACTAAAATTTAACTCAGAATAAACGTATAAATTGGTTCCTCTGTGCTTTGAAAAGTTAAAAATTGATTAAATTTGTCTAAACTATAAAAAAAGAACAATGAGTTACATTTCTTACATAGAAGCGAGACAAATTTTAGATTCAAGAGGAAATCCTACAGTTGAAGTAGATGTATTCACGGAAAGCGGTGCGATGGGTCGTGCAGCAGTACCTTCAGGAGCGTCTACAGGAGAGCATGAAGCCGTGGAATTGCGTGATGGCGGTTCAGAATACATGGGGAAAGGTGTTCTTAAAGCTGTTGAGAATGTAAGAGAAGTAATTGCGCCTGAATTGGTAGGGCTTCCGGTTTACGATCAGAATCTTATCGATCAGATTATGATTGATCTTGACGGAACGAGCAATAAAGGAAATCTTGGCGCCAATGCAATCCTTGGTGTTTCTTTAGCTGCAGCCAAAGCAGCGGCAGCAGAGTTGAAAATGCCTTTATACAAATATGTTGGTGGTGTTAATGCCAATACACTTCCTGTTCCGATGATGAACGTGATCAACGGAGGTTCTCACTCAGATGCGCCGATTGCGTTTCAGGAATTTATGATCATGCCGGTGAAAGCAGATTCTTTCTCTCACGCATTAAGAAAAGGAACTGAAATTTTCCATAACCTTAAATCTATTCTTCACTCAAGAGGCTTATCCACCGCGGTAGGTGATGAAGGTGGTTTCGCGCCAACTTTTAAAGGAACTGAAGATGCTTTGGACACATTGCTACAGGCAATTGAAAAGGCAGGTTATAAGCCGGGTGACGACATCATGTTAGCGCTTGACTGTGCTGCTTCAGAATTCTATAAAGACGGAATCTACGATTACAGAAAATTCCAGACTCCGGATGCCGCTCAATTTACAAGCAGTGAGCAGGTTTCTTACTTGGCAGAATTAGCCGCAAAATATCCGATCATCTCTATCGAAGATGGTATGCAGGAAAATGACTGGGAAGGTTGGAAAATGTTAACCGATAAAATAGGTGACAGAGTACAGTTGGTAGGTGATGATTTATTCGTAACGAATGTTGAAAGACTTTCAAGAGGAGTAAAAGAAGGAATTGCCAACTCAATCCTTGTAAAAGTAAACCAGATCGGTTCTCTTTCTGAAACAATGGCCGCTGTACAAATGGCGCAAAACAACAGATTCACCTCAGTAATGTCTCACAGATCTGGCGAAACAGAAGATTCCACAATCGCTGATTTAGCAGTAGCAATGAACTGCGGACAGATCAAAACAGGATCTGCTTCAAGATCAGACAGAATGGCAAAATACAACCAGTTGTTGAGAATTGAAGAAGCGTTGGGTGAAACAGCAGTGTTTCCAGGCTTAGATGCCTTTAAAATCAAAAGATAATTAATCGAATTTATAAATAACGGCAAGCGAAATTTTTAGTTTGCCGTATTTTATAATAAATAGTATATTTAGAAAAAAAATAAATAATGTCAGACAACAAAGTAATATTGAATTACGACGGTAATTCGTATGAATATCCAATTGTGGATAGTACTATCGGAGACAGAGGAATTGATATTTCAAAATTAAGAGACCAGACGGGTCTTATTACTCTTGATTTAGGTTACAAAAATACCGGAGCTACCCTTAGCGACATCACTTACTTAGACGGAGATAAAGGAGAATTATTCTACAGAGGGTATCCAATCGAGCAGATTGCTGATAAATCAAACTTTACAGAAGTAATGTATCTGTTGTTAAACGGTGAATTGCCTACTCAGGATCAGTACAGTTCTTTCGAATCAAACATTAAAAAATATAATTTCGTAGCAGAGGAGATGAAAAAGATCATCGATGCTTTTCCTCGTTCTGCTCATCCCATGGGAGTTTTATCTTCATTAACTTCTGCTTTGACAGCTTTTAACCCAAAAGCGGTTAATGTAAATTCTAAAGAAGAAATGGATCTTGCTGCAGAATTGATGATCGCCAAATTCTCTCATCTTTGCGCATGGACGTATAGAAAAACTCAGGGATTACCGCTTAACCACGGAGATAACAGTCTGAATTATGTAGAAAACTTCTACAAAATGACATTCAGAATGCCAAACCAGGAGTTTGAAATTGATCCTGTGGTAGTTCAGGCTTTAGATAAATTATTAATCCTTCACGCAGATCATGAACAAAACTGTTCTACATCTACCGTAAGAATGGTTGGTTCTGCTCATACAGGTCTTTTTGCTTCTATTTCAGCAGGGGTTTCTGCACTTTGGGGGCCGCTTCATGGTGGTGCAAACCAGGCAGTAATCGAAATGCTTGAACTTATTGAAAAAGATGGCGGAGATGTGAACAAATGGGTGGCTAAAGCTAAAGATAAAAATGACAACTTCCGTTTAATGGGCTTCGGACATAGAGTGTACAAAAACTTTGATCCTAGAGCAAAAATCATTAAGAAAGCGGCAGATGACATCCTTAATTCACTGGGTATTCATGATAAAGCGCTTGATATCGCAATGCAATTGGAAAAAGTAGCTCTTGAAGACGAATATTTCGTAGAAAGAAAACTATATCCGAATGTAGATTTCTACTCAGGAATTATTTACAGAGCATTAGGAATTCCTACGGAAATGTTCACCGTAATGTTTGCATTAGGAAGACTTCCGGGATGGATTTCTCAGTGGAAAGAAATGAGACTGAAAGGCGATCCTATCGGAAGACCAAGACAGGTATATCAGGGTGCTCAGAAGAGAGATTACATCGATATGGTAAACAGATAATACAAGATTAATATCAAGTATAAAAACTCCCAAGAATTGGGAGTTTTTATATTTAATCAAATTATTTATATCTATCTTTTATAAAGAAATATTTTCTAATATTTCTAACATTTCTTGAGCTGTCAAAGATAATTGACGAAAAATAGCCAGTGTCAAAATTAAACTTATTATTAATTTTCCATTTTCTATTTTGGAAGCTTACAATTGGATTAATATTTTACCCTGAATTAACAATAATAATAGCGGGAGGTTGTTTACATTCTTGCCATCATGAATAAATAGAGTTTATGAAGAATATAATAGTTTATTATCTATGTATATTATTTCCGTTGGTTATAATGTTTATAGTCGCAAAACAAGGGCATTATAATATGTTTGCTTTGTTGGTACTTCTGTACTATTTTTATCGTGGAATCACAGATTTTTATAGACTATATCAAAAAGGTATTATAGATAAAAATACTTTTTGGAAATTCTTCATTCCTTTTTGGAGAACACAATATTTTAAAGAACTTTATTTCACGGAATTGTAATGTCCTGAAAAAATGAAACAGGATTAAATACAAAGAAATATTTTATAAAAAACCGTCTCACAATTCGTGAAACGGCCTTTTAATTTTTATTTATGGACATTGACATCTGTCACACGTCCAAAGAGTACATGCTCCGGTTTCAAAGTCAAACTCGCAACAGCGTCTCGCCGCCGATGCTCCTCCAATAATAGATTTTTGCTGATCTCTCCCAAGTTTTTGTGCTTTTTTTAGCACAGGATTTTTTGTTTTCATAATGTAATGATTTTGATGATTGATTTTTAATGATTTAGGTTGATTAATATATCACTAATATAGGAAATTAAATTGAATGCTATTTAAAAAAAAATAAAAATTATTGATTAAAAAAATATCTGTGAAAATCCATTAACTAAGCAAACAATTATTTTAGTCTATTGATTGACTCGAGTAAAAAACTGTAATAAGAATATTTTCCAGATTAATATTGCGGCCTGCCTTTAAAAACGCTTCAAAAGTTTCCCAGATACAGACCTTTACTTATATTTGTAGCATTGCATAAATCTTTATGAATCTAAATATTAAAAACGAAACAGGAAGGCTGAAATCAGTGGTTTTGGGACAACCTAATTCAATGGGAGGGATTCCTACACTTGAGGAAAGCTACGATGCTAAGTCATATTATTCCATCCAAAACAATATATATCCGAAGGAATCAGATATCATCAGTGAAATGGATGCTTTTGAAGCAGTACTCAAGAAATATGATGTCGAAGTGCTGAGGCCAAGCATTATCGAAGATTACAATCAGGTTTTCGCTAGAGATGTTGCGTTTGTGATAGATGATAAAATGATTATCTCCAATGTTATTGCAGACAGAGCGGATGAACAGGATGCGTACAGAAATATTTTTGAAAAAGTAGAATGGCGGAAAATAATCAATCTCCCGGAAACTGCCCATATTGAAGGAGGAGATGTCATTGTATGGGATGATTTCTTATTCATCGGGACCTGCTTCAGCGAAGATTACAGAAGCTATAAAACCGCCAGGACCAACGAATATGCGATTGAAATTCTTAAAGAATACTTTCCTAAAAAAAGAATTATCGATCTTGAATTAAAGAAAAATGATAAAATTCCTTATGAGGGTATTTTACACCTTGATTGCACGTTCAACCCGATCGGTAAAGATAAATGCATTATCTATAAGGATGGCTTTGTGGATGAAAGTGATTACCGCCTCATCATTGATATTTTCGGCGAAGAAAACTGCTTCCATGTAACATCAGAAGAAATGTTTGAAATGTTTCCGAATATTTTCTCGATCTCCCCTGAAGTAGTCGTTTCTGATAAAACTTTTACCAGAATGAATAGCCACCTTAAAAACGAATGGGGAATGACCGTAGAAGAAATTCCGTATCGCGAGATTTCTAAAATGGGAGGATTGCTGAGATGTTCTACAATGCCGCTTGTGAGAGAGTGATAATGTTTGAGTGGTAGAGTTTTAGAGTCTGAGGGTTTTAGGGTAACAGAGTTGTGTTTGTTTAAAAAGTTTTATATTTTTAAAATTAAATACAAATGATTATGCCTACTATAAAATTTTATCAGGATCTAAAGGTTTATCAGAAATCTATTGAAGCCGCAATGGAAATCTATGAGATTTCAAAAATTTTCCCTAAAGAAGAGCTTTATTCCCTTACAGATCAGATCAGAAGATCTTCACGGTCGGTTTCGGCCAACATTAGTGAAGCCTGGGGTAAAAGGAGATATGAAAAATCTTTTATTTCCAAAATTACAGATTCAGAGGGCGAAGCAAGAGAAACTCAGACATGGTTATTATTTGCCAGAAAATGTAATTATATAAATGAAGATCAATTTATTATTTTAAACAATCAGTACAACCAGATAATAGGAAAGTTGGTGAATATGATGAGTCAAGCAAAAAGCTGGTGTACATTTTCTACAACAAATGAATAGTAAATAAATTTGCACTAAAACACTAAAACACTAAAACACTAAAACACTAAAACACTAAAACACTAAAACACTCAGACTCTCAAACCCATCAACCACAAACTAAAATTATGCAGACAACAGATACCGTATTAATGATAGAGCCGATTGCATTTGGCTTTAACGAAGAAACCGCAAAAAACAACTACTTCCAGACTGAGCAGAAAGGTTTTGATATTCAGTTTAAAGCTTTATCGGAATTTAAAATGTTCGTGGAAAAACTGAGAAGCAAAGGAATTAATGTAATCACCATAAAAGATACATTGGATCCACATACTCCGGATTCTATTTTCCCGAACAACTGGGTAAGTTTCCATAAAGATGGGAAAGTAGTTTTATATCCGATGTTCGCTTCCAACAGAAGAGTAGAAAGACGTGATGATATTATCGAAACCATCAAAGAGCAGGGATTCGAAGTTGCTGAAATCGACGACTGGTCTTTCCCTGAAACACAGGGACATTTTCTGGAAGGAACCGGAAGTATGATCTTCGACCACGATAATAAAATTGCTTACGGATCCGTATCATTGAGATTGGATGAAAATCTCTTCAGAGAATTTTGTGAGAAATACGGATTTACTCCGGTTGTTTTTCATTCGTTCCAGACAGTAGGAGAAGAAAGGCTTCCGATCTACCACACCAATGTGATGATGTGTGTCGCCGATAAGTTTGTTGTGATCTGCCTTGATTGTATTGATGATGAACTGGAAAGAAATAAGGTAATCGAAACCATTAAAAATTCGGGCAAAGAAATCATCGAAATTTCTGAAGAGCAGATGCAGCAGTTTGCAGGAAATATGCTTCAGGTTCAGAATAAAGAAGGTGACAAATTTCTAGTAATGAGCGAAACCGCCTATAAATCTTTACATCTTGACCAGCTTGCTGCAATAGAAAAATACTGTGAAATTATTTATTCAGATCTCAATACTATTGAAGTAAATGGTGGCGGAAGCGCACGCTGTATGTTGGCAGAAGTTTTCCTGCCGAAAAAATAAGATCCGATCAAATAGTGATCACCTTTAATGAATAAATTAATCTGACTTTGGAAACAGGGGTCAGATTTTTTAATATTATAAATTAAATCAGGATTATAAAGATTCTAAAGGACTTTTGATTTTGATTTTACTGACATCCGTAACATGGGTGTATATTTCTGTGGTTTTGATATTCGTGTGTCCCAGTAAATCTTTTACAATTCTGATATCTGTTCCGTTTTCCAGAAGATGGGTGGCATAAGAATGTCTGAGGGTATGAACGGTGGCATCAGAAATAATATGCGCGTCCCTCAATGCATTTTTGAGAATCTGCTGTACACTTCTTTTGGAATAGGGCCCGCCGGATTGCCCTTCAAAAAGATATTCCCCGGGGCTGTATTCTCTGTGGTATAACCTCAGAAGCTCGATGAGTTTCGGAGACAGACTGACCACCCTGTCCTTCTTACCTTTTGAATGTCTTATCAGAACTAGAGCATCAGCAAATTGGATGTCTGAGATTTTCAGTTCCAATGCTTCGCTGAGTCTCAGGCCGCAGGCGTAGATCGTGGTGAGAATGGTTTTGTGCTTTAGGTTTTTTGTGGAATCCAACAACTTCTTCATTTCTTGTTTAGTAAGAAACTTTGGCAGTGTTGATTCATACCGTTTTGGGAAAAGATGTCTCAGATTAAGATTCTTATTATACAGCAGTTTATAAAATTTAACAATGCTGGAAAGGATAATCGTCTGATGAGATGCAGAAACTTTGTGTACATTTTTTTTCCATAACACAAAATTCTCAATATAGGCCAGCGATATGGCTTCCGCATCAGAATACCTTGCGGAAGAAATCGTAAGAAAATGCTGAACAGCACTGCAGTAATTTTTAACCGAAGACAGGCTGTATCTCTGAATGAGGAGTTTCTCTCTATAGATATCTAATAGTGAGTTGATTTTCATGGTAGTTTTTTATAAATGTATGAAAATTATTCGCCCATACAAAAAAAATGTGGTATAATATTCTGATATATATGGTATTAATAACCGAATTGTATCTTAAATAGAAAATATGATTGGCGCAGGTTGTAAGGATGGCATTGATGCAGTGCGTAAATTTGGATTGACATTGATCTTAAGCGCAGATATCGTTTCGTCAATCCCTGAACTAAAACTGTAATTTTTAAAACATAACATAAAAAACAATCAACCAAAAAACTAAATTACCATGAACACAATTCAATTTGGATTAGCAGAACAGTATGATTCTGGACGTAATTGCAATGTTGCTGCCAACAGTCAGTTTGCAGTAGAGGTACACAACTCAGAAGCTTCTTCTGATATGTGGTACCACGTAGGAAGTATGAATGGAGCTACCATCAACTGGGGGGCAAGCCATAAATACAGCAGTGGCTATCATCCTTCCGTAGCGGTCAATAGCAACAACGTAGTTGTAGAAGTACATGAAACGAGTAATGCTTTTACCAATAGTATGTACTACAAAGTAGGAACCATCAATGGAGATACCATAGATTGGGGCGGAGATGAAAAGTATGACAGTGGCAGACAGCCCTCAGTATCTGTTAATGACCAGGGAGTAGTTGTGGAAGTACACAAATCCCAGTCGTATGATTCATTGTATTATCGGGTTGGTCAGATCAAAGGCAAAAAAATAGAATGGGGAGACAGTCATAAATATGATGACGGAGTAACCCCGTCTGTAAGTATTAATAATGATGGTTTAGTAGTTGAGGTTCATAAGTCTCAGGCGTACAATAAACTTTGGTGCAGAGTAGGTAGAATTAACGGTAAAAGCATTACCTGGGGAAGTGCACATGAATATCAGGATGGTATAGCGCCGAGCGTTGGCCTTACAAACGATGGGACAGTCGTAGAGGTTCATGAGTCACAAGGATTAACAGGTTTATGGCAGCTTGTAGGAAAAGTGAATGGAAACGAAATTACCTGGGGAGGTTCTTCTAATTTTGATTCCGGTGCCAATCCGCAAGTAGGTGTATCTCTTAATGGTAACGTAGCTGTTCAGGTTCATGAAGGAAGTATGTATCAATTATGGTATTCCAATAGTAAAGTGATGGACACTGCGAACTTTATGAAAAATCTGTTGCCGGTTATCAGCAATTTGCCGTTGAAAAAAATGGTGCTTCCCGCTACCCATGATACAGGAATGTACGCTGGAGGGCTGGCAGGAAGAACACAGGATCTGAACTTGTATGAACAACTAAGCGGAGGTTCAAGATATTTTGACTTAAGGTTGGATGGCAACTTAAATATACGTCATGGAATCGTCTATGGGCCTTCGCTGGATTCTGTGTTAAAGAATATAAAACAATTCTTTGATGAAGGTCATCAGGAACTAGCCATCTTAAAGTTCTCTCACTTTGATGATTTCTCACAAGCGAGTTATCAGAATATGAGAAATCTTATCAATTCATATTTAGGGAACTGGCTTTTTAAAACTTTGCCACAAGGTGTTTCCAGATTAGCGGATGTGTCTATGGGTGCTTATTTAAATGCCGGTAAAGGAGCTGTTTTAATAGTGGTTGACGGAGATTGGGCGATAGATTATCCTGAAGCAGGCTATTGGGTCTACAGAGACTGGAATTCCGGTTCTCCGGCAAAAGGAAATCTTACCGTTTTTGATCAATATTCTGATACAACAGATTTAGCAAAAATGGAGAATGACCAATTCGAGAAACTTAGAAATTTTAATGGAAAATGTAAAAACGATCCACAGGTTCCATGTGATTTATTCCTGCTTTCCTGGACACTTACACCAGTAACGGCTGTGTGGTCTTATGCGCAGGATGCCAATAGAGTATTAGGAAGGAAAATGATGTCACAAAGACAACCTAATCAATTTGGCTATTTTTCCAATCTATTGTATCTGGACTATTTTCAGTATGCCAGACCTGTATTTATCGCTGATATTTTGTTTAAAAGCTACAATAAAATATAAAGAACTCTTTAACCAAAACTAAAAAACCAAAACAACCATGAAAACAGTAACAAAACCAGAAACCCAAAGCAATTGGGTTTTATTAGAGTATTTCACATTCACAGATGGGAATGATGTAGACCGTACCGTTTGGGAAAGTCCGCAATGGCAACAAAACAACAACCCCGACTTTTTCGGACGAACCAATATCCGTAATCCGGTCGACTATCCTGGCCCAGATGGATATGTACCCGTCATTAATAGTGTAGCACAATTATACCTGGGCACCAATGATCCGAACAATTCCAACAACACGACCTTCCTTGGCGCACAAATAGGCACCATTCAAAAATGGGGTCTTGCTTCCTACAATAGTGTTGCTTTTGAAGCGGAAGTCATTTTACCAATATTGGGCGAAGGAGCAGCTCCCGGTGGTGTAGTTGCGGCATTATTTGCCTATAATTTAATATCCTCAAGTCCGTTTTTACATGATGAAATCGATTTTGAAATTTCATCCAACTATTGGAAAGACAAAGGGGAGCAAATTAATACCAACGTATATGTGGTTACGGATGGCAGCATGAATAATTTTGACCAGGTGGTAAGTAATCCCACTCCGCCAAGCTTGTCAGGAACAGTAGTCCTGCGTATAGAATGGTCGGAAGAAGGCGTAAAATGGTACATCAATAAAGATAAAAATCCCACTCCTTTTTACACAGAAACCAATGTTCCGCAATCCGATATGAGTCTGGTTCTTAATTTCTGGGTTCCCGATTCCGGCTGGGTCTGGGCTTATAATTCTAATTTACAACCTACCGCTGCTCCCGGCACAACATGGGTTTACCAGGTAAATTGGGCAAAAGTTTGGGTAATAGAAAAGACCATGAATGTAACAGTTGAAGCAAACCAGACATGGCAAAACACAGGTTTAACAATAGTGCCGGGCGATACCATTTCAATTGATTACCAAAACGGCTTATGGACAGCTGATCCTAATACAGACCATCGCGAATTGTATGATGCTAACGGATTTTCGGGGATTATAGTAGACCAGCCCGGATACACCCTGCTTGGAGCAAACATGGGAGCTTTGTGCGGATTTATAGGTGAACAGCCTGTTGGAGACGGATCTGATAACGCATTTCTTGTGGGGGATAGTTACAACGGAACCAGCCAGACAAGCGGACAGCTCTGGCTTTGTATCAATGATGATTTAAAAGGATTATATGGCGAAGGCTTAAGGGACAATATAGGAAGTGTAACTGTTGCCGTAGCTGTTTCCTGAACTTAATGATTTAGGTTCGGGATAACAGAAACACTGCCGCATCAATAGGATTGGGCTTTAGCCCAATCTTAATAGGCAAAAGAATGTCAGGCTTTAGCCAAAATTTAAAATACATCTTGGCTAAAGCATTTTATAATTTAAAAACGGTACAGAACATTAGCCATTAATCATAATCTGGCCTTGGAAACAAGGTCAGTTTTTTTATTTCAGATCTACGAAATCAGAATAAAAATGGAAGGAAGTAGAGCTATACCCAGGGTCAGTAGACTTATACTCAAGGTAAGTAGAGTTTTACCCGAGGTTAGTAAGGCTATACTCAAGGTCACTAAACTTATACCCGAGGTAAGTAGACTCATACCCAAGGTCAGTAGACTCATACTCAAGGTAAGTAGAGCTATACCCGAGGTCAGTAGACCCATACTCAGGGTCAGTAGACTTATACCCGAGGTCAGTGGAGTTATACTCAAGGTAAGTGGAATTATACTCAAGAAAAAGATAAAAGACAAAAAGTTCAGGAAATGAGGCATGATACTGACAGGATCAGATAATCCCAAGGATGGTGAAAAAAATTGGTAAAAATTTTAGAAACTGCAAAAAAATATATATTTTTATCCCGATTTTAAAAAAATACAATTTATGAAATTACAAAAAGAAGAGTATGTTCCGATGTCGGATGCATTACTCAGAAGCTTAAGTAGGGATTTGTCTTTATTCGAAGCGGAGAATCATTTATTCAATTCCGGTTACCTGCAGGCCATGCAAAGCAAAACAGATGAGGTGCGTGCCAAAGAGGCTGCTGACCTGGTGCTTGTGCAGCAAAAGCAGACTACTGAAGATCTTTACATCCTGGGAAATCAGCTCAGCAAACCTTTGAAGATTCTCAACATGGCCATTAAAAAGGCGAATGTAAAAACATCTCTCGCCACAGATGTGCTGAAAAAAATCAAAAAAAGAAACTTTGAAGGGGCATTAATGTCGCTTAATTCCCTGAAGCAAATCGTTTCTGCACAATCAGCATTATTACAGGCCAAGGGAATGAAAGCCGATATGCTAACCACCCTGGAAGATGCCTTCACGGCGATTACCGCGAAAAGTAATGAGCAGACCGCTTTTCAGCAGCAGCGTAAGACATTTACGTCGACGAACAATCACCTGTACAAGGAGCTTTACCAGTACATCAGCGAAGTTGCTCAGCTGGGAAAGATTATTTTCAGCGGTGAGCAAAAAGCCTCGGAGTACACGATTGACCACATTCTTCCGATGCTTCATGCCGCAAAAAGAAACGGCAGTACAGATTCTTCTTCGAAAGGAGAATCTTAAATGGGAGATTTAACATGTGATTTTTTTTCAGCATAAGCTTACAGATATCTGAAAATGAATCTGCTAAGCTTATGTTTTTTCTTAAAGCCGGTTTCATGATATAACACGACAGGTTTTGTCGCAGTACAGCAATACCTTCGCTTCAGAAAATAATGAATATTAGATTTAAATAATAACTAATTATGCATTTTGCAAAATTTTGGTATTGGGTTCGTCAATTCAAGTGTTTTTTTCGTAACAAAGTGAAGAAAAAATGTATCGAGAACTTTTGAGTACGGTCGTCTGGGAATGTAACTTCTCGATACGCTTTTTCAAATCTACTCGAAGTGACGTGTGCGTTAATTGTACAATACAAATGTTTCCGTCTGTTCGAGTGTTTTTTCGTAACAAAGTGAAGAAAAAATGTATCGAGAACTTTTGAGTACGGTCGTCTGGGAATGTAACTTCTCGATACGCTTTTTCAAAGCTACTCGAAGTGACGTGTGCGTTAATTGCACAATACAAATGTTTCCGTCTGTTCGAGTATTTTTTGGAGCAAAGCGGAGAAAATGTATCGAGAACTTTTGAGTACGGCCGACTTGGAGTTTAACTTCTCAATATGATTTTCAAAATCTACTCGAAGTGATGTGTGCGTTAATTGTACAATACAAATATTTCCGTCTGTTCGAGTATTTTTTGGAGCAAAGCGGAGAAAATGTATCGAGAACTCATCAATATTACCGACCGGTAATCTAACTTCTCAATATGATTTTCAAAATCTACTTGAAGGGACGAAAATGAATCAAAATACAAAACGGTTTTAAATGATAGGATGATAATATTCACATACAATTGACATTCTATATCTTTTCGGCGTGAGATAAAAAGAATATTTTTGCAACGATTGAAAAATTAATAATTAATAACAACTCAAAATAGACACTAAGTATGAATAAGATCTACTCAGGAGCATTATTCTTATGCTCTGCCTTGGCTATTCAGGCCCAGGAAGTAGTCTGGCAGAAAGACATCAAATCTGCAACACAGGATTTTCTTTCCCAGATCACCACAACCATCGATCAGCAATATCTGATAACCGGAAGCTCTATTAAGTCCAACAACAATCAACCGTCAACCATCAACCAAAAACAGAACAACGGTTACGACTATCATTTGATAAAATTAAACCAGCAGGGTGAAGAAGTCTGGGAAAAGTATTTCTCTGGGCAGAACCATGATTTTTTATCGGCTACGGTAAATACACAGGAAGGTGGATTTCTTCTTGCTGGAACGAGTTTCAGTTCGAAAGGCTTAGATAAAAAAGAGGATTCCAAAGGAGGTTCGGATATCTGGTTGATAAGAATTAATGAATTTGGGGATGAATTGTGGCAGAAAACCATTGGTGGTGCTTCAGATGAAGAAGCCAGAGCGGTGATTCAGACCACGGATATGGGATTTTTTGTGGCGGGGAATGTTGCCTTCGGCTCCGCTCAGGCAACAGGCCAATCAACGGATCCGCGTTCCCTGAGCGGAGCCGAAGGGATGGGAACAGCAGGCTATGGTTCTAAAGATGTTCTGGTGGTACGGCTGGATAAAAACGGAAAAGAATTATCACACCTGGTTTTGGGCGGAAAAGGATTGGATGAGGTGGAGAGAATGATTCCGACGAAAGACGGCGGAGCATTGTTGGGCGTGTATTCGAGAAGTGCATCCTCCCCCAACCCCTCCAAAGGAGGGGAGCAAGACGCTTCAACCCAAAATTCAAAATCACTTTCCGGTTATGCAAAGTCTACCAACAATTTTGGCGAGGGCGATTACTGGATCATCAAGCTGAATAAAGATGGGAAAGTTGAGTGGGAAAAGAATTTCGGAGGAACAGGAGACGACCATTTGAGAACGCTGGCTTTGACTTCCACAGGCTACTTAATCGGGGGTGAATCAAGATCGGAAAGATCAGGAAATAAAACGGTAGGGATTGAAGAAGGAACAGATCTTTGGCTGATCTCCCTTAATGAAAGAGGCGAAGAAATATGGCAGAAGTCTTACAATTTTAAAAACAGGGATGTATTGATGGGGATGAGTGTGATATCCTCCCCTGGTCCCTCCAAAGGAGGGGAATCTGGCAACCTGACCAAAGGGATTTTGCTGGGCGGTTATACTCAAGCAGAAGGACGGATTGAAAGTGACGATGAAACTTTCTGGATGCTTTATTTGGATCAAAACGGAAATGAGCAGTGGAGAAAGCATGTCATTGGAGACAAGAGACAAAGAGAAGAGAGACTTTCAGATATTAACCTAAACAGAGATGGTTCGATTGTACTGGCCGGAACGAGTGCTGAAGAATTGGGAAAAGAAAACTGGAAGATTGTAAAGCTGGGAGACAAGCAGATTGATCAGCTGATCGAGAAGCAGGATATTAAGATTTATCCAAATCCGGTATCAGATTATGCTTATGTCGAGATAGGATTTGATTTCAAGGAAGCGGATATTGTGATGTATGATATGGGTGGAAGACAGCTGCAGAGTGTAAAAACAAAGAATAAAGTGACAAAGATTAATACGCAGTCTCTGGTTCAGGGGGCGTATCTGGTGAGGGTGAAAATAAATGATAATAAAACGGCAAGTGCGAAAATTATTAAAAAATAAAACACCTATGAGAAAAATAATACTTTTATTGTTAATAACAACTTTTTATTCATTAACAGCTCAGAATGAACATAAGATAAGAATTCCAAGTATTGTAAGTCCACAAGCTTATCAAATGCTAAAATATACGGAAACTCCCGTTTCTTATGCTTCAGGATTACCTCAAATATCAATTCCTATTTACAGTTATACAAAAGATGATATCAATTTGAATTTAAGCCTTTCGTATCATGCTAAAGGAATCAAAGTTAACGAAATTGCTACCGCATTTGGATTGGGCTGGAATTTAAACGGATTAGGAGAAATCACAAGGAATGTAAGAGGGTTAAAGGATGAAAATGAGCCTAATGGATACATCTATACCGATAAAAAAGCAGCAAATGCAACACAGACCACTTTACAAAATTCGATGAGTGGAGCAGGCGGAACATCTGTTGTTGATTATGAACCTGATTTATATAATATTTCACTTCCTAATGGAAAAAGCGTTCAGTTTATGTTTGCTCAGGATCAGCCTAATAATCAAAATAATATTATTACTTATCCTCTATCAGATCTTAAAATCATTTCTCCATACGGTCAGGGTGTGGATTATTGGCAGGTGATCGATACGGACGGAACAATTTATTATTTCGGTGAAAATGGAGCATATGACAATAGCAAGATGAAGTATTACGGTTATGATCCTGAAAACGGGTCACTTCCGGCAGAAGATATGCAGGTGTATGACTATGCTATTACTTCATGGAAACTCACTAAAATTAAAACGGTAAACAATAATTTTATCTATTTTAATTACAGAAACGAAAATTTCAATCAGGCTAATCATTGTTATAATAATACAATGACTGCAAATCTGCAATTGGTTAATGGTCTTAAAGCGGAATACAATACCTCTTATACACTAACTGGAACTGTAGGAAAAAATAGTGTTATTGACAATATTATTTCTGATAATGTAAAAATTGTATTTACAAAAGGATCTGTAAGACAGGATTTGAAATACAGCAGTTTGATTAATTCAGTGGATGTATATTCCTATAATATTTTGCAAAATCAGGTAAAATTCAATTTTTCCTACTTCAATGCCACTGATAATTATGTGGCTATGCAGTATGGTTGTGGTCAGGGATTGGATATGAGCGAACTTTCAAAAAGGCTGAAACTGGATCAGGTTATTTACAATGATAAAAATTTGACTAAAATCAACAGCTATACACTTGAATATAATACGGATGTAAACCTTCCGAATCGAAATTCTTTTGCTCAGGATTACTGGGGATACTATAACGGTCAACAGAACAGGAATTTGATCCCAAACATGGTTATTGATCCGCAATATCTGAATCAATATGGAATTCAAGTTACTCATCACAGAAATTTAGGGGCAAACAGAATAATAAATCCAGACTTTACACAAGCAAATATGTTGAAAAAGATTATCTATCCTACAGGCGGGTACTCGATTTACAACTTTGAAAATAACAGGACATCTTATAAAAGAGACAGTCTTGATCTATCCATTATGGATGCTTCGGATAAGATAACTGTCTATACCTCTGCATTAGACTATGAAACAACTTCTCAAAATGCAACCTATTTCATTTTTAAGAAAAAACTGACATTAACCCAAGCCTTTATGAAAAGCTGGGGAATCGATTATGTTTCCAAAGCAGGAGATTGTCAGCCAATGAATGAATTCGGAGGTAATATTGACTGTTCACGGTTTAATATTTACAATCTTAATACCAACTCATATGTATTTCCTGTAGACAGAACACTGGGAGTTGATACTTATATTTTAGATTTAAATCCGGGTAATTATGAAGTTCATGTAAAAGTTAAAAAGCAAGAATACAATTATTATATGAATAATAATCTCCCAATTCCCGATTGGTCTATCGAAATGACCTATCAGTCAAAAAAAGATCCGGATAATTACTATTTCGGAGGACTAAGAGTTAAAGAAATTTTGACCTATGATAAAAATAATAATCTGGAATTAAAGAAATCATACTCGTACACAAGACCGGATAAGCCTAATTTATCGTCAGGTTATTTTTATTCCTATCCTAATCATATGGAAATAAAAGAGGCTAAATATGCTGCTTACAAAGATGTTAGCGGTAGTCCTCCTTGTGGTCTATACAATTTATATGATGGCTATGCATTAAATTTTTCGTCTTCCAGTTATTTCCCGTTAATTGATTTAGGCAATTATATCACTTATACCAATGTTGAAGAAAAGGAAGTAAATCCACAAACTAATCAGATAATTAACCATCAATATAAATATAGTTTTGTAGAGCCTTATTTTCACTTTCCGAGTGAACCACAGTCAAGACAGTGGGAGTCTGGTAATTTGAGAGTTGAGAATGCTGCCAACATTTCAAAAACGTATGATTATGGTTATCATCCCAATACTAAGTTTGTTAAAGGAATTGACACAAGCAGTCTTAATTTCTACACAAAATGGATTCCTACATCCAACTGTACAATGGAACTGGCATTAGTTGATTCTAAAAGTATCAACGGTGTAGGAGGAAGTTATGAATTGTTTACAAACAATCTTTTTTTGCAAAAAGAAGAAGTAACAAAGGATAATATTATTACAAAAAGTGAGTTCTTCTACAACAATCCTGATCATTATCAATTAACAAAAAAGAAATCTACCACCTCCGATGGAGTAACGAATGAGACTATCTATCAATACGCTCATGAAAAGAACAATCAGTTAATGATTGATAGAAACATGATCGGTATTCCATTGGAAACAACCACGACCAAGACAATGGGAAACACAACCAAAACTTTGAGTAAAACCGAAACCATTTATCCAACGTCATTACCTACCACTCAGACTGGAAATCTAGTACTTCCCACTTCCGTTTTGTCGTATGATCTTCAAAACGCAACTTCTTCGACAACAGAAGTTACCTACGACAAATACGATAACAAAGGCAATATTCAGCAGTACACAACGAAAAATGGCATTTCAACAGCAATAATCTGGGGCTATAATAACACTCAGCCTATTGCCAAAGTTGTAGGAGCTACCTATACACAGGTAAGCAGTTTGGCAGCGGCCATTATTTCCGCTTCAGACACCGATGCTTCTGCAGTTCCCGGAAATGATGAGACAGCAATCTTAACCGCGTTAGACAATTTCAGAAAAGACAGCAGTATGGCAGGTTACCAGATTACCACCTATACTTACGATCCTTTAATTGGAGTAAGAAGCATCACGCCTCCTTCAGGAATAAGAGAAGTCTATTTGTATGATTCTGCTAACAGATTAATGGAGATCAGAGAAGGCAGCCAGACCGGAAAGCTCTTAAAAGAATTCAAATACAACTACAAAAACTAATACCGATGAAAAAAATATTAATCCCCATAGGCGCTTTGCTGTTGTCCGGGTTTTCTCATGCCCAGAACCAATCAAGTACCACAGAAAATTACATTTACAGCAAAACGTATTTAGATTATAACGGAACCACTCCTACGAAAACCTCAGAAACCGTCCAGTATTTCGATGGTTTGGGAAGACCCAAGCAGGTAGTGAATGTCAAAGCTTCCCCGCAGGGCAAAGATGTAGTAACCTATATCGAATACGACGGCTTTGGAAGACAGGTAAAAGACTACCTTCCGGTACCCCAGCAAGGGACACAAAACGGAGCCATTTATACGTCACCTTTGAGTAATGCCACCCAGCCCAATCTTTACGGTTCGGAGAAAATCTTTGCAGAGAAAATCCTGGAAAACTCTCCGCTGGACAGGATTCTGCAACAGAAACAGGTAGGCACTGCCTGGAACGATAAACCTGTGCAGTTTGGCTACGATGCCAATACTGTTGAAGATGCGGTTAAAAAATACACTGTGGTAACCACCTGGGTAAATGGGGCTACCAGTTCACAGATCAGCCAGAGTACAAACTATCTGGCAGCTCAACTTTACAAAAACACGGTAACGGATGAAGATGGCAACCAGACCATTGAATTTAAGAATGGAGAAGGACAGGTTCTGTTAGTGAGGAAAATGCTTGGTGACACGGAAAAAGCCGACACCTATTACGTGTATAATGAATACAACCAGCTGGCTTTTGTCATTCCTCCTTTAGCCTCAAACACTACCACGCTATCACTCTCCGACTTAGAAAATCTCTGTTACCAATACAGATACGATGGCAGAGGTCGTCTGGTAGAAAAGAAGCTTCCCGGAAAAGGCTGGGAATATATGGTGTATGATAAACAGGACAGGCTGGTTCTTACTCGTGATACTGTGCTGGAAGGCCAGGGAAAATGGCTTTTCACGAAATACGATCAGTTTTCCAGACCTATCTATACCGGTATTTTGGACAGTCCGCCGGGCAGAGCCCAACAGGTAGTAGCCGTAGAAGGAGTAGGTTCTAATAATGAAATAAGAACAGCATCAAGTTTCAACAATACAGGAATGGATGTGTATTACACCACCAGTTCAGCCTATCCACAGACTAATTATGTTTTGTTGTCTGTCAATTATTACGACACTTATCCTGCTTACAGTTTTAACCCTTCTTTTCCGACAAACATTCTGGGAGAAGACACACTGACCGATACTCCAACGGCAGAAGGATTAAGTACTAAAAGCCTTCCGGTAATGAGCCTGGTGAAAAACATTGAGGACAATAACTGGACGAAAAACTACACCTACTACGACAAAAAAGGGCGAACCATCGGAAGTTACTCGATCAATCATTTAGGTGGAAGAACAAAAGTAGAATCCAGGCTTGATTTTGCGGGAGTGGCTCAGCAGAGCATCACCCGCCACAAACGATTGGATACCGATACCGACAAAGTCATTACCGAAAACTTCACCTATGATTCTCAGAACAGATTATTGACCCATACGCATCAGGTGGACAGTAATCCTGTGGAATATTTAGCGCAGAACACTTATAATGAACTGTCCCAGCTTTCCGGAAAGAAAGTCGGGGGAGTATCTCCATCAACGCCACTTCAGGACATCAGCTATAGCTATAATATCAGAGGATGGATGACCAAGATCAACGATCCGGTAAATCTTAATGGAAAATTATTTGGATATGAAATAAAATACAACAATCCGGAAAATGCAAATATTACTCCCGGAAGATTTAATGGAAATATTGCGGAGATCGACTGGAATAATGGTTCTGAAAATCTTTTAAAAAGATACGACTATACCTATGATAAAATCAACAGGCTAACCAATGCTTTCTATAAAGAGCCAAGCACCGGGATCAGTGGTAACTTTGATGAGTATCTAACGTATGATCTAAATGGAAATATCTCAAACCTGAAACGCTATGCCCCGCAGGTCTATTCTCCTACAGCAACAAAGGTGGATGATCTTGATTATCAATACACAGGAAACCGTCTTGATAAAATCACTGAGAATGCATTAAATGATACCGGCTATGAGGGAGGAAATAATCTTATTGATTATAATCTGAATGGAAGCATGATTACTATGAAGGACAAAGGAATTCAGGGGATTACTTACAATCATTTAAATTTACCTGATTCTTATTCCATTACTCAAGCGAATCCCTTTAGCGGAACTTCTACGAGTTTCGGCTTAGACTATTTGTACAGGGCAGATGGAACTAAAGTCCGCAAAACGTATAGCAGTGGCGGGAGCAAAGCAAATCCTACGATTACTACTAACATTACGGATTATCTGGATGGTTTTCAATATAGTTATTCAGAGGTTACCCAGTGTCTCTGGTGCCGGACGAGTGTGGCTTATGAAAAAGAAGCTTTTAAAGGTCCAATCATTGTTGATCCGATCACTCCGGGTACATTAACGCCGACATGGAAGCTTGATTTTGTACCGACCGCAGAAGGGTTTTACAGTTTCACGGAAAACCGCTATATTTACCAGTACAGAGATCATTTGGGAAATGCCAGGGTGAGCTATGCTAAAAACAGCAGTGGCGCACTGGAAATAAAGGATACAAACAATTATTACGCTTTTGGAATGAATCATATCGCAGGTAGTTTTGGAACGTCTAACTTAGGAGGGTTGTATTCTTACAAATACAATGGTAAAGAGCTACAAGAAACGGGGATGTATGATTATGGGGCGAGATTCTATATGCCGGATATTGGACGATGGGGTGTGGTGGATCCGCTGGCAGAGAAGATGAGAAGATGGTCACCTTATACTTATGCATTTGATAATCCAATCAGATTTATTGATCCGGATGGAATGGCTCCTACAGATGATCATTTTAACAAATATGGACGATATATTGGTACAGATAATAAAAAAACTAATAATGTTATTGTACATATCAATAGTACAGCAACAAAATTGTCTCAATTAAAAGGTAATACAGGAGCTTTAAAAGTATCAGCTTTAGATTATAACAGTCGAGGAACAATAAAAGCCGTATCAAATATTTTATCACATTATGGAAATGAAAAAGGGATATCTGGACAAGTTCTCGTTAAAAAGTTGGGTCAAAATACGCTTGGTCATTACGATCCATCTTCAAAAAACATTTTCTTCAATAGTATAAAACTTGATAATGGAACATTTAACAATGCTTATAATATTAGATCCGTGCTTGATCATGAAGGAGGAAGCCTTGGACATAAAAATGAAAAAATAACGGGAGCTTATACTTTCGAGAAACATTCTGAAGTATATTTAAATCAAGCTATAAATTCAGACTTTGGAAAAACTTCAATGGATTTTAGATTCGGACAAGCTGGTTCATTTGTCAATCATGTATTGAATGCTAATAACAAAGAAGCTTCTTATGGTAAGGATTTTAATAATCTTTTAGAACGGTTTAATAACGAAAACTCTGGTGGTGTTAATGTTTCCGTTAGCACAGCAGGTAATGGTGCAACAATAACAACAACTATAGGTAATATTACAAGAACTACTAACTATGAAGATCTTAAGACCCCTGAAAATTAATTTACTTTTAACGTTATTACTTCTTTCGTGCCAAGGCGAAAAAAAAGAAGAATTAATATCACTCTTTTCTGGAAAACAAGGAAAGAAATGGAATTATTATTCCATTGATGGACAGCATGACTTTTATCCGTATAGAGTATATGAATTTTTTCCTAATGGTAATGAATATCAATACATCAATGTAAGATCAACAGGAAAGCTTGAGAAAATTCCAAAAGATGATTTATATAACCCTGAGAAATGGTATATAATAAATGATTCGATTGTAAGTATTGAATCCCAAAAAAATCTTACTACAGGATATTTTATTAAGCAAAATAGAAAGATTCTTTATAAAAGTCAAGATTCTATTATTTTACAGGCAACTAAAAAAGAAGAATATAAAGGTATTATAATTCTAACAAGATATAAAGATAAAAAGTAATTCTTCGGTTGGCGAGATTATAATTTGTTTCCAATTAAAAAAAATCGATTACAGTCGATATAAAGAATTTAGAAAAGAATAATTATTAGAGAAAGAGTTCGGTATTATGCCGGACTCTTTCCAACAATTATTACGCTTTTGGAATGAACCATATCGCAGGTAGTTTTGGAACGTCTAACTTAGGAGGGTTGTATTCTTATAAGTATAATGGTAAAGAGCTACAGCTGGAGACTGGAATGTATAATTATGGGGCGAGATTCTATATGCCGGATATTGGAAGATGGGGTGTTGTGGATCTGTAAGCTACCCAATTTTGTGACCATTCTAAATGATAGATTCTTTCATTTTTTGTTTATATTTTTTAGGGCTTATATTTCCTAATGCTTCGTGCGGTCTGTTGTAATTATATTCTATCCACCACTGATTTGCTTTTTCTTCGGCATCCTGTAGATTTTTAAAGACATACATATTGAGAAGCTCATTTCTACAGCTTTTATTCAGTCTTTCAATAAGGCTGTTTTGTGTAGGTTTCCCTGGTTGTATATAATGGATCTCTATTTTATTTTCCTGAGCCCATAGCTGAAGATTTTTAGATATAAACTCAGGGCCATTGTCAACTCTTATGCGTTTAGGCTTACGCCCTTGTTGTTTTAACTGTTCTAAAACTCTCACTACTCTTGCAGAACAGATACTTGTATCAATTTCCATAGACAGTAATTCCCGGTTATAATCATCAGCAATATTTAATATTCTGAATCTTCTCCCGTCATATAAACTGTCGCTCATAAAATCCATACTCCAACATTCATCAGGCTCCAGAGGAATATTGATGTTTTCTTTGATTCTGGTGGGAAGTCTTTTTCTTACCCTTCTGCGAATGCTCATTTTTAAGGCCACATAAACCCTATGAACCCGTTTATGATTCCAAATATATCCCAAATTCCTAAGTTTATGATATAGCTTCCAAAAACCATAACCTGGATGCTCTTGCGAAAGTCTGGTCAGAGCATCAATTAATTCATCGTCGTTCTTTCTGCTTTTGTACCGATAGCTGCGCCTGCTGATACCAATTGTTAAACAACTTTTCCTCTCACTGAAATTATATTTCTCCCGGATAAAGTTGACAATTTCACGCCGTCCAGAAGGCTTTACCACTTTTTTGACAGAACATCTTTTAAAGCTTCAATCTCTAAACATCTTTCTGCATAAAGTTTTTTAAGTTTAGAATTTTCGGATTCCAGATCCCGCATCTTTTGAATATCCGAACTTTCCATCCCAGAATATTTACTCTTCCAACGATAAAATGTACCTTGTGTAATACCATGAGTACGGCATATTTCTATCACACTCTTCCCAAGTTCTTGTTCTTTCAAAATTCCAAAAACCTGACTCTCTGAATACTTACTCTTTTTCATATTTAAATTTAAAGTTTTTTAAAGCAAAAACTCTATCTTTAAATGGATACATTTTCAGGGAAGTTTACATTTGAGCTTGCTTTTTTATTCATTTGTTTAAATCAAGTTAAATTATCGAGAAGATTCTAACTAAATTTACAACAAGGCCACTACAAAAAATTCCACCACTCAATTAAAGAACCCAAAAAACTTACCTATTTTTGTTTTTAAAGTTAAAACGTATGAAAATGCAGAAGTATCTTCTTTCATTAATGTTTTTGTTGGCAATATTCAGTATGAACGCTCAGCAGAAGACATTTTGTAACCCAATCAATATTGATTACGGATATACACCGTTCGAGGTTTTTTCAAAACAGGGAAAACACCGTGCCACAGCTGATCCGGTGATTGTTAATTTTAAAAATAAACTGTTCCTTTTCTCTACTAATCAGGAAGGATACTGGTACAGCGACGATATGCTCGACTGGAAATTCGTGAAAAGGAAATTCCTGAGAGATAACAAATATATTCACGACCTGAATGCGCCGGCCGTTTGGGCGATGAAGGACACTTTGTATGTTTTCGGATCAACGTGGGAACAGGATTTCCCAATCTGGAAAAGTACCAATCCTGCAAAAGACGACTGGAAAATTGCCGTTGACACCCTGAAAGTCGGAGCCTGGGATCCTGCTTTTCATTATGATGAAGACAAAAATAAGCTGTATCTGTATTGGGGTTCCAGTAACGAGTGGCCACTGTTAGGAACGGAAGTAAAAGTGAATACCCTGCAGTCGGAAGGTTTTGTAAAGCCGATTGTAAGATTGAAGCCTGAAGATCACGGCTGGGAAAGATTCGGGGAATACAATGACAATGTTTTCCTTCAACCTTTTGTAGAAGGAGCGTGGATGACCAAGCATAACGGTAAATATTATATGCAGTATGGAGCGCCGGCAACTGAATTCAGCGGTTATTCAGATGGAGTATATGTGAGTGACAAACCATTGGAAGGCTTCGAGTATCAGCAGCACAATCCTTTTTCGTATAAGCCGGGAGGCTTTGCCAGAGGAGCGGGACACGGTGCCACTTTTGAGGACAACTATAAAAACTGGTGGCATATTTCCACGATATTTATTTCCACTAAAAATAATTTTGAAAGACGGCTGGGAATCTGGCCTGCAGGATTTGATAAGGATGATGTGATGTACTGTAACACGGCGTACGGAGATTATCCGACCTATCTTCCGCAGTATGCCCAGGGAAAGGATTTTTCGAAAGGACTTTTTGCCGGATGGATGTTGTTGAATTATAATAAACCGGTTCAGGTTTCGTCAACATTAGGAGGTTACCATTCAAATTATGCGGTGGATGAAGATATTAAAACATATTGGAGTGCCAAAACAGGAAATTCGGGAGAATGGTTTCAGACGGATTTAGGAGAGGTTTCCACCATTAATGCCATTCAGATCAATTATGCTGATCAGGATGTTGAGTTTATGGGTAAAACGCAGGGTAAAATGCATCAGTATAAGATTTACGGCTCCAATGATGGTAAGAAATGGAATGTAATTGTAGATAAAAGCAAAAATACAAAAGATGTTCCTCATGATTATGTAGAACTGGAAAAACCTGCCAAAGCAAGATACCTGAAAATGGAAAATCTGAAAATGCCGACCGGAAAATTTGCGTTAAGCGGTTTCAGGGTATTCGGAAAAGGAGCAGGGGCAGTGCCGGGAAAAGTTCAGAATTTTGTTCCGTTGAGATCTGATCCTAAAAAATATGGCGAAAGAAGAAGCATCTGGATGAAGTGGCAACAAAACTCTGATGCCGACGGATATGTAATTTACTGGGGCAAATCTCCTGAGAAATTGTACGGAAGCATCATGGTGTACGGCAAAAATGAATATTTCTTCACCGGAGCCGACAGAACGGATGCCTATTATTTCCAGATCGAAGCATTCAATGCGAACGGAGTTTCGGAACGATCGGAAGTTTTTAAATCAGAATAAAATAGTAAACGCTTTGAAATTTTTCAGAGCGTTTATTTTTTGTCAATATTTTTTAGAAATTCATCTGTTTTTTGGATTAAAAATTCTGCGTTGGAATCTTTTTCCCAGCCGAGATGATCGCCATTAAATTCGTAATAAATATAAAAACTCACCGGAAAACCGATGAGTTACCACAAAAAATAATCTATATGAAGAATGATTGATTTATCTTGTTCTGTTTTTGATAGCATCAGAAGCACTTTCAATATCTCTTACTTTTTTCACTTTCTGATTTCCGAAGTTATAGGTAAGGCTTACAGTTATACTTCTTCTGTACTGATCGTTTCTGATATAATTGTAATTTCCATTAGCCTGATAATCTTCGATTTCTACAACGTTTGTTCTTAGTACATCATTTACATTCACGGCAAACGTCCAGTCGTTCCAGTTTTTCTTGATGCTGAGGTCAAGACTCATCAGGTTTTTCAGCATTCCAAGTTCGATCTGTTGTTTGTCAACATAGAAATAATTTACTCCCAGGAACCATGTTTTCTTCTTGTCTAAACGGATGGTATTGTTACTCGTGATGATAAGGCTGGTTGATTTCACATTATTTCTATATACTAATGGATTTCCGTCTTTATTTACAAAAGTATCTCCCGTTGTAGGATCCTGGGCTAGCGTGCCGTTGTTGATATTGTGCTGTACCCCTGCGTTGAAATTCAAAGTTAAATACTGTTTAAATAAAGATTTTTGAACACCCAGCATGGCAGACATTTCCTGCTTGTCACCAAAATTGGTTCTGATGTATCGTAATACATTCTGAGACCCGATCTGACCGTCCACTGATTTTACGTAACCCTGCAATGGTACCTGTGTAATCTGATCTTTAACATAGGTATGATTCACGATCAGGAAATACGAATTTTTATACATATAGGTAAGTTCCTGGTTATACGTTGAAGATGCCTTTACAAATGGATTGTTCTGAGTGTAGTTGAAATCGGTAATGTAATTTCTTACCGGATTCAACTCCCAGAAGCTTGGTCTGCGCATTCTGCTTGAGAAAGAATAAGAAATATTGTTTTTATCGTTGATCGCATAGTTAAAGCTTAAATAAGGAAGCAGGTTGTTATAGTTTCTTTCGATTTCCTGATGAGACGGTTTGTCATTGCGCCAACCATCTGCCGTGCCCAGACTGTTAGTAATTTCATATCTTGCTCCCACTTTCCCGGAAAATTTATCTGAGAATTTCTTTTCAAGAGTCAGATAAGCTCCATAAATATTTTCGTCGTAGATAAAGTGATTGAAATCAGGATCTGGCTGCACATTAGGAATGTGTTCTCCCTGTTCATTTACAAAAAGATAGGTGTTGTTCTGAGTATCATTGTCCGTTTTTGTTTTATTAAAATTTCCTCCTATGGAAAACGTAAAATCATTTTTAAACTTTTGAATGTAATCCACTGTTCCTGAAAAGTTATTGATGATCTGCGGAATATTCTGAGTGATGGTCTTACCTGTTGTAATCTCATCCTGATTATCATAAACGAGCGTATTGTTATTTGAAAACTGAAACCTCTTATAGTTCAGATAAGCAGCATTTGCATTGAATTTACTGCCTAAAGAATCAAGTTTTATTTCATAATTTAAATTAACAGAATTATTATAGTTTCTGGCATCTTCCTTATTTTTCGTCCAGCTGTGAGTAGTGGTCATTACTCCTGCATTATTTGGTTGTATAAGGGTATTGTATAAATCAATTGTGGAATTATAGCTTTTATTGGCCCAGGAGTTCCATGATAATGCAAGATTGCTCTTTTCATTCAGTTGATAATCAATATTTAAATACCCTCCAAGGTTTTTATTCGGATCATCAATGTTTCCTACAGATTCATTCTGCATTTTATCCGTCCCATTTCTAAGTATATACGATTGTGGATTGATATTTTCTCCACCACTAAGATTGGCATTGATTCCCAGCTTGTCTTTTCTGTAATTCACTGAGAAACTTGCATTGCTCGCATTATATTTATTTTGAGTATTAGACATTCTCATGTTTCCACTTGTGCCGTCGCTCATTTTTTTCTTTAGAATGATGTTAATAATCCCGTCGGAAGATTCTACCTGGTATTCACTGCCCGGTACGGTAATCACTTCAATTTTCTGGATATTTTCAGCAGGGGTGTTTTTCAGGAATTGTGTTAAAGATTCCGCATCCATATTTGTTTTTCTGCCATTGATGTAGATAAGAGCGTTATTCTTTCCTACAATTTTCAATGTTTTATCGTCAGTAGTCGACAAAAGGGGAGTTTGTTTCAAAAGATCAAACGTTGTATTTCCTTTGGCTACCGGAGAAGCTGCAACATCATACACAAAACGGTCGCTTTGTTTTTTGAAAACCTGTTTGGTTAAAGTCACTTCTTCAATACTTTTTGTTTTTAAAGTGTCCTGTTTTTTTTCCTGAGCGAAAGTAAGCCCACTGAAAAATATAGCTGCAATAAGAATGGTCGTTTTCATGTTTTATTTTTTTTGAGAGTTTAATAGCTTGTATTTGTTATTATTTAACATTGCAAAGATATATAATAAATTAAGTATCTTGCAATACAAAGTACTTAAAATGTTTTTAAATATTATTTAACTGGTTGATTTTCAGTAAATAAAATTTTAAATAAAATTTTAGCCTATACTGTCTTTGTTATTTAAATAGACAATTCTGGTCAGAATTCTGTTACATCTTAACCTAAAAAAAATAAAACTTCTGAAAAGTTTTTTAAAATAAAGGACAAAAAAAGGATCTGAAAAAGATCCTGTATATTTTATTCTCTGTCGAAACGTGCGAGTTTTTTATCAATCCAGATTGTAGCGAAAGGGAAGAAGGCTGCAATCAGCGAAAAGACGCTGTCTTCATCGTCCCAGACAAATATTTTTCTGATCGCTGGCAGGAACAAAAGATAAAGTGTAAAAAACAAACCGTGAATACTGCCAATCGTACTGATATAGACAATAGGGAAGATGTCTTCAGGATTGGTACGGATCCAGATCATCGCCGTAAAAAGGAAGAACCAGGAAACCGCTTCTGCCAGGCAAATGTTCTTGAACCATCTGATCACTTTTTCCTGTGGATATTTTGAGAATAATTTTTCTAAGAAATTCATAATTGTTAATTGATCATTAGAGATAATTCAGAACTAAGACTAAGAAAATTTCCAGTATCCAATTCCATTCATCCGCCTTACACGTCTACAAATTTACTTATAAAAACTGCTTCCGTCCAAATACTCAAAAACTTCCGGCGGCAGCATAGGTCTTACATTTTTTCCGGTTTTGATCATATTCCGGATTTCCGTTGCAGACAGCTCAATAACAGGTGCTTTTATCAAAGAAATATTTTCGTGCTGCAGGTATTCTGAATCTTTTCTATCTCCTTCAAAAACCCTTGGATATACAATAATGTGGTGATTTTTAACCAAAGTTTCAGCATTTTTCCATTTATGAAAATTTTTAAGATTATCTTCTCCCATGATTAAACTGAAAGAATGATCCGGGTATTTTTCATGAAGATAAGTTAATGTTTCGATGGTATAACTTGGCTGAGGTAAAGAAAATTCGACATTGGAAGCGCGCATTTTCGGATAATTTTTCACTGCGAGCTGCACCATATCAAGACGGTTATGATCTTTCAGCAAAGATTTCTTCTCTTTAAAAGGATTTTGCGGACTTACCACAAACCACAATTCATCCATATCCGAATGTTCCAGAATGTAATTGGCAAGGATCAAATGCCCGATATGAATAGGATTGAATGAACCGAAAAAAAGTCCGATTTTTTTCATTTAAGCTGGTGGATAAATAAAATTTCCTGTATAGTATTAATCTCTAAATTTAACATCTTTAATATTCAGATAGTGGGTCACATTTCCCTTCCAATGATTTTCTTCCAGTGTAAAAACCAGATCGAAGCTTTTCGTTCTGAAATCATCTGCAAACTGACCAAGTTTGAACCCTACACATTCAATATTTCTTCCGGTAGACTCCTGTCTGATATAAAACTTCAGGTGATTATTATCTTTTCCCATAGTCTTAATATATCCTGAAAGCTTTTGGTTGGTGAGCGCCAGGATCGGCTTCATATTGTGTGGCCCGAATGGCCCCAGTTTCCGGTGGAAATTAATAAATTCCCGGTTGATCTCATCAATCTGAATTTCAGAATCAATGGTAATTGAAGGTTCTTTTTGATGCTCTTTGATTTTCTCGGAAACCACTCTTTCAAATTTTTCCTTAAAGGCATCAAATTTATCTTTTTCCATCGACAGTCCTGCTGCTGCGTGATGTCCTCCGAACTTTAAAAAGTACTCGGAACACATATCGAGCGCTTCATGAACATCAAAATCCGAAACGGATCTCGCCGAAGCAACCATTTCTCCATTATTTCCGTCGGTAAAAACCAAAGTTGGTTTGTAATAAGTTTCAATCAGTCTTGAAGCCACAATTCCGATCACTCCTTTGTTCCATTCCGGATGATAAACAATTGTTGTGTATTTTGTTTCCTGCTGAGATTCAATGATTTGGTTTAAAGCTGAAAGGGTAGAGTTCATATCAAGTTCTCTTCTTTCATCATTAAGATTCATGATGTCGCTTACAATCTGATGGGCATGCTTCAGATTATCGGAAACCATTAATTCAACGGCGGCTTTTCCATGGGA
The DNA here is from genome assembly GCF_977014045.1 of Chryseobacterium lineare. Lineage (NCBI taxonomy): Bacteria > Pseudomonadati > Bacteroidota > Flavobacteriia > Flavobacteriales > Weeksellaceae > Chryseobacterium > Chryseobacterium lineare. The sequence goes on along the minus strand of NZ_CDRNIQ010000001.1, from coordinate 2,843,713 downwards.
AATTCTTCCGGCAGCATTGATCTTTGGAGCGATTTCGAAAACAATATTTGAAATTTCAAAATGGGAAAGTTTATCTTCAGGAATGAGTAATCTTAGTCCTAAATTCCGTGTTTTACGGAGTATTTTAAGTCCCATTTTAGCCAAAACCCTGTTTTCGCCGGTCATGGATACAATATCGGCCGCAATGGAAATGGCCAGAAGATCCGTAAGTTCAAATAGTTCCGCTTCGGGGAGTTTGTAGATCGTATTTAAACCCTGACAAAGTTTAAATCCTACTCCGCATCCGGAAAGTTCTTTGAAGGGATAACGGCAATCGCTTCTCTTCGGATCAAGTACTGCAACTGCATTTGGAATTTCTTCACCGGGTAAATGGTGATCGCAAATGATAAAATCAATTCCCAGGCTTTGGGCATAATTAATCATATCCAATGCCTTGATTCCGCAATCCAGGGCAATAATTAAAGAAAATCCGTTTTCTTTGGCAAAATCAATTCCCTCTGTGGAAATTCCGTACCCTTCAGAATTTCTGTCGGGAATATAAAAATCAAGATATTTTTTCTGTACAATTTTGCTGAGATACAGATACATCAGCGCGACGGCTGTAGTTCCGTCTACGTCGTAATCTCCATACACCAGTATTTTTTCTCCGTTTTCAATGGCGTTTGCAATGCGCTCTACCGCTTTCTGCATATCTGCCATCAGGAAAGGATTGTGAATGTCGGTAAGGTTCGGTTTAAAAAATTCTCTGGCCTTTTGATAATTGTCAATTCCTCTAAGAACGAGGAGTTTAGATTCAAAAGTTCCAAAACCAAGAGACGAACTTAATCCATCCACAATTTCTTCATCGGGTTCAGGCTTGTAAATCCATTTTTGACTCATTTCACAAAAATAGGGAAATATATTTTAAAAGGAAAGTTTATTGTTTGGGCTAAATGTTAAAAAAAACCGCTCAGTGGATGAACGGTTTCTAAATATTTAAGAATACATTTTTTCTCTTAATTCTTTTACCTTTTTATCGGCAAGATATTCGTCGTAAGTCATTTCTCTGTCGATGATTCCCTGCGGAGTCAACTCAATGATTCTGTTACAGACTGTGGAAAGCATTTCGTGGTCATGAGAAGACAATAGAATGTTTCCTTTGAAATTAGACAATGAGTTGTTCAAAGTCGTGATACTTTCAAGGTCTAAGTGGTTGGTCGGTTCATCCAGCAAAAGAATGTTTGCTTTCTGAAGCATCATTCGGCTGAACATACATCTCATTTTTTCGCCTCCGGAAAGTACTTTACAAGATTTTAAGGCTTCATCACCTGAAAAAAGCATTCTTCCTAAAAATCCTCTTACGAATTCTTCATGGCGCTCTTCATCATTTTTGGTGAATTGTCTCAACCAGTCAACCAAGCTTAAATCTTCCTGAAAGAAATTGGTGTTGTCTAAAGGCATATGAGACTGTGTTGTGGTAACTCCCCAGGCAACAGTTCCCTTGTCTGCTTCAGTATTTCCTGCTAGAATTTCAAAAAATTCTGTAATGGCTAATGAGTTTTTAGACAATACCGCAACTTTGTCTCCTTTTTTAAGATTTAAATCGATATTTGAGAACAATAATTCGCCATCTTTCGTTTTTTCTAAACCTTTAACATCTAAAATCTGATCTCCCGCCTCTCTTTCCATTTCGAAAATGATTGCCGGGTATCTTCTTGAAGATGGTTTAATATCATCGATGTTTAATTTATCGATCATTTTCTTTCTCGCCGTTGCCTGCTTGGCTTTAGCAACGTTTGAGCTGAATCTCGCAATGAAGTCCTGAAGTTCTTTTTTCTTCTCTTCCGCTTTTTTATTAGCCTGGGCTCTTTGTCTTGTTGCTAATTGTGACGCTTGGTACCAGAAAGTATAGTTACCTGTATAAAGGTTTAACTTAGCATAATCAAGGTCACCGATATGTGTACATACTGTGTCTAAGAAGTGACGGTCGTGAGATACAACGATTACTGTGTTTTCATAATCTGCAAGGAAATCCTCGAGCCATGAAATTGTATCGATGTCAAGGTCATTCGTAGGTTCATCCAGAATCAACACATCAGGATTTCCGAAAAGCGCCTGGGCCAAAAGAACTTTTACTTTGTCCTTGTTTTCAAGCTCGCTCATCATCTGCCAGTGCATATCATCTTTAATACCGACGTTTGAAAGCATTGTCTGCGCATCAGATTCGGCAGTCCAGCCACCCATTTCGTCGTAGATTACACCTAGTTCTCCTGCTTTAATTCCGTCTTCGTCAGAGAAGTCTTCTTTCGCATAAAGCGCGTCCATCTCTTCTTTTATCTCGAATAATTTCTTGTTACCTCTCAAAACCGCTTCTAGCACCGTATATTGGTCATAAGCAAAGTGATCCTGCTCCAGAACCGACATTCTTTTCCCAGGTTCCAAAGATACGTGTCCTGTTGTTGGGTCTTGTTTTCCTGTCAATATTTTAAGGAATGTAGACTTTCCTGCACCATTTGCTCCGATAATCCCGTAGCAGTTTCCTTTCGTAAACATAATGTTTACCTCGTCAAAAAGAACTCTTTTCCCGAATTGTAAAGATAAGTTAGATACTGTTAACATATAGTTTTGTAAATTTGGCGCAAAAATACGAAAAGAATTTGGGTATTTCGTAATAATGTAATATTCAAGTTTTTAATGTGGGGTATTTTTTATATATTTAAAAAGAAATTTTTAAGATGAAGATCGAAAAGACAGTTAATATATTTAACAGAAGAGCCAGATTCGAGTACGAAATTCTGGAAGAATATGAGGCAGGAATGGTGCTTACAGGTACGGAAATAAAATCTTTGCGTTCTTCCAAGGCTTCCATCGCAGAATCGTTCTGCCAGTTTATTGATGGGGAACTGTACATTATTAACATGATGATTGATGAGTATAAATTGGGTACATTTTACAACCATAAAACAAAAAGGGAACGGAAATTGCTGTTGCACAAAAAAGAACTTCAGAAACTCGAGAAGAAATTAAAGGATGCAGGAAACACAATTATACCTTTAAAATTATATATTAACGACAGAGGAAAAGCAAAGGTGCTGATTGCTCTTGGAAGAGGGAAAAAACTCTTTGATAAAAGGGAGAGCATTAAAGATAGAGAAAATAAAAGAAACCTCGACAGAATATTAAAGAAAAGTTAAAAATCATCGGAAAAACTTTGTATATAAAGAAAAATTATATTTATTTTGCATTATCAATTATTTAATCATTTAATTCTATGAAAAATCTAAAATTAGGAATTTCAGCATTGGCGCTTACTGTCGCTTCTACTGTGTTCGCTCAGACTACCAACAATCCGTGGTTAATCGGAGTTGGTGCTCACGCGGAAAACCATATGGCACAGAGAGGTAACTTCAGTAATACGTTCTCTGCTAATAATTTGACGAAGACAATGTTCAACATGAACAACTTCTCTATTACTCCTCCATTATCTAAGCTTACTGTTGCTAGAAACATAGGTAAAGGTTTAGTAATCGATTGGCAAACTACTGTAGGTAACGTTGAAAACAAGAGATTTAACATGGGTAAAGAATTCATGTTAATGACAGGTCTTGGTTTCCAGGCAAAAGCTGCAGGTCTTTTATGGGATGAAGAATCTTGGTTCGATCCGTATTTAAGAGTTGGTGCCAACTACCTTAGACATGACTATACGTCTCTTACTTTCCCTAGAACTGATGCTAACGGTGAGATGATCAGTAATGGAGAAAATGGTAATGAAAATGGTAAAGCAAATTTCTTTACTGTTGCTACAGGTGCTGGTGTTAACTTTTGGGTAACTAAAAACTTCGGTTTAGGAGTTCAGGGAGATTACGTTTCTACACCTGGAGATAAGTCTAATGTTGCAAACTTCTGGCAAGCTTCTGCTTCATTAAACTTCAGATTCGGTAACAGAGACAGAGATAAGGACGGTATCCTAGATAAAGACGATTTGTGTCCTGATACACCAGGTTTACCAGAATTTCAGGGATGTCCTGATACTGACGGTGACGGAGTTCCAGATAAAGACGATCAATGTCCAGATGTGGCAGGTCCGGTTGAAAACAACGGATGCCCTTGGCCAGATACTGATGGTGACGGTGTAATCGATAAAGATGATGCTTGTCCTACAGTTGCAGGTCCTGCAGAAAATAACGGATGTCCTTGGCCAGATACTGACGGCGATGGAATCTTAGATAAAGATGATGCTTGTCCTACAGTTCCAGGTCTTCCAGAATACAACGGATGTCCTAAACCTAAAACTGTAACAGCTAAAGATGTTGAAACTAAATTAGGAAGTGTATTCTTCGATTTCAACAAAGCAACTATTAAAGCTGAATCTAAACCAGCTCTAGATGAAGCTGCTGAAATCATTAAGAAAGATGGAGGTAACTATCTACTAGAAGGTAGAACAGATGCTAAAGGATCTGAAGCTTACAACTTGAAATTATCTAGAGAAAGAGCTGCTGCTGTAGTTGCTGCTTTAGATGCAAGAGGTGTAGATGCTAATGCTCTTAAATCTATCGGTGTTGGTAAAGCTAAAGCTACTATCCCTGCTACCGCTTCTGATGCAGAAAGACAAGTAGACAGAAAAGTAGTTGTAACTGCCATTGAAGATGCTGCTCAGTGGGAATCTCTTAAGAAAAGAGACTACGAAGATCCAGCTCCAGTAAAAGTTAAAAAAGCTGCTGCTAAAAAAACTACTAAGAAAAAAGTAGTTAAAAAGAAAAAATAATTAAATTTTTCTAAATATAAATACCTCCAGTCTTCTGGGGGTATTTTTTTTTGTTGACTTTTAAGTAATTTTGTTAAAAATTTAAAAATAAAATGGGAAGAGCGTTTGAATATAGAAAAGCTTCTAAAATGGCCAGATGGGATAAGATGGCCAAAACTTTCTCTAAAATAGGAAAGGATATTGCGCTGGCAGTAAAAGCGGGAGGATCAGATCCTGAAGCCAATCCTGCATTGAGGAGATGTATCCAGAATGCAAAAGGAGCCAACATGCCAAAAGATAATGTTGAAAGAGCTATTAAGAAAGCAAGCGGTGCAGATGCAGAAAACTACGAAGAAATTACTTACGAAGGATATGGACAAGGCGGAGTTGCTTTTTTTGTTGAATGTACAACAAATAATCCTACAAGAACTGTTGCCAACGTAAGAGCTGTTTTTAATAAGTTTGACGGTAACCTTGGTAAAAATGGTGAACTCGCATTTATATTCGATAGAAAAGGTATTTTTACCATCGATTTAGCCCAAATCAAAATGGATTGGGATGATTTTGAAATGGAAATGATTGACGGAGGTGCGGAAGATGTGGAAAAAGATGAGGAAGAAGTAATGATTACAACGGCTTTTGAAGATTTCGGTTCTTTATCTCACAAACTGGACGAGTTAGGAATTGAAGCGAAAAGCGCAGAACTTCAAAGAATTCCGAATAATACAAAAGAAGTGAATGAAGAGCAGTTTAAAGCTAATATGAAAATGCTTGAGCGTTTCGAAGATGATGATGACGTACAAAACGTTTATCACAACATGGAAATTACAGAAGAGATGATGGAAACGCTGTAAAAAATAATATAACATTCATATACAGTTAATTTTCAATTAGTTTCTTTGCATAAGATTATGAAAAGAAACGTTGAATTAGTTGTCATATCGGATGTTCATTTGGGAACTTATGGATGTAAGGCTAAAGAGTTACTGAGATATCTTAATTCTGTTCAGCCTGAAACTTTAGTCTTGAACGGTGATATCATTGATATCTGGCAATTCAAAAAGTCTTACTTTCCTAAGCCTCATCTGAAGGTGATCAGGAAGATCCTTTCATTGGCGACAAAAAATACCGATGTGTACTACATCACCGGAAACCATGACGAGATGTTCCGGAAGTTTACCGACTTCGAATTGGGTAAGCTGAAAGTCTGCAACAAAATCTGCTTAGATATTAACGATAAAAAAACATGGATTTTCCATGGTGACGTTTTCGATGCATCTGTTCAGCATTCAAAATGGATTGCCAAACTCGGCGGAAAAGGATATGATCTTTTAATTGTTATCAATAATGTTGTAAATTGGTTTCTGGAGAAAATGGGTAGGGAAAAATATTCGTTTTCAAAAAAGATTAAAAATAATGTGAAAAAAGCCGTAAAATATATCGGTGATTTTGAACTTACCGCTTCTGAACTGGCTATCGACAATCATTATGACTATGTAATTTGTGGACACATCCATCAGCCACAAATCCGTGAAGTAGTTAATAAAAAAGGTTCCTGTACTTATCTGAATTCAGGAGACTGGATCGAAAATCTTTCCGCTCTGGAATATCATGATAAAGAATGGAAAATCTTTTATTATGAAGATCACAAACATTTGCTGAAAGACGACACAACAGATGAAATCAAAGATATTGACAGCGAGGAGCTTTTAAAAATAGTAACCAATTTTACGAAATGAAAATCCTGTATGCATTTCAGGGAACAGGAAATGGTCATGTAGCGCGAGCACAGGAAATTGTTCCCCTTTTAAAAAAATATGCTTCAGTCGAGACTTTGATAAGTGGTCACCAGTCACAATTAAAGGCCGATTTTGATGTTAATTATCAACATAAAGGTATTTCCTTACTCTATAATAAAGCAGGCGGCTTATCCTATCGGAAAACATTTACGGATAATAGTTTTATTGAAGCAATTAAGACCATTAATGAAATTGAGCTTTCAAAATATGATCTGATCATTAATGATTACGAACCACTTACCGGCTGGGCATGTAAAATGAGAAAATACCCGATGATTGAACTGAGTCACCAAGCTTCCATGCTATTCAAAGAAACTCCTAAGCCGGAAAAGAGAGACTTTTTTGGAGAATTGGTGCTGAAATATTATGTTCCCAGTAAAAAAAGAATTGGTTTTCATTTTGAAAGTTATCATCCGCAGATCAAAAAGCCTGTTATCAGAAGAAAAATCAGAAATCTAAATCCAAACAAAAAAGGTTTTTACCTGGTATATCTTCCAAGTTTTTCGGATGAAAATATCATTAAAGTTTTAAAGCAAATTCCTATTGAGTGGAAAGTTTTTTCCAAATATTCGAAACTTCAGTTTAAAGAAGATAATGTTGAGATTTTTCCTATTGACGAAATTCAATATCTAAAAAGCTTTGAAAACTGCGAAGGGATTCTTTGTAACGCAGGTTTTGAAAGTCCTGCGGAAGCACTATTTATGGATAAAAAGCTGTTTGTCATTCCGATCCATAACCAGTATGAGCAGGAATGTAATGCCTGTGCTTTAGATAAAATGGGAATTCCGAATTCTAAGATTTTAGATAAAACAGAAATTGAAAATTGGGTAAATTCTGATCTTTATTTTCATGTAGATTATCCTGACGACATTGAAAGCATACTATTGAATGAGGTCTTGCATTTTTAGTTATCTCTTAAGGGTTTGATATTGTAAAAGATAAATAACTATCTTTACGTTATTGAAAGCCAATATTTTATTACCACCAAAAAATTATTAAATGAAAAAATCAGGAATCGAAAAATTTAAGGCTCTGTCTAAAAATGAATTGAAAAATCTGTATGCAGGAGATAAAAATTCTCCATGTGTGATCTCATGTTGTGATCCAAAGCTGCCACCGTGCGGATTTGTGAATTGTAATGGCGTACAATGTCCTAGAATACCAACTGTTCCGAAATAAATCGTATTAAATCAAAAAAGACCGCTAAAAACGGTCTTTGTTAATCTATAGGGAATTAAATATTCTTATTTATTCAAAAAAATATCATCAACATCATTCATTCTCGTCATCACAGATCTGGCGTAAGAGCAGTGAGGATAAACTTTCCAGTTGTTTTCTCTTGCGAATTTTATGGCTTCTTCTACGAGATATTTTCCCATTCCGCGACCTTCAAATTCAGGATGAACCAATACAAATGAAATAATTAATTTATTTTCTTCGGGAAAAATCGTGTACGTTAACCTGCCTACTTCTTTAATTTCATTATTTAAAGTAATGACTCCTCCGTTTCCTGATTTATTATTTTCAAATTTCATATCATAAGTTTTAATGACCATAAAACTACAAAAACCACACCGAGATGGTGAATTGTCAATTCGTTTTCGTTCGTCAATTTAAGATTGAATTAATTCACTATTCATTGGCAAAGCCCAATAGATAATTGACTCAATTAATTATCTTTCCCGGTATAATAATTATAATCTTTAATAATAACGCCTATAAACTGTCTTTCTGTCATTTTGGTAGGGTCGACTTCCAGTTTCAGGATGCTTTTGATTTTATCTGACAGTTTATTGATGATTTGCCGGTCATCTACTCTTAAAGCTTTTAAATAATTATCTTTTATGATTCTCATATCATTATCACTCAGTGCGATAACCTGAGGGAATGTCGGGATATAATCTTCTTTAATATTTTCCAGAATAGTGTGAGAAATATTGATTTTATTCTTTAAAGAAATGACCGCCGTTCCTGATGCAATATCTCCCAAACGTTGGTTGTTTTTAGAAACAATCATAGAAACCAGGGCAACTACTCCCGCAAAAGAGGTGTCAATGATTCTGAAAACCCAGCGAATGAGATAATCTCCGAATCCAGCCTGATAACCGTCGATCTTTACCACCCGGATTTTCATTACTTTCTTTCCCGGAGTCTGCCCTTCCATAAGGCTTTCAAGAACGACCGGATAAACGAATATAGGGAAAAGAAGGATAATATAGATGGCCATTATCGACCATTGATCCATACCGGAAAACAGATAACCAAGGTCGAGTATATTGAAAAAAGTATAAAGCACAGCAATTCCGTATGCTATTTTTATCATCAGATCAATAATAAACGCAACGATCCGGTCTCCAACACTGGCAATGTTGAAATTAATATTTACATTTTGTGAAGTATTAATCGCAATTTGAGACATAATTTTTATTATTTTAGCCTTACAGTTATGAGAGAAGTTTATTTTATTAAACAAAATAAAGAAAAATGGTTGGGAATCGAACAGGTTATCCAGGGGAAAATTAAAAAAAATCCTGATGACCTGTCATCGCTGTACATTAATCTTATCAATGACCTTTCTTTTGCACAGACCTATTACCCGAAAAGTAACACGACAGTCTACCTGAATCATCTGTCTTCACAGATCTTTCAGAAAATTTACAAAACAAAAAGGGTTGAGGAAAACCGCCTTCTGTATTTCTTCAAAACTGAGGTTCCGTTGCTGGTTTATCAGTATAGAAGATATCTTGGATATGCCTTTTTGTTTTTTACACTATTTACGCTTATCGGGGTGCTTTCGGCGATCTATGATAAAGATTTCGCCAATGTTATTTTAGGAGAAGGATACGTTAATCAGACGATTGAAAATATAAAATCAGGAAATGCGGTCGGCATATACCAAAGTGGTTCGACCTGGGGAAGTACGATCGGAATTATATTCAACAATATCGGAGTTGGAGCCAAACTTTATATTTATGGAATTTTCGGCGGTGTGGGTACGTTATGGGCGCTTTTATCAAACAGTGTGATGCTCGGCTCTTTCCAATACTTTTTTTATGATTACGGAGCATTGCAGGACAGCGCGAGAGGGATCTGGCTTCATGGCGTTTTCGAAATATTTTCCATGGTAGTAGAAGCGATGTGCGGATTGATCCTGGGAGCATCTATTTTATTTCCGCGTACGTTTTCAAGGTTTAATTCTTTTAAGTACGGATTTAAAGATTCATTTAAAATATTCTTAAGTACAGTGCCATTTACCATTTGTGCCGGAATTATCGAAGGATATGTCACAAGACACGCATTGAAAATGCCTTTGTTTTTAAACTTAATCATTATCTTCGGATCTTTGTTCGTAATAGGATTTTACTATTGCATATATCCTTCTATTGTCAACAGAAAAATTAATACCCAAATCCATGATGCAGTTATATAAAAAGAGAGATTTTGGAACTTTCATAACAGATAGTTTCGCATTTTTCAAATTATACGGAAAGAATTACTTTAAAAATTTTTTACTTCTCAACGGCTTGCTGTTGATTCTTATGGTCATTGTCATAGTCTTCGGTTACAAGGAGTTTTTCGGAGTTATTTTCGGGTCTAATATCAGCGGGCAAAGCTATTATTTTGAACAGTTCTTCAATGATAATCTCGGAGTATTTATTATTTCCGGAATAGTACTGTTTATACTTTCTACAGCACTGATCACTATCAATTTCCTATTTCCGGTTTTCTACATGAGAAGAATTGCCGAAGGGGAAATCAATATTAAAGCAGATGACATTTTAAGTGATTTCAAGTCAAACAGGAAAAAAGTTATCGCAACCTATTTCGGATTGACTTTCCTGGTGCTGCCGGGCGCAACCATTATTTTCGGAATTTCATACATCCTTATTTTCATTATCATAGGGCTTGCGCTGATGCTTTTTGTCGGGCCTACGTTATTCAATATTATTACATTTCTCTGCTATGATTATTTTAATGGCAAGAGAGGCTTTTTTGAATCACTGAGTTATGCTGTACGTTCACAATTTTCATATATGAACGGCAGAGAAAAATCTCCATACTGGAAATATTGGGGAGGGACACTTATCATGGCAATTTTGTTTTATATCGTAAGTATATTTTTCTCTTCAATTCCGATGATTCTGTTCTTTATAAAACTTTCTACCACTGCTCCTGATGCACAATTTGAGAATAATCCGTTTGTGGGAAGTTTCGGAATGTTATTTTTTATTCTATACGGGATTTCTTCAATTGTTTCAACTTTGCTGATGAACGTTCTGTATATCAATTCTGGATTAATGTATTACGACAGCCGTACAGACCTTCATCAAAAAGTGGAACTGGCAGAAATAGATACCATCGGAATTAATGAATAAGTTTTTTTTAATTTTACTGATTCTTATCTCTGCAGGCCCTATTAATGCGCAGACACAGGACGATCCGCCGCCACCGGTCGCGGAAGTTTATATCGATTCTCTGAATACGGGACACTACAAAAATATGTACCGCGCAGATTCTGTCCTGCTGCAAAAGCCCGTTACTGAAAATACACTTTACCCTAAAAAATTTAAAGACAATATTCAGTCGAGATACAAAGGGAAAGATTTTGACTATACGACAGTAAAACCGCGATTGTCTTTGTGGCAAAAGCTCATGGCAAAGATTGCAAAAATCCTGAACAGCATTTTTGGTGAAACTGTGTTCACAAAGTCCGGCGATATTGCTGGAATTCTCGTGCGTTTATTTGCGATCATCCTGGTCGGTTTTCTGCTTTATTTTATCATTAAATATCTTATCGGAAAAGATGGAAACTTCCTGTTTGGAAAGAAAAATAGAAAGGTAAATATCAAAGACGAGGAGCTTCATGAAAACATCCATGAAATCAATTTTCCTGAGAGCATCCTGAAATTTGAAAAATCCGGAGATTTCCGTTCTGCGGTGCGGTACCAGTTTTTGTTTGTATTAAAAAAATTAAGCGATAAAAAACTGATTATCTGGAATCCCGAAAAAACCAATAAAGATTATGTTGCAGAATTGAAATCTGCGCCTCTCAAGGACGAATTTTTTAATCTGTCATACATTTTTGATTATGTATGGTACGGAGAATTCAGTATTTCTGAGGAAAGCTATCAGAAATTTAAAAACCAGTATCAATCCTTTAAACCGTAACTTTATCATGAAAAAAACTTTCAAAATATATGCTGTGATTTTCATCGTTGTGATGATTATTCTGGCGTTGTTTGAAGTGAACAAAACGGAAAGTACGGACTGGAGAAAAAATTTCGATATCAATCAGAAGTCGCCTTTCGGTTTGTTTGTTTTTAACAGGGAAATCAATACGCTTTTTAAAAATAAGGTTAAAAAAATAGAACAGACACCCTACGATTATTATCAGTCTGAAAAGGAAATCCATAACATTCTTGTCATAGAAGAAGAAATCGACAAGCAGTCATGGAATAAAATTCTCGATGAAGTTTCAAAAGGATCTGACGCAATGCTGATTGTGAGTGAAATGCCGAAAGACATTTCAGACAGCATAGGCTTTTATGATTCACAGATTTCTTTTGAAGACGAAAATGTTTTAAAGCTTACGGATAAAACGTATCAGAATGATTTTATTCATCTCGATAAATTTCCGTCAGGAAGAGGTTTTACCTATATAAAAAAAGGGGTTGAGGTGTTAGGTAAAACGGTTGAGAAGAATAATTCCGATCAGGCCAATTTTATTAAAATTACATTCGGAAAAGGAAACATTTATGTTCATTGCGAGCCGCTTTTTGTCACGAATTATTATCTTTTAAAACGCGGAAACGTAAAATATACACAGGATGTTTTTTCATACCTGAAAGACCGGGAAACCGTATGGTTTGTAGAAAGTGATGCGAAAGTTTCACAGTTTTTCCTGAGGTTTATCCTATCTCATCCGGCCCTGAAATATGCATGGTGGATATTGCTGGGTGGGCTTGTGCTATTTATTTTCTTTAATGCGAAAAGGAAACAGCGTATTGTACCAATCATAGAACCCTTAAAAAATACGTCCGTCGACTTTGTGAAAAGTATTGGTAATCTGTATCTTCAGGAAGGTGATTTTCATGATATGATGGCCAAAAAAGCTCAGTATTTTCTGAATAAAGTGAGAATGGATCTTCTGATTGATACCCAGCATCTGGACGAAGAATTTGCAAAAAAGCTTCATCTAAAAACAGGAAAACCGGTTGAAATGATCGCCGAAGCTCTGAATCTGATCAAAAAAGCACAGGATCCTTACGCGCAGGTGATGAAAGAAGATCTTGCAAAAATGAATAAATTGCTGGACGAAATAATTTAAAAAATATAACAATCTAAAAATATAACAATGTAACAATTCTCTTGATTGATAAATTGGTACATCGGTAAATTGTTAAATTATATTATATGGAAAACTTTGAAAACCCAAATATAGAAGATCAGTCTTCTATACATCTTGATAAAAAAGAAGATCAGTTTCAGTCGAGAATTGATATGATTGAGCTTCGTACAAGTCTTGATAAGGTAAAATCTGAAATTGCCAAAGTGATTGTAGGGCAGGAGAGTATGGTAGATCATCTTCTGGCTGCACTCCTGTCAAACGGACATGTCCTTATTGAAGGCGTTCCGGGAGTGGCAAAGACGATTACTGCAAAATTGCTGGCCAAAACTATTGATGTAGGCTTCAGCAGAATTCAGTTTACGCCGGATCTTATGCCTTCCGATATTTTGGGAACTTCTGTTTTCAACGTAAAAAATTCTGAATTTGAATTTAAGAAAGGTCCTATTTTCTCAAGCTTTATCTTAATTGATGAGATCAACAGGTCTCCTGCAAAAACGCAGGCTGCATTATTCGAGGTAATGGAGGAAAGACAAATTACGATGGATGGTACACGTTACACGATGGATGAGCCTTTCCTGGTTGTTGCTACCCAAAACCCAATTGAACACGAAGGGACGTACAGGCTTCCGGAAGCTCAGCTGGATCGTTTTCTGTTTAAAATAAACGTTGGTTACCCTGATCTGGCACAGGAAATTTCGATTATTAAAAATCAGCACGAAAGCAGGAATGAAGATAAAACAGAGGTTGTGAACCGTGTAATCACTGCGCAGCAATTGAAGAATTATCAGCAGCTTGTAAAAGAAATCATTGTAGAGGCCCAGTTGATGGAATATATTGCCAAGATCATTGTCAATACCAGGGAGAACCAATTCCTGTATCTCGGAGCTTCTCCGCGGGCGAGTCTTGCGTTATTAACCGCTTCTAAAGCTTTTGCTGCATTAAGAGGAAGAGATTTTGTAACTCCTGAAGATATTAAAGAAGCAAGCTACGCCGTATTAAGACACCGAGTGATCGTGTCGCCGGAAAGGGAAATGGAAGGTCTTACCGCCGATGAAATTATCAGACAGATTTTAGAAGGAATAGAAATTCCAAGATAAAAATTGGCTGTTGGCTCAGAGTTGTCGGTTGACAGTTTTAAGCTTACGGCATATTGCTTACAGCATATAGCCAATGAAAAACTTATACATCAATACCCGCTTTTTTTACACACTCATTGCAGTGGGAATACTGTATGTCTTTGCATTTTTCTTCCCTTTTCTGATGTGGGGGGCACATAGTCTTTTGTTGTTATGTTTTTTGGCGGTAATGGTAGATTATCTTTTTGTCTTTAACAAAAATAAAGGCATTGCAGCACAGAGAATTTTGCCCGAAAAACTATCAAACGGCGATGAAAATCCTGTGAAAATCGACATTAAAAATAATTACGATTTTAAGATTAATGTTAAAGTAATCGATGAAATTCCGTTCCAGTTTCAGAAGCGGGATTTCATGATTGAAAAACAGATTGTGCCCGGAAAAAATACGTTCTTTCAATATCTTCTGGAACCTAAAGAACGCGGGGAATACAATTTCGGAAGCCTGAACGTATATGTTTCTTCGCCATTAGGCTTTGTTTCCAAAAGGTTTAATTTTCAGAAAGATGCCAATTTACCTTCCTATCCGTCATTTATCCATTTGAGAAAATATGAGCTGATGGCTATTCAGAGCGAGTTTTTGTTAGGGGGAATCAAGAAAATAAGGAAGCTGGGACATACGATGGAATTCGAGCAGATCAAAGAATATGTTCCCGGAGACGATATCAGGACAATTAACTGGAAAGCGACTTCTAAAACTAACCGATTGATGGTTAATCAGTTTCAGGATGAAAAATCGCAACGCATCTTTATGCTGATTGATACCGGACGGACGATGAAAATGCCTTTCAAAGGATTAAGCCTGCTGGATTATTCCATCAATGCGACAATGGCTTTATCCCATATTATCCTGAAAAAGGGCGATCGTGCAGGAATGATGACCTTCTCTAAAAAAACAGAAAATAAAATTGCTGCCGAAAATAAATCGGGACAACTAAGGAAAATCTCAGAGGCGCTTTATAATATCAAAACAGATTTTTTTGAAAGTGATTTTAACCGGTTGTATCAGGATGTAAAATATTCATTAAATCAGAGAAGCTTAATTTTACTGTTTACTAATTTTGAAACTCTTGATGGCCTTAACCGGCAGTTAAAATATCTTCGCGGAATTGCCAAAAACCATTTGCTGGTGGTGGTTTTCTTTAAAAACTCCGAACTTCAGACATTAATCCATAAAAATCCTGAAAGCATGCAGGAAATTTATGATGAGATCATTGCCGAAAAATTTGAGTTTGAAAAGAAACTGATCATTCAGGAACTCCGCAAATATGGAATTTATACTGTTTATACATTGCCCGAAAATTTAAATATTGAGGTTATCAATAAATATCTGGAGATCAAAGCCAGGGGAATTTTATAACTTGCTATAAGCATTAAGCTGTAGGCTATAAGCAGTAAGCTCTAAGCGGAAATTTTAGGTCTGACAGGTAAAAATTTAAGCCTTAAGGCTAAAGTTTTAGATGTTGTGGCTAAAGTTTTGAGTATAATGTATAAAATTTTAAACCTTAAGCTTAAACTTTTAATACTAAAGCGTAAAATTTTCATCAAATCACCTAAATTCCGAGGGGCGGAGTTTAATCATGTAGTATAAACAGCAATTAATAATCATTAAATCAAGCATACATATAATGAAAATAACACTTAACAGAATCAACGACGATTTTTTGTTTGAATGTACCAATTCTCAGGGAAATTCAATTCTTTTAGATAATACGACTCAGCCGGGAGCAAAAGGAGTTTCTCCTATGGAAAGCGTTTTGATGGCGGTTGCAGGCTGTAGCGGCATCGATGTGGTTTCAATTCTGAAAAAGCAAAGACAGGAAATCACCGGTTTTAAGGCTGAAGTTGAAGGAGAAAGAATCCCGGTGGATGATGCCAAGCCTTTTAAATCAATCAAAGTAAAGTTTTTTCTTGAAGGTAATATGGATCCTAAGAAAGCATTAAAAGCAGCTCAGCTTTCATTCGAAAAATACTGTTCTGTTTCTAAGACCCTGGAACCCAATGTGGAAATTGGCTACGAGGTTTTCGTGAAT
This sequence comes from Chryseobacterium lineare, assembly GCF_977014045.1. Classification (NCBI taxonomy): domain Bacteria; kingdom Pseudomonadati; phylum Bacteroidota; class Flavobacteriia; order Flavobacteriales; family Weeksellaceae; genus Chryseobacterium; species Chryseobacterium lineare. The sequence continues at coordinate 2,827,676 of NZ_CDRNIQ010000001.1, read as the reverse complement.
GGAGAAATTGTTGAGGCTTAATCTTTTCCAATCTCATACAAAACAAAAAACGCGGATAAAATATCCGCGTTTTCATTATGAATATGGAAGTGTATGTATTATCTTTTAATTGTTTTCATGCTTTTTAAAGATCCGTCTTTCATGGTTAAAGTCAGAATATACATTCCGGATCTTATTCCTCCTAAGAATAATGCTGAAGAAGGATTTTCAACGGTTTTAACTACAATTCCCGAAAGATCTGTTAAAACAGCTTTTTTCACATTTTCCGCTTTTTCAAGATATAAGGTATCAGCGAACGGATTCGGATAAGCAATTCTTTCTTTTTCTTTTGCGGTCACCTCGCTTGTTGCCAGAGATAATGGCTCCAGAGTAATGGTTACCGTTAATGTGTTATTATCAACTTTGTTATAATCTGCACTACAGCCTGATCCGCCATATGTTCTCCATGCTCTCAGCTCGTAGTTTACAGTTCCTGTAAGCTCATTGGCGAGAGTAAGTCCGGTTCTGTTATAAGAATAGGTACCTGTGGACGATCCGGATCCGGAGGTTACAGAAGATTCGGTGGTATTGTTTGTTGTACAAACCAAAAGGCTTCTTTGCTCTCCCATCCATCCGTTGGAAACGGTAGACATTTTATAAGAAACTGCTGTAGATTTTATTTTATATCCTGCCGGAACATTGATGCTTACACTTCCTGCACAGTCTGTAGTAGATGAAGTGGAAACTCCCGAATTGTTATATTGTGTATTGATATCCCCGGCTGTATAAATGGTACTGATCTGCCCCGGTGTAAATTCTTTCATTTTCCAGAAGCTTTGAGATGAGCCACCGCAATTGGATCTTACCCAGAAATAATAAGTTTGTCCGGTAGTAAGTGAATTAAGAGTTACAGAAGTACCTGAGGTCACATTCCCGGTAGGAGTTGTCGTTGCTGTAGGGGCAGTAGGCGAAGTGCTGTAGTAATATTGATATCCTGAAGCCGGGGCATTGGTAGGTGCTGTCCAGCTTAACGTTGCATCCGACATGGTAGTCGTAGCAGTAATGTCTGTCGGAGTACTGCAGGCATTATAGGCGTCGGCCGCGAAAGCAAAAATATTTGGGATTCCTCCTGTTCCTACCTTTGTTACTGTTACACTTTTTACGCTCTTTGATTGATTCTCTGTGCTGATTGCCAAAGGAATCTGATATAGTCTTGGATTGGTCCCCGAGCCTGACTCAAGGTTGTCATTGGAGATGTTAATTCTTCCGATCCCCTGGATTGCGTAGCTGCTTCCTCCGTACCAGTCGGAAATACTGATTCCCGAGAGAGTCTGTGAAGTATTATCTGTAAAATTTACGTCTACATCTACGGTACAGCTACCGCTTCCTCCCGTTGCAAGCATATACACAGTAAGAGCCTGAAGAGGTGTTGAAAAAACTAAGGTTCCGTTTTCGCCGGCAGTTTCTAATCGAAGGCTGTTATTTGAGCTGTAAGGAGCCATCTGATAAGATAATCCTGATGTTGAAGATACAGCCGAATTAATAATTCCATTGATAGGGAGACCATAGGTAAGCGGTGTACTTGCAGCTGTCAATTGAAAATCTCTTGAGATAAAAGCATAGCTTACTCCATCGACATCATTGTTGGTTGAAGAAGCAGACGGTCCCACTCCGTTGGCAATGACATCTGCATTAAAGCCACTTTGAACCGGCATCGGCTGATATTCCTGAGCTTTAAGCTGATGAGTACAAACAGCCGATAATGCCACGACTGCTAGAGGTAGTAATTTTCCTTTCATAAAGTTTATATTAGGTTTATTTGGCTAATATAGATATTTTATTGATAAAAAATTATTATAAATTAAAAATTGATGATAATTTTTTACATATATGCAATATATAATGATTTTTGCTTAATGTGAATAGATGGTAACTATTGCATCAATGATTTTATATTGAAATAATAAATATTTTGTTTTTTTTGATATAAAAAAGCCTCTGTATTAAGAGGCCTGTATTGTATGGAGAAATAATGTTAAAATGTCATTCTTGGTTTCATCAGTTTTGCAACCGTAGCAGTCCATCCTGTCTGATGAGATGCCCCGATTCCGCGTCCGTTATCACCATGGAAATACTCGAAGAATGTTATATAGTCTTTAAAGTTTTCATCATAATTAAATTTTGCATTCCCTCCGTTGAATGCTCTTTGGCCCACTGCATCTTTGAGGAAAATAGAACACAGTCTGTTGCTGATATTCTGTGCGACTTCGTCAAGATTTTTCTTATCTCCGCTTCCGGTAGGCAGTTCAACTTTCATGCTGTTTCCGTAATAAAAATGGAATCTCTGTAAGCTCTCTACAATCAGGAAGTTGATAGGAAACCAAATGGGTCCTCTCCAGTTACTGTTTCCTCCGAACATCCGGCTGTCGCTTTCGCCCGGTGTGTAATAAACAACATTTTCTGTCCCGTGTACAGAGAATACAAACGGATTTTCTTCATATACTTTAGACATGGCACGAATTCCGTAATCGCTTAGAAATTCCTTTTCATCAAGCATACGGCTCAGCACTTTTGTGAGTCTTGTTTTGCGGAGAATACTCATCAGATGTTTTCTTCCCTGGCCTTCCTCTTCCCAATGGGATACAAGTTTGGTAAGTTCGGGTTTGTTTTTTAGTACCCAATCCATCCTTTCCACAAAATTAGGCATTTTGTCGAGCAGATGGTGATCTATAATTTCTACGGCAAACATCGGGATAAGCCCTACGATGCTTCGTAATTTTAATGAAACACTATCTCCGTTTCCAAGCTGAAGCACATCGTAGAAAAATCCGTCTTCTTCATTCCAAAGTCCTTTGGTTCCTTCTCCAAGATTTTCCATGGCCTCTGCAATATATAAATAATGCTCAAAAAATTTAATCGCCATATCTTCATACACCTGATAATATTGAGCCAGTTCCATAGCAATACGCATCATATTTAATGCATACATGGCCATCCAGCTTGTACCGTCGGCCTGTTCCAGATGTTGGCCGTCCTTCAGGATCATATTTCGGTCAAAAGCTCCGATATTATCAAGACCCAGGAAGCCTCCACCAAAGATATTTTTACCATTTTTATCCTTTCGGTTTACCCACCATGTGAAATTAAGGAGCAATTTCTGGAAGACTTTTTCTAAAAATAAAAGATCCGGTTTTCCGTTCTGCTTTTCATCAATTTTAAAAACCCTGAAGCATGACCAAGCATGAACAGGAGGGTTTACGTCACTCAGGTTCCACTCGTAAGCAGGCATTTGTCCGTTCGGGTGCATATACCATTCTTTAGTGAGCAAAAGCAATTGGTTTTTAGCAAAATCTGCATCAATAATCGCAAACGGAACACAATGGAAGGCCAGGTCCCAGGTGGCATACCACGGATATTCCCATTTGTCGGGCATGGAAATGATATCCTTATTATGCATATGGTTCCATTCCGTGTTTCGTACATAATTGTTGAAATCTCTCGGAGCCTCAAAATTCGGATCACCTTTCAGCCATTTTCCTACATTGTAATGATAAAACTGTTTATTCCAGAGTAATCCTGCAAAAGCCTGTCTTTGGACATTTCTCTCATCATCATTCATCACATCATTCTGAATTTCATGGTAAAATTCATCCGCTTCGGCAATTCTGGTATTAAAAATTTTATCAAAATTTTCAAAGGGCTCATCCAAATGATCCGGAGAAAGTCTAAAGTCAAAAGATTTTGAACTTCCTGCTTCTATGATTTCATCCAAAAGAAAGGAAGCCTTTGTTCCCTTTTTTTCAGGATTTACCGTGTTACTGCCATAAATAATGTAGTCATTAATTCCATCTTTAAAATAAGTATTTCCAAGATATGGAGCTCCGTATAGTTTGGGGGTGTTGGTTTCATTTTCACAAAAAACACTTTCCGCATCAGTATTTCTGGAATAAAACTTTTTTATGGAAATACTATCGTGATCAATATTAATACAACCTTCGTGCGAAGCGGCTGTCTGACCTTTATAAGTATTGTAGCCCCATTTCCAGTTATTTCTGAACCACACGGTGGGTGCCACAACAATAGGAGCGTCAACACTACTTCTGTTAAAAATAGTTACACGTACTAACAAGTCATTATGATCGGCCTTTGCATATTCAATGAAAATATCAAAATACTCGTCCTTATCAAAAATTCCGGTGTCAATAATCTCATATTCAGGTTCTTTTTTGCTTCGTCTCGCATTTTCTGCGCGGATATCATCGTAAGGAAAAGCATTAATAGGATATTTATACAGCATTTTCATGTAGCTGTGAGTAGGCGTATTATCCAGATAGTAGAAAATTTCCTTGATATCTTCACCGTGATTTCCCTGAGGATTGCTCAGCCCGAAAAAACGCTCTTTCACGATCTTGTCTTTCTTATTCCAGAATGAAAGGGCAAAACAGAAAAGTTGCTTGGCATCGGAGATTCCGGCGATTCCTTCTTCTCCCCAGCGGTAAGCATAGCTTTCCGCATTATTATGATTGGCAAAATTCCATGCGTCACCGTTTGAGCTATAGTCTTCCCGTACGTTTCCCCACTGCCGGTTACTCACATAAGGACCCCAGTTTTTCCAGTCTGTATCTTGTAATCTTTGTTTTTCTGCAATCATATGTCGTCACTTTTCATTACGAAGTTAGTTTTTTTGGTAAAAAATTCCAACTTCACAAATTTGAATTAAACTTAATATCTTTCTGCAAACCGCCTGCTGAAGGGTGTTTGTGATATTAAATTAAATTTTTATAAAATTTTAAAAGAAAAGTTTTATCTTTGCACCATTCGTTCATTCAAATATTGAAAATGTTATCAAGAAAGGTTGAGGGATTAGACCCTATGAAACCTTAGCAACCCTTCGCGAAAGCGGAGAAGGTGCTACGTTCTACCAAAATTATTTTGGACAGATAACTTACTGAAGTTCTTTCAGCCATTCCTGTGGCATTTTCAATTGTATTAATAAATAATAGAATTGAAAGCAGAACTAAAACATATCAATTTTTCGTATCGCACAAATTCCGGTAAGGAATATCATATCCCGTTGAGCTACCGGCTTTTCGGGAAAGAATTGTTTTCCGCTCCTATTTTTCTGGTAAATCATGCTTTAACCGGAAACTCAGATGTTTCGGGAGAAAAAGGCTGGTGGAAAAAATTGATAGGTGATGGTGAAGCAATTGATACAAAAAAATACACCATTTTATGTTTCAATATTCCGGGAAATGGTTACGATGATTTTTTTATTGATGAATATGAAGATTTTACAGTTTCAGATATTGCCAATATATTTCTGCAGGGTCTTGAAATTTTAAATATAAAAACATTACACACCATTATCGGAGGCTCTCTAGGAGGCGGAATCGGTTGGGAAATGCTGGTGAAAAAACCACAGCTTGCCGAATTTTTCATTCCTATTGCCTGCGATTTTAAAACCCATGACTGGCTTCATGCGCAATGTCTGGTACAGAAATTTTTGTTGAATCAGGATGATGAACCTTTACAAAAAGCCAGAATTCATGCAATGCTGTGCTATCGAACGCCGGAATCGTTAAATGACAGATTTCAAAACAAATACAATCAGGAAAAACAGAGATTAGAGTCTGAAGACTGGTTGGTTTATCACGGAAATGCTTTAAACGGAAGATTTAGTTTAAAATCTTACAAGCTGATGAATCATTTGCTGATGAATATTAATGCTGACGAGTATCAATTGGAAAAAATTCAGGCACGAATGCACATGATCTCTGTAGATACAGATTTGTTTTTCCCCGCTTCCGAAATCAGAATGTGTTTTAAAAGGCTTAAAGAGAAAAAGGAAAATGTTTTCTATCACGAGATCACCTCAATTCATGGGCATGATGCCTTCTTAATGGAATATGAACAATTAAATACTATCATTAAAAATATTTTGTAGAAGATGAAGAATGTAAACGAAATAAAATTTTTGAAAAACAGATCAATCATCAAATTTGAAGGAGAAGATTTCTTAGGTGAAATCGGGATTGACGGACGAATTTTTAAAGCGCTTACTTTGGCGCGAATCAGTGTGGGAGTAATTTCTCAACAGGCAATCGAAAACGGGCTTTCTATTCTCGTTCAGGAAGCGGATTCTGAAAAGGCGGTAAATTGTCTGATTGATGAATTTGAAGCAGAAAGAAAATCGGGTAAAGTTTCCCAGATTTACAGCATAAATAACGTGTCGGTTTTGGGCTTTGTGGCAGAAGATTTCAACAAAGTTTTGGCAGAACTGGCAAGAAACAATGTTTTCCCGTTACTTTTAAATCAGATTGCGGCGGAAAAAAGAGTAAACATCGTTGTCACTTCTTCTCAGGACGAAAAGGCAAAAAATATCATCGAATCTGAAATTTCTAAAAAACCTAAAACGGTACACCTAGCCATCATCGGTCACGGAAACGTTGGAAAGACTTTGATAGAGCAAGTTCTGGAATCTTCAGAAGAAATTAAAAGACGAAAAAAGATCGATTTAAAAGTTGTGGCGGTGGCGAATTCCAAAAGAATGGCTTTTAACAAAAAAGGTTTTGACAGCAATTGGAGTAATGATGTTTTAGCGGCAGGAAATCCATCGGAAGTTCAGGAATTGATTAATTTTTCAAAAGAAAATCAGCTGGAAAATCTTATCGTTGTTGATAATACGGCAAGTAAAGATTTTGTTCATAATTATCATGCTTTGGCAGAAAATGGTTTTGATCTCGTTTCTTCAAACAAAATTTTCAATACCCTTCCGATTGAAGAATACCGTAAACTAAGATATACGTTGAACAAAAATAACAGACGCTATTTATATGAAACGAACGTTGGTGCAGGTTTGCCGTTAATTGATACGATAAAATTGTTACACCTTTCGGGGGAAAATATCACAAGAATTAAAGGTGTTTTCTCAGGAACACTAAGTTATGTATTCAATAATTTTTCTTTGAGGAATGATAATTTTTCAACCATCATCAACGAAGCATTGGAAAAAGGTTATACAGAACCGGATCCAAGAGAAGACCTATCCGGAAATGATGTCGCAAGAAAATTATTGATCTTAGCTAGAGAATTAGATTTGATTAATGAATTTGAAGATATCAATATTCAGAATTTAGTTCCTGAAAATCTGCTTTCAGTTTCAAAATCAGAATTTCTCTCAAGATTGAATGAGCTGGATGTAGAATACCAAAAAATAAAAGAAAATCAGGAACCTGGTCATGTGTTAAGATACGTTGGTGATCTGCATGGAGATCTACAGAAAGAAAAAGGTGAACTGGATGTAAATTTAATTTCCGTTCCTGCAAGCTCAGCTTTAGGACAATTAAAAGGTTCTGATTCAATCTTTGAGATTTATACAGAAAGTTACGGTGAAAACCCTATTGTCATTATGGGGGCCGGAGCTGGTGCAAAAGTGACCGCAAGAGGAGTTTTCGGAGATATTTTAAGAGTAAGTGAAACAAAGTAATTAAATGTAACAATATAACAATGTAGCAGTTTACCAATATCTAACCTTTGTCATTCTGAACGAAGTGAAGAATCTCATTGATACACTGCTACATTGGTAAATTAAATATATTATGGAAAATTTTGAGACCATAGCCATAAGAACCCAAACTGAGAGAACGCAGTTTGAGGAACATTCAACGCCGCTTTTTCTGACTTCAAGCTTTGTTTTTGAAGATGCGGAAGATATGAGAGCAAGTTTTGCGGAAGAAAAATCAAAGAACTTATACAGCCGTTTTTCAAATCCTAATGTAACGGAATTTACCGATAAAATTACGAAGATGGAAGGCGCAGAAGCAGGTTATGCTTTCGCTACCGGGATGGCCGCTATTTATTCCACTTTTGCCACTTTATTGAATGCGGGGGATCATATCGTGAGCTGCCAGTCTGTTTTTGGTTCTACACATACTTTATTCACAAAATACTTCCCGAAATGGAATATTGAAACTACCTATTTCAAGGCAGAAGATGCGGAAAACGTTGAAAAATATATTAAGCCTAATACAAAAATTTTATATCTGGAAACACCTACCAATCCCGCTATTGAAGTATTGGATTTGGAATTTTTCGGAAAAATTGCGGAAAAGCATAATTTAATTTTCATCGTGGATAACTGTTTTGCAACACCTTATTTACAGCAACCGATAAAATACGGAGCAGACATCGTCGTTCATTCAGCAACAAAATTAATTGACGGTCAGGGCCGTGTTCTGGGTGGAGTAGCTGTCGGCAGAGAAGATCTGATTCGTGAAATTTATCTTTTCGCAAGAAATACGGGACCTGCAATGTCACCTTTTAACGCTTGGGTTTTATCAAAAAGCTTGGAAACATTAGCAATTCGTGTTGAAAAGCATTGTGAAAATGCTTTAAAAGTTGCTGAATTTTTAGAAAGCCATCCCAATGTTGAATTGGTGAAATACCCTTTCCTGAAATCTCATCCAAGTTATGAAGTAGCAAAAAAACAAATGAGATTGGGTGGAAATATCGTCGCATTCGAAATCAAAGGAGGTATTGAAGGCGGAAGAAACTTTTTAGATAACATAAAAATGTGCTCGCTTTCCGCAAACCTGGGAGATACGAGAACAATTGTTACGCATCCTGCTTCAACAACACATTCTAAATTAACGGACGAAGAAAGAAATGAAGTAGGAATTACTGCCGGATTGGTTCGTTGCTCAGTTGGTCTGGAAAATGTGGAGGATATTATCGCAGATTTAAAACAGGCATTGGATTAATTCAACGATGAAATAATAAAAAATGAAAAATTCAGAACAATTATATAAAGCATTATCCGAAAGAATTTTGATTCTGGACGGAGCGATGGGAACGATGCTTCAGCGATACAAATTCGAGGAAGAAGATTATCGTGGCGAACGTTTCAAAGATTGGGAACATCCTGTGAAAGGAAATAATGATCTGCTTTCCCTTACGCAACCCCAGGCGATTGAAGAAGTACACAGAAAATACCTTGAAGCCGGAGCTGATATTCTGGAAACGAATACTTTTTCGGGAACGACAATAGCCATGGCAGATTATCACATGGAAGATCTGGTTTATGAATTGAACTATGAATCTGCAAAAATCGCAAGAAAAGTATGTGATGAATTTACTTTTCAAAACCCTGATAAACCAAGATTTGTTGCGGGTTCTATCGGTCCGACCAACAGAACGGCAAGTCTGAGTCCTGATGTAAATGATCCAGGATACAGAGCGATTACATTTGAAGAATTGCGAATTGCTTACAAGCAGCAGTGCGAAGCATTATTAGACGGAGGTTCGGATATTCTTTTAGTAGAAACTATTTTCGATACATTGAATGCAAAAGCTGCTTTATTCGCAATCGATGAAATTCAGGATGAAAGAGGAATTGAAATCCCTATAATGGTTTCGGGAACGATTACTGATGCTTCGGGAAGAACGCTGAGCGGACAAACTGCAGAAGCATTTTTAATTTCTGTTTCACATCTGAACCTGTTGAGTGTTGGCTTTAATTGCGCACTGGGAGCGAACCAATTAACGCCGTATCTGGAAACATTGGCGCATAATTCAGAATTCCATGTTTCGGCTTACCCCAACGCCGGTTTACCAAACGCTTTCGGGAAGTATGATGAAACGCCTGAAGATATGGCAAGCCAGATCAAGGAATATGTGGAAAAAGGATTAATCAATATTATTGGGGGTTGTTGTGGCACAACGCCTGACCATATAAAAGCAATAGCTGATTTGGTAGAAAAATACGAGCCGAGGAAAGTTAATATAACAATCTAATATTTATCCATGTAACAATCAGTGTCATTCTTAGCGAAATAAAGAATCTAATTGATAAACTGTTACATTGATACATTGGTAAATTAAACTATGAAATATTTAAGATTATCGGGGCTTGAGCCTTTGATTATTACGCCGGAAAGTAACTTTATCAATATTGGTGAAAGAACCAATGTTGCAGGATCAAAGAAATTTTTAAGATTAATAAAAGAAGAAAAATTTGCAGAAGCATTAGATATTGCGCGTCACCAGGTGGAAGGCGGAGCGCAGATTCTGGACGTTAATTTCGATGATGGATTAATCGACGGAAAAGCTTCCATGATTAAGTTTCTAAATTTAATTGCTTCCGAGCCTGATATTTCCAGAATTCCATTGATGATCGATTCTTCAAAATGGGAAATTCTGGAGGCGGGATTGCAGGTGGCGCAGGGGAAATGCGTGGTAAATTCAATAAGCCTTAAAGGTGGTGAAGAAGAATTTATCAGACAGGCAAAACGTATCAAAAGATATGGTGCAGCTGTGATTGTTATGGCATTTGACGAAGTCGGGCAGGCGGATACGTATAAACGCAGAATCGAAATTTCAAAACGGTCTTATGATATTTTAGTGAATCGTTTAAATTTCCCGGCGGAAGATATTATTTTCGATTTAAATATTTTCCCTGTTGCAACAGGAATGGATGAACACCGTAGAAACGCCATTGATTTTATCGAAGCGACAAGATGGGTGCGGCAAAATCTTCCGTATGCCTCTGTAAGTGGAGGTGTTAGTAATGTTTCATTCTCTTTCAGGGGAAATGATACGGTGAGAGAGGCGATGCATTCGGTATTTCTTTATCATGCCATTCAGGCGGGGATGAATATGGGAATCGTAAACCCTGCAATGCTTGAGGTTTATGATGAAATTAATAAAGAACTGCTCGGATTAGTTGAAGACGTTATCCTTGACAAAAGAGAAGATGCCACAGAAAGACTATTAGATTATTCTGAAAAGCATAAATCGGTAAAAAAAGAAAAAGTTGAGGATCTTGAATGGCGAAATTATCCCCTCCAGGAAAGAATTACGCATTCTCTGGTAAAAGGAATTGACCGTTTCATCGAAGAAGATGTTGAGGAAGCAAGATTGCATGCAGAAAAACCGCTTCATGTTATTGAAATTAATTTAATGACGGGAATGGGTGTTGTGGGAGATCTTTTCGGGAGCGGGAAAATGTTCTTGCCGCAAGTCGTAAAATCGGCGCGGGTAATGAAAAAAGCAGTAGCTTATTTACAGCCGTTCATCGAAGCTGAAAAAGACGGTGCGAAACCTGCGAATGGAAAAATTCTGATGGCAACGGTAAAAGGTGACGTTCATGATATCGGTAAAAATATTGTGAGCGTTGTGTTGGGCTGTAACAACTATGAAATTGTGGATCTTGGAGTGATGGTGCCGGCCGAAAAAATTATTCAGGCTGCAATTGAACATCAGGTAGATGTTATTGGTTTAAGCGGATTGATTACGCCAAGTTTGGATGAAATGGTGTACATTGCTTCAGAACTGGAAAGACAAAACTTGAATTTTCCTTTACTGATTGGCGGTGCGACAACTTCCAAAGCACATACCGCTGTGAAAATTGATTTAAAATATAAAAATGCTGTTGTTCATGTAAATGATGCTTCCAGAGCGGTAAACGTGGTCAGTTCATTATTGGGCGATAGAAATAAAGAATACGTCGACGATCTTAAAAGCGAATATTCGGAATTCAGGGAAAAATTTCTCAACAGGCAGGTCGAAAAAGATTATGTTTCTATTGAAGAAGCAAGAGAAAATAAGTTTAAAATTGATTGGAACAATGAAGATATCTTTACCCCAAATCGTTTGGGAATTCAGGTTTTTGAAAATCAGGATTTAGGAGAATTGTTACCTTTTATAGACTGGTCGCCGTTTTTCAGAAGCTGGGATCTTCATGGGAAATATCCGAATATTTTGGAAGATGAGGTTGTAGGAACCCAGGCGAAAGAACTGTTCAAAGATGCACAGGGTATTTTAAAAAGAATTTTAGACGAAAAATTATTGACGGCAAAAGCTATTTTTGGAATTTTTAAAGCCAATTCTACTGACAAGGATGACATTTTAATTTTTGATGAAGATAATGAACAGAAAGTAAAATTCATCACTTTAAGACAACAGGCCCAACGTTCAAAAGGGAAAGATTATATGGCATTAAGTGATTTTATTGCACCTCAAAATTCAGGAAAAGTCGATTATATGGGCGCTTTCTGCGTTACGACAGGTTTTGGAACGGATGAGCTGGCAGCAGAATATGAAAAAGCCGGTGACGACTATAATGCCATTATGGTAAAAGCTTTGGCAGACCGTTTTGCAGAAGCCTACGCCGAGTTTTTACATAAAAAAGTAAGAGCTGAATATTGGGGCTACGCGAATCAGGAAAATTTAAGCAACGAAGAATTAATCGCTGAAAAATATAAAGGTATTCGTCCTGCTCCGGGTTATCCCGCTTGTCCTGATCATTTGGAGAAACATGCAATTTGGGATCTATTAAAAGTGGAGGAAAATATCGGAGTCTATCTAACGGAAAGTTTAGCCATGTTTCCGACCGCTTCGGTTTCCGGATATTATTTCGGAAGTCCGCATGCGAAATATTTTGGCTTAGGAAAAATTGCAGAAGATCAATTGAAAGATTATTCCGAAAGAAAAGGAATTTCTTTACAGGAAGCAAGAAAATGGTTAAATCCAAATTTGGCAGATGGTATCTGATTGGGTTTAGTTTTCGCGGCAGCGAAGCCGCCGCGAAAATAAAACCCAAAAAAAATAAATTAAAACAAAACTTACGATTAACTAATAATGAAAATCACCGATCATATAAAAAACGCTAACGGAAAAACGTTGTTTTCCCTCGAAGTGGTTCCGCCGCAAAAAGGAATTGGTATTGAAGATTTATATAAAAATATTGATCCTTTGATGGAATTTAAACCACCATTCATTGATGTGACGACTTCCCGGGAGGAGTATATTTATATCGACAAAGGAAATGGTTTAATGGAACGCCGAATTACGAGAATGCGTCCCGGAACATTGGGAATTTGTGCGGCTATTCAGCATAAATATAATGTAGATACTGTTCCTCATTTGCTTTGCGGAGGTTTTACCAAAGAAGAAACCGAATATCTTCTGGTCGACTGTATGTACCTCGGAATCGAAAATATTATGGCGCTTAGGGGTGATGCGATGAAGGGACATCAATATTTTGAGCCAACAAATGGGGGCCATGCCAGTGCAATGGATCTTGTACATCAGATCAATGATTTAGGAAGAGGGAAATATCTGCATAATCAGGAAGAAGAATGTCAGGAACACAATAAATTCTGTGTAGGAGTGGCGGGTTATCCGGAGAAACACATGGAAGCACCCTCTATGAATTACGATTTGAAATGGTTAAAACAAAAAGTAGATGCCGGAGCAGATTATATTGTTACGCAAATGTTTTTCGACAATAAAAAATATATTGAATTTGTGAAAAAAGCCCGGGAAATGGGGATCACTGTTCCCATCATTCCGGGAATAAAACCGATTGCCATGAAAAAGCATTTGAAGATTTTACCGCAAATTTTTAAAATTGATTTACCGGAAGAATTGATTAATGAAGTGGAAAACGCTAAAAATAATGAAGCTGTCAAACAAATAGGAATTGAATGGGCAATCAATCAGTGCAGGGAACTGCTGGATTTTGGAGTTCCGGTTTTACATTTCTATTCCATGGGGAAAAGTGATAATATCAAAAAAATAGCAGGAGCGCTATTCTAATAAAGTAAAATGATATTTGATTTTGAGCTTTGCCGAGTAGCAGAGCTTTTCTTTTTTTGGTTTTTTTAGTTTCGGCGGAGCCTTTGTAGTCATGGTCGGAAGAAAATTCCGGCCATTTTTAAGTTTTAAAAACTTTCTTTGGATCTCCACCGGCAAAGATTATTAAAATTACTGTAATCATTTCTCCAAGCTCCATCTTAATACGCCTTTTAGCAGTTTTGTAACCCAGGTTGTTCGCTTTTTTATAGATTAAAAGCAGCATTGCCGCAATCATAGTCATGTAAAGCATTACCTCAATACCATTTTTGTTGAGTGATACCAAATGACTAAGATTAAGCTCTTGCTTCATAAACCTGAAGAAAACCTCAATGTCCCATCTTTTACGATAGTAATCAGCAATCTCTTTAGGGGTCAACTCAAATTCATTTGTTGAAAACCATAGCTCTTTATTCGTTTTTCGGTTTCTTATCACCACTAAACGAAACTCTGTTTCTACCTTCCCATTATGATAATGTATATTTTTAGGGTTGTTTTCAGGGGTTGCTTTTGTATAAAGCTTTACTTTAGAATCTTTAGCAACATGCCAATCATCCCATTTTTGTTCATATTCGGAATTTAAAAAAGACGCTACCTCCTCAAATTTCCTGTTTTCCTTTAAACGAACAATAAATTTTACTCCATTTTCATCAAAGTTTTTCATCGTTCGAGCAGATTGTACGCCTCTGTCCATAACGTAAATATTATCATGGTCTTTTTCTTTCAGGGTATGGTTTAAAATTGCTTCTGGAAGAGCCATATCTTCAGAAGAATAGGTTTGAGTATTAAAAACTTTCACGCCCGAGGGTAAAATTCCATCAAATGAAAAACTAAATTTCACTAGTTTTTTACCGCTTTTTTGGTCTATTCCTTCTTTTAGTTTTACGCAGGTATCCGAGACAATAGTACTGTCTACACGAATAAGATTGTACCCCTCGATTTCAGAACCGGAATAATACTCCCGAAACCGATTATACATATGCTCATAAATCTCTCTAAAATAATTGGGATCAATTTTTGATAATCTTTCAGAAATAGAACTTCGTCTTATTTTTTCTTCTTCGCCCAAGCCGAATAAAGCCTTAAATCCACTTGCGTTGAAAGTATCTTCCAGAGTTCTTTGGCTCAGTCTTTCGTTATCGAAAATACAGAATAATAAAAGATAAAACATTTTTTCACCATGTAAAACCTTGCTGTAGTAATCTACATTTGTAGTTGCCGAAAGATGCTGCAATAAGGCTTTTGGAATAAATTCCAAAACTTGCTTAAGAGAGATTTTGTGATCGTTAAAAACTGACATAAAATATTGATTATCAGATTTAAAGATACGGAAATTCAAAAAAAACACAATTAACTGGAAGACAAAAAGTTATATCTTTTTTCAGTTTGAATATTCCTTAATTTAACATAAAAAAATCGGAAGAAAAAATCTTCCGACCATGACTAGCGGCTTTGCCGCCGCCGAAAACAATAAATTAATGATCAGATCTCAGTCTGATATTTTAAGAGTCTTTCAAAAACACTTTTAGTGGTCGGTTTTGAAGAATTTAAATTGAAAATAAACATTCCACTTTCGATATTAAAATAATATTTCTTTTCCTGATCTGATATCGAAAACCATTTTAAAAGACCATTGACAATATTAATGTCTTCCCATTTTATTGAACTTTCATGTAAAGGAAAAGTATGGGGATTTTGATGTAAAGTATCTACAAAGTGAATATTTTCGCCTTCAACATAAAGCATTCCGCTTCCTTGAAAAGCTTTGATCTTGAAAAACTCGTTTTGAGCATTTCCCATATTGTAGCGGACAAAAGCGTAATACTCCGGAGTTCCGATTTGTTCAAGCAAAAGTTTCTGTTTCTTCTTTCGGCTTCTCGCAGCAAGATAAGCAATCAGAAAAATAATCGCAGGAATTGATAATAAGAAAAGGAGGAGAAAAATAATTAAAATAATTACTGATGAATCCATATGGTTTATATCTAAAATTATAATTCAGGATGACGTTCAAAATTTTTACTTCTGTCAAAAAGATAGCGATACGTTGCCAATTTTCTTGTAACACGTGTATCCAGATTTTCTGCAATCTTGATCATTTTAGGATTAAAATCCCCAATCCACTGCATTTCGGTGACTTTGAAATCGGTATGCTTTCTAAGATGCTGCGTTCCTTCCCAGATCATGTAGCCTTCAAGACCTTTCTTTTGCCATTCCGGAACAACACCAAAAACAAGGCCAACCATTTTTTCGTTTTTCTTAAACCTTTTAACCCAAAGAAATTTTAGTTTTTCCCAAATCCCGAATTTTCCATTTAAATATTTAAGCCATTGATTCGTATCCGGAATATTCATCCACATGGCAACAGGTTTTTCATTTTCATATACAAACCATGAAATATGTTCATTAATAATGGGTTTCATTGTTCTGAACATTTTCAGGACTTTCGACTCATCCATACATTTCCCTTCACCATGAGATTCCCAGGCTTTATTATAAATTTCAGTAAAATCTGCGGCAAATTTTTCCAGATTGTCCTTTGTCATAGGTCTTGCCGAAATATTGGGATTCTTGCTGTGCTTGGCATGCATTACCGTA
The DNA here is from genome assembly GCF_977014045.1 of Chryseobacterium lineare. NCBI lineage: Bacteria > Pseudomonadati > Bacteroidota > Flavobacteriia > Flavobacteriales > Weeksellaceae > Chryseobacterium > Chryseobacterium lineare. The sequence goes on along the minus strand of NZ_CDRNIQ010000001.1, from coordinate 2,811,470 downwards.
AAAACTCTCGAAACCTCGGCAAAAATAGATCTTGAAAAACAGAGCTGCTCAAAGTAAATCTTAAAGCCATAGTTCTCAAAAAGATCTTTGTAATAAGGGAAATTGTAATTCATTCCGTATAAAGGCTCAGTAAAGCCTTCAATGACAAGTCCCCAGAATTTATCCCGTTCCCCAAAATTTATCGGTCCGTCCATGGCTTCCATTCCTCTTTTCTGAAGCCAGTCTTTGCAGTGATCAAAAATAAAATTTGCCGTCTCCTGATTGTTGATGCAGTCGAAAAACCCGATTCCGCCCGTTGGCTGTTTTTGGGGATAATTTTCGTTTATAAAAACGGCAACTTTTCCTACGGTTTCATTTTTTTTGTTTTTAAATAAAAATCTCTCACATTCACCGGTTTTGAAAAATTTATTTTTAAGAGGATTAAAAATAGCTTCAATATCTTTGTCTAAAGGTCTTATGTAGTTCTTATCATGCTGATAAAGTTTCGGGGGAAACTCTAAAAATTCTCGTTTCTGATTTTCATTTCGTACTTCTTCTACAGTAATCATATTTCGTTTTGGTAGTGAATAAGAAAGATAATATTTTTCATTTAAATCAAAATCAATTAAAAAGATATTATCCGTATTTTTGTGCAAATTAAATAAAAATGGTTGATTTTACGGACAACGACGATGATATTTTCACGGGAAAAGAACACACGCCAATAAGGGAAAATGCTTTTGATAAATCGCCAGAGGAAAAAATAGAAAAAATCACGAAACTCTTTGGTGAAATCATGGAGACGTTAGGTTTAGACATGACGGATGATTCTTTGAAAGATTCTCCCAGAAGAGTTGCCAAAATGTATGTCAATGAAATTTTCGGAGGTCTTTTACCTGAAAACAAACCCGGAATTTCTACATTTTCAAATAAATACAAATACCGCCAGATGTTGGTGGAAAAAGATATTACAGTATATTCGTTCTGTGAACATCATTTTTTGCCAATTATTGGGAGGGCGCATGTTGCTTATATTTCAAATGGAGAAGTGATCGGTCTTTCGAAAATCAACAGAATTGTCGATTATTATGCAAAAAGGCCGCAGGTTCAGGAAAGACTTACCATGCAGATCGTGGATGCCTTAAAAGAAGCTTTAGGTACAAAAGATGTTGCATGTATTATTGATGCTAAACATCTTTGTGTAAATTGCAGAGGAATAAAAGATACGGCAAGTTCTACCATTACCGCCGAATTGAGCGGAATTTTCAGGACAAATCCCATTACAAGACAGGAATTCCTTCATTATGTGGGAAGCCATGCAAAATTGGATTAAATTAATACAGAGTTTGTTATATGATAAAATTTAAAAAAGTTTCAAATAAAATTTTTATTACAACAATTATTTGTTGTGAAAGATTTGTCTTGAATTAGTTTTAAAAATCACTTATCAATCATTAATTATCATTTATAAAGAATCATGCAATTAAAAATATACAACTCGCTTGCGGGCGAAAAAGAAATATTTAAACCGATTTTAGAAGGAAATGTTGGAATGTATGTCTGTGGACCAACCGTTTACAGTAATGTGCATTTAGGAAATGTAAGAACCTTTCTTTCTTTCGACTTCATTTACAGAAGTTTGATGCATCTTGGCTACAAAGTAAGATACGTAAGAAATATCACCGATGCAGGACACCTTACCGACGATGGAGACGTAAACAACGACCGTTTCGTAAAACAAACGCGATTGGAAAAGCTGGAACCTATGGAAATCGTACAGAAATATACCGTAGATTTTCATAAAGTGCTGGAGATGTTTAATTTATTGCCGCCTAATATCGAGCCGACCGCAACCGGACATATCGTAGAGCAAATTGAATTAACCCAAAAATTAATTGAAAGAGGATTCGCTTACGAAAGCAACGGTTCTGTGTATTTCGATGTGTTGGAATACAATAGGAGAGGCCTGAACTACGGTGAACTATCCAAAAGAAATATTGAAGAGCTGTTCGCCAATACCCGCGATCTGGATGGGCAGGGAGAAAAGAAAAACCCGCAGGATTTTGCATTGTGGAAAAAAGCTTCCCCGGCGCACATCATGAGGTGGAATTCGCCTTGGGGAGAAGGTTTCCCGGGATGGCATCTGGAATGTACTGCCATGAGCACGAAATATTTAGGCGAAACTTTTGATATTCACGGCGGAGGAATGGATCTTAAATTTCCGCACCACGAATGTGAAATCGCACAGGGAAAGGCATGCAATGATGCAGCTCCGGTAAATTACTGGATGCATGCCAATATGCTGACGATGAATTCTCAACGGATGAGCAAGTCTACAGGGAATTATATTTTGCCAATGCAGTTGGTGACTGGTGAAAATGATTTTTTTGAGAAACCTTTCCATCCGTCAATTGTACGTTTCTGCTTTCTGCAGGCGCATTACAGAAGTGTGCTGGATATTTCCAATGATGCGATGCTGGCCAGTGAAAAAGGATTCATCAGATTGATGGAAGCCATTAAAGTTTTAAATAATATTGTTCCTAATGATGAAAAACAATCTGCTTTCAGTCTGGAAGAATGGAAAAATAAAGCTTACGATGCCTTAACAGATGATTTTAATTCGCCGGTTATGATTGCGCATTTATTTGAAGCGGTAAAATATATTTTTGCTTTGAATGATGGTAAAGAAACCATTTCAACGAAAGATTTAGAAGAATTAAAATTCACTTTAAATGCGCTTGTTTTTGATGTTTTAGGACTTCAGACCATTGAAGAAAATAACAATGAAAAACTTGATCAGACTTTGAAGGTTTTAATTGAATTAAGAAACCAGGCAAGAAAATCTAAAAATTTCGAGCTTTCAGACCAGATTCGTGATAAGCTCCTTGCAGAAGGAATTGAGCTGAAGGACGGAAGAGACGGAACGACTTATGTTTTGAACTAGAATTTAAAATATTTATATAAACTCCTGCAATTTTTGCGGGAGTTTTTTTATGCGCAAATGTCATTCTGAAGGAAGCAAAGCGAAATGAAGAATCTCTTATATAATTTGCATGAGATTCTTCCTTCGTCAGAATGACAGAGATTCCTTTTCAAAATTCTTTTTTAACCTCAAAAATTTTTTAAAATTCAATTCAAAAATTACGTAACTTAGTCATAATAAAATGATTAAAAATTAAAATTTATATCTATGAAAAAACATTTACTCCCTTTATTTCTGGTTTTAATCGGTATTAATACATCTGCTCAGCAGGATTTTTTTGCGCTTGTCGGTAAAGATACTCCAAGCATTATTTTCAATGATTTCCGAGCGATTGACGCTGCCAATGGTATTTCCGGAGAAAGAATATTTACATCAGATTCTTCCGCTAAAGTCTTCTCGCAGAACAGAAATGGTTCTGTAACTGAGGATAAAAATACATACAATAACGCTCAGGCAATCAATATGGCAACGTTGGCTTATGAATCTTCCAATAATAATTTGGTATATATGCCGATGTTCTCCTCGAATATTTATGTGTTGAATGCAAAATCCAAGGAAATTACTTTGGTGGAAAACAGCGTAGCAAGAGTTACCTCATGTGATATTAATTCACATTTTACAAGAATGGCAACGGGCTATAACGGTAATATTTACGCAATCAATAATGCTGGAACGCAGTTTTTACAGATCAGCAGAAAAGGAAATCAATATGCAGTCACTGATCTCGGGATCATTATGGATGATGCTTCTAACGGTAAAAATTCCTTCACAAAGATTGAAACAGGTTTTGGTGGCGATATAATTGCTGATGCTGATGGCAATTTTTATGTATTCTCGGCCGCAGGAAATGTATTTAAAATTTCAACGAAAGAATTAAAAGCAAAGTTTGTTGGCAAAATTTCCGGAATTCCGGATAATTATTCGGTCAATGGTTCCGCGGTGAATTCAAAAGGAAAAGTGGTGATCGCAAGCGCAAAAGGCGCGCCTTTATATGAAGTCGATCTGAATACTTTACAGGCAAAACAGCTTCCCGGCGAAGAGAACTTACATATTTATGATTTAGCAAGTAAATATTTCGCTAATGACAGGGCGGCCTCAAACAATATTTTTACAAATCTTGATATTTATCCGACAAGAGTTGATGAAAAATTAATCAACGTAAATGTGAATGATAAAAGCATTAAAGGAAATATTAAACTGAATATTTTCGATATATCAGGGAAAAATGTAATGAGTCAGAATTTATCTGTGAAAGGTGGCGCTTTGAATCAACAGGTTTACCTGAAAAATCTTGTAAGTGGAGCTTATTTGGTAAACATTACCGACGAATCCGGAAAAGTATTGCTTAATAAAAAAATTATCGTGACAGAATAGTCTTTTATTTTAATAAAACAGAAGCCTTTTCAAATAATTTTGAGAAGGCTTTTTTAATGAATATTTGATATTCAATAAGTTTTATTTTTCGATATTATAATGTATTTTTATAAAAAAATGTAAATGAAGCTATATTTTAATGTAGGGTACAGTACAAAAGTTGGAGAAAGACTTCAGTTGGTTATTAGCGAAGAAGATGCTGTATCACAGATTCATCCTATGTTTTATACAGAAAATGATCTTTGGAAATGTGAGGTTGATTACTTTTCAAAAACTATTTCTTACCAATATCAGCTTATAGGTGATAAAGGAGATATCCTGCGTGAAGAATTTGTTCCGCATCGTCTGAATTTTCCTCATAATTATAAAGAATTTATCATTTATGACCATTGGAATAATAAAAATTTTCCTGAAAATTATCTGAATAATAAAATTCTTTATAATAAACTGAACGCATTTAAGCCTGAAAAAATATCAGTTTTAAAAAAACATTCTCATTTATTCAGAATTGAAGCACCAGTCTACAATTCGAATTGGGAAATCGCATTATTCGGGAGTACGTCTTCTCTCGGGAATTGGGATTACGAAAAAGCAATTCACTTATCACAGACAGATTTCGGAGTCTGGGAAGCATCTGTAGAAATTCCTGAAAACGAATTTATTCAGTATAAATATTGTCTTTATGATAAGGAAACCGGAAAGATTGTTGATGTGGAAACCGGAGAGAATCGTTTTGCCTTACCTAATAATTCAAAAGATACTCTGCAGATCGTTTCGGATCATTATTTTAAATTTAAGCTGTATCAGCTTTATCATGATGCTGGTGTTGCCGTTCCTATATTTTCCTTGAGAACTGATGACGGCTTTGGAGTGGGTGAATTTTCTGATCTGAAAAAACTTGCAGACTGGACGAATGAAACCGATCTTGGGATCATTCAGATTCTGCCGATTAATGATACAACGGCAAATTATACATGGACGGATTCTTATCCTTACGCAGCTGTTTCGGTGTATGCACTGCATCCGCAATATATTTCTCTTGAAAATCTTGATTTTCCTTTACCTGAAAATCTTACTTCAGAATACGAAATTGAAAAGTCTGAATTGAATTCTCTTGAGCTGATCGATTATGAAAAAATGATCTCCGGTAAATGGAAATATCTGAAAGCGGTTTTTAATGAAGATAAAGATAAAATCTACAAAGACAGGAACTTCAAAAAGTTTATTAAAGACAATGAATCCTGGCTGATTCCTTACTCCGCATTCTGTGTTTTAAGAGATAAATATAAAACTCCGAATTTTAATGAATGGAAAACGCACAAGAAATACATTCCGGGAAAAATAGCTCCGTTCTTTACTCCAAAAAGTAAAGATTATGATGCTTCTATGCTTCATGCATGGGTGCAGTACCAGCTTCATAAACAGCTGAAAGAGGCGGTTGATTATATGCATGGTTTAGGTGTCTCGATAAAAGGAGATCTGCCAATCGGAATTTACAGATATTCCGTAGAGGCATGGACGGAACCTGAGTTATTCGGAATGGATTTCCAGGCGGGAGCGCCACCTGATCAGTTTACAGAACTTGGTCAAAACTGGGAATTCCCGACCTACAACTGGGAGGCCATGAAAGCCGACGATTATAAGTGGTGGAAAAACAGGTTTAAAGCATTGGAGCAGTATTTTGATGCAATGAGAATCGATCATATTCTCGGCTTTTTCAGGATCTGGAGAATGCCGATTTCTGCGACACAGGGAATTCTTGGCTATTTTTATCCTGCTGTACCTGTGACGCTGGAGGAATTCAATGCTTGGCATATTCCGTTTAATTTTGACAGATATTGCAAGCCGTTTATCAATGATCAGATTTTATGGAAGTATTTTGGAGAAGATACCGACAAGGCTCTTGAATTCATCAACAACAATCACGACGGGACTTATTTATTTAAAGAAGAATTTAATACACAGAGAAAGTTATCTGATTTCTTCAAAAACAATCCGAGGGGTCCTATAGAAAAACAGCTGATTTCACTTTGTGCCAATGTTTTATTTTTAATTGAAGAAAGAAACGGACAGGTAGTTTATCATCCAAGGTTTAATGTGTTTCATACAGATTCTTATCAATATCTTTCAGATTGGGAAAAGAAAGCGATCTACGATTTATATCAGGATTATTTCTTTAAAAGACAGGATGGCTTGTGGTACGAAAAGGCTATGGAGAAACTTCCTGTCATACTCAATGCAACAAAAATGTTGATTTGTGGTGAAGATCTGGGACTTGTTCCTGCTTGCGTTCCTGCTGTGATGGATGAGTTGGCGATCGTTGCTTTAAAAGTTCAGAGAATGCCGTCGGAGAATATTCCTTTTTATAATCCTAAAAATGCCGGTTATCTGAATGTTGTGACAGCTTCTTCTCATGACAGCTCAACGCTGAGACAGTGGTGGAAAGAAAATCCTGCTCTTACTCAGGAATATTTTAATCTTCAGCTGATCCAGTTTGGCCAGGCGCCTGCAGATCTTGATCCACATCTGGCTGAGATCATTATGAAGCAGCATTTGTATAATGATGCTATGCTGGCTATTTTCCCGATACAGGAGTTTTTGGCTACTGATAAAGAGCTTGCGAATGCAGAAATGGATAATGAAAGAATCAATAATCCTGCTGTTTTTCCGCATTACTGGAGGTATCGTATGCATCTTAAGCTTGAAGATCTCAAACACAGAAAAGACTTTAATGAAAAAATATCCAATTGGGTGAAAGATAGCGGAAGATTGTAAATTTAACATTTGATTATCAATTGATTAATATTAAATTAAAAAGAAGTTTTATCGTGAGATTTAACTTCTTTTTTTCATTTATATCAAAAAGGTAGAATAAGAAATTCGACTATATATTAACCAATTAACAACTATAAAAATGAAAAAAATATTGATCGGTTTTGCTTTGAGCCTTGGGTTTTTTTCCTTTGCTCAGCAGTATCCAAACAACGGTTGGGAGGATGACGGATATTATCAGAATGATGGAGGATATTACAGCGACGAAGATGATCAGAACTATTTCCCTGATGATTATTATTACAACTATCCACAGGACTATTACCCACAGAATTATTACCAGAGCAATTACAACGATTACCGAAACAGTATCGTGAATATCAACTGGAATGTTTTCTTTACCCAAAACAGATTGAGCCCATGGCAGGTTGATCAGATTATCAGATTAAACAATCTGTATGTGAGTTTTTCATCATGGAATAGATTCTACAGATACAATCCGGACAGATGGTACTACGACAGATTCTACGCTTTACAGAGAATCATGGGACCGAGAGTATTTGTTGTCTTCCAGAACAATTATTACAGAGGATATAGTCCGGTAGTTTATTTCCAAAACTACAGAAGAACACATTATGCTGCTATCTGTAGACCTATGCCGAGATACAGAAATGTAAACATCAATATCTACAGGGTCGATAGAGTGAAATTCAGAAGAATGGATAACCCGACCTTCAATATCGTTAGGTCCGACAGACCGAACAACGGTTTCAGAGGTCCGGTAAGAGATGGAAACAACGGAGGCTTCCGTGGCCAGGCAGATAAAAGAAATAATGACAATTCCGGTTTCAGAAGTGATAACAATGCGCCCAAAAATAATGGAGGTTTCAGAGGGAATGATAACGCAGGAGTTAGAAATAATGGAGGATTCCGAAATGAAAGAGCTGAAAATAATGGAAACCGCGGCGGATTCAGAGGCGGAGAGGTAAAAAGAGAAGAAGCTCCGAAAAGAGAAAACAACGGAGGTTTCAGAAGAAATGAAAGTCCGGCACCGAGACAGGAGAATAATGGGGGTGAAAGAAAAAGTAATGGTGGTTTCAGAAACGGATTTGCAAAGAATTAATTTTCATATATTATATTTAAGTGGTGTGAAGAGCGGGTTTTTATAATCTGCTCTTTTTTTTTAATTATTGCATTGGTATTTAATTTTAACAAAATTTATGAATTTTATCGTTTAACTTTTGTTTTAACTAATAATCAAAAAGATATAAAAGAAATAATTAAAGATTTTAGAATATGAAAAAATTAGTATTAGCGATAGCATTTATCGGATTCGGAGGTTTAGCAATGGCTCAACAAACTACTCCACAGGACAAACAGGCGAAGAGAGCAGAAATGCAGCAGAAGTTTCAGCAAAGAGAGCAGGAGCATCTGGCAAAAATGCAGAAGGATTTAAATTTAAACCAGGCTCAGGTTGATAAAATCAAGGCGCTACAGGATAAAAGAAAAGAGGATATGAAGGCCGAGTTTGAAAAAAACAAAGGTGAAAGACAGGCTAGAATGGAGCAGATGAAAGCTAAAAGAGCGCAGATGGATGCTGAAATGAAACAGATCTTAACGCCTCAGCAATATGATAAATGGCAGGCTGACAGAAAAGCTGAAATGGAGAAGAGAAAAGTAGCAATGAAAGAAAGAGGAGCTAAAATGCACAGGCCAATGAATACGGTGGCTCCGGATGCAACAAAGTAGTTTATAATTTTGATTTTTTAATGTGTTAGAGGACGGAAAAAATCCGTCCTTTTTACTAATTTTTATTAAAACTTTTGATTTCGGGGTTTTATTCCCTAATTTTGACTGTAAATTTATTTCTTATGATTAGCGAGAAAATTGCGAAATTACTTAACGAACAAATAGCTCACGAACAATACGCTGCTCAATATTACCTGTCAATGTCTGCATGGTTTTCCGGAAAAGACCTGGACGGTATTGCCAACTATTTCAGAGTGCAGAGCAAAGAAGAATTAATGCACGCCGACAAAATGTTTGATTATCTTAATGACGTAGGGGGAGAGATTATCATTGGTGAAATACCAAAGCCACCCCACGAATTTCTGGGGGCTATCGATATTTTTGAAAGAGCATTGGAACACGAAAGGAAAGTGACAAAAAGTATTTTCAATATCGTGAAAAATGCTAATGATGAAGGAGATTTTGCGACTACTTCTTTTCTTCAATGGTTCATCAACGAGCAGGTAGAGGAAGAAGCAAATGCTTCCCAACTGGTTACAAAAATTAAAATGGTAAGTGACAACCCGTCAGCTCTGTATCTTTTTGATCAGGAGCTTGCACAGAGAGTTTTCAATCCGAATACAACGGCTTAATCTGGCCATCATACAATAATAAAGCTTCGGCGGCACCTTTGGTGCCGCCGAAGCTTTATTATTTACAGGTAAATAAGCTGTGTCTTCAGAACTTTTTTGCCAAGAGATTCCAGAATGTTCCGGTAATTCTCGATCTGGCGTTCATTTTTAACAGACTCTTCTCCTGTTTTAAAATCGACAATCATGTAGCCTTCATCGCTTTTTAAAATACGGTCCGGCCTGTACACTCTGCTTTCTCCATTTTCAGTGATCATGATATCTTTTTCATTAATCACTTTCCATCCCTCATCAAAAAATTCAGCGTGGGTTTCCAGTATTTTTTCGAGCTCAAGTTGTATTGTCTGGCTTTCTTCAATGGTGATCTGCCCTTCAAGAATATAGCACTCTACAACCTTAGAAATATCTTTTGCCGTATTGATCTGTGACAAAAGTTCATGTACAAAAACACCGATTCTCACCTTTTCATTTCTTACCTGATAATTTTTAGATGGGGTGGCAATCTTTATTGAAGTAGTATTCTCGCTGATATTTTTCAGGACACGGATATCTTTGGTTTTAAAAGATGAGGTTTTCTCTTTTGAATATTTCTTTAATAGTTCAGGATTTACCTCATACAGATCAAACTCATCAAGATTCTCAGTGTTTTTCGATTGGAGAAATTCTAAAAGCTCAAGATTGTTGGAGGTTTTATTGGCCTTTTGAATATAGAAAAACAACTGCTCAACAGGCCGGGTAGTGGCAACATATTGCAGGCATAGCCGGTCAACAAAATTTTTGTAGGAATTTTGTTTATTAAATTTTTCAATCTCCTCATCGTAAACCTCCAGATTTTTATTGAATTGATTGATGTTAACGGATTTCAGAGGAGTGTCATTCGAAGTTTCAAACCAGTTGCTAAATTCGGCATCACGGTTTTTATTCATCATCGGAATAAAAACAATAGGGAACTCAAGACCTTTTGCTTTATGAATCGTCATGATCTGTACCGCATCAATATTTTCGGAAGCCTGAATGGTGTATGAAGAAGCCTCTTCATCCCAATACTTTAAAAATTCTTTTGTACTTGCACCTGCATTTTGGGTAAAGTTGAAAAGCATTTCAAGAAAATTCAGCAAAAAGTCTGTTTCTTTATTTTCAACCGAAAATTCATTGATATAGTATTCTACAAAATTATATAAGTTGAACCTCGGAAAATGATCTTGTTTAAGGCTTAAAGAATATTTACTTTGTATGAATAGCAAAATTTCCTCATGAGAATTGATATCAAGGATTTCTTTCATCTCCAATGTGAAATCTGCCATGCGGATTCTTCCCAGCTGATTCAGATAATACATCATCATAATCAGATTGGTTTTGCTTTTGGGATTAACTTCCCATTTCAGGAATTCAATGACAGCCTTTAGTGTGTTTGAAAGTTCCAGGGTAAGTCCTTTGTCAGAGATCGTTTTAATATTGGTTTCTTCACCTTTGTAAATTACTTTTAGATTTCCCAGTTTCTGGGAATAGCTGAAAATATCGAAATTCCCCCGGCAAAGAATGGTAATATCAGAAAATTTAAAACCATTATCCAGACTTTCCTGAATATCTTTCCGCATTCTTTCGGAAGTGTCATTGTAAAAATCATCGTTGGTAAGGTTTTCAATTAGATTGACTTTCACCCGTCCTTCCATCGAAGATTTTGGGTTTTGCTCGGCGTCGGTTCCGAAAATATTTTTGTGCTCTTCTTCCAGAATTTCAGAGTGAAATCTGTACAGGTCATTATTAAAATGGACGATATTTCTAGCACTGCGCCAGTTGTCTTTTAAAACCAAAAGTTCGGCTTCCTTCGGAGTAACTTCTTTTTTGTTGATAATGTCAAGCATCAGCTTACTTTCCCCACCGCGGAAACGATAAATACTTTGTTTTGGATCACCTACCAAAGTGAATGAAGTGTTTTCAGTTGAAATCGAATGATCTCTCAGCGGAAGGAAATTCTGCCACTGCAGTTCGGAAGTATCCTGAAATTCATCAAAGAAATAATGCTGAAACTGAGATCCTACCTTCTCATAAATGAAAGCAGAAGGCTCGTTTTTTAAATTTTCATTGATAAGAATATTGAATTTTGACAGGAGAACAAGATCATTTTCTTCCTCTATCTTTTTCAGCTCATCCTGAATGTCTTTATTGACTTTCAGGGGCAAAAGCGCAGAAAGAATTTTCTCTTTTTTCTGCGTTTCGATGTAAAGAAGAATCAGCTGCATTCTATTGTCCAGCAACTGATCAAGAATTTCCAGAATGTCGTTTTCCTTATGTTTTGATTTTGCAGAAGATCCTTTTCGGTAATTGTTAACTACCGATTCTTCCGCTGTGGTCGGAAAAGGAAAACCCGAGCGTTTTTGCTGGTAAAAGTCTAAAACCTTCGTGAAAAATCCGCCGATTCCGTTTTTTCCCTGCGCAAAATCTTCAATCTCAATATTTCTTGATCTGAATAATTCAATTGATTTTTCGGCGAGTTCAACAGCCTGTTTTTTATGTAATACGATCTCTTTGCGGAGTGTATTTTTAATGTTTTCATAATTCGTGCTGTCGAAATCTTTATTGTTTTTCAGATGTTCGTAGTGAATATCTTTCACAAATTCCTTCGCAGAATCGTACAGGTTTTTATTTAAATTGATTCTCTCATTGTTTTCAAGGCTGTAATCTACATAATCCATGAAAGACTCGGAAATCACTTCGTTTTCCCCGATCTGATCAAGCATTTTGTCAACAGCTTCTATCAGGAAAGGTTCGGCTTCAATTTCGAGATTGAAGTTTTTAGCTAATCCTAATTCATATGAGAAACTTCTTACCAACCGTGAATTGAAACGGTCAATCGTTCCGATATTCAGGGTAGAATAATTATGAAGAACATAATCCAGCAGCTTTTTGGCGCGTATATGGAGCTCATCGATAGTAATTTTTAAACCTTCCTGCTCAAATGCTTTCTGAATATTCTTAAGGTCTCCGTTTTCAGCAAAGTCTTCCGAAGAAAAATTTCCCAGCCACGTCAGGATTCTTTCCTTCATTTCATTGGCGGCTTTGTTGGTAAAAGTCAATGCCAGAATATTCCTGATCGACTGTTGTTGATTGGGATAGCGGAGACAGATCATCAAAAGCCGCTGCACCAGGGCATATGTTTTCCCTGAGCCGGCTGAAGCATTGATAACTGTGTAAGAATTTTGCATTTTGAGAGGAATTCAATTTGCAAGTTAATTAATTTTTAAATGAAATTTTAACAATTATGGATCAGGATTTAACAGTTTTAGAAAGAAAAATCTAAAAGAAATCCTAAAACGAGTTAAGTGTGGTTAAACTTGCCGTACTATTTAAAAATAATTTTAGTTTTGCTCTAACAAAAAACTGTCCGTGAAAATTAAACTATTCTTTCTCTTATTTACTATTTTTTTTATTAATGCTCAGGCTCAGGATTACATTTTCGGAAAAGTAACTTCTGAGGATAGTGCCGAAATTTCTGGCGTTACGATCATCAATATCAGAACTGACGAACGGGTTCTTACCAACCGCGACGGCCATTTTATGATTTCGGGAAGAAGCGGAGACGAGCTTCGTTTCATAAAAAACGGTTACGAGCGGGCATACAGGAAAATTACCAAAGAAAATATCAGTGAATCCATCAATGTAAGTCTCATCAGATCTGCCGAACTGATCGCTGAGGTTGAAATAAAAAAAGAAATTACAGGAGATATTAAAATAGATTCCAAGAACCTGAATCCACCGAGAAAAGTGCAGAAGCTGAAGAGTGATTTGGCTATTTACATGTCCAGAAAATCTGATCCTTCTGTTCTGGCGCCAAGGCCTGGTGAGTTTGTGCAGCCGGTCACGAAAGGCATATTCTCGCTCGGAAAAATTAAAAACAAATGGGATGATGTTGACCTGCTGAATTATCTTCAGAATGCTCTTGGAAATGAATTTTTTCAAGAACTTAAAATCGATAAATCTCAGATACAACACTTTATTCTTTATATTCTGAGGACTGGCTTTGAAAGAAAAAATATTCTGAAATACGGATATGTTACCGAAGCAGATATGAACAGATTCAAAAATGCTGTCCTGAATAGAATTGCTGCCTATAAAACTCCTTAAATTTGTAAGTGTAATTTAAAAGTGATGAGAGTAAAACTTTTAATTTTTCTTTTATTTCCGTTTTTAAATATATTTTCACAAGAAACTGTGAAGGGAATTGTTACCGATGAAGACGGAGTTTTACTCCCGGCCGTTACGGTTATGAATGTATCCTCGGAAAAGAAAGCTTACACTTCTTCTGACGGAACTTTTTCCATAGAAGCTGCACCGGAAGATGAGCTGCGTTTTGTACGTCAGGGTTTCGAAAGATCTTCTATAAAGGCAAAATATCTTGTAAATAATAATTTGAATATTAAACTAATAAGGGTAGCGCAGCCTATCGAGGAGGTAGAAGTTGCCAAAATTACAGGTGATATTGCCAAAGATTCCCGTGCGGTAGCAAAAATAGATAAGGGTAAAATTGTCGAGGATGCAGTAGGACTTCCGGAACCGAAAGGAAAAATGCGTGAGGAGCCGGCTACCGTAAAACAAGTTCTGTTTCCCATCCTTTTAGGAAACCTGAATGTTCAGGGATTGTATGATCTTGTCAGCGGGGATGCAAGAAGAATGAAACGTCAGTACAGATACGACGATCTCCAGGAAGATATTTCGTGGATCCGGGACAGAGTAGAGGATGATTACTTTGTGAAAGAAGGAATTCCGAAGGAAAGAATTTCAGAATTCATCGAGTTTTCGTTCCTGAATAAACCTCAGACAAGAACTTTTGTAAGGGCTAAAAACTTAACGGGTGCTTTGTCAAGAATGGAAGAATCTTTTGTTGTTTTCGTTAAAAGATTAAAAGAAAGCTCAAATGGAAAATGATTTCTTCAACAGCAATTTAATGATATACGATATCATAAATCTCGTCCTTAATTTCTTTTAAATTTTCCGGAGTATAATTAGAAAGCAGCCACAGATCCATTGGTTTTTTACCTTTTCCGTAACTTGGCTGTACATACATTTCATCGATCAGGCGAAAACCGTTTCTCTGATAAAAAGAGTAGCGCCTTGCGGCATCTTCTCCGGTATGTTCAGGTTCTATTTCTAAGATAATTCTCGGGTAATTTTCAAAAAGATACTTGGTAATATGTGATCCCAGCTTTTGGCTTCGGAATTTTTCAAAAACTTCAAAATGCTCTACAAAAGTATAGCTGCTGAGCTCCCACAGAATGAGGTAACCGATATTCTCAGATTCATGCAGCACGGAAAGTATTTTCACTTTTGGATGTGAAAATAATGTGGAAAGTTTATCCCAATCTCTTCTTTCATCTTTAGGAAAGGTAGAGCAGTAAGCATCGTAAATTTCCTGAACTCTGTAGTCTTCAGAAGATGTAATCTGTAAAAATTCCATAGTTTAAAGATCAAAAACATTAGGTCTTCTGGTGATGAAAATATCTTTCACCCACAGTGTGAATGCCATTCCGAGATAAATTAAAAAGAAAAAACCTGCCGTAGCAAAAGTAGAGTAAATAAAGAAAACTCTGAGCTTGGATACCGGAATACCCAATTTTGCGCCGGTTCTGGTAAGAACACCGAACCATTCTCTTTCCATTTTGTGACGGATGTTATCTAGCATTTTTAGATTCTTTTAAAAGTTTAAATCCAATACCGCAATGTAAGCAATTTTTTTGTAAGCAAAAATGATTGAAATGATAAATGAAACTCTGGCTTTCAAGAGATGTATTCACCGGTGCTTTCAGGGTTTTCCAGCTTTCGACTATCGAATTTTTTTCTGCAGGCAAATTATTATACAAAGCAATAAGATCTTCAGTAATTTCTTCGCTGTGGTATTTGTGATAAGTATATTTCAATGGCAAAACGGTATTCAATATTACAAGCTCAATAAAATCTCTGCTTACAGCTTTCGGCTGATCTACACTTGAAATTTTCCCGAAGTTGAAATGGTTGTTCCAATAATCGGAAGCTTTTATATTTTTAAATAAATCGAATAATTCTTCAGTTGATTTAACATGGATAATCCTGGAAAATAAATTTTGTTGCTGATGGTACAGATCTGCAAGTTGGGCCAGGCGAATGGTCGGAAAATTGGGAGGTCGCAGTCTTAGAAATTTAGGAAAGAGTTTCAAATCAGGGATGTTGAATTTTGCTTTCAGGAAATCAAACTCTCTTTTCCAGATTTTCATAAATTCATCCTTTGGATCTTCCAGCCATCCTGAAGCTCCAAATAATAATGCTTCCAGCTGTGTTTTGTTCTGGCGGATTTTGAGAATAATACTAAAGTCAATGCTTTCTGCAATTTGTCTGAAAATATCAGCATTTACTTTCAGCCCAAAAGAATAGGCTAAACTGTGGAATAATACCGCTTCAAAATTATTTTTAAATTTTTCGAGACTTTTCTCCAGTTCGGCAGATTTTTCATTAAGTTTTTTAAGAATATTTTCTTCATGAAAATGTAACGGAATTTTATCAGTATTAAAGATATTCTCGCAGGCAATGAACTGGTTTCCGCTCGACAGTTTTTCGTATTTCCAGAGAATATTCTGGTTGATGTAGCTTTTAAGCTCAAGAGTCGGAATATTTTTATTCTTTAGTTCATCTATTTCCATATCGTTGTGGTAAACGACGTGCAGAATAATGTTCTGATAATTGGGATCGTGAGAATGGTTATGAAAAATCCAGTCGGAAGCTTTTACATGCAGCTCTATATGACCGGCTAAAATGATGTTGTTAACTTTTATTTTTGCCGTTAAAAAATCCGGGCCGGAATCGGTATTCCATTTTCCAAAATCTAAAATTTCAACGAGATTTCCTTCAATATCCCTGAAGTCAAAATGCGTGAAAACCTTATAGTTCCAAAGGTATTGGAGTAATTTTTCTGTCATGAGTGTTTTTTTTTGTGTTGGGCTAATTTAGGGAATTGCTGTTACTTTTCATGATTTTGTTTCACGAATTAAGAGGCTGTATTTGGCAGCCTCTTTTGATTTTTAGTAAAGATTAAAGGATTCTCCGTTATAGGAAGGTAGATCTTCAAATCAGGATTTCCGGGGCATTGTCCGGGAAGAATGACTCTGTCATTAGGTTCATACAGCCAGGAAATTTGAGTAGCATTTTATCTTTTTTAATAAAATAGTACCACATCCAACCCTACAGTTTGTCCCTTCATAACTTAAGAGAACAGTACTGTCGTAAGATCTTATTCTAAAACTGGAAATACGATTAGTTTGTAAATTATTATTTTGGGTATCTTGTAAAGTTGTGCCAGAAGAATTTTTTACTATATATTTTATTATTAAAACGTCTCGGTAAAAAACTTTATTTGGACGTTTTTCTAATTTATTATTGACTTTTGTTATATATAATATAATTTCTTTACCATTATAGTTTGCCTTGTAAACTCCTATATAAGGATCTAATTCATTATTTAGATCTTTTAAATAAGAATTATTTGCAATATCATCATAATCGGTATTCAATGGATATTGTTGTGCTTTACAACACAAAAAATTGCTCATCAAAACGATTGAAAGAAATGTTTTAAAAATTGTATTTTTCATGATTTTGTGTCACGAATTAAGAGGCTGTATTTGGCAGCCTCTTTTGATTTTATTGTTTCGTAAAGATTAAAGGATTCTCCGTTATGGGAAGGTAGATCTTCAAATCAGGATTTCCGGGGCATTGTCCGGGAAGAATGACTCTGTCATTAGGCTCATACAACCAGGAAATCTGGGTAGCATTTATCTTTTTTAATAAAATAGTACCCCATCCAACCCTACAGTTTGTCCCTTCATAAGCTAAGAGAACAGTGCTGTCGTAAGATCTTATTCTAAAACTGGAAATACGATTAGTTTGTAAATTATTATTTTGGGTATCTTGCAGAACAGTTCCTGAAGAGTTTTTAACTATATATTTCATAACCAAAGCATCCAAATAATAATTTTTCTTAAAACTCTCTTCCAGTTTATTCTCAATTTTATTAATATATAAAGTAATCTCTTGTCCTTGATTATTAGCTTTATAAATTCCAACATAAGGATCTAATTCATGATTTAAGTCCTTAACATATGCATTAGGAGGAATATCATCCAAAAAAGTACTTAAAGGAAGTATCTGCTGTGCCTTACAAGAGATGGTCAGCAACATAATTGATATTAAAATTATATTTTTCATAATATCATAAGCTAAAAAGCCTCTTTGGAGGCTTTTATCACTGCTTCGTAAAAATTAAATCCTTTGTTTCTGGTAAATAAATTGTTGTGTCAAGATTGTTTGGACAACTTTGTGAGGTAGATGATATATCATCAGGACGATATTCCCAAGAGATTTGAGTTGCATTTATTTTTTTTAAATAAATGTCGCCCCATCCAACATGACAATTTGTACCAGTATAAATAAAATTCACTGTATTTTGAGCAGGGGTTGTTCCAATACTGTATAATTCAATATTTGGATAATTATTGTTTTTAGTGTCTTGTAAAATTACCCCTGTTGAACTTTTTATAATATACTTTATTACTAAAGCATCCATATAGTAATTCTTTTGCCCAGTTTTTTCTAATTTTTGTTCTTGTTTGGTTATGTAGAGTGTGGTTTCGTTGCCATTAAAATTTGCTTTATAAACTCCAACGTAAGGTGTGAGTTCATTATTCAGGTCTTTTAAATATGAATTTTGAGGAATCTCTTCATAGTCTTCATTTAATGGATAAACTTGCTGAGCTTTACAAGAAATAAAATTTGTGATTAAAATAAAAATTACTGTTCTTAAATATATTGTTTTCATATCTTATTTATTATTTAATTAATATCTATGGGCATGGAGTCGCATTAATAGTACCATTACTATTTTCAGTAATATTTTTTACAATTCCATTACTTTCCACACGTTGTAAATTTACTTTTCCATTTAATCCGATATTTTTTAAAGTATCAAAGAATAATTTTTCTAAACCTACATTATTAAGACTTGCACCATTATTGTTTGAATTTAGTGGATCTTTTAATAATTTATTAACTTTTTTTCGATAATCTATTAAAAATTGATTCATTTGTGCAGGAGTATAAACATAGCCCCCTAATTCTGTACCAGTTCCTGAATAGGATATTATATAATGTATATATTGTACATTGTTGGGGCAAGTATTACACCATTCCGCTGCAATCATACCAAAATATGCATTTCCAACTCCATCATTTATACTTTGAGAAGATGCAAATCCGAATAAAGTATCAACAATATCAGGGGGGGAAAACATGTGGGTTCCTGTTGCAGTATGATTATGATAGCCTCCGTAACCATCTGTTACATTATTAAAAACAACTTGGTGCGCTGAGTTTACATCTGCTGGAACTACTGTTCCGTCCTTTTTTTCTTTAAAGCCTGTTTCTCCTGCATTTATATTACTAAGAGTTTGTAATGCTTGTGATTTTACATTAGCAATACCTTGTTGAACATTTGGTCTGGCTAACATATCATTTGTTTTTTGACACGGATCATCAAGAGATGGCAAATCCGGATTTACGCCGCCGCCATTACATCCGGGAGCTAATCTGTAAAATACGTCCGTACTTAAAGTACAAGGATCCTTCGGTGGTGTTCCTGAACCGGGAGTTCCGCCGCCCCCGCCCCCTCCGCCGCCGGGCAATCCGGGAGACCCCGGGAAACTTTCGTCCGGGATGTAGACCATAATGGTATTGCAGGACGTTGAATAGCAAGCAGGGCAATGATCGCATTTCGACCAGGTTTCATGATTTTTGCAGGACCAACTGAGACCGCAACTCTCAAAGAACAGAATCTTTGAAGATTCACTATGAACAGGTTTAGGTTCTTCAAAATCTTTTATCAAAATCCTTCCATTCTCCTTATCAAACTTCATTTCATCCAATATACCTTCGGGGGCATTGGTAAAAAGAATTGTTCCAAAAGTTTTGTTATCCATATACATAAAGGTAAAAAACATCTGTTCTCGTAATTTGATGTCAATACCTTCATTATAAACGATATCTTTCAGCATTGTATTATCATAATCTTTCACTCCTGTTACCGAATTTTTGTCATCCAAAGTGACAAAAAGTACAGAACTCATCGTCTCATTATCATACGAAAGTGGAATCATCAGTCCTGTTGCTTGTTCCGTATCTACCACCTGCATTTTGTCCCAAATAGGCATTCCTCTTTGATCGGGCATTTTAGATAAGAAATCAGTTTCTCTGTTGTAGGCTTCCAGAATAGCCACATAATCTACCCCTGCTCTGGCATTCATACCGCCTTTTTGAGAATGTTTAAAGAAATTGGTATTGTTTCGTTGAGGGTTGGTTTCGCCTTTGGTAAAATCTTCATTGTGACAAGACCATAGAATAGCGAGAAAGACTATCAGGAAAGATAGACTGAGAATAACTTTTCTCTTCATAGTTAATTTAGTTTTTTAAAGGGGTTAAATATATAAATTTTTTTATCACTTCGATGTGTTGCTGCAAATCTAAAATAAAATCCTGAAATTTTTCAAGGAATTTTATTCGGGGTTTATTCGCATAATCCTAAAACTTCAGTAAGAAAAACAATTTGTTACGATCTCAACAAAATTAGACTGAAGCATTCGCCGTTCAGGCAAAAAGACTGGCGATCCAGTCTTTTTATCTCAAAAACGAATCTCAAAGGCTGGTTTTTGAGTCTTTTTACCTCGTCGGTGAGTCTTTTTGTGACAACGTTGAGTCTTTTATATTGAAAAACGACTCTTTTATACTCAATGGCGAGTGTAAAAGAGTCGTTTTTCAGATAAGAAATGACAATTTATTCTTTTTTAGAAACAGCTTTGCTTCCCTTTCTTACAAATCTTTGGCTAAGATCGTCATAAATTGGTTTCGCAGAAGCAATTCCTTTATCGGCAGCTTCTTTGGTCGTTCCGTAATAAAACAAGGCAGAGACTAAAGCCTCACTTCCCGCGATCGTTACGGTGTCGGCTATGTCAGAAGCCAGTTGAGTTGCCAGATTTCCTAATGGGCTGAGACCGGTAACCACGGCTTCATCTTTCAGAAATTCTGCTTTGTCCATATAGGCCGGCGCAAATTCAGGATTGGTTTTAAGGTAGTCTTTTACTTTCTGTACGGTAGCAACGGTTTTGTCGCCCATTTTAAAAAGTTTTTTTCTCTGGTCTACCGTTAGCCCCTGTAGATAAGGAGCCAATAATGTTTTGCAGTCCTGTAGCTTTTGCGCTACGTCATTAAGTACAGTCTGTGGGATTTCTACACTGATTTGATTGTTTGTACTCATCATTTATAATTTTTAATTAATGAAACTAAAATAGTAAAAAAACTTTTTAATTTGCTTTAAATATTTAAAAATCAGAGTAATAAGAAATTTATTGCTTTAAAATATTAAATACGTTTATAATTGTAATGGAATTTCAGATTTATATTTAAAAAATCAGTCAATTAAGAGTAAAGCAATTAAAAAAGGCCACATTATCAAGAAATGCAGCCTGTATTTTATACTGTAAAAATGCCTATGCTTTCGTCAGCTCATTTTTAAAATTTTCGATGGTCGTTCTGTACATCGCTTCGTAGATAGGAAGAATGTTTTTCAAATCGAATTTTATGGCTTGTTCCTTCGCATTCTTTTTCATTTTGGTTAAAAGTTCTTCATTGCTCAGCAGTTTAATGGTGTAATTGCTCATGGCTTCCACATTTCCGATTTCTGCGAGAAATCCGGTTTCTCCCTGGATGTTTACTTCCGGAATTCCTCCTGCATTGGAGCTGATCACCGGTGTATTGGCGGCCATTGCTTCTAATGCTGCCAATCCAAAACTTTCCTGTTCCGACGGTAGTAAAAATACATCCGAAAGCTGAAGAATTCGGTACAGGTCATTTACTTTTCCGAGGAGACGGATCTTTGAAATCAGATCAGGATTTTCTTCCAGAAACTGATTGACTTTTTCCATATCGGGCCCTTCGCCGATAATAATTAATTTCGATTTTACTTTTTTCTGAACATTTTTGAAGATCTGTAGTACTTCATCTACCCGTTTTACCGGACGAAGGTTTGAAACGTGAATCAGAATTTTTTCATCAGGGTTCGCAAATTGTGTCCTTTGGCAATCACTGGGCTCATCAAATTCAGAATTATCAATAAAATTGGTAATGACCTGAATTTCTTTTTTGATTTTAAAGAACTGTAAGGTATCTCTTTTCAGACTTTCGGAAACGGAAGTAATGGCATCGGATTGATTGATGGAAAATTCTACTGCATGTTTATAACTTGGATGTTGGCCAACCAACGTAATATCTGTTCCGTGAAGGGTAGTGACCAACGGGATGTCATTATCATCTTCCTTCAGCATCTGCTTTGCCGTAAAAGCGGCATAAGCATAAGGGATCGCATAATGCGCATGAAGGAGATCCAGCTTGTAAAGGTTCACTACACGATAGATCATTGAACTCAGCGCAATATCATAAGGCTGATACTGGAAAAGAGGATACGTCTGAACATTTACCCTGTGAAAGAAAATATTCGGATTTGTAATATCTAATCTCGCCGGAAGCGCATTGCTGATAAAATGTACCTCGTAGCCTTTATTGGCAAGGGACATTCCCAGTTCTGTTGCTACGATTCCGCTTCCTCCGTATGTCGGATAGCAAAGTATGCCTATTTTCATTGATGTATTGTTGTTTGATTTGTAAATATAAATTCACTTATTTTTTAGCCTTTGGTTCAAGATCAATTCCCATCCCGGCTTTTAATTCATCATTTACCAGAACCGGAAGCCTGCCCCATATTTTTGTCTGGCCTTTTAATGCATCGGCTGTGGCCGTCATAGAGTCGTCATTGTTTTCGTAAGAAACCAACACCGTGGAAACTTTTGAAATATCAATGTCTTTCAAAGCATACGCACTTCCGAAAACGGTAAGGATAATATTTTGATTCTTTGTAAGCTCGGCTAAAACCTTTTTTGAAGCTTCTGAAATTTTATAAGGCTTATAAGCTGTTGTATTATCTTTATGGAACCCGACAATCACAGTAGAATTCGCAGGAATTGTATTGATTTCATTTCCTTTTTTAATGATTATCCCAGAACTCATTTCATTGGCAAAAGTCTGGTACGGGGCTTCTTCTAAAGGAACATAATAAGTCTGTTTGCCTTGTAAAGGAAGAAGGTTTTTATCATCTTTTATTAATGTTAAAGCATTAGCATATAAATTTTGAACTAATGTTTTATGCGAATCATTATTTAAATCTGAATTGATATTGTCAGGATTTCTGGGACTGTATTTATCTAATCCTAAAAAGTATTTTGTCAGAAGAATCTTTTTTACACTTTCTTCTACCCTTGACTGAGGAATTTCGCCATTATCAATAGCCTTTTGAATTAATTTTTTACCTTCAGAAACACCTTGTGAAAAAAGCATGATGTCGTTTCCTGCTTTAAAAGCCATGGCATCCAGTTCGCCGGGTTTGTATTTGTTGGCGACTGCGCCCATATTTAATGCGTCAGTAATGATTAAACCCTTATAGCCTAATTGATCTTTCAACAGACCTGTAATAACATTTTTGGAAACCGAAGCCGGAATTCCTTTTCCTGATTCCAAGGCTGGAACGTATAAATGCGCTACCATTACACCACCAATGCCTTTATTCATTAATGCTTTAAAAGGAGCGAGTTCAATAGTATTCAGTCTTTCCAAATGGTGAGAAACGACAGGAAGGTCAAGATGCGAATCTGTGCTGGTATCGCCGTGTCCCGGAAAATGTTTAATGGCCGCTAAAATATTATTGTCCTGAAGCCCGTTTGCATAGGCCAAAGCAGAACTGATGACATTATTCACCTCGGATCCGAAACTTCTGTTGCCAATAATTGGATTATCGGGATTGGTATTGACATCCACAACAGGCGCAAAATCCCAATTGATCCCCATTCTGTGGCAATCTTCCGCAATTTTGGCAGACATCTGGTGAATCAGGTTTTTATCCTGAATAGCTCCCAATGTCATTGCCCAGGGAAATTTGTGAGCCGTTGCAATTCTCTGATATACTCCCCATTCGGCATCCATCCCGATCATCAAAGGAACTTTTGATTTCTGTTGGAATTCGTTGACAAGATTTATTTCTCTTGCTGCATCATCCTGCATCAGGATAAGCCCGCCGATTTTTTCTTTAACGACAATGTTTCTGACGTTACTGATCTCATTTTCTCCTTTGTTTGTATATAATGCAACAATAAACAACTGGCCAAGTTTTTCGTCCTGTGAAAGATGTTTATAGGTTTTGTCGACCCAATGATTTGCTTTTCTAAGATCATCTTTAGAAAGGTTTTGCGGGGTGTATTGGGCTGTAAGTTTTGAGCTTAAAAATAAGAAAACAAAGAGTGATGTATAAACCAGTTTCTTCATAATTATTGAATAATAACAAAAATACAATTAAAATAATGATGAAAACAATGTTTTTGAATTTTTTGGTATATGATTTGAATACGCTTTATAAATAACAAACAATAACTAAACTTTTATAAAATGAAAAAATTTCTTCCAATTTTACTATTAGCCTTTGTAGGCTTATTTATATTCAGCTGCAAGGATGATGATACAGATTACGATACTTATTCAAAATCTACGGATGCCACAGGGACATTTACCAGTGCAGGAAACTGGACATTATCATTAGATATTAGAATTGAGAGTACAGATGTTGTATTGGTGTACAGAAGGGTAGGCAATACATGGCAGAGTATTCCTAAGACTTATTATTTAGATGATGTTTCAGGATATCCTACGGGAAGAGAGCTTGATTACAACTTTGATTTCAATACGCAGGAAGTAAACATCACAACAGCTGCAAACTTTAATCAGCAGACACAGATGTCACCTTCAGAGGCAACACAATATTTATCAAACCAAACTTTCAGAATCGTTTTGGTTCCGGCAAGTGCAGGTAAAAATGTAAACACTGTTGATAAAACCGATTACAATGCAGTGATCAAATATTATAATATTGATGAATCAAGAATAAAGACTTATTCATTTAAATAAAAATATATCTTTTCAGTTTTTTATAATTACAAAAAAGCTCCGGAATTTATTTCGGAGCTTTTGCTTTATTTATCGTTGTCATCAAGGAGATGGCCAAAATAATCTTTCTTTGTCTGCAGATAACCTCTGCTGATTTCGTTGGCCGGTATTTGCAGAGGAATTCTTGAATTCAGATGAATATTACTTTCCTCTACATATTTTACCTTTTCAGGATTATTGGTAAGTAGATTGATATCTTTTATTTCCAGTAAATTCAGGATCTCAATGGCTACCCCAAAATTTCTGTCATCAGCGGGAAGTCCCAGTTTCAGATTGGCTTCCACTGTATCAAATCCTTTTTCCTGTAAAGAATATGCTTTTAATTTATTGATGATTCCGATATTTCTTCCTTCCTGTCGAAGGTAGATGATAACTCCTCCATTTTCATGGATGTATTTCATGGCAGCGTCGAGTTGCTGACCACATTCACATTTTTTTGAATGGAAAACTTCTCCGGTAATACATTCTGAATGGAAACGCACGTTCACAGGCTTTGAAAAATCTGTTTTTTCTGCGATAATTGCCATATGAGGCATCCAGTCATTCTCGTTTTCGGATAAAGCAATCATTCGGAAAGTGCCATATTCCGTAGGAACGTTGGACTCCGCCTGAATTTTAATCATTGATACCCCTTAATTAGTTTAATTTCCCTTGATATAGTCTTCAATTGCAGAAACATTGGTTTTTAATCTTACAAGATACCGATTAAGAACCTCGTTATCATCTTTATTGAGATTTACCCTCAGTTTCTGAACTTTTTTATATGATTTTTCAAAGTCTTTAATAGCTTTATTTTTCCCATTCACATTAGCGGCATCTATTGCATAAAGATAGTTTTGCAGGCTGTACTTTAACGTAGTAATTTCACTGTTTAAAGCTGTGTCTTTGAATTTTGGGAAAGTAGCGATCAGATTGGAAATTTCTGAAGCATTTACATTACTTTTTATATTGATATCAATACTGTTTTCTGCTCCATTTTCAGAATCTGATCCTTTGGTTTCGCTATAAAAGCTGGTCGACAACGGAGAAAAATTTGGCTTTTCCGTTGCGCAGGATGTTATAATCAGTAATACTCCAAAAAAAAGTAATCGTTTCATTTTTGTTGCCCCTTTTGATATAGGACTGGGTTAAGACTTTCATCGTTGTACATTTTCATCTGTTTGTACACTTTCATCTTAACATCACCGTTCTCAATATCAGTAAGCAACTGATTAATAGAAGTCGAAAGATCTTCATGTTGAACAAGAAGGACATCCAGTTTTGCCTTACAATTGGCTCTGTGTTCTTCTGAAGCTGAATCTCTGTTTGCTTCTAACGACATATGATAAACCTTGAGTGCAAGAATTGATAGCCTGTCTACCGCCCATGCGATAGTTTCCGTATTGATTTTTGCGTTAGGTTTAGGAGTTACACTTTCAAATTTTTTAAGAAACCAGCTGTCTATAAATTCTACCAGATCAGTTCTTTTCTGATTGGAGGCATCGATCACTCTTTTAATCTTAAGAGCTTCAGCCGGATCAATATTTTCATCTCTAATTATATCTTCCAAATGCCATTGAACGGTATCAATCCAGTTCTTTGCATACAAAATTCGTTCCAAAGTGTCTTTTTCGAACGGGTTATTAATTAGAGTGTTAACGTCATCAGACACGTGATAATCTTCAATAGACTTATTAAAGACTTTCCATGCGGTCTCAGTAAAATTCATCGGGTTTTAGAAATTTTTAGTTGCTAGAAGAATTATTATTGGTGGTCTTGTTTTCAGAACCAGGCTTGTCCTCTTCCTTTACAGCATCTTTAAATTCTTTAATACCGGAACCAACTCCTCTCATTAATTCAGGGATTTTTTTACCTCCGAAAAGTAACAGAAGAATGATAGCCACGATCAGGATGTGTTGCCAAGATAATGACAATATTGTTAATGTATTCATTGCTAAATTTTTTACAAAGTTAATCTTTTTTAATAAGAAACCCAACCTAAAGGATCAACAGGTGTGCTTCCGTTCCATACCTGAAAATCAAGGGTATAGGTTCCGTCGAAATCCTGGCCGATCACTCCTACCGGGGTTCCTGCTGATACCTGCTGTCCTTTTGAAACATTCACGCTTCCTAAATTGGAATATATGGTGAAATAATTACCATGTTTAAGGATAACAGTCTTGGTTCCGTCACTGTTTGCCAATACGGATGAAACGGTTCCCGGAAATACAGATCTTGCCCTTGTTCCGGATGGTACAGAAATTTTAATACCATTGTTTTCTTCATCAATATTTTTGAATACTGGGTGTGGATGTCTTCCAAAGCGGTGAGTAATCTGCCCGATCTTATCTGCAGGGTAGCCTAATCTGCCTTTATTGTCTGCAAAATTACTTCCGGCAACTGTTGTAACACCATAGCTGGTCATTGCCTTTGTTTCTGCAGCTTTTTTGTCGTCTTCTTTCTTTTTGGCCAGTGCAGCTTCGGCTGCTCTTGCTGCTGCTAGTTTTTCAGATGCTTCTTTGGCCTTTGCGCTTGCTTCATCAGATGCTTTTTTAGCGGCTACTTTTCTTGCCTCATCCCGGGTAGTAGATTCTGCTCTTGCTGCCTCTTCATTGCGCTTTCTTTCTTCCTCGGCGCGTTTAGTGGCTAGCTCAGATGCTTTTCTGGATTCGGCTTCAGCGATAAGTCTTTCTTTTTCCAAAGCTTCAGCCCTTGCTTTGTTTTCAGCTTCAATTCTTGCTTTTTCTCGTTCTGCAGCAATCTTGGCAAGGCGTATTTTCTCAGCTTCTGCCTTTTTTCTGGCTTCTTCCTCCGCTTTTGCAATCCTGATTTCTTCCGCAATAATCGATCTGATTTGTCCTTCCAGCACCTTAGACTGTGTTTGTTTTTGTCTCAGCTCGCTGGTAAGTTTAGATTCGTTTTTCTTAAAATCTGCTACGAGTTGTTCTTTTTGAGCCCTTTCAGCATTAATTGTCGTTAAATCTTTTTGTTGATTGACAAGCAGATTCGCCTTCTCTTTCACAGAATTCTGTTTCTGTGCGATAGACTGTTTTATTTTTGTGGCGGCAGTAGTAATTTCTGCTGCTTTTTTGTCCTGATAATCGGAGTATTGCTTTAAATATTGAACTCTTCGTATAGCTTCACCCATATTTTTGGCGGACAGAATAAAAGTAACTTTATTCTGAACACCTTTGTTTTTGTAGGCGTTGACCAGAACTTTAGCATAATTTTCCCGGAGGATTTTCAGTTCTCTGTTCTGACGGTTGATTTCCAACTGACGAAGATAGATTTCGTCTTCAATAAATCTCTTTTCCTTCTGAGTATTATTGTAAACCTTTTCTCTCAATACCAGTTTCTTGTTAACATTATCAAGATAGGCTATAGAAAGTTTAGATTCATTTCTTGTTTTTGCTAAATCTGTATTTATCTGTGCAATTTGTTTTTTAAGTTCAGCATTTTGCTTCTGCAATTGTTCCTTTTTGCTGCTTTGGCCCTGATGGAGACCAAAGAATAAAATACCTATTAAAAAGCTAAATTTCTTAATCATTTAATCTCAATTTTCTTATAACTAGACGGCACAGAATAGGGTGTGTCCATCCTCGAAAAGTCAAATTTCGTATTTTCCAGTAAAATCTGACTGTTTTTTGAGCCTTTTATAATTATTTTAACATTTCTGGGTAAGCGAATTCCGTTGATTTCTTCCCAATTGCTGTATGATACATCAAGCTCATCAGGAGACAAAACATCTTTAAGATTTACGTTTAATAAATCATAATTGGTATCATAATTCAAAATAATATTGTATTCTCTTGTTTTTTCATCTGTAACAATTTTCTGAGTGACATTGGATGCC
Organism: Chryseobacterium lineare; assembly: GCF_977014045.1. Classification (NCBI taxonomy): domain Bacteria; kingdom Pseudomonadati; phylum Bacteroidota; class Flavobacteriia; order Flavobacteriales; family Weeksellaceae; genus Chryseobacterium; species Chryseobacterium lineare. The sequence continues at coordinate 2,783,035 of NZ_CDRNIQ010000001.1, read as the reverse complement.
ATTCTAAAGCCCTGAGCATTTTGAGTTAATGTAAACTGGGAATCGTTTATTTTAACAAAAGTGCGTCCTAACAGGATTTTTTCTAATGATTTGTAATCAAAGAAATTAACATTCAGAAGGTTGTTGAGATAATCAAAATCTGAGTCGATGTATGTTTTGCTGGTTTTGTCCTGTCCTTTAATGCCTTCAGGAGTAGCGATTCCGCGGGCTACGGTAATGATGAATGCCGTAAGGTTCATCCATACTTTTTTATCTTTTTCAATATAAATAGTAGCGTCAAGAGTCGGAATAAAACTTCCTGTTTCTACATTAACTTTACTGTTTATTTTGATCTGCTCAAACTGAGGCGTGGGAATTACATGCTCAAAAAATGGAAGTTTATTTCTTATTGGCTCATTGTTGTCTTTGGGATTTTGGTCTTCGCCCAATACAAATGCGCTGTCAATATTAATATTTTTATTAACTTTTTTAGCTGAATTTCTCGTTTTACAAGAAGTTACAACAAAGAGCAATAATAGTACTATGATCCAGTTTTTCATGTATTTACCTTTTCAATTTTAAAAATTACCTTGCAATATTAACGCCAAACCACACAAAACATTTTGTGTGGTCTGAAGATAATTATTTACGTTGAATATTCCTCTTAATTATTTCGATAAGAAATCAAGAACCGAATAATCTCCCAAAGAAATTTCCCTTGCCACACCGAAATACTGTGCAGAATTTCCGATCATTGAATTGGAAAGATTTCCGTGATTGATTTTTGTATTTTCCTGAATCAGAGAGTTTTCGATGTTTGAATTGACAATCACCGTATTATTTCCCAAAGAAACACCAGGACCCACTTTTGAATTGGATATTTTTACATTTTCTCCTATAAAACACGGTGGAATGATCAATGAATTTTCAATCTGGGCCGAAGCCGGAAAGTGAGACATTTCTTCCTGCTCGTAAGCCAGAATTTTGCTGTTAGTTTCTACGGTAGCATTTTTATTTCCGCAATCCATCCAGTCGTTTACTTTTCCGAGTGTGAATTTTGCACCTTTCGCTCTCAGATTTTCTAAAGCGGTTGTCAACTGATATTCTCCGCCGTTTTTAATGTCGTTATCCATCAGATAGTTGATCTCGTTCATCAGCTTTTCTGCGCTGTTGAAATAATAAATTCCGATGATAGCAAGATCTGAAACGAAGGTCTGGGGCTTTTCAACAAAATCTGTGATAAATCCGTAATTATCCAGTTTTACAACTCCAAAGGCAGAAGGATCTTCCACGCTTTTTACCCAGATTACCCCGTCGGAATTTTTATCTAAAATAAAATCTGCACGGAATAAAGTATCAGCAAAAGCAATCACCACATTTCCGGTCATAGACTGTTCGGCGCATTTGATGGCGTGTGCGGTACCAAGCGGGTCATTCTGATAATAGATGCTGCCCTTCGCTCCCAGCTTTTCAGCAATCTGAATCAGGGATTTTTCAATTTCCTGCCCAAAATCTCCGATAATGAAAGCGACTTCTTCAATTTCTTCTCCTGCGACTTTGGCAATATCTTCTACCAGCCTCTGTACGATTGGCTTTCCGGCGATAGGAATCAGAGGTTTCGGAACGGTAAGAGTATGTGGACGTAATCTGGAACCACGTCCAGCCATAGGAACGATAATTTTCATAAATTATTTAATATGTTTCGTTGAGTTATAATTTTGTATAAAGATAGTAATAAAACCAATGCTGAGATCGCGTCCTTCTTATTTCACGGAATCCATAAGCAACAAATAAAAGGCCAAAGTTATTTTTTAATTCTCGACAGCAGCATATCTTTTTCAGAATAAATCAGCATACCCGCATACACAGCGAAAAGTAAGTTGCCAACCCACAGATTGTAATCGAAAAATTCTACGATTGCGTAGCTGAAAATTATCAGCATTCCCAAAAATAACGTCATTTTACGGATACGGTAAGGGATAGGATAATATTTCTGACCTAATAAATAAGATGTTACCATCATCACAAAATAGGCTATAAAAGTGACCCAGGCCGAAACCATAAAACCATATTTCTTTAAGAAGACGAGGTTTAATACAATGGTTAACCCGGCTCCTAGCCAAGAAATCACAGTTCCGATTTTAGTCCTGTCCGTTACTTTATACCAGGTTGAAAAGTTATAATAAATTCCAAAGCAAAGATTAGCAATTACGATAATCGGGATAATGTCAATTGCTGTCCAATATGAGCTGTTGGGAATTAAAATCTGTTTCAGCCATGAAATATTGGCAATAATGCCCATCGCAACAGTTGATGCGAAGAACGTGAAATATTCTGTTACTTTAGCATACGTATTTTTAGCATTTTCATTATTCATTTGCTTAAAGAAAAATGGCTCGATTCCCATCCTGTAAGCGGTTACAAATAAAGTCATCAGAACTGCCAGTTTATAACATCCGCCATAAGCTCCGGCATCTTCTTCAGGAATAAACCAAATCTGAATGGCCTTATCAAAATTTTCATTAAACATAAAAGCAAGGCCGGCAATCATGATGGGCCACGAATACTTTATCATCTTCTTGAAAAGATCAACAGAAAACTCAATCCTGACTTTGAAAACTACTGGAAGCAGCAAAACAAAACCCATAAAACTTGCCGCCAGATTGCTGTAGAAAGGAAAAGAAACTTTTTCTTTTAACCCGAAATCATGAGATATTTTTAAAGGAATATAGAGAAACAAAGCAAGAGTCAAAACGGTCTGAAACAACGATTGTAATACCCTTACCATCGAATACTTTATGGGTTTATTGTTGTAACGGAGCCAGGCAAAAGGAATAACACAAAGGCTATCAAAAAATGCTATCCATGCAAACCAGCGGATATATTCCGGGTTTGAAGAATACTTTAAAGTGTCTGCAATAGGTTGAGTGAAAATAAGACATCCCAGTAGAAAAAGTGTGGATAATCCGAACAGAACCCAAAACGAAGTGTTGAATGTTTTCTTCTGATTATCTTTCTCAGAGGAAAAACGGAAGAAGGCAGTTTCAAATCCAAAAGAAAGAAGAATATTAATAAAAGAAATTAAGGCATAAAGATTTGAAAATATAGCAAAATCTTTTTTATCAATCTGATCAATATATAATGGATTTAAAACAAATAGAATGACTCTCGGCATAATAGCCCCGATACCATATATAATTGTTTCGTTAAGAAGCTTCTTCAAAGTCTGAAATTTTTATGCAAATGTAAATATTTAGAAATTGATTTGTTGTCGGCGGGGTTAAAATTCATTCATAAACCTTAATTTTGCTTTTATAGAATCTAGAGATTAGAAGTTAGAAATTAGTGATCAACTTGATGTCTTAATTATAATGTATAATCTTTAAAACTAGCTTCTAATTCTAACATCTAATTTCTCGGTAAAAATGAAGACCTTAATCAAAAATGTAAAAATCGTCAACGAAGGTAAAATCGTTGAAGGTGATGTTTTAATTGAAAACGATTTAATCTCCAAAATAGACACCCAAATTTCTGACGATGCAGACCAAATCATTGATGGGGCAGGAAAATATCTTCTGCCGGGAGTGATCGACGATCAGGTGCATTTTCGTGAGCCGGGACTTACCCATAAAGGAGATATTGAAACAGAATCAAAAGCTGCCATTGCGGGCGGAACGACAAGCTTTATCGATCAGCCCAATACCGTTCCGAATGCCGTAACACAGGAATTATTAGCGGATAAATATGAGATAGCTTCTCAAAAAGCATATGCGAACTATGGCTTTATGATGGGTGGAACCAATGATAATCTTGAAGAAGTCCTGAAAACAAATCCGAGAAATGTTCCGGGAATTAAATTATTTCTAGGCTCTTCCACCGGAAATATGCTGGTTGATAATCCGGAAACCCTGGAAAATATTTTCAGCAATACCAAAATGCTGATCGCGGTGCATTGTGAAGATGAAGCGACTATCAAAGCCAATACACAAAAATATATAGATGAATACGGGGAAGATATTCCGGTAAAATTTCACCATTTGATCAGAAGTGAAGAGGCATGTTACAAATCTTCCTCAAAAGCCATCGAACTTGCGAAAAAAACAGGGGCGAGACTCCATGTTTTCCACTTGTCAACGGCTAAGGAAACGGAACTTTTCAGAAATGACATTCCTTTAAAAGATAAAAAAATAACGGCAGAAGTTTGTGTTCACCATCTTACTTTTACCAATGAAGATTACGATACCAAAGGCGGACTGATCAAATGGAATCCTGCCGTAAAAACACAAAAAGACAAAGACGGTCTCTGGGAAGCATTGCTAGACGACAGGATTGATGTTATTGCCACCGATCACGCGCCGCACACTTGGGAAGAAAAGCAGAATGTTTATACCAAATGTCCTTCCGGGGCACCACTTGTACAGCATTCATTAGTTGTGATGCTGGAGAATTATAAAAATGGCAAGATTTCTTTAGAAAAGATTGTTGAAAAAATGGCGCACAATCCGGCTATTCTTTTCAGAATTGAAAAAAGAGGTTTTGTAAGAGAAGGCTACAAAGCAGATCTGGTATTGGTTGATCTGAACGACAACTGGACGGTCGCTAAGGAAAATATCCTTTACAAATGCGGATGGAGTCCGTTGGAAGGGATGAATTTCGGCTCTAAAGTAACTCACACTTTCGTTAATGGAAATCTTGTTTATGAAAACGGAAAGATTAATGAACAGAAATTCGGGGAACGTTTGCTCTTTGAAGTTCAGGAATAAATTATAGTAAAGCTGAACCAATAGAGGCTGGCTTTAATTCACTTTATTAGTAAACTCTCACAGATTTCAGGATAACTTTCCGGATCTGCGAGAGTTTTTTATGATTTAAGTTAAGCAATGACAATACTTTCAATTCCTTTGCTTAATGCGGTATCCTGCACAACAGGAAGTCCAAGGCCTTCTGCGCGGAAAACACTAATGTCTGTAATTCCGATGAATCCTAAAACACTTTTCAGATAAGGCACTACGAAATCATATGATTGATAATCACCTTCTGAAAAAATGGAACCGCTGGCCACCGCGATATAAGCTTTTTTGTTTTTTACCAATCCTTCAAAACCATTTTCTGAATAACGGAAAGTCATTCCGCCGCGTGCAATATGATCAATATAGGCTTTCAAGGCAGAAGGAATTCCAAAATTATAGATCGGAACAGAGATAATAATAACATCTGAAGCATGTAATTGCGCAATCGCATCATCAGAGCGTTGTACGGCTGCATTTTGTTCAGGAGTTCTGCTCTCTGCAGGAATGAACCAGGAATCTACCTGTTCTTCACCCAAATGAGGGAACGGATTTTTTAACAGATCTAATGTTGTTATGGTATGCTCAGGATATGCTTCCTGCAATTTTACCTCGATGGCATTTCCTAATGTTCTGCTCGCCGAACCGTTCGTTCTCGGACTTGAAATAATATGAAGTACATTTTTCATTGTTTGAATATTAAAATTTCTTCAGCAAAATTATGTACATTTGCTTATGAAAAGTAAGTAGTGAACAAAAGGTTAGTAGTAACCTTTTTGTTAGTTATAATCTTTAAACGTATGGAAAATCAGGATCAGATTTGTAAAAATGCATGTAAGGTTACCTGTAGCGAGAATCTTGCTGCGGTAGAAGATGCATTGTATGTGATTTCAGGAAAATGGAAACTGAAGATCATTATCGTACTGCAGGAAATGGGTAATATTCGGTTTAACGAATTACAGAGACTGATTCCCGGAATTTCTGCGAGAGTTTTGTCGAACGAGCTGAAAGATTTAGAGCTGAACGGATTTGTAAAAAGGGTAGTCCATGCAGAACAGACGCCTGTGGTAGTAGAATATATTTCAACCGATTACAGCCGAACGCTACAGCCTGTGATCATGGCCCTTTCAGATTGGGGCAAGACGCATAAACGAAACATCAGAGAAGATGCTTTTTAAAATTTAATTAAAATTATCAAGATTAAATTTAACCGAACATATTGTCTCTTACAGATTAACAAATGAATTAAATTTTACCGCAATCATCTGTGAAGATCTGAGAAAAATCTGTGGGAAAGAATTAGAAGGCTATTAATTAAAAGACTGCCTGAATTCCAGCGGCGACATATTCGTTTTCTTTTTAAACAGCGTACTGAAAGACTGTGAATGCTCGAACCCGAGTTCGTAAGCAATCTCGCTCACCGAAAGTTCTGTTGTCGAAAGCTTCTCTTTGGCTTTACTGATCAGCTTTTCGTGAATATGCTGCTGCGTATTTTGCCCGGTATGAACTCTTAAAAGATCACTTAAGTAATTCGGAGAAAGATTCATTGCCTCTGCAATTTGATGAACGGTTAATAAACCTTTTTCAGATGATTCTCTATCAAAATACTCATTCAGGAAAGACTCAAATTTTGCTAAAAGCTGATGACTGCCGCTTTTTCGGGTAATAAACTGCCTTTCGTAGAAACGTTTGGAATAATTCAACAGCAATTCAATCTGCGACAGGATAATTTCCTGGGTATGATGATCGATATGCTGACATTCCTTATCAATTTTATACATGATTTCAAGCAGATCATTCTCTTCATCTTCAGATAAATGCAAAGCTTCATTCACGGCATATGAGAAAAAACCATAAGAAGAAATAGTTTTTGCCAAAGGATGTTTCAATAGAAAATCTTCATGAAAAACCAACAGGTAGCCTGTATTTTCGCAATCCATCGTCTTCAGATCCAGATACTGAACCTGGTTAGGTGCTGTAAAGCTCAGGACACCTTTATCATAATCATAATGCTGCTGTCCGTATTTTATTTTTCCCTTCGCATTGCGTTTCAGAGCGACACAATAATGCTTGCTTACAAAACCATCCCACACTTTATCTTCAATAAAAATACTTTCATAAAGATTGATTATACTTACCATAGGATGCTTCGGTTCCGGCAGAGAAAGCAATTTATGAAATGCCGAAATAGATTTTATTGTGTTCATAGCTTTTAAACCTTTTTAATGATAATTTGGGCGCCTTTTTCCGTCTTCCACTCCCGCTTTTTTGTTCCGCTTCGCTCCACAAAAAGAGCTCCGTTCAAGCCGGGACGCGACATTACTGCGTTTATAAATCTAGCAGTCTGTCATTCTGACGAAGGAAGAATCTCACAAATAAATAAGGGGGAGATTCTTCACTACATTTCTGAACTACATTCGTAGACCTTCAGTCTATGTTCAGAATGACAAACTGTAGAATAATTTAAACAGTTAAAATTACAAATTAATAATCCAGCAATCCCATTCCGAATTCGTCATAGGTAGCTCCCGTATCCGTTCCCAGTGGAACAATACTTTCCAGTTGTTGGATTTCAGACTCACTCAGCTGAATATTGGCGGCTTCGATATTTTGCTCGATATATTTTCTGCGTTTCGTTCCCGGGATAGGAAGAATCCCTTTGCTAATAATCCATGCCAGAGCCAGTTGAGATGAAGTGATATTCTTTTCTTTAGCCAGACTTTCAATCGCGTCCACCAGCTCGATATTTTTATAAAAATGCTGTTCCTGAAAACGGGGAATTCCTCTTCTGAAATCATTTTCCGGAAGATCATCAATCGTGCGGATTTGTCCGGATAAGAAACCTCTTCCTAAAGGCGAATAGGCCACAAAACCAATTCCCAGCTCATTCAGCGTTTTGATGACACCTTTTTCTTCGACCGTTCTTTCAAAAAGAGAATATTCACTCTGCACTGCGGAAATGGGATGAACGGCATGGGCCTTTTTCACCGTTTCAGAAGATACTTCCGATAAACCGATATACCCGATTTTGCCTTCTTTTACCAACTCACTCATTGCCCCTACGGTTTCCTCGATAGGGGTGTTCTTGTCAAGACGGTGCATGTAGTAAAGATCGATATAGTCTGTCTTTAAGTTTTTCAGAGAGCGTTCTACCGATTTTTTTACGTAGTCTTTAGTTCCGTTGATCTTCCAGGTTACCTGGTCATTATCATCAATTTCCCATCCGAATTTGGTGGCGATGATATACTGATCGCGATTGCCCTCAATGGCTTTGGCAATCAATTGTTCATTCTTGAAGGGGCCGTACAAATCGGCAGTGTCAAGAAAATTTCCACCCAGCTCCAAAGAACGGTGAATGGTGGCGATGGCTTCTTTCTCATCGGTTTTACCGTACATATCTGCATCGCCAAAACCGGTCATTCCCATACATCCCAAACCGATATTGGGAACTGTTAAGCCCTGACTTCCTAATTTTACCTGTTTCAATTTCATATTGTTGATTTTTATTGATACAAAATTCAGCAGAAATTCAAAACCGGATGTATGCAAAACGCTGATTGTCGTATGCAAATTACGGAAGTTATAATATAATGTTAACTGATATTTTATTTAACCGCAAAAGTTACAAAAGAAAAATCGGGAAAACATTTAGATTGGCAAAAGTTCAAAAAAGCAGAATGAAAAATTTTGTAACCTTTTGAATATCTAAACACGCTGAAAATCTTTTGTGGCTTTTGCGGTTAAATAAAAAGTTTTAACATTATAATAATCTGCGTTATCTGCAACATCAGCGGGAGATAAAATTATAAGTAGAGATTCTTCATTCCACATCGCTGTGTTCAGGATGACAAAAGTACAGCGGAATCATCTGTGAAAAATCAAGTAAGATTAAAATTCATATTTACAAGATTACTTTCTTGGCTTAGCAATCATATAAAAACTCAATTTTCCGCCATTCATAATATCAGAATGCTTTAGCGTGAAATTTTTAATCTCCTTACCATTCAAAAGAATTTTCTGTACATATATATTCTTCGGACTCTGACTGATCGCTTCAATGGTAAATGTCTTTCCGTTTTCTAAATTCAATACGGCATGATTTACTGCTGGGCTTCCGATTGCATAATCCTCCGAACCGGGCGCAACAGGATAAAAGCCAAGTGAGCTCAGAATATACCAGGCGCTCATTTGTCCTGCATCATCATTTCCGCCTAGCCCATCGGGCGTTGCTTTGTACTGCATCGCCAGTATTTTTCTGATCTGCGCCTGAGTTTTCCACGGTTGCCCGGCCCAGTTATAAAGATAGGCTACGTGATGTGCGGGCTCGTTTCCGTGAACATAGCCGCCGATAATTCCCTCTCTTGTAATGTCTTCCGTATCTGCAAAAAACTCGTCCGGCAGATGCATGGCAAACAGTTCATCCAGCTTTGATGCAAATTTTTTCTTCCCACCCATGAGCTGAATTAATTCATCCGGATTTTGCGGAACGAAGAAGCTGTAATTCCAGGAGTTTCCTTCAATGAAGCCTTGTCCGTGTGTGCTTAATGCATTAAAATCTTTTTTAAAGCTGCCGTCTGCCAAACGCGGGCGCATAAATCCGGTCGACTGGTCGAAGTTGTTTTTCCAGTTTTCAGACCGTTTGCTGAATTGATTATAAATTTCCGTTTCCCCGAGATGCTTCGCCAGTTGAGCAATAGCCCAGTCGTCATAAGCATATTCCAGGGTATTGGATACTGAAGTTCCGTTTTTCTCTGCAGGAATATAGCCCAGATCAATATACTGCCCGATTCCTTCATAATCTCTTTTGTTGGCTGTTTCTACACAGGCCATCAACGCTTTTCTGGCATTGCCGGAGTAATTTCCTTTAATGATTGCATCAGCCACCACACTTACACTGTGATAGCCGCTCATACACCAGTTGTCGTTGGCATAATGCGACCAGATCGGCAACATTTTCATAGAAAACTGATCATAATGAGCCATCATTGATTGTACCATGTCACCATTTCTTTTAGGTTGAATAATATTAAAGAAAGGATGAAGCGCCCGATAGGTATCCCAAAGCGAAAAAGTGGTGTAATTGGTAAAGTTTTCTGCTTTGTGAATGTTTTGATCTAATCCTTTATATTCTCCATTTATATCCATATACACGGTAGGATTAATAAACGTGTGATATAAGGCTGTATAAAAATTGGTTTTCTCTGTTTCAGAGCTTTTTATGACGATTTTATTTAATTCTTTATCCCAATTTTCCTGGGTTTGTGCTCTGATCTGGTTAAAAGACAAATTGCCGGTTTCTTTCTCTAAGTTTTCCAAGGCGTTGGCTTGGCTGACTGGTGAAATAGCCAGCTTCACTTCAATGGCTTCATTTTCGGCAGTATCGAAGTCAAAATACATTTTCAGATTCTTTCCGGCGATTTCAGGGAAGTTTTTGGTTTGGTCAAACTTTCTCCAGAATCCGTTGTACACTTGTTTACCGTCGTAATTCTTCTGCCCGTATGATTTGAAAGGCTTTGAAAACGTCATAGCAAAATAAACCGTTCTCGTTCTCGCCCATCCGTTGGTCTGTCGGTAACCTGTTACGGTGTTTCCATTTTCCACGCGAACGTAGGTCCATACGTTTTTACCGTCGTAATTATAAATGCCGGCCATCAGATCAAGAATGATATGTGCCTGATCAGATTTTGGAAATGTATAACGGTGAATGCCCACTCTGGTTGTTGCGGTAAGTTCTGCCAAAATATTGTGGTCATCCAGTCTTACTTTATAATATCCGGCTTCTGCTTTTTCGGTTTGGTGTGAAAATCGACTTCTGTAGCCACTTTCAGGATGAGTTGCAGTCCCCGGATTCAGTTGTAATATTCCCACCGTCGGCATGATTAAGAAATCTCCCAGATCAGAATGCCCTGTACCGCTGAAGTGTGTCGAGCTGAAGCCTACAATGGTTTTGTCCTCATAGCGGTATCCCGCGCAATATTTGTACACCTCTCCATTGTATTTGCCGTTCAGGGCATAAGAGATCGTATCGGTTTCCGGGCTTAGCTGTATCGCTCCAAAGGGTGCCGTTGCTCCGGGATAAGTATGCCCCATCTTTTCCGTTCCGATCAGAGGATTCACATACTGAATCAGTTTTTCAAATTGTTGGGCTTTACCATATACGCTGAAAAGCAAAAGAAATAGAAAAAAAGAAGCTTGCGGCTTTTTCATGAATACATATTTTTTGTGGGAACGTAAATTTAGTTAAATTTAAAATGTAATAAACAGATATTATTATGGCTATACTAATCACAACCTCTTATTGCTAGCATATTATTTATAACGCATCAAATAACTTAAAATCTTAAATTTACTGAAACAATAAAATTATGAATCTATATACACAGCCCATGTTGCGCGAAGATGCCCTGAAAGATAAAGTAGCCATCGTTACAGGAGGGGGAAGCGGCCTCGGGAAGGCCATGACCCGATATTTCCTTCAATTAGGCGCAAAAGTAGTTATCACTTCCAGGAATCTGGAGAAATTACAGGGAACAGCCAAAGAGCTGGAAGAGGAAACCGGAGGTAAAGTGCTTTGCGTGGCCTGCGATGTACGAAACTGGGATGAGGTAGAAGCTATGAAAGAAGCCACTTTAAAAGAATTCGGAAGAATAGATATCTTATTAAATAATGCAGCGGGGAATTTCATTTCTCCAACGGAAAGATTAACGCATTCCGCTTTTGATTCTATTCTGGATATCGTATTGAAGGGAACTAAAAACTGCACCCTTTCCATCGGAAAACACTGGATCGACTCTAAAACTCCGGGTACGGTTTTGAATATCGTTACCACTTATGCATGGACGGGGTCTGCCTACGTTGTTCCATCTGCTTGTGCAAAAGCGGGTGTGCTGGCTATGACAAGATCTCTGGCAGTAGAATGGGCTAAATATGGAATCCGTTTCAATGCCATTGCACCGGGACCGTTCCCTACCAAAGGGGCTTGGGACAGGTTACTTCCGGGAGATCTGCAGGAGAAGTTCGATATGAGAAAAAAAGTTCCGCTGAGAAGAGTAGGAGAGCATCAGGAGCTGGCCAATCTTGCGGCATACCTCGTTTCCGATTATTCCGCGTATATGAATGGTGAAGTTGTGACCATTGATGGTGGAGAATGGCTGCAGGGCGCCGGAGAATTCAATATGCTGGAAGATATTCCGCAGGAGATGTGGGATGCTTTGGAAGCAATGATCAAAGCGAAGAAATCGAATTAATCTGAGATAAAACTTTCTAAATGGTGGCTGAGGAAATCGAAGCCGCCATTTTTTTGTTATTAAACCAGTTACTCTCCTTGAACCACCCCGTCAAAAATTCTCTGAATTTTCGCCACCCCTCCAAGGGAGGGGAATTTTTCCTACTCTTTTCTTACGGTGAAATTTCGGGTTGCTATTACGAGGGAAATGGTGGTCTCTGTTCAATGGTGGCCGAGGTTCTCGAAGCCACCAGTTCCTTCCAGTGTACGCAACCCTTCGAGAGCCTCAGGGTCCGCCAGCCGACAACCTTTTGTCGTTCTGTAGAAACTCCCATACCCAGATACTCTAAAACTCTCCGACAATCAAACTCCCAATCTCCGACTCCATGGTGGCTGAGCGGAGTCGAAGCCACAAAAAAACTCCGGTCGGGAATACTATTACCCAAACCGGAGTCAAAAAACCAATAATAATCCCCTTTCTTCAAAACATCAGAATAACCTCCCGCCTGTGGCACCATCCCACCCATACCTGTGGGACTAACCGGTCCGAGGCTGTGGGACCTACCCACACGTACCTGTGGGATCGACCGATCTGGAAAGGCTGTACAATGATGGCTATTCTACCGTCAGCAATTTATCCAGAGAAGCCGTTCTGGTTTGCTTCAGAAGGCTACCTTCCGTGTATTGGGTCAGTACTTCCAGGGTATAGCTTCCGGCAGGTAGTATAGGAATGACCACAATAAGCTCCGAAGGATTGTTGACGACAATATCGAACGCTTCTACCTGGATTCTGGATTGGGTAGCGGTATTGACGAAATACACGCCCCGAGTGGGATCATCGCCCATGATTTTGATCTTACTGCCCACGATTTTCAGGTTTTTACCGGGAGTAAGCAGGTCGTTGACCGAACCACTCTTCACATCCGTCACCTGTAGGATGACAGAAGAAGCTTCTGCCAGGCCAAGGATGTCGACTTCAATATTGGGGATCTCTGCTCGTAGCTTTTCTCCTTGGTTGAACTGGAAAATAATACTGTGTTTATCCTTATTAAACTTCTCCGAAGGGCTGTCGAACACCCCGCGGATGGTAGTGTTTGCCGTAAAGTAACCGGTATTGATGGAATACCCATCGCACAATTGATACGCCATTTCCTGAAGGAACAGCTCTGTGGCATGCTCCATCGAAGCGGCGGAGATATCGGCACCCCCGCGGCTTACCGCCGACTGGCAAATTCTTTTGACATTGAGGCTTCGCTCGCTGATGGTTCTTGCCGTGAAATCATTGGGATTGTCTTTCGTTAAAACGTTATCGTATAAATAGGCTTTTATTTTATGTAGTATATTGGACATTCTTAATTGTTTTTTGATTGTTGAGGTATTGAATTGTTGTTATTAAACCCTCACAGGTTTTCAAAACCTGTGAGGATTAGGTTTGTTGATATTTATTTCTAATTAGACGAAACTTGAACTATTCTTATATAACCTTTTGGACCTATACATTTTCCTGAAGGACAATTCGTCGTATTAGCTATTGTAGATAAATTGTTAGATCCCATTGTAATATAAGCTTCATATAAAGTTTTATCATTAACATCAGTACTCGTCCAAGAATATCTTCTGTATTCTACTCTACCACCATCACCAATACCTCTATCGCCAAATGCAACCGAACCATAATCACTACTATCAGTTGTTATTCTGTTCATTGTAGAAGAACCTTCATTAAAGGTTCCACACCATTCATTAGCTACAGGAAATGGAGTTGCATTATTGTGAAGCTCCCAAACTCCATTGCTTGAAGCGTCCGCATTGGCATAAAAAGTTGAGCTAGTCCAGGTAATAGTAGGAGTTCCTAAATTACTCCTTATTTGGACGTTCGCTTTTCCATAGCTTTGTCCTGATGCGACAAATATTCTAATTGAAAATTTACCATCCGGAGTTGTTGCAGTTATTCCATATCCTACTTTACCATTATCATTCGACAAGGTTAAAGCTCCCATTACAGCACTACTCGTTTCAGTAGCTATATTACTACTATCTCCTATTGATGCACTACAAGTTTTTCCTCCAATATTAATAGCAAAAGTTGCTAAAGAGGGACTAGAGCCTGAAGGTATGCCAGATACTATATACTGTAATATACCTGAACCATTTTCAAAATTGCCAGCAGTAAGTGTGGCAGTAAGCCCTGTAACTCCAGTGGATGAAATGGTTTGTGCAGCATAAGCTCCACCATTTCCTCCTGTATAAGGCACGGATAATACCCCATTGTACATTATACCAGCAGTATATGTATTAGGTGTAATGGATACCGAATTACAATTAATATCCCCTATTGTACCAGATAAAGAACTAGAGTTATTAAAGGTTCTCCATTCTAAACCGTTCCAGAAAACGTAACCTTCATAACTTAATCCCGAACTCCCTATATTGTAAACCAATAATCCAGTCGCCGGAGAAGGTATCGTCGTTTGATCAGTAGATCCTGTTAGCGCCACCCGTGGAATAAGCATTCCCTTATTGGTAGAAGCCACTTCTAAGGCTGCGCTGGCATCCGGACTGCTTGTTCCTATTCCCACTTGTCCATTATCTTTGGCGACAAAATCCGCACCTGCGGCTCTGGCTGTACCATCTGCTTTTGTTCCTAATTTTATTAAGCCATTGGTAGTATCATTAATCCACGCATCATTGGTGGTGTCACCCGCTGCTGCACCGTTCATTTTCTGCCATACACTGCCGTCAAAATAATAATATCCAGGGGTAGTAATATTAGCAGTTGCTCCACTGGGAGCCGAATCAGCGACGGTTGCATAAATGATGAGTCCCTTCTGGTTTGATCCGTACACCGGTGTAGGTGTAGCGGTAGTGGCTGCTCGAATCTGGTCGCCGGTTAATTGTGGGATAATCAATCCTTCAGGTTTGGTTCCGCTGGTTTTAGCGGTGATGTCGAGGGTGGCTTTTGGAGAGGTATTGTTGATCCCCACCTGCGCAAATACTGTCATACTGAAGAGCAGAACAGCTGTTGTAATTAATTGTTTCATTGTTTTGTATTTATGGGTTTGTTTATGTTTTTGGTGACTTAGTCAGCGTTTATTTGAACACTAAGTGCACGAAGATTTTTTTATATATGATGTGTTTTTAAGTTTAACAAAGGCGTTTGACTTATAAGAGTTCGCAGAGTTTTTAGAGTTGGAGGGTCGGAGAGTTTTAGAGTTTGAGCGTGGGAGAGTCTTGGTGGCTGAGCGGAGCCGAAGCCACTATTTCCCTTCTCAAATTCTCCCATATTTCACTCCACCCTAAAACCCTCCCACTCTCAAACCCTCCGACTCAATAATAGCTTCGACAGGCTCATCACTTCGAGTAGATTTTGAAAAAATCGTATCGAGAAGTTTGTGAGTTTGAAGATAAATTCATTCTCGATACATTTTTTCTTCACCTTGTTACGAAAAAACACTCGAATTGACGAAACACGAATGGCACTAATGGTTGAACACTAATTTCACAAATGTTATGTGGAATTCTTTGCTGAGATCCCTACGGGATGACAAACAGAGTGGATAATCTCCTTTGCTAAAGCATTTGTTTTTATTGGCTTTCAACCATTAGTGTCATTTGTGATAAAAGATTCGTGTTATCCATGTTTAAAATTGGGCGGAGGGCGCCCGAAATGATTGATGGTGATATGTTTTAGCTGGAAAGGATAAGAAATGATATGAACATGTTTTTCCTCATCCCTTCTTGTGCTTATAAATAGAATAAAAGATAATGGTATTATTTTATGCTGAAGCTTTATCGGAGAAGGATTTCCGATAATAGCTGTAAGTGAAGAATTGAAAAGGAGTCCAAGACTATGTTTGCCTATTGGACCATTTTTATAGCAAGTATTTTCTGTTGGAGTATTTGTGAACTTCTTATGGGAAACTTTGGAACAAGATGTTTTGATCAAAACCCCGGACCACTTCTTAAAAGATGCTTTTCTCAGGTTTTGACTGGAAATATATATTGGAGATTCTACATACAAATACGAGTCTTCGGACACAAAGACTACAGAATCGGAGTGTAAAAAGGTTTGAGCGCTCAACAATGATGATACTAAGACCACAAAAAAGCACAGCAATACCACGCAAAAGCGTTTGAGGGAGAGGGCTTTAGAGGGAAATATCATTTGTAGTCTCATTTTTGGTAAAAAGTAGTCTAGATTAGACTACTTTTTCACATAACAAACTGACCAATATAAAACGTAGTAAAAAGCAGGTGAAAAACGGGTGCAAAATTCCGGTTGTTTTGCTCCAAAAATTTGTAATGAACAGATTTATGATGCAAAAAAGCAAGAAATTAGAAAACAATATCTTGTGTTTGGAAGTAAAAAGAATTTGTTTACATTTGTAGATGAAAAAAGTAGTCTAATCTAGACTACTTTTTTTGTGATGTTCTACCGTCCCTCAGGAAAGCGCATCAATAAAGAGTTTCAGAGAAAAGGAAGCTGTTGGGTATTGCAGACTAAATAATTGAGTGCAATGTCTTTGGTTTTCGGCTAAGATACCTTCTAAAAGCTAAACACGGTGAGTTACCTGATGTCACAATTCAGAAGCTGCGGAGGGTAAAATAGTCATTGCTAACACACCTCAAAAATGTATTATTTTTTTGTTACCTTGGTGAAACAAAAATTAATTATGAACAGCAAGTTTCAAACTCTCGTTTCTGCTCTTGCCGTGATGTTTTTTTCACATTCAGCACTTGCGCAGGAAGCCCCAAAATATGATTACGTAGAAGCTTTCAAGCCATTCTTTTACACCCAGACAGGTACCGAAACAAGATCGGCCAGCGGCCAGCCCGGGCATGCCTACTGGCAAAACTCTGCAGATTATCATCTTAATGTAAGTCTTAACGAGGCTAAAAACGAGATTGCCGGCACGGCAGAAATTACCTATACCAACAACAGCCCCGACAGATTGGGCTTCCTGTGGCTGCAGCTTGACCAGAATTTATTTGAAAAAGATTCAAGGGGGAATGCATTAATTCCTATGTCCGGAAGTAGGAATGGCTCTCATGGTGAAGAGTTTGAAGGCGGATATCATATAAAATCGGTAAAGCTTGACGGTAAAGCCGTGAAATATACCATTACCGATACCAGAATGCAGATCGACCTTCCTTCGGAACTGAAAGCCCGGGGAGGTGTTGCCAAAATAACCATAGAATATTCTTTCCTTTCCCCTAAATACGGATCCGACAGAATGGGAATTGAGGATACCAAAAACGGGAAGGTTTTTACCGTGGCGCAATGGTATCCGAGAATGTGCGTTTACGATGATGTGCTGGGATGGAATACGTTGCCCTATCTGGGAGCTTCGGAGTTTTATCTTGAATATGGGGATATTACAGCCAATATTACAGTGCCGGCCAGTCATTACGTCGTGGCATCCGGAGAACTGCTGAATGCTAAAGAAGTCTACACCAAAGAAGAAAACAGCCGATGGGAACAGGCAAAGAGCAGCGATAAAACCGTTATGATCCGCCCCGAATCCGAGGTTGGTAAAAACCAGCAAACCGGAACGAAAACCTGGAAATTTAAAATCAGACAGGCAAGAGATTTTGCCTGGGCATCTTCCCCTGCT
Organism: Chryseobacterium lineare; assembly: GCF_977014045.1. Classification (NCBI taxonomy): domain Bacteria; kingdom Pseudomonadati; phylum Bacteroidota; class Flavobacteriia; order Flavobacteriales; family Weeksellaceae; genus Chryseobacterium; species Chryseobacterium lineare. The sequence continues at coordinate 2,765,429 of NZ_CDRNIQ010000001.1, read as the reverse complement.
TTTATGCTGGATGCCGCCAGAATCAATCTTCCGGACGGTAAGAAATCACTCGCTATTTCTGCCTATCCCGTAGAAAGTGCCGGAGAAAAAGCCTGGGGAAGATCTACAGAGTACACTAAAGCTGCCATTGAACATTATTCTGTAAAATGGTATCCCTATACCTATCCTGCCGCCACCAACGTAGCCGGAAATGAAGGCGGTATGGAGTATCCCGGAATCGTATTCTGCCATATGAATTCTAAAGGCTCAGAACTTTGGGGGGTAACCGATCATGAATTCGGACACAACTGGTTCCCAATGATCGTGGGCTCCAACGAAAGATTGTTTGCCTGGATGGATGAAGGCTTTAATACATTCATCAACGAACTGTCTACAGAGGCTTTCAATAAGGGGGAATACTACTACAGGAAAAATATTGCCCAGATGGGTGGCTTCCTGATGAACGATCGCTTTGAGCCGATCATGGTAGGAGCCGATAATATGAAGGAAAGCAGCATCGGTGTTCTGGCTTACTTTAAACCGGGACTTGGGTTGCAGGTGTTAAGGGAATCTGTTCTCGGACCCGAAAAGTTTGATAAAGCTTTCAGAACATATATAGACCGTTGGGCTTTTAAGCATCCTACACCATGGGATTTTTTCCACACGATGGAAAATGTTTCAGGGGAAGAGCTGAACTGGTTCTGGAGAGGATGGTTTATGAATAAATGGAAAATCGATCAGGCGGTAAAAAATGTGAAGTATGTAAACGGAGACTTTAAAAACGGAGCACAAATCACCGTTGAGAATATCGGGCAACTGCCGATGCCGACTACCGTCCAGGTAAAGTTTAAAGACGGAACGGAGCAAACGGTGAAGCTGCCGATCGAAGTCTGGAAAAGAAACACCGAATGGACATTCAGGGTTGATTCGACAAAAGAAATAGATCAGGTAAAGCTTGATCCGGCCTCACAGCTCCCTGATATCAACAGTACAAATAATACCTGGAATTCAGCAGACGCTAAGCCGTAAAGAGAAATTAAAAAATTACTTCATCATCAAACTCCGGAAATACCGGAGTTTTTTATTTTAAATTAAGTTCAAACTGAGTGTTGTGTTCATGATAAGCCTTACTTTTGTGTGAACTAATTAAAATATATATGAATATGAATTTCAGACTTTCAATCGTATGCCTTATGATGTTTGCCCTAGGGTTCTCGCAGGATCTTAAAGTAATGAGTTTCAATATCCGTCTGAATGTAGATTCGGATAAAGAGAATTCCTGGACGAACAGAAAACAGGATGTTGCAGATCTTCTTATGTATTACCACCCGGATTATTTTGGCGTTCAGGAGGCATTGCCGGAGCAGATGAAGGACATTAAAAACGGATTGAAAAACTATGATTATGTAGGAGTAGGAAGAGACGACGGTAAAGAAAAAGGTGAGTTTTCTGCTATTTTTTATGATACCGGAAGGCTTCAGGTGCTGAAATCCGGGACGTTCTGGCTTTCCGAAACGCCCGAAAAACCTTCTAAAGGATGGGATGCCGCGCTGAACAGAATCTGTACCTATGCGGTTTTTAAGGATAAAAAATCCAACAAGGAATTTATAGCCATGAATCTTCATTTTGATCATATCGGAAACGTAGCCAGGGTAAAATCTTCAGAATTGATCTTAAAAAAGGTCAAAGAACTGAATCCTAAAAATTTACCGGTAACGGTGAGCGGCGATTTTAATTTAACGGAAGATTCCGAACCTATTAAAATCATGTCGCAGAATATGCAGGACAGCTTCTATCATTCTGAAACCAAACATTACGGTCCAAAAGGCACTTTCACAGGTTTCAATGTGAATGAGGTTCCTAAAGAAAGGATTGATTATATTTTCGTAAAAGGATTTAAGATTAAATCTCACAGGCATATCAATGACAGAAGGGAAAACCTGCTGTACCCGTCAGATCATTTCCCGGTTCTTGTGGATCTGCAGTTTTAGAAAAGATACCAATTTAAAGGTAAGCTAAAATAAAATGGAGCTTTTTGTCGTAATGATAAAAGGCTCCATTACTTTTTATGCTTTCCCAAAAGACCAAACAGGATTTTATCTCTGATCTCATCCGTAATTTCCGTGGTAGATTCTGTGTTTCTCTTGAACCAGAAATAAGAATTGTTCAGCGTGTGAAGGATAAAACGTGTGGTAAACGATGGTGAACGAAGCTCCCACTGCTCAGCTTTATAGATATCCGAAATCAGCTGCTCTACTTCCTGCTGGTAGCTCTTCCTCAGCTCTACAAACTCGGGAAGTCGCTCTTCCAGATGTTTCCATTCGTTGGAATAAATATGCGTGACATCGCGGTTCTGAAGAACTACGGATAAATGTTTTTCAATAAACAGGTTTAGTTTTTCTCTAGGAGCGATATCCGTATTTTTTACTGCCTGAAGCTCGTCGAAAAATTCCCGGGCAATACCGAAACAGATCCATTCCAGGATCTCCTCTTTAGAACGGATGTGTGCGTATAGTGAAGCGGCTTTGATGTTCAGTCTTGTGGCCAGATCCCGCACAGAGCTTCCCATATAGCCTTTTTCCTTGAAAAGTTCTACGGCAACATCCAGTATTTTCTTTTGTTTTTCTTTAAGTTCCATCAGGTAAAACGCAAAAGTAATTATTTTGATTGTAATATTCTGATTTTTGGATTCTGATTTTGGGATTAGGGACTCTTAACGCCGATTGAGTTGATTCAGAATAAACTCAAATAAAATTCATTTAAAACATTAAGCTAAAAGCGAAGTTCATCTTAAAATTCATAGTATTAACGCAAAGTTTGATCATCATTCCGTATATTTTTAAGGAAGCGAAGTAAGACGGCAAAGCCGCTGATTAAGCGTGGATAATGTGTAAGCTTGATCAAATCAGCTTGCTGATCCTTTCTTTGCTTCCTCTCATTATGCATAAATTATATAAATCTTTGCGTTAAATAAAACTGAGTGATGCCTTAGAGCCTGTCTAAATTCTAAATATATTTTCAACATTAAGAATTAAGGTATAATTTCTTAATTAACTTAATTTAAATCAATCAATTGATTTCTTAATTTTTCCCACTTAATAAACTGAATTCCTTAATGTTAAGAATAAACTTTGTTTATTTGGATAAAGCACATTAATTATAAGTCCATAAAATTATTAGATAAAATTTAAACTGGCTCTTAATTTTAGATGATTATTGCTTTCGTACTTGTTTCCGACTATGACTCTTCTTCCGATAAATTTTATTCAATACCCTCATAATCGGAAAATTTGTCTTTGTAAGTGTTGTTAATAATGAATATTTCGGAAAATTTGTCTGTATTTTTTGAAAATTCAATAATTGAATACTTTTTGTGATATAGTTCTCGAATTAAATGATTGATAAGACATTAAGATTAGACTTAGCAACTTTGGTCTTAATGTTTTTTAATAACAAAAATCATCATTTTAAAACTGAGAATTGTATAAATTTTGATGATAATCTATTAACTATAAACCAACAATAATCAAATAAATAATATGAATTTAAACCAATATACCGTAAAATCGCAGGAAGCCATCCAGGCCGCACAACAGGTAGCTATGGAATTTGGCAACCAAAGTATTGAGCCGCAACATCTTCTTGAAGGTATTTTTCAGGTGGATGAAAATATTTCGCCTTTCTTACTGAAAAAGTCTGAAGCAGACGCTACTTTGGTAAGAGAGCGCAACCGGGAGAATTTAGAAAAACTTCCAAAAGTGCAGGGAGGAAGCATTTATCTTTCGCAATCGGCCAATAAAGTTTTGCTTGATGCGCCAAACATTGCCAAAAAAATGGGCGACGAATATGTAACAATCGAGCATTTGTGGCTTTCATTGTTAGAAACCAATTCAGAAGTTTCGAAAATGCTGAAAGATATGGGCGTTACGAAAAACCTTCTGGAAGGTGGAATTAAAGAATTAAGAAAAGGAAGCAAGGCGACTTCTGCAAGCTCGGAAGAAACGTATCAGTCCTTAAATAAATATGCTAAAAACTTTAATGAGCTGGCTGCGGAAGGGAAACTTGATCCTGTAATCGGCCGTGATGAAGAGATCAGAAGGGTTTTGCAAATTCTTTCGAGAAGAACAAAAAATAATCCGATCCTGATTGGTGAGCCGGGTGTTGGTAAAACAGCCATCGCCGAAGGAATCGCGCACAGAATTATCAGCGGAGATATTCCTGAAAATCTGATGGATAAAACTTTGTATTCATTGGATATGGGAGCATTGATCGCCGGTGCAAAATACAAAGGAGAATTTGAAGAGAGGTTAAAATCTGTCGTAAATGAGGTTATTAAATCGGACGGTCAAATCATCCTTTTTATTGATGAAATCCACACTTTGGTGGGAGCCGGAGGCGGTGAAGGTGCGATGGATGCTGCCAATATCTTAAAACCAGCCCTGGCAAGAGGTGAGTTAAGAGCGATCGGTGCAACCACTTTAAATGAATATCAGAAATATTTTGAAAAAGATAAGGCATTAGAAAGACGTTTCCAGAAAGTGATGGTGGAAGAACCGGATACGGAATCCGCAATCTCCATTCTTCGTGGAATTAAAGATAAATATGAAGCCCACCATAAAGTAAGAATCAAAGATGAGGCGATTATCGCAGCGGTGGAAATGTCTCAGCGATATATCTCCGACAGATTTTTACCGGATAAAGCGATTGATTTGATTGATGAGGCTTCGGCTAAACTGAGAATGGAGATCAATTCAAAACCTGAGGAACTGGATGTTTTAGACAGAAAATTAATGCAGCTGGAGATTGAATTGGCGGCCATTTCAAGAGAAGGAAACCAGACTAAAATCGACCATTTAAAAGAAGATATTGCGAAAATTTCTGAACAGAGAAACGAGATCAATGCCAAATGGCTGAAAGAAAAACAAAAATCGGAAGATTTAACGAATATAAAGAAGGAAATAGAATCTCTGAAATTAGAGGCCGAAAGAGCTTCAAGAGCCGGAGATTATGCTAAAGTAGCTGAAATCCAGTACGGAAAACTTCGTGAAAAAGAGGAAGAACTTTCCAAGCTTGAAATTGAAATGCAGAATCATCAGAATGAGCTGATTAAAGAGGAAGTTACTTCTGAAAATATTTCTGAGGTAATTGCTAAGTGGACGGGAATTCCTGTTACAAAATTGTTGCAGTCGGAAAGAGAAAAATTATTAAATCTTGAAACCGAACTTCATCATCGAGTAGTCGGACAGGATGAAGCTATTACAGCGGTGGCTGATGCGATCAGAAGAAACAGAGCAGGATTGAGTGATGATAAAAAACCAATTGGAAGTTTCTTATTCTTAGGAACAACCGGAGTCGGGAAAACCGAGCTGGCCAAGGCGCTGGCAGAGTTTTTATTCGATGATGAAAACAATATGACAAGAATTGATATGAGTGAGTATCAGGAACGTCACAGTGTTTCAAGATTGGTAGGTGCGCCTCCCGGATATGTGGGTTATGATGAAGGCGGACAACTGACGGAAGCGGTGAGGAGAAGACCGTATTCTGTAGTGCTTTTAGATGAGATTGAAAAAGCGCATCCTGATGTTTTCAATACATTGTTGCAGGTCTTGGACGACGGTCGTTTGACGGATAACAAAGGTAGAGTCGTGAATTTTAAAAACTCGATCATCATTATGACTTCCAATTTGGGGTCTCATATCATTCAGGAGAATTTTGAGAATATTACGGAAGAAAACCAGGATGAAATTGTTGAGAAAACGAAAATTCAGGTTTTCGATTTGTTGAAACAGACTTTGCGTCCGGAATTCTTAAACAGAATTGATGAAACAGTGTTGTTCCAGCCTTTAAGAAAAAAAGAAATTGGAAAAATCGTTCAGTATCAGTTGAGAAGTTTCAATGATATGCTGGCAAAACGAAACATCATTATGACTGCAACACAAGATGCTTTGGATTATCTGACCAACAAAGGTTACGACCCGGTTTTCGGAGCAAGACCTTTGAAAAGAGTGATTCAGCAGGAGGTTCTGAACAGACTTTCCAGAGAGATCCTTGCAGGCAAGGTAAATGATGGCGACCGTATCACCCTGGATTATTTTGAAGAGACAGGATTGGTATTCAGGCCAACAGATTTATAAGTAGTTTTTTCATATATATTATTTTTGTAAGTAAGTGCTGTAGATGATTTCTGCGGCACTTATTTTTTTGTTTATAAGTACTCTGAAGATTTAATTCAATTTTACAATCCGTAAAAACCCCATAAATAATCAGGAAAAAACCGTGTCTTAGCAAAAGGATTTTTTACGAAATTAGCATATCAAAACTAACATTTATTAAAAACTAACATTATGAAACCAAAAGCTAAGCTAGAAACTGAAGCGCAAGGGCTTAAACAGCCTTTAAGCATGATGACGACTGATCTTATTCAGACTCTGGTGAATAACTACAGAACAAACCAGCTGCTTTCTGTAAAAGAAACAATGGGGATTGAAGATGCAGATTCCATCCAGTTTGATCTCGCAACATTAAAGAGATTTATTTCCGAAATTGAAACTGAAACGATGGCAAATAATCCTGATGTTACCACAGAAGATCTCGGCATCAGGTTTTATTATGCTGCTTATCCGAATGCTGAAAACTGGGATATCATGGCTGGTACGCCAATTGGGATAGAATGTGCACAAATGCATACGCTGGTGATGATTCCTACGATTAAAAGAATGGAAGAAAACGGCGAAGTGGGTAATTATGATTTCAATCCTTTAGACATGAACCGGAATGGTGTGAATGCGAGGACTTTTGGAAAGGATTCAGATACGGATCTTGAGTTTATTTGCCAGAACCATGGTACATTATCCCCTCCTGCAACAAAAATAACACAATTGTTTTAGGATAGAAATTTATATTTATACGAACAGGCACAATGAGTGAATTTCAAGAAGTACTACAGCAATCTTTAATCTGGACTGAAGGGCTGGCCGCCATTATTTCTATTATATTTTATAGGAATGCAAAGGATTCTTACTGGAAGTACTTTTCCATTTATTTAATACTCATGTTTTTAAGTGAAGTGTTTGGGAAATGGGGTGGCAATCTGATAGAATATAGCAAACCAAAATTTTTTAATTATTTTGTCATTCCCATTGAATTTTTATTTCTCTATTGGCTATATGCTTCAAAAACATTTAAAAGGCCTAAATTATTTTATATTTTGTCTGTTCTTTATTTGCTTTCCTTTATTCCCAATGAATATTTTTTTGAAGCTGGAAAAATAATTTTTTCGTTCAATTATACATTTGGCTGCCTTATTCTTATGGTGCTTGTAATAATGGAATATTACAGACAGATTAATTCTTCGGATATTTTACATTTTAATAAAAATAAAATGTTTTACATTAATCTTGGAGTCACCTTATTTTATATCGGAACGTTGCCATTCTGGACATTTTTTAATTTATTAAGCAAATATCCGGAGCTATGGAATATTTATTTTAATTATTTCCTGATTTCAGGAATCACTATGTATGTATTATTTTCAATTTCATTCATATGGGGAAAACAGAACTCCTGATCACAATTATGCTATTCAACATGTTTTTCGTGTTGTTTGTAGCAGCTGTAATGGTGTACATCCGAAAATACAGACAGCGAAAGAAAGAATATCTGAATGAAATTGAGATAAAAAACGAGATCCATCAACGTGAGCTTCTGGCTACCCAGCTGGAAATACAGCAGGTTACCATGCAGCAGATCGGGCGCGAACTTCATGATAACATAGGGCAAAAGCTTACCCTTGTCAGCCTTTACACGCAACAGCTTTTATACGAAAATAAAGTTCCTGAAGTGATTGAAAGAATCGAACAGGTTTCGCAGATTATCAATCAGACACTGCACGATCTGAGGAGCCTGTCGAAAACGTTGACCGATGACAACATTAATCAAAAGGAAATTGTAACTTTAATACAGGAAGAGGTAGATAATACCAACGCTTTTCAAAAGTGTCATGTTGATTTTAAGCATAATTTTCAACAGCTGGATTTAGGGTTTGTGCATAAAAATGTTTTATTGAGAATTACTCAGGAATTTATTCAGAACAGTATGAAGCATGCCAATTGCAAGAATATTTTCATTAATCTTAACACTTCGGAAAAAATACTTTGGGAACTGAATATTAAAGATGACGGTATTGGCTTCGATCCTTCAGATGTTAAGTCAAACGGCATCGGTCTTACCAACATGAAAAACAGAGCCGAAATTATCGGAGCCGATTTCAGACTCGAAAGCGGAGAAAATTTAGGAACAACACTCAACATTATTTTAAAAAAACAGCCATGAAAAAAACGATAGTTATTGTAGACGACCATATCCTTATCGCAAAAGCATTGGAAGGAATCATCGGTAACTTTAAAGATTTTGAAGTGATTTATGTTGCTGAAAACGGTAAAGATCTGATTCAGAAACTTGAAAATAACAACAGGATTCCGGATATTATTTTACTCGATATCAGTATGCCGATTATGGACGGATTTGAAACTGTGCTGTGGCTCAGAGAAAACCACCCAAAAATCAAAGTGATGGCATTGAGCATGCAGGGTGATGACAAAAGTGTTATTAAAATGATTAAAAACGGTGCGAAAGGATATTTACTGAAAAATACGCACCCTCAGGAACTGGAAAATGCTTTAATCAAGCTTAATACCGACGGATTTTTCTATCCGGACTGGGCGTCAAAAATTATTTTCTCTACGATGAATAACGATGAATCTGCCGGCAATATCAGGATTTCGGAGCGTGAAAAAGAATTTTTGAAATATACGGTCACCGAGCTTAGCTATAAAGAAATCGCAGATAAAATGTGCTGCAGTCCGAGAACAGTAGAAAGTTACAGAGATCAGCTTTGCGACAAACTGGATCTCAAAACGCGTGTGGGATTGGCGGTATTTGCGATTAAAAACGGTTTTGCTGTTTAAGTTAGGGTTTAATGAATGTTTAAAATCATTTAATAATATGTATTGATAGCGGTTTAAAAGTGTTTTATAATCAGTGTAAATTAAAAAATGTTATTGATTGAATAATAAAAATAAATAACATTTTGGTGAAATACTTGTGTGTGAACTCCAAATTTTATAATTTCATTTTTGTAACAAAATATTCCTTTTATGAAAAAACTACTATTCGGAGTTCTCATGTTGAGCTTCTTGTCCTGTAACAGTGACAACATTAACAACCAAACTGAAGAGTCATCAAACAACACAGAAAATTTAGGAGGATCTGCTTTGAAAAGAGGCTGTCCGTCTGAAGAAATCAGGAAAATCGCCCTTCAGAGTAGCCCTGAACTCAGGCAGAGATATTCTGAGCTTGAAACTAAAACTGAAAAATTTGTAAATGATCTTAAGCTCGGTAAAGTACTTTCTGACGGAACTGTTGAAATCCCTGTTGTGGTAAATGTTCTCTACAGAACTTCTTCAGAAAATATTTCTGCTTCCCGTATTGCCGAGCAGATTGCTGTACTGAATGCAGATTATGGAGGTACAAACAGTGATGCTGCCAATATTCCGACAGCATTTCAAAGCTTAAAAGCTGGCGATGTAAAAGTAAGATTCAGACTGGCCAATACGGTAAGAAAATCGACAACCAAAACAAGCTGGAGTACCAATGATGCAATGAAAAAATCTTCAAGCGGAGGTATTGATGCTACAAGCCCTTCCAATTATCTTAATATTTGGGTGGTTGGAAATATGGGACAGATCTTAGGCTATGCCACTTTCCCGGAATCTTCAGGATTATGGAATGACGGTGTCGTAATCGCCGCTTCTTATTTCGGAAAAACCGGCGCCTCAGCTCCGTTTAACAAAGGAAGAACTGCGACACACGAAGTAGGGCATTACCTGAATCTGAGACATATCTGGGGAGATGCCAACTGTGGAAACGACCTTGTTTCAGATACACCTACGCAGACGGGACCTAATTACGGAACACCGAGCTATCCGTTGTATAATACCTGCGGTGGTGTACAGAGATCCGTTATGTTCATGAATTATATGGATTATGTGGACGATGCGGCGATGTTTATGTTCTCATCCGGGCAAAAAACAAGAATGCAGTCTGTTGTAGCATCTTCAGGTGCAAGATCAGGATTGAGACTATACTAATCTTTTCATTAATTTTTATAAAAAACCGGCTGTTTCAGATTGAAACAGCCGGTTGTATTTTAAAGCATTTTCTGATTGTCTTCGGGTGTGTAATCCATAAAGATGCCACCGTCGATATTCACAGATTTTACTTTCTTTGTGATGGGAATCGTCAGCATGGTCTGTTTCTGGTCTTTTTCCCATACAGAAGGTGAGAAGTGCAGTTTTTCAACCGTTTCGTCATCATACTTTATTTCTGCATCAAAAGGAATGGCAAAGCCGCCGATATTGCTGATGTTTACGGTAAGAAGATTATTTGCCTGGCTGGCTCCTGCAGCCTTAAGATCAATATAATTATTCGTATAAAACCAATTATTGAAAAACCAGTTGAGGTTTTTCCCTGAACCTGTATTCATCGAATAAAAATAGTCCCACGGAATCGGATGTTTCCCATTCCAGTTGTTCATATAATGATGAAGTGCTTTTTTAAACAGATCGTCTCCGAGATAATCTTTCAAAGCTAAATAAGATAAAGATGCTTTTACATAAGAGTTGTTGCCATATCCCGCACCACTTACCTGCGTACTCATTGTAATGAGCGGTTGATCCTGTTCTGCAGAAGGATCGTTGATCCATCTTTTTACCCTGAAATTTTTATAAAACTCTTTAGCCTTTGCCTCGCCGTTCTCATCAATTCCGATGAGATATTCCAGCGTAGTTGCCCAGCCTTCATCCATGAAAGCATATCGGGTTTCGTTAATTCCCATATAAAAAGGGAAATAAGTATGTGCAATTTCGTGATCCGCCGTTAACCTTGCATCCTGAAAATCATCAGGAATACTGGTGTCGTTGATCATCATCGGGTATTCCATATCTGCGTATCCCTGAACTGCTGTCATTACATTATAAGGATATTCCACGCCCGGCCAGTTTTTTGAAAACCAATCCAGGTTGTAGCGCATCCATTCTACATAATGTTCAAAATCCTTTGCATCGGCTTTGTAAGCGGCCTGTACGCTGGCTCTTTTTGTTTTTAGCTGAACACTGGATGCATCCCACGCGTAATGATTGCTTAATGCAAAGCAGAAATCCGTAATGTGGCTGGCTTTAAATTTCCAGACATTCCATTTATTCTGCTTGGTAACTTTACCGGATTTCATTTCATGCTCAGTAGCGACATGAATTATCTTGTCGCTTTTTAATGAAGATTTGTATTTTTTTAAATATAAAGGCTGAAGAACTGCTTCAGGGTTCAGGAAATCTCCTGTTGCCCAGACTACATAGTTTTTGGGAGCAGTGATGGCAAAGCTGTAATCATTAAAATCATTATAAAACTCCTGCCTGTCGGAATGAGGAAGCATATCCCAGCCATTGTAATCATCATACACAGAAATCCTTGGAAAAGAATAGGCCACATAGAAGGTTTCCGGATCAATCTGTCCCTCTCTTCCGCTTTGTACCGAGAGTGGGTATTCCCATTCTATTTTTATTTCCGCTTTCGTTTTAGATTTTAAAGCTGAATGCAATTTTACCTTTTCAACAGTTCCCCAATTTTCACTGTTGACGTTATATTTTTCACCATTTACCACAAATGATTTGATATGTAATCCGGACGATAGAAAATCTTTGGAAACCATTCCTGATCTCGGAGACTGAGGTTTATGTAAATTATTTACAAATCGGATGGCCAGTTCGTTAAGACTGTTAGGGCTGTTATTGGTATAAAGAATAGTTTCTTTCCCCGAAACCATTTTTGTAGTGGCGTCTACTTTTACGTCTACATTATAAATTCCTTTATTCTGCCAGTAATTTTTCCCTGGAGCGCCCGACAAATCGCGGGTTCCGTTTTCATATGCTTTTTTAATATTTCTGGGCATATAAAGTTCCTGAGCGGAAAGTTGCCATGAATTCAATAGCAACAAACCCCAAACCAATCTTCTCATTTAAGTTTTGTTATCATTTTTAATTTACCATAAAAGTAGCAAAAAAAGACAATAAAATAATGACTGTCAATTATTTATTAACTACAAAATATTTAAACCATTTCTGCTGTCATCTCTTCATTTGATTGCCAAAAAATCATCACAACAGAACGACAAAGATAAACTATTTTGCCCTGACGGAAATATAGAATAAATGGAAAACAACTGTACTTTAAATTCCTTTTTTCTCGTAAATAGGATATTGTTTTTTTTCACTCTGGTAAATGAAACTGCTTAGGAGATTTTCTTAAATGATTCCAATCTTTTTACAATTAAAATAAACGCACATGACGAAAATCATAAAAATTTGTCAGAAACAAAAAATCTTTTTACATTTACACCTAACAAGTGTTAGTTAGTTTAGTATGGATTTTTCAGTGGAATATTTAGAATTGAATCAGTTGCGGGCTTTACAGTCTGAAAGATTGGTTAATTTGGTACATTATCTTGGTGAGAAATCGGAGTTTTATGCAGGGAAATTCATGGAGTCTGGGCTCGCACCGGAAGATATACAATCCATTGATGATATTGCTAAACTGCCGATTACTTACAAACAGGATTTGAGAGACAATTATCCGTTCGGATTATTTACCGTTCCGAAAAATGAGCTGCAGAGAATTCACTGCTCCAGCGGAACAACGGGAAAACCGACAGTAGTAGGATATACCAGAGAAGATGTTGATTTATTCAGCGAAGTAGTGGCGAGATCGTTAAACGCAGCGGGAGCAAAACCAGGAATGCAGTTACACAATGCTTATGGTTATGGGATTTTCACCGGCGGACTGGGACTTCATTACGGAGCCGAGAAATTAGGAATGAGTGTGTTGCCGATTTCAGGAGGAATGACAGCCAGACAGGTGGATTTAATTATAGATTTTAAACCTGAAGTTCTTTGCTGTTCACCTTCTTATGCTTTAACGCTGGCTGATGAATTTGCAAAACGTGGAATTTCCGCAGAGGAAATCAGCTTACAATATGCCGTTTTAGGTTCAGAACCATGGACGGAAATTATCAGGCATCATATTGAAGAAAGATTAGGCGTTCATGCGACCAATATTTATGGTTTAAGTGAAATAATCGGTCCGGGAGTGTCGGTAGAGGATTTTGAAGAAAAAGGAGGTTCTTACATATGGGAAGATCATTTTTATCCTGAAATCTTAGATCCGGTTACGAAACAGCCGGTTCCATTTGGGGAAGAAGGAGTTTTGGTAATCACAACTTTAACGAAAAAGGCAATGCCGCTGTTGCGTTACTGGACGAACGATATTACCAGTCTTTACTACGATGAAAACGGTAAAAGAACTATGGTGAAGATGAAACCTATTCTTGGAAGAGCGGATGATATGCTGATTGTGAGAGGCGTAAATGTTTACCCAAGCCAGATTGAAGAAGCATTCTCTCATGTGGAAGGTGTTGTTCCAAATTATTATCTGACACCTGTTGAAAAAGAACAAATGTGTGTCGCGCTGGATATTGATGTGGAAGTAGATGATGAATTGGTCAGGGCGCAAAATTTAAGTTTAAATACCGATGATTATGCTATTTTTGTCGGAAATTTCGGAAAAAATATAGAAAACGAAATTAAAAAGCGGGTAGGAATCACAACGAAAGTAAAAATTCATGCCCAAGACAGTCTTCCGAAATGCGAAGGTGGAAAAATTAACAGAATACTTAAAAAATAAATGAATTCATTTTATAAACTAAAAACGGTTAAGGTTCAGAAAGATACAACGGATGCCGTAAACGTAGCCGTGGAAATTCCTGAGGAGCTGAAGGATAAATTCAGGTTTAAGCAGGGACAGTATCTTAATTTCAGAATGATGATCGACGGAAATGAAGAAAGACGTTCTTATTCTATCTGCAATGCACCCAGCGAAAAAAGCAATACATTGGAAGTATTGGTAAAATTATTGGAAGGCGGAAAAGTTTCAGGATATTTCAACGAACATCTTCACATGGATGAACTGCTGGAAGTGATGCCCCCGATGGGCGGTTTTAACACGTCTTATCACCCGACCAATGTGAAAACCTATATTGGTTTGGCGGCAGGAAGCGGAATTTCTCCGGTGTTGTCCAATATTAAAGAAAGCCTTTACCAGGAGCCGAATTCAAACGCGTACCTGTTCTACAGCAACAGAGGCATGAATCACGTTATGAAAAAAGCTGAAATTGATAAACTGGTACAACAATTCAACGGAAGGCTGAAAGTAATCTATATGGTTAGCCGCGAAAAGCATGAAGATCAATTATTTGAAGGAAGAATCTGTCCGGATAAGCTGGAGCAGCTGTTTGAAAGACATCCTGAAATTGACGTTAAAGAATCTACCTATTTCATTTGTGGTCCTTCAGAGATGATTAAGAGCGTTGCAGATTATCTTAAAAAAGATAAAAAAGTACCGGCCATTCAGGTTTTATTTGAATATTTTACTGCTCCGGATGAAGAAAATACGGAAGAAATGAGTGATGAATTCAAAGCTATTGCCAATATCGAAAGTATGGTAACGGTAATTATTGATGATGATGAATATTCGTTCCACCTCAACTCAAAAAAAGAGAGTATCTTAGATAAAGCATTGAAAGACAATCTTCCCGTACCTTTTGCGTGTAAAGGAGGAGTGTGCTGTACGTGTAAAGCGGAAGTTTTGGAAGGAGAAGTTTTCATGGAGAAAAACTACGCGCTTACCGAAGAAGAAGTAGCCAGAGGTTACGTTCTTACCTGCCAGTGTCACCCGACAACGAATGTGGTGATGTTGAATTATGATGTTTAATTCAATTTGAAAATGAGTCAATGTGCTAATTTGAAAATGCTATTATTATGTTAATTTTCAAATTGCCTAATTCTCAAATTTTCAAATTAATTAATTTTCAAATTAAAAAATTATGGATTTAGAAAAATTTGTACAATACGTACACGATGAAAATAAAGTAGAGCCAAAAGATGTAATGCCTGACGATTACAGGAAATTATTGGTTCGTCAGATCTCACAGCACGCGCATTCCGAAATCGTGGGAATGTTGCCGGAAGCCAACTGGATTTCCAGAGCGCCGTCATTGAGAAGAAAAATGGCTCTTTTGGCAAAAGTTCAGGACGAGGCAGGTCATGGTTTATACCTTTATTCCGCAACAGAAACTTTAGGTGACGGAACGGTAAGGGCAGACAGAGATGCTACGTATGACGATATGCTTTCAGGAAAAGCAAAATATTCCAGCATATTCAATTATCCGACGTTGAGTTGGGCAGATATCGGCGCAATCGGTTGGCTGGTAGACGGTGCTGCAATTATGAACCAAGTGATGCTGATGGGAAATTCTTACGGTCCTTATTCAAGAGCAATGGTGAAAATCTGTAAAGAAGAATCTTTTCATCAAAGACAAGGCTATGAGATTTTAATGGCCCTTTGCCGTGGAACCAAACAACAGAAAGAAATGGCTCAGGCTTCGTTAAACCGTTTCTGGTGGCCGGCTTTAATGATGTTCGGACCGAATGACGACAGCTCACCCAACTCTAAAATATCTATGAATTACAGAGTGAAAAGAGAAAGCAACGACAGTCTTCGTCAGAGATTCATCGATGTTACGGTTGCTCAGGCAGAGTTTTTAGGATTAACCATTCCTGATAAAGATCTGAAATGGAATGAAGAAAGACAGCATTATGATTTCGGAGAGCTTCCTTGGGATGAATTCATGGAAATCTTAAAAGGTAACGGACCTTGCAACAAGAAGCGTATTGAAACAAAAAGAAAAGCTCAAAGAGAAAATTCTTGGGTAAAAGAAGCCGCAGCAGCTTTTGCAGAAAAACAGGAAAAAATTTCAATATAACAATATACCAATGTAAAAATGTAACAATCCTATTGTTATTCTAAGCGAAGCGAAGAAATCTCATTATTGTTAAACTGTTACATTGATACATTGTTAAATTAATTTTAATTATGGCAAATTTAGATATGTGGGAAGTGTTTATTCAGACTAAACCGGGATTATCTCACAAACACGTTGGAGTGGTACAGGCACCAACAGCTGAAATGGCTTTGCAGAATGCAAGAGACGTTTACACAAGGAGAAAAGAAGGGACTTCAGTTTGGGTGGTTCCAAGTAAATATATTGTCACTTCAGAAGGGATTGATAAAGAAGCTTTCTTCGATCCGGCTGATGACAAGTTGTACCGTCACCCGACGTTCTACGAAATTCCGAATGATGTAAAAAATATGTAAATGAGACATGAGATCAATAGACAACAGATATGAGATTTTAAAATCTCTTCGTCTCATGTCTCTCAGTCTTTAAATCTATAAACAATGAATCCATTATACAATTATTTATTAAAACTGGCAGACGACAGCTTCATCATGGGACAACGTTTGTCTGAGTGGTGCGGTGAAGGTCCTTATCTTGAGGAAGATATTGCGCTGACGAATATCGCACTGGATGAACTTGGACAGGCCAACAACTTTTATGTGTACGCTTCAAGGCTTATTGATGACGGAAAAAGCGAAGATGATCTTGCCTTTTTAAGATATGAACATGAATACGTAAATGCACACTGGACTGAACTTCCCAACGAAGATTATGCACAGACAATTTTGAAAGTGTATGTTTTCGCAGTATATCAAAAGCTGATGTATGAAGCATTATCAAATTCTGCGAATGAAGAACTTTCTGCCATTGCTCAAAAGTCTTTGAAAGAAGTAAGATATCATTATACGCACGCAGCTTCCTGGATGAAAATTTTTGCTCAGGGAACGGAAGAAAGTAAATCCCGACTGGTAAAAACAATCGAAAATATCTGGGAATATACAAAAGGTCTATTCGCAAAAACAGAAGGTGAAAATGATTTGGTAGCATTAAATATTGCTCCTAATGCAGATGCGCTTTATGAAGATTTTCTGGCTATCACCCAAAAAGATTTTGCAGATTTCGGCTTAGAATATCCGGCAAATCCTTTCATGCAGCCAAAATCCAGAACAGGTTATCACACAGAATATTTTGGATATATCCTTTGTGAATTGCAGTATATGCAGCGAGCATATCCGGGTTGTACGTGGTAAATAAAATGTACCAATATATCAATGTAGCAGTCTGGCAATGATTGGTATATTGATAGACTGTTAAATTGTTAGATTAAATTGAGAGATCCTTTAGACATATTAGAACTCGTTCCCGATCCGGAAATTCCTGTGATCAATATTGTGGAATTAGGCATTGTAAGAGAGGCGAAAGTTACTGGTGAGAATTCTTGCGAAGTAACGATCACGCCTACTTATTCGGCCTGTCCCGCCATGTTTACTATTGAGGAAGACATCATCAAGATCATGAAACAAAACGGGTGGGAGACAAAAGTCGTCACCAAAATGTTTCCGATCTGGACAACAGACTGGCTGACCGATGAAGCAAGGGAAAAACTTCGCGTTTACGGAATTACTCCTCCTGAAAAAGGAGCAGATGAACATCATATCGGCAAACCTAAGAAATGTCCGCGATGTGGTTCTATGAATTCAAAACAGATCAGCAGGTTCGGATCTACATTATGTAAAGCTTCGTATCAATGTTTAGATTGCTTAGAACCTTTTGATTATTTTAAATGCCATTAAATTAGTATAACAATGTATCAATGTAATAGTTTACCAATGAAATTGCAGTGAATAATAATTGTTAAATTGTTATACTGCTACATTGTTACATTATTTTATATTTGTTAAATAAAAAAAATAATACTATGTACACACAACTCGATATTGAGAGCCACTTTGAAGGAAAATTAAAAATCGCTTATCTCAACCAGCCTGACACCATGAATGCGCTTACAAAGCCATCATTATCAGATCTGAAGGATTTTGTTAAAGAATGTAATGAAGACCCGACTGTACGATGTGTTGCGATCTCCGGTAGAGGGAGAGCTTTCTGTTCAGGCCAAAATCTCGATGATGCCTTCGTAAACGGTAAAGAGCATCACGATCATGATATCATCAGGAAAATTGTAACCGATTATTACAATCCATTGGTACTGGAAATTACCCGTTGCCGTAAACCGGTCGTTGCATTGGTAAACGGCCCTGCAGTAGGAGCCGGAGCCATGCTGGCGTTGATCAGTGATTTTGTTTTAGCTAATGATAAAGCCTATTTTGCGCAGGCTTTCTCCAATATCGGACTAATTCCTGATACGGGAGGAACGTATTTTTTACCTAGATTATTGGGTCGTCAAATGGCCAATTATCTTGCCTTTACCGGCAAAAAGCTATCCGCAGAAGAATCAAAAGCCTATGGATTGGTTGCAGAAGTTTTCCCTGAAGAGGAATTCAACTCAAAATCAATGGAAATTCTCGAAAAGATGGCCAATATGCCGACTGCAGCAATTAAATTAACCAAAAAAGCATTCGCTAATTCTTACGACAATACACTGAAAGAACAGCTGGAACTGGAGGCCGACCTGCAACAGGAAGCCGCAGCCACCGAAGATTTCATTGAAGGCGTAAATGCATTTTTACAAAAAAGAAAACCTGATTATAAAGGGAAATAAGAATTAATATAACGATGTACCAATGTAGCAGTTTACCAATGAGATGCTCCGACAATCTCAGCATGACAGTGATTGTTACATTGTTACATTGATACACTGTTACATTATGACGAATATAGGAATCATCGGTGCCGGAACTATGGGAATAGGCATCGCGCAGGTGGCCGCCACGAACGGCTGTAAAGTTTGGGTCTATGATGCCAATCCGAAACAGGTGGAAACGGCGACCGTCGGTCTTGAAAAAACACTGACCAAACTGGTAGATAAGCAAAAAATTTCAGCCGAGACAATGACTGAAATTTTAACCAATATCTCTATCGCTACAGAATTAAAGGATTTCAAAGATTGTGAACTCATTATTGAAGCCATCGTTGAAAATAAAGAAATCAAAACCAAAGTATTTACAGAACTGGAAAACCACGTTTCCGAATCGTGTATCATTGGTTCCAATACATCTTCCATTTCTATCACTTCTCTCGGTGCCGAATTGAAAAAACCTGAGCGGTTTATCGGGATTCATTTCTTCAACCCGGCTCCTCTGATGCCTTTAGTAGAAGTAATTCCTTCTCTGCTTACGGATAAATCTTTACCCGAGAAAATCTATAACCTGATGAAAGAATGGGGTAAAACTCCTGTCATCGCTAAAGATATTCCGGGATTCATCGTGAATAGAATTGCGCGTCCTTATTACGGGGAAGCATTGAGAATTGTTGAAGAAAATATTGCCACTCCTGATCAGGTGGATGATGCCATGAAAACTTTAGGAAACTTTAAAATGGGACCTTTTGAATTAATGGATCTTATCGGCGTTGATGTGAATTTTTCCGTGACTACAACGGTGTATAAAGAATATTTTTACGATCCGAAATATAAGCCGTCTTTATTGCAGCAAAGGATGTCGGAAGCCAAACTTCACGGCAGAAAGACAGGAAAAGGCTTTTACGATTATTCTGAAGGGGCAGAAAAGCCTGTTCCTCAGAAAGATGAAGTATTATACGATGATATTTTCCACAGAATTCTTTCCATGCTTATTAATGAAGCTGTTGAAGCAAAAAGATTAGGCATCGCCAGTGATGAAGATCTTGAATTAGCCATGCAGAAAGGCGTAAATTATCCAAAAGGGCTTTTACAGTGGGGTAAGGAAATTGGCTACGATTTAGTTTCTGAAGTCCTTGAAAATCTTTATGATGAATATCAGGAAGACAGATACAGACAAAGCCCGTTACTGCGTAGATTATAAATGTACCAATGTAACAGTTTATCAATATTAATAAAACTATTGGTAAACTGTTACATTGATAAATTGTTACATTAAAATGAATATAGAATCATTCAGAGCCGAATTGAAAATCAGGCTTTTCATTGAAAAAGAATATATTCTTCAGGAAATTTCTTCGACAGATAAATATGATGAAAGATTGGAGCTGTTAGGGAAATTCAATGAAAAATATAAAGAGGTGATTAAAAGAATTGCTAATGAAGAAGGTATTAATTTGACTGATTCTTATCCCACAGAAAATCCATCAAATTCAGGAAGTCTTACTTATGGACAGATGATCTTAGGTAAAACTATGAGTATTTATGATCAATTAGTGGATGAGTTATATGAAAAAATAACACATCACTAATACACTTAAATCTGAAATATTAGAAAATTATGCTTAAAAGAATTTTTACAAAGAAAAACTTTCTGCGCTCTCTAATAAACGCAATCATTTTTGTTATTGGTTTTTCTATCATTAAATTTCTTTTTTACTATTTCGGATGGGATGATGAAAAAAGCATGAATATGTACGGTTTTATATTTTATTTCGTCTTTATGTTTTTAGCTTTCTTCATTTTAGATGGTAGAGACTATACTTGGAAAGATGTGATAAAGTTTAAAAATTTAAATAAAAATAAATGACACCAAGACAGGTTGCAGAATATATGTTCGATCAGGATTTTTTTTCCCAATGGATGAATATCAGACTGATCGAAGTTAAAGAGCATTATTGCTTACTGGAAATGCCCATCAAAAAGGAAATGATCAACGGGCTGAAAACAGTTCACGGAGGAATTACCTTTGCTTTTGCAGATTCTGCACTGGCATTTTCGTCCAACAATTTGGGAGATGCTGCCGTTGCATTGAATTGTATCATCAATTTTACCAAAGCCGGAAAAGAAGGAGACGTTTTCAGAGCAGAAAGCATCTTAGTCAACAACACCAGAAAAACTGCTGTTTACGACATCAAAATTACCAATCAAAGTGACGAACTGATTGCCAAATTTGTCGGAACAGTGTACAAAATAGGGAAGAAAGTAACAGAATTATAAATAAGCAGTAAGCTTTAAGCAATAGACAGTAAGCTTTTTCGAAGCTGGACAAGCCTACTGCTTAAAGCCTAAAGCCTAAAGCAAATACAATGAACAACGTTTACATTATAGACTACATCAGAACTCCCATTTCAAAATTAGGCGGAGGGCTTTCAGAAGTTCGTGCAGATGATCTGGCAGCGGTAGTTATTAAAGAAATTATGGCAAGAAACCCGGAAGTTCCCGTTGAGGAAATTGAAGATGTTATTTTCGGGTGTGCGAATCAGGCAGGCGAAGATAACAGAAACGTGGCGAGAATGGCGTTGCTGTTGGCCGGACTTCCTTATAAAATTGGTGGTGAAACGGTAAACAGGCTTTGTGCTTCGGGAATGTCGGCGGTAGCTAATGCTTTCCGTGCCATTGCTGCCGGGGAGGGTGAAATTTATATTGCGGGTGGTGTAGAGCATATGACGCGTTCACCATATGTAATGTCAAAACCAAGTACGGCTTTCGGAAGAGACAGCCAGATGTTCGATACTACTTTCGGATGGAGATTTGTAAATCCTAAAATGAAAGAGATGTATGGTGTTGACAGTATGGGAGATACTGCTGAAAATTTAGCAGAAATGCATAACATCAGCCGTGAAGATCAGGATAAATTTGCGCTTTGGTCACAGCAGAAAGCAACCAAAGCTCAGGAAAGCGGAAGACTGGCAGAAGAAATCGTAAAAGTTGAAATTCCACAGAAAAAAGGTGATCCTAAAGTTTTTGATACCGATGAATTCATCAAACCGGCATCTTCAATGGAAGGTTTGGGAAAACTTCGTCCGGCTTTCAGAAAAGAAGGAACAGTAACAGCAGGAAATGCTTCAGGAATGAACGATGGTGCAGCAGCATTAATTTTAGCCGGCGAAGAGGCTGTAAAAAAATATGGTCTTCATCCTATTGCTAAAGTTTTAGGTTCAGCCGTTGCCGGTGTTGAGCCTAGAATCATGGGAATTGGTCCGGTAGAGGCCGCTCAGAAAGTATTGAACAGACTGAATCTTTCGTTGGAAGATATGGACGTCATCGAACTGAATGAAGCTTTTGCCGCTCAGGCTTTAGCGGTAACAAGAACTTTGGGCTTAAAAGATGATGATTCAAGAGTCAATCCAAACGGAGGAGCCATTGCCATCGGTCATCCACTCGGAGTTTCCGGTGCGAGAATCGTAGGCTCTGCCGCCATGGAATTGCAGAAACAGAATAAAAAATATGCCCTGTGCACCCTTTGTATCGGTGTCGGACAAGGGTATGCAATGGTGATTGAAAAAGTATAATTTTTCAATAAATGTAACAATATACCAATTTAGCAATGTAGTGTTTTTGTAAGTCAGTTACTACTGAATTGTAGAATAATTTCAATTGGTAAATTGGTAAACTGATTCATTGTTACATTGAATTTTAACAAAAAAATTTATGAATATCTACTCATATCACGGGATAAAACCTATTATTAAACCGTCCGCTTACGTTCATCCGCAGGCGGTTATTATTGGAAATGTAGAAATCGGTGAAGAAGTTTACGTGGGTCCCAATGCCATAATCCGTGGAGATTGGGGAAAGATTATCGTTAAAGACGGTGCCAATGTTCAGGAAAACTGCACGCTTCATGTTTTTCCGGGTATTGAAACTGTTTTGGAAGAATCTGCACACATCGGTCACGGTGCGATTATCCATTCCGGACATATCGGAAAAAACTGTCTGGTCGGAATGAATTCAGTCGTGATGGACAAAGCTGTCATCGGAGATGAATGTATCATCGGGGCTTTGGCTTTTGTTCCTGCAAATTTTAAATGTGATTCAAGAAAATTAATTGTCGGAAGTCCTGCAAAAATTATCCGTGATGTTTCAGATGAAATGATCAAATGGAAAACAGAAGGAACAAGACTATATCAGGAACTGGCAAGAGAAGGCAAAGACGCAATTTTGCCTTGTGAACCTTTCACAGAATATGTTCAGCAGATTCCTACGAAAGTTGTGGATTACAGTATCTGGGATGACGTTAAATAATATAACAATATACCAGTGTATAAATGTAACAATTAAATTGGTAAACTGTTATATTGCTACATTGTTAAATTAAATTTTATGCAAAAACTAAAAAACTATATCTACGGCGAATGGATCGAAGGAAATGGAAACGGAATTCCTCTGTATAATGCTGTTACAGGCGAGCAGGTTGCCATTTCCGACACAGAAGGCCTGAATTTTGAACAGGCGCTTGACTATGGAAGAACAGTAGGCTACAAAAATCTTTCCTCCATGACCTTCTACGACCGTGGAGAAATGCTGAAAAAAGTAGCACTCTATCTTTTAGAAAGAAAGAAAAAATATTACGAATTATCTTATAAAACAGGGGCAACACACGTAGATTCCTGGGTAGATATTGAAGGAGGTTTCGGTACTTTCTTTACATATTCAGGGTTGGCAAAAAGAATGCTTCCGAACACACCATTCTGGGTAGATGGGGATACTCAGAAAATTTCGGCAAACGGGACCTTCTTGGGAACTCATATTCTGACACCGAGTGAAGGAGTTTCTGTGCAGATCAATGCCTACAACTTTCCGGTTTGGGGAATGTTGGAAAAACTGTCGACTTCACTGTTGGCAGGTGTTCCATCCATTGTAAAGCCTTCTCCGTTTGGATCTTATTTGACGAACGCTGTTTTCCAGGATATGATCGAAAGCGGAATTCTTCCGGAAGGAGCCATACAATTAGTTTGCGGAGAGCCCGGAAATATTCTGGATTATGTTCAGGATGGAGATTCTGTGTTATTCACTGGTTCTGCGACGACCGGAAGAAAGCTAAAATCCTTACCGTCGGTGGCAGGAAATGCTGTTCGCTTCAATATGGAAGCAGATTCTTTAAATTGTTCAATTCTTGGACTTGATGCAAAACCCGGAACGCCTGAATTCGATTTATTTATCAAAGAAGTCCGTAACGAAATGACCACAAAAGCCGGACAAAAATGTACGGCGATCCGAAGAATTATCGTTCCTGAAAATTTAATCGGAGATGTCCAGTATGCTTTATCTAAAGCTTTAGACCAGACCAAAATCGGAAATCCGTTAAGCAGAGAAACAAGAATGGGTTCTCTGGTAGGAAAACAGCAGTATGATGAAGTTTTAAGAAAGATCAATCTGCTGAAAGCTGAAACCGAACTGATCTATGACGGCCAGCACGAATTGGTAGATGCCAACTATGAAAACGGAGCATTTATGAGTCCGAAATTATTCTTAAATGACAAACCTTTCGAAAAAAATATCTCTCACGATGTGGAAGCGTTCGGACCGGTTTCTACGTTAATGCCATATAAAGATGCGGAAGAAGCTGCCGCTTTGGCAAAAAAAGGAAAAGGAAGTTTGGTAGGTTCAATTGTTTCTCATGATAACAATTTTGTAGCAGAAACTTCCTGGAAAATGGCTTCTCAACATGGTAGAATTTTTGTGTTAAACAGAGACAGTGCGAAAGAAAGCACGGGTCACGGCTCACCACTTCCAACGTTAATGCATGGCGGTCCCGGAAGAGCCGGGGGAGGAGAGGAAATGGGTGGACTGAACGGTCTTCATTTCTTCCTTCAGAAAACAGCGATTCAGGGTTCCCCGGATATTTTGACGGCGATAACCAAAGTATATCAGCAGGGTGCCGAAAAGAAATATTCAGACAAACATCCTTTCCAGAAATATTTTGAAGAAGTAGAAGTTGGTGATTCCCTTGAAACTGCAGGAAGAACCGTAACTGATGCCGATATTGTGAATTTCTCCAATGTTTCCTGGGATCATTTTTACGCACACACCGATGCAACAAGTTTAACAGGAACTATCTTTGATAAAACAGTTGCTCACGGATATTTCATCCTTTCTGCAGCTGCAGGACTGTTTGTTTCCGGTAAAAAAGGACCGGTAATTGCCAACTACGGACTGGAAAACTGTTCATTCTTCAAGCCTGTTTATGCAGGAGATACGATCACTGTTTATTTAACGGCAAAAGAAAAGATCAACCGCGGTGTAAAAGGAAGAAATATTCCTTCAGGAGTGGTGAAATGGCTGGTTGAGGTGGTAAACCAAAGAGAAGAAACAGTTTGTGTTGCAACGATTTTAACGTTGGTGGCCAAACAGTCTCCTTTCATTGATTTAAATGTGAAAAGTATTCAAAAAACATTGAATGGTTTAACGGAAACAACGCAGCCAAAATGGGGGGAAATGTCGCCTCAGCAAATGATCGAGCATTTGGAACACGGTATTCTGGTAAGTCTTGGTGAGCCGGAAGCTGACAAATGTTTCACGCCGGAAGAACAACTGGAAAAATGGCAGGATTCCCTGTACAACCACCGAAAAATGCCGAAAGATTTCCCTGCTCCGTTCTTAGCTGAAGACGGAAAATTATTGGATTTGAGATATAAAAATCTGGAAGCGGCAAAACAGTCTTTTATGGATAATCTGAAAAGATTTATAATTTATTACAAAGAAAATCCGCAGGCGGAACATATGAATTTCGTATTCGGAAAACTGAATAAAGAAATGTGGGAACTGATGCACAAGAAGCATTTCACGCATCATTTTGAACAGTTTGATTTAATATAACAATTTACCCGTGTAGCAGTTTAGCAATAAATTGCTACATTTTTTTTATATTGTATTGTGGAAAATTTAGCAGACAAAATAATAGAATTTAACCGTAATCTTCATTATTCAGGAAAACTTCCTGATGATTTTCAGGTTTTAAATCCTTATCTGGATAATCCTGAAACACTGAAAGTAATGCAGCAATTTTACCATAAATTTTATAACGATTCTCATCCGCGGAAATTTCTTATCGGGATCAATCCTAGCCGACACGGAGCCGGTGTTACAGGTGTACCTTTCACCGATACCAAACGTCTGGAAAGTGTCTGTGGAATTCCAATGGTCTCAGCGCGTACACATGAAGTTTCATCGGTATTTGTATATGATATGATTGCAGAATATGGTGGTGCAGAAGCGTTTTATAAAGACGTTTACATCAATTCTCCATTTCCTCTGGCGATCGTAAGAAAGTCAAAAGGCGGTTGGATCAATGCCAATTATTATGATGATAAATCTTTGTTTAATGACGTGAAAAATTTCATGATTGAATCCTTAAAAAAGCATATTAGTCTTAATCTTGATACGTCAGAAGTTTTTATCATGGGAAAGAAGAATGCCGATTTCATCTCAAAGCTCAATCAGGAAGCCGATTTGTTTAAAAAAATGACAGTTCTGGAACATCCACGATATATTCAGCAATATAAATCGAAAGAGAAGCAATTGTATATTGACAAATATATTTTAGCATTGAAAAAATAAAAATCCCCTGAATTATTTCAGAGGATCTTACATCACACACTTATGTATTAGAATCTTCCCGGTATAAATTATTATATCAAAAGTTTTCCTGGTTATTAGTTCTTATTGATATACTTAGAGTTTACTACTTCTTGATGATTTTATATGATTCCGAAGAAGATTTTACTATATAAACTCCTTTTGGAAGTTCGCTGATATCTGTTTGATTTACACCTTTTCTGGCTTCAACGGTTTTCACCAGTTGCCCGGATTGGCTGTAAACTTCAAATTTAGAATTCTCTGCAGCTTCTATCGTAAGAGGTCCGCTCGTAGGATTCGGATACATTTTGATTTCCTTTTTAGAAGGTTTTGCTTCATTGGCAGCCAATACCAATCCGCTGTCTTTTACCCAGGTAAATGCATCCAAAGCAAGATATTGGAAGTTCCCACCGGCAGTAACCTGTATTTGATCAATGACAATGTTGCTGTAATTTTGACCGTTTAGGTTAGTAAGATCAATCAAAGTATATCCATTAGCAGTAGCCGTTGTTGCAGTAAACCCTGTTGTTTTAGTTTGTGTAAACTTTGTTACTCCTGAAAGTTTTCCTGTGATAGTAAGCGTACCGGCAACTCCCAGTGTTGTGTTTGCAGCAGCAGCATACACCCAGAATCTGTTGACTTTAAACAGGTTGGAAGTGGTTTTAATACTAAAAGATGTCCCTGCTGATTGATTGCCCGATCCTGAATTGTCGATATACCTGCCGTCGGCTGCGGTGCCATTCCATCCTGTGCCGGGATAAGCAGCCTGAATGTCGTAAGTATTTACATTTGATATAATATTGAAGATCACTCCGTTATCCGTAAAGCTTGTGCTTCCGTTAGATTCTGTTTCAAACTGTTCTGTACTGGTCTGTCCAAATGAAAGGATTGAAATGAAAAGACCACAGATGGTAGAAAGTAAAGTACTTTTCATGATTTAAATTTTAAGGTTATTATTATTGTCTCGATGGGTAAATGCCTATTGTACAAATGATATAGTTGAGTCCTAAGTAAGGAGGCATATTATTGATTGGTAAATTCTGCCCTGTAAAAGTCACTGAACCCGGATTGATTACCGTATCGGGAGCTGCATCTACAAAGCTCGGAACTGAAATGAAATCTCTTCCAGCCTGTGTTCCTGATACAGCAATTGAAGAAGATGATGACGGTGAAGCAGAGGTTGCATTAGATTTTGAAACTCTCATCTGGCTTACCATTGAAGGAAGATTTGAATTGAGAATCGTAGTCTGAGGTGTTCCTGAAGCTTCACCTAAAGCAGCACTTTTGCCTGTATTTGAAGTTCCAGCGCCAATTGGCATACGCCCGTTCAGGTTAGGTAAAGCGAATGTTGTTCTTCCGTCTCCACCATAAGTGGTACCCAGAATAGCAAAAAGTGCCTGATTCTGATTTATACTTAATATTGCACCGTTGCATAGCATATATCCTCTTGGTGCAAAATTTCCTGCAAAAAGCTTGATGGTTCCTATTAATTCTTCGTCCATGATTATTGTATTTGGTTGTTAGTACTTGTAAAAAAAATTATGGTCTTGAAGGATAAATTCCCTCTACGCATATAATATAATTGATTCCTAAATAAGGAGGCATGTTGTTGACAGGCATATTTTGACCGATAAAAACAACAGACTGCGGATATATCATTGTATCCGGAGCTGCATCTATGAAGCTTGGAACAGTTATAAAATCTCTTCCGGCCTGCGTTCCGCTTACAGCAAGCGATGTTGTAATCGAAGGTACGGCTGTTGTCGCATTCGATGAAGAAACCTTTAGCTGGCTTGCGAAACTTGGCAGGTTGGATGCAAGAAGCGTATTCGTAGGTGATCCGTCTTCTTCTCCCAATTCATAAGATAATCCTGTAGTTGAAGTTCCTGTACCGATTGGAATACGCCCATTTAGATTAGGCAGACCAAATGTTGTTCTTCCGTCACCTCCGTAGGTTGTTCCCAGAATTGAATAAAGAGCAGTGTACTCTGCGATGCTTAAAAGGCTGCCGTCGCATAGCATGTAACCTCTGGGTGCAAAGTTTCCTGAGAATACTTTGATTACGCCCATTAATTCGTCGTCCATGATTATTAATTTTTTTCAGTTTTAAATTCCTACTCTTTTTGGGCTTTTCGGATTCCGCCTTTTAATTGTGAATTGCTATAATTATTCACACCTCAAAGTAACAACAATCATGAAAGCTCAAATAGAGTAGAAAATACCAAATTGAACATTCCGTATTTCTACGGATGCATAACAAATATATTAATAATTTGTTAATTATGATGAATTTTCGATTATTATTTTTGCTTATTTTTGAATTATTACTAATGATAATTATTTATAGCTTATTAAAATAAAATTGACAAATTCTCTTACGTGTAAACTTATTAAAAGAAAATGATTAAAAATATACTAAGCATACTGATGATAGGCTTAAATTTTTAACCGGACAAATAAGCTTTTCAAGCAATTATTTTATCAAATTTTATTCAGGCAGAACGCTTTCTATTTATTATTTTTGTAGAAATCCAATGAAACTAAAAATGAACGAATTCGTAGTATCCGAACTGAAAAACAATATCGCCGAAATTACTTTCGGAACCCCGAAAAGCAATTCTCTTCCCGGAGAGATTCTTGAAAAATTAGCTCAAAACATTCTTGACGAAGGCGCAAAAGATGAGGTAAAAGCAATTCTTATAAAAAGCGAAGGCGAAAAAGCATTCTGTGCCGGAGCTAGCTTTGATGAATTGCTGGAAATTGAAGAACTGGAAAAATCTACGAAATTTTTCGGAGGTTTTGCCAAAGTTCTGAATGCCATGAGAAGCTGCGGTAAAATTGTCGTTGTAAGGGTTCAGGGAAAAACTACCGGCGGCGGAGTAGGAATTGCCTGCGGCGCGGATTACTGTTTTGCAACAAAGGATGCTGCGTTGGCATTAACGGAAATTAATCTGGGAATCGGCCCATTTGTAATAGGTCCTTATGTAGAAAGAAAAATCGGGAAATCGCAGTTTTCGGCAATGGCTATTGATGCAGATTTCAGGTCGGCAGAATGGGCGGAACAGCATAATATTTATCATTCCGTTTCTGAAAATATTGAACAAATGGATGCTAAGCTTGAGAAATTCCTTGATACATTAGCTTCAAGAAGTAGTGATGCTTTAGCTTTAATCAAGAAAGTTTCCTGGGAAGGTACTGAACATTTTAATGAATTGATGCCGGCAAGGATTCACATGAGCGCCAGCCTGATTCTGGAAGATTCAGCAAAGAAAAATATTGAATCTATTAAGGAAAGACTAAGAACGAAATAAAACAAAGTCTTTTTATTCTGAATACAACCGTCGGATTTTTCGGCGGTTTTTCATATAAATTTTAAAATTCAACATTAATTTAAAACAGTTTTTTGAAAAAAATTTTGAATATTCAAAAAAAATAATAACTTTGTAATTCAAAGTTCTTTTTATGGAATCAAAAAATTATCACGAAGACTTATCACACATTCGTTCCATGATGGAGCGTTCTTCAAGATTTATTTCTTTAAGCGGATTATCAGGTGTTGTTGCGGGTTTGGCTGCTATTATTGGTGCCGTTTATGTCTATTTTGTTTTTAAAAGAGAAGGGATCGACTATTTTGATGGTGACAGGAATATTTTCGGACCTTCTTTGGTAAAAGAACTGATTTTCATTGGAACCGCTATCCTTATTGTCGCCATTCTGAGCGGATATCTATTTACAGCTCATAAAAGTAGAAAGAAAGGACTGAAGATCTGGGATGCAACGACAAAACGACTGCTTGTCACTTTTGCAGTTCCGCTGGTTACCGGTGGATTATTTTGCTTGGGCCTTCTTTATCATCATCTGTTTGTTTTTGTAGCACCGGCAACCCTTATTTTTTATGGATTGGCTTTGGTAAGTGCGGAAAGATATACTTTGACCGATATAAAATATTTGGGATATTGCCAGATTATTTTGGGATTAATCTCACTATTTATTTTGGGCTGGGGATTGCTTTTCTGGACCATTGGGTTCGGAGTGCTGCATATTGTTTATGGAACGATCATGCATATTAAGTATAAATAATACTACTTTTGCGGATCTAAATTGATATAATAATGATAAAGATAAATCAACTCAACAAAGAATTCGAAAGCCGTGTAAGATTGGGCATTATGTCTGTTCTGATGGTCAACGACTGGGTTGATTTTTCTGAAATGAAAAGTCTGCTCGAGATCACAGATGGCAATTTGGCAAGCCACAGTAACGCATTGGAAAAGGCGGGTTATATTGAAGTGAAAAAAGAATTTGTCGGGAAGAAACCCAAAACATCGTATCGTGTTACACAAAACGGGAGAAAGGCTTTCACTGATCATTTGAATGGACTGGAAAAATTGCTGGAAAAATAGCTCAAATTTTTTTTGATTTTAAACTTTGAAATACAAAGTACTTTATAATTTTAATATTGAAATAATGATTACAAAACAACAAAAAACAACAATTATTTTCGCTGTTCCTGCTTTATTGCTTGCTACAGCATTTTTTGCGAACCTTTTGATGAAAGACTGGAATTGGTCCATCTTTGATTTCATTGTCGCAACAGTAATTCTTTTCGGAACTGCTTTTTTCGTAAATCTTGTGGCGCTTTCCAACAAGGCATTTATCACCAAAGTGCTGATTTCATTGGTTATACTGATGATCGTTTGTCTGGTTTGGATCGAGTTGGCTGTAGGTATTTTCGGGAGCTTTTTGGCGGGGAGCTGAATTTAATTTCAAAATATCAATCATGAAAGATTCAACAATTCAAAATATAGGAAAGTTTACGACATTACTTTCTTTTGTTCTCGGAAATATTTTTCTTTTCGGATACATTTTTACGGAAAATATTGATTTTGCGATATTTGGTTATCTATACCTTTTTGCTGCAACCGCTATTAATCTATTAATCATAGGGATTTTGCTGCTGTATGGATTCTTTAATAAACGACAGTTTTCTTTATGTCGAAAATCTGCAGTGATTCTCACTGTCAATATTCCCATTGCATTGCTATATTCATTTATAGGTTTCGAACTTGTTAAACTTTAATAATTGTTTTATGAAAAAAATACGCGTTCAATTTCTGCTTTTCATTTACAACAAAACCCAAAAGCTTTACCGAAAATATTTTAAGAAAAAGAAGAGACAATGGCAGTTTACAGAAAAACAGCTGCTTGAATTTCAGGAAGATTCATTAGGTAGGAAATTAGGTGAATTTTATAAGAAACACGGTTTCACCATGATTCCAAAGATGGAAAATCATGATGTTCATCATCTGATCACAGGCTGCGGAACCAATTTCGAGGATGAAATTGCCATGCAGTTCCTGCTTTTGGGAAATGGAAAACTCAACGCTCATCTTTTGGCGGCTATCGTTTTGGGAAGTATTATTTTACCGGAATACTACAAGATTTATATCAAAGCATACAAAAAAGGACAGAACATGCGCCCCTTTCATCAATGGGATTTTGAAGCATTACTGTGGCAGAATTTTGAACATCTGAATGAGTTTATTCAACAGAAAAATACACAAGTTTTGTATTAATATTTAAATGAAAAAAACTATGAAAACACATCATTATATCTTTCTCACAACTATTTTATTTATCATTCTGTTTTATGACCAAAATATCGGACTGAATCTTGGAATTATAGCCGTAATATATTCCGTCCTTACGTTTTTCAGAACACCCGCGAAAAATAAAACAACCACCTTCTTTTTCCTTTTGATCACAAGTTTATTATCGGCAGGAGCATTTGCCTGGTACGGAGATTTTCCTTCATTTCTGGCTGTCGTAAGCTCGGTGATTCTTTTGGGCTACCGCTCAAGAAACAGAAGAATGAAAATTCTTTTGCTTATCCCGGTTATTGTTACCAACTGTTCTACATTTTTATGCAGGTTCTTCAGCTTTGACAAATGGCTGCCAAAAAGAAAAATTCCGGGATTCTGGCAGAAAATGTTTGCGTTTATCTTTATTCCGTTACTGTTGATTGCTGTTTTCTTTGGAATTTATTCAGCCGGAAGTGATCATTTTGCCAATCTTTTCACAAATATTGAAATTGACATTAATTTCTGGCAGCTTATCGCCATGATAGCGCTGGGACTTTTTGTTGCATTTAATTATTGGAATTATGTTGTTGAAAAAACTATTTATAAAACCAATTCCATTTTAAATAATGATTTTAATGAAAGGGATAAAATTCTGAAACCTACCTATTCTTTCTTTGACCTTGATACGGAAAGAATGAGTGGCGTGATTTCCTTGCTGGCTTTGAATATTCTGTTGATATTTTTCATTATCACCTATAACTATGAACAGTTTTTTGAAACTGTAAAAAGTCCATCACGGCTTTCACAGGAAACTCATGAGAGAGTAAATGTTGTAATTATATCTATCGTTATGGCCATTTTTGTGATTATGTTTTATTTTAAATCCAGCTTTAATTTTGATTCTAAAGCACGTTTAATGAGAATTTTAGCAAAAATATGGATCTTCCTGAATGCCGCTCTCGTAATTTCAGCGCTGGTAAAGAACTCGGAATACATTGAAAATTATGGCTTTACTTACAAAAGGCTTGGAGTATATGCATTTTTAATTCTTTCATTCATAGGCCTGGTGATGACGTTCATGAAAATACAGCTCAGAAAAAGAAATGCATTCCTTTTCAATACGATGACATGGTATATTTATGGAACAATTCTGACCTGCAGCTACATCAACTGGGGCGGAATCATTACCTCCCAAAATATGAAACGTAAAGATTTTGTACTGAGTTATTATGAAACAACAGTTAATTTCAATGAAAAACAATTGTTGGAATATGCTGAAAAAAGGCATGACGGGAAGCTTAAGCAGGAAATACTAAATAAGGTGAAACCACAACACGAAGAGAAAATGCTTTCAAAGATTTTATATTATCAAACTATAAAATAATGATGAAAAACTTAGAATATGATAAACCATAATTGATTTCCTTTAAATTAAATCCTAATATTTTTTTAAGCTAAGAATAACCTTAATGGAATAATTTTGGCATCTCCATATACTCAAAGTTTGAAGTCTTTTAAAATGTCAGAGGATTTTAAATTTAAGTTTATCATTAAAATAACTATTATGAAAAAGATACTTTTGCTTATCCCGCTGATCATCATATCGTGTAAAAAAGAATCGAAAATACAGGAAACACAAAATACAGATTCATTGTCAACAGCAACGGAACAAACTGCACCTGCAGAAAAAACAGATTCTTCTGCCATAAAGATAAAAGATTCCGTCATCAACAACGCTCCGAAAACAAAAGAAGTCTTACGAACCGGCGTTATGAGAGAAGTAAAAGACGGACAAATCGTCAGAACTGTAGATGGTGAACATCTTCCGATAACACTGGGTGAGGAATTTACTAAAGACAATCAGGAGCTTGTTCTCAAGATCACCGACTACACGAATCCGGAAATAAAGGCCAAAATTTCAACAAAAGAAAAAGATTTTAATATAAGATTTAACCAGATAAAACTTCCAAATGGCGATTATGACGGGCCTTTCGGAAGAGATCTTACCTACGAACTAAAGGCTAAAGGCGAGATATGGCTGATTATTGGGAAAAGCAATATGGCTTCTGGAAATACCAAAGGAAATTTCACAGTAAGTATTGAATAACATTTAACAATTTGGTATAATTTCTGCTTAAAAAACTTTAAAATTTATCATTATGAAAAATATAATTTTGACAGCGGCAGTAGCCTCGCTCGCTTTGGTAAGCTGCGGAACAGTGCAGTCGTTGGTTCAGAATACATTTCCTTATACAGCTAATGTTTTGATTTCAACCGGCGTTCCTGCAGATAAAGAAGTTTCTTCTACCGCTACGGCATCGAATGTGCAGACCTGGTTTGGGGGAAACAACAATGCGAAAATTAAAGATGTAAGAATTTCTGATGCTAAAGTTTCTGTAGTGTCACCTTCGGGAGGAAATCTTAGCGCTTTTAAATCCATTAAGGTTTACATTTCTTCAAGCGGTACAGGTGAAAGACTGGTCGCTTCCAGAGCAAATATATCAACAAACGCATCAAGCTTAAATCTTGACCTTGAAAATTCAGGGTTTCTTGATGAAGTGGTGAAAAGTACGGGGGTTACCGTAAGAACGGTTTATGAACTGAAAAATCAAACGAGTTCAGACATGAATCTTAAAATTGCACTTAATTTCAGCAGTATTCCTGCGAATTAATTTTTTTATAAAAGTTTATTTGAAAAAACGTCTTTCAGCAATATGAAAGACGTTTTTATTTTTTATATCAGTAATAATTATTTGAAATCTACCAGTTCAACATCAAAAATAAGTGTTGATCCGGGAGGAATGATGTTTCCTGCTCCATTATCTCCGTACGCTAGGTCAGCAGGCAGATAGAATCTGTATTTCGCGCCTTCGCTCATTAACTGTATGCCTTCTGTCCATCCTTTTATTACCCCGGAAAGGTTAAGCTCAGCCGGCTTTCCGCCATTTTTCTCTGTAGAGTCGAATACCGTTCCGTCCATCAGTTTACCTGCATAGACGACAGTTACTGTGCTTGTTGCCGTTGGTTTGGTTTTTCCGTCGCCTTCTTTAAGAACTTCATACTGCAGGCCGCTGGCTGTGGTTTTTATATTCTTATTAAGTTTATTTTTAGCAAGAAAATCATTGCCTTTCTTTTTGTTTTCTTCTGCCTTTACCTTTTCGGCAGCCATTCTTTTTTCATTCTGCTTTTGCATAAAGCCCTGCATGAAATTGCTCATTTCTTCTTTGGGAAACAACTTCGGTTTATCTCCAAATTCATCTTTCATGGCCTGGGCAAGTAAGTCGGGATCTACGGCAAAGCCTTGTCTTTTCATATTCTGTGCAATATCAAGACCGATGTAGTAAGACGCTTTTTGATCTTCAGTATAATTTTTTTGAGCATACACAGAGCCTATTCCTGCGAGGATAAGTAAAGTAACGAATGTTTTTTTCATTTTTTGTTAATTAAAAATTCGGTGCAAATTTAAGATTTTATTGCAGAATCCATCACAATTGTTACAGGTCCGTCATTAATCAGTGAAACTTTCATGTCGGCGCCGAAAATACCGCTCTCGGTTTTTAACCCGGATTTTGATATTTCATCTTTAAAATAATCAAATAGCGGAATCGCTTTATCCGGTTTTGCAGCTTTAATGAAAGATGGACGGTTTCCTTTCTTGTAATCCGCAATTAATGTAAACTGACTGATACACAGGATTTCTCCTTTAATCTCCTGTATAGAAAGGTTCAGTTTTCCATTCTCGTCCCTGAAGATTCTTAGATTTAAAATTTTCTGTACGAGCCAGTCTGCATCACTTTTTTCATCGTTTTCATCAATTCCTACCAAAAGCATCAACCCTTTTCCGATTTCTCCGACAATTTTCCCGTCTACTTTTACGCTGGATTCGGAAACTCTTTGTATGACAACTTTCATTTTTAATAATAAATATTTAAAATTTTTCCGGAAGGATCGTAGTTATAAAGGTAAGTCTTCGGAGGAACATTGGCCACGGCAGTCGGTTGTCCCGTCAACAGAATCCACTGTGCATTATCTTTTGGACATATTACCCTGATGTTATCCTGAACTTCCAGTGTGGTGTTATTATCCGGGCAGATATGGGGTGCATTACGGTCATATGCTTTAAAAGTTGCATCCGAAGCCCTCACAACGATAAGCCCTCTGGTGCCAGACTGTTGTTCATTAATATAAACCCATCCTCCCACCTGATTCAGAGCATAATACGCAGGAAGATTAAGATTAAGTGTGACATTAATGGGGCTGCTGGGGAAGCAACTTACGGTATCTTCTCTGCTTCCACATGATTTTATTGATAAAATACTGAAAATCAATAATGTAATTAATGATAATATTGAAAAAGTTTTTTTCATTTCAATTTAAATTTTTATATATTTGTAAAAATTAAACGATTACAACTCGAAAACATTGTCCGGCAAATGTCGGATTATTTTTTTATACTAAAACTAAATTTTGAAAATTATGGCAAGCTATGTTACAAAGGAGGGATTAGAGAAAATGAAAGCTGAGCTGGAACAGTTGGAAACTGTAGAAAGACCAAAAATCACACAGCAGATTGCAGAAGCCAGAGACAAAGGCGATTTGTCGGAAAATGCAGAATACGATGCTGCTAAAGAAGCTCAGGGAATGCTTGAAATGAGAATTTCCAAGCTGAAAGATGTTATTTCGACTTCAAAAATCATAGACGAAAGTCAACTGGATACTTCAAAAGTTTCAATTCTTACAACAGTAAAACTGAAGAATAATGCAACACAACAGGAGCAGATGTTTACTTTGGTTCCTGATAATGAAAGCGATCTTAAGGCTGGAAAAATTTCTGTGAATACCCCGATTGCAAAAGGGCTTTTAGGCAAAGCTGTTGGCGAAACTGCAGATATTACTTTGCCAAACGGAAACAAGCTGTCTTTTGAAGTATTAGAAATTACCCTGTAAATAAATCGGACTTCCAATCTCTAAACATTTGAAAAAATGAGCACAATATTTACAAAGATCATCAATGGTGAAATTCCCTCATATAAGATTGCCGAAGATGAGAATTTTATCGCTTTTCTTGATGCAATGCCTCTGGTAAAAGGACACACTTTGGTAGTTCCGAAAAAAGAAGTAGATCTTATTTTTGATCTGGATAGTGAAGAATATAAAAATCTTTGGGGGTTTGCTCAGGAAGTTGCCAAAAAAGTAAAAAGTGCAATCCCTTGTATAAGAGTAGGAGTGGCTGTTGTGGGGTTGGAAGTACCTCACGCTCATATCCATTTAATTCCTTTACAAAAAATAGAAGATATGAATTTCAGAAACGAAAGATTGAAACTGGCGCATGAAGAATATACTGAAATTCAAGACTCAATAATTAATCCTTAAAACAATATAAACTCGTAAATTTTACGAGTTTATTTAATCTATACTTATCTATATATAAAAATGAATTCAAACCAGTGTTCTTTCTGCGGAAGAAAGAGAAATGAAGTGCAGATGCTGATTTCCGGTCAGAATGGTTTTATTTGTGAAAACTGTATCGAGCAGGCGCATGCTATTGTAAAAGACAGTTCCGCAAAAACAGGATTTTCTCCTGCCGAAAATATAGAAGAATTAAAAAAGCCCAAAGAAATTAAAATGTTTCTGGATCAATATGTTATCGGGCAGGATCAGGCAAAAAAACAATTATCTGTTGCCGTGTATAACCATTATAAAAGATTGCTTCACGCTCAGGACGAAAACCGCGAAGTTGAGCTTGAAAAATCCAATATTATCATGATCGGCGAAACCGGAACAGGAAAAACCCTTTTGGCAAAAACCATTGCAAGGGAACTTAATGTGCCCTTCTGTATCGTAGATGCAACGATTTTAACGGAGGCTGGATATGTAGGTGAAGACGTTGAAAGTATTCTGTCGAGACTCTTAATGGTCGCAGATTATGATGTAGAAAAAGCTGAAAGAGGAATTGTTTTTATTGATGAGATCGACAAAATCGCAAGAAAATCAGATAATCCGAGTATCACGAGAGATGTATCCGGAGAAGGAGTGCAGCAGGGTTTATTAAAGCTGCTTGAAGGAAGTATTGTAAACGTTCCGCCACAAGGAGGAAGAAAACATCCTGACCAGAAATATATTCAGGTGAATACCCAGAATATCCTTTTCATAGCAGGTGGAGCATTCGACGGAATCAAAGAAATTATTGAACGAAGAATGAACAAGCAGGCGATTGGTTTCAGCGCAGAGAAAATCAATAAGACAGATGAAGATGAATATGTTTTAACGAATATCAACGCCATTGATCTTCGTTCATTCGGGCTGATTCCTGAGCTTTTAGGACGATTCCCAATCATTACTTATCTTGATAAACTGACCAAGGAAACTATGGTAAGAATTATGAAAGAACCTAAAAATTCTATCGTTAATCAGTTTATAGAACTTTTCAAAATGGATGGAACAAAGCTTGTTTTCACAGACGGCGCCATTGAAAAAATTGTGGAAGAAACTATTGAAAAAGGATTAGGTGCCAGAGGATTGAGAGGTACAACTGAAAAAGTTCTCGAAGATTATATGTTTTCCATTGGGGAAGAAAAGGAAATTATATTAACGGAGGATAACATTTTTGTTAATAAGTAAAATATTTTTGTTTTTTAATGAAAAAAATATAACTTTGCAATTGAAATATTGTATAACACACAAATAATTACATACAATGAGAAAAAATTTATTTGCTATTAGCTTAATAGCAGCTAGTTGTTCTGTTCAGGCGCAGAATATATTAGTACACGTGGATGATACCGCTGTTGCTTATGTAGGGAAAGGAACTCTGTTTTATACGGGGGGAGGCTTACAAATGAAAAGTACCGGTGTAATTGAAAATCATGGTAATTTTATGATTGAGGGAACCACCTCTGATTATTTTAAGACAATTGATGGTTCAAACAACGATAAAACGGAAGCGAATGGAGGAGGTAATTTTATCAATAAATTGAATGAACCGGACAATTATGAACACTACAACGATAACAGTTTTCCCTACACTTACGGCCAGCTCTACATCTCAGGACTTGATCAATTGAATATTATAGGTATTGTAGATCAGGAGTTTAGAGCTATTCCGCATGGTACGTATCAACAAATAGGATTACCATTTTATTATAAAAGAGTAGGAAGCTTGAGTGCCGAATTGGGTAAAACCTTTAACAATTTGAGACGCCAGCAAAATGACGTTCTCATGGTAAATAACACTACTGCTGTTCCAATGAGTGTTAGTATTTCTTCATATATAGGAAGTCCTGAATATCCTAGTATAGCTTATTATATGTTGGGTGCAGCTGGTCTTGATTTGAGTACTACCAGAACAATCAAAGGACGTCCTTTAAGTGAGGGCAATGTTATTACGCTTCAAGGCGCAGGTGCTTCCGTAAATTTTGGAACTAATGGTAATGCTGAAAATCAATATCATGAAAAGTACTATACCTATCTTCAAGACGAATTTGTAACAACACCTTGGTCCGGGACATACGGAAGATATATGTATCAATATGCAAATCCATTTTTGACGAACCTTGATTTATCACAAATAGCTATAGACGATGCGAATGGTGATGGTGTCAACTTGAAAACTATTCAAGGGGTAAGGCTTGAAGTTGCTCCTAATGCCGTTCAGAGTACATCAGGAGGTACTTTTGCAGTGGGAAATGGTGCGTACAAGTATATTACTTTTTCTGCAGGTGCTCCTACAGGTGATGTTGAGTATGTAATGGTAAGACCATTGGGGACTTTTGTTATTAAGCTTACCAGTGATAACGTAGTTAATCCAGATGATAATAAGATTAATTTTGCAAATCTTAGAAGATTCAATTATAATAGTAGAAGCGCAGGTACGGCTTATAATGTCACTGCTAATAAAAATATATTAACAAATACAGTAAAACAATTAGGAGTTATTGGGCTTGACGCTAATGGTAACGAGGTGGCAAGAACTTACTATGTTGTTTATTCTGATGGTACCACAGGGCACTCTACTACCGAAGCTTTAACACAAGTAAAAGCAGGAAGTTCTAATCTTTTAGGAACTTTTGAGGAAGCTCCTACAGGTGGATATGATACCAATTATTCAGGACAATACTGGTTATATATTAATGAGGCAAATGAGAATAACTTTACAGGAAAAAATATTAAGATGGTAAATTATGATCTTAACAAAATAAAATCCTATAAGTTTGAGATCAGAGAAAATGCCAATCTCGTGGCTAATGGAACTCATGCGTTATCTTCAGGAATTGGGTTCTACTATAAGCCTCAAAACGGAACCGTTCAACAGGCTGTTCAGGGAGCTGTGATTCCTGCGAATATAGCTGAATTTGATCTCTATTATGGAGAACCTAGCAATATTGTATTGTCAACAGTTGATACATCTACACCTTCTCGAACTATGGTCGTTTATAATCCTGCAATAACCAATTACATTGTAAGATTTGATCCTAACTGGAAAAAAGCAGATATTGACGTTTATGATATGAGTGGTAAGCTGGTTATCACTAAAAAAGCGGTGGATACTTCAACAGATTTTGTCATTGAACTGGATAATAAAATTAAAAATGCTTATTTAGTAAAAGTTGTTTCCGAAAAAGGAGAAATCGTTACTGCCAAAATCTTAAAATAATAAATATGAAATCAATAAATAAATTTATTCCCGTTATTTTTTTCTTTGGATTTCAACTGATTATCAGTGCTCAGGATAAAGTTCCGCCACCTAATTCTAATTCAAATGCCAAAGGAATTGTTGGGCCAGGAGTACAATCTTCACCAGTTGACATGTATATATATGTTTTAGCTATTGTAGCTATTATACTAATAACATTCTTCAGTAAGAAATACACACCGAAGAAAATATAATTTTTATTAAAATAATATTAAACTCTCTGATTACTCGGAGAGTTTTTTTATTTTTACCTTATGAAAAAGATTTTTACATTAACGACTTTAATAGTTGCATTTTCATTACAGGCACAGTTTACAGTTACTATTCAGGCGCCTGCTGATTTTAAAGATCAGGATGCGATTTTATATACTTTAAATGGTTCCAAAGATATTATCTTTTCAAAAGAGCAAAGTAAGAATAATACCTGGACATTTAAATACCCTAAAAACTACATGGGAATGATGAAAGTTTATTTCCCAAGCTCAAATAACACATTTAATTTTATTTCTGAAAATAAAAACGTTAGTGTAAAACTTGATACACAAGCTAATAAAATTAAGGATATTATTTATCTTGATGAAGCTAATGACCTTATGAGCAAGTTTCAGGAAGGCTCTCAGAAAAAGGAGCTTATACTTCCTGCACTCACCCAGATAAAAGAATACTATAAAGATAATACCGACTTTGGTAAGGCTATTAGAACTGAAATTAGCAGGCTTAGTGGTAGTTCAGATGGGATAAATCAGGCTCAACATCCTTTCATCTATTACTATAATACGAATTACAATAAATTTCTCTCTAATGATACTTCCAAGAAAGTAACTCAGGACGATATTATTAATTTTATTGATAAGTCGAATGATATGCTTGAAACATCATCGTTGTTAAGACCGATTTTGGTTTCCTATCTTAATTCAGGAGGCAACACGAATGTTAGTACATCGGTCGATAAGCTTCTTGACAGATTAAAAGTAGAAACACCGAGAGGGCAAACAGTTCTTTCTGAACTCATTGACATTTTCGATGTTTATGACATGCAGGATTTTAAGGATAAATATCTAGGTTTGGCTAAAAATCTGAAGTGTACGATTACAGATAGATTAGCCTCTACCTTAAAATCAAACGCTAATGTTGAAATCGGTGCTGTTTTTCCTAATTATAAATTTCAATCTCCGGCGAATACAAATGCTAAAACCCTTCATGATATAAAAGCTGATCAAAAAGTTGTAATATTCTGGTCATCTACCTGCTCTCATTGTGAGAGTGAGCTTCCGCAACTGTTGGCGAAATACAACGATTTAAAATCGAAAAATATTCAGGTTATAGGCTTATCGCTGGATGTGGATAAAGATTCTTACGCTAAAAAAATCAGCGCATTTCCATGGGTGAATGATACTGAATTAAGAGGATGGAACAGTAGCTATGCAGATACGTATAATGTTCATGCAACACCGACTTATTTTATTTTGGATGCTAACAATAAGATTATCAGCAAACCAGAGCATGTAGGAGATGTTTTGG
This sequence comes from Chryseobacterium lineare, assembly GCF_977014045.1. NCBI lineage: Bacteria > Pseudomonadati > Bacteroidota > Flavobacteriia > Flavobacteriales > Weeksellaceae > Chryseobacterium > Chryseobacterium lineare. The sequence continues at coordinate 2,723,355 of NZ_CDRNIQ010000001.1, read as the reverse complement.
AATATTTTAAGTTAAAATAATTTTGGTAAATTGTAAATATTTTCTATATTTGCACCACCAAAACGGCGAGGTAGCTCAGTTGGTTAGAGCGCAGGATTCATAACCCTGAGGTCACGGGTTCAATTCCCGTCTTCGCTACAAATAATAAGCTGATTTTAGCTATTTAACTCTCTTTTTCAAGAGAGTTTTTTGTGCTTTAATCTTTTTAGTACAATCGTTGGTCGTTGTTAATCAAAGTGAGCCGCTATGGAATATCGATATTTCAAAGCTTTCGCCACATGCCATTCATTCTTTTTTTAAGCAAAAGAATTAGAGAAGAATTCTTCATAGATTTAGTTCATAAGCTTAAGTATAGAAGGTCCAAATTTCAATTCTTTTTGTCCGGCTATTTCTTGTTTATTCTACTATAATATGTAGATCATAAATATTTTGTAGGTTAAACCAAACAATACCTGAACCATCAAGAGCTTTATCATTAGGCGCTCCCATTCCGGATGCTGAAGATAATATACGTCAAAATATCATCAAAGCATAATAATTTGTAAATTTGAGTAAGTAGAGATTTGAAAACAGTGCAAAAGTTTTTAATTTTACCTTCATCCCTAATTTCTAAAAACAATGAACGAAGAAAAAAAAACAGATTATCACCAATTTTGTGAGCAATGGACAAAAGAGCTCATGGAAAACCCTGCCGTACAGGAATACTGCAAGACTTATCAAAAATATTCCATGGAAAGCTTTTGTAAAGCTTATGCGAACATAAAAGCGTCCGGTTTAAAATGGGGCGAAATGTACCAAAGATTAAATGAGCAAAAACAAAACGAATGGATTGATGTTGCATTCGAACATCTGTGCATCATACAACAAAAAAAACTTTTTGATGCGCAATGTCTTTGGCGAGCCGAGCAACTGGAAATAAAGGAAATAGAAATCACTTTTGACTTTAGAGCTTGGGAAGAAGATATACTCAATTGTTCTTTTATACCTCCAATTACTCATCATGAGGTAGACTGGTATTGCCAATACCTCTCACAAAACAATGTAGAGTTTGAACAATACGGGTTTCAGGATTGGCAGAATTATGAGGAAATAAAAGAAGCTTATGAAACCAATAACGAAAACCGAAACTTTCCTGAATGGTATGATTATCATAATGGAAAAACGGGTAATGAAGTACTCCTCACCCTTCCCGATATACGAGGAAAAAAAGAAAAATTTTATCAAAACCTAAGTATTGAAGATTCTCGGAAGCATGCCCCTGCTAATTTATATGTAAAAGATCCGGAATTGGAAAAACCTTATATGAATATTTTTGATACCAACTTACATATAGCTTTAGCACAAGTCATAGAAGATAAAAAAACCAGTAAACTCATAACAGAATACCTAAAAGGAACAGAACATCATCATACCTATGAAAATGAAAGAGCAAATGAGAATCTGCAATACCTATCCGAAATAAAAGATGAAATGGTTCCCATAGAAGCTCATGACGACTATCGCATTGCTTTGAGCAGGGCAGTGGAAAACTATAGATTGAAAAGGACCATAGAGCATTTGCCTATGGCTTTCCAAAAATATAAGGCGACCCATCAGTTAGGAATTTCACTAGGTACAGAAAGAGAAAAGGAACAATTTAAAATCTATATGGATATTGGCAAAAAGTGGAAAGAAGCGATACTAAGAGGAAGAGAACTCAACGGAGAACCAAAGGATTTTAATTTCTGACCAGATTGGGAACCAAAAATCAGAGAATTTTTTAATTGATTATGATTTTTTATATCATACTAATTTTTTATCTCAATAAAAAGAAAGAAAAAATATAGTAAAGCCGAAGCCAATGCTCCGGCTTTCATTTTCTTCAACTCTGATATCCCAGCAATTTTCTCATCTGATAAAAGAACCTTTCAATTAATCGTAAATCCTGAGTTACAATTTCAGCATTGCCTTTTAATTCCTTATCGAAAACCAGATTTTTATTATAAGAAGTTTTCAGTCCTTTTGGAAGGGCGACGTCTACATAGTAATTTCCATCTTTATCGGGAGATAATGAAATGTTTTGTACTTTTCCTTCCACAATGCCATACTCCTGATACCGGTAATTATCAAGTTTAATTAAAACTTTTTCTCCTGTGATTATCTTACCGGAATTAGCTGCAGGTACAGCCATTCTCCCCACAAGTTTTTCTTTATGATCCGGTAAAATGGATAAAATAGCATCTCCGGCTTTTACGAACTGGTTTTCGCCAAAAAACTGCTGAAAGCTGGCTTCACCATCGGTATTAGAAATAATCAGATAACTCTGTTCCCATTGTTTTAATGATTTTCTGAGCTGTTCAAAAAGCTGTAAAGTCTGTGAGGAATAGGTAATTTTATCTTTTTCCGTATTAATGGCGGCGCCGCTTTTTGTCTTATTAACATTGGAAATACCTTCTTCAATCTGTGAAAGAGAAATAGTAATATTTTCTAAATTTTGTTGGGCCTGGAGAAATTTTATTTTTTCATTTTCCAGCTCAACTGCGGCGATGACACCCTGCTTAAACAATTCCTGAGAGCGCTGATAATTCTTTTTGGTAATTTCATACTTGGCCTGTTCTAGGCTTTTTTGTTGCTTAAGAGTTGAAATTCTTATTTTATATTCAGAAAGACTTTGATTGGCGGCCAGATTTTCCGGAGCGTAAGGCTGAAGTCTTTTGAATAAAGCCTCATCCTGAAATGCCTTTGCAAAACTGTTGTAATCTCCCTGAAGTTCTCCAAGTTTGAAATGAGAGGTTTTGCTTAAAGGAAATGAAGCGAGCTGATCCGGTGTGATGGAATCAATAAGTTTTTTCAGTTCTAATATATCTTTATAATTGGCTGTCGATTGCATGACCATCAGAACATCATTCTTTTTAACATGCTGATGATCTTTTATAAATATTTTCTCGATTTTGGAATTGGTACGGGCTTCCAGCTTCTCCGGCGGATTTTGAGAGGTTACCACAATCGGGGCAGGAATAAATTCCGGATAACGTATAATGTAGCTCATGATAAGAATGAGTACAATAATTAAAAATATAATCGTATTTCCCCATCGGATCATCCAATGTGGGGGCTGTGTAAGGATATCCTGAACACTTTCTGAGCGTAGTTCAATATTGTCTAATACGTCTTTTTCCATATAAAAATAAAACTCAATAATCTCCAAGGAGCTGAAGATTATTGAGTATGTTTTAAAATAATCTTATAACGGCAGTGTATAATCGCATTTCGGATTATTGCCGGGTTCTACTCCCGGAATGTCACCATCGGGACAGTAACGGTTGCATGCATTCCACTGTTTTACATTGTTGATGTAGCAGAAACAATTGCACGGAAATACCGGAACTGGTCCTGCACCGTGAATTTCTCTAAGTTTCTTTCTTTCAATTTTTTGTAAATTTTTCATAACTGATAGATTTTGAGTTGGTTGATTAAAATTAGTGAAAATAATGATCAGTTTCCAAGTTCAAGTTGATTTTTTACGAGCCTGTAATATTCACCTCTTAAAGCGACCAGTTCAGAATGATTTCCCTCTTCAACGACTTTACCTTTATCTAAAACGATAATTTTATCAGCATGCTTTACGGTGGAAAGTCTGTGGGCTATAACAATAGCGGTTTTACCTTTAAAAAACTGCTCCAGATTTTCCATAATGATTTTTTCATTGTTGGCGTCAAGTGCTGAAGTTGCCTCATCAAAAAAGATGTATTCAGGAGATTTGTAAACGGCTCTGGCAATGAATAATCTTTGTTTTTGTCCGCCACTTACTCCAAGACCTTCATTACCTATTTTAGTATTATAGCTTAAAGGAAGCTCTTCAATAAAATCCTTAATATGAGCTATTTCTACCGCTTTTCTGAGTTTTTGTTTATCCACGTAATCCTCGCCTACGGCGATATTATTAGCAATAGTGTCGTTAAATACATATCCTTCCTGCATCACAACTCCGCAATGATCTCTCCAGAATCTTGGAGAAACATTTTTAAGCTTTGTATTTCCAAGTTTTATTTCGCCTTCATTGGGTTCATAGAACTTCATCAGTAGTTTCAATAATGTTGTTTTTCCGCTTCCACTGGCACCTACAATGGCAGTTGTTTTCTGGTAAGGAATATTTAAATTTAAATTCTCAAAAACATAAGCATCCGAACCGATATATCTGAAGGAAAGATTCTCTATTTCGATATCCTTCTGCGGAAGATCGTGAGCATATTGCTCATCTTTGCTTTCTTCATCTTCCTTATCATGAATTTCTCCCAGCCTCTCAAGAGAAATTTTAGCATCCTGAGTCTGCTTTATGAAATCGATCAATTGCAATAATGGGCTGTTAAGCTGGCCAATAATATATTGTACAGAAAGCATCATCCCGAGCGTAAGATTACCGCTAAGCACCAGTTTTGCAGAAAGAAAACTTACCAGAATGTCTTTCATCTGATTAATAAAATTTCCACCGACGGACTGCCACTGTTCAAGCGACAAAGATTTTATCCTTATTTTAAATAATTTTACCTGCAGAAATTCCCAATCCCATCTTTTTTGCTTTTCGGCATTATGCATTTTTATTTCCTGCATTCCGTTAATCAATTCGATGACTTTACTCTGTTCCTGGGAAACCTGAAAAAATCTTTTGTAATCAAGTTCTTTTCTTTTGCCAAGAAAGAAGCTGATCCATCCGACATACGCCCCAGCTCCCACAAGATAAACGACAAATAGTCTGTAGTCGTAAAATAAAAGAACAATGCTGAATATGATGAGATTGACTAATGAAAACAGAGTATTTAAAGAAGAACTTGTTAAAAGCTGTTCTATTCTGTGATGATCATTAATCCTCTGCATAATATCTCCCGTCATTCTGGTATCAAAGAAGCTGATGGGAAGTTTCATTAATTTTATAAAGAAATCGGAGATGATAGAAATATTAATTCTGGCGGAAAGATGCAGTAAAATCCAGCTTCGGATGACTTCAATTCCCATTCTTCCTACAAAAAGCATGATTTGTGCGAGCAAAACCAGATAAATAAAATTCAGATCCTGATTCTGAATACCGACATCGACAATACTTTGGGTAAGAAAAGGGAAAATCAATGATAATAAACTTCCTGCCAAAAGTCCTATCGCCAGCTGAATAACAAGCGATTTATATTTTAATAAATATTTTGAGAGAAAAGAAAAACTCGCTTTACTTTCCTTATCATCAAATTCCGTTTGAAAAAAAGCGGGCGTGGTTTCTAATATTAAAACAATACCTTCTTCTGTTTTCTCATCAGCATTTTCGCCGATCCATAATTTTATGAATTCTTCTTTCGTGTAAGTAATTAAGCCATAACCGGGATCTGATACATATATTTTTTTGTTCTTATCTATATGATATACAACGACGAAATGATTTTTGTTCCAGTGAACGATACACGGAAGCGGGACTTCTTCGGCAAGAGATTCAAAATTAATCTGAACACCTAATGAGCGGAAGCCCAGATCTTCAGCAGCATCACTCAGGCCCAGCAGGCTGCTTCCTTCACGGGTTGTCTCCGAAAGGTTACGGATTTGCTGTAAAGAAATACTTTTGCCGTAATGTTTACTTACGATTCGCAGGCAGGTTGGCCCACAGTCTTTGGAATCCGGCTGGCGGTAAAAGGGGAATTGCTTCATTAATAATTAAATAAAAGGCTGTAAAAACCAGCCTTTAAAATTTTTATATTTTTGATTATTATTATAAAGATCCACATCCTGCAGGAAATGGGTACACCGGTGAGTAACCGCATGGCATAACATTAGTCGCATCCGATGGAACCTCCGAACCGGTATGTTGAACTGGTATACCTGTACTACCCATAACATCACCTGGAATTTGGTAACAGTATGTTACATTATAACAGATTGTTAAGGTTGGATCAAAATTAATCCTTTTTCCTCCATCTATTTTTTTTAAATAATTACGAGACAACTTTTTTAAATTTTTCATGATAAAATAATTCTTTAATTTTTTCCTACTCTATTTAGCTTTTCGGATTCCGCTTTTTTCCTAATTTAGTGAATTTAGAAATACTAAAAAGATTCTTATTAAATCTCTTCATCTTCGGCTAATTCATCAATGAAATAATAAATATCTTCACGGTCATACTTATCCGGAAACTGATATCCGTTGATCAAAATTATCGGGGTAAAATTAAGCCCTGCATCCCTGTTTTCTGCTGACATTTCAATAAGTGAAGTCAGGTCTTCATTGTTTGAATTGGTTCCTGCTTTCTGTCTTAATTTATTTTCATCCCTGTTTTCAAACCAATATTCAATAAGATTTAAAAATTCCTGTTGGGTTTTATGTTGATAAATGTACATAAAATCGGAAATCAGATTCGTAAATTTTTCGTTCTGTTTATCGGGTGAATAATTGAATCTCATCTGAACTGAAACCTCATCAGGATATTTTTCAAGTAAATTTTCCATGATTTTGTGGGCATCTTTACAAAACCCACAATAAGGGTTTGAGATGATGGAAAGATGAATTTTTGCTTCTTTATTTCCAACAAAAAAAGTTTCATTATTACTGAAAGTTACCTTTTCTTTTTCCAGCAGTTCTCTTTTAAAAAGATCATAATTTCTTTTAAATCTTAAATTTTTAGCGTTAGATTTCTGAAGACTTTCTTTTTCTTCTAGTGTATTATTAAGGTATAAAACAGAAGAAAACAGAACGATCCATAAAATAATACTTAATAAGGCAATCCCTGTGTCAAAATAAATATTTTCAAACAGAAAAGCGCTGATGAATAGCTGAGCTAAAAGAACAGAAATAATCAAAAGGCAAACGCGACAGAAAGTCCTTTCCACAAATCCCTGGATATACAGGGAATAGCCGATAGCAACGACCGAAGCGAGTGAAAAGCCTTTCACTACCAAAGATGTTGCAGGTAAAAATAATCCCAAAATGGTAATTCCTATAAAATAAATCAGAGAAAAATCGGAAAACTTAAGACCGAGAATACTTGTTTTATCCTGAGTAATAATTTTGTTACATGAATTGACAGACTGATTACCCGCTGTATCGCCGCAAATACTTCCGATGACCGCAGACGTATTTCCGAATTTCTGATTGAAAATTTCAAGAGAAATATAAACTCCGGCGAGGGAAAGGATATTAAATAAAGCCTCATACCAGGTCTGTGTCAAAATTGAATATACAAGTACAATTGCAAAAATGGCATAAACAAACGGCTTATAACTTGTAACAGATTTACTCTCTGTTTTATCTTTTTCAAACAGCAAGACGAAGTCCGTGGCTTTTTGATGAAGTTCTTCTTTGTTTAAAGTCTTTGCCTTATCAGAATAAATGGAATATTGATTCCCCGATTTTTTTACGATGGAGAAAGAATTATCCACAATGGCGATAAATTCCTCAGGAAGTTCATCCCAATATTCTTTGTCAAGCTCATACGCATCGTTTCTGACTCCCATAAAATTAAGTGTGTCACTAAATGCTAATGCTGAAGGGTAATTCGGATGCGAATTGAACTGAAAAAGAAACTCCTGTTTGTCGAGCTTGAGATGGTTAATGAGTTTTTCCAATAGCATATTAATATTTTTCCTCTAAAATAAGGAGATGTTTCAAAATAACAAATATATTTTCAATTTTATGTGATATATTGTTTTTTAGTAAATATAATTAAGGTCTTTATTTTTGAAATTTCGCCTGATTTAATTTTGAGAACTTTTATTATAAATTCTATTCACTTTCAAAATGAGAAGTATTTCTAAAATAAATTATTCGATATAATCACCTTTTAATGAGTAATAATGGGCGATTTTAAAAGAAAAATTAACGTTACATGAAGTACAGACTGAAATTTCAGTTTTCAAATTCTCCTAAATTTGTGAAAAAAAACTTTAAAATATTTTTTTTTTAATAAAATATATTGTACTTTTACAACGCCTTGAATGAGGGAACAAGTCAAGGTAATAAATTTTTTTTCATCATTTGTGTTTTTAGAATCGTATCGCCTGATACGGTTCTTTTGTTTTTTAACCCTTTTCGTAATTCAGGAGAAGATCAATAAAATAAGAATACGTTACGGAACCTTCCTGCTGATTACTTTTAAGAAAAATATTGTTGGTAAATCCAAAGAAATCGTCAAGTAGCCCTTGGTGCTTCAGGATGAAAGCTTTTTCATAAGCCCTGTCTTTTTTCATTTCTGGAGGATAATTCCGGAGTACATTTTTTACAAATTCAGGATCTTTATCGACTATATAATTTAATAAACTTTTTAACGTAAAATATTCTGTACTGTAGCGTAATTCTGGATTTTTTGAATTAACTCCAATTAGATATCCTATAAAATTAGCTTCCTGTTCTCTGGCAAACCCCAGTTGATGTGCGCTTTCGTGAGCAGATGTGAAAGGGATAAGCGTGTTGGGCAACTGAGAATTAAATTGTGATTCAGCCGTAAAAGGATTATAATATCCTAAAATACCGGTAAAGCTCATGATGTTTTTAAAGATGCTTGGCTTGAAAGAATTGATTCCAGATGCTTTTTTATTGGAAATATTTTCAGGAAGTAAAGTTTGTCGAAATAAAATTTCTTCCTGAACAGATTTCAAATCAGTTATGATGAATATTCCGTTTTTATCTTCTTCGGTAAGTTTTCTGGTGTCTTTACATTTTTGCAGATACTGTAATGCTAAAGCTTTAGCTTTATCAAGTGTGGGCGCCTTTTGAGAAGGGAGTTTATTAATAATCGGAGTCTGAAAATACAACATTCCCCAAAATATCTGATATATAAAGTAAAAGATATTGACAGATACAAAAATCTTTAATAAAGCATTTTTCCAAGTCTTTTTGCTGAAACATCTTACAACATGATAAAGGAGAAAAACTCCCAAAAGAATATAAAGCACATCGCCAAATGAAAAAGGAATCCATGCGAAAATAAGCTGATGAAGTTTCTTTTGAATTTCAAAAAACCGTTCAAAAAAAGAAATCATGATCGCAGATCTGGAAAACATGAAAAACAAAAGAAATTGGGCAAGTAATAAACCTGCCCAAACTCTTTTCTTATGTAATTTTTTTGTTGTATTAGTGTCCACTGCCTTTTGTGATTTTGTCAAGATCAATACCCTGAGATTTTAGGATTCCGCTTACTCTTATGGCATAGAAAGCAAGATACGCAAAACAGATTACCCCTACAATATAGCTAAAGTGAATATTAGTAAGATCCGCAACATATCCCTGGATAAGACTTACGATTCCGCCTCCCATAATCATCATAATCAAAAGACCGGATCCTTCATTCGTATGTTTTCCAAGACCGTTGATTGCCAATGCAAAAATACAAGGCCAAAGGGTAGAGCAGAATAAACCTACACTGGTGAAGGCATATACAGAGACCATCCCTGAAGTAAACATTCCTATTAATAAAGAAGCGATACCTGCAACAGAGAATATAAGAAGCATTCTCGCCGGGTTACCTTTACTCATGATATCGCAGATGATCATCGCAATAATGATTAATCCATATACGTAGAAATGGGAAAGATCGTGCTTCGCAATGGCATTCACCAGTAAGAACACCCCGAAGGCCAGATAAGGTGCCAAAAATCTTAAGATTTTTTTGATTCCTGCGCTTACATCAAAAGCTTCTACAGCTCCTGTCCAACGTCCGATCATCAAAGAAGCCCAATATAGAGAGATGTAAGGAGCCACATCTTTAGTTTCAAAACCTAAACTTTTTTCCATGTAGGCAGGAAGGTTACTCGCTGTAGAAACTTCCACACCCACATACACAAATATGGCAATCATCCCCATGAAAAGCTGCGGATACTGAAAAGCTGATTTTCTGTGTTCGCCGGGAACCAAATCATCCGTATTTTCAGTAACGGTTGGCGTAATAGCCGGAAGAGAAGAAAATTTCAACATAATAGCAACCAGAACAAATGCTACTCCTAATATAAGATAAGGGACCTTTACACTTTCAACACTTACGTCAGTCGTAGCAGCTGCTGCAGAGCCGAAAATCGCGAAAGAAACAATAAGTGGACCTATCGTTGTGCCCAGATTATTTATTCCTCCTGCCATGGTAAGTCTCTGAGAGCCTGTTTCAGCAGGTCCTACTTCAATAGCTAAAGGATTCGCTACAATTTGCTGCAATGAAAATCCTAACCCTACAATAAAAAGGCCTGAGATCATCAACGTGAAAGAATGCAGATTGGCTGCGGGATAAAATAAAAGTGTTCCTGCTGCAGAAATAAGAAGTCCTACAATAAGACCATTTTTGTAACCGATTTTGTTTACCAAATCCTGTTTTATACCTTTGGAAATTGCCATATAAATTAAAGAACCCACTGTATATGCCACATAGAAGCATATTTGAACCAGCATACTTTCGGTTTGTGATAATTTAAAAGCTTTTTGGAAAACCGGGATCAAAATGTCATTACTTGCCGCCACAAATCCCCAGAAGAAAAACACAGTAACCAATGGGATGAATTGTCCCCAATTGGTTTGTTTAGAATAATTTGACATATTTGTTGAAAATTTCTGAAAACAAATATATATTATTTCTTTTAATTATAGTGTTTTAGCAATGTTTTTTTTATTGTCTCAAAAGAAGACAATTTAAGCTCTTTTGGAGACGCGGAAGGGTATAAAATTCCGTTAAAATATACTTTTGCTTTACCCGGATAACCTTTTGAATTATCAAACGGAAAAATTTCCTTTAATCCGACGAAAGTATAGATCACGATTGGCGAATGATGCTTTGAAGAAAGTGTAAAAGCACCGTCTTTAAATTCATCCAGAATTATCGAAGTGTCATCCGGAACACCGCCTTCCGGAAAGATCACAATACTGTTTCCTTCCTCCATTTTTTCGGCGCACCTTCTGTAAACATCTGCGCGGCTTCGGGCGCTTCCCCGGTCTACCATTACACATATCCTTTTATAAATCGTTCCGAAGATCGGGATTTTTACGAGTTCTTTTTTTCCCACAAAACAGATCGGATGATCGGCACATAAGATGCACATCAGCATAATATCCATAATCGAAGTATGATTGGAAATAAAAACATACTGCTGATTCTTATCAAGTCTTTCATCGGAAAGTTTAGTCAGCTCATACCGCAGCCCCATACCGTAAAAGATGCAGTAGCTCCAGTACCTCACGAATCGGTAGGCATATTTATAATGCTTTTTATTAAATGATAACAGATAAACAGGAAGCCCGAAAATAAGGGTAAAAACAAATGCCAGTATCAGAAGCCATGCTCTCCAGAGATAGTTTAAAATCTTTGTCATTTCTATCCGTTAAAAATTACTTTTTTCTTAATCGAATAATTAAGAACGGAAACCAATAGAATCGCCGCAATCTTGCTCGTTATTTCAGGACTTAATGCATAGACGAAGAGATCAATAGTATCTTTAAAAACATAGCTGTAAAAAACCTGAAAGAAACCTAAGCTTAATAAAGTTGAAATAAAAGAGACTACCATAAAATAGGCAAATTCCTTTCTTTTAGAATGTTTTCCTCTTTCAAAAACAAACCAGATACTCAGAAAATAATTGGTGATAATTCCGCAGCTTGTCGAGAAAATATTACTTAAAGGATAGTGAATTCCGTGAAAATTAATCTCGCGAGGGAAAAACTGCGGTATCGTAGTGCTGAAAAGTTTAAAACTCCCGATTTCAACGACAGCGCTAAGCCCTCCTGCGATAATGAAGAATAAAACCTGTTTCTGCCGTAATAGTAAATCTCTCATCCGAATGATATAATGTGCAAATTTATAACTATATGTTAAACACTGAAAAAAGATGTTAAAAATTTTTTTAGATTCAAAATAATTTCTAATTTTAGTTTTCAGAATGATGTAAACCCCACCTGATAATAAATTCATTTTCAACTCCTTGTGTTGATGGTTTTTTCTATCTTGTAATATGATTAAATCATACGATCCAAAAAATTTTACGACCACATTTTAATAATATTTGTATGAAACGTCAAAACAAATACAGAAAATTCCAGCTTCAGCAGAAAAATATTGAAGCTCTTGAAAGAGATAATTCACGCTTTAAACGTGTCTATTCCGAGTATGAAAATATGTCTGAGGAGCTTTGGAATCTTGAAAATTCCGATAACGAACCGGTTCCCGATGATTTTATCAATGCCATGATCCTTCAGGCCTCCTATCTCGAAGACGAAATCGAAGACTGGCTGATACAGTTCAACGATAAAAAAGCAGAGATAAAACAGTAGTAAATGAATCGATTATCATAAAAAAGAGAACTTAAAATTTTTAAGTTCTCTTTTTTATTTAAATTTTTTATTAGCAATGTCATGCTGAGCGCAGTCGAAGCATCTATTTCACTTTGCATTCAATTCTTCAATCTCTGCCTTCAGATCTTTAATTTGTTGCTCGTAAATTGCAATGAGTTTTTGTGATAATTCGGAATTTTCATGATAAACCCTATTGTCTACTCCTTGATATCCTGTAGATTGTTCTTTTATTTCTTGATTAAAATTTTTTTGTGAATCAGTTTCCAATAGTTCATTCAAAGGAGTTTCTAGTATTTTAGAAATATCAACAAGCCTTTCCACAGTAAGTTTTGTTTCACCTGTTTCTATTTTTCTATAGGCTGAGGCACTCAGATCCAGATCATGAGCCATATTCTCATAAGAGAATCCTTTTTTACTGCGGATCTCCGCTATCTTTTTGATAATTTTTTCCATAATAGTAAAAATATTTTTCGTAAAAGTAATAATTTTTCCGAAAAAGTGAGAGATGTCTAACGAAATTAATTTTAGTTTTGGGGAAAATTAATAACAAAACGCAACTATGAAAAAAATTAGTTTTGTAAAGCTATTTATATTGGGATTGTTCTTGTTAGGATGTCGGGAACTAGATATTATTCAAAACGACGAAACTTCAAAAAAGGAACTTAAAATTTCGATCCTTAAGAGCAATGAAATTATAAAGAATACAACTCTTTTTAATGAGATTTCAAAAATTCAAAATGAAAAATTTTCTACTTACTCATTTTCTAAAAGTATTCAGGATTCTGTTTTATATGGAGCAATCATCTCTACAGAAAATGTAATGTTAGTAGAAAACGAAACTCAGAAGACTTATACATTTCCCGTAAGCAGATCTATTAAGAGTTCAAAAATTGAAAATTTAGTATTAAAACAAAAATCAGACAATATTTTTTCAGGTGTACTGATACAATATGATATTACAGATAAAGAAAAAGAACTCTTTATTTCCGGTCATGATATTGATGTTAAAAATAAAATAAAAATTTTTGATATTGATGCTATAAGAATAAATTTGAATTCAAGAGTGCAGACTGATGCTATTGGATGTTATTCAATTACTTGGGAAACCGGGTGGTGTTCAGAAGGAATACACTCATCAGGAAATGATGCTGGAATGTACTGTAGGAGGAGCACCTAATCCTACAATTATATCTATAGTGAATACATGTGGTGGTGGATCTGGAACGATCGACGATGGAGGGATGCCTTCCTATCCAAATCCATTTCCAGGTGATGGGGCTTCAGGAGGAGGTTATGATACTACACCTTATTCAGATACTGAAGCCGAATTGATAGAAATGAATAGGGTTTTCAGATTGAAGCTAAATTCATCTCAGCTTTCGTGGTATGACGCTCATCTTACATTAGGAATGGCTCTTGCGAGATTATATAATACTGATAAAACTATACAACACCTCACCTTTCTTAGATCAGTAATTGATTATATGAAAACCTCAAATAATGTTCAGGATAATTTGTTATATGCCAACATTATGAATTTTTTAAGACAAAATGGTAGTTATCAAGATAGTTGGGCATTAATTAATGATATTTTAGTTGAGCATAATCCTGATTTAGGAATTGGAGTTTTAAATTTTCTTATTCAAAATACTAATATATCATGGTTGGAATTTCAACCCTTTTTTAATTTTTTTAAATCTTTTACTGCAAATAATTCTAATGTAACTTGGCAACAGTTGGAAAATTGGTTTATTAAAGGTCAATTAGATTACCAGAATAGTTTAGACGTGGCATTTGCTGGAGATTTATCTGCACTTTCTCATGATCTATTAATTGCAAATCAAAATGGTACACTAAATCAATTGCAAGCTAGTTGGCCAAATTGGGAAAAAGTTAAGCAAAATATAAAGAATTCAATAGCTCATGGTGTGCATCAAACAGCAAAAATTGTAAAAACATATTATGATGAAGTAAGTAGTAATCCATATACTAATAATGCAGCAACCAGAGTTGTACTAAATACATATATTGATGCTCTTAGAAATGAAATAAAGCAGGCTACCAATATGAATAAAGATACAATGAATTGGCAAGATTTATTTAATATTTGGCTTTTTGAATTAATGCCAAATCCTTATAGCGGTATTAATTTTACATGGAGTTCGAATGTTATAAATGGTAATACACTTTATAATTCAACAACTAATGCTGTTTATAAATTTCCAAAAGGTGAACCAGATATGATGAATGATGTTAAGAATGGTTTAAACAATGGAAGTCTTAATGTAGGTGATAGTATAACAAGATATTTTCATTATAATTTCACGCAATATTATGCTACATTATCTAATCAAAATGTAGGCATACAAATGTTAGGATCTTATCCAACAAAAGCTACTGTTATTTCAAAATCAGGTAATTCAGCTGTTATAAGATTTTATATTTATAATATTTTAGGTTGGGATTCGGGAACTAGATTTGTTCAAACAAATAATGGAACCATTGGTGTGATTCCTAATAAAGAAATAGGGGAGGGATTACATTTAGGTGGAAATTTAATAAATACTTACACATGGGAAGAAGTTATAGTGTTTTAATATTAATAATTATAGTGTCAACTTTTATAGGCTGTAGTAATGTAGAAGAGTATCCCGATGATCTTCCTGATTATCATATTTCTCTTAATGAAGCGGTTGGGGATTATGTATATATTCCACAACAAAATATTGAATATAATAGGAATGATTTCAAATACCTTAATCTTAGAAAAGGAGATACATTAAAATTAGAGATAAAGAATGATTCAACATTCATCTTTAATTATTTTTATCATGATAAGGCTATAAAAACGAAAAATTTTACAGATAAATTTACAGTATATCCAACAGAAAAAAATATATTGATTTTTAAAGGGTATCCTGATGGATCACAATACATTGGTGGAACAAGTGGCTTTAAAAAAGGAAAAAAAGTATATTTCTACATTCGATTAAAATCCCCTGATGATAATAGTGATTATGCATATACATTGTATTATCAAAAAATGAAATAACTTATGAAAGATATAGCTAAAGTGATTTTTAACAAATTTTTTATACTTTTTGTGCTCTTTCCTTTCTATTTGTTTTCACAAAAGCAGGATAGCTTTAAAAGCATCTCTTTCACCCAAAAAGATTCAATCACTAATTTAGAAGAATATAAAAAAGGACAGAGAGAAATAATTACCCAGTTGGAGAATAAAACGGTGGATTTTACACAATCTTTAACAGGTAGAAGTTCTGAAAAAATAAGCGAAACAAACAGATACTTAGTGGATAGCTTAGTGAATTCTATGTCTCAAAATGAATTGGACAAATCCATTATAGTGTATCATTATAAAAATATCGACAAAAGCATATGGAAGCGATGGGAAGCAAAAGAAAATGGTGACACACTATCACTTCCTGTATTTATGGATCTTTCGAAAGAAAAAGAATATTATCGTTATCCATATGATGGAATAGATCAGTATTCTTATATTTTTGATAAAATAAAAAGTTTAAAAATAAAAGAATTTCGAAAGGATAGGAAAAGTATTCAAGGAGTAGAATGTTTCAGAATAAAATGTAGCTACTCTCGGATTATAGAACATCAAAAGGAAGATAATGGAGAAAAAATTCCTGATGATATATACAAAATAGAAGCGGATATGTGGGTAGCAGAAGAAATAAAATCCATTTATCACCCTGCTTTTAAGGTACGCGAAATTTTAGAGAAATATTATCCTTTATATATAGAAGAGAAAAGTTCTCAAAGTCCGGGAATGATCAGAAAAATAATTTTGCATGAAATGAATTAAAAATATATTGATAGTGGAAATGAACGGCTCAATTTAAAATGCTTACAAGTTTTTATATGAAAGAAAGGACTTTTTTTATGATACTGGTATTGGTGATCAATATTAATAATATTTACTTTTTCGAGTATAATTTATTATTTTTTTAAAAAATGGATTTATGAAGAGAAATAAGCTCCTACTTATATCATTATTTCTTCTGCTTTTGCCATTAATTTTAAAAAGCCAAGAATTGACTGTTTTTAATCAGGATACATTGTGGGGATATAAAGATAAAATGGATAGTATTGTAATAAAACCCCAATACCAATTTGCGAAAAAATTCATGAATAACTATGCTGTCGTTTATAAAAATGATTCCGCAGGAATTATTGATAAAAAAAATAATGTAATTATTCCCTTTAAATACAATCTTCTTCAATATATAGAAAATGATCATTTCTTATTTGGATATCATGCAAAATATTTTGGAGAATATAATATGGGGATTATAGATAAAAATTTAAAAATAATAATTCCAGGAAGCTTTTATTATATACAAAAAAATAAAAACTTCTATAAGGTTACTAAAAATGTTGACACAATTTTAAAGTCAAATGATTCAGGAGATCTACGATCAGTAAAAAGTTTATATGGCTTGTTTGATCTTGATGGGAAAGAGGTTATTTCATGTATATATGATCAAATTATATTTTTAAATGATAATTTAATTGTTGCAGAAAAAGATAATTTACAGGCATTGTTCAATTATAAAGGTATTGCATTGACCAAGTTCATTTATATGGTATTTGGAGATTTTCATGATGGCTTAGCGAAGGCTAGAATAGGAGATAAATATGGATTTATTAATGAATTAGGTGAAGTCGTAATTCCTATCAAATATAATTATTGCAATGAATTTATTAATGGGTTATCAGTTGTTACCTTAAATAAAAAATGGTTGGCTATAAATAAAAAAGGAAAAGTAATAGTACAGCCTAAAGATTCATATGAAGATGTGAAAAAAATTCTTAATAGTATGAATTAGAGATTTTTCACAAATTAAAAAAGCGTAAAAAACTTTCTGCGGTTTTATCTTCAAACCAAAATTTTTTCTAAATTTACCACAGTTTAAAAAACACATATATGTCAAAAAATGAAACAGGGCATGCAAAAAACATTGCAAACGCCAACCTATTATGTTCTCACATTGCCGATTTGGGGGCAAAATACAATCCTTCTAATCAGAAATTATCACTCGCCAATCTTCATAATATTTATAGTTCCGCTTTTGCAAGTCAGGAAACCGTAAATAATTCCGTAGCACCTTATTCTTTAGCCGTAGACCATCGCGAAAAAACCTTTGCTCCCATAAGTAAGAAAATCACCAAGCTTCGCAAAATGTATAAAGTAACGGAAGGAGTGACGCAGGCTCAGCTCGAAGACTTTATGACCATTGCCAGAAAGCTCAAAGGCATAAGAAAAGTAAAACCCGTAGCAACAACAGATGCGGAAGAAGAGCAGAAACAAAACTCCGTTTCGCAGATGAGCTATGATTTCAGAACCAACAATTACGATCAGCTCATATCACTTCTTCAGAATACGCCCAATTACAATCCCAACGAAACAGAATATCAGGTCTTAACATTACAGCAGGAGAAAAATGAAATGTTTCAGGCAACGCAAGCTGTTACAGATGCCTTTATTCCTTTAAATGCTGCCAGGAGTTTGAGAAATCAGACGGTCTATAACGCAGATGATAATCTTATAGATATCTTCAACAAAGCAAAAGACTATCTATTTACCATTCTCGACAGCCACTCCCCCGAATACAAAGCTATCTCCAAAATAAAATTCAAAAAACGTTAAAACGATAAGAGCTTATATAATTTTTATGTAAGCTCTTTTTATATAAAAACCTACTTTAGTTTTTTTATATTTTAAATCTTCCGTCATTATCAATCTGTTTGTCATCTCCGTAGAAATCTATGCATAGTATTAGAAAACTCATTGCCGCTAGAAAAATCCTCGAAAGTTTTAACAATAAAATTTAAGTAAAAACATCTGCACTTATAAAATATCTTGATATTCTTAATATATCTTAGCTCCTTAAATAATCTTAATGGTTTAAAATATGCTCAAGCACTAGCTCCTTGTATTACTTCCATAAACGAAGTGCCTTTGTTTACCTTAATAAAATAGTTTATTAAAAAAAGCTTTGTCTACCTTTGCGATAATTAAAAGCAAATTTTATCCTTTGAAAAAATAAATAAAGCTTTGTCCAGAATACATGAAGCTTAGTCAAAAGTAGATAAGGCTCCGTCCAAAATAGATAAGGCATTGTCCAGGATATATAAGACCTTGTCCGGAATATATATTGCCTTGTCCAGGGTATATAAGGCTTTGTCTCAAATAGATAAAGCATCGTCCGGAATCTTTATAACACCGTCCAAAATAGATAAGCCTTCCGCCAAACTAAAACACGCATACTCTCAACAATTTCCTTCATTATTCAAAATACATAAGAACTCTGCAGACCAAAAACAACACATATGTCATGTCAATTATCCCACATCTTACAAGATAAATTCATAATTTAGCATCCTTAAACTAAAATGGAAAATATGGTTGCTATTGTTGATAGTGGTTCTACAAAATCAGATTGGGTGATTCTGGACGATTTTAAACAAATCTTCCTGAAAACAGAAACCATTGGCTTCAACCCGAACTTTATCAGCAGAGAACTTATCGTTCCCGAAATTGAAAAAAATACAAGCATCACCTCCGTTAAAAATTCCATCCGGAAAATATACTTTTATGGTTCAGGATGTGGGGTACAGCAGAACTGTGACACTATTATTGAAGAATTGGGAAGAGTATTTACCGATGCAGAAATCATTGTAAAAGAAGATCTAACGGCAGCAGCGTATGCCGCGTATAGAGGAAAGCCTGCCATCGTCTGCATTTTAGGAACAGGTTCAAATTCATGCTATTTTGATGGCAAAAACATAAAAATCCAATTACCGTCACTAGGTTTCCTTGTCGGTGATGAAGGAAGCGGAAGCGCCATCGGGAAACAATTGGTGCGTAGATTCTTTATGCAGAAACTTCCTGAAGATCTTTCATCCGAATTTGAGCAAACGTATAACCTCACCCTGGATGAAGTGCTGAAAAACATGTACCATACCACCCGGCCTAATGCCTTTCTTGCAGATTTCAATAAATTTGTGGTAGAAAGAAAAGAACATCCGTACCTGAAAAAAATGGTACATGAAGAAATGCTTAATTTCTTCGACTATCAGGTGATTCCCTACAAAGAATCAGGAGAAGCCGAAATCAATTTCATTGGCTCCATTGCCTATTACTATGAAGATATTCTGCGTGCAGCAGCGGCAGAACTCAATTTAAATGTGGGACAGATTGTACAGAAACCTATCGAAAGTTTAGTCAGTTACCACATTCAATATATATTATAATCAAAAAACAAAATTCTATATGTCAAGTAAAAACCACCGCGACGAAAAGAACTTTAATCAGGCCGCGTTAGATTACCATAAAGCCGAACCTAAAGGAAAAATCGAAGTGATTCCTTCAAAACCGCACTCTTCTCAGAGAGACCTGTCATTGGCCTATTCGCCGGGAGTTGCAGTTCCTTGTATGGAAATTCACCATAAGCCGGAAACCGTTTACGATTACACAGGAAAAGGAAATCTGGTAGCTGTTATTTCCAACGGTACAGCGGTTCTCGGTTTGGGAGATATCGGTGCAGAGGCTTCAAAGCCGGTAATGGAAGGGAAAGGTCTTTTGTTCAAAATTTTCGCAGACATCAATGTTTTTGATATCGAGATCGATGAAAAAGATCCTGATAAATTCATTGATATTGTAAAAGGAATTGCCCCTACTTTCGGAGGAATCAACCTTGAAGATATTAAAGCCCCGGAAGCATTTTATATCGAGCAGAGATTAAAAGAAGAGCTGGATATTCCTTTAATGCACGACGATCAGCACGGAACAGCCATCATTTCTGCTGCAGCATTAATCAACTCTTTAAAAATAGCCAATAAAAAGATCGAAGAAGTAAAAATGGTGGTAAACGGAGCAGGAGCCGCCGCGATTGCCTGTACCAACCTTTATATTTCTTTAGGGTTAAAAAGAGAAAACGTAATGATGTGTGACAGTAAAGGAGTGATCAACCAGAGAAGAGAAAACCTTACCTCTGAAAAGCTTGATTTTATCGCCCAAACCGATATCGATACCCTGGAAGATGCCGTAAAAGGATCGGATGTTTTTGTAGGATTATCTAAAGGAAATGTGATGACTCCTTCCATGCTTTCAAGCATGAACGAAAATCCTATCGTATTTGCATTAGCCAACCCGGATCCGGAAATTGCCTATGATCTTGCCATTGAAACACGAAAAGATGTGATCATGGCAACGGGAAGAAGTGATTATCCTAACCAGGTAAACAACGTTCTTGGTTTCCCATATATCTTCCGTGGAGCATTGGATGTGCAGGCAAAAACTATTAATGAAGAAATGAAGCTGGCTGCTGTTCATGCGATTGCCGATCTTGCCAAAGAACCGGTACCTGAAGCGGTAATTTTAGCGTATAATCTTCAGAATCTTCAGTTCGGAAGAGAATATTTTATCCCGAAACCGTTTGACAACCGTTTGATTACAAAGGTTTCAAGTGCCGTAGCAAAAGCTGCAGTAGAAAGTGGAGTAGCGAGAAAGATCATCACAGACTTCGACGAATACGAAAACAGTCTTCTCGACAGAATGGGAAGAGATGAAAAGCTGGTGAGAATGATGCAGAACCGTGCAAAAGCAAACCCTAAGAGAATTACTTTAGGGAATGCTGAAGAGTACAACGTACTGAAAGCTGCACAGATCCTTTATGAAGAAGGAATTGCTTACCCAAGCCTTTTAGGAAGCAAAAAATACATCAAAGAACAGATGGAGCGTTTTGGAATTACCCTTGATGTTCCGATTATTGACCCAAGTGATGACGACCAGAAGGAAAACAGAAAAAGATACAGAGAAACGCTGTGGAAACTTCGCCAGAGAAAAGGCATGAACGAATATAAAGCCAAAAGATTCGTTCGTCAGAGAGATTATTTCGGCCCTTTGATGCTGAGACATGGTGATACCGACGGATTGATCGTTGGTTTCTCCAAAAACTATGTGTCTACATTAAGACCGGTTTTAGAAGTGATCGAAAAAGATAAAGGCGTTGATAAAGTAGCCGCAATGATGATGATCTTATCTGAGAAGAAACCGATTTTCTTTGCAGATACTTCCATCAATCAGAATCCTACCGCCGAAGATCTTGTGAATATTGCTAAAATGGCAGAGTTAACGGTAAAATCTTTTGCGATCGAGCCAAGAATCGCCATGCTGGGATTTGAAAACTTTGCTGCGATTTCTGAAACTTCTAAAAAAGTGGCAAAAGCAGTGAGTATCCTTCACGAAAAGTATCCTAAAATGATTGTTGACGGAGAAATACAACCGGATTTCGCAATGGATTCCGATCACCTGAGTGATTATCCGTTCTCAAAATTAGGAAATACACCGGCCAATACTTTCATCTTCCCGAATCTTGAAAGTGCCAATCTTTCTTACAAAATCCTCAGAGGAATGAAACTGGCACAGGTGATAGGACCTGTTTTAATGGGATTAAAACAGCCTGTTCACGTACTCCAGATGCGTTCAAGCGTTGATGAAATTGTGAATCTGGCAACTATAGCTGTTCTGGATGCCCAGAGAAGGGAAATTAAAGACAAGAAATAGACTTACAATATATTTCCCAAATAGTAAAACAAAGACTTCATTTCCGGAGTCTTTGTTTTTTTTATATATAGTCCGAAAATATTATCCTGATAACTTTTGGAATTTATCCTGATAATTTCCCGGATTTATCCTGATGATTTTCTTAATTCATCAGGATGAATTTAAAATCTGTGCCGGATGATGTTTTTCAAGTCTTTTGTTTTTGTGGCATATCTTTAAAATTCAAATTAAAAATTAAGTTAAAAATCATTCGTCTATGAAATGAAAACATTAATTAGTTTAATTTGCTATATTTGGGAGTTTTAAAAATTAATAATGATATTTTCACTACAAGGCATTGTTCAGGAACTTACGCCTACTTACGCAGTGATCAACGTCCAGGGAGTTGGTTACTATGTAGGTATTAGTTTAATGACCTCGCAAACCCTTACCACCAATCAGGAAACCGTTCTTTTTATTCAGCAGATCATCAGGGAAGATGCTCATTTGCTTTTCGGATTTAAAACCAGATCAGAAAAAGAGATGTTCAATCTGTTAATAAGCGTTAATGGAGTGGGGGCGGTATCTGCCCTCATTTTACTATCTACTTTAGCCCTTGATGAGATCGCTTCAGCCATTCTTTCAAGGAACAGTGCATTGATTCAGAAAGCTAAGGGGATTGGTGCCAAAACAGCCGAAAGAATTATAGTAGATCTTAAAGATAAAGTCCAGAAATTCAGTAATCCGGAGGAAAATATTTCTACGCTGGCGAATAATAAAGTGAAGGAAGAATCGTTATCTGCATTAGAAGTTTTGGGTATTCCTAAAAGGATGAGTGAGAAGCTTGCAGACAGCATCATAAAGCAAAATCCGGAGATTTCAATCGAAGAGTTGGTAAAACAAATTTTAAAAAACATTTAACATTTGGTGGCAAATATTAAGTATTTCAATATATTCCTGTTCCTGTCGTTCATGTGCATGTCAGTAATGACGTTTGCACAGCAGAGACCGGCGGTTCGCGACACAGCAATAATAAAAAAAGACTATCAGCTGGCAGATCCTACACAGTATGAAGCCTATTATGATATAAAAAGCGGTATGTATTACGTATATCCGAAGATCGGAAATACTATTACCGGACCTCCTACAGCCATGTCGCCCGAAGATTATAAAGAATTTATGATGGCGGAGCAGACGAGAGCTTACTATAAGGAAAAATCAGACCGTTACAGTTTGATGTTCAGAAAAGATAAAAGTGATGCTGCCAGAAAAGGATTAATTCCTTCTCTTACCATCAACAACAGGCTTTTTGAAACGCTTTTCGGAAGCAATAAAATTGAAATTATTCCGACAGGATATGTTTCTTTCGACTTTGCGGGACTTTACCAGAAGATTGACAACCCATTGATTTTACCTCAAAACAGGAAAAGTTTTACGTTTGATATAGATCAGAGAATTCAGCTGGGTTTATTAGGAAAAGTGGGAGAAAATCTTCAGTTGAAGGCCAATTATGATACACAAAGCGGTTTCGCTTTTGAAAACAGGATGAACCTCGTATGGCAGGCCAAAGGAAGCTGGAAAGATCTTCAGCAGAAAGGGCTTCAGGATGTTGATAAACCAAGCGCCGGTGGCGAAGACAAGATCATCAAAAGAGTAGAATTCGGTAACGTAAATATGCCGCTTTCAACCAGTCTGATCCGTGGATCGCAGTCATTATTTGGAGTAAAGACAGAATTCCAGTTAGGAAAAACTTATGGAACCGTTGTGTTATCTCAGCAACAGGGTGAATCCAGGAATATTACCGTTCAGGGTGGCGGTGTAATGAATACATTTAAGCTGAATGCTATTGATTATGAAGATAATCAGCATTACTTCGTAGGACATTATTTTCTTAACAACTATGATAATTCTTTGCTAAATTATCCTCAGATCAATTCGAAGATCAGCATCACCAGAATGGAAGTTTGGGTACTGGATCAGGGAAATACTAACTTACAATATCAGAAAAGTATCGTTGGGGTTAGGGACCTTGGAGACGCTCCGGGAGTACTTCCAAATAACGACCAGTCCGGATTTAATCTTTACTCTGCAGTGAACGCATTACCGGGATTAAGGGATGCCAGCACGGCTTACAATGCTATCAAAGGTGCTAATCTCCCTGTTGCATCCGGCGGGACAGCAACATATCAGGACGGAGAAGAGTTTATCTTTAATAAAAAAGCAAGAAGATTAAATACCAACGAATACATCCTTCAGCCACAATTAGGGTATATTTCATTGAATCAGAAATTGAATGACAATCAGCTTTTGGCAGTTTCATTCTCATATACGGTAAACGGAAGCAACCAGGTGTACAAAGTCGGGGAATTCTCCGAAGAAAGTACGGTGTTGGTGGCAAAACTTTTAAAGCCGAATACCACTGTAAAGACTTCCTCTCCGATGTGGGATCTGATGATGAAAAATATCTATTCTCTGGATGCCGGACAGGTCATTCAGGATGGGTTTATGCTGAATGTTTTATACAGGGATCCGCAGTCCGGAGGTAAATTAAATTATCTTCCTGTGGCCAATAATCCTCAGGTAAACAATGTTCCTTTAATCAAATTACTGAATTGGGACCGACTCAATGCCAACGGTGACTTACAATCCAATGGAAATACAACAGGAGACGGAATTTTCGACTTTGTCAACGGAATTACCATCAGACCGGAAACCGGAAGGGTGATCTTTACAAAAGCACAGCCGTTTGGTAATTATATTCAGTCGGTGATCGGAAGTAATGATCCGCAGTATGTTTTCTCGGATCTGTACAGCCAGCAAAAGCAGGTTGCCATATCCAGTAACCTCGCCCAGAGATATACCATTGAAGGGCGTTATAAAGGAACGCAGGGACAGGGAATATCTTTAGGAGCCGTAAACGTTCCTCAAGGTTCTGTAAAAGTCTCTGCAAATGGTGTTCAGCTGACAGAAGGGATCGACTATACCGTAGATTATATGCTGGGTACTGTGACCATCATTAATGAACAGGTGAAACAATCCGGTCAGGCTATTAATATTTCATTAGAAAATCAGCTTACGTTCAATACCCAGAGAAAGCGTTTCTTAGGATTAAATTTAGAAAGAAGATTTAATGAAAACTTTATTTTAGGGGCAACGGTTGTTAATTATTCTGAGTCACCACTTACCCAAAAGGTAAATTACGGACAGGAAGCCGTCAACAATACCATGGCAGGAATCAATTTGATGTACAACAATCAGTTGCCGTTTCTGACAAGATTAACGGATAAAATTCCGTTTGTAAATACGGAAGCACCTTCCAATTTAAATTTCAAAATGGAGACTGCTTATTTACTTCCGGGTCTAAATAAAGGAATTAATGACCAGTCTTATATCGACGATTTCGAGCAGACTACTTCAAAGATTACTTTAAAAGAACCAACAGCGTGGAGTCTGGCTTCAAAACCTGAAAAAAACCAATCTGATCAACTTTTTGCGGGAGCAGGTAAAAATAATGACATTAGAGAAGGTTACGGAAGAGGTCTTTTATCCTGGTATAATATCGATCCTAGGTTCTGGGGAGTAGGAGGTAAGGCACCCAACGGTATTACTCCTCAGTCGGTTTCTAACCATGCTTCCAGAAGAGTTCAGTTTTCTGAGATTTTCAATAACAGAGATTTTGTAGCCGGCGAGCAGACCTATACCAATACTTTTGATATTTCATATTATCCGGCAGAAAAGGGACCTTATAATGCTAATCCTGTTGCAGAAAGTACAGCGCAAAGATGGGCGGGTATTATGAGACCGATCTCAGTTTCCAATTTTGTAAGTTCCAATATTGAATATGTAGAATTCTGGATGATGGATCCTTATGCAGATGGAAATACTTTAGGTACAAATCCAAAACTTTTATTACAGTTAGGAAACGTGTCCGAAGATATCCTGAAAGATGGACAAATGCAATATGAAAATGGATTGCCTACGCCTTCGGCGCCTTCTGTTACTACAACTTCAAACTGGGGAACACAGCCTAAGCAACCGCCGATTTTGTATGCTTTCTCAAGCGAAGGTGCAGATAGAACTGCTCAGGATTTAGGATATGATGGGTTAGGTTCAGATCAGGAAGCTGCCTTGTTTGGAAATACATTTGTCAATCCGGTTACCAATGTGTCGGATCCTGCTGTAGATGATTTCGTATTTTATATGTCTAATAAATTTACAGGAAATCAGGCAGCTTCAGTAGTACAGCGTTATAAATATTTCAGAGGGCCGGAAGGAAATTCACAGAGCAACTCTCTGGAGGTTGCTACGCAGACTCCGGATTCTGAAGATATTAATAAAGATTATAACTTAGATCAGAGCGAAAGCTACAATCAGTATGAAGTAAAACTGGATCAGGGGAGTTTGGCATTGGGACAAAATAATATCGTTGATGTTAAAACAGTTCAGGCACAATTCCAGAACGGGCAGACTTCTCAGGTAAAATGGTATTTATTTAGAGTTCCGGTTTCACAATATGTGACCACTGCGGGAGATCATGATGCTTCAATTTTAAATAATGTAAGATTTGCAAGATTATTATTGACAGGATTTGATCAGACTTCTACATTAAGATTCGGAACAATGGATCTTGTAAGATCAGACTGGAGAAAATACCCTAAAAATGTTGCCGTCTTCGGAAGTAATACTACAGCAGATCCGGCTACAAATGAGGGTTCAACTGATGATGTTACTATTGGTAATCTTGAAGTAGGAAGTGTAAATATTGAAGAAAATGCGTTAAATCAGCCTCCTTATGTATTGCCTCCGGGAATCGACAGACAGATTCTTAGTGGAAATGCAGGGGCACAAAGACAAAACGAAGCTTCTTTATATTTAAAAGTTAAAGAATTAGCTGCTACCGAGGCAAAAGGAGTATTTAAAAATACCAGCCTCGATATGAGAAGATATAAAAAACTGAAGCTTTTTGTTCATGCACAAGATCCTACCAACAGGGTTCAGGGCCTTGATAAGAATACAAAATTCTTCATCCGTTTTGGAAATGATGCTACAGACAACTACTATGAGTATGAGTCTGCCTTGAAAATGACACCAACTACAGCAACCGCACCATTGGAAATCTGGCCGACGGAAAATGATGTGGATTTGAATATTCAGGATTTTGTAGATGCTAAAATAAGAAGAGATAAAAATAATCCTGGCGATATCAACAAAAGAATTATGGATCCTTTATTTGATGAAGGAGGAACTTATAAGAAATTATATATCAAGGGACGTCCTAGCTTAGGAAATGTCACCACTATAATGATTGGTATTAGAAATGGTTATGAGAGAGGAGAATTAGGGGCTGTTTCTATAGACAGAATCCTTTGGGTAAACGAAATCCGTCTTTCTGAAATCGAAAACGACGGAGGCTACGCAGGAAATGCAAGTTTAAACTTTAATCTTGGAGATTTTGCCACGGTAAATACAAGTGCATCCTACACGTCCGTAGGATTCGGAAATATTGATTCTAAGCCGGCAGAAAGAAACCAGTCTACACAGTCTGCTTTCAGTATCAATACAGCCGTTAATGTTGATAAATTCTTACCTGAAAAAACTGGGGTGAAAATCCCATTGAACTACTCATATTCGCAAACCATCGAAGATCCTAAATATAATCCTCTGGATACTGATGTTGAATTTAAGAAAGCTGCCAACAGGGACGAACTTAAAAAAGTAGCACGAACATACACTCAACAGAGAAGCATCGGGGTTGTAAATATGCACAAAGAAAGAGTAAATCAAAATAGAAAGCCAAAATTCTATGATGTTGAAAATATTTCTGTGACTGCCGTTTATAACGATGACTTTTACAGAGATATTTATACCAAAAGAAACTACAGACAGTATTTGAGAGGATATGTGGATTACAACTACACTTTCAAACCGTGGGTAATCCGTCCTTTCAATAAAATGATCAGTGATACGGCTAAATCCACAAAATATCTGAAATGGGTAAAAGAATTTAACTTTAATCCCGTACCGACAAGATTCTCTTTCAGAACTGAGATTGACAGAAATTATAATGAACTGGAGTTCCGTAATATTGATGCCATTTTAAATGGAAACTATAATGATGACTTCGGGGCAATCAAAAACAGAAATTTCTACTTTGGATGGCAGTACGGCTTAGGGTTTAATTTCACTAAATCATTAAAACTGGAAATCAACTCGGCCACGAGAACATTGAATGATAATGTGGATGTTAATACAATGAATAACAAATCGATCTTTGGAAATGTGTTCAGAGCCGGAAGACCTGTATTGTATAATCACAGAGTTCAGTTAAATTATAAACTGCCGTTCCAGTATCTTCCCTATTTAGATTTCATTGATGCAGAACTAGGGTACGGATTTACCTACAATTGGAATGCAAGATCCACCGTTCTTTTATCAAGTCCGGATGGAAGTCTTGGATCGGTCGGGCAGAATACCAATGTAATTCAGGCTACTGCAACAGCAGACTTTACGAAGTTCTTCGGTCAGTTTAAATATTTTAAAAATATTTCAGCAAAACTTCAGAAACGTAAACAGGAAGTCGATTCGTTAAACAATGCTTATACCCAGCAATGGGAGAAAAACAAATACGCCTATAAAAAATACAAATTTAAAAACAGGCTTACTCCGCTTCAGAGCATGGCATATTTATTAACGTCAATGAAGCAGTTAGACATCAACTATTCCGAAAACAATGGTACCGTACTTCCGGGATTGCTTTCTGCGCCGAACTGGTATGGATATGGGCAGACATTAGGTGGCCCTACGATCGGATTCCTTTTCGGTTCACAGGCAGATATCAGAAGAACAGTGATGGAGAATGGCTGGGTAAGTGACTCGGAGTTCATGACTGATCCTTATGTCCGGATGTCAACAAGAGAGCTTCGTGCAAATCTTCAGATAATGCCAATGAATGACCTTAGAATTGATATCAGCGCTCTTCATAATTACAACAGAAACTTTACCCATACCGGATTTAATTATAGAGATTCGAATACGGGAATTGCTGATCCTAACTATACATTTGCCAATGATATGGTTACCTATTCCAATTCTGTGGTGTTACTTAAAACAGCATTTAAAGATGGTGCTGCAATCTATCAGGCAATACGGGAAAATGCAATGATTTTATCACAACAAATGCCGGGCGCCCTGGAACCAAACGGTTTCAAAGACGGCTACGGAATATCAAATGCTTATATTCTGATTCCTGCGTTCAGGGCCGCCGTAGAAGGTAAATCTCCGAAAATGATGGATAATCCTAAAAAAGCCGGATTTCCGATTCCTAACTGGAAGATCACGTATTCAGGATTAAGAAATGTCCCGATTATTAATGGTCAGTTTTCCAAGTTTGATCTTCTTCATGCTTATCAGGCGACCTACACAGCTACGGGAGTTCAGTCGAGTATAGATTATTTTAATTCACTTAATAATTTTAATGCAACCCAGAGAGACATCAATGATGATTATATCAATCCATTTACATTTGCTCAGGTGGGATACGTAGAAAACTTCTCACCATTGATCGGAGTAGATATGACGATGAGAAATAACATGCAGTTCGGTATCCAGTACAACAGATTAAGGACATTATTGCTAGGATTGGTGAATCATACGTTAACCGAAGACTCAAACAGCGAATATGTGGTGAGAGTTGGATATATCATCAGAAACTTCAGACTGGGAATGGCCAACACAGGAGGAAGAGGAAAAGCCAAAGGAAGCGATCTCAATATTAGAGGAGATTTCTCCTTAAGAGACAGCCGAACCAGTATCACCAACATCCTGCTGGATGACTCACAGGTTACCGGAGGGCAAAGACTGATGAATATTAAAATATCTGCAGACTATAATGTATCAGAAAATCTGAATCTTAGAGTGTTCTATGAACAGATGACTTCGAAATACAAAATCTCAACAGCATTCCCGCTGTCAACCATAAGAGCAGGGATTTCCGCTACGTTCACCTTCGGGGATTCAGGAGGTTTCTGATGAGAATCAGAATAAATTTAAATGTCCTTCAATTTTGGAGGACATTTTTTATATCCGATATTTGAAGCTTGTAGAATTTTGAATACATTTGTACCAAATAAAAAATTAAAAATGAACACACCATCAGAATTAAAGTACACTAAAGATCACGAATGGATTAAGATCGAGGGTAACATTGCTACAATCGGTATTACAGACTTCGCTCAGGGAGAGCTTGGCGATATCGTTTATGTAGATGTTGATACTGTAGATGATGAATTGGAAGGAGGAGCGGTTTTCGGAAGTGTAGAAGCTGTAAAAACAGTTTCAGACTTATTCTTGCCTATTTCAGGAAAAGTGATTGAGTTCAATTCAGAACTTGAAGATCAACCTGAACTTTTAAATTCAGATCCTTATGGAAACGGATGGATCATCAAAATAGAAGTTGCTGAAGGTGCAGATCATTCAGAATTACTTTCCGCTGAAGAATATCAGGCAATCATTGGATAAAATTTCAAAAATATTGAGTAAGATACTGCCCATTTATTGGGCATTTCTTACTTATATGCTTCTCAAACCCGGTGAAGAGAACCACGAATACTGGTTCATGTTCAATGGAATTGATAAAGTTTTGCATCTAAGCATTTTTGCGGCACTTGGTTTCTGTTTCATAGCTGCATTTCCCAAAATAAAATTTTACTACTTCATTCAGATTATCTTGATTTATGCCTTCCTTACAGAAATTCTCCAACAGGAAATGAGACTCGGCAGATCTATGGAGACTCTGGATGTTGTTGCAGATACCATCGGCTGTCTCATAGGCTACTATACATATAAGCTACTTGTCAAAAGATTTTTCTAATCTTATTCACAAGCCTTCACCAGCTTCCACATAAGCCTACGTTCACTTTTCTCAACCCTCCAATGATCACACTCATTTTCTGGGAGCTTTTCCGGCTATCCGCTCATACTCCTCGCGCCGCAACTTCCCATGCTCCCCACCGCTAAACCCATTCCTTCCCAACCGCTCCAACTCCGCTGTGGGGTATCCGCTACTATCCGGGCTAGGTTGTGGGTGCTTGATTTCAACGGTCACCACTCAAAAACATATGATCTAAACCCTCCAACTCTTTTCTTAGAATAAAAAAAACCTTTACTATTTAAATTCACCATCTGCGCCATCTGCAAAATCTGCGAGAGCTTAAATACAAAAACAAACCATACACACACTCCCGAAACACTAACATCCTCCAACATTTATCCTCTATACCCCAAAAGCTAAACATTAGTTTAAAATTATTCTCTTTAGTATTCAGTGGGTTAAGGGGTAAATGTGAATCAAAAGTAAACTTTATGTTAAGTAAATTAGGATTATAGGGGATAAAAGTACTACTTTTGCCCCACTGAAAAACGGAGAGTTGATTAGGTAGCGCAGAAGAGCTTTTAAGAAGAGCGGATAAATTAGAAAGAACTCCTTTATATTTAATAAGGATACTTTTAAAAGTCGGATTTAGTTCATGAATTTTTTTAAGAAAATATTTGTGAGAATAAAAAAGATTAGTATCTTTGCAGTCCCGATAAAACGGGAGCGCAGGAGTAGGTTTGACGGATGTTTGAATGGAGATTAGGGTTGTCAAAAAAACTTTAAAAATTCTTTAAAAAACATTTGGTTGATAAGAAATAATTTATTACTTTTGCACTCGCAAATACGGCGTGAAACTGACAGAGAAAGTAGCGGAGTATGAAGCGGAAGATTTGAAGATCATTGACATACAATATAACAACCAAGTAAGGAAAAACTAAAGCGTTAAAAAACTTTGAGTGAGTCAAGAACAAACATACAATGGAGAGTTTGATCCTGGCTCAGGATGAACGCTAGCGGGAGGCCTAACACATGCAAGCTGAGCGGTAGAGATCTTTCGGGATCTTGAGAGCGGCGTACGGGTGCGGAACACGTGTGCAACCTGCCTTTATCAGGGGGATAGCCTTTCGAAAGGAAGATTAATACTCCATAATATAATAGATGGCATCATTTATTATTGAAAACTGAGGTGGATAGAGATGGGCACGCGCAAGATTAGATAGTTGGTGAGGTAACGGCTCACCAAGTCGATGATCTTTAGGGGGCCTGAGAGGGTGATCCCCCACACTGGTACTGAGACACGGACCAGACTCCTACGGGAGGCAGCAGTGAGGAATATTGGACAATGGGTTAGCGCCTGATCCAGCCATCCCGCGTGAAGGACGACGGCCCTATGGGTTGTAAACTTCTTTTGTACAGGGATAAACCTATCTACGTGTAGATAGCTGAAGGTACTGTACGAATAAGCACCGGCTAACTCCGTGCCAGCAGCCGCGGTAATACGGAGGGTGCAAGCGTTATCCGGATTTATTGGGTTTAAAGGGTCCGTAGGCGGATCCGTAAGTCAGTGGTGAAATCTCACAGCTTAACTGTGAAACTGCCATTGATACTGCGGGTCTTGAGTAAGGTAGAAGTGGCTGGAATAAGTAGTGTAGCGGTGAAATGCATAGATATTACTTAGAACACCAATTGCGAAGGCAGGTCACTATGTCTTAACTGACGCTGATGGACGAAAGCGTGGGGAGCGAACAGGATTAGATACCCTGGTAGTCCACGCCGTAAACGATGCTAACTCGTTTTTGGGCTTTCGGGTTCAGAGACTAAGCGAAAGTGATAAGTTAGCCACCTGGGGAGTACGTTCGCAAGAATGAAACTCAAAGGAATTGACGGGGGCCCGCACAAGCGGTGGATTATGTGGTTTAATTCGATGATACGCGAGGAACCTTACCAAGGCTTAAATGGGAATTGACAGGCTCAGAAATGGGTTTTTCTTCGGACAATTTTCAAGGTGCTGCATGGTTGTCGTCAGCTCGTGCCGTGAGGTGTTAGGTTAAGTCCTGCAACGAGCGCAACCCCTGTTACTAGTTGCTACCATTAAGTTGAGGACTCTAGTAAGACTGCCTACGCAAGTAGAGAGGAAGGTGGGGATGACGTCAAATCATCACGGCCCTTACGCCTTGGGCCACACACGTAATACAATGGCCGGTACAGAGGGCAGCTACACAGCGATGTGATGCGAATCTCGAAAGCCGGTCTCAGTTCGGATTGGAGTCTGCAACTCGACTCTATGAAGCTGGAATCGCTAGTAATCGCGCATCAGCCATGGCGCGGTGAATACGTTCCCGGGCCTTGTACACACCGCCCGTCAAGCCATGGAAGTCTGGGGTACCTGAAGTCGGTGACCGTAAAAGGAGCTGCCTAGGGTAAAACAGGTAACTAGGGCTAAGTCGTAACAAGGTAGCCGTACCGGAAGGTGCGGCTGGAACATCTCATTTTAGAGCGTCTATTGACGATAAACAAAAAAAGTATCGCAAGATACATTGTACTTACTTAAAGTAAAGCTTTAGTTTTTTATTGGTTGCTTATATTAAAAATACAAACCCACTAGAAATTAGTAAAAGGGAGGAAGAGATTTTAGATTATAAATGATAGATTTTAGATTTGAAAATTAATTTAAAATTCAAAATTTAAAATTTAAAATTAGATGAAGTCTCGTAGCTCAGCTGGTTAGAGCGCTACACTGATAATGTAGAGGTCGGCAGTTCGAGCCTGCCCGAGACTACTAATTATATAGAGGTTAGAATCTAGAAATTAGAAGTTAGTTTTAACTAATCTCTAACTTCTAACTACTAACATCTACACTAGCGGGGAATTAGCTCAGCTGGCTAGAGCGCCTGCCTTGCACGCAGGAGGTCAAGGGTTCGACTCCCTTATTCTCCACATATTATATGATGTACGTAAGTACAGAGTATAATTGTAAGAGTGTAATAAAAGAAATTGTATATCTACATAATGACGGAGCCGTCATTAGTACATTTTACTTGATTACAGGATTACAAGCATAAAGATCATTGACATTACCGGTAAAGACATCACAAAGAGAAAACCGAGCACTTATAAGTGCTTGAGTAACCTAAAAATAGGAAAGAAATCGTTAAGGGCGTATGGCGGATGCCTAGGCTTTCAGAGGCGAAGAAGGACGTGGTAAGCTGCGAAAAGCTGCGGGGATTGGCACACACGAATTGATCCGCAGATGTCCGAATGGGGCAACCCGTCAGGTTGAAGACCTGTCATCCCTTAGGGGAAGCAAACCCGGAGAACTGAAACATCTAAGTACCCGGAGGAAAAGAAATCGAAGAGATTCCGTAAGTAGTGGCGAGCGAAAGCGGATTAGCCCAAAAGTCTTTATATGTTTAGAAGAATGTTCTGGAAAGAACAGCCATAGAGGGTGATAGCCCCGTATTTGAAAGGCATATATAGATGATAAATGAGTAGGGCGGGACACGTGAAATCCTGTCTGAATATGGGGGGACCATCCTCCAAGGCTAAATACTCCTGAAAGACCGATAGTGAACAAGTACTGTGAAGGAAAGGTGAAAAGCACTTCGAATAGAAGGGTGAAATAGAACCTGAAACCGTACGCCTACAAGCGGTCGGAGCAGATTAATTCTGTGACGGCGTGCCTTTTGCATAATGAGCCTACGAGTTAATTTTACTAGCGAGGTTAAGGACTTCAGGTCCGGAGCCGGAGCGAAAGCGAGTCTGAATAGGGCGCATAGTTAGTAGGATTAGACGCGAAACCTTGTGATCTACCCATGGGCAGGTTGAAGCTTTGGTAACACAAAGTGGAGGACCGAACCGGTTGACGTTGAAAAGTCTTCGGATGACCTGTGGGTAGGGGTGAAAGGCCAATCAAACTGGGAGATAGCTCGTACTCTCCGAAATGCATTTAGGTGCAGCGTCGATTTATAGTTTATTAGAGGTAGAGCTACTGATTGGATGCGGGGGTTTCATCGCCTACCAATTCCTGACAAACTCCGAATGCTAATAAATGATGGTCGGCAGTGAGGGCATGGGTGCTAAGGTCCATGTCCGAGAGGGAAAGAACCCAGACCAACAGCTAAGGTCCCCAAATTTCTGTTAAGTTGAAGCAACGCGGTTGGACTGCATTGACAGCTAGGATGTTGGCTTGGAAGCAGCCATTCATTTAAAGAGTGCGTAACAGCTCACTAGTCGAGCGGTCCGGCATGGATAATAATCGGGCATAAACAGAATACCGAAGCTATGGATTTATAATTAATTATATCTGGTAGGAGAGCATTCTATCGGCGTAGAAGCTGAGTCGTGAGGCTTGGTGGAGCTTATAGAAAAGAAAATGTAGGCATAAGTAACGATAAAGGGGGCGAGAAACCCCCTCACCGAAAGACTAAGGTTTCCTCAGCCATGCTAATCAGCTGAGGGTTAGTCGGGACCTAACGCGCACCCGAAAGGGGAAGTGGATGGACAATGGGTTAATATTCCCATACTTGCTCACACTAAAAAGGGGACGGTTCGACGTAGCTATTGAAGACGGACGGAAGTGTCAAGGCCTAGCCTTCGGGCGAAGCTGTTATAGTGAAATCGGATCCAAGAAAAGCCGAAGTGAAGCAACCCGTACCAAAACCGACACAGGTGGTCGAGGAGAGAATCCTAAGGTGCTCGAGTGAGTCGTGGCTAAGGAACTAGGCAAAATAGTCTCGTAACTTCGGAAGAAGAGACGCCAACAGCAATGTTGGCCGCAGTGAAGAGGCCCAGGCGACTGTTTATCAAAAACACAGGACTCTGCTAAATCGAAAGATGCTGTATAGGGTCTGACACCTGCCCGGTGCTGGAAGGTTAAGGAAGGGCGTTAGCGTAAGCGAAGCGTTTGACTGAAGCCCCAGTAAACGGCGGCCGTAACTATAACGGTCCTAAGGTAGCGAAATTCCTTGTCGGGTAAGTTCCGACCTGCACGAATGGTGTAACGATCTGGGCACTGTCTCAGCCACGAGCTCGGTGAAATTGTAGTATCGGTGAAGATGCCGATTACCCGCAATGGGACGAAAAGACCCTGTGAACCTTTACTATAACTTCGTATTGACTTTGAGTAAGTAATGTGTAGGATAGGTGGGAGGCTTTGAAGCCGGCACGCTAGTGTTGGTGGAGCCGACGTTGAAATACCACCCTTTACTTACTTGGAGCCTAACTTCTTTCAGAAGGACATTGCGTGGTGGGTAGTTTGACTGGGGTGGTCGCCTCCAAAAGAGTAACGGAGGCTTTCAAAGGTACCCTCAGCACGCTTGGTAACCGTGCGTAGAGTGTAATGGCATAAGGGTGCTTGACTGTGAGACCAACAAGTCGATCAGGTGCGAAAGCAGGACATAGTGATCCGGTGGTTCCGTATGGAAGGGCCATCGCTCATAGGATAAAAGGTACTCCGGGGATAACAGGCTAGTCTCCCCCAAGAGCTCACATCGACGGGGAGGTTCGGCACCTCGATGTCGGCTCGTCACATCCTGGGGCTGGAGAAGGTCCCAAGGGTTGGGCTGTTCGCCCATTAAAGTGGCACGCGAGCTGGGTTCAGAACGTCGTGAGACAGTTCGGTCTCTATCTATTGCGGGCGTTAGATGTTTGAGAGGGCTTGATTCTAGTACGAGAGGACCGAATTGAACAAACCTCTGGTGTATCAGTTGTACCGCCAGGTGCACCGCTGAGTAGCTATGTTTGGAAGAGATAAACACTGAAAGCATATAAGTGTGAAACTCGCCTCAAGATGAGACATCTTTTAAGGGTCGTGGGAGATGACCACGTTGATAGGCTACAGGTGTAAAGACAGTAATGTCATAGCCGAGTAGTACTAATTACCCGTAGATTTATAGCCTATAAGGTTGCAGTAAGCTTAAAGCAATATGCTGTAAGCCAAGCCTTATAAGTGCGAATACTGGTTTTGCCTTTGTGATGAAATTTACCGATAAAAAGCAGTATGCTTTACGCTGTAAGCCTAAAGCTTATAGCCTACTGCCTACAGCTATATACAACTTTTAGGGTGGTTTTAGCGGTGGGGCTCACCTGTTCCCATTCCGAACACAGAAGTTAAGCCCACCAGCGCCGATGGTACTGCTAACGCGGGAGAGTAGGTCGCCGCCAGTTTTTATTTAAAGTCTCACAGAATACTCTGTGAGACTTTTTTGTTTTTACCATACTCTAAAATATCATATATCCCCAAAAAGCCTTCTCCTTTTTTAGAACAAGACTCCCACACCCCGATACCCACAATCCTGTATTCCCTATATCCCATCATCTTCAACCTCACACCTCTACATTCTGCATCTTAACGCGCTCTACTCCCTTTATTCTGCTAACACACAATGCGAATCTGAATAAAACGATCCTGAACTGAACCAAAGATGATAGTTGAATAAACTAAACTATAGCTATAAGCGAAAAAAGCTACAGAAAAATGTCGGATTTTATAAAATTTAAGATGTGATAGATTTTTTTAGCTCGTTTAGTGCTAGCCACTATCTTATCCAGGATAAAAAACTTCGGAAAGCAGATTAGGTAAAATGAGATACAGTCATTTTCTCTTCAGATTAATTTGACTCTTTGTGTAGCCATCTGTTTTGCATATGGTTTATTATCTCTACCGTAAGCTGCTGGCTGATTGTTGTTCTCAGGCTTTATGATAGTAGAATGTCTTATAGTATAGGATTAATAATTAGCCATCGGTCAAACACCACCATTTTAGAATACCCGGATTTATGATCTTATTCAGAGGAATAAATTCAATAAATCACCGGCAATATCCTCGTTGTTACTAAACCAGTTTACTTAATTTTTTTTCATCAATCCTTATTTTTTTGGATTGTATTCAATCAACTGAATAATATTTTCATATTTATTCTTATTTATATTTAGTCAACTTTATCTTTCTATATGATACATCTACGCTATAAATTCTAACCTACATTTTTTATTTCAACACAATACCAGTAATCAATTACTATATTTGTCGCTTGAATTTTAATATCCCGATCTGTATTACCCTGTACCATTACGGAATATTGTAATCTTATGCTCATTCCTGAGTTTGAATATCCCAAATAATAACAAAACTTGCAAAAACGTTCTCTTTCACATACCTTATACATATTGAATTATTTTTGCTAGTTGTAAAATCTAGTAAAATTATTAAATATAAAATCTACCGAAAATTCTTGACTGTTTTTGAATAGAACACCATGCGAATCATCCTACTTGTGTAACCATAGTCTTTATACACGAAAATACTTTCACTTTTTTCAATGCTATTTTCATCTTCTATTACCTGGAATTCGTTGTTTTTTGGTATTATTTTTCCACACAAATTCTTATTTAATTATTTAATCGATTCGTAATCGTTTAATGTGGATAACTATAATATTAAGATAACCGTTTAGATAATAGTGTATTATACCTGTTATTTTCCACAAGCCTAATCATAGAGCCAATTTTGTCTTAAATAAATTAGGATTATAGGGGATAAAAGAACTACTTTTGCCCCACTGAAAACGAGAGTATCTCAGTAAGCGCAGAAGAGCTTTTAAGAAGAGCGGATAAATTAGAAAGAACTCCTTTATATTTAATAAGGATACTTTTAAAAGTCGGATTTAGTTCATGAATTTTTTTAAGAAAATATTTGTGAGAATAAAAAAGATTAGTATCTTTGCAGTCCCGATAAAACGGGAGCGCAGGAGTAGGTTTGACGGATGTTTGAATGGAGATTAGGGTTGTTAAAAATTCTTTAAAAAACATTTGGTTGATAAGAAATAATTTATTACTTTTGCACTCGCAAATACGGCGTGAAACTGACAGAGAAAGTAGCGGAGTATGAAGCGGAAGATTTGAAGATCATTGACATACAATATAACAACCAAGTAAGGAAAAACTAAAGCGTTAAAAAACTTTGAGTGAGTCAAGAACAAACATACAATGGAGAGTTTGATCCTGGCTCAGGATGAACGCTAGCGGGAGGCCTAACACATGCAAGCTGAGCGGTAGAGATCTTTCGGGATCTTGAGAGCGGCGTACGGGTGCGGAACACGTGTGCAACCTGCCTTTATCAGGGGGATAGCCTTTCGAAAGGAAGATTAATACTCCATAATATAATAGATGGCATCATTTATTATTGAAAACTGAGGTGGATAGAGATGGGCACGCGCAAGATTAGATAGTTGGTGAGGTAACGGCTCACCAAGTCGATGATCTTTAGGGGGCCTGAGAGGGTGATCCCCCACACTGGTACTGAGACACGGACCAGACTCCTACGGGAGGCAGCAGTGAGGAATATTGGACAATGGGTTAGCGCCTGATCCAGCCATCCCGCGTGAAGGACGACGGCCCTATGGGTTGTAAACTTCTTTTGTACAGGGATAAACCTATCTACGTGTAGATAGCTGAAGGTACTGTACGAATAAGCACCGGCTAACTCCGTGCCAGCAGCCGCGGTAATACGGAGGGTGCAAGCGTTATCCGGATTTATTGGGTTTAAAGGGTCCGTAGGCGGATCCGTAAGTCAGTGGTGAAATCTCACAGCTTAACTGTGAAACTGCCATTGATACTGCGGGTCTTGAGTAAGGTAGAAGTGGCTGGAATAAGTAGTGTAGCGGTGAAATGCATAGATATTACTTAGAACACCAATTGCGAAGGCAGGTCACTATGTCTTAACTGACGCTGATGGACGAAAGCGTGGGGAGCGAACAGGATTAGATACCCTGGTAGTCCACGCCGTAAACGATGCTAACTCGTTTTTGGGCTTTCGGGTTCAGAGACTAAGCGAAAGTGATAAGTTAGCCACCTGGGGAGTACGTTCGCAAGAATGAAACTCAAAGGAATTGACGGGGGCCCGCACAAGCGGTGGATTATGTGGTTTAATTCGATGATACGCGAGGAACCTTACCAAGGCTTAAATGGGAATTGACAGGCTCAGAAATGGGTTTTTCTTCGGACAATTTTCAAGGTGCTGCATGGTTGTCGTCAGCTCGTGCCGTGAGGTGTTAGGTTAAGTCCTGCAACGAGCGCAACCCCTGTTACTAGTTGCTACCATTAAGTTGAGGACTCTAGTAAGACTGCCTACGCAAGTAGAGAGGAAGGTGGGGATGACGTCAAATCATCACGGCCCTTACGCCTTGGGCCACACACGTAATACAATGGCCGGTACAGAGGGCAGCTACACAGCGATGTGATGCGAATCTCGAAAGCCGGTCTCAGTTCGGATTGGAGTCTGCAACTCGACTCTATGAAGCTGGAATCGCTAGTAATCGCGCATCAGCCATGGCGCGGTGAATACGTTCCCGGGCCTTGTACACACCGCCCGTCAAGCCATGGAAGTCTGGGGTACCTGAAGTCGGTGACCGTAAAAGGAGCTGCCTAGGGTAAAACAGGTAACTAGGGCTAAGTCGTAACAAGGTAGCCGTACCGGAAGGTGCGGCTGGAACATCTCATTTTAGAGCGTCTATTGACGATAAACAAAAAAAGTATCGCAAGATACATTGTACTTACTTAAAGTAAAGCTTTAGTTTTTTATTGGTTGCTTATATTAAAAATACAAACCCACTAGAAATTAGTAAAAGGGAGGAAGAGATTTTAGATTATAAATGATAGATTTTAGATTTGAAAATTAATTTAAAATTCAAAATTTAAAATTTAAAATTAGATGAAGTCTCGTAGCTCAGCTGGTTAGAGCGCTACACTGATAATGTAGAGGTCGGCAGTTCGAGCCTGCCCGAGACTACTAATTATATAGAGGTTAGAATCTAGAAATTAGAAGTTAGTTTTAACTAATCTCTAACTTCTAACTACTAACATCTACACTAGCGGGGAATTAGCTCAGCTGGCTAGAGCGCCTGCCTTGCACGCAGGAGGTCAAGGGTTCGACTCCCTTATTCTCCACATATTATATGATGTACGTAAGTACAGAGTATAATTGTAAGAGTGTAATAAAAGAAATTGTATATCTACATAATGACGGAGCCGTCATTAGTACATTTTACTTGATTACAGGATTACAAGCATAAAGATCATTGACATTACCGGTAAAGACATCACAAAGAGAAAACCGAGCACTTATAAGTGCTTGAGTAA
Source organism: Chryseobacterium lineare (assembly GCF_977014045.1). Lineage (NCBI taxonomy): Bacteria > Pseudomonadati > Bacteroidota > Flavobacteriia > Flavobacteriales > Weeksellaceae > Chryseobacterium > Chryseobacterium lineare. Next base: position 2,682,489 of record NZ_CDRNIQ010000001.1, on the reverse strand, counting down.
CCTAAAAATAGGAAAGAAATCGTTAAGGGCGTATGGCGGATGCCTAGGCTTTCAGAGGCGAAGAAGGACGTGGTAAGCTGCGAAAAGCTGCGGGGATTGGCACACACGAATTGATCCGCAGATGTCCGAATGGGGCAACCCGTCAGGTTGAAGACCTGTCATCCCTTAGGGGAAGCAAACCCGGAGAACTGAAACATCTAAGTACCCGGAGGAAAAGAAATCGAAGAGATTCCGTAAGTAGTGGCGAGCGAAAGCGGATTAGCCCAAAAGTCTTTATATGTTTAGAAGAATGTTCTGGAAAGAACAGCCATAGAGGGTGATAGCCCCGTATTTGAAAGGCATATATAGATGATAAATGAGTAGGGCGGGACACGTGAAATCCTGTCTGAATATGGGGGGACCATCCTCCAAGGCTAAATACTCCTGAAAGACCGATAGTGAACAAGTACTGTGAAGGAAAGGTGAAAAGCACTTCGAATAGAAGGGTGAAATAGAACCTGAAACCGTACGCCTACAAGCGGTCGGAGCAGATTAATTCTGTGACGGCGTGCCTTTTGCATAATGAGCCTACGAGTTAATTTTACTAGCGAGGTTAAGGACTTCAGGTCCGGAGCCGGAGCGAAAGCGAGTCTGAATAGGGCGCATAGTTAGTAGGATTAGACGCGAAACCTTGTGATCTACCCATGGGCAGGTTGAAGCTTTGGTAACACAAAGTGGAGGACCGAACCGGTTGACGTTGAAAAGTCTTCGGATGACCTGTGGGTAGGGGTGAAAGGCCAATCAAACTGGGAGATAGCTCGTACTCTCCGAAATGCATTTAGGTGCAGCGTCGATTTATAGTTTATTAGAGGTAGAGCTACTGATTGGATGCGGGGGTTTCATCGCCTACCAATTCCTGACAAACTCCGAATGCTAATAAATGATGGTCGGCAGTGAGGGCATGGGTGCTAAGGTCCATGTCCGAGAGGGAAAGAACCCAGACCAACAGCTAAGGTCCCCAAATTTCTGTTAAGTTGAAGCAACGCGGTTGGACTGCATTGACAGCTAGGATGTTGGCTTGGAAGCAGCCATTCATTTAAAGAGTGCGTAACAGCTCACTAGTCGAGCGGTCCGGCATGGATAATAATCGGGCATAAACAGAATACCGAAGCTATGGATTTATAATTAATTATATCTGGTAGGAGAGCATTCTATCGGCGTAGAAGCTGAGTCGTGAGGCTTGGTGGAGCTTATAGAAAAGAAAATGTAGGCATAAGTAACGATAAAGGGGGCGAGAAACCCCCTCACCGAAAGACTAAGGTTTCCTCAGCCATGCTAATCAGCTGAGGGTTAGTCGGGACCTAACGCGCACCCGAAAGGGGAAGTGGATGGACAATGGGTTAATATTCCCATACTTGCTCACACTAAAAAGGGGACGGTTCGACGTAGCTATTGAAGACGGACGGAAGTGTCAAGGCCTAGCCTTCGGGCGAAGCTGTTATAGTGAAATCGGATCCAAGAAAAGCCGAAGTGAAGCAACCCGTACCAAAACCGACACAGGTGGTCGAGGAGAGAATCCTAAGGTGCTCGAGTGAGTCGTGGCTAAGGAACTAGGCAAAATAGTCTCGTAACTTCGGAAGAAGAGACGCCAACAGCAATGTTGGCCGCAGTGAAGAGGCCCAGGCGACTGTTTATCAAAAACACAGGACTCTGCTAAATCGAAAGATGCTGTATAGGGTCTGACACCTGCCCGGTGCTGGAAGGTTAAGGAAGGGCGTTAGCGTAAGCGAAGCGTTTGACTGAAGCCCCAGTAAACGGCGGCCGTAACTATAACGGTCCTAAGGTAGCGAAATTCCTTGTCGGGTAAGTTCCGACCTGCACGAATGGTGTAACGATCTGGGCACTGTCTCAGCCACGAGCTCGGTGAAATTGTAGTATCGGTGAAGATGCCGATTACCCGCAATGGGACGAAAAGACCCTGTGAACCTTTACTATAACTTCGTATTGACTTTGAGTAAGTAATGTGTAGGATAGGTGGGAGGCTTTGAAGCCGGCACGCTAGTGTTGGTGGAGCCGACGTTGAAATACCACCCTTTACTTACTTGGAGCCTAACTTCTTTCAGAAGGACATTGCGTGGTGGGTAGTTTGACTGGGGTGGTCGCCTCCAAAAGAGTAACGGAGGCTTTCAAAGGTACCCTCAGCACGCTTGGTAACCGTGCGTAGAGTGTAATGGCATAAGGGTGCTTGACTGTGAGACCAACAAGTCGATCAGGTGCGAAAGCAGGACATAGTGATCCGGTGGTTCCGTATGGAAGGGCCATCGCTCATAGGATAAAAGGTACTCCGGGGATAACAGGCTAGTCTCCCCCAAGAGCTCACATCGACGGGGAGGTTCGGCACCTCGATGTCGGCTCGTCACATCCTGGGGCTGGAGAAGGTCCCAAGGGTTGGGCTGTTCGCCCATTAAAGTGGCACGCGAGCTGGGTTCAGAACGTCGTGAGACAGTTCGGTCTCTATCTATTGCGGGCGTTAGATGTTTGAGAGGGCTTGATTCTAGTACGAGAGGACCGAATTGAACAAACCTCTGGTGTATCAGTTGTACCGCCAGGTGCACCGCTGAGTAGCTATGTTTGGAAGAGATAAACACTGAAAGCATATAAGTGTGAAACTCGCCTCAAGATGAGACATCTTTTAAGGGTCGTGGGAGATGACCACGTTGATAGGCTACAGGTGTAAAGACAGTAATGTCATAGCCGAGTAGTACTAATTACCCGTAGATTTATAGCCTATAAGGTTGCAGTAAGCTTAAAGCAATATGCTGTAAGCCAAGCCTTATAAGTGCGAATACTGGTTTTGCCTTTGTGATGAAATTTACCGATAAAAAGCAGTATGCTTTACGCTGTAAGCCTAAAGCTTATAGCCTACTGCCTACAGCTATATACAACTTTTAGGGTGGTTTTAGCGGTGGGGCTCACCTGTTCCCATTCCGAACACAGAAGTTAAGCCCACCAGCGCCGATGGTACTGCTAACGCGGGAGAGTAGGTCGCCGCCAGTTTTTATTTAAAGTCTCACAGAATACTCTGTGAGACTTTTTTGTTTTTACCATACTCTAAAATATCATATATCCCCAAAAAGCCTTCTCCTTTTTTAGAACAAGACTCCCACACCCCGATACCCACAATCCTGTATTCCCTATATCCCATCATCTTCAACCTCACACCTCTACATTCTGCATCTTAACGCGCTCTACTCCCTTTATTCTGCTAACACACAATGCGAATCTGAATAAAACGATCCTGAACTGAACCAAAGATGATAGTTGAATAAACTAAACTATAGCTATAAGCGAAAAAAGCTACAGAAAAATGTCGGATTTATTTGCTGAATGAAATGGTCAGCGCCTAAAAAGCTGATTGTTTTTTCTTAAGGAAATCAATATTTATAGTTTACGGACTGCCACCCTAGCCTCGATAGAAGCGGTTACCCCGCAACGGGTAGCGAAGGCCGTTGGGTCAGGTGTCGGAAAGCATCGGCGTGAGGAGTATAAGCGGATAGCGAGAGTAAGCTCCTGAAAAAAATTAAAGATATACTGCTAATTAAAAATGAATGAAGTATAATAAAATAATTCTGGATAATAGATATTTCTAATTTGATTTAGAATCATTTTGTTTAATATAAATTCTAATCCGTAATAATTTTATGTCTTTTTTTATGGCTTTAAATTCCGTAATTTTGTTATATGAATCCTTCTTTAGAATTACAGCTCAAAACTTTACCATCTGAACCCGGTGTTTATCGCTATTATGATAAAAAAGATCAGCTGTTATATGTGGGCAAGGCAAAAAATCTTAAGAAAAGAGTCCTTTCTTATTTTAATAGAAATCTTTCTGGCTACAGAACCAGAATAATGGTAGGAAAAATTCAGCGTCTGGAAACGACCATTGTAAATAGTGAGTATGATGCTCTACTACTGGAAAATAATCTGATCAAAGAACATCAGCCTTTTTATAATGTAATGCTGAAGGATGACAAAACCTATCCATGGATCTGTATAAAGAATGAAGATTTTCCGAGAATCTTTCTAACAAGGACAAAAATAAGGGATGGATCGGAATATTATGGCCCTTATGCCAAAGTACGTCCGGCTAAGATACTGCTGGATACTATAAAACATATATACAAGCTTAGAACCTGTAATCTGAATCTGGCTCCCTCCAAAATCGAAGAAGGAAAATATAAAGTCTGTCTGGAATATCATATTAAAAATTGTGAAGGCCCCTGTGAAGGCTTAGAAGGTAAAGAAGATTATGACGAGAAGATCGATGCTATCCGTGGAATTATAAAAGGAGATTTCCGAAAAGCAAAAGATTATCTGATGAACCAGATGATGAAATATGCAACGAATCTGCAGTTTGAAAATGCACAAATTGTAAAGGAAAGGCTGGATGCTCTTGAAGATTATCAAGCAAAGAATACGGTTGTAAATCCGAGCATTGATGATGTTGATGTTTTCGGAATGACGAGCGATGAGACGGCTGCTTATGTCAACTTTTTTAAGATCAGAAACGGAAATATCATTCAGAGCTTTACGACTGAGATTAAGAAAGTCCTTGAGGAAACGGATGATGAAATCATGGAACAGGCTTTAATTGAGATCCGGCAAAAGTTTGATTCAAATTCAAAGGAAGTGCTGCTACCATTCCATTTGCCCATTGAAATCCCCAACGTAAAACTTATTGTTCCTAAAGTGGGAGATAAAAAGCGTATTGTTGAACTTTCCGAAAAAAATGCGAAAGAATATCGTCTTGAAAAATTAAAGCAGGTGCAGATCATAGACCCGGAAAGGCATACGAACCGAATAATGGCAGAAATGCAGAAACTGCTTAGAATGCCTGTTGAGCCGCGTCATATTGAAGGCTTTGATAACTCGAATATTCAGGGTACGAATCCCGTTTCCGCATGCGTTGTTTTCAAAGACGGAAAGCCCAGTAAGGCCGATTACAGAATCTTTCACCCTAAAACCGTGGAAGGAGCGAACGACTTTGCTACTATGGAAGAAGTGATCTATCGCCGTTACAAAAGGCTTTTGGATGAAGGTGAAAATTTACCCCAGCTGATTCTTATTGATGGTGGAAAAGGACAGCTTTCTTCAGCTGTAAAAAGTTTACGTTTACTGGGTCTATACGGTAAAATTACTATTGTGGGAATTGCCAAGAGATTGGAAGAGATTTTCTTTCCTGAAGATTCTATTCCTTTATATCTTGATAAAAAATCTGAAACACTGAAAATTCTGCAAAGGGTTAGGGATGAAGCCCACCGATTTGGGGTAAAACATCACAGAACGAGAAGAAAAAATTCAACCATAAAATCTGAGCTTGAGGAAATTCCTGGTGTTGGGGGTAAGACGATTGAACTGCTTTTATCTAAATTAAAATCTGTAAAAAGAATTAAAGAATCTAGCCTGGAAACACTGGAGGAGATTTTAGGGAAAAGTAAGGCGAAGATTGTTTGGGAGTTTTTTCATAGTGAATAAAAAAAGACTGGAAAAAATTAATTTGCAACCTTTTTATAATTATTTCTTTACAAAAATCTCTTTGATATACTCTCCGCTCGGCTGTGGAGTTTCGATCACGATATTTCCATTCTCATAATAACCTAAAGTTGCATCTCCGTTTTGCAATTTCACTCTGAAAACATCACTTTTTGTTGTTGTTTTAAAAGTAGCGAATGGTGAGGAGCTACCTGAATTCACTAAAATAAATTGAGTATTATCAATCTGAACTTTCTGAAGATCAATTTTACCATTACTAAATCGTACAGCAGAGTTATCGGTTACTGCTGAAGAAGGCTGAGCCGAAACCGCCGTTTCCTGAACGCCTGTCTGAGCGACAGTCTGATTGTTTACCGGATTAGCGGGAGAAACCGATACAAAAGTCTGCTTCAACGCATCCTGATAACCTTCCTTGAAATCTTTTATATTGGAAGCTCCTTTCGCTGACGATATTACTTTGCTATTACAGTCTTTGAACTGGAGCAATACTTTATTTCTCAAAAAGCCACTGTCATTTACTACATCAGCCATTAAAACATTGCAGGGATTAGCCTGTGCTTCCGACGGCCACTGTAATTTGTCGGATGGGATTACGGTATAATTCTTACTTCTTAAAATTTTGGTCAGCAAATCAGCTAATCCGAAATCTTCCTTAAAAGTTTCAAATTTCACGGGAAGTGAGATGTATTTATAATCGGAAACCTTTTGTCCGAAAGCTAGCATTGAGCAGGCTGTTAGTATAACAAGTGTAAGTTTTTTCATTTTTAATTAAATTAATCATTTCTAAATTGCCCCATATCCAGTTTCAGGGAAAAAAAGTTGGAATAAAAATTTGATCCGCCGATTCCTGAGTTGGTAATAGCATAATCTAAGGTAAGACCTCTGTATTTGATTCCGATCCCGGCACTGGGCTGAAAGGATACTTTTCTCCTAAGGTCTTCAATATCAGTAATGGACTGGAACCTGTTGACACCCAATCTCACAAAAATCATTTTCTGATAGCCCAATTCCGCTCCGGCATAAGGCGTTAGACTTGCGAAATCTGTGGAAACCAAAGCTGCTGTTTTAGCAAAATCTACGTTGATTCCGGCTTCGGGCAATACATATACGCTGCTGTTGATTTCAAACAGTTTACTTGCGCCAACATTTAATTTAGGCATCGTAAGCTCCATTTTATCTTTTGGCGCAGGGTTGAATTCTTCCCCGTTTACAATTGTTGAAAGCTCTTTCTGATTGACACTCCAGAAGTTCACTGTAGTAGTGGCATCTCTCAGCATACCGCCTAATTTCCAACCGTTGTCCATTTTATAGATCGCACCGATATCAAAACCAAAACCATAGCCGTTGGCAAATTTCCCGACATTTCTGTAAACAATCTTGGCATTAATACCGACATCCAGTTTCGTATTTCCTCCCGGATTAAAGGCGTAAGAAAGAATTGCAGCGTAATCTGACTGAGAAAATTTCGTGATTTTGTCGTAATCAATATTTCCTTCCGTATCAATTAATTGCGTTGTGTTTAAGATATTGTCAACTCCCAATCTTACCACAGATACTCCAAAAACACCAGTTTCCAAGACTTTAGCATACGCTAAGTAATCATATTTGGCGATGGATTCAAAGTATTCTGCGTGCATTGCTGCGCCCTGCCAGTCTCTTTCGATAGTCATAAGGCCTGCCGGATTCCACATTGGAGAATAGACATCATCCTGGTTGGAAACTACAGCTCCTCCCATTGCTAAACCTCGCGCTCCTGCTCCGATATTCAAAAATTCATTAGAATATTTCCTGATGATCTGGGATTGAGATATCCCGAAGGTCAGACAAAATACAAGTAAAAAATATTTTTTCATCATATAAATTGATGCTTAATTTAAAGTTTTTTGTTTCTTAGCTTTTATTAATCCGTTGGCAATGATTGCCAGTATCATAACTCCTGAAGCCACATAAAAAACAGGACTCATATGTTCTGATTCTCCAAAGATAAAAAAAGCTAGTATAATTCCGTAAACCGGTTCTAAATTAACTGTTAAAATTAGTGTAAAAGGCGAAATATATTTCATGAGATTCACCGATTCCAGCATCGGAAAAGCTGTGAAAACACTTGCTAACAAGCATATTAACGCAATATCACGGTAACTTATTTCATTTAAGTGAAAAAATTGTCCTGTAAACAGATAAATCACCATAATTATAAACCATCCGGAGAATATTTCATAAAAAATGATGTTTCCTGAACTGGTCTTTCCAAACATTTTTCCATTGAAAACAGAAAATATAGTTCCGAAAACGGCACATAGAACACCATAAAAGATTCCTTCTTTATATTGAAATTCAGTTTTAAATATCAATAATATACAGGCGACAATCACAACCCCCATCACGACTTCCGAAATATCAATCTTTCTTTTAAAAATCAAAGGTTCCAGAATCGAAGCAAATAATGTTGATAATGAAAGGCAACTAAGCGCAATCGAAACATTTGATATCTTAATGGAATGAAAGAAGCAATACCAGTGCAGCGCCATGGAAAATCCAATTGCGGCCAACTGAAAAAATACTTTCTTTGAAACCTTAATACTTTCTTTTTTGAAAATACGGATGTACACAAAAAGACATATCGCCGCAAATAACATTCGGTAAAAAACGAGAATTTCTGCGTTTGCATGAATCAGTTTTCCCAAAATTGCCGTAAATCCCCATAAAAACACAATCAAATGCAATCTGAAAAGAGCCAATTTATGCATATCCTATCTTCTTAAAAATATTTTTGCAAATTTACAAATAGGTTTTACAAGTTGGATAATAATTTATAATAAAGCAATTGTTTTTTTTGAGAAATTTAGTTTTTCAGCGCATTATTACTATATAAATACAAAAACCCTGAAAATTTATTCAACTTTCAGGGCCTTCAAATAATAAACTATTAAAAAAATAAACTAGGAACTAGAATAAGTATGAGATTTCACTCTCACTTACTCTATTGTAAAGTTAGCAAATTACGAACCATAAAAAATATTTATTTTGTTAAATATTTCATAAATTTCTGAAAACCAATTTATTAAACAATTGTTTACATCAATTTTCATTCCATTCAAAAATAGTATCTTTAAACGGAAAAAATAGAAATTTTTATGGACATTGAATTCAACAAAAGAGAAGATCAGAACAGATTAAAATTATCAGAAATCAATCGACTGTTTTCAGAAATCAAAAAAGGAGGTGGTGAAAAAAGACTTCAAAAACTTCGTGATGAAGGAAAAATGACGGCAAGAGAAAGAATTGAATATCTTCTCGACAAAGATTCAGATTCCATAGAGATAGGTGCTTTTGCCGGATACGAAATGTACGAAGACCATGGCGGCTGTCCAAGCGGCGGTGTTGTAGTGGTTATGGGATATGTTTCAGGAAGACAGTGTATCATTGTTGCCAATGACGCTTCCGTAAAAGCCGGGGCCTGGTTTCCGATTACCGGAAAGAAAAATCTCAGAGCTCAGGAAATTGCCATGGAGAACAGACTTCCGATTATATATCTTGTAGATTCTGCAGGTGTTTATTTGCCAATGCAGGATGAAATTTTTCCGGACAAAGAGATGTTCGGAAGGATTTTCAGAAATAATGCTAAAATGAGTGCTGCCGGAATTATCCAGATTTCAGCTGTGATGGGAAGTTGTGTTGCTGGCGGAGCTTATCTTCCGATCATGAGCGATGAAGCAATGATTGTTGAGGGAACGGGATCTATTTTTCTCGCAGGAAGTTATCTTGTGAAAGCTGCTATTGGAGAAACTATTGATAATGAAACGCTGGGCGGAGCAACCACACACTGTTCGATTTCCGGGGTGACGGATTATAAAGCTAAGGATGATAAGGATGCTTTAAACAGAATCAAAAATATAATGAAGTCGCTCGGAAGTACTGAAAAAGCAGGCTTCGACAGAATAGAAAGTTTTCAGCCAAAAGAAAAACCTGAGAATATTTTCGGAATCATGCCTGTTTCACGAGCAGAACAATATGATACATATGATATTATCAAATGTTTAGTTGATCATTCTGAATACGAAGAATATAAGCCTGATTACGGCAAAAGTATTATCTGCGCTACCGCAAGAATCGACGGCTGGTCCGTAGGAATTGTCGCCAATCAAAGAAAACTGGTGAAAAACGGGAAAGGTGAAATGCAGTTCGGAGGTGTAATTTATTCTGATTCTGCGGATAAGGCGACAAGATTTATTGCCAACTGTAATCAGAGAAAAATTCCTTTGGTTTTCTTGCAGGATGTTACGGGTTTTATGGTGGGGTCGAAATCTGAACATGGCGGAATCATTAAAGACGGAGCAAAAATGGTGAATGCCGTTTCCAATTCTGTGGTTCCGAAATTCACGATCATTACCGGAAATTCCTATGGTGCCGGAAATTATGCGATGTGCGGAAAGGCTTATGATCCACGTCTGATTGTTTCGTGGCCATGGGCAGATCTTGCGGTAATGGGTGGCGCGCAGGCTGCAAAAGTGTTGGCACAGATTCAGGAATCTACGTTGAAAAAGCAAGGGAAAGAAATTACTGAAAAAGAACATAAAGAAATTTTAGATTCAATTTCAGAAAAGTATAAAAAACAGACAGAAGCTACTTATGCAGCTGCAAGACTTTGGACAGATGCCATCATTAATCCGGTAGATACCAGAAAATGGATTTCTATGGGAATTGAAGCCGCAAATCATTCTCCGATTACAGAGAAATTTAATTTGGGAGTTATTCAGGTTTGATGATGAATCGGTTATAGCTAATAAAAAAGATGTGGAGTTGCTTTCCACATCTTTTTTTATGTTTTGAATTTTGCTTTGAAAATTAAGTCTTGATTTTACTATTGCTATAATGATCTAACTTTGCTAAACTCTTTAATATTTAAATGAATGACTAAAACCCTTAGCCCTGATTGCAGCAATTGTCTGAGCTCATTTAATAGATTAGGCTGCGGCGGCGAAGCCGCCGCAGCCTAATCTATTAAATAGCGAGTGCGGAAAGCAGGAAAAGCTTCAAATAAAATTACGAGAAGAAAATTCCTGTCCTGAACCTTTCTTTATTCAATTTTTTGTTGACTGCCAGTCCCCAAAGGATAAATTCTTTCAAAAACAATAGGTCTTCTGGCTTTGTATCCGGCTGGTATTTTTCTATCAATTCATTGAGCGAACTGATTTTATTTAAACTTTTAGCATACATTTCATCTGCAGATTCATCAGTAATTTCCAAGAAACCATCGTCTTCCAAAAACCAGTCTGTAATCTTGCTAAATGGGCCGTCTGCATTCTTTTTTTCAAGTTTTTCAACTTTCGGGAAATGAGAAGTAAATAAAGTTCTGATTGCATTATCAATTAAAAGCTGGGCAACAGCTTCTGCGCCTTCCTGTTCACCTTCATAGACTAACTCAACCTTTCCGGTAATCGCAGGAATAACTCCGGCAAAATCACTTAATCGAACAGAAGTTTTTTCATCACCCGTTAACAGAGATCTGCGTTCTGCTGTACTCAGTAAATTTTCAAAAGCAGTAATGCTCATACGCGCGCTCACCCCGCTTTTAGAATCTACATATTCGCTTTCACGGGCTTCAAAACCGATCTGCTCGAGAAGGTCTTTTGCCAGTGCAGGAACATATACTCCGTTTTTCTGACGGCTGTCTAAACTGGATTCATAATTGGTGATTTCTTTTGCAATATGAATATTTTCCGGATAATGGGTCAAAATCTGTGATCCTATACGGTCTTTCAATGGAGTAACGATGCTTCCTCTGTTGGTATAATCTTCGGGGTTGGCAGTAAAAATAAACTGGATATCCAGCGGCATTCTCACCTTGAACCCACGGATCTGAACATCCCCTTCCTGTAAAATATTAAACAAAGAAACCTGAATTCTCGCCTGAAGATCCGGCAATTCATTAATCACAAAAATACTGCGGTTCGCACGCGGAATCATTCCGAAATGAATCACACGGTCATCTGCATACGAAAGTTTGAGATTGGCAGCTTTGATAGGGTCAACATCACCGATGAGATCGGCAACTGTCACATCCGGAGTCGCCAGTTTTTCAAAAAACCGTTCATCACGGTGAAGCCATTCTATCGGCGTATTGTCACTTTCTGCTTCAATCAGCTCTTTTGCATAACGTGAAATAGGATTAAGAGGATCATCATTGATTTCACTTCCTCCTACAAACGGAATCCACTCATCCAGCAGATTCGTCATCATTCTTGCCAGTCGGGTTTTTGCCTGTCCTCTTAAACCTAGTAAGTTAATATTGTGACGGCTGAGAATAGCATGTTCCAATTGAGGAATCACTGTATTTTCATATCCGAAAATTCCCTCAAATACCGATTCTTTATTTTTTATTTTAGTTCTTAAATTATCTCTCAGCTCGTCTTTAATGCTTTTGGTTTTGTATCCTGATGCTTTCAGCGAACCTAGTGTTTTTATATCTGGCTTTGCAGTCATTGTAATTAATATGATTTATAATATTTGATTAATGTTAAAAAATCAGTTAACGTATTTTTTTCTTACGGTTGGATTCATAATCTTCAAAAATCATCTGTCCTAAACCGTTGAGTCCTGTATAAAATGCTTTCCCTTGATTGGCTTCCGTAAATTCACTTACAAAATGCTGTAAATAAGGATCCTGAGCAATCATAAAAGTGGTGATCGGAATATGCAGCCTGCGCGCCTGAGCAGCCATATTATAGCATTTCTGCACCACATATTCATCCAGTCCATAGGAATTCATATAGTACGTACCGTCAGGCTCACGTACACAACTTGGTTTTCCGTCGGTGATCATAAAGATCTGTTTATTGGTATTCCGTTTTCTACGCAGAATATCCATTGCCAGCTGAAGTCCGGCCACTGTATTGGTATGATAAGGTCCTACCTGCAAATAAGGGAGTTCTTTGATTTTCACCGGCCACGCATCATCTCCAAAGACAATGATATCTAACGTATCTTTCGGATAACGTGTTGTAATGAGTTCCGCAAGAGCCATAGCTACCTTTTTAGCAGGTGTTATGCGGTCTTCACCATACAGAATCATGCTATGGCTGATATCGATCATCAGCACTGTACTCATCTGAGACTGATGAATACTGTCTTCCACAATCAGATCATTTTCCGTAAGATGAAAATCTCCGATTCCGTTATTGATCTGTGCGTTTTTTAAACTTTCAGTAATGGAAATCTTCTCTACAGGATCTCCGAAATTATAATTGCGGAATTCTCCGGTCGTATCTTCTCCTGCTCCGCTTTTTTTGGTTTTATGATTTCCGTTCCCGCTTTTTCCAAGATTTCCGAAAATCTGATTGAGAGCCTGTTTGCGGATATTCTGCTCCATTTTCGAACTTAGCCTTATGCCATTTCCGTTGCCATTGGAATCAACTTCTTCACGGATGTATCCCTTCTTTTTAAGGTCTTCAATAAAATCATCGATCGTATAATCCGGTGTAGTAAGCTGATATTCTTCATCCAGCATTCGGAGCCAGTCGATCGCTTCATCAAAATCCCCTGAGGTATGAGTCAGCAGATCTGTAAAAACCTCCAGCAATCGGTCGAAAACGGATAGTTCCGGTGCTTTGTATGTTTCAAACCTGAAACCTCTCACAATGTGCTCTTTCATATCATAAAGTTACAATATAAATTCGCGACTGGTTAAGAGATTTCATCTATTTTAGTTTTTAAGATAAAAAATGGCTTAACAAATAATAATCGAGTGTAGGATTTAGTATTAACTTAAATTAATTTTTTTTCATACAAAAGGCTGCCCGATTTACAGGCAGCCTTTTATTGTATAATTTTTCTTACGGTTTTATCCGTTGCTCATTTCAGTGTACTCATTTACCAGAAAGCTGAAGTAATCCCATTCCACAGATTTTTTAGGATATTTTTTCATGAATTCTGCATTGTCGCCGAAAAGAAAGTCATAATTGTCTTCAAAATCATCTTTGTGGAGCCATAGCACTTTATCACCTTTTTTTACATAAAAGGATTTGATCACACCACCTCCAAGCTGTGGGCCATAACCAAATGAAACACCCCCTGTTTCTTTCGCTCTCGGATCATGATAAACGGAAATAATATCATCAAATCCGGGATTTATAACCTGCATTAAGAATTCTTTCTCGTCTTTTTTATTTTTCAACGAAACGGTTTGATTTACAAAGTAGATTCTGTCGTTGTTGGTTGTTTTGGTTAATTTTCTTGTGCTGTAATTTCTGATGTTGCCCATGTATTTTGCCACTTTTGCCATTTTCTCAGCGTTACTTGGGTAAATGTACATTTCAGCGATCTGGTCTGCTTCAAAAATCTGGCTCTTTTTTGTAATGCTGTCTTTAAGGGAAACTTCAAAGATCTGTCCTTTTTTGGTATCTGTTTTACTGCAAAAACCTTTGTGAACGCTACCGTCTTTCAGAATAACAGTAGATGTCTTTTTAGGAGATGGTGTATTGAACCCTTCGTTGAAAAGATATTGTTCCATCTTTTTGATTTCTTCTTTGGAATATTTTACTTTCTGTGCGAAAGAAGCAGTACTTGCGAGAACTAATGCAAGCATCAAAGTTTTTAGTTTCATAAGGATATTAATTTTTTATTTCGGCGGTAAAAATAGGAAATTAATCTGCTTGTTTTCAGAAAATTTTCATCATGGAAAATTAGTTTTCGCAATTATCGCCAAATGTGTAATTTTAGGACAAAATTTAGAGAATGATATACGGTGTAGATGTTTTGAGTTTCCATGATGTTCTGGAGATCTGTAAAACTCCCAATAAAGCTAAACTTAATAAAGTAGCCAAAGAACAGATTTTAAAATCACAAAAGAATGTTCAGAAAATTGTAGAGTCAGACCGTTGTGTTTATGGGATCAACACAGGATTTGGCCCTCTTTGTGATACAAAAATTTCAGCGGATGAAACTGCACTTTTGCAGTATAACCTGATTATTTCCCATGCAGTAGGCGTTGGAAAGCCCATTGATAAAGAATTGTCTAAGATCATGATAATCGCGAAGGTTCATGCGCTGTCGAAAGGTTTTTCGGGAGTTTCTCTTGAGGTCATCGAAAGGATGATTCTCATGCTGGAAAAAGATATTATTCCCGTTGTTCCTGAGCAGGGATCTGTAGGAGCTTCAGGAGATCTGGCACCGCTGGCACATTTGGTGCTGCCACTTTTAGGATTAGGAAAAGTATGGGTTGGAAATGAAATTTTCAATACGGCTGAAATATTAGATAAAAACGATCTTTTACCATTGTCATTGGGCCCTAAAGAAGGACTTGGGCTGATTAACGGAACCCAGTTTATTTTGTCTCACGCTATTAAAGGTCTAGAGAAATTTGGATATTTACTGGATCTTGCGGATATGACGGCAGCCATGAGCCTTGAAGCGTACAGAGGATCTGCCAGTCCGTTTAAAAAGGAGCTTCACGAGATCAGGCCTTTTGAAGGAAGTAAAAAAGTAGCCGCAAGAATGCTGAAATTTTTAAAAGGTTCGGAAAACCTGCAGGCGCATGAAGATTGCGAGAGAGTTCAGGACCCGTATTCTATGCGATGTGTTCCCCAGGTTCACGGGGCAAGCAGAAACGCATTTGAACATCTTAAAATAATGGCCGAAACAGAATTGAATTCCGTTACAGATAACCCGATCGTTTTAAGTGCTGAAGAGTCGATCTCAGGAGGGAATTTCCATGGACAGCTGATGGCCCTGCCGTTGGATTATGCAACGCTGGCTGCGGCTGAGCTTGGCAATATTTCAGATAGAAGAAGTTATTTATTATTGGAAGGGAAATACGGATTACCAAGATTGTTGACGGAAAGTTCAGGATTGAATTCAGGGTTTATGATTCCTCAGTATACTTCTGCGGCATTGGTTACGGAGAATAAAACCTTGTGTTTCCCGGCTTCGGCAGATTCGATCCCGACCAGTCTTGGGCAGGAAGATCACGTTTCCATGGGAAGTATCTCAGGACGTAAGTTTAATCAGGTGCTGGGAAATCTGGTAAATATTTTGGCGGTAGAATTAATGTTTGCGGCGCAGGGATTAGAATTCAGAAGACCTGCAAAATGTTCTAAAATTATTGAAGAAAATTATGCAATTCTCCGCTCAAAGGTTGCAAAACTTGAAGACGACCGGCTGATCGGTGAAGATATGCTGGCCATCGCAGAATTGATTCATGAAAGAAAATTTGTAGTAAATTAATCCAATAGATAAAAAGGCTTCCAGAAATGAAAGCCTTTCTTATTCGCAGAGTCCGCAGATGATAACGTATGTTTTGTTTGATATTATTTAAAGCATAACAATAAATAGGCATAATTTAATGTTCAACGTTCTGTAATTCAATGTAAAGTGATATCTTGGTTTTACCAATCAAATATTATTTTAACATGAAGAAAAATGTATTTTACTTATTCATGCTGTTCTTTGTTTTTACGGCATGTAACAGAGACGATCTGCAGAATTCTGCGGCAAACGTTGAGATCACTCAGAAAGATCCTTTAACGGCCAGGCAGATCAACGAGAAAATTAACGAAATCACCAAAACCAAAGGAAGATTTTCATGGAAGGAATCATCCGATCATTTCGTATGGAGCGCTATTTTTCAGGGAAATAAAATTGCTTCTATCGGTTTTGGCTCGTCTTTCGATAGAAGTTTGACTTCTGACAGCAAAGCAATTGAAGCGGAGATCATGAAAGTAATTGAGCAGTATGAAGGGAAAAGTGACAGGATTCTCCTTTCATCCGACCAGTATCTCAACCAGATGGATGTCGCGATAGAAAAGCAGGAAACGATAGTTGCTTTACGCAAGATGAAAAATATCCGTTACGTAGAACCTGCAGATTACCGGTATTTTGAAAATGAAAAACAATTCGGAAATGCAGCGAAATCAAGCAGCTCGTCATCAGGCTGCGGATTTGAATCTACTGCATTAAGCGCATCAGATTATACAACCGTTTCTCCCAATGCAAAGGCACCGTGGTCATTTACAAAACACAATATCATCAATGCATGGAGCTACAGTACCGGCGCGGGAATCACTATTGGTGTGATCGACAGCGGAGTTTCCCCGGAGCAGTCTTTATTGGGATCATCTTTCAACAACGGACTTTCTTCAGGTAGAAGCATCAGTAAAAACGGAGTGTATGTAGATTCTGTATGGCCTTGGAGTTCTGCTGGATATGATGGCCCTGCGGATCAATGCGGCCACGGTACGAGCATGGCTTCCGCAATGGCAGCTCCAAGAAATAATATGGGACAACCGGTCGGGGTTGCTTATAATGCCAATCTTGTAACCTATAGAGCGGCTTCTAATGTAGTTCTTGACGGTTATCATGAACAAAACGGAGTAAAAATTGCCTTCACCGAATTAGGGAATAACAATAATGTAAAGATCATTTCCATGTCGATGGGACATATTTTTTCAGTAGGTAAAATCGAGGACGGAGTAAAATATGCCTATTCAAAAGGTAAACTGATCTTTTGTGCAGGCGGAACTTCTACCAGCTTTACGAACTTTGTTGGAGTAATTTTTCCTGCGTGGATGTCAGAAACACAGGCTATCACAGGAGTAAAGGAAAATACTTCCAATCAGAAATGTGATGTCTGTCATTCCGGTGACGAGATTGATTTTACATACCAGATGGAAAGGGCTTCAGGAAACAGCATTCCTGTACTGAGTTACTACAATGGGCAGACCGATTACGTCGGTGGCTCTTCTGTTGCTACAGCTTCTACTGCAGGAATTGCCGCTTTAGTTTGGGCTAAGAATCCTTCGTGGACAAGAGATCAGGTGCTGAATAAAATGAGACAATCGGCAACCTATTATCCGACTCCGAATTCAAGTTACGGATATGGTAATATCAATGTGCTGCAGGCTGTGCAGTAATTAAAGATAAAAAAAGGCGGTAGTATTAAGATTTAATCTCCCAGCTGATAATCCAAGGGAAGCATATTTTCAATTTTATTTTTTACAAATTCTCCTTCGGTGATCAGCAGATCAGGATTTGTAATATTACCGTCTTTTGATACTTCAAAAGTTTCCCCCTCAGGATGAAGAAATGAAGACTGAACTACAGGAATTTTACTTTTAACAAAATCATTCCCTTTAAGCTCATAGTAATATTTCTGATAATTTACCTGTAGCATATCTTCAAAAGAAAAAAGAACTTCTTCATTATTTCTTTTTACATAGGCAGAATCGGGAATCAATGTTTTTACAATCGCAAGAGCATAGGGTTTCTGGCTGTTTTTTCTCTCAGCGATATCACGGATGTTGTCAGCAACCGTTATCACTTTTGTACTTCTTACAACCTCCATATAGTCTTTTAACGTTTTTAATTCTTCTTCCGTTGGATATTTCGGATTGGGAACTTTAACAACATGATTCACCACAAACTTGTCGGTGCTTACCGTATTATTGTAAACACTTCTGAAAAAATGAAGCAGGCTTCCGTCAAAAGCATTCATTCTGTTAAGCCTGATCTTGTTATTGTTTTTTGTCTCTTTAAAAAGGCTCGTTCCTGAACAGTTCACAATTTTAGTATTAAAATCTGCGGAGAAATTCACAAGATTATATTCTATTTCGTAGCCAAGATTTTTATTTTCAATGATTAATGTTTTCGGAGCTTTTACTTTCAGGATTTTATTTTTACTATCGAAAGAGAACTTCAGGGATCTTTGATTTTTAATTCTTACGTGTTCTTTGTCGTACCCGATGAATTGATCCAGAAAATAATTGATATAATTTTTATACGCTGCTTCCGTGTACGGAACGATTCTCACTTCTTCGATGTCGTTGCTTTTGAGAAGTACGACTTTCAGGGTTTTGTTTACAACTTCCGAAACCGGTGCTGCAAAAGTTTCATAATTTTCTTTCCTGAAAATAACATTTCCCAAATTTTTACCGGAAACATCTAAAGTAAAGCTTCCGTCTTCATGGGAAATCGTTCCTGTTTTGGTTCCGTCAATATAAATATTCACATTTCCGATTTTCATTCCGGCATCATTCACAACAGTTCCTTTAATCATTTGGGCAAATGAAAAGCAGAAAGGAAGCAATAGTAAGAGTAGTATGGTTGATTTTTTCATGGTAAAACAATATTACTAAATTTTTAGTGATAAAAAAAGTTACTGTTATGCAAAGGGTGAAGTAGGCTCATACTCAAAGTAAGCAGAGCAATACCCAAGGTCAGTAGACTCATACCCAAGGTAAGTAGAATGATACCCGAGGTAAGTAAAGCATTACCCAAGGTAAATAGAGCAATACCCGAGGTCAGTAGACTCATACTCAAGGTAAGTAGAGCAATACCCAAGGTCAATAGACTCATACCCAAGGTAAGTAGAACAATACTCAAAGTAAGTAAGTCTGGAAACAAAGGGAGTAGATTAAGTACATTGATAAGTAATTATACGTATTCCAAAAAATGAGTAAATCTACTCTACAGAATATCTGTGAACTGAAGTAGCTTTGTCATGTGATCACAACAATGCATGTATTGGTCATGACAGAATTGGAATTCAATAATGTCAGGAGCAGTACTGTAAAAAAACTATAACTGTGGAGACCAGAAACCATTCAAACGGGGCGTATCCGAAAGGCCATAAGAGTAGGAAAAATAAATAAAAATATTAATCATGTCAACAGAACAAGAACAAGCACTAGTAGGGGGTTGGACAGCTTTTCACCCATTAACTCCGGAAGATAAAAAAGTATTTGAAGAAGCGATGCACGGCTTCGTAGGAGTTGTATATACTCCTCTTGAAGTATCAACACAGGTTGTAAACGGAGTTAATTACCGTTACAAGTGTAATGCTTCTATGCCGCCTTCAGAAGTAATTTGGCAGGCAATTGTGGAGATCTATCAGCCAATTGATGGTAAGCCACACGTTGTCGGTATCACAAGAATCTAAATAAGACTTACATATATCTTTAATCGGAGGATTTTTATCTTCCGATTTTCTTTTTTTATATATTCTTACCCTATCCTTACGCTCGTCATACTCAGTGAGCCGCCGATGAGCTCATCATTAAATAAAGACAGATCGTCCGACTGGTTTTTCAGTCCCAGCGTGTAGATCAGCGGGAGGTAATGATCAGGACTTGGTACAGCATACTGCAGAGCTGTTCCCTGCTTATGATACTCAATAATATTATTGAAATTCCCATCCAAAAGCCAGTTGTTGGTTTTCTCACGGGCTTCCACAGCCCAATCCCAGCCGGCACCTACGGTATTGATGTTTTTCCAGTCGATGAGTCTTAAATTGTGAACGATATTGCCGCTTCCGATAATCAGAATTCCTTTTTCCCGTAGTTTGCTTAGCTTTTTAGCTAAATCAAAATGATATTGCGGAGGTTTTGAATAATCAATACTCATCTGGATCACCGGTATATCTGCCTCGGGATACATATGTTTAATCACCGACCATGCACCATGATCCAGGCCCCAGCTATGGTCTTCTTCTACCGGGATGGGAGTCAGAAGCTCAGCCGTTTCTTTCGCCAGCTCCGGAGATCCGGGAGCGGGATATTGTACATCAAATAATGCCTGCGGAAAACCTCCGAAATCGTGAATGGTTCTCGGCATTGACATGGCGGTTACTTTCGTTCCGGTTGTAAACCAATGGGCAGAAATACAAAGTATGGCATTAGGTTTGGGAATTTCAGATGCCGCTTTTCGGAATCCCTGTACAAACTGGTTTTCCTCAATAGCGTTCATGGGTGATCCGTGTCCCAGAAACAACACCGGCATTTTAGGAGTGTTACTGAAAAGATCGCTTATATTTTGAAGATCGTTGAGGTTCATTTTTTTATCTCCTATTCGTTAAAAAGGTTCAAGGCTTTTGCTCCCTGAACCTTTATGTTTTAATTTATATTTTGTTGAAGTTAAACAGGACTGTCATCCTGTTCTAAAATAAGTCGTCCCTTCGGGACTCCCCAAAAACTTCCTTTCAATTACGCTTGTTTTACAAACTGTAATTCACCGGCGATTTTCACTTCTTCGCTTACCATAACACCACCCGCTTCAAGAGCAGCGTTCCAGTTTAGCCCGAAATCTTTTCTGTTGATTTTTCCTTCAAAAGAAAAACCTGCTTTTGTATTACCCCATGGGTCTACATTGATTCCGTTGAAATCTACGTCTAATGTTACAGGCTTTGTAATTCCGTTGATGGTAAGATTTCCTGTTACTTCGTTATTCAACGCTGAAGATTCGAAAGTAATCGTAGGATTTACTTCTGCGTTGAAAAATTCTGCAGACTTCAGGTGATTATCTCTGTCTGTATTGTGTGTAGAGATAGAATCTGTCTGAATCGTAGCGGTAGTTTTTGCATTTGCAAAAGTATCGTCATCAGCATCGATCTCTGCTGTAAAGTTGGTGAAGTTTCCTTTAATGTTAGAAATCATCATGTGTTTCACTTTAAAAGTAAGTTCACTATGCGCTGGGTCTAATGTCCATTTTGTTGCCATTGTATTTATATTTTTTGATTGTTATTAATGATGCAAATTTATATCAGGAAACCTACTCAAGTCATTGACGTAGGATAAGAAATGATTTTGGTGTTGTTTTTAAGTAAGATTATTACTTCATTAAGTTAATTAATATTTCATCTGATACCATCATTTTATTTGTAAATCTTTTATTTTAACATTTCTTAAGAGATGATATTTATTTCTTATTTTTGAGCCATTCAATTTTTATCAAATGAAATTATATAAATTTTCTTTACTGATGCTGATTTTGGGCAGTTCTGCATTTGCCCAGACTCAGAAATTTACGATGGCGGAGGCTGTAAATGGATTGAGAACTAATCTTGCGGTGAAAAATATTTCCCAGTTTTCATGGTCCGGAGACGGAAAATCTTACATTCAGGCTGTGAAAGGAGGTTATCTCATTACAGATCTGAAAACGAGCAAACAGGATACCCTGGTTTCTTTAACACAACTGAACAGAACTCTTACAGACAATAAATTTAAAGCCGTTCCGCAGATCAAATTCATCAGCAATTCGAAAGGGTATTTCAATAAAGAAGGAAAGATGATCTGGGTTGAAAAATCCGGAAATGACTGGAAAATAAAAAATCAGATTGAAATAGATCAGAATGCATCCGATCTGAAACTTTTCGGGGATAATGAAACTTTTGCTTTTACGGTAAAAAATAATTTATTCGTTAATAAAAACGGTAAAACAATCGCCGTAACGAATGATACTGATGAAAATATTCTAAACGGAGCATCCAACGTACACCGAAACGAATTTGGCATCGATACAGGAATTTTCCCGGCCCCGAATTCTGAAAGCGTTGCCTTTTACAGGATGGATCAAACTATGGTGGCCGATTACCCGATCATCGACTGGTCGGTAACACCGGCGGTGAACCACAATATCAAATACCCGATGGCGGGGCAAACTTCTCATCAGGTGACGTTGGGTGTTTTTAATATCAGAACACAATCCACTACATTCCTTAATATTGAAGGGGAAAAAGACCAATACCTGACGGCAGTGACCTGGAGCCCGGACTCTAAATACATTTTTGTAGGCGTTCTGAACAGAGGACAAAACCATATGAAAATGAATCAGTACGATGCCGTTACGGGAAATTTAGTAAAAACACTTTTTGAAGAAACCAGCGACAAATATGTTGAACCACAACATCCGCTTACCTTCTTCCCGAATTCTAATACCGATTTTATCTGGCAAAGTCAGAGAACAGGTTATAATCACCTGTTCCATTACAGTCTGGAAAAAGGTCTTATAGCCCAGATCACGAAGGGAGATTGGCTGGTTACCGATATTTTAGGCTTTAATGAAAAGAAAAAGGAAATTTATTTTACTTCTACAAAAGAAACTCCGCTTGAAAAGCATTTGTACAGAATCAACTGGGTCAACTTTAAAATGCAGCGTCTGGATAATACTGAAGGAGTTCATGCAGGTGTTTTAAGCAGTGACGGAAACCATCTCTACGATATTTATACGAATGCAAATACTCCGAGAGTAGCCAATATCATTAACACAAATACACTGAAATCAACAACTATTCTTACCGCAGAGAACCCGTTGAGAAACTATCAGCGACCGGAAATTCAAAATGTAGTCTTAAAAGCTGACGACGGAACTCCATTATACGGAAAGATCATTCTGCCGACCAATTTTGATCAGAATAAAAAATATCCGGTAATTGTTTATTTATACAATGGTCCGCACCTGCAGCTTGTGACCAATTCGTTCCCGGCTTCCGGAAATCTCTGGTATGAATATATGGCACAGAATGGCTATATCATTTTCACGATGGACGGAAGAGGTTCTTCCAACCGTGGACTAAAGTTTGAACAGGCCGTTTTCAGAAACCTGGGAACTACTGAGATGAACGATCAGATGAAAGGGGTCGATTACCTGAAATCTCTACCTTATGTAGATTCAGCAAGAATGGGAATTCACGGATGGAGCTTCGGAGGTTTCATGACGACAAGTTTTATGCTTCGCCACCCGGAAATTTTCAAAGTAGGTGTTGCCGGCGGACCTGTAATTGACTGGAGCATGTACGAAATAATGTACGGGGAACGATATATGGATACCCCACAGGAAAATCCACAGGGATATGCTAAGGCCAATCTGCTGGATAAAGTACAGAATCTAAAAGGAAAGCTTCTCATGATTCATGGTGCGCAGGATGATGTCGTGGTTTGGCAGCATTCGGTTAAGTTTATCAAATCAGCGGTTGACAATGGTGTACAGCTGGACT
The DNA here is from genome assembly GCF_977014045.1 of Chryseobacterium lineare. NCBI lineage: Bacteria > Pseudomonadati > Bacteroidota > Flavobacteriia > Flavobacteriales > Weeksellaceae > Chryseobacterium > Chryseobacterium lineare. The sequence continues at coordinate 2,659,196 of NZ_CDRNIQ010000001.1, read as the reverse complement.
ATTTCGTGTATCCGGGACATCCGCACAATGTGATCGGAAAAGACAGAGTACATCTGATGCAGAAAGTAACCGATTATTTTGACCTGTATCTGAAAAAATAATTTCGGTCTGAAATAAATTATAAAAGACAGAGCCTCATATGTTGAGGTTTCTGTCTTCTTTGTTTTCAGGATATTAAAAGTACCGATCACCATTCATTTGTTTCTTATCAAACATCAATGCATAAATTTTTTAGCTGAACTATCTTTGTTGTATAAAAATCAACAATATGGAATTAGGAATTGGAATGTTCGGTGATTTGGGCTTCGACCAAACTACCGGAAAATATAAAGACGCAGGCGTAAAAATCCGTGAGATCATTGATCAGGTAAAACTGATGGATGAAGTGGGAATTGACGTTTTTGCCATGGGGGAGCATCACCGTCCCGACTATGCGGTTTCCTCACCGGAGATGGTGTTGGCTGCTGCGGCAAGTGTTACCCAAAATATAAAGCTGGCAAGTGGTGTAACAGTTCTAAGTTCATCTGAACCCGTAAAAGTTTATGAAGATTTCTCAACACTGGATTTAATTTCAGATGGCCGCGCAGAAATTTTCGTAGGTCGCGGAAGTTTTATTGAATCCTTTCCTCTTTACGGATACTCTCTGAATGATTACGAAGAACTTTTTGATGAAAAGTTAGAATTGCTGTTAAAAATCAATTCGGAAGAAAACGTTTCCTGGTCAGGAAAACTGCGTGCTCCGATGCAGAATCAAACTGTTTATCCCAGGGCTAAAAACGACGGAAAGCTTCCGATCTGGAGAGCAGTCGGCGGAACTCCACAATCTGTTTTGAGTGCTGCAAAATTAGGAATGCCATTAGTGGTAGCGATTATTGGCGGAATGCCAATACAATTCAAGAGCCTTATAGATTTCTACAAGCAGGAATATCTTAAAGCAGGTCACTCCGAATCTGAAATGCAGATTGCCATTCACTCACATACATTTGTAAGTGATGATATGAATGTTGTAGACGGATATTTCCATAATTATAAATCACAGATGGACAGGATCGGGTCATCAAGAGGCTGGGCTCCCTATACCAAAATGCAGTATGAAGGGGGAAGGAGCAAGGATGGTGCTTTATTCATAGGAAATGCCAATGAAGTTGCCGATAAAGTAGCTTACATGAAAGAGATTTTCGGAATTACAAGATTTATCGGGCATATGGATGTCGGAGATCCGGCTGATGATATCATGAGAAAATCAATCGAACTTTTTGGCGAAAAGGTTGGTCCGCAGGTAAAATAATACAAGAAGAGACTGTCTTAAAAGTTTGGCAGTCTCTTTTTTTGCTACCGTAAATAGACAAAGTAATTTTTATGCTCCAGAGGAGCAATATCTGTGTAGCAGAAAAAACAATACAATATCGCAAGCACGCCGGAGGTGTGCTATAATAAGATAGAACTCCTACGGAGTTCCGGTACAAGATGCTGATATTGATCTACACAGATATTGCTCCTTCGGAGCAAATTAAAATGAAGGTTATCCTAGGCTATGCTGTAAAAAAACTGAAAAAAGTCTAAATAAAAAAGTACTATCCAAACTTGTAGGACAGCTTCTTTTAATTTATGCTTCAGGGTCAAATTTTGATTTGTATTCATTCAGAAGTTGGGCGAGCTTTGCAGCGGACATTCCATAAGTGTCTGGAAAACCGCCCTGACGTAGCTTCATATTATTACCTACCAGAGTTTTATTAAGGTCAAAAACCACAAGCTTGTTGAAAACCACCCATTTTGTTTTAAAGGTATTGACTGCCTGCCACGGGATAAAAGTGATCCTGAAAAGATTTTTCATTTCAATTCCCTTTTCATCGATCTTGATATAAGACGAACCGGGAATAAGGTTGAGAAGAAAGACCATAAAGCACATCCCGAAAAAAACAATATTCAGAATCGCAATGAGTTTACTTTTGTCTAAAAGGGAAATTCCTAAAATAACAAAGCCTATACTGATTATCAGTAAAACAATGCTTTTTACTTTTCCGGGTTTTAAAATAAGGGGTAAATTTTGCATAATGGGAGTTTAAAATTTAATATATGATTATCAGATTAAATAACCTCGATAAGGCTGCCTCTTTCCTCATCTTTAATAATATTCAGTGATACGGGGATTTTTTCTTTCAGCTCTTCCACATGGGAAATGATGCCTACAATTCTGTTTTCCTTCTGAAGGTTCACCAATGTTTCAAATACAATATTCACTGACTCCAGATCCTGTGTACCGAAGCCTTCATCAATAAAGAAGAAATTCTTTTCCGCTTTTGCATTGCTCTGAACACTTTCTGCCAGCGCAAGAGCAAGGCTTAAAGAAACCTGGAACGCCTGTCCGCCAGAAAGGGTTTTCACGCTTCTGCTGCGGCCTTCGTTGAGGTAATCGATGATCTCAAAATCGTTATTGTCATTAAGTTGCAGGCTGAGCTGATTTCGTGTCATCCTATGAAAACGCACATTGGCATGATCACAAAGCTGACGAAGATAAATGGACGAAACATATTGTACAAATCCGGCTCCTTTAAAGAGGTTCATCATGATCTTAAGATTATCCGCACGTTTCTGAAGCTGCACAAAAATTTTTAAAAGATCTTCTTTTTTCTTAAATTCTTTTTCAAGCCTTTCAATTTCTGCCTGAATCTTTACAACCGAATCATTGGCTGTTTTTACCTCAACTTCAAGAGACGTAAAATGAGTTTCAGCTACCAAAAACTCTTCTTTATCAAAAGCAAAATCCTTCAGTTTATGCTCCAGTTCAAGAATGCTGTTCTTCAGCGTCTCAAACATGATTCTGAATTGCTGGATGACATTTTTTTCTTTCTGAACATCAATTTTCTCTGCCAGAATTTCCAGTACTTTATGCTGGTCAGATTGCTGTTCTGCAAGAGCGGTTTCGATCAAAAGATTATTGTTTGCGATTTCTTTTTCCAGTTCGGAAATGCGTTTTTCCAGTTGGGTAACAATGGTTTTATGCTCGGCGAGCTTTGGCGAAATTTCCTTTTCTTCTTTCAGCAATTGCTGATAATTCCGCTCCGTCTCGCGGTTGGATTCAGAAAGTTTATGGAAAATTTCTTCCACCTCCGAAACTTCTTTTTCAGCATAATTTTTCCATTCCAGCACTTTAAGATTGGATTCATTAGTCCTTATCTGCTCTTCTTTTTTCGCTTCATCCAGCCTGAATTTTTCCAGTGCTTTATTGTAGCTGTCGAGGTTGCTCCTTTCTTTATCTAGGTTTTTCTGTTCCTGACTAATCTGCAGATTCAGCTCCTCCATTTGTTTTTCGATCGCAAAAGAATGTTGCCTTTTGGCTTCAAAATCACTTTCTTTATCTGACTGAAATCCTTCCCAGATAAAATTTTTACGATGAATTTCCGTTTGAATCTGAATCTGTGTAGCCAGTTCTTCTTCGGATTTCAACTGTTCTTCAAAGATTTTTTTTCTGTCAATAATCTTTTCCGCTTCTGATAACTGTTTCTGGATCTCTTCTCTCTGATGATCAATCTTGCTGAGCTGTTGCTGAATTTCATTTAATTCTGAAGTGACATCATCGTATTCCAAAATATTCGGGTGCTCCAGAGCTCCACACAGCGGACAAGATTCTCCGTCATGAAGTTCACTGGCAAAATGAGCCAGCTTCTGCTGAACTTCCAGATGATTTCGTTTTTCTGAAAGTTCTTTCTTTCTGTTTTCCAGATTTTCGATCTGAATCCTGAAATCATCTTTAAAGGTTTCGGGATTGATTTTTAAAACCTCCAGCTCTTCAGAAATTCTGTGGATTTCAATTTTTTTAGTGTCTGCTTTTTTGATCTGTCCGCTGAGGTTTTCCTGCAATTTTTTATTTTCGAGAAACCAGTTTCCTACGTTGACGAGCAATCCTGGATCCAGCTTTCCTGGCTTAAGCAGTTCGGCATTTTTAGAAAGTTCTTCAATTTTCTGCTGAATCACTTTTTGTTGTGCTTCGACTTCTTTTACTTTCTGGAAACCGTTTTCCGTTCTTTCTTTTAAGATTTTAATTTCATCAGCAACTTTCATCATCTGCAGGATCAGGTTCAAATCGTTTTCCTGAATTCTCGATTGTGACAAGGCTTCATATTGAGGCTGGATTGATGCCAGTTCGCTTTTCAGCTTTTCAAACTGAAGTTCGGTGGTGTTAAGAATTTTCTGCTGACGTTCTTTTTGCTGGTGCTGTTCAGAAATCTCCTGGGCAAGTTTCTTTTTCTCCGAAAGAAGAGGCGTGAAAATCCTTGAGATGCGGTCGTAGATTTCCGTTCTTGTTTCCAGAATATCTATTTCGGATTTCTGTTGGGTGACTTTTTCAAAATCAGATTTTTTCTGATTCAGCCATTCAAAATCATCTTTTAAACCTTTCAGCTTGATATATTTTTCTTCGGTTTCGCGGAATCTTTTCAGTGTTTCCTTAAACTTCAGTTCTTCGAGGCTTAAATTTTCTTTTGTGGCTGTAATCTGTTCCTCTGTAATTTCCTCAAATCCTTTCAGTTGACCTTCCAGTTGATCAAGCTCCGATCTGTTTTTGGCATTGATAAGGGAAACATTGTTCTGAAGATCAAAACGTTGAAGTCCGAAGATTTCCTTCATCATATTCGTGCGTTCCGCGGCTCCCAGTTCCAGAAACTCTTTAAACTGACCCTGCGGAATAATGATGGTCCGTTTAAAATTAGCATAGCTTAAGCCTACAATCTCTTCTGCATTTGCATGGTCGAGCGGAATCCAGTTTTCATTTTTCCATTCATAAAATGTGACCGAAGGCGTTTTTACATCTTCAAAGTTTTTAGAATTCCTTCTAAATTCGCGGGTAGCACGGTATTTTTTATTCTCAAAATTGATGAAATCAAACTCAATATATGATCTGTTCGATTTCAGATTCATCATATTATAAGCACGCTTATCTCTGGCGTTAAGCCTTTCGGTTTCCCCATACAGTGCAAAGGAAATCGCTTCCAGGATTGACGACTTTCCGGAGCCGACTGCTCCGAAAATACCAAAAAGTCCGGCTTTCGTCAGATTTTCAAAGTCTATTTTCTGGCGCTCCTGATAAGAATAAATACCTTCTAAAGTGAGTTGAATCGGAATCATGGGCTAAGGATTAAGAATTTCGTTAAACAGATCGATAAGTTCCTTATTGGCCTCCTGTCCACCGTTTTTAGATTTAAAATAATCTTTAAACAATGACTGAATATCCTGGCTGAGGTTAATATCCCGAAGCTGATTTTCATTTAATTCCTGATTTTTAACCTTCGGAATAAGATGTACGATTCCGCTGTGGGTCTGGTACAAAAGTTTTCTTTCATCGGCTTTCAAAAAGGTTCTGCTTTCCAAAGTAAGTTCTACAAAGGCATTTTGATTTTCGGTGAGCCATTCTATCGTTTTTTCGAAACAGTCAAAGCTTTTTCTTTCGAGACATTTTCCGTTTTTGATCGGAATTTTTGTAAACTGAACGGGTTGATTGGGTACTGCCTTAAGGATGGAAATATATTTAGTCTGTCCTGATTCACTGAAGCTGTAGCAAAGCGGGGAAGATGAATACACCACAGGTTTTTCGTCCGTTCCGATGTTCTGAAAACGATGAAGATGCCCGAGCGCTGTATATTGAATCTGCGGAGGAATACTATCTGAAAAAATAAGATCTGCATTTCCTATTTTGAGTGGTTTTTCGCCTTCGGGCTCGTCCAGCAGTGGAGCTCCTTTTTTGTTCATGTACAAATGGGTCATGAGTAAATTAACTCCATTTTCGTCGCAGAATTCATCTGCATTTTTCTGCCAGTGTTCCGCAAGAACCTGATTCAGTTCTGCTTCTTTTTGTTCCCCGAAATATTGTTTCAATCTTATTTCATTAGCATAAGGGGTATGAAGAATTCTTATGGGAAAATCATGATTTTTTAAGGTAAGTTCAATAAATCCTTCCGTTGATTTTAAGATTTTAAAATGCTCCAGCTCAAAAGGGTTGATGATCGCTTTGGGATGGCCGATCAGGATAATGCCGCATTCGCGGGCCAAAGGATCGGGAGCATCAATAAGGCTGGGAGAATCGTGGTTGCCTGAGATAGCAATGACAGGCCGTTTTCCGTTTAACGATAATCTTTTTAACGTTTTATAAAATAATTGAACCGCCTCAACACCGGGATTGAAGTTGTCGAATAAATCTCCGGCAATAAGCACCAGATCAACATTTTCTTCATCAGCGATCTGTACAAGCTCGTCCATCACCAGAACCTGCTCTTCCAGTCTTGAAAAGCGATCAAGACGTTTTCCCAAATGCCAATCGGCAGTGTGCAGAATTTTCATCCTGTAAATTTAAAGAAGATAAATTGAAACTAAAGGTTGTGGCTTAAAGATAATTCTTAGGGGATGATGTAAAAATTGGTTTTAAAATATATTTTGTTGTATTATGATTGTTTGTCGTGAATATAATTTAATGTCTATTTTTACAAAATGGAACAGCAATCTAAAGATCCGCTTCACGGAAAAAGGCTTGATGCCATTCTTGAAGAACTCGTAGAATATTATCAGGGTTTTGAAGGGCTTGGCGAGCAGATCAATATTAAATGTTTTACAGATAATCCCAGTATCAACTCTTCGCTGAAGTTTTTACGAAAAATGCCGTGGGCCAGAACCAAAGTGGAAAGTTTATATCTTTTTATGTTGAGAGAGAGAAAAAGAAAGGAAATAAGAGGGCGGAAATAGGACGCCACGGATACTTCTTTAGCCGTTATTCTTCTGTCAGTGAATTCAAAAATAGTATATTTGTATCGTTAATCGTGAGATTCACGAAAAAAAAGAAAAAAATATGACAATCGAAAACAATCATGTTGTAGCTGTACGTTACATACTTCACACCATCGAAGAAGACGGAAGTAAAACTCTTGTAGAAGAAACAACCGCAGAAAATCCACTTACGTTTTTATACGGTGTTGGAATGATGATTCCGAAATTTGAAGAAAATATTTTGGGATTAAAGGCAGGAGATAAAGCGGCATTTGTAATTCAGCCGGAAGAAGCTTATGGTGAAAGACAGCCTGATGCTATCGCACAGTTACCTATCGATATGTTCCAGGAATCCGGAACTCCGCCGGTAGGCGCTATCTTACCATTGTCTGATAATCAGGGAAACAATTTCCAGGCATTTGTGGTAGAAGTAACACCGGAAGTGGTAGTTGCAGATCTTAATCACCCAATGGCTGGGAAAGTTTTAGATTTCCAGGTGGAGATTTTAAATACACGTCCTGCTACAGAAGAAGAGTTGAATCATGGTCACGCTCACGGGATCGACGGAAACGAAGCTCACTAATCAAATATCAATGTCCGGTTTTTGCCGGACATTTTTATTTTAAGACTCGTATAATTTACAGAAATACGCCGCTGACATAAAACCACCGGTTTTGAATCATTTTAAATGTCGACAGCTCGTGATGAATTTGAGGATTTCCATTTTCATCAGTATAAAATGCTTTAAATTCTACTTTATTCACGGCAGGTTTACTTACAATTTCCAGTTTTGTCCATGTATTGATTTCTCCCCATTCCTGTAAATCCTTTTTGTTGTGATACTTTCTCTTGCTCGGGAATGTGGTTTCCATAAGGTATTCACCATTTGGAATGGCAAATGCAGAAAACCGTGATCTCATTAAAGCTTCAGCAGTAGGAGCATATTTTTCTCCGGCATGATATGGTTTGCAACATTCTTCATAGGTTTTTCCGGAGCAGCAGTGACAATTCATGTATTTAATTTAGATTTTAGGGAAATGATCTTTTATCTCAATAATCTTTCCTTTTGATTTAAAAACTCTTCATCTGTAATTACGCCCTTGTCATGAAGCGCTTTCAGTTTGGTCAACTGATCAATATTGGAGCTTTGCTGATTGGTTTCTTTATTTGATAAAGCCAAAAATAAAGCTATCACCCAGCCTATTACCGACCATCCTAAGAAAAGATTTAGCGTGAAAATAGCATCAACATTTGATTTTTTTCTGCGATAAGCAACAAGTGTTGGCAAAAAGTAGAAAGGAATACAAATTAATAGGATAATTAATATGTGTTGCCACGAGATGCTTAAAAGAGTTAAAAAAATCATGAATAAGAGTTTTCTTAGTTAAATTTATACTGTCAAATATATTTATTTTTAAAAAGCAATTCAATATTTTGTATATATCTATTTAAAAATATCTGAAGAAATAAAAAAGCATCCAAAAATGAATGCTTCTCAAATTTATTTTATAAAACCTCTGCTTCTCAATAGAGGTTTAATATCCGGATCATGTCCTGTAAAATCTCTGAATGCCTGATTCAGATCCACAGAATTTCCTACGGACAGGATGTATTTTCTGAAACGGTCGCCGTTTTCTCTTGTCAGCCCACCGTTGTTTTTGATCCATTCCCAGGCATCGTTATCCAAAGTTTCAGACCACAGATAAGCATAATATCCTGCGGAATAACCACCACCCCAAATATGAGCAAAATAAGGAGTATGATATCTTGGCGGAACTGTTGCCAAAGTAAAGCCATGTTTAGTTAAAGATTGTTTTTCGAAATCTAAAACAGGAATTAACTGGCTTTCACTGGTTACTGTGTGCCAATCCATATCCAATTCAGCAGCTGAAACCAATTCTGTAGTCATATAACCCTGATTGAATGTAGAGGCCTTTTTTATTTTATCAACCAAAGCTTGCGGAATCGGCTGTTTGGTTTCGTAATGCAAAGCGTAATTTTTCAAAACGACAGGATCTAAAGCCCAATGTTCATTGATTTGTGAAGGGAATTCCACGAAATCTCTCGGTACATTGGTTCCTGAAAGAGAAGGATATTTCTGACTGGCAAACATTCCATGGATTGAGTGACCGAATTCATGGAAAATCGTTGAAACATCATCAAAGCTTATCAAAGAAGGTTTACCAGGAGCCGGTTTCTGATAATTGTAACAGTTTACGATAACTGGTTTTGTTCCCAATAAATAAGACTGTTCAACAAAATTGCTCATCCATGCGCCTCCGTTTTTAGAGTCTCTGGTGTAGAAATCGAGGTAATAAATTGCAATAGATTTACCATCATGATCAAAAACTTCATAAGTCACTACATCCGGATGATAAACAGGAAGGTCTGTTCTTTTCTTAAAAGTCAGCCCGTAGAATTTTTCTGCAGCGAAGAAAACTCCTTTTTCCAGAACGGTTGTAATTTCGAAATAAGGTTTTATTTGGCTTTCATCAAGATCAAATTTGGCTTTTCTTACCTGTTCAGCATAGAAATTCCAGTCCCAGGGCTCAACGTTGAAGCCGCCGTTTTGCTGATCAATCAGATCCTGAATGTCTTTTGCCTCACGTCTTGCCGTTTCTACAGCAGGCGTTGCAATCTGGTTCATTAAATGAGTGGCCGCTTCAGGCGTTTTTGCCATCTGATCCTGAAGTTTCCATTCTGCAAAGCTTTTCTTGCCTAGAATCTGTGCTTTTTTAAGCCTTAATTTTGCTAATTTTTCGATCGTTTCCCGAGTGTCATTTCCGTCGCCTTTTTCAGCTCTCGTCCATGAAGCTTTGAAAAGTTTTTCTCTTGTCGCTCTGTTTTTAAGGTTTTGCAGAAGTGGCTGCTGAGTTGTATTTTGTAAAGCTAATAGATACTGACCCGGTTTTCCCGCATTTTTAGCATCACTTGCAGCTGCAGCAATTTCGTCGGCAGAAAGACCATCCAGTTCTTTAGCATCGGTAAAAAAAACGCCGCCCTGTTTCCTTGCTTCCAGTAATTTGTTGGAGTACTGCGTAGACAGTGAAGCCAGTTCCTGATTGATCTGTTTTAGTTTTTCTTTGTCGGCAGCAGAAAGATTGGCTCCTGCAATTTCAAAGTTTTGCTTGTAATATTGTAAAAGTTTTTTGCTTTCAGAATCTAAACCGTTTTCAGAGATCGCTTTTATTCTTTTATAAAGATTCTCATTCAGATACATTTTATCAGAATGTGCCGCGAAAATGGGTGCGTATTCTTCATCCAATGCCTGTAATGTAGGATTGGTGTTGGCACTCGTAAGATTAGAGAATACAATTACTGCTCTTTTAAGAATCTCACCGCTTTTTTCCAACGCTACCAAGGTATTTTCAAATGTAGGTGCTTCAGGATTATTCGCGATCTTTAAGATTTCAGCATCGTGTTGCTTTAATCCAAAATCAAATGCAGGTTTAAAATGTTCGTCTTTAATTTTATCAAATTCCGGTGCCTCATACTGAAGTTTGCTTTTCTTCATGAAAGGATTTGACGAAAGGGAAGCGTCTGGAGTAGGAACTTCCTTTTGGGTTTCGGTGCTTTTCATTGTTGTACAGGATTGATTAAATGCTAGTGCAGAAATTAATAATACTGATGAAATCTTCTTCATAAACGATTTATTAATAATGCCTAAAGATATTAAATCTTAATTTAAAAAGGAGCCTAAGCTTTCGGTTTCGTATAAAAAAGTATTTGGAAAACAGTTCGGGATAATTCAACCCTTATTTAAAATTCAGAAATGATGTAATATTTTTTATAAATTAGTTGTCTATTAATATAGTAATCATAAAATTCAACTGAATATGAAATCAACAAAACTTTTTATTTTTTCAGCATTTGTACTATTGGCATCATGTGATGGAAGAAAAGAAAAAAGACATGACAGCAACGAGAAAGGAAATTGGGTGGAAAAAGTAGTTTCCACAGATCATGGGCCTGTGAAACAAAAAGAGGTGACCGGAGATTTTGATGAAATTGAAGTTTCTCAGGCGATTAAAGCAGAAATTATAAAATCGGATGTAGAAAAAGTAGTTATTTCTGCTCCAGAAAATATTATTGATGAGATTTTGGTGGATATCAGCGGCGGCAAACTTTATATTCATTATAGAAAAGGAATACGAGTAATGAATAACCACAATGTTTCTGCAAAAATATATGCTAAAGATTTCTCTAAAATAGAAGCTAATTCTGCTGCAGGGATTACTGTTAAAGATAAATTCGTTCAGGATAAAATGAGTATTGATGTTTCGAGTGCAGCATCTGTTGACGGAAATCTTGAAGCCAATGATTTTGAAATTTCTGCTGGAAGCAGCAGTGGCTTTACCGGAAAAATATGGGCGGTAGATTTGGATATTGAGGCATCATCAGGTGCAAGTATTGATCTTTCCGGAAAAGCAAAAAAAGCGGAAGTTTCTTCATCTTCGGGAAGCAGTATTTCAGCTAAAGATTTTGTAGCGGATAATCTTAAAGTAGATGCATCAAGCGGTGCAAGCATTGACATCAGTGCGTCATCATCAATTTATGCAGAAGCCTCTTCAGGAGGTAGCGTGAGCGTCTACAAAAAAGGAAATGTAACTTCGGTAACAAAAGAGGAGAGTAGCGGCGGAAGTGTAAGCATTCATTAATTACTTTTCGATTTCGTCTTCCTCATCATTTGAGGAGTCTTCCCATTGCTTATTTTCAAAGTTAAGATTATCATAGGCCAATAATTCCTCCTCTCTCTGGAGGATTTCTTTTGTGGTAAAAAGATGAATTTCATCGTCTTCCTCTGCCTTCGCCAGCTTTCTGATAGATCCTTTGTCAATAGCCATAAATCTTTGTCCGAGACGTCTGGCTGCGTATTTTCGCATGCCTGTTTCGTGAAGGACATCCACAGCCATATCGACGGCTGTACCAAGTGTTTCTCGATAAATATTATTAATCCCGTTATTCAGATAATTATAGGCATCGATTCTGTTTTTGGCCCGGACAAATATTTTCACGTTGGGATAATTATCACGCACTATATCGGCTATAAATTTATTGTCATTCGGGTCGTCCAGGCAAAGAACAAGTATTTCGGCGTCTTCAATTCCTGCAGCACGTAAAGTGGGAATTTTAGTGGCATCACCATAATAAACTTTAAATCCGTAGCTTCTTAATAATTTCACCCGGTCAGAGTCTCTGTCTAAAACCGTAGCAGAAATTTTATTAGCCTTTAAAAGTCGCCCGACTGTACTTCCGAAATGTCCGAATCCTACAATGATAATTTTCTTCTCACGGACATTGTTGTCCAGAATATTAAAATCATTTTCAGAATCGGGGATTTCTTTAATGAATTTAGGAGTAATCAGCTTGTCATTAATAATTAAAAGAAACGGCGTGATACACATTGTAATAGCTGTGACCGCCATCATTTGAGCGTTGAGTTCAGGACTTAGAAGATAAAGATTCGACGCATAATTAATCAGAACAAATGCAAATTCTCCTACTTGTGAAAGGGCAAATGCATAAAATAAACTCTGGGGAGTATCAATTTTAAAAAATCTTCCGATCGAAAATAAAACAATAAACTTGATCGCGAGAACAGCAAATACTGTACTAAAAATAAATAAAGGATCTTTCTGAATAATATTAAAATTCATCGTTGAACCTACGCTTACGAAAAATACCGCAAGTAATAAACCTTTAAAAGGATCAATCTGTGCTTCAAGCTCATGCCGGAATTCACTGTTAGCCAACATAACTCCTGCAAGGAATGCTCCCAGAGCCGGTGAAAGACCGATGGCTACCATCAGTTCGGAAACTCCGATGACCAGAAACAGGGAAGAGGCCGTTAATAATTCCGTCATTCCCGATTTTGAAACATATCTTAAAAAAGGGACAAAAACATACCTTCCCAATAATATTAATATGGCAACACCTAAAATCACGGTAGCAAACTGCATCCACTCCGGAAGTGTCTGGATCAATACCTGAATTTCATTATCGTTGTGCCTTGCTTTGTAATGTGCAATCAGCGGCAATATTGCCAAAATAGGAATTACAGCAATATCCTGAAATAAAAGTGTAGAAAATGAAGCTTCTCCCGCAAGTGTTTTTAAGTTATTTTTTTCCTGCAACGTCTGTAAAACAATGGCTGTTGAAGAAAGTGCAAAACACATAGCAACTGCAATCGCTTTGTCCAATGGCCATCCTACCATTATAAAAACCAGAAAAAGTAAAGAAATGGTAAGCATCATCTGTGTAAGCCCCAGCCCGACAATTTTCTTCCGCATTTCCCAGAATTTCCGGGGCTCAAGTTCTAATCCTACCAGAAAGAGTAACATGATTACCCCGAATTCGCTGGCATGCATAATATCATTGACATCTTTCCCCGTAAGTTTTAAAACGTAAGGGCCAATAATAATTCCGCCTGCAATGTATCCTATCACAGAGCTTAGTCCGAACTTCCTCGCCAGCGGAACCATAATAATGGCAACGCCCAGGAATAAAAGAGTATTCATGGCTAAGCTTGTTTCCATAATTTTTACTGATTAAGTAGTTCTGAAAATTCCTTTTTATGTAAAATGATTTCTTTTTTTGAAAGTTTGTTGGCTTCGTAAACGATTTTTATATTTTTAATGTCGGCTTTGAAAACATTCAGAGACACAACAAGTCCGCTGATCAGTTCTTCTACCGTAAACTTGTAGGTTCCTTGTCTGTGAAAAGACCTTTCTTTTCCGCCTGTAGTTACCAGGATGTAAACTTCCTTGCCTTGCAACGGGTTTTGATTTCCTTCTTTAAGCCAGTCACGGTCAAAAACTTCATCAATCCAAAGTTTAAGGAGAGGCGGCATTCCGAACCATATCAAAGGGAATTGAAAAATGAAACGTTCATAGTTTTGTATTCTTTTTCGCTCTCTGAATGCTGCAATATGAAAATTAGGATATTCTTCATAAAGATCCCGAAGGGTAAAATGTTGGTGGCGAACATAGAAATTGATGAGCTCTGCATTCGAGTTTGAGTGCTCTAAATAAGGATGTGCAAAAACTACCAACGTCTTCTTCATAAACCTGTTTTCAGTAAATATAGCGAAAAAGTTTTAAATTAAAAACAGATTTAGGACAGGTTTGTTGATTTTTTAATACTAATAACTGAAATTTTTATTAATTAAAATCAAAAAATATAGAAAAAATTCCTTTTTATGAAATGAATTAATAATTGGAAATAATATCAGAATAAAAAATGGTTTTACTGGCCAGAATAGTTTACCATCCGCCCGAAGCACCGCCACCGCCGAAGCTTCCACCTCCGCCAAAGCCACCGAATCCTCCACCGCCAGAGCTTCCGCCTCCGAAACCGCCTCCTCCAAAACTGCCTGGGAATGGGAAAAATCCACCGGGGTAATTTCTGCGTCCTCTTCTTGAAAGGATAACATCGTCATCATCACCGTTTCCGCCTCTTCCACCACCTCGGCTTCCGAAAATTATAGAGAAAATGATAAAGATGACAAAAGCAATAATCATAATTTTAACAATACCTCCGTCGCCGCTCTTTTTGTGTTCTTTTAAAGGTTTAAATTTTCCCTGAACGGCTTCCATAATAGCGGATGTTCCGCGATCAATTCCTTCATACCATTCGCCCTGCTTAAAATGAGGAGTGACAATGTAATCCAGAATCTGGCCTGCAACGGAAGCTGTCAGGTATTGCTCTACAGCCCGTCCTTGTTGGATCGACATGGAGTGATCTTCGCTGGCAATTAGAAAAACCACTCCGTTATCAACACCTTTTTGCCCGATTCCCCATTTTTCTCCGAACATGGTAGCAAGAAAATTAACATCTTCTCCATTAGTTGATTTGATGATAATGACCTCAATTTCAGTTGAAGTAGAATCTGAAAAAGCAATAAGCTTTTTATTAAGATCATTTTTTTCCTGCTCGGAAAGAAGATTGGCTTCATCAAAAACAGGATATAAAACAGCAGGCTTTTTAGGAATAGAATACTGTGCTGATACAAATGTGTAAAAGCATAGAAGGATGAATGAAAATACTATTTTAAGAGAACGTAATTTCATTAGACAGCTGATTGGGGTTTTCTCCCGTTACAGGAAAATGTTTCTTTAGTTCAATACCGGTTTCCAGAATGGCACTTTTCAATGCCTTGTAATAATTTCCTTTGGCAAATTCAGAAGTAATATAATCGTGCAGATGGTCCCAGTAAGACTGACTTACTTTTTCATGAATTCCGGTATCACCGATAATCGTGAGATATTTTTGTTCAAAATTGACATGGAAAAGAACCGCATTCCTTTCGGCAGTTTTATCCATGCATAAATCTTCAAAAACCTTAAATGCAGTTTTTGCATTGTCATCGTTTGTATTCGAATCAATATGCACACGGATCTCACCGGTAGAATGTTCTTCTGCCGACTGAATAGCTTCCACAAGGGAAGCTATCTGCTGACTTGTTAAGAAATTACCGGCCATTATTCTGTGAATACTTCAGGTGCTTTTTCAGCTCCTGCTTCTGCTTTGAAATAAGGTTTTTCTTTAAAGTTGGTAAAATTCGCCAGAATATTATTCGGGAAAGTTTTAATCGCTGTATTATATTCCTGAGCAGCCTGATTGTAATAAACCGTTTCTGTGCGGATGCTGTTTTCAATCGCCGTATATTCTCTCTGGAAATTGATGTATTGCTGATCTGCTTTTAAATTAGGATAAGACTCCACAACGGCCATCAATCGGCTTAATGCTCCGGATAATTCACCCTGTGCAGCCTGGAATTTTGCCATATCCTGCTCCGTCATATTTGTAGGGTCTATGTTTATGGAAGTCGCTTTTGAGCGTGCCTCAACAACCTTTGTCAAGGTTTCCTGTTCGAATTTCGAATATGATTTCACCGTTCTTTCAAGATTAGGAATCAGGTTGGCTCTTTTCTGATAAACCGTCTCTATATTGGACCATTTTGTATTGACGTTCTGTTCCTTCGTAACAAAATTATTGTAGCCGCTTTTTCCCCAGAAGAATAAAACCGCCACGATAATCAGAAGAGCAATGCCGATAGTGCCGGCGCTCAGACAGCCTCTGTTTTTCATAGTTTAATTTTTTAAATTTTTTTGTGCTAACCAAATATACAAATTATGTGCTAATTTTGTGAAAAATTATTTTAATGACAACAATAGTCGTGGCAATGGGAGAAAAGAACGAGATTGGCTTTGAAAATCAGTTACTTTGGCATCTCCCAAAAGATTTAAAACACTTTAAAGATCTTACCTCGGGACATCCTGTGATTATGGGAAGAAAAACATATGAAAGCATCGGGAAACCGCTTCCTAACCGCACAAATATTGTTATCTCCAGAAAAAATGACTGGTTTGAAGAAGGAGTTCTGATTGTAGGAAGCATTAAAGAAGCGGTAAAATTTGCCAGGAAAATAGATGAAGAGGTTTTCATTATCGGCGGAGGGAATATTTATGAGCAAACTCTGGATGTTGCTGACAAATTGGAAGTTACTTTGGTAAAAGCTGATCTTGAAGCTGATACTTATTTTCCAAAAATTGATGAGAAAATCTGGAAAAAAACGAATGAAGTTTTCCATGAAAAAGACGAAAAGAATCAGTATGATTTTTATTTTCAAACGTATGAAAAAGTTGTTGGGCAGTAGTTGTTCGTTGACAGATGAAATTTTAAGGGAAACCATCAGCCAACAACTGATAACTAACAACCAAATTTCTTATCTTTGCACTTCTAAAATTTAATAATGAATAAATACATAAAGTTCGTAATCTCTGCGATAATTATTGCAATAGCAGTTTATCTGATGATGAATAGAAATATCGGATGGGGAATTGTTTTGGTTATTCTATCTGCTATTCCGATTTTGCTTTTCTTTAAAAATGAATATATCCTGCTGGCTTTCTGGCAGCTGAGAAAACAAAATATGGAAAAAGCGGCACACTGGCTAAAAGGTATCACGAACTATAAGGCACAGCTTCATAACTCTCAGTATGGTTATTTCCATTATCTGACAGGATTGACGCAGGCTCAGGATCATCCGACAAAAGTGGAGCCTCTTATGAGAAAAGCTCTGGAATATGGCCTCAATATGAAGCATGACAGGGCTATGGCAACATTAAACCTTGCCGCCGCAGCGATTTCTAAAGGAAGAAAGCAGGAAGGGCAGAAATTGCTTGAAGAAGCAAAAAGACTCGACAGCGCCGGGATGATGACCGATCAGATCAAAATGATGAAAGAGCAGCTTAAAATGCCGACCATGCAAAAGCATATGCATAACCCGAATATGAGAAACAGAGGGAAATTCTTTTAATGAAGAATCTTATAAAAAATAAAAGCATCTGAAAATTTTCAGATGCTTTTTATATTTAAGTGTTGCAATTAATTTAACTTTACATTTCTGCATCGTTGTTATAGCCATAGAATTTTGGGATCTGCCAGTGATATTTCACGGCTAAAGTTCTGATTAATACAATTAACAAAATAGTGACAATCTGAATGATAGTATATGATAAAGTCGTGAATTCTGTTAGTAACAAGAATGCAGCACCTCCTATAATACAAGCCGTTGCATAGATTTCCTTCCTGAAAATCAACGGAATTCTATTAAGCAGAATATCCCGGATAATCCCTCCGAAACAACCTGTAATAGTCCCCAGTCCTATGCATATCAAAGGATGGATATCTGCATGAAGTCCTTTTTGAACACCGATTATCGTGAACAATCCCAGTCCGAAACTGTCGAAAATAAATAAGGTGACGCGGAAGTTTTTTTCAAAAGATTTAAAAATCATTGTGAAAATACTGGTCAGGATGATTAAAGAACATGTTAACAGATCATGCATCCAGAAAACCGGAATATCTAAAAGCAGGTCTCTTACCGTTCCGCCACCTACAGATGTCACAAATGCAATAATCAATACGCCGAACGGATCCAGCCGCTTCTGCATCGCAGCAAAACTGCCCGACATCGAAAAAGATATCGTTCCAAGAACTTCTATGGCGAAATTGAATTGTTCGTGCATATTTTATGAATGATGATTAATAATTGATTTTTAGTCGGATTTTTATCAATCATCATTTATCGATTATCGATCATTTTACTTTTTCTCAACTCTCACCGAGTCCGGGACCAGCAGTCCGTATTCCCCGCCGTGATTGATGATTTCCCTTACAATGCTGCTGCTAATAAATGATTTTCCGGAGGAAGTTAACAGAAAGACGGTTTCCAGTTTTTTGTGTGCTAACGTTCTGTTTGTGTGTGCAATGGCTTTTTCAAATTCAAAATCTGCAGGGTTTCTTAAGCCTCTGATAATGTATTGCGCATCTTTTTCAAAACAGTAATCTACGGTTAAGCCTTCAAAAAAATCAACCTCTACATTGGGAAATTCGGCGACAGAGTTTTGTATAAATTCCATTCTTTTTTCCAGAGGAAACATGTATTTTTTCTGGGAATTCTGCCCGATAGCAATAATGAGTTTGTCAAAAAGCGGAGCTGCCCGTTCTATGATATCGTAATGTCCTAAAGTTATGGGATCAAATGATCCGGGGAAAACAGCAATTTTCATGCGCAGTAAATTATAAGTTATGTGCTATGAACGATGAGGTAAAATTTACAGAATCATTAACTTCCATCTTCCTGCCTCAATCTTCAATTGTTTTAATTTTTATGTAAAGCTTTCTCAACCTCGTTTCCACAAAGGTCTTTAATTGATATTCCGTAAATTTTTGCCTGTTGCGGAAGGATGCTGGCAGGAGAGAATCCCGGATTGGTATTCATTTCAAGCATATAGGGTATTCCGTCCATCAGAATGTATTCGCTACGTGAAAAACCACTCATTCCGAGAGAATTGTAGGCTTTTTTTGCGATTTCTTCCACACGAATTCTTGTTTCTTCATCAATTCTTGCAGGCGTAATTTCCTCAGAAGCTCCCTCATATTTAGCTTCATAATCGAAAAATTCGTTGTTAGGAACAATTTCTGTGATGCCCAAAACAATGGTTTCTCCATGATAATCAATAACTCCTACGGAAACTTCCATTCCGTCAAGAAAGCTTTCAATTAAAATTTCATCATCTTCTTTAAAAGCGATTTCTGTGGCAGCAATTAATTCAGATTTTTCCTTAACCTTTGAAATTCCTAAAGAAGAGCCGGATTGATTAGGCTTAACAAAAACAGGCAATGCTAGATCTTCTACAATTTCATCAACATTAATTTCTTCACCTTTTCGAAGATAAATACTTTTTGCTGAAGGGATTCCATATTTTGAAAGCACGGCTAAGGTATCTTTTTTATTAAATGTCAGAGCGCTTTGATAAAAGTCGCAGCCGGTATATTTCTGTCCGATGGCATCCCAATATGCCTGTAGGATTCCATTTTCGCCCGGCGTTCCATGAATGATATTGAAGCAGACATCAAATTTCAGCGGTTTATGATCCAATGTCACTGAAAAGTCACCTTTATTGATCTGAAATTTGTGATCATTTTCATCTAAAAAATACCATTCGTCTCTAAGGATGACCACTTTATATACATCGTAAAGGTTTCTGTCCAGAGAATCATAAATTAATTGTCCGCTCTTTAATGACACAACATATTCGTCTGAATAGCCTCCCATTACTACGGCAACACTTTTTTTGCTCATATTCGTAAAGTATCAATTAGGGCAAATTTAATGATTTTATGTCATGCAATTTTGCAAAACCTGAAATTTTGAAAACGAAAATGAAATATGGACATTCTAAAATTATTAATTATATTTGCTGTCTAATTATAGTCATTTTAAGTATGCTTAAATCACTTTTCAATTGGAAAGTTTTACTGAACTTAGCTGTTGCCATAGGTGTTTTCGTTGGGTTGGTTTGGCTTACATTCCGTTGGCTGGAGTATCATACCAATCACGGTCAGGAAATTCCTGTTCCCAATATTGTCAATAAATCCGTTTATGAAGCCATCAAAATTTTAGATGATTCAGGTTTAGAATATGAAGTTGATAGTCCTCAGTATAATCCTAAATACAGGCCTTTCCAGGTGTTACAGGTATATCCTTCACCGGGTTCAAGGGTTAAAGACGGAAGAGCAATTTTATTAAAAGTAAATCCGAGAACCTGGGCTAAAGTTGAAGTTCCGGATGTTATCAATAAATATTCTGGTCTTGCTTTCCAGAGACTTGAACAGGTAGGATTAAAAGTAGGAGATACCATCTTTGAACCAAGTATTCAGAAAGATGCGGTCTTAAGAATTATGTTCAAAGGGGCAGCTGTAAAACCAAAGACAAAACTACCGAGATTTTCTGTGGTGGATGTAGTCATAGGTTCAGGGCCGATGAGAAATATTTCAATTCCTAATGTTGTTGGTCTTACCGTGAAAGAGGCAAGAGCCGTGATTGCAAGAAGCATGTTTGAAGTAGGCCTTGTAGAACATGAAGACGGAAGCAAAGATGAATCTGATATTATTTATTATCAGGATCCTGCAGCGGGAGATGTCAGGGATCAGGGAATGCAGATGGATCTTTGGGCAAGTAAAAGAACTCCGGCGGAGCTGAGAGCAAAAATAGAAGAGCTGAATTCAATCTATAGAATGAAAGTGGATACAGGACTGCCGCCTGTTCAGTATCAGGAAGTACCGGCTTATCACGAACCGACCTATCAAGAGCCTCCAATGCCGGCAGCACCGAAAAAAGAAAGTCCTAAGCCTTCTACGGAAGCTCCAAAGACGGAAGCTCAGAAATCAACAGTGAAAACATCAGGTTCGGTAAACGAAGCAACCAAATCCAGAACAACAGCTTCCAATACAGGTACCCCGAATAATGTAACTTCAGGTAACAGACCTGCGGCCACGGCAACACAAAAAACGGCTGAAAAACCGAAGGCTAAAAAAGTCGTGATAGATTAATTTTTTAATAATCATAAAAATACAGGCTTCAACTTTTATGTTGAAGCCTTTTGTATAAAAAGTAAAACAATGGCAGAAGATAACGAAGAATTTTCAGATGAAGAATTATTAGATCAGAACAGTATTGATAATATCGATATTGACGAGGAAAATAAAGGACTGTACGAACACCTCAATATCACTGTGGATAAGAGCCAGGAACCTTTAAGAATAGATAAGTTTCTATTGATTTTTCGTCAGAATTCTTCAAGAAATAAAATTTCACAGACCTGCAGAGCCGGAAACGTCATGGTGAACGGAATTCCTGTAAAACAAAACTATCGTGTAAAACCGGGAGATCAGGTTTCGGTACTTTTGGCACATCCTCCGAGAGAAAATGTCATTATCCCTCAGAATATTCCTATTAATATTGTCTACGAAGATGATGATCTCATCGTGGTAGATAAAGATCCCGGAATGGTAGTGCATCCCGGATTCGGCAACTGGGACGGAACTTTAGTGAATGCATTGGCTTATCATTTTGAACAACAGGGCGAAAAATCTGATCTTGACAGAGTTGGACTGGTTCACAGAATTGATAAAGACACATCCGGACTTCTTGTGATCGCAAAAAATGAATTTGCTTTAAGTTTTTTGGCGAAACAGTTTTTTGACAGGAAAACGAAGAGACTTTATTGGGCTTTTGTCTGGGGAAATGTACAGGATGATGAGGGCACAATAACGGGGCATATCGGCCGCCATCCCAAAAACAGGATGCAGATGTACACGTATGAAGACGGTAGCCAGGGGAAACATGCCGTGACCCATTACAAGGTTCTGGAAAGATTCAGATATATGACCTGGGTAGAATGTAAACTGGAGACAGGAAGAACACATCAGATCAGGGCGCATTTCAAGCACATTGGCCACACTCTGTTTAACGATGAAAGATATGAAGGCCACACGCCTCTCCGTGGAGTGAATCTTCCTAAGTATAAGCAGTTTATAAAAAATGTATTCGAAATTCTTCCAAGACATGCACTTCATGCACACACTTTAGGATTTATACATCCCACTACCAGAAAGGAATTATATTTTGAAAGCCCAATGCCGAAAGATATGGCGGATGCTGTAAAAAAATGGAGAAATTATTTAGAAAACTAAAAATATATTGAGAATTTTTTTATATTTGTTGAATTGAAATCAAGATTTGTTATGAGAAAACTATATGCTATCGTATGTTTAGCTCTTTTGTCAAATGCATACAAAGCACAAGAAACATTACCATACTATCAACAATACCTTTTGGATGGTGATTTTCTGTTCAACCCGGCACAATACGGAAAGACCGACTATGTGCAACTTAATCTTAACTATCAGCAGCAATTTTCGAAGTTCAGTGAGTCTCCAAACGTACAGTCTGTGGGGATCAACGCGAATATTTTTGATAGAGTAGGTGCGGGTTTATCTGTATTCAGAGACAGTAATGGTCCTATTTCTGCAGGAGGTATTACGGCTGGTGCTTCATATTTTATTCCTCTTAGCAGTGAAGGAGACAGAAAAGATCAGTTCTCTTTCGGTACAAGCGTGAGCTTCTACAACATGAATTTTGATTATTCAAAAATTAATACTCAGGATGCTTCAGATCCTTTATTACAGGGAAGTGAAAGTAACATCTTCATGGCATATGCCAATTTTGGGGTAGCGGCTACTTACAGCAACATCTTTGCTTCGGTTTCCGTGAATGATATCGCTCTTACAAACGATGAGGCAATCGTAAACGGACGTGAGCCTTCTCCAATTAAATTCTTCTTAAATTTAGGATGGGACTGGCATTTTGCAGATAATATGTATGTAACACCATCTGTATTGATTAACTTAAATACCAACTCTACAAGAACTATTGACGGTAACCTTATGGCTACGTTCTTTAATGATATCAACTCATTCTCTTTCGGAGTAAACTACAGAACTGTTCAGAACAGATTTGACAGTCAGCAGTTGCAGATCGCTCCGGTAGTGAAAGTTAGATTCAATAAATTTATGATAGGTGCTACCTACAACATCGGTTTGTCTGATATCCAGGAGTATGGAGGAAATAGCTTCATGCTTGGGGTAGGATATAACTTCGATAACTTCATTAACCACAGAGGTTATAGATATTAATTGATTTAATTTAAATAAATTTGAGCTCTGAATTTTCAGGGCTTTTTTTATGATCTATATTCACATTCCCTTTTGCAAACAAAAATGCAGCTACTGCAACTTTCATTTTTCAACATCTTTGAATTTTAAAGATGAAATGCTGACTGCGATGAAAAAGGAGATTTTCCTGCGAAAAGATGAATTGCAAAACAAAAACTTACAGTCGCTTTATTTTGGTGGTGGCACGCCGTCCATCCTTTCATCAGATGAAATAAAATCTTTAATTGATGAGGTTTTAAAACATTTCAGTTTTAAAAATGATATTGAAATAACACTGGAAGCCAACCCTGATGATTTAGATAAAAACTTCCTGAAAGGTTTAGCCGGTTCACCGATCAATCGTTTATCCATCGGAACTCAGAGTTTTTTTGAAGAAGATTTAAAATTAATGAATCGTGCCCATACTGCATCAGAAGCAGAAGGTTCCATCAAAAGAGCGCAGGATTTCGGATTTGAAAATCTAAGTATTGATTTAATTTATGGCTCACCAACTTCCAATCTGGAAATCTGGCAAGAAAATTTAAATAAAACAATTGCGCTGGAAGTACCGCATATTTCCTCATATGCTCTTACGGTAGAACCCAAAACGGCCTTAGAAAACTGGATTTCAAAAGGAAAAATAAAGAGTCCGAAAGAAGAAGAACAGAACAGAGAATTCTATTACCTGTCGGATTTTCTAAAAGATAACGGATTTGAGCATTACGAAGTTTCTAATTTTGCAAAACCCGGCTTTTATTCACGACACAACTCTTCCTATTGGAAATATAAAGAATACTTGGGAATAGGGCCGTCCGCCCATTCTTACAACGGCTTTGATATAAGAAGTTGGAACGTTGCCAATAATCAACAATATATCAAAAAACTCAATTCAAATATTCTGGCTAAGGAAGAAGAAATCCTTTCGCTTGAAGATCAGTTTAATGAAATGATTATGATCGGTTTACGGACAATTTGGGGCGTTGATCTTGGAAGTTTAAATAAAAAATTTAATGATGAAATTTTAGAACATTTCCAATTTGAAATCAAATCTAAGCTGGAAGAAGAAATTTTGATCATTGAAAACAATCATTTAAAAATCCCTGAAAAACATTGGTTTATGGCAGACGGAATTGCATCTGATCTGTTTGTCGTTTAAATGAATTTCACATAATATTTTATGTGACAAAATTCCTTATTTTTGTATAAAATTTTAACTCAGTTTTGAAAACTAAAAAGCAAGATTATTCGCATCTTTCAGCCAAGCAACCTATCGGCATTTTTGATAGCGGAGTGGGAGGTTTAACGGTGGCTAAAGAGATCAAGAGACTTCTTCCTCATGAAGATCTTATTTATTTCGGGGATACAAAACATCTTCCGTACGGTGAAAAATCAAAGGAAGCCATTATCGAATATTCTACCAAGATCACCAATTTTCTGCTGGATCAAAACTGTAAAGCGATCGTTATTGCCTGCAATACGGCGACGGCGAATGCTTTAAACGAAGTAATGCATTCTGTTGCCGGTAAAGTTCCTGTAATTGATGTTATCAATCCTGTCGCGGAGAAAGTTTCTTATGAAATCCACAACAATGTTGGAGTTATTGCGACAAAGGCGACGGTGAATTCAGGTCTGTATAAAAAAAGTATTAGAAAGCACAACAAATGGATTAAAGTGGATGAATTGGCAACGCCTCTGCTTGTTCCTGCAATTGAAGAAGGTTTTAAAAATCATCCGATCACTCATGCAATTATTTATAATTATTTGAGTAATAGTAAATTGAAAAATATTGAAACACTGATTCTGGGCTGCACCCATTATCCATTACTCATTGACGAAATCAAGCAGTATTACGGAAATCGTGTCCGTGTGATCGATTCTCCGAATATTGTGGCCAATCATTTGAAAATTATTTTAGATAAATATAATTTGCTGAATGATCAGAATCCAAAACCGAGCTATCATTTTTATCTTTCAGATTTAACGAAAAACTTTGAAAAGATCTCAAAGAAATTTTTTGGAAAATCGATTGATTTAGAGCTAAAAGTATTATAAAAATAAAAAGCTGTTCAATGGTAGAACAGCTTTTTGATTTTCTATAAATACAGGTTTATTCTCCAATTTCTGTATTTTCTTCTTTATTCGGTTCAAAAAAACTGAAACTTACATTTCCGTATTTTCTGGTGTCGATAAGATTCGGATGATCAAATTTCATACGACTTTGATGCTCAATAACCAGGACTCCGTTTGGTTTTAAGTATTTATTGTTTAAAACTAAAGAAATAATTTCCTGATATTTTTTCTCCTCCATTTCGAAAGGAGCATCAGAAAAGACAATTTCAAATGATTTTTTATTTCTGAATTTTTTCAGCCAGTCAAAAACATCTCCACGCTGAACATTGATCTGTAACGCCATATCCAGTTCTGCAGCCGTAGCATTAAGAAAAGCGGTGTGCTTAGGATTCATTTCTACGGAAGTCACATCCTTACATCCTCTTGAAGCGAATTCAAAGCTTATTGAGCCAATACCGGCAAATAAATCAAGCACGGAAATTGATTGCATATCATAAGTGTTTTCCAAAATACTGAAAAGTGCTTCTTTGGCAAAATCCGTTGTCGGTCTTACATCAAAATTTTTCGGAGCTGCTATTTTTTTGGCTTTCCATTTGCCTGAAATGATTCTGTACATAAATAGTTGGGTTTTAGATTGTAGACATAGCATGCAGGTAACTTAAACCTGATAACTGCTTCCTGTAACCTAATTTAGTATAAAATTTTTATTCGGAATATTATCGAATATGATTTTTAAATTTTTCACGAATTTCTGCAGTTCTGAAATAAAAGTTTCATTTTCAGTAGTTTCTCCATACGCAAAGAAGTTGGTTTCATTGATCCCGAAACCGATTTTGCTTAAGGTAAACATGATGAAATACAAAAAATCCACTTCAGAATTTACATCCAGATTATTATATAAAATAACTTTCTTGCTGTCTATCGCAAAAAATTCACACTGATTGTGATAAAGATTGATATGAATTTCCTTGTTATTTTTATGATGAATTGAATTCAGAAACTTTTCGCCGGAAAAATTAAAATTAACAGGTACTGCAAGTTCTTTAATCTTTTTGTAAAAATTCTTCGGAAAAGTATAATAAAACTGAACTTTGAATTTCTCATTGATCGACAGCATCAACTCTTCTTTTTCCTTGTCAATAGGCGCATTGAAGGCGATAAGATCAAATCCTGTTTCATGTTGGGAAAAACCTTCCGGCATCAAAGTAAAGTGATTGAGGGCGGAAATGACATGAATTTCATCAAATCTTTGTTTGATTAATACCTCATCCAGCTTATCTGAAATAAGATTTTCCGGAGATTCTTCATCTACGAAATACGATTTTTCTTCCACAATGCTTTTATTTCTGGCAATCTGGTACGTCAAACCGTCTTTAGTGAAAAGTAAATTAAGTATATTCATATTTCAATTCCTGCAAATTTAGTGAAATTCTACCATTACTGCACCTGATTGATGATGAAGTATCTCCTTATTGTAAAAATCAAGTCCGGTCTGGCTCTCCAAAATATCCCAAACCATTCTCTGAAGAACTCCGTCACCAATTCCGTGAACGATCTCTAATCTCTTGAGATGATTTTTTCTGCAAAAATTCAACGTTTCTAGTAATCTTTCCTTTTGAATGAATAACCTTTCAAAACTATCATAATCATTAGGGTTTTTAACCAGATTATGAAAATGCAGATCCAGAATCAAAGCATTTTTCTGATGTTTTTTAGAAATATTTTTTTTAGGTTCTGCTTTTTTTACAATTTTAATGTTTTCGTATAAATCAGAGTTTTTCGGAACTAGTTTTTCCTTCGAATACTGATGCGTAAAACCATATTCATCTTTTAAAACAACAGTATTTCCGTTAACCGAAGTTACAACTCCGCTCAAATCTTCATCCACTACAGAAACTTTATCACCAATTTTCATATTTTATTTTAAAACTTCGGTCCTAATTCTATAATTTCCAAATCCTTAATTTCCGAACCATCAATCACAAAACGCAACATTGTTCGCATTTTGTGCCATCCCTGTTTTCCGCAGGCTCCCGGATTGAGATGCAGCAGATTATTCTTCGGATCGAACATCGCTTTTAAAATATGCGAATGCCCTGAAATGAAAAGCTTCGGAGCTTTTTCAGCAATCTCCTGTTTTGCCAGTGGCGTATATTTTCCGGGATAACCTCCGATGTGAATCATCAAAACTTCTACATTTTCACAAAAGAAACGGTTCACTTCAGGAAATTCAGTGCGTATTTTTGCATTGTCAATATTTCCGTAAACTCCTTTTAAGGGTTTTATCCTCTCAAGCTGCTCAATCACTTCCATACTTCCGAAATCACCGCCATGCCAGATTTCATCGGCCTGTCCGGCATATTCTAAAATACGGTCATCAATGTAGGAATGAGAGTCAGAAAGTAGGAGGATTTTGGTCATTGATTGAAAATTCTTTACAAAGATAAGATTTGAAATTATTTTTTGTGACTATTTACAAACATCTTTACGATCACTTAGTCTTCTGTAAGATTTGTAGATAAGCTATTTGAATGTTCAGATTTTACTTCAAATAGTATTGAATCAAAATTTAAAGTAATGATTAAACGTAGAGAAAAGTATATTTTTTATTAATGAATAAACTAAAGGAATTTCCTTCAGAGACGGATGATTAAGCGTAGGCTTGATAGCAGATGAAATCTGCCCTCTTTGCTTTCCTTAAACGATTTAAACTGAAAATGAAAACTTTGCGTTTTTAATTGTTATTGAATATAATTAAAAAGATTGAACAGCTTTATTTACTAAATTTGAAAAAAATTAAAAATGAAGCAGAGACTTTCTATTTTCCTTCTTTTGCTCACGGTTGGTTTTGCCAACGCACAGGTTGAAGAGAAAAAATTGGATGAATTAATACAAAACACGCTGAAAACATTCGATGTGCCGGGTATGTCGGTTGGTGTTATCAAAGACGGAAAAGTTATTTATTCCAAAGGCTTTGGAGTACGTTCTTTAACGACGAAACAGCCTATGGATGACAATACGCTGGTAGGAATTGCCTCCAACTCCAAAGGTTTTACCAGTACAGCTCTGGCAATTTTAGCAGATGAAGGAAAATTAGACTGGGACGATAAAGTTTCAAAATATATTCCTGAATTCCAGATGTATGATCCGTATGTTTCTCAGAATGTTACGATTAAAGATCTGGTAACCCACAGAGCTGGATTAGGATTGGGACAGGGCGATCTGATGTTCTTTCCGGAAGGTGGAAATTTAACGGTAAACGATATTGTTCACAACGTACGCTATTTAAAACCGGAAAATCCTTTCAGAACAACTTTAGATTACAATAATATTATGTTCATCGTTGCCGGTGAAGTTATTCACAGAGTTTCGGGATTGAGCTGGGCAGAATTTATTGAACAAAGAATCATGAAGCCTGTCGGAATGACCTCAAGTTTCGGGAGCTATAACAGAGCTAAAGCAGTTGCGAACAAAATTGATGCTCATGCACCGGTGGATGGTAAAGCCATCGCTGTTCCTCACGACTGGAACGAAACAGCCAATGCGGCCGGAGGAATCTTGAGTAATATTAAAGATATGACAGTCTGGGCACAATGTCTTCTGAACAATTTCACCACCAGAGACGGAAAGAAATTAGTTTCAGATAAAAATGTTCAACAGCTTTGGAGTTTACAGATTCCGAGTGGTGTGGCGGCGAAAAATCCTTACGATACCAGTTTCTACGGATACGGAATGGGTTGGTTTTTAAGCGATGTTAAAGGTCATAAACAGATTCAGCATACAGGCGGATTGATCGGGACGGTTACTCAGTTTACCCTGATTCCGGATATGAAACTGGGAATTATTGTTTTGACGAATCAACAATCCGGAGCAGCTTTCAATACGATTACCAATACGGTGAAAGATTCTTATCTCGGCATCGCAGACCGTAACTGGCTGAAAACGTACGGAGACCGAATGAAAAAAATGGAAGAAGGTTTTGACAAGCAGAAAAAAGAAGCTTTTGCTAAATCTGAAGCTTTTCAAAAAGATAAAAATCTTCAGCCAAAACCGGAACAGTTTGTCGGAACGTATAACGATAAATGGTTTGGAGATGTAGAAGTTGCAAGACAAGGGAATACCTATAGAATTTCATGCAAAAATTCTCCAAGATTAAAAGGTGAACTGTTGTCATTCTCCAATAATTCCTTCATTATCAAATGGGACGACAGAAGCTATGATGCCGATGCCTACATTATTTTTGATTATGATGAAACAGGAAAGGCTCAGTCTGCCAGACTAAAACCGATTTCCGATGTTACAGATTTCAGTTTTGATTTTGATGATCTGGATTTGAGACGAAAATAATTTTAGAAAAATCATTCAAGGGATGATTATCAATAGGGACGGGCTTTAGCCCGTCTTTTGTTTGAATGGAGAAAAAAGGCTTTAGCCAAAAATTATTTATTAAGTTTAAACTTTTTATTTAACCGCAAAAGTCACAAAAGCTTTTTAACACATAAGTCACATTAGATTAAAGAATAAAAACTTTATGAATATTTTAGAACACATGAGTTTTTAAAAATCTTTGATTTTTTCTAATGTGTTCTGAGAATATTTTCAAGATTATCAAAAATTCTTCAGTGACTAATGTGTTAATCTTTCTGTGGAAATCTGCGTCAATCTGTGGTTTAAAAAATTAACGACAAAAGTCGCAAAAGCTTTTTAACACATAAGTCACATTAGATCAAAGAATAAATTTTTGCGCATATTTTAGAACACATGAGTTTTTAAAAATCTTTGATTTTTTCTAATGTGTTCTGAAAATATTTTCAAGATTATTAAAAATTCTTCAGTGACTAATGTGTTAATCTTTCTGTGGAAATCTGCGCCAATCTTTTGTTTAAAAAAATTAACGACAAAAGTCAAAAAAGCTTTTTAACAAATGAGTCACATTAGATTAAAGAATAAAGCTTGTATATTTTAGAACATATGAGTCTTAAAAATCTTTGATTTTTTCTAATGTGTTCTGAAAATATTTTC
Organism: Chryseobacterium lineare; assembly: GCF_977014045.1. Lineage (NCBI taxonomy): Bacteria > Pseudomonadati > Bacteroidota > Flavobacteriia > Flavobacteriales > Weeksellaceae > Chryseobacterium > Chryseobacterium lineare. Next base: position 2,629,286 of record NZ_CDRNIQ010000001.1, on the reverse strand, counting down.
AAGATTATTAAAAATTCTTCAGTGACTAATGTGTTAATCTTTCTGTGGAAATCTGCGCCAATCTTTTGTTTAAAAAAATTAACGACAAAAGTCAAAAAAGCTTTTTAACACATGAGTCACATTAGATTAAAGAATAAAGCTTGTATATTTTAGAACATATGAGTCTTAAAAATCTTTGATTTTTTCTAATGTGTTCTGAAAATATTTTCAAGATTATCAAAAATTCTTCAGTGACTAATGTGTTAATCTTTCTGTGGAAATCTGCGCCAATCTGTGGTTTAAAAAATTAACGACAATAGTCACAAAAGCTTTTTAACACATAAGTCATATTAGATTAAAGGATAAAGCGTTGCGCATATTTTAGAACACATAAGTTTTTAAAAATCTTTGATTTTTTTGTGTGGTAAAATTGAACGGTTGAGGCTCTCGAATCCACGCCATCCTCTGTGAAAATCCGTGCAATCCGTGGGAGACGGTTTATTTAATTTTCCCCGGATCATAGAAGAATAGTAATCTTTTTTTTGCTCCGTCAAATTCAGACCAGGAATTGCAGTCGATTTCAAAGCCGGCGACACCGCATGTCGGAAAATGAAAAATATCCTGGGAAATAGAATTGGCAAAATTGGAAATCCCATTGTTATGGGAGAAAAGAGCAACAGACTCATGCCTGTCGTCCAGGTCATAAATCACCGATTCAAAATTGCTTTCAGAAGGATTATAAAGTCTCTCATTCGTAACGATGCTGATGTGGTAGTCCTGATTGAAGATTTTGCACGTATTTAATGCGCGAACTGCAGGACTCGAGATAAAATAATCGATGGCCACATTATTATTCTTCATGAATCTGGACATTTGCATCGCTTCTTCTAAACCCTTGTCTGCCAATGGTCTGTCGAAGTCGTCTGTTTCTTCCGGCCAGTCACTTTTAGCATGTCTTACGAGAATGAGTTTCTTCATAATTACGTTTTTGGAAAATTAAATTTATAAAAAAATTAGCGGAATAAAAACATGATTTATAAAAAAAATGTGTTTGGAATAAAATCATTAAAATTTACTAAATTTGCAAACCTATGGGACAAATCCTTGCAATAGACTACGGAAAGGCTCGTTGTGGCATTGCTGCAACGGATGACATGCAGATCATTGCAAGCGGTCTGGATACTGTACAGACTCCATTGATGATTGAATTTCTGAAAAAATATTTCAGTGAAAACAAAGTAGATGAAGTTGTGATAGGACTTCCTGTAGATTTGAAAGGAAATATTTCCGAAGTGGAAACTGATATTTTAAAATTTATAGATATTTTTAAAAATGAATTTCCAACGGTTAAAGTCAACCGCTTCGATGAAAGATTTACATCCAAAATGGCTTCGTTTTTTATCTCCCAAAGCGGAAAAAATAAAAAGCAGAGACAGCAGAAAGGATTAATAGATAAAGTAAGTGCAACCATCATATTGCAGAATTTTTTAGAACAGAAAACAAGATGATTTTACCGATAAGAGCCTTTGGTGACCCCGTTTTAAGAAAAGTAGGAAAGGATATTGATAAAGATTATCCCGACCTGCAGGAATTGATAGAAAACATGTTCGATACCATGTACAGCGCCAACGGAATTGGCTTGGCTGCACCTCAGATCGGACTGGATATCCGTTTTTTTGTGATCGATGTAAGTCCTTTGGCGGAAGATGAAGATTATGACGATATCAAAGATGAGCTGGCAGAATTCAAAAAAGTTTTCATTAATGCGAAAATTCTTGAGGAATCCGGGGAAGAATGGAAATTCAACGAAGGATGCCTTTCTATTCCGGATGTAAGAGAAGATGTCAAGAGAAAAGGAACGATCGTGATCGAATATTATGACGAAAATTTTGTAAAACATACAGAAACTTTTTCCGATATTAGAGCCCGCGTAATTCAGCATGAGTACGATCACATTGAAGGAATTTTGTTTACCGACCATTTAAGCGCTCTGAAAAAGAAGCTTGTAAAGGGAAAACTGACAAAAATTACTCAGGGTGACGTAAGCATTAATTATAAAATGAGATTTCCAAAATAGTTTACAATACAATAAATAAAAAAATAAAGAGCAAAAAGTTGTCACACTGAGCCTGTCGAGGTGCAATAACGATTTCAGAAATACAAAAAATAAAATTATGCTGTTAGAAAAAATAATTTCAATTTCCGGAAAACCAGGACTTTTTAAATTAGTTTCTCAATTAAGAAACGGATTTATTATTGAAGATGTTACAACAAAGAAAAAAGTAAGTATTGGTAATTCAAGCCAGGTAAGCTTATTGGATAATATCGCCATGTTTACTTTTGATAAAGAAGTTCCTTTGTTCGAAGTTTTTGAAAATATTGCTAAAAACTACGATTACAAAGAAGCGATTCACCATAAAGCAAGTGATGCTGAACTAAAAGAATTTATGACAGTTTCTCTTCCAAACTACGATACGGAAAGAGTATATGCTTCTGATATTAAAAAATTAGCACAGTGGTACAACATCCTTCATAAAGCAGGATATATCACTCCTGAAAGCTTTGTAAAGGCAGAGCCTGAAACGTTGGAAGGTGAACCGGCAACGGAAGAAGTAAACGTAGAAAAAGAAGCGCCTAAAAAAGCAGCGCCGAAAGCAGAAAAACCAGCAGCTCCAAAAGTAAAAGCAACTTCTGCCGCAAAATCTGCTCCGAAAAGCACGCACAGAAAACAGGGATAATTAATTTATCTTATTTAAAATATGAGCCTCGTCAGATTTGATGAGGTTTTTTGTTTTAGCTTAAATAAAGAATATTCTACTATTAAATCAGTATAAGTATGGATTGCCGTAAACGTGAATAATTTGTTATTATTACATTTGTTAATTGATCTATCAATAGAATTTGGCTTATAGTCTATCAGTTTCAATATAGAATAAAATTATATGAAAAAAAGAATTTTGAGAAATTTCATACTTAGTATAGAATACTTTGCTTTATTAGGTTCTGTAATTCTTATAGGATACTCTATTAAGAATTCCAATTGGGAAATTACTGCAGCTGCATTGGCGGTAATTGCAGCAATAATTGCAAATTTTAATTCTCAACGTATTTCCTGGAAACAGGAAGACGAATATGAGGCTGATATTGATATTAATTTTGATTTAAAAACGCTTAGCAGAAAGGTATTGTTCGTAATCGAAAATACTGGTGGTAGTAGAGCTTATAACGTAAACTTCAGTGTTTCTCCAGAATTGGAAGTGATTAATAATCAAATAATAAAAAATGGTAATATAAATTTTATTGACAAAAAAGAAAGAATACAATATAATGTATTTTATACTGCTGATATGTTTGCTCAAAATTTAAGTGGTGAAAGACCTAAAAAATATATAGTTGAGTATTCATTTTCGCAATCTGAAAATGGAAGACTGATTAAAAGGCAGAAGACAATTTCTATTGAACAATATAGAATGACAACTTCACCAGATTCTGATTTAGAAGATTTTTATATAAAAAATAGCAATATTTCAGAAAAATTAGAAAATTTAGAAAAAGCAATTTTAAAAATTAGAAAATGACTTATTTATAAGAATACAGAATTTTCACTATTAAAAATCTTATTAAAAAACTAAAAGTCAATCCCCTCAATCCCCACCACCTCACTTTCCATCACCTTGGTCCCACTCTCATTATAAACCTGTTTCACGGTAACTCTAATCCGGTCATATTCAGGAGTAGGAAAGTCCATCAGTTCAGAAATATTTTTAAAGCCGAAAGCCTTTGCCAGCAACGAAATGTGGCGGGTAGAATATTTTTGATGTTGCTTATAAGATTCAACATTTCCAATAAATTTTTTAGCAACTCCCATCTCAATGCTAAGTGTTTCTTGAGACCAACCTTTTGATATTCTTAAAGCCTTTACGTGTTCAATAAAAGCAAAATCAAATTGATAAGTCTCAAACGTAAATATTTTTTCCATTTTTTTTACCCTACTATAGTGTGGTGTAAATTATTTTTTTTATATTTGTATCAGCGAATTAGCAAAAGCCTCGAAAGACCCATTGAAAAGACGCATTCCGAGCCGACAAAAATGTGATCTTTAGGAGTTTTCAGGTAAAAGCTTTCATAATACACAGATGATGAAAAAGAAAATCCCAATCCTGTTGCTTGCAGCACCGCCCGAATAAGCGGAGCCGTGCAGCTTAACCAATAACAGCGCTATACCCAAACTGCCACACACGCAGGAAGCCGGAGTATGGCTTCACCTAAAAACCGTCACCCTCCGAAATTCCTTTATGCCTAAAGGAAAGCCGAAGTACGCTTAAACTCACTCCTTAAAAGTACTGGCTTTCTTTCAATTTTCCAAATTATTTTCATCCCGAAAGGAATTTAAAAAACAAAAGGTCTGTTTGTCGCAAAACGGGAAGCGCTGTTGTTCAATCAGAAATCTTCCACCATGAGGACAGATCAGTTTTTAGAATTGTCAGTTAGTGATAATTCTAAAAGACAAAATAAAAATCAGTCAACGAAATTCCGTTGAGGTTCCTGAAAAACGATACCCAAAAAACAGAATGATGAAAAACAAAAAATTGGACTTTGCAGCCAAATTCTGGTCCGGAACGAGAAAACATTCCGCAACAGGTTTACTGGAGACATTTTTCCAGTTCAATGATCTTTCTGCTACGAAAGAAACTCTGAATCAAATGGTTCAATGTTCAGTTCAGAAAAATATCCGAACCACAAAAGAGCCAGCCGAGGTTTTCCACTTATACCAGTCGTTGCGGTCTTTGATCCGTGTTTCTCATTTGATCGCCAAAAAAGGGAAGTTTAAAATTTCATCGGAAGCCAATTTTGCCAAAACAATAATGAGCCTTTCAGAAAGAGAATACCGGAATCCGGCGCAGGCATTTCAGGACGCTTTTAAAATCTGTACTTTGCAGGACTTCGATGAGTTTTTGTCGGCGATGGTTTATTTCTCGTTGGGAAATTCCAGGTTTGAAACGGAAAAGAAGATCATCATTCCGTATATCCAACTCACGAAAATATTGGATGCCGCCTGGCTGATCGTGGAAAGAGTTTCAAAGGAAAAGTAAGCTTTTTTTACCGCAAAAGTGACAAAAGATATTTAACACATAAGTCACAGAAGTTTTTTTGATAGAGTTGAAAATATTTTAGAACACATAAGAAAAAATCAAAGATTTTTAAACTTTTGTATGCTTATAAGTATTTACATCATCGCTTATTATTCTACAGCATGAATGTCTTTTGTGGTTGAAATCTCCCATAGATTGCACGGATTTTCACAGATTATGCGGTGGCTTCGAGAGTCACCAGAGCGTTTAATTTTTATCATGCAAAAGAAAAAATCAAAGATTTTTAAAAACTAATGTGTTCTGAAATACGCGCAAATTTATTCTTTACTCTCATGTGACTCATGTGTTACATTAATTAAGGTTTTGTTTCAAGAAGCTGACATCAAAAAGATTTCCCGTAAATTTGTATCACTTTGAATTCTCAAACTATGAATACCAAACAGGAAAAACTTGAAGCTTTCGGAAGATTATTAGATATTATGGACGATCTGCGCGAAAAATGTCCGTGGGATCAGAAACAGACGCTGGAATCTCTTCGTCATTTAACGTTAGAAGAAACATACGAACTTTCGGATGCCATTTTACAGAATGATTTGCAGGAAATTAAAAAAGAGTTGGGAGATGTTCTGTTGCATCTGGTTTTTTATGCTAAAATAGGTTCGGAAAAAGAAAGTTTTGATATCGCGGATGTGATTAATTCATTGAACGAAAAACTCATTTTCCGCCATCCTCATATTTATGGAGACACAAAAGTGAAGGACGAAGAAGAAGTAAAACAGAACTGGGAAAAACTGAAACTAAAAGAAGGTAACAAATCCATTTTGGGCGGAGTTCCGAAAAGTTTGCCAAGCATGGTAAAAGCCTACAGAATTCAGGATAAGGTAAAAGGAATCGGTTTTGAATTTCATGATGCGGAAGATGCATGGAAAAAAGTAGATGAAGAAATTCAGGAGTTTCATGCTGAAACAGATCTTGATAAAAAAGAACAGGAACTGGGAGATGTATTTTTTTCATTAATCAATTATGCAAGAATTTCCGGTATCAATCCCGATTCTGCACTGGAGCGGACCAATTTAAAATTCATTTCAAGGTTTCAGAAAATGGAAAATTTGGCATCAGATCAGCATCTTAAATTAGCAGAAATGTCGCTTGAAGAAATGGATGTTCTTTGGGAAAAAGCTAAACTTTTACAATAAATGAAAGTACAAAATCCGGTACATCACCGTTTCCATTATTTGCTGGAATTCAAACAGACAGAAAGAAAATGGCACTTTCCTTTTCTTGCTGCTCTGTGCGTTGGAAGCTGCCTGTTCATAGGGTATTTTTCAGGAAAACCAAATTATGGAGCACTTTCAAGTCTGGGAGCACTGACTATTCTGTATTTCACGTCGGCTCCGATTACGCAGAGAATGATCCATCTGGCAATTTGTGCCTTCGGTATTATATTTTCGTTTACAGTAAGTTCATTTTTTGGATTTAATATTTATTGTGCAGCTTTATCAGTGGCAATCATCTCATTTTTGGCGCATTTTATTTCTTCGTATTTTAAAATTCCACCACCGGGAAATTTTTTCTTTATCATGGTGGCGGCGATGGCGAGTACGTATAAATTTGATCTTGAGCTGATTCCCGCAAGAGTAGGGCTTGTCACGATGGGAGCCATTTTATCATGCTCTTTTGCTTTTCTGTATTCGGTTTTTATTGAAAAAAGCAAAGTGGTAACGGTTCCGAGAAGAGCATTCAACAAGAGAAGATATACCAAATTTGTCGAAAGTACCATCATCGGTTTCTTCATGGCGCTGACTTTAATTATCGGGCATCTTTTACAGTTTAAAAACACCTATTGGATTTCTATTGCAGCCGTTGCCATTATTCAGGGACGTAATTTTGAGCATGTACGGCAGAGAAATATGCACCGTATTTTAGGGACTTTCATCGGGATCGGATTTGCGTGGCTGATTCTTTTATTCAATCCTGAAAAGATCGTCATGATTGTCATGATCACTGTTTTGCAGTTTATTATTGAATTATTAATCGTAAGAAATTACGGTTTTGCGGTGGTATTTATTACGCCTTTAACGATTCTTCTGGCAGAAACGGGAAGTGAAATTCATCATAACGTTGAAAATCTTATGCAGGCAAGGCTTATTGATACCGTTATCGGAAGCTTAATCGGTCTTGCAGCAGGTTTTTTTCTTCACCATCAGCAGATTATTAATAACTTAGAGAAAAATATAAGATTCTCTTATTTTCAGTTTAAAAAATTAAAAAAATAGATATGTTGCGCGTTGTTATTGTATCGGTATTTTTGTTGTGGAGCTGTAATCCGAAAGCACAGGATTCACCTAAAACAGAAGATGTAAAGGTAGAATTTTCTTTACCTAAAAAGCTTAAAGAAGTTTCGGGAATTACGGTTTCTAAGGATAAAAAGACCATTTGGGCGATTGAAGATCAGGGAAATAAAAATGTAATTTACGGACTGGATCAGAAAGGAAATCTCACGAGTGATGTTTTAGTAGAAAACACAGAAAACCACGATTGGGAAGATATCACAACCGATTCTGCAGGGAATATTTACATCGGGGATTTCGGGAATAACGATAATGACAGACAAAATTTATCGATTCTTAAAATCGATCTGAAAGATGCGTCACAGAAATCCACAAAAGTTTTGCAGGCAACGACATTTCACTATGAAGGACAGACTGAATTTCCTCCTAAAAAATCAAACTGGCTGTACGATTGCGAAGCTTTTGTAGAAATGGATGGTAATTTTTATCTTTTTACAAAAAACAGAAGCAAAGGTTTTGACGGAACTTTTTTGGTTTTCCGGGTTCCGAATAAACAGGGAAATTTTGAAGCCAAGTTAGTCGGCAGACTGAAACTTCAGGGAGGTTACACTGATGCCGCGATTACTTCTGCTGCAATCAACAGTACAAAAGATAAAATTGTTTTATTAAATCATAAAAATATTCAGGTTTTAACCGGATTTACTGCAGATGATTTTAGTAAAACAAAAATTCAGAAGATACCTTTGAATCATAATTCACAAAAAGAAGCTCTTGTTTTTCTTGATGATAAAACATTATTGATTGCCGATGAAAAGGACAAAAAAGAGGGAGGAAATATTTATCAGTTTAAATTAAAATAAAGAAATCCGCAGAAATTTTCTGCGGATTTTTATTACTATGTAAGTGTACTTAGAAAGTCATGCCGACACCGCCTGAAATTCGACCTCCATCGCTTCCGTAGAAGTAATTTAATCTCGCAGAGAACATTTCAACAATGCTTAGCCAGAATCCTGCGCCGACGGATTGATGCCATTTTCTGGAATCTTCATGATCATTCCACACTCTTCCTATATCGTAGCCTAATAAAACACCCATATTGGCAGGGACGATATTGTTTTTCACCCTTCCGAAATCCCAACGGATCTCAGAGTTGTTGGTGAAATATGATTTCCCTGAAAATCTTTCGTTTCTGAAAGCCCGCATCCCATTATTTCCACCGATTGCAGCCGCCTGATAGAATTCAAAATTATTGTTATTGATCCACATTCCGTTGCTGGAGTTGGCAAAAACAAAATTTCCTCTTCTGTCTAGCTTATGGTCTAAAGATAGTGTGCCTTTTACTATTAAAAAGTTTATTTTCGAATCATTAAGATTGGTTTTCCACTCGGCATTTACTTTAAATTCCATGCCTAAGGTTGGGAAAGCTGTATTGTCAAGATTTTTGTATCCGAAAGTATAATTTGCACCCGCAAACTGCTGATTGTCGAAAACTTCAGGCCTTACATCCGAAGAAAGATCCACAAAACGATCGCCGTTCCGCTGCACTTTATTGTTTTCAAAAGTCATCTGAAACTGATTGAATATATTAGTCCAGCTTTTCTTAGAAATAGATGGCGCAAAATTCACCTTTGAAATTCTTGCTCTGTTGAATTTCCTTTCAGTTTCTTCTTTGTCATATTCACTTTCGTTGGAAAGGCCAAAGAAATTTTCTGCAAAGCGAGGGGTTGTGAAGCCTGCATCCAGATTAAAATCCCAACTTCCTATCGCTTTTTTGAATATTCCTTTATATGCTGCATTAAAGCCACCCGTGGCCGTATAATAATTTACTTTAAGGCTGTGTTTTTGTGTGTACGGAGAACGGATGAAATTATTGACTGTATAATTGGCCAAAACACCTAAAATTACGCCGTCATCAGGATTGTAATCTGCGTTGGGATAACCCGCAAAGAAATTATATCTCGGATGTTTGTAATTGTACGTATTGATTTCATAGTCATCCGAAATGTTTTTGGTTGCCCCTTTTGTATTATACGTATTTTTCTGAGACTTAAAATCATATATTTTCACCTTTTTCCCATCAGCAACGTTGTAAGTATCATGATTGTAACCGCCGATTAATCTGATATTCATTTTTGGACTTCCGTCACCGGAAACTTCATAGATATCATCATCTTCCAGACCATAGATCCAAAGTTCCTTCGTTTTGGAATCATCATAGGTTTTTTCAAAAACCAGCTCTGAATTTTGCTGATTTTTGTCTAATTTAAATTGTTTTACATTGACTGAGTTTCCGTTTTTTGTAATGACAAATTTATCAGGATTTACAGTTCCCGCCAATGGAACTTTTTTCTGTAAAACATCATAATATTGAGAAGCGTACGTCTCTAATTTTGTTTTTCTTGACTTCAGTTTTTTCTGTATATCTGCAATAGTTTCATCCTGTACTTCTTTTGGTAAATTACTGAAAGCATTATCGATATCCTGATCAGTAAGGTGTTCCTTAATATATTTTGCCTGCGCAACCCAGTCTTCCTCAGTTGATCCTTTTAAAAACACCAGATCCAAAGGATAAGGTTCCATCGCAAGCCATTTTACGTTTTTAATATCATCCTTAAATGTTTTCATGTGGCGGATTGCGGGGATATTCATGATAAGCTTGAAAGCATTACCGTCATATTTACTGAAAGCCTGATCCCGGTCTTTACCGATAGGCTTATAGATTACTTTGTCCCCGTCTTTATATTCAGCCCATTTCCATTGATCAGAATGCCTGTCCCAATCGCCGATGAGCATATCGAATAGTCTTGCTCTGATGTATGATTCCTGGTCTACAGAATATTTATAGTTTTTATTAAAGTTTTTCAGAACATCATCTGTTGAAAGAATATCTCTTGCATTATCAAGTGACGCCAAGGTTTTAGGATCGGAAGAAAAACGTTCTTCAATCATATACATTTCATCACCGTAGTTCTGGTTATATTCTCCCAGCGCTTTCTGTTTCGGAATATAATATAATCGCGGATTGCTGTGGAAAAGATTGATTTTATCGGCCATATTTCCTACCGCAAAAGGAGTAAACGGATGATTGGCAGTATAAAAATCCAGCAGGAATTTTTCCGGAAATGTATTGCTCAATTCATTTCCGAACGTACTTTTCTTGAATGCCATATTGTTCAGAAACCTGACTGCGCTTTTCTTAATGCCTCTCATGACAAATTCCTGACCGTCCTGAGCTTTCAGTCTCAGACTGTTTGACTGATTTCCACCACCTTCTCTAAAAGGTGTGTAGCCGCCATCAAGCGTTGAAATGTTGGCCGTAGGAGCTTCGATCGGCATTCCGTAATACTTTCGGTAATGATCCCCCCAAAGCCATCGGTAAAACTTTCTTTTATGAGTTAATTTTTCAGGATAAATGGTTGAGGTAAAGGTTGAAGGAAAAGAATCGGAATAATTATTTATAAATTGTGCCGGTTTTCCAATTACCTGAATATGTGAAAGTTTTTCTAAAGAATTATCCTTTGTCGAGAAATATTCAACATCCGAGCTTTGGTCTTTTCTGATATTTAAAACAGCAAAGCCGCTTCCTCCATACGAAAAATCTGTTTGATCACCAATGGTCGCCGGATCAATCTTGGAACCCGCACCGCTGATAATTTGTTTGATATTTCTCATTTCAAGATACTGAAGATTATGGTCATGCCCTGAAACGAAAATTACATTTTCTTTCTCCTGAACAATGCTTTTTAAGCGATTTGCCAGATCGGCATAATGCTTATTGTTGATATCTTCAGGATTGGCTCCTGATGAACTTCTTACTATGTTGATAAGGCTTGCAACGCCCGGAGCCGGAATTTTACTTTTTAAAGGAAAAAGATGGGATTTCGCAGAGCTATATCCAGCGTGGGTTCCGCTGCTCATGACAGGATGATGCAGAGCAACAATGATTCTTTTATCCTGATTTTTATTAATTAAATCTTTAAATTCGGTAAAGAGATCTTCCCGGGTTTTAATATCACAGTTTTTGTTGATTCCGGGATATTTGTCCCAGTTCAGCAAAGCCCATTCAGAATCAATTACAATCAGTTTGATATCTTTGGTGAGGCTGATATCATCAATCGGACATGAATTCTTAGGCAGGAAAGCTTTTTTGTCGTCTAAATAATTTTTCACAAAATCCTCCTGGCCCTTCATTCCATCCAGGCCGTTATACCAGTCATGATTTCCAGGTATTACTAATGTTTTGCCTTTAAAATTTTTTACGATGGAAAGCTGGTCTTCCAGTTTCTTTTTTGCGAGATCATAATCTTTATCAGATTTTTCGGGCATTCCGGAAGGATAAATATTGTCACCCAAAAAGATCAGCATCGAATGGCTGTCTGCTTTTTCAAGCTGGTTTTTCAGTAAGTTCAACGTGTTTTGAGCCTGCGCTTCATCAGCATTTCCGGCATCACCTACAAGGAAAACTTTAAAATCATTTTCAGATTTTATGTCAGAATTATTAATTTCAGATAAGTTTTTACCCTTTTTTACGTTATATGTTGCGCAGGAATAAAGAACTCCTGCAGATAATGCTACTCTGATGACAACAGAAGTATTTTTTAAATGAGTTTTAAAGGATAAATTCATAAATTTACATTAACAAAATTTCGGTGATGGACATTTTACAAAAAGCCAAAGATTATGTTGAAACTTTATTCAAAGATAAGTTATCTTCGGTATATTTTTATCATAATTTTATTCATACTACATTTACGGTAAATAAAGCTGAAGAGATTCTGAGAAACACGGATGTTTCTCCGGAAGATCAGGAAAAGGTTCTTTTGGCTCTCTGGTTCCATGATACAGGATACATAGAATGTGCCAAAGAGCATGAGGAAGAAGGAGTAAGGATTGCGAAAAATTTTCTACAGAATGAAAATTATCCTGAAAATTATATAGATGAGGTGTCAAAGCTTATTTTGGCAACCAAAATTACCTATCAGCCACAGAATTTATTGGAGAAAATTGTGAAAGATGCCGACTGCAGCCATTTTGCCAGCCATGATTATAATGATATTTCCGATGCTTTGAGAAAAGAATGGGAACTGACGAATGTGAGATGTTTTTCCAACGACGAATGGAATGCCGGAAATTTGGATATGCTTAAAAACAAGCACAGATTTTATACCGAATATGCCCAACAGAACTGGCAGTCTTTAAAGGAAAAAAATATCAAGAAAATCGAAAAAAAGCTGGAAAAGGATGATGGGAAAAAAGAACATTCTGAAAGTAAAAAAGATAAAGAAAAAGAAGTAAAACCTGACAGAAGTGTTGATACATTGTTCAGAGTAACGCTAAGCAATCATACGAGATTGAGTGATATTGCCGACAGCAAAGCAAATATCCTGCTTTCTGTAAACGCAATTATTATTTCTGTTTGTCTTTCTGTGCTCGTTCCGAAATTAGACACCCCAAAAAATTCTCATCTGATTATCCCAAGCTTTATTCTTTTGTTATCAGCTGTTTTAACGATCATATTTGCGATATTATCTACAAAACCAAATGTTACAAAAGCGAAATTTACTGCCAAGGATATTGCCGACAGAAAGGTAAATCTTTTGTTTTTTGGGAATTTTAATCGAATGATTTTCGATGATTATCAGGACGCAATGAACATTCTGATTAAAGATCGCGATTATATTTACGATTCTATGGTGAAAGATTTGTATTATCTCGGTAAAGTTTTAGACAGAAAATACAGGCTTTTGTCGATAACCTACCAGATTTTTATGGTTGGAATCGTTATTTCAGTACTGTCTTTCGGATATGCTTTTCTGAGTCTCTAAATTTTAACCTTTTTATTAAGCAGAATTTTAACAAATTAAAAATAATTTTAAAGACAAATGGATTTATTGAGCTAATGAAATTCTTAATGCTAAAAGCCCTGTAATTCCCTGTAAATCTTCAACTTTTAGAAATTCAATGTCATTTTTAAGGATTTCTTTTTTCTGTAATCTGCTGATGTAATCGAGATATTCTTTTTGATTTTCCATTCCGAAATAAACGATCGTGATTTTTCCCGGACAGGTAATTCGGTCTGTAGAATCTTTTACAAGAGCTTTGTCCAGACGTTTTTTAATGATCTCATAATAAGAATTGTATGCTCCGTCGACATCAAAACGTTTTTCGTCCATTCTGAAACGGATATCTATTTTTTCATTATACACAAAAATCAGCGAAGCAATATCCAGATCAATCGGGAGATCTTTTTTGAAATTCCGGAATTCAATTTCCATATTACACACGGTCTTAAGCTGCCAATATCTCAGCTTATGCACAATTTTCGAATGATAATGAAGATCAGGCGCTATGTTCTGACCCGTGTATAAATTATGTTCCACTCCGTCAGATTTAAATCTTTCATAATAATGTGGAAAAATTTGTTGAGCTTTGATCTGTGCTTCATCCAACACATCGGCCAATTTTCTGTTGACCAGTGTGATAGAGTCGTCCAGGCTTTTTCTGTTGCTATAAAAAAGATCAGTCTGATTAAAAACCAGAGCAAAATAATCTTTAATTTTTGCTTTTACTTCACTGGATGATTTTACTTCAAGTTTTCCCTGAAGAAAAGGATGGATTTCATCTCTCAGTAATCTTTGAAAACGCTGTTCGCTGTCGGCTTTTATTTCATTGTTCAGTTCGTTTTCAAAAATTTCCAAAGCAAGCATATATTTTTCCGAATCAGAATTAATTAACGAAAAAATATCATGAAGACAGTCAATTTGTTGGTTAAGATCTTCAAGCATCAGATGATACCTTTTTTCTGAAGATGAACGGATATCTGAAAATCCAAAAAGCGGGGTAAGGTTTTTAAATGAAATTTGTTTTAAAGTATAGATTTTTTTTGCCAGAGAGGCATTGAAATATTTTTCTGCTTCATTTCTGAATTTCCAGACAACGCTGTCGTGGATAGTTGTATATTCCCGCTGAATAATAGCCTCGATCTGATAATTTTTTTCAAAGCTGAAGCGGTTAAGGGAAAATAAAATCATATCCGTGAAGAATTCCATTTTCTTTAGTTTCAGACCGTTGAAACTATTGGGAATAGGCGAAGTAAATTCCATCATGGCTATGAGCTCTCCGTCTTTCATGATCGGGATGACCATAAAACTGTTGATTTCATTTTCTCTTAAAATTCTGAATGACGGCATCGATTTAATGTCATGATCCAGATTTTCTATATTGGAAACGACGATTGGTCTGGAATTATGATTTAAATTATTAAATGTATTTCTTCTGGTTTCTTCATCGAAAGTATTGATCCAGAAATCCAAAATATGATTGGTAAAGACATTCTCATAAATCGGCAGTTTTTCCAGTTGCTGATCTTTTTTGTTAAAAAGCATGAGCCCAAAACTGAGCTGTGCAACATCAAAATAAGATTTAAAAATTTCAATAAGATTTTCATCTGGGCTTAAATCTTCAGGGTCGATCTGAATCATACTTGATTTTAAATCTGAAAGCGCAACTTCCGAAGTACAGTCGACAAGAGAAACAATTGTAAAGCCTTTCAGGATCCAGGAATTTGAAGGGAAATATTTTTTCCAGAGTTTGAAATCATCCAGATTTTCGAGGAGCATATCAATGACTTCATCTGAAGGAATTCTGGCATCATCTGTTGGATAAACTTCTGTAAAATCTGCATTTACCGAAATTTTATAGTGCTTCATGATTCCCTGTTTGTTGGGAATGTCATAATAGAGAGGAAGATTACTTTTTATGTCTCTTTTAAAATAGCTTTGTAAAATCAGACAGCAGCAGAAAACGTAAAATTCGTTATCATCAATATTCCTAAGTTCGATCTCGAAATCTTTCCCGGCATCTTTTAATATAGCTTTAAATCTTTCTGTGTAGTTGAATGTAATATTTGAAAGAGGGATGCTGGCAGCTTTTATTTCGTTATTTGTCAATCCGGTAGGAAAGAGATCTGCGAGTAAAAGCTTGATAAGATCTTCATTTTTTTCAAGCAGAGAGATATCCTGAAAGCCGTCTCTGAGTTCCGTGAAATTTTTTGTTTTTTCTATTAAAGATTCGGCGTAATTAACACGGTATTCCAAACGGTCATTATATCGGATATGTTCCAGTACATCCAAATACTTTTTGAATGAAATATAAACCTGAAATGGAGCGTCTTGTTTGTAAAGGTCTGCCAAAGCTGAAATTTAAGGTAAAGTTAAGAAAAATGCGGGATTTTATTCTTCTTTAGCGTGGCTTTACTTCATTTTTTTTCTGATTATAGTTTTGAAGATTATCTATAAAATGGAATAATTTAGATTTGAATTTTTATCGTCAAAACTATTCCTGGCATATTAAAAAAAGCCACAACATTTCGGTTGTGGCTTACTATTTTTTGATATAATTTTTTTTAATCTATAATCCGAATTGCCTTGCAAAAAGATCCGGAAATATGCCTAATGCGATGATTGAAACAATCACAACTACCGCTACAATATTATAAGTAATCGTTACTTTCTCCGAAGACTTGAATGTACTTTCTTTAAAGAAGAACATTGAAATAATCAGTCTAAGATAATAAGCAATTGAAATTGCAGATCCCAGAACGGCGACCAATACTAAAAATGCTCCGTGCTTTGAGTTCATTGCCTGGGAGAATAATGCAAATTTACCCATAAATCCTGCTGTTAAAGGAATTCCCGCCATTGAAAGCATGGAAATTGCTGCAGCTGTTGCCAATAGTGGTTCTGTCTTTGCCAATCCTTTGAAAGCACCGAAAGAGGTTTCTCTTTTTAGTTTTTCAACATAAATTAAGCACATGAAAACTCCTACTGTTGCTAAAGCATAAGCAAATAAATAGAATGCCAGATTGTAAGTAGAAAGGCTTGTCATTCCGAAAAATACCAACCCAATGTATCCTGCGTGAGAAACTGAAGAGTAGGCCAGCATTCTTTTCGCATTCGTCTGGGCAAGACCCATAACGTTTGCCAAAAGCAGTGTAATGATTAAAAATACTCCGAAAACATTGATCCATTCTTCTGTAACACCTCCAAACCCAATCGTCATCAATCTGAATAATGCATAAAATCCTGAGATTTTTACAACACTTGCCATGAAAGCCGTTATTAATGAAGGTGCTCCGTAATATACATCAGGACTCCACATATGGAAAGGTGCCAATGCTACTTTAAATGCCAGTGCACAAAGAATCAATAATACTCCTAAAATGAACATGACATCTTTAGGATTTGAAACTCCGAAATCCTGGATTTTATATAAATCAAAACTTCCAACACTTCCGTATATAAATGCAATACCGAACAGTAAAAAACCTGTTGCAAATGCACCCATCAGGAAATATTTAATAGAAGCTTCGTTTGATCTTAGATCGGTTTTGTTAGCTCCTGCCATTACATATAGAGGAATAGAAAGGATTTCAACTCCCAGGAATAGCGTTACTAAGTTTTGGTATCCGAAAAGGATAATTCCACCGCAAAGAGCAAAAAGCATTAACGCGTATAATTCTGACTGGTGGCTTCTGTGGTTGCTGAATGCAAAACCTCCCAGAAAGAATAACAATAAAGTCGTTACAATTGATATTTTAGTGAATAACGCTGTATTTGCGGTGTAGTCATACATCAGTCTATACTGTCCGAAGAAAGCACATTCTGGCATAAAACTTACAAATAATGCGATGATTAATCCCAAAATCCCAATGTATCTTGCGAATTTCCCTTGTTCAAAAACTCCTGAAAATAACGCAACAACTGCCGTTAGGAAAACAATAATTAAAACACTCATTTTTTAAAATATCAAATTAGCTTACCATTGATTGGTAGATAAACTTCAACGAACTATTCACCATTTCGATTATCGGTTGTGGGAAAATACCAAACACAATCACAAAAACCGCTAAACTTGCCAACACAGAGAATTCTACTGCGGATAAATCCTTTGCAGTACTCAAAACCGCTTCGTCACCAGGCCCAAACATTGCTTTTCCATAAAATCTCAATAAATATACGGCTGCAAGAATTACTGTAAGACCTGCGATTACCGCGGCCAGTCCATTAAAATCATAAACCGATTTTAACAAAATAAATTCCCCGATGAATCCATTCGTTAACGGAACTCCCATCGAACCTAATATAATGATTAAGAACAATACGGCAAATTTGGGAGCTACTTTTGCAAGACCTCCCATTTGTCTGATGTCCCTTGATTTAAATCTCTTATATAAAATATCACAACAGTAGAAAAGGCCTACTACATTAATACCGTGAGCAAAAGTCTGTACCAAAGCACCTTCAGCACCTTCGATATTGAAACTTCCTCTTAAAGTAATAACCGCGGAAGCGAAGATACCCGCAACCATTAATCCAACGTGAGAGAAAGAGGAATATGCAATAATTCTCTTCATATCTGTCTGGATAATCGCGATCAACGCTCCATGAACAATTCCTACGATGGCTAAGATAATTACAATCTGTCCTGAAATTCCTGCAATAGGAAGTGGTGTGATCGGTAATAAATAACGCATAACTCCGTAGATCGCCATTTTAAGCATAATCCCTGATAAAAGCATCGATCCCTGCGTCGGCGAATAGGTATAAGTATCCGGTTGCCAGGTATGGAAAGGAAATACCGGTAATTTCACTGCAAATGCAAAGAAAATAAACCAGAATACCACGGTTTGTTGTGTTTCGTTTAATTGAGCATTATATAAATCTGTCAGTGCAAAAGATGCAGAGTGATTGTAAACATAAATCAATCCGGCTAACATAAATAATGACCCAACGAATGTATAAACAAAGAATTTCGTAGTGAATTCAAGTCTTTTATTTTCCTGACCCCAAAGTCCGGCAATGAACCAGATCGGAATCAAAGTTACTTCCCAGAAAATGTAGAACAGTAATCCGTCAAGCGATGTGAAAACTCCTACCAATCCGAACTGCATGAGCAAGATCAAACCGTAGAATGTATTTCTGTAGCTTACATTTTCATTAAAAGAAGATAAAATAATGATTGGCGTCAAAATGTTTGTCAGCAATAAAAGAAGCAGGCTCATTCCATCGATACCGAAGTGAAGAGTGCTTTTAATGAATTGCGACCAAGGATAATTGATCTCATGCTGCAATACGCTGTCTACCGTCGGATTATAATCAAAATCCGCCGCAATGTAGAAGGTAATAAGCATTTGTATCAACGCAATTCCCAATGCCAAATATTTGCTGGATTTATCTTTCCATGCAAAAACTAATCCCGAACCTACTAGAGGTAATAGTAATAATGTTAATAATAAACCAGACATTATTGTAATATAAAGTTAACAATCAGTATAATTCCCACCGCTAAAGACATGATTAAAATGTAATTCTCAACATTCCCGTTCTGAATGCGCTTCATGGCTTTTCCGCTGTCTTCAGCGCCTTCGCCTACAAAGTCTACAAAACGGTCAAGAATACCTTTATCAAACATCTTTCCTCCGCGTCCTAATCCTTCAACAGTTTTTACAATCAATGCATTGTAAAGTTCGTCAACATATAATTTTCTGGCAGACAGTTTTTCCCATCCAGTGTACTGCTCTTCCGGTAATGCCTGTTTTTTCTTATTGACATAAGTGTTTTTAACAAGGAACCAAACCGCAAAGAACATCAAAACAGTTGCACTTAAAAGTATCATTTCAGTACCAAACGGAACTCCTGACAGAGTAGCTTCCATCTGGTTAAAACTTTCCTCAGTAAGAACGGGCTTCAGCCATTCCATTAATTTTGCATAATGACCGTGACCGATGAAGTGAGGAAGGTTAATCAAACCGCCAACTACAGAAAGAATAGCCAATACGATCAGTGGTAATGTCATATTCGTCGGGCTTTCATGTAAGTGGTGCTTTTGTTCTTCAGTACCTCTGAACTCTCCGTGGAAAGTCAGGTAATACAGTCTGAACATATATGTTGCAGTAATTGCCGCTAAAATAAATAAGATTACCCAGTAAACCGGATTTTTAGCGAAAGCTGCTACTAAAATTTCATCTTTAGAAATCATCCCCGATAATAAAGGGAATCCTGAGATTGCCAATGTTCCGATAAGGAAAGTGGCATGCGTAAGAGGAATATATTTTTTCAAACCTCCCATGAAACGCATATCCTGTTCGTTGCTCATCGCATGAATTACAGAACCTGCACCAAGGAAGAGTAATGCTTTGAAGAAAGCGTGCGTCATTACGTGGAACATCGCCGTTGTATAAGCTCCCAAACCTAAAGCGATGAACATAAATCCTAGCTGTGAAACGGTAGAATAGGCCAATACTTTTTTGATGTCGTTCTGACGTAATGCGTAGAATCCTGCTAATGCAGCCGTTAGGAATCCGATGAATAAAATTCCATCCTGAACGCTTGGTGCCAGTGTAAATAAAAAGTTTGATCTTACGACTAAGTAGATACCCGCAGTTACCATCGTTGCCGCGTGAATCAACGCAGAAACAGGAGTAGGACCCGCCATCGCATCCGGTAACCAAGTATATAATGGAACCTGAGCAGATTTACCTGTTGCACCGATAAATAAACTCGCTGTAATAAAGATAATTATACTTCCGTCTAATTCAAATTTTCCGGCGTTCTCTCTGATCGTAAGGTAATCTACAGCGTTAGTTTGAGAAGCCAGCATAAAGATACCAATCAATAATGCAAGGTCACCGATTCTGTTCATAATGAAAGCTTTTCTTGCCGCTTTACCATATTCTTCGTTGGTGTACCAGAAACCGATCAGTAAATAAGAACACAATCCTACACCTTCCCATCCGATGAATAAGATCAGGTAGTTGCTTCCCATTACCAATAATAACATTGAGAAGATAAACAGATTTAAATAAGTGAAAAACTTATAGAAACCTTTATCGTGGCTCATATATCCGATAGAGTAGAGGTGAATTAAAGAACCGATTCCTGTAATAATCATGATCATCATTAAGGATAACTGATCGATCTGGAATCCGAAATTAATCTGAACTCCATTTACTCTAAACCATTCAAAAGCTTTTACAATAACAGGCTGGCTTTCAGAATCAAAATTCATAAAAATACTTACTGCGATGCAGAAAGATGCAAAAACCATTGCTGTAGCCAAGCTACCTACAACAATTTTTGGAAGATTTTTTCCGAATAACCCGTTTATAAGAAAACCTAAAAGTGGTAAAAGTATTATTGCATACACTAAATTTTCCATTCTTATCCTCTTAATTTATTAAATATACTTACATCAACAGAACGGGTATTTCTATACAGCATAGCAATAATTGCCAAACCTACCGCTACTTCCGCAGCAGCCACCACCATAATGAAGAAAACTAAAAGTTGTCCGTCGCCATTCCCTTTGTACGCTGAAAATGCAGCCAGCAAAAGGTTTACAGAATTCAGCATAAGCTCTACACAACCCAAAATAACAATCGCATTTTTTCTCAGCAATACTCCCAACACTCCCAGACAGAATAGTACTGACGAAAGAATGATGAAATAATTCAGAGGGATGCTTTGTATAAATGTATTTACTTCTCCCATAACTTTATAAATCTTTTTTACCGATTAATACCGCACCTACAATACCTGCCAAAATAAGGATGGATGCAAGCTCAAACGGTAAAACATATTCATTAAACAAAAGTCTTCCCAGATTTTTGGTAAGTCCAACACTGTTGTCTACATTTTCAACAACAATCTGATTGTCCTGAACACCTCTGAATACCCCTAAAACTCCGGTTAATAATAGACCTGCCGTAAAAACTCCAACAAATTTTAAAGTATTGTTCTTCTTACTTTCGTCTTGTTTATTAAGGTTAAGCATCATCAGGATATAAAGGAATAATACCATGATCGCTCCGGCATAAACAATAATCTGAATAATCGCGAGGAATTGAGCATTCAGAAGGATGTACATACCCGCAATAGAAAACATCGTAACAATTAATGACAAAATAGCATATAAAGGATTTCTCGCAAATACGAAATACACCGCACTTGCCACTGCTAAAAACGCCACCAAGAAAAATAAAAACTGATCCATTATTTTACCGCATTTTTTTGTTTCTCGGATTGTCTTTCTGTGATATCAATCCTTTCATTTATTTTTTCAACCAATTTATCTTTTCCGTAAATGAAAGAACCTCTGTTGGTTTCCACGTCTACCAACCTGTCGGTAAGGTAGATTGCAGATTTCGGACAAGCCTCTTCACACATCCCGCAGAAAATACATCTCAGCATATTAATTTCATATACCGAAGCGTACTTTTCTTCTCTGTAAAGATCTCTTTCTTCCTTAGTTCTTTCAGCAGCAGTCATCGTAATTGCTTCTGCAGGACATGCCACGGCACAAAGTCCGCAAGCGGTACATCTTTCTCTGCCTTCCTCGTCTCTTTTCAAAACGTGCTGACCTCTCCAGATATCCGCTCTCGGTTTTTGTACTTCCGGATACGAATATACTGCGGGAGCACCTTTCAATACGGTTCTTACAGCATGCTTAAATGTAATCCCCATTCCTGTAAAAATTGCAGGTAAGTAGATTTTTTCAGCAAGGGTCATTTCTTTATTGGAAACAACTTTTGATCTGTTTGTAAGTTTCATTTAATTATAGATGTTAGATGTTAGACTAATCTTGTCTGTTATCTTAATTTTTAATATTCAATTTATACAAACCTAAGGTTTTTAAACCTGTTAAGGTTTAGATTAATTCGCAAAAGCTAAAATTACGGCTCCTGTAATTAATAAGTTCACCAATGCCATTGGAATTAAAGTTTTCCAACCTAAATGCATTAATTGGTCATATCTGAATCTCGGAAGCGTCCATCTGATCCACATGAAGATCAAAATTCCGATGATCGTTTTAGTTAAGAATGCTACGATGCTTAAAATACCGGCTGTATTTTCGCCCCAGTTTTGCGTTACCCATTCAATTCCCGGATAATTATATCCTCCGAAGAAAAGAACCACCATGAAAGCATTGGAAATAAACATATTCACATATTCACCAAACATGTACAATCCTAATTTCATGGATGAATATTCTGTAGAATATCCCGTTACCAATTCAGATTCACATTCAGGTAAATCAAAAGGGTGTCTGTTGGTTTCAGCTAATGCTGCTACAAAGAAAACAAGGAAAGCTATCGGTTGATAAAAAATATTCCAGTTCAGGCCGGAAACCCAAGGAATTACTCCCCAAAGTTTTCCATTAGTCTGGCTTGCGGTGATTTCTTTTAAATCTAAACTTCCCGTCATCATAATGATAGAAAGCAAAGCCAATCCCATTGCCAATTCATAAGAAATCATCTGAGAAGATGCACGGATAGCACCTAATAAAGAGTATTTGTTATTCGAAGCCCAGCCTCCGATCATGATTCCGTAAACACCGATGGAAGCCATCCCGATGATGAAAAGTACCCCAACATCAATGTTGGCTACCTGAAGATCATAAGAAGTACCTGCAATATTTAAACTTTTACCCCAAGGAATAACCGCTCCTGTGATCAATGATATAAACATTACTAAAGCCGGTCCTAATACGAAAAGGAATTTTTCTGCATTTTGCGGGGTAAAATCTTCTTTAAAGAAAAATTTTCCACCGTCAGCAAGAGGTTGCAGTAATCCGAAAGGTCCTGATCTGTTTGGTCCGATTCTATCCTGCATAATAGCAGCAACTTTTCTTTCCGCCCAGGTAGAGTAGGCGGCGATCGTTAAAGAAAGCAGGAAAAGTGCCAGTACAAGTATAAGTTTAAATGTAAGTAAATCCATTTTTATTTTTATAGATGTTAGATATTAGAAGTTAGAAATTAGTAATACAAGGTCTGTTATCTAATGTCTGAAATCTGAAATCTGATTAAAATTTATTTTTCGTCTTTTTCACTGATTTCCTTAGCCATAGGATTGTCTAAAATTCTTAGTTCATCTTTTGGCTTTTCGTAGTGGTTCAATGAGATAACAGAATGCCTGTCGATATGTCTCGGACCTTCTATGTTCCAGTCAGAAAGTTCTTTTCTTTCGAAACGACAAGTGTCACAGATAAATTCTTCAACTTCTCCCCACTGGTCTTTTCTTGCAGTAACTCTTACAATTTCGTCGCCTTTCATCCATACTACTGCTTTTCCTGAACATTTGTCACATTTACAAGAAGCGTTCATTGGCTTTGTAAACCAAACTCTGCTGGCAAAACGTGCTGTTCTGTCTGTTAATGCTCCAACCGGGCAAACGTCGATTACGTTTCCGATGAAATCATTATCCAAAGCTTTATTCAAATAAGTTGAAATTTCGGCGTGGTCTCCTCTGAACAAAATTCCGTGCTCTCTTTCACCAGTTAATTGGTTTGCTGCTAATACACATCTTGCGCAAAGAATACAACGGTTCATGTTTAATTTGATATGTGGGCCAAGATCATCAGCTTCATAAGTATTTCTTTCGAATTCTGTTCTTGTGTTTTCAACGCCATGTTCATATCCTAGATCCTGAAGGTGGCATTCACCGGCCTGATCACAGATAGGGCAGTCTAATGGGTGATTAACCAATAAAAATTCGGTCACTGCTTTTCTGCCTTCCTGAGCTTTTTCGGAAGTAAGGTTTTTCACTTCCATCCCATCCATTACATTGGTTCTGCAACTTGCAACCAACTTAGGCATAGGACGAGGATCTGCTTCAGACCCTTTAGATACTTCTACCAGGCAAGTTCTGCATCTTCCTCCACTGGTTTCCAATTTGCTGTAGTAGCACATTGCAGGAGGTACAGATTTTCCACCGATTTGTCTTGCTGCTTCCAGAATAGAAGTACCAGGCAAAACTTCAGTAGTCTGTCCGTCTATAGTTATTTTGAATTTTTTAACCTCTTCGCTCATATTCTATGCTTTTCGCTTATGCCTTGGCAATTAAGCTATATTTTAATTATACTTCTTTGTATTAAATGTATATCCGATTCCTGCAAGCACTTGTCCGAAAACAAAATCCTGACGAGCTTTATCCGGTTTATTGTTTAAGGTGGTTTTAATATCCCACATATTGATATATCCGGCTTTTGCCTCTGCTCTTAGCATCCAGTTTTTCCAGAAAACTAAGTTTAAACTGGATCTCAGGTCGGTTCCCATACCTGCAACGTGAAAACGGTCGCTTCTGTCATTACCAAAAAGTTTTACATTACTTTTCGGGAACATCACTCCCAATCCGGCTCCATAAGACCATACCAAATCTATATTTTTCTTATGAATAAGATTTTTGTATTTCTCAAGGCCTAAATTTTCATAATTAAGTCCGTCTGTATGCTCAAAAGTAAGAAATTCGCCATTAGATAAATCTATTTGACCATTCTGTACCATCGCCGCATATTTCGGATCTGAAATATGTCCTGAAAAATCAACCGTCTGATTTTGTTTCATCACATATTTCATGTGATCAATTCCAAGAACAAGTGCTAAATTATCTTTAATAAAATACCCTAGCCTGAAATTATATTGCGTCACTGTAAACCAGCTTGGATCAAAATATACAATTCCAAACTTTGTTGGTTTATCTCTTGCAGAAACATTATTTAACTGAAAATCATAACCGTTTCCGGTAAAATGAATATCAGAATTACTGAAAGCTCCTCTGTTCCATCCGTAAAAAACGAAAACCTGTCCTTTTTTGCTTAATGGTAAAGGCTTTTCTTTTTTTTCAGCTTTAAATGGAGTAACCTCCAATTTATATTCTTTTTCTATTGTGTCTTTTTTGACTTGTCCGAAAGCAAACCCCGACATCATTAGACCGATTGCTAATATCTGTTTCATTTTAAGCATTATTCTCAACTGCAGGGATTGGGTCTGCATAATGAGCCAATCCGTAATTTTGTGTTAAACACAATTCAGGGTTTTTAACATGCCATTCAAATTCATCTCTGAAATGACGGATTGCTGCTGCAACCGGCCAAGCCGCGGCGTCACCCAATGGGCAAATTGTATTTCCTTCGATCTTTCTCTGGATGTCCCAAAGCAGATCAATGTCCTCCATTTTTCCTTCTCCTTTCTCGATTTTCTTTAAAATCTTATACATCCATCCCGTTCCTTCACGACAAGGAGTACATTGTCCGCAACTTTCGTGATTATAGAATCTCGCTAAAGTCATGGTGTGTTCTACGATACACTGGTCTTCATCCAATACGATGAAACCTCCTGAACCCATCATGGTACCGGTGGCAAAACCACCGTCTGCCAATGATTCGTAGTTCATGTATCTTGGTTCTCCATTTACGGTTTTTAATAATAAATTAGCAGGAACAATCGGAACTGAGCTTCCTCCGGGGATACAAGCCTTTAATTTTTTTCCGTTTTTAATTCCGCCGCAATATTCTTCAGAGTAAATGAATTCTTCAACCGTAATGGTCATGTCGATTTCATAAACTCCTGGTTTATTGATGTTTCCACAAGCAGAAATTAATTTTGTACCTGTAGATCTTCCTACTCCTATTTTAGCGTATTCTGCTCCTGTAATATCAATAATCGGAACAATTGCTGCGATAGATTCAACGTTATTAACTACTGTTGGTCTTTCCCAAAGTCCTTTTACAGCAGGGAACGGCGGTTTTAATCTTGGATTTCCTCTTTTTCCTTCAAGAGATTCAAGTAATGCAGTTTCTTCACCACAGATATAGGCTCCTGCACCTCTTTGAACATAGATTTCCAAATCAAAGCCGGTTCCTAAAATATTTTTACCTAAAAATCCTGCTGCTTTCGCTTCTTCAATTGCCTCTTCCAGAATATCCGGAATCCATGAATATTCTCCACGAATGTAGATATAAGAAGTGTTGGAACCTAAACAGTACGATGAAATGAGCATTCCTTCAATCAATAAATGAGGAAGAAATTCCATCAGATATCTGTCTTTGAAAGTTCCCGGTTCAGATTCATCGGCATTTACCACCAAGTGTCTTGGAACACCCTCCGGTTTTGCCAGAAAGCTCCATTTCATCCCAGTTGGGAATCCTGCTCCACCACGGCCACGAAGTCCTGAAGCTTTTACTTCTTCCAGAATTTCATCCGGTGTCATTTTCAAGGCTTTTTCAGCTGCTGTGTAACCTCCCTGTTTGCGGTAGGTTTCAAAGTAGCGGATTCCTTCTATATGTGCGTCTTTAAGTAAAAGTTTTTTACTCATTTTTATTTGCTTATTGCAATTGGCTTTTGGCTTCTTGCATTAATTAGTATTAAACGTTAAGTGAATAATTTAAAATCTAAATCTAGAGTTTAAAATTTCTATTAGCCCAAATCAACCTGTCCTTCTCTGCAAAGATCAAGGATTTCGTCAACTTTTTCTATCGTTAAATTTTCATGGAAGAATTTTCCTAACTGCATCATCGGGGCATATCCGCAAGCGCCTAAACATTCAGCAGGTTTTAGTGTGAACATTCCGTCTTCCGTAGTTTCTCCGTCTTTAATGTTCAGTTTAGTCCTGATATGATTAAGGATTTTTTCGCTTCCTGAAACCATGCAAGGTCCCGTTCTGCAAACTTCCAAAACATATTTACCCACCGGCTTCATATTGAACATCGTATAGAAAGTTGCAACCTCATATACTTCAATCGGTTTGATGCTCAATAGTTCCGCAACATAATCCATTACCGGAACGTCTAACCATCCTCCGAATTCTTTTTGTGCTACGTGAAGTACAGGAATAAGAGCCGATTTTTGTCTTCCCTCAGGATATCTTGCGATAATTTTGTGTACCTGTGCTAAACTTTCCGGTTTAAAAGCTATTGTTTCGCTCATATTTAAAGATTTTAGATTTTAGATTTTAGATTTTAGATGAAAATCGTGTTCTAAAAATCTTATCAATTTTATAATTTTATTTTTAATAAATTTTAGATTAATTTAAAACTCATAATCTAAAATTTATAATTTCTTATGCGTCTAATTCTCCCGCAATAATATTCATACTACACATGGTTACGATCGCATCAGAAATTACAGAACCTGTAATCATCTCCGGATATGCCTGATAGTAGATAAAACATGGTCTTCTGAAATGCAGTCTGTAAGGACTTCTTCCACCATCACTCACCAAATAGAATCCTAATTCTCCGTTTCCACCTTCTACAGCGTGGTAAACTTCACCTTTAGGGACATCAGTTTCTCCCATTACGATTTTGAAATGGTAGATCAAAGCTTCCATTTTTTGATAAACATCTGCCTTTTCAGGAAGATAAAAATCAGGAACATCCGCGTGGAAAGGCCCTTCAGGAAGATTTTCGTATGCTTGTTTGATGATTTTGATGGATTCCCAGATCTCTTGTTGACGAACCATAAAACGGTCGTATGTATCACCGGAGGTTCCCACAGGAATAATAAAGTCGAAATCTTCATAAGAAGAATAAGGCTGTGCAACTCTTACGTCATAATCTACGCCGGTTGCCCTTAGGTTTGGACCTGTAAAACCATAGCTTAATGCTCTTTCTGCAGAAATTCCTCCCGCTCCTATGGTTCTGTCCATGAAAATTCTGTTTCTTTCCAATAAAGTACAGAATTCTTTGAATCTTGGCGGGAAAGTCTTAAGGAAATCCTTGATCAACTCGTGGAATTTCGGTGTGAAATCTCTTTCAAAACCTCCGATTCTTCCCATATTGGTCGTCATTCTCGCTCCGCAGATCTGCTCATACATATCATAAATACGCTCTCTTTCGATGAACATATAGGTAAGACCGGTAATCGCTCCGGAGTCCATCCCGGTTACACCATTACAAATAAGGTGGTCACCGATTCTTGCCAATTCCATTAAAATGACCCGCATATAATCTACACGTTTTGGAACTTCAACGCCAATCAGCTTTTCAACGGTCATGTGCCAACCCAGATTATTAATAGGTGCAGAACAGTAATTCATACGGTCGGTAAGGGTAGTAATCTGAGAATAGTTTCTTCTTTCCGAAATTTTCTCAAATGCTCTGTGGATATATCCCACTGTTTGCTCCGCGTGAAGGATTCTTTCTCCGTCCATCGTTAAGACATTCTGGAAAATCCCGTGCGTTGCAGGGTGAGTAGGGCCTAAATTGAGGGTATATAATTGTCCGTCAATCTGTTCCTTGCTGTCGTATTGGTTAAGTATATTAGATAATGAGTTATCTTTCATAATTTAAATGCTTTAGGCTATAGGCTATAGGCTTTAAGCTTATTGCTTACTGCTTACTGCTTATTGCATTATATTTTATCTTCCGAACATGCTATCGTTCTTATCGGTTCTTGTTCCGTCCTCCAAACGATATTCCTTCAACATAGGATGGTATCCAAGATCTTCCATATTTAAAATAGGTCTGAGATCCGGATGCCCTTTAAATTTAATTCCGAAGAAGTCAAAAGTTTCTCTTTCCATCCAGTTGGCTCCTGCATATAAATCCACTAAGGAATCAACCTCGATATTTTCTCTGGACATAAAGATTTTAAGACGCAATCTGAAGTTTGTCATCATATTATGAAGGTGATAAACCACTCCGATTTCTTTTTCAGGATATTCCGGGTAATGGATTCCACAAACATCTGTAAGGAAATTGATTTCTAAAGATGAATCTTTAAGATAGTGAATGATCTTCTTTAAATCTTCCTTTTTCACCTCAATTGTCTGCATTCCATAAGGTTCTGAACTCGAAATTACGGACTCCGGAAATTCTCTTGTAATTGCTTCTAATACAAATTCGTTTGTCATTTCCGTTAGTTGCTTATGTTGTAAGAATCTAATAATTTCTGGTATTCAGGCATATCTCTTCTTCTGATGCTTTCGCTTTCTGCCAAAGCCTGAACCTGCATTACGCCTTCAATGATCTGCTCCGGTCTTGGAGGACACCCCGGAACATAAACGTCTACCGGAATAATTTTATCGATACCCTGTAACACAGAATAGGTATCAAAAATACCACCGCTGGAAGCACAGGCTCCCACTGCTACCACCCATTTCGGCTCTGCCATCTGAGTGTAAACTTCTTTTAGGACAGGTCCTAATTTTTTAGATATAGTTCCGCAAACCATCAGCATATCTGCCTGTCTTGGCGAGAAAGAGTTTCTTTCCATACCAAATCTTGAAGCATCATATGTTGGGTTCAGGGTCGCCATAAACTCGATACCACAACAAGAGGTTGCAAAAGGCAACGGCCAAAGCGAAAACTTTCTTGCCATCCCGATTACACTGCTCAGTTTCGTTGCGAAAAACCCTTCTCCTTCAAATCCTTCCGGAGCAGGTGCATCTGTTCTTATTACTGGTTTGTTATCTGACATTTTAGTAGATTTTAGATTTTAAATTTTAGATTTTAAATTATTGTTAATGTTAACTTTAATTAAAAATCACCATCTAAAATTTTTAATTTAAAATTTTTATTTTTTTTATTTATCCCAGTCTAGTGCGCCACGTTTCCAGACATAGAAAAATGCCATAAAGAAAATCGCCACAAAGGTAAGAACGGCAAGGAATCCTTCCATCCCGAATTCTCTGAAGTTGACCGCATACGGATAAAAAAATACGATTTCAATATCGAATAATACGAACAATACCGCCGTCAAAAAGTATTTAATTGAAAACGGTGTTCTTGCATTCCCTTCTACCGGGACTCCACACTCCCAGCTTTGGTTTTTCACAGAATTTCCTTTTTTCTGTTTCGGACCTAAAAAATGCGCTCCAAGCAAAGAAATGGCTACGAAACCTATCGCAACACCTGCTTGTATAAGGATTGGAATATAACTTTCAGGTAAATTCATTTTTGCATTATTATCTCAATTTGCAAATTTAGCGAATAAACAAGAAAGCATGAAATTTATCGGGTTAAAAGTCGCTTCAAAATGAAGAAAACTCATAATTTAGAATGAATAAAAATAATGCTTATTTTCTCATTTTTTTTAAGAGAGAAAGCGCCATAAAAGAAATATAAGCAAACAATATACTTGCATAGATGATATTAATGGCAGTATCGGTTCTGTCGTCTCCTGACTGCAGAAAAATATTAAAAATGATGAATCCTGCGATTAAAACTCCAAAAATAATAAGATGGATTTTCATAAATTAAAGACTGGATAAGTCTACTTTTTTTGGTTTGAAAGAAAATTATTTGATATTTAAAGAATATGTGCGTCTTCTTTTATGGTTAACAGGATTGTAATCCTGCCACAAAAGCTGAACACTTTTGTTTTCTTCCAATTCAGGATTCGTTTCCAGATATTTTACTCCTTTTTTTCTTAAAAGTTTCCATATCTCTTTAAAAATAATGGAAGTAACGCCTCTTCGCTGATAATCTGGATGGATTCCTATTAAATAAAAATTTGCCCGGTCGTTTTTCTTTCCGGCTTTCAAAAAATGCCACCATCCGAAGGGCAAAAGTTTTCCTCCTGATTTTTGTAAAGCTATTGAATAAGAAGGCATTGTAATAGCAAAAGCGACGAGCTGATCTGCATCATCAGCAACGCATACAATGTAATCTTTATCGATTAATTTAAAATATTTTTCCTTGTACGTTTTGCGCTGTTCATCGGAAATAGGAGTGTATGTAGATAAATGCTTATAGGTTTCATCCAGAAGGTCAAACATAGGATCAACATATTCAATAATCTCTTCTTTCGATTTGAAATTTAAAACTTTAAGCTTGTATTTTTGAGAGATTAATTCATTGAATTTGTGAATTTTATCAGGAAGTATTTCCGGGAATTGGAGTTCGAATTCTACCCATTCCTTTTCTTTTGTTAAACCTAATTGTTCAAGATGTTTTGGATAATATTCATGATTGTAAATTCCGATCATCGTTGCCAACTTGTCGAATCCTAAAGTCAGCATTCCTGCTTTGTCGAGATTCGTGAAGCCCATCGGGCCTTCTATTTTGTCAATGCTTTTTTCTTTGGCGTAATTTATGACTGTGTCAATTAGGGCTTTAGATACTTCGAAGTCATCAATAAAATCAATCCATCCAAACCGGACTTTTTTTATTCCCAGTTCTCTTTCTTCTTTGTGATTGATCATTACTGCGATTCTGCCTGCAATTTTGTCTTCTTTAAAAGCCAGGAACTGTTTAGATTCAGAATATTGCATAGCCGGATTTTCAGCTGGATTCCAGATATTGATTTCATCATTAATGAATGACGGAACGTAATATGGATTGTTCTTATACAGATCCATAGGAAACCTGACGAATTGCTTTAACTGAGCAGCGTTTGTTACTTCAATTACTGAAACTTTAGACATAGTTTTAAAGGCAAATTAATAAGCAAATATAACCAATTAAATGTAATACTTTGGCACAGTTTTTACATCTTGTTGTGTGAAAATATATTGTAAAGTTACTAAGATGAATGGGTATTATCTGATTATTATTGTTTCAATGGCTGTGAGCTGGTATGTCTCGTGGAAATTGAAATCGAAATTTGAATTTTATTCTAAAGTACACCTCAGAAATGGACTTTCCGGAAAAGAAATCGCTGAAAGAATGCTTAAAGATAGCGGGATTAATGATGTTCAGGTAATTTCTGTTCCCGGACAACTGACGGATCATTATAATCCTGAAAATAAAACAGTCAATCTTTCTGAGGCTGTTTATATGCAGAGAAATGCTGCCGCCGCCGCCGTTGCAGCGCACGAATGTGGACACGCTGTACAGCATAAAGTGGGATATTCTATGTTGCAGTTGCGGTCGAAACTAGTGCCGGTTGTGCAGATAAGTTCAAATCTGATGCAGTTTGTGGTGATCGCAGGAGTCATGATTATGATTGCGACCCGATCTATTGAAAATCCTACGGGAAACAGACTGGTGCTGGCAATAGGAGTAATAATGTTTGCGTTCACCACGCTGTTTGCATTTATAACGCTTCCTGTAGAATACGATGCCAGCAACAGAGCAATGAAATGGCTCAGAGATACGGGTACTGTGACGACTGAAGAGTATGTAGGAGTGAAAGACAGTTTAAAATGGGCTGCGAGAACTTATGTAGTGGCGGCAATTGGTTCACTTGCGCAACTGCTTTACTGGGCATCACTTCTTATGGGAGGAAGGAGAAATTAATTATCTTTAAAATTAAAAATAATATGCTGCATCTCGGACAATTTGTCTGAGATGCTTTCTTTTTGTGACAGTTTCAGAGAAGCGGTGACAAGACACTGTTCATTGGCGTCGAAATTTGTCACTTTCGCATCATATTTTGATAGTAAGGTGAAAATAATATTCTGCTGGTTGAAATTGAACGTAATTTCTATAGAGGTTTCCAGTTCTTTTGTGACAATCCGGGCTTCTTCCAAAGTAATTTTAGCACACTCTTTATACGCTTTTACTAAGCCGGAAACTCCTAGTTTTGTTCCACCGTAATAACGAACTGAAATCACCAGAACATTGGTAATTTCATGAGCCAATAATTGATTGTAAATAGGAAGGCCTGCACTTCCGGAAGGTTCTCCGTCATCATTGGCCCGATAATTTTCACCATTTAATCCGATTCTGAATGCATAACAATGATGTGTAGCTTTCGGATGTTCTAAGCGTATTTTTTCTAAAGCGTTTTTTAGCTCTTCCTCATTATTTACAGGAAAAGCAAATCCGATAAATTTGCTGCCTTTTTCTTTTAATAATATATTTTCGACCGGAAATTCTATCGTTTTGAAATTGAACATAATTAAAAACTAACTTGCTTTACATTAAATTTCCAAAGTTAAAACTTTTTCAAAATACATTTTTATAATAAACACAAAAGAGAACCGAAGTTCTCTTTAATTTCATTAGTAAGGAAAATTCTCTTCCCGGTTATCTATATTCGATGTCTGAAAACTAAAATATCATAATTCAACACCCGGAGTAGCACAGGCCTGGTCAAGCGGCACACATTTACCGTTGCAGTTATAATAAAGATGGGGATTGCATGGGCAAACCATTTGATTGAGTACAATGTCAAAATAACAGCTAGGAATTCCTCCGCTTACTGATTTCAGTTCTCTCTTTGAAAGTTTTCTTAAATTTTTCATGATGTATAGGTTTTTAAGTTGATCATGAAGTTACGAATTAATTTCAAAGTATAGTGATATTTTAAAATATTTATTGTGTTAAATATTGATTATTAAAGTATTATCTTTTTTTATAGAACTCAATGACGTTGTCTCTGAATTCTTCCTTTCTGAATGGTTTAAGGTCCTTAATTAATGGAGCTTCTGTACCATTATTAAGTTTAAGATTTTCATTTTTTATAATAATTGCTTCGTCCCAAAGCCCTTTATTGATGAACTGTTGTAACGTGAATCTTCCGCCTTCAATAATCACCGACTGGATCTGTTCTTTGTATAAAACATTCATCAGCTCATTCAGGAAATTTTCTTTTCTGATTTTGATAAACTTTATATTTCCCTGCTCTTCTTCCTTGATTGTATTTATAATCAATGTTTTCGCTTCCTGATTGTAAATATTGAAAGTTTCTGGAACTTTCAGTTCAAAATCAATGAGAATTCTTACGGGATTTTTGCCCTCTACATTTCTCACTGTAAGGCCTGGATTGTCGTTTAAAGCAGTTTGTGTTCCTACAAGAATGGCGTGTTCATCGGCTCTAAGTTGATGAACAAATTGATTCACTATAGAATTTGAAATTGAATAAGGTTTAAAATCTTTATCTAAAAATCCATCGCCGGATTGTGCCCATTTCAGAATAATGTAAGGTCTTTTTTTCTCGTGATAAGTGAAAAATCTTTTATTTAAATCCAGACACTCTTTTTCTAAAATCCCTGAGACAACTTCAATTCCGGCGTCCTGAATGATTTTTTTTCCCTTTCCGTTCACTTTGTCGTGAGAATCCATTGCGCCGATTACGACTCTCCTGAATCCCAATTCTTTAATTTTCAATGCACACGGAGGTGTTTTCCCATAATGTGCGCAAGGTTCCAGCGACACATAGATGGTAGATTCCGGAATCAGGGATTTGTCTTTAACAGAGTTGATCGCATTGATTTCAGCATGGTTTTCACCGGCTTTATGATGATATCCTTCCCCGATAATTTTGTCATTATGCACAATAACACTTCCTACCAGCGGGTTTGGGTAAGTTTTTCCAAGAGCTTTACTAGCAAGCTCTATGCATCTTTTTATATAAAATTCGTCCTGCATATTGAATGAAAAAAGCGAAGACAAATTGCTTTGCTCCGCCTTTTTAGATTTTAAATTGTATTATTCTCCGGCAATAATGCTGTGAAGATTTTGTTTTAACGTTTCCAGATGAGCTTTTTTTCCATCAATCGATTCAAAAGTTTCTCTCAATAAAGGATTTTCTCTTGATGGATTTTTAAAGAATGCCAGATTATTTTCTAGCTTCACGATTTCAGCTTCAAGATCTGAGATCTGGTTTTTGATTTTTCGTGCTTTATCCGTCAACTGGTTTTCAGATAAACCTTCTTCCTTCAGTTCAAGTTCATTGATCTTATTCAGCTTCAGTTTTTCTCTCAACGTTTTGTTGAATTCTGTATTGATTGAAATTTTATCCCTCGGAACTTTCCCGATATTATTCCAGGCTGTTTTGATAGCTTCAATTCTTTCGATGCTACCTTCTTCGTTACTTACCGTTTTAAGATCTTCAAGAATCGCCTTTTTCTGCTTGTAATTTTCTTTCCAGTTATCGGTAGAGGCATTGCTTTTATCTCTGTAATTGTTGAAAAAAGCGTTGCATGCATCACGAAATTCATCCCAGATTTTATTCGTCATGCTTTTCGGAACATGCCCGATTTTTTTCCAGTCTTCCTGAAGTTTTTTAAACAACGGAACAGCAATGTCCCATTCTTCATTGTTCTGATTGTCTTTTGCTGTCTGGATTAATTTTAATTTTTCCTCAAGATTAGACTGCTGAGAGCCTTTTAGTGATTTGTAGTAAGTGTTTTTTGTAGTGTTAAAAGCGCGTAGCGTCGTTTTAAAATCATTCCAGTTCTGATTGGAAAGTTTCCTCGGAACGCTTCCTGTTTTTAAAAATTCTGAGCGTAGCTCTTCAACCCTTTTGATTGAATTTTGCCAGTAACTGTGGTTTGGATTGTCAGACGGTTCCGAAAGTTTTTTTATTTCTGCGATAATCTGATTTTTCTTTTCAAGATTTTCGTTTTGTTCCGTTTCTATTGCGGCTGAAAGCTCAGATTTTCTTTCATGGATTTTATTGGAAATTTCCTTAAATTCTTCCCATGTTTTTTCACGGAATTCTTCAGCTACCGGTTCGGCTTCTTCTTTCCACAGTTTATGAAGATATTGCAGTTCATTGAGTGCCTTCTGAATAACAGGTTCATGCTCAAGCTGCTTGGCACGTTCGATAATATGCTGTCTTTTTTCGAGATTATGACTGTATTCCTGCTCAAGAAATTCTTTATTTAAATCCAACATTTGATAAAATTGGTTCAAATGATGGAAATAATTATTGTTAAGAATTTTGAATTCAGATTTGGCAACCTGACCTGCATGAGACCAGTCTTCTTTAATCTCTCTTATTGATTTAAAAAGATTGGTTCCCGGTTCGGAATTCGTATAAAGATTTTTAAGTCTTTCAATAATATTCTGGCGATGTTCCAGGTTTTTTTTCTGCTCTTCTTCCTGGCCTTTTTGGTAAGTATCGTGTTTTTCTCTGAAAATATTTACCAAAGCCGAAAATCTTGCCTGTGCAGGATGCTCATAGCTGAAATTTTCTGGAGCGTTTCCGGCATCTGTATATTCGTGTTTTTTGTCTTCCACTTCATCGTGAATGTAATGACTTGCTTTTTCTTTCAGCTGATTAAACCTTTTAAAATCCTCACCGGCATTAGGTGCATTGATGATTTTTTCCATTTCCTTCAAAGCGTCAGCCAGAGAGATATCGGCCTCTTCATGTTCTTCTTCATGTTCATTTTCGTCATGGACGACGTTCTCTTCCTTAGGTTCGGTATTTTCTGAAGTTTCTTCGTGAGGGATTGGATTAGAATTCTTATTTTCCTCGTTTTCAGAAAGGTTGTTTTCTGTAATCATAGCAAATCGTTTATTGTGAGTGGCATTTAAATATATCCTCTAAATATATAGTAAAAAAGCCAATTATAGTACTAATTTATGTTATTTTTTTTGAAAATTCCAAATTTCCCATGCTTTTTCTGCTTGCTGCTCAAGCATATAATATCCATTCACGGTTTTGGCCCCGTTTTCAGCTGCTTTGATGATAAATTGTGTGTAGTTTGGATTATAAATAAGGTCAATAACGAGATGATCTTTCGTTAAACCGTCAAACGGAAATTTCAGGCAGTCGTCTACGTTGGGGAAAGTACCAACAGGCGTGCACTGAATGATGATTTTATGGTTTTCGACCGTTTTGCTGGTCAGGTTTTCGTAATTGATTTCTGTTTTTCTTGAGACTGTAATAGAAGGAATATTATGTTTATCCAAAACATATTTCACTGCTTTTGCTGCTCCTCCGTTTCCTAAAATAATGGCAGAATTCTGATGGGCTTTTTTATGGAGCAACAACGTTTTTTCAAATCCGAAAGCGTCAGTATTATATCCTGTTTTTTTTCCGTTCTCAATTAAAACACAATTTACGGCCCCAATTTTTTCGGCTTCATCACTCAAGCTATCCAGATAACCGATGATTTTTTCTTTGTAAGGAATTGTGACATTAAACCCTAAAAGCCCTGGAGCTGAAAAAAGAGCATCAACTTCATTGATTTCCGTTAAATCAAAAATATTGTAGGAATATCCTTTCAGCATGAGTTTCTGAAATTTATTTTCAAAGAATTTTTTAGAGAAAGAATAAGAAATATTTCTTCCGATCAACCCTAATTTTTTGTTGGAATCCATAGTATAAAAATAAAAAAAAGACCGGACAAAACCGGTCTTTATTCAAAATATTTTCAAATCTTATTCAACGATAAATTTTGTAGAATAAGAATCTGTTGTAAGGATGTAATTTCCTTTTGATAACCCTTTAAGATTTATTTTATTTGAATTTCTGAAAGGGTTTTCTATTGTTTCGATTAATTTTCCTGAAAGGTCGTAGATCTGCGCTTTTGAAATTTTATTAAGGTTTTCACCTTTTACAAAAAGCTCATTGTTTTTTACAGGATTAGGATAAATGGAAAAAATAGGCTTATTTTTAGAATTTTCAACAATTCCCAGCACTCCGGCGCATGTCCAGCTCACATCATCAATGGCAACTCTGTTGGAAGAGACCGGGTTGATAAATTTAATGACTGCATTTCCTGTGACATTAATATTATTGATAGTGAATGTTCCTACTGTTGCGCTGTAAGGGATTGTTCCCACCTGAGTTCCGTTTACTTCAACATTCAATGAACTTGCAGATCCTGAGAATTTTAGCTGGGTAGTAACTGTAAGACTCTGAACCCCGCTGGAAATTGCTGAACTTAATAAATACCCGTCTCTGATGGTAATTGCTTTTCCATTGATAGTTTGGTCAGTTCTTGCATCTGTTGCATTCCATGTGATACCGTTGTTAGTCCATGTTCTGGTTGTGTAATTGGTTGCGCTTGCAGGAATGGTCGTAAAATCTTCTGTTCCACACACGGTTCCTGTCTGTCCTCCCGAAAGAGTAGCTTCCGTAACCGTATTACTTTGTGTTGAAGGATTTCCGCTTGTATCTTTAGCAATAACATAAAAACTGTAAGTTGTTGAAGGCATCAGCCCATAAACAGTCGCTGTAGTTCCGGTAACGGTTGTATTTAAAACGCCATTTTTATAAACATCGTAAGCTGCCACTCCCAGATTGTCTGTAGAAGCTGTCCAGCTTAAAGAAATTGAATTTGCAGTAGGGTTGCTTGCTGCTAAATTGGTCGGTGCGGTCGGTGCCTCTGTATCCACAACTGTAGTTCCCCAAATTTCGTTAACATATTCTGGGTGATCAATATAGGGATTTCTGTTTCCCTGATATAAGTAAGATGCGTTGTTTCGGGCAATTTCTGTTTGTGAAACCGGGTCTAATGTGTTCCAGGCTAAGAGCTGGTTAAGTTCCCATGTCTGTAATCCCGGGAAAGCAGAGCCTCCCAGTATATTCCCTGTGGAAAAACCTGAAAGCTGAGATTCATATCTTGTTATAAAATAAAAAATCATTCTTGCCACATCTCCTTTGAAAGCGTCAACAGGTTCGAAAACGATTCCTGAATATCCTGGCGAAACGGAATTACCTACTTTTGAACCATTCTGAGAAGTGAACGTTGAATTTCCTACGATTCCGAACGGATAGTTTGATCTCATTCCATTTACCTTTCCGTCAGTCGGTCTGATGAAATGAATATCTGAAACCATTGGTGCAGTACTGTTGAAAAGACTTTGTGGAACAATATGTTCTCTGTTGTAGCAATCACCCTCTACGCCATAAGTTCCACATTGATTTGTACCATAAGTATAGGTGTAAGGATCGGTTCCGTTGGGGTTTTCAGAATACATGTCCAGAATTGTTCCGTCATTTTCATATCCCGGAATTCCTGCGATGTTATCGCGGTCTGTTGTCTGGTAGCTGGTCCATAATCCACCATAGCCATGGTCTACGTGTCCGGATGTAATAATGTCTTTAAGTTTAGTTTTTAATGCTGCTCCGGAAAGACCGGTAGTGCCGTCGTAATATCCCGTAGGAATCTGAGCAAATGTACTGATGAAGACAAAGCTCATTAATAAAGAGAATAAAATACGTTTCATTTTTTTTAAATTTGGTCGGTAAAAGTAAAAAAAAATTGTACGTGTGAAATATTAACTTTTGGTAATGTAGTCCTTGCCGATTTTAGAGAATACCCATGAAATACCGATACCAAAAAGTGCTGCGGTAACGGAAACCGTTAAATAATTTTTACCAACAATTTTTATAGGAAAAGGTAATATCTCATTCGCTTTAAAAAACTCTGTATATTGCTGGAAAAAGCAAAGTGCAGTTCCTATTATCAACCCGGAAATAATTCCCAGCACGACAATAAGAATTCCTGTATAAAAATAAATCTGTCTCAAATGGCTTAAAGGAAGTCCCAGGGAAACCAAAGATCTGGCCTGCTGTTTTTTATCAAGCTGTAAAATAATAATGGCTCCTGCCAGATTAAAAGTGGTTATAAAAATCACCAAAGCAAAAATTAGATAGATAAACAGCTTTTCGGTATTGATCATTTTCCAAAATGCTGCATTTTCTTCTTCCTTGGTTTTGATCTCAATGTTTTTTCCGAGAGAAGAAAGAAGCTGCTGTTTTACGGTATTGGCGTTGTCCGGATTTTTAAGTTTAACAACAATCTGATAAGCAGAGTGTTTTGGGAGATCCAATAATTCTTCAGTCAGCTCAATAGGCGAGATGATATAATTATCCAGTTGGTCCTTTCCCGGAAATATTCCTGTTACAAGAATATCTTTTTTGTTGTAAATATCGTCTTCTTTATTAATGATTCCGGTCCCCGGCTTAGGCATAAAAATAGTTGCATACCCCGAACTTGAAGAGACCGGGACAGAAAGTCTGTTATCAAGAGAGTTTTCCATTAAAACCTCATTAGAATATTTAAAAGTCGGATAAGATCCGTAGAAAATATCTTTATCAATGGGGTTAACCTTGGTATATGCGGAATCAACACCTCTCAGGTAAGCAATGTCGCCTTTTCCGTTGTAGCTGATATATACTTTTTCTTCAATTATTCTTGAAAAATGACTGATCTCTTTATTGCTTTTAAGCACGGAATTGATTGTATTAAAATCTTTCAGTGTTTTTCCTGAAATACTTTTAATGGTAAGGTCTGCATGGAGGTTGGAAATCAGATCTTTATTAAGGTCTTCCAAACCTGAAAAAACGGAAATAATGACAAACATTGCGGTAACGGCAACCGTCATGGCTCCTACTGCCAGCCACGTAATAAATGTAACGGCAGTACTTCCTTTTTTAGATAAAAGGTATCTG
The DNA here is from genome assembly GCF_977014045.1 of Chryseobacterium lineare. Lineage (NCBI taxonomy): Bacteria > Pseudomonadati > Bacteroidota > Flavobacteriia > Flavobacteriales > Weeksellaceae > Chryseobacterium > Chryseobacterium lineare. The sequence continues at coordinate 2,589,063 of NZ_CDRNIQ010000001.1, read as the reverse complement.
GAAGCTATATAAAATGCAATGTTCTTCAAGGTTTACAGAATAGGATTATCACCTTCACCTCTTAATTCTCTGTCTAATCTTTCCACATCGTCAAGAGCGGTATCCAGATAAAAATTTAAATTGGGGATTACACGTACCTGTTTTGCCATTTTCTGGCCGATAAAGTTTCTGTATTGGGCTTTATTTTCTTCAATTTCTTTCATCACGGCAGAACGAAATTCCTGAGGGAAAATACTTAAGTAAATTTTGGCAATACCAAGATCTGCCGTCACTTTTACATCGGAAACTGATACTAAAATACTTTGTTTGCTTTCTGCAGCTTGCTTGCGGAAAAGCTCCGCGAAGTCTTCCTGTATAATCTGTGCTACTTTTCGTTGTCTGTTGCTTTCCATAAGTTGTGCAAATTTAGTACTTTTGTTTGAATTGATCCTTTGAAAATTTGAAGCTTTATCAAATTTACAATTTAATTAGATAATTATTTATGAAATTAGAACATATCGGTATTGCGGTAAAAACGTTGGGAGTTTCCGACGAGCTATTTGCGAAACTTTTAGGTAAAGAATCGTATAAAAAAGAATCTGTGGAAAGAGAAGGTGTCGTTACTTCATTCTACAACACCGGAGAAAGTAAAATTGAGCTTTTGGAAGCTAGTAAAGAAGAAAGTCCGATATCAAAGTTTATAGATAAAAAGGGAGAGGGCATTCATCACTTAGCATTTGGGGTTGAAAATATTTTGGAAGAAATTGACAGATTAAAAAAAGAAGGATTTTATTTTATTTCCGAAGAGCCGAAAGAAGGTGCTGATAATAAACTTATTGTATTTTTACATCCCAAATGCACCAATGGTATTCTGGTAGAACTTTGTCAAGAAAAGCGATAAAAAATTTTGTAATGCGAGAAATTTTACTATTTTTGCAATCACAAAATTCAACCGATTTTGCGGTCCTATAGCTCAGTTGGTTAGAGCACCTGACTCATAATCAGGTGGTCCCTGGTTCGAGCCCAGGTGGGACCACTTTTTAAATCAAGCACTTACAGAAATGTAGGTGTTTTTTTGTTTTTAAAATATTAGAGAAACTTTTATTCAAAAAAAATTTGCGCAAAACTAAAAGTGTAAATATATTTGTGAATACACAAAAACCAAATGAAGAAGAAAATAAGTTTCTTACCCAATATTGATGCGAGAATCTACATAATTTTCGTTATCATCCTGCTTCTAAGCATAGTTTTTTTATTATTTCAGTACTTTCGGCATATAGATTGTGAAAAAGCCAATTACTATATTCATGCTGATGAATACCTTGTTAACAAAGTTGTGGAATTCAACGATAATACTCAGGGAGCAACCTCCTGGAAATGGGATTTTGGTGATCGTACAAATATTGATACGCGGCAACGAACGATTCATTACTACAAAAAACCGGGCGAATATATAGTGAGGCTTACTATTAACGGAAGTTGTATTCATGAGAAATTAATTACCATTACAAGTGTTAGTCAGCAAATCGGTTATTTGCCGATAATTATGTGCCCCGATGTCGCTACCGTGGGAGAAACTGTTCGTTTTAATGCTGAAAAGGAAAACGGTGAATCCTGGGAGTGGAGCTTTGGCGAAACTGCAAGTACTGATGCATTGGGAAAATCTCCTATATATAAATTTAAAACAGTTGGAGACAAAAAAATCACACTTATTGTCAATGGTGATGTAGAACATACGGCTGTTAAGACAATCTATATTGCCCCCAAAACTATCCGTGCAAAACAGAAGATTGATATCAGGTCATATGAATTTGAAAAACCTCATGCCGCATTTTCACTGCCGAAAGGAGAGGCTCAAAAAGATCCGTTGGTAGACATGTTGCAACATATTCCCGTTTCTCCAAAAACCAAATCCAGCAAAGATTCTGTTATTTTAGGGAGAAAAGCTCCTGAATTTTCTAATGAGCAGTTTCAGTTGCTGCTCAATCAGGTAGCTGTTCAGGCAAAGACAAAAGATGATTTCAAGGATTATCTTTGCGGAAATTATGATATTCCGGTTATTGCCAATGATGATAAACTCATTCCGTTTGGTCAGTTCTGTCAGGAAATTGCCGGAAAGAAAATTAAAATTACAGCTTTAAGAGTGAACAAGAATCAAGAGAATTGTATTCAGAATATCAATGTTCAATATAAAATTAAGAAATGGGGCTTGTGGATGAAAGAATGATCTTTTTATCAGATGGATTTTAATTTAAAAATAAACACTAGCTAAATTTAAAAATTCTATTTAAAATCATTGGTATGAAATTTTATCACAATAAAAGGATTAATATTCGTGTTTTATTGCTGAAAATGTAATTTAATTTTGTTTATCGTTAAAATCATTGAATCAATAAATGATTATTCTTGTAAGTTTTAATTGAGATTAATAACGTAAAATTGTTGATTTATTATTGTTTTAATATTGAACAATGTGGTTATCGCAAATTTATTTAAAATTTATTATCAAAATTGTATATATTTGCTAAATTAAATTCTTGCCGTTTAAATCTTGTATTAAATTAGATTAAAAGGAAAATAATAAAAAACACACACGATGAAAAGAGGTAAAATCCTTATCCTTTATTCGTTATTCTTTTTTGCCGTAATGTCTTGCGGCAGTAAAAATTATATCAATGAGATACCTTACTACTATTCTTCGGATGAATTTTCTGAAACAGTACAGGTAAAGAAAAACAGTTTAGATTCACAGTATTCTGTTGTTGATGATAATCCTGAAGATCTCAATGATGATGTTTTAAAAATACGCGAGAAATATTCCATAATGATGGAAGTAATGCCACGGCAAATTAGCAATTATAAACTCTATTCTTATATTGATGAATGGCTGGGGACGCCTTATAAAAAACAATCTCTTGAGGTCCAGGTTGGTATTGAAATGTCTTATTTTGTACAGGCGCTGTTCAGTGATATATACGGTGAAACTTTTCCAAAGACGCCGGAAGGTATTTTCCGGGCTAAATCTCTTCAGCTATTTACAGGGAGGGGATTTTTAAAAGAAGGAGATATTATTTTTTTTCGGTATGACAAGTTTCATCCTATTTCGGATGTGGGGATTTACCTCCACAACGACCGTATCCTTGCATGTACAGACAAAGAACTCAATATTTATAATTTTAATGATGGATATTTCCAGCTCAGATATGTTGCTGCCGGAAGGCTTAAGACAAAAACTAAATGAAAGCTTCTTTAAACCATATTGCTAATCTCGTCACTTCACTGAAGTACGATATCCGGTCGGAGGTCATTATCAGTGACCTTCTGGAAAGCGGTGACCTCAAAGAAGGTCAATACGTAATCCGTAAAGAGGGGCAGTTTTCAAGATCCTACCGTTTTGATTTGCTGGATACCAAGGTAGTCGATTATGATTATGACAGTACGCAGATGCTTTCGTTCAGCCTTTCCCGTGACTGTATGTATGATACTTTCCCGGAAGCAGTAAGTCATAATTCCCAAAATGATATCCCCGGAAAAGATATAGAAACAATGATCGGGGAATATAATAATCGGAAGAAGCAGCAAAAAGCAGCAAGGAATTTTTTCCAGCCTTTTGAAAATGAGATGTTCCTTTACGGTGTGGAAATGGAACGTTTCGAGAGGAAATTTTTGTTCGAACTAAATAGCAGTAACGTTCCGGATATGTTTTATGATTTTTGGAACATCAGCCGTGATTTCCCAGAGCATCTGATCTCAAAATTTATACGTCTGTTACCGTTTGCGTACAAAATAGTTGGTGATATCATGCTGGCATGTGATATTCTATCCATATTACTGAAAGAAAAAGTGAGTTTAAATAATAGAGCATATAAGCGATATGCCGATGAAAGTCAGGGGATTTCTCTTGGAGAAACACGCCTGGGATTAGATTCAATTACAGGTACTGAATATGACGACTATTCCAGACATCTGGACATCATGATAGGACCTCTGCAAACATCCTCCTTTACAGACTTTATCCATGAGGGCAAAAAGAAGCGATTTGTAGAAATTTTTTATGAGCATTTCTTCCCGATTGAAGTAGAGATTAATACCATTATCCTGCTTCCGGAAGACCAGCAAAAATTTGAGTTCAACAGAACGGAAATCTCTGTTTTAGATTACAATACAACGATATGAATAAGATCAAAAAATACTTCTTCAATTTATTCGACCCACAGCTGCTGATCATTGTATTGGTAGTCATTGCGATATGTATTGTTCTCACGATGGTTTTTTCGCAAAAAGCTTCGGATTTTAAGCAAAAATACCGTTCAAAATTTTACATTTATCTCTTTTCATTAGCTTTTATATATGCTATTATTGCCTTGCTGGGCTATAATAAACTTTTTCAGAATAATAATTTATATGAATTTATCTTCTATCAGCTGTGCTCCCTGGTAATAGGAATTGTTCATTGTTATGCATACAGAGCTTACTTTGAGAAATTTGGCTCAAAAAAATCTATTGATGAATATCTTTTTGTTCTTATTGCTATATGCTTTGCCGCTGTTCCTTTTATGCTCATTTACGCATTTCTGAATGGGACAGATCTTGTGTATCTGATGCTTGGACATTTCATCGTGTTTTATGTGCCAACTTTTCTGAATGATACCTTCAAACGTGCAATGAGCATCCCTCCAAAAATCTACGTAACCTGGCGCTTTCCGGAAAATTATAGAGAAACGGTTGGACTCACCGATGATGAATGGCGCGATATGGTGGTACTTTCCTATGTAATGGATAAAGACAAAGAAGCTACAAAGTACAGTGTTTACCGGGCTAAAGGACCAACAAGAATAGATTTTGGAAGACTGTTTTACAACTTTGTAGTAGACTATAATCAAAGACATCCCGGGAACCAGATTCAGGTGGAGGATGAGAACGGTCTTTTCGACTGGGTGTTCTTTCTTCAGCCGAAATGGTATGAAGCTACAAAATATATCGATCCCAATCTCACTCTTTATATGAATGGTATCGAAGAAAATAGTGTTGTGTTTTGTATGAGAACAGATCAGGCAGTAAGTAAAAATACACACCATCAGAAAGCGGACTTTGAGTACAGCCAGCAGAAGGAGAACCAACAATTTATAGCCAACGAATAAAAACAAAAAAACTAATGATAGAAAAGCTAACTCATTTCCCTGTAAACTGGAAAGACGGGATGAAAATTAATAAAAGCCATTTTACCGATGTGCAGAATTTTATAAGCGATTCTGTCCGCGACTCCGTAAGTGTTCATACTTCGATGATTAGCTATGGGCTGCTGCCTGTAAAGGATCCTATTAAAATAAACCTTATTATTGATAATCATCAACTACTCAGAATAAGAGTCGAGGAATGTCATGCTATTACGTCTAACGGATCACGGGTAGAGATTGGTTCAAATATCTCAGAAAGTTTGAGTATTTCAATCCCTTATCCGGAAGCAATTCGTGAATTGAAAGAAAATGAAAGCACTGTACTTCTTGCCTGTATTTCCGTGAATCCATTTAAAAGAACCCCATACGGAGAGCCGGATCCTGAAGAGAATCCTCCGAGATATCCTTACACACTGCCGGAATATACCCTCAATCTGATTCCTGAAAATGAACTGAAGAATACCGTGGGATTCGGAACCCATTATCTTACTATTGGTAAAATACTCGTCAGCTCCGGAGAGTCAAAGATTGATGAAGATTATATTCCACCCTGTGTCAGTGTATCAAGCCATCCGAAACTTCAGGATCTGTACACTGAGATTGATCGTTTTTATGGCCAGATCGAATTGTCTGCTACACAGATAGCCCGGAAAATATACGCTAAACGGCAGACCAATGATCTGGCAGTCATGATGGAACTGATATCTGACAAGACTCTGAATTATCTGGGAACAGAAATCAACAGGTTTCGTTGGTTGTCTCCACACATGCCTCCTGCCGGAATGTTGGTGTCTGTGGTAGCTCTGGCAAGAATATTAAAAAATTTCATAGATGCGCGTTCAGGCGCAGGTAAAGAAGAGTTGCTGAACTACTTTGCAGAATGGTGCAATGTAAGCCAGGGAGATTTTGATACCATATTTTCAGATCCTATCAACTCAGATTATGATCACAACCGAATGGATGCAATGATTACTAAAATCAAAAGATTTATGAAGACCCTGGAAGACCTTTTTGCTATCCTCAGCAGGCTGGATTATATCGGTAAAAAACGTGACGGAAGCATCTTTGTGTCGGAGAACACCAACGATCATGATGCGGTGATCCATACTAAAAGGAGCAGAACATTCCTGGCCGACTAGCGGCGTATGTTTAATGAATAATAAATTATTATGAATTTTAAATTACCATCAATAATCAACCCTGTAAATAATTAATTTTATGGAGGTTTTAAACAAAAAACAAAGGAGAAGTGCTTACTGGTTTTTCGTACTCTTTTTTTTGCTTACAGTTTCAGTATTGGTCACCGCAGTTTTTTTCAACGCCTATTTTCCTTTCAAGGAAAACAGCCTGCTAAAAGCCGAGAATATGAAAATGAAAAAAGAAATGGAAACACAGGATAAATTTTCCTTTCAGCTGGAAAAAGTGAAAGCGGCAGTAGATTCTATAGGAGTGAAAGGGCAGAATGACTTTTTTAATGAAAAGCTGGCATTATCAATTCTTGCTGATATGTACAAACAGCTGCCGAAAGATACATTGAAAAATAAGAATATGTATAACAACACCATCATGACATTCAAGGATCTTATTGATGCCAAGAAACAGATTAACCAGCTTTCCGGAAATCAGGTGCTGATGGATAGTTTAAGTACAATAAATAAAACGCTGAAGGAGGAATATGATAAAATGAAAACCGATCTTGATGTCTGCAGGCAGCTTTATCAGGCTCAATGATAAAATAATGAAGTGAACAAAAAATACATTATAAAGAATAATCAATGAAATATCAGCAAATTTTATTGGCTCTGTTGTTGTTTTCGGCACTTTTTCTGAAAGCCCAGCAGAAAATGACTGATTCCTCCGGATTTGCTCACTTCGATTGTAACATTACCCAGACAAAGCAGCGACTTGACAAAAAGTTTTTTGCCAGCACCCCGCCTATCGAGCTGCGGGTAAGTAATGAAAAATATACTTATACCACCTTTCAGCTGGGAAAAAGAAAAAATAAAATATATCTGTACCTCAGAATATTGGCTGATAATGTATGTCTTAAAAAAGAAAAAAATGTGGATGTGTATTTTAAGACTGGTGAAATCATTACCCTTAAAAATGAATTTTCTCTGAATTGTGATTCGTTTTTTGCCAGGCAGCTGAACAAAAAAGAACTTCAGAAACTGAAAGAAAGTGATATTACCCTCATCAAAATATACACATTTAAAAAAAACTATGAGATGGATGTTAGTGAAATTCAGAATCAGGATATCAGACATTATATCAACTGTCTTTCAGCATATAAAATCAGGAAATCTGATGAGGTAAGGCTGAACAAAAAGGAAAGAAACCCATAATAACAGGTGAAGAATATAATAACTATAGCCACTGTCAATTACCAGTTAATCAATTATCATTAACGATATGAGCCCACTGCCGGAATTAAATCTGAATTTAGGAATGACCAATACCTTTGGCTCCTCATTGTATGGTGGCAACAGTGAAGAAGAGGTGATGGTGCGTACTGATTCGGGAATGCGAAAACATACCATCAGCCTTACGATATCAGATCAGGAAGTCGGCAACATTATCCTGAAGGCCGGAGGAAAAGAAATTGTGGTTCCTACCTATAAGCTTCTAATAACCGATGATAAAACTGAAGAAACAGAATGCTATCAGGTGACACGAGACACGTTTAGTTTTGTGAAAAGTAAAACAAGAAAAAGCTTTTTATCATTTTTTGGATTCAGGCGTTTTGACAAGACGTCTTATCTCTACGATACCATCGCTTTTGAGCCAATGCTGGAGGATCTTCAGAAGCTTGATATTACAAAATACCGCAAACTCTCACAGGATGTGCTGACTTATGAGCTGGAAAACAATGGCGAAAAAGTGCTTCTCTATGCAGGGGATGTCAACGCCTTTACAAAGCCTGTGCATATTGATAAATACTTTATCGTGGTCGATAAAGACAATGGCAAAAGCTTTATCGGGGATGTTCTTTACCGTGAAAAGTTTCTGAAGCTTACCCCAAAGGTTGAGCTAAGCATTATCAAGAGAAAAAAGATTCCAAGGAATGTTGAATATGACGAAAAAGGAAACATTAAAAAACTGATGTATCTATGAAAGGAGCCTATTACAAAATACCGCTCGACTTTGAGAACCTGATGAAGAAAAAGGATGCGGATAAGATCCCGCTGGATGTATCTGTCAGTCAGCATATCTTCTTGCTGGCAACGACATCGTTTGGAGAATGCAAATTTGATGAAACCTATGGTTCGGAGATATGGGAAATGGATTTTGATCTTTTAAAAACAGACAACAATCTGAAAGATCTTATTGCAGGAACCTTAAAAAAAACGATAACCATGCACGAAAAAAGGCTTCTTCTGGAAGATGTGGACGTTTTTATTAAAGATTATAATGTAGGTACATTGGGTAAAAGGAGAATGAAGAAAAAAGTAGAAATAGTTATCAAAGGCCTGATCTCCGAAACCAACCGCGCTTTTTTCTTCAGCACCTCATTTTTTGTAGGACCGCTTTCGTATTAAAAAAATAAAATATGATGAAAATGACTGTTAAAATGCAATTGGTTTTTATTCTGATGACTTTCATATAACACCAGTAATGATAATTTTATAAATGAAGTTAAAATGAATTATGAATTAAAACAAATTCTGAAAAAGCAGATTATTTCCGGAGCAGCACCGGAGCACGGAAGTTTTGATGATTATTCTGAAAGGGATCTTCAGGTTCTTGTTGATTTTGAAAAACAAATTCTGATCAATAACGGATATAAGAAGCTTAAAGACAAAGATTTTAAGCTGAAAATCAATGAAATATTTGGACGGCAGGTAGATTATACTTCCGATTCAAAATACGTGATAGCAGACATTTCCGGGGAATGTAAAGAGGAAGTGGTATTTGAACCATTTACATCGGAGAAAATGTATATATATGTGTCAAAAGAAAATAATTTCATCACGTTCTTTTTACCTCTCCCCAATATTGTAGACTATCTGAGGTTATATCCGGAACTGGCAGAATACGAAAGCAAGCCAATAACAAAGCAAACAGATAATGGAAAGATCAATATACTTCAATGGAAGGATATTTCAGCACTTGCAGAACAAAGGCCAATAAATTTACAGACATTAATTTCCAGAAACAAATATCTTTTCAATGAAAGGAGGGCAGATTTTGCCTGGTTGAAATTTAATGACAAGCCATTTCTGGAAAGCTTAGTGAAAACTTTCGGTTATGTAAAGGATCAGGAATTGTTAAAGTTTGTTCTTGAAAATAATAATAAAAGTATTGAGGGGTTTGGGGAAATACTATGGAATGAAAAATGTGACGGTAAAGTCGTTTTCAATAAAGAAACTGTAAAATTAATTCAGGAATCTTCTATAGAAAAGCAACAACAGTATATTGATAAGATTGCTGATTATCTGTCATATGAAATTCAGAATACTACTGCCGTTTTAAAGGGAAACTTTTCCAAAAAAGCTGAAATTCTGGGCAAAATTGCTTATTACGGAGAAAAAACAGGCAAGAAAATAAACAAATCTTTTCAATGCTTTAAAATTCTGTTATTAGATAAGGAAAGAGAGAGGTATGAAGAAGAATTTAAAACGAATAATTATTATAATATCTCTGATTTCAAAGAAATATGGGAGGAAGCTAAAGCAGGAAATGGCGGAGTTCTTTTAGAAAATGGATCCTCCGGACGGCAAACGTCACCATTGCGCAATGATCCCGATTTTTCCAATGAAATTATCAAAGAAGATGAAAAATCACAACTTAAAAAGAAAAAAGGCTTTTGGAATAATCTGTTTAGATAAAACAAATTTATGTAAATGAATCAGGAAAGAATAAAAGACAGGATACTAAGGAGAGCCGCCCGTATGTGGGGATATAATGAACTGGAAGCAGAAACTTCATTTGATCCTATTGTCGGTTTATTGCTTTCAGCATGTGCCGCAGAGCTTGAAAAACTGAGCTTTGAACTGGAAAGTTCACGATCCAGAATTATTGAAAGGGTACTGGACGTCATGTTTCCTGAAGAAGTTTCGGGAGTTGTTCCGGCAAGGACACTTATTCAGGTGGCTCCTCTGGAAAATAATGTTAAGATCTCACGGTATGAGAGTTTTAAGACTTCAATAAGAAAACAGAATATTTACAATCCTGCAGAAAGTACTGTTAAGGATTTATATTTCAGTCCATCCATCGAAGTGAAGCTTACAACGGCAATAGTGAAGTATTTTGCTTACAATGAAACCTTGCATCATGTTGAAAGTTTTTTCTCTGACGATGTTGTGGGAAAAGCCGACAGGCCTCTTCCGTCGGGTGAGGTTTGGCTGGGCATACAGTCTTCTCAGAAAAAAGATCTTGAAGATCTGATGTTTTTTATTGATATCAACAATACGTATCAGAAAGAGCTTTTTTTCTATTACCTTAAGCAGGTGAAAGTGTACTGCGGGCAAAATGAATACACTCTGAAGCCAGGCTATAACGAAGAAAATGAAGAACTGAACATCGATAATATTATTACTAAAAATTATTCTGACCTCGATTATATTTATAATGAAATCAATCAGTATTACAAATCTCATTTCTTTACCCTGAAGGGGAAAATAAGTTTTGAGAGTAAACAGAAAAGCGAATTATTTGATCATTATTATCCAGATCACAAAGTGGGTGAAGAAGATGATCTTATCTGGCTGAAATTCTGTTTTTCCGAAGCCATTGTTCCTGATATCCTTCAGAACGTTCGCTTTGCGCTTAATTGTGTTCCGGTACTTAATATAAGAAACATTAGGATGGGAAGGAAAATAACGGGAAGGCTGAATATTATTTCCATAGATGAAGAAGATCATTTTTTAGATCTGGATCATGTTTCGGAAGAAAATGGCAGAAGGCTGGATCTTAAAAACTATGAAGCTGATCATGAAGAGATGACTGCTGTTTTGAGAAACGGAGGAGTATCCCGCTTTGACAGGAGGAATGCTTCCGAGTTGCTGCAATATCTTTTAGAGCTCATAAAAGATGAAACCGCTGCATTTGCAGGAATGGGTGCCAATGTGGCAACTGAAGTGCTAAGGCAGATCAATCAGAATGTTGCGTCACTTCATCAGATTGCCAGGGAAAAGAATTTTATTCAGACCAATAATCCTTATCTGGTCATATCCTCCGGAAATGCAGAAACGGAAACAAGATGCATGATTTCATATTGGTCTACAACATCTGAAGAGGCTAATAATCTGAAACCCGCTTCTGTATTGACTGTTGAAAGCAATGGAAAAAGTGTATTGAAAGAAAAGGCGGTCATGATCCGGACATCGGTAGGAGGAAGGAAAAAACTTTCCCCGCAGGATAAGATTCTTGAATACAGAAATTCACTTCTGACAAGAGGCAGGATTGTTACGATAGCTGACATCAGGGCGTTCGGAATGAATCATTTTAAAAACCTCATTACAGAAGTTGAAGTCCTGAAAGGAACGAAAAAAGAAGTATCCTTGAAAGGAGGCTTCAGCAGGACGGTTGATATCTTCCTGACTCGAAATAAAGACGTTATGGAAATTCAGGATTCGGAATGGAACTATTTGATTGAAAGCTTTTTATTAAAGCTGCAAAGTATGTCGGCTAATATTTATCCGTATCGGGTATTTGAAAAATAATTTCTAAAAAAAGGTATTGATTAGTAAAAAAATTATACATTTATAACACAAAACACGATGATGAATCTCACCTTCCTGGTACTGCCGGAATATTTCCCAAATTCCGAATCCTTTGGAAAATTGATGATCTCATCTTTGGATTATACAAAGAACAACAATTTAAAATCATATTATTATGTTATCAGACAAAGGAATTGGCGGTAATGAAGTACCATTGGATACAAACGAAGCCATTACGGAAATCCCACAAAACAGAACTCTTTTTGCACAGAAACTTACGGAAGATGATCCTGTAAAGCCGGAGCTTGTAGAAGGACTTACTACAGTAGAGAAAGTTTTTGAACACTACAAGCCGGAGGTAAGAGCCAATTTTGAAGATGCCAACGGAACAGCCAAAATGGAAACCCTGAAATTTAAAAACCTCGGAGATTTCGGAACTAAAGGAATCACCGCTCAAAGCAACTTTCTCACCGGACTGGAAACTGAAAAAGATCAGTATCAGAAGATAGTGAAGCAGCTCAAAACAAATAAAATTTTAAAAGCTGCACTGGCGGATCCTGATGCAAGAAAAGCATTGTACGATATTATACATGTACTCATCACAGAACTGGAAGAAAACAAATAACCTTTAAAAACACAAATTATGTCACAGAAACAACAGGAAATACAACAGACAGCAGAAGTGCCTGTACTTGAACAGAAAAGAACCGGTCAGATATCTGCAGATAAATTATTGGAAGAGCTAGCTCGCTACGGAGGTTTTGATTTATTGGAAACATCAATAGAAAATGTTCAGAATATCAACCCCGACCGTAAGGCAAGAAGAAAAATTTTCCTGACTGAAAAAGGTAAAGAAAAAGAGAGAGAAACCCTGAAGAAAACCCTTGAGCTTTGGGCAACTGTTATCAATAAAGGCGATTCCCTTCTGGATATGGTTACACACTGCGAAGACCAGAGGAAATCTGCAGAAGAATTACTTTCTAAAAACCTTTCCAAAGCAGTAGAGGCCACCAGGGAGCTGGAAGCCAACTACAGAGCAATAGCTTTGTTTTATAAAAATACAGAATCAGATAAGGTGAAAAATGTAACGGTAGTGAATTCTACCTTGGAACAGCTGAAAGATCTTGATAATACTCGTTTTATTGATACCATCCATGCCGAACTTTCTGATAATTATGACCGTCTGGATCTTAAAAACAATTACGGATTATTGGTTATTCCCGGATATCTTGGATCTAACACAGTCATAGAAAAATGGGCTAAAATCGCTCATCAGAATAAAGTGATGCTTGTTACCGATTTTGAACATCTGGATGAGCCGGATGATGTGATGGAGATGTTTGACCAAGCCTACCTTACCGGCGGAGAAATATACAGATCCAATGTTCTGATGACCTGCAACTGGCTGGTGGGAAGAGGAAGATATGAAGAAATAGATGAGGTAGACGATCTTTTTATTCCACCATCGGGTGCGTTGGCAGGAAAAGTTTATAAAACGCTGATGTCTCAGGTAACTGCAGGAAAGAAATTCGGAGGAATCAATGAAGTTGACGGCGTAAAATTCGATTTGAAGAAAAGCGAGATTGCCAACCTGGAAAACCTAGGCCTGATCCCTATGGTCAATGAATATGGAAAAGTAATGGCGTTCTCAGGCAAAACACTTTTTAATGGTGATAACTTGGGACTTCAGACTTATTCTGTAGTTAGGGTATTTGATTATGTGACTAAAGTGTTGATGGATTTTTTGAACAGGAGAGCCTTTGAAAACTTTACCGCTGTTACCCGAAAAGAAATAATGAACCAGATTGTCCGCTTTCTGGATGCTATTACAGGGCCTGGTAAATTGATTGAAAATTTTGAGATCAGAAGATTTGAACAGGATCCTTTGCAAAAAGACAGAATCCATCTGGACATCCATATGAAACCATACTTTCCGGCAAAGAACTTCCTGATCAAAATGGATGGTCATAAGGGTGACGATGGTAACGAATGGGATACGGAATACGAACAAAAGTAAAAATAAAACTATTGATTTGATAGTGTACGATTCAGGAGATGAGCCGGAAATTGATGTAGGAGTCCTGAATATTTTCATTTGTGTTTGGCACAAGAACATTTTTTTGTTCTTGTGTTTTTTATTTTATAAAGTTTAAAATTGCTTGCTTGTTTTGATATGAGAAAAACAATATAAAGATATTTATTTTACATATGTTTTAGTAATAACACAATATTAATTATTTTTTTTAAATGTTAAATTAACATTTTATGATAGTTTATTTTGATTAATTTTTAATTATTTTGGCTTTTATTGTTTAACATAATAAAATAATTTAAATTTTTTTGATAAAAATGTTTTTAATTGTAAAATTAATTTTACATTTGAATATGATTTTGAGAAACGATTAATATAGTCGCAATATCGGATGAATATATTCCATAGTTGGTTTTTATAAAAACATAAATGATGAAAAAGAAAAAAACAAGACAGAGTGTATTCCATATTGGTAGTATTGAAGTTTAATCTAAATATATTTTTGTTATGTCATTCAAGACCATTTTAGAATACGCAGGTACAAAGCGTAACGTATTATCAGTAGAGTTCGGTATGCTACAGGAGACCGATAAAACAGGAAGGCCGTCTTCCGTAGCCCGTGGCGGCAAAATTCATTTAACCGTAGAAGGAACAGGTGCCACAGACCTTTTTGAATGGATGACCAATTCATTTGAGAGGAAGGATGGAAGTATAAGATTTATCAAAAGAGACAGTGATGCTACGTTAAAGGAGCTTAAATTTAAGGAAGCTTACATTGTGAAGTACACGGAAAATTTTGAAGCATCTGGCGAAAATCCTCTTACGGAATCCTTTGTTCTTTCCGCAAAGGAAATTGAACTCGGTAATGCCAAGCATATAAATGAATGGGTATAATCTTTACATAAAGAGCTTTTATATACCTTATTATTTATTTTCAAAAAACACAAATACAAGATTCTACATCCCTTTACGTCTTAATTGAAAGATGTTATAACAAAGGAAATTTTGGTTTTTATTAAATATTCTATTTGTAATCAACGCATTGCATTGAACTGCTGTGTCTTGTAGATAAAGTAAATCAGCAATTGGTAGGATTAATTCAATTATCAACTAATAAAAAAATTAGCATTATGTCATTTAAAGCAGTATTAGAAGTATCCGGAAAAAAGTATAACATACTGAACGTCAATTATGGATTGTTTCAGGAAACAGATTCTACAGGAAGGCCTTCCACTATTACAAGAGGAGGTAAAATTGATGTCACTGTAGAAGGGGCGGGCGCCACCGACCTTTTTGAATGGATGACGAACTCATTCGAAAGGAAAGACGGGAAAGTAGTCTTTTTCAAAAGAGATAGTGAAGCAACCCTTAAAGAATTGAAATTCACAGAAGCTTATTTGGTAAAGCATAAGGAAAAATTTGATTCCGTGGGAGAAAATCCACTTACGGAATCCTTTACAATCTCTGCCAGAAAGATAGAAATGGGAAGCGGAGCTTATGAGAATGAATGGGTGTAATCCTGGGGAACAGAAAATGGATGATGCTATTATTATCCATTTTTTTTCTTTCAGAATCTCGATTCATTTTTAAACTTTTCAAATTAAAGAATTATGTCCTTTTTATCGAAATTAGAATTAGACGGAAATACCTATAATATTCTTGAATGTAAATACAATTTTACACAGCCGGTTGATGGAACGGGAAAGCCGAAGGGGGTGCCAAAAGGTGGGGAAATAGTGATTCGTATTGAAAGTACCGGAAATCCTGAATTGTTAAGCTGGATGCTGGATCATAATCAGGTAAAGAACGGGAAAATAATTTTCTACCGCAGAGATGCCATGAGCAAATTACAGGAACTTATTTTTGAGAAAGCTTTTTGTGTAGAATTTACTGAACAGTTCAATTCAGGTAATGAAGAACCTCTGCAGATAGAAATGCATTTGATCGCCAGGAAATTCAATGTGAATGGAGCTGTTCACGAAAAAATGTGGAGAGAATAATCTTGAGCGGTACTGGTAACAAAAAACTTTTGGGTTGAAAAATGGACATCAATATTTTAACATATTGTGTTCAAAAAGGTGATACAATACAATCTGTCGCAGAAAAATTAGGAATTCCTGCGGAGACATTGAAACACTATCACAATACGTATTGTGATTTGAAAGATCTTATTGGGCATGATCTTACAGGTGTTTATGAAATAATGGTTCCGTCACCCGAAACCATTAATGAACTTAAAAAATCACAAAATCACAAAGAAGTAAGTGAAATCCTTTCTCCTTTTTATTTAACAAAAGATTTCTATGTGTCAGAATATAAGGTGTCTGAAAGCTTTGCGCAATCAGGGAGGGAAGATTTAAACATAACATATTTATTGTCTGTTAAGCTCCGAGAAACAACTGATAGAGGCTTTATTGCAGAAATTGAAACTACCGACTTTAGTAAGGCTGGCGAATTTCCGGAAGATAAAATGAGCCAGCTTTCTCTTTTTTGTATGAAAAATATTTCTCCAATTGCATTTCTGATTCCGGCACAGGGAAAAATAAAAAGATTCTATGATCATAAGGCAATTGTTAAAAAGTTTGAAGATAAACGTTCTGATCTCAATGATTTTTTTATTGGTGAATCTTCTAATGATTACCTAAATACATTTTATTCAAATCTGAAAAATGAAAATGATCTGCTAAGACAATTTTGTTCTAACCCGTTCTATCAAATTCTTTTTCCTGAAATGAATTGGTTTCACCGTAAAAAAGACTGGAAAGAGTATTACGATGTTGTTCCTGATTCATTTCCTGTGAAGTGCCATTTTCATACAGAATATGATTTTGAAAATTTCAATCATATCGAAGTTATTATAAAAGGTAAAATAGTAGATGATTGCAGTTTGCAGGAATTATTGAAAGGAGTAAGAATTGATGAATTTCCTGGAGAAAAAGTAAGCGGTGAAATAGAATTAAAATATACTTTTCATAAAGAACATAAACAGCTGGGAAAGATTGAAGCTTATATTATTCTTCTGCATGAAGAAAAAATATATCAAAAGTATCGTCTTCTGCTGACGGCAAAATAAACTAAATGGATGAAAAAATATATTGTACAAAAAGGAGATTCTTTAGACTCTATTGCGGAGAAATTTGGAGTGAAGAATGGTCAATCGCTTCGCTCTTATCATAATATCTATTGTCCTTTGGAAGATATATTGGGCTACGAAGCGATTCCCGGAAAAAAGATTTTGATTCCGGAAGATTCGGAGTATCTGAAAGAAAATGATGAGGCGACCGATCCTAAGAATGGATATGAAGCAGAAAAAAGTTTTGACGAAAAAAAAGAAGAGCCCCAAAAAGACAAACACCAAAATGAGAAAAAAGGAAGTAGTTCCAGCCAGCATGACGGCAAATATTTCGTGATACAAAAAGGGATTTGCCAATGTAATCAAGGATTTAAATTTCCAAAATTTAAGGTTACCTCTCATCAGAAACATTACTGGAATGATAAAGATGGAAGTGCAGATTATCTTGCTGTAACCGAAGATGATACTCAATTAGATCCTCCGGTACAACCTTTTGGACAATGCAAACTGAAACCTTCTTCCGGAGGTTATCTTCCATGCGCATACGCTCCTGTAGGAAAATGGACGAAAACCTATGAAAAAGTAAAGGTAATGGGCAAGAGTTGTATTACGGAAATTTCGGAACTCATGTGCAGTGCTGGCGGAAAAATTACGGTTTTAAAACATGGTCAGCAAAGTGAAATGGGTAAAATTCAGGTGAAAAAAGCAGATAATCGCGAGCAGCGAGTGTACAATCCGATCGTGAATTTTAAAGAATTTCAGGAAGAAATGAATCAAACTAACGGCGAAGCCTGGTAATCGAAATTGTGTTGTGATGAGTAAAAAAGGAGTTTCAGTGGTTTCAGGAAATATTTCTCCTGTAGTAGGCGAAAAACAGATCTATCATATTATTGATTGGTATCCCGATACCCCAAAAGCAGAGCGTAATCCTGCAAATGTGACATGGGAACTGTTCAGGAAAAGGAGCAACGGAAAGTTTACTACCACACATATTAAGAAAAAGGGAGACAGCAGTTTTACTTTTGGAGAAGCATCTTTAGGAAACACATACCGTTTGGAAGGCTACCTTCATCAACCGGAAGGTGGTGGGTTGATTATCACTCCAAAGCCAAATAAAATTCCGCAAATCGGTAAGGTAGAATTATTTTATGTTGATGATACTAAAGGCAGTACGTTTAGCTTTATGGAAAAGCTGAGAGCAAGAGCATATTGCATTAATATGTTCAATAAAGAATTGGTCTTTACATTATGGGAAGATGATTCCAAAGGGACAGGACATAGTGAAAGCAATAAAGCCATAGACGTACAAAAGGCAAGAGTAAATGAAAACGGCGTTGCTGTTGCAGAATTTATGCTCACAAAAGCTCTGATGAAAAAAGCCATTCAGGGCGAAGCTGATTCAAAGCAGTTGGAATTCTATGTGACAGTAGAATATTATAAAAATAAAAAGCACGCAACAGAAAATGCAGAAATCGATAATCCTTATGCAAAATATTATAACCCCAAACCCTATGAACCACCTGTAATTCCAAAAGCTAAAGGTTCACCTGCCGAACAGAAACCAAAATCCAAAAAAGAAGAAAAGGGAATTTTGGATGCTGTTACCGACAAATTGATAGATTTATGGGATTGGAAAGAAAGTAAAGGAACAGTTACTAAAGATAAAGTGCCAACGGTACAGAAACAGGAAGGGAGAAGTGTTGTGGTGGTGAAAGAACAGGAAACTCCCAAAACAAATCATAATTGTGTTTGCAAGAGTTATGACTTAATCTGGGGTGAGAAAGTTAGCTGTGAGTTTAGGAAGAAAGTGGTGGAAATTTGTACTGACCTGTGGGGGGAAGATAAGAAAATATTAATGGCAAATGGTATGATGGCTGTTATGTACGTAGAATCTGCAACTACTTTTTCAGCATCAAAAATAGAATTAAAGCCAACTGGAAAGTTAAAGTCTAATGGAAACCCCATTTATGGTTATCGAGGCTTAACTAAAAATGAGATATTAAGTCTTAATGAAAATTTTTCTGGAGCAGTTGGTTTAATACAATTTACTCCCGCAGCAATAAATGCATTAAATAAAGAATTTTCTCTTAGCTTAACAAAAAGACAACTAGCATTAATGACAGAAATTGAGCAATTAAATTATGTAAAAAAATATTTTCAATTAGATTCTGCAAATACTAAAATTAAAACTTCTGAAGATATCTATTTACACGTATTTGCTCCCGAAGGAATTAATAAATCTGAAGATTATGTTTTGTATGAGAGGCATACAAATCCAACAACAAAGGCAGAAAAAACTGATAATAGAAATTATAACGCTAATAAAAGTGTTGATAATGAAAATAATAATGATGGGAAAATTCAAAGGTCTGAAATATTAGGAAGATACAGAACTAGTTTTGTACAGGGCCTTACAAATAAAGAAATTAGCTTTAGTTGTGGTGAGGAATTAAAAAGAAAAGAAGAAATATCATGTATTTGCCGTAAAAAACATATTGATTTAAGGTATAAAATTAAATGGCAAACACAATTTGATCCGCAATGGGGAGATAATAAAAAACAAAATGTTGCATGCTGGAAGACTTCCCAACAAATACTTACTAATTCAGGTTTAGGTAAATTATCAGGATATCCAGATGGTTATATTGCATTATCTAAAGAAATTAATAAACACACTAAACTTGAATATTTATCTGATGGTTTGAAAGAAGGAATAAAGTATATTGATTCTGAATTGGATAAAGGTCATCCTATTTTAATTGGTGTGAATCATGATTTGAATTATAGAGGAGAAGGAAATAACGATCACACTACTGACCATTTTGTTGTAGTTATCGGAAGAGGCTGTGACATAAAACCCTTTTATTTGTTTTATGATGTGGGAACAAGATATAAAGAAAAAGGGATGAGCGATTTTAATAAATTATATGTTTATGAAAATAAAATAGAAGGAAAAACAGCATATGATGCCTCAAAAACATATACCGTAGCTCAGATAAGAAGAAATAGATGATCTGCACAAATAAATTATATTTTTATGAACTATAAAGTAATAATTATGTCACTTTATCTTGTTTCCTGTAAGCAAGGTAAATTAGAGTTCAAATCTGAAAATAATAAGTTTTATGACAGTCTACTAATTCATGACAAAGAATACACAGAGATTGTAAAACAGAATAATGAGTTTAAGCTAAGTTGCGCAAATCTGCAAAATTATAATCATGTAAAACTTACAAATAAAATTCTTCATCTTGAAATAATTGAACCAATTGATTATGAAATTGACAAAATGAAGTATATAAATGGAAAATATCAAATCTATTTAAAAAATGAAAATTTTCATTATAAGGTTATAAATATTGATGAAAAGTTAGGGATTACATATTGGCAAAATATTTCAAATAATAAAGTGAACGAAGATTTATCTTTTTATGCGATTGAAAATTTAAAACTGAAATCGGTCCATCTTAAAAAAGAAATTTGCAATTCTGTAGACCATAATGAACCTCATAAAATTTTTAAGAGCTGGAATGGTGATTATTATTTTAAAACAAAAGTCGAAAGCATAGGAAGTGACACTCAAATTGATATGACCTATTTCATAAATATTGATAATAACAAAGCTATTTTGAGTATTAATGCTAATAATCCTAATGAAGTTTATTGCGAAGGGGATTATTTAGTAACAAAAAAAAATGAATTTATACATTTGATACATAATGGAGAATCAGGTATTTGTACTGATAATCTTGAAGATAGCAGTTTTGATATAAAGAAAGAAGGTACACAATATTATATTAGAAGTAAAAGATTTATTGATTTTGCATGGAAAAAGCTTGAAAAAAATGATGAATGATTGTTAAGAATTAAATAAAAAGTTTTCTTAAAAAGAAATCAATTTGAATGAGAAAAATATTTTTTTTAATCGTATGTGTAATAATTATTAGTATTTCCTGTCAGAAAAAAGGTATAATTCAAATATCAAGCACTTTTAATGAAAGTAAAAAGTATTTTGTCGCTAAATCATATTTAGGAATAATAGAGAAGATAAAAGGAACTAGTAAAGATTGTATCTCAAATGATAAAGTTGAGCAGCCAAAATATCCAAAATTTGAAAAAAAATATTCTGCTGATGGCATTTGGAAAAATGACTGTAAAAATGGAATCGCAAGTTTGACAATTAAAGATAAAGAAGGTTCTTTAGTCGTTTTATTTAATCAGATATATATAGAGATTGAGGAAATAAAAAGGTACGCCTCAGAAAAGGGGATTGCATACAAATTAAAGAGTGTACCTGAAGATAATGGTGATTTTGGAATAAAACTTCCTTGGAAAGATTATCTTAATAATAAACCAATTGTTTATTTAAAAATCTTAAAAACTAATGAAATTAGTTTTTATTGGTACGGTTTCTATAATAATAAGACAAAAAAAAGAGAGATTACAGATTGCCAATTTGATCAAGAAACTGAAAAGCAAGAAATAATTTTAAAAAAATGTGAACCATAATCTATTCTAAAAAATATTTTACTCTACAGATATATAAATTCACAAGTATAAATAAGAAGAACAGTACAAACTAACCGAAGTCAGAACAATACTAAAAACAACTCTTCCAACCTTTTCCTTTTGTTACGCATCTCTATCAATAGAACAATGTAAAACAAAATTTTATGAAAAGGTTATATATACAATTCCTCCTGTTGTTTCCTCTTTTCTGGTTCGCGCAGATTCCGACGATCGAAATTCCTGATGGAAAGGGTGGGTATAAGAAAAACGATCAGGTAGTTCTTCAGAAATTGAATATCGAAACGAAGATTGTGGGAAGGATTTCTACTAATACGATCACAATGGTTTTGAAGAATAATTCAGGACGTCTCAGAGAAGGACGTGTTACATTTCCGCTTCCTGAAGGAACAAATGCAAGTGGCTATGCACTGGATATCAATGGCAAACTGAGAAATGCTGTCCCGGTGGAAAAAGAAAAAGCAAAGGAAGTCTACGAAACCATCAAGAAAAGAAATATTGATCCCGGAGTACTTGAGAAAGTGGAAGGAAACAACTTTCGGACTACAGTCTATCCGATTGCTCCCAACGGCGGAGAAAGAACCCTGCAGATTACTTACCATTACGAACTGAAAAATATCGGGAATTCTTGTCAGTATTTTTTACCGCTGGATTACCCCTCTGAAATTCCTGATTTCAGTATCCGTACAAGTGTTTATAGTAATGCCGAGATGCCCCGATTGGAAGAAAAGCCTGATGGCGGATTCGATTTTGTGAAAAACGGAAATATATGGACAGCCGAATTTCATAAAACGAAATATAAGCCCGGGAATAATTTAAAGATCAATTTTCCTCAGTATGAAAACAATCAGAATATAATAATGAATGAGGCTTCCGATGATTCTTCTTATTTCCTGGCTAACATCAATATTGCCCCAAACGAGAGAATGAAAAAACTTCCCAATCAAATAGCGATCGTCTGGGATAATTCTTTAAGCGGTAAAAAGCGTGATCACACTAAAGAATTAATGTTGTTGGAAGAATATTTCAGGATTAATAAAAATGTTACCGTAAAAACTTATTTTGTCAACAATACTTTTGAGGAAGGAAAAATATTTAAAATAACGGAAGGCAACTGGAACGAACTGAAATCCTTCATATCTCAGGTCACTTACGACGGAGGAACAGATTTCGGACAATTGAAACCCCTAAAAGAAGATGAGATTCTCTTCTTTACCGACGGATTGTCTTCCTTCGGGGAACTGAAACTGAACTGGAATAAACCGGTGTACACGATTTCGGCATCCCATCAGTCAAATTTTAATCAGCTGAAATACGTCAGTAACAAAACCAATGGCGAGTTTTTGAATCTGAATGAAAATGATCCTAAAAAAGAAGTCAGAAAATTACTGTTTCAGCCACTGAAGTTTTTGGGAATTGAAAACAGTTCTTCTGTTTCAGAAGTGTATCCTTCGATCCCTGAGACAATTTTACAGGATTTTGTTCTGGCCGGAATTTTAAAGGGAAATCAGACATCGGTTAAGGTGAAATTCGGGTATGGAGATGAAGTTACGGAGACTAAAATTATTAACCTGAATACTCAGAGTCAGACTGTCAAAGACTGGGAGGTTTCAACTTTTTGGGCGCAGAAGAAACTCAACGAGCTGGAGATCTTTTCAAAACAAAATAAAGATGAAATCAAAGATCTGAGCCGGCAGTTTGGTTTGGTTAGCAGCAATATGAGTTTAATGGTGCTGGAAAATGTTGAAGACTATGTCCGTTATGACATCAGTCCGCCATTGGAACTCAAAACACAGTTTGATGCGATTGTTAAAAACAACAGGGCTGCCAAAGATGCAAGGCTGAAAGATCTGATGGGACAAGCCGAAATCATGACTGAAAATCTGAAAGCATGGTGGAAAAAAGAATATGTTCCAAAACCAAAGCGGTATCCTGAACCGAAATCCGGTCGGGTGGCAAGTGATACGGCAAGGGAAACAGATATTCAGGAAGTTGTAGTAACAGGGGCTTTGGGAATGAGAAAAAGAGATGAACGAGCTGCGGCATCAGTTTCCGAGCAGAGAAGAGAGCGGCAGATGAGCCTTAAAGAAATGTCTTATGTGGCATCAAATGCACCTCAGGCACTTCAGGGAAGAGTTTCAGGGCTTCAGGTCGGATACAGAAATGAATATGCAAACAGCTCTGCACTCATCAATCCCGGCAAAATAAAAACCATTGAAGTAGAGTCCAAAGCGGAGTACATGAAGCTCTTCAGTGGAATAAATGATCCTAAAGCTATTTACAAAACCTACCTTCAAAACAGAAAAAAATATGAGGATCTTCCTCCGTATTACTTCGATGTTGCACAGCTTTTATTTAAAAATAATGATAAGAAGCTTGGGCTGAAAGTATTGAGTGCTATCGCAGATCTGGACATTGAAAACGAAGAACTCTATAAATTATTAGCTTATAAGCTAAAGCAAGCAGAAGCATATGACAAAGAACTCTTTGCAGCTCAGAAGGTGCTGGAATGGAGACCTTTTGATCCCCAAAGCTACAGGGATGTTGCATTGGCTTTTGAAGACAACGGAAATTACCAGGCCGCTCTTGATAATCTGTACAAAGTGCTCACCCAATCTTATACGAAAGAGCTGGCAGATCGTGACAACGGAATTGAAGAAATTATCATTATGGAAATCAATCAGCTTATCGCAAATCATGGAGCAAAATTGGATCTTCAAAACATCAATCCTAAGATCATCGCCGATCTTCCGGTAAACATCCGCGTCGTGATCAACTGGAATAAAGACGATACTGATATCGATCTCTGGGTAACGGATCCTAACAATGAACGCTGCTATTATTCAAATAAAGAAACAGAAATCGGAGGGAGATTAAGTGACGATTTTACAAGAGGCTTCGGTCCCGAACAGTTTCTCCTGAGAAAAGCATTGAAAGGTAAATATAAAATCCAGACCAATTTCTTCGGCGAGCGGCAGGTAGGAATTGCCGGTCCGACAGCCATTATGGCGGAAATTTATATCAATTATGCGACCGGTAGGCAGGAAAGAAAGATCGTCGTATTTCAGAACCAAAAAGAAGATGACAGAAATGAAGACGGGATTCTAATCGGTGAGTTCGAATTTTAATAAAAATAATTTCTGAAATCGATGATAAGACATACTAAATTAAAGATGATTATGTTAATATAATGATCAATGTGTAAGAAGAAGTTTGAGTTTGAGGTGTCTGCAGCAATGCAGGCACTTTTTATTGTAATCAAAATCAATAGGGACGGGCTTTAGCCCGTTTTTATAATACCAAACTCGGTTTGGCTTTAGCCAAAATCTAAATCAGGATCTAGATATAAACATTCTCAGAATATAGATTTTTTATTTCATCTAAAATAAAGAGATCATTTATATTTTTGAATAGCTCCGTTGGCGTGAGCGTCCCATTCATGTCCTTCAAAACTACAAATTTGCCGTTTCCAACCTCTTCCGACACGTTCCGGACCGGTCCAGACACGTTCTGTAAGGGTTCCGACACGTTGTATGACCCCTTTCGACACGTTCATTACCTATCCGGCGAGGTTATGGACGTCTCCGACGGGGTCTTGGACGCCTCCAGACACGTTACACAACGTCTCTGGACCCATGAAAGACGTCTCGCGACAGGTAAAGAACGGCGCCGGACCTGTAAAAGACCCCGCCGGAGCCCTGAAAGACGTCACCGGACCCTTCACGGACGTATCGCGCCCCATAAACAATGTCTTCCGACCATTCAAAACGTGTCGTGAGAGGTAAAGCGTTGTTGAGGACATAAAAATACCCCTCCGTTTTGGTCGAAGGGGCTTCAGTATTATTTTTCCTCTTTATTTTCTTTAGATGAGGATTCGGGTGGAGTAGGTTTGACGAAGAACTGTTTCAGATCTCTAAACTTGTCTTCAAATCCCACTGCAGAAGTTCCGGCCTTATACGCCGTGTAAGAATAATCATCTAATGCCGACTGATAATTATCGAAATCATGCAGCGTTTTGGCGTTATTCAGCCGGGTAATGATGCTTTCAAGCCTGCTGATCATCGCTTCCATGGCATTGCGTGAACTGTGGTCTTTGTAGAATTCATTCCAGTCGACTTCGGGAGAACTGAGGTTGGGCTGACTTTGGTGATAGTCGTGAACCTTGTTGACAAACAGTTTGTTTTGCTCATTGATGCTACCATATTTTTTACGGTCAGCGGCCGAAAGATTGATTGTGATTTCAGCAAGTGCACTTTCCAGTAATGCGATGGCATCTTGCGCTGCAGTGATCTTTGTACTGCTCAGGTGGGTAGAATTTAAATTTGTTAATCCCATCATTTTTGATTTTAAAATTAATATGTTGAATAAAATAAAATCGTGTGTTTTAATAGAAACAAAAGTAAGAAAATTTTTAAAAGAAAAAAATTAAAGCAAGTTACAGCATGACCGGGGCGCAACTCCGTAAATAAATTCTCAGGAATGTATAGAGGCGTAGATAATACATCAACCGGATATTTTGTTCTCTTCTTAAAAAAAGATTGTAGATTCGCAGTATCGAATTGTATTTCAAAGAGTCTATGAATCTGAGTTTTAAAAATAATACTGTCAAAAGAATGATAATTTCATTAGTGATCATTGCTGTGCTGGTTCTTGCATTTGTATTGTATCAGAAAAAAGTGCGTTATAATCTCGTTACGATTTCAGAAAACAAGGTCTATAATTCGGGTGCTGTTCCTCCGGAAAAGCTGGCAGATTTCGTAAGCGATCACAAAATAAAAACCATTGTCGATTTACGTGACGGCCTGGTACAGACCGCTTTGAATCCGGAAACAAAAAAGCAGGTAAATGCCGAAGAATTTGCAGCGGATAAAATTGCAGGTCTCCATTATTATAACTTACCTACCGATCAGATTCCTCAGGACAGCACGGTACAGAAGTTTTTGAAAATCATGGATGATCCGGAAAATTATCCTGTTCTTATCCACTGTCATCATGGGGTTGGGCGTTCCCGCTTGTTCAGTTCTATTTACAGAATCGAATATGAAAACTTCACCAACGAAAAAGCCAGGGAAAATGCCCGTTTGTTCTGGGAATTCGGAACCAATTTTTCAAAAAACTCGGAGAAAGGCATCTATCTTACCCATTATAAGAAAAGGAAAGTGGAGCAGTAAGGCTTCATTGGCTTAACCAATAAACTTTCTTTATTTAAATTAAGTCTTTTAATTTACCTGAAAAATGAGCTCCCGCAGATCATAGTAATTACACAGATCTGGATGAAAAAATCTGCCCAATCCGCTCGATCTGCGGGAGCATTTTCACAGAATCACCGATTCCGAGAAAAGCTAATACGAAACCACTGAAAAATATTCTCCCGCAGATTATGGTAATTATGCAGATCTGAAAAAAAATCTGCTCAATCCACTCAATCTGCGGGAGTCATCTTCACAACAAAGACGATTCCTGATAAAGAAATCCTGATTCCTTCCGAAAAATATTTTCTTGTTATCTTTGCCACACTGAAAATAAGATTATGAGTATTCACATTAGTGCCGGTAAAGGAGAAATTGCGAAAGTAGTATTGCAGCCGGGAGACCCGCTTCGTGCACAGTTTATCGCCGAAAAATATCTTGAAAATGCCGAACTGGTAAGCAAAACGAGAGGTATTTTTTATTATACAGGGTTATATAAAGGAAAAGAAATCACCGTTGGCGCCAGTGGGATGGGCTTTCCGAGCATCGGGATTTATTCTTTTGAATTGTTCACAGAATATGAGGTAGACACGATCATCAGAATCGGAACCTGCGGCGCTTACAGTACAGATCTTCAGCTTTTTGATATTTTAAATGTTGAAAATGCAGCCAGTGAAAGTACTTATGCCAAATATGCCTGGGAAATAGAAGACGAAATACTTCCGCATCAGGGAAATATCTATGACACCATCAACAGAACAGCAGAAGAACTTTCGTTAAAGACAAAATCCATCAATGTTCACAGCAGCGATATTTTTTACAGAAAGGATCCTGCGGTACCCACTATCGCAACAAAATACAACTGCCCGGCGGTAGAAATGGAAGCCTTTGGATTGTTTGCCAATGCGAAACATTTAGGCAAAAATGCAGCGACAGTTCTTACCGTGACAGATATCATCCCGACCCACGAAAAGATTTCTGCCGACGAAAGAGAAAGAGCATTAAAACCGATGATGCAACTGGCACTGGAGTCTGCTTTGAAAAGTTTGTAAGACAGTATCATTACATAAAAAATACCAATATAAAAGGGCTTTACGGATTAAGTAAAGCTCTTTTTGTATTAGAAAATCAGTTAATCTCAATTTGGAAGTAAGAGAAGTTTTGTAACATCAATAGGAATGGGCTTTAGCCCATTTATAATGATCAAAAACCATAAAGGCTTCAGCCGAAACCTATTATAAGTTTCGGCTGAAGCCTTTATTTTGTTCGTTATTTGAAAAGTCGGGCTAAAGCCCGACGCTATTGAAGCATATTACTTATACAGACTCATGTTAATTGATTTAACAGATTCATTATTAAATTAACAAATACCAACACTGAAAAGTTTTATTCTCAAAGAAATAATTCTATTTTTGTTATATCATGAAAGCCCAATCGCCGTTTTTAGACACCATATTTCTGCTTCGACAAGAAGAATGCATCACTATTTTCACAGATCTTCAGGAAATTTCCCGGAAAGAAGAAAACGATGCCGCCGAATATCTGGAAACAGAGTTTGAAAAAGAACGGCTGGAATTTTTATTCGATACCATCAGCTATGATAAAGAAGCTGCGGTCTGGGCGGCAAAAGTTCTGTATCACAGCGCACAATTACACCTGGTAAGGCAGGATACGGCGAAAAATTTAGATATATTAGTTCCTGCTTTTAAAGGGAAGAGAGATATTTCAGCCATTTTATCCGCAGATATGTCATTAAGGTTTTTACCGCAGATTATCCTGGTTTTACAGCAGGCAGATCCGGAAGATCAATTGATCAAATTACTGGAAAATATTTTAACAGAATTTCATTATTCAGCGGTAGGATTTAATCTGGAACTGGAAAACATCAACTGGGAAAAAGAACTCAGAGACATGACCTACCGGAAATTATACTTTGAAAGAATCGTGGAAAAGAAAGCCTATTCATTAGCCGAACTTCCATTCATCAACCGATGGCTGATTGCTGAATTTGGAATGTACAAAGAGGTTTTCTGGAAAGAATTAAAAAATATGAACAAGTAAATCTTTAATAACTTAAGGCTGCATATTAAAAATGAACCTTGCCTTACAAATATATCATACAACAAATGGCTCAGAATATAGAAAAATTAAACAGAGTTCTCACATACGTTAAAGATACTTTCGTAGGAAAAGATGACGTCATCGATTTGCTGGGAATCTGTCTGCTTGCAAAGGAAAATGCCTTTCTATATGGCCCTCCCGGAACAGCTAAGTCTGCAATCGTAAGAACATTGGCCAAAACCGTCAAAGATGGAAAGAACTTCGAATATCTTTTGACCCGCTTCACCGAACCGAACGAGATTTTCGGACCTTTTGATATCAGAAGATTAAAAGAAGGTGAATTGCTGACGAATACCGAAGGGATGATGCCTGAAGCTTCTCTGGTTTTTCTGGACGAAATTTTCAATGCGAATTCTGCCATCCTGAACTCTCTGCTAATGGCTTTAAATGAAAAGATCTTTAAAAGAGGAAAAGAAACAAGGCATCTTCCGGCGCTTATGTTCGTTGGTGCCAGCAATGTCCTTCCCGAAGACGAAGCACTGAACGCGCTGTTCGACCGTTTTCTCATCAGGATCAATGTCGATTATGTAAACCCGGAGCTTCTTCATCAGGTACTTCTGGCAGGAAGAAAACTCGAAAACAATACCGAAACTGAAATGCCGGAAATCCTTTCGCATGAGATCAGAGAGTTACAAAATCTTTGTAAAGCGGTAGATCTGAAGCCGATTTATGAAGTGTACCTCAACACGATCATCAGCCTCCGGAATACAGGAATTGCAATATCTGATCGTAGAGCTGTAAAAATGCAGAATCTTATCGCTGCAAGCGCTCTGATCTGTGGAAGAAATGAGGCTGTAGTCTCTGACCTTTGGGTGCTGAAACACATCTGGGATACCGAAGAACAGATCGAAATCCTGGAAGGCATTATCAACAGGACTATCGAGAAAGACGAACATCCGAAAGCCCATCCACAGGCATTTCAGAATAAAACCCCTGATCCCGAAGAGGTCATGAAAGACATACAGATTCTCGTAGAGAAGTGGAACAGCGGAACACTGAGCTTTGAAGAACAGAATGTGATCAAAGATAAACTGAGATATCTTCAGACCCGCTGCGACTGGATGAGGAACCCTGAACAGAAACAATATATTCAACAGGAAATTGAAAGTCTATGGCAAAAGATCCTTCAGAGCATATAAAAGAATTCTGGGCAGAAATCCCTCGCCTGGATGAAGAATATTTAGGTTCAATCCGTGCCTGGAGCAATATTCAGATTGCCTTGGATGATGAGATGATTTGGCTGAAAGGCTTTACGGCTGAGCAGGCTGTTTCACCGGAAATCCAGCAGTTACCCAACTTTATATTGTACGAACTGCGGGACGGATTATTGTTTCGCAAAAATGCTTTGGTTCCCAGTAAAAAAATAAGATCAGCATTGCTTTGGACGCCTATTGATAAAGCTTTACGACTTACATTCCCGATTTCCAATAACAATTTTTTCAGAATTGATGAAAAAGTTGAGGTAAAATTAAAATCCGGTGAGGATGAGAAACCTGCTGTTGCCTTATTAAGTTCAATTAATGAAATAAAAGACAGCTTGATCGCTTTACCCAAATTTAAGCTCGAAAAGCTGGATTGGATTATCATTGATGATAAAGCCCTGTTTCTGGGAACACCATTACTGAGCTTTCCGGGAAAAACGTACTGGGCAAAGGATGATCATCTCATTCCTGCAGGCTTTGATTTTGAATTTAAAAACCTGAGTTCTTTACTGCAAAGAAAATATAATGCGAACTGCGATCAATGGCTTTTATGGAACGTAAATGGAAGTTTTCTTCCTGTTTTTAAAAGCGACTTCCGGAAATTGTCCGTAAGTTCATTTCGTCTGACTGAAAAAGCAAAAGCATGGAAGTAAAAGATTATTTTCAGTCTTATAAAAGTTATTTCTGGGAGTGGACCACCGATGAAGATGTTCCCGATGATACCGGATACCATGAAAACAATCTTATTTCGGTTCCGAATGTAGGACCTATCGCGTACAGGGCTTATATCATTGGTATTCTCAAAGAATTAAAAGACCAGAGTTTTCCGCCATTTGGTTCATTGCTGCTGGTATTGTATGCAATGCAGGATGGATATTTAAATCTGGATGGGATATTTTATCATATCAGAAAATATAAAAATGCATTTCCGGGAAGAGATTTTGAAAATGATATTGATGAAGCACGAAGTTTTTTAGAGAATTTAATACATCTCGGTAATTCTTTAAAAAGATCCTCCAATAAAATTATTCTTTTAAAAACAATTTTCAGATATAAGCATATCGGAATATCAGCAGAATATTCGGAAGCTGTTATCCGGAGATTTGAACGCAATCCTCATTCTATTGCTGAATGCGCTGTTAAAGAAAAGCTGACTTTATCTGTTATTGGAAACGATATTGAAACATTAGCATTTCTGTATAACGAGTTTCCCACCACAGAGTCTATCATCAATGCCATGAAAGGCGTAGTTGATATTCCTGATGTAAAGGAAGAGGTTCTCGAAGAGGAAACGACCATCGAAAGCGGGGTAGAATTCATTCAGGAACTGACCGAAGAGCCGAAAACTTTCCAGGTCGGAAGCCTCATCAAAAGGATCTGGAGCGGACTGAAAATCCCGATGCGTCACCTTTCACCGGGAGATCAGCCGATCGGTGGGATTTCTGATATGACCAATAAAGGTGAACTTCACAGAATGCTGTTGTCGGAATTTGCCCATGATGATGAAATCTTTATGAACCGCGTTGCCAACAATGAAGCATTGTATATCCAGAGGGAAATTCCACCGGAAGAAAATATCTTTGAGAGGATCATTCTGATCGATACTTCCCTGAAAAACTGGGGAACTCCAAAAGTATTGGCCTTTGCTTCTGCTATAGCAGTAATTAAACACCCGAAAGCACACACCGAATGTAAAGTTTATGCATTAGGAGAACATAGTGTCCCATTATCACTGAATAAAGTGGAAGACGTCATTGATAATCTGAATTTCGTGAGTCCCGTTCTGGAAGTTTCAAAAGCGCTGGAAAAGTTTTTTAATGAAGAACATACCGATAAGGATCTGGAAGTCTTTTTCATTACTCATGAAGATAATATAAAAAATCAGAACCTTCAGAAAGTTATTAATGAGAATCGCGACCGGCTCAAGTTTCTGGTAACGACGTCTGCGGACGGCGAACTGAATTTTTTTAAACATCAGAAAGGAATCAGGAAACATGTTCAGAAAATAATGCTTCCC
Source organism: Chryseobacterium lineare (assembly GCF_977014045.1). Lineage (NCBI taxonomy): Bacteria > Pseudomonadati > Bacteroidota > Flavobacteriia > Flavobacteriales > Weeksellaceae > Chryseobacterium > Chryseobacterium lineare. Next base: position 2,557,081 of record NZ_CDRNIQ010000001.1, on the reverse strand, counting down.
TTGAAGGAATTATGGGCCAATCCACCTTCAAAAAAGAGAAAAAGATCCAATAATGTTACAGAACAGGGAGTTAAGACAGATGTGCCTAAGAATTATCCGCTACTCTTTCCGGTTCCCAAGCAGCAGATTGCTACCTTTCTTTATGAGGGCGAATTCTTTATTTTGAGCAGTAAAAAGCAATTGCTGAGGACGCATCTTACGGATAATTACTACAATAAAGGGTATTATGAAAGCTACTGGACGCATCGGGGTTGCGAGGTCCTGTATGAAAATATTTCCGTTAAAGATCAGGGGCAATTTGCCCTGGCAAAAAATAAGCAGCAACAATTTATCCTGTGCCAGTATCAGCCTGCTAAGAATTTGATCTCAAAACTCAACATTCAAACAAAAGAGTATTCCGAGCTGAATGTCGCGGGATTTGATATTCCTGTCAACGTCGAATTGGTCTACTTTAATAAACATTTTTATCTGCACGAAGAACGTTTAAGTGAAATATTTGAAGTTAATGTCGAAGGAGAAGTCTCCGTGCAAATCGTACGCAATGATTCCGAAATTGCTAAAAACGTCGGAAAAGTAAAGATTGAACTGGATAAGCTGAAGTTTAATAAATTTAAAATACTAAGTAATTTTACTTTAATTGGAATTAACAGTGGTCATAACCTCGTTATTTCAAAAAATGATCTAATAATTTTCGGGACTACTCTTTATCTCATGAAAAATGAATTACCGGTAATCATCAAGGCAAGCCAGAGTAAAAATAAATTTACATTTTCTGAAGGCAGTGAGATTATAACAGATTCACGCGGCATCATCACATTCCGGAGTATTAATGCTAATATCCCTGTATTTTATATTCCCACAATGGAATACCGTGAGGCAGCTATTGCTTCTGATAGTGAATTCGGAGGTGCAGAATATTATCTGCCACAGCATACATTGCTTAAAGTAAAAGAAATACAGGAAATGTATGAAGATTACCTGAAAAGATTTATCGATCAAATACTGGAATATGGAACTGAAGATTAAGCCTTTTCCGAAAAATAATTATCCCAAGACAGGCGTTCTGATCAGAAGCTCCTCACCTTGGGTATGGCTGCAGGAAATGGAATCGCTGGGTATTGATCTTAAAACAGTACAATCGTTTGCAATCCCTTCGCAGGAACCGAATGTTTTGTACGGATGTCTTTTGGTCTTTACTCATACTGCTCCCGCTGATATCGGGCAGCATAGATACTTTCAATGTTTCAGCCAGCGGTTGTTTATTCCTGAAAATACAGATTTCTATCCAAAACTTATTGCTGAAGACTGGAAATATCAGGACGCCCAATATATCATTATGCATCCGGACTTTGGCCTTGTAAGATTGACGGAAGAGATTGACTGGATAACCGTTTTGCAGGATTCCTCAAGAACAGAATCAAGCATCAGAAAGCCGCTGAACGGAATAAATATTCCACAGAAGATCCGGAGCTTTCAGGTAAACATGAATGATGACGATCTGCTGGAACAGCTGATGAATCCTCAAACAGATGAAGAATGGATGAAAAATCTTCCTTTTGATCTGAAAAAGGTAATGGAAGGAAATCTGGAAGAAATAGAAAAGTACATTGCTTATATTACTAAATATCCTGAACGGGCAGTTTATTTTGGCGTTCCGCTGGATATTCACAGTACATTGAGAGGTGGTTGGGGAGATTTTAATTTTGATTTCGGAATGTTCGGGATGGGTGGTAATTTGAGTAATGATGATAAACAGCCTCAAAATTCATCTAAAAAATCGAAAGATTCGTGGAAAGTGTTATTAGGATTTATAATTCTTGTCGTCATTATCATTTTTGTCATAGACTCAAAGAAAAACAATCCTGAGGAACTTGCAGTCTCTCACGTTTCAACAGATCTTTACAATGATCATACTGTTGAGGCGGCACCAGAAAACAAGCTTGCTTTTGAATCCGGAGTCACCAAAATTGACATGGTTATCGATTCTTTGTACGGAAAAGAAAGAAGGCAGCTGATACAGGAATATGAACAGGTTAATGGTAACGGAGACGTGATTCTGTGGAAAATTGAAGAGTACAGACTAAAAGAGAAAAAATCCAGAGATTCCCTAAAGAATGTTTATCTTAAAAAAACAGAAGACCTGGTGAGACTTAAAACAGAAGGTTATCACACGAAGATCCTCGATTCGATAAGGAAAGATCCTGGAAATACCATGTCAAAAGTCTCTCAGAAACTTCTTGCTGATGATATTGTGGAAATGAGAAAAAGGACGATTTATGATTCTTTATCCAGAATTTACGGAACCTCGCGTACAACAGATCCCATGGTTGTTTTCCATAAAGATTCCGGGGCAAAAACTCCTTATATAAATGTAGATGATGTTAAAAGAAAGGAAACTTCCGTTTCAGAAATTACCTTGATGATTCTGGCGATGATCGGGTTGGTGGCCGGGTATTCTTATTTTGTAAGGAAAAAACCATTATATATGGGCGGTGAATATGTTTCAGAAGGAATCAAAATGATTCTCATTGTTTTACTGGCGGCCGCGTTGCTGTATATTTTCTATCCGTTGATCCAAATTTTCGGCTACAACTGGCTGGTATGGCTGCTGATCATCGGCGTTATTGTGCTTCTGTACAGGTTATTCAGTGAAGATATGGACATTCTAAAATCAGGGAAGAAATGAAGAAAACAAAGTTTTTAGATAAATTTCTGGTTGCATTTTTTGTCCTTGTGGCATTTAAGATTATTGCCATGATTGCGCAATGGTCGCAGGAAGCTATGCAGGATGCCCTGGCGAGTGTGTTTAAATTTATATTTTTTGCCTGTATCGCTGTGGTTATGATTATTCTGTTACAAAGTAAAGAGAAAGATCCTCTGCCACCCGCGCAGAAAAAATATGGCGGTGGCGGAGTTCCTTTAGATTCATCGTTATTCGATCGCTTGAAAAGTATGTATGAAGATATTGCCGAAAAGCATATTCAGAATAATGAATACAAAAAAGCGGCGGTCGTTTATATGAATTTGCTTAAAGACTATTACAGGGCTGCCAAAACACTGGAGAACGGTGGATTTTACAACGAAGCGGCGGCCGTTTATCTCAAAAAGCTGTACAATAAAGCGGATGCTGCAAACTGCTATGTACTCGCTAAGCAATATGATAAAGCGATTACCCTCTATAAAGAGCTTCAGCAGAAAGAAAAAGTGGGCGATCTGTACAAAATAATTGATGATACGGAGAACGCTTTTCTTTTTTATCAAATGGTTATTGACGATTATCTAATGAGTTATCAAATGGTAAAAGCTTCTTTGGTGTACCGGAATAAAATGAATATGCCAACTGAAGCCCAGAAAGTTCTTCTCAGAGGATGGGAAGAAAATCATGATCCGCTCAATTGTTTGCAAAACTATTTTGCCAATATTGCTGATGTTAAACATCTCGGTCAGGAAATTCAGGAAATTTACAACCAGACGCCTTCTGATAAAAAGATCATTTATCTGGAAGCTGTCAAACACGAATTTAAAAAAGCTCCGGAACTTCGGACACCCACAAGAAATATTGCGTATGAAATTATTGCTGAAAAAGTGGTCACCCGTTCAGAAATTGTGAACGAATTAAAACATTTTAATCCCGATGATGAGGTGATTCTGAAAGATATTTCGAGATATAAAACGGGAAGGAATAAGATGTTCAGAAATTGATAATCCAATAATTTCAGAAAAAAAATTACGAAAAAGAATTATCTTTGCGGCAACAAAATTATGACAATACAAAGAGCACATATCAGTTTAAATCTATGCGATTGCCCTGTAGTAAAGGGATCGTTTGGATATGAATGGATGGTATTGAATGAGGCGAAATGTGCTTGCTTTGAAAATTATTTACAATAATCTCGTAAAAATTAAATCAAAATATTGCAGAAACGCCTCGATAAACGGGGCGTTTTTTGTGTTTTTTAGAGTAGAAATTATTTAGAATGAAAAAAAATAACCATAAAATTGAAAATTTTTTAATCAACAATGAACAATTAATAAGAAAATAAGAAGTGATAAGTAAACCGATGAGAGACAGTCATTTAGGTAGTAAAAGTATCTGCAAAGTATTGCGGACAGGTATTTCTTATATTAAAACTTTCGTTTAACATGTTGATTTTCAGATGTTTGGATGAAAAATAAATTTGTGAGTTAAAAAAAATCATATTTACTTTGCAACCGAAAATTGAAAGCAACAGGTTTTCGGTATTTCAAAAACTTTTTAAAATAATAAAATGAAACAATTTAGAAACATATTTCATCAACATTCAGAATTACACGGACAAAAACCGGTGGGATCAGCTTGTGCATATGCTCTAGATAATGGATTTTTAAATAAAAGGTGCTTATATAAATGGGTCAGCTAATACACTGACACGTCTGAAAATATAAAGCGCCTCCCATAAAGAGGCGTTTTTTTTATGCTTTATGGTTTCTCTAGCTTATTGGTAAAGCGTCGGTTTGTGGCACCGGAGAACAGGGTTCGATCCCCGGAGATACCAAAAATGTGAATGGTCAATCGTGAATTTGTTTCACAAGTGAATTTAAAAATTGACAAGCAAAAGCGAATTGACAATTGACTATTCACAACATCAACAATCTCATAGCTCAAATGGTTAGAGCACCGGTCTTTTAAACCGGGGGCTGAAAGTTCAAATCTTTCTGGGATTACAAAAATGTGAATGGTCAATCGTGAATTTGTTTCACAAGTGAATTTAAAAATTGACAAGCAAAAGCAAATTGACAATTGACTATTCACAACATCAACAATCTCATAGCTCAAATGGTTAGAGCACCGGTCTTTTAAACCGGGGGCTGAAAGTTCAAATCTTTCTGGGATTACAAAAATGTGAATGGTCAATCGTGAATTTGTTTCACAAGTGAATTTAAAAATTGACAAGCAAAAGCGAATTGACAATTGACTATTCAAAAATGAAAGGTCTATTGAGGTAACGGCTAACCTTCCCGACTGTCTCTCGGGCACTGCGGGTTCGATTCCCGCATAGACCGCAAAAATGATGATTTTAATTGTTTCAAAGAAGAGAAAAGGAAAAGTCTGTCAAGCGCAGACGATCTTTAAGTCAAAAAAAACACAGACATATAGACAGGCTTTTCTTAACTCAATTTGATGCTGTAATGGAAGAAAAATTTAAAGTTTTAAACATAATATAAATTTTAGATAAATAAAGTCTGTCAAAGCACAGAAGTTCTTATATCAAATAAATTAAGACAGGCTTTATTTTAAATGAAACTTAAAAATGAATGATCAGTAAGGAGAAAAATTGCCCATTGCTGATTACTCATCAAAACGATGGTTCGCCGAAGTTGAAGAGTCGGGGGGGTCTGCAAAACCGTTGCGTAAGCTGAGTGGGTTTGAGTCCCACAACCATCTCAAATAACTAAAATGAGATTAGTTCCGAAGAAAGGAAAAAAGTCTGTCAAAGCGCAGAAGTTCTTATATCAAACAAAAATTAAGACAGGCTTGCTTTTCTTCAAGTGATAAAATAAAAATAACAGGAACAGTTGTGTAGATGGTTCTGCACGTTTTAGTTACTCATTGCTTATAAAACTGATTCATAGTGTAATTGGTCAGCACACAAGACTTTGACTCTTGTTGTTCAGGTTCGAAATGTGAAGCATTCGTGAATACCTAAAATAAATAACCAAGGAAATGAACAATCCTGATGAATCAACAAAATGGTGAATTTAAATTGACAAGCAAGTGGAATTGACAATTCACCATTCACGTAATAATTAACAAAATTTAAACAAAACAAAAACATGTAAAAAAAATGGAAACGCAACAACAAATATGGCAGAATATGACGGGAAAGATTTTCCAAAGCCCAATTACGCAGCTGGTAGAAGAAGCCATCATCCGCGAACAGGCTAATGGTCACCGACTGAAAGTATGTGTGGGTTCAGACTCTCACGTTTACGGAGAAGCCATTAATTATGCGACGGCAGTTGTCTTTATCCGTGAAGGAAAAGGAGCGTTTACCTTTATCAGAAAACAAAGAGAAATACAGAATATCAGTATCAAAGAACGAATGCTGAATGAGGTGAATAAATCCGTAGAAATTGCTTATGCCATATGTGCTGTACTGGATGCTTACGGTGTGGAAATGGAGGTGCATGCAGATATCAATACCGATCCTGATTTCAAATCCAATGTTGCATTAAAGGACGCCATGGGATATATTTTGGGAATGGGATATGTATTTAAAGCAAAACCTTTTGCTTTCGCAAGTTCCAATTGTGCTGATATGATGGTGTAAAATAAGCAGGGAGCTAGGATGAAGGAAGCTGGAAGTTTTTAACAGCGTAATAAGACTTCTGACTCGATTTAAAATAATAAACAATTAAAATTAAACAAAAAATGAAACCTAATATATTTTTTACCGCTGACCATCATTTTGGTCACGAAAATATTATAAAATTCTCTGAAAGGCCTTTTGAGTCTTTGGATCAGATGAATGAAGAACTTATTAAACGATGGAACGAGAAAGTCGGAACAAACGATGTCGTCTACCATTTAGGTGACATAAGCTTAGGTAAACCGGATTTTACAAAAGAAGTTCTGGATCGCCTTAACGGAAATATTCATCTGATAAAGGGAAATCATGAAGGTGCGGCCTTAACATATTCTAAAAGATTCGAATCCATAAGAGATTATCACGAATTAAGGATTGATGAACCTGAAAACAGCAACAGTAAGCAAAAAATAATTCTTTTCCATTACGCAATGAGAACCTGGAACGGCTCACATCGCGGAATATGGCAACTTTACGGACACTCTCACGGTACTTTACCTGATGATGAAATGAAGCTTAGTTTCGATGTAGGAGTCGATTGTCATAATTTCTATCCTGTTTCTTACGAAGAAGTAAAGGAAATTATGAAAAAGAAAAAATGGACGCCGCCGTTTGCGCCAAGAAATTAAATAAACAGAAGATGGAGATCGAGGCCGGAACTGCAAAAACTTCCGGCTTCCATCACCAGACTTCCAAACCTTAACATTTTAAACAAATGAAAACAACAGAAAATATATTAATAATAGACCTTGAAGCGACATGCTGGGACGACCGGCCGCCGAGGGGTCAGGAAAGTGAGATTATTGAAATCGGAGTCTGTATCATGGATGCGAAATCCGGGAAAATCTCACAGAACGAAGGAATTCTCGTGAAGCCTCAATTTTCAAAAGTAAGTCCGTTTTGTACGGAGCTGACTTCCATTACTCAGCAAATGCTGGATGATGAAGGGATTATGCTTGAAGATGCTTTGGATATTCTCAGGGCAGAATATGATGCTGAAAACCTCACTTGGGCAAGCTACGGAAACTATGACCTGAATATGCTTCAGAATCAGGCGAAACGATTTAAGGTAGATTATCCTTTAAGCGATGACCATATCAACGTCAAAACCCTGTTCGGTGAATTGCATCCGACCGTCCACAAAAGTGTAGGGATGGCAAGGGCTTTAGATGAATTGAACCTTACGTTGGAAGGCACTCATCACCGTGGAGTAGATGATGCGAAGAATATTGCGAAGATTCTGCATTGGTGCTTGGAACAAATGTAACAATGTAGCAGTGTAACAATATAGCAATGTAATTTAATGTATGATAGAGATTATTACAACGCAAAAAGGTTACGTAATTCCTATTTTACTTTACATCATCAAAAATAAAAACTAATCATCATCATTATAGATCCGGGCTTTGCAAAGCAAAGCCCGGATCGCCCATATTATATTATACTGTTTTCTCCAGCCATTCTTCATAAGAAAGGACACCACATTCCGGTTTTCCTTCACCTTCCAGAACAGAAATAAATTCCAGCTGATTTCCGTCGGGGTCATTAAAATAAATCGCCAGTGCCGGCATCCATGCAAAAACCATCGGTTTTTCAGTTCCGTTTTTCAGAAAGTTATAAGGGGTTAAATTTTTATCTTTCAGAAATTTAACAGAATAATTCAGAATATCTTCCTTATCTGCCGTAAAAGCAAAATGTCTTGTCTGCAGATTTTCTTTCTGTTCCCACAAGCCCAGCATAGATTCTTTGTTTTTACCGATCCACAAAAAGGCAATCGGGCGGTTTTCATCCCTGTGCGCCAATTCTAATCCTAAAACGTCAGTGTAAAATTGTATGCCTTTTTCAAGGTCACCTACCTGAACATGAGTTTCGTATAAACCTTTAATCATAACGTTAAATTTATTCAGCAAAGCTATAAAACAGATTTTCTAAAATGAATAATCGCTGACTTTTTAAGGTAAAACGAATGATAGATATATTTTATAACCGGTAGATACATTAAATTTTGAGATGACATCGATTAAAACTGAATATTAATCTTTCTGATCAAACTATAAAGTATGTAAATAAATTTAAAATTGGAGACAAGAGTTCCAGTGATTACCTTTGCCCTGAAATGAAAAATACCATTGCTTTATTCGATTTCTCGAAAAAAATAAATTATAAAAATGAACTGTTGGCCGGATTTACGGTTGCCATGACCATGATCCCGGAATCGCTCTCTTTTGCTATTCTTGCCGGACTTTCACCTTTAACGGGATTGTATGCTGCTTTTATGATGGGGTTGGTGACTGCCATTTTCGGAGGACGTCCCGGAATGGTTTCCGGAGGTGCCGGCGCCACAATTGTGGTTCTCATTGCATTAATAAAAACGCACGGTGTAGAATATCTCTTTGCGACAGTAATTTTAGCAGGTATTTTTCAGATGCTGGTCGGTATTTTCAGATGGGGAAAATTTGTGAGACTGATTCCTCAGCCTGTGATGTATGGTTTTTTGAATGGCCTGGCAGTCATTATTTTCATGTCGCAGGTAGAACAGTTCAAAATGACAGATGCAAATGGAGCTACAAGCTGGCTGCAGGGTACATCTTTATATATCATGTCCGGATTGGTGGCCTTAACGATCGCTGTCGTTTACTTTTTACCGAAAATTACAAAAGCAATTCCGGCTTCTTTAGTGGCTATTTTAGTTGTTTTTGCAGTGGTTTTAGGATTTAATATCAATACCAAAACGGTTTCAGATATTGCCAGCATCAGCGGGAGCTTACCCACTTTTCGTATTCCGGGCATTCCTCTTTCGTTGGAGACCTTACAGATTATCTTCCCTTATGCTTTAATTATGGCGGGAGTCGGTTTAATTGAATCACTTTTAACATTATCAATGGTTGATGAAATTACCAATACAAAAGGAAACGCCAACAAAGAATCCGTAGCTCAGGGTCTTGCCAATATCACCAACGGCTTCTTCGGAGGAATGGGAGGTTGTGCCATGGTAGCCCAGACTTTGGTGAATCTGAATGCCGGTTCACGAGCCAGACTTTCAGGGATTATCGCCGCTCTTACGATTTTAGTAATCATTCTGGTAGGCGCTCCATTTATTGAGAAAATTCCAATGGCGGCTTTGGTTGGTGTCATGATGATGGTAGCCATCAGTACATTTCAGTGGGTTTCTATACGGATTATCAATAAAATGCCGAAATCAGATATTTTTGTGGGAATTACGGTAGCTTTAATCACCATCATTTTACACAATCTTGCTCTGGCAGTATTGGTAGGAGTGATTATTTCAGCATTGGTTTTTTCCTGGGATAATGCAAAAAGAATTCGCGCAAGAAAGCATATTGACGAGAACGGAATTAAATATTACGAAATTTTCGGGCCGCTGTTTTTCGGTTCTGTTACGACATTTATTGATAAATTTGACCCGATAAATGATCCTGACAGGGTTGTTATTGATTTTAAAGAAAGCCGTATTGTCGATATGAGCGCGATTGATGCTTTAGACAAATTATCTAGGAAATATATTCAGCAAAATAAAGTATTGCATTTAAAACACCTCAGTGAAGACTGCCGTAAAATGCTGAAAAACGCGGAAGCTGTAATCGAAGTCAATATTCAGGAAGATCCTACATATAAAGTGATGCCGGAGAAGTGAGAGTGTTGAGGGTTTTTTAGAGTTTGATAGTTTTAGGACGGTAGAGCCTTTATGACCGGAAAATGTTTTGACGGTTAAATAATTTCACGAGTCTGACCTTAAAATAACCTTGCTTCCAATTAGAATCATAAAAATTTCTTAAAACATCAAACTACATTTACACATTAATTTAAAAATTCTATCTTTGGGTGTAATTGATATTTTTTACACGAATGATAAGAGCAAACAATAACCATTTTAAAAATCTTTTTCAAGAAACAAGCTAAATAAAAACTTTAACTAAACCATTTTGAAAACAGATATAGACATCCACAGTCATTCACATTTTTCTTTCGATCTGTGGCTTACTTTAATAAAATCTCATCCTGAATTTAAAGCAAAAAGAGTTGAGCTGTTTTCCTCATTTTTTGAGGTGAAAAAACCGATAGAACAGGTTGCGAAAGTCGTAAAATATTACGACGATCTTTGTAATTCCATCAATGAGGTAATCGGCGGGAATGTAGATACTTTTGAGATTTATTTATTAATCCTAAATTCCCTGGAAGTCGATTTAAAACAGATCAATAAGCATCAGTTAAATGAATTTTATCAAAAAAGTGAAGACTTATTTCTCGAATATAAGCCTGTGGTGATTTTCGAAAATCTGCATCAGCTTTTTGATGAAATTAAAAATCGGGGGAAAACGATAAATATTCTCAGCAATACGGGCTTCATCAAAGGAAAAACGATGAGGAAATTTCTGATCAGTGAAGATCTCGACCGCTACATTGATTTTCATATTTATTCCGATGAAATCAACTGCTCCAAACCAGATCCGAGGATATTTCAGGAAGTGAAAAATTTACTTAAAAATCAGGATTTGGATTTAAAACAGATCTTGCACATCGGAGATAATCCCATTGCGGATTATAAGGGTGCAAAAGATTTTGGTTTCAACGCACATTTACTCACACACAAAATATAATTATGAACAAAAGGTACAGCTTACACCACATTCATTCGGCGCATGAGTTTACTTTTTCACCCGCAGAATACAGCTATTTCAAGTATGGCGATAAGTCATATGCTGAGAAATTTGCCAAAGAACTTTTTGAAGGATTCATTTCTGCACACGAAGATGTTCTGAATACAGATAAAGATATCGTCGTGCTGCCCAGTCCTTATATGGCGATTCCTACCGCCTCCAATTTTCTTTGTTTTTACTTTAAAAAGCATCTGGATTTTTATTTGTTTCAGAAAGGACAAAGATCGAGTATCCTTTCAAAAATTAACAGAAATCATACTTATACGACAGATTATGGAAATTTAAGTTTTGAAGACCGTAAAAATCTGATTGCTAACGATACTTATTATCTGGATAAAGATTTTCTTCACGGAAAACTTTGTATTTTTATAGATGATATTAAAATTACCGGAAGTCATGAGTTTACCGTGAATAAAATTTTGAATGAATATAACGTGGAAGCAGATTTTCTATTCATGTATTATGCAGAACTGATGAACTTTGACCTTGACCCGAAAATTGAAAATTATTTTAATTACTACGCGGTAAAAAATGTTGAACATGTCGCAGAGGTAATGGATAAGCCAAGTTTTCAGTTTAATACCAGGATTGTAAAATATATTTTAGGTCTGGATTCAGGTAATTTTGAGTATCTTACGTCTAAAGTAAAAAAGGAACAGATGGATCACCTGCTCGAGCTGGCGATCAGTAATAATTATCATTTAATAAAAGAATACGAAAACAATATAAACACATTAACACAAACCGAACTATATTATGGCTATTAACTTACAGAAAGGACAGAGAGAAAATATAAACGCACCAAAATTTACCGTAGGTTTAGGATGGGATACCAATAATACCTCAACAGGAACGGCTTTTGACCTTGATGCTTCTCTGTTTTTATTGGGAGAAAATAAAAAGCTGATTTCAGATAATCACTTTATTTTTTACAACAACCTTGAGTCTCCTGATAAAGCAGTGATTCACTCAGGTGATAATTTGACTGGTGACGGAGCAGGTGATGATGAGCAGATTAAAATAGATTTAACTAAAATAGATCCTGCCGTAAAAGAGATCACTGTTGTAATAACCATCCACGAGGCTGATGCAAGAAGACAGAACTTCGGACAGGTAAGAAATTCTTTCATCAGAATTTTCAACACAGATACCAATGAAGAGATTTTAAAATATGAGCTTGACGAAGATTTCTCTATCGAAACCGCTGTGGAATTCGGAAGAATCTACAACAGAAACGGAGAATGGAAATTTGAGGCCGTAGGTTCGGGACAGAGAGAAGGTCTTGAAAAATTTGTATCAATTTATCAATAATTTATCATGGACAATCAGGAAAATCAACCTATAGATCCGCTTGGATCAATCGAACCGTTAAAAACGTTTGAGCCTACACCAATGGCGCCGCCACCCAATACGGCAGTACCTGGTACGCCTCCCGCGCCGCTTGTTGACAGAGAGGGAAATGTAAATCTCACTCAGCTGCAGTCCGAAGAACGCCAGAAATACGAAACGCTTGCCAATTCTATTGATGAAACCAATCCGGGATCTATTGTGAACTTTGGTGCAGATCTGCAAAGAACATTGTCGAACCAGAGTGACAGTTTCCTTGGAAATGTAAGAAGATCCAACTCAGGAGAAGTCGGCGAGCTGATCAATAATCTATTGGTGGAGCTTAATTATGTTGACGTAGAAGAGCTGAATCAGAATAAATTCAAAAGCTTTTTAAGCAAATTGCCTTTCATGAAAAGCGTCATGACGCAGATTGAGAATTTATTTGCTAAATATGACAAGATCATCAACAATATCGATCAGATTTCATACAAAGTAAACGCAGGAATCATTACCTCTACAAAAGATAATGCGGTTTTGCAGACGATTTTTGAAAGCAATATCACTGCCATCAAACAAATCGAGGAACTGGTAATCGCCGGAAACCTGAGAATGGAAAAAGCAGGAACGGAACTCGCTGCAATGGAAGCTGCGCCACAAAATTATCAGGATTATGAGATTGCTGATAAAAGGGATTTTATTGCAAGATTAGACAGAAGATTAGCAGATCTTAAAGTGGTTCGCTTAATAATGATGCAGTCGCTTCCACAGATCAGACTCGTTCAGAATAACAATGTTTCGATTGCCGAAAAGGCCCAGACCATTCTTACCACGACACTTCCGCTTTGGAAAAACCAGCTTTCATTAGCTGTTGCCATGTACAGACAGCAGCAGAATATCGAGATCCAGCAGAAGGTTTCTTCCACCACAGAAGAGATTCTGAGGAAAAATGCCGAACGTCTTGGCCAGAATTCAATCAATGTGGCAAGAGCCAATGAACAGACGGTGGTTTCCATTGAAACATTGAGAGAAACGACATCGAAACTGATCAATACATTAAACGAAGTAAAACAAATCCAGAAGCAGGGCGCGGAAGGAAGAAGAAAACTGGATCAGGATTTGATGACTTTAGAACATGAATTAAAAGCAAACGTAAGAGGATAATATTAGTATAAAGGTGAATGATGATGCTGTAAACATAATGTCACAAAGCAAAAGAAGAATAACGAAACTTAAGCTTCTTGCAAATTTTTTTGAAAATGTTGATATTATTTCGATCTACATTAAGACCGATATTATTCATAATCTTTTTCAGGAAAATAAAGGATTTGATTACAGTAAACTTGAACTTTTTCACCTTCAGTACACCGACAGTCTTATTGAACTTTTAACCAAAATTAAAAAACAAAAAGAGAATGAGATGCTGGCGGTTATTAACGAAATTGAGGTCAATAACAAATATATTTCGGGTTTTGAAGAAAAGCAGTTAGATGGTTTCGAGACAGATCGTAAAATGTACAGCGGTATTTTTTCTAAACATCTGAAGAATCTGTATCAGGATCTCACGGAAAATAAGTTCAGGATCAACTGGGACGATGTTCTGTATTTTAATAAGAAATATGCAGCAGAATTCTACAGGTCAGAGGTGGATGAAGAATTACTGAAACCCGGAGCTTTTCCGGCTTATCCGTATCAGGCTTATCAGATTGAAAGAAAATTGCTGGGAAGGCTCAACATTCAGAACTTTAAAGTTCGTTTTATCTGCGGCTATGCCGTTTCGGGAAATGAATATGAGCTTTTTAAAATTTTTCAGACGGATGATTATTTTATCTTTGATGTGGAAGGCAAAAAAATGTATTTAACCGATCCTAAAAAAATCGAAAAACTAAATACCTCGCCTAACGAATCAAATAAAGGCATTATCATCAATCAGCTGAAAAATAAAAACGAAGCACTTGAAAATGAGATGAACGAGAGAAAAAGGATATTGCCGGATCAGGTCGCTGGCGTACTGAAAGATTATATTAAAAACCTCGAAAATACAGATATCATGAGCAGAATATTTGACATCAATGAAGAAACAAATATCCTCCGTGCCATGCTGAATTTAAATTTGAATAATTAAAGTAAATCACAAAATATAAACAAAACTAAACATAAAAAGATGGCTATTAACTTACAAAAAGGTCAACGAATCAACCTTACGAAGGAAAACGGAACAACACTTACCCAAGCGTGTGTCGGAATAAACTGGGGGGCAATTGAGAAAAAAGGATTTTTCGGTGGCATTACCAGAGAAGCAGTCGATCTTGACGGAAGCTGCATTTTATACGACTCCAACAAAAATGCGACTGAAGTCATTTATTTCGGAAACTTAAAATCAAAAAACGGTGCCATAAGGCACAGCGGTGATGATCTTACAGGAGACGTTAACGGAAATGACGGACTCGATAACGAGGTGATCACTGTAGACTTCAGCAATCTGGATTCTAATGTAGAACATGTGGCCCTTGTACTGAACAGCTATAAAGGTCAGGACTTCGGAACCATTCCTTTTGCTTCGATCAGAATTTATGAAGGAACTCCAACGAATGTGAGAGAAGTTTTCGCTAAATATGACATTGCCAACGATGCGTCTTTCAAAGGTCATGTAGCCATGGTGATGGGCGTTTTCTATAAAAGAAACGGTGAGTGGAAGTTCAATGCAATCGGAGATCCTACAAAAGACAGAAAATTGCAGGAAACAATCGAAACCGTAAAACAACAATATTTGTAGTATTTAAATATTCAATAGGGGCGGGCTTTAGCCCGCTTGATAAAAAACAGATTCCGATCTGGCTTTAGCCAAAACGTATTGAATTTAAATCTGAAAATATAAAACATTAATGGCAATATCTGTTTTCATACAGCTATTGCTTTTATCATATCATAAGCACATATAAAAGTGGGACAAAATACTAGCATTTTAGATCTTCATCCGGGCCTGGTTTGGGGATTTGCCGTAACGGTAGTTATCATGTTGCTCCTGGATTTAGGAGTTTTCAACAAAAAAAGTCATGAAGTTTCTTCCAAAGAAGCCACCATCTGGACAATCGTTTGGATCTCGCTGTCTATGGTTTTTTCCGGGGTCGTATATTGGGTGTATAATTCAGACCTGGGACCCGGAAGCCATGATCTGGCAGTAGAAAAATTCACGCAGTACCAAGCGGCATACTGGATCGAGAAGGCACTCTCGGTGGATAATTTATTTGTATTTATCCTCGTCTTCGGGTTCTTTAAGGTTCCGAAATATCTTCATCACAAAGTATTGTTCTGGGGAATTATCGGTGCCCTTATCTTCAGGGCAATCTTCATTTTTGCAGGAGTAGGATTGATCAACCTTACCTATCTTCCTGAAATGAATATTTTCGGGGAACCTGTAAAAATCAATATTGTGATGACTCTTTTCGGGGTATTTCTCGTGTATGCAGGAATCAAATCGTGGGGCGACGGAGATGACGATGATGAAGAAGATTACAGCAATACAGCCGGCGCAAGATTAATCAAAAGATTCTGGAAAGTTTCTGATAATTATGTAGGTGATAAATTCTTCACCGTTCAGAACGGGATAAAAATGGCTACTCCGTTATTGGTCGTAGTAGCAGTTATCGAATTTACCGATGTACTCTTTGCGGTAGATTCCATTCCCGCCATCTTTGCAATCTCTAATGATCCGTTTATCCTCTATACTTCAAATATTTTTGCGATTTTAGGATTAAGATCTTTATATTTCCTGTTGGCAAATTTCATCCATATGTTCAGCAAATTACCCTACGGACTGGCAGTTATTCTGTCGTTCATCGGGGTGAAAATGCTGATTGCGCCATGGATTCACATTCCGTCTCCGGTTTCCTTGGGAATTGTGGGAGGCGTTTTGGTGATCTCCGTCATCTTATCCATCATCTTCCCTGATAAAAAGGAAGATGAGAAAGAGCTGGAAGAATAAAATTTATAAAGTAAAAAGGCATTTGCACTCAGCATCCAGCCTTTTACACTCAAGAACCACCCAAAAAGGCTGATTTTCCACCCTTCTAGGCTCATCGATGAACCTTTTAGGATGAAAAACCAGCCTTTTTGGGTGGAATTTCACCCTTTTTGCCTGAAAAACGAACCTTTTAGGCTGGTTGTTGAACCTAAAAGGCTCGTTTTTGAATCCTGAACTTAGTTCCTGTTCTTTCTAAGTACTGTTGTTATAGATTTTCCTTACAAATCTCTCGCTAAGATCTTCACAGAGCGGTTTTTATGCCGGGAATTCCTTTTTTATAATCTTTTTTTACTTGGATCTCATCTGTTTTTATTTGGAGCTCTTTCCTGCTTTCCGCACTCGCTATTTTTTTGATTTCGGGCGGCGCGGCGAAGCCGCGCCGCCCGAAATCAAAAAAATGAGCTCAAACAAATGCTGCAATCAGGGCTAAAATTGTAGTCTTACCAAAACATATTCAGCAATGTTTACAATTCCGCATCCTATTAAAACTCAATTTTTTCACCTGTTATATTTCAAAAGTTTATTCATTTTAAGCCTTGTCAGCCTCGAAACTTTATAAGCCTCATCTCTCAGTTTCTGAAGCTTACCGACAGGCTGGAAAAATATTTTACTTTCAAAAGGATTGAAGGAAAGCAGTTCATTTTCGCAGGCTTCCGGATCCAGGAGATTATTTCTTTTAATTCTTATTTCTCCGATTTTTATGTAGGGTGAATGTTTCCATTCTACATTGAGTTTATTGATGGGTTGATCTTCCAGGTTATAGCAAAGCTGAATCATAACATCTGCTGCAAAATCATCTGTCTTGAAATAAGCTTCCAGCGCGTCCTTTGTTTTTAATCTTTTCCCGAAATTCTTATCGACAGATGTTGGCTTGAGTTTGATTTTCATCATATATTCTCCCAAGCGGTAGGCTCCTACAGAATGATAATCAAAAGAAAGGAAAAAATCATTGCGCTTCGTCCATAATTTAAATACATTTTTTATAAAAGAAACAGTAAATGTCGAAGGAATCACTTTAATAATCTGCATCATCAAAGAAAAAGAACTCCATTTTTTTACAAAAAACCGATTGACGGATGTAAACAATTTTAAAAAAATACTTACAGAATTGATGGGAAATAAAGGAAAGTTGACCAAAGGATAATTGGCGAGCAGATCTCCATTTTCATCCTTGATCTTTACGGCAAATCCGTAGGCAGGAATGTCCTTTTTACCTTTATTTACTTTTAAATGAGCATTAGAAAAACGAATTATGAGATCATATTTTCCCTTTTCAAAAAAAGGTTGAAGTTTTTCAGGAATATTTTGATCAATGAAGAATTCGCCCTTGGTAATGGCGTAAGTTTTGGCGTGAGCATTTCGGGTTGCATACTCTACATCACTCACGGAAGGTGACTGCTCAACAAAATCAGCAATGCTCTTTTTATTGATCTCGAGGAGCTCTCTTTCCTCGTCTGTCAGCTTATCAAATTTCTTATTATATTTTAGTGGACTTGGCATTTAGTTTTTAAATCCAATTATAACGCCAAGTTTCGGAAATGCTGTTAACAGAGTATTAAACATATCTGAACTTTCTGAAAAGAGATCTGGAACCTACTATAAGAGATATTTATCCAAAAAAACTTCCTGCATCAGACTTCCGTCTTCCAGCCTTAAAATCCTATCTTTGTAAAAAATATCAATATGGGAGTAGCAGATATGTTATTTAAACGCAAAAAAGAGCAGGCAGAGAAAAACCTGAAAGACGGTCAGGAATATATGACAGAATACGGAAAAAGAGAAAGTGTTGTTGAGCTGCCAAGCGGTTTACAGTATGAGATCATCAAAGAAGGCGAAGGCGAAAAACCGGGTCCGAGATCTACTGTAAAATGTCACTATCACGGAACAACGATTTCCGGAAAAGTTTTCGACAGCTCCGTAAAAAGAGGAACTCCAGCTTCTTTTCCGCTGAATAAAGTGATTAAAGGATGGACAGAAGCTCTTCAGCTTATGCCTGTGGGAAGTAAATGGAGATTGATCATCCCACCGCATTTAGCATATGGAGATCAGCAGATCAGCAAAGAGATCGGGCCAAACAGTACCCTTATTTTCGAAGTGGAATTGCTGGATATTAAATAGCCACTGATTAAAATTAGCTTAAAATTTACCTGTCTCGCAGGTAAATTTTTTTTATTTGTGTATTTTAGTGACAGTCTTACCTAAAACTACGAACCAAACATTCGCACCGCACAAAATGAAAAAGCTTCTTTATCTTTTTGCTTCTGTAAGCATCCTTATGTCTTGTGTTTCAAAGAAAAACCAGGCTATCAGACAGAATATTCTGACCCTGAAAGACAGTTATTGCAAGGCTCCTTTTAAGTATAATTATTCCAATAAGTTACCATCATACAATTCAGATTCTATCCTGGCAGCCAATGAAGAACTGAAAAACAATTTTTCCGACCAGAGCATTTTGATCCTTAATGCACTCGACAACCTGGACGAGATACATGATATCATGGAACTTAAGAAAGATAATTCACTTGAGTCTCAGGTAAAGATATTGCAGCTTAAAAGCAAGATCAACAGTAAAATAACCATTGCACTTACAGAGCTGGATGCAGTTGCCGCAGAATTCGACTGTGAAGGCGAGAGAGTGGCTCAGATCGGAGCGTATGTAGATAATCTCAATGATTCCCGGAACAACAAACTGGTTCTCTATTCTATCATAGCAGGTGCGGCAGCTTCTATCGCCGGCGGAATTGTAAAGGATAACGGATGGAGCAATGCCATAGATATCGGAGGAGGTGCTTTGGGAGCAGGTTTTGGTCTGGCAACTTTAAATCCGAAAGGAAAAAAAGTGGAATTTATTCATCAAAGAAATCTTTTAAGAGACGTTTGGAATCAAAAGCTTGAATCCTCGAACTTCCCGCCTTTTGTATGGTATATGTATACAGAGAAGAAATTTTCTAATAGAGATGAGACCCCTATTATTGAAAGTATTAAAAAAAGGTGGCTTCATTTTCAGTTTGATAATAACAAGATAAAGGCAGATCAGTCTGTGATTTTCAGTGACGGCGGTTATTATAGGTCAGACGATCTTCATAACCGTGCTGCTATGCTCAATCAGATGCAATCGGCAACACGGACGATCAATCAAAATATCAATTATCTGTTGCTGGATTTGGATAAATTGATTTTATAATGTTTAAAGTGTACATTTGTTTCGTTTACCATTTTACATGTCGGAATTAAAAAAAATAAGAGAAATAAAGAATCTGACCCAGGAAGAGCTAGCGCAAAAATCGGGTCTTTCCGTGAGAACGATTCAGCGGATCGAAGCCGGAATGCAACCGAAAGGATATACCCTGAAAACACTTGCGAAAAGTCTGGGTGTCCCTGAGAAAGATTTATGTATTCCTGAGATTATTGTGGAGCAGGAAATTAAAGTTGAAGAAGTTCCTGAAGTGAAGACCGAAGATAAATCTTTAAACTTCGCTTTAATTAAAATCATCAATCTTTCTTCACTTCCGCTGGCATGGTTTCCTGTTGCCAATTTCATTCCGCCCTTATTAATCATGATCTTTATGAAAGAGAAATCTCGGATCACGAAACAGATTATTTCTCTTCAGATATTTTTAGCAATTGTTTCTCCTGTAATCTTTATGATCGTTGTGCTTTTAAAACTCGGATCTCCGTCTGTGATGGTGACCATGGTTTTGTTAGTTCTCGTGAATATTTACATTATCTTGAGAAATGCTTACGAAATCGATAAGAAGAATAGTCTTTACTATAAGCTGAATTTCAACTTTTTATAAATGTGTCACATCATTGTCGGGTTTTTGTCGGCCTGTTTTTTTCGATTAAAAATTTATAATTTCGAATCTTTGTCGAAAAATTAAACAATGGCAAAAAGATTCTTTCCGTACTTTCCGGTACTCTTATTTTTCTTTGGAAATATACATGCTCAGATCGATAAAAAATCCGAACTGTTTTTAGAATTAAAAAGGCAGGACAGCATTTTTTTTGAAAGAGGTTTCAACAATTGTGATATGGCATATTTGGAAAAGTCGATGGACGACAATCTGAAATTTTATCATGATAAAGGAGGTTTCCAGAATAAAAAATTATTTTTAGAAAGAACGAAAGAAAATATATGTTCCAATCCTCTTAAAAAGCCGATTCGCAAAGTTGTTCCAGAAAGTCTTGAAGTTTTTCCGCTGTACGACAATGGGAATCTGTATGGCGCCATACAAACCGGGGAACATCAGTTTTATATCCGTGAGCCGAATAAACAAGACGTATTAGGAGGAAGGGCAAAGTTTACGACTGTCTGGACAAAGAAAGATGGAAACTGGGTGATAAGCGATGTTCTGAGCTATGATCATGGAGAACCCAATCATGCGAAAATTGCAGACCCTGTCAAACAGTTGCTGAAAGATAACAACATTCCGACTTTAGGATTAGGAATCATTGAAAATGGAAAATTAACTCAAATAAAAGTTTATGGAACTTTAGAAGGGAAAACGGCTGCGCCATACAACAGTCTTTTTAACGTTGCATCACTGACCAAACCGGTAACTGCACTAACAGTTTTACGTTTGATAAGCTTAGGAAAATGGAATCTTGATGAATCACTTGATAAATATTGGATTGATCCTGATATTGCAAAAGACCCGAGGCATAAGAAATTAACGACCAGAATAATTTTGAGTCATCAGACAGGTTTTCCAAATTGGAGATGGCAAAAAGCAGATCAGAAGTTAAGCTTTGAGTTTGATCCCGGATCAAAATACCAATATTCAGGTGAAGGTTATGAATACCTGCGTAAAGCTGTTGAGAATAAATTTCATAAAAGCTTGGAAATGTTAGTGAAAGAATTGGTTTTTGAACCCTTAGGCATGCATGATACAAGTTACATCTGGAATGAAAAGAAAGATGCAGAAAGAATCGTTATCGGCTATGATAGAAATGGAAACCCTTATGATATTGTGAAGAACTCCCAGCCTAGTGCGGCAGATGATCTTACGACTTCTGTAGAAGATTATGGGAAGTTTTTAATTGCAGTGATGAATAACGACTTGCTTTCAAAAACAGTATTTAAAGAAATGGAAACCAGACAGGTCGATACCAAAAAAAATAAATATTTCGGATTAGAGTTTGAAATATATGACCTTGGAAATGGAGAAATTGCCCTTTCACACGGTGGTTCTGATAAAGGGGTAAATACACTGGCTGTAATGTTACCGAAAACAAAACAGGGTTTGGTGATTTTTACCAATATTGATGATGGTTATAAAATCTATGAGCCATTAATTAATTATTATTTAGGTGAAGCAGGGCGAAAAATCGTAAAAATAGAAACAGAATAATTTAATTGTAATAAATCTTGTTACATTAGAAAAGTTTTTCTATTTTTGTACAGTAATTACAATGAATAATACAAGATTTGCCACGGCAATACATATCATGACTTTATTGGCGGAAAGTCCGCAGGAATGGCTCACCTCAGAATGGATGGCGGGAAGTATTAATATTAATCCTGTGATGGTTCGCAAAGAATTGAGTGTACTGAAAGAAGCCGGACTGATTATCAGCCGTCAGGGGAAAGTAGGGGGTAGTCAGTTAGCGAAAAATGCAAATGATATTAAAATTTCCGAAATTTATTCGGCAGTGAAAAATACTGAAGTGCTGGGAAAGAAAAACAATAATCCCAATCCTGCTTGCACAGTCGGAAAAGAAATTAATGAACATTTAGAGACATTATTTTCCGAGACGGACCAACTGGTGATCCGTTTTTTAGGCAATAAAACATTGCGGGAGTTTACAGGTAATTTTAAATAAAAAAATTTGATCATTAATGTAATAATAGTTGTTACAATTTAATTTAAAAATAAAATAGTATGAAAAAAGTGGCAGTAATTGGCGCTACAGGATTTGTAGGTACTCATGTGGTAAATGAATTATCAAACAGAGGATACGAAGTTGAAGCTATCGCAAGAGATGCTTCAAAGGTTCAGCAGAACGAAAAGGTAAAAGCAAAAAGTGTTGATGTAAACAATGTAGATGAGCTTGCAGAAGCCCTGAAAGGTAATGATGCTGTCATCAATACCTTCAATGCAGGATGGACAAATCCTAATTTATATGATGATTTTCTGAATGGTTCTGTCAATATCGAAAAAGCCGTTGAAAAATCAGGGGTAAAAAGATTTATTACAGTAGGTGGAGCAGGAAGTCTTTATATTGACGGGAAACAATTGGTAGACGGGTCGGATTTTCCTGCAGATATCAAACCGGGAGCCACCGCGGCAAGAGATTATTTGAATAAAATCAAAGAAAACAATACACTCGACTGGACTTTCTTCAGCCCCGCCATCGAAATGCATCAGGGAACTGCGGGAGTGAGAACCGGAAAATACAGAACAGCTTTGGAAAACCCTGTATTTGATGAAAACGGAAGAAGTGTACTTTCAGTTGAAGATGTTGCGGTAGTTCTTGCAGACGAACTTGAACAGAATAATCATATCAGAGAACGTTTTACTGCTGCTTATTAATGTTAAAGATTAAAAAATTCCAGCGGCACCAAAGGTGCCGCTGGAATTCCTATCAATATAATTAATCACAAATTAAAGATTCATGAATAGCTTCGGATTGACCGGGCTGTTATTTTTATGCACTTCATAATGAAGGTGAGGCCCTGTAGAACGTCCTGAGTTTCCCGATTTTGCAATCACCTGTCCTACTTTTACTTTATCATTTACTTTAGCGACAAGCTGCGATAAATGTCCGTAAAGTGTTGCCAGTCCGTTTCCGTGAGAAACAATGACGCAGTTTCCGTAACCGCCTTTCTGACCGGAGAAAATCACCGTTCCTGCAGCAGTAGCCACAACATCAGATCCAAATGGAACGGCAATATCCAATCCTTTATGAAACTGCATTTGATCAGCTTCTGCTGGTGCGTTGTTTTTTTCTGTCGGTTTTGTATTCGTTGCAACAGTTGAAGCGCTTTGTGAAGCAGGTGTAGGATTAACTTTTGGGGTAACCATTACTTTCACCTGTCTTTTTTCGCCATAGCTGTCAGTTACTTCAATGATCTTCTCTACAGGTTCAGCTTTTACTTCCGGAGCAGCTGCTACTGCTGAAGGTTTGGCTGCTGTAGTTTTTACAGACGCGAAAACGGTTTTAAAGGGAATAGGATTTTTTCTTACGCCAAAATTAGATGAAATATATCCCTCCGTTGGCATCCCTAAAGGAACCTGGAGAAGCTTTTTCTGAATGTCCATCAGATATTGGCTGTATCGGTTGGCTTGCTTGGCAAGGTAAACTGAATTTGAAATACTGTCCTTGCTAAGAACAGCCAGTTTCGTGTTCGGAACATCTTTGGATTTTAGGAAAGAATTGAGCTGAGCTACGGTCTGATCTACTAATGTAAGATCTGTCTTCATTTTCAAGTAATCCACACTATCTTTTTCAGTGTTTATTTTTACAAGGTTTACTTCATAGTTCTTGTCGTCTTTTTGAGCATACAACTTTGCAATGAAGATACCCTGCGCAAAAATTATCAGTAAAAGAACTCCTAAAAGCACATTTACGTTTTTTTTGCTGCTTAGAAATTTTTTCATTTTTCTTCTCTTAGTATAATTACAAAACGGTTTTAAGCCTGCAAATTTAATTAAAAATACATTTTAAGACTTATTTTTAGCAAAAAAATAAATATTCCTATAATAAACGCAGAATTAAATATTTAATTGTACCGATGTATTAATTTTAAAATAAAATGGCTTTTATCATGTGCTGAAAAGGTATCATCAATCTTTGTTTTAATATATTTGCAGTTCACATTTCTATTATGGCTAAAAAGAAAACGAATACAGAAACAAATCCTAAAAAAAGCAAAAATGATGTTGCCGTAGGGGTGGTAGGAAGCGGAAGTTTTGCGACAGCTATTGTAAAAATGCTGGTTGAGAACTGTAGAGTGGTACAATGGTGCGTAAGAAACGAATATGTAAAAGGTGCTATTGAACAAAGAGGGCATAACCCAACTTATCTTACAGCTGTCAATTTTAACCTTAAAAACCTAAAGCTTACCACCGATATCAACGAACTTGTTACGGCCTGTGATATCATCGTTTTGGCAACGCCTTCGATCTATCTTTCCGATACACTGGATAAAATGACTTGTGATTACAAAGATAAGATTTTTGTCTCTGCCATTAAAGGGATTATTCCGAAGGTGAATGATGTCGTTGCACATTATCTGAGGGATGAATTTAAAATTGGTTTCCGCAATCAGGCTGTTATAGCAGGTCCGTGTCACGCTGAAGAGGTTGCTATGGAAAGACTTTCTTACCTTACGGTGGCAACGGTGGAAGATGAAGTTTCGGCAAAGCTGTTGGATATTTTTAATTCTGATTTCATTAAAGTTCATTCCAGTAAAGATATTTTAGGAAATGAGTACAGTGCCATTCTTAAAAATATTTTTGCGATAGGTGCGGGTATTGCAAGCGGTTTAGGCTATGGAGACAACTTCACGGCGGTTTTTGTATCTAATGCCATCCGTGAAATGGAAACCTTCCTGGAAGCCATCTATGAAGCGCCAAGAGATGTTAACGAAAGCGCTTATCTGGGAGATTTACTCGTAACAGCTTATTCATTATTCTCAAGAAACAGAAATCTAGGAAACCTTATCGGAAAAGGATATACTGTAAAATCAGCAATCCAGTCGATGAATATGATTGCAGAAGGATATTACGCGGCAGATTCTATTTATAAAACTTCCAAAGACAAAGGGTTAAAGCTTCCGATCGTTGATACCATTTACGGAATACTTTACGAAGAAAAAAATGCTGAAAAACAGTTCAAGAAGCTGACAACAAAATTAAATTAATCCTTACTTACATAAAGCTCAGCATGATACCGTTACAGAGAATGTCAAATTACTGTAATAATATCATGCTTGTTTTTTAGCATCAGGAAACGCAATTTTGCCTCATCATTAATCTTAACCTCAACCTTAGCCTCAACCTCAAAAATGATGTTAAATATCCATAAACAGCCCTTTATTTTAAGAACTTTTCCCGAACTTTGATATAATAAAATTTAAATTATGTCACAATCGCTTACAAGCAGAACGCCGAAACCCAAATACGACGTTGTTCTCATAGGTGGCGGAATTATGAGTGCCACGTTAGCTACATTATTACATGAATTTGATCCCGATTTGGAGATCGCCATCTTCGAAAGGCTGGGAAGGTTTGCCAAAGAAAGCACCGCAGCCTGGAATAATGCAGGAACAGGTCACTCAGCCTTTTGTGAGCTTAATTATACTCCTGAAAAGCCGGACGGTACCATCGATATTTCAAAAGCAGAAAGTATAGCAGAACAGTTCGAAATTTCAAAACAGTTTTGGTCATATCTAATCACGAAAGGTTATGTTCAGAATCCAAAAGATTTCATCAATTCGTGTCCGCACATGAGCCTGGTATTTGGTGAAAAAGATGCCGAATATCTTAAAAAACGCCATCAGAAAATGTCGGAATCAGTTTTGTTTAAAGGGATGAAATTCTCCACAGATCATGAAAAGCTGAAAGAATGGATACCTCTTATCATGAGTAAAAGAAATGGTTCTGAGGTGATGGCAGCAACCAAAATGGATCTGGGAACGGATGTTAATTTCGGAACCCTTACCAGAAAAATGGGAAGGCATTTACTGGAAGATTCCAATGTAGAAGTTTTCCTTTATCATGAAGTGAAAGATATTAATCCTAAAGAAGACGGTACCTGGGAAATGAAGGTGAAGGACAGGATACACAACCATAAGCAGGAAGTAGAAGCCGATTTTGTATTCATAGGAGCCGGAGGATATGCGCTGCCGTTGCTGGACAGTTCGGATATTAAAGAAAGTGAAGGCTACGGAGGATTTCCCGTTTCGGGAGAATGGCTGGTGAGCTACAATCAGGAGCTGGTGGAAAAACATCACGCAAAAGTATATACCCAGGCAACCGTTGATGCTCCGCCAATGTCTGTGCCTCATTTGGATCTGAGGATTATTGATGGACAAAAAGCTTTATTATTCGGGCCTTTTGCGGGGTTTTCAACGAAATTTCTTAAAGAGGGAAGCTATCTGGACCTGCCGGAAAGTGTCAATACAAAAAATATAAGATCTCTTTTCGGAGCATGGTGGCATAATATTCCTTTAACCAAATATCTTATTCAGCAGGTGGCGATGACCAAAGCTCAGAGAATTCAGCATTTGAGAGAATTTATCAAAGATGCCAAAGAAGAAGACTGGGAACTTAAAGTAGCCGGACAAAGAGTTCAGATCATTAAAAAAGATGAAAAAAATGGCGGAAAGCTGGAATTTGGAACGGAGGTCGTTGTCAACAAAAAAGGAACCATTGCCTCCTTATTGGGTGCTTCGCCGGGAGCATCAACAGCAGTGTATGCGATGTTGACTGTTCTCGAAAAATGCTTTCCTGAAAAACTGCACGGAGAATGGAAGGATAAGCTGGCTGAGATGATTCCGTCTTACGGACATAAGCTGGCAGGAAACCCGGAACTTACCGAAAAGATGAGAAATTATACCAAAGAAAAATTAGAGCTTGAATACTAAAAAGTGAATGATCAATGGGCAATTGTGAATTTAAAATTGACCATTCACTAATTCACTATTCACCACAAGAATATGTCAGAAACCATTACAAAACCTGTTATCGTCAAAAAATTATTGGAATCCCTTCAGGCAAAAGTGCAGGAAGAACAGCAGGTTATTGTGCATTGTTGTTTTCCGGCTTCACCGTTTCTGGGAAACCTCATCAGGATATGGCATTCCACGTATCTTTTCGATAACCAGTCGGATCATAAAAGCAGGCTGATTCATGCGGAAAACATTACCATTTATCCTAACTGGACACCGGTGCCTTTTATGCGTGACTTCTGGTTTACTTTGGTGTTTTCGGGATTACCGAAGGACTGCAAAAGCTTTGATCTGAAAGAAGTAATTCCCGAAGAAGGCGGATTTTTTGTAGAATCCATCAAAAGAAACTCTTCTGATATTTACCGGGTAAAGATTTCGGAATCTTATATATAGAGGTTAAGATTAAGGTTAAGATTGAGAAGATCCTATAACTTCAGCCTGACGATATTGTAGAAGATCTCTGCGCTCTCTTATAAGTGTAACGGCTTTGTGAAACTTGAAGCAGTAAGCAGATAGAAAACCTTGTGGACTTTGTGTTCAAAGAAAGGTTGATGTTTATTGCTTTGTGATCTTTTTGTTGCAGGCAATTTTTTAATGGTCAAACAATATTTATAATGAAAAACTATTTACTCATACTCTTTCTTTTGCCGATGCTGGCCTTCTCACAAAAGATTTCCAGAGAAGAATCTGAGATAAAAAAATTCCGGCAGGAACTGAATGCAGAATATCTCAACCCCAAGGAAACACCTTTGCGCGGAGATAATTTCAAAAATTTCCAAGAGCATCCCTTCTTTCCGATTGACTTAAAATACAGGATAACTGCGAAATTTACCAGAACAGAAAATGCGGAGCCTTTTGATCTTCCAACCTCTTCCGGGAAAACAAAATCTTACAGAGAATATGGAAAGGCAACCTTTGAACTTGACGGACAATCTTACACTCTAACCCTCTATCAGAGTTTAGATTTAATCAAACAAAAAAAGTACAGAGATTATCTGTTTCTGCCTTTCCGTGATATGACGAACGGAAAAGAAACCTATGGCGGCGGAAAGTATATGGATTTAAAGATTCCAAAAGGAAACACGATTATTTTGGATTTCAATAAATCTTACCAGCCCTATTGTGCGTATAATGCTTACGATTACAATTGCCCGGTGGTTCCCGAAGAAAACAGGCTGCCGGTTGAGATCCGCGCCGGAGTTATGTATGAAGACATCTATCATCATTAAAATATGGTAAAATTAAAGTTTTTTGAACAGAAAGATTTACCCGGAGTAAGTTATACTTTGGACGAACAGCAGTCTCAATACACCGCAACCGCAAAGCAGGCTCTGCAAAGAATAGAAGGGCGAAGTGATACTCTTGCCTTTCCGATCACTATTTTTGAAGATGAAGATCCTGTAGGTTTTTTTGTGCTGGATTTTGGAAATGATAAACTGGAGTATACAGACAATCACAATTCGATGTTACTTCGATCGTTTTCTGTAAATCCCAAACTTCAGGGAAAAGGAATAGGGAAAGCAGCGATGATTCAGGTTGATGAATTCATTCGGGAAAACTTCAAAGATTGTGATGAGATCGTTCTGGCGGTTAACCAGAATAATATTTCCGCCTATCAGCTCTACCTCAAAGTCGGCTATCAATATGACGGAAAAGAACGGATCGGCAGAAGCGGACCGCAATATCTGATGTTCAAAAAATTATAATAAAGAACATTTATTCATGCAAAATCGCCATCATCCGGGTGAAGTAAGGTTTTATTCTAGTGAAGTAGACCATCATCCATGTAACGTAAGCTTTTATCCATGCAAAATCGCTATCATCCATGTGAAGTAAGGTTTTATCCGGGTAAAGTAAGCCATTATCCAGGTGAAGTAAGGTTTTATCCATGCAAAATCGCCATCATCCTAGTGAAGTAAGGTTTTATCCGAGTAAAGTAAGCCATTATCCCTGCAAAAACGCCATTATCCAGGTAAAGTAAGCCCTCATTCATGTAAAGTAACGTAAGCTCGATGTAAAATGAGGACAGTATCAATAGAAATGGGCTTTAGCCCATTTACTCTATGATCTCTAATGATCCGGCTTTAGCCGAAAATATTTAACCATAAGTAAAACGGCTTTGATCGGATGCATTAAGCCAAAAGTTATTCGCCAGCAGCCATCTGCCAAAAGCCACTCTCTGCAACTTTAAGAATTTTTTAAGTGAAAATTTTCATGTTTGGCGTGATCCTTTCAGCTGTATCTGAGTAACATCAAATAATAAAACATGGAAATTTCTCTCAATAATCAGGTGGCCATTGTCACCGGAGCTTCAAGTGGAATAGGTTCCGGAATCGCAAAATCATTGGCCGCAGCCGGTGCTACCGTAGTCGTTAATCATTCATCCGAACATTCAACTGATGAAGCAAAATCCGTTTTAAAACAAATTACGGACGCAGGTGGACAAGGTATTACTTACCAGTGCGATGTATCGAAAGAAGATCAGGTGATCAATATGTTTAAGGATACCATTTCACAATTCGGAACCGTTGATATTCTGATTAATAATGCCGGTGTTCAGAAAGATGCGAAAATTACGGAAATGACGTTAGAACAGTGGAATACCGTTATCGACATCAATCTCACGGGTCAGTTCCTCTGCGCACGGGAAGCCATCAAAGAATTTCTTCGACGTGGCGTTGATCCCTCAAGATCCGTGGCCTGCGGAAAAATCATTCATATCAGCTCGGTTCATGAAGTTATTCCATGGGCGGGGCATGCCAATTACGCAGCAAGTAAAGGAGCGATCAGGATGCTGATGCAGACCCTCGCTCAGGAATACGGACCCGACAAAATTCGGGTAAATTCCATTTGTCCGGGAGCCATCAAAACCCCGATCAATAAAGATGCCTGGGACACGCCTCAGGCTTTACATTCCCTGATGACCCTTATCCCTTACAACAGAATCGGCAAACCGGAAGATATCGGAAACCTCGCCGTTTTCCTGGCCAGTGATTTTTCCGACTATATCTCGGGAGCAAGCATATTCGTAGATGGTGGAATGACGACCTTCGAAAGTTTTGCTTCAGGAGGATAATTTGGGCGCACATTTCCGGCTTTCACTACTCGCTTTTTTATTTTCGGCGGCGAAGCCGCCGCCGAAAATAAAAAGAGCTCAGACAGGCCGTTCAATCCGGGGCGCATCTCAGCCGAAACAGGAATGGCAGGCATTTGAAAGTCATAGTCAATTGTGAAAAGTGAATTGTAAATGGTGAATCCGTGTTACGGTCAATCTAAAAGATGTAAAAAAATAATCGTTTTATTTGTCACTCTGACGGAGGAAAAGTCTATGTCGAATTTTGAGATTCTTCATCCCACTTCGTTACATTCAGAATGACAGACGTAATGAAGGCGTTACAATTAACCCTTTACTTTTTAAAACTATGCAGTTTCTAGAAAGAGGCTTGTGATTAAAAAATAATTGTTTTATTTGTCATTCTGACGAATGAAGAATCTATTGTATGTTGAGATTCTTCATTCCACTTCGTTACATTCAGAATGACAGGTAACATGAAGACGTTGCATTAATCTTAAATTTTTAAAAACTACACAATTTCTCAAAAGAGCTTTGTAATTTAGACTAATCAACCATCAACCATCAACCATCAACTATCAACTATCAATCATCATTATTAACAGCATGAAAGAAAAAGAAAGACTCTCCGATCTCACCTGGAAAAAATGGGGACCTTACGTCAGCAACCGTGAGTGGGGACTCGTACGCGAAGATTATAGTGACGATGGTGATGCATGGAATTATACCACTCATGACGGGGCAGAATCAAAAACATACCGCTGGGGAGAAGAAGGTATCTGCGGAATATGCGATGATCTTCAGAAGCTGGTGTTCTCGGTAGGATTCTGGAACAAAAAAGATAAAATGGTAAAAGAGCGCTTCTTTGGTCTTACCAACGGACAGGGAAATCATGGCGAAGATGTGAAAGAATATTACTACTACCTGGATTCTACTCCTACGCATTCTTACATGAAAATGCTCTACAAATATCCTCAGAATGCATTTCCGTATGAAGACCTCATCCAGACAAATGCAATAAGAAGCAAGGAGGAGCCTGAATACGAATTAATTGACACCGGAGTTTTCGACACAAACGAATACTTCGATATATTTATTGAATATACAAAGGCTGATAAGAACGATATTTTAGTACGGCTGACCATCATCAATAAATCAGAGAGTGAAGCGCCGTTGATCATCCTCCCTACATTATGGTTCAGAAATACATGGCGTTGGGGGTACGATTCTTACACTCCTCAGATGAGTTCTGAAGATCCTGCGTGCATCACCATTCATCACAAAGATTTAGACATTAAAAATCTGTACGCAAAGCATTCTCAAAAAGTTCTGTTTTGCGACAACGAAACGAATAATGAGAAGCTCTATCAGTGTGCCAATGAAACCCGTTACAGCAAAGACGGAATCAATGATTTTATAATCAACGGAAATTCACAATCTGTCAATCCGAATCACTTCGGAACCAAAGCGGCATTTGTGATTGATGAAAATTTCAATCCGAAAGAGACAAAAACCTTTGAATTCAGGCTTTCTGATAAAGATTTGACGCAGCCTTTTAATGATTTTGATAAGATATTCAATGATAGAAAACAGGAAGCTGACGAATTTTATGAAGAAATTCAGAAAGGAATAGACTCGGAAGATGAAAAAATGGTTCAGCGGCAGGCTTTTGCCGGAATGTTGTGGAGTAAGATGTTTTATCATTACAACGTAGAAAAATGGCTGAAAGGGGATCCCTCTGAAGCTCCGCCACCAAAATCACGTGAGAAAATCCGTAATTTCCAGTGGAAGCACCTCAACAATGAACATATTATCTCCATGCCTGATAAATGGGAATATCCCTGGTATGCAACATGGGATCTGGCTTTCCACACGATCAGCTTTTCACTGATTGATTCTGATTTTGCAAAGAATCAGCTGAAATTATTTCTTTTTGAATGGTATATGCATCCCAACGGACAGCTGCCTGCTTACGAGTGGAACTTAAATGATGTCAATCCACCGGTGCATGCCTGGGCAGTTTTCAGGGTTTTTAAAATTGACGAATATCTGAAGGACAAGCCGGATGTACAGTTTCTGGAAAGCGCATTTCAGAAATTACTCATGAACTTCACCTGGTGGGTCAATAAAAAAGACAACAACGGCAACAATATCTTTGAAGGCGGATTTTTAGGACTTGATAATATCGGAGTATTCGACCGCAATACGGAGCTTCCGAATGGTGAGCATCTTGAGCAGTCGGATGGGACAAGCTGGATGGCTATGTTTGCCCTTAATATGATGAGAATCGCTCTGGAGTTGGCCCTTTACAATACGATTTACGAAGAAATGGCCATGAAGTTCTTCGAACATTTCCTGGCAATTGCCAAATCGCTGGACAATATGGGCGACGAATGCTTCAGTCTCTGGGATGAGCAGGATGAGTTTTTTTATGATGCCCTTTCCCTTGGTGATGGCAATCATATGTATTTAAAAATGCGAACGATTGTCGGCCTTATTCCGATGTTTGCCGTCGAGGTAATTGATGATGAAATGATCGAGAGGCTGCCGAATTTTAAGAAAAGAATGCAATGGGTGTTAGATAATAAACCGGAACTCGCCGCTTTGGTTTCTCATTGGGAGGTAAAAGGTGAAGAATCCAAACACCTTCTTTCACTTTTGCGGGGTCATCGTCTGAAAAGGCTGCTTCACAGAATGCTCAACCCTGATGAATTTCTCAGCGAATTCGGAGTGCGAGCGCTTTCCAAAGAATACGAAAAAAATCCGTTCAATATCAATCTGAATAATACAGATTATACAGTAAAATATACTCCTGCCGAAAGTGACAGTCGTCTGTTCGGAGGAAACAGCAATTGGCGCGGACCCATCTGGTTTCCTGTTAATTTCTTAATTATTGAAAGTCTGCAGCGTTTTTTCTTTTACTACAGTCCCGATTTTTTGGTGGAATACCCTACGGGAAGCGGAGATTATTTAAACTTAGATCAGATTGCCGATGCCCTGAGTAAAAGGCTGGCAAAGATATTTTTAAAGGATGAAAACGGGAATCGACCTTTTAACGGACAATATCCGAGATTTCAGACTGATCCCGATTTTAAAGATTATATTTTGTTCTACGAATATTTCCACGGTGACAGCGGTCGTGGAGTAGGAGCATCACATCAGACGGGATGGACGGGACTGATTGCAAAAATCTTAATGCCAAGATTTTCAAAAAAAGAAATTGCAGAGTCTGAAACAGAAATGCCGGGAGAAAAGAAATCATAAGATCAATAGTTATCGTGAGCAATCTTACCATTTAATAATGATAACTATTCAAATATCTGCTGTATAACTTCAAGAGAGGCAGGAATTCTGAAATCCGTAACATGATAGTGGTAATACACCAGAATACTGTCCAGAAAATCTTTTCTGAACGCTGAAGGAATTCTGATCTGGTAAGGATTATTTGACGAAAGTGCAGCTTGCCATATTGCAGAAATTTCTTCCGTAAAAATCTGGTGCATGATCTCCAATGAAAAAGTTCCTGTTTCGGGATCGAGAAATTTTCCATCATTCAGTAAAGGTGCAACTCCCTGGATTTTTAAAACTTTAATTAAAAAAATAAGATGTGACTGATAGTTCTGGTTTTCCAGTTCATCAATAAATTCTTCAAGACAAAAGAAAATATGCTGATTTTTATTTTCGTGTTTTAAATTTTGATTTAAAAAATCTGAGATAAAAAATACAACAGTATTACATCGTATATCGGTATAAATATCGTTGCTTTTTACCATCTCAAACTTAGAGATCGTCTGTATTCCGTTTCCTTTTAAGGGAAGTAAAGAAAAATTGAGTTTGCTTAACGGCAGAAGCAGACCTTTTTTCTTATTCTTTTTGGTGTAAAGACCTTTTAAAAAATAAGACTGAAAGCCTTCTTCTTCTGTAAAACAATGCAACACCGCATCATTTTCACCGTATTTGATATATGATAATAAAAATCCGTTCTGTGAATTCATTAATTAACTACTGCGATCTTTGCTGTCGCTTTATCAGAACCATCTTCATTTGTCATCAGAACAAAATATACTCCTGAAGCTACTCTCGTCCCTCTCTGATTATTAAGATCCCATTCATAATATCCGCCCCGTGCCACCGCAGAATGTACTACATTACCCGCTGCATCAGCGATTCTGATATTCGTAACTTCTGCTAATCCTTTAATGGTTACTTTTCCTTTAAAATTAGAATACACCACAGGATTCGGATAAACAAGCACGTTTCCGAAACCTGACCCGACATCGGCAACATCTCCCTGATAGGTTACAATACCATCGTACGTTGCGAAATATACTTTCCCTGTTTTTTTATCTACTTTTATGTCAGTAACACTGTTGGTAGGAAGTGGCGAGTTTTCTTTGGTAAAATGTTTTACTGTTTGCTGGCCGTCTGCAGATAGATAATAAACTCCTCCTCCATCTACGGAAACCCACTTGTGATCTCCACCATCTACTTCTATCTGTAATATTTGTGAATCTCTGAAAAGTTCTTCACCCAAACCATTTTGCTCAATAATGATAGGTTCTACTTTCGCGCTTTCAGGGGTTTTTATTTCGGCAACAGCATTCTGTAATATCCTTAATCCCATATCTCCCCCGATCCATGCATCTCCGGATTTATCAAGAGCAACGGAAAGCGTTCCTCCTGAATTTGTTGCAAAGCCATTGGACTGATTTAAAATATAAGCCGCATCATCAGAAGTATTTACCGTCTTTTTGGCATCATAAGCTATAAAAGAATTAGTTCTTGGGATGGGGATCCATAATAAACCTTCATAAAATAATGGTTTTTGTGCAGCTCCTAAGCTTGATGTTGTATTTTTTACAAGAAAATTATCAGTTGCTCTGTCATAAGCTCCGATTGCTGTATATTGACCAACTTCAGGTCCGTCGCTGGAAAATGCAATGGTCACAAAGAGATTGTTTACATCATCAAAAGCGAAACCTACGGCACGTCTTGCGGAAACATTGTCAGTTCCTAAATTGTAATTTTTAGTAAATGTAAAGTCTTTATTTGCAGGATTATATTTCATCTTGTACACGCCTCGACCAGGTGCAGTCGTATAATTTGTGAAGAAAATATCATCCGGACTTGCAGGATCTGAAACAACATCAATAACATTAAACCCTGTTGTGTTTCCAACGAAATAAGAAGGATAAATCCATTCCATCCCATTGAAGTAATAGAAACCGGGATTTTTAGGATTGCTAATTCCGGTATTAAATCTTCCTTCTCTTCCTCCTGTGGACACCAGAATCTGGTTATCACCATAAAGACTCAGTTTATAAGCATAATTGAAGTATGGGCCATCCGGTTTGAAAGAATTGCTGCTTTCGTTTTTTATTCCTGACAAAACAGTTCCGCCGTAAACACTGCCTCCGATCGTTGTTGCCGTATTACATTCTTCTCCGAAACTGACTGTATTATTGAAATTCCCGTTGGTATTGAATGTATAAACTCTGTTTAGATCTGTTACGATAATATTGTTATTATTCACAACAACATCGCGTACATTAGTAAAAGTCTGCGACAGAGGAGCAGATGCCCCGCTATTATAAAGATAAGCAGTATTAGCTGATGAAAAGCTTAATACTCCCTCCGAATCAATATGTTTAAAAGATCCTGCCACTTCGGTCGTCCATGTTGTGAAAACCGGAAATGTATTGTTCATCTCATGGCTTTTTAAACCTGTATTGGTTACCGAATATACTTTATTTCCGAAAATTGTGGCTTCATTACTAGCTTCATAAACTCCTCCCGATAAGAAAAATGCTGAATCCTTGAATTCTTTTTTCTTTAAATCAAAAATTGAAACTCCATAGCCGGCTGAAATTACAGCCAGATCTCCTGTTATCGAAATATGGTTTATCCTTTTGCTGCCATTATATCCTGTAGCAATAGGAATATCAACAACATATGTCACGCCATCCGGAGTCACGACATCCAGTGAACCGTTTTGATAACCTATAAGGGCAATCTTATTCTGTGGATTATAGTCGAAAGCTGAAATTTTAACCTCATGCAAGCCGTTTGCTTTAGACAGCTTGGTAATTTCACCTGATGAAATTGTATAATAAAAAATCCCGTTTTCTGCGGCTGCAACTATTTTTCCGTTATCTTCTTTCATGGCAGTTACATTGTTATAAGAAAACAGGTCTGCCCATTTTTTTGAAGAAATAGTCTGCGCATTTGCAACGTGCAGGGATGCCAAAATACCAAGAGAAATTAAAGAGAGTTTTTTCATACTTATGCTATTATGCTGCTGTCAATTACCTGATTATTCCAGGCAATATGTTTTACGTTTTTATTTGAATCGAAAAAGAAATCTATTCTGCCAAGAAGCAGGCCGGCCCATCCCACCTGGTTTACCAGAACATTTTTACCTTTTCTGTTGGTAAATGCTTGAGGTTCCGGTAAGAAAGTATGAGTATGGCCACCAAGGATCAGGTCGATATTATCTGTCTTGGCTGCGAAGATTTTATCGCTTATTTTTTCAGGTTCATCTTTGTAATCGTATCCGATGTGCGAAAGACAGATCACAAGATCACATTTCTGTTCATTTTTAAGGAAATTGGAATAGTGTTGAGCTACATCAACAGGATCAGAATAAACCGTTTCTCCATATTGTTTTTTTCCTACCAGTCCTTCCAGTTGAATTCCTACCCCGAAAATTCCTACTTTGATTCCGTTTTTATTAAAAATTTTATAGGGTGAAGTTTTTCCGTCAAGAACGGTATTTTTAAAATCATAGTTTGAGCAGATGAAAGGAAATTGCGCATTCGGCAAAACCTTTAAAAACCCGTTCAGACCATTATCGAAATCATGATTTCCCATAGTGGAAGCATCATATTTCATCATCGACATTAATTTAAATTCCAACTCACCTCCAAAAAAATTGAAATAAGGAGTTCCCTGAAAAATATCTCCGGAATCAAGAAGCAAGACATTACTTTCCTGATTTCTTATCTGCTGAATTAAGCTTGCCCTTCTAGCAAAACCTCCCTGATTGGGATTTTTGGTATAGCTCGAATCGAAAGGTTCTGATTCTGCTGTGCTGATCATTGGTATGAAGAATGGTGAGTTTGGTTGCTGCTTTTACATCAAGAATATTTAATTCTTCTGCCATCATCATATTCGGAGCTAAAGCCATTGCTAAAGTTCCGCCACCTATTGCTTTTAAAAAACTTTTTCTATCCATTACTTTTTACCGATAAAATTTAAGCGAATATCTGTACCTGGTTTTACTTCGGGAGATTTCTTAAAATAATCTATAAACAAATCTCTCATTTTAATTCCTGTAGAGATCATTTCTCCTTTAGCAAAAAATTTCATATTGTCGCCACCCAAAGCCAGATAGTCTGAAGTAGCAATATAGTATTCCTGTTCCGGATTCACTGTCTTTCCGTTGATCAATGATTTTGCCAATTTTCCGTTTTGGGTTTCAATATACAGATGAGATACAGGATTATTTACCTGAGTTTTTGCGTAATAATCAAAAAGTCCCTGTAAATCTGTTCCTTTCATTTTTACGATGATGATCTCATTTTCAAAAGGCATCACCTCAAATGCATTTTTTAGTAGGATATCTCCTTTTCCGATAGTTGTTCGGATTCCTTCGATATTGATTAAAGCGGCATCAACATTTTTGTTAAGATTTGTTTTTGCCCATTCATCAGCTCCATCAAATGTATAATCTGCTAGAAGATTACCCAGATTGCTATTGTCTCCCTGCTTGGTAAGATCTACGTTGGTATGTGAGATCTTCAGGTTCATTTCTTTATCCAATTTTTGCTTGTAGGGTTCAATAAACTTTACAAACTCCTCATCATTCTTTAGCTCATTATTAATAGAAATATTTTTCCGGGTCTGTACCTCTGTTACCTGTAGCGGTGAAGCTGTTTTACAGGCAGAAAGCGCAGCCAGAGCAATTCCTAATAACAAGAATTTATTTTTCATATGCAGCAAATTATTTTTATAAAGGTTAAATGCAATCGTCGATTCGCCTTTGGGATCCATAAGCAATTCCGGGAATGATGACTTTATATTACCATTTAGTAAATGCAAATATAATTATATGTATAATAAAACATTATTATTTATAACAAATTCTTGAGGTAAATTATTAAATTTGAAAAAAATAATTCTAACAGATGAGCATTTTAAAAGGAGTAGGTGTTGCATTGGTAACGCCCTTTAATGAAGATTTATCCGTAGATTTTGAAAGTTTGACGAAATTAGTTGAATACAACATCGAAAACGGAACCAATTATTTAGTTGTTTTGGGAACTACAGCGGAGGCTGCAACGCTTTCTGCTGAAGAGAAGAAACAGGTAATTGAGCATATCATTAAGGTTAATAATAAACGTCTTCCATTGGTTTTGGGAATCGGCGGAAATAATACTCTTGAAGTCAAAAAACAGATTGAAGAAACAGATATTTCTGCGTTTGAGGCGGTACTTTCTGTATCTCCATATTATAATAAGCCCAATCAGGAAGGGCTTTATCAACATTATAAAGTTTTAGCTTCCACCGGAAAAAATATTATTATCTATAACGTTCCGTCTAGAACGGGACAAAATATAGAAGCGGAAACAACGTTGCGTTTAGCAAAAGAATTCCCGAATTTATTTTTAATTAAAGAAGCAGCGCCAAATATTCTTCAGTATTTTGATATTTTAAGAAAGAAACCTGAAGGATTTAATCTGGTTTCCGGGGATGATGAATTCACACTTCCTGTCACGCTTGCCGGCGGAAACGGAGTAATTTCTGTCATTGCACAGGCATATCCAAAAGAGTTTTCAACGATGGTGCAGTTAGCATTCGACGGAAAAGTGAAAGAAGCGTACGAAATCCACAACAAATTGGTTGATATCACAAGACTGATTTTTGCCGAAGGGAACCCGTGTGGAATTAAGGCTGTTTTAACGGAAAAAGGGATTGTGAAAAATTATGTAAGGCTTCCTTTAGTCGTGGCGTCAGAGGGATTGTATGCGAAAATTAAAGCTGAAATGGCTAATGTTTAACATTTTTCAGTAACATTTTAATGTTACAATAAACATATTAAGGTGAAGAGTATCGTGCTTTTCACCTTTTTTATTTGCCATAAAAATACAAATATAATATTGTGCTTTCCAGCATAAAACTACATAAAATTAAATCAATGAAATTTATAAAAGCAACAGAAAAAGATATACCCCTCATTCAGGATCTGGCCAAAAGATCGTGGGAGGTTGCTTATGCCGAGATACTTGAAAGAGAACAGATAGAATATATGCTTAAGACAATGTATTCTTACGAGGAAATCAGTAATCAATTGCAACATCCTGACTATCATTATTTTTTGATCTTTAATGAAATAAACAATTCTTTTGAAGGTTTTTTGGGCTATGAGAATGGCTACGAGGAACATACAACAAAGCTGCACAGGATTTATCTGATTCCGGAAAGCAAAGGAAAAGGCATTGGAAAAATGGCTGTTGATTTTTTAAAGCAAAAAGTATCCGAAAGTGACGACAAAAGGATAATCTTAAATGTGAATAAGCATAATAATGCGAAAATGTTCTATGAATCTCAGGGTTTCAAAGTATACAAAGAGATAATCGTAGATATCGGAAGCGGTTTTGTAATGGATGATTACGAAATGGAATTTTATATCACATAAATATGACTTAAAATTCTGTAATATTTAATTGTAATTCTATAAAATGTGATGTAGAGTTTTTTTACATCTTTGTAATAGAACCGAATCACTTATCAAAATATTCATATGCTTGGTTTTAAGCTGTTCTCAGCTTTTTATCGGTATATTTTTTTCATCCTTAGTGTTTAAATTCCTGTATTTTTTTAATGCAGGAGTTTTTTATTTATGTTTTAAATAAGAATTTTTATTTATATCACTTTAAATTGATATAAAAAGTTTATATTTACTTAAACATTAAATACATAATATTAAGGATGAAGATGTATGTGAAATTTGATTTCAATACCCTCTGCAGGAAGGTGTTGGAAGATAAACTTAAAGATCAGGGCTTTAAATACAAACTTATCAATTCTGGAGAAGTAGAACTGTATGAACCTCTGACGCAGGAACAATGCAAAGTTTTCAAGGAAAATCTCGGGAGCTACGGAATAGAAATTATTGAAAGCCAGAAAACTGCTTTGGTTCAGAAAATAAAAGATGCTATTATCGAGCTTGTAGGTTCTGATGAAATGATTCCCGTAAAGGCTTCGATCTACATTGCTGAAAAACTAAACCATAGTTATGGTTATCTTTCCAATCTTTTTTCAGAGATTGCCAATACTTCGATAGAAAATTTTATCATTATTCAAAAAATTGAATACACCAAAGAATTGATTATCAGTGGAAAGCATAATCTGACTGAAATTGCTCAAAGACTTAATTATTCCAGTGTAGCACACCTGAGTACACAGTTTAAAAACATGACAGGCCTTACACCTTCTCAGTTTCAGAAAATTGTTGCGATGAGAAGAAAAGTTCAGCGGTACGATCAGCAATATTCAAGAGCGATATGAATAAAGAATATCTCAATGTGATTTTAGCAGACGATGATGAAGGTAATCTGATCCTGTTTAAAAGCATATTACAGGATCTTAAAATTCATATAAAAGTAAAGACTTTTTGTAATATTACAGATACGATGGAATATTTCGATGCAGATGGCGCCGTGATTCCTGAGGTTTTTTTCATGAATTTTAATATTTCCGGGAAGAATTGTATCACGTATTTATCAGAATTAAAGGCTGATAATAGATTCGATCATATGACAACTGTAATTTATGCCCAATCCATATCATCTGAAGACGAAGAGGAAGTTTTTGTAAACGGAGCGAACGTTCTGATGAAAAAGCCTGACAATTACAGGGAAATGAAAAAAAATGTAACAGATATAATGACTGTGACCTGGCAATATCACACTTCAGGACTTAATAAAAATAATTTTATCATGAAAGTGTGAAAAAAACCGCTCAACTATTTTGGTATTTAAATTAAAGTTCTATATTTGTAATTCAAGTTTCACATAAAGGTGAAAATAATAAAAACGGTAAATATCCGAATGATCATAAGAATAAGAATATATTGAGGCAGAAAGATCAATAATAATAGTTGTTTTTTGAACTAAACTAAATTATATAAATCACAATGTTAGTTAAACAAAATGAATTATATGAATTTCCAATTACAAGAGCAGAAGATCTTTAAACAAAACGGTACAATCATGAAAACTCGAGTAGTTAAAGAATATATATGATGTTATTCTTTAGCTTGTCAAGTTAGTTTTTATAAATAAGCAGGTTGGAAACATAATTCATTTTGTTTTTACTTCTTTTAAGCTGAACACTAAATTATCACACACACATATTCACACCACATCACAAAATATTAAGCTAAAAACAAGTAAGTAATTTCTTCAAATAACAGTTTTATAAGGGGGACCGCGTAAAGATTAATTTCTTTTCGCGGTTTTTTTATGAAATTTTACTCCATTTATTTTTACCGTTATAATGTCTCAGATAATAATTTTTAATGATCTGATTATCGGGTCTTGCTAGTAAAGGATCTGCCTCCAGAATTTTTTCGACCGTATTTTTAGTGGCTTTAATGATGGCTGAATCATTGACCAGATCCAGTCTTTTAAAATCCACGATACCACTTTGCTGAGTTCCCAGAATATCTCCGGGGCCACGAAGCTGCATATCGACTTCAGAAATCTTAAAACCATCATTGGTTTCAACCATCGTTTTAATTCTTGTTCTGCTGTCTTTAGACAATTTATCAGAAGTCATCAGAATGCAATAGCTCTGCTCTGCGCCACGACCTACACGGCCGCGTAGCTGATGAAGCTGCGAAAGCCCGAATCTTTCCGAGCTTTCAATTACCATTACAGAAGCATTCGGAACGTTTACACCAACTTCAATTACTGTCGTAGCGACCATAATCTGAGCTTTTCCGGAAGCAAAATAATTCATTGCTGTGTCTTTTTCATCGGGTTTCATTTTCCCATGAAGCATCGCGATGTTGTATTTTGAAAAATTATCCATCACATTTTCCAGACCGGTCATCAGATTTTTGTAATCTAAAGTTTCAGATTCTTCAATTAAAGGATAAACGAAATAAACCTGTCTTCCTTTCTGAATTTCTTCACGACAGAAATTGTAGACATACGCTCTGTCTTTTTCACGTCTGTGGGCTGTAATAATAGGTTTTCTTCCAATCGGAAGTTCATCAATCACGGAAACATCAAGATCCGAGTAAAAACTCATCGCCAAAGTACGGGGAATAGGAGTAGCCGTCATTACCAGAATATGCGGCGGAATTTTATTTTTAGCCCAAAGTTTTGCCCGTTGTGCCACACCAAATCGATGTTGTTCATCAATAATGGCTAAGCCGAGATTTTTAAATTTAACTTTATCTTCCAAAACAGCATGCGTTCCCACCAAAACGGAAAGTTCGCCATTTTCAAGTTCTTCATGAATTATATTCCGTTCAGATTTTTTTGTTGAACCTGTTAAAAGTTTAATTTTAACTTCTGTTTTTTCTAAAAGTTCCTTAATTCCATTATAATGCTGCTGGGCAAGAATTTCCGTTGGCGCCATAATGCAGCTTTGAAAACCGTTATCTTTGGCTATAAGCATCGTTAATAGCGCAACCATTGTTTTCCCTGAGCCAACGTCGCCCTGCAAAAGCCTGTTCATCTGGATCGGACGTTTCATATCCATCCGGATTTCCTTTAATACTCTTTTCTGAGCCCCTGTTAAATCAAAAGGCAGATGATTTTCGTAAAAGTCATTAAAATAATCTCCGACTACCGGAAAGGGATTTCCGATGGTGTGGCTTTTATGGTGAATTTTTTTTAAACCGAATCCCAGTTGAAAAAAGAAAGATTCTTCAAACTTTAAACGATAGTTGGCCTTCTCAAAATGCTCCATATCTTTTGGGAAATGGATGTTGAGATAAGTATGCTGCCTTGATAAAAATTTAAAAGCTTTCATCAGATAATCCGGAAAATTCTCGTAAATAAGATGAGGGATTTCTTTACAGATGTTTTTTAAAACAACCTGAAAAAATCTTTGGTTTAATCCTCTTTTAGTTAATTTTTCCGAACTTGGATAAATAGGTTTTAATCGGTTTTCAGTGTCTTTTTTTTCCTCAATTTCAATTTCCGGATGGGGCATGGAAAACTGATTGTTAAAGACATTGATTTTTCCGAAAATAAAAACTTCTTTGTTAATGGGAAGCTGTTCTTTCAGCCATTTTGAATACTGAAACCAAACCAGATCCATTGAACCTGTATCGTCATTGAATTTTGCGGAAAGGCGTTTCGTTTTTCCGGTCTGTATCTCCTGAATATTGGTGATTTTTCCTTTCAGCTGAACGTCGGTCGTCACCTCATGAAGCTGCGAAACTTTATGAACTTTACTTTTATCCAGATACCGAATAGGAAAGAAATTAAGAAAATCCTCAACGGTGGAAATTCCTAACACATTTTTGATGAGCTTGGCTTTTTCGGGACCTATTCCTTTGACGTATTCTATGGAAGTTTCTAAAGTCATTTTTAAAGAACCACGAATTTCGGGAAAAATTAGAAATTAAAAAAGACTTTCGGATTTGAAAGTCTTTGTATTGGATTTAATCTTTTATTTTTGATTTAAATTTCTTCTGATAATCTTCCCACTGTTCACTCGAACGGATCTTTTTGAAAAGATCTTTTGAAATAAGTTCTAAATAAGATTCTAATTCTTTTGCGGATAGCTCTCCCTGCAAAATGGTGATCGGCCCACCATTTTCGTCAAGAAAAACTGTACTCGGAACCGCTGCGACGTTCATGTATTGGGTGAATCCGTGTAAAGAATTTTTTCCTTTTTTGTGTTCCGTATTTGTATTTGAAAATTTTCTGCCAAAGATTTCAATTTCCTTTTTTTCTTCTGCATTGAATTTTACAGGATAATAATTTTTATTTAGAATGTCTGCAATAATAAGATTTCCGTAGGTTTTTTTAGCCATAATCTTGCACGGGCCACACCAGTCTGCATAAAAATCGATCAGGATTTTCTTAGGATTTTCTTTCTGGGCTTTCAGTGCTTCCTCAATAGTCATCCATCTTACCTGCGCAAAATTTAGAGTGACAACGAAAAGACAAATTATGCTTATAACTTTCTTCATGATTTGACATTTATGTAAAAATAAGCATAATTACTTATTTTTATCTTACCTCCTGCATTAATTTTTTTACAAATGGCGATATCAAAATTAATACAATACCGGCGATTACAGCATACAATCCCAATTGTTTATATCCATCAGTATAAGTGATCAAAGCATCATAATTCGTGGAGCCTTCTTTTGCTGTTGCAAGGCCTGCTCCAATGATTCCTGCAACATACTGTCCGTAAGCGGAAGCCAGAAACCACATTCCCATCATCATTCCCTGGAGATTTTTCGTTGAAAGTTTTGTCATAATCGATAATCCGATAGGAGAGAGGCAAAGCTCTCCTAATGTAATAACCAGCAATGCGATAGTAAAGAAATTTAATGAAGTAATACCCTGAAGATTGGCAAAAAATCGTGTTGCAAATAAAACGTAATATCCTAAGCCTAAGAAAATAAAGCCTAACCCAAATTTAATAATTGTATTCGGCTCAATCTTTCTTTTATTCAGCCATATCCAGAGCAGCCCGATCAGCGGAGCAAGGAAAATGATAAAAAATGCTCCTCCGGAATTGTTGACACCGTTTGGATCTAATCCTAATAAATCTTTATTTAAATTTTTAGCCGCAAAAATGCTTAATGATCCTCC
The DNA here is from genome assembly GCF_977014045.1 of Chryseobacterium lineare. Classification (NCBI taxonomy): domain Bacteria; kingdom Pseudomonadati; phylum Bacteroidota; class Flavobacteriia; order Flavobacteriales; family Weeksellaceae; genus Chryseobacterium; species Chryseobacterium lineare. Next base: position 2,512,105 of record NZ_CDRNIQ010000001.1, on the reverse strand, counting down.
GCTTTGTTCATAAATTCCCCAGAACAAAATGGAAAATAGGATGAAAACTAAAGCTGCCCAAAGTTTTTTACGTTCAGAAGGTGTCACTTTTGTCATTTCATAGAACAGATAAATCAATGTCAGCGGTCCGACAATCCACATAAAATAATCTGTATATTCGGTTTTAGCCACCATAATCATAATGATCGGAACGAAGATTAATGACAAAACATATACTCCATACTCCTGCCATTTCGGGATTGGCGCGGATTTGATTTCGCTGTCAGGATGACCTGGTTGCAGGCCGATCGTTCCTAAGCTTCTTTGTGTAAAAACAAAATTGATAAGGCTGATTACCATAACTACAGCCGCGAAACCGAAAGCAAGATGCCATCTTAATTCTTCGGGGATGTAGTTTGCAAAAAGTTCTCCTTTACCGATCGCAATACATAAATATCCACCAAGCAATGCCCCGAGGTTGATTCCTGCGTAAAATAATGAGAAGCCAGCATCTGCCCTTGAGTCATTCGGTTTGTAGAGCTGTCCGACCATGGACGAAATGTTGGGTTTAAAAAAACCTGTTCCTACAACGGTAAACGCAATTCCTAAGAAAAAGAATTGGTGTGGATCTGTTGCCAGAATAATACTTCCGACAATCATCAGAATTCCTCCCCAGAAAAGAGATTTTCTGAAACCTAATATTTTATCGGCGAATAATCCTCCGATAAATGTGAAGGCATAAACAAATGCCTGCGTTGCTCCATATTGAAGGTTGGCTTCTTTTTCATGGAAATTGAGTTGGGAAATCATGAAGAAAACGAGCATTCCCCGCATTCCGTAGAAACAGAAACGTTCCCACATTTCAGAGAAAAACAGACTCCAGATTTGCTTTGGGTATTTTCCTTTGAAATTTTGTATTTCATCTAAAGTTAAGCTCATAATTTGTTATGATTGATTTTTAATTAAAGGTTTTTCAATAAATTCGATTCAAGACGAAATGTGTCACGAATTAGAAAATTTAATAGTGAACATACGAAAATAAAAAAAACCTCCGACTTGGCAGAGGTTTACAATATATTTTATTTGATACAGATTAATTTACTCCGTGCATCATTTTCTTTAAGATTGGTGAAATTAAAGCTAAAATTACAGCGGCAATACCACAAAGAACCACGAATACCATAAAGAATTCGAATAAATTATGGATTTCAAATCCTACAAAAGTAGGGTTTTCCAAAGGTAATTGTGCTTTTTCAAAAGCGGCTACCTGATCTGCATTCAGCGTAACCTTTTTATCTAAAACATCCTGAAGATTTACTCCGATTTCCTGAGCTTTGGTAAATTTGTCTCCTGTAGCAGGAATTAATGCTCCTAAAGAACCTGCTAATGCATAACCTGCAGCATTAGAAATGAAGAATACTCCATATAATAATGACGCAAATCTTTTCGGCGCTAATTTTCCAACCAATGATAATCCAATAGGTGATAAGCAAAGTTCACCACAAGTCTGGATGAAATATAAAAGCATTAACCATTTGATTGCCAATAATCCTGAATTACCAAGATCTTTTACATTGTGGGCAATGATGAAATAACTTAAAGCAATCAAAGCAAGCCCCATTGCCTGTTTCATAGGAGAAACCGGTTCTTTCCCTTTTGCACGTAATTTATCCCAGCATAAACTGAAAGGAACTGCCAGTAATACAACAAAAATACCGTTGAAAATCTGAACCATCGAAGGTGGCATATTCCATCCTAAGATATTTCTGTCGGTCTGGTTATCCGCAATAAATGTCAATGAAGATCCCGCCTGTTCAAAGGCTGCCCAAAAGAAAATGATAAAGAATGATACGATATAGATTACCCAGATTCTCTGTTTTTCTACTTTGTTTTCGGCAGAACTCATGATTAAAAATGCCAGGGAAATACCGGCCGCGTAAATGAAAGGATAAATAATACCTTTAATTAACTGCCCCATTTCTACTGCTTTGAATCCGAATTCCCCAACCAGTAAATATCTGAAGATGAAAAATAATATAACAAACAGCCCTCCTGTGATTCCCAAGGCTGCTCCTGAGAATTTGGCAGTCTGAGTTTCACCTTCTTCAAAATCTGCACTGGTGTTATGTTTTGGTAATCCTCCAATAGGTCTTCCTTCCGGTGTTACCACGTATTTATTTTTAAGGATAAAAAATGTAATGGTACCGATTACCATGGCAATTGAAGCTGCTAAAAACCCCCACTTGAAAGCAAAAATATCTCTTACTCCCGTTGCAGCATCTTTTACGTCTCCTACGTACGGACAGATAAACTGACCTAAAAATGCTCCGATGTTGATTCCCATATAGAAAATCGTAAAAGCAGAGTCCAATTTAGATTTTTCCTGTTTTGGATAAAGACTTCCCACCATTGAGGAAATATTCGGTTTGAAGAATCCGTTACCAAAAATAATGATGAAAAGAGCAAGCCACATAAACATTTTTGCACTGTCTATGCTTCCGGAAAATGTCGATGCACTTATGAAAAGTAAAAACTGACCGATTGCCATTAAAGACCCACCAATGAGAATGGCGTTTCTGTTACCGATATATTTATCAGCTATAAAACCTCCTAAAAGCGGAGTAAGATAACACAAAGCTAAAAATCCACCATAGATGATTGCTGCATCAGCTTCTTTTATTAATAAGGAATTTACCATGAAAAGCGTCAAAAGAGCTCTCATCCCATAAAAATTGAAACGCTCCCACATTTCGGTTCCAAAAAGAACCCATAATCCTTTTGGATGTCTGGAACCTTTATTCTCTACAAATTCATCCTGTTTCGGATTTAATGCTTCAATATTATCCATTTTTATTGTTAATTTTTGTTAAGACTGACAAATATAGTTTTTTTTGTGTTTTCAGCAAGGTTTTAATTTTATAATTAAACAAAAAAGCCGCAGAATCATTCTGCAGCTCGATTTTCTTTATTTTAACGACAATTAGTGTCCTTTTTCCTTCATTATTTTGTTCAATCTTTTTAGCATTGATAAACCTAAAAGAGTGGCAAATATCAATAAAGCGAAATTAACAAGGAAGTAATTCATTTTATTGTCATAACTATACCAGGTACTCGCCAGAATCCCTGAAAGTTTATTTCCTACAGAATTGGCCAGGAAAAATCCGCCCATCATCAAAGCCGTAATTCTCGCAGGAGAAAGTTTAGAGACAAAAGAAAGTCCCATTGGAGAAAGGCATAATTCCCCGACTGTAATCACACCATAGCTCGCAACGAGCCACCATGGAGAAACTTTCACGGCACCGTTATCGCCCGCCCAAACGGCCAAAACCATCACTAAACAAGATAAACCTGAAATGAAAAGTCCTAAAACAATTTTTGTTGGTGTTAAAGGTTCCTTCCCTTTTCTCCTCAGTAATGCCCAAAAGCCTACGACAACCGGTGTTAAAGCAATTACCCAAAACGGATTGATAGACTGAAATAATTCTGTATTGTACAGGTAAACTTCATTTGGACCAGTCCCTCCTAAAGCTTTGCGGTCTAAATCTGAAATATTGTTGAAATAAATATCTTTTCCTATTGTTTTGATGGTTTTTCCATCCTTATCTTTTTGAGATTGATACTGATCATTATATACGGGAACTTCTTTATCTTCATAGTTTTTTCGTTCAACCATATAAATATCCTCCAGAGGTTTTTCCATAGAAGCAGGAACGCTTCGGTCCGTATAATAATTGGCCCATCTCGTTAAAGCCGTTCCGTTCTGCTTGAAAACTGCCCAGAAAAACATACTGATCATAAAGACAGATAATAAAGCTCCAATAGAAGATTTTTCTTCCGGCTTTGCTTTAAAATAAAGAGAAGCATAAAAGAAAATAACAGGAATACAGGCAAAAATGAAAGCATCTGTACTGTCGCTTCCAAAAATATTTCCAGGAATAATCCATCCGATAACTCCGGCAATAATGGCAGGAACGAATACCTTAAGCAATATTTCAGAAAGCTTTGTATCGCCTTCCTGTACGGGCTTCATTTGAGCTGCATGGATGTAATGCTTTCTCCCGATGGTAAAAATAATTAATCCCACAAGCATTCCGACTCCGGCAGTGATGAAGGCTTCGCCCCAGCCGAATTTGTTTCGCATAAAAGCTGCAATAATATTACAGATAAACGCCCCGATATTAATTCCCATATAGAAAATATTATATCCGGAATCTTTATTCGCTTTATAAGGTTCTTCAGAATATAAATTACCCAACAATGTAGAAATGGTAGGTTTAAAGAAACCATTTCCGATAATAATTAATGCTAGAGAAGAATAAAACAACGTAAGATCTTTAAAAACACCCATTCCTATATATCCGGCTGCCATTAAAATCCCTCCAAGATAAATGGATTTGATATATCCTAAAATACGGTCTGCCAGAAAGCCTCCGATAAAAGGCGTTAAATACGTCAACGCAATATAGGTTCCGAAAATATCGTCTGCAGTTTTGTCTGGAAGTCCAAGGCCACCTTTTATACCGGTGGGTTCGATCGCGTAGAGTACAAAAATTCCTAGAATTAAATAGTAGCCGAAACGTTCCCACATTTCCGTAAAGAAGAGGAAAGGCAGTCCCTTAGGATGTTTAGTCTTCATAGTTGATAAATTTCAAATTTTACAAATATAGAATTTTAAAAATAATAATAGAATTTTATTAACTTTGACTAAAATAAACTGAGTATGAATACAGTATTTCATTTATCCTCTGCAGATGAAATTAACGAGGATTTAATTAAAAGTATAAAAGCCGCATTTAAAAATAAGCCAATATCAGTAACAATAGAGGAAGACTTAACTATTCCTAATTGGCAAAAAGAAGAGGTGAGAAGAAGAGCTAAATATGCAAAAGAAAATCCGGAATCGCTTTTGGATTTTGATGATTTTGTCGAAAGATTTGAGAAAAAGCTGTTAGATGAGAAAGGCTAAAACAGTAATTTCAGAAAGTGCGGATTTTGATTAAAGGAAATTGCTGATTGGTACAATGCGAAGGATAAAAAATTAATCTGGATATTTTTAAAAGATTTTAAACAAAAAGTAAAATATATTTCAGAAAATCCCTTGGCCTGTGAGATCAGATATGAAAATTTCAGAATAGTATATTTAAAAAAATTTCCTTTTGGAATTCATTATTCATACAACGAAGAAAAAGATCTTATTGAAATATACTCCGTGTTTCATACATCCAGGAATCCTGAAAAATGGAAAGACAGAAAATAAAAAATCCGAATCTTCATTGAAGATTCGGATTTTTTTTGGTTAAATTATATATCAATTACAAATTCTCCAAGATAAAATCAGTCATTTTCTGATATAGTTGAGGTCTTGTCTGGCCCCCGTAAATTCCATGGTTTTTATCAGGATAAGCCATAAAATCAAACTGTTTTTTGTTCCGAATCAATGCTTCTGAAAATTCCATGGAATTTTGGAAATGCACGTTGTCATCAGCAGTTCCGTGGATTAATAAGAATTTTCCTTTCAATAAATTGGCATATTCCGTAGGTGAATTTTTGTCGTATCCATCAGGGTTTTCCTGCGGAGTTCTTAAAAATCTTTCCGTATACACCGAATCGTAATATCTCCAGTTGGTAACGGGTGCTACCGCAATTCCCATTTTGAAAATATCTGCACCTTTTGTCATCGCTAAGCTCGTCATATATCCTCCGAAGCTCCATCCGAACATTCCGATTCTGGATTTGTCAATATAAGATTGATTTCCAAACCATTTTGCCGCTGCAATCTGATCTTCAATCTCATATTTTCCTAAATTCATGTACGTTACTTTCTTGAATTTAGCTCCTTTATAGCCTGTTCCGCGACCGTCTACACAAGCGATGATGTATCCTTTTTGGGCCAGCATTTCAAACCATAAAGCATTTCCATTATCCCATGAATTGGCAACCTGCTGAGAACCCGGTCCTGAATATTGGAACATAAACAGCGGATATTTTTTGTTTTTATCAAAGTTTTTAGGCTTGATGATCCACGCATTCATCTGATCTCCGGCTTCGTTTGGAATGGTCATAAATTCTTTTTCCACAAAATTATCTGCTTTCAGTTTCTGAAGCTGGGCATCATTGTTTTGAAGTTCTTTTACCAACTTTCCGTTTCCGTCTTTTAAAACAAATGTATAAGGTTTTGAAGCGGTAGATGATGTTTCAATAAAGTAATTGTAATTTTTGCTGAAACTTGCAGAATTATTCCCTTCTGCATTTGAAATGAGCTGAGATTTTCCGTTTTCGATGTTTACTTTCGAAACCACTTTATTGATGCTCCCTTTTTCTGTTGTCTGAACATAAATTTCTTTTGATTTTGGATTATAACCGTAATAATCGGTTACTTCCCAGTTTCCTTTGGTAACCTGTTTTTTCAGTTTTCCGTCTTTATCGTACCAGTATAGATGACGGTTGCCATCTCTCTCTGAACCCCAAAGGAAAGAATCATCCTCTAAAAATTCCAATGTCGGACTGTCGGTGTCAATCCATTTGTCGTCCGTTTCGGTGAACAATTTCTGAACAGTTCCCGTTTTTGTATTTATTTTCAGAACATCAGAAGCATTTTGAATTCTTTCGGAAGTAATCAAAACAATTTCGTCAGCTTTTGCGGTCTGAATAACGTTTGGAATATAATAGTTTTTAAATGAGCTTAAATTTAAAGAAATGGTTTTTCCATTGTCAATACGGTACAGCTCTGCCGAAACCTTAGAATTTTTTTCTCCTGCTTTAGGATATTTGTAGCGCATTTCAGATGGGTAAAGCGTTTTTCCATAAATCGGAATGTAAATTTCCGGAACCTCACTTTCGTCTGATTTTACAAAAACGATCGCATCAGAATTTTTTGTCCATTCGTACTGTCTTGCATGCCCGAATTCTTCTTCATAAACCCAGTCTGCAAGCCCGTTGATAATTGAATTTTTTTTGCCGTCAGTCGTAATCTGCGTAATTTTTCCTGAATTTAAATCCTGGTAAAATAAATTATTCTCAGCAATAAAAGCAACCTTTGTAGCATCAGGCGAAAATCTAGGTTCCTGTACAAATTTTCCTTCATTTAAAGCAACTGTTTTTCCTGATTTTAAATCTTTAACCTCAAATTTCCCAAGAAAAGAATGTCTGTAAATAGGCTCGCTTTCTTTTAGCAGAAGGATTTTAGACTCATCATCAGAAAACTCATAGCTTTCAAACCGACCGTCCACAATATTTCCTTCTTTTTGTGAAGTTTTGTAAGAATATTTGGCGATTCCTCCCTGTTCAATAACTAAATAATTCTCACCGTTTTTCATGGAAGTAATACCGGCAATGCCTTTTCCCCGGTAGTATCCTGAATATATTTTGTCTAAAGTGATTTCCTGTGCAGCCAAATTTTGAAATGCAACCGCCAGGGTAAGTGTTAATATGAATCTTTTCATTTTGAATTTTAAAGATCTCAAATATAATAATTTTATGAATGGCAAAAAAAGCATTTAAACCCTAACCTTTGGCAAAAGAATTGAATATTAAAATTATAATCAAATCATATAATAATTATGGAAACGAATGCTTACGATCAAAAACTGAACCGATACGAACTTGAAGATAAAATTGTATATACCGGATTTCCAAGCTATAACGATGCTGAAGAATATGCTCGGAAAAAAAATGGGGAATTGGTAGAAGTAGGTTTTAAGGATGGAAATGATAATCCTGAAATCTGTGATGAAGCCAAATTGCTTGATAAAAAGCTACATTATTTTGTAGATGCCGGCAAAGAATACAAGTTTATTCACTCTTCAGATCCTGGTTTTAAAGATTATGCAGACGAATTACAGAAAATAAAAGCAAAGCTGCAACAATCTCCACCTGATGAACGATATATCGCGAGTTTTGAAATTGAAAATGCCGAAGACCCGATTGTTGTCATCAAAAATGATCATTTTGAATCGGTAACTTCGAGAGAACGGTCAAAATATCTGAAGCACGCAAAAGTGTATGAAATAGGAGTTTCAGTACCAAAATCTTAAAAATCTTATATTATGAGCAAGACTAAATATTCAGAAAAAGCTCAGGACAAAGTAGAAAAAGTAATGCACGAATTCAAGGAAGGAAAACTGAAATCTTCTTCCGGAGAAAAAGTGAAAAGCAGAAAACAGGCAGTTACCATAGGTATTTCTGAAGCGAGAGAAAAAGGTTTGAAAGTACCTAAAGAAAAAAAGAAAAAAGATTAATAAAAGCCGGCCTGAAAATTTTCAGGCCGGCTTTTATTTTATCCTTCATAATTATAAAGAATCTGATAATATTCATCTGCCATTCGGTCACTGTTGAACTGATCCTTCACGTCATTCATAGAATTGTACTGTATTTTTCTCCATTTATTCGGATTATCATAATAAGCAGGAAGAATTTCATTTTCAAGAATTTCGTATAGCTTATTCATATCATAATTATCTTGTTCATAGATGCTCATGTTCTCGTAATCGCCTTTCGGAACCACGAAAGAATTTTCTCCGTGTTTTGCAAATTCCGGGATCCATCCATCATCTGTGGAAAGATTGATAGAGCCGTTCATCGCTGCTGTCATTCCTGATGTTCCCGAAGCTTCCCTCGGAACTCTGGGATTATTCAACCAAAGATCAGAGCCTTGCTTTAGAGATTTACTTAGTGAAAGCTCGTATCCGGTAAGCACCGCCATATTTTTATTGTTTTTACTCTCTTCCACCAGGGAATTAAAAATAGAAATTGCAGAATAATCCATCGGGTAAGGCTTTCCAGCCCATATGATCTGTACAGGATATTTAGGGTGATTCAGCAGTTTGTAGAATCTTTCCTTATCCTGCAAAAGAAGGTCTGCCCGTTTGTAACCTGCGAATCTTCTTGCCCAGACAATGGTAAAAATATTGGGGTTAAAAAGATTTCCGGTTTGATCAGCAACGATATTGAATAATCTTTTCTTTAAATGTTTTTTGCGGTAGTCGAAAATGGTTTCGTCATTTACATCTTTTGCGTTGTAGAGTATTTTATCCGACCAGTATTTGAATTCCTGTGCGTTGGTGATGGAAGTGATTTTACAGATTCCTTCATATTTACTCCACATTGCTCTCGAAACATCGCCGTGAAGCTTTGAAACGCCGTTGGCAATATGAGCCATTTTCAGGGCGCAGAGCGAATGGTTGAAGCGGTCGTCGGGAGATCCTTCAATTTTTTTAACATCTTCCATGCTGAAGCCTGAAAAATACGACATATCATAGCAAAGTCTCAGATTGTGTTTTTCATTTCCTGCCTCTTCCGGGGTGTGGGTTGTGAAAACCAGTTTTTCTTTTACTCTGTTCAGATTTCCGTTGTATTTTTTAAGTAAATGAAATGCGGCAGGTAATCCGTGAGCTTCATTGAGATGATAAATGTCTCTCTCCACATTCATTTCATCCAGCAGTTTTGCTCCACCTTTTCCTAAAAGAATATACTGAGCCAGTTTGGTAGACTCGTTGCCATCATACAGTTTGTGGCAGATCGTTTTTGATACATGATCATTTTCGGGAACGTCCGTAGACAGTAAAAACATGGGTGCTGTATGAAAGATTTCAGGATCAAGATACCATACCTTTACCCAAACCGGCGCACTATGGATTTCAATCTGGAATTTTATTCCCGTATCCTCAAGGAAACTGTACATTTTTTTTGTCCAGACAGGTTGCAAGGTCTGATCATGATTTCTCGCCTGGTCGTAATATCCGAATTTCCAGAGAATACCAATTCCGATAAGATCCTGTTTCAGATTATAAGCGCTCCTCATATGAGAACCTGCTAAAAATCCGAGACCTCCGGAATATATTTTTAAAACCTGCTCTATGGCAAATTCCATTGAAAAATAAGCTACTTTTTTAGAATATTTGGGATTAATGCTGAACGGCATTGTAAAGTTTCTAAAATCCATGCATCACAGTTTATATTTGAAAAGCCAAAGGTATTAAATATGAAAGTAAACTATATGTTAATTATTGGATAAATTATTTTTAAAAAAATATTAGCATTGATTTTTTATTTATCTTTAAGTGTAAATTTTTGATAATCAAAACTTCATGACATGAAACCGAAAGTTTTATGTGTTCTATAACGATAAAAAGCAAGCACATGAAAAAGGCATTTTCTGATGAAGATTTAATTAAAAATCTAAGCTTATATTATCTTAATCGACATTTGAAAAAAAAGCCGATTGAGAAATATCACCGTAAAATAGACGAATCTCCGCTTCATGACCGTGAAAAATACAAGAAAAAGTCAGAGATATTGCTCCTCAATTCTTTCATGCATCATTTTCCTGAAGTTAAATTTGAAGATTTAACCTGCGAAAGTCCCGACTTCATCGCGAAATTCAACGACAAAAAGATCGGAATTGAATTGACCGAAGTGATCAATCATCTTGAAATGAAAAAGATCGAAAGCAGTTTAAACAAAATTTTCCGTCAGGCAGAAATATTATTGGAACAGGAAGACACTACGAAATATCGTGGTGTTTATTTTTTAGAATTCCACTCCAATATACGTCCCGATACGCTCGAAAATCAGCAGGAATTCATTTTAAATATCTATAAAAGTATCAAACGCGGAAAACCGCTCGGCTGTGTAAAAAGTGTTAGGAAATCTTTTCACAGAAGAAATGTTTTCATTACCCACGAGTACAACATGAATCTATTTGACGAACTCTGCTCTGAAAAAATTGTTGAACTCATCGAAAAAAAGAACGAAAAGTTTCCTTATTACGACACTTCTGTAGACGAATGCTGGCTGGTGATTGTTTCAGATATGAATTCTATTGCTTCCCGCTACACATTTATTCAGGACAAAGAACATCTGCATCAGGTCAAAAGTCCGTTTCATAAAATTTTTCATCTCGAAAACCTTTGTGGAAATATTACAAGTATAAAATGATTCGTTGAGAATGCTTTATTATTTTCTGATTTTTAATGAATTATATTAAATAAATTTGATATAATTGATGTGAAATGTTTATATTTGGTATTCACAAAGTTATCTCACTGAAATAATAACCAAATTGAAAAGCATGAAGAAATATTTACTCTTTTTTCTCCTTTTATTATCGAAAAATCTTTTTTCCCAGGCCGATTGCTCCACTGCACTTTCAGTTTGCGGAAATTCGAACATTACATACTCTCCATCAGGGATTGGTGCGACCAATGAAAATCTGGGTGGATGTCTTATAAGCGGCGAACACAATTCGATCTGGTACAAAATTACCATTGCAACCGGCGGAACGCTTACCTTTAATCTGGTTCCGAGTGATCCGGATGCAGATTACGACTGGGCAGTATATGGCCCCAACGCTACCTGTGGGAGTCTGGGAGCACCTATACGATGCAACGCAGCTACAGTAATAGGGGTTGGAGCTTCAACCGGACTGAATATGACGAGTACGATCCTTAGTGCAGCGGGAGGTTCTCTTACGCCTTACTGTAGGTATCTTGATGTTTTGCCGGGGCAGACCTATTATTTATACATAGACAACTGGGTGGATGTTTTCAATCCCGTGACAGCTCCATTTTCCCTTACATGGGGCGGAACGGCCACACTTGCTTCTCCGTTTACCAATCCTAATATTCAGACACAGCCATTCACTCCGCCGGGAGCTCCTGCGGCAAATCCTGCAGATCCTAGAGAAATTATTATCTGCCAGAATCCGGCAATTTTCGATTTCAGTACCTTATCGGCGGGTATTCTGAACGGAAATTCCAATTTCCAGATTACCTATCATACCTCTCAGAATAATGCGCTTTCAGGAGCAAGTCCTATTCTTACACCACAGACGGTAAGCATGACGGCAACCTATTATTACAGTATTCATTATCAGGATCCCGCAGATCCCAATAACCCGATCAATTTATGCAGGCAGGTAGGCGCATTTAAGTTTAAACAAGGAAATATTACCGGAACGAATGTCACGCTTTACAGCTGTAATAACAATAATGCAGGTACCGCGACTTTTAATCTTACCACTGCGGCAGTATTCTCAGATCCCAATGCTGTAAAACAGTATTACCATACCATGAGTGATCTTAATGCCGGGGTTAATCCAATTACCAATGCTGATACATTCGTTTCTGCTGAAGGCGTTGTATATGTGAAAATTACTTCTCAGTACGGCTGCGTGGGTACGGCACAGATTACCCTGAAATTCTACCCTCAGGTGGTTGTTACCGAAGCAACTTTAAGATCTTGTTTTATTGAATCTAATCCTTCAACGGCTTTGTTTAATCTTACAACAGCACAAGTTACCACCCAAACAGGAACGAAAACATATTTTCCTTCCTTGGCTGATGCACAGAACAATACCAATCCTATTCTGCTTTTTGCAAATTATATTTCGTCCAACGGAGCTGCTTTTATAAAAGTAACTGACGGAAATGGCTGTTATGCCATCGCAAAAGTTAATCTGATTGTCATTCCGCCTGTATATTCTGATGTTCTGAAAGACAAAACTATTTGTATGGAAGACAAAACAACACTTGATGCAGGACCGGGCTTTACCTCCTACGAATGGAGTACCGGGGCCACTACACAGACAATATCTAATGTTGGCGTAGGAACTTACTGGGTGAAATTGAAAACAGGCAGTTGTATAACACGGCAAACAGTAACTATATACCCATCCGAACAACCCGTGATTTCTTCCGTGGATATTACCAATAATACAGTAACCGTAAATGCTTCAGGAGGACAGGCTCCTTACCAATATTCTACGGATGGCATCAACTGGCAGGAATCTAATGTGTTTACCAATATGCCGAGAGGTGATAATCATGTTTTTCTTAAAGATGCTTATGATTGTGACCCGATTACCATCACGATTGTTGTTCCGAATCTGGTGAATGTAATTACTCCGAACGGTGACGGGGTGAATGACGTGATTGATTATTCTGCACTGGGAAATAAACAGAATCTGGTATTTAATATTTTTGACAGATATGGCAATAAAGTATTTCAGGCAGATAAGCTCAGAGGCTACAAATGGAACGGAACCATGGACGGAAAAAAAGTTCCTACCGGCACCTACTGGTACTCGGTAACCTGGAATGAAAACGATAAAAAGAATACTCTAATCAAATATTCCGGTTGGGTAATGGTGAAAAACAGAGATTAGTACATGTAAACTGCCGCGAAAGTGGCAGTTTTTTTTTATATACATTTTTAGCTTAGTTACGAAGGTTTTTGTTTAGTTAAGAAGATCTATTGTCTGGTTGAGAAGGTTTTTTCCTGTTTATTTTTATATTAGATTTAAATTTTCAGATATGAAAGATCTATTCATAAAACGTTTTGAATATTACAAAACTTTGGGCGACAAATCTTTTTTACAACTTTCCGAAGATCAGCTTTTCTGGCAGTTTAATGAGGAAAGCAATTCTATAGCCGTTATTGTAAAACATATTGCAGGAAATATGCTTTCAAGATGGACTGATTTTTTAACATCAGACGGAGAGAAGCCCGATCGTAAACGTGATGAAGAATTTGTCAATACATTTTCCACAAAAGATGAAGTATTACAGTATTGGGAAGCCGGCTGGAAATGTCTTTTTGATGCATTGAATCAGATTAATAATGAAAATTTACACTCCATTATTTATATCAGAAACGAAGCGCATACGGTATTGGATGCGGTCTTGCGTCAGCTGGCACATTATCCGTATCATATAGGGCAGATCGTATATATTGCCAAAATGATGAAAAATGATGACTGGAAAACTCTTTCTATTGCAAGGAATAAATCGGATGAGTTCAATTCTCAGATGAAAACAAAGTTTATTGAGGATCATATTGCTTCAAATTCTTCACCTGTATGCTTCCAGAGCAGCCCGGAAGTCAGGGATGAATTTAAACAATAGACTCAATCGATTTACAATTTATATTAAATTGATTATCTTTGCACCCACAAAATTCACGATCAATAAATGTCTCAATTTCATAGAACTGCCGCATTTCATACCTTAGGCTGCAAATTAAATTTTGCGGAAACATCTACCATTGCCCGTCAATTAACTGATGCAGGATATGAGAAGGTAAGTTTTGATGAAAAAGCAAATATCTATGTGATTAATACCTGCTCCGTAACGGAAAATGCCGACCGCGAATGTAAACTGCATGTAAAAAGAGCAATGAAAGCCAATCCGGAAGGTCTTGTGGTAATTGTCGGATGCTATGCACAGCTGAAACCAGAAGAAATCTCACAGATTGAAGGGGTTGATCTAGTTCTTGGAGCTAAAGAAAAATTCAATATTCTGAGTTATCTTGATGATCTTGAAAAATCTGAAAACGAAGGCATTGTCCATTCCTGCGAAATTGAGGAAACGGATTTCTTTATAGGGAGTTATTCGATTGGTGACAGAACAAGAGCTTTTCTTAAGGTTCAGGATGGTTGTGATTATAAATGTACTTACTGTACGATTCCCTTAGCAAGAGGAATTTCGCGTTCCGATACCATTGAAAATGTTCTTAAAAATGCCAGAGAAATTTCCCAGAAAGATATTAAAGAAATTGTTCTTACGGGAGTAAATATTGGCGATTACGGTAAAGGCGAATTCGGAAATAAGAGACATGAACATACTTTCTTAGATTTAATTTCTGAGCTCGACAAAGTAGAAGGAATAGAAAGAATCCGGATATCTTCCATCGAGCCTAATCTTCTGAAAGATGAAAGTATAGAACTGGTTTCAAGGAGCAGAAGCTTTGTTCCGCATTTTCATATTCCGCTACAATCCGGAAGTGATGATCTTCTGAAAAAAATGAAGCGTCGTTATCTTACGAAATTATATAAAGATAGAGTTGCTAAAATCCGTGAGGTGATGCCTGATGCGGCTATTGGGGTCGATGTGATCGTCGGTTTTCCTGGTGAAACAGAAGAGTTGTTTATGGAAACTTATAATTTCCTTAATGAACTTCCTATTACGTATCTGCATGTTTTTACTTATTCTGAAAGAGAAAATACCGAAGCTGCCGATATGGAAGACATAGTTCCTATTCCTGAAAGAAAAAAACGTAACAAAATGCTCAGAATTCTTTCTGAAAAGAAAAAGATGGCATTTTACCAGACACAGCTCGGAAAAACACTTCCTGTACTTTGGGAACACGAAAACAAAGACGGAAAAATGTTTGGCTTCACAGAAAACTATGTGAGAGTACAGAAGGATTTTGATGCCGCATCTGTTAATCAGATTGAACTCCTGAACTTAGAAAAAATACTGTCAGATGGCACGGTTTCTGTGCGGTCTTCTTACGAAAGTTTTTTAGCAAAAGCATAGAGTTTCTGCTAAATTTCCACTACATTTAATTTTTAACTTTAAATTTTACATTCATGAGAGATAAGTTTTTATCTTGGGGAATTGTATTGGTGATTGCTACATGGGTTGTGGCATTGCTGATCAGGGCGCATTACTGGATACCTATTTTTTTAACGGCGGTTTATTTGCTCGGGGTTTATAATGCCTATCAGACAAAACATGCTATTCTTAGAAATTTTCCTGTACTAGGATATTTCAGATATTTCTTTGAAAGTATTTCGCCGGAAATGCAGCAGTATTTTATCGAAAGAGAAACAGATGGTAAGCCTTTTCCAAGAAACCAACGTTCTGCAGTGTACAGAAGAGCTAAAAATTTAAGTGACACCGTTGCATTTGGTACTCAGTTGGAGGTCAATCATCGCAAATATGAAGGGATAAAGCATTCCATTTATGCAAAATCTCCATCGGAAGAGCTTCCGAGAGTATGGTTGGGAGGTGAGCAGTGCAGCCAGCCTTATCATGCTTCTTTATTTAATATTTCAGCGATGAGTTTCGGGTCATTGAGTGACAGAGCTCAGATGTCGCTGAACAGAGGTGCAAAAAAAGGAAACTTTTATCACAATACAGGTGAAGGAGGGATTTCGCCTTATCACCTTGAAGGAGGAGATCTCTGCTGGCAGATCGGAACCGGATATTTCGGCTGTAGGGATAATGAAGGGAAATTTGATCCTGAACTTTTCAAAAAATATTCTAATCTTCCGAATGTGAAAATGATTGAAATTAAACTATCGCAAGGAGCCAAACCTGGTCACGGAGGCGTTTTACCGGGAGTGAAAAATACTCCTGAAATTGCAAAAATACGTCATGTAACACCCGGAATGACTATCATCTCTCCACCATCACATTCTGCGTTTTCTAATGCGTCGGGACTGCTGAAATTTGTGCAGCAGCTTAGAGAATTATCAGGGGGAAAGCCTGTAGGGTTTAAGCTCTGTATTGGTGATACAAAAGAGTTTGAAGATATATGCGTTCAGATGAATGTGATGAAAATTTATCCGGATTTTATAACAATTGATGGTGCGGAAGGCGGAACAGGCGCAGCACCACCGGAATTTTCAGATGGTGTTGGAATGCCACTGGAACCTGCATTGATTTTTGTCAATAAAACCCTGAAAAACTATAACTTAAGAAATAAGCTGCGTGTGATTGCCAGTGGAAAAGTTTTAACGAGTTTAGATATTCTGAGAGCGGTTGCCATGGGTGCGGATATGTGTAATAATGCAAGAGGTTTTATGTTCTCATTAGGCTGTATTCAGGCGTTGAGGTGTAATTCAAATAACTGTCCGACCGGTGTTGCTACTCAGGATAAAATGTTAATCAAAGGACTGGACGTTACTGATAAGGCTGAAAGGGTATATCATTTCCATAAAAATACACTCCATACATGTAATGAACTTATTGCGGCTGCCGGAAGAAGTTCTTATGAGGAAGTTGATGCCAGTATGTTCATGAGGGGTGACGAATTTGACCATCTTTCAGATCTCTATTTTCCAGATATTTTAGGAAATGTAAAAAGTAAATCCGGTTTTTAAACATAAAAAAATCGCTTCATATTTTGAAGCGATTTTTTTATTTATTGATCGATGGTAGGCCTTACATTGGCCTTGTAGATTTCAAAATTAAATACAAAACAATTGTTTTGAAGGGAATATCCCGTGTAATTGTAATGGGTATTTCTTGCAAAAGCAGCTCTTGACGGTACAATAATAACACCCTGCAAATTGTAAGCATCACCATCAGCCTTGTCGGTATAGCCTTTAAAATATTTCAATCCTTCCTGAAGTCCTTCGATTTCATAATAACTTCTTTGCTTTGCAGCATCTGTAGAACCACTGCTTAAAATACTATTTTTAACATAATAAAATGCAGGGTCTGTCACAGGAGACCCTGAACCGTTGATGGTATTTAAAAGAGCTCCTGCGCTTCCAAAAGAAACTTTCCCATCACTTTCCGAGGCTAGATAATAGTTGGCTCTCATCATGGTTCTGATTTGGGTTGCGCTAGTCGATTCTGGATTTGTATCTAATGTTACTCCTGGTGACGGTTGCGCTCCGCTTCTTACAATATAAATAACTCCTGAAGAAAGTTTTACCGGACTAAGCTCAGATAGTTTTTTTTCATTGTCATCGGTGGTGTCTGTGGAGCTGAAAGCTTTTATATTTCCTTGTGAATCGAGATAGTTCTCATCCATAAATTTTTGAATAGCCTGATCGTCATATGAGTTTCTTACTGCTATATCATCCGGTTCTACAAAAGTTTCAACCTCATCATCCTTTTTACAAGCAGAAAAACACAGAGATCCCGCAAGGATATATAAAAATATTTTTTTCATTTCAAAAACTTTAATTACTTTACAAAGAATATAACGGCAAAAGTATAAAAAATTATGAGAATAGATAAATTTTTATGGAGCATTCGTTTTTATAAGACCAGAACCATTGCTACTGAGGAAATTAAAAAGAACAGAGTTTCCATTGGTGATTCGGTGGTGAAGTCTTCCAAAGAGGTGAAGGAAGGAGATGTAATAAAGATCCGTAAAAATCAGATTGACTATAAAATTAAGGTAATTCAGATCCCGAAAAGCAGGATAGGAGCGAAGTTGGTTCCCTTGCACATAAAAGATGTGACGGATAAAGAACAGTATGAACTTCTGAAAATGCGTAAAATGTCACAGGATTATTACAGGATCAAAGGAGAGGGAAGGCCTACGAAAAAAGACAGAAGAGAAATGGATGATTATGTAGATAATGATATTTCTTCTGATTTTACCGACTGGGATGACTTTTTTGGTGAAACGAATGATGACTCTGAAGAAAATTAAAACAAAGCTCTAGGAATAGAGCTTTTCTATTATTTCAACGACAATTGCATCCGGTTCTCTGTTGTCTGTATTTACACTGAATTGTGCTTTGCTGTAGAAAACATTTCTCTCAAATAAATGCTTGGCTATAAATTCCGGCAAATCTTCATCTGAAACATTGGCTATCAGAGGACGTTTTTCTTTCTGTTTAGTAAGTCTTTCCAATAGAGTTCCTATAGAAGCTTTCAAAAAAACACTTTTTGAATTATTATTGATGATTTCCATGTTATTATAGTATGCCGGTGTTCCTCCTCCGAGGCTCAAAATCACATTTTCTTCAGTAGCAAGAATTTCTTCCAAAGCCTCTCGTTCAAGCTTTCTAAAAGAGATTTCTCCTCTTTTTGAGAATATTTCAGGAATGGTTAATTTATTTCTCCTGGAAATCTCTTTATCGAGGTCAATCAGTTTAAAATTGAGTTTTTCGCTTAATATTTTGGAAATGTGAGATTTGCCACTTCCCATGTATCCGACCAGTGAAATTATCATGAATTTTTTTTTAACAAATTTGCAAAAAAGTTTTGAGAAATAAAAAAAAGCTATATCTTTGCACCACTTAAAACAAGGGACATTACTCAAATGAAAACTTGATAATAAAGTGGCCGACTCGGTAGCTCAGCTGGTAGAGCAATACACTTTTAATGTATGGGTCCTGGGTTCGAATCCCAGCCGGGTCACTAGCAAAAAAATTACTGAAACTTTGTGATTTTATGCCTGTGTGGTGAAATTGGTAGACACGCCATCTTGAGGGGGTGGTTTCCTAAGGATGTGCTGGTTCGAGTCCAGTCGCAGGCACTGCAGAAAATTAAAATAATTAATACTGAAAAATAAGAATTTTGTTTTATATTTATCATTATTAATTGTGGCCGACTCGGTAGCTCAGCTGGTAGAGCAATACACTTTTAATGTATGGGTCCTGGGTTCGAATCCCAGCCGGGTCACAAGTTTACTGAAAAGTAAATTTTTTTCATATTAATATTTTGTGATTTGGTGTTTCAAAGGCTTCCTCAAGAAGCCTTTGATTTTTTTTATATAGTTTCTATTTCCTTATTTCGACTCTCCGTTTTTTAAATTAATTAAATTTAATATCGCTTCTGAAGCATTCGAGGGGGCTTTAAAATGACCTATGTGAGATTTACTATTTAAATCAAACAAAAAGCGTTACTCAAAAGCAACGCCTGTATCTTTTATTGTAAATGTCTAAAATCTCATTCTAAACCTTAATCTTATTCTAATTTTTTTAATCCAAATGCATGTTATCAATCAATCGTACTCCGTCAACAATAACAACGATGAATGCTCTGAAATTTCTGTCTTTGTAGAAAAAATCTGTTTCTTTTAAAGTTTCTTCGTCTGCAATCAGAAAGTATTCAAGCTGCATACCCCTTTGATGATCAAAAATATCCTGTACTCTTTGCTTGATTTCGGAAACCGTTAAAACCCGGAACCATTCATTAACTTTAAGTAATGTTTCGTAAATGACTTTGGAAGCTTCTTTTCTGTCTTTTTCGAGCCTTTGATTTCTGGAGCTTAAAGCCAGTCCGTTTTCTGCCCTGTAAATAGGTACTCCTTTTATAGTAACCGGAATTTTATTTTTTTCGACCATTTTTTTGATAATGGCTAATTGCTGGAAATCTTTTTCTCCAAAGTAAGCATTATCTGGTTTTACCTGACTGAAAAGTTCTTCAACCACTGTTCCCACACCATCAAAATGTCCCGGTCTTGATTTTCCTTCCATTTCATTTTCCAGTCCGTCAAAATTATAATGTCTGCTCTCTGTTTTTTCGGGATAAATATCGGTCACTTCAGGAATATAGACAGCGTCTACGAGTCCTGATTTTTCAAGAATTAAAATATCTCTGTTAATATCTCTAGGGTATTTTTCAAGATCTTCCGGATTATTGAATTGAGTAGGATTAACAAAAATTGATGAAATCACTAAATCATTTTCTTCCCTGGCCATTTTATAGAGTGATAAGTGGCCTTCGTGAAGTGCTCCCATAGTGGGTGCAAAACCGATCTTCTTCCCCATTTCTTTCTGTCTTTCAATGAAATCCTGAAGAATTTTCCTGCTTTTTAAAACTTCCATAGTTTATTTTAATAGTAATTCAAAAATACTAAAAATATCATATAGTAATGATATGGTTGTAATGTGTTTTAATAATTTCCTAAGGCAAATTATCGTAAAAAAATGTTAATTAAACTAATGTTGAATGTTTTTTCGTAATTTTGCGCATTAAAGCATTTTTACAAAAATTAGATAGAAATTTATGCCGAATCAAAAAATACTGTACATTACTACAGAGATGTATCCATATCAGGAAGATACGAATATGGCTGCAGTGGTAAACAAAATGGCACTTAAGATGCACAATGAAGGCAATGATGTAAGAGTTTTTATGCCAAGATTTGGACAAATAAGTGAAAGAAAATTCCAGCTTCATGAGGTGATTCGCCTTTCCGGAATGAATATTATCATTAATGATCTTGATCAGCCTCTTATTATTAAAGTAGCGTCTCTTCCGGGGAAAGACTTCAGGTTTACTTTATCGACAACGAAGAATATTTCAAAAGAAAACCGTATTATTTTGATGATGAGGGCAATTCTTTTGAAGATAACGACGAAAGAGCTATTTTCTTTGCCAGAGGTGTAATCGAAACCATCAAAAAGCTGAATTGGGTTCCGGACGTGATCCACCTTAACGGATGGATGTCTTCTTTTGTCCCTATTTATCTGAAAACGTATTACGAATCTGATACATACTTCAAAGATGCTAAGATTGTTCTTTCTTTATATAATGAAAAAGATGCTTCTTTAGCCTCAAATATTGATGAAAAACTGAAATTTGATAATATTTCAGGATTAAAAGCGTTAGATAATCCAAGTGTAAAAACTTTTGTAATTGAAAGTATGGACTACGTGGATATGGTTGTGAAAGGTGACGAATTCCTTGATGAAGACCTTGATAAGGCTTTTAATGAAACCTCAACTCCGAAATCGGAATATCTGGACTTAGATTCTATTAATCAACTTTATTAAAAAAAACACATTTTTAATGATTCATACTATTAAAAAGGCGATCACCGTATTTTCTCTGGTGATTTTTGGAAGTGCAATTCTTTATAATTGCGAACCGGATGTTGATGCTCTTGGTGAGCAGCTTTTTCTAAACGGAGCTGCACAGGGAAATGAAGAAGGTTTTGAGGTAACAGCCTACAATATCGATAATAATGATACGATCAGAACCGACGCTGCTAAGCTGGCGTACGGCGTGTTAGGGGCTTTTGACGAAGAAAAATTCGGAATGCAGAAAGCATCTTATCTTACACAAGTTAAATTATCAACTTACGACCCTGATTTCGGGACTAATGCTACAGTGGATTCTGTGGTTTTAGTAATAAAACCAAGATATGCCACAGATTCTGTGACAACGAATACGGTAGACGACAACTATACCTATACCACAGCGGCTGACGGTTCTGTAAATGCTAAAAAAGTGGTTAATACTTATCCTGCATTAAAATTTGGTAAGGCAAAAAGAAATTTAACCATTAATGTAAATGAAGTAAAAACTTTTTTAAAATCTGCTTCTGATACGGTAAAATCTAATGATTCATTTAATTATGATTCGCAAGTTATCGGTTCAAAGGTGTTTAATGGCAATGTGAGTTCCGTAGCGATTACAAAAGATGATGGGGGAACTGCCTTATTTACGGCATCCACTCCGGGTATCAGAATTCCGTTGGATAAACAGTTTTTTCAGGATAAAATTATTGCTAAAAAAGACAAGCCTGAACTTCAGGATGCTTCCAACTTTATCAGGTATTTTAACGGTTTAAGGATTTCTGTTGCTGAAAATGATGGATATCTTTTCCAGTTCTCTCCGAACGATATGGAAATGATCATGTATTACAAATATGAAACTACCGGCAGTACGACAAAAACACAAACCTCTTATTCATTTGTATTAGGTTCAGGAAATGCACATATTGGTCAATATCAATATCAGAGAAGTGATGATTTCAATGCTATTGGGTACAACAGTAATACCGGTGATGCAAAACTCTATACACAGGCAATGGGTGGCCCTTCAATAGGGGTTAAAATTCCGCAGTCTACTATTGATAATATTAGAGAGAAGATAATAAATAAGAAAGGAGGGATCATTAGTGCCAAAATAAGAATTTACACGGATCCTTCATGGAATAACACAAATTATGCTAAACCAAGAGAATTTACTTTGCTGCGAAGGTATGTGAATCCGGATAATTCTTCTGCTCCGACTAAAGTAAGAGGTAATTTCACTAATGATTTATTAAAATTGGCAGGAGTTCCGGGATATACAATTTTTAAAGCTTATGATCTGGATAAAAATCCTGCATACTATGATTTTGTCGTTACACAATCGATAAAAGAAATGGTGGAGGAAGGTAGTAAAGAATCAACAGACAAAACTGAATTTAAATACTTTAAAATAGATTTAGGTTCTTTCCTTCAGAATTCTGAAGGAACAAGTCTTGCGGGATACAAATTTACATCTACGCCTTTTAATACAAGCAGAGCGGTATTTGTAGGAACAGAGGCTGGAAACCCTGACAGAGTAAGACTTTGGGTAACTTACGGGACAAAATAACAAACACACTTAACACTAGATATAATAATATGTGCGGAATCGTTGGATATACAGGCTTTCAAGACGCTTACGATATAGTAATTAATGGTCTTAGAAGATTAGAATACAGAGGGTACGACAGTGCCGGAATCGTTCTGGAGGATGGAAATAATAAACTTGAAGTTGAAAAAACGAAAGGTAAAGTAGAGGATCTTGTAAACATTTCAAGTCAATTGAAAGGCAAAGCCAAAATAGGTATGGGACACACTCGTTGGGCAACTCACGGAGTTCCGAGTGACAGAAATTCCCATCCACATTTATCTAATAATGGTAAAATTGCCATTATTCACAATGGTATCATTGAGAATTATGACACCATTAAAACAATGCTTACGGAAAAAGGATTTACTTTTAAATCTGAAACTGATACTGAAGTATTGGTAAATCTTATTCAGTATTTTATGGATCTTAAATCTGAAACCGATTTTCCTACTGCTGTAAGATATGCATTGAATGAAGTGTATGGAGCTTATGCCATTACAGTAATGCATGAAGATTATCCTGGGGTATTAGTCGTTGGGAGACTGGGATCTCCTTTAGCTATCGGAATCGGTAATAAAGAATATTTTATTGCTTCAGATGCTTCTCCTTTTGTAGAATTTACGAAGGAAGCTATTTATCTTGAGGAGGGACATATGGCAACTATCTCACTGGAAAATGGAGTAGATATCAGAACTATTACTGAAAATTCTAAAATTGTACCTGAAATTCAGGAGCTTAAGCTTAGCTTAGAGCAGATTGAAAAAAGCGGGTATGAGCATTTCATGCTAAAAGAAATCTTCGAACAGCCAAAATCTATTCATGACACCATGAGAGGAAGATTATTGGTAGATGAAGGTGTTATTAAAATGGCCGGAATCTGGGACCATATTGAGAAATTTAAAAATGCTAACAGAATCATTATCATTGCCTGCGGAACATCTTGGCATGCAGGACTTATTGGTGAATACCTTATCGAAGAATATGCAAGAATCCCTGTAGAAGTAGAGTATGCTTCAGAATTCAGATACAGAAACCCAATTATTACTGATAAAGATGTTGTAATTGCAATTTCACAATCGGGAGAAACGGCAGATACTATGGCAGCCCTAAAGCTTGCCAAAGAAAAAGGAGCATTTATTTATGGAATCTGTAATGTTGTGGATTCATCTATTGCAAGAATTACAGATGCAGGATCTTATACACACGCAGGGCCTGAAATAGGAGTAGCTTCAACAAAAGCTTTCACTGCGCAGCTTACAATTCTTACCCTAATTGCATTTAAATTAGGACATCATAACGGAAATTTAGGAAATGCAGATTTCATGAACTTAATTGCTGAATTAGATGCTATCCCTAAAAAAATTGAAGAGGTATTAACTTCTACGCACGAACTGGTTCAAAATATCGCTAAAGATTTTGTAAGCGCTACCAACTTCCTGTATTTGGGAAGAGGTTACAATTATCCGGCTGCACTTGAAGGGGCTTTAAAACTTAAGGAAATTTCTTACATCCACGCTGAAGGATATCCTGCAGCTGAAATGAAACACGGTCCTATCGCTTTAATAGATGAAAATATGCCTATCGTTATCATCGCTCCGAAAAAAGGACATTATGATAAGATCGTGAGTAATGTTCAGGAAATTAAGGCAAGAAAAGGGAAGGTTGTTTCTGTTGTAAACTGTGGAGATACACAGGTAAGCGAAATGTCAGATTATGTTATTGAAATTCCTGAAACATCAGAATGTTTCTCACCCATTGTAGCATCAGTACCTTTACAGCTTTTGGCATATTATATTGCAGTATATAGAGGTGCCAACGTAGATCAGCCGAGAAACCTCGCAAAATCTGTTACTGTGGAATAAAAAATACTTGTAAATAAAATAAATTTAGATTTCTTTCGTTATTTCAAAAAAAATCTTAAAAGTTTCTTAAAAAAATTATATATTTACGGCTTAATTATAAAAATTAACATGAAAAGGATATTTCTTTTATTATTGTCTGCGTCAGTAGCGTCGGTATCTTGTTCAGGTGGTGGTACTTCTTCTGTGGGGAAACCAGGAACAAAAGGAGAGTTGATACCAAGAGAAAAAACAAAATCATTTGTTGCAGAAAGACCATACGGCATGGTTGCAATTCCTGCAGGTTCATTTGTGGCTGGTTTAACAGATCAGGATTTCACAAACAGTCCTGAAAAAGCTCAGGCGAAAACTGTTACCGTTTCTTCTTTCTTCATGGATGAAGCGGAAACTACTAATGCAGAATACAGAGTTTTTATCAATTATGTAAGAGATTCTATCGCAAGAACTCTTCTTGCTGAAGCTGCCGGAGAAGGTGGTGAAGGTAAAGGAAGGGGTACAAGTATAGGAGATTATGCATATCTTGCCCAAAAAGAAGAAAACTTAACACCATATCAGGAATATTTAGAAGCACAGGGAGGCGGAGATGAAAGCAGCTTCGATCCTACAAAGAAAATTGACTGGAAAGTTCCATTGCACTGGAATGTGTCAAAATATCCTGACGTAGAATATGCAGAGGTTCTTGAGTCAATGTATCTTCCTGCTTCTTCCAGAGTTGGAAATGAAAGAATCCTTGATGTTAGTAAGCTTAAATATACCTACAGATGGGGAGATATGGATGCTGCTCTTGCTGAAAAAGAAAGAGGTGTAAACTATCTGAGAAGCGAAAGTATCGCTATCTATCCTGATACAACGGTTTGGGTAAAAGATTTTCACTTTGCTTATAACGAGCCATTGTTCGAACAGTACTTCTGGCACAAGGCTTACAAAGATTATCCTGTAGTAGGGGTGACTTGGGATCAGGCCAGAGCTTACTGTAACTTCAGAACTAAATTAAAATCTGATTATAACGAAAGTTTAAAAAGAAGAAAGCAAAAACCATTAATCTTCAGACTTCCTACGGAAATCGAATGGGAATATGCTGCAAGAGGCGGAATGCAAAACGCTACTTATCCTTGGGGTGGTCCTTACTTGATGGATGACAGAGGTTGCTACCTGGCAAACTTCAAACCTAAGAGAGGTAATTACATGGAAGATGATAAAAAAGGTACTTATACATATACTGCTCCGGTAAAGAAATTTAAGAAAAATGGGTTTGGATTATTTGATATGGCTGGAAACGTTTCTGAATGGACAGAATCTGCTTATAACAATTCATCATACGGTTTCTCATCTACGTTAAATCCTTCTACAAAGGACAAAACGGATAATAAGAAATCTGTAAGAGGAGGATCTTGGAAAGATGTAGGATACATGCTGATGACTGGTGCGAGAGACTGGGAAAGAAAAGATTCAGCAAGAAGCTATATCGGGTTCAGAACTGTACAGGACATTCCCGAAGCTGCTGTTAAACCAAGAAGAGTTAACAGATAATTTAATCAAACCATTTTTAATAACAATTTAACACTAAAAAAAACTAACTTATATGTTTAAGACTAAAGATGCTTGGATGAATTTCTTTTATTCATTCGGTGCTGCAATTGTAATTCTTGGAGCTTGGCTTAAAATTACTCACATCAATATTGGGCCTATTACAGGTAACGTTGCTCTTACAGTGGGACTTATTACGGAAGCAATCATCTTCATTATCTTTGCCTTCGACCCGCCAAAAACTGAAGAGTCTTATGCTTGGGAAAATGTATATCCTGAATTATTAGATAAACATGCTAATCCAAATCCGTTACATTCTAATGTAACATCTAGAAATACTGTAGATCATTTTGCTGAACTTGAAAATTCTCTTTCAGGTAAATTGGATAAAATGCTTCAGGACGCTAAATTAGACGTTCAGTTATTTGAAAGATTAAGATCTGGTATTGATAAATTTTCAAGCTCTGTTGACCAGATCAACCAAACGGTAGATGTATCTGCTTCTACTCATAAATATAATGACCAACTAAACAAAGCTGCTCAGCATATGGAAAGCATGAATGCTCTTTATGCAATGCAGTTGGAAAACGGACAAAAGCAGTCTGATTTTGCTAAAAAGTACGTAGAAGATATGCAAAAGTCTGTTGAACATTCAGAAAAATTCAATCAAGAATTACAAGGTTTAACATCTAATTTAAATAACTTAAACAGAGTTTATGGTGGTATGTTGACTGCTATGAAGTCTTAATTCCTTAACCATTTCTAAAATTTAACTACTTAATCTAAAACAAAAAGAAAAGAATGGCACAAGGAAAACAGACACCTCGTCAGAAGATGATCAACCTAATGTATTTGGTTTTCATCGCGATGATGGCTCTAAATATTGATGCGGAAATCATCAGATCATATTATGACTCTACAGTTGCTTTAAAAGATACTCGTTTATTAACTGAAAAAAAGAACGAAGATATTTTTGAAAAAACTTTGGAGGCTAAAGCTCAGCAGGTACCGGATACTTATGCTCAGCCTTGGCAGCAATATCAAAAGCTGAAAGAGAAAATCAATGCTTTGGTATCGCATGCTGATCAGATTAAAGACAAATTAAAAAAAGAATCTGAATTCGTAGAGAGAGATCCTAACACAAAAAAATTAGTTGATGTTAGCGAAAACTTCTCTGCACTTAACAACAATGAGGCAACTACGACATACTTCTTTAAAGATGGTGATGAAAACTCTGCATCAAAAGGAGCTATAGAACTGAAAGCTAAAATTGATGATGTAAGAAACTTTATCAATGCAACTTTTGGAAATGATCCTCAGTTAAAAGATTTAATTGACAGAGCAAACAAATCATTGATCGCTGAATATCCTAAGGGACAATCACCTAACAATAAGACTTGGTTGCAGAACAAATTCTATCATCAGCCGCTTATTGCCGCTTTGTCTAATCTTGAAATTATTCAGAATGATGCAAGAAACGTACAGTCTGATGCATTAGCATTATTATTACAGGAAAAAGTAGATGCAAGCATCAAGTTTACAAGCTATGAGGCTATCGTGTCAGCTCCTGTAGATGTTGTTGCAGGAAAACCTGCAGAAGCTGTTGTAATGCTAGGAAATTATTCTAACAGTAACAAAATCAGTATTTCAGGTGTAGGAAGACAGGAAAATGGTAAAGGATATGCAACATTAAATACAAGTGGAATTGGAGAACACACTTTAAGTGGAAATATTACATTAACAGATGCTACAGGAAAAGCACAAAACTTCCCGTTCACACATACTTATAATGTAATTGCCGGTCCTCAGGAAGTAAAACTTCAGAAAGGTTTATTGCTTTCAGCTGATAAAATGAATGTAATGTACAGAGGTCTTGATAATCCAGTTTCTGGATCTATCTTAGGTGCTGATAATGCTAAACTTTCATTATCTGCTCCGGGAGCTGCAGTTAAGAGTACTGGTCCTGGTAAGTGGAATGTTAAACCAGGTGCAGGAAATATATTGAAGATTACGTTATCTGGAACAGATCCTTACGGAAAATCAATTTCTCAGGTATTTGAATATCGAATTAAAAATGTACCACCGCCACAAGGACAGATCAGAGGTAAAAATATTTTACCGATGCCTGCGGGATCAGTTGAGAATCAATCTCTGTCTGCTGTGATTCCTGACTTTGACTTCCCTGTATCTTTCAACGTGACTTCGTTCATGGTTAGAGTACCTGGTAGAGCGGCTTTACAAATTCAGGGTAACTCACTACAGGCTGCTTCTGGATTATTTAGAAATCTAAGACCTGGAGATGGTGTTTATATCTTTGATATTAAAGCGACAGCTGTTGGTTTAGGAGATCAAAGAATTGGAAATATTTCACCAGTATTAATTAATATCCAATAAAATTAATAGAGTATTATGAAAAAATATATTAGCAGTTTTTTAGTATTAGTTTCGGGATTTGCATTCTCCCAGACTATCCTGAATGCTTCTTCTCCTGAAGAATTCAGAAAAATGAGAGCTGAGAACAAAATGAAAGTAGGAGATACGGTTATCGACAAAACAGTAAAACCTTTGGAATACGGATTTGTTGATGAAAAGGATATCCTGAAAAGCATGTTTGTTTGGGAGGTTATTGATATGAACGACAAAATCAATCAGCCTTTCTATTATAATAATCCTGATGGATTATTGTCTACAGAAACAAAATCTTTGTATAAACTTTTACTTGATGGCGCAATGAATGGTGATATTAAGGAAGTTTATGATGATGAAAACTTCGTTACGAGACTTACTCCTCAGCAAATCAAAGACAGATTGGTAAGTGTGCGTGTTGATGATGAGGCGGTAAACATCCTTAATAGCGGACGTCAATTAACTGAGCAGGAGAAAAAAGAGCTTACTGACATTTATGAAACAACTACTGATAAAGTTAAAGTTTTGAAAGTATTTGGAATGTGGTTTATTGATAAGAGAGATGGACAATTGAAGTACAGACCTTTAGGTATTGCTGCAATGGGTCCTGACCCTCAGATGATTGGTAGAGTTGGCCCGGATGGGCAGCCGATCGAAGGAGCTAATGATCTTATTGATCTTTTCTGGGTATATTATCCAAATGCAAGAGATATTTTGGCTAACAATTATGTTTACAACAGAAAAAATACCTCTGCAGATCTTTCTTTTGATGATTTGATCAATGCGAGAAGATTTTCTTCTGTGATCTTTAAATCTTCTACCGGTCTTGGTGATGGAGTTATCAAAGACTATATCCCGAGAGATTCGGATGAACAGTTGGAGGAAAGTGACAGAATTAAAGAACAAATTCTGCAAATGGAAAATGATATGTGGAATTACTAAGATTTCACTTGATAATTATAGAAAACCTGAGTATTTTTACTCAGGTTTTTTTATTATGGAGAATGTAGATTATATCATTGTTGGCGATGGCTACGCCGCGCTTTTTTTCGCCCACCAGCTTATCATCAATAACAAATCGTTTATACTGGTTTCGGAAGAAAAGAAAAGTGCTTCCCAGATTTCTGCAGGAATTATTAATCCTGTAGTTCTTAAAAAGTTTACCACTTTCTGGAAGGCTCAGGAACAGATCGATTTTTTAAAAGAAACTTTGCAACAAATTGAAAAATATACAGGTAAAAATTATTTGATTGATGCTCCGATTCACAGAATTTTTCATGATGAAAAAGAGCAACAGCTTTGGCTTAAAAAATCAGAAAATGACGAACTTAAAAATTTTTTAGATCAAAATTTTGATCATTTAGATGTGGTAAAAAACGATTATCAGTCAGGAAAGGTCAATCGGTCAGCGAGACTTGATGTTAATGGATTTTTCACGGATATATTTAAGTTTTTAGAAACCGGAAACCATATTGTAAAAGAAAAGTTTAATTATACAGCATTAAATACTTCTGATAACATCTACAAAAGCTTTAGATATAAAAATATATTATTTTGTGAAGGAATGGGTGTTAAAGATAATCCATTTTTCTCGGATATTCCTGTTAATCCCAATAAAGGACATCATATCAAAGTTGAACTTTCACAGCCGATCCCTGAAAATATTACCATTAAAAAGAAACATTTCCTTTTTCCATTAAATGAAAAAATATATTTTTATGGAGGAACTTACGACAGGGAGCAGCTTCATCATCAGGTGGATGATTCTGCAGTGGAGCAGCTGACGAACGGACTGAAAGAATTTTATCCTGCCAATTTCAGTATTTCAGAAGTCAATTTCGGTTTCAGACCTACAGTAAAAGACAGACGACCGATTATTGGCAGACATCGTGAGCATGAAAATATGTATGTTTTTAACGGACTTGGTGCCAGAGGAATTCTCAATGGATGTTACTTTTCAAAAAGCCTTTACGATTTTATAGAAAACAATATTCCTTTGCATGAAGAAGTTTCTCTGGACAGATTTTAAGTCTCCCGGATTATAATCATTGTATGTATCCCCGGAAATTCTTATCTTGATTAAAAGATAAAAATATGGATGAGAATCTTCTGGGAATTATTGCGGGTGTTTTAACATCAGTATCAATGATTCCGCAACTTATAAAAGTTTTGAAAGAAAAGAATGCTGAAGATCTGTCATGGACAATGATTCTTGTACTCATTACCGGACTTTCGCTTTGGGTTTGGTATGGTTTTATTAAGGATGAACTTCCGATCATTCTTTCCAATGCTTTTGCGGTTCTTGTCAATATTATTTTATTGATTTGCTGCATGATTTACAAGAAGAAATAGTATAAAAGAATGAACACTTCTGCCTAAGGCAAAAGTGTTCTCGTTTATATGGATGTGTTTATTATTGCTAGGGGAGAAGAATAAATATCCTTGATAGCCTTTTAGATTTTAATATGAAGCCATTTTTGTATCGGCAGACGGTTTACTTTTTTTATGGTGAAATAATACCATATTGTAATCTTTATTCAGAAAAGTGATTTCACCTCTTATATCGGAGTATTGAAAATTTGCATCACTTGCCGTGTAATCTGGCAATTCATCCTTTTTTTTAAGTTCATAGGTTTTACCGCCCAGCCTTACAATAAGGGTATTTTTGGTTTCATTCATTACAATTTCAAGCTGCTCTCCATATTCATCTGTAAAAATATCCTTTGTGATTTTATCCTGATTGGTATCTGCATTTTCGGTCACAACAGTCTTAAGATTTGTTTCTTCATCTTTTGCCTGATGTTTACATGCTGTTAATATAAAAACCATTAAAATGGCCGAGACCCTGAGTAGCTTTTTCATAGTAAGTGACTTTAAAGTGATTCATTGGTATGGTGTTAATATCTATAAATTTACAATTTAATTAAAGATAATGTGTTAAAAAATTATAAATTATTAATAAATATTCTTCATAAAAACAATAACTCAAATATTCTTGTATAAAATTTCCATAAGTAGATTATGATTAATAAATCAAGAAGAAGTAGTGAATAAAACGCATTTCAGTAATTAATAAAAATCATATTTATAAATAATTCACTATACGATTCTTTGAACAATTGATTACTTTATTACTATTGAAGTAAGTAAGGATAGTTATGAATAATTAACATTTATAAGTATTTTTTCAATGCTTGTATTTTAAGCAAATGCAGTGCCATAAAGATTATTATTACTTAAATTAACTTTTAAAATTCTGTAAATGAGCTTTGTGGCTATATCAAAAACATATTTTAAAGTTTAAAATTGATATCATTCAGCTATTTTAAAGAAATGTTAAATATCGTTAACAAAGAAGCTTAATGTTATATTTTTTTTGAAAAGTAGTACAAGTAAGACCTACCTTTGTGCCTTGAAATTATGAGAAACTATATAGTATATTTTTTGACAGCACTTTTTCTTCTTTTCGTTGTGGAAAGCAAGATCAATGTCAGAACGTTGAAAAACGATTATACGGGACATACTTCTCAGAATTTACCAAAAAAATCCAATAAATTAAACCAAACTTACGAAAAGCTTTCTATTCAGCAAACTATTGATGATGCGGGAAATCTGTATTCTATCGAGCTTACTGAGGATGATTTACAGTTTTCAGATAGTTTTCAGGCAATTGCTGTTTTTGCAAGTATTTTTACACTCGTATATATTTTTGGCCTAAAAAGTTTCAAAACATCAAAGCCGACAATTCAAGGTTTACTTTCTGAATTTTCTCATGTAAAAAGATTCATTCTGATCCGTTCTATCAGAATATAAAACCCATTTTTCAACTTTCTTTTTCTGCTGACACCCTCGGCGGAGAATACACTGCGTTGTATCTGTCGGTAATCACTGCATCGCAAAATCCTTATTACCACCTTCCTATTAAAACATTAACGATTTATATAAACTCTAGAATTATGATCAAAAGAGTTGTCGCAAGCATTGCGCTAAGCAGTCTTTTATTGTTCAGCTGTAACAAGAAAAAAGAAGAAAAAGAAGAAGCTACAGTCTATCCCGTGACCTCCCCTGTAGTGATGGATACGGTGATTGATAAAGAATATGTAGCTCAGATTCAATCTGTAAAAAACATTGAAATCCGTGCACAGGAAAAAGGTTTCCTGGAGAAGATCTACGTAGATGAAGGTCAGTTTGTACATCAGGGCCAGACCTTATTCAGAATTATGCCGCAGCTTTATCAGGCGGAACTCATGAAAGCGAAAGCCGAAGTAGAGCAGGCCTCCATAGAGCTGAAAAATGCAAGTACACTGGCCAGCAACAACATCGTTTCCAAAAACGAGAGAGCAATGGCTAAAGCTAAACTGGATGCCGCCAATGCAGAAGCAAAGCTGGCGCAGATCCATCTTTCGTTTACAGACATCAAAGCTCCGTTTTCAGGGATTATCAACAGAATTCCCCGTAAGTTGGGAAGCCTTATTGACGAAGGTGATTTATTGACGTCACTTTCAGACAATAGTAATATGTATAGCTATTTCAATGTTTCTGAGCCTGAATATCTTAGTTATCAGATGCACGCTGCAGACAGAGGAAGCAACGAGGTGAGCCTGCTAATGGCAAACGGAGAATTGCTTCCCGAAAAAGGGCAAATCCAGACTATTGAAGGAGAGTTTGACAATGAAACCGGAAATATTGCTTTCAGGGCAAAGTTCCCGAATCCCAATAAACTGCTGAGAAATGGTGAAACAGGAAAAGTGAGAATGACCCTGCCGTTGAGAAATGCTTTAATCATCCCTCAGAAAGCTACCTATGAAATCCAGGATCAGAAGTATGTATTTGTAATTGGTAAAGACGGAGTCGCAAGATCTAAAAATATTAAAGTGGCTTATGAGCTTCCTGATGTTTATGTAGTGGGCTCCGGCCTTGCAACAGGTGATAAGATCCTTTTGGAAGGTGTTCAGAAAGTGAAAGACGATCAGAAAGTTCAGACAAAATTCCAGGATCCGAAGAAAGTTCTTAATTCATTAAAATTAAAAGCAGAGTAAAAAATATATGATAATTGATAATCGATAATTGATCGGTCAAATGTTCAAAAGTATCATCTATCATTAATCATTAATAATTCATCATTATTTTTATGTTTAAGAAATTCATTCGCAGACCTGTTCTGTCTATCGTAATCTCTCTGATTATAGTTTTCATGGGAGTTTTATCACTGTTAAAATTACCGATTACACAGTTTCCCTCTATTTCACCACCAAAGGTAAATATCACGGCAGAATATCCCGGTGCCAACAACGAATTGTTGATTAAATCCGTGGTTATTCCGTTGGAAAGAGGATTAAACGGTGTACCCGGTATGAAATATATGACTTCTGATGCCGGAAACGACGGAGAAGCGTCCATTCAGGTAGTTTTCGACTTGGGAACAGACCCGAACGTAGCCGCAGTAAACGTGCAGAACCGTGTATCTTCAGTCGTAAATAAACTTCCGCCTTTAGTGGTGCGTGAAGGTGTGAAAATAACGCGGGAAGAACCTAATATGTTGATGTATATTAACTTATACAGTGACGATCCGAAAGCTGACCAAAAGTTTCTTTTCAACTATGCAGATATCAATGTGATGTCTGAATTGAGAAGGGTAAGCGGTGTCGGCTTTGCAGATATCCTGGGAACAAGGGAGTATGCCATGCGTATATGGTTGAAACCTGACCGT
The DNA here is from genome assembly GCF_977014045.1 of Chryseobacterium lineare. NCBI lineage: Bacteria > Pseudomonadati > Bacteroidota > Flavobacteriia > Flavobacteriales > Weeksellaceae > Chryseobacterium > Chryseobacterium lineare. Next base: position 2,477,759 of record NZ_CDRNIQ010000001.1, on the reverse strand, counting down.
TTAACGGCTTACAGCATTTCAGCAGATGAAGTGATGGAAGCATTAAATCAACAAAGTTTAGAAGCTTCTCCGGGTAAAACGGGGGAAAGTTCAGGAAAGCGTTCACAGTCATTTGAGTATATTCTGAAATATCCGGGACGTTACAACAACGAGAAGGACTATGGAAACATTATCCTTAAAGCAAAATCCGACGGAGAATTTATCAGATTAAAAGATGTAGCCAATATTGAGTTTGGTTCATCTATGTACGATATTTATTCTACATTAAATGGAAAACCTTCTGCAGCGATCACTGTAAAGCAATCTTATGGTTCCAATGCAAGCGATGTTATCAAAAATGTAAAATCTTTGATGGAGGAACTTCAGAAAACCACTTTCCCGAAAGGAATGCATTATGACATCAGTTATGACGTATCAAGATTCCTGGACGCTTCTATTGAAAAAGTAGTTCATACTTTGTTTGAAGCATTTATTTTGGTGGCTATTGTGGTATTCCTTTTCCTGGGTGACTGGCGATCAACATTGATTCCTGCGCTGGCGGTTCCTGTGTCATTAGTCGGTACATTCGCCGTGATGTCAGCCTTCGGAATTACATTAAATATGATCTCGCTCTTTGCGCTTGTAATGGCGATTGGGGTCGTAGTCGATGACGCGATTGTGGTTATTGAGGCAGTTCACGCCAAGATGGAGGAAAAGAATTTATCTCCTTTAAAGGCAACAGAAGAAGCAATGCATGAAATCAGCGGAGCAATTATCGCAATCACTTTGGTAATGGCATCCGTATTTATTCCGATTGCCTTCATGTCCGGACCGGTTGGGGTATTCTATCGCCAGTTCTCGATTACGATGGCTTCGGCGATTATCCTTTCGGGAGTGGTAGCTTTAACATTGACGCCGGCTTTATGTGCTTTAATTTTAAAGAATAATCACGGGAAACCGAAAAGAAGAACTCCAATCACCATTTTCTTGGATAAATTCAATAATTTGTTTACCAAAGGAGCCGGGAAGTATGAAAAAATGCTGAATAAAACGGTTAAAAAGAAAACCATCACTTTACCTTTATTATTAGCGTTCTGTGCCTGTACGTTTTTCCTGAGCAATTCGCTTCCTTCAGGATTTATTCCGGCTGAAGATCAGGGGATGATTTATGCGATTATCCAGACACCTCCGGGATCTACATTGGAGAGAACCAACCAGATTGCTAAAGAATTGCTAAGAGAATCTGAAGATATCGATGGAGTACAGTCTGTTTCTTCACTGGCAGGATATGAGATTCTGACTGAAGGTACAGGTTCCAACTCCGGTACTTGTTTGATTAACCTCAAAAGCTGGGAAGATCGTAAAGAATCTGCTGCGGAAATCATCGAAAAGCTTGAAGAAAAAGCCAAAAATATTCCGGGAGCCAATATAGAATTCTTCCAGCCACCGTCAATTCCCGGGTATGGTGCAGCCGGTGGTTTTGAACTTCGTCTTTTAGACAAGGCAGGAAGCGGAGATTATCAGAAAATGGAGAAAGTAAGCAACGATTTTGTGCGTGAGCTGAAAAAACGTCCCGAGTTGGGGTCTGCATTTACATTTTATTCTGCAAGTTTCCCTCAGTATATGTTAAGGGTGGATAATGATTTAGCCGAACAGAAAGGGGTTACAATTGAGAATGCAATGGATAATTTATCAACATTGATAGGTTCCAACTATGAGACCAGTTTCATCCGTTTCGACAGACCATATAAAGTGATCGTTCAGGCGGGGCCGCAATATCGTGCGTTGCCAAGTGACTTATTAAAGCTTTATGTTAAAAATGATAAAGATCAAATGGTTCCGTATTCAGATTTCATGCATTTGGAAAAGGTTTATGGTTTATCGGAGATTACAAGACACAATATGTACAACTCCGCCGAAGTAAGTGGAACGCCGGCACCGGGATACAGTTCAGGACAGGCAATTGCAGCAATTAAAGAAGTGGCAGATAAAACACTTCCGAGAGGTTTCGGAATCGACTGGGCGGGTATTTCCAAAGATGAAGTAAGCCGTGGGAATGAAGCAATATTTATTTTCCTGGTGTGTTTAGGATTCGTTTACCTTATTCTTTCTGCGCAGTATGAAAGTTTTATCCTTCCATTACCGGTAATCTTATCGTTGCCGACAGGTATTTTCGGAGCTTTCTTATGTTTAAAATTATTAGGGCTGGAAAACAATATCTATGCTCAGGTAGCAATGGTCATGCTGATCGGTCTTTTAGGTAAAAATGCCGTACTGATCGTGGAATTTGCCGTACAGAAAAAGGCTGAAGAAGGTATTCCTGTGGCTCAGGCAGCTATCGAAGGAGCGGCTATCCGTTTCCGTCCGATCCTGATGACATCATTTGCGTTCATTGCAGGTTTGATTCCGTTGGTGATCGCTACCGGGCCGGGTGCTATCGGTAACAGAACGATTGGGACAGCAGCAGCGGGAGGTATGCTTATCGGAACTATTTTCGGATTAATGATTATTCCTGGATTGTACTACATCTTCGGAACTATTGCCGAAAGGTCGAAACTGGCGAGATATGAAGAAGAAAATCCTTTAACAGAACAAACAGAACCGTATCAACACGATGACAAACATGAAGATTTATAATAAATATATAGCAGCCATCGCCTTATCGCTTGTTTTAGCGAGCTGTAAGGCGCCTATGGCGACCGTCATAAAAGACGAGGTAAAAGAAAATGTGCCTCAGAACTTCAATCAGGAAGATCAGGGTGATGCCAATAATAACAGCGGGACAACTCCCTGGAGACAGTTTTTTACTGACCCTAATTTAGTTTCCCTAATTGAAACGGCTCTAAAAAATAATCAGGAGCTGATGATCACTTTACAGGAAATTGAAATTGCAAAGAGTGGTGTTTTAGCTAAAAAAGGAAGATTAACACCTGCTGTTTCTGCAGGAATCGGAGCAGGAGTGAAAAAAGCAGGACGTTATACCAGCGAAGGGGCGGGCGATGCCACTACAGAAATTGAACCCGGAAAAGAAATGCCGGATCCACTGGGGAATTTTGAAGGCGGTTTAATGGCCAACTGGGAAATTGATATCTGGAAAAAACTCAGAACAGAAAAGGAATCAGCAATAGCACATTATCTTTCAACAGTAGAAGGTAAAAACTTCGTTCTTTCTAATCTGATTGAAGAGATTGCTGATAATTATTATGAATTGCTGGCGTTAGACAATCAGCTTGATATCATCCAGCAGTACACAAAACTTCAGCAGAAAGCTCTTGAAATTTCAAAAATTCAAAAAGAAGCAGCGGCAGCTACCGAATTGGCAGTAAAGAAGTTTGAGGCTGAACTGGCAAAATCCAAGGCAACGGAATACACCATCCGTCAGCAGATTACCGAAAAGGAAAATGAAATCAACGCGTTGTGTGGCCGTTACCCTCAACCTATTGTAAGATCGAAAGATGATTTTATGACTACACTTCCGCAAACGGTCTATACCGGAATTCCTTCACAGCTGCTGGCTAACCGTCCGGATATCAAGCAAGCTGAATTGGAATTAAAATCTGCAAAATTAGATGTTGAGGCAGCCAGAAAAGAATTTTATCCTACATTGGAAATCTCCGCAACATTGGGACTGGAAGCCTTTAAACCGTCTTATTTAGTTAAGTTGCCTGAATCGATGGCTGCAAGTCTGGTAGGTGAATTAGCAGGTCCGCTGATTAACAAAAGCGCAATAAAAGCCAATTTTCAGACTGCCGATGCAAGACAGATTCAGTCTCTGTACGAATATGATAAAACGATTCTGAATGCGTATCTGGATGTGGCCAATTTAATGTCTAAAGTCAAAAATATTGATCAGTATTATAAACTAAAGTCTGAAGAAACAAAAGCTTTGGAACAATCGATAGATATAGCTAATCAGCTTTTCAGGAATTCAAGGGCAGATTATCTGGAAGTACTCCTTAATCAGAGAGATGCCCTGGATGCCAAAATGGAGCTGGTGGAAGCTAAACAAAAACAGCTGAGTACAGTTGTTGACATTTATAAGAGCTTAGGCGGAGGCTGGAAGTGATTATAAATCCTTAATGTTTTAAAAAGAAAAGAGACTGCCCGAAAGGGACCAGTCTCTTTTCGATTAAAACTGAATTTTAATAAAAAGATTCATAAACCTTTTATTAAATTGATCTGCAGGATGTGTGCGCAGTTAATTATGATATGGTTGATACCTTAAAAAAAATGGTTATTAGTTTTGAAATTAACTTTAAAAAACCAACCTCCCCCAAAAAAGTAATTTCCCTGTTAAGGAAGGTGGCGAAATTATTTATTGACTCACTATGTTTTTACGGTTATTAGTTTTTACCCTTCTGATGTAAGGCTATTTTATATCTTATGTAAGCCTTGTCATAGTTCGAAAACAAAAGCATTATTTTTCTTCTGTAAATTTCTGTATTCAAAAATATCATCTTATAATGAATTATGAAAGCAATTGTTGTCATTATTCATAAATAAAGACGTCATAATTCGTACGAGAAGAATATTTAAAATATTGACTATCAGTTTTTATATTTGTAAAATAGAAATAATTCGATCCTTGATAATAATTCAAACTTGTTTGAGAAAAACCGCTCAATTTTTGTAATTTTGACCGTTGTTTATAATGAATGATACTAAGGTGATTAAAAAACTATTTCTTTTATTTTGTACCGCTTGGTTCGGGTTATTCTTTTCTCAGGAATCGCATAGTCAGTATTATGAGCTCAGAAACAAATATGAAAATATGGAAGAGAATGATGCTAAAGCATTTCTCTATATTCAGCCATATATTAATAAAGCAAAAAAGGAAAAGAACTATGAAAAACTGGTTCAGGGATATAAAGATGGTATTTTTTACGCCTTCCTTGATGAACAAAAATTAAAATATGCCGACAGTATGGTTTGGGCAGCAAACCTTTCCCGGGATAAAGATCTTCTTATTACCGCCCATATTGATAAGGGAGTCATATATTATTACAATTACAAAAAATATCAGCTGGCACTCAATGAGTATCTGAAAGCATACGAATACTCTAAAAATACCAGAAATGAATACTTGAAATACCAGAATCTGTATCATATTGGCGTGGTGAAAAGCTATTTAGGATATTATGATGAAGCTGCTGAATTATTCGGTAAATGTCTTACACATTATAGAGAGAAATCAAAATTGAACCTTCATCCGAATGAAATCTATAACAATAAAAAAGGATATCTCAATAGTCTTCATCAGTTGATTATATGCTACAGGCATTTAGGGAGAAATAAGGAAGTGGATGCAGCCATAGAAAAAGGACTTTCTGAAGTCGGCAACAGTAACGATTATGCGCAGGAAAAAGCCTATTTTCTTTTGTCAAAAGGTATTTCTGAATATAGAGACAAACATTATAAACTTGCATTATCGGATCTTAATCAGTCTCTGCCTTCGATTGTAAACAGCAGGGATTTTGCGAGACTTTCGGTTAATTATTTCTTTATCGGTAAAAGTTACCTTGGATTGAAGGATACTAAAAGGTCATTCGGTTACTTCAAAAAGATCGATTCGATTTTTAATAAGCATCAGTTTCTTCTTCCGGAGCTTAGGGAAAATTATGAGATCCTGATCGACTACAGCAAAAAGAATAAAAATCAGGCACTGCAGCTCTATTATACCAGTCAGTTGCTGAAGGCAGACAGTGTCATGTCGAAAGATTTCAGTTATCTGTCTACGAAGATCCATAAAGATTATGATACTAAAACATTGCTGGATGAAAAAAATAAACTTCAGAAAATCAATTACCTGGTAACCGTTGTTATTATACTTTTGATTATCTGGGCGATCGGACTTATCATGCTGTTTAACAAAAAACAGAAAAAAGCAAAAGTAATCAAACAGCAATACATCTTACTTGAAGAGAAATTTGCAAAAGAGCAAAATATTTCGGAAGCTCCTATTGTTGCTGTAGAGGAAAAAAGAACCAATCTTCACGAAAGAAAAGTAGAAGAGCTGCTCAGAAAGCTGAAATTATTTGAAGATAAAAAAGGTTTTATTCAAAAAGGTCTTACCATCAGTAAACTAGCTTCACAGCTGGGAACAAATTCCAGCTATCTTTCCCAGGTCATTAATGAACATAAAGGTGGGAATTTTAACAAATACCTCAGCCAGCTCAGGATCAATTACATCACCAATTTACTTTTTGAAGACAGAAAATACCTTAAATACAATATCGAAACCCTCGCCAAAGAATGCGGAATCGCCTCCCGCCAAAACTTCTCCGATTTGTTTTATGAGATCAATGGGATACGCCCCACGGATTTTATTAAGAAGAGGATTCAGGAGATTGAGAGTAAGAATAATTAGTTTTGATACTGATCTTTATTGCTGTTATTGTTAAAACTGAAAACACCTCGCTTTTACAAATGTCTTAATAGCCAAAGTCCCGATTTTAAACCGGGACACGATGAATTATTTTAAAATAAAGAATACATTAGGGATAATCTAAAATCAGCATTATTTTTTCCTTGAGTTCTTCGGGACACTTTTTAATGATTTTGTCTTTATTTTGTTTGCTGATTTGCTTAGGCTCTACCCATTCAGTTACATCAGAACTCAAGCTGTTATGATCATACACTCTTTTTATTGTCTCATTGTTGTAAAAAGTGTATTCGTCATTCAGAAAGTTTGTAGAGATGTTTATTTTGCAAATTTCATTTTCCATAATAATGTGTTTTTAGATTGTTCGACATTCAGTAAAGATTATCATCCTCTCTAAATTTAATCATTATCAGAATACAAAAAAGACTTTCTTGATTATTTTTTTTTCTGCTAAAAACCCGAATTATTTTTCTTTTAAAAATTATATTTAATGAAAATCATTCTTCTAAAAAGTAAGTGAAGTTAAAAATTATCAGTTCTTAAAATAATGTTCCCGTACTTTCGACTGCCATTTTAGGGATGTGAATGTCTGTTTTCCATTCTTCATTCATTTTTTTGATAAAATAAGCGGAGAGAAGAGGTGAGGCTTTTTCGATATTCTGGTGTACAAAAAAGTAAACATTTTGCAGGCCTTCTTTCTTCCATTTCGTAAGATGCTTCATCCAATCATCCAATCTCGCATAATCACTGTCAGCATTGGCTCCCACGTATCGGATGAATGCTGTCGGTGTTGTGAGACGCATATGCAGCATGTCTCTTCTGCCTGCTGTGTCTACAATAATATTGGTAACATTGTAGGTTTCAAAAAGTTCACAGGTAGTATTCAGAATATTCTCATTGGTAAACCATTCGGTATTTCTTAATTCAATGGCGAGCGGGACTTCTTTGGGCCAGTCTTTAACGAATTTTTCCAATCTGTCATAATCTTTAGGTTTAAAATTATCATGAAGCTGAAGAAATACCATTCCTAATTTTTCATCAAACTGCATTACGGAAGTCGCAAATTGAGTAACCGGTTCGGTGACGTCAATTAATCTCCTGAAATGGGAAACAGTATTGGTGATTTTAGGAAAAAATTTAAAATTATCGGGAGTCTTTTCCTTCCACGTGTGAACCTGATCAGGAGTAGGCATCCCGTAGAAAGTTGCATTAAGCTCTATGGAATTGAACTGAGTAGCGTAATACGTTAGTTCATCTTTTGTCCCTTTGGGATAAAACCCTTTGAGATCGGTTTTATTCCATTTGGCACACCCGATGGAAATATTTTCCAGGCCTTTTTTATTTTGGTTTAAAATTTCCTTTGTTTTTGGGTGATCTTTGGGTAGCGTAAAATCTATTTTCGAAGGATCTTCTACTTGTCCGAATTTCATATCTGGATATATTTAATGATTAAGTCTTTTAACAAATATAAAATAAAAAAGCACGCCAGAAAAGCGTGCTGAAGTGAATATGTATTGTTTACTATTTGAGAGTCCTATGCTTCACAAGCTGTACAGGTAACAAAGTTGACCATCATTTCTTTAGAAACAGAAGAACTTCTTTGATAATAAAGAGTTTTAACCCCTTTTTTCCATGCTTCGATGTATAAATAGTTGACATCTTTTACCGGCATTGTGGAAGGAATCTGCAGGTTCAGTGACTGAGCCTGATCGATATACTGCTGTCTTTGTGCCGCCTGCGAAATAATCTCCATTGGAGAGATTTCTTTAAAAGTTTTAAATACTGCTTTCTCTTCTTCTGTTAATTCCTTCAAATGCTGTACAGATCCGTGGTTCAACATGATTGTTCTCCATGTTTCCTCATTATCAAGGCCTTTTTGTTCTAATAATTTTGCCAGATATTTATTCTTACGCATAAAGTTTCCTTTTGCGAGGCCGGCTTTAAAATAATTAGAAGCGAACGGCTCGATTCCCGGAGAAGTTTGTCCCAGAATCGCAGAGCTGGAAGTTGTAGGAGCAATGGCCATTGTTGTGGTATTTCTCAGTCCGTATCCTTTCAGCAATTCAGGTTCTCCGTAAATGTTTGCCAGTTCTCTGGAAGCCTGTTCAGCCTGTTCTTTGATACGTCTGAAAGCTCTTGCATTGAATTGTGTTGCTTCAAAGCTTTCAAAAGGAATCATATTTTTCTGAAGGTAAGAATGGTATCCTAAAACACCCAATCCCAAGGCTCTGTGTCTCATCGCGAAATTTCTTGCTCCCTGAAGATAATAGTTTCCTTCTGTTTTATCAATAAATTCAGATAAAACTGCATCCAGGAAATAGATGGCCAGTTTTACGGCATCCGTATCTTTCCATTCGTCGTACAATTCAAGATTCATGGAAGATAAACAGCAGATGAAAGATTCTTCCATTGTCGAAGGAAGCATGATTTCAGAGCAAAGATTACTTGCATTTACCGTTAATCCTAAATCTTTGTAAACCTGCGGTTTATTTCTGTTAACGTTGTCTGTGAAGAAAATGTAAGGAAGGCCTTTTTGCTGGCGGCTTTCCAGAACTCTTGCCCAGATCTTACGTTTTTCCATATCACCTTCAATCATGTCCTGCATCCAGTAATCCGGAACGCAGATTCCTGTAAACAAGTTCTGAATCGGACTTCCGATATCTTTAATGGATAAAAACTCTTCAATGTCACCGTGGTCGATATCAAGGTAAGCTGCAAAAGCACCTCTTCTCACCCCGCCCTGAGATACGACGTCCATGGCAGTATCAAAAAGCTTCATGAAAGAAACTGCTCCTGAAGATTTTCCGTTATCGGTTACTGCAGTTCCTCTGTTACGAAGTTCCCCGAAATATCCTGACGTTCCGCCACCGATTTTTGTCTGCATGATAACTTCTCCCATTTTGTGGGTAATTCCTTCAATGCTGTCCGGAATGTGAACGTTAAAACAGGAAATAGGAAGACCTCTCTGAGTTCCCATATTCGCCCAGACCGGTGATGAAAAGCTGATCCACCCTTTGGTGATCATTTCCTTGAAAGCTGGCTGAAGCTCAGGTTTATACAACCTTTTTGCTGCTGCCGTAGTAATTCTGTCGATAGCGCCTTCTACTGTTTCTCCTTTTAGCAAATAACCTCTGTTAAGCATTTGCTCCGACTCTTCATTGAGCCACCATATATTGTTGCTTTGTTCTTCCATAGTTGTTTATATTTTCGAAATTCCTGAGTGATTTTAATACTCAGGAATTTTGTGCTTTAATAATATTTTTTTTAAAAAGATTGTAATATGCTTCGACAGGCTCAGCATGACATTGCTAATACTAACGGCTTTGACGCTCGCTTCGCTCGCGCCGAATTAAATGAATTAAAACAAATCGTTCGCCGTAATACTCTTATCGTGTTTCGTATAATCTACAGGTCTTTTAGCAAAGAAATCGTCCATAGAATTGGCAAAAACTTCCTCTTCAAACCAGACCATTGGTCGATATTGTTCCGGAGTGACATTGTATCTTGTGTTCATGCCGATTTTCTTTAAACTGTCGTCCACACGGTACTTCATGAAATTTAATAAATCCTCTTTTGAAAAAACATTTAATTCTCCCAATTCGAAGATCCAGTCAAGGATTTCTCCTTCAAGTTCTACTGACTGATCAACCAATGTGTAGATATCTTCAATATCAGAATCTGTCAACAGTTCAGGCTGTTCTTCACGGATTTTATTGATAAGGTAGATTCCGGCGTTGGCGTGAATCTGCTCGTCAACGGAAGTCCAGGCGATGATATTGGAAACATTTTTCATGTATCCTTTAAATCTCGTAAAAGAAAGAATGATGGCAAACTGAGAGAAAAGAGAAACATTTTCGATCAGGATACTGAATAGCAAAAGAGAAGAAACATATTCTTTCGGCGTTGCGGAATTGGCGTGTTTCAGGACATTTGACAAAAATTCGATTCTCTTTTTTACGGCAGGAATTTCAATGACATTCAAAAATTCGTCGTTGTAGCCTAAAACTTCCAACAGACGGGAATATGCTTCGGAATGACGGAATTCACATTCTGCAAAAGTGGCTCCCAAACCGTTAAATTCAGGTTTTGGAAGATGGTTGTACAGATTTCCCCAGAATGTTTTTACCGATACTTCAATCTGTGCGATAGCCAGAAGCGCATTTTTTACAGCGTGTTTTTCATTCGGCTCCAGCTGTGAATGAAAATCCTGAACATCTGCGGTGAAATCCACTTCCGAGTGTACCCAAAACGATTTGTTGATCGCTTCAACGAATTGAAGAACCTCAGGGTATTCAAATGGCTTATAGCTTACTCTCTTGTCAAAAATTCCCATATTTTTAGAATGTCTTAAAAAATTAAATAATAGATCAATGTGGATAAAGTTCAAAAAATAATCAACAGGTTGATTTGTTGTGGCTTACGGTTGAAAATTATCAACCTCAGATGCGCTTTACTTTTTGTGATGTACAAGTACAAAGTTAGAAAACAAGAACTGTATTTAAAAGGGTGAAACACTAAATGATTGAGTTTTAACCTTAAAAGTTTTCCACATTTACATGAAAACCGCTTAGGCATTGACTTATACACGAATATCCTTTAAAAATGTATGTTATAAGCAGATTGATATTAAACAGTTTGGTGTAAATCACTATGAATAAAAGGAAAAAATATTAAACAATAATTTAATTAAAGAATTTTTTATTCTTCGTAACAAATTAAAATTTATATCTACTTATTGGGTAAAACATAATCTTACTTAATGTTAGTAATTCAGGATTTACATAAGTCGTACGATACAGGGAAAAGCAAGCTGCATGTTCTCAAGGGAATAAACCTTACCATTGGTGAAGGTGAATTTGTCTCGATCATGGGAAGCTCCGGATCCGGAAAATCTACACTCCTTAATATTATAGGGATTCTTGATGAGAAAGATTCCGGTGTTTATGAGCTGGATGGTGTTCCTATTGAGCATCTGTCGGAGGTGAAGGCTGCAGAATACAGAAGTAAATTTTTAGGATTTATTTTCCAGTCTTTTAACCTGATCGGGTATAAAACTGCTTTGGATAATGTTGCGCTTCCGTTATATTACCAGAATGTCCCGAGAAAAGAGCGTGACCGTAAAGCGATGGAATATTTGGAAAAAGTAGGGCTTGCGCAGTGGGCTAATCATTTACCCAACGAGCTTTCCGGGGGGCAGAAGCAGAGGGTTGCTATTGCAAGGGCATTGATCACAAATCCTAAAGTTGTTCTGGCTGATGAACCTACAGGTGCTTTGGACTCTAAAACGACTCATGACATTATGAAACTTCTTCAGGAAATCAATAATGAAGGAAAAACGATTATTGTCGTAACTCACGAACCTGATGTGGCTGCACAGACTAAACGAAATGTTATTCTGAAAGACGGCATCATTGAAAGTGATCAGTTTATCAAGCAGTTAGTGCTGTAACAGTGAATGGTGAATAATCAATTTTTGCTTTGCAAAGTGAGTTTTTAGAAGGACAGATAAATTGACTATTAACTAAAGAAAATTGACACACATAATACAAATGACTACGAAAAAAAATAAAAATGTTTTTAAATCTGAATCATTATAAACTTGATGTTTATAAATCTGCAAGAGAATTGCGATCTGAATGTTATAAAATTTTGTTTCAACTTCCGAAATGTGAAAAGTTTAATTTGACAGATCAAATAAGAAGAGCTTCAACCTCTGTAGTTTTAAATATCACCGAAGGTTGTTCACGAAAATCTGAACTGGAAAGAAAAAGATATTTTGAAATAGCAAGAGGTTCTGTGATTGAATTGGATTCGTGTTTTGATATAGTTATGGAAAGTAACTATGCTAAAGCTGAAGATTTAGATAATATTGGAAAATTGGTAAAGACAACTTTTATATTATTAAGTGGAATGATTAAAAAAGTGAATGGTGAATAATCAATTTTGCTATGCAAGCAAATTTTGGATGGTAAAAATTGACAACAAAGTTGATTGACTCGAAGAAAATTGACAGCAATGCTAATTCACTTTTTTAAAACATAAAAAAAATAAAAACTATGTTCGACCTAGATCGCTGGCAGGAAATATTCAGTTCTATTCGCAGTAATGTATTGCGGACGGTACTTTCCGGATTTACCGTGGCTTTGGGATTATTTATTTTCATTGTTCTTTTCGGAATCGGAACCGGGCTTCAAAATGCCTTCACACAAGGTTTTGCGAGAGATGCACAGAATCTGATCTCTATTGTGACAGGAAAAACAACCGTAGCTTATAAAGGACTTCAGTCCGATAGAGTTGTGACCATGAATAACGATGATTATGATTTTCTGGTCGGCATAGATAAAGACAAAGTAGGAAGTTCAACACCCCGATATACGGCTAACTTACTCGTAAAATACGGTAAAGAAAGTGGTAATTATCAGATCAACGGAGCACGTCCTGAAGAAAAGATCATTGAAAACAGAAAAATGCTGGACGGAAGATACCTTACACTAACAGATCTGGAAAGAAAACAGAATGTTGCCGTGATCGGAAGAATGGTTCAGCGGGATCTTATTAAAAACGGAAGTCCTGTAGGGAAAGAATTAAATATCAACGGAACTATTTTTAAAGTTGTAGGCGTTTTCTCGGATGACGGTGGCGACTGGGATGAAAGGCATATTACAGTACCTATCACCACTTTGCAGCAGATGAAAAAGGGTTCCGACACGGTGAGTATTAATTATATTGCTTATAATGATAAGCTTACTCCACAACAGGCTATTAAATATGGTGACGAAATTAAAGAAAAATTAAAGGCCAGAAAGAATGTTGCTCCAAGTGATGAAAATGGGGTAAGAGTCTGGAACAATGCCCAGAATATGGAAGATACCTTCGCTTTCATGGCGGTGCTTACGGGGATCGTAGGATTTATAGGTTTGGGAACTCTAGCGGCCGGAATTATCGGAATCAGCAATATCATGGTGTATATCGTGAAAGAAAGAACGAAGGAGATCGGAGTAAGAAAAGCAATCGGCGCAAAACCGCGAAGTATTGTTGCTTTGATTGTTCAGGAAAGTGTTGTGATTACTGTAATCTCGGGTTTTGTGGGAGTTGGACTGGGAGTTTTGGCCTTACATCTGATCGGTGACAGCCTTGAAGAATACTTTATAAAAGATCCAAGTGTGGGCTGGGGATCTATCTTCATGGCATTTATTGCTTTGGTGTTTTCCGGGCTGATTGCAGGATTTGTTCCTGCTTACAGAGCATCGAAAATAAAACCTATTGAAGCATTAAGAACAGAATAATTAAAGGTGAATTTTGCAACGCAAGTGAATTTATAGTTGTAGAAAGATTGACCATTGACCCGAAGAATTGACAATTGACAGTTAAAAAATGAATATAATATTTAAAAAAGATACTTGGCAGGAAATTTATTATTCGCTCAGGAATAATAAGCTTCGGACATTCCTTACCATGATTGGGGTAGGCTGGGGTATGTTTTTATATGTAAGTTTGCTCGGTGCGGCAAAAGGTATGGAAAATGGGTTCGACAAATTATTTTCAGGGTTTGCTACCAATTCTATTTTCCTTTGGGCGCAGAATACATCCATTCCTTATGAAGGTTTTCCTAAAGGACGACAGATGCACCTCCACCTTTCCGATATCGATATGCTGAAAAGAAAAATTTCCGATATCGATTATATCTCGCCTCAGAACTCAAGAGGAAGTTTCACCGGAACACCCGGCGAAGCGATGTCAAAAAATGGCAAAAGCGGAACGTATTCATTAACCGGAGATTATCCTGTAGGAAATAAAATATCAGAAAAAAAACTGATCTACGGACGATACATCAACGATGCAGATGTATCAGGAAATAAAAATGTAGCCGTTATTGGTGAAGAAATCTATAAAAACTTTTTCGATTCTAAAAAGAATGAAAATCCGCTCGGAAAGTCAATTAATATTAAAGGGATATTTTTTAATGTTATAGGGGTCTTCAGGGTGAAAAAAGGTGGTGGTTTTGAAAACGATCAGACTGTTTTTATTCCGCTTTCCACTTATACAAAAATGTATAATGTCGGAGATCAGATCGATATGTTTGCCATTGTAAGCAAGCCGAATGTTGACGCCAATGCAGTGGAAGAGAATGTAAAACTCGAATTAAAATCTAAAAATAAAGTGTCTCCTGAAGATACGAATGCTTTCGGAAGTTTTAACCTTGGAAAAGAATTTAAAAAACTGACGGGCTTCCTCACAGGAATGCAGCTTCTTACGATTATTGTAGGAACATTAACGATTCTTGCAGGGGTAATTGCTATTTCCAATATCCTTCTAATTACCGTAAAAGAAAGAACAAAGGAAATAGGGATCAGAAGAGCGCTGGGAGCAAAGCCTTCGGAGGTTAGAAACCAAATTTTGCTTGAAAGTGTTGTTATTACGCTTTCGTCAGGACTCCTCGGTTTTATGTTCGGTATTTTCGTACTGATGATTCTGAATATAGCGACACAGGGGCAGGATTCATTCCCGTTCTATAATCCGACGGTCAATTACGGAAATGTGTTTGCGGCGATGGCGGTTATGGTATTTTTAGGGTTGATTATCGGGATGATACCGGCACAGAGAGCTGTGAAAATAAGACCTATTGAAGCTTTAAGAACAGAATAAGTTTACGGTAATCTTTTAACTTTTACTATTTAAATAATAAAATAAACTATACATATGAAAAAGAAATTCACTTGGAAAAAAGCCATTTATATTGTTTTGGGGCTTTTATTTGCAGTGGCGCTGTTCTCAGGGATCGGGTATCTTGTAAAATCCAATTCTAAAGAAAGCGAAGCTTTCCTTACTCGTAAACCTACCGTTCAGAATATGGATGACAAAGTGATGGCAACAGGAAAAATTATTCCAAAAGAGGAAATTGAAATAAAACCAAACATAGCAGGAATTATTGATAAAATTCTGGTGGACGAAGGTGACCGTGTAGAAGCCGGGCAACTGATCGCAACGGTAAGAATCGTTCCGAATCTTGCGGAAGTAAACAATGCACAACAGAATGTGAATAATCAGCAGCTTCAGATCAACAATGCAAAACTCAATGTTGATAATATGCGCAAACAGTATGAAATGCAGGAAAGGCTGTATAAGCAAGGAGTTGCTTCTAAGCAGGAATTTTTGAATGCACAGCAGCAGCTTTATACGACACAGCAGGCTTTGAAGAATGCACAGCAGCAATTGGTGACCGCACAAAAGTCTTTGCTGATCGCAAAAACCGGTTCCACTCCTGAATTGCAGGGGCTGGCTACTACGCAGATCCGTTCTAAAGCTTCAGGAACTGTTCTTGAAGTTCCTGTAAAGGTCGGAAGCCAGGTGATCGAAGCTAACTCTTTCAACGCAGGAACTACTATTTGTTCTATTGCAGATCTTAATTCATTGATTTTTCAAGGAGAAATAGACGAAGCCCAGGCCGGTAAACTAAAGCAGGGAATGGATATGAATATTGTAATCGGTGCTCTTCAGAACAAAACTTTTCCCGGAAGGCTGACGATGATTGCGCCGAAAGGGAAAGACAACAACGGAACTATTAAATTCCCTGTTGAAGGTGATGTTTTTAATCCTAATAATGAATACATCAGAGCCGGATTCTCTGCCAACGGTGAGATTGTTCTCAGTTCAAAGAAAAATGCATTGCTGCTTGATGAATCTCTGATTCAGTATGAAAAGAAAAACGGTAAAGATATGCCTTTCGTTGAGGTAAAACAAAAAGACGGAAAATTCAAAAAAACATACGTGAAGTTAGGCGCCAGCGACGGTATCAATGTTGAGATCCTGTCAGGAATCGATAAGAACGCTGAAGTAAAAGTCTGGAACCCGTCTG
Organism: Chryseobacterium lineare; assembly: GCF_977014045.1. Classification (NCBI taxonomy): domain Bacteria; kingdom Pseudomonadati; phylum Bacteroidota; class Flavobacteriia; order Flavobacteriales; family Weeksellaceae; genus Chryseobacterium; species Chryseobacterium lineare. Next base: position 2,461,542 of record NZ_CDRNIQ010000001.1, on the reverse strand, counting down.
ATAAAGACAAAGAAGAATTAAAGGAAAAAACAAAAAAATAGTAAACTGACACTATAAATTTTTTAGAGGTAATCCCGGGATGTTTTTCCGGGATTTTTATTATTCAACGCAGGCTGATTATGAGATGGATTTATTTTAAAAAATTGGGTTTTAAATTATTAACGCAATATTGTTGCATTAAATAAAATTTTTCTATCTTTGTTCTGGCAAATGGTTTATTACTTACATTCCAATGCCGGCAAATAACAATTTATGAAAAATAACTTTGATGTCATCATAATAGGTGGGAGCTATGCAGGATTATCTGCGGGAATGGCTTTAGGAAGATCATTAAGAAATGTTTTAATCATCGATGGTGGGAAACCATGCAATAGGCAGACTCCGCATTCCCATAATTTTATTACTCAGGACGGGAAGGCGCCAAAAGAAATCTCCGATCTGGCAAAAGAGCAGGTCGCAAAATATGAAACAGTAAGCTTTTTTAACGGGATTGTTATAAAAACCTCCAAAAATGCTGCTGATTTTAATGTTGAAACTGAAACTGGTGAAAAATTTACGGCTAAAAAGATAATTCTGGCAACCGGCGTGAAAGATATAATGCCGGATATTGAAGGGTTTTCAGAATGTTGGGGGATTTCTGTGATTCATTGTCCGTACTGTCACGGTTATGAAGTTAAGGGCAAAAAAACAGGAATACTTTCCAACGGCGATCTTGCTTTTGAATTTTCAAAGCTGGTATTTAATTTATCAAAAGATCTTACTTTATTTACCAACGGAGAATGTACATTCAATGTAGATCAAACAAGGAAATTTAACCAAAATAAAATCGTCATTGAAGAAAAGGAACTCCAAAAAATCGTTCACAGCAACGGACAGATTGAAAAGGTAATATTTAAAAATGGTGATGAAAAGAAGTTAGAAGCTTTATATGCGAAAATCCCTTTTGAACAGAATATTAATACAGAAGATCTGCGGCTTGAACTTACTGAGCATGGTTTCATTAAAATAGATCATTTTCATAAAACAAACGTAGAAGGTGTATTTGCATGCGGAGATAATACCACGATGATGAGAGCTGTAGCAAGCGCAGTAGCACAAGGAAATTTCACGGGTGCTATTGTTAATAAAGAACTGTCGGAAGAAGGATTTTAAGTTTTTTTAATCAATATTTTATTATTCCTCCAATTATTTGTGAGGAATTTTTGTTGTAAAAAGACTTATGGGAAACGTTGAAAATTATAGAGAATAAATCAAAAAGTATTGTCAAAATTTTATCAAAAAACAAATATTATAAAGGAATTTGATAAGTTTAAAGATTAAAAATCATAGGTAATCATGTTGAAATCTTGGCGGAAATTTCGTACTTTTGGGGTGAAAAATTTCAAAAACTAAAAGTAAAATGGATATTATTTTCGACCTGATTGAAAAAGAAAGACAAAGACAAACCCATGGGATTGAAATGATTGCATCAGAAAATTTTGTTTCTGACAATGTGATGAAAGCTGTGGGGAGCGTACTTACCAACAAATATGCTGAAGGATATCCCGGAAAAAGATATTACGGAGGATGCGAAGTAGTAGATGAGGTTGAAACACTGGCCATCGAAAGAGCAAAACAGCTTTTCGGTGTTGATTATGTAAATGTTCAGCCACATTCAGGTTCTCAGGCGAATGCGGCGATTTATCTTGCAGTTTTGAAGCCGGGTGATAAAATAATGGGGATGGATCTTTCTATGGGAGGTCACCTTACACATGGTTCTTCGGTTAATTTTTCAGGAATTCAGTATGATGTCGTTTCTTATGGAGTGCAGCAGGAGACAGGTCTTATTGATTATGACCAGATGAGAGAGGTTGCTTTAAGAGAAAAGCCAAAAATGATGATTGCCGGTTTTTCAGCGTATTCAAGGGATCTTGATTATGCTAAATTCAGAGAGGTGGCGGATGAAATCGGTGCGACACTTTGGGCAGATATTGCACATCCGGCAGGTTTGGTAGCAAAAGGATTATTGAATTCACCATTTGAACACTGTCATGTAGTAACTACTACTACGCACAAGACTTTAAGAGGTCCGAGAGGTGGTATGATCATGATGGGTAAAGATTTTGAAAACACTTATGGTCACAAAACTCCGAAAGGAGAAATCAAAATGATGAGTCAGGTTCTGGACGGAGCTGTTTTTCCTGGTATTCAAGGGGGGCCGCTAGAGCATGTGATTGCCGGGAAAGCGGTAGCCTTCGGTGAAGCACTCGATAGTCAGTTTGAAACGTATGCAAAACAAGTGAAATCTAATGCTCAGGCACTTGCAAAAGCTATGATCAACAGAGGTTTCGATATTGTAAGTGGCGGAACTGATAATCACCTGATGCTTGTTGACCTCAGAAATAAAGGCGTAAACGGTAAAGAAACTGAAAAAGCGCTGGTTCTTGCAGATATTACATGCAACAAAAATATGGTTCCTTTTGATGATAAGTCGCCGTTCACCACTTCAGGAATCAGATTGGGAACAGCAGCCATCACAACAAGAGGATTGAAAGAAAACGATATGGATACCATTGCAGGATTAATTTCTGAAGTGGTGGATAATATTAAAAACGAAGAAGTAATCGCTTCTGTAAGAAAGAAAGTAAATGAATTAATGGAAGGGAGAGCATTATTTAACTATTAAGAAATTTATCTAAATTAATATAAAGAATGGGCGTTTGCTCATTCTTTTTTGTATGATATGGAGAAGAAGTCGTTTACCTTTGATGAGATTAAACAAAAGCTGGTCAACTATTGTGTGTACCAGGATAGGTGTCATTATGAGGTAGAACAGAAAATGAAAGAATTTCTTTTAATTGACGAAGCAAAGGACGAGATCATGCTTTACCTTTTAAAGGAAAACTTTCTGAATGAAGAAAGATTTGCCAGAAGCTATATCAGAGGGAAGTTTTATATTAAACATTGGGGGAAGACAAAAATTAAAATTAATCTTAAACAAAAGCAGGTTCCTGAGAAATTAATTAATAAATGTTTTGACGAAATAAATGAAGATGATTACGATAAAATGATCCGGAAAATCTATGAAGATTACTACTCAAAACAAACAGGGCTTAAAGAATACCAACAGAAATCAAAAACAATAAAATACCTTATGAGTCGCGGTTTTGAATATGAAAGAATAAATGATGTTTTAGACTCATAATAATTGGATGTGGTATATTTTTTGCTAGTGGTTTTCTTCTAGTCTTGAAGATATGATTACAGATCATAGGCCAGATTACAGGAATTCTATTTTATTTCAAACTAAATTTATTTTTAAATTATAATGATAGATGAAATTTTATTTTAAATTTGCATCAATGCTTTCGATTATGAATGCTAGATTATACTTTTACACACACATGAATACCATTAAAGACAATGTATAACTCTTTTAGAAAGAAAATGTTCGGAGGAGATAATGTTGTCAATCTCTCGGATGTAAGATATCTGCCCAGGTGGATAATTCTGATCATAGATATTATCATTTTGGTGATATCCCTATTCTTATCTACTTACATTATAGAAAAAATTACACAAAGTGAGTTTGTTTACAACAGACAAAGGATCACTGTTTTTGCAGGTATCATATTTTCAAATGTCATTTTTATGTACATTTTTAAAACGTATGCCGGCATTATCAGGCACTCTACCTTTATAGATCTGTTCAAGTTGCTCATTTCATGTTTCTGCAATCTGTTTTTGGTAGGAACTTTGAATACGATCTTTCTTTGGGTCACAGGATCAAAATTCATCCTTAATCCATATCTTATCCTGTATTTTATTATTTCCTTTATGGGTTTGTTTCTTTTCAGGCTTTATGTGAAGGAGTTTTTTCATATCGTAAGAGAATACAGAAGAAGTACATTAAAGAAGAGAATTCTTGTACTAGGTATAGATGAGCAGTCTATTGCCATAGCACGGGCTATTCTGGATAATCCCAGTCTTCCTTACCATGTAGTAGGATTTCTAACCCAGCGTACCGATTCGAAAAGAGCATATTTGCTCGGAAAACCCATTTTTGCTAAAGAAAAAATTGAAGAAAATGCAAAAGAAGAACTCCTGATCGACGGAGTGATCATTATAAAAGAAATGATGTCTAAAGATGAAATGAATTCATGGGTGAATTTATTTCTTGAAAAAGATCTCAATATATTTAAAGCTCCATCTGTACAGAAGCTCAGAGACAGTGATTTTGGTGGTTCTATCCGTAACCTTCAGATTGAAGATCTTCTGAACAGGAAGCCGATTAAAATTGAAAATGAGGAAATTAAAAGAAGACATTTTAATAAAAATATCCTCGTAACCGGAGGCGCAGGATCAATCGGAAGCGAAATTGTACGCCAGGTTGCTCAATTTAATCCCTCTCTTATTGTTGTGCTGGACCAAGCGGAAACTCCTCTTTACGACATTGAGCTTGAAATGAAGGAGAAGTTTCCTCATATCAGATTCAAATTTGTGCTGGCCGACGTTTCAAATAAAAATAGGATAGAACCTTTATTCCAGATGTATAATTTTTCTATGGTTTATCACGCTGCTGCATATAAGCATGTACCGCTGGTAGAAGAAAATCCTCATGAAGGAATTCTGGTGAATGTTTTCGGTTCAAAGATTATTGCGACATTATCGAGCAAATATCATGTAAACAGGTTTGTGATGATCTCTACCGATAAGGCAGTAAATCCAACGAATGTAATGGGTGCTTCAAAAAGAGCCGCGGAATTATTCGTACAGTCATTACAGAATATGGAAGGTAATACAACCAAGTTTATTACAACAAGATTCGGAAATGTTTTAGGATCCAACGGTTCGGTGATACCTCATTTTAAGAGACAGATCGAAGCAGGCGGTCCTGTAACCATTACACATCCTGATATTGTAAGGTACTTTATGACAATTCCTGAAGCTTGTGAGCTGGTACTACAGGCAGGAACAATGGGACAGGGAAGTGAAATATTTGTCTTCGACATGGGTGAGCCTGTGAAAATTCTGGATTTAGCACGAAGAATGATTAAATTATCAGGCTTTGAACCTAATATTGACATTAAAATCATTTATACAGGATTAAGACCTGGTGAAAAATTATATGAAGAACTTCTGAGTGATGATGCAAAAACATTGCCTACCCATAACGAAAAAATTATGGTTTCCAAAGATCCTACCATAGAGTTTTTGGAGATAGAAGCACTAGTAAATTCGATTACAAAAGCTTCTTTAAGGCATGATAAAGTAGAAGTTGTCCGGTTGCTAAAAATTATTGTACCGGAATTCAAGAGCAATAATTCTATTTACGAATCACTGGATAAATAGAAAAAATTTAAATGTATATTTGTAGAATTTTAAAATATGATGAAAGGTAAAATATTGGTTATAATATCAGCCTTAGTATTAGTTTCTTGCAGAACTAACCCTAATGCTAAAAATGATCTCAATTATTTGCAAAATATTGAAAAAGTAGCGATAGAATCTTCGGCCAAAAATTCTGTTAATACAATACAAAAAGGAGACCAGCTGGTTATTCTTATCACTGCCAAAGATATGGCTGTGGTAAAACCTTTTAACCAAAACTACTCATCATCAGATTTAATTCAGAGTAATGCTACAGCAGGAGGGAATACCCCTAATCAGGGCACGACAAGCATTTCTGGTCCAACATATATTGTAGATTCTGAAGGTAATATTGATTTCCCTGTATTAGGTGCTATAAATGCTGGAGGGAAAACGCTAGTTGAACTGAAAGATGATCTTAGAGAAAAAATACAGCAGTTTGTTATTAACCCAACGGTAAACATTAGATTAGCCAATTTTAAAGTTACCATACTTGGAGAAGTAAACAGGCAGGGAGATTACACTATTTCAAACGGGCAGGGTACAATCCTGAATGCACTAGGTATGGCAGGAGATCTTACGATGTATGGTAAAAGAGATGATGTATTGGTAATCAGAACAGAAAACGGAGTGGTTTCTCATGGTAAAATAAACTTACAGGATGCCAATCTCATCAATTCACCCTATTATTATTTAAAACAGGGAGATGCAATCATTGTATCCTCTAATAATACAAAAGATTTCCAGGCAAAACAAAACCCTAATACAGGTCTTTATTTGACAGCAGCATCTATTGCTATTACGGCAGTGGCAGTGGTAGTAAGCCTTATAAAAAAATAATTGCAATCTTTGGTAATTGATAAAGAATAAACCTTATAGAATGTTCGTATTTAATTTACAATATCAGGAAAGTATTATTAAAATCTGCTATTTATTTTAGGGTAAATCGGCTGATAACATAGTAACAAATCATACTTAATTTTAAAAATTACAATACAATAGTTTTTATAGCCTGTATGCACAGATAAAACATAATAAACAGCTGTATGCAATTATTTTATATTAAAACTATTTAAATATATTATTTTAAATGACTAATTCATCACAAGACCCATCTGTTAAAGAAATACATATAAGAGAGTTTGTTAAGCCTTATCTTAAACACTGGATCTGGTTTGTAGTTATCCCTATTATTTCTTTATCTTTCACATACGTATATTTAAAATTTGTTACTCCAGTTTTCAATGTTAAATCTTCCGTACTTATAAAAGATGCAAAAAGTACGCCGTCTGTAGGAGGTGAATTCTCCGTTTTAGAGGACTTGTCCGGATTGGGAGGTATGGGTACAAATAGTATTCAGAATGAAATTGAAATTTTTAAATCAAAAAAACTCATTCAGGATGTAGTGACAACCCTTCATCTACAAACATCTGTTTTTGCAAAACAAGGACCGGTAACTAAAGAACTCTATGCTGATACATCACCATTTGAGATTAAAGTAGTAAATGAAAAGCCATTTGCCCAGCAGCCTCAAAAGCCTGTACACATAAAGTTTTTACAAAATACTATTACCCTAAGTTCAGAAGAACTGCCGAAGGAAATTGTCACTTCGTATGGTAAGACGGTAAATCTTCCCTATGCTAATCTCATCATTATAAAAAATAAAAAATTTAATGCTTTAAAAGCAGGCGGTCTTAAAGATTTCTTTTTTACTTATTCTACTAATGACGGTGTTGCCAACAGCCTGCAAAGAATATTAAATGTAAGCCTTCTGAATAAAGATGCAACGGTGATAGGCTTATCAATGAATTATGAAAATACAGATAAGGCTAAAGATATTCTTAATCATCTTGTAAAGATCTATAACAACGAAGCCATCAAAGATAAAAATTCAGAATCTGAGATAACACGTGACTTTATTGATGAAAGAATAAATATAATTGCAAATGATCTTGGTGAAGTAGAAAATAGAAAGGAGCGTTTTAAAAGCTCTAATCATATCACTGATCTCACAACAGAGGCAAAAATCGGTTTAGAAAGCTCTGCGGAGGCGCGCGCGAAACAAATTGAGGTAGATTCTCAGTTGGATCTTACTAATGCATTATTGGGGTTTATGTCTAAACAAGGAAATGGACAGGTACTTCCTGCAAATGTTGGATTGCAAAATACAGACGCAACCAATACTATTGCAGCGTATAATCAACTTGTTATTGAACGAAATCGATTGCTTGAAAATGCCACTCCGCAAAACCCTTTGGTAGTGGATCTTAATAACCAGATCTCTGCAATGCGTTCTTCGGTAATAGAGAGCTTAAATAAAAACAGAAGTGGACTACAGTTTGCTAAAAATCAATACCTTGCAGAGCAGGATAAAGTGTATTCAAGAATAATGAAAATTCCAACTCAGGAACGATTATTTAGAGATATTGAGAGACAACAGCAAATTAAAGAAAGTCTTTATCTGTTATTACTTCAGAAAAGAGAGGAAACTGCAATCTCTCTCGCCGTAACTGCCGATAAAGCAAGAATTGTTGATTATGCATACGCATCTCCAAGTCCTGTAGCTCCTAAAAAGACAATGTATTTATTAGTAGCTCTCGTTTGCGGAGTTCTTTTACCGTTTATAATTATTTACTTAAAAGAGCTATTAAATAATAAAATCAAGACAAAAGATGATCTTGAGAATTTAGCTACCGACAGACCAATAATCGGCGAAATTCCAAGGCTTGTAAAAGGACAGTCTGAGCTTATACAGATGAACGATCTGTCTTCAATCGCGGAAGCATTCAGAATATTAATTACAAATATGAATTATATGCTTCCTAAAAAGCAGGCAAAAGTGGTATTTGTAACTTCTACGATAAAAGGAGAAGGGAAAACATTTGTATCAGTAAATCTGGCACTTACAATGGCAACGCCTAGTAAGAAAGTAATTATTATAGGATCTGACATCAGAAACCCGCAGTTGCAAAGGTATAATCCGGCAAGAAAGGGGCTTATAGGACTTACAGAGTTTTTATATGACAAAAATATGCAGTTACAGGATATTCTTCATGTTTCTACATTCAATCCTTATCTTGATGTCATTTATTCAGGAAGTATTCCGCCGAATCCTACGGAGTTACTTACTAATGGGCGCTATGAAATTCTATTAGAGCAATTAAAATCTCAATACGATTATATAATCTTGGATACGGCTCCACTAATGCTGGTAACAGATACATTCCTCTTCGCAGAAATGGCTGATGCAACATTATATGTTACGCGTTCCCAGTATACAGAAAAAACATTGATTGACTTTGCCAATAATAATATTGAAAGTGGAAAACTCAAGAATGTAGGTTTTGTACTTAATGATGTAGACAAAGACTATTTTGGATATGGTAATAAATATGGATATGGATATGGTGTTGATGAAAAAAGCTGGCTGGATAAACTGAAAGATATTTTCAGATTATAAAAGAGGAACATTTGTAAGAGCATATAATTTTAAATTGATTTCATAGAGGAAATCTGAGATCATAAAATACTCTTCGCACAACCAAATTAGGACACCTTGAAGAATAAAATTAAAAGTATAATAGCTTTACCCCATATCCGAAGATTATTAAAAAGTGCTTCCTGGTCTCTCATAGGAACAATATCAGGAAAATTACTTATGTTGGTCGCATTTATAATTGTGGCCAGAATTATTGGAAAAGAAGAGTATGGTAAAATAGGGGTTTTGCGTTCAACCATTACAATGTTCATGGTGTTTTCAAGTGCTGGGATGGGTCTTACGGCAGCACGATATGTGGCTTATTTCAGAAGCAGCAATCGCGAAAAAGCTTATCAGATTCACAGAGCCTCAAGTCATGTCGCTTTGATGTTCGGGTTGTTTATTTCTGCAATTGTATTCATCTTCAGCCGGCAGATTTCAAATTCTTCTTTTGGAACTAATGATTTATCATTTTCTCTCAAATTAACTGTTATTGCATTGTTTTTTAGCACCGTTGCCAGTGCACAAAGTGGAACACTTACAGGTTTTGAAGATTTTAAAAAGCTAGGTATTAATAACTTAGCTTATGGCTTTGTGCAGTTTTTTTTATTGGTAATAGGAGCATATTTTTGGAAATCGGACGGGGTTATTCTTGCATTAGGTATTTCTGCTTTTTGTTTTGTTATACTTAATCATATTTCGATAAATAAAAGTTTTGGGTCTACATTTAAAACTATTCAGCTTTTCACACCGGAAATAAAATCTATTTTCATGAGGTTTTCTTTACCAGCCATGTTGTCAACTATTGTTGCAATGCCTGTGATCTGGTTAGGGAAAACATTATTGGTGCGAACAAACGGTTTTGGTGAAATGGCAGTTTTTGATGTCTCTGAGCAATGGTATATGATGGTACTTTTTATTCCGGGTTCAATAAGTGCAATTATATTACCGATGCTGTCAAATACTTTATCGGAAGGTTCTGAAAAACAATATAATAAACTTATAAAAATTAATCTTTTTGTAAATTGTGTAATAGTAACAGTTATTACATTAGTGATTATTTTTTTAGCTCCCTTTGTATTAAAATTATACGGACGTACTTTTACGAGTTATCTGCCGTTAAGAATTCTTTTAGCAACCGCTATATTACAGACTATTAATAGTGTCCTGGGTCAGGTGATTGCCAGTAAAGCTAAAATGTGGCTGGGTTTTGGCGTAAACTTATTCTGGGGAATCAGTTTTCTTGTTATAAGCTATATTTTTATAGAATATATGCATTTAGGAGCTTTAGGACTTAGTTATACATTTTTGCTAAGTTATCTGTTGCTTTCGATTTTACAGGGATTTATTACCTTTAAAATTATAATTTAATATGAACAAAGTTTTACAGTATTTGGGTCTTTTCCGGAAGCAATAAAGATGGTATCTCCAGTGAGAAATATAGTAAAAAATTAAAAAATTAGTAATGACGTTTGCAGGTTTTATAGCAATATTATTTCTTTTGGCACTTGTTATCAACAAAGGATATAGATCAATTATTGATCCTCTTGTATATATAATTATAATATTCCTGTTTTTTTTCGGAATCAAAAAAGAAGTGGAACTCAGCGAAAAATCTGAACTTTTATTATTGCTATCGTTTCTGATTTTCATTTCTACTGCCTTTCTGAGCAGCAGAATGAGGCACAAAGGAGTTGTCAACTTTATTAATAATAAAAATGCAGCCTTCCATAAGTTTTCTATAAAGCCTCTGGAAACGAGACAACAGCTATATCTTTTTTTAGTTGTTTTATCGTATGTGATTTTAGATTTTTCTTTTAATACTTGGCTTTACGGATCTTTTGATAAAGCGGTGACAAGATTTTACTACAGAATTCCTGAAAAAGAAGATGTGCCAACATTTCTTACCATTCTTCTTTTCTCATTATATTCTCTCTCTTCGCTTATTATATTCGTTCTAAGTTATAATAGTGCAAGGTTTAAAACGACTTCACTATATCTTAACTTAAGCTTTTTTGCCTTAGCTTTGGCAGCTTTCCCTCGTGGCACAAGAGGAGCTATTGTATCTTTGCTGATTATTATTGTTTTAGCGAATATAATCGTTAAAATCAAAGAAAATAAATTTAATATTAAAACTCTTCTTTTTAACATTAAACTTATTTTACCTGCCATTATCGTTCTTTTGTCATTTTTAGCTTTGTCATCTATTCGTAATAAAGAGACAGATAATCTTGAGATGCTTCAAAAAACAATTTCCGAAATGGATTTTTCACAATCCCAAAAAGAATACAGCTCTATAGAAGGAGATCTCTTATTAACGGACCATAATACCTGTATAGAAACCTTTGGAACAAAAGTTGATTTTTTGCCGCTTGACTATACATTGAAAGCCATAATATTCAATCCTGTCCCAAGAAGTTTATGGAAATCCAAACCTGTTGGTTTTGGGGTTGCCATGACAGAGGTGAAGCTGGGTGGGCAGGATTTTGATTATGAGCATCTTGCGGAATATAAATGGTCTAATGCTGCAGGTATTGCAGGAGAAGGGTGGGCAAATGAAGGAATTTTAGGCTTGATTTTATATTCTTTTCTAATGGGATTATACGCAGGGCTGCTTACAAAAGTCGTTTATACTTTTCTATTGTCTGATAATTATGTATCCCTTTTAATAGCCTTATTATGTTTCCTTGCCTCTCTCCTTACTGTGAGAGGGGATATACTTTCCGGGATTACACAAGGCTTTTATCCTATACTTTTTTTTATTATTTTATTAGTTATAATTCAGCCATTCGTAGAATACAAATATAAAATAAGATAATGGCCTGATAAAGTAAAGCAAGTTTGTTAAAAATTAACAGGAATAACAATAAAATTATATATGAAAAAAATTCTTGTAATACATAAAAATACAATTGATCATGAACCGCCTACACAAATGGTGATTCAGCACATGAACGACTTGGGTTTTTCGGTAAAGCTGATTACATTAGGCGTTAATGATTATTGGAAAGAAGAATTCAAAAATAGAGGTATTGAATATAATGATTTAGGATTAGCTTCTTTTGTGGGGCTGAAGAGAAGATCATTTACGGAAAAACTGAAAACGTGGTTTAAATACAGAAAAGCGGTTCTGAAAGAATTGTCTTTACCTGAAAACAAGGATAGTATTATCTGGTTTGTAAATGCCGACAGTCTCGCACCATTGCTTTTTAGTAAAATTTTTAGTAAAATAAACTATACAATGCATATTCTTGAGATGTATGATCACTCATCGTTTTATAAGTATGTTTTAAAAAAATATATAGTAAACTCTCAAAGGCTTATTGTTTGTGAAGAGAACAGGGCTGCGATTTTTAATATATGGTTTAAACCCGGAAAATATCCTGTGGTACTTCCAAACAAACCCTATGAATTGCCAGAAAAAAACAAATCGGAAGAATTTTTACAACAGCATTATCCCGAACTTTATAATTCTCTGAAACAAGCAGGAAAGATTATACTTTATCAGGGAGGAATATCTCATGATAGGAACCTGTCTCCTCTGCTTGAAGCAGTTAACGATTTAATTGATTTTACCCCGGTTATAATGGGTAAAGATTTCGGAATGCTGCATCATTACAAAAAAATCTGTGCGCGTCTTATATATATTCCATTTATCCCTTCACCGCAGCATTTGTTTGTAACATCTATGGCAAGAATTGGAATTCTGATGTATGATCCTGTGTCACTAAATCAAATATTTTGTGCACCCAATAAAATTTTTGAATATTCAGGATATGGCGTGCCAATGATTGGAAATAATATTCCGGGCTTATCTTTGCCTTTTCAAAAATTCAATTGTGGTAAAGTTTATCATCAGGATCTGAACACTTTAGAAATAAAACAGATTCTTTTATCAATTGATGAGAATTTTTATTCTTATTCGGAAAACTCATACAATTTATTCAATACTGTAGATAATAAATCAATTATAAAATTTGTATTGAATGGAATTTAATGTTCTGAATATAATTTAGTTGTGCTCTTTCATGTAATTATATGTCACTAATTATAAATTAAGAAATATAATAATATAATTATAAGCAGTATTATTTTTTTGTTCATTATGGAATCAATATATTTGGAATAAAATGTTGGAACTTAAAATTTATTATAATAAAGTCTTTATACAAGAGAATGATGTGTATCCACATAGCTTTCCAGAAGCTTAAATTTCAATAACAAAAAAACAATAAAAACTAACTCTATAAGATCTTTATATGATACTTGGAATTGATGCTTCAAATATTAGAGAAGGAGGTGGTTTAACGCATTTGAAAGAAATTCTTCTTAACGGAAATCCTGAGAAATACGGCTTTAAAAAAGTTGTTATCTGGAGTAGTAGAAAAACACTTCATAAATTACCCGATTTTCCTTGGTTGCTAAAAGTTAACAACAAATGGCTTAATCAATCATTCATTATATCTTTTTTATATCAGATTTTTTTTATATCAACAGATATAAGGAGAAAAAAATGCGATCTCTTATTTGTGCCGGGAGGAACTTTTCTGGGAAGTTTTAAGGAAATTGTATCCATGAGCCAGAATATGCTTCCATTTGAAAAAGAAGAACTTGAGCGATTTCCTAAATGGACCAGCAAATTAAAGTTTAAATTATTAAAAATAACTCAGTCGTACACATTCAAAAAATCAAAAGGAGTTATTTTTCTTACCGACTATGCTAAAAATTATATTAATAAATCAATAAAATTAGATTCAAAAAAAGCTATAGTCATTCCTCATGGAATCAAAAGCACTTTTTCCAGTCAGCCAAAAATCCAGAAAGATATACATTTTTACAATGAAAATATCCCTTTCAGATTTTTGTATGTGTCAATTGTTACAGAATATAAACATCAGTGGAATGTAGCAGAGGCAGTTCTAAAATTACGTGAGGAAGGATTTTATATAACGTTAGATTTAGTAGGAGGATATACTGATGAAGCTCTTCATAAGCTGAATACTGTACTTATTAAAGATAAAGATAAAATTATCAGATATAAAGGTTTAGTTCCCTATGAAGAACTTGATACCATTTATAAAGAGGCTGACGGGTTCATATTTGCTTCAACATGCGAAAATATGCCGATTATCCTAATCGAAGCTATGACAGCCGGTTTACCTGTTGCAAGTTCAGACAAACAACCAATGCCTGAAATATTAGATCAATCAGCATTTTATTTTAAATCTACTGATGTTGATAGTATTTATAATTGTCTTAAACAGTATTTGCTAAATCCACATAAAAGAAAATTAAACGCTGAAAAAACATTTAATAAAGCATTGGAATATACTTGGAAAGACTGTTCGGAGAGAACCTTTACTTATTTAATGAAAAAAATAAAACAAAATGCAGATCAAAAATAAAACCCTCCTTATTACCGGCGGAACAGGCTCATTTGGAACAGCTGTTTTAAGGAAATTTATTCATACAGACCATTTCAAAGAAATCCGGATTTTCTCACGGGACGAAAAGAAACAGGATGATATGAGAAATCAGTTTAAAAATGATAAGCTGAAATTCTATATTGGTGATGTGAGAGATTACAGAAGTGTAGAATCTGCGATGAGAGGGGTAGACTATGTTTTTCATGCCGCCGCTCTGAAACAGGTCCCTTCCTGCGAGTTTTTCCCTATGCAGGCCGTGAAAACGAATGTTGAAGGAACTCAAAATGTCATTGATGCAGCAGCTTCAAACGATGTGAAGAAAGTTATTTGCTTAAGCACTGATAAAGCAGCATATCCCATCAATGCAATGGGGATTTCTAAAGCGATGATGGAAAAAGTGGCGGTGGCGGCGTCAAGAAATCTTGAAAATACTGTGGTCTGTCTTACGAGATACGGTAATGTAATGGCTTCCAGAGGTTCTGTGATTCCATTATTTGTAAAACAAATCAAAAACGGAGAATCTCTTACTATCACAGATCCGAATATGACAAGATTTTTAATGTCATTGGAAGAGGCTGTAGATTTGGTTTTATTTGCATTTGAGCATGGTAATCCCGGAGATTTGTTTGTTAATAAAGCTCCTGCAGGGACAATTGGAGACCTGGCTCAGGCATTAAAGGAAATGTTTAAAGCAGATAATCCGATAAAGGTTATCGGAACCAGACACGGAGAAAAACTGTACGAAACATTGTGTACCCGCGAAGAGATGATCAAAGCGGAAGATATGGGAGATTTCTACAGAATTCCGGCGGATAACAGAGACCTCAACTACGCACAATACTTTTCTGAAGGTACAGAAGATATTTCAAAAATAGAAGATTATCACTCTCATAACACTCAGCAACACGATGTGGAAGGAATGAAAAAACTTTTAATGAAGCTTCCTTTGATCAGAAAAGAAGTATTGGGTGAAGACATACTGCAGTATCCTGAATAATTACTTTACATAAATTTCGGTGCTAATTCAGATGATTTGAAAATTTAAAAGAATGAAAAAAATTGGAATTACAGGGCAAAATGGTTTTGTCGGCTCACATTTATATAATACTTTAGGCTTACATCCTGATCAATTTGAAAGAATAAATTTCGAAAGAGATTTTTTTGATAACGCGGACAAGCTTGATGAATTCGTAGGAAAATGTGATGTGATTATCCATCTCGCTGCAATGAACCGTCATCAGGATCCTGAAATTATTTATGAAAACAATATCGGTCTGGTTAAAAAGCTGATAGCTTCTCTGGAAAAAACAAATTCCAAGGCTCATGTTCTTTTTTCCTCTTCTTCGCAGGAAGAAAATGATAATTTATACGGAAAATCCAAAAAAGAAGGAAGAGAATTGCTGTCAGAATGGGCCGCCAAGAATAACGGAAAATTTACCGGAATGATAATTCCTAACGTTTTTGGGCCTTTCGGAAAACCCAATTATAATTCTTTTATTGCTACTTTTTGCCATAAATTAACTCATGGCGAGCAACCGGTTATTGATAAAGATAGCGACGTTAAACTGATTTATATAGGAGAACTTATTCGAGAAATCATTGATCAAGTTGAAATTGGAGAATCAAACAAATTATATGAAGTGCCAAATACTTCATTGAATAAGGTTTCGGAAGTTCTTCAGAAATTAGAAACGTATAAGAATTTATATTTCGATAACGGTGAAATTCCTGTTTTGGAAAGTAATTTTGATTTAAATCTTTTCAACACATTCCGGTGTTATTTTGATATTAAAAATCACTACCCCGTAAAATTCACACAACATACAGATCCCAGAGGAGCTTTTGTAGAAGTGGTCAGGCTGGGTATTGGCGGACAATGCTCATTTTCGACTACTGTTCAAGGGATTACAAGAGGAAATCACTTTCATACGAGAAAAATAGAAAGATTTGCAGTGATAAAAGGTAAAGCACTTATACAGCTGAGAAAGATTGATACAGATGAAGTTTTAGATTTTTATCTCGATGGAAGTGAGCCTGCTTACGTTGATATGCCGATCTGGTACACTCATAACATTAAAAATATAGGAGAAGAAGAATTATATACCATTTTCTGGATTAATGAGCCTTTCGATCCGAAAGATGCTGATACGTACTTTTTGGAAGTTTAATACAGATAAAAATTGATGTCATTGATAAACATTCTCTAAAATTTTACTAATTATTCTGTTATATTAGTTAATTTTATGACAGAATGAACTCGATGACTTATATTTTGTTTAAAAAAATGAGTTTTAAATTTTTTATTATATCACTATATAAGGAAAATATGTAATTTATCAACTTAAATTGGTATTTTTGGAGCTGCAAAAAATGAGAATCTACAAATGAAGAAATTAAAAATAATGACCGTGGTGGGCACAAGGCCCGAAATTATCAGACTATCAAGAGTATTATCAGCTTTGGATGCTTCTGAAGCTGTTGAGCATATTATTGTTCATACAGGGCAAAATTATGATTATGAGCTTAATCAGATTTTCTTTGAAGATCTGAAGCTTCGTAAGCCCGATTATTTCCTCGAAGCAGCTGGAAAAACAGCAACTGAAACCGTTGGAAATATTTTAATCAAAATTGATCCGCTTTTGGAAGATTTAAAACCCGATGCATTTTTGGTGTTGGGAGATACAAACTCTTGTCTTTGTGCTATTCCCGCTAAAAAAAGACAAATTCCCATTTTTCACATGGAAGCCGGAAACAGATGTTTCGATCAAAGGGTTCCCGAGGAAACCAACAGGAAAATAGTGGATCATACAGCAGATATTAATCTTACATACTCTGATATTGCAAGAGAATATTTGTTAAGAGAAGGCCTTCCTGCAGACAGAATCATTAAAACAGGTTCTCCGATGTTTGAAGTTTTAAATCATTATCTTCCGCAAATTGAAAATTCTGATGTTTTAAGCCGTTTGAACCTGAAAGAAGGAAAATATTTTGTGGTGTCTTCCCACAGAGAAGAAAACATCAATTCTGAGAAAAATTTTAATGGATTGATTGAAAGCCTTAATGCTATTGCAGAAAAATTTGGTTTTCCGATTATTGTTTCTACTCACCCCAGAACCAGAAATAAGATCGATCAAATGAAAGTGAATGTAAGACCTGAAATTCAGTTTCTAAAACCGTTAGGTTTTCATGATTATAATGCTTTGCAGATGAGGAGCTATGCCGTTTTATCAGATTCAGGAACTATTTCTGAAGAATCTTCAATACTGAATTTCAGAGCTTTAAACATAAGAGATGCTCACGAAAGGCCGGAGGCTATGGAAGAAGCATCTGTAATGATGGTAGGATTGTCACCGGAAAGAATAATGCAGGGACTTACTCAGCTTCAGCAGCAGAAAACAGGCAATGAAAGAAATTACAGACAGGTTTCGGATTATTCCATGCCTAATGTTTCTGAGAAAATGGTAAGGATCATCCTGAGTTATACAGATTATATTAACAGAGTAGTTTGGAGTAAATAATGGATAATCTTTGGATTGCAACAGAACTATTTTATCCTGAGCAAACTTCAACTTCTTTTATTCTTACAAAGATAGCCAATCGGCTTTCTGAAAAATATTCTGTAAAGGTAGTTTGCGGACAACCTGTTTATGACAAAGATCCAAAGAATACAAATTATTTTACCTTGAATTCTGACATATCCGTGCATAAAATTAAAGGGTTATCCAAAGATAAAAATAGTTTATTTTTTAGAACTTTAAGATTTGTCTTTCTTAGTTTTTCTATGTTTTTTTATCTGCTGAAGAATGTGAAAAAAGGAGAAAAAGTTTTTATTGTCACTAATCCGGCACCACTTGTTTTATTAATTTCAGTGCTTAAAATAATAAAAGATATTCAGCTTATTATTCTCGTACATGATGTATTCCCTGAAAATACAGTTCCTGCCGGCATCCTACAACCAAAATCACTTACCTATAAATTTATTAAAAGAATTTTTGATAAAGCATATTCTAAGGCTGACAAGCTCATTGTTTTGGGAAGAGATATGGAAAAAATAGTTCAAGATAAAATTAGAAAATATACTGACACTTCTAAAATACATATTGTTGAAAACTGGGGAGATATTAATGAAATTTATCCTATTCCAAAGGAGAAAATTTTTGACAATACATCTCCGTTATATAACAAGATCATATTTCAATATGCAGGAAATATAGGCAGAGTGCAAGGGCTTCTTGAACTTTTGGAGATAGTAAAGGAAGTAGATAATGATAAACTTGTATTTTATTTTGTAGGAGAAGGAGCTGTTAAAAAATCAATGATGGAATATGTGAAAGCTAACCACATGAAGAATGTTTATTTTGATGGTGAATATTCAAGAGAAGATCAGCTGTCTGTTCTAAATAAGGCAGATATTGCATTTGTAAGCCTTTCAAAAGGAATGTTCGGACTGGGAGTACCTTCAAAAGCGTATAATATTCTTGCATCCGGAAAACCAATTTTATATATTGGGGAAGAAAACAGTGAAATAGATCTTCTGATAACAGAAAAGAATGTGGGATATTCTTTTAGATCTGATCAAAAAGACGTGCTCATCAGTTTTTTTAATTCTTTTGATGAAAAGGGCGTTGAAGATTTAGAGTTGAAAAAAAAGAATGCAAGAAAAACAGCAGAAGAAAGTTTTTCTGAAGAAATTATTTTAAATAAATTTTATTATATTATCCAGTGAAAATATTATTTACAGGAGCTAACGGGTTTTTAGGCAGAAATGTGATTCCGATACTGAAGAAAAAATCTTTTCAGATAAAAACTGTTGGTACCCGGAATACAGATTATATATTTGATATTTCTAAAGACATTTCATCGCTGGAAGAAAAGTTTGATGTTGTTTTCCATGCTGCTGGTAAGGCACACTGTATTCCGAAAAATCTTGATGAAGAAAAAAGATTTTATGATGTGAATTTTTCAGGAACTAAAAATCTTTGCAAAGCATTAGAAAATAATCTGCCCCAAGTCTTTATATTTGTTAGCACTGTAGCGGTTTACGGTAATGATTCCGGTGAGAATATAACTGAAGAGTTCCCATTAGCAGGTGTTAGTCCCTATGCCAAAAGTAAAATAATGGCTGAAAATTTTCTTAAAGAATGGTGTGAGAAAAATAATATCCGGCTATTTATATTTAGGGCTCCGTTAATTGCCGGCCCAAATCCGCCTGGAAATTTAGGAGATATGGTAAAAGCTATAAAAACTGGAAGATATTTTAATATTGCCGGTGGGAAAGCTGAGAAAAGTTTACTTTGGGTAGAAGATTTTGCTGATCTCACAGTGTTGTCTCTTTCACATTCCGGAGGTATATATAATGTGTGTGATGATTATACTTATAGTTTTAAAGAAATTGCAGAAAGAATTTCCTCTGTTCTCAAAAAAAAATCACCTAGAAACATTCCATTTATTTTGGCAAAATTAATGGCTGTTGCTGGAGATATATTAGGAAATAATGCGCCTATTAATTCTCAAAAATTAAACAAAATAACACAAAATCTTACGTTCTCAAATAATAAAATAAAAAAAGAGCTAAGATTCTCTCCCACAAATGTCATGAAAAAATTTCAAATTTAACTATGGAGTTCTTACTAATTACCATATTGCTTTTTGCATTAATTTTAATCTATTTTAAAATTGCCGATAAATATAATATTATCGATAAGCCCAATCATCGAAGTGCTCACTCACAAATCACGCTCAGAGGCGGAGGAATTATCTTTCCGATAGCCTTTGTCATTTTTTGTCTGCTGAATTTTAAAGAAGCAACCGAGATGTACTGGTCTTTCGGGCTTGGGCTGGTTGCTATATGTCTTGTAAGTTTTATTGACGATGTTAAAACTTTGTCAGGCAAAGTAAGAATTTCCGTCCATTTTATCTCAGTTGTACTTTTGTTGTATTTCACAAAGACCTTTAATTTACTTCCCTTATGGACATGGCCTATTTTCTTCATAATGATTATAGGAACACTGAATGCCTATAACTTTATGGACGGAATAAATGGCATGACAGCAGCTTATACTTTGGTTACATTGCTTACGTTGCTTTATATTAATCATGATATTATTTCTTTTACTCAGGAGAATTTTATCATTTATGCAATTTTGGCTTCTTTGGTTTTTTTATTTTTTAATTTTAGGAAAAAAGCAAGATGTTTTGCCGGAGACGTCGGAAGTATGGGAATAGGCTTTTGGATAATAGCCCTCATTACTCTTCTCATCATGAAGACCCAGGATTATAAGTATATTTTGCTATTCTCTGTTTATGGGATGGAAGTTGTGTTAACAATTATTGAAAGACTCCTTCTGAAAGAAAATATTTTTGAAGCACACAGAAGGCACCTGTATCAGTTACTTGTCAATGAAAAGAAGGTACCACATCTTGTGGTGAGCAGTATTTATGCAATCACTCAACTGCTGATTAATATTTTTTTGATTTATTCAAAATTGCCTGCTGTTATCAATATTTTAATTATATTTATCCCTGTTGGAAGCCTATATTTAGGTTTGAAACTCAACCTGAAAAAGAAAATGCAATCTGTAATTAAATAAATATGAAAATAAAAGAAACTCCTTTAAAGGATTGTTATATAATTGAACCTACCATTATTGAAGATGAAAGAGGTTATTTTTTTGAAAAATTCAATGAAAGAAAATTTGAGGAGCTTACAGGAATGAATGGACATTTTGTGCAGGATAATATCTCCAAATCTTCATACGGAGTGATTCGTGGGGTACATTTGCAGAAAGGAGAGCACGCACAGGCAAAATTGGTATCTTGTCTTGAAGGTAAAGTTTGGGATGTTGCAGTTGATTTGAGAGAAGATTCTCCAACCTTCGGTAAGTGGTTTGGGATAGAGCTTACAGCAGAAAATAAAGTTCAGTTGTATGTTCCAAGAGGCTTTGGACACGGTTTTTCAGTATTAAGCGAAACTGCAATTTTCTCTTATAAATGTGATAATTTCTATTATAAAGAATCAGAAAGGGGAATCATGTACAATGATCCGGATTTGAATATTGACTGGAAAATTGATGAAAAAGATGCTAAACTTTCCGAAAAAGATAAAATGCTTGCCGGATTTATTGAAAAATAACTTTCCGAATTAAATACTAAGACCACTTATTGAGTGGTTTTATTTTTTTAATCATCTCTTCAATATTTTGTATCTTTGCAAACTCAAAATCAAAAAGATGCGCACAAAATCCGTAGGTAAGAAGAAAATCAATGTAGTGACACTTGGATGTTCCAAAAATGTTTATGATTCCGAAGTTTTGATGAGTCAGCTGAAAGCCAACGGCAAAGAAGTTGTTCATGAAGACAGAGGAGATATTGTAGTGATCAATACTTGCGGATTTATAGACAATGCAAAGGAAGAATCTATCAATACTATTTTGGATTATGTTGAAGCTAAAAACAGGGGAGAAGTAGAGAAGGTATTTGTTACGGGTTGTCTATCAGAAAGATATAAGCCGGATCTGATAAGAGAAATCCCTGATGTTGACCAGTATTTCGGGACAAGAGATCTTCCGGTTTTGCTGAAGCATCTTGGTGCGGATTATAAACATGAATTGGTGGGTGAAAGACTGACCACAACGCCTAAGCATTATGCTTACCTGAAAATTTCGGAAGGCTGTGACAGGCCGTGTTCTTTCTGTGCAATTCCTCTGATGAGAGGTGGTCACATTTCAACCCCTATAGAAAAATTGGTTTCCGAAGCACAAAAGCTTGCTAAAAAAGGAACTAAAGAACTTATTCTTATTGCGCAGGATCTTACCTATTATGGTTTGGATATTTATAAGAAGCGCGCCCTTGGAGATTTGCTAAAAGAACTTGTAAAAGTGGACGGAATTGAATGGATTCGTCTTCATTATGCCTTTCCAAGCGGTTTCCCGGAAGATGTTCTGGATATCATCCGTGAAGAACCGAAAGTTTGTAACTATATTGATATTCCTCTTCAGCACATCAATTCAGATTTGTTAAAATCCATGAAAAGAGGAACCACTCACGAAAAAACCAATGCATTGTTGGCAAAATTCAGAGAAAAGGTTCCTGATATGGCGATTAGAACAACTCTTATCGTTGGCTATCCGGGAGAGACAGAGGAAGTATTTCAGGAACTTAAAGATTGGGTAAGAACACAGAAATTCGACAGACTCGGCTGTTTTACTTATTCTCACGAAGAAAATACAGGCGCCTATGTATTAGAAGATAACATTCCGCAGGAGATAAAAGAAGCGAGGGTAGAAGAGATTATGGAAATTCAGTCCCAGATTTCATGGGAAAAGAATCAGGAGAAGATCGGAAAAGTCTACAGATGTATCTTCGATCGTAAAGAAGGAAATTATTTTGTCGGAAGAACAGAGTATGATTCTCCTGATGTCGACAATACGGTATTGGTATCTGCAGAAAATACATATATTTCAATCGGAGATTTTGCAGAAGTAAAAATTACTTCTGCTGAAGAATTCGATCTTTATGGAGAGTTGATATAAATTTAATATCAAATAATTAACATATTGATGACTAAACCAATTTTATGTGTGGTTATGATTCAATGTGTTAATTATTTTTTTTAACTTAATAAATAATGTTTTACATTTGCTGTCAAATATTTATTAGACCTAAAATTAGATTTTAAATTAACAGTTTAAAACAAAATAGAAGTATTTTTTTTATCCGAAATTAGCACAGGTTGGTTTCGGAAGATGAATGTGATTTTATTAATCTTAAATACGTATGAAAAAAAAATTATTAACAGCAATTTTGCTAGCGGGATCTTTCTCATTAGCATACTCCCAGCAGGGAAGGGTTGGGATCAATACGGTTACTCCCGCTGCAACATTTGACGTGCAGGCCAACACGACAAATAATTCTTTACCAGATGCGGTATTGGTTCCTCGCATGACCAGAGCTCAGCTGGAAGCAAAAAATGCAGCTTATACCAATGGTAGTGGTGCAGCCAATCAAAATGGAGCTTTAGTATTCATCAGTGATGTTACAAGTGGAACGGGAACGGGCAAAACCATAAACGTTCAGGCAAAAGGTTTTTACTATTATGATGCATCAAATAGTGTCTGGGTAGCCGTAACTCCAAATTTGAAAGTATCAGTGGGAACCAGCGAAACACCAACCAATACACTTGTTGGGGCTTCACAGATTTATGCCATCAAAGGATCGTTCACTGCAAATGGGACTTCTTCTTCTGTAAGTATTCCCTCACCTGTAGGGATGACCTCATTGTATTCGATTACTATTTACAAAACGGGATCAGGAATGATATATGATAGAAGCTTATATTCTTATAATATTACATCAACTCCAAATAATGCTGTTACAGGTTCACCAAATCTGTCTGTAATATACCCTTCGGGCAACTATGATTATATAATGGAATATCTCAAATAATTCTTATAATTATATGAGCACGCTTACCGTTTATATAGGTGTCTGTTATCATTTAAATTATCATATATTTTACTGAAGGTTCAAATGCGTAATATTTTGATTTTTAGGTATTTAATATATGTATTGTAGGCTTTTTAGCAGTCATTAAGTTAAATTTGTTAACTTTTTAACACTTTTTTTAACATATTTTAACAATATGGTTTAAGGTATTGATTTTCAAATATTTAAATTTAATATTAACAAAATATTTAGATTTAATTAACATACGTTAACATATAAAATAGGACCATTGAAAGATTCCTGATACATTTGCCAAGTCAAAACCAATAAAAGTTCAAAATGATGAAAAGATTCATTCTCGTAATCATAATGATGATTTCAACCCTTGGTGTTTATTCGTTCAAAATGAATGCCATAGATGCGAAAAAAACAAGTTATGCATCGTACTACCACGATAAATTTAACGGTAGAAAAACGGCCAGCGGAGAAATTTTTGATAATGCAAAGTTTACCGCAGCCAACAGAACGCTTCCTTTCGGAACAAACATAAAGGTGACCAACCTGAATAATGGTAAAGAGGTGATTGTGAAAATTAATGATAGAGGACCTTACCATTCGTCAAGAGCTTTAGATATGTCTAAAGCAGCGTTCGATGAAATCGGAGATACCGATCGCGGTACCATTCCGGTGGAATATGAAATTGTCGATTAATTTTATGATTTAAATTAACAAAAGCCAACTTAATGAGTTGGCTTTTTTGTTTTCAGGCAGGAAATTATAAGTTGATTTCCACAAGAGCCGGACAATGGTCTGAATGTACAGCCTCTTTTAAAATAACCGCTCTGGTAAGATTGTCTTTTAAGGTATAAGATGTGAAATTGTAATCAAGCCTCCAGCCTTTATTTTTTGCCCTTGAATTTTGCCTGTAGCTCCACCAGGTATAGTGATCGGGTTCATTGTTGAAATATCTGAAACTGTCGATCAGTTCGCATTCATTGATAAAATCAGTCATCCACTCTCTTTCCATCGGCAAAAAGCCCGAAACATTCTTTAAACGAACCGGATCATGGATGTCGATTGCTTCATGACAGATATTGAAATCTCCCGAAATAATAAGATTGGGAATTTCTTTTCTTAAATTCTTGATGTATTCTAAAAAATCACGACAAAACTGCATTTTGAACTCCAGCCTTTCTATATTAGAGGCAGAAGGTACATAAACCGAAATAGCGGAAAATCCGTCAAAATCTGCACGGATAATTCTTCCTTCATTGTCGTAGCTTTCAATGCCGCAGCCATACTCAACGTGATTGGGTTTTATTTTTGAGGCTATTCCGACCCCGCTGTAGCCTTTTCTTACTGCAGAATGCCAGTAACTGTAATAGCCAAGTTTTTCAAGACTTTCAATGTCGATCTGGTCGTTTCCTGCCTTACTTTCCTGAATGCAGATAATATCGGGATCAGCTGATGTCAGCCAGCCAAGAAAATCTTTTGTAAAAGCAGCCCGAATTCCGTTTACGTTATAAGTGATTAATTTCATGTTTCAAAAATATTAATAAAAAAGAAGCGGGAAAAATCTTTGATTTTTCCCGCTTCTTTTTGGATCTCTCAATTCGGTATTAGAGAATTATTTTGGTTCAAGAACGCTGACAGGAATAATACACTCTTCCAGTGAAATTCCGCCGTGCTGATAGGTTTCTTTATAATAATTCACAAAATGATTGTAGTTTTTAGGATAAGCAAGGAAAATATTATTTTTTGCGAAAATATATTTAGAACTTAAATTTCCTTTCGGCAAAAATAACTTTTCAGGATTTGTAATCGCCCAAACATCACTGCTGTCATACGTCAGACTTTTTCCTGTTTTATAACGGATGTTGGTAGACGTTTCTCTGTCTCCTACCACTTTGCTCGGTTTTTTTACATAGACGGTACCATGATCGGTGGTGATCACCAATTTAAACCCATTTTCAGCAGCGACTTTAATAATCTTCAATAATGATGAGTTTTCAAACCAGTTCAGAGTCAGAGATCTGAATGTTTTATCATCACGAATCAGCTGATCTACGATATGATTATCAGTTTTTGCGTGAGAAAGGATGTCAATAAAATTATATACGATTACTAAAAGATCATTGTTTTTGTGTTGATTAAAATCATCGTAAATCTTACGCTCAAAATCTGCATTTAATACTTTTAGATATTTCATGGATTTGGAACCAAGGCCGATTCTTTTCATCTGGTCCTCAAGAAAATCTCTTTCGTATTCATTTTTATTCCCTTCCTCATTATCGTTAAACCATTTATCTGGGAAACGTTTTTCAATTTCAGACGGCATAAGACCTGCAAAGAATGAATTTCTTGCATATTGTGTTGCCGTCGGAAGAATGCTGTAATAATAATCTTCAGAGATTTTATTATAGTATTTCGTAAATAAGGGTTCAATTACTTTCCACTGATCGTAGCGAAGATTATCAACCATTAAAAGCAGAACTTTTTCTTTTTCTACTTCCGGTTTCACTTTTTCTTTGAAAAGAGTATGGCTCATAATCGGTTTGTCCGAATCATGCAACCAGTCTTCGTAATTGTTTTCTATAAACTTGGCAAACTGAATATTAGCTTCTTCTTTCTGTGATTGTAAAAGATCTGCAAATTCATTATCCGTTACTTTATCAAATTTGATTTCCCAGTTAACGATTTTCTTGTAATACTCTGCCCATTCCTGGTAAGTTCTAAGGTAAGAAAGTTCCATTGAAAGATTTCTGAATTCCTGCTGATACTGAAGAATTGTCTTCTGCTCCACAAGATTTTCCTCTTGAAGATTTTTCTTTAGAGAAAGCAAAATTTGATTTGGGTTTACCGGCTTCAAAATATAATCCGCGATCTGTGAGCCGATCGCCTCCTCCATAATGTGTTCCTCTTCACTTTTGGTTACCATTACTATTTTTAAAGAATTATCTTTATCTTTAATCATAGGAATCGCTTCCAAACCGGAAATTCCGGGCATATTTTCATCAATAAGTGTTAATGCGAATTTTTCAGAATCCATCAGTTCCAGTGCTTCATTCACATTGTTTACAGGAGTTACCTGATATCCTTTTTTTTCAAGGAACACAATATGAGGTTTCAGCAAGTCGATTTCATCATCTATCCATAATATTTTTTCCGACATAAATTTATTTTTTTACATGGTTATTGTATCAAATTGCTGACCAACTCTAATTAAAATCTGCCAAATTGAACACCTGTAAAGTTAAATATAAGTTAATGAAAACAACAATGTTTCCTCACAATTATTATTATCATGTCTGATAAAATTTTTTAATGATGATTTAATGAAAGCTCAATTTTAAAATCCCTAAATTTGTTTATTAATTCAGACGTTTCAATGCAGAATAAACTCAAAATCATCAACGATCCTGTTCACGGTTTTATCAGAATTCCACACGAAATTTTATTTGATATTATTGAGCATCCTTATTTTCAGAGATTAAGAAGAATCGGGCAGACGGGGCTTCTGAACCTTATTTTCCCGGGCGCTACGCATACGAGATTTCATCATGCTTTGGGAGCTATGCATCTGATGTTTACCGCGCTTGAAACATTGAAGCAGAAAGGAGTGAAGATTTCCGAAGAAGAAGAAAAAGGTGCGATGCTGGCTATTTTAATGCATGACATCGGTCACGGCCCATTTTCCCACGCATTGGAAAGCATGCTCATGGACGACTGGCATCATGAGACACTTTCATTATTATTAATGAACAGGCTGAATGAAGAATTCAACGGAGAACTTTCATGTGCTATTGAGATGTTTCAGGGGAAATATCATCGTAAGTTCTTCAATCAGCTAATTTCTTCCCAACTTGATGTCGACAGGCTCGATTATCTGAAACGAGACAGCTTTTTTACAGGAGTTTCTGAAGGAAGCATCAATACACAGCGTATTATTTCAATGATGAATGTTTGCGAAGAGGGAGAATTAGTTATTGATGCTAAAGGAGTTTATTCCATAGAAAATTTTCTTACCGCCAGAATGTTTATGTACTGGCAGGTTTATTATCATAAAACATCTGCATTGGCAGAATTTATTCTGGTAAAAATTCTGGAGCGTGCCAAATATCTTGTTTCCCGGGGAGTAGATTTGCCGGCCGGAGATAATCTGAAATATTTCTTGTACAGAGAAAAAAGTGCGGCTACGGATGAAGACGTAAGAAGATTTACTCAGCTGGACGATAATGATGTCATACAG
The DNA here is from genome assembly GCF_977014045.1 of Chryseobacterium lineare. Classification (NCBI taxonomy): domain Bacteria; kingdom Pseudomonadati; phylum Bacteroidota; class Flavobacteriia; order Flavobacteriales; family Weeksellaceae; genus Chryseobacterium; species Chryseobacterium lineare. Next base: position 2,433,596 of record NZ_CDRNIQ010000001.1, on the reverse strand, counting down.
GCAATGAAATCATGGCAAAATGCAGAAGATAAAATATTGTCGTACTGGTGCAGTTGCGTCATACAAAGAAATCTCCCCAAAACGATTATTTCTTCGCATCCTTTTGATAAAGAATTTATTAAAGAAAAAATTAAAAATACGAACGATTTTTTCAGGATCAATAATGGGGAAGAACTGGTACACGAAATCAAAAGAAAACTTCTTCCTTACGATACCGAAAAACAACCCATCTATCTGCTGCAGAAAAATGGGAGAAAAATCAGGCTGGAAGAGTCGGAAGATCAGCTTTTGTCAGGGCTTATGGTTAATAAAACAAAGCGATATATCCTTACTTTTCCACGGGATATTTCAGAGTTAAATTCTTAAATAATATTAAAATTTTACGATCATAAAACTAAAAAATGTTTGCGAATTACAGAATTTCTTATCTTTGCAGAATATGGAATTCACAGCTTCGCAAATTGCAAGTTTTATTGACGGAAAAATAATAGGTGACGAGCATGCACTTATTACTGGAGTTTCACCTATTGAAAGCGGGGAAACTGGACATCTTTCTTTTATAGCACAAGATAGATTTACGCATTATTTGGATGCCTCTAAATGCTCTGTTATCATCGTCTCAGAAAATCTTTTGACGAAAGATTCTTACAATACCACGATCATATCGGTGAAGGATGCTTATCTTTCGTTTCAGATATTAATGAACCTTTATCAGGAAATGCAGGGAAGAAAAGAAGGGATCGAAAATGGCTCTTCAATACACGATACTGCCGTGATTGGTGATAACGTTTATATCGGAGCTTTCACATATGTTTCCGAAAAAGCAAAAATCGGGGAAGGATCTCAGATCTATCCGCAGGTTTACATCGGAAAAGGCGTGAAAATCGGTAAAAACTGTAAAATAGACAGTGGTGCAAGAATTTATGATTACTGCATTATAGGCGACAACTGTGTGATCCATTCCAATACCGTAATCGGAGGTGACGGATTTGGTTTTCAGCCAACACCGGACGGGTTCAAAAAAATTCCTCAGCTTGGTAATGTTATTATTGAAGATGATGTGGAAATCGGCTCAAATTGTAGTATTGACCGTGCAACTATAGGCTCTACTACCATCGGAAAAGGCACAAAGATCGATAATCTGATCCAGATTGCGCATAATGTGAAAATAGGTAAAAACAATGTGATTGCGGCACAGGCCGGAATCGCGGGATCTACGACCATCGGCGACTGGAACCAAATCGGCGGTCAGGTCGGCATCGTAGGACATATAAAAATAGGAAATCAGGTGAAAATTCAGGCGCAGAGCGGAGTGAATTCAAGTGTGAATGACAGAGAGACACTGTACGGTTCACCAGCCATCAGTTATAATGACTACCTGAGAAATTATATCCATTTCAGAAACTTTACTGAAATCGTTAACAGAATAAAAAATCTTGAGAATAACTCAAAAGATAAAACTAATGAGTGATATGCAAAAAACGCTTCAGCAAGAAGTAACTCTCTCCGGAATCGGACTTCATACAGGTAAAGAAGTAAAACTTACCATAAAACCTGCAAAGGAAAATACAGGTTTTATCTTTGTAAGAACAGATCTGGAAGGACATCCTCAGGTGGAAGCAGATGTAAACTATGTAGTTGCTACAGAAAGAGGAACGACATTAGAAAAATTAGGCGTAAAAATTACGACTTGCGAACATCTTCTCGCAGCACTCGTTGGTTGTGACATCGACAATGCCATTCTTGAAATGGATGCTTCAGAACCTCCAATCCTTGACGGATCTTCAAAGTATTTTGTGGAAGCTATCGAAAGCGTTGGTGTTGTGGAACAAAATATTCCGAGAGAATACCTGGTAGTAAAAGAAGTTCTTACTTACAGCGATCCGGCTACAGGATCAGAAATTACAATTATTCCTTCCGATACATACGAAGTAACAACAATGGTTGATTTTGGGACTAAAGTTTTAGGAACTCAAAATGCAACACTTAAAAATATTTCTGAGTTTAAAGATGAAATTTCCTCTGCAAGAACATTCAGTTTTCTGCATGAGCTTGAAATGCTTCTGGATCATGGCCTTATCAAAGGGGGAGATATTTCAAATGCTATCGTGTACGTAGATAAAGATCTCACCCTGGAGACTACAGAAAAACTGAAAAAAGCTTTTGGAAAAGACAACGTATCCATAAGACCCAACGGAATCCTTGATAATCTTAATTTAAATTATCCTAATGAAGCAGCAAGACACAAATTACTGGATGTGATTGGTGATCTGGCTTTGGCGGGGGTAAAAATAAAAGGCAAAGTTATTGCCAATAAACCTGGACATTTTGTAAACACGCAGTTTGCCAAAAAGCTGAACCGTCAGTGGAAGCTGCAGAAAAAGAAAAATGTTCCTGATTTTGATCTGACTAAAGAACCCGTTTTTGATATCAACGGAATTATGAAGCTCATGCCTCACAGACCACCGTTTTTATTGATCGATAAAATTCTTGAACTTTCCGACTCTCATGTGGTAGGTTTGAAAAATGTAACGATGAATGAACCTTTCTTCGTAGGACATTTTCCGAAAGAGCCCGTAATGCCGGGGGTTTTGCAGGTGGAAGCTTTAGCACAGACAGGAGGAATCCTTGTTTTGGCAAGCGTTCCTGATCCTGAAAATTACTCAACCTATTTTATTAAAATTGATAAAGTAAAATTCAAAAGAAAAGTAGTGCCGGGAGATACTATTATTTTCAAGATTGAATTGATCGAACCTATCAGAAGAGGAATCGTCCATATGCAGGGCTACGGCTATGTAGGAGATACTGTTGCGGTAGAAGCAGAATTAATGGCCCAAGTTGCAAAAAATAAAGTTGATTAAATGATTCATCAATTAGCAGCCGTAGATAAGCGTGCGAAAATCAGCAAAAATGTAATCGTAGAACCTTTTACTACCATTGCAGGGGATGTGGAAATCGGAGAAGGAACATGGATCGGTCCCAATGTTACCATCATGGATGGAGCAAGAATTGGTAAAAACTGCAGGATTTTTCCGGGAACGGTAATTTCTGCTATTCCTCAGGATTTAAAATTTGATGGCGAAGATACACAGGTGATTATTGGTGACGAAACCACGATCAGAGAATGCGTGACGGTAAACAGAGGTACAAAAGCTTTAGGATTTACTAAAATCGGTAAAAACTGCCTGATTATGGCAACTACACATATTGCGCATGACTGCGTTATCGGGGATCACGTGATCATCGTGAACGGTTGTGGTATTGCAGGACACGTAGAAATCGGTGATTATACGGTAATGGGAGGCTTGTCTGCGGTACACCAGTTTGGTAAGATCGGAAAACATGTCATGATTTCCGGAGGAACGCTCGTAAGAAAAGATATTCCGCCTTATGTAAAAGTGGCAAGAGAGCCGATGTCTTATGCCGGAATTAATTCTGTTGGATTGAGAAGAAGAGGATTTACCAATGAAAAAATATTTGAAATCCAGAAGATATACAGAGCAATTTTTCAGATGAAGATGAATGTTTCTCAGGCTATTTCGCATATTGAAAAAGAAATGCTTCCTACTGCAGAAAGAGACGAGATTCTTCAGTTTATCCAAAACTCTCCGAGAGGTATTGTAAAAGGATACGGAACCGGAAAAGAAAGTAATTAATTGTAAAAAAATCAGATATGAAAATTTTAATCTTATTCATGATGCTTTCAACGACTTCTTTGTTTGGACAGCAAACGGAAGGATTAAAAACTCAGAAAACAACAAGGACCTCTATTCTGGAAAGAAAGATTCCTGAAAAGTCTACAGACAGCCTTGCTAAAAGTAATTTTAACTCTATTCTGAAGCAAAAGGATAATTCAAACTCTATTTTTGGCACAGCGAATCAATACAATTCTGAAGTTCAGATGAATGTCAACAGGCTACAGAACAATGTAAATACATTTAATAATAACACATTCAACAGGATGCTGCCTCAGGGACAGGGAATACAGTTTAATAAAAGAAAATAATTATATACAAAATTAATGGCAACAAGTAACGATATCAGAAAAGGTCTGTGCATTGAGTATAGCAATGATATTTATAAAGTAATTGAGTTTCTTCACGTAAAACCGGGTAAAGGGCCGGCTTTCGTAAGAACGAAACTAAAATCTGTAACAAACGGAAAGGTAATTGACAATACTTTTTCTGCAGGTCATAAAATTGATGAAGTAAAAGTAATCACCAGAAAATATCAGTATCTTTATGATGATGAGAATGGTTTCCACTTCATGAACAATGATGATTTTTCTCAGCTTTACCTTAACAAAGAAATGATTGAAAATTCTAATCTTATGAAAGCAGGAGAGGAAGTGACAATTATTTTGAAAGAAGCTGACGAAACACCTCTTTCTGCAGAATTACCACAATCTGTTTATCTGGAAATAGTGGAAGCAGATCCTGGAGTAAAAGGAAATACCGCTACCAATGCGCTGAAAAATGCTATCGTTGAAACAGGAGCAAGAGTAATGGTTCCATTGTTCATTGAGCCGGGAGACAAGATTAAAGTAAGCACCGAAGATGGTTCATACTTAGAAAGAGTTAAAGAATAATTTTTAATACAATCTACAGAAATTCGGTTTGCCCTTGCATTCCGAATTTTTGCTTTATAAAAGTGAGAAGTCCGAAGGGACGATTTATAGCAGAATCGGATGCAGTCCGGTAACTTTTATATGTTTTACAAACCTAAACATCATTTAAAAATATGACGTTTCATCAGCCACAACAACTTGAAAATATTGCCAATATTATTGGGGCTAAATTTGTAGGTCCAAAAGACTTCGAAGTATTGGGTACCAATGAAATTCACATGGTGAAGCCAGGAGATATCGTTTTTGTTAACCATCCTAAATATTATGATAAAGCATTAAATTCTGCTGCTACCATTATCCTGATTGACAAAGAAGTAGACTGTCCGGAAGGTAAAGCCCTTTTGGTTTCTGATGATCCCTTCAGGGATTTTAACAAAATCAATACGCATTTCACGAGAATATATAATTTTACGGAAGAACTTCATGACGTTGAAATTGGTGAGGGAACGCATATTCATCATTCCGCAGTAATCGGAAATAATGTAAAGATCGGCAAAAATACGCTTATCTTCCCCAATGTGGTGATTGGCGACAGAACCGTTATTGGTGATAATGTTGTGATCCAGTCAAATACCGTGTTGGGAGGTGATGCATTTTATTACAGAAAATTAAATGGAAATTTTGATCGTCTGATCTCCGTGGGAAATGTTGTTATTGAAAAAAATGTTGAGATCGGAAACGGCTGTACGATAGACAGGGGGGTAACAGATTCTACAGTGATTGGCGAAGGCTCTGTTCTTGATAATCAGATCCAGATAGGACACGATACGGTGATTGGTAAAAAATGTCTTATTGCTTCGCAAGTGGGAATTGCAGGATGTTGTGTAATCGGTGATGAGGTTACCTTGTGGGGACAAGTCGGTATCGCTTCCGGAAATAAAATAGAGAGCGGATCTGTAATTTTAGGCAAAACAGGAGTCAACAGAGATCTTGAAAAAGGAACCTATATCGGCATGTTTGCAGAAGATTTTAAAACCTACCTGAAGAAAGAAGTTAAACTGAGAAATCTCAAATAAACAAATTGTTTAGATTTATCTTTAATCAAAGAAATTTAATTAAATTTGTGTGCATTTAAAAATCAATAAATAAATTAAATAAATAATAAAATGTCAATTTTAGTAAACAAAGATTCTAAAGTAATTGTACAAGGATTTACGGGGAATGAAGGTACTTTCCATGCAAGCCAGATGATTGAATACGGAACCAACGTAGTAGGTGGAGTTACTCCCGGAAAAGGGGGAAGCGAGCACCTTGGAAAGCCTGTATTCAATACTGTAGCTGATGCTGTGGCAAAAGCCGGAGCAAACGTGAGTATCATTTTCGTACCACCTGCATTTGCAGCTGATGCAATTATGGAAGCAGCTGAAGCGGGAATCAAAGTAATTGTTTGTATTACTGAAGGTATTCCTGTAGCAGATATGGTAAAAGTAAAATCTTACATTGCCGACAGAGAATGTAGATTAATAGGTCCTAACTGCCCCGGAATCATTACTTCTGAAGAAGCTAAAATTGGTATTATGCCAGGTTTCGTTTTCAAAAAAGGTAAAGTAGGTATCGTTTCTAAATCAGGTACACTTACTTATGAAGCTGCAGATCAGGTGGTAAGAGCCGGTTTCGGAATTTCTACAGCAATCGGTATCGGTGGTGACCCTATCATCGGAACAACGACAAGAGAAGCTTTGGAATTATTCATTAATGATCCTGAAACAGAAGCGGTAGTTATGATCGGAGAAATCGGTGGTGGTCTTGAGGCTGAAGCAGCAAGATGGTATAAGGCCAGCGGTTCTACAAAACCTGTTGTAGGCTTTATCGCCGGACAAACTGCTCCTAAAGGAAGAACAATGGGCCACGCAGGTGCTATCGTTGGTGGTGCTGAAGATACTGCTCAGGCAAAAATGGAGATCATGAGAGAAAACGGTATCAATGTAGTAGATTCCCCTGCTGATATTGGTGTTACCGTGGCTAAGGTGTTAGCATAATTTTTTTAAACATAATGACATGAAAAAATTTTTATTGGCCTCTGGCCTAATGTTTTCTGCGTTGTCTTTCGCACAAATAGACTTCAGCAGTACAAGGTTTGGGATCTCTGCAGGAGGTAACTTCTCAGGAGTAAAAAATGCCCACAATCCCTCAGGAAAAAGGTTTACGATACAGGGCGGAGCTTTGGCTTTAATCCCTATCGGAAGTGAAAATCAGTTTTTTCTTCAACCCGAAATACAGTATTTTGGAGCAGGAGAAACAGGTAAAGACAAAGGTGCTAAAGGTACAGACGGATATGATGCGGTATATGCAAATGATTATCTGAGTGTACCAATCAGTTTTAAAGCTTATTTTTCCGAAGCAGAATCAGAATTCTTCGGATTGATAGGACCGAGATTTAATTTTTTATTAAGTCAGAGAGTGAAAAACGCACCTGTGTCAAGACCATATTATGACCCGGATTATGAAGTTTCCGGAAACTCAAAACTTAATGGTAAAGCCAATGGCTTTAACTTTGGACTAGGTTTTGGGCTAGGATACAGCTACAAAAGGCAGTTGGAATTAACCGCAAGATATGATTTCGGTCTTTCCAATACCTATCCCGGTCTTGATTATGAACCGCAAGGAAGTACTAAAAATAAATCCGAGCAGGTTCTTAGTTTAAGTGTAAACTATATTTTCAACTGAGAAAATTTTAACCCTAATAAAAAGTCCCGAAACACATTGTCTCGGGACTTTTTTATGATAAATCTGATTTAATTTTTTATCCTTTAATCCATTTCCAGATCTCTTTGAGAGTAGCTTTATTTCCATACATCAAAATACCCACTCTGTAGATCTTTCCTGCTACGAAAATCATAAAAATAGTAGTTCCCAAAAGCAGAGCAATTGATAATGCGATCTGCCAGGCCGGAACACCGAAAGGTATTCTGGCAATCATCGCTACCGGTGAAGTAAAAGGAATAATCGACAGCCAAAATCCAAGTGGTCCGTCAGGGTTATTCATTAAAGAAAAGCTGCCGTACATTCCCAGCATCAGCGGAAGGATTGCAAATAAGGTGAATTGTTGTGTCTCTGTCTCATTGTCTACTGCGGAGCCGATAGCAGCATATATAGAGCTGTAAAAGATATATCCTAAAAGGAAAAATACAATAAATACAAAGATGATTAATGGAAAATTCAATTCCAGCAAACTGTGAGAAATCTGAGTGGCAATCTGTGCAACATCCAGTTTACTTGCCAGTTCATTATTTCCGCCCGGAATATTTTTCTGAATGGAGGTAAAACCTGTATTTAAAACCAACGCTCCGATCACAGACATTGTAATCCAGACTAAAAACTGCGTTAAAGCTACTAAAGTAACTCCCAGAATTTTGCCCATCATCAGTTCGAAAGGTTTCACAGAAGAAATAATAATTTCCACAACACGATTATTTTTTTCTTCCAGCACGCTTCTCATTACCCTTACGCCATAGATGATGATGAACATAAAAGTAACATACATCAGGAGAATACTCAGTCCACTTTTTACCCCAAAGCCAAGATCGGAATCCTCCTTATTGTTCTCGGAAACATTAATGGTTTTTAAGGTAAAACTTTTATCAAGATTATCCAGCTGCGCTTCTGCAATACCTAATTGCTTGATCTTTTCTTTCTTAATAACATCCGTAATATCAGAAACGATTTTCTGCTTCGTATCAAATCCTATTTTGCTATTAATGACAAGTCTTGTATTTTTCTGAAGATCATCAAAATCTTGATTTTTCAGTGCCGGTAAAATTAAAATACCATCCAATGATTCATTGCCCTTAAGATTATTAATCTTAGACTTTTCATCAGCCGCAGCAACATAGATGTATTTCAGCTGATCACTGGATTTCAGCTGATTGGTAAATAGGCCGCTTTTATCCACCACTTCAATCACACTATGGGATTCGTTGGCTTTAAACATAAGACCGATTACCGAACCGAAAGCAACCAGCAGAACCGGAGCCAGTAAAGTAAGTATAATGAAGGATTTTTTCTTAACCTGTGTCAGAAATTCCCTTTTTGTAATTAAAAAAATATTGTTCATAATTAAGAATTGCTGCTTACTGCATTAATAAAAACTTCATTCATACTTGGAATTTTTTCCTCAAATGATCTTACTTTTCCTACATTGACAAGATCCAGAAGAATATCGTTTTGATTAGATTCATTCTTTAAATCAAATGATATAAGATTGTTTTCGTTTGAAATATTAGAGATATCGTATTTATTTCTGAAGTTTTCAAGCTGAGAATCATTGGTTTCGGAAAGGGTAATCCCGAAAATATTTTTCTTGAATTTTTCCCGTACATCAAAAACTCTTCCGTCGATAATTTTTTTTGAATTATTAATCAAAGCAACATAATCACACATTTCTTCCACACTTTCCATTCTGTGGGTAGAAAGAATAATCGTTGTTCCGTTGTTTTTAAGATCAATAATCTGATCTTTAATCAGATTGGCATTTACAGGGTCAAATCCTGAAAACGGCTCATCGAGGATAAGTAGGTTGGGTCTGTGAAGAACCGTTACAACAAACTGGATTTTTTGTGCCATTCCTTTCGAAAGTTCAGAAAGCTTCTTTTTCCACCACTGGTCAATATGCAATTTGTCAAACCATTTCTTGGCTTCACTCAAAGCATCGTTTTTGCTCATTCCTTTAAGTTCACCAAAATAAAGAAGCTGGTCACCGACCGTCATATTTTTATAAAGGCCTCTTTCTTCGGGCATGTAGCCGATATCTTTGATATGATCCGGATTCAGTTTTTGTCCGTTAATGGAAATATCTCCCGAATCAGCCTGTGTAATTTGATTGATGATACGTATAAATGAAGTTTTACCGGCCCCGTTCGGACCTAAAAGACCATATACGCTTCCTTTCGGAACGTGGATGCTGAAATCATCCAAAGCCACTTTTTTGCCGGCATTATAGGTCTTTCTGATATGTTCAGCTTTTAGCATTAAATTGTTTTTACTTATTAATATGAAAAAGTTCCGAAAGTTACGGAATTATTGAAACAGAATTTAATCTAAAAGAAAAAATCCTGATGATGATCAGGATTGAATTATTATTGTTTTACGATTTGCGTAACCTTCATGGTGTTGTCGCTTAGTATATAGCGGATCAGATATTTTCCAGGCTTCAATTTTTCGATATTAATTTCCCCCGAATTCATATTTACTGAATAAGTAGCAACCTGAGTTCCCAAAATAGAGTAGAAGATCACACTTTTAATTTTAAGATTAGAGTCTTTAGCCTTTACAATCAGAAAATCCTTTGCAGGATTCGGATAGGCAACAAGAACACCATCATCAGACTTTTGTGAAAAACCTGAAGGCTCCTTTATCTGAGCTTTAATATTATTGGAAAATCCAATAAAAGCGCCTAAAAAGATAAATAAAAGTAAAAGTTTTTTCATCAAATTATAATTTCTTTAAATATATTAAAACAAAAGTAAACAATTCTACAATTTCCTGCAACACTTTTTTGTTTAAGTTGTAGTAAATTTGTATTAAATTTTATTCAAAAAGTATTCCAAAATGATACATTCAAGAAATAGAAGGCTGAGAGTAAACGAATCTGTCAGAAGTCTGGTAAGAGAATGCACCCTTACCACCAACGATTTTGTAATGCCAATCTTCGTTATGGAGGGCGAAAATAAAGAAGAACCCATCGCTTCAATGCCGGGAATATTCAGGAGAAGCATCGATCTGACAGTGAAAGAATGTAAGGAATTATTTTCTTTGGGTGTAAAGGCTGTCAATCTGTATATGAAAGTTTCAGACGATCTGAAAGACAATACCGGAAAAGAGGCGTGGAACAAAAACGGATTGATGCAGAACACGATAAGAGCCATCAAAGATGCAGTTCCTGAAATGGTTGTGATGCCTGACGTGGCATTGGATCCTTATTCAATCTACGGTCACGATGGAATTATTGAAAATGGTAAAATCGTCAATGATGCTACTAACGATGCTTTGGCAAGAATGTCTGTATCACATGCTGAGGCCGGAGCCGATATTGTGGCACCAAGCGACATGATGGACGGAAGAGTACAAACAATCCGCGAAGCTTTGGAAGATAGTGGATTTACGGATGTTGGGATCTTAAGCTATGCTGCAAAGTATGCAAGCTCTTTTTACGGACCTTTCAGAAGTGCTTTAGATAGCGCACCAAAAGATAATATGGAAATTCCTAAAGATAAAAAAACATATCAGATGGATTTTCATAATTCCCGTGAAGCATTAAATGAAGTATTTAAAGATATTGACGAAGGAGCAGATATTATCATGATTAAGCCGGGACTTCCGTATCTGGATGTTGTTTCAAAAGTTCGTGATGCTATCGATCTTCCGATTGCCGTGTACAATGTGAGCGGAGAATATGCAATGGTAAAAGCGGCTGCACAAAACGGCTGGCTGGATAATGATAAAACGATTATCGAAAGCTTAACATGTATTAAAAGGGCTGGGGCAGACATGATCTTTACCTATTTTTCAAAAGAAGCCGCGATGATTCTCAACAGGTAATTGATCAGCAATAGAAAAGCACCTTATTGAGCGTTTTAAATTTTTGTGTTTGTGTAAAGTAAAACGTTTACATTTTATATATTTGCTTCATGATTTTACGAGGAGAAAACTTAATCAAAGAATACGGTCCCAAGAAAGTTGTAAAAGGCGTTTCTGTACAGGTTCAGCAGGGAGAAATTGTCGGATTGCTTGGTCCGAACGGAGCCGGGAAAACCACTTCGTTTTATATGATTGTTGGATTGGTTAAGCCCACTTCCGGGAAAATTTTTCTTGATAAACAGGAAATCACTACTGATGCGATGTACCGCAGGGCACAAAAAGGAATCGGTTATCTTGCGCAGGAAGCATCCGTTTTCAGGAAACTTTCGGTTGAGGAAAACATTATGGGTGTTTTACAACTTACAAAACTTTCTAAACGTGAGCAGCAAATTAAATGTGATGAGCTGATTGAGGAATTCTCACTACAGCACGTTCGTAAAAACCGTGGTGATCTTTTGTCCGGAGGGGAAAGACGTAGAACAGAAATTGCAAGATGTCTGGCGACAGATCCTAATTTTATTCTTCTGGATGAACCTTTTGCCGGAGTAGACCCGATTGCCGTGGAAGATATTCAGAAAATTGTAAGAAGTCTCACGGACAAAAATATCGGAATTCTGATCACTGACCATAACGTTCAGCAGACTTTGGCCATTACCAACAAAACGTATATTATGTTTGAAGGAAGAATCCTGAAAGAAGGACTTCCCGAGGAACTGGCAAATGATCCGCAGGTAAGGGAAGCTTATCTCGGTGAAAACTTTGTCTATCAAAGTATTTTTGATAAACCTACAAAGAAAAGCTACGCGTACAATATCTGGGCAGGAAATTTTGATTCTAAATCGCAGCTGCAGAATTTTGTGAATGAAAATTTTGCTCAATACGATGATCTGAGGTTGATGTACGGTTTTGAAGATATCAGTTTCGCTTCATTGGGAAATTCGGAAATTCAGCACATATTCAATGATGTAGTAGACAAAAATGCCAACAATGCTTTTGTCTTTCAAAAAAAAGAAATTAATTCCAATTATTCTCTGGAGCAGGCTGAAGCAGAATCTAAAGCAGCAGGAAAGCCGGAACTCCATTATCTTACGACTTATGTTTTTGAAGGATAATTTGTAAATTAAAGCAAATCTTTTTGCTGAAAAATAGAATAAAAACGTACCTTTTCTCTGTAAAACGGTACGTTTTTTAGTTAAATCATTTCTATGGCAAAACCTTTCAACAGAACCGTCACTTTATTCGGAATTTACAAACAGCTCGTTCCTTTTATCAGACCCTACAGGCTGATGATCTATGGAACATTGTTTCTTACATTTTTAGGAGCTCTTGCCGCACAGGTGAATCCGCTGGTGCTGAAATATACTGTGGATGAGGTTACAAAATTGACTCATCTTCCGCATCCGATGTCGCAGGGAATTCATGTGCTGGTGGTAATATCGGTTATATTACTTGGGAAAGAATTGCTGAATATCTTTATCAATTTCGGGCAAAAATTTTATGGTGAAAAAATCAGGATCAATGTAAGCTCAGTCCTGGCACAATCTGCGATCGACAAAATTCTGATGTATCGTGTCGCTTATTTTAATGATGAAAACCATGAATCAGGAAAATTACAGATCAGGATCGACAGAGGTATTGAAAGCTTAACAAGGCTTGTACAGAACTTTTTTATAGATATGCTGCCACTGTTTTCCAACGCTGTGATTGCTTTATTCATCATGTATCTGCAAAACGTTTACGTCGGAATTGTCTCTACGATCATTGTCCCGATTTATTTTTATGTAAGCTCTTTGCAGGCAAAAAAGCTCGGCGGAGTGAGAAGAACATTAAGAAATCAGCGTGAGCAAAAGACTTCGGGATTATTAAATCTGATTAATTCCATCATGGTGATCAAAAGTTTTGTCCGTGAAAAATTTGAAGGCAAAAAACAATATGATCTCCAGATGCAGCTTATGGAAAGCCAGATGTTTACCCGGAGAACAAATTTTATTTATGACGGTTTAAAAACATTTATCGAGCAGTTTGGGGTAGTTTTAATCATTCTTCTGACGGTTTATCTCGTACTGGATCAGCAGATGACTATAGGTGCAATCATGCTTCATATCATGCTTTTTAACAATGTTTCGGCTCCGATACGGCAATTACACAGAATCTATGACGATATGAACGATGCGATGATTTATGCAGAAGGATATTTCGATATTTTAAATGCAGATGAAGAGAAAGAGCCGAACGGAAATTTCGTAGAAAAGAAAATCAAAGGAAACTTTGAATTAAAAAATATTAATTTTACATATCCCAATGGGACACAGGCTTTATACAATGTTTCCATGAAGATTGAAAACGGGAAAACGACGGCCTTAGTAGGTTTGAGCGGTGCGGGTAAATCTACGATCATCAATCTTTTATGCAAGTTTTATCTTCCGGATTCAGGAGAAATTTTATTGGATGACTTTAATTTGAATGATTATGACAATACTTTTCTTCGCAATGACCTTGGTCTGGTGCTTCAGAAAAATCATATTTTCCAGGGAAGTATCGAAGACAATATTCGCTACGGAAATATGAATGCCTCTTTCGAGGAAATCCAGGAAGCTGCAAAAAAAGCCTATCTTCACGAGCAGATTCTGGATTTACCGGATGCTTACAGTCATGATGCTACACAACTTTCCGGGGGACAGCAGCAAAGAATTGCCATCGCAAGGTTGTTTTTGAAAAACCCACCGATTATTTTTCTTGACGAACCCACCGCAAGTCTCGATGCAATTGCTACAGAGCAGATTAAGAATTCCCTGGATGCCATAAAAGAAGGGCGAACAGTGATTATTATATCGCACTCTCTTTCACAGATTCTGGATTCCGATAAAATATATGTCATGAAAAAAGGAAGGGTAGTGGAAAGCGGAACTCACGATGAGCTGGTTCAGATCAACGGAACATACAGAGAAATTTTTGATGCTTCGGCAAGAAGTTTAAATCTGGATAAATTGATGAATAGTTTTAAAAAATAATGTAATATTATAGCAATTTAATAATACACAATTATCATTCATCAACCATAAAATGAACGATCACTACCTCAAAAAACTCGACAGGGTAACCGCTATTCTTACTCAATTACAGTCAAAATCAATTGTAAGGGCACAGGATCTTGCACAGAAATTTGACGTAAGTGTACGGACAATTTACAGGGATATAAAAACATTGGAAAACGCCGGGATTCCTATCATAGGGGAAGCCGGAAGCGGATATTCCCTGATGGATGGTTATAAACTTCCTCCCGTGATGTTTACAAAGGAAGAAGTGTTAAGTTTTATTACCGCCGAAAAACTAATGCAGAAGTTCTCCCATCAAAGTCTGGGAAACCACTATCAGACAGCGATGGAAAAATTACGTTCGGTGTTGAAATATTCCGACAGAAATTTAATTCAGAACATCGAAACGCAGATTGATATTTTTCAGCATCAGGTCAAAACTGAAGATACCTTAAAAGATGTTATCCCAACCATTCTGGAAAGCATTGCCGAAAAATATCAGCTGAGCATAGAATACAGAACCGTTGACGATAAAATTTCCACAAGAACCATTGAGGCAGTCGGCGTTTTCTTTGAATTTAATTTTTGGTACATTATGGCTTTCTGCACATTGAGAAATGATTTCAGGCAGTTTCGTGTAGACAGGATTTTGAAGATTTCCAAAACTCAGAATCCGTATCTTCAGGAATATGGACAAATCAATGATTACCGGAAAAATGGCAACGGAAATAAAGTCACCGTAAAGCTCCTGGTGGATAAAAAAATAATGGGGCATCTTGTGAATTCAAAAATTTATTATGGCTTAATTGAAGAAATAGAAACAGAAAATGGAGTAGAGCTCACCTTTGAAACGGAATGGCTTAAGGATGGTTTTCCGCGTTGGCTGATTACTTTTGCAGATTATGCCACCATTCTGGAACCGGAAAGCCTTAAAGAAAGACTGAAAGATTTATTAAAAGATATTTCCGATAGACACCCATAAAAACCTCAGCAGAAAATTATGCTGAGGTGTAGGCGTTTAAGTATCTGAGTTATGTTTTATTAAAGATTTCAGTCTCCACAGTGGCATTAAAGAACTGAAAATCTCTCCCAAAAAAAAGGCGGTTCAATTCCCAAAGCTCTCAGGTAAACGTATCCCTGTCCACGGTGATGAATTTCATTATCAACGAAATACAAAATATTCTGATACACCGGGAATTCGTATTGTCCAAACAAATTGAAAGTTTCCTGAAAGCGTTCCTCCGAAATCTGCGCAAAATAATGATTAATCACTTCCGTTTCTTCATCCCATTTTTTCAGCAGATCTTGTTTCGTTTTAGGGCTGAAGCCTTCTTCGTTGTAGGCTTCCATGTTTTTGCCGACAATTCCTTTAAGACCCGGACCTCCGATTGCGATTAATTCGCATGCCAATTTTGCAAAAGGTCTCATCCCGCCGATAGAAAATTCAAATAATTCTTTTTCCGGGAAAGCTTCAATTACTCTTCTTGTCAGGTTTCTGTGTCCTTGCCAGTGTTCCAGTAATTGTTCAGAACTCATGAATTTTTTTGTGGTAGTTTCTGTAGTTGTCATAATTTTTAATGTTGTTTGTTATTGTTGATACAAAGGTAAAACGCATTGATGACAACAGTTTGTCAGTAGGATTTTTGAAATAAAAATATTTTTTTGTTTTTAAAATAATTCAGATGATTTTTGCGTTAATGATACAGACATAAGCAATGTTAGTAGATAGATAATTTGAGAGTGATCGGTCTTTCGGACCGGTCATTTTTTTATAAAGCAGCTATCCTGTAATCGTTCTGAAAGTCAGATTCACTCTTGGCGTTTTTATTTTTGTCGTTGTTGGCAGTCTGTGTAGCCAGTGGTCCTGCGTTGTTTCTTTCATCACGAGTAAGCTTCCGTTTTTCAGCAATAATTCCACTTTTTCTTTGGTGGTTTTATGTTTAAATAAAAACTTCCGCTCAGCTCCAAAGCTTAATGAAGCAATGGCTCCGTGTTTTTTGAGATCTTTCTCAGCATCACTGTGATAAGCCATGCCTTCGTTTCCGTCGTGATATAAATTCAAAAGGCAGGAATTATAGGTTTCTCCTGTAATTTCTTCACATTTCTGCTTTAATTCCAATAATTCCGGTGTCCATGGTTTTGCATATTTTGTTCGTTTGGAATAAGTATATTCAAATGGCTTTTCACCGAACCAGGCTACTTTTCTTTTTGTTGTAATCAATTTTCCAAAGATGATCGCTTCATCATTTTCCCATGGAATCTGATTAAATAAATAATCATAATAAAAATCTGATTCTTCTTTTGAAAAAACTTCTCCGTAGTAGTGAACGATTCCGTCTTTGGGAAGTATATTTAATGGGAAATCTGATATTTCTTCGAATAAGTTCAGCATAAAGTTTAAGGTTTTGAATTTAAAAATCAGAATAAACTTTAGAACTTTCCCAGCCGATAATCAGCTGTTTTCTGTCGCTTCCCCACATATAACCACCAATTTTTCCGGAAGACTGAATGACACGGTGACAAGGAATCAAAAATGCTACAGGATTACTTCCAATTGCCGTCCCGACAGCTCTCGAAGCTTTGGAGTGACCAATTTTTTCGGCTAAGTTTCCGTATGTTGACAATTTCCCCATCGGAATACTGAGCAGGCTTTCCCATACTTTCAACTGAAAATCTGTTCCTTTTAAATGTAATTTGATAGTACTTAATTCTCTCCAGTCTTTACTAAAAATAGATAACGCATTCTTCTGGAATTCGTCCTGGTTTTCAAAAAAAGAAGCATTGGGGAATTTAATCTGTAGATCTCCCAATGCTTTGTGTTTGTCGTTTTCAAAAGCCATATAGCAGATTCCTTTTTCTGTAGAAGCTGCAATTATTTTTCCAAAAGGACTTTCGGAAAAACTGTAATTTATGGTAAGGCTTTTTCCGCCGTTTTTATATTCTGCCGGAGACATTCCTTCGATTTTTACAAACAGATCATGAAGCCTGCTTGTACTCGAAAGCCCTGTCTCATAAGCCGTTTCAAATAAACTTGCTTTTTCTTCCTTCAATAAATTTTTAGCATGTTCAAGACTGATGAACTGTAAAAATTTCTTTGGGCTTGTTCCCGCCCAATCAGAAAACATTTTCTGAAAATGTGCCGGACTCAAATGAATTTTTTCTGCCACTTCCTCCAAACTTGGCTGAAGTTTAAAATTACTCCGGATATATTCTATCGCTTTGGCAATTCTTTCGTAATCTATATGATTTTGTGTGGACATAGCATTTATTTTACCTCACAAATTTCCAAAGAATACACGACTGAAAAAATCCGATTCTTGCGAAATTTTAATTGTTTTTATAAATATGGTAGTAAGCAAGCATCTTATAATATAACTTCGCCGCCAGGAATGCACTTGGTTTTGCCATCGGAGAATCCATTAATTCTACAATATCAAAGGCTACAACGTTGCATTTTTCAAATACTCTTCTTAACAGTTCCAATGTAGGATACCATTGTAAACCACCCGGCTCAGGAGTTCCTGTGGATGGGCAAAGTGAAGGATCAAAGGCATCCAGGTCGATGGTAATATAGACGTTTCCTGAAACTTTTTCCAATACATCATTTACCCAGTTTTCGTTGTTGGCAATTTCATGAGCAAAAAACACTCTTCCTTCCGGTAAATATTCAGCTTCTTCAATATCCATAGAGCGGATTCCCACCTGTACAAGATTGTGCTTTTGATTCGCTTCAAACACTGCACAAGCGTGATTAGAAGTAGAACCATGGAACACAGGACGAAGATCTGTGTGCGCGTCAAGCTGAAGAACTGTCAGATTCTCGAATTTCTCACCCACCGCACGGATCGAACCGATAGAAACTGAGTGTTCTCCTCCGAAAAGCGTAAACAATTTACCATCATGATTCAAAAGCTCTTTTGTTTTTTGATAAACAGCTTCTGTCATAGCTTCAGGCGAAGAATTTTCAGAAATTTCTCCGGCTAGGAAAACTCCCTCTAAATAAGGCTCTGTTTGGGTTTCGATGTCATAAAGCTCCATGTTTTCAGAAGCATCTAAAAACAGTTCCGGACCTTTGTCGGCACCTTTTCCCCAGGTTGAAGTTCCGTCGTAAGGAACAGTTACCAACATTACTTTCGAGTTTTCCAGCGATGCATTTTCTTCAGGAATTCCTGCGTATGTTTTCATGTTTTATTTTAAAATTAAATGATTTCGGCAAAGATACAAAGAAGTTGGGAGAAGTAGATGGAAGCTGGAAAATGTAATTTTCAATTTATTTGTGAAATAATAATTTCCAAATTATGGAAAACATTAATTATTAAATGGTTACTTTTTTTATATTTGAATATTTACAATTTGTGTTAGCTCATAGCTAGCGGCAATTATAAGACGACATGATGAACATTGAGAATATTATATTTGCAAAAGACTTAACGCTGTCAGATTTCTTGGATAAATTGATTTCTAAGGATTACAATCGTCTGTATCCGAATAATTACTTCCCGACTGAAGAAATGATGAATGAATATCTTAGTACAATAGAACAAAGGACGGACAATGAAATTCGTTCTATATTGAGAAGATTTCTTATTCATAACAGCACATACGGTTCTGACGAATTTTACGCAAAAAATTTAATTTCAAAAAAAGGGGATACCACTTATTTTGTATTAAATAATGTTAAAACAGAATATAATAGAAGAGTTATAACAAAATTTCTTACAAATACTGGAGAAGTTTGGGAAGGACTTACTTGGGTTTTAGATTTATTGCCACATTTTCCAAATGAGGCAATAAAAGCAATTGATGCATATTTTCTTGCTAATTGTACGATGCTTCCAGATAATTGCTTAAATGCTTTAAGTGATAGTACTACGATAATAAGAGCGAGATATATTAACTACCAGCACCCAAAAGAAATATTTTGGAATTTAAATCCAGTCGATTTTGAATACTTAATTGCGGCTTTGTTTGAAAGCATGGATTACAAAGTCTCTGTGACAAAATCTAGTTATGATGAAGGAATTGATGTAAATGTCGATAAAAACGAATTGGGCAGAAAAGAAAAGGTTGTAATTCAATGCAAAAGATATACTAAACAGACTATTGGTATTAGAGATATAAGGAATCTTTTGGGCGTGATACATGACAAGAAAGCTACAAAAGGAATATTAATTACAACATCTAAATTTTCGTCTGAATCAAAAAAATTTGAAAAAAATAATCCAAGTATTGAACTAATTGATATATCTGATTTAATGAAGCTATTAAATAGTCATTTAGGAACTTACTGGACAGAAAAACTAGATAATATAATTAATGAACAAAAAATAAAAAACAAAAGAAGCTAATAGGATATTTACTTCCAACTTCCCCCTTCCAGCCAAAATTACTACCTTTGTTAAAATTTAAATTGTATGTCGTTAAGAGCTGTGCTGTTCGATATGGATGGCGTTATTGTGGATACAGAACCATTGCACAGAAAAGCCTATTTTAAAACATTTAATGAACTGGGAATTGAAGTTTCCGAAGATTTATATGCTTCTTTTACAGGAGCTTCTACCAAAAGAGTCTGTGAAACGTTGATTAACGAATTTAATTTAAAACAGACGTACGAAGAAATTGCCGACACCAAAAGAGAATATTTCAAAGATTACTTTTATAACGATGAAGAGTTTGATTTAATCCCCGGGGTAAAGGAACTGATCGAACATTATTATGAAAACGGAATTAAATTAATCCTCGCATCTTCAGCAACAATGACGACCATCAACATGGTTTTTGAAAAATTTGAACTGGAAAAATATTTCGGCGGAAAAATCAGCGGTGCAGATCTGAAAGAATCAAAACCTCATCCTGAAGTTTTTCTGCTGGCAGCAGAAATGGCAAAAGAATCTGTTGAAAACTGCATGGTGATTGAAGATTCTACCAACGGTATTTTAGCAGCACATCGCGCAAAAATTTTCTGCGCCGCTTACAGAAGCCCAAATTCTAAAAATCAGGATTATACGTTGGCCGATACAGTAGTTTCTGATTACGAAGAATTAGAATTGGATAAAATTTCAAAATACTTTTAAACAATAAAAGACTCTCAAGTTTTTGAGAGCCTTTTATTGTAAGTTTTGGCTAAAGCCAGTTTGATATTATGATTTTTGTTAAACGGGCTAAAGCCCGTTGCTATTGATAAGCTATTTATACCCAAGAATTTTCAGTACATCTTCAGGTTCCTGTTTTTCACGGAAAATTTCATATTGAAGTTCACCATTTTCATCTTTCTGAATCAGAATGTGTCTTGGCTGAGGCATCAGACAGTGATGAATTCCACCAAATCCGCTGATTGTTTCCTGATAAGCCCCTGTATGGAAAAACCCGATATATAAAGGTTTTGTATCACTGAAAACTGGCAGGTAAATCGCATTAGTATGCTGTTCAGAATTATAATAATCATCTGAATCACAAGTCAGCCCGCCTAAGAAAACCCTTTCGTACGTATCTTCCCATCTGTTCAAAGGAAGCATGATAAAGTGTCTTGAAATGGCCCAGGTATCAGGAAGTGTGGTCATGAAAGAAGAATCGATCATATTCCATTTTTCCCTGTCATTCTGGCGCTTTTGAGAAATAATTTTATAAATATTGGCTCCGCTTTCTCCCACAGTGAAGCTTCCGAATTCCGTGTAAATATTAGGTTCTTCAACCCCTTCTTCCTCACAGAATTTTTTAATCTGAGATACGATTTCTTCCACCATATACTGATAATCGTAATCAAAATTCAGAGAAGTTTTGATAGGAAAACCACCACCAATATTCAACGAATCAACTTCCGGAGCGATTTTTTTCAGACGTGCATAAACACGAAGACATTTGTATAATTCGTTCCAGTAATAAGCGGTGTCCTTGATCCCGGTATTGATGAAAAAGTGAAGCATTTTCAGTCTTGCATTCGGGTGTTCTGCGATCTTCTGGCTGTAATAAGGAATGATATCTTTATATCCGATTCCAAGTCTTGAGGTATAAAATTCGAATTTCGGTTCTTCCTCAGAGGCAATTCTGATTCCGATGTCAAACGTTGTGTCGATGCTTTCCGTCAGTTTATCCAATTCGCGGTAGTTATCGAGAATAGGCGTAATGTTTTCAAAACCGCTGTTAATCATGTCTGAAATTTTCGCCAGATAATCATCCGTTTTGAAGCCGTTGCAGATTACTTCAATGTTTTTATCCACTTTTCCGTTATCGTAAAGAGATTTTACGATGTCCATATCATAGGCAGAAGAAGTTTCTATGGAAATATCATTTTTTAAAGCCTCTTCCAGTACAAATTTGAAATGACTTGATTTTGTACAGTAGCAATAGGTGTAATTCTTTTTATATTCGGTTTTCTCAAAAGCTTCCCTAAACCAGCTTTTGGCCTTCTGGATGTTCTGAGAAATTCTCGGCAGGTAGCTAATCTTTAGCGGAGTGCCAAACTTTTCAACAACTTCCATCAAAGGAATGTCGTGAAATAACAAATTGTTCTCAGAAACATTGAATTCCTCAGTAGGGAAATACAGCGTCTGATCAATTAGTTCCGAGTATTTTATTTTCATTTCTAAATAAGTGAATTAAGAAATGCAAAATTGCTAAAAAAGTTTGGTTTTTTAACGTTAAAATTATTATAAATTTCTAATCGCTTGTACACTGAAAATCCCTCGGAATTATCAATACGTAAACTTTTGAATATATTCTTTTCGTTTATCTTCAGTAATTCCCAATACCTCTTGAATATATCGTTCCGTTGATCCGTATTCTTTATTGATTTGATTAAAGGAAGCGTCAAGATAAGCAGTTTCTACCCAGCTTAATTTTTCCAAGACTTTAATATCCATTTTCGGGTAAAGGAAATGCAGGTTTTTCGCAAGATTGAGACGTTTGTTAATGAGTTTTTCCCGGTAGTTATTGGATAACAGATAATCGTTGCAAATCGTCTCTTTATCGAATTTTAAAACCGTTAAAATCAATGCGGTAATAATTCCTGTACGGTCTTTCCCTGCAGTACAGTGGTATAAAACAGGTTCGTTGGATTCTAAGATTTCAGTGATGATTTTCTTAATGATTTCGGGGTTTTCAGTTACATAATCTTTATAAAAGTCAAGCATCCTTTTTTTAGCCTCGGAACCATTCACTTTTCCTTTCAGTACCAATTTTCTGGCCTGATCCAGCTGGTCACCTTCATCTTCAAAAGCTGAATAATTTTTATAAGTAATCTGA
Organism: Chryseobacterium lineare; assembly: GCF_977014045.1. NCBI lineage: Bacteria > Pseudomonadati > Bacteroidota > Flavobacteriia > Flavobacteriales > Weeksellaceae > Chryseobacterium > Chryseobacterium lineare. The sequence continues at coordinate 2,411,117 of NZ_CDRNIQ010000001.1, read as the reverse complement.
TCTGGAAGATGATCCGGTTTTTGAGCAATTTCTTTTGAATTCCTGAGATCGATAATTTCTTTTATTCCCAAGTTTTCAAATTCTTTAAAGGACTTGGTTTTCAATTTAAAAAGATTCGCGCTTCTGTAGAGTTTTCCTTCTTTTAACGTTCTTCCGTCGATATTCCTGATATTTCCGACGGATCTGAAATTATGGACTTTTTTAATGTTAATATCCGTTTCCAATACATTTTTCCCGTACTCAGGACTGGAAAAGTGCTGTGTTTTACACGAGAAAACACAGAATATGGAAATGATCAGAAATGATATTTTAATTAGGCTTTTCATTTTTTATTTTCCCCACAGATTTCACGGATTTGCACAGATTTTCCAGTCCGTGGATAATATGAATTTAAATTACAAATAATTTTTACCGATGAAAACCAACAGGTCTCCTTTTTCATATTCGATGGAAACTTCATCTTCAATGGCGAAATTTCTTGTTCCGATTCTTGAAGTGATATTTAAATAGCCATTAGTCAAGGGCCAGTTCAGGCCTTTTGTCGTTATATTTTCAACTGAAGGGAAAGGATACAGCGATATCATTTTACCTTTAACGTTATGTAATGTAAAACTTTTCGGAACAAAATAATATTCAGAAAATTCATCATAAAATTTGATGTCCAGCTGATCTTTACATCCGAAAGCCACGGTGAGGTTTCCCAGAAAATGATCCTGTTCCCCGCCGCTTCCTCCGAGCACATCTACTCTTTGGATGCCTTTTTCAAGAATAATTTCCAAGGCTTTCTGAAAATCGGTTTTGTCCTGATCCGGAGTGTAAATGAATTTTTCATCATAAATATCTTCATCTTTCCCGGAATGCGAATCAAAATCACCGGAAATAAAATCCAGTTTTTCTAAAGGGAAATTCAGGTTTCTTAAATAATGAAAAGCACCGTCCGTACAGGAAATCAGACCATATCCCTCTATGTCCGGAAAGGATTTCGGAGGATCACCGTTGATGAAAAGTAATGCTTTATCTTTCATTCGGGTTCCAGTATTCTTCCGGTTCGTTATTGATTTTTGAAATATATCTCGCCAGTACAAAGAGGTAATCTGAAAGGCGGTTTAAATATTTTATTAATTCGGGGCGCACTTCTTCAGATTCATTTAAAAAAACCAGCGAACGTTCTGCGCGACGGCAGATGGTTCGTGCCGCATGTAAAAAAGTGGCCGCTATTCCGCCTCCGGGAAGGATGAAATATTGCAGCGGGTCCAGTTTTTCATCAAAAGCATCCATCCAGTTTTCCAGCTCTTCTATTTCAGTATCCGAAATAACCAATGGCAGACGCGATTTTCCGTTTGCGAGCATCAGTTTATCAACAGGAGTTGCCGCTTCAGAACCAACGGTAAATAAATCGAACTGTATTTTTTTGAGTTGTTTTAAAACCTCTTCATCTTCAATATGGGTTTTTGCAATTCCGATGAATGAATTCAGCTCATCGATATTTCCGTAGCTGTCGACTCTGGCGCTTGCTTTAGAAACTCTCGTTCCGCCATATAAAGCGGTCTGGCCTTTATCGCCTGTTTTTGTGTAAATTTTCATAGAACTAAATTACTTTTTTATCATAAAGCCTACAAGTCTGATGATCTGAATATGAGTTCAGAGTTCGCTTGCAGAGCCTTATTCGGCTAATAATTTTATTTAAGAACTTCAACTTCAATCGCGCTGTCGTCAAAAATTCTGATAAAAGCTTTTGTATAATCTTCTTTTGTTGCAAAATTCGGATTATCCATAAATTTCTGTGGATTGATGGCAAACAGCGGGAACCATGTCGATGAAATCTGAATCTGAATTTTATGTCCCTTTTTAAAAGTATGAACAACATCCTGCAATCTGAAATTCACAGCTGTTTTTTGGTTCGGAACCAGAGCCTCAGCTTTTTCTCTGGAATTTCTGAATCTTGCAGGCATAATCTCGCTTCTTACCATCTGGTGATAATTTCCGTAGATCACGCCGTCTTTCTTTTCAGCTGGCTTGAAATCTTCAGGATAAATATCAATTAATTTTACGGCAAAATCTGCATCGGTGGAAGTGGACGCAATATTTAATTTAGCCATAATTTCACCCGCAAAAGTAATATCATCTGCTAAAACATCCGTTGTGAACGTCAGTACATCGGGTCTTCCTTCTGCGAATCTTTGATCTTCCGACATATAATTTTTGGGTGTGAAACCGTTAAAATCCTTCAGATTATCAGAGCTTAAAACCGGATTATTCGGGTCGCTGTAATATTCTGAGAATCCCTGTCCTGATGAATTTTTTAACGTTCCTCCGGATAAATAAAAGTTTACTTTTTTTGCTTCTTTTGGCGGATAGGTAGCAAATTCTCTCCATTGTTTGGCACCGGTATCATACATCAAAGCTTCCGGTAAACCGGCATCCTGCTTCGTATTTCCTTTTAAATAATGATTAAAGAATTTCGTCTCGATATTTTTCTGATAATACGTAGCAATGCTGTCTCCGAAATAGATCTGGTTGTGAAAATGTTTTCCCTGCTCATAAGCCCAGGCTCCGTGTGAGAAAGGTCCCATGACGATGGTATTTTTAGCTTTCGGGCTTGTTTTTTCGATGGTTTTATAAATATTTAAAGGCCCGGAAAGATCTTCAGCATCAAACCAGCCTCCGACAGTCATTACCGCATGATTTACATTTTTAAGGTGAGGCAGCAGGCTTCTTTTTTGCCAGAATTCATCGTAATTGGTGTGGTTCATAATTTCTGTCATGAAGAAATTATCCTTATAATATTTTTCGTAGCCATCCTTTAGAGTTCCCATGTCGCGGTAGAATTTCAGGCCGTCTTCAGAAGTGGGTTTAATCATCGTATCTGTGTACCAGGCTTTATTTTCCGGTTTTGTTTTCTGAACTCCAAAAACAGGAAAAGTTCTGAAGTAAGCTAACATAAATCTTCCGTTGTGAAGAAAATCGTCATTCCAGAAATCCGATATTGGTGCTTGTGGTGAAGAGGCTACTAATGCAGGATGCTGCGCCAAAATCCCTACAGCAGTATAAAAGCCGGGGTAGGAGGTGCCGTATTGTCCTACTTTTCCGTTGTTATCTTTGATATTCTTAAGAAGCCATTCGATGGTATCGTAAGTGTCTGTGCTTTCATCAACATCTTTTTTGGTTTTTCGATCAACCTGCGGGGTCATATTGGTAAAAGTTCCCTCGCTCATATATCTTCCCCGAACATCCTGAAACACAAAAATATATTTGTCTTTCATTAGATATTGATTGGGTCCGAGCTTTGTTCTGTATTCGTTTTCACCGTACGGAGCAATGCTGTAGCAGGTTCTCTGCATCAGAAACGGATATTTGTTTTTATTGGAAATATCTTTCGGGATATAAACCGATGTGAAAAGCTTCACCCCATCACGCATGGGAATGTACATTTCCTTTTTAATGAAATTATCTTTTACAAAAGTATCGGGCTGTTGTTTATCCTGTGAATTCCCAAAAACAAAAAGGAAAACCAACAGAATGGAAAAATGAATCTTCATTACATAAAATTTGCAGCTAATTTAATCATAAATGATTTTAATTACTGTCTGTTCAAGTGAAATTCTGAAAAGGGCTGCTTCAACCTGTTAGAAGCAGCATTCAGGCATTCAGTTGAGACCATCAACCACTTCGATGAAGCCTTCAAGCATTTCGAATAGGCGATCAATTGGTCCGGAGAAGTAATCAATCGGTCCGAAGAAGCAATCAACCACTCCGAAGAAACAATCAACTAGTCCGAAGAGGCGATCAACCACTCCGAAGAGGCAATCAAGTACAATTTGTTATATTTCAGTGCTTTATAGCTTTGTTTATTTAACCACAAAAGTTCCAAAAGATTAGAACTTTATATCTTAAGCGATTTTTATAAAAAGAAAAGTTAACAATAGTTTTTAAAAATCTTTGATTTTTATTCTTTTGAAAGCTTCGATTGGCTCATAAAACTTTTTAAACTTTTCTTTTGCGACTTTTGTGGTTACATTTAATATTAGTTTAAACACAGGTTTGTTGTTAATTAAACCGTACTTACATTTTTTACAGTCATATGCTGACATAAAAAAAACATCCCCGAAAAGGGGATGCCCGCAGTGTAAATAATTTTAATTTACTTGTTTTGTGTTTTCTTACCTGCGAATTTATTGAGTTTCATGGTTAGTGAGAACATCACATAGCGTTTTAGAATGAGATCGTCGCGATCTTCAAAATAGGTATTGGATATAATTCTTCTTACACTTTGGTTTTGATTCAGTACATCGTACACCTTCACCTTCGCTGTCAACTGTTTGTTAAAGAATGAATACCCTACACTTGTATTCCAGAAATAAAAATCTCTCTTGAATCCGGGGGCAATATTGGTGTTGGTGTTGTACTCCATATCGTTTCCTAGAATGAGCCTGCTTTTGAAAATATAATTGGTAAGTTCCAGCTTAAGCGTCTGATTGCTTGTATGTACATCGTCTATGCTGTAGTTTTTATACTTAGAAAAATTATATCCTAAGCTGTAGGAAGGTTTTATCGTAAGCTTTTCTTTAATCTCGTAGGTTAAATTCAGTCCCGGATTGATACTGTAGGAGCTGCTGGTAAATTCCTCGCCGTTGACGAATCCTTTATTGAAATTATAATTGGTGTTCAATCTCGGATTAATCGTCAGTTTATTTTCTTTCCATTTAAATGTTTTACTGAAACCTCCTCCCAGGTTGAAGTTTTTATTCCCGCTGATATTGGCATACGTTATCAGCTGTCTTCCGCTTTCGTCGAATGAAGAATAATTGATGATATCATTGTTCTTATAGGTAAAGCCAATATTCAGGTAATAACTGATATTCTTTACCATGTTGAAGTTATTGAAATAAAGATAAGTGCTATTGCGCCATGTATTTTTCAGATCAGGATTTCCCTGGAAAACAATCAGCGGATTCGAAATGTCACGGTAAGGCGTCAGCTGATCCGCAGTTGGAATGCTAAAATCCGAATAATGATACAGGTTTAATCTTTTATTCTGGGAAAACTCGTAATTCAGTCCCACGTTGTAGCCGGGAAGGACAAAGTTTTTCTCCAAATTATAATTCTGATTCGTGAAACTGGAATTCAGATCCATGTTTGAGAAATCTACATTCACAGATCCCCACGCGCTTATTTTCTTTTTATTGATTTCAAAAGATAATTCAGGCGATATCTGATCAATCTTCTGATTCATGCTGTTCGACAATATATCGTTGTAGTCGGAGTATTGTTGGGTGGCAGCATTGAAATCATTTACATCCCTTATATTTCTCGTATTGGCTGAATTGTAGCTGATTCCCAGGCTCACATTCACAGAATCTGTTACAGGTTCAGAATACCCCATACTGAACCGGTAGTTGCTGTTCTGATTTTTCTTTACGGCAAACTGGTTTCTGTTATCAAAAGACTGAGGCTGTGTATAGAAAATGTTTTCAGACCTGTTCAGTCCGTTTTCTTTATTTTGAGAGATGCTGCTGTTCAGGTTAGCATGCATTTCTCTTCCTTTTTTTCTGAATTTCTTTGAAAAATAAATATTAGGATTAAATGAATTATTCTCTGAGTCGGTTTTGGTATAATTGTCACTTGTATTCAGCAAATCGTTATCCTTCAGGGTGCGTGAGCTTGATGTACTGAAGTTGTGCAGCTCATTTCTTGAGAAAGAAGGAGAAAAGTAAATACTCGTTAAAGAATCTAAACGGATTCTTGCTGAAAGATCAAAATTATATTGGCCCGATTCATTTTTGCCATTGCTTTCAGAGTTGGTTTTTAAAGTATAATCGGGAAGCAGTGTTGTTCTGGATACTTTAGATCTTGTTTCGAGATTATTATTGATATGGATTAAACTTACATTATCCAGATCGGTATCTTTTCCGAATTTATCACTGTAATTAACCCCGATAGTGGTAGATTTCTGTATGCCTTTTGTGTTGTTTCCGCCCTGTGTATAATATACGCTTCCTCCGCTGGTAACCACAGACCCGCCCTGCATCAGCCATGAATTCCTTCCGCGCCCCATGCTGTCAAACACTTCATCACTGGAGAATCCCTGGGAATTGATATTATTTGAAGCGGCCAGTATGCTGATCTTAGTGTCGTTTTTAAAATAGCTTAGCAATCCGCTGCCTTCATATCTTTCGTCGGAACCGTAGCCCACCGTGAGTCTTGAAATAAGTCCTTTATTTTTTTTCTCATCGATATTGAAATTGATCGTAGCGTTGTTGGATTTTGATGCTTTTCCGCTCAGCTCTTCTTCTTTCGTTTTTGTGGTGGTGAACTGAATATTTTTAATGATATCCGCCGGAAGGTTTTGCAGCGCTATTTTGCCGGTTTTATCAAAGAATGGTTTTCCGTTGATGGTAATCTGGTCGACTTCTTTACCGTTGATGGTGATTTTTCCGTCGTTATCTATTTGCACACCGGGAATCTGCTTCAGAAGTTCCTCAACTTTACTGTCGGGGCGTACTTTTATAGAAGAAGCATTAAACTCAATCGTATCTTTTTTTATCTTGACGGGTGAGGCGGTAAGCTTAACTTCCTCAATATTGGTCACCGTGTTTTTTTCCAGTTCAATGTCGCCAAGAGAAAATGACTTTTCTATTTTTTCCAGATGTTTAGAAAAAGAAATCATTTTATCTGCGTCTACCTTTAAAATGCTGGGTTCGTTGAGCTCGTCCGCTTTAAGGGAAAATCTGCCTTCACGGTTGGTGGCAGTATAGTTGATGATGGATGAATCTTTTTCTTTAAGGAGATAAACAGTAGCGTTTTCAATCCCTTTCTTTTCGAAGTTGATGATCTTACCGTCAATATTTATTTTTTGAGCGTTAAGAATCACAAAGTTAAGGGTCAGGATCAGCAGTAGTGCTATTTTCTTCATGCAACAATGATTATTAGAGCTGCAAAAGTATAAAAAAAAGTCATCTAATTCACGCGATATAGAGTTAAATAGAGTTAATCTTTAGGTTGTAATATCTAATAACCTGTTAATATTATAATAAAAACACAAACATCCCTGTCAAAAGGGATGTCTATAAATTTTTATGAGTAAAATAGGTTTAAGCTCTCAGGTATCTTGAATAGGCATACCCTTCGTGTCCGTCGGAAGTTTTTACTTTCCACCAGTCATCGGAAGTTTGCTCGATTAAAGTGATAGAAGAACCTTTGGTTGCTTTGCCGATAATTGCGGCATCTGTAGAAGGTTCCTGTCTGATGTTCAGATTAGAGTCATCCGTAGCTACCGTAAGCGCCGTACCTGCCGCAAGACCTGAAACCTGTACATCAATATTAATGTCTGAAGCAGAATAGGTAGAATCAATCGTTCCCAGAGCATTCCAGACAGCATCTTTTGCTGCAGTATTTGAAGCGCTTCCCGAAACATAAAGAATTCCGTCCTGTTCCTGAACCTTAAGGTCAGAAATTCCTGCAGACTGAGCGGCAGAAACCACCCCTGAATATTTATCTTGTAATGTGCTCATGACTTTTTATTTAACAGTGTAATTATAATTTACTTTTCCAACTTTTAAAGCATCTACGGATTCTTTAACTTTTCTTGCATCAGAAGAAGAAACATTTCCTGTAAGAGTCAGCTCTCCATTGATGACTTCTACTTTCACTCCCGGGATATCTTTTACGGCATCTTTTACCTTCTGTTGTACGGCAGGATCTACGGCAGATTGTGTTTCTACCGGAGCTGTTGCAGCAGCAGCAGGAGCCACAGTAGCCATATCGTGAACATCTTTAATACCGTTAATAGCTTTAAGCTGTTTGATCATAGCATCTTTTTCCTCCTGGGTTTCAAAAGTACCGCTCAGGTGAGCAACACCGTCCTTTATTTCCACGGAAGCTCCGGGATTAGCAGTTACTACCGTAGTAGCCTGGGTTTGAAGATCAGCATCAGAAACTTTCTTTTTACAGGAAACTGATCCGAAAGATATAGCTACAGCCATTGCAGCCATTGCGATTGATTTTTTCATAGTAGTATATTTTGATTTGTTATTATGCCTAAATGTAATAATAAAATTTATACCAAAAGATAAAAACAGGGTTCAATTTTATTAAATATTCGGTGTATCGAGCAAATCAGGCGCCGGTGAAATTAATTGTTACGGAAATAATTTATTAAAGCTAATCTGCGGAATGTGGGCTTGGAAGCAATTGTAAAAATATTATATTTGCCAAACTTGAATTATTCATATGAAAGGACAGAATAAATTATTTATAGCCATTATCATTGCCCTTATTTTGGGTGTGGGAATTGGTGGATTTGTACACGTGCAGTATCCCGAAAGTGCAGAACCTTTTTCCAAAAATATAAAGCTCCTGGGAACTGTTTTTATCCGGCTGGTACAAATGATTATTGCTCCGCTGGTTTTTACGACTTTAGTGGTAGGAATCGCTAAGATGAGTGATATTAAAATGATCGGAAGGGTAGGTACAAAGGCAATGTTGTGGTTTATCTCTGCCTCTTTGGTGTCTCTTTTTATCGGGTTGATTTTAGTAAACTGGCTGGAACCGGGACATGTTACCAAATTACCGATTCAGGATGCGGCTTCAGCGGAGGAACTGCTGAAAAGCAGTAAAGGTTTCTCAATGGAAGACTTTGTAAAACATGTTATCCCTAAAAGTGTTTTTGAAGCTTTTGCCACCAATGAAGTGCTGCAGATCGTAGTCTTTTCTATTATGTTTGGGATTGCATTGGCCAATCTGGGTGATGAATATGCACAGCCTGTCGTGAAACTGTTTGATATCATTGCACACGGAATCCTGAAAATGGTAGGATATATCATGTGGTTTGCACCATTGGGCGTTTTGGGAGCTATTGCTGCAGTAGTGGCAACCAATGGTTTTGAAATTTTTAAAGTGTATGCCATTTACCTCAGGGATTTCTTCTTTGCTTTAGGAATCCTGTGGCTGGTTCTTCTCTTGGTAGGATATTTAATCATCGGCAACCGTCTTTTTGAATTATTAAGAAGAATTAAAGAGCCATTGCTTATCGCCTTTTCAACCACAAGTTCCGAAGCTGTTTTTCCTAAACTGGTGGAAGAACTGGAAAGATTTGGGTGTAATAATCGGGTAGTATCATTCATTTTACCGTTGGGATATTCCTTTAACCTGGACGGAAGTATGATGTACATGACGTTTGCATCCATTTTCATTGCACAGATCTACGGAATTGAAATGACCATCGGACAGCAGATTACCATGCTTCTGGTTTTAATGCTCACTTCAAAAGGGATTGCCGGAGTACCACGGGCTTCCCTGGTAATTATTGTCGCCACATGTTCCATGTTTGGTATCCCGCCGGAAGGAATCGCTTTAATCTTGCCGATCGACCATTTCTGCGATATGGGAAGAAGTATGACCAATGTTCTCGGAAATGCACTCGCTACTTCAGCGGTTTCCAAATGGGAAGGGCAGCTTGACAATCATGGAGGAAATCTGTAAAATATAAATTTCAGCTTTGCTGGTGAATGGTAAATAGTGAATGGTAATATTCATTGTTGACCATTTATTTTTTCCTCACCCTAAATCCCTCTCCCGAGGAGAGGGATTTAGGGTGAGGAAAGTATTACATCTACATTCTGAAAGAAATGAAGGGAAGTATGAATGATAATCACAGAGATAATAAAACGTAAGTAATGAATAATATACAAAATCACAAAAGTTTATTAAAAGAAAAAGGATTTACCGTTATCAACAATATCTTTTCCAATCATGAGATAGAAAAGATAAGTGAGGTTATTCAACATATAGACCCTTCCAAAGAAACCTTCAGGAAATCAGAAGATCTTTTTGCCATTCGACAGTTTCTGAAAGAAGTTCCTGAGGTGAAGGATTTAATCTTTAATGAGAATATTAAAAGCATTGTCAAAGATATTTTCGGGAGTGATTATTTCGTGGTGAAAAGTATTTATTTCGATAAACCTGAAAAGTCAAACTGGTACGTGGCTTATCATCAGGATCTTACCATATCCGTTGACAGAAAAGCCGAGCTTCCCGGTTTTGGCCCATGGACTACGAAACAGAATCAGTTTGCCGTTCAGCCGCCATTAGAGATTCTTGAAAATATTTATACCATCAGAATTCATCTGGATGATACGGATGAAAACAACGGCGCTTTAAAAGTAGTGCCTACATCTCATGCTAAAGGAATTTACAGACCGGAAACCATCGACTGGTCAGTAGAAACTGAAGAAATCTGCAACGTAGATAAAGGAGGAATCATGATTATGAAGCCTTTGATTCTGCATGGCTCCAACCGTACAACAAATGGGAAGAAAAGAAGAGTGATTCATATTGAGTTTTCAGACCGGGAACTTCCTGAAACATTGAACTGGTCTGAAAGAATGGTCATCAATTAAAAAATGTTGTACTCTGGCGGCTTACTAAAATTTGCAGGAGACTATTGAACTTATTTTGGTAAACAAGTCCTTTTTTTCTGAAACTCTTTATTGATGGGCTTTCCTGAGGGACGGTAGAACATCACAAAAAAAGTAGTCTATCGTAGACTACTTTTCTCAGCTACAAATGTAAACAAATTCTTTTTACTTCCAAACACAACAAATTGTTTTCTAATTCCTTAGTTTTGTTCATCATGAAGTCTTTAAAGAAAAACTTGGAGCAAAACAGCCGGAATTTTACACCCCGTTTTACACCTGTTTTTAAGAAGTTTTGCAATGTTGAGCCTTGTATGTAAAAAAGTAGTCTACGATAGACTACTTTCTTACAAAACATGAGACTACAAATGATATTTCCCTCTAGAGCCCTCTCCCTCACACGCAAAAGCGTGGTATTGTTGTGCTTTTTGGTGGTCTTAGTATCATCATTGTTAAGCGCTCAAACCTTTTTACAATCCGATTCTGTAGTCTTTGTATCCGAAGACTCGTATTTGTATGCAGAATCTCCAGTATATATTTCCAGTCAAAACCTGAGAAAAGCATCTTTTAAGAAGTGGTCTAGGGTTTTGATCAAAACATCTTGTTCCAAAGTTTCCCATAAGAAGTCCATAAATATTCCAACGGATAATTTGTTTTATAAAAGCTGTCCAACAGGCAAACATACCTTTGGACTTCTTTTTAATTCATCTTCAATAGCTTTTATCGGAACTTCTTCTCCGGTAAAGCTTCAGCATAAAATAATACCATCTTCCTTTTTTCTATTGATAAGCGCAAGAAGGGATCAAGAAAAAGATATTCATATTACTTCTCCTCCTTTTCAAATTATACGCATTAGCATCAATCATTTCGGTCGTCCTCCACCTAACCTTAAACACCGATAACACGGACTTCGACAGGCTCAGTCTGACATTGTGAACACTAATTTCACAAATGACATAAATTGTTGAACGCTAATAAAAACAAATGCTTTAGCAAAGGAGATTATCCACTCTGTTTGTCATCCCGTAGGCATCTCAGCAAAGAATTCCACATAATATTTGTGAAATTAGTGTTCAACCATTAGTGGCATTCGTGTTTCGTCAATTCGAGTGTTTTTTCGTAACAAGGTGAAGAAAAAATATATCGAGAATGACATTTATCCTCAAACTCACAAACTTCTCGATACGATTTCTTCAAAATCTACTCGAAGTGACGATAAACTCAGCAAGCTCTTATAAGTGCAACGCCTTTGCGAAACTAAATTTTTGGTATTGGACTCGTCAATTCGAGTGTTTTTTCGTAACAAGGTGAAGAAAAAATGTATAGAGAATGAAATTTATTCTCAAACTCACAAACTTCTCGATATGATTTTTTCAAAATCTACTCGAAGTGACGAAACTCTGCGAGCTCCTATAAGTGCAACGTCTTTGTGAAACTAAAAGCACATCATATAATAAAAAATCTTAGTGCACTTAGTGTTCACAGTGTCAGACTGAGCCTGTCGAAGCCCAGGCCATTAGTGCCAGCTCTGCGAGCTCCTATAAGTGAAACGCCTTTGTGAAACTAAAAAGCATATCATATAATAAAAAATCTTAGTGCACTTAGTGTTCACAGTGTCAGACTGAGCCTGTCGAAGCCCAGGCCATTAGTGCCAGCTCTGCGAGCTCCTATAAGTGAAACGCCTTTGTGAAACTAAAAAGCATATCATATAATAAAAAAACTTAGTGTACTTCGTGTTCAAATAAACGCTGACTAAGTCATCAAAACATAAACAAACTCATAAATACAAAACAATGAAACAATTAATTACAACAGCTGTTCTGCTCTTCAGTATGACAGCATTCGCTCAGGTGGGGATTAATAATACATCTCCAAAAGCAACCCTTGACATCACTGCCAAAACAAACGGAACCAAACCTGAAGGATTGATCATCCCGCAATTATCCGGTAGTGATATCCGTACGGCAACAGCAGCAGGAGTCTATGGAACAAACCAGAAGGGACTCATCGTGTATGCATCTGCTGCCGATTCGGCTCCCGCAGGGGCTACTGCCAATATTACTGCTCCGGGATATTACTATTTCGATGGCAGTATATGGCAGAGGATCTTGGGAAGTTCTTCAGGAGACACCACCAATGATTCATGGACTAATGATACAGCCAATACTATGGTAAAAATTGGGACAAAAGCGGATGGCACGGCAAGAGCAACAGGAACAGATTTTATAGTCAAGGATAACGGTTATGTTGGAATTGGAACAACTTCACCAAAAGCGCCACTACATTTAAGCTATAATAATGCAGCTTCTGCTATAACAACGTCATATCTTACACCAGGACTGGTTTTGACAGGACCTAGTACAGGTTCCGGGCCAGGCATTTACTTTGAAGCACAAGATAATAATACGGGAAATCGAATTATGAAGATGCATCTTTCTAAAGATGGTTCAGGAGATGGATATCTTAATTTTGAATCTGTAACAGATAATGCCAGTGGAGTTGTAAAAAAAATAATGGCTTTAAGTAATAATGGCAATGTAAATATTGATAATACATTTTATGTAGATGCTGCCAGTAGCAAAGTCGGAATAGGAACATCTACTCCGAAATCTTACCTTCAGGTATCATCACCCGCTGGACAAACAACTCCAATTGCTGCTTTTTCTATCGTCAATTGTGGTTCGGGATGTAGTCAGGGTACGGCAAAAAATATCGTCCTTAATAATATACATACAAACAATAGCCTTTTTGGCTCTATTGACTTTGTTCCGGGGACAGATCCATTGGGTGATTCCGGTGCTTCTATACAAGGTATCGACAGAGATGCTACCAACAATTACGCAGGGCTTTCATTCTTTACAAGAAATGCAACTGATTATGCTTCACGTATGGTGATTAAATCGTCCGGGAATGTGGGAATAGGAACAAGCTCACCGTCTGCTAAGTTAGAAGTGAATTCAGGAACAAGCAATACATCAGGGTTAAAATTCACTAATCTGAATTCTTCTACAACGGTAGGTACCGGACAGGCATTAGGAGTAGACTCAAGTGGAAATGTAATTACTGTTCCCAATCCTACAGCATCAAGTGTGACAACTTCAGAATCTTTTTTAGATGGAAGTGCAACTGTCGCAGCTTCTTTTAATGTTAATGACTTGGATTGGACTAAAGTTTCGTCATCCAGCCAGACTATAAATGTTCCAGCGGGAGGAAAGGCTTTATTTCTAAACTTTATGTTGGGGATAGATTATGGTTCCGCGCCTACAGGAAGTGGAGCTGCATATTATACTGCAAGACTTTTTATTGACGAATTAGCTACAAATGTTTTTCAAACCACACAAGAATCGGGGTCGGGGGGAACACAAACCCAATTTAATTTAAGCTCTGTAAAATTTCTATCAGCTGGCACCCATACTGTTGACATACGAATGAAGCGAACATTTAATAATGGTTCAGCTAGTGGACAAAATATAAGCTGTGGAATAATGTCGATGAGTTTCAATGCCAGCTATATTAACTAACTCTGATCACCGGATTTTAAATTCGTGATATAATAATCTTAAACCTTACAGGTTTTCAAAACCTGTGAGGTTTATAAAAACAATATAATTAAAAGCTAAACACATTAAACATCTTGAATTATTACAAAAGAGATCAACCAAATAAAATTCATAAATACAATTACACAATGCAAAAATTTATTACAACTACCCTTCTTTTAGGAATGGTCGTTTTTTCTCAATTAATATTCGGCCAGGTGGGGATTAATAACACTTCACCAAAAGCAACTTTAGATATCACGGCTAAGACAAATAATGGCACCAAACCAGAAGGATTGATTGCGCCAAGATTGACCGGTGACCAGATCCAGTCAGGCGATGGGCAGTATGATACCGCTCAAAAAGGAGCAATCATTTATGCCTTGTCTGCTGCCAGCTCTCCAAGTGCTAAAACAGTTAATATTACCGCAGAAGGATATTATTATTTTGATGGAAGTGTGTGGCAGAAGCTTTCAAACTCTTCCGTCCCAGCAGTAGTGGTAACATCATCTGCTCTTAACGGAACGTATAAGGCAGGAACTGCCATGACAGTTTCCAATACATTTACGGTTACCATTACCAACAATTCTTTCAGTACCGCTACTATTGCTTTCAGTACCTCAGACCTTGCACTTTCAGGAGTTACAGGACTTTCGGTGGCTTCAGTGAGTCCATCTTCCAGTACTTTGATTGCAGGAGGAACGGTTACAGTTACCTACACTTTATCAGGAACTCCGGTTTCTTCAGGAACATTGGTAGCAACATGGACTAAACTTAGTTTAAGCACTGTTAAAACAGCAATGGTTTCTCCCAATGTAGTCTGTGGAAGCGGACAATGGAGCAGTGTAAGCCCTGCAATAGGAACGAATGGTCTGCGTACCGGCACAACATACAGTGCTGTTTATTCGATCCCTTATACTATGGGTGCAGGAAATCTTCCTGCTGAATCTTATACATCGAATGGATTAACATTTACTCTTACCAGCACTAACCCAATTTCTTCATCAGGTAATCTGACCTATTCGATTTCGGGGACTTATATTGGTACGGATAAAGGAATGGTGTCGTTTACCACTCAAACTGGATGTACAGTCAAATTTGGAGTAACATATACTGCTTCCTATTCATTTAATATTACTTCTGTAAATAGTGCTAGTAATGGCTCCTTCAATGTATATCAAAGCTATTCTTCTAATGATCCAAGTCTTAATTATGCCAGTACTGTACCTAAATCAGTATGGATCCCTTTAAACGGAAATTATATTACCACAGGATCAGCATCTTGTACTATAACAGGATACAATCATGGTTATGTAGATTTCTTTGGACAACATTTACTGAACGGCCAAAGTGCTAATTTTAATAATAGTTCAAATCCTTTAACCCAGAATACTTATAGTACCGAGATACACGCTTGCTTGAACTGCTCTCCTATTACTACGACATATGGTTCAGGAAGCCTTACCCTTACCTATATCCACCCATAAAAATTCTAAACCTCACAGGTTTCCAAAACCTGTGAGGATTTAATAACAAATTTAACAACCATTAAAAATATAAAAAAATGGCAACAATTCTTCACAGAATCAAAGCGTATCTGTATGATAACGTTTTAACCAAAGACAATCCTAATGATTTCACTGCCCGTACTGCAAGCGAACGCAGTCTCAATGTACAGCAGATCTGCCAGTCAGCAGCCAATCGTGGCGGGGCAGATATATCCGCTTCGGCGATGGAACATGCCACAGAGCTTTTCTTAAAAGAGATGGCGTATCAATTGTGTGATGGGTATTCCATCAATACCGGTTACTTCATGGCCAATACCACCATCAGAGGGGTATTCGACAGTCCGTCGGAGACTTTTAACAAAGACAAGCACAGCATTATCTTCCAGTTCAATCAGGGAGAAAAACTAAGGGCTGAAATCCCGAATATTGAAGTCAATATTCTGGGTATAGCAGAAGCTTCTGCGGTGATCTTACAGGTAACCGATGTGAAGAGCGGTTCAGTGAATGACCTTCTTACTCCGGGCAGAAACCTGAAAATTGTGGGCAGCAAGATTAAAGTCACCGGTGATGATGCTTCGGTAGGAGTCTATTTTGTAGACGCTACAACACAGGAAAGAACCAAAGTAGAGCAAAGTGATATTGTCACGAATAATCCTTCGGAGGTTATGGTAGTGATTCCTGAACTAGCAGCAGGAACTTATACTATTGAAGTGCTGACGCAGTATTCGGGCAGCCAATCTTTAAAAGAGCCACGTACTGCTACCCTGGATAAGCAACTGACGGTAGCGTAAGAACAAGAGGATTGCTTCGGTGCAAGCAATGTGATTGTTAGGTAGCTAGCAAGGGTCTTACTACGAGGCTAGCAAGCTGCCTGCTTCGGTGCTAACACGAGGCTTGCACCGTACCATGCAATCGGATTGCAAAAAGAAGCTCTTTTCCGGCCGGCAAAGGAGCAGTTCATCATAAAAGCCGGCTAGTATCATTTTTTTGTGTGCGCTCCGGTCTGGGTTTTGGGTCCTGGCCGGAGTTTTTTTGTGGAAGGGTTTTGGAGTTTGAGGATTTGAGCGTGCGCGCGTTTTAGAGTATCTGAGTATGAGAGTTTCTACGGAACGACAAAGAGTTGTAAAATGCCGGTGACTGAGGATCTCGAAGTCACATCCTCCTACATCATGGAAAATTAATTTTAACGCCACGAGCGCAAGGTTTTATTTGAAATGATTGCGTATATTTTTGGTTCGCAAAGGCTTTAAAACTCAGCAAATGACAGCAAAATCTAATATTTAATTGTTTTTGAACGCCAAGCCCACTAAGATTTTTTTAAAGTATAATGCTTATTAGTTTCACAAAGCCGTTTCACTTAAAAGAGAATACCAAGCCAACTATTCTACCGGAATGATAAAGTGGGCGCGGACGGGTCTGAGGGTGCTAGGGTCTGAGGATTTTTGAGTAACGACAAAGAGTTGTAAAATGCCGGTGACTGAGGGTCTCGAAGGCCCGCATTGAATGGGTGATTTAATAATAATTTTGTTATTATTGTTGTTGACAGGATTTTATCCTGTCCTGATTTAAATCGTCCCTTCGGGACTCGGCCTGAAACCGTATATCACACTGTTTTTGAACACGAAGCTCACTAAGTTTTTTTGAAAGTATGGCGTATATGTAGTTTCACAAAGCCGTTTGACTACGTCGAATCTTCGATTTCACTTAGAAGAGAACACCAAGCCAACTATTGTAATGGCTGGCTGCAGTTGATAATATAGACAACTTAAAAATTCCACTCCTCCGGAGGGGTGGCGAAAATTCAAAGAATTTTTGTCGGGGTGGTTCAAGAATACTTCCTGCACAATGACCTCCATTTTAACCACTTCGATTGTGTAGGCCCGAATCTTTCCATGCTAACGTTAAAAGCTATGCCGAGATTCCTACCGGAATGACAAAGTGGGTGTTTTATAGGGTCGGAGGATTTGAGAGTATGAGAGTATGAGTATTTGGTGGCTGAGCGGAGCCGAAGCCACCAAACTTTTTAATAGTTGCTATCATTTGCTGAGCGTTATAGTTTATGCTGAGCCTGCCGAAGTACCTTTGCGCTCGAAAGAATATGCGTACAGTAAATGCCTCTTGCGAACGTTGCGCTAATAAATACAGAGAGATTCTTCATTCCGCTTTGCCACATTCAGAATGACACAGCAGCGTTGTAAATAAATAGTAATGGAATGGAGTTTATTCTGCGACGGAATTCAAAGGATATCCATTTATTATTAGAGTCTCCCCACTATAAGTAGAGATTTTAGGTCATTACTTGTATTTTTCCACGACTTTATTCAGATATGCTTTGTATTTTTCGCTGATGGGAATTCTTTCATTTCCGATCATCAGATTGTTTTTTCCGATGCTTTGAATGTGCTGAAGCGAAATGATATGAGAATTATGAACCCTGATGAAATTTTCTGAGTTGATCTTCTCGATGATGGATTTCATGGTCTGATGGATAATCAGTTTCCGGGTTTCCGTATAAATAATAATATAATCTTTCAGTGCGCTGATGCGGGTAATCTCGCTTAGATTAAGTTTTACATCTTCATTGTTGGAACGCACGAAAATAAATGATTCTTTAAAAAAAGCCTGTGTATTTTTTTCGTGTACTATTTTTGAATTATTAAGCTTGTTGTAGCTTTTATAAACCGCCTTCAGAAATCTTTCAAAAGAAAAAGGTTTCAGCAGATAGTCGGTAACATCCATTTCGAAGCCCTGCACGGCACAATCGTCATAAGCAGTGGTAATAATGACGTCAGGAAGTTTACTGAAACTTTTTAAGAATTCTATTCCGGAAATATTCGGGAGATTAATATCAAGAAAAATGAGATCAACATTTTCCGTTTGCAGTGTCTGAATGGTTTCCTGAATGTCATAGCAGTTTTTTACCAGATTCAGAAGCGGAATTCTTGATATATATTCTTCAATCACGTGATGAGCAAGTTCTTCATCGTCTACTATGATACAATTCATTTTAATTCAATTGAAGTTTTAAATTTACGCTGTATTCAGAGCCATTGTCTTCAATATCAAGCTGATATTTTTCGGGATAAAGAAGATTCAGTTTCATTTTTGTATTTTCTATCCCCATCTTGCTGTTATTGCTATCTTCAGGTTTTTTCTTCTCATAAAAATTCGTGATCCGGAAATCCAATAATCCATTTTCCATATAAATTTTAAGATTAAGGGGTCCTTTCTTTAAATCAGCATATTTAAAGGCATTTTCTACAAACGTTAAAAGCAGAAGAGGTTCAATCTCATAATATTCAAAATTACCATAAAATTCATAATTCATGTTGTTAAATTTATTGAAACGGATAGACTGGATCTCAATATACTTTTTAATGTTGGAAATTTCATCATTCAGATTATTCTTATATCCGTTTTTATTATTAAGAACATAGCGCATAATATCAGATAAAATCAAAATCACCCTCGGTGTATCCGGAGATTTAATAATGGATAGCGAATAAATACTGTTCAGGGCATTAAAAAAGAAATGCGGATTGATCTGTTCCCTGAGAATTTTAAGCTCACTGGACTGCCTTTCAAATTCCAGCGCTTTTATTTTCTTTCCGTTTTCTACCCATTTGTCTAAAAAGAAAAGGAGGGTGCTAAATACGATTGAGAAGATCCCGATCCTGAAGAAAATATCGTAGAGACCTATCCCGTTCTGAAAAGGAATCATTTTTCCTTTCTTCGGAAAATCCTTAGGTGACATAGGCATATGCTTTGGCATCGGAGGCATGAAAAAAATCATAAGTGCTACATATACCGCGATCAGGGAAACGGTGATGATAATAATTTTTTTGGGACTCTGGCGAATGATAAAGGGTAGAACAAGATAATAATTGATATAGAATAATATAATGGCTATAATGAACAGCTTTATATTCATCATCAGAAAAAGATTCCCGAAAACAGAATAATCCATGATCAGCTTAAAAAAAATAAGAATGATCCAGATGATCCAGTGGTAGATGTAAGTTGTTTTTATCTGTTTAAAAAATGCAGTCATAAATCTGTCTTTTTATAGGTACACAAATTCCCTCAATAAAAAATATTGAAGGAACTTTCATTGTAATTAAAGCATCTAATACGCTATCTTCATAGAATCCAGTTCATGTATAGAAATTCTTGGGAGTGTTTGTTTTCCTATTTTTTTTACAACAAGCAGGGCGGTTTTCTGTGCATCTGCTTCGTTTTTAAATGTTTTTTCTCCCTGTATTGCAGGAATAAAAGGCTGGTTAATAAAGACTTTCTTTTCCTTCAATATTTGGTATCCGTATCCTGACTCCTGTTTTGTAATCTTTACGTCAAAGGTATTATTTTTTTTCTCACAGCTCACGAGTAAGATTACTGATGAAAAGAATATTCCGGAGAACGTTTTAGTCATCATCATTTTCACTTTCGTTAGGATGAAATACCCAGATGTCATCAAAATAAGACGAACCACTGTTTCCGGTAAGGACATAGCCGTAGTTTCCGATTGAAAATGCGCAGGCACTTTCTCTGGATGCCCCTTCAAAAGATGTTCGCTGAGTCCAGTCATTGGCAGAAGGATCATATTCCCAGGTTGTATTTCCGACTCCGCTTGTAGAGCCTGTGGCAACATATCCTAGTCCATTTGCTGAAAAAGCGGCTGTAGATGTACGGTTTTGCGTGTCATCATCATTGCTGGTGTCTACTTTTCTGGTCCATGTTTCAGAGCCGGGATCAAATGCCCAGAAATCTGATACAAGGCTTCCGTTATTGCTTCCGAATCCCACATATGCAATATTGTTGATCACGAAGGCAGCTCCGTCTCTTCTTTTAGAACCTCCCAGACTGTTGATGGGACTCCATGATGAGGTAAGTTCTTCATATTTATAGAAATCTTTCAGTTCGCTTCCGTCGTATCCTGTTCCTACATATCCTTTATTATCAATTCCGAAGGCTAAGGCTGCATATCTTCCGGTTCCCGGAAAATCATCAATTTGTGTCCAGGAGTTGTTGATAGGATCGTATTTGTAAAAATCTTTTAATTTGTTTAATCCATCATATCCTGTCCCTACATATCCGTAGGAATTGGTGGCGAAACCAACGGCAGAACTTCTTTTTGATCCCGGGAAATCGGCTTTCTGGGTCCAGGAGTTCGCATTGGGGTCATAGCTCCACAGGTCATTGTAATAATCCTCTCCGTCATAGCCGCCGGTGATGTATCCTTTTCCGCTTACAACAAATGCGGAAGCATTGGATCGCGGCTTACCGTCCAGATCCGAAACCCTTACCCAGTTTCCTATCAGTTCATCATCATCATCATTGCTACAGCTTACTGCTAAAAATGTTCCTACAAGAGTAAGAGCTAAGATTGAAAGTTTACCATTCATTATTCATTCTTTTTTGTGCAAATGAATTTCATTCTGATGTATTCTGAAAATTTTTTAGACGGATGGCTATTATTTATAGTCAGATGCGGCAGTTTTGTTGACGGATGGGGGATGTTTAAAAAAATAATCAGATATCTGATTAAACCTTGCTGTTGTCTACAACTAATAGTAAAAGGAAGAATAAATTTTTGTTCATTGTATCTTCATTTTATGTTTGCGGAAAAAAGATGTATAAATACTTGTTATTATGTATTTCATTGATGTTTTTATTTTCCTGTGAAGATGAAAGTAATACGTATGAAGTCGGAAGCTCCTGGATGGATGCAGAGTCGAAAATCGTAATGATCGATACACTCACGGTGAAAATGTCTACCATTATGATGGATTCTACAATAACCTCCGGAAAAAGAGTGATGATGATCGGAAATATACATGACCAGACCTTCGGAAAAGTGAGTTCTTCTTCTCTTTTTGAACTGACACCTTCAAATTACAGCCTGTCGTCACCTTCCACTGCAGTTTTTGATTCTCTGGTCATGTATCTTACCAACACAGATTTCTATTACGGAGATACCCTGAAAACCTTTAAACTGGCTGTTCATCCTTTAACAGACAGGATAAAACTTGACAACGGATACCTTTATAATAAAAGTACTTTTAATTATTCTTCGAATTCCATCGGAAATGCAGAATTTTATCCAAGACCCAATACAGACAGCAGCTATGTGAAAATTAAACTCGATCAGTCTTATGGGCAGACACTTTTTAACACCTTAAAAAACAGCGATGTTACCAATCAGGAATATTTTCTGAACTTTTATAAAGGTTTAGCGCTTGTACCTTCTTCAGAAAATAATGCGATGCTGCGTTTCGGGATCAATTCTTCTTACCTGGTTCAGATCAATAAAAATACTAAAGAGAAGGTCTCTAATATGGTAAGGATGTATTATCACACGACCTCTCAAAACGGAACCGAACTTGTGAAATATACATTAGATTTAAGCCCAAGCCCAACTTTTCAATACAATAAAATTTCAAGTGACTTTACAGGATCCGAATTGGAAAATCTTACGCCCCAAAATTCTATTCCGTCAGCAAGCCTTGGAAATAAAACCTATCTTATGGCAGGCATCGGGGTTTATACTAAAGTGGAAATCCCATATTTGAAATCATTAAAAAATTTATATGAAAATTATAAAATTATTGATGCTACACTTTCATTAAGCCCGGTTGCGGGATATTATTCCGATAATTTTTATAATCCAAGCCCGCTTTACTATTACGTTGGGGACAAATTGAATCATCTTGTTAGCAACTACACTTCCGACGGAAGTACCGAAATCACCACGAGTTTATCAGAAAGCAGTGAGTTTCAAAACGAACATGCCTACAATTTTTCCATGACAACCTATGTAAACAGTATTTTGACGGAAACCACAAACTCCAATCATAATACGCTTATTTATCCTTCGTCTTATGCGGATGTCCTTTGTGGGAAAGCGGTTTTCGGGGATACTAAAAATAATACAAATCCGGCGAAGCTAAAGGTGTATATATTGGGATATTAATGCAGAATACTATTTATGAATAAAAATAAAATAACAATATGTGCACTGTTCTCGTGCGTTTTTACATCAGGATTGTACGCTCAGAACGCATCGCCTTATTCTTACTTTGGAATAGGAGGGTTCAATAACGTTGATGATGCCCGGAATATTTCGTTGGGAAATACAGGGATTGCCCTGGAAGCGCCCGATTATATCAATTCCAAAAATCCCGCTTCAATGACAGGTATTACTACAAGAAATGTTGTTTTCAATGTAAGCGGAATTGTAAAATACAATACAATTTCCAGCAATTTGGGATCGGACAACAGGCTGAATTCCAATTTTACAAATTTCAGCGCGGCTTTGCGGGTTTCAAAAAAAACATTTATCGGCATAAGTATGCAGCCTGCCACTTCTTCCGATTATAAAATTTCATCTACCATTCCGATTGAAGGAACGGCCGTGGAGTATCCTGTCACTTATGAAGGGAGCGGAGGGCTTTCAAACTGGGGAATAAGCTTAGCTTACAAACTCAATGACAACTGGAGTTTTGGAGGTAAAGTGAAAAATAATTTCGGGACTATTGTGCGAAAAGAAACTATTTCTACAACATCTGAAGTAGAAATCAGCCGAAGTGTACGCTATACGGGTTTTAGTTATAATTTAGGAACACAGTATAAGAAAAATTTCACAGATAATTTTCAGCTTACTTTGGGAGGAATTGTAAATTTCGGAAGCAAGCTGGTTTCCAAAAGGGAAGTTTCTTACACGCAGAATCAGGATTACACCAATACGCTGACCTCAAATCTTTCTTCAAAAAATTCATCTCTTCCTCTGGAGATGGGAGCTGGTTTTTCCATTTTAGCAAAGGAAAGATACAGAATGACTTTCGATTTCACACAGAGCAACTGGGATAAAGTGAAAAATACAGAAACTTCCGAAAAGTATTACAGGCAATATGTTTACGGGTTAGGCTTTGAAATTCTTCCTGCGAAAAAAAGGTTTGAAACACTTTCGGAAGCATTTACATACCGTTTTGGACTGAATTACGATACCGGTTATTACAAAATTAGTAATGTAGGAATTGACAAACTGGAGGCTACCGTAGGTTTGGGAATTCCGTTAAATAAGGTTAATCTCAATGTTGGTTACGGCTACGGAATTCACGGAATGCAGAAAAATGTATCCATCAAAGAAAATTATCATATGCTCAACATCAGTATGAATATTCTTGATACATGGTTTAAGAAAAAGTATATCGATTAAATAATACGCTTGTTTAAAATTTTTTATTTAACCGCAAAAGTCCCAAAAGATTAGAATTTATATCTTAAGCAATCTTTATAAAAGAAAAAGATAACAATAGTTTTTAAAAATCTTTGATTTTTGTTCTTTTGAAAGCTTTGATTAGCTAATAAACCTTTTTAAACTTGTCTTTTGGTTCCTTTTGCGGTTAAATTTTAATTTTAGTTTAAACAGATTTAATATAGATAAAGTCAGGTAAATAAAGTCATATCAAATTGTTTTTTTTAAAATTCCCCTCCGAACTTTTCGGAGGGGAATTTATGATTAATCTAAATTATATTTATCATTGAACAAAGATTGTCCGACATCTGATTTCCAAAAAGCTTCTGGATCTTTTGAAATTTCAGCTTCTATAATCTTTTGCTGTCCTAAACTAACTGCTCCCATTTCACTGACTTGCTTTATTCTGTTTTGCAAAAAAGATATGATTGGAAAATAGTCTAAAGTTTGAGGAATATTAAAGATTCCTCCATTAGGGCTAATTTTAACATCATCTAGCTTATTTTCATCGCCATAATTTTTTAAGACAGCCCAAAATATGAACTTATTAAATTTTCCATAAACTAAAAGACATGTTTGAGACTCATTATCAACAATTGTTGCATCTAAAACTCGAGTTAAATAAAAATCGATTCCTTTAAGTCCTGTTGTATTAGAAACAACTCTATCCGTAAACCAAATACAAATCTGATTGAAATTTTCTGGAGTTTTATTATTTACTAAAAAACATTTCCATTCTTTCTCAGCTTCAATAAGGATGTTGTAATACCATTTGTCATTTATATTTTTAGTTATTTTTAACTCTAAAACTAATGCTCTCCATAAAAAAGAAATTACAAAATAGTATAAGTTTTCATTATATGGGAGAGATTTTTTTGTAGCCAAATAAGGAACAAAAATATTTTCAGCAAACCATTTTTCTCTTTTGGAAAATTCTTGCTCTGCATCTTTACCAAGTAAATGTTTTTTTATACCATCTTGTATCCTAACATTAGGATTTACTAATTTTCTTAAATATTTTGAGCCTGTCTTTTTTGTGTATTTTATAATAAACTTCGGAAAAATATGACTGTCCTGTAAGTCGGTTTCAATATCATATAATGCGCAAATTCCCTTCATGATTAATCTTTTTATTTAACAGAAATTTCATCAATAAAAATATATGCGTCTCCGCCGGCGCCTTGGTGCCATTCCGGCAGTTTACCGAAATGATAAGCTTTTACTTTTACATATCTGGCTTGTGTCGGTAAAACCTCAGCTGAAAAATCTTTTACCTGAATGGTTTCATCTTTCGGATCAATTGTATTTTCTACGGTTTTCACCAAAATATAATCTTTCCCGTTGTTTGAAACGTAATATTCCACTTTTTTAGGCATTAAGATCCAGGCTCTGCTGTCCTGAAGATAAGTTGATGAAAGTTGAGTAAACTGTTGTGGAGATTTCATGTCAATAATCGCTTCAAAAGTCTGCCCCTGATAGCCCAGCCATTCGCCTTTTCGCCAGTTGGTATCACCATTGATGCCGTCGATTAAAGATAGTTTTCCGCTGGCTGTATATTGTGCCGTAGGAGTGGAGTTTACTGTGATGTCCCAATTATTGGGTCTCCTGTTGGAGTTTGCCCTTACAATCGAGCTTTTTTCACCATTTCTTTCGGCATACGCTGAGACGTGCGTTGTTTTTGTGATCGTGAACGGTCCTTTATAGGCCGTAAACATTTTTCTCACATTGGCATCTCCTTCATCGAGAGTCATATAATAAATTTTATCTTCAGGATTTAATGCCGTGATTTCCACTTTGGTATTCAGGTCAAAAATCCTTGCTGCTGCAATAACGGGAGAAGCTGTTAATTCATCATATTTAAAATCTTTAAAGGATTTTACGTTTTCAAACCCAAGTTTTTTAAGCTCGTTTCTGCTTGTATTTTTAGTGATTGTACGTGTCGTTCCGTCTTCCAGATGAATTTTAATTTCATCAAAATAAGGCTTCGTAGTTTGCCATTCCGGCATTCCGGGAGTTACAGAGTAGATTCCCATGGAACTGAGAATGTACCACGCGCTCATCTGACCGCAATCTTCATTTCCGATAAGGCCGTCCGGAGCATTTTTGTAATAATTATCGAGAATGAATTTTATTTTAGCATCTGTTTTTTCAGGTTTGTCAACATAATTATACAAATACGCAATGTGGTGGCTAGGCTCATTTCCCTGTGCATATTGCCCGATCAGGCCTGTAATATCAACTTGTTCACGACCCGTTGTTTTGTCCGGCGCAGCGAAAATACCATCAATAAATTGTTCAAATTTCTCTTTTCCGCCATGCGCTGCAATAAGGCCTTGAATATCCTGTTGAACAGAATAGGAGTAATGCCATGAGTTTCCTTCCGTATAATTATTGTTCACTTCTCTTGGATCAAACGGCTCATACCAGTTACCGTTTTTTCTCGGCTGCATAAATCCGTTTTTAGGATTGTAAAGGTTTTTCCAGTTCTGTGAGCGTTTCATGAAATATTGGTAATCTTCTTTTTTGCCTAAAATTTTAGCCATCTGGGCAATACACCAGTCGTCATAAGCATATTCCACGGTTTTGGAAACACTTTCATGCTCATCATCAATGCTGATAAAATTGTTTTGCTTGTAAGCATTTAATCCAAAAATATCCAACATCGCAGAATGTTTAGAAGCTTCAAATGCCTTTTCGTAATCAAATCCTGTAATTCCTTTCGCCATCGCATCTGCAATCACAGAAACCGCGTGATATCCGATCATACACTCCGTTTCGTTGGAAGCCAGTTCCCACACCGGAAGTTTGCCGCCCTGTTCGTATTGTTTGATAAATGTATTGATAAAATCTGCCGTTCTTTTTCTGTCGATCAACGTCATCAAAGGATGCGCTGCTCTGAAGGTGTCCCAAAGCGAGAATACCGAATAATAATCAAAACCGTTTGCCATATAGAATTTGTTGTCGCGGCCTCTGTATTTTCCGTCAACATCCATATTGATGTTGGGCTGCGTGAAAACATGATACATCGCGGTGTAGAAAACCGTCAGCTTATCTTTATCGGAAGATTTCACTTCAATTTTTGACAGTTCTTTATTCCAATCTGCAGCAGCTTGCTTTCTGATTGATTCGAAATCATTTGATTTTCCTTCCGCCAGCATATTCTTTCCTGCT
The DNA here is from genome assembly GCF_977014045.1 of Chryseobacterium lineare. NCBI lineage: Bacteria > Pseudomonadati > Bacteroidota > Flavobacteriia > Flavobacteriales > Weeksellaceae > Chryseobacterium > Chryseobacterium lineare. The sequence continues at coordinate 2,384,233 of NZ_CDRNIQ010000001.1, read as the reverse complement.
CCTTCATAGCCTGTGGGTGAAATTGCCACTTTAACACTGATTTTTTCACCTTTTCTAACGTTAGCTGAAAAAGCTAAAGCTATTTCATTTCCATTAAAGGTTACGTCATGGGCATCTGTACTTTTTCCAGCCCTTTTTGTTTTTAAAATTTTCATTGGTTTTGAAAATTCAATTCTGGCATAAATGTACTGGTTGGTCGCCCATGCTTCACTTCTGCGGAAAACTTCGATGGTTTTGTCATCGATTATTTTAACTTCACCTTCTAATAATTTATCCCTGTGATTTAAGTCTAAAATAATATTGGCATTTCCTGCATTATTGAAAGTATATTCATGATAACCAACCCTTTTTGTCGTTGTGAGCCGTACATCAATATTATGTTTATCTAATTTTACCGAATAAAATCCGGCGGAAGCTTTTTCGTTTTTATGAGAAAATTTCGATGAATATTCTTTTGGGGTAACACCGGGCTTTCCCATCGTAGGCATCAGCATGATATCGCCGTAATCAGAAACTCCCGTACCGTTGAGGTGTGTATGTGAAAATCCGTAGATCACCGAATCTGAATAATGATAGCCACTACAGCCATCCCAGCTTCCGTCGATCCTGGTATCGGGTGAAAGCTGTACCATTCCAAAAGGAACAATAGCCCCCGGAAAGGTGTGTCCGTGACCGCCTGTTCCTATAAACGGATTTACATATTGCGAATAATTTTGTGAAAATGCATTATGAAAAATAATTCCTAAAAGAACGATTAATATTCTTTTCATTAGATATAAATTAAAATTTCCCTAAAATACTATAAAATTAGCTTATGCAAAAGAAAATATCTATCAGTCTCTTCACTTATTCTAAATAGGTTAATTTTTCGTAAATTTGTAAACAATTTTATTAGTTTTATGTTGACGAAAGAAAAGGTTCAGGATTTCCTTAAAGAGATAGAAGTTGATGATTTGGTGAACAATCTTCAGATCATGGGCAATGACGTTTATATTGATATGACCGCTCATTCGCCTGCCATGCACGAAAAGAAAAAACTGGAGGCAGCCATGAAGCAGGCTTTTGCCAGCGAGTTTGGAGAGGAGGTTCATTTGAAATTGAAAATCGTTTCTCCGGAACCGACCGAAATTCAGCAAAGTCAGATCAAAGGAAAACAAATTCCCGGAATTCAAAATATTATAGTCATCGCTTCCGGAAAAGGAGGAGTGGGCAAGTCTACGGTTTCTGCAAATATGGCGGTTACTTTAGCAAAAATGGGCTTTAAGGTAGGTTTATTAGATGCCGATATCTACGGACCTTCGGTTCCGACGATGTTCGATACAGAAGGTCAAAAACCTATATCTGTAGAAATTGACGGTAAAAATCTTATGAAACCGATTGAGAATTACGGAGTGAAAATGCTTTCCATCGGGTATTTTTCAGGAGCCAATCAGGCGGTTGTATGGAGAGGGCCGATGGCTTCCAAAGCATTAAATCAGATGATCAGAGATGCCGCCTGGGGAGAATTAGATTTCTTGTTGATTGATCTTCCTCCGGGAACGGGTGATATTCACCTTTCGATCATTCAGGAAGTTCCGGTGACGGGCGCTGTGATCGTAAGTACCCCTCAGCATGTTGCTCTGGCGGATGTAAGAAAAGGTATTGCCATGTTCCAGATGGAAAGTATTAATATTCCTGTTCTTGGTTTAATCGAAAATATGGCGTATTTTACCCCGGAAGAATTGCCTGAAAATAAATATTATATCTTTGGTAAGCAGGGAGCACAGTATATGGCTGAAGATCTGGGAATACCTGTGTTGGGAGAAATTCCTCTTATCCAGAGCATCAGGGAGGCGGGAGATGTCGGCAGACCGGCGGCATTGCAGGAAAACTCCAAAATTGCAGAGATCTATACGGAAACAGCCAGAAATATGGTGGAGAGTCTTGTAGAAAGAAATAAAAACCTTCCTCCTACAGAAGCCGTTAAGATTACTACAATGGCAGGCTGTTCACCAAAAGCGAAATAATTTCATCATTGAAAACCGAATTGAACTGAAAAAAATATGGAAACAAATATAACACACGAAGATACAGTAACAAGGGTATTGGAAGCTCTGGAAAGCATCCGCCCGTTTCTTAATAAGGACGGCGGCGATATTGAGCTTATTGATGTGAAGGATAACCTGGTTTATGTAAAGCTTTTAGGCAACTGTTCCGGATGTTCATTAAATTTTTCAACCCTGAAGCTTGGCGTTGAAAATACCATTAAGCAACATGCTCCGGAAATTGAAAAAGTAATAAGCGTAGAGTAAGAATTTAAAAATATATTCTTAGGACAGATCCGGCCGGGTCTGTCTTTTTTTTCTAAATTCAAAAAAAAAAACTGATATTAATCAGTAAACAATATAATATCTATCGGAAAAATAATTAATTTTTTTCACGAGTTTAGAAACATGTTATTTCAAAGGATGGGATTTGAACCTTAGTTATTGGCTTTTAATAATTTTTAAGGGTTTAGGAGAGTGAAAATTATTGTAAATGTCTGTATTTAAGAAATGTTAAAGATAATTATGAAAATTTTATAGTAATAATTCTACTCCGTTGTGAATATTATATGTGTTATTTTTGTAAAAAAATATTTACGGTGCTATATGGGGATGTGTGCTTGTAATATACTTTTTTATTCATACGCTTTAGAGGATTAATAATTTTTAACAGTTGGGTAAAGATTATTTCAATTATTTGAATTCCGGAAATTCCGGGATAGTAGAATTGTGTGTTAAAACGTCCTTAAATAGAGGGAAAAAGGTATATTATGATGCTGTGTAATTGGTCTGTAACTTGTATTGAAAATATAAAAAAAATGAGACAAACTTTTTTCCATTCTTCCGGGAAATTTATTTAAAAAACTAACTCTATGAAAAATATACTCATTGCTGACGGTCATTATGTTGTAAGGACAGGTACGGCTCTGGTGCTAAAATCAAAACTTCAATATCCTTGTAATATAGATTTTGCAGAAACCTATTCTGAAACAAAAGAAATGGTCTCCGAAAATACGTATGATCTGTTGATAATTGATATCGATATACCGGGCAGTATCTTTAAAGCAATGGTAAAAGATCTGAAGAAAAAGCAAAAGCAACTCAAAATCCTGTTTTTTTCTACCTATGATGAAAACGTAGGGATACAATACATTGAAGAAGGCGCATCCGGATATCTCAGTAAAGGGGCTTCAGAGGCCGAAATTCTTACGGCTGTAGCCAGTATGTTTGAAGAAGGATATTATTACACCCTCAATATGATGAAAAAGCTGGTGACCCATTCTACAGACAGCCATTCTGTAGAGCGGCTTTCAAAAAGGGAACTGGAGATTTTCAAACTTCTGGCACAGGGAAACGGGAATATTGAAATTTCCAATATCCTGAATCTTAAAATGTCTACCATAAGTACATACAAAAAGAAAATATTCGAAAAGCTGCAGGTGAAAAATGTGGTGGATCTGGTGAGAATTTATGATGATATGCATTAAAGTATAAATCCGGTGAATTTTTTCCGCCGGATTTTTTATAACATTTTATTTTATTGCTTCAATACCGTTGAGCCAAACAAAGTTTCTTTGGAATAGCTTATACGAAAAGCCCCGACAAGCGGGACTCATTTTAATCAACTAATAATATATTCTATTTTACAATCACTCTTTTTATGTGTCCTTCTGATGTTTTTATGAGATAAACTCCTGTAGAAAGTTTGGAAGAATCAATCGTTAGAGCATTCTTTTCTTTCATAATAAGTTTTCCTGACATATCATACAATTCATAATCCTGTACTCTGTTAAAGTATAATGTATTGCCTTTCGTAACCGGATTCGGGAATACATTAAATGTTGCTTTTTCAGATTTTACTTCACCTGTTGCAAGATTACCTGCACCACCAACTTCGTACATCGATAATGTTCCGCTGATTTCATTGGCAATGATCACATAGCCTTTTCCGGTGGTCGTATTTTCCGGAGCAATATAGATGATTCCTTCCGGACCATTGTCACCGCCATAAGCTGATGTCATACGGGAATGTTTATAGTCCGTAAATGTAGGATTATTAGGATCTGAAATATTGTACACCATTACGCCTCCCGTCCTTTCCAGGGTGATGAAAGCATACGTCTGTCCATTAATATTGCCCAAGGCAACGCCTTCAGGCTCAGGTCCTTTAGCGCGGCTTCTGCTCTTTACCGTATTGGATTCATTATCTGCATTAAAAATCAACGGATGATTGGCGGCAATATATCTTTCAAACTGGTCGCCGCTGTCATAAACAATCTGTTGAGTATCTGCATTGAAAATTGAAAAAGAACGGGCACCTAGTGCAGCTATTTCTTCAAAGTCTCCATCGCTGTCTGTATTTCCGGTAGCATTGGAAACCCTGAATCTCCCAAGATTGTAGGAAGCTTTTAAAACAGACGACTGCGGGAATAATGAAGCATCCAGTGTGTAATTATTGGCTCCCACTGTCGTTCTTTCGCTGAATCCTGAAAGATCTTTTTCATCACCCTCGTTGGCCGTTATAATATAATGTGTATTTCCTACTTTGTAATTCTGAACCGCATCCGGAGTGTAATAAGTTTTTACCGGCCAGTTGGCAATTAAAATTTCATTATTATTATCGGAAGCATCGAAGCCGTTTCCGGGAATGCTCATGTCTTTTTTACCTAGTCCCCAGATTCCTGTAATCGTTTTAGTGGCTAGATTTACTTCTGCCACAGCATTATTTTCCTGAAGTGTCACCCATGCTTTCTGGCTATCGGAACTTATCGTAATGTATTCAGGTTCAAGATCCTGGGAAAGTGTGTTGTTGGTTCTTACTTTTCTTAGACCTGTTGCTGTTAAAGCTGCCCCCTGTGAATCGAAGGCATTAAAATTAAGTGTTGTTACATTACTTTGGGTAAGGTTGGCAACTCCTCCGGAAATATCAATGATACTTATTGTTCCTTCCGGATCTACCGTGTAGGCATCATTCGGCTCTCCTTCATTGGCGGTCATTACTTTTGTACCATCCGGAGAAAAAGTGATCATATCTGGTAATGCACCTACTGTTACCTGTTTAAGGAAATTACCGTTAATGTCAAAGAAAACGACGGAGCCATTCTGCTGTGGATTGGCATTAGGTGACGCGGCAGCAATGATCCCGTTCTTTACGGCAATGCTGGTAATACCACCATATGGAGCCATGTTAATGGTATTAATTACCGATGGCAGGTTTGGATTGCTGAAATTAATAATATCAAAAACATCAGTGATTGAGCTTATGGTAAATAACCTTTGTGTTGCAGGATCATGAACTACAATTTCCGTAGAGCTGTTGTTATTTCCTGACGGATCAAAGCTTCCGATATAATTTAATGCTATCTGATGGGAAGGAGCCGGCGCCGGCTTATCATTGTCAATAATATAAACGGTAGCATTAGGATCTCCGGAAATAGTTGCACCCACCGGATTTTCAAGGCTTACAACGAAATATTCTGCCTGTTGTTCTTCTAAATTATCATCGATGATGGGAATATTTACGGTATAACTTGTCGTGGAAGGAGTAAGCGTAATGGTTTGATTGGCTAAAGTAAAATCATTACTGCCCGCCGTACCGAAAGGAGCCGGTTTTACCACAAGATTCACGGTAGCATTTGAAGGGTTGGTAATATTTAATTTAAATACTAAAGTTCCTGAGTTTTCATCGACTTTAATAAAATTTTTATCTAAAGAAACGGATGCTCCTGCTGTTGTAAATGTTGTGGCTGTTACCGCTGTTACCGCATTGTCACTTGTATCCTCAACAGTATTGGGTTTTAGCGCCAGATAATACGTCTGATTGGAAACTAAAACTGTTGTTGGAATTATGGTAATCTTATTATTTGAAAAAGTAGTGGTGAAAGGTATCTGAGTTCCTGAAGCATTTCCCAAACGGAAGTCAACAAGATCTTGTGCATTTGAATCACTGATCGTAGTATTGTCGATTAATCTTACATTTTCATTAAATGAAATGGTAGGATTTATAGTAGGTAAAACATTATTCGCATTATTTGACGGAAGATAAGTGACAGTTGGCGGTGTTGTGTCTGCTCCGTTTATTGTGGTCGCATCTACTGTAAAATTGTCAAAGCGGTTATTTCCTCCCGTTCCTCCTCCGGTAGCGGAAAATTCAACTTTAAGCTTGAAATTGGGATTGTTCGCCACACCTGCTACTCCGGAAAGATCCAATGTAATCAATTGCGGATTGGCATCCTGCGGCGATACGGTCTGATATGTTTGAAAATTGGTTCCATCCGTAGAATAAGACCATGTCTGTGTTCCTGCTCCTGAACCTGATCTTCTTGTCGTAAACTTTACAACAACATTTTGATAACCTGTAGTGGGAAGATTAAACTGCAGATTTCCGTTGATAGGGAAGTTGTATCTTAAATGAGTTCCTGCAGCATCTCCATTTCTGGCATTGAGGTTTTCATTGCTGAAGTTTTGCCCTGTACCACCTGCGAAATCTATTTCCGTTGTTCCGTTGATGACAGCAGTCATTGATCCTCCGGTTAGACTTAATGTTGGAGTGGCAATGGCCGCAGTTGATGTATTGTTGTTAAAATTCCAGTAGTGGATAAGTGATGTCTGCCCGAAAACCGCTCCCTGAAGGAAAAATGCGGCTATCACAGAACCTTTTAAAAAGTAATGATTGATCATTTTTGCTGATATTAAATTTATGCAAAAATGAAACTTATCCTTTTTAAATATTTTAAGGTAATTTTAATAAATGATTAATAAATAGGTTATTATTACTCTGATGAAATGAAACCGCAAACTATGGATCGTTATCAGACTTCTCTACAAACGATTTGAAATTCAGTAAATATTAATTTTTTCTACTGTTTCTATTTTGACAGCTGATTGGAAAAATTCAGATTTTTCCCTGTTGCTTTTCTGCCGTCAAGGGGATGTTTCTGCATGTAGAAAAATCCTGAAATAGCAGTCAGAACCAATAAAATAAAAGCAACCAGAAAAATTCTTTTTAACATTTCTTTCATATCGCCAGATTTTTAATGTCCTTGATTTCTAATGTTGAGGTGGGATATCCTTTTTTTACCGCGTTGATCATTGCTCTGCCCACTCCCTGTAAAGTTAATGATTTTGATGGTAATATAACAGGAAAAAACCAAATAAAAGGTTTAAAAAACCATTTTACATTTTTCTGACCCTCAACAGGTTTCATGAATCCGGGACGGAAATTATATGTATCCCGGAATCCCAACTTCTTTAAGGCATTTTCCGTCTTTCCTTTTACTCTTGCCCACATTATTTTTCCGCTTTCTGTTTTGTCGGTATACACACCGGAAACATAATTAAAAACCATACCTGGGTTTTTACTGAGAACGGCTTTGGCAAAATGAATAGTAGTATCATAAGTAATTTTGGTGTACTCTTCTTCGTTCATTCCTATACTGCTGATACCGGCGCAGAAAAAGACCGCGTCGTATCCTCTGAAGTTTTCATCATTAAGATCAATTGCAAGAAAGTCAGGAACCATATATTCCTTCAGTTTTGCGTGCTTTATTTCACATGATTTTCGGCTGACACTTAAAATTTCAGAAACATTGGGATTCTCCAGGCATTCCATCAGAACGCCTTCGCCTACCATTCCCGTAGCACCGGTCAGGATTACTTTAATTGAATTCATTTTATTTGCTTTCTATTGCTGACGTTTTTAGTCGGCTTTTACTTTATATACGGCAAAAATTTTAAGTTTTTAGTTAAAGATCAATGTGTACCTGTGTTGAGTTTTTTAAGTAACCTCAAGTTTATTTTGAAGCTTTTTGACTCCGTAGAATTGTATTTTTTTGGAGCAATTTGATTACATCGAAAGCAATATATATTTTTTATTTGAAGCTTTTTCCCGCTTTCGCTACTCGCTATTTTTTGATTTAGTTGCGGCGGCGAAGCCGCCGCAACTAAATCAAAAAATGAGCTCAGACATGCCGCTCAATCGGGGCTAGGGGTTTTGTCTGCCTTTTACCATTTCACCATTAAAACAATAGTTACTACATCTGAAATCCGTTTAACAGAATTAGAAATTTTATTAAAAATTGACTTATTTCGATAGGCGCTCGTCATGACAATTAAAAATAAAACCGATCAAATTGACCGGCTTTTAGATTAATTTATATATTAAAATTACTTTTTATCGTGCAGTTTACTGTAAATGTTATGAATCAATCCATCGGCAACGGATATTTTCGGAACAAAAATCCTGCTGATTTCCGACCACGACATTACGTTGTTGAAAATTTTCAGAGCATGAACCAAAACATCTGCCCTGTCTTCACGGAGGTTGTATTTCGTCATTCTTTCATCAACCGTTAAATCATCAAATTCCTTGTAAACTTTCTTCAGGTGTGACAATGACATTGGTCTACCGTCTTTGGTCTTGCTCATTGAGAATACTTTATTGATATTCCCCCCCGATCCAATGGCAACGATCGGCTTTTTACTGTTGATATTTTTCCTGATTTCTTCCTTCATATCTTTCCAGTTGTCGGGTGTTACCAGATTATTCAACAGGCGGATCGTTCCGATATTGAAAGATTTTTCATAAAGCATTTTGCCATTTTCATAAAAGGTAAGCTCTGTAGAACCTCCACCGACATCGATATACAGATAGGCAAATTCCTTATCAAGGGCTTCTGCTATATGATTTTCAAAAACCAGGGAAGCTTCTTCATCTCCGGAAATAATCTCAATATCGATTCCTGATATTTTTTTTACTTCCTCAATAATATCTTTACCGTTGGCAGCATCACGCATAGCGCTTGTTGCGCACGCTCTGTAATGCTCAACTTTGTACATTTTCATCAGATCGCTGAAAATCTTCATAGAATCGATCACCATTCTTTCCCGCTCTTCACCGATTTTACCAAGGGTAAAAACATCCATTCCCAATCGTAGAGGGATTCTTAACAGATTAAGCTTAATGAATTCCGGTTGTTTATTGTTGATTTTTACTTCATTAATCAGCAGTCTGGCCGCATTACTTCCTATATCTATGGCTGCAATCTTCATTTTTTGTTCGTTTTGGCATGTAAATATCGATAGGTTTCGAGCTGAGAACGGCATTCTTCTTTATTATTATGAATATACTCGTTGCTCAATTTTTTGTCTAAAATACGAGCTTTTACATTATCTTTCAACTGTATATCAAGAATATCTTTCAGTTCTTTCTTCAGGTTCTTATCGGTGATTCTGGCGGCAGCTTCAATTCTGTAATCCAGGTTTCTTGTCATCCAGTCTGCGGAAGAGATGTACATATCTTCGGCTCCTTTGTTGTAGAAATACATTACTCTGGCATGTTCAAGGTATTCATCAACAATACTTATTGCTTTTATTTTTTCTTTAAATTCTTTCTGGTTCACCGCACAGTAAATTCCCCGCACGATCATTCTGATGATAACTCCGGCCTGGGCTGCTTCATATAATTTTTCAATCAGTAATCTGTCGCTTACAGAATTTGCCTTAATAATCATTTCAGCATGTCTTCCTGCTTTGGCTTCATCAATTTCTTTATCGATGTGATAAACAATTTTTTCACGCATGAATTGCGGACAAACCAAAAGATTTTTGCAGGTTTTCAATACAGGCAAATAATCATCTTTCGGCTTTTTAAGAACACTGAAAACCTTATTGATATCTGCCATTATTCCGCGATCTGCCGTCATCAGCAAGTGATCTCCGTAAATTCTTGCCGTTTTTTCATTAAAATTTCCGGTGCTTACAAATCCGTATTGAATGGTTTTATTGTGAGATCTTTTCTTGATCACACACAGCTTGGCATGCACTTTCCTATTCGGAAGCCCTATTAAAACCGTGATTCCTTCCGGTTCCAGCATTTCTTTCCATTCAAGATTGGATTCTTCATCGAATCTTGCCTGAAGCTCAAGCATTACCGTAACTTCCTTACCGTTTCTCGCCGCATAGATCAATGCATTAATGATTTTTGAGCTGCTCGCAAGACGATATGCCGTGATCTGAATAGACTTTACATCCGGATCCATCGCTGCTTCACGCAGAAGATCAATAACGGGATTATATTTGTGATAAGGAAATGACAAAAGTACGTCCTGTTTTAAAATAACATCTGTTATCCTTTCTGTATTTTCAAAAGCGGGATGTGTAAAAGAGGTTCTTTCTGCGGGCTTTTCATATTTTTCAAAAACATCCGGAAAATCCATGAAATGTTTGAAATTATGAATTTTTCCTCCCGGAATAATGCTGTCTTTTTTACTTAAATTTAATTTCCGGATAAGCATTTCCAGTAAGGCCTTATCCATATCTTTATCAAAAACGAAACGCGTTGGCTTTCCTTTTCTTCGGTTTTTTAAACCTTTTTCTATCTTTTCTGCAAAATTCGTTCGGATGTCGTTATCCAGATCCAGTTCAGCATCTTTAGTTACTTTAAAAGCATTGGCGGAAAACTCATCATACCCGAAATAAGAAAAGATATGCGGTAAATTGAAGGTAATCACATCTTCCAGAAGCATCACATTCTTTTCCTGTGGATCGTCGGTAGGAAGTAATACAAATCTTCCCACAAAACGCGACGGAATTTCAATAATCGCATAATTGCTGGAATACTGCCAGTCTTTTTTTCTCATAGCCACGCCCAGATAGAGACTTTTGTCTCTCATATAAGGCATTGGCGTATTTTCGTGAAGCAGAATAGGAATCACATTAGATTCTACCACTTCATCAAAATATCTTCTCACAAAATCTTTCTGCTGCGCCGTTAAATTTTTTGAGGTTTTAATAAAAACATGATGATCAGCCATTTCGCCCTGAATTTTCCTCCAAGTTTTATCGAAATTCTGCTGATGCCTGATCACGATATCATTAATTTTCTGAAGTATCTTTGAAGGAGGCTGGTAAAAAGATTCGGCAATTACTTTTTCCTTAAAATCCATCGCGCGCTTTAATCCGGCAACACGCACCCTGAAAAACTCATCCAGATTGTTAGAAAAAATTCCTAAAAACCGGATTCTTAAATGTAACGGGACGTTCTCGTCCATTGCTTCCTGAAGCACCCTTTCGTTGAAGGCAAGCCAGGTAATATCTCTCGGATTAAAATGTAATGACATTCGCTAGTTTATAATTTATCAAAAATAATGATTCAGCTCTTTTTAAAGGGCCTTTTCAACGTTAAGCTTTAATTAAATTTAAGAACCAGAGCGCTGAAATTTGTTTTTTGTAAGTGACTAAAGTTATTAAAAATCTGCTACAATATAAACAGCATCCATAAAAAAATCCCACCATTCTATCAATAATAAATACGTGACATCCTTTGACATTGTTTATTGACATTACCATTTTCTGACATCCATTTATCAATATCGAATGCCTTTATTACACGATCATAGGGCTGTTTTTTCTTCCTGCTTCATTTGTATGTGTCAATTTGTCACAAAATATCCAATGGTATAAATATTGAGAAATAGAGAAATGTAAACTAAACTTAAAAATTAGAAAAAATAAAAATATTATGAGTAAAATAATCGGAATTGACTTAGGTACAACCAACTCTTGTGTTGCTGTAATGGAGGGAAAAGACCCTGTTGTTATTCCTAACGCAGAAGGAAAAAGAACAACTCCTTCTATTGTAGCATTTACAGAAGATGGTGAAAGAAAAGTGGGGGATCCTGCAAAAAGGCAGGCCGTTACTAACCCTACAAAAACGGTTTACTCTATCAAAAGATTTATCGGAACACATTTTAAAGATGACGCTTCTGAAATCTCAAGAGTACCTTATAAAGTAGTAAGCGGACCAAACGATACGGTAAAGGTAAAAATCGACGACAGAGAATATACGCCACAGGAAATTTCAGCAATGACACTTCAAAAAATGAAGAAGACCGCTGAAGATTATCTTGGCCAGGAAGTGACAAGAGCGGTAATTACTGTTCCTGCTTACTTTAACGATGCACAAAGACAGGCTACTAAAGAAGCGGGTGAGATCGCAGGTCTTAAAGTAGAAAGAATCATCAACGAGCCTACTGCTGCTGCATTGGCTTACGGTCTTGATAAAAACCATAAAGATCAGAAAATCGCTGTGTATGACCTTGGGGGTGGTACTTTCGATATCTCTATCCTTGATTTGGGAGACGGTGTATTTGAAGTATTGTCTACAAACGGTGATACGCACTTAGGTGGTGATGACTTTGATGATGTAATTATCAACTGGATGGCTGATGAATTCAAAGCTGAAGAAGGTGTTGACTTAAAATCTGATGCTATCGCATTACAAAGATTGAAAGAAGCTGCTGAAAAAGCAAAAATCGAATTGTCTTCTTCTCCTCAAACGGAAATCAACCTTCCATATATCACCGCTACGGCTACAGGTCCTAAGCACTTGGTTAAGAGCTTAACGAAAGCTAAATTTGAGCAGTTATCTGCAGATTTGGTAAGAAGATCTATGGAGCCGGTTGCTAAAGCGCTAAAAGATGCTGGTTTATCTACATCGGATATCGACGAAGTAATCCTGGTAGGTGGTTCTACAAGAATCCCGATCATTCAGGAAGAAGTAGAAAAATTCTTCGGTAAAAAACCATCTAAAGGAGTTAACCCGGATGAAGTTGTAGCGATTGGTGCTGCTATCCAGGGAGGTGTATTGACAGGTGATGTAAAAGACGTTCTTCTATTAGACGTTACGCCACTTTCTTTAGGTATCGAAACAATGGGTTCTGTTTTCACTAAATTAATTGAAGCAAACACGACGATCCCAACTAAAAAATCTGAGGTATTCTCTACAGCTTCTGACAACCAGCCGGCTGTAAGCATCAGAGTAGGACAGGGTGAGAGACCAATGTTCAACGATAACAAAGAGATCGGTAGATTCGACCTTACAGATATTCCGCCAGCGCCAAGAGGAGTTCCTCAAATTGAAGTTACATTCGATATCGATGCAAACGGTATCCTAAGCGTTTCTGCTAAAGATAAAGGAACCGGTAAAGAGCAGTCGATTAAAATTCAGGCATCTTCAGGTCTTTCTGACGAAGAAATCGAAAGAATGAAGAAAGAAGCTCAGGAAAATGCTTCTGCCGATGCTAAGAAAAAAGAAGAAGTTGAGATCTTCAACAAAGCTGACGGATTGATCTTCCAGACTGAAAAGCAATTGAAAGAGTTTGGTGAGAAATTATCAGCAGACAAAAAAGCAGCAATTGAAGCCGCTCACGGAGAATTGAAAACAGCTTTCGAAGCTAAAAATGCAGATGATGTAAAAGTTAAAACAGAAGCTTTAGACGCAGCATGGATGGCCGCTTCAGAAGAATTGTACGCTGCAGGTCAACAGCCTGGTGCTGATGCAGGAACTCAAAATGCCGGAGGTAACAATGCCGGAGCTGATGATGTACAGGATGCAGACTTCGAAGAAGTAAAATAATTATTGAGTAAACAATAATAAATAATTAAAACCCGCTCTAAACGAAAGTTTAGAGCGGGTTTTTAGTTTAAGAAAAGCTGGTTTTAAATTTCTTTTAATTGCAGTAAGCAGTTCGTGGGTTGGTACTGCTGCCACAACGAAACTCATATTTAATTTGCAGATATTTAGGAGTCGGATTATCCGTAACTTCAAGGGGAGCCATGGCTTGCCCATTGGAAGAAGGCATGGTAATTTGTGCTGCTGAGCCGTTACCCAAAGCTACATTTTTAGCACTGGCATTTCCGTTAAAGCTATAGTCCATCATGGCATCCAAAAGGCGGTAGACTCCATAATAATCTAATGCATCAAAAACCTGACGGGAACTGGGCATCACATGATCCGTTACATAATTGTATCCGTCAACAGTCGATGATTTAAAATAAATAAAATCTTTTTCACTGTTAGGAATATTGATATTCTTAAAAATATCGATGGCCATACGGTGATCATTCATATCATCTTCATCATACACCTGGGTGATCATTTTTGTATTGGCCGGAAAATTCTGCAATTGCTGTTGGGTTGTTAGCGGGCTATTCCAGTTAAAAGAATACCAGGGTGCCATAGTAAACAAAAAACGTGCATTTTGCCCCCATCCTTTTTCCGTAAATGCTTTGTAAGCAAGATCAATGCTTGCGCCACCCCCAAAAGAGTGTCCCATGAAACCTACTTTTAGAGTATCGATAATGTTCGGATAATCGGCAGCAGCCTTTACAAAACCTTGCCAGAGAGTCTGGTAACGATGATCTATACTTACATCAATCGTGCGGTAAGGTACAAATACCACCACGTAACCTTTCTTTGCAATAAAGTTGTACAATTCTATATTGTAAGATTTGTCCTCACCACCGTAGGGATGTGAAAAGAATATGGTAGGTCTGGGGGAAGTGATCCCCTGCGGATAGAAAATCGAAACCTGAGTGCCTTCATACTGCGGATTGTCAAAATTAATTTCCGCCACTTCATAACTGCCATCTGAGCCATATCCGGAAGTCGGTTTCTGTATAGGTCCCCGAAGGCTGATGACGGAGTTAGTTTGCAATAGAGCTTCACCATTATCAGTATTATCGGTATTCTGAGAGCATGCTGAAGCGGTAATGAATATCATGATTACCCATGGATATAATAATTTTTTCATTTTCTTTTGTTTTTAAAGTTTTGTACTAATTGATCTTTTATTTCCTGATATTTTTTATACTGTTCTTCATTCAGAACTTTACTCAGAACGGAGGATTTTTCCTTCTGTAAAGCTTTCAGCTTTTTGAATTTAGCCAGCTTGCCATCATTGCTTTGCAGAATAGGATCATTTTTCCTGGCATATTCGAGGTTAAGATCATATACCTGCTGGATTTGGGTGGAATTTAAAGCCAGTTTCGTTTTCATCCATTCGGTCTGCATCTTTGCCCGTTGTTCGGGAGTGCTGTCCTTCAGACTTTTCGACTGCGCCGCCAGGGGCGTAAATGCCATACACGTAACAGCTGTTACGATAAGACAAATTTGTTTTCTTGTTTTTAGAATCATCTCGGAAGTTTTAGTTTTTTAATAGAACAAATGTAGCAATAGCGATAGATTCCGTTACAATAAAAAACGGTGAACCGCCTAAATCAAGTGGTGAAATTGATTATTGATCCAGCCATTTTCTAAACGCCATTGCTTTTGCCTTGCTCACTATGATCTGCTCCTGTGGTGATGGATAAATTTTGATTAAAAGCCTGCCGTTGAAAAAATATTCCACGGTATCTATGGTATTCCGGTTAATAATAAACTGACGGTTTGCCCTGAAAAATAGTTCCGGGTCCAGATCTCGTTCCAGTTGTTCCAGGGTAAATTCTACGGTATATTTTTGTCCGGTCGTCGTGTGGGCATATACAATTTCGTTGGCCGTATAAAACCAACTGATTTTTGCGGCTTCTACCGGGATCAGTCTTCCGCAATAGTGGATCAGGAAAGATTTTTTATAACGCTTCGTTACAGACTCAAGCTGTTGCAGTAAAGCTTCAGTTTTAGTCTGTTCCATTTTAATGCCGGTAGCGATCAGTGTATTATATTTCCGGAGAGTTCTCTGTATTTCTTCCTTGTCAAACGGTTTTAAAACATAATCAATACCATTATTCCGAAAGGCTTCTATCGCATAATCATTATACGCCGTAACAAAAATAATGGGTTTTCTAATTTCTAGCTGCTTAAAAATTTCAAATGACAGCCCATCCGACAATCTTATATCAGAAAATATCAGATCATAATCACTATTGTTACCGTTGAACCAATCTACAGATTCTGTGATGCTTTGTAACGTTACGATAACCTCAATACCGGGATTAATTTCTTTCAGGATATATTCAAGATTTCTTGCGGTTGCCGCTTCGTCTTCTATCAGTATGATGCGGAGATTCTGGGTCATAATAGCGGGAGTTTTACCATGAAATATTCTGCAGTTTGATGAATTTCTATCTCATGCAGTGTTTGTAGCCTGTATCTTTCATTCAGGTTGGTAAGGCCAAGTCCGGTGCTTTCTGCTTCACTGGCGACGGGCTGAAGAGTATTCCGGACAACGAGCCAGCCATTTTCTCCGTAAATATCAACGATTAAAGGATGTAAAACTGTAGCCATATTATGTTTAACCGCATTTTCCACCAATGGCTGCAGTGATAAATGAAGCATTTTTTTATCTAAAATATCCCGGCTTATATTAATTTGAATCTGAAAAGTATTTTCCAGCCGCATTTTCACCAGATGAATGTAAGATTCCAGATGCTGAAGTTCGGTATCCATCGTTACCATATCGTTCCCTGAATGCATCAGCGTATATCTGAAAACTTTAGACAGATGCAGAATATAGTTTTGTGCAAGATGCTGATCTTCCCTTACAATAGCGGAAAGACTGCTGAGCGTATTGAAGAGAAAATGTGGATTAAGCTGTTCCTGGAGGAGTTTCAGCTGAGCCTGAAGATAAGCGGTATGCAGTTGTTCATTGATGAGATCTTTATTTTTGCTCTCACGCATCAGAAGAATAAGGCGAATGACCACGGCAACCATGACACTGCTGAGTAAAAACCGGGCAAAATATCCCTTAACTCTCACTCTTGGAAGATGCAAAGCTCCAAAAAGCAGGGAGTGAAGGAAGCTTCCCAGAATAATAGCGGCCACTACCAACAAAGCGTTGAAGGTATAGAGCTTCAGCCACTGCTGTTTTTCCCTGTATCTGCTAAAGAGCTTTCCTTCTGAAAGATTAAGATGCAGCAAAGTCATGCAGAATACCATATTGTACAGAAACTGGAAAGCATATTCCCAGATATTGAACTGCCAGTAACGAGCAATAATTCCATCAGTATTAAGCGCCATCAGCTTCGCTGAATTAGCTACCAGAGTGATCAGTAATGCACTGTAAATATATATTTTTCTCTCGTTCTTAATCATTGATACAAAGAACGCAAAATATTAAATTCGATGAATAAATAAAACGCCGAAACTGGAAAACTAAAGGATGAAACGGCTACTTTTTAAGGCAGTAATATGAATTTTAAATATCTGATGAAAAATAAATTCTCACTTATTCTTCGCCCTAAACATTTTAGGAGACATTTTCATTTTCTTTTTAAAGAATTTGCCAAAGAAAGACTGGTCGCTGAAATTAAGCTTTTCTGCAATCTGTGTGATCGAAAGGTTAGAATTCAGAAGCAGATCACGAGCCTCAATAATAACCGAATTGGTAATAATCGTACGGGTAGATTCCCCGGAAGCTTCCTTCACGATACGCGTGAGGTAGCTTGGGGTTACAAAAAGTTTCTCAGCATAGAACTCCACTGCTCTCTCTTTTTTGGAATGTTCAGAAAGCAGAACAAGAAACTGATTGATCATATCCTTTTTTCTTGATGTTTTAGGATCGATCATTCTTGCATCGCTATAGCGGTATAATACCATCAGCTCCAGAAGTAATGCGTTGAAATAATGGTTGATGATGTCTTTTGAATAGTAATTATTCTGTTCGTCTGCCATACTGATTTTATCGATCAGGAATTTCAGAGTTTCCCTTTCATCGATGCCGGGATGCAGGATAGGAGTGGTTCTTTCAGAAAAGAATACGATCTCATTGATATAATGCATGTGACGGATATTTTTTTGTATGAAAGAATCGTTGAAAACAATACCCTTTGCCCTGGCGTAGGAACCTTTGTTGGCCGGATGAATAATTGAATTGGGGGTGATAATAACAATATCATCTTTTTTGATGTATATTTCTTCAAGATTAATCTGTATATTTCCTCCCCCTTCCGTGATCAGCATAATGGCGCAATTATCTGTTCTGAAGGGATAGGCATAAGAATTTTCATCAAGATCATGAGATTCCCTGATGATAAAGAAATCACTGTTGGTTTTTGGGGAATCCCCGTTTTTATCAATGATCTTAAAAAGATCGTGTATGTTATGGAAAACAATATCTTTATGAGCCATACAACAATTTGATATGAACGTTAGTAAAGTTAATAAATAAGCCGCAACCCTGAAACAAATTCAGATAGGTGTCGATGAATTATCTGGATACAATCCGGCTCGGATGTTCAGTCCCTGCTTGTGAAATATAGCGTTCTACAATAGAAAATTCTGTTTTATACAGTTCAAATACCGGCTTAAGCTCATTTTCGGAAAATAAAGTTTCAGAAGATACGCTTAAAAGTCTGAAGCTGCTGTCCAGATATTCGCATTGGCAGTTGGGAATGGTTTCCAGGATATCTTCCCTAAGCCAGAAAGCATCTATAATTTTTCTGAATTTTGTTTTAAAAAGCACATTGTTTTTCATACCTGTTTTTTTATCTGTTCAATGATTATGGTAAGATCTTCCGGAGTATCGCTCACTATTCTTTTTACCACCAATACATTCCATAGCCAACCCAGAAACCCCGAAACAGAAGTAATAATCGTCACTTTCAATCCTTCCTTTGTATCTTCCATTACATATTTTCTGTACAGTCTGGCTCCCGCAAGCCGGATTCGGAATGTGAAACGCTCGTAAGGCCTGAATTCCTCCACAACACCTTTTGCTGTTATAAAAAAACTGCGGTGTTTCACTTTAAATAAGCCTACTTGTCCGGCTTTATTTTCAATACATTCTGAATGTTCAATGTTGAAATCCCATTCACTCCAGTGGTCAATATCTGTGATCATTTCCCAAACCTCTTTTTTATCAATCAGCTTACTGGTTGCAGATATGGCCCGGCTCTTCATGCATTACCTTTCATATTGGTTAATAATGCAAATTTCTGTAGTGAAATGTTAATAAAAAAGGTCTGAATTCGGTGTAAACTGGTCAGAATCTGAACAAGGCGCCTTGTATTAGTTTAGGTTCCTGAGATCAGAGAGAATGTTTTAATTAAGGTATCTTAACATTACAGAACTCTTTTAGTACGAGCTTTTAGCAGTGTAGATTCCTTTATTGATGCACTTTCCTGAGGGACGGTAGAACATCACAAAAAAAGTAGTCTAGGTTAGACTACTTTTTTCAGCTACAAATGTAAACAAATTCTCTTTACCTCCAAACACTAAGATATTGTTTTCTAATTTCTTGCTTTTTTGTATCATAAATCTGTTCGTTACAAATTCTTGGAGCAAAACAACCGGAATTTCGCACCGTTTTTCATCTGTTTTTTACGACGTTTTATATTGGTCAGTTTGTTATGTGAAAAAGTAGTCTAACCTAGACTACTTTTTTACACAAAATAATGAAACTACAAATGATCCCCTCTAAAACCCTCTCCCTCAAACGCTTTCGCGTGGTGTTGCTGTGCTTTTTTGTGGTCATAGTTTCATCATTGTTGAGCGCTCAAACTTTTGTATCCTCCGATTCTGTAGTCTTTGTATCCAAAGACTCCTATTTATATGCAGAATCTCCAATATATATTTCCGGTCAGAACTTAAGAAACGATTCTTTTAAAAAGTGGTCCAAAACTGTTATTAAAAGGTCCTCTTCAAGAAGTTCCAATCCGAGGTCAATAAGTAATCCAACGGATAATTTGTTTTATAAAAGCTGTCCAACAGGCAAACACAGTCTTGGACTGTTTTCTAATTCATCTTCAATAGCTTTTATCGGAAGCTCTTTTCCGGTAAAGCTTCATCAGAAATTAATACAATCTTTTTTTCTTCTATTTACAAGCGCAAGAAGGGATGAGAAAAAACATGTTCATATCACTTCTCATACTTTTCAGCTTAAACCTATTACGATCAATCATTTCGGTCGTCCTCCGCCTGTGCTTCAATCATAAGGCACAAGAGTTTTTTAACACATCAGTCACATAAGATATATGGTTACAACTTTGAAAACAAAAAGAACACATAAGTTTTGAAAATCTTTGATTTTCCTGCGCAGCAAATGGTCATTCACTATCCACTCTGTTTGTCATCCCGTAGGGATCTCAGCAAAGAAAATCACATAACATCTGTGAAATTCGTGTTCAACCATTAGTGCCATTCGTGTTTCGTCAATTCGAGTGTTTTTTCGTAACAAGGTGAAGAAAAAATGTATCGAGAATGAATTTATTCTCAAACTCACAAACTTCTTGATACGATTTCTTCAAAATCTACTCGAAGTGACGAGCCTGTCGAAGCTATTATTGAGTCGGAGGGTTTGAGAGTGGGAGGGTTTTAGGGTTGGAGGGGAATATGGGATGGTTTGAGAGGGGAAATAGTGGCTTCGAGTCACCTCAGCCACCAGGACTCTCCCACGCTCAAACTCTAAAACCCTCCGACACTAAAAACTCAGTGTAGCTCTTATAAGTGCAACGCCTTTGTGAAACTTAAAACACATCATAGATAAAAAAAATCTTAGTGCACTTAGTGTTCAAATAACAAAGACTAAAAAGTACAAACAACAAACATAAATACAAACAATGAAACATTTAATTACAACAGCTGTTCTGCTTTTCAGTACAACAGTATTCGCTCAAGTGGGGATCAATAACACTTCCCCAAAAGCAACCCTCGATATTACCGCCAAAACCAACGGAACCAAACCTGAAGGATTGATCATCCCGCAATTAACCGGCGACCAGATCCGTGCAGCCACTACAGCTACACCCACACCAGTGTATGGATCAAACCAGAAGGGACTCATCATTTATGCAACCGTCGCAGATTCAGCTCCCGCTGGGGCAACGGCCAATATTACCGCTCCGGGATACTACTATTTCGATGGCAGTATTTGGCAGAAGATC
Source organism: Chryseobacterium lineare (assembly GCF_977014045.1). Lineage (NCBI taxonomy): Bacteria > Pseudomonadati > Bacteroidota > Flavobacteriia > Flavobacteriales > Weeksellaceae > Chryseobacterium > Chryseobacterium lineare. The sequence continues at coordinate 2,363,549 of NZ_CDRNIQ010000001.1, read as the reverse complement.
GTAACCGGCAATACTCCTAATCTTTATAATGCAGATGGAACATTAACAAGTACCAGAACGGTGAATACCGCAGGAAATTCATTGAAAATATCGGGGGGAGGATTATTGGTTGTTCAAACGGCTGATAACTCTGGAAAGATACGTCTAACACCTGCAGATACTTCCCACACAGGGTATATGGAAGTAATAAAGGGAGATAATACCCGCCTTGGTTATATAGGCTGGGATGATACCAACCTAAGCTATGTCTCTGAGAATGGTGCAAGTCACGTTTTTTCTGGTGGCAAAGTGGGGGTAGGTCTTATTCCCGAAGCGACATTAGACGTAGTAAGTGCCGGAACAGCATTTACAAAAAATGCGATATTATCAAGACCAGCATCGGGAATGGACTCTAGTTTTATACTCAAAACATCAACAGGAAATACAACAAGCAATCCTGGAGACATTACGAATACCTTCGGTCAGGCCTATGGTGCAAATGGTGCTTTATCAGAAGGATTTGAATTTATGAGAGGGACAGCCAATTCAGATGGCTCTTTAGCTATAAAAACTGCAGGGACTGAAAGGCTGCGTATTGACAGCAATGGAAATGTGGGAATTGGTACTGTAACACCTAATACAAAGTTAGATATAAGAACAAATCCAGGTAGCTCTTCTCCTGGAAATGGTGCTATTGCTATTGGAGAAACTACCCAATCTGCAGGCGCTGCCGGTCCAGGAGCAATAAGGTATTCAACCAACAGTGGAGGGTTAATTGAGTATAGTAATGGTTCTTCTTGGAATACATTGACAAGCACCGTTAAAAAATCATTGGTATATGGATATTTAACTACAGGACAAACTTTAAACAATGGAGGAGGAATATTTGCAGCTACTGAAAGCTTTGACCAAAATAACGACTTTGCTTCCAATACTTTTAATGTATCACGAAACGGCAATTACTCATTTAGCCTTTGTGGACTTACAACAAGCTCATTATGGAATCAAGGCGAAGAATTTTCTATCAGAGTTGCTAAAAATGGAATTGTACAGGTGGTCGGCTATTGGGCGGCCCCTACTTCTGCATCATATTATGGAGGAGCCTGTACAAGCGTTACATTATCAGCGGTTGCAGGAGATGCAATTAAGTTCATATATTATCTCGGAGCTTCTTCTTCAAAAACTATCCATACTGCAGACTTTAACAGGTTTTCTATACAAGAATTGTAAGACCGATGTCGCAGATTTGAAATCTGTGAGTTAATTAAGAAATCAATTCCAATCCTCACAGGTTTCCAAAAACCTGTGAGGATTTAATAACAACCATTTAAAAATAAACAAGCAATGGCAACAATTCTTCACAGAATCAAAGCGTATCTGTATGATAACGTTTTAACCAAAGACAATCCCAATGATTTCACCGCACGCACAGCAAGTGAACGAAGTCTTAATGTACAGCAGATCTGCCAGTCAGCAGCCAATCGTGGCGGGGCAGATATATCCGCTTCGGCGATGGAACATGCCACAGAGCTTTTCTTAAAAGAGATGGCGTATCAATTGTGTGATGGGTATTCCATCAATACCGGTTACTTCACGGCCAATACCACCATCCGAGGGGTATTCGACAGTCCGTCAGAGACATTTAACAAAGATAAGCACAGCATTATTTTCCAGTTCAACCAGGGAGAAAAGCTGAGGGCAGAGATTCCAAACATTGAAGTCGAAATCCTGGGTGTGGCAGAGGCTTCTGCCGCAATTTTACAGGTAACGGACGTGAAGAGCGGTTCAGTGAATGACCTTCTTACTCCGGGCAGAAACCTGAAAATTGTGGGCAGCAAGATTAAAGTCACCGGTGATAATGCTTCGGTAGGAGTCTATTTTGTAGATGCTATAACACAGGAAAGAACCAAAGTAGAGCAAAGTGATATCGTAACGAACAATCCTTCGGAGGTTATGGTGGTGATTCCTGAACTAGCAGCAGGAACTTATACTATTGAAGTGCTGACGCAGTATTCGGGCAGCCAATCTTTAAAAGAGCCACGTACTGCTACCCTGGATAAGCAACTGACGGTAGCGTAAGACCAAGGGGATTGCTTCGGTGCAAACAAGAGGATTGTGAGGGAGCTAGCAAGGGTCTTGCTACGAGGCTGGCAAGATGATTGCAAGGGAGCAAGCAATCACCTTGTTCTAAAAACAAACATAAAGATGGGTATTTTCATCAATGTGATACTCCGGTTTGGAAATCTTTCCCGGCCGGAGTTTTTTTGTGGGAGAGTTTTAGGGTTTTGGAGTATATGAATATGGAATTTTCTATGGAACGACGAAAGGTAGTCGACTGGCGGGGCCTTAGGCCACTCGAAGGCCCGCGTACACTGGAAGGACTGGTGGCTTCGAGTCGCCTCAGCCACCATTGGAATTGAAGACTTTTGGTATTCTCTGAGCACTTATATAAGTGGAACGGCTTTGTGAAACTTATGCGCCTCCTGTAAAAAGAAACCTTCGTGGGCTCCGTGTTCAAGGAATGGTGCGCATCACCTACGCTGCTATCATTTGCTGAGCGTTATAGTTTATGCTGAGCCTGTCGAAGTACCTTTGCGAACGGAAAATATATATGATTCTTTAAAATAAAACATTGCGAGCATGGTGTTTAATAACTACCCAGAGATTCTTCACTTCCCTTCGCTGTTCAGAATGTGTGGGAGGGAGTAGAGCGTGAAATTCCTGGTGGCTAAGGTAGCTCGAAGCCACCATTCTTTGATATTTATATTATTAAATACAAGCTGAATATATACTACAATAGCGTTTCGTTTTAGACCAAAATGAGCCAAAAACAGACCTTTTATTATGTTTTTCCTTCCCTCAAATTTGCATGGTGAACCAATTTACGATTGAATTCTCTTTAACGGTAAAAATTTATTTTATGATAGTCAAAAGAACGAAAAGTCTTTTTTTATTAGGAAGTCTGCTGCTTCTTTCAGCGTGTGGCGGAAAAGAACAGCCTGCAGTCAAGGCTGAGCCTGTAAAGGTTGGCGTGCAGAAAATAGAGATGGTTTCCCGCCCTGAAACATTTTCTTACAGTGGAAATATCCTGGCAGACAACAGTGTGAGTATTGGCTTTGGAGTTTCCGGGCGTGTGACTGCGGTATATGTTCAGGAAGGTCAGCGCGTATCCAAAGGTCAGCTTTTGGCGGCCATTGAAACAAGTACCTATCAGAATGCCCTGGCCGTTTCCGGCGCGGGAATGGAACAGGCCCAGGACAATTTCAACCGTCTCAACCAGCTTTATCTTAAAAAAAGTTTACCGGAAAGAGATTATATCGCCGCAAAAGTAGCGTTGGCACAATCTAAAGCCAATCGGGACATTGCTTTGAAAAACCTTAGAGATACCAGGCTTTACGCTTCATTTTCAGGTATTGTTTCCCAAAAACAAACCGAAGCCGGCGCCACAGCAGCACCCGGAGTTCCGGCATTTACGATTGTGAAAACGGATAAAGTGTATGCGGCTGCATCCATCACAGAAAACGAGATCAGTTCTCTTAAAATAGGAGATCCTGTAGAAGTTTCCATTCCAAGTCTCAACCGTACGATTCACGGGAATATCACGATCATCAATCCTCAGGCGGATGACAATTCCAGAACGTACACCGTCAAGATCCGTCTCGATAATCCGGGTGGGCAGATCCTGCCGGGGATGATTACGGATATCAACATCAATACCGGGAAAAGCAAAGATGCCATTATCCTCCCTGCTCAGGCCGTACTTAAAAGTCCTGATGGTTCAAGCTACGTTTATACCGTAAAATCTGCCAAGAATGGTGCTACCGCCTTTAAAAAGAGAGTGGAAATGCAGAATATGGCAGGTACCAGCGATGTCATCATCAAAAGCGGACTGGCTCCGGATGACCAGGTAGTCGTTTCCGGGCAGACACGTCTTGAAGATGGCAAACCGGTTAAGTTTTAATTCAAAAAGAAATGAAAGAAATGACGAATAAAAAAGTGCATTTTCTGGAAGCTGCGATGAAGCACAAGCAGGTGGTGATCGTGCTGGTGGTGCTGTTGATGGTGATGGGAATCAATTCTCTTATGAATATGCCCCGAAGCGAAAACCCGCGCATCGACATGCCTGTAGCTGCGGTATATGCTTTATATCCCGGAGCCGATGAGCACCAGGTAGAAGAAGAAGTAGCCAAAAAAATAGAACAGTACCTATTCTCCTTTGAAGAGATTAAAAAGAGAAAAGTAAAAGCTGAGGTTAAAGAGGGGCAGGTATTCTTCACCGTAGAAATGAATTCCGATGTGAAAGACCGTAAAAAGTTTTGGCACACGCTTCAGCTTGATATGGATGCCAATCTTCGTCCGAAGCTTCCTGCCGGTGTTGTAGGACCATTTATCAACAGTAATTTTGCCAATGTAACGGCGATGATTATCTCGGTGTCTTCCAAAGAAAGATCATATGCTGAGATCGAAAGCTATGTCGATAAGCTGGAAGATGGGTTAAAGGTAATTCCTACTGTTTCCAAGATCAATAGGTCTGGTGGACAGAGACAGCAGATTTATATTAAAATCAATGACCAGAAGCTTCAGCAGTACGGTTTTGGAGTTAATACGTTAGTGAATGCCATACAGCAGCAGAACGTTACCGGATATAATGGAGAAATATCAGGAGGTTCCAATGCCATCATTCCGGTTTATACCAACAGCCGGTACAAAAATATGTCTGATATTGCAGAGCAGATTGTCTACACCACCCCGGCAGGCAACGTGGTACGCCTGAAGGATGTTGCTGACCTTGAAAGACGGTTTGAAGAACCTTCCTCATTTGTAAGGGTAGGTGATGAAAAGGCAATGGTTCTTACTGTTGATATGCAGCCCGGGAACAATATCGTAGCCTTCGGAAAAGAGGTGGAGAAAAAGATTGAGGATATTCAGAAAGATTTCCCGCCGGATATCCATATGAAGACGATAGTGAATCAGCCGGAAGCGGTTGGAGAAAGCATCAGTCATTTTATGGTTGAATTTGCGATGGCGATAGGTTCTGTGGTGTTGGTGGTAATGCTATTGCTTCCTATACGGGTAGCCGGTGTGGCTTCTGCAGCAGCACCTATTTCTATCGTGATTACATTTGGGCTCATGCAGATCGTAGGTCTGGAACTTCATCAGGTAACCCTTGCGGCTTTAATCATCGTCCTCGGAATGGTGGTGGACAATGCCATTGTGGTCGTCGACAACTATATTGAAAAGCTGGATGAAGGCTTAACCCCGTGGACCGCAGCCTGGCAGGCAGCCCAGCAGCTGGCACTCCCGATCTTTACGGCAACGATGGCGATCATCTTCGCATTTGCCCCACTGGCTTTATTTATGGAAGGGATCGCAAAAGACTTTATGTTCTCACTGCCTATTACTGTAGCCATTGCTTTAATAACTTCAATGCTTGTTGCCCTGTTCCTTACTCCTTACACCTGTTATGTATTCATTAAAAAAGGATTAAAGCACAAAGTAAGTGAAAGACCTCCGAAGAAAAATATGCTGGATCACCTTCAGTCGGCTTTTGATAATGGGGTAGGATTGGCCTTCAAATGGCCTAAGACAACTATGTTTATAGGCATTTTATCGATTGTTAGCGCCTTGTTTATTGCGACCAAAGTTGACCCGGAGTTTTTCCCGCTCAGCGAAAGAAACCAGTTTAATATGGAAGTCTGGATGCCTAACGGGACCTCACTTGAGAAAACGGAAGCTAAGGTAAAAGAGCTTGAAAAGATCCTTAAAAAAGACAATCGCGTCGTGGATGTCACCAGCTTTGTAGGGATGAGCTCGCCTCGTTTCCATACGACGTATGCCCCGGAATCTCCTAAAAGATATTTTGCCCAGGTTTTCATTACGACCGTGAGCAACGATGCAACGAATGAAATGGCAAAAGAATATCTGGAAAAGCTGAAAAACTTTATGTCGGATGGCTATATTAAGGTGAAGCAGCTCAGCTTTCAGGAAGGTTCACCGATTGAGATTCGTGTCGTAAGTGATAATGAAGCCGATCAGCGTAAAGTGGCCCTTGAGGTGAAAAAGATTCTTGAAAATACACCCGGAACCAATAATGTACGTCTTGGCAGCGAGTACGATTATATGGGCGTAAAGCTGAATGTGGATGATGTAAAAGCCAATCGTCTGGGCGTAACCAATCAGGCCATCACCCAAACGCTCGGAGCCGGACTGAAAGGATATTCCGTATCGACCTTATGGGAAGGGGATAAGCCGGTTGATATCTTTTTGAGGTATGATTCCGTAAGCAGAAAAGATATGAATGCCCTGGAAAATCTTCACATACAGTCTTATTACGGAGAAAAGATTCCGCTGAAGGAAGTGGCGACATTACAGCCGGAATGGCATACAGGGGTAATTTTAAGAAGGAACGGAATCAAATACACCAGTGTGTTTGCAGAGGCCCAATTGGGACCGAAGCCATCACGAATCCTGAAAGATGCCCAGCCTAAAATTGATGCGCTTGCATTGCCTGCAGGAACGACCATTCAATACGGTGGTGACGCAGAATCAACGTTGGAAAACACACCGGGAATGATGCTCTCGCTTTCCGTGAGCCTTATCCTGATTTTCCTTACGCTGTTGTTCCAGTTCAAGAGTCTTGGAAAGGCACTCATTATCCTGTGTACTTTCCTTCTGAGTCTTTTCGGAGCCTTTTTAGGACTTTTCATTACCGGGAATCCATTAGGAATGACAGGCTTTATGGGAATTATCAGCTTGATCGGTATCGTGGTAAGAAACGGGATCATCCTTGTAGATTATGCGGATGAACTCATCCGTGAACATGGATATACGCACAAAGCAGCTGCTATGGCGGCGGCTAAACGTAGAATGCGTCCTATTTTCCTTACTTCAGCTGCTGCTGCGGTAGGCGTAGTTCCGATGATCCTGGGTAAATCCCCGATGTGGGCACCTTTGGGAAGTGTGTTGGCTTTCGGGCTTATCTTCTCGATGATCTTTACGCTTTTCATTGTTCCGGTGATGTATTACAAGCTTCTGAAAGATCCTGTACCTAAAGACGAAACCCCTGAAGATCAATTGGACGACGAGGTTATTTTATATAAACCCAAACCTCATCACGAATAATTATAATCAAATTTTTTAACCGGTTGTCCTGTATAATTTCTTGTTCATAAGCTCCTTCGTTTATTGTTACAGGGCAACCTTTATGTAAAAAAAATGAAAATCATATACGATACAATATCAAAAATAGTTCTGGTGCTGATGTTCACCGCAGCGGTCAGTTTTCAGGCGCAACAGCGCGTGATCTCTGTGGATGAAGTCAAAAACCTGGCATTAGAGAACAATAAGAAGATCAAAAAAGCGCAACAGAACATAGAAGCTGCCAAAGCTTCCAGAACGGCTTCTGAAGCAGGAGGAAAACCCACCGTAGACGGAAGTGTAGGAGGATATTACTTCTCCAAACCGCTTTCCAACCTGTTGCCGGAAGTACTGGGAAGCGCCAATGTGAATGTTACCCAGGTTCTGTATGCCGGTGGAAAGGTAGAAACCGGGAAAAAGATTTCTTCAGCGGCTGTAGATCTGCAGATGGCGCAGAAAAACCTTACCAAAGAAGAGATAAAACTCTCTGCAGAAACCATATACTGGCAAATTGTAAATGCCAAGGAGAAAATAGCACTGGCCAAAGAATACATCAGGCTTCTGGATCAGCTGCATACCAATGTGAAGAATTCTTTTGACGCGGGTCTGACATATAAAAATGATCTGTTGAAAGTAGAAGTTCAGCAGAACGAGGCTCAGCTCAACCTGAAACGTGCAGAAGATGGTCTCAGCATTGCCAAGTTAAACCTTGCCCAGATCGCAGGACTTCCCAATTCTGATTTTGACGTGGAGGATGCTGTAAGCGGCGGTTTTGATGGTGTTCTGGCAGACAGTCAGCTGCAGCCAACGAACCGGCCCGAGCTTTCCATTCTTGCCAAAGCGGTAGAAATGAATGAGCTTCAGGAAAAATTGCTTGACGGTGACCGGAAGCCTACCGTTGCACTTTCAGGGATAGGATTCTCCAGTTTTGGTAAAAATGTTAATCCTGTTAATATGAAAAACAATATGCAGGGATTTGTGGGAATGTTGTCTGTGAGTATCCCGATTTATGACTGGGGGGCAAGAAAGGAGAAAGTAAAAGAACAGCAGTATAAAACCAATGCCCAAAAGCTTGAAATGGAAGAAACGAAAGAACTCCTGGTGCTGGAAGTTCAGAATGCAGTGATGCAGCTCAATCAGTCGGTAAAACGTATTGAGCTTGCTGAAAAATCTCTTGTTCAGGCTACGGAAAATCTACGTTTGAATCAGGACCGGTATGACGCAGGAACCGTTGTGGCAGAGGAAGTATTAAAAGCTCAGGTTCTTTGGCAGGAGGCGAAATCTGAGATTCTGGATGCCAAAGCAGAATATAAGATCAATGAAGCGAAGTATAAAAAAGCTTCAGGAGTAAGTAATGTGTATTAAGTGTTTTTAGAAAGGAAGAGTGATCTCTTCCGTTGAACCGGCTGTTTATTGGCAGTCGGTTCTTTTTAAAACTTTAAAGAAATTAAACAAAAAGCGGGCAGATAGACCTATCAGATTATCTGCAAGGCTGTTAAAAATAATTTATCTTTCTGTTATGTAGAATGAATTGATCGAATTGTTGTAAACAGAAAATATTTTTCATTATCCAATTTATCCAACCGGCTGTATTTGCAGTCGGTTTTTTTTAACTGTTTAAACATATATTAAATTTAACCACACGAGCCACAAAAGGCAGGTTTAAAAAGTTTTATTTGTAATCATTTACTTTAAATAAAAAAGGTCACAATAGTTTTAAAAAAAATCTTTGATTTTTATTCTTTTGAGAACTTTGAATATACTAATCATTACATTGTATTATCTTTTGTAGCTTTTGCGGTTAATTAAATTTTAAGCAGATGCATAATTTAAACTTAAAAAGTTATTGTTAATTATATTTATCTTTGAGTATGAATATCAACAAAATATCAGATCCGGAATTCAAAAAAGAAATTGCATCAAACGAAAACCTTAAGCTGTTTCCGGCCGGAACCGTTATTTTAGATATCAATTCGTACATCCATTATATTCCGCTGGTGGTTTCGGGGAGTATTAAAGTGATCCGGACTGAAGAAGACGGAAGGGAAATTCTTCTTTATTATCTCACGCCGGGCGAAAGTTGTATTTCTTCCATTCTTTCCGGGCTTACCCAAGATACTTCAAAAGTAAAAGTTGTGGTGGAGGAAGATGCAGAAATTCTGATGATTTCCCTGCAGCAGTCCAAAGAATGGCTACGGAAATACCCTGAATGGACAGATTTTATCTTCGGCCTGTATCAAAGAAGATTTGAAGATCTGCTGGAAGTGGTAAATTCTGTTGCCTTCCAGAAAGCAGATACAAGACTGCTACATCTTCTGAACCAGAAAGCCCAATTATACAAATCAAAAGAACTTAATGTAACCCATCAGCAGCTGGCCGACGAACTCGGAATTACACGGGAAGCGGTGAGCCGCGTTCTCAAACAGATTGAAACCGACGGCAAAATAAAACTTTCCCGAAATAAAATTACCCTATTGTAACCTTTATCACTGACGGGTTTCTTTTCTACGCATACCTTTGTATTATCAATTTAAAAATCAATACAATGTTAGATGCCATAAAAAACCTTTTCGGGATGGATAAAACCGACTACTCGGATCTTGTAAAACAAGGTGCCGTGATTGTAGATGTAAGAAGCAAAAGCGAATATGCAGGTGGACATATTAAGAATTCCATAAATATTCCTGTCGATCAGCTGGAGAAAAATCTTTCAAAATTAAATAAAGAGAAAACCATTATTACGTGTTGTGCTTCCGGGATGAGAAGTGCTTCTGCGAAAAATATTCTTCAGAATAATGGCTATAAAAATGTACATAACGGCGGCGGCTGGGCAAGTTTAAACAATAAAATATAAAACAATGGAAGCACATTATTATACCGTAGACGTACACTGGAAAAATGACCGTAAAGGTGAAATGACTTCTCCTGAACTGACCCAAAATATAGAAGTAGCCACTCCGCCGCAATTTCCGAAAGGAATGGAAGGAATCTGGTCTCCGGAGCACCTTTTCACCGCAGCAGTAAGCAGTTGCCTGATGACGACTTTTCTGGCGATAGCAGAAAACTCAAAACTCGAATTTTCAGGTTTTGAATGTAAATCTAAAGGAAAACTGGAACAGGTGGAAGGTAAATTCCTGATGACAGAAGTGATTCTGGAACCGGTTGTTACTATTAAAAACGAATCCGAACGAGAAAAGGCAGAAAGGGTTCTTCAGAAATCTGAAGCCAATTGTTTGATATCCAATTCCGTGAAATCAAAAATTACGATGATTCCGCAGATAAAACTGATGTAGTATTTCCATATTCTTAATAGTGGCCGCTCTTTATGGGCGGTTTTTTTATGCTCGATCGAGAAAAACAGGCTTATGTGATGTTGGTTACTGTGTGAGATTCTTCAGCAGTCTAATTTTGCTTTAAAATTAGAGAAATGAGAAAAATAGCCATACTTATTTTATTATTCACGACCTATTCCGAAGCTTTTTCGCAGGAGATTATTTCTATTTCCAAAGCGGATCTGGAAAATAAAATCATAGACAATAATCTTCAGGTAAAAATGGCGAAAAAAGAAGTGGAACTGGCAAAAGCCGAGCTTTTGGGAACGCGTGCAATGTATCTTCCGAATGTGAATGCTTCTTACACTTTTTCGAATACCAATAATCCGTTGTATGCCTTTGGTACTAAGCTCAATCAGGAAAGAATTACGATGATGGATTTCAATCCCGATAATCTAAATAATCCGAAAAGCATTTCCAATTTTGCCACAAAAATAGAGGTACAACAACCGATCATCAATATGGATGCGGTGTATCAGAAAAAAGCAGGCCAAGTAAAAGTTGATGCGCTCAACATTAAAACCGAAAGAACCAAAGAGTATGTTCAGTTTGAGCTGAAAAAATCTTATATGATGCTTCAGCTCGCTTACAAAATGCTTGAAACGCTTGAAAATGCAAAACAAACAACGCTTGCCAACAAAAAAGTAATTGAAAATTATTACAAAAACGGGATGATTCAGAAATCCGAGGTGCTGTATATGGAGGTACGCATCAGCGAAATAGAAAGTCAGATTCAGACCGCAAAATCAAACATTAGGAACGCTTCCGATTATTTATATTTTCTTCTGGATGAAAATTCAGAAAACAAAATCCTGAAACCCTCAGAAACGCTTGAATACACAGAATACATTACAGATTCCGGCGCAAAGCTTAATCAGAATCGTAAAGATTTACAGGCTTACAACAAATCGCTCGAAGCTTACGATTGGATGATAAAATCTTCAAAAGCAAAATTTCTTCCTAAACTCAATGCATTCGGAAGTTTTGAGATGTATGACAATAAGATCGCACAATTCAATGCCAATGGCTATCTCGCAGGAATCCAGCTTTCCTGGAATGTTTTTGACGGACTGAAATCAAAAAGCGAACAGGAAAAATACAAAGCAGAACGTTCCAGAGCACAGACCGAAATCGAGCAGTATTCCAAGCAAAGCCAGCTGGAACTCAACAAAGCCAGCCGCCAGATTGAAGATGCCGCATCGAAGATAAATTTCACGAAACAGGCTTGGGAACAAAGCAAAGAAGCCTACAGAATCCGCAAAAACCGTTACGATCAGGGCTTGGAAAAATCCTCCGACCTTCTTTCCGCAGAGAGCCTGATGTCCCAAAAAGAACTGGAATATCAGCAGACCATTTTCGAGTACAACGTCGCCAGCGAATATGAGAAGTTTTTGAGAAAATAATGTACCGAAGCCAGAATCCGAAGGGTTCAATAACAATAGCCGCAGGTGGAACCTGTGGAAATAAATAAAAAGAAAAAATTTAATAATGAAAACATACCTTTATTTAACCTTTATTCTCAGTACACTTCTGTTGGGAAGCTGTTCAGAAGAGAAAAAATCTGCACAGAATACAGATGCACCCGTTTCAGTTACGGTAAGCCGTACAACTGCAGGCACGGAAGGCTCATCAGCCACAGCAAGTGGAAAACTGGTTGCCAAAAATTCCGTCAATATTTCTACCCGAATGATGGGCTACATCACTTCAATGAAGGCAGAAGTGGGACAAAACGTCAATGCAGGCCAGCTTTTGGTAAGCATCAATGCTACAGATATTCAGGCAAAAGGCGGGCAGGCTTCTGCAAATATTGTACAGGCACGAGCCAGCTACAATATTGCTAAAAAAGACTACGAAAGATTCCTGAATTTGTATAAATCACAAAGCGCCTCCCAGAAAGAGCTGGATGATATGAGAGCCCGTTATGAAATGGCACAGGCAGGATTGCAGGCAGCACAGCAGATGAAAAACGAAGTCAGTGCGCAATACCGTTATACCAACGTTACAGCACCAATTTCAGGAACAATTACAGCGAAATTCGCGGAGCAGGGGGATATGGCAAGCCCGGGAATGCCTTTGCTCACCATAGAATCACCGTCATCTTTGCAGGCGCAGGTTCTGGTTTCTGAGCAGAATATCGCTATGATTTCCAACGGAATGCCGGTTGAGGTTACGTTGAAATCTTTAAATAAAACTGTTTCCGGAACCGTTTCAGAAATCAGCAAGTCATCTGCTCAAACCGGCGGGCAATATATGGTCAAAATCAATATTCACAACGCCTCCGGTTTGCTTCCGGGAATGTTTGTCAACGTACAGTTTCCTTTCAGATCTTCAGGTAAAATCAATCAGAGTTTTCAGGAAGGTATGATGATTCCTAAAATGGCTTTGGTAGAAAACGGTCAGCTTACAGGTGTATATGTATTCAGTTCACAGAATACGGCAGTTTTAAGATGGCTGAAAACGGGTAAAACAATCGGAGATCAGGTAGAAATCCTTTCAGGTTTAAACCCTAAAGAATCGTACATCGTTTCTTCAACCGGGAAATTGTATAACGGGGTAAAAGTTCAAATAAAATAATGTAACAATTTACCAATGTACCAACGTAGTAATGTAGCAATTCCTCTTTTACAGATCATTGTTATACTGTTACATTTCTACATTGTTACATTAAAAAAAATATTTTTATGGAAAAAGGATTCGCAGGACGTATCGCCGAGTTTTTCATCAATTCAAAATTAACGATTCTGTTGATGATTGCTTTGATGATTATCGGAGTGTACAGTTCCACACTAATACCAAGAGAAGAAGAACCGCAGATCATCATTCCGATGGCGGATGTCATGGTCGGCTATCCCGGAGCAAGCCCGAAAGAGGTTGAAAGCCGTGTGGTAAAGCCTTTGGAAAAGATTATTTCCAATATCAAAGGGGTAGAACACATTCATTCGTTGGCGATGAACGGACAGGCTATGATTATCGTTCAGTTTTATGTAGGAGAAGATACGGAACGTTCTTATGTAAAGCTTTACGATGAGCTGATGAAGAACAAAAATATGTTCCCGAAAGGCGTGATGGAACCGATGGTGAAAACTCGTTCTATTGATGATGTCCCTATGCTCGGACTGACTTTGTGGAGTGATAACGCTAATTACAATGATTTTCAGCTTCGCCAGATTGGAGAGGAATTATCTTCTGAAATCAAAAAAATAAAAGATGTTTCTCTTACCAAAACTATAGGCGGCAGAAATCGCCAGTTACAAGTCGTTTTAGATAAAGATAAAATGGCAGAGCTGAATGTAGATGCACTTTCTGTAATGCAGATGATTCAGGCGAATAACGGCAGTTCCCAATCCGGAAAATTTGATTCCGGTGATTCGGAATATCTTTTAACAACAGGACAATTTCTCAATTCTGCAGAAGATGTAGAGAATCTCGTCATAGAAACTTCGCAGAATATGCCGGTATATTTGAAACAGGTCGCAACCATAAAAGACGGTGCTTCTGACCCTGCCAATTATGTGAGTTTCGGATATGGAAATGCAGTAGAAAACGGCAAAAAATTCAAATCAGAATATCCTGCGGTTACGGTTTCTGTTTCCAAGGTGAAAGGATCTGATGCCATGAAAATTTCTGAGCAGATTCTTGCTAAGGTTGATGTGTTAAAGAAAAATTTAATCCCGGATGATGTACACGTAGAAGTGACGAGAAATTATGGAGAAACAGCTTCCCATAAAGTTTCAGAATTACTGATGCACCTTGGTATTGCGATTTTGGCCGTCACGGTTCTGGTAATGCTGGCAATGGGATGGCGAGGAGGTTTGGTTGTATTTTTCTCCGTTCCGTTGACGTTTGCTTTAACTTTATTCAGCTACTATATTTTAGGATATACGCTGAACAGAATTACCCTATTTGCATTAGTTTTTGTAGTCGGAATCGTGGTGGATGACAGTATCATCATCGCTGAAAATATGCACCGGCATTTTCACATGAAGAAGCTGCCGTTTAAGCAGGCTGCAATTTATGCCATTAACGAGGTGGGAAATCCTACCATTTTAGCAACATTTACCGTGATTGCTGCGATTTTGCCAATGGCATTCGTAAGCGGAATGATGGGACCTTATATGTCGCCGATGCCTATCGGAGCTTCTATTGCAATGCTGCTTTCCCTTTTTGTGGCATTAACAGTGACACCGTATCTGGGCTATCATTTATTAAAGGTAAAAGATGAGCAACATCATAATGAAGAGCAGGGCCTTGAAACAGGAATAATTTATAGGATCTATAAAAAAATTGAACAGCCACTTCTGGATTCACAATCAAAAAGATGGACAATGATGGCGGTTACTGTGGTTTTATTACTGATTTCTGTTGCAGCGTTTTTCACCAAATGGGTAGCGGTAAAAATGCTTCCTTTTGATAATAAAAATGAGATCCAGGTGGTGATCGATATGCCGGAAGGAACAACGCTGGAAAGAACTTCGGCCGTTACGCAGGATATTGCACAATACCTGAAAACTGTTCCGGAAGTCGTAAATTATCAGAATTATGTGGGCTCATCTGCTCCGATTACCTTTAATGGTCTGGTTCGTCATTATGATATGCGCGGGAACAGCAATACGGCAGATATTCAAGTTAATCTTCTGCATAAGGAAGACCGCGATGCGCAAAGTCATGATGTGGCTAAAAGAATGCGTCCCGAGATTCAGAAAATAGCTGCCAAATATGATGCGAATGTAAAAGTGGTGGAAGTTCCGCCCGGACCGCCGGTTCTTTCAACGATTGTTGCAGAAATCTACGGACCGGATTATGAAGGGCAGATAAAAGTAGCGAAACAGGTTGAAGATATTTTAAAGAAAACTGATGATGTGGTAGATATCGACTGGATGGTAGAAGCGCCACAGAAGGAATTCAAGCTTGTTCCGGATAAAGAAAAAGCAATGCTGAACGGTATCGCTCCTCAACAGATTGTGGGGAATATGACCTATCTGATGGGAGAATATCCTATAGGGAATCTTTACGATGAAAAATCCAACGATCCGGTGGATATTGTCATGAAACTTAAAAATGCTGATAAAGCCAGTATTCAGGATATTACGGGATTGAAAATTAAAGGACAGATGGGAATGGTTCCTGCAGGAGACCTTGTAAAAGTGCAAGAAAAAGAACTGGATAAAACCATTTACAGAAAAGACCAGAAAAGAGTTGTTTATGTTCTTGCTGATATGGCGGGAAAACTGGAAAGTCCGGCTTATGCGATTTTGGGGATGGATGAAAAGCTAAAAAAAATCCAGCTTCCGAATGGTTATTCAATGAATGAACTGTATATGAATCAGCCTGAAGATGAGAGCAATTACACCGTGAAATGGGACGGAGAATGGCAGATTACCTTAGAAGTATTCAAGGATTTAGGAACTGCATTTGCGGTCGTGATTATCATTATTTACATGCTGATTGTCGGCTGGTTCCAGAATTTCAAAACACCGATTGTCATGATGGTTGCGATTCCGCTTTCGTTGATTGGGATTGTATTGGGACACTGGCTGCTGGGTGCATTCTTCACCGCAACTTCTTTTATCGGAATGATTGCTCTGGCGGGTGTCATGGTAAGGAACTCCGTTCTTTTGATCGACTTTATCGAAATCCGTCTCAAAGAAGGTATCCCTATCAAGCAGGCTATCATCGAAGCCGGAGCGGTAAGAACAACGCCGATTTTGCTGACAACAGGTGCCGTAGTGATCGGAGCGGTAATCATTCTTTTTGATCCTATTTTTCAGGGACTGGCCATTTCACTGGTGTTTGGAGCGATCGTTTCTACTTTGCTTACGCTGATCGTGGTTCCGTTGGTTTATTACATCACGGAAAGAAAAAAATGGGAGAAAAATCCCGATTCTGAGGACAAATTTTTTGAAGCATAAAAACCAGGAAACCTCATAGATTTTAAAACATATGAGGTTTCCAATTAAACATATATCTTATGAAACTATTATTAATCACAGCAATAGAAGAATTTGAAACAGAGGTGATCAATATTCTTAAACATTCCGGCGTAAAAACTTTCTCATATCAATCGGTAAAAGGATACAAAAATAATGGCAATGATGTCGACAGATGGTTTTCCACAGAGCATTTATCGGTAGATTCCTTACTTTTTACAGTCTTTGCGGAAGATGGGTTTGTTGATGAAATATATAAAAAGATAGAAATCCTCAATTCGGAACAGGAAAATTTTTCCCACGTTCATATCGCAGGCGTTTCACTGGAAAAATCATTGTAAATAAAAGAATAAAATATGCAAACAAGAATTGTACATGCCATAGCAGGAACTTTCATTTTAGGAAGCCTGCTTTTGGGAATTTATAGTAACCCAAACTGGTTCTGGCTGACAGGTTTTGTCGGAATCAATATGTGGATTCATGCACTTACCGGCTGGTGCCTGATGTATATGATCCTGAATAAAATAGGCGTAAAAAAAGATGAAGCGAAATGTTCCGGATAAAGTGTTTTCAGTCCTTTCTCTTTGAAAGGACTTTTTTAACATGATTTTAAAATTCAGCTAATCATGATGCCTGAATTTTCTTTTAAAATGATAATATTTAAATAAAAGATGATCGTACCACAAAGCAAACAGCAACAGAGCAACAGGAAGTAAAAGGGTTTTGAGTGCGAAACGCTGAAATGTAAACCCACCGATTATTCCACCGATAAAGAATCCGCTGATAATCATGAGTTTTAAAAAAACACTTTTATGTAATCTTATCTGATCTCTTTTTTCGCGGTAAAACAGCAGTTGTGAAAGCTCTATGCCGAGATCGGTGAAAAGCCCGGTAAGATGGGTGGTTCTTACAACAGATTGAGATACTTTGGTGACCAGGGCGTTTTGTAGTCCCATCGTGAAAAGAAGTGCAGACGAAACAGCAATGCGGAAAGAAGGATTTTCCTTAAGCAGTGTATCAGGCATACAACTTATGGCAAGCATGATAGCCACTTCAATGAATATAGGAATAATGTAAGAGGTATGAAATCTTGATTTGGATGCCCATTCCATAACGGCTCCTGAAACAAAAGCTCCCAACAAAAAGAAAAGGATGTAAAATAAATAAATAAAAGCCATCTTATAATTTTCCAGGAACAGCTGTTCTGAGAAAAAAGCAAAATGCCCGGTAACGTTGGTCGTCAGTGTATTCACTGCAAGTACGCCGGTAATATTTACCAATCCTGCCACACAGGATAAGATGGAAGCCAGTTTTAGATTATGGGAATAGGTACGCCCTTTTCCTTTATGCCTGAACATGAATGAATTATTTTATAAAATTATAGATAAAATTTAAAAACTGTATAAAAAATGAACACTCAATTCCTCGATACACAGGTATTCAACTCAGTGAAGATTTGCGATATGAATAAGTTGCTTTAAATCTGTTAATTGTATTTTACGGCCGTCCATCACAATAAGTCCGTCCTGCCTGAAATCATGAAGTATTCTTGCCAGGGTTTCATTGGCTGTGCCTACCATATTGGCAAGATCAGTGCGGGACAGAGAAATATATACGTGTTCCTCAGGAGTATTGGAATGGTATTTTTTATGCAGAATCAAAAGACTTAACGCTACCCGCTCTCTTACGGTACGCTGAGACAGAACGGTCATCAGATTGGCCATAACACTGAATTCATGGCTAAGGCTTTTTAACAATAATCTCGAAAAGACAACCGACTGATCCAGGATCTTTAAAAAATCCTCTTTGGATATAAAAGCGATGACAGAATTTTCAATAGCCTGGGTGGTATCTCCGTAGGACTCATTGCTTAAAATCGCAGAGTACCCAAAAAACTCGCCGGTATTGTAAATATAGATAATCTGTTCCCGGCCGTCGTTATCTACTTTATATTTTTTTACTTTACCTGTTTTTAAATAAAAAATTCCTGTAGGGATGGTTCCATCTGTGAAAATGGCTTCATTTTTACGGTAATTCTTATTCTGCATGGCTCTTTTGAGCATCTCCTTGTCACAGTCGGGAAGCTCATCAAAAAGATACTGATTATTGAAAATAAATTTTGAGATCATGCCGCTACAAAGCTACGCTATTTTAAGCAAAATCAAACTTGACTTAAATCAAGTTTAAAAAAGAGATAGGTCACCGGATTTTACCGGCAAACAGTCTACTTTTGCTAAAATAATAACACAACTTTTGATCGGAAACCTTTTCGGTTCAGAAGGATTGCCAGGTCTGATTCATACGAATCATTAACAGAGTTTATCATAATATATGACCACTATAAAAATAAAGAAAACGGCATTTAATGCAATACATCATATCCTTGGCGGGAAAATGGTAGAATTTGCGGGTTATGAAATGCCTGTTCAGTACAAAGGGGTAAACCATGAGCATGAAACGGTAAGAAACGGAGTCGGTGTATTTGATGTCTCTCATATGGGCGAGATCTCAATACAGGGAAAGGACGCTTTATCACTCATTCAGAAAATTACTTCCAATGATGCATCAAAGCTTTTTCCGGGGAAAGTTCAGTACAGCTGTATGCCTAATGATACAGGCGGAATCGTCGATGATCTTCTGGTTTATATGATAAGTCATGATGATTATCTTCTTGTCGTGAATGCATCCAACATAAAAAAAGACCTGGATTGGATTGTAAGGCATAATTCTTTCGGTGCGGAAGTTACCAACATTTCAAATTCTGTTTCCCTGCTGGCAGTTCAGGGACCTAAAGCGGCGCAGGTTCTGCAGAAGCTTACGGATATCAGTTTAAAAGAACTTGAAAATTATACATTTACAATAGGAGAGCTTGCTCATATTCCTAATGTATTGATCTCATGCACAGGCTATACCGGAGCGGGCGGCTTTGAAATCTATGTTGAGAACAGATATGCGGGACATTTGTGGGAATCTATTTTTGAAGCCGGAAAAGATGAAGGTATAGAAGCTATCGGGCTGGCTGCCAGAGATACGCTACGTTTGGAAATGGGCTTTTGCCTTTACGGAAATGATATTGACGATTTTACCTCACCATTAGAAGCCGGATTGGGCTGGATCACCAAATTTAACAAAGATTTTACCCATAGCGGATTCTTAAAAATCCAGAAAGAGAAAGGAGTTTCTAAAAAGCTTGTAGGCTTTGAAATAGAGGAAAAAGGAATTCCCCGTCATGGCTACGAAATCTGGAATGAAAATCATGAAATTATAGGAACTGTAACCTCCGGAACGATGTCTCCTACTTTAAAAAAAGCAATAGGAATGGGATATGTTTCGACTGAAAATTCAAATATTGGAAATGAAATTTTTATCAGTATCAGGAATAAACCGGTGAAGGCAAAAGTTGTACGGCTTCCATTCATCAAAAATAAATAGGAACCTACGTATGCTTATTCCAAAAAATTTATATTATACCAAAAACCATTTATGGCTGAGGAAAATAGGATCTTATGACTTCTGCGTGGGGATTACTGATTTTGCACAGAAAGAAATCGGGGAAATCGGCCTGATTGAGTTTAATGTGAAAAGAGATATTATTGAAAAAGAAGCTTCGTGGGGAGTGGTGTACGGAATCAATGATACCTTTCCTCTTCTCTCACCTTGCAAGTGTAAAATTATATCAATCAATACATTCCTTCATAAAAAACCTTCCCACATCAATACAGATCCTTATAATTATTGGTTTTTGACGATTTCAACATCTGCTTCTGAAAATGAATTTTTAACCAGAGAAGAATATATACAATTGATAAGATGATTCCTTTTAAGGATTAAATATAAATCATAACAATACATTATTAAATTTTTTTTTATACTCTGTGGACGACGTCCACTCTTTGTCTGAATATTATTGCTACCAGGAATTTATTTCCTGGTTTTTTTAGTGAAAATTCTCTGAAGATCAGTAATTTAAAATCATTCTTAATGAATAAATTCATAATTTTGCTGTAGTGAAAAAGTTGATTTCCATATTGTTGTTATCATTGTATTTGGTTTCCACGACCGAACTCTATCAGCTTTTGAAATTACCGGTTCTTATAGAGCATTACATAGAGCATAAAAACCTCAGTCCTGAGATGTCTTTCACTGCATTTCTGAAAGTTCATTATGATCATCCTGTTAAAGACAATGATTATGAAACCGATCAGAAATTACCTTTTGTTTCGCATGCCAGTCTTTTTTCAGTGGTTTTTACGGTTAATCCTTCTTTAGACTTTTACGTTAAGGAGAAAGTATATCATACTCTTGAGATCAAGAAAACCTTTTATAAAAGTGTTCTTTACAACAAAGAAATCGTAAACTCTATCTGGGAGCCCCCAAGATTCCATCAGTCTTAATCTGTTTTCTCAATCATAAAAATGATTGGGCGTATTCTGTTTTCATACCAATGGATTTGCATCGATGCAGATGCATAAGAAGCTGTACTTCAGAATACCGGAATTTATCACAATAATTAAGATTAATCAATCAATTTATGCTTACAAAAATCATTGAGTTTTCTGTAAAGAATAAACTCATCATTGCATTGTTGGTATTAGGGCTTATCGGAATTGGTTCCTATCAGTTGACCCGGCTGCCAATAGATGCGGTGCCGGATATTACCAACAATCAGGTACAGGTTATTACCACGGCACCTTCTTTCGGCGCAACCGATATAGAACGGCTTGTTACTTTCCCCATTGAGCAGGCCAACAATAATATTTCAGGATTAAAAGAAATCCGTAGTTTTTCCAGATTCGGGTTATCACTTGTCACAATTGTTTTTGAAGATGATGTTGACATTTACTGGGCAAGACAGCAGGTAGCCGAAAGGCTGCAACAGTTGCAGGCAGTCATTCCGCAGGGAATAGGAAATCCGCAGCTTGGGCCAATTTCTACAGGTCTTGGCGAAATTTTTCAATATGTTGTAAGGCCAGAAAAAGGCTATGAAAAAAGATACAATATCACAGAACTTCGCACCATTCAGGATTGGGTGGTCAGAAGACAGCTTTTAGGAGTAAAAGGCGTGGCTGAGGTCAGCAGCTTTGGCGGTAAGCTGAAGCAGTACGAGATTGCCGTGAATCCCGACCGGCTTAATGCATACGGAATAACCATTAATGATGTATTTGATGCTTTACAGGCCAATAATCAGAATACCGGAGGTGCTTATATTGAAAAAGGACCTACCGTTTTATACATCAGAAGTGAAGGGTTGGTAGGAAGTATTGAAGAAATCAACAATATTTCTATTGCAACAAAAACGAATGATGTCCCTCTGTTTATAAGAGATATTGCCGAAGTGAAACCTGGTTTTGCTACCCGTTACGGAGCCATGACTTTTAATGACGAGGGAGAAGTTTCAGGGGCTGTGGTAATGATGCTGAAAGGCGAAAACAGCAATCAGGTCATAAAAAATGTAAAGGAAAAAATCGCACAGGTTCAAAAGACACTTCCGGAAGGAGTCGTAATAGAACCTTTTCTTGATCGTACCAAAATGGTTAATAATGCCATCGGAACGGTAGAGAAAAACCTTACGGAAGGCGCGTTGATCGTAGTTTTTGTTCTCGTATTATTCCTGGGAAATATAAGGGCGGGCCTGCTGGTGGCCTCTGTAATCCCTCTGGCAATGCTGTTTGCCGTCTGTATGATGAATCTTTTCGGAGTAAGTGGAAATCTCATGAGTCTTGGAGCTCTGGATTTCGGATTGATTATCGATGGTGCGGTCATTATCGTAGAATCCGTTTTACATCAGTTTAGCCATAATTCAAAATTCAAAAAAATATTTTCCGTCGGAAAATCAGAAATGGATACAATTGTTATCGATTCTGCAGGGAAAATGATGAACAGTGCCGTTTTTGGGCAGATCATTATTCTTATTGTATATCTTCCCATTCTTACTTTGCAGGGAATTGAGGGCAAAATGTTCAAGCCAATGGCTCAGACTGTTGCTTTTGCCTTACTGGGTGCATTCCTGCTTTCGTTGACGTACATTCCGATGATGAGTGCTGTCCTGCTGAGGAAAAGAAGTAGTAAACCTACTTTATCAGACATAATCATGAAGAAAGTAGAGCAGGTTTATCTTAAAACACTGCTTAAACTTCTTAGAATTCCTAAAACCGTTTTTTCGATAGTAGCAGCTTTATTTATCACGGCAGTTTTCATTGTAACAAGAATGGGAGGAGAGTTTATTCCATCTCTCGAAGAGGGGGATTTTGCTGTAGATACAAGAGTTTTACCAGGAAGTAATCTGACGACAACGATTGAAAGTACCCAAAAAGCAGCTCATATTCTCAAATCCAGGTTTCCCGAAGTGGAAAAGGTTGTTACGAAGATCGGAAGTGGAGAAGTACCCACCGATCCGATGCCGATGGATGCTTCGGATATGATGGTTATTTTAAAGGATAAAAAAGAATGGACATCAGCCTCCACTTTTCCCGAACTAGCCGATAAAATGGGTAAGCAGTTGCAGGAAGTTCCCGGAATTACGGCTAGCTTTCAGTTTCCGGTTCAGATGCGTTTTAACGAATTAATGACCGGAGCAAGGCAGGATGTAGTAATCAAAATTTTTGGAGATGACCTGGATGTTCTTTCTCAGAATGCCCAAAAATTAGGAAAAATCATAGAAACGGTAGACGGAACCCAAAATCTTTATATAGAACCTGTTTCAGGAATGCCACAGGTTATCATAGAATATAACCGCCCTCTTATTGCACAGTATCATTTGTCTGTTTCAGACATCAACAGGATTGTCAACACGGCATTTGCAGGGCAAAGCACAGGATTGGTTTTTGAAGGTGAAAAGCGTTTCGATATGGTGGTACGGCTGGATACCAAAGACCGTAAAAACATTACTGATATTAAGAACCTTTTGGTCCCTACGCCTTCTGGAGATCAGATTCCGTTGTCACAGCTTGCAAAAGTGGAGGTTAAAAACGGCCCCAACCAGATTCAGAGGGAAAATGCCCAGAGGCGAATTGTGGTAGGTTTTAATGTAAAAGGAAGGGATGTTCAAAGTATCGTGGAAGAACTTCAGCATAAAACAGATCAGAAAATGAAGCTTCCTACAGGATATTATATGACGTATGGAGGGTCTTTTGAGAACCTTAATAATGCCAAAAAACGTCTGATGATCGCTGTTCCGGTAGCGCTGGCTCTTATTTTTGTAATGCTGTTTCTGGCTTTTAATTCCGTTAAAGAAAGTTTACTGATCTATACGGCTATTCCGCTTTCCATTATCGGAGGAGTATTTCTTATGGCCATCCGTGGGATGCCTTTCAGTATCAGTGCCGGAGTAGGATTTATTGCCCTTTTCGGAGTGGCTGTGCTGAACGGGATTGTTTTAATATCTGAGTTTAACCGCCTTTATAAAAGCGGAATGCGGAATATTGTAAGAATCGTTATTGACGGAGGAGAATCACGTCTACGGCCGGTTTTGATGACGGCTTTTGTGGCCTCATTAGGATTTATTCCTATGGCTGTCAGTAACGGAGCCGGAGCAGAAGTTCAGCGTCCTCTGGCAACCGTTGTTATCGGTGGATTAATGGTAGCAACATTTCTTACACTGTTTGTTTTACCCTTATTATATGTAAATATTGAAAAAGGATTTAAAATGAAAAAAAATCATCATAAAAATGGAGTGGCTGTATTGATTTTACTATTCGGTCTGACAGGATTCGGAGTTAAATCTCAGACGCCGATCAACCTGCAAACTGCCGTTCGTACAGCATTAGAAAATAATAGAAATCTTAAGAATGAAAAACTGAAATCCGAATATTCAAAGGCATTGATAAAATCAGTAAGTGATATTCCGCAAATGGGAGTGAGTCTTGATTATGGCCAGATCAACAGTGTGTACAAGGATATGAAATTCGGCATTTCACAGAATATTGCATTTCCGACCGTTTACAAGAAACAGAAAAATCTTTATACAGAAGAATGGAAAAAGTCTTTGCTGAATGTTTCTCTTAAAGAATATGAACTCAGGAAAGCAGTAAGTCTTACGTTTTATACTATTTTGTATTGGAAAGAAAAGGAAAAGCTTCTGCTCGAAACTTTAAAGCTGTACACGGATTTTCTGGACAAAGCAAATATCCGCCTGAAAGCTGGACAAAGTAATATTCTGGAAAAAACAACGGCTTCCCATCAAAAATCGTCCATAGAAATTCAATTAAAACAACTGCAGCAGGAACTTTCCGTTTTGGGATATCAGTTTCAGTGGCTGTTAAATAGCGAAACGGATTTTTTGCTTGAAGATGAAAAAATTTTTAATACAGGAATTCAGCAGGAAATCAGTACACATCCTTTTATAAAAATACTGCAGCAACAGAAAAATGTTTCTCAACAGCAAACTGCCCTCGAAAAAGCGAAATTACTTCCCGGGCTGCAGCTCGCTTATAATCTCAACAGTTTCAGAGGAATGGGTGCGGATGATAAAGTATATGGTTCTGCGCCACAGTTCCATTCTGTGCAGTTGGGAGTTCTCGTTCCCGTTTTTTCCGGTGCACAGAAGGCAAGAATTCAGGCTGCTAAAGTTGCTGAATCCGTTGCTGAAAATGATCTGATGAATACAGAATTTAATTTACAGAATCAGCTTAAAAAAATAAAAAATATCTACCGGACCAATCTTGATATTGTCTCCCGGTACGAAAATTCAGAGCTGAAAAATGCAGATGTCATTACAGAAACGGCTAAAAAACAGTTCCTGGCAGGAGAGATCAATTACCTTGAATTTGTTATTCTCGTCAATCAGGCGGTTGCGTTAAAAAACAGCTATGCCGATGCGGTCTGGAAGCTGAATCAAAGTGCTATAGAAATGGAATATCTTACTTTAAATCTATAATAATGAAACTTAAAAATAAAATTATATATTGCTTATTCACAGGATTGCTCATGTTCCATCAATGCAAAGACCATAAGAAAACCGATCCTGTTTCGGCACCTCCGAAAGATGAAAATGTGGTAATGCTTACCGATGCCCAATTGCGTAATGCACCAATAGAAACAACGACACTTTCTTTACAGAAAATTTCATCTGTTTTGAAGCTTAACGGAATGATTGATGTTCCGCCGCAAAATCTGGTTTCGGTGAGTATTCCATTAGGTGGTTATCTGAAATCGAGCAGCCTGCTTCCGGGAAAACCAGTTTCAAAAGGCCAGGTGATTGCTGTTATCGAAAATCCACAGTTTATTCAGCTTCAGCAGGATTATCTGATGGCAAAATCTAAAATGCATTTTGCACAACTGGACTATAATCGTCAAAAATTACTTAACCAAAGCCAGGCTACCAGCGATAAGGTGATGCAGCAGGCACAATCGGAAATGAACAGTCAGAAAATTTTAATGAATTCTCTGGCGCAGCAGCTCCGTCTCATCAATATCCGTCCGGAATCTCTTAATTCGGGGAATATTAAGAAGAGTGTTCCTGTTTATAGTACCATCAATGGTTTTGTGAGTAAGGTAAATGTGAATATCGGTAAATATGTAAATCCGTCTGACGTGCTTTTTGAGCTCATTAATCCGGATGATATTCATCTCAACCTGAAAGTATATGAAAAGGATCTGGAGAATCTTCATAAAGGGCAGCGGTTTGCGGCTTATACCAATGCCGCACCTGATAAAAAGTATTATGGCGAAATCCTGCTCATCAGCAAGGATATCAATCCCGGTGGCTGGGCTGAAGTACACTGTCATTTTGAAAAATACGATCAGAGTCTTGTTCCGGGAATGTATATGAATGCTGAAATAGAAACAAGTACCTCTTTTTCCAATGCGGTTCCTGAAGAAAGTATCGTCAATTTTGAAGGAAAAGACTTTGTTTTTGTGGAAGATAAAAAGCAAACCTACAGACTGACTCCCGTTACGTTGGGCGAAACAGAAAACGGATTCGTTCAGATCGTCAATTTTAATGATTTTAAACATAAAAAAATAGTCATCAGGAATGCCTATACACTTCTCATGAAACTCAAAAATACCGAGGGCGAATAAGAAAAAAATTAAACAATTAAATTTAAAAAAATGAAAACATCATCTTTAATAAAAGCAGGAGCAGGTTTCATTATCGTGTTACTGATCATTATTCAGTTCTTTGATGCTGAAAAAAACATAGCCGTCACTCCTTCAGAAAATGCCATTGAAAAACATCATGCTGTGACGGATCATGTGCGGAAATTATTAAAAATAAGCTGTTATGACTGTCATTCCAATACGACGGTTTATCCGGCGTATAACAATATCCAGCCAGTAAAATGGTGGCTGGCAGATCATGTGAATTCAGGGAAAAGGCATTTGAATTTTGATGAATTTAATACCTATTCTAAAGAGAAAAAACTGAAGAAACTGGATGAGATCGCAGAAACTGTCCGAAGCGGAGAAATGCCGCTGACTTCTTATACACTCATCCATCACAACGCAAAACTTTCTGATGTCGAAAAAGCTGAAATTGAACAGTGGGTAAATGAAGTGAAAAAACACATTGAATAATAGGATGTTAAAAAAACAGAAAGAATATTCTGCTAAAACAAAAACATTCAGTAATTTTAATACTATATCCATTTCGCATGACTAATATACCGGAAGATTTAAAAGGTCTTACAGAAGCTGAAGTAGCAGTTTCCAGAGAAAAATACGGATATAACCGATTGGAAACGGTTAAAAAAGAAACGTGGATGAGCCTGCTCATTAACATTCTGAAAGAGCCGATGCTTATTCTCCTTATATGTGTTTCCCTTATCTATGTGATAATTGGCGACTATGGAGAAGCTTTATTCATGTTGGCAGCTATCGTCGGAGTTACCGCAATTTCTTTTTATCAGGACAACCGAAGCAAAAAAGCTCTGGAAGAACTTGAAAAGCTCAATGAACCATTGAGTAAAGTAATCCGGAATTCAAAAATCATCGAAATCCCCACTTTTGAAATAGCTGTGGGAGATCTTTGCATTACCGAAGAGGGAAGTCTTATTAATGCAGATGGGAAAATTGTCCACAGTAATGATTTTTCTGTTAATGAATCTTCACTTACAGGAGAAAGTTTTTCTGTTTTCAAGGACAGCGGATCGGAAGATAATAAGGTCTATAGCGGAACAATCACCGTTTCAGGACTGGCTGTTTTTGAAGTGGAAAGCATCGGAAAGGAAACCAGGGTAGGTAAAATAGGGCAGTCTATACTGAATATCAAAGAAGAAATATCGCCTCTACAGCTTCAGATCAGAAATTTTGTAAAAGGAATGGCGATTATCGGGCTGATTATTTTTCTGGCAGTATGTGTTTTCAGTTTTATTAAAACAGGAGACTTTGTCGTCAGCTTATTGAGCGGACTTACCTTAGCAATGTCTGTACTTCCTGAAGAAATCCCTGTTGCTTTTACGACGTTTATGGCTTTAGGTGCCTGGAAACTCATGCGCGACGGAATCATCATCAAACGAAGCAGTATTGTGGAAACTCTCGGCAGTGTTACGGTAATCTGTACCGATAAAACAGGAACGATAACCGAAAACTCTATGCAGCTGAAACATCTGTATGATTACCGTTCTGATAAAGTTTATGAACAGGAAGAATTTCAATCGGAAAAACTGGACGAACTTATTGATTATGCCATGTGGAGCAGCGAACCCGTTCCGTTTGATCCCATGGAAATAACCCTGCATAAGATTTACGAGAAAACGCAGAATCCCGATAAAAGAAAAGACTATCAGCTATTCCATGAATATCCTCTGGAAGGAAAACCTCCTATGATGACCCATCTTTTTGAAAATGAACAAAAGAATCGGATTGTTGCGGCTAAAGGTGCTCCTGAAGCCATCATTAGTGTTTCCAGGCTTTCAGCACAAGAAAGGGATAAAATAAGAACGGTGATAAAAGAATTCGGGCAACAGGGCTACCGGGTTCTCGGTGTTGCCAAATCTCATTTTGAAGGAAATAATTTCCCTGAAAAACAGCAGGATTTCAGTTTTGATTTTTTAGGACTGACGGTATTTTATGATCCACCTAAAAAAGGAATAGAAAAAGTATTTCAGCATATTTATGATGCAGGTATTAAAGTAAAAGTTATTACAGGAGATAATGCAGATACAACACAAGCTATCGCCCTGCAGGCCGGGATTAAAAACAATGCTCATGCCGTAAATGGAAGTGAAATAACTGCAAGTTCGGAAGAAGATCTGATGAAGCTTTCTCGAAATACAACACTGTTTACCAGAATGTTTCCTGAAGCAAAGCTTAACGTGATCAATGCCCTGAAAGCGCAGGGAGATGTAGTGGCGATGCTCGGCGATGGCGTGAATGACGGACCGGCCTTAAAAGCCGCCCATATAGGCGTAGCCATGGGAAATAAAGGAACTGAAATTGCCAAATCAGCCGCTGCACTCGTGATTACAAATGATGATCTTGAAAAACTGGTTATTGGAATCGCTGCCGGACGTAGAATTTATGCCAACATAAAAAAAGCCGTTCAGTATATCATTTCGATTCATATTCCGATCATACTTACGGTTTCTTTACCGCTGTTTCTGGGATGGGTATTTCCGCATATATTTACTCCGGTACACGTCATTTTTCTTGAGCTGGTCATGGGACCTACGTGTTCTATTGTTTATGAAAACGAACCGATCGAAAGAAATGCAATGAAAAAACCTCCCAGAAAGCTTACAGATACTTTTCTGAACTGGAAGGAACTTATGGTAAGTATTATTCAGGGATTAATCATTACGGCAGGAATATTATG
The DNA here is from genome assembly GCF_977014045.1 of Chryseobacterium lineare. Taxonomy (NCBI): domain Bacteria; kingdom Pseudomonadati; phylum Bacteroidota; class Flavobacteriia; order Flavobacteriales; family Weeksellaceae; genus Chryseobacterium; species Chryseobacterium lineare. The sequence continues at coordinate 2,334,420 of NZ_CDRNIQ010000001.1, read as the reverse complement.
GATGTATCAGTATTCTGTTTATCATGAAAATAATGAAGAAAAAACCAGGGCATTGGTTTTCTGTACACTCATATTTGCCAATATATTACTGAGCCTGGTAAACCGTTCTTTCTATTACAGTGTATTGGAGAGTTTTAAAAACCACAACTTTTTACTTGCGGGAATTTCGGTATTGGTTCTGGTATTGATGTTTATCATTCTTTATGTAAGTCCGGTTTCAAGGTTCTTCAGTGTAACTTCTCTTACCATAAAAGAACTGGGATTGGCATTGCTTGTTGCCGCTATTTCTGTACTCTGGTTTGAAATTTATAAACTGATAAAAAGGCTTTACGCAGGAAATCATTAAACTTGAAAAAAAATAATCATTCTTAATCAATTATTTTATAATTTTGATCTGTGAAAAAGTTGATTTCCATATTGTTGCTGTCTCTGTATTTGGTTTCTACAACCGAATTGTATCAGTTGCTGAAAATACCGACTTTAATAGAACATTATTGTGAACATAAAAAACTCAATCCGGAAATGTCGCTTACCGCATTTCTGAAAACCCACTATGAAAATCCCGTGAAAGACGGCGATTATGGTAAAGATCAGAAACTGCCTTTTATCATTCATACAACGCCGCTGGCATTGGTTTTTATTGTCGGAGACACTTTTCACTTCGAACTTAAGAAAGATCATTTTAAACAGATAAAGTCCAGGAAAATACCTTCAAAAAACGATAAATTCTGTTATAAAGGGTTTTTAAGAACGGCCTGGGAGCCTCCAAAATATTTGTTTTCATAGTTCAATTTCATGATTGGGTTTTAAATATAAAACCATAACATCATAATTATAAATACAAACTCATTATAAATTTTAAAATAATGAAAACAATATTTTCAGCCATAGTAATGGTTGTGTTCGCTGTTGGCATTCACGCTCAGAGCCGTTTGGAGAATGCAAAAAAACAGGCTTCACAAAACAAAGAACTTATTTTGCTCAATTTTTCCGGCTCAGACTGGTGCATTCCGTGCATTAAACTTCATAAAAACATTATCAGGACAGATGAATTTAAAAAACTTGAAACCGAGAATGTAATGGTGTACATCAATGCAGATTTTCCCAGAAATAAGAAAAACCAACTTTCTCCCGAGCTGAAAAAGGAAAATGCTTCTCTTGCTGATCAGTACAATCCGAAAGGGATATTTCCTTATACGATTTTACTGAATTCCGACGGGAAGATTCTGAAAAGCTGGGAAGGTTTACCGTCTGAAAATGCAACGGCTTTCGTAAAGGAGATCCGGGATATCAAGGAAAATCAAAAACTGTAAGAGTATGTTGAAAGAATTCAAAAGACCTCAAAAACTCATGGGGAATGCTTTTGAAATTACCGTTGTAAGTGATGATGAAAAGACCGCGAACAGTCATATTGATGCTGCCATTGAGGAAATCCGGAGAATAGAAAAGCTGCTGACTACTTTCAGTGATGCAAGCCAGACCAATCTCATCAACAAAAATGCCGGAATACAGCCTGTAAAAGTTGACTGGGAAATCTTTGATCTGATCGAAAGAAGCCTCAGAATCAGTAAAATTACAAACGGATATTTCGATATTTCCTATGGTGGAATTGATAAAAGTTTCTGGAATTTCGATAAAGAAATGAAACAGCTTCCTGATCCTGATTTGATTAAAAAACATTTGAAACTGGTTGATTATCAAAATATTATTCTTGACCGGAAAAACCAGACTGTTTTTCTAAAGGAAAAAGGAATGCGGATCGGTTTTGGAGGAATCGGAAAAGGCTACGCTGCAGAAATGGCAAAACGCATGCTTCAGAATCGTGGAGTCGTTTCAGGAATTGTCAATGCTTCAGGAGATCTTACGACTTGGGGAAATCAGGCCAACGGAAAACCCTGGACGGTCGGAATTGCCGATCCCGACAACTCCAAACAGCCGTTTTCCTATATGAACATCACAGATATGGCCGTCGCAACCTCCGGGAATTACGAAAAATTTGTCGTCATCAACGGTAAAAAATATTCTCATACCATTAATCCCAAAACAGGAATGCCTGTTTCAGGCGTGAAAAGTGTAACGATTTTTTGTCCCAACGCAGAAATTGCCGATGCAATGGCAACTCCCGTAAGTATTATGGGAATTGATGCTGCACTCAATATGGTCAATCAGATCAATCATCTGGAATGTATCATTATCGACGATCAGGACAGGATTTACTCATCACAGAACATCAATGTAAAGAATTAACCTAGAAAAGAACACATCAGATTGTAACATTAAAAATTAGTTTTTTGCTTAATAAGCTTAATTCAAATGGATTAATTGCTGATGGTAAAGATGTGTTTGATTAAAAAAAGAAATCAAAATGAAAAAATTCATAAAAATAATCGCGGCGATTTGTGTATTAGCCGTAACTATTTCAGTGCAGTCCTGCACAACCGTAAAAGAATACGAAAAAAATAAACTTAACGATGCCGAAATGGTACTTGGCAACCGAACCATTGAAAAAACCGAACTCAGTTTTCAGTCTTACAGAGAAGGTTCTTCAGGAGCCAATGCAGGAAAAGTAGGAGGTGGCTGCGGGTGTAATTAAAACCAGGGGTAATTGTAAAAATTTAAAAAATGAAAAAAATTATAATAAGCATCGTTACTCTTATCGGGATTTTTAATGCAAAAGCGCAGGAAAATACAGGCAATGAACAGCCAAAGAAACTGACTTTGGATGAAGCAAACTTAGTTTCCAGCTATTACAGGCAAAACGGAAACAACTCCGCAGTGACAGGCGGAATCGGAACTGAAAAGCTGACAGACATCTCCAATACCATCGATGTAACCATGGTAAAATATGACAAAAAAGACAGAAAAAACAAATTCGGACTTAGTGTAGGAATCGATCATTATACATCGGCATCTTCTGATATGATTGACCTGAAGGCGAATTCTTCTGCTTCTCATGCCGATACCAGAATTTATCCTGCATTGAGCTGGAGCCGTGAAAATGAAAGCAAAGGCACAACATTAATGGCCGGCGTTTCTTATTCCGGAGAGTTTGATTATCAGTCTTTTGGTGCGAATATCGGGGTTTCTCAAAAAACAAAGAACAGGATGGGAGAATTTACCGCAAAATTTCAGGCATATCTGGACCAGGTAAAACTTATTGCTCCTATTGAACTGCGAACCAATGGAAATACCGGCGGTGAACACGAAAATTACGGAAGCAGTGGAAGAAATACATTTGCTTTATCTTTGTCTTATTCTCAAATCATCAATCAGAACTTTCAGGTTGAGCTTCTGGCAGACGGAGTTCAGCAGAAAGGATATTTAAGTTTGCCTTTTCACAGAGTTTATTTTAGTGATAATTCTGTTCACCAGGAAGCTTTACCGGATAAAAGATTCAAAATACCGTTGGGGGTAAGAGCTAATTATTTTTTCGGGGATAAAGTGATTCTGAGAGCTTATTATCGGTACTATACTGACGACTGGGGCTTGAAATCAAATACATTCAGTCTGGAAACGCCTGTGAAGATTTCCCCATTTTTGTCGGTAAGTCCGTTTTACAGATATTATTCTCAGACGGCCGCCAAATATTTTGCTCCTTATCAGCAGCATACGGCGTTTGATGATTTTTATACCAGCAATTATGACCTGTCGAAATTTGACAGTCATTTTTACGGTGCTGGCATCCGGATCAGCCCAAAGAACGGACTGTTTGGTATAGAACGACTCAATATGCTGGAAATCCGGTATGGTCATTATACAAAATCTGTGGGAATGAAGTCTGATATTATTTCATTAAATGTAAGATTCAAATAAAAAGCCAATGAAACTAATAGCACTAGCTGCTTTAATCTGTTCGGGGATATCCTTCGGACAGGTTAAAGCAGATTCTTCAGGATCTATAGACAGTATTTCCAGTTACAAGGATGATATTTACAGACCCAATTATAAAAAACTGATTGTACCGACAGTTTTCATAGCATATGGCGTGGTAAGCTTAACTTCTGATGCGCTTAAAGATCTTAACAGATCCACCAAATATGAAATAGGAGAACATCAGCCGAAACATATTAAACTGGATAATTATACGCAATATCTTCCGGCAGTGATGGTTTATGGATACAACCTCGCAGGGATTAAAGGAAAACATAATCTTAAAGACAGAACAATTATATACGGAACATCACAATTAATTTCTGCTGTTTTTGTGTTGCCTTTAAAGCATATGGTAAAAGAAGAGCGCCCGGATGGTTCAAACGCTCTTTCATTTCCTTCGGGACATACAGCCGCGGCTTTTTCTTCAGCTCAATTTCTTTTCAGAGAATATAAAGATGAGAATTTCTGGCTGGCGATTTCGGGATATCCTGTTGCCGTTTTTACAGGAGTTTACCGTACCCTGAATGATAAACACTGGGTCGGAGATGTTGTTGCAGGCGCCGGATTCGGGATTTTAAGTACAGAGTTGGCTTACTGGCTGTTTCCTGTGATCAATAAAATGTTTAATAAAAAGGAATCTAAGAATTTTACATTTATTTATCCGGTTTTAGAATCTAAAAATTTTGGAGCAGGATTGGTGTTGAATTTTTAATATTCATTAAGGTTGTTTAACCTTTTTTATTTAACTGCAAAAGTTACACAAAAGATAAAAAATTTCTATCATAAGCAATTTTTATAAAAGAAAAAAGCTAACAATAGTTTTAAAAATCTTTGATTAGCTCATAAAAACTTTTTAAACTTGTCTTTTGCAACTTTTGCGGTTAAATCCAATATTAGTTTATCATAGGTTTATTATTAAATTATTTTAGTCAAACCAAGGTTATAAAAAAAATATTTTTACGGTAAGCAGGAAAAAGTTTACATTCGTATGAATTAATTTAAAAACCATTCAAATGAAATTTTCAAAAATACTTGTCATCGCAGGATTATTACTGTTTCAGCTCAATTTTGCACAGGAAAAAGCAGATATTGTTCTCAACAAAGCGCTTACTGAAGCCAAGGCAAAGAATAAAAATGTACTTCTTGTTTTTCATGCCTCTTGGTGCAAATGGTGCTACGTCATGGAAAAGAATATGAATCTTCCGGAAACAAAACCGATTTTTGAAAAGAAATTCGTTACGGCGTACGTAGACGTTCAGGAAATGGGCGACAAGAAAAAGCTTGAAAACCCGGGTGGCGAAGAATTGATGGACAAGTACAAAGGAAAAGATGCCGGACTTCCGTTTTGGCTGGTTATCAATCCGAAAGGTGAAGTTCTCGCCGATTCTTTCAACGATAAAAATGAAAATCTCGGTTGCCCTTCAACGGGTGAGGAAGTGGATATGTTTGCTGCAAAACTTAAAAAATCTTCCGGGATGAATACCAAAGAACTTCAAACGGTAAAAGAAGTTTTTATGAAGAAAAACTAACGAGAATCGGCGAAACCAAAGGTTTCGCCGATTCTTTTAAACGGTATATTATTTTCCAAAAAATATTTTATCCTGTTTCCGCTGATCGTTATAGATCAACTGAAAATTTATAGGCATATATTGATAGAGAAGTTTCCAGTGCTGTATTTTAGCATGCTTTTTAAAGCTTTCAAATGATCTCACGAAAAGATTTTCAATCATATCCCGCACATAAGAATCGCCATTTTTGTAGATCATATCCATCAGTTTGATGTGATGGGAAATAATATTGATTCTTGATTCCATCAGCAGGTTTTTCAGATAATTGATCGTACTTTGGATCACTCCTGCAAAATTATCCTGTATAGACAATTGTGTAATTTCGGTGCGAAGTCGCGGGTAAAAAAACTTTAGATATTCAACAGCAATTTTTTGATTAATCTTTTGCATCTGTGCATTCATCATAATTAATATTTTCGAGCATTTTTATTGACACGAAAACTGTACCAAAGTTTAGAGACAAGCTGCAAAAATAAATACTCCGACAATCACTGCAATATGAGTGGCCAAAATCTCAATATTATGCCTTTCCACCGTAGTTTTACACGTTTTCCAGTCAGAGATTCTTCTTACTTTTGTTTTCATATTCTTCTGATTTTTAATAGATTTAATTTTTATGTTGTTTTGTATTTCTGTAATGAAAGTCTTAAAAAATGTAATAAATCATATGCCATGACAGTAAATCTGCCGGCTATACATCTTTCTCAGATCTTCTGAAATGCAGGAGAAAATCATTTTCCTGTATTCTTCACTACAGAAAACGGTAAAATTGTCCAGTGAATAAATAAAAGTATTCTCTATTGCATTTTTCATGACATTATCGCCGTTTGCATATATTTTATTCACTTTTTTCAGACACTTGAATAAGAGATTTCTGTCGTTCTGACGGATCATGTTTTTAATTCTGTCCGTAAATGTCTGCATGGTATGATAAGGACTTTGGATTCTGTTTTCCTTAATAAGTTCATTCTCAATGTCAGGAATTATTTCTGCAATTTCTTGGGTGGCTTCTAAATAATTCATATCAATTTATTTCTAAAAATTTTATGGTTGCTCCGAAAATAAAAACGGCCAGAAATGCCATCAGTAAAAGGTGATAAGGCTTCAGCCATTTCGGAGTTTCCGGTCCTTTACTTTTTGATCTTCTCAGCGTATCTATTCTGTTTAATGTCTTTAGGTCCATATCTGTATGTTTTGAGAATCATGATGCCAATTGTATTCCTTTAGAATTTATTTTGAATTAAATATTTGATATTTAAACAGTTGTGAATTTATTTGATTTTATTTAAAACAAAAAAACGTGTCAGAATGATAAGTATTTTATCAGAATGAAATAGTATTGATTGTCTGATTTAATTAATATCTTTGCAGTCCAAAAATATTCAGGAGATGTTTTCAAAAATCGTAGTACACAGAGTAGGAAATAAAATCAACGGAGAATCTTTAATGCTTTCTCAGGAAGAACTACAGCTGGATGAAGGAATGGCGGAGCTGCTTGAAAATTACTTTTTAGGATCTTTCAAATCTGAAGAAACATTCCATTTCTACAGCGATTCTTATCTGGTCAATAATCCGGTGTACAGTTCGGTGTCCGAGATTTTTGAGGATAAGGCCAAGTTTATGTGGGAATCCGAAAATATCGCAAAACATCTTTTTGAAGCCGCTGAAAACCCGAGAGTTCAGGGTGGAGAATTATTTATTGTTTACTTTGAAGACGAAAGAGAAGGAACAGAAAAAGTAGATAAAATCGGAATCTTTAAAACTGAAAAAAGAGAATCTTTCCTTAAAATTTCTCCTCAGGAAGAGAACTTTGAAATTGAAAAGGACCAGGGAATCGGTCTTTCAAAAATTGATAAGGCGGCCTTGATCTACAATAATGATAAAGAAACCGGATATATACTTTCTGTTGTAGACAACAATAAAAATGGAGATATGTATTACTGGTTTGAGGATTTTTTAAAGGTAAAACAGCGTGACGACGAATATTTTCATACTCAGGAAGCTTTGATGGTGTATAAAGATTATATTACCAAACAATTGCCTCAAGAATTTGAAGTTTCCAAAGCAGATCAGGCAGACTTTTTAAATAAATCAATCAATTTTTTCAAAGAAAAAGAAGAATTTAAGCTGGATGAATTTGCGAGCGAAGTTCTGGGTGACGAGCATGTGATCGAGAGTTTTAATAATTTTAAGACAGATTACGAACAGGATATGCAGATCAATATCGCTGAAGAATTTCCGATCAGTGAAGCTGCCGTGAAAAAAACGCAGAGGCATTTTAAAAGTATTATCAAATTAGATAAAAACTTCCATATCTATATTCACGGAGACCGGAAAAAAATTGCACAGGGAGAGGATGAGCACGGAAAATATTATATGCTGTATTTTGAAAAAGAAGTGTAATTTCTTTTAATATTTCAGCTTTTTTCAAAATCAATTCACAGCTATGTGGAAAATTCGTGGCTGATGAAAAAAGAGACCGGTAAACTAAATATCTTTTTAAGTGAATTTTTTGATTTCCAGAACAATATAATGTTGCGATTTAAGAGGCCAAACTCTTTGTAATTGCTTAAAAATACCCTTATTCAGAGGGATTAGAGAGTGTTTTTTTGTGGTATGCGTTTCTTTGAAAAAACTACCACAGGTTTAAAAATTTCTCTATATTTGATTGATCAAAGTATAATATGAATTTTGTAGAGTGTCATGAAGAGCCTATCCATATTCCGGGCTATATACAAAGTTTTGGCTATCTGATTGGCATCGACGCAGAATCTCATTCCATCACTTTTTTCAGCAAGAATATCGAGGATATTTTTAAAATCGAAAGCCCGGAAAAGCTTTTCGATAAAAAGCTTACAGACTTTCCTGAAGTTTTCGAAACTGTCGTTAATTCCGATATTTATCGCTCTCTTCCGAATTTCACCAGGAGAGAAAACGAAACTTTTTTTGATAAAATTTTTATCGAAGACAAGCAATATCATTTATCCGCTTTCCGAAGCAAGAGCAATATCTTTCTTGAATTTGAAAAAGTTCTGGTTAATCCCCATAAACAGATTTCCAATAAATATGATAATTTTTATATTGTAGATAATGATCAGGAGATATGGGATCTGCTTTTGAACACCTTATCGAAAATCGTGAATTACGACCGTATGATGGTGTACAAATTCATGATGGACGGATCCGGGAAAGTAGTCGCCGAAAAAACCAACGATAATCTTGAAAGCTATCTGGGACTTCATTATCCCGAATCTGACATCCCGATACAGGCGAGGGAACTTTATCTTAAAAAAAGAAAAAGAATTTTCAGCAATGTATATTCGGAACCGGTGCCGCTTTTAAGCAAAAACCTGGAAAGCATCGATCTTACATACAGTACTTCCCGGGGGATGTCGCCTATCCACGGACAATACATTAAAAACTCTGGAGCTTCTTCAAGTTTCAGTATTTCAATTATTATTGATGATTATCTGTGGGGGCTGGTTACCTGCCAGAATTCCCAACCGAAGCATATCGACCTTGAAGACAGAGTGCAGGCCGGGATTTTCACGGCATTGGCTTCAAATGCCTACTCATCTTTTAAATCAAAAAATGAACTGAATTACCGTCTGAAGCTGAATGAAAAATCTGCTCATTTAAAAACGGAATTCTTAAAATACAACAGCTTATTTGATTCTTTAACGGAAAATAAAGCGGAGATCAGAGATTTTCTTGAAGCAGATGGTTTGGCCGTTATTGCCGAGGAAAAAATTGTCACGGAAGGAAGCACACCCGATGTTGCCACTATCGAAAAAATCACCCAATGGGCGCATCAGTACACGGAAGACAGCATTTATCTCAGCCGCAGTTTCCTGAAAGATCATGGAAAAGAGCTAGGGCTGGACGAAAGGGCTGCCGGTGTAGTGATCTATTTTGTGGAAAGAAGTAAAAATAATGTCCTTATCTGGTTCAGAAAAGAATTTGATGAACATATCGACTGGGCCGGAAATCCTAAAAAGAAAATTGAAGTAATCTACCGTGACGGAGAGGAAAAAAAGATGGTTTCCCCGAGAACGTCTTTTAAGATTTTTACGGAAGATATAAAAGGTAATTCCAAGCGATGGAATTCCAGAAATGTTGCTGCGCTGCAGGTTGTACGCGATCTGATCTTAGAAACTTCACATAAAAATTACAATACGATCAAAAGGCTCAATGATGAGCTTAAGAAGGTAAATGAAGAGCTTGACAGTTTTTCTTACACGATTTCCCATGACCTGGGGACTCCGCTGACCGTCATGAAGCTGAATGCACAGATGCTGCTCAAAACACTTACGGATCCATCGGAAAAAAGCCGCAATAAGATCAATTCCATCATTGAAGAGATCGACAGTATGGCAGAAATGATGCATGATGTTTTACAGTTGAGCCGTGCAAAGCACAGTGAAATTCAGCTGGAAAGCCTTGAGACCTATCAAACCATTGAAAAGATTATTGAGAACGCAAAAATCACTTTCGGAACTCCGGCCAGTGAGGTTGTTATTAAGGAATGCCCTAAAGTTCTTGCCGATAAGACAATGCTTCACCAGGCGTTTTTAAATATCATTAATAACGCCATAAAATATTCTTCGCAACAGGAAAATCCTAAGGTAGAAATTGAAGGCATTGAAGATGGCGATATGGTCATCTACCGAATTTCAGACAACGGAATTGGTATTCCAAAGGAGAATAAACATAAGATGTTTAAAATTTTCAACAGAATGGACAATGCCAAAAAGTTCAAAGGAAATGGAGTGGGATTGTCAATTGTTCACAGAATTATGAGAAGAATTGGAGGAAGTGTAGACTATGAAAGCAGCCCCAATGGCACATCATTTATTTTAACATTTAAAAAACCGTAAATACGGGACTATTTAAATCCTTATGACGATATCAGAATATCTAAAACAAAATACGGCAGAATATCATGATGCTGCCGAAAAGCTATTTAATTCACAAAAAATTTTCAGTAAAACATTTACGTTTGAAGATTATAGAAAAATAATAATTACCAATTATATGATGCTTCTTCATTCGGAAGACAAGATCTTTGGTAAACTTTCTGAAAAATTCTCGGAAAAACTTCAGCTTAATGACAGAAAAAAACTTCCTTTGATTGAGGAAGACCTTAAAAGTCTCGCATTGAAAAATAGTACTGCTTCACACGAACTGGAATTTATGAATGAATGTGAAGCTTTTGGCGCGATGTACGTGATAGAAGGCTCTACCTTAGGCGGAAATGTTATCGCCAAACAACTTTCCAGAACAGAAGGTTTTGATGGTGTGACTTTCAATTTCTTTGGCTGCTATCATGAAAATACGGGTGCCATGTGGAAAGATTTTAAAGAAGTTCTCGATACAGAATTTCATGAAGAGCAATATGCAGAAGTGTTGTCGGGAGCAAAAAAATTGTACACCTTCCTGCTGAATGTCAATTAATCTTCTTTTACATTCTAAATAACATTTTTAAAGATAATTAAATTCCTGAAAGATTGCTCAATTTTTCAGGAATTGTTAAATTTGGGAGCTTTCAATTTTAAAAAGAAGCAATTCAAAAAATAAATCAAAATGAAACCGTAAGGTTCTGTAATGACAAATTAATAAACAATATAAAAAGTATATATTATGAAAGTAACTGTAGTAGGTGCAGGCGCTGTAGGTGCAAGCTGTGCAGAATACATCGCAATGAAAAACTTCTGTTCAGAAGTAGTTTTAGTAGACATTAAAGAAGGATTTGCTGAAGGTAAGGCAATGGATTTGATGCAGACAGCATCTCTTAACGGATTCGATACAAAAATTACCGGAACAACAGGAGATTACAGCAAAACTGCAGGTTCTCATGTAGCCGTTATTACTTCAGGTATCCCAAGAAAACCGGGAATGACGAGAGAAGAGCTGATCGGTATTAATGCAGGAATCGTAAAAGACGTTACCGAAAACTTAGTAAAACATTCTCCGGAGGTAATCATCATCGTGGTTTCCAACCCAATGGATACAATGGCTTACCTTGTACATAAAACTTCAGGTCTTCCTAAGCACAAGATCATCGGAATGGGGGGTGCGTTGGATTCTGCAAGATTCAAATACAGATTGGCTGAAGCGTTGGAAGCTCCAATTTCAGACGTAGACGGAATGGTAATCGCTGCTCACAGTGATACAGGAATGGTTCCTCTATTGAGCAAAGCAACAAGAAACGGAGTTCCTGTAACTGAATTCCTTGATGCTGAGCAACAAAAATATGTAATCGAAGAAACAAAAGTAGGAGGCGCAACCCTTACTAAATTATTAGGAACTTCTGCATGGTACGCACCGGGCGCTGCGGTTTCTGTGATGGTTCAGGCAATTGCCTGCGATCAGAAAAAAATGATTCCTTGTTCTTTAATGCTTGAAGGTGAATACGGACAAAATGATATCTGCCTTGGTGTTCCGGCGATTATAGGAGCAAATGGTGTGGAAAAAATCGTAAACGTAACCCTTACGGCGGAAGAGCAATTGAAATTCGCTGAAGCTGCCAATGCAGTGAGAGAAGTGAATGGAGATTTGAAGTTTTAATGATAAAACTTTATATATATCTTATATATGGAAGCCGCGCCCGAAGGGCGCGGCTTCTTTGGTACTGCAACTATTTCAGTATTTCATAAATTTATATACCTGAAATGTTGAATCATGCCTTTCCAACTTCCGAAGGCGAAACACCAAATTCTTTTTTAAAGGCAAAGGAAAAATGCGATAGATCCTCAAACCCCAGATCAAGATAAATGTCGCTTGGCTTTTTATACTCTTTATCTAAAAGAAAATACGCTTCCTGAAGACGTTTTTTAATGAGCCATTTCCCGGGAGCTGTATTGAAAAGCGCTTTAAAATCTCTTTTGAAAGTAGATAAACTTCTTCCGGTCATGAAAGCAAAACGTTCCAGGCTGATATTGAATTTATAATTCTGATTCATAAAGTATTCCAGATCGATCTTATGAGGAATATTAAAATTAAATAATATATCTTTCAGATCAGGATTGTTCTTCAGTAAAATCATTAACAGCTCTTCACGTTTGATATCGACAAAGTCATCATCCAGTTTTTCAGTTCCGTTATAATACGGTTCCAGCGACTGTACAAAATTTTTGACCAGAATATCTTCTTTTATGAATAGAAATGAATCATTGTAATCTGTTGCTTCGGCAACGTAAGGATGTCGTTCCAGGAATTTCCTCAAAAAAGGTTCATCGAAAGTAATGATTACCTTTTCAAACTTTCCATCATCTTTATATTTTGTATAGCGGACCAGGTGGTTTTTCCTTGCAATACAATAATCTCCGGGATTCATATTGTAATGATTATGACCGTCGTAAGCAACCATCGAACCTTTAAGCAAAAACAAAAAGAAATGCTCAGGGATAAACTGCTCAGGAGATATTTCGGGTCCTAAATGACAAGATTTCAGATTGTTGAACTTCATTTTAATAATTTTCCTTTGTTGTGATACGAAAGAAATAAATCAATCAAGACCGTGAAAAATTCGCTAAAAAATATTGATTCTCTGGAATAAATTCAACTTCCCGGTCTTTTAAAATTAAATATAAGCTAAATCTATGAACCTGCCATCAGACTATCAGCACTAGCCAGTAAAGCTTCTTCCCGGCTTCTCGGATTCCAGTGCAGAATGGTTCTTGCTTTTTGATTCGACATTTCTTTGTAAAATTCTTTGCTGATGGGTTCAAGTTTTTTAATATTGGCGGTGTATTCCGGCCTTTCTTTTTTAAATAACTCCGCAACATCATAGAAGCTCATCACCCCATCTGCAGTTGCAATAAAACGTTGTCCGGCTGCATCAGGGCTTAACATGGCTTTAATATGAATATCCGCAACATCCCGAACATCTACAACTCCCATTGTGAAAGTTGGAGTATATTCCATACTCCCGTTCAGAATTCCAGAAACGGCAATATCCAGAGAAGCAGAAGTAATTCCTCCAAGCGCAGGTCCAAAAATTCCTACAGGGTTAATGACCGACAGTTCCAGTCTGTTTCCTTCATTTTTGATGAAATCCCATGCGGCTTTTTCAGCAACGGTTTTTGATTTGATGTAGGCCGGAAGCCCTGCATTTACATCCGTCCAGTCTTCCTCTGTGAAAATATGATCTTTTATATTTTTGCTGTATCCGACTGCTGCAAAAGAAGAAGTAAAAACCACCTTTTTTACATTGGCATCCCGAGAGGCTTTCAATACCCGTAAAGCGCCGTCTCTTGCCGGAATGATTAATTCATTTTCGTCTTTGGGATCCTGTGCCGGAAAAGGAGAGGCCACATGCAGGACATAATCAGAGCCTTTTATGGCTTCATTCCAGTTGTTGTCACTCGTAAGATCGGCTTCAAAAAAAGTAAGATGAGAAAAATCTGAAATTCCGCCTTCTTCCAGTGCTTTGATGATGTTGTCTTTTTTCGTGAATGAACGAAGGGTGGTTCTTACTTCGTATCCTTGTTGTAATAGCTGAAGAATAGTATGAACTCCTAAAAACCCTGTTCCTCCCGTTACCAAAACGGTTTTCTTTGTCTGTGCGTTTTCCATTGTATTTACATTTTACAGCACAAAGTTGAGATTTATTTGAAGTTTACATTTTGTTGTACAGTTCAAATTTTGTTTGTTGAGGGGTTCATTCAAATGAATGCAATAGGCTTATCAATCTTTTTGCCTGCTCCCTTGCTCTCTCTTTTACATTTTCTTCCGTATAACCTGCATTGATCGAGGTTCCGTGAAAATAAAAAGGATTTATATAATTCATTTGCGTATAATAAGCGGTTTGTTCCAGATTTTTGCAGAATTCATAGACTCTGAAATGATGCTCTCCCAATGTATAATATTCGCTTTCTGGGGCTCCTACGGTGAAACTGGGAATGAAATTCTTCCCTTTTAATTTGTCTCCTTTTGAACCGTAGGCAAATTGGTATTCTAAAACCATGTCAAACCAGAGTTTTAAGATCGCAGGCATATTATACCAGTACACGGGATATTGGAAAACAATGTTTTTATGTTTTAATAAAGCTTCCTGCTCCGCTTTTATATCAATCTTGTAATCCGGGTATAACTGGGCTAGACTTCGGATTTCAATTTCAAGATCGCTTTGCTCAAGTTCTTTGATGATGGTTTTGTTTGCTAAAGATTGTTCAATATTCGGATGTCCGAGAATAATTAGGGCCATATCTAATATTTATTTAAATGAAATTTCTGTTGCTGATGATAATAACTTATTTTAACTATAAAATTGATAGTTGCAAAATTACCCTGCCTTACATACATTTGCAATAACTATCCAATCTGATAGTCTTAATAAAATGAAAAACGAATGCATCGGTAACTATGTTAAAATTGGTGATAAGAAATATCCATGTTCGGTAAGTCTGGCCATGGATCTTGTAGGCGGAAAATGGAAAACCGTTATTCTATACCATCTTAAAGACGGTGAAAAACGATATAGCGAGCTTAGGAAAGAATTATATTCAGTTACAGAAATGACTTTGAGCCTTCAGTTGAAACAACTGGAAAAAGACGGACTGGTCTCCAGACAGGTTTTTGGAATAAAACCTCCGGTGAAGGTAGTGTATGCACTGACTGATTTTGGGAAGACATGTATTCCTGTGCTGGAAGCAATTACAGCGTGGGGGAATCAGATTGTAGAAAAAAAAGGAGAGTATATAGAATGAAAGTTATTATGAAAAGCTTATTATCTTAAAATATTTATTTCATTAAATCAAAGCTCATAAACAAGGCTGTTTCCGCAGAATCATTGTATAGTTTTGTGTTAATGCCGGTTATCGCAAAGCCAGCTTCCTGATAAAATTTAATAGCCTGATAATGGGTATTCTGGGTTTCCAATTCTACGATTCTGCATTGCAGCTCCCGCGCTTCACGGTTCACTGCTTTAATCAGTAATCTTGCGATGTTCTGACCTCTGAAGGCTTTGCTTACTAAAAGACCTTCAATGAAAAGACTGTTGTTCCATGATCGAAAGTCACCAACAATCCAGCCTATGAGTTCACCTTCGTAATAAGCTCCAAACGAATGACCCTGACTGATAATAGAATTCAGTCGGTGAATATCATCTGTATTGATATTCCCGATTTTAGTGTATGGCTGTTTTTTCTCCCGTAAGTTAAATTCAAAAGTGTTTCCTGCATCAATAGCAGACACCACAAATATCTTATCGGTTGTGTAGCCGTTGTCTCCCCATCCAAGGGCTGGATTGCCGGTCAGCATTTCAAGTTTTCTGATTTCCATTGATGTATTGAAAGTCGTTAATATTCTTTGAAATTAGTTTGATCGACGGGGCTGCTTAGCGCTGAACATATTACCGCATGTAGCATACAGCACCACCTGCAAAATAATCAGCACAGAGATCACGGCTACCCGGATCATCGCATTTTCAGTAAACCGGTTTCTGATGGCTTCCATATAACTTATTTTTTCAATCGTGAATTCCTTAAGGCTGGTGATATCCGTAGATTTGTTTACTTTGTCAATATCAGAGCTGATCTCAGCCTCGTTGAGGGTGGTCGCTACATTGATCAGATTGATGTTGCTGACGAAAAGCCATGCGAATAAAAGAATGGAAACGAATAAAATAAAAGGTCGGAGAAGTTTCATTTGTTGTGTATTAATAGTGATTTGATATTTGCCAAATTTAAATAATTTGAAACAAACTCCATACAAATAACATACCTTAAAGTTTTAAAAAACAAATTGATAAGCTGTTTCTACATATTTTTTTGCTCTGAACTCTCCATAATTTATCATCTTAAAAAACTTGGGATCTTTTAGAAGTGAAGTGGCTTTAGGTAATCTAAAAACATAAACTACATAAAAATCTTTCAAACCCGGCGGTAAAACAGGGAGTATGATTAATAACGGATAATCAATATAATTAAAATGTCGCGGCGGTAAAATTTAAATAAAATTTCACATACGAAAATCTCAAAACCCTTACATTTGCCTCAATAAAATTTTTACTGAATGCTTAGGAAAATTTCGATCGCCGCGGCAGCTATTTTGTCCGTTACAGCGATCAACGCGCAGAAGATTAAAAATTCCCAACTGGAACGACCGAAACTTGTAGTAGGCCTTGTAGTAGATCAGATGAGGTGGGATTATTTGTACCGTTTTTACAATAAATATGGCAATGACGGTTTCAAAAGATTACTAAATACAGGATATTCTCTGAATAACGTTCACATCCCTTATGTCCCAACCGTGACGGCATTGGGACATACCTGCATCTATACCGGTTCGGTTCCTGCCATTCACGGGATTGCAGGAAACGACTGGACAGACAAGGAAACAGGCAAAAATGTCTATTGTACCACCGATGAATCTGTAAAAGCGGTAGGAACGACCAATGCAACAGCAGGAAGCCATTCTCCGAAAAACCTTTGGTCAACGACTGTTACCGATGAATTGAGAATGGCAACCAATTTTCAGGGTAAAGTAATTGGTGTATCGCTCAAAGACAGAGCTTCCATTTTACCGGCGGGTCATACTCCGAACGGTGCTTTCTGGTTTGACGATTCTACCGGAGATTTCATTACCAGCAGCTGGTATATGAATGATCTTCCGCAATGGGTGAAATCTTTTAATTCACAGAAAATGCCGGATAAGCTGGTAGCAAACGGATGGAATACGCTGCTTCCGATCAGCCAGTACACAGAAAGCTCACCGGACAATTCTGCCTGGGAAGGATTGCTGGGGAGTGCAAAAACTCCGGTTTTCCCTTACAGCAATTTAGCTGCAGATTATAAGGTTAAAAAAGACAACATCCGCTATACGCCTTTTGGAAATACCCTGACATTGAAGCTGGCGGAAGCTGCGGTGGAAGGAGAGAAATTGGGAGGTGATGATGTGGTGGATATGCTCGCCATCAATCTGGCATCAACGGATTATGCAGGTCATAAGTTTGGTCCCAACTCTATTGAGGTGGAAGATGTTTATCTAAGACTGGATCAGGATCTGGCGCAGTTTTTTAATTATTTAGATACTAAAGTCGGAAAAGGGCAATATACCGTATTCCTTTCTGCGGATCACGGAGGAGCGCATTCCGTAGGTTTTTTACAGGAGCATAAAATCACCACCGGCTTTTTCGGAGACGGAATGGAAAAAACCATGAACGATAAGCTGAAAGAAAAATTCGGGGTGGATAAACTGATCAACGCAATTGATAATTACCAGATCTACTTTGACAGAAAGCTTCTGAAAGAAAATAAACTCGATCTGGATGTTGTAAGAGACTTTACCGTTAAAGAAATAGAAAATAATCCGGATGATTTGTATGCCGTTTCAGTAACAAAGGTACAGGAATCCACCATTCCGGAACCTATCAAACAGAGGATCATCAATGGGATCAACAGGCAGAGAAGCGGTGACATCCAGCTGATATCGCACGATTCCATGCTTCCGCCGTATTCCAAAACCGGAACAACGCACAGTGTCTGGAATTCATACGATTCACACATTCCACTGATCTTTATGGGTTGGGGAATTCAGCACGGTGAAAGTAATAAAGCATATTATATGACGGATATTGCTCCTACAGTTTCCTCTTTACTGAAAATACAGTTTCCGAGCGGAAATGTAGGAAACCCTATTACGGAAGTGATCGGAAAATAATTTCGGAGATATACAATTAAAATCCCTAACATCAGCTGTTAAGGATTTTTAATTTTAAAAATGTTCAGACTTTTTTATTTAACCACAAAAGCTACAAAAGATTAGAAATTTCTATCTTAAGAAATTTTTATAAAAGAAGAAGTTGCCAATAGTTTTTAAAAATCTTTGATTTTTATTCTTTTGAAATCTTTGATGAGTTCATAAAACTTTTTAAACTTGTCTTTTGTAGCTTTTGTGGTTAAATTTAATTTTAGTTTCAACAGTTTTTTTATACAAATATCTTTGTGCCGTCGATTTTCAGCATATTCTGCTTTTCCATTTTTTTGATGGTCCGGATTACGGTTTCTATCCGCATACCCGTGATCGAAGCGAGCTGCTGCCGGGTGTAAGGAACATGGAAAGAAAATTTATCATTAAAACCGAAATTGCTCTTCACATGATGCAGGATAAGATTTAGTTTCGTTATCGGATCCTGAAAAGAGAATGGGGCAGAGGTAATGTGCTTGTAGCGCATACGGTCTGCGGTATAAGAATACATAGTAAAGATCAGCTGTGGCTTTTTCAGAAGAAGTTCGATCAGCTTATTTTTTTCAAGTTTTATAATTTCACAATCGGTGACAGCGATCGCATTTACCGCATATTTCTTATTGCTAAAAAGATAGCTTTCGGCTAGGCAATGACCATCGAAAGGCATCGAATGGATAAACTCTTTGCCGTCTTCCAGGAAACTGCTTATTTTTACCATGCCGGTTTTTATCTGCAAATAATACTTCGGAGTACTCTCTTCTTCAAAGATATACTCACCGGAATTATAATTTTGTTGCTCAGCACCATGGGAAAACAAGAGGTTTTCGCATATGATCATAATCTAACTGTTATTTATTTGAGATAAAAATAACAAATAAACATATTGATTAAAAATTTATTAATACCACATACATGCCTTATACAGGGAGATACAGAGAAGTGTACTGAAATGATAGAGTGATAATTCAGATTTTTTCTAAGGGTTCTTTGTGGCCGTTATAATTTCGTTGAAGGGCTGTGCGCAAGGTTGATTTATAATTATATATTTTATTCAACCGCACATGACTGACAACTCCCTTTTTCTCTGAAACTCTTTATTGATGGGCTTTCCTGAGGGACAGTAAAGCATCACAAAAAAAGTAGTCTATCGTAGACTACTTTTTTCAGCTACAAATGTAAACAAATTCTTTTTACTTCCAAACACAACAAATTGTTTTCTAATTTCTTAGTTTTGTTCATCATAAAGTCTTTAAAGAAAAACTTGTAGCAAAACAGCCGGAATTTACATCCCGTTTTACACCTGTTTTTTAAGAAGTTTTGCTATGGTGAGCCTTGTATGTAAGAAAGTAGTCTACGATAGACTACTTTCTTACAAAACATGAGACTACAAATGATATTTCCCTCTAAAGCCCTCTCCCTCCAACGCAAAAGCGTGGTATTGTTGTGCTCTTTTGTGGTCATCGTTTCATCATTGTTGAGCGCTCAAACTTTTGTATCCTCTGATTCTGTAGTCTTTGTATCCGAAGACTCGTATTTGTATGCAGATTCTCCAATATATATTTCCGGTCAAAACCTGAGAAAAGCATCTTTTAAGAAGTGGTCCGGGGTTTTGATCAAAACTTCTTGTTCCAAAGTTTCTCGTAAGAAGTCCCTAGATAGTCCAACGGAAAACACATATTATAAAATCAGTCCAACAGGCAAACACAATCTGGGATTATTTTCTAATTCATCTTCAATAGCTGTTATCGGAACTTCTTCTCAAATAAAGTTGCAACATAAAACAATAGCATCTTTCTTTTTTGTATTCATAAGCGCAAGAAGGGATCAAGAAAAACATATTCGTATTACTTCTCATCCTTTTCAGCTAAAACATATCACCATCAATCATTTCGGTCGTCCTCCGCCTGTGTTTCAATCATAAGGTGCAAGAGTTTTTTAACACATCAGTCACATGAGAAATAAGGTTACAACTTTGAAAACAAAAAGAACACATCAGTTTATGAAAATCAAAGATTTTCATTCGCAGCAAATGGTCATTCACTATCCACTCTGTTTGTCATCCCGTAGGGATCTCAGCAAAGAAAATCACACAACATTAGTGAATTGAGTGTTTAACCATCAGTGCCATTTGTGTTTCGTCAATTCGAGTGTTTTTTCGTAACAAGGTGAAGAAAAAATATATCGAGAATGACATTTACCCTCAAACTCACAAACTTCTCGATATGATTTTTTCAAAATCTACTCGAAGTGACTAGCCTGTCGAAGCTATTATTGAGTCGGAGGGTTTGAGAGTGGGAGGGTCTTAGGGTCGGAGTGTCGTCAATTCGAGTGTTTTTTCGTAACAAGGTGAAGAAAAAATGTATCGAGAATGACATTTACACTCAAACTCACAAACTTCTCGATACGATTTTTTCAAAATCTACTCGAAGTGACGACACTCCACACTCAAACTCTAAAACCCTCCGACCCTCCAACTCTAAAACTCTGCGAGCTCTTATAAGTGAAACGCCTTTGTGAAACTTAAAAACGCATCATATATAAAAAAATCTTCGTGCACTTCGTGTTCAAATAAACCAAAGACAATTAAAGTCATCAAAACAAACTCATAAATACAAAACAATGAAACATTTTATTACAATGGCTGTTGTATTCATCAGCCTCATTATTAAAGCTCAGGTGGGGATTAATAATACCGACCCGAAAGTAACCCTCGATATCACCGGAAAAACGACGGACGGCAGTAGAGCAGAAGGATTAATCATTCCTCAATTAGAAGGAGATAAGATCAAAATTGCTGACACAAAATATACTCCTGACCTCAAAGGAGCGATTATTTATGCTCTTTCAGCGGTTGCTTCTCCAAGTACCAAAACTGCCAATATTACCGCCGAAGGATACTATTATTTTGACGGCAGCGTATGGCAAAAGCTTTCTAATTCTTCTGTACCGGCAGTAGTCATTACATCGTCGGCTCTTAATGGAACGTATAAGGCAGGGACAGCAATGACAGCTTCTAATACATTTACTGTTACCATAACCAATAATTCTTTCAGTACCGCTACGATTGCTTTTAGTACCTCAGACTTGGCTCTCTCTGGGGTTACCGGTCTTTCGGTAGCTTCCGTGAGTACAGCTTCCAGCACGTTGATTGCAGGAGCAAGTGTGACGGTAACTTATACTTTATCCGGAACTGCGACTGCCTGTGGAACGCTTACGGCGACGTGGAGTAAGCTTACACTGAGTTCGATTAAAACATCTACGGTGATGCCTAACTTTACCTGTAGTGCAGGATCTTGGGTAAGTGTATTACCTGAATACAGACTCAATGGACTGATCAACGGAACATCTTATTCAGGAACCTATACCTTACCATATACCGCGGGAGGAAGCTCATGTGCTTACACAGGTGAAACCATTACCCAGAGCGGACTGACACTTACGCTTACCGCAGGTAACTACAGTGCTAGTGGAAATCTTACTTATACTTTATCCGGTACCTACACAGGTACAAGCAATGGAGCGGTAACTTTTACAACAGCGGGAGGATGTACCATCTACCTTGGACCTTGTGCAAGCTGTAAGGAAATTCTGAATAAAGGACTGACAACAGCAGATGGTGTTTATTATGTAGATATCGATCAGGCAGGAAGTACTTATGCTCCTGTTAAAGCGCAATGTGATATGACGACTGATGGAGGGGGCTGGACATTAGTGCTAAATTATCTTCATTTAGGCGGAACAACTCCTTCTCTTGCGGTGAAAACTACTTCACTTCCCATTATTGGAAGCACTAACCTTGGAGGTGATGAAAGTGGTAGTAGCATGAACTGGGGACATCTTTCAAACAGTATGCTCAATGCAATGAGTTTCAGTTCCATTCGTTTTTATGGGAAAACAAATGCTCATACCAGAGTTATACATTTCAAAACATCTCTTGCTAATGGTATTTCATATATAAAGACAGGGACAGGTGATTTTTCTGGACTATCAAGCAGCTACACAGCACTACCAGGGCATACAGCATTGTTACTTTCTATGGGTGCTTTTACCATAACTCCTAACCAAGGTGATCAAGCATTAACCTATTTCCCATTCTATAGTATTGGGAGTAATACTTGGGGAATTTCAGCAGTAAGAGTTGGCTATACTAGTAAGTCTTGGGAAGTGGATGATTATCCAAATAACGCATCAAACTCAACATATCACCAAGTTTGGGTAAAATAGACGCATGATATCGAGAATATAGGATCCTTGAACCTATCCTAACAGGGTTGAGAACCCTGTTAGGGTATATCACAATAACTTTAACAATTATTTAAAAATATACAACAATGGCAACAATTCTTCACAGAATCAAAGCTTATCTGTACGATAACGTTTTAACCAAAGACAATCCTAATGATTTCACCGCTAAAACAGCCAGCGAACGCAGTCTCAATGTACAGCAGATCTGCCAATCAGCTGCTAACCGTGGCGGGGCAGACATCTCGGCCTCAGCGATGGAGCATGCCACAGAACTGTTCCTTAAAGAAATGGCGTATCAATTGTGTGATGGGTATTCTATTAATACCGGTTACTTTACAGCCAATACCACCATCCGTGGGGTATTCGACAGTCCGTCGGAGACATTTAACAAAGATAAGCACAGCATTATCTTCCAGTTCAACCAGGGAGAAAAGCTGAGGGCAGAGATTCCAAACATTGAAGTCGAAATCCTGGGTGTGGCAGAATCTTCTGCGGTGATCTTGCAGGTAACAGATGTGAAGAGTGGTTCGGTAAATGATCTTCTTACTCCCGGCAGAAACCTGAAGATTGCCGGAAGCAAGATCAAAGTAGCGGGTAATGATCCTTTCATCGGGGTATTCTTTGTCAATACTACATCCGGTGTGAGAACGATGGTCGAAGAAAGCGATATAGTGACCAACAATCCTTCGGAGCTTATTGTCGTGATTCCTGCATTACCGGCAGGCACCTATCAGCTGGAAGTGGTAACGCAGTTTGCAGACAGCAGCCTACTGAAGCAGCCAAGAACGGCATTGTTGGATAAGCCGCTTACAGTAGGGTAGCTTACATTATGCTGCAGACCGGACGGTGCCACACGTACTGTCCGTTCACTGCCATCAGTACTGTCCGTTCACTGCCACTCGGGCGGACCGGTCAGTGCCACAGGTACAAGGGTTTTAATTATTAATATGATGCACTCCGGTTTGGGAAAGATTTTCTGGCCGGAGTTTTTTGTGGCTTCGACTCCGCTCAGCCACCATTGAACGGATGCGATCCCTTCCCTTGTCATCCCGTAGGGATCTAAGCCCGAATCTTTCCATGCTAACTTTAAGAGCTGTGCCAGATTTCCCACGGAACGACAAAGAGTTGTAAAATGCCGGTGACTGGCTCTCGAAGTCACATCTTCATTACATCATTGGAATGGATTTCAAACGCCACGGCGCAAGGTTTTATTTAAATGATTGCGTATATTTTTCGTTCGCAATGGTACCTCGGCAGGCTCAGTATAAACTATAACACGGGGTGGTTCAAGAATGCTTCCTACACAACTACCTCCATTCTATCCATCCCAATTGTCATCCCATAGGGATCTAAGCCCGAATCTTTCTATGCAACTTTAGAAACTATGTCGAGATTCCTCCGGAAATCGAAGATTCGACGGAGTCAATGACAAAGTGGGCGCGGATAGTTTGAGAGCGCCAGGGTATGAAGGTTTCTGCGGAATGACAAAGAGTTGTAAAATGGCGGGGCTGAGGCTACTCGAAGGCCCGGTTGAATGGATGATCAATGGTTTTAGAAATCATTTCGGCGAGCCTTTGGCTCGCCGAAATGATTCGAATTGTCGTTGACAGGATTTTATCCTGTCCTGATATAAGTCGTCCCTTCAGGACTCCCTGTTTGTGTCTTTTAAATGCTTTAATAATAATGTCTCCCGATTCCTGCCTGAATGACAAAGCACAGGAGTATCTCCCGAATCCACATTCTTACTAAAGCGACTTACTCTTCATACTGTTCAAGAAAATACGTAAATGTAAATGCATCTACTTCATCTTCTGCATCCTCAAGGGTAGTGAGGAGATCTTCAAACGTTTCGAGCTGATCGACTGTCATATTTACGAATTCAAGGTGAAGCGGCATTTCAAGTTCGCCGGTGATCACATCCGAAAGTGCATCCAGATTATCGCCAAAATGTTCCGGCAGTGGTAGTTTTTCTTTTAATTGTGCATAGAAGTCTTCATAATCTCCTATGTCTGTAAAATCGATATATATTGTTTTCATATTTTTATATAATTCCTTTCTCGTTTTCAATTTCCGGTTATTGCTTTTCAAAGCTTTTATAATGATCTTTCGTCAGGTACACCTCACCGTTTTCTGTAAATACAATACGGTCGCCATTTCTGTTGCCGCAATGATAGTTGACATCGGCCTCGAAATAAGACAGCCCTTCAGGCAATGATTTTTCACGGTTACCGAACCTGTCGCCGCCAATGGCTTTTCCCGGAAGGACTTCACAGAGGTTCCCTTTTGAAGGATCCCAGCCCTGTTTTCTGGCTTCGTTTTTAGTGATGTAAAAATCAGGAAGCTTATGGTTCTGCTTTACAAAACTGATCACGGTTTTGTCTTCCGTAAGCTTATCAATGGATTGCTGCTGAGCGGAAGAAGTAGTTTCTGGCAGGGGTTCTGCGCTGCTGTATTCGATGACGGGCTTTGAGCGGTCTATCTTTTTATCTGCAATAAAATTATTGTAAACATACATCACGGACATCCCGAAAAGAAGCCCCAGGCAGATGAAAAATAGCGGTCTTGTTTTATTATTCATAAATATTAAATAGGTGTGAATTGTCAATTACTTTGTAGTGAATCGTCAATTGTAAAAATTGGATTATAAAATTCACAATTGACGATTCACTTATTCACATTTATCCTCTCCATTCTTCCGGAATATCGCAGATCGGAATAGGAACCATTTTATGTTTGGCGGCTTTATGCATTCTGTCGAAGATCACAAATACCTCCTTATCGCGGCCTTCATAATCTTCCACGGCTTTTGTGCCATATTCTTTCTGGATTTTTTCCAGTTCGGGATAGGTGGCTCCTATCTGGTCTTCATCGGTTCTGTCGGCATCCCAAAGCCCGTCTGTCGGGATCGCATTCTGGATACTTTCAATTAAATTTAAAGCTCTTGCCAGCTCATACACCTCAGTTTTATAAAGATCTGCGATGGGCGAAACATCAACACCGCCGTCGCCATATTTGGTGTAAAATCCGATTCCGAAGTCTTCCACCTTATTTCCGGTACCACATACTAAAAGCCCGTGGAGTTGCCCGAAATAATATAAGGTCAGCATTCTGAAGCGTGATCTTGTATTGGCCAGCGCCAGGTTGTTGCTCCATCTTCCTTCTATGTGATCGTGTACGGTTTCTTCAAAGCTTTCGAAAACGGGCGTCAGGTTGATGGTTTTTCCCTGCACGTTAGGAAATCTCTTTTTCAGATCTTCCATGTGATCCTGTGCACGGTTTATCTGGTCTTCTTTCTGGCGGATCGGCATTTCTACCAGGAGAACTTCCAGTCCTGTCATGGCACAAAGGGTAGAAACCACTCCCGAGTCCACCCCTCCGGATACCCCGATGACATACCCTTTTACATTGGCCTTTACTGCATAATCTTTCAGCCAGTTGACGATATGATCTATTACTTTCTGTGTCTGCATTGTTTATATTTTAAATATGTTTTAGATAAGAAGTTTCAAAATTAAATGTTTTGAAAGAATTATTAAAGATAATTTTCATGATTCAGCTCGTACCAGAAGCAGATTCCGTCGGGTTCTGTAAATTCTCCTGTCTGTCTGAAGCCCAGCTTTCTCAAAATATGATTGGAGGCTTGGTTTTCAGAATGAGCGTGAGCGTAAATAATGTCAAGTTTTAAACCATTAAACCCGAAATCAAGAGAAGCTTTTGCAGATTCTAATGCATAGCCCTTTCCCCAAAATTCAGGGATAAAACGATATCCGAGGTCATACACATTATTGTAACCATTCACTTCCTGGTTCAGAAGCTTTAATCCGCTCCATCCGATGAGCAGGTTGCTTTCCTTTTCGATCACGGCAAGTCTGCCGACACCATGGTCTGCATATTGCTGCCCGATCATTCTGATAACGTTTTGGGATTCGCTGATGTCAGAAAGGGGAGGCGTTCCTATGTATTTCATCACTTCAGCGTTCGAGTCTAGAAGAAACATACGTTCCCCATCAGTTTCTTCAAATTTTCTGAGAATCAGTCTTTCGGTTTCCAGATGCATACTTTTATTGTTGATGAAATCCAAAAATGGTTACGTCCTGAGCTCCTTTTCTGACCTCGGACTCCTTTAAAGGATTTCCTTTAATATTCAAAGTCTGAAGCTTCAGATTCTGTGAGATATCCAGCTTTTGGATCTGGTTATGTTCCAGGTTTATATTTTTAATGTTTTTAAGGCTGCTGAGATCAATAGCCTTAATTTTATTTAAAGATACAGTTAATTGACTAATTGCAGGAGTAGATTTCAGCGAAATATTTTCAATCCTGTTGTTATCAAGATATAGAGAAGTAAGGTTGATAAGGCGTTCTGCTTTAAAGGTTAATATGTTACATCCCGTGCAGGAAAACAGCTGAAGTTGATCCATATTGCTGACGAAGATATCAGGAATATTGTTGCCGTCCAGCACGATCATTTTTGCATTTTTAAAATAGCGGAGATCTTCTGCAACAGTGATCCCTTTGCTTACGAGGAAAAGATTTTCAATCCGGTCAGCTTCAGGTTGGGTAATATTTCCGTCTTTATTGAGATCAAAATTTTCCAGAACCGCTTTTTCCAGGTTTTTGTCTTTAAAAATAAGTTTTTGAGCCTGAAGAAAAGGGAAGGTTGAAATGAGAAGCAAAGAGGATATTATTTTAAATTTCATCATTGAATTGTGTTTAAATCATTATTTTTGTACACTTAATTTCATGTAAAAGTATGAAGATTTTCAGAATTGCAGCACTTTCGTTGGTATTGGTTTTAGGATTAAATTCCTGTAAAAAAGAGTCTGAAAACAGATGGAAGGTTGAAGTGAAAAATCCTGCTGAAAAGGTAGAGATCACGGATATTTCTAAAAGATTTTATGACGCAAATGTTCCTTTGGATCAGTTTAAAACAGAGTTTCCATGGTTTCAGGGAACGGTGAGTGATGCCGACTTTTCAAAGCGCAGAGCAGATCAGGAGGAAATCAAGATCTACAAGGAAGCCATCGGTAAAATAGACGAGAAGAAGCTTCAGGCAGATCTTCAGGATCTTTTCTCTCACATTAAATATTATTTCCCGTCATTCAAGAGTCCGAAAGTATATCTTTTTTCATCCGCCCTGCAGATGGTGCAGGATCCTATTTTTTATGATGCTAAAGGGAATCTGCTGTTCATAGATGTAACAGGTTTTATGGGGGAAGGCAATGCTAATTATAAGGGGCTTGAAATGTATTTCCAGAAATCCATGAACCCGAATAATATTGTTCCGAAAGTTGCACAGATCTATGCAGAAGGTTTTGTGAAAGAATCTCCGGATCATCAGAAGTTTATCGATATGATCATTCTCAACGGTAAAATCATGATTCTGAAAGATGCTTTTTTGCCTACGTATCCGGATTATCTGAAAATGAATTATACACAGAAACAATACGAATGGGCAGTATCCAACGAAGCCAATATCTGGAATTATTTTGTGGAGAATAACCTTATTTTCGGCGATGACCACAGGCTTGAAGACCGTTTCATTGCTCCGGGACCTTTTTCAAAGTTTTATACGGAAATCGACAATTCGTCTTCACCACAAATCGGAATTTTTACGGGATGGCAGATCTGTAAAGCATACCTTAAGCAGAAACCTGAAACCAAACTTCAGGATTTCCTGAATATGGATGCAACGGTGATTTTTAACCAGTCTGGATATAAGCCGAAATTAGATCAATAAAAATCAGAAATGAAGCTGTAATACAGCTAAGAAATAGTAGAATTTAGAAAAATAGAAGTTATGAGAAAAACTCAGATTACGATAGATGTAGAACTGGATGAAAACCACATCCCTGAAAATATCACCTGGAATGCACAGGATGGCGGAATAGAAAAGGAAGAAACAAAGGCAACGATGATTTCCGTTTGGGATGAAAAGAATATGGAAGCATTGAGAATCGACCTTTGGACGAAAGAAATGCCCGTAGACCAGATGAAGATGTTTATTCATCAGATTTTAGTGTCTCTGGGAAATACCTACCAGAGAGCAACCGGCGAGGAAGATGTAGCTCAGTGGATGGAGGAAATGGCAGAAGAATTTGCCGTAAAATCTGCGATAAAAATGTAAGAATTAATATAACAATGTATCAGTCTAGCAATGTAACAATTATTGGTAAACTGGTACATTGATACATTGTTAAATTATTAAGATTATGAATTTCAATACAAAAGTAATACACGGTGGGCAACACCACGAATCTGCGACGGGTTCTGTAAATGTTCCTGTATTTTTAACGTCAACATTTGCACAGAAAAGTCCGGGAGTACACTCCGGATATGAATATTCCAGAGCAGCAAACCCTACCAGACAGGCGTTGGAAGATTCCCTGGCAAGCATAGAAAACGGAGCAAGAGGACTGGCTTTCGGGTCAGGTCTTGCGGCAATTGATTGTGTGTTAAAACTATTAAATCCCGGTGATGAGGTGGTAGCGGTAGATGATCTTTACGGAGGAACGTACAGAATGTTTACCCGACTTTTTGAAAAGTATCAGCTGAAATTTACCTTCGTGAATTTTGATGATGTTTCTAAAATCGCTGACGTCATTACTGATAAAACGAAACTGATCTGGGTAGAAACGCCGACCAATCCTTTAATGAAACTGGTGGATATAAAGGCAGTTGTGGAAGTGGCAAAAGGAAAAGATATTCTTGTTGCCGTAGACAATACATTTGCCACCCCTTATCTTCAAAGACCTATTGATCTGGGAGCTGATATTGTGATGCACTCTGCGACAAAATATTTAGGAGGACACTCCGATGTGATCGCCGGTGCTTTAGTGGCAAAAGATGCTGAACTGGGAGATAAGCTTCATTTCATCCAGTTTGCAAGCGGCGGAATTCTAGGTCCTCACGATTCTTATTTAGTATTAAGAGGAATCAAAACATTAGCATTAAGAGTTCAGCGACATTCTGAAAACGGAATGGCCGTGGCAAAATATCTTGAATCCCATCCTGCCGTAGACAAAGTAATCTATCCTGGGTTAGAATCTCACCCTCAGTTTGAGCTGGCAAAATCTCAGATGAAAGATTTCGGAGGAATGGTTTCTTTCACTTTCAAATCAGGTAAAAAAGAAGATGCGATCAAATTTTTGGAAAAAGTAAAAGTATTCACATTAGCTGAATCTTTAGGCGGAGTGGAATCTTTGGCAAATCATCCGGCTTTGATGACTCACGCTTCCATCCCTGCAGAAAAACGTGCAGAATTGGGAATTACAGACGATTTAGTTCGTTTAAGCGTAGGAATTGAAGATGCGGAAGACCTGATCGCAGATCTGGAAAGAGCATTTTCTTAATCTGACTTGCACAGCTTTGTCAAAGTTAAATTTTCACTGCTTTTAACTTTGTCAAAGTTTTAAAACCCAATATCATGATAAGAAAAGCAACCATTCAGGATGTGAGACAATTGTCTGAACTGTTTGATCAATACAGAATATTTTACCATAAAGAATCTGATATTCCTACAGCCGAAAAATTCATAACGGAAAGAATCGAAAATAAAGATTCCGAAATTTTTGTTGCTGAAAATCAAGATGAATTAGTCGGTTTTGTACAATTATATCCTTTGTTTTCCTCTACAAGAATGAAACGCTACTGGTTGCTGAATGATTTATATGTTAATGAAAATCACCGTGGAAACGGTTATTCTAAACAATTGATTGAAGAAGCTAAGAAAATGGCAGCATCTACCGATGCCTGCGGAATTCTTCTGGAAACCGGAAAATCGAATGATATCGGAAATCAATTATATCCGTCCTGCGGATTTGAAATTTATGACGAAGTAAATTTCTATGAATGGACCAATAATTAATGTAACAATTTAATAATGTAGCAGTTTACCAATAATTGTTACATTGCTAGACTGACACATTGTTAAACTTATAATTATGACAGAATTTCAAAAATACATACAGCGATATTTAGATTTAATTCCTTCTGAAAACTGGCTGGAAGAATTGAAAAGAACAGAAGAGAAAACAGTTGGAATTTATAGTAAACTTTCGGAAGAACAATCGCTTTTTGCCTACGCAGAAGGAAAGTGGACACTTAAAGAATTGCTTTTACACCTGTCAGATACCGAAAGGGTTTTTCAATACAGAATCCTGGCTTTCGCAAGAGGCGACAAAAATGAACTTCCCGGTTTTAACGAGGAAAACTACGCCAAAAATTCTTATGCTAATGAAAGAAGACTGAATTCTCTGATAGAAGAATATCAATCCGTAAGAAAATCGTCACAGATACTGCTGGAAACCTTGAATCCTTCAGCTTTAAAGAATACCGGAACAGCCAACGGAAATGAAATTTCAGTAGAAATTATCGGGAAATTAATTGTAGGACACAATGTGCATCATTTGAATATTATTGAGGAAAGATATTTGCCCGGTTTATGAAGTATTCCCTAAAAAATATCTTAACTCTCATAAGCCTGTTAACTTTTATAGTCTCTCTCTTCTTTACGGCTTTTACAGTTATAGAGTCAAGAGGAATTAGAGATTATAGTTCTTTTGAGCTTTTACTAATTGGGGCTATAAGTTTTCTAGGTGGCGGAATCTTGGAATGTTTTATTTGGTCAGCGAATATTTGGTTTTTCGTATCAATAGCCTGCTTCTTTTTTAAGAAGTGGAAGAAAAGCTACTATTTATAGCCTGGAAATCGGATATTTTTTATGGCTGGCTTCAATTCTGTTTTTGATATTTTCTTCAATTTATTTGAGAGTTAAAAAATAATTTTACAAATATCAATAGGGACGGGCTTTAGCCCGTTTTCTATTCAATAGAATTCAATCGGCTTTAGCCAAAATCTAAAATAAATTTATATTTTTGGACAAACAACACAAATGTCTTATATTAAAATTTATATTCACTTAGTTTTCTCTACAAGAAATAGAATTCACTATTTAAATACTTCAGCGTTAAGAATTAAAGTCTGGAAACATATCAAAGAAAATGCTTCAGAAAAAGGAATTTATATAGATATGGTAAATGGTTACTCTGATCATTGTCACTGCTTAATTTCTTTAAGCTCGGGACAAAGTATAGAAAAAGTTATTCAGATGGTAAAAGGAGAATCATCCTTTTGGATTAATAAGAATCAATTGACAAAAGAAAAATTTGCGTGGCAGGATGAATATTTTGCAGTTTCTGTTTCAGAATCTATGATTGAAGCGGTTAGAAATTATATTAAAAATCAGGAAACTCATCATAAAAAGAAAACATTTGCAGAAGAATATCAGATGTTTTTGGATAAATTTAATTTTAAATAAGCTTTGGCTAAAGCCAATTGAATTTTTATCTTTGAAGACGGGCTAAAGCCCTCCCCTACTGAATTATGGAAAACATCATACAAATATTAAAATCCGGCGGCACCATTTTATATCCTACAGATACGATCTGGGGAATTGGATGTGATGCCACCAATATAGAAGCAATTAATAAAATTTTCGACATCAAAAAACGGGAAAAGAACAAATCTATGATCATTTTGGTAGAATCTGAAAAGAGGTTACAGGATTTGGTTGACGTTCCGGAAATGGCTTGGGAAATCATCGATTTGAGTGAAAAACCGGTGACTATTGTTTATGAAAATCCTAAAGGGCTGCCCAAAGAACTTCTTGCCGAAGACGGAAGTATCGGAATCCGTTTGGTGAAAAATGATTTCTGTAAAAAATTAATTACAAAACTCAATAAGCCTTTGGTTTCAACTTCAGCCAATTTCAGTGGTGAAAAAAGTCCTTTGAAATTCTCTGATATTTCTCCTGAAATTATCAATCTGGTAGATTATGCCGTGGAAGAAGACAGAGAAAAAGTCTCTAAATATTCGGGATCTTCAGTAATCAAAATCTGGAGTGATAATAGGATAAAGGTTCTTAGAGAATAATTTTTAGATGATTTCTGAAACTAAGTCTTAATAATTCTGTACAGCTTTATAACGGCCCAAAGTTCAAGAATCGCTATAACTCCGATCATAATGGTGTTGGTCATGGTTCCGTTTGTGACTACATTAACAATAATATCTCCGGTTTCTATTACCAGTCTTGAAATCAGGGTAATAAAAAGCCATTGAGGTTTATTAAAAATTACGGAAATCAATAAAGCGGCAACGCCGCCTAACACTCTTACTCCTGCGCTGCTAAATCCAAGCTGTGACGAATAATCTGTGATGCTTGCTCCGGGAAAAGATAATCCGGGATTGAAGGTGAAAACATAAAAGAAAAATATTCCCGCTACAATTAGAATCCACGAGAATATTTTTACCGATAAGGGAATGCTTTGATGTAAATGTAATTTGTTTTTCATCATAAATGTTTTGGTAAAATTAAATAAAAATCCAATTTCCTATAATATCTTTGGCGAAAATATAAGTATCTTTCAGGATACCAAAAACAGGATGATGAAAAATAAACAAAAACAACTGCGGCTTAGAGACGTTAATGACGTTATTTATATTATCGGTGGAAGATGGAAAAGTGCTATTCTTGCCAGCTTGTGCGATAAAGAAAAGCGATTTAATGAATTACAAAGAGATCTTCAACATATTACTGCAAGAACTCTGATCAGGGAACTCAAATTTTTAGAGCAAAACCTACTGATTACTAAAAAAGAGCTTGACGGAACTTCTTATTATATGCTTTCAGAACATGGCAAATCTTTAGAACCTCTGATAGAATCTATCGTGACATGGGGCCAAAAACATAGAAAATTAATTATAGAACAAAAGGATGATACGCTTATCTTTGCAGATTCTGAATTTTGACATATTTAAAATGAATATCAATCTTAATCAAAATAAAAACCTTAAACTTTTTAAAATAATTTCTGAAGTCGCGGAAAGTAATGGCCAGTCAGTGTATATCGTTGGTGGTTATGTCCGTGATTTACTGATGAAAAGAAAAGCTTCTACAGATATTGATTTTGTAACTGAACAAAGCGGAATTGAACTTGCCCAAAGCGTAGGAAAAGAAATTGATCCCAGGATGAAAGTTTCTGTTTTCAAAACGTACGGAACGGCAATGATTAAATACAAAGACCTTGAACTTGAATTCGTTGGTGCCAGAAAAGAAAGCTATACCGAAAACAGCCGCAAACCGGAAGTAGAAGGTGGAACGATTGAAGATGACCAGAAGAGAAGGGATTTTACGATCAATGCCATGGCAATTTCCCTTAATAAAGATAATTTTGGTGAGCTGATCGATCCTTTTAATGGTGTTGATGATCTGGAAAAAGGGATCTTAAGAACACCCTTGGAACCGTCACAAACGTATTCAGACGATCCTTTGCGAATGATGAGAGCGATTCGTTTTGCGTCGACCTTACAGTTTCAGATTGAAGAACAATCTTTGGAAGCGATCAGGCAGGAAGCGGAAAGAATAAAAATTGTTTCCAGGGAAAGAGTAATGGTCGAATTTAATAAAATCATGCTTTCCGAAAAGCCTTCGCTTGGCTTAAAATTAATGGAGCAGACAGGTTTAATGAAATTGATCATTCCCGAATTGATTGATCTGAAAGGAGTAGAAGAAGTTGAAGGACAAACGCATAAAGATAATTTTTATCATACCCTGGAAGTGGTAGACAATATTTCGGAAAACACAGACAATTTATGGTTGCGTTGGGCTGCATTACTTCATGATATCGGAAAAGCGCCTACCAAAAAATTTGTGGAAGGCACAGGCTGGACTTTCCACGGACATGAATTTTTAGGTTCTAAGATGGTGAAAACTTTGTTTCAGCGGTTGAAATTACCTTTAGGACCGGATATGAAATATGTTCAGAAAATGGTAAAACTTTCGTCTCGTCCAATTGCACTCATCACCGATGATGCCTCTGATTCTGCATTGCGGAGACTGCTTTTTGATGCCGGTGAAGATATGGAAGATCTTTTTACACTCTGTAAAGCCGATATCACGACAAAGAATTCCAAAAAGCAGGAGAAATTCAAGAAAAATTTTGAATATGTTGCGGTGAAAATAAAGGAAGTTGAAGAAAAAGATCAGGTAAGGAATTTTCAGCCGCCAATTTCCGGTGAAGAGATTATGTCTATGTTTAATCTGAAACCCGGTCGTGAAATAGGAATTTTAAAGGAAAAAGTAAAAGAAGCCATCCTTGAAGGTGAAATTGCCAATGACAGTGAGCAGGCCAGAAGTTTTGTGATTGCAGAGGCCGAAAAATTAGGATTAACCTTAGCATAAAATTATATCAATATAGATCGTATAAAGCAATAGATTTTCAGTCTGTTGCTTTTTTTGTTTAAATAAAATCCGGGCGGTTTCGAAGAAACCGCCCGGAAAAAAACACAAATGATGAAAAAATAAATTTCTATTCGCAATAAAGCGTAATATTAATTTTTATAAAATCCGTTTGTTGCGATTCCTGTATTGAATGATGATAACAGAGAACCGTTGTTCGCGTTGTAAACGGATACTTTGCTGTCTGAAGTGAATGTTTTTGCATCCGCTACATATAATCTTCCGTCGATTACATTGAATCCGTACAGATTGGTAACTCCTGTTAAGGTAACAAGTGGAGTCGTAGGAACTGTTGTAGAGCTGATATTCATAGAATATACTTTACTGTCGTTCACAAAATAGAATTTGTCAGAATCTATTTTCAGCTTCTGTACCTGTGGGATAGCCGTTAGAGTAACCGTGTCAAAAGATCCTGTTGTAGGATTGATTTTATAGATATAAGAATTGGTGTCGTTGGAAGTAAGTGCATAAGCAAACCCATTATAAGATACAAGATCTTTAATGATTGCACCTGTGTTTGGTAAATCTACTGTTTTAGAAACGGTATTTGTTGCCGGATTCACGATCGTGATCGTATTTCCTGTTGGATGACTTGCATAAGGAGGTGCTGAATCATAATAAATACCATCTGTCTGTACTACGATATTTCCCCCGGCTTCAACTACTTTTTCGGCATATCTGTCGAAGTTTATGCTTTTTACAAATGAATTGTCGTTGGCATTATAAACATTCAGTTTTTTTACCGTTGAAAAATTGTTGTTTGTCACAAAATATTGATTTCCTGAATACGCGATGTATCTCGGGTTGTCAAGGTTTGATGTAACGGTAGCCTGTTTTCTGAAAGTATGTTTGTTTACAATTTCAATTTTGTTAGGGGTATTCATCACTAAATAAGCATACTCTCCTCTGAAGCCAATTGTTTGCAAAACACTCCCTAAAATTTCGTTGTTATTATTTGCAGCGTAGATTCCGTTTTGCAAAATTCCTAAATCGTTGCTTACATACGAAACGTCAGAAGTCGGTGTTGAGAACCCTCCTTCATTGGAAATGATGATACCGTTTGCATAATCTACCTGTGGTGCTTCCATCACAAATTCGTCATCGCTACAGGCAATGTTGAACAACAATGCTGAAGCAAATGCAAGAGATAAAATTTTTCTGATTTTCATTTATTTTTATTTAAAAATTAATATTCAAATAGATACTGTAGTTTCTTTTAGGCAGTGGGTAAAATGCCGTTGTCTGATAGATTTCGTTAAAAATATTATTCACCTTACCGCCGATAGTATAATTTTTAAGAAAAGTCCCCGATACACCTGCGTTCATCACAAAATACGGTTCCAGCGCAGAACTTCTCTTTTCTTCGGTATCGGCATACGTAAGGCCATTGTACATCCCCTGAACATAGATTTTCATGAACGAATAACGATAGTCAATATTCCCGAAAAACTTATGAAGCGGAACATACATCAATTGCTTTTCCGTCAAAAGATTGATTGATTTTGTGTAAGAATATCCCAAATTTGTTTTTAAAACATGCTTCCCGAATTTCTTCTCATATTCGATTTGAGAATCCAAGCCATATGATTGCACTTTATAGGTATTTACAGGAGAATAATATCCCATATTGCTTGGCAGCCAGGTAATCATGTCGGTGATCCTAATGTAGTATGGCGTTAGCGTAAGTTTTGCTCCTGCAATTTTAAATTGGTTTTTGAGGTCAAACTGATAAGCTGTTTCAGGTTTCAGATCAATATTTCCTCCCGGCTGCCAGTAAAGGTCATTAAATGATGGATATCTGAAATTCTTGGCTATATTCAGATTAAGATTGTACCAGGTTGCAACATTCCAGTTTCCTGAAAATGAAAGTAAAACCGGCGAACTGTAATCTTCAACAAAATCTTTTTTAATTCCTGCTTCAAAACGTAAATCTTTTGTCGCAAAATACCTTAGCAATCCGGCTAAAGAACCAACATTTCTGCTGACACCTTTAATGCCGCTCATGTATCCTTCTGCTTTATTCACCTGAAATTCTCCGATGACATTAATATTCCATTTTGAGGTCAGGAAATAATTAAAATCATTTTTGAGAATATAATTTTTTCCTGTTCCGCCACTGCTTTTAGGATAGTCAATATGGTCAAAATACTGGAAGTTTTCCTCAGTGTAAGCTGCACGGAAAACATTACTCATTTTAGAAGTATTCCAGTCCCATACAAGTAGGCTTCTCACATTTTGGGTTTCATATTTTGTTTTGGTATAGTCGTCAAGAAATACAGGAAAATGCTGATTGCCGTTAAAGAATTCAGTGATCCAGGATAGCTGATGATGGGGAGCAATTTTGTAAGCTGCCGCAATATTGAAATTCGTGTTGGAATATTGTCCGTTTCTGTTGATATAGTTTCGTGATTCTTCTACTTTATAATCATTTTCGCTCTCCGAATAATTTCCCGAAAATTTAAAGCTGAATTTATCATTTGAAAATGAAGCTTTTGCAAAATTATTATAAGTGCTAAACGATGCAGCCTCAGAAAATAGGGATGCATGAAAACCCTTATTAAAATCTAAGCTGTTGTTAAGGTGTACCGTTCCTCCAATTGCTCCGCTGCCGTAGACAACCCCTACACTTCCGGACTTTACATCAAGCTGGTCAAATCCCATAAAAGGAATATTGTTCACATCTCCCTGTCCTAAAAACTGTGAGTTGATATTGATGCCATTCCATACAAAAGCGGTCTGCTGAGCTGTCGTTCCCCTGAAAGAAGGCGATGAAGCTGCGCCACGTCCGTTTTCTTTGATATAGACTTGAGACTGGAAACGTAAGGTTTCGGAAAGGTTAGTTGAATTTTTCTGAGCATCTTCAGGACTGATGGTATTCACTTTATGAAAAAGTTTCACCTTACTTATTTGGTTATCAAAAACATAAACCGTGTCAATAGCTTTCTCCTGCGCGGAAAGAAAGCAACCATAAGCCGAAAAAATCAGTAATAAAGATTTTTTTATATCCATTCTATTTTACTTTTCCTCCGAAAGCAATGTATTTAGTTACAATTCTGGCAGGTCTCCTGACTTTCGCTTTTCTACACCTTCCCGTTTTCACAGTGGTTTGTCGTAGAAATCTTTAATGCGATTTACAGTTGCGGGGACAGTCCGGGATTTTCGCCCGATTCCCTTTTCATTCCAAATGATTGGAAACCAAAATTTTTGCAAATATAAACTTATTACGCTGAAATCCAAAAACAGAAAATAATTAAAGCCGCATTACTATTTTTAAATCACTGCAATTTAAATTTCAAGGAGCCGGGAACCTGCTTTCCACTGCAATTCCTCATTACGCGGCTTCGCCGCTCCATTCCGGGATTTCCGTTGCAATCAGGGCTAGGGTTTCAGGTCAGGTGGCTTCGACAAGCTCAGCCACCACAGAAATAACAGTCATTTTTTACGACTTACAGCTATTTATAAAAATGGAGGTATTGATCGAAGCTGTCGAATGGTGATTGGCTCTCAAATGGTGATTGAGGCTCTCGAAATCACCATTAAATTTTATAAAAACGTAGAATCAAAATAAAACGGCAGCAAATCTTTTATCGCATTCACTTTTACGACTTCTTCGTTCATGCTGGAAAAATAAAGATCAATATTTTCATTCTGCTTCGTTTCGTATTCCATTAAGCTTTGCCTGCAGGCTCCGCATGGTGGAATCGGCGGGTTTTTCTCATGAAATTCCCTCGGGCCTCCTACTACGAAAATCTTCTTGATTTTCACATCCGGAAAATTAGCCGCAATCCAGAATAAAGCTGTTCTTTCCGCACAAAGCCCGGAAGGATACGCTGCATTTTCCTGATTGTTTCCTGAATAGATTTCGTCATTTTCAAGCAAAACCGAACAGCCTACCAGAAAGTTGGAGTAGGGGGCATATGCATTTTCGCGAGCTTCTTTTGCTCTTTCGAATAATTGTTTTTCTATGTCGTTCAGTTCACTGCTATTCTTAAAATATTCGTAACTGATGTGAGTTTCTTTTTTCATATATTGTGGATTAAAAAAAGGGGGATAAAATTACTTTTTTTTCGTGAGGTGGGCAATATAGGCCTGTTCTTTGCAATTCTCAATTTTTAAAATAAGATTAAAATGTTATATACTCCGATCAAATTCAGAAATGTTGAATTGAAAAACCGCTGGGTAATGTCGCCCATGTGTATGTATTCCAGTGAAAACGGATTTGCAAATGATTTTCATTTTGTTCATTACGGAAGCAGGGCTCAGGGCGGGGCCGGATTAATTATAGTGGAAGCTACCGGCGTTGAACCTCGCGGAAGAATTACCAATCACTGCATGGGAATCTGGAATGATGAGCAGGCAGAAAAACTTCAGAAAATTGTAGAATTTGTTCATAAAAATTCAGACAGTAAAATAGGAATTCAGCTGTCACACTCCGGCAGAAAGGGTTCTACGGAAAATACAACTCAGATTTCAATTGAAGAGGGCTGGGAAACGATTGCTCCAAGCCCGATCCCTTATCATCCAACGGAAAGAATTCCTCACGCTTTAACGGCTGAAGAAATTAAAGAACAGGTTAAGAATTTTAAAAACGCAGCGAAAAGAGCCGTAAAAGCTGGTTTTGATGTTATTGAAATTCACGCAGCACATGGTTATCTGATTCATCAGTTTTTATCTCCGCTTTCTAATATCAGAACGGATGAATATGGCGGGGGCTTTGAAAACAGAATCCGTTTTCTAATTGAAATTGTAGATGCAGTGAATGAAGAACTGAACGATAATGTGGCTTTGTTTGTAAGAATCTCAGGAACAGAATATGCAGAAAATGGCTGGGACATTAATGATAGTGTTGAGCTGGCAAAAATTCTAAAGAATCATGCTGTTGATCTTGTAGACGTTTCCAGTGGTGGAAATATTCATGGGGTAAAAATTCCGCTTTTTGATGGTTATCAGGTTCCGCTTTCTTCACAGGTGAGAAATGAAGCAAATGTAAAAACCGGAGCTGTAGGGCTGATTAAAAAAGTTTCGCATGCTGAGGAAATTCTGCAAAAAGGTGATGCCGATCTGATTTTTATTGCCAGAGAAATTTTAAGAAATCCTTATATAGCAGTTCAGGGATCATTTGAGATGGATGAAGAATGCTTTTTTCCGCATCAGTATCTGAGAGCGAAAATATCTTCGTAATTTTTATATATTTGATCAACAAAAAACGAAAATATGAAAGCAGAAGATTTCATGCTGCCTTGTCCAACCAAGAAATTTCTTGGAATAGATTGTTTTGGCTGTGGAAGTCAAAGAGCTATTTTGATGGTTTTTGAAGGAAAATTTACAGAAGCTTTTCATATGTTTCCGGCCGTATATACATTGCTTTTATTTTTCGGAGCAATAATTCTCAATTTTATAGATAAAAAAAGAAATTACGGTAATGTATTAATTTTTCTGGCAATTATTAATTCAGTCATAATGGTAATTTCTTATTTTTACAAACATCACATTTTTATACATTAAATAAACACGAACATTAAATTATAAACTATGAATCAAAAATTACCAAACGCAACAGTCGTTTTAGTTTTAGGAATTGTCTCCATTGTAACATGCTGCTGCTATGGCGTTATAGGCCTTATTGCGGCAATAATTGGTCTTGTTCTCGCGAATAAGGATCTTGTTTTATACAAGCAAAACCCTGGAGAATATACTAATTATGGAAACTTGAATGTGGGAAGAATACTTTGTATTATTGGTATTATTCTGAATGTAATTTC
Source organism: Chryseobacterium lineare (assembly GCF_977014045.1). Classification (NCBI taxonomy): domain Bacteria; kingdom Pseudomonadati; phylum Bacteroidota; class Flavobacteriia; order Flavobacteriales; family Weeksellaceae; genus Chryseobacterium; species Chryseobacterium lineare. Next base: position 2,293,987 of record NZ_CDRNIQ010000001.1, on the reverse strand, counting down.
TGTTATCTATTACATTTACATTATTTCTTCTGTAGGAGTTGATGCTCTTTCAAACCCTGAATTGCTACAGGAAAGAATCAGAGATATGCAGGGAAATTAATTTCTTCACCTCTTAAAAAACTAAACTCCTTCTCTCAAACGAAAGAAGGAGTTTTATATTGATACAATGAAGTAGAAACTATCAGCTTCTCATTCATTATCCATCTTATTATTTCACAATAAATTTAAGACTCGCTGAATCCATTTTTAAAATATAAATGCCTTGCGGAAGGTTTTTAATTTTAATTGAATTTCTGCTGCTTTTAAAAGGCTGATCAAATGTTTGCATCACGTTTCCCTGAAGATTGTAAATTTCAGCTTTTCTGATGTTTTGTGTCTCACCTTTTACAAAAATTTCATTGTTTGAAATCGGGTTGGGTGAAATCTGTAATTTGGTTTGATCTGAGTTTAATTCCGTAGCAGAGATTTGCATCTGTCGTGATGTCCCTGAATAACACGTCCAGCTAAGGTTATCAATGGCTACTCTGTTGCTTGTCGAACTATTTTCCAGTTCCACCACTACATTTCCTGTAATGTTAATATTGCTGATGGTGGTTGTCGTAGCATTTGTATTATACGGTACCGTTCCTACTGTCGTTCCATTCACTTTTACGTTGAAAGTTCCGTTTGATCCTGAGAATTTAAGTTGTGTAGTCACAGTTAGTGAACCTATTCCGTTGGCAGAGCTGCCGGACGTTAAAGCTCCGTCTCTTACAGTAATTGCTTTCGTGGAAATAGTCTGGTCAGTTCTTGCATCTGTCGCCGTCCATGAAATTCCATTATTTGTCCATGTTCTTGTAAGATACGAAGAAGAGCTTGACGTTGGAATAGTTTCGAAAGTTTCATTAGCACAAGATGTCGAAGTTGGAGGGTTTGTTGTTCCGCCGCCTGACCCCCAGATTAAATTAACATAATTCGGGTTGTCGATAAAAGGATTTCTGTTTCCCTGGAAAGTGTATGAAGCATTATTTCTGTTGATTTCCGCCTGTGATACCGGATCCTGATTGTGCCATGCCAGTAAAACATTCAGTTCCCAGGTTTGTAATCCCGGAAATGTTGAATTTCCCAGCATATTTCCTGATGAAAAGGTGGAAAGCTTGCTTTCATAGCGTGTTACAAAATAGAAAATCATTCTGGCAACATCCCCTTTAAATTCATCAATCGGCTCGAAAACCGTTCCTGAATATCCCGAAGAATTTGAATTTCCCAATTTAGAACCATTTGCAGAGGTAAATGTTGCTGTTCCTACTTTCCCGAAAGGATAATTGGAACGCATACCGTTTACTTTTCCATCGGTTGCTCTTATGAAATGAATGTCGGAAACCATTGGCGAAGCCTGATTGAATAAACTTTGAGGAACAATATGCTCCCTGTTGTAGCAGTTACCTTCTACAGAATACGTTCCACATTGGTTGGTTCCGGGAGTGTAATTATAAGGATCGGTTCCGGATGGTTTTTCGGAGTAAATATCCAGAATAGAACCGTCATTTTCATAATTTTTGTCGATATCGGTCGTTTTGTAGCCGGTCCACAGTCCGCTGTAGCCTTTATCCTGATGGCCGTTGGTAATAATGGTGCTTAATGCCGTTTTCAGAGGCGCTCCCGATAATCCGTTTGCCGAATTATAATATCCTGAAGGCGCCTGAGCATTGGCCATGATAGAGGCAAATGCAAGAATCAATAATGATTTTTTCATGTTAATATTTTAGTCTGGTAAGATTAACACAAATTTATGAATTAAGAATTACGGAATTGTTAATTCTGATTTATTATTCTAAAATGTGGTGAAATATTTATTTAATAATAACAAAAAAGCCAATACAAACACTGTATTGACTTTCTATATATCTTATTAAATTAATTTTACTTTCTTTGCGGAGGGTAATTCTTCATAATTTCCGCCATGATTTCAGGAATTTGTTTTTGCTTAGCTTTTGGACGATCCACGGAGATTCCGCTTCCGATTCCCTGCCAAACCAGTTTGTTTGATCTTGCATCAACCATATCCACGATGATGGCACCTTCGTTATAATTGCTGGTCCAGGTTCTGTTCATCCCGATTCCCCATCCGAACGGTCCGCCCCAACCCCATGCTCCATAAGGTGACGAAGTTGTAACATCAGTTATTTTTTTATGGTTGGCTTTTACATTAATGATCAGATCAGGATTTTCACCCGATTGAAGACCCTTAGTCTGCAGTTGTCTCGAAAGTTCATTTAAAACTCTGTCTTTGTCGATGTCATTCAGTTTCAGATCATCAATTCTCAACTTGTAGGTTTTGTAAGTGGTGAAATTTGCAGTGTCCGCATAGTCGGAACGTACATTGAAAGGACTACAAGATGTCAAACCCAAAGTAGCCGAGGCTAACAAAATAAAAATATATTTTTTCATTTTATTTAATTTTTTTATCGTTTTTAATAAATGTGTCGGTTTTTTTATCGTATCCGTAAGGACAATGTCTACAGCCACTTTTACAGCAATATCCTCTTTTTAGATGAAATTTTTCTGTAAAAACCTTATACCCCTGCTCGTTGTAGTAAAAATCTTCACCTTCTTTGATGTCAAAAAGTGCCATAGGTTAAATCTCTAAGCCAAAAACTTTTTATATTTGTTATTATGATAATTGTATGCCATAAACCTTTAAAATTATTAAAAATCAGCGGCATTACTCTTTTTCCCTTCATCTTCGTTAGGAATCTCGAAGATAAGAAAAATAAAGTATTGATTAATCATGAAAAAATTCATTTAAGACAACAAATGGAAATGCTGGTGATTTTCTTCTATATTTTCTATGTCATTGAATATTATTACTGGTTATTCAGACTGAAAAATCCTTATCAGGCTTATAGAAGAATTTCTTTTGAAAGAGAAGCCTACGCCAATGAAAATAATCTGAATTATCTGCAAAAAAGAAAATTCTTGACCTTCAGGAAATATCTTTGATCGTATTTTATTTCCACCAAACATTTATTTTAAGTTTTGTTTAACTAATTTATAAAGTATCATTTAAAATAAATTCAGGAAATTTGCAGGGATGAAAATTCCGGAAATACATATTCCTGTCGTTGAAATTCCTGTCGGAAAAAAGGTGAAGCTCTTTATGAAAAGAGAAGATCTCATTCATCCTGAAATTTCCGGAAATAAGTACTGGAAATTATTCTTTAATATTAATAATTATTTGGATAAAAATCCTGAAAAGCCTTACATCATTACTTTCGGAGGTGCTTTTTCCAATCATATTGCTGCCGTTTCTGCTTTAGGAAAACTTTCCGGAATTCCCACACTGGGCGTTATCAGAGGAGAAGAATTAAAAGATAAATGGCGCGAAAACACCACCTTGGTTTTTGCTAAGAAAAGCGGAATGAATTTAAGGTTTGTTACTCGTGAGGAATACCGCCACAAAGAAAAAATTGCCGAATTTTTACAGAAAGAATTTCCCGACGCGCTCATTGTCCCTGAAGGCGGAACCAATCAGGAAGCCGTAGAGGGCGTGAAAATGATGCTGAATAACGAAACAAAAGATTTTGATTATCTTTGCACCGCAGTCGGAACAGGAGGTACGATTGCCGGAATCTCAAAATTCTGTGAAGAAAATCAGAAAGTTATCGGCTTTAAGACTGTAAGTGATTCTTCACTGGAAAATAAAATATCAACATTAACTCCGAAAGAAAATTTTAGTTTAATAGATTCAGCTTTTGGAGGTTATGGTAAAATAAATGATGAGAATATCCGTTTTATCAATGATTTTAAAGATCATTACGGAATTCCGCTTGAACCGATCTATACAGGAAAAATGATGCAGAAGATTTTTGAGATGATAAATGAAGAATATTTTCCTGAAAACAGTAAAATTCTGTGCTTCCATACCGGAGGATTACAAGGTATTGAAGGCGCAAATATGCTTTTGGAAAAACAAAACAGAAATTTAATTATAAAGTAAAATTGAAAAACATGAAACACTAGGTGTTCCATCTTTCATTTTAAAACAATAAAAAATTATAAGATGAAAAGACTTTTCTTATTCGTAAGCCTTTTAGTTTTATCAAAATTCTCAGCCCAGACCTGGGCTACTGAAGATCAGTACATCCAGAAATTTGCCAAATACGCAGTAGAAGAAATGGAAAAATACAGAATTCCCGCTTCTATAACCCTCGCACAGGGACTCCTGGAAACCGGAGGCGGACAAAGCCGGCTGGCATTGGAAGGTAAAAACCATTTCGGAATCAAATGCAAAGAAGACTGGACGGGCAAAACCATGAAACATACGGATGACGCACCCAATGAATGTTTCAGAGTGTATGACGATCCGCGACAATCGTATGAAGACCACTCGATATTCTTATCCACAAGAAAATATTACGCAAACCTTTTTAATTTGGATATGAAAGATTACAAAGCGTGGGCAACCGGCCTGAAAAAAGCAGGATATGCTACCAACCCACGTTATGCTTCCATATTAATAGGGAAAATTGAAAAATACAGATTATACGAATTCGACAATACCAGTTCAAAAGAAGTTCTGTATGCAGTCCTTAAAATGTACCCAAATCTAAAAGATGACAGAGTTTTCATGGCCCAACTGGAACCTGAAAAATATACCAGAAAGGTGAAAGATCCTGTAACGATAGAAGTTCCGTATAAGCAGACCTCTTATGCTCAGCAGCAGAAAAGAGTGGAAAGAATAAAAACAAAGGCGGAAATTCTTAATTCGATTTTAATTAAAAGTCACCCGAACGATGGTTTGAAATACATCGTTATCCCTGAAGATACGAGTGTGGAATATATCGCTAAGAAGTTTAAAATCAGCGAGAGCAAACTGATGAAATGGAATGAGCTGGAAGGTGACACATTACACAAAAATGACATTGTTTTCCTTGAATCCAAGAATTCCGCGGGAAATACAGCAACCTATAAAGCCGAAGCCGGAGAAGATATGCATGATATCGCCCAAAAATTCGGCATTAAATTGAATAAATTATATGCTAAAAACAGAATGGATGAAGGGCAGAGACCTTCGCCGGGACAGCTGATTTATTTAATTGATAAAAAACCCAGAAACTAAAAATTGGTTGTTTGGTTTTGGTTGATGGTTTTTTTGACCGACAACGAGCAATCATCAACCCGCAACCCGCAACTATCAACAAAAATGAAATACCAAAGAAGTTCAGCTTTATTCGATGAAGCTTACCAATACATTCCGGGAGGTGTAAATTCCCCTGTTCGTGCATTCAAATCTGTAGGCGGAGTGCCGGTTTTTATGAAATCTGCAAAAGGAGCTTATCTTACCGATGCCGATGACAATACTTATATTGATTATATTAATTCCTGGGGACCTGCTATTTTAGGCCATACCCATCCTGAAGTTTTGGAAGAATTAAAAATTCAGGCAGAGAAAGGTTTTTCTTTCGGAGCGCCCACCGAGCTTGAAACAGAGATCGCTAAATTTATCGTGGAAAACGTTCCGAACATCGATCAGATCAGAATGGTTTCCTCAGGAACGGAAGCCTGTATGAGCGCGGTAAGACTTGCAAGAGGATTTACAGGAAGAGATAAAATCGTAAAATTTGAGGGCTGTTATCACGGTCATTCAGATTCATTCTTAATTAAAGCGGGAAGTGGTGCTGCTACATTCGGAAATCCTAATTCTCCGGGCGTAACGGAAGGAACCGCAAAAGATACTTTACTGGCAAGGTATAATGATTTTGAACAGGTTGAAGATTTATTCAGACATAATCAGGGGCAGATTGCAGCGGTAATTATCGAGCCTGTAGCCGGAAATATGGGTTGTGTTCTTCCCGAAAACGAATTCCTACAGAAATTAAGAAAGATCTGTGACGAGAACGGTGCTTTGCTGATATTTGATGAAGTAATGACGGGTTTCAGACTTGCTTTCGGTGGCGCACAGGAACTTTTTAACGTAAAAGCAGATCTTGTCACCTACGGAAAAGTGATTGGTGGTGGGCTTCCGGTAGGAGCTTTTGCAGGAAGAAATGAAATCATGGATCATCTGGCACCTAAAGGCGGCGTATACCAGGCTGGAACACTGAGTGGAAATCCACTTGCTATGAGAGCCGGACTGAAGACATTACAGTTAATTAAAAATGATCCTGAATTTTTCAGCAGATTAGCCAAAACGACGGAAACGTTAGATTTTGAAATCGGGAAAATTTTAAATGAAAAAGGAATTGCTCATAAGATCAACAGAAAAGGATCGATGATGTCTGTATTTTTCCATATCAACAGAGTCAGCAACTTTGATGAGGCGCAGGAAGCCAATCATGCATTGTTTAACAATTTCTTCCACCAGATGCTCACCAACGGAATTTATCTTCCGCCAAGTGGTTATGAAACCTATTTTATTAGTGATGCCATTAAAGACAGGGAAATTGATATGACACTGGAAGCAGTGAGAAAATTTGAATATTCTTAGTTATTTAAAGATAAATTTTAAAGGATGAGGTTAGTAACTTCGTCCTTTCCATTTAAACTAAAATCAGATCGGGAGAAATTTTTTTAGTATCAGTAGAAATGGGCTTTAGCCCATTTACATCCATATAAATAATCCAGGCTTTAGCCAAAATCTATCATAATTTGGCTAAAGCCTTTATTTTGTTCCTTATTGAAATATCGGGCTGAAGCCCGATGCTACTGATAATTATTATTTTGTTAAGAACATCAAGCTTGCTATTTATAACACTGCTGATGATGTATTTTACGTCTTCAGACGGGTAAAAATACTGGTCTGAACATATAATAAAATGGTCCGGAGAGGTTCATTATCTATCCGGTGGGATGATTTACCTGTCACGACAGGTTATGGAAAATAGATATATCTTACTTAAATATTTTAGCTATAAATAAAAAGCACCGGAAAAATCCGATGCTGCTGTATATTTTTTATTATTCTTACTGTAGAGATGACCATCCTATTGCCCATGCCGGACTTGCCAGCTGATTTCCTGCACCGGTAGCATCAGATTTTTCGTTGTAGGTTGAAGGCTGTATGGTTACGCTGGAACCATCTGTTGCCTTTGCCGTCATTTTATTGGTAACATTAGTATCAAAAAAGACATCTTTTATTTTGCTTTGTCCGTTGATGTAGGTTACTGTAGGATCGCTTTCAATACTGAAACCGTCTGTCCAGTTGGAGAGAACTACATTCTCAAAGCTGGCATACGTTCCTGAATATAATCTTATCGCCTGAGATTCTCCGGTAGTACCACCGATAAGCGTTACGTTTTTTAGGGTAGGGCTGGATCTTGGAGAGGCATCGGCATTAGCCGCATTGTTTATTCCTTTAATTCCGGTATTTCCGGTACCGCTGGTTCTTCTTTTTGTATAAATATTGGATGCAGTTCCGATCCACCCGTCGGTCCATACAAAGGCATCATCTGCATTACTTACGGAAACAATGTTAGAAATATTTACCGTTCCCCCATATAGCTGGATACCGTCTTCAGCTCCGTTTACGACAGCGATATTTTCTACTTTGGTATCACTTCCCACGCCGTACAGGGATAGACCATTGAAGTTTTTATCGGTTGCAAAGCTGATTCCCGCATTTTCAATCCTTACATAGGTTAATGATCCTGAATTATCTGTAACTGCCGTTCCTCCGTAAGATGCATTTCCTACTTCTGTAGAGCCTGTTGTTCCGGTGTTGATAGGTGCTTTTCCACAGATTATAATTCCTCCCCAGCTTCCTGCGGTAGCAGCGGATGAATTAAATGTCACCGGTGAGGCCGATGTTCCGTTAGCATAGATCTGTCCGCCCTGTTCTACAAGGATATATGAGTCTGCAGCAGCCGTAGCAACGATTCTTGTTCCGGCTGGGATCACGAGCTTTCCGCCGTCCTTCACTCTTACTGCTCCCTTCAGTACATATACTTTTGTGGCATCAAGCGTTACGACCTGCCCGCTGGTGATATCGCCTTTGAAGTTGGCAGGATCCTGCGCAATTCCTACAACAGCTATCGTGGCTACATCATCGTCTTCCGTACAGGAATGAAAGATAAAAGAAGAACTTATAATAACAGCTGCCATGATGAGCTTCAGATAGTTTTTTTTCATAATATTTTCAGATTAAAGACCGTTTCTGTTTTCAGAAGACCAAATTACCATTTTTCCTTGTATTTTCACAATATAGATTTGGCAATCTGCTTTAACAAAATATTTAATCTTAATGGTTAAAATAGATTTTCCCTTAAAAACTGAGCTCCTTTGAAATTCCTGTAAAAATGTTTATTATTTACATATCAAAACAGCATCGGAAATATTTCCGATGCTGTTTTTTTAATTTGATATGAAGAAACTAATTACTAATTATAAATTGTAGTTTGTCCAACCAGCGTACCACGTATCGTTACCATCTTTTACAGCTCCTCTGTAAGTTACTGCTGTAAACCAGCTTGTTAATTTAGTGTTAGTGAATACCCCACCTGTTAATAGAGGAGAACCTGAAGCTGGAGAAAAGTTTGGCGTTGTTCCTGCCGGAGCCCAGGCATTTGTCAATTTCACATCAGCAGTGTACGTCAACGTTGAGTTTCCGTTAGCCGTGTACCAAGCGGTAAGATCTGCTAAAGTGAAAGCTGTAGGAGATGATGTAGAAGCTCCGAATTTCAACGGCGTTACCGTACCTGCAAGGATATTATTCTGGAATGCAAGACTTGAATTTCCGATGTTGTTATCTGTTGGAGTACCTTTGGTAGCATCAATAAATAAACCTACCGGATATCCTGTGAATACTGAGTTGAATACAGAAATTGAAGAGTTTCTTCTGATCTGCAATGCATTCTGGAATAAAGAATTGATTGTACCTACGTTTGTAGATGTGCTTGAAGAGTTGATAGGGCCAATGATCGTCATATTTGAGAATGTAGCCGATGTTTTCGGAGTTAAAGAAGATCCGTTTGCATCATTATCAGATTCGAAAGCATTAGATCCTGAAACGTCAGCCACCTGAGAATCTCTTACCGCAATACCGAACTGAACTTTTCCTGAATACCCGTTATCTGTATCGAAATCGTCATCAAGACCTTTGTAAGCAATAAGGTGAGAACAGTTTACCGTTCCTCCAAACCATTCGAAGCTATCGTCATTAGCATAAGAAACCTGTACATAATCTACCGTAGTTCCGCTCCCTACACCACCGAAAGTAATACCGTTGATTTCTTTGTCCGGTAAGAAAGCATATCCTGCATATTCTACTCTTACATATTTTAATACACCACTGTTGTCAGCAGCATTCGTTCCTCCGTAAAGACCCAGTCCTTCCGTGTTGTTGATCCCTCCTTCGATTTCACCTACACCAGCCTGTCCGTTGAAAGAAGCATTGGTAGGCGCAGCTCCTAAGATTACTAAACCTGCCCAGTCTCCTCTTTTAGGACTTGGTTTTTCTGAAGTAAAGATAATAGGGTTACTGGCAGTACCTTCTGCCATGATCTTGCTTCCTCTTGTAATAATTAAAGCACCGTTTTTATCAGCCTCGCCAACGATTTTAGTACCTGGCTCAATAGTTAAGGTAGCTCCGTTCGTTACATACACCAATCCTCTTAGTTTATAGATATTATTGGCTTTAAGGGTAAGATTTGAAGTGATTTTTCCTGAAAGGATAAGGTTTTCAGTGCTTCCGCTACCTGAACCATTCTGAACTATAGTTTGCCCATCTTCTTCTATGTTTCTACATGCTGTTACAGTAGTTGCTAGAGTACCAAGCATTAAAGAGTATAAAACAAATTTTTTCATGATATAAAGACTTATTTTTTTATTAGATAATTGATTTTAATTAAAAGCTGTATCCAAGAGTCAGACTGATATTGGTACCTGTTACTCTGTCGATAGCAAGTGCATCTGCACTGTCGTATTTTTTGTTGTTGTTTAGATCGTGGTAGAATTTCGCGTGGCGGTTCAGGATATCTGAAATGTTCAGTTTAATTTCACCTTTTCTCTGCCATATTTTCTTAGCTACCTGGAAATCAAGAAGGGGTCTTGGGTTTTCCCAGATCGGCGGAACCTGATCGTTTCCTACATACAGAATCCTTCTTCCGATCATGTTGAAAAGCACCGTAGAAGACCATCCTGAATTTTCAGCATCATACTGAAGGCTTACGTTTACCGTATAAGGCGACTGCCCCTGCATCGGTCTGTCTACATTTGTAGCTTCGTCTGTCACTCTGTTTTTAATTAAAGCGAAGTTACCGCCCAATGTGAAGTTTCTAAGAGCACTCATGAAGTCCAGTTTCTTTCTGAATTCCAATTCAGCTCCGTAGGCATCAGCTTTATCTACGTTTAAGTAGTTGAATGTATTACTGGTTCCTACCCCTGATTGGTTGAAATACAATTCGATAGGATTTTTAAAGTTTTTATAGAAACCTGCCACGGAAAGAATCTCACCGTTTCTAGGATACCATTCCCAACGAACATCGGCACTGGTGATTTTAGTTCTCTGGATAAATTTGTTACCGATCACGGTAGCTCCTAAATCAAAATCATAATATGCTAATGGGGAAACTTCTCTGAATTCCGGTCTTACAACAGTCTGCGAACCTGCAACACGTAGATTCATGTTATTGGTAAGCTTAAATGTCATGTTTAATGCCGGTAAAAAGTCTGTAACACGTGTATTTACAAAACGGTCGTCGCTCTTTTTGGTGCTTCCTACCAATTGGTCAAAGTTCTCGATTCTTAATCCCCAAACTGCTCTGAACCATGAGTTGATATTATTGTCAAATTGTAAATAACCTGCATTCAGGATTGTATTGGCGATATATCTGTACTGGTTTCCGGCGATCTCGTCAAAGGTAAATTTATTACCACCCGTTCCGAAGTTTTCAGGATTGAAAATGGTTTCAAACGGCTGAGAAAGCAATGCCTGATTATATCCTGCCAGTCTTACAGAGAAAGGTCTTGAGTTATAAACCCTGTCCTTTACCTGGAATAAATATCCTCCTTTGATAGTTTGTTTCTGACCAAACATCTCAAACGTTTTGGATACATCTCCACCGGCGTTATATAAATAATCGCTTAGCGTAGAGTAGAATACACTTCCTGATTTTTGAGAAAGACCATTCGAGATCAAAGCCAGATAAGGGCTTCCGTTGATGTCAGGATATTGATTGTACTGTAAACGCTGTAACAATGGAATGTATTGATCCAGAATACCGAAGCTTCCGTACCAGTTGAAGGTAAGACCTCCCAAAGCATCGATTTTATGCGTTCCGGTAAGCGTCGAATTGTAGAATGTTGTTTCTTTAAAGCCAATTTCTCTCGCAATGATATTTGTTCCGTTTACAGGATCAAATTCAAAATCTTTTCCTGTTCTGAAAGACATATGGTTCACCGTATTATTGGTGATGATGTTTTTCAGGGAAATTCTGTTATTGTTATTAAGTTTTAACGTTAAATTTAATAAACCTCCTAAAATAACATCATTCTGGTATTTCTCAGTGTAGTAATCGAAATTGGTATCGGCTAAAAGCCCGTTGATCGTGAAAAATCTGTTGTTGGTTTCAATTTTTCTTTTGTTGTTGCTGTAATTCAATACGGCAATAACGCCTAAGTCTTTTCCGAAGAGTTTTGTATTAAAACCTCCATCCAGCTGTAAGCTTACATTTTCAGGGAAACCGTTAGAATTGTATCCCAGATTTTTCACATATTGTTTTCCGAATTCGGTTTTATCTGCATCCCCCAAAATACTGAAAGAATTCTTTGCCGGGAATCCTGTAGGAAGTTTTCTCGTTCCGTCATCAATTCCAAGGAAATCCCATTTTCCTCCTTTCTGCATTTTAAACTCGTGGCCCATAGTGATAGAGTTTCCTCCCACGCCCACTTGTGCATTGAAAAAGTTTTTATTCGGGATGTCTTTTGTATTTACCTGGATCAATCCACCTCCCCATTCTCCACTGTATTCTGGGATGAACGTTTTGTTGATGACAAGTGTTTCGATCACGTTTGCCGGGAAAAGGTCAAAAGAGAACGTTTTTCTGTCCGGTTCTGTACTGGATAATTGAATGCCATTCAGCATTGCCTGGTTATAACGGTCTGATAAACCTCTTACAACAATGTATTTTCCGTCGAACAAACTCACTCCCGAAACTCTTTTCAAAACTTCTCCTGTATTTCTGTCCGGACTTCTTTTAATAGCCTCAACACCGATTACCTGCGAAACTACCCCGGAATTTCTTTGCAAACCGATGGTAGAAGCGATGGTTTCTTTTCTTGCGTTGGATTTTATGACAACTCCTTCGATTTGTTTTTCCTTCGTAGAAGTAGGCTTGTCCAGAACGATATCAAGGTGGGTGTTGGCATCATTTTTCACAATAACCTCACTGATTTCTTTTCGGTTGTAGCCGTTGGAAGTTACTGTGATGACGTAATTAGTTCCCGGTGGAAGGCTTAGAGAATAGTTTCCGGAAATGTCAGTCGTAACCTCCTGATCATTTACCTTTACTTTTACCCCTTCAATAGGAGTGTTGTCTTTCTCGTCCAATACCCTACCTTCTAGAACCTGGCTTTGTGCGAATGCGTAACCAGCGGAAAACAAGGCAAGCAGCATAATGCTCTTGTGGATTTGTTTTTTCATTTTTACTATATCTTACTCGATTCTTTCGGTGCAAAGAAAGAAAGAATAAACCGGGTATATGGTTTAGCAAAATTTAATTTTTTCTTAACTAAACATTAAGAAAAGGATATAATTGTTAACTTTATGTGAACGATACCCGTTTTGTTAAACTGTGATTAAAATATTATTAACTTTGATGCGTAAAAATTAAAAATGAACCAAAAGAAAATCCTCTTAATAGACGACGAACTGGATATTTTAGAGATTCTGTCTTACAATTTAGAAAAGGAAGGCTACGATATCTATACAGCCACAAACGGTAATGAAGGTATCGACAAAGCCAAAGAAATTGTCCCCGATCTTATCTTATTAGATGTGATGATGCCTGAAAAAGACGGTATCGAAACATGTCAGGAACTTCGCAAGATCAAGGAACTTCAGAAAACCTTAATCGTTTTCTTATCTGCAAGAAGCGAAGAGTTTTCCCAGCTGGCAGGTTTTCAGGCGGGGGCCAACGATTATATCGTTAAGCTCATCAAGCCGAAAATTCTTATTTCAAAGGTTAACGCCTTATTGCAGCTTACGTCTCAGGTTTCCGACAATTCCAAGCTTATTGAAATCGGTGATCTGGTGATTGATAAGGATAATTTCAGGGTGTCAAAAAGCGGTCAGCAGTTTCTGCTTCCGAAAAAAGAATTCGATCTTCTTTATTTATTAGCTTCCAATACGGAAAAGGTATTTAAGAGGGAAGAGATTCTGGAAAAAGTCTGGGGAAATGATGTGATTGTTGGAGAAAGAACAATCGACGTACATATCCGAAGATTGAGAGAAAAGTTAGGGATCAATACGATTCAGACCTTAAAAGGAATTGGGTATAAACTTATTGTTTAATACTCAGTTCATTATCTTTATATCAACCCATAAAAACTTGTAAAATTGAAATTTTACAGACTTACACTCGTCGCCTCTTGTCTCCTGACATTGGTGATGTTTCTTTTAGTAATCACTTTCGATTTGCTAAAAGATATCTATTACAATACGCCCTTCTTTAAAATCGGGCTTTTCATCTGTCTCATCCTTATCTTTATCATTAATTACATTGTGCTGGAGCTGCTTTTCAATTATTACGGAAAGAAACAGGTCCGAGGCCTTTCGATGCTTCTGCCCCAAGAGATTGTACATAATGACAACGAAAATATTACGATAAAAGAATTAGGAGAAAGGTTTTCGGATCTTAATCAGCAGAAAGTCACAGAGCTGGACATGATGAAGGAAATGGAAAGCTATCGTAAAGAATACATCGGAAATGTTTCGCATGAGCTTAAAACTCCGCTATTCTCAATTCAGGGATATGTAGAAACGTTGCGTGACGGCGGTGTGGATAATCTTACCATTCGTGATAAATATCTGGAACGCATTGATAAATCCGTAGAAAGGCTCATCGCTATAGTTACCGATCTTGATATGATTAACAGACTTGAAGCAGGGGAGATCAATCTTACCGTTTCAAAATTTGATGTTAATTTGCTCATCAAGGAAATCTTTGATCTTCTTGATCTTGAAGCTGAAAAGCACAATGCGACTCTTCAGATTCAGACCCTACATCCTCAGATCTTTGTGGAGGCCGACAAGCAGAAAATTTCGCAGGTCTTCATTAATCTTATTTCTAATGCCATTCATTACGCCAACCGTCAGGAAGCCAGAGTGGTTGTGAAAACAAGTATTCTTAAAAATAAAGTTCTCATCGAAGTTATAGACAACGGAATGGGTATAAAATCCGAAAGTCTGCCAAGAATTTTCGAAAGATTTTACCGTGTAGAAACCAGCCGAAGCAGGAGAGAAGGCGGTTCCGGGCTGGGTCTTGCCATCGTAAAACATATTCTTGAAGCACACAATGAAAATATTACCGTAGAAAGCGTTTATCTTGAGGGAACGAAATTCAGTTTTATGCTTGAAAAAAGTAAATAATTTCTGCAAAATGTAAGAAAAAAAAATATTTTAAAAAATCCTGAAATATTTTTTTGTCAACTCTCATTTATTTTATATTTGCAACAGAGATTTATCATAATAACAAAGGCAAAAAAGTAATTTTAAACTGATGGTTTACAAAATCCGCGTAATATTAGATGCGAAAGAAGATATTTTCCGGGATATCGAAGTTAAAGGAAAACAGACGCTATGGAACTTACATTTAGGAATTAAAAGTGCGTTCAGCTTGCAGGGAGATGAGCTTTCTGCTTTTAATTTACTGGAAGAAGACGGAACGATCGTAAAAAGTGTTCCGTTGGAAGACATGAGTGACGATGGCGATGGAGAGATTATGTCGGATGTGTACATCGATGAAGCTTTCGAAAAGATTGGTGATAAAGCTCAGTTCCAGTACGGATTTCTTGATCTTTGGGAGTTTTTCTGCGAATTGGTCGAAGTGATCGAAGAAACAAAAGGGGTTAATTATCCCATCACCGTTTACAGATTTGGAAATGTGCCTTTGAAAGCGCCAAGCAAAAGTGGAACCGGAGGATCCAAAAAGAAATCGGCAATGCCTTTAATGGAGGATGATTTCGGATTTGAGGATGATTTTGCGGTAACCGGCAATTTTGTGGATGATGACGATGAAAATTTTGATGACGAGGAAGAAGAAGATTATAATGATGATGTTTTTGATGAAGAGGACGATAATGATGATGACAGATAATCAAAACAAATAAAAATATACAGCCCTGAATGGAAATTCGGGGCTTTTTCATGTATAAACTTTATCCTCAATCGTTAAATAATTCCTGTTTTCCGATCACAATTGCTATTTTTGTTAAAAGAGAATTAATGAAAAAATTAATTTTAATAGCAATCATTGGCTTGGGAATTATTTCCTGCACCACTCGAAATACATCAGAAAAAATGACGGATCTACCAAAAGACTGGAAACACACGACCAATATTTACGAAGTCAACGTAAGACAATATACCAAGGAAGGAACATTCAGAGCATTTGAAAAAGAAATGCCAAGATTAAAGGCTATGGGAGTCAGGACACTATGGTTCATGCCGATAACTCCTATCGCACAGGAAAATAAGAAAGGAAGTTTGGGAAGTCAATATGCGGCAGCAGATTACACATCCATTAATCCGGAATTCGGAACAATGGATGACTTTAAACACATGGTTAATGAAGCACACCGTCTCGGCTTCAAAGTAATCATCGATTGGGTGGCAAATCACACGGGATGGGATCATGTCTGGACAAAAACGCATCCTGAATTTTATTTAAAAGATCCTGACGGTAGTTTTCACCGTGCATCGGGAATGGACGACATTATAGAATTAGATTACAAAAACCAGGAAATGCGTCTTGCTATGATTGAAGCTATGAAATTCTGGGTTGCAGAAACCGGAATAGACGGATTCCGATGCGATCTTGCTTCCTGGGTTGAAGTAGACTTCTGGGAGCAGGCACGCCCTGAGGTTGAAAAAATAAAGCCTTTGTTCTGGATCGGAGAATATGATGAACTTGAAAATCCTGAATACGGAAAATTTTTCGATGCCAGTTATTCATGGAAGTGGATGCACAAATCTGAAGATTACTACAAAAAAAATCTGCCGATACAGGAACTTAAAGATCTTTTAATACAATATTCCAATATCGGTGACGGTTCAATGAGAGCCTGGTTTACGACCAATCACGACGAAAATTCCTGGAACGGAACCGAATACGAAAAATATGGCGTGATCACAAAACCCATGGCTGTTTTTTCAGCAACATGGAATGGGATTCCTTTGCTATATTCCGGGCAGGAACTTCCTAATATGAAAAGGCTTGAATTCTTCGAGAAAGATCCTATAGCATGGACGAATGATTATCAGATGGCGGATTTTTATAAAGTGCTTCTGAATTTAAAATCTTCCAATCCTGCGTTGAGAGGAGGAGATCCTAATGTAAGAACCTATATTCTGAATACAACGGCTAACGATAAGATTTTTGCATATCTTCGGAAAAATGGCAATGATGAGGTATTGGTGGTACTGAATCTGTCGAAGGAACCGGTCGATTTCAGTATTCAAGATGGAAATTTATCAGGGACTTTCAAAAATGTATTTGATAAAATGAATAGAAATTTTGATGAGAAAAAGACATTCAGTTTCAAGCCCGGCGATTATGCTGTTTTTGAAAAATAATACATATTCTTAATCTAAAAGAACGCGAATAAAAAAAAGAGGCTATCCAAATTTTTTGGATAGCCTCTTTATGAAATATTGTATAAGACACTCCTAATTTTACATAATAAACTATCTAAAATTAGTTTTTTTTAATAATGAAGATGATTAAGAAATACTTTCGCTTTACTTATTCTCTATATTATTTGATGATATAAATGTATGAAAATTTCAAATAGTAGTGATAAAAATTTTATTATGTTAAGTGATTTTAAATAACTCAAAAACAAGCTGTTATTATTTTTTAATGGGATGGCTTTTGCTATAAAGCTTTTGAAAGTATTATTGAATGAAAACAGGGTTTGAATAAATTTTTAAAAGATTAATATTATGTTATATTAAAGAGACCGAATATTGATGATTTTTATTCAATAAATTTGGATTTATTATATAAAATGAAAGTTTGATCATGGATAAATCTAAAATATTGGAAGTGTTGAAGACAAAGCTGGCTGAAAAAATTCAAAAATTTGAAA
Source organism: Chryseobacterium lineare (assembly GCF_977014045.1). Lineage (NCBI taxonomy): Bacteria > Pseudomonadati > Bacteroidota > Flavobacteriia > Flavobacteriales > Weeksellaceae > Chryseobacterium > Chryseobacterium lineare. The sequence continues at coordinate 2,276,701 of NZ_CDRNIQ010000001.1, read as the reverse complement.
AATTGATTGAGAGTACACGTGCTTCGAATAACGATACTAAAAGTTCAATGGGTGATAAATACGAAACCGGCCGCGAAATGCTGCAACAGGAAATCAATAACTTACAAAGACAGCTGAATGAAGCCATGAACCAGCAGGCAGCCCTTCAGAAAATCAATACTGATGCATGCACGAAAGTGCAGAATGGGGCATTGGTAAAAACCGACAGAGGATTATTTTATATTTCCGCTTCCGTGGGCGAAATTATTTATGACAATCAGAAAATCATGACTGTTTCTGCAGAATCTCCTTTATCCAAGGCAATGTACGGATTAAGTAAAGATCAAAGCTTTTCGCTTAATAACAGCTCTCAGCTTATTAAAGATCTGTGGTAATGAACGATAATATGATCTGTTTATTTTAATATTTCCCTGAGTAATTTTAAGAAAACTTTATTGCTTACTTTGGAAGCATTTTCCTGATTTTGGCGTAAATTGTGGTATAAATATTACAAATAAAAAATATCAATATGGGAATTTTAGACAACAAAGTAGCGCTTGTGACAGGAGCCGGATCAGGAATCGGATTGGCCATTGCCCACTCTTATGCAAAAGAAGGTGCAAAAGTAATCGTATCAGATATCAATGAAGAGCATGGTAACAAAGCTGTAGAAGACATCAAAGCACAAGGTGGTGAAGCTTCATTTATAAAAGCTGACACATCAAAGGCAGAAGAAGTAGAAGCCCTTGTAAAGAAAACGGTAGAGATCTATGGAAGGCTTGACATCGCTTGCAACAATGCAGGAATCGGTGGCGAACAGGCCCTAACAGGTGATTACAGCCTGGACAGCTGGAGAAAAGTTTTAAGTATAAATCTGGACGGTGTTTTCTACGGATGCAAGTATCAGCTGGAACAAATGGAAAAAAATGGTGGTGGAGTGATTGTTAATATGGCCTCCATCCACGGAACTGTCGCGGCACCGCTTTCATCGGCCTATACTGCTGCAAAACATGGAGTTGTGGGTCTTACAAAAAACATCGGTGCGGAATACGGACAAAAAAACATCCGTTGCAATGCGGTTGGTCCTGCTTATATTGATACTCCGCTTTTACAAAGTCTGAGTGGTGACATGAAAAATGCTCTTATCACCAAACACCCAATGGGAAGATTAGGAAAAGCTGAAGAAGTAGCAGAATTGGTACTGTTCCTAAGTTCAGAAAAATCTTCTTTTATGACCGGTGGTTACTATCTTGTAGATGGTGGTTATACAGCAGTTTAATAGAAATTATACTTTTCAGCAATACAAAGCGTCCATCAAAATGGATGCTTTTTTTAATACATTTTCAAATTTCTTTCTTTAAATTTGAGGCATAAATCATTTTTCAATGCAGAATTACCTAGACCTTTTACAGCATATTTTAGATAACGGAACAGACAAAACCGACAGAACCGGTACTGGAACAAGAAGTGTTTTCGGATATCAGCTGAGATATGATCTGTCGAAAGGTTTTCCGCTTGTAACGACGAAAAAGGTGCATCTGAAATCTATTATTTATGAATTGCTTTGGTTCTTAAAAGGAGACACCAATATTGAATATCTTAAAGACAACGGTGTTTCTATCTGGGATGAGTGGGCGGATGAAAATGGTGACTTGGGACCTGTTTACGGCGCACAATGGAGAAGCTGGAACGGGGCAGACGGAAAAGTGGTAGACCAGATCACAGAAGTGATTGATCAGATCAAAAAAAATCCTGATTCCAGAAGACTGATTGTTTCTGCATGGAATGTTGCCGAAATCCCGAATATGGCTTTAGCGCCCTGTCATGCTTTGTTTCAGTTTTATGTAGCCGATGGGAAACTGTCGCTGCAGCTTTATCAAAGAAGTGCCGATGTTTTTCTTGGGGTTCCTTTCAATATTGCAAGCTATGCTTTATTACTGATGATGGTGGCGCAGGTTTGTGATCTGCAGGTTGGTGATTATGTGCATACTTTCGGAGATGTTCATATTTACAATAATCATTTTGAACAAGTGAAGAAACAGCTTGCCAGAGAAGCGCGACCGCTTCCGACGATGAAGCTTAATTCTGAAATTAAAAATATTTTTGATTTTGATTTTGAAGACTTTACACTGGAAAATTACGATCCGCATCCGGGAATAAAAGCGCCGGTAGCTATCTAATATTTAATTTCTGAATTCCTTTTTATAATTGTTTTAATTCTGTTATTTTTGATCTAAAGTTTCTAACACAAATTTTGGGAAAAATACCATGAAAAAAAACATTGACAATTCCGGGATATTTCTGAATATTTTAATCATTATTTATACGCTTTACATCAGTTTGTCGGTCTTTATTGAGAAAGTAATTGTGGCAGATGATTTGAGTAAAGTGTATGAATCCAAATTCATTTCACAGTCTTATTTCAGCTTTATTTATTCTTTTCTGGACTCCGCGACAATGGCTGCCAGACCCGTTTCTGGAATCGTAACCGGAACGTTGATGTATCTTTCTAGATATCATGAGTCATTTTATAGGCTTGGTATATTCTTTTTTCCGCTCTCCCTGATGGTGATATATGCAGTCGCTCAGAAAATATTTTCAAAAGAACTGGCCAGTCTGATTACTTTACTTTATTCCTGCTCTGTAATTGGTACAAGCATTCAGTTTTCGTCGATTATGCTCAATTCAAATTTAGCAACGATCTTTTTTTCATTGAGCATTTATTTCTTGTATATCCGCAAAAAATTACTGCTGAGTTCGCTGTTTTTTATAGCTTCAGTATTATGCTATGAAATTTTCCTGCCTTTGTTACTTCTCCATTTATTTATGATTAGAGAAAATAGAAAAAGAATTTTGTTCATTATATTAACATTGGGAGCTATTATTATTTTCAGAAAAGTAATTCAGCCGGTGGTATTTGTACATTCTTACCAGCGGGATGAGATAAGTAAGATCTTTGAATTTAAAAGAGTAATGCAGGTTTCTTTCTATTCTATAAGGTTATTTTTTAAAGATATTTTCCTGGGAATGTATAAAGGAATTCTGAACTTTAAAAAACTCCATTTCTGGGAATGGATATTCGCATTACTAATGTCTTTGTTGGTCTACAAAGTATTTTGCGGATATGATTTTAAAAATCAATATCGACATTTAAAAAATATAGGAATAATATCTTTTCTTGCCATACTTTCAGCGTTGAGCGTTTTTCTTTTTTCATCGTATATTCCAACCGTTTTCGGATTTGACAACCGGAATTTGGGAGCTGTAAGACTTTTCTATACTTTATTCATCATTGCGGCAGTTGTTGTTACAGCAGTTAAAATGAATCTGCCAAACAAATCAATCGCTCTAGTTTTCAGTATGATTTCTTTTGTTTTAATAGTAACAAATATTAATGTTAAAAATTCATGGATATATGCCAGTCAGTTTAATCATGAGCTTTTTAGCAAACTAAAGGTTGCTGTTAAAGAAAACCATATCGAAAGCGGTGAAATCTGTTTAGATTACCGGATGTTTCATGAGCTTAAAAACAACCCTGGTTTTACCTTCAGAGAACCTGTTTTCTATAACAACTGGGAAGCGCCTATGCTTTGCGAGATGAACGGCATCAATCCCGAAAAAATCCATGTGTATAATGTGGAAAGAAAAAAAGACTGCAAAATAATATTTCTGTATAAAAATGAAAAAATAATCAGGTCAAAATAATTAATCTGCCATTCAATTGAGCGTTTTCAATCAGTTCGTTGGGGCTTTCAACCACTTTGATGGATCAGTCAAACATTTCGAATAAGAAATCAGCCACCTCGAACGGTCCCTCAATCATTTCGATGAAGCAATCAAGCGTTTAGAATGAGCAATCAACAACTCTGAAGAGGTAGTCAAATTTAATTTGTTGTTTTTCTAGTGCTTTATGGCTTTATGTGGGAAAATAAATCGATGAAGAATATATTTTGATGGGCTTCATTGATAGAAAGACATTTATGTCAATTATTAAAGTTAAAAAAAAAATATTTCTTAATATTTTCATAAAGTCCGTTCTTTGTGAAATAAGTTTTAAATTTGGAGAAATTGATTCTAAGCATTCATAAAGAATCTAATCACAAATAAATCATGAAACATTTAAAAATAAATATCGAAGAAAATGCAGATGCTGAAGTACTGAAAAACGTAATTCTTCAATTGAAAGGCGTTGCATCGGCAGAAATTATTGACGACGAAAACCCGGAAAGTGAACTGAAAAAAGCTTTTGCAAAAACCAAAGAGCAGTTCAAGAAAGGAGATTACGAGACGCTGGTCAATGATATTTTTGATATTTTAACGAAAAAATAATTTTTAATCATAATGAAAAAAGCCATTTTATCGATCGCTCTTTTAGGAATTTTCTTTTCCACAAATGTAGCGGCACAAACTGAAACTTCCGGAAGAGAAAAGGTCTACAGAGCCACTCATACGAAAGCAACAGAACTTAAACATACCAAACTTAAAGTCAATTTCGACTATCAGAAAGAGCAGATGAACGGTGAAGAATGGCTCACCGCATCTCCATTTTTCTACCCTTCGGGAGAACTCACGCTGGATGCCAAAGGAATGCTGATTCATGAAGTGGCTTTGGATATGAACGGTAAAAAGTCTCCTTTAAAATATGAATATAAAGATGATGTATTAAAGATCACTTTAGATAAAACGTACGCGAAAAATCAGGATTATACCGTTTACATTAAATACACAGCCCGTCCGAACGAAGTAAAACAGGAAGGAAGCGCTGCTATCAATGATGCAAAAGGCCTGTATTTTATCAATGCACAAGGAAAAGATCCTGATATGCCTACGCAGATCTGGACACAGGGAGAAACGGAATCTTCTTCCGCATGGTTTCCTACCATCGACAAGCCTAATCAGAAAACAACACAGGAAATCTATATGACGGTTCCTGATAAATACGTTACCCTGTCAAACGGTATCCTGAAAGAATCCCAGAAAGAATCCAACGGTTTGAGAACGGATCATTGGGTGATGGATAAGAGACACTCGACGTATTTATTTTTCATGGGCGTTGGGGAATATGCTATCGTAAAGGATAAATGGAGAAATATTCCTGTAGATTATTACATCGAAAAAGAATACGAGCCTTATGCAAAGCAGATCTACGGAAATACGCCGGAAATGATTGAGTTTTTCTCAAAAAGATTAGGCTACGATTATCCGTGGGCAAAATATGCACAGATTTCAGGAAGAGATTATGTAAGCGGAGCAATGGAAAATACCACAGCCACCCTTCACGGAAGTGATATTCTTCAGAAGCCCGGACAGCTTATTGACGAAAATACCTGGGAAGATACCATTGCTCATGAACTATTCCATCAATGGTTTGGAGATTTGGTGACGGCAGAAAGCTGGAGTAATTTAACGGTAAATGAATCGTTTGCCAATTATTCGGAATATTTATGGAACGAACATAAATACGGAAAAGATCAGGCAGATTATCATCAGATGAAAGATGTTAATATGTACATACATACGCCGGGGAATTTTGATAAAAATCTCGTTAGATTCAATTATGATTCAAGGGAAGATGTTTTTGATCTGGTAACGTATCAGAAAGGAGGCGGAATTCTTCATATGCTCAGAAATTATCTTGGAGACGATGCTTTCTTTGCCGGAATGCAGGATTATCTGAAAACCAATGAATATCAGAATGCAGAAGCTCATCAGTTGAGATTGTCATTCGAAAAAGTTTCAGGAAAAGATATGAACTGGTTCTTCAATCAGTGGTATTTCGGAAGCGGAAACCCGAAAATCAATTATTCATACACTTTTGAGCCGATAAAAAAACAGATTGCCGTGATCGTTGAGCAGACACAGGAACAGCCCTTCCAGTTTCCTCTTGCAATCGATGTTTATGAAAACGGAAAGCCCAAAAGATACAATGTCTGGGTAAATGCCACAGCTAAGAATACATTCAATTTTGATGTTTCTAAAAATGCAGACCTGGTAAATATCAATGCAGACGGTGTTTTACTGGCTGACATTAAAGACACCAAAACTCCCGAGCAATATCTGATGCAGTTTACAGGTTCTAAAGAATTTAAAAGCAGATATAATGCATTAAACGGAATTAAAGACCAAGTAGGAAAAAATCCTGCGGCGACAAAATTATTGGCGGCAGCGATTAAAGATCCTTTTTTCAGAACAAGAATTAAGGCTCTTCAGTTGATGGATCTTTCCAACCCGGAACAATTAAAAGCATTAGGAGCAGATGTTGAAAAACTGGCAGCAAATGATCCTAAGACACTTGTGCAGTCTGCAGCAATTGCAGCGTTAGCAAAGACAAAGGATAAAAAATACATGCCGATTTTTGAAAAAGGAGTGAATGCTGTTTCCAATTCCGTAAAAGGCAGTTCTGTTGGTGCTATTATTACTGTTGATCCCGCAAAAGCAAAGGCATATGCCGATAAAATTGATCTGGAAGGCGCTTCAGAAACCTTGGTAGGACAAATGTTGCCGATCATCGTACAGAATAAGGTAACTTCTCAAATGTCTAATATTGCTCAGTTTGCTGCATTTTATCCTTTCATAAAATTCCAGAATGCTGAATTAGGAAAATCTGCAGAAGATGGATATAATTGGATTATGAGTTCCGACAATTTAAAAGCTACGGAAAGCATAACCAAAATGTTAAGCCGGGCAAAATCTGACATTACCAATAATCCTCAGGTGAAAATGATGATCTCTCAGATGCTGAAAGACGGACTCAACAAAAAGATGGAAGTTCTTAAGCAAAATCCACAAAATGCGGCTAGTCTGAACAAGCAGGTAGATCTTATCAACAAATCGATTGAAGAATTTAAATAATAAGTATATTTCTGCTATAAATACCATAACCACTGTCTTTACGGTGGTTATTTTTATAGTATGGAATTGAGTTTATTTAAATTTTAATTAAATTATTTTATTTATATGTTTTTATAATGTAAATTTGTTTACGAAAATGCTAACCGGAAATATTTATGATTTTAACGGATGCATTTAAGAACATGATTAATCTAAACGACTTATAAGTTTAATTAATAATTTACACCCAAGCATCTCTTAGGAGGTGCTTTTTCATTGGATAAAACCAATGTTATATTTTTATCTAATTTAAATCATACTTTGAAAATTTCGTAAAAATCATTACTGATTAAACGTTTACATTTTTTAAATTCGTATCAAATTAAAAAAATATGACTTTTGGAATTGAGGCGGCAAGCTATTATGTGCCTTCTTTGTATTTGGAAATTAAAGATTTAGCTGAAAAAAGAGGAATAGAGCCCGCCAAATTGGAAAAGGGGCTTGGTCTGCATAAAATGGGCTTTCCTGATGTACATGAAGATGCGGCGACCTTTGCGGCAGAAGCACTGTTAAAATTGATAGAAGATTATCACATCAATCCAAAAGAAATTGCAAGAATTTACCTGGGAACCGAAAGCGCTCTGGATGCGGCAAAACCAACGGCTTCTTACGCCATGCAGATGGTTGAAGAGGTGCTCGAACAAAAATATGGAAAGAGATGTTTCAGAAACTGTGACGTCGTAGACATGACTTTCGCTTGTATTGGTGCTGTGGATGCGCTTCACAATTCACTCGATTTTGTACGGGTAAATCCTGATAAAAAAGCAGTTGTAATTGCAAGTGATTATGCAAAATACGAACTGGCTTCGTCCGGCGAATATACACAGGGCGGTGGTGCAGTAGCCGTTTTGGTTTCCGCCAAGCCGGATCTTATGGAGATTGAAAATCATTGGGGAATTGCTACAGAAAGTGTCTTTGATTTCTTCAAACCAAGACGCCATTTTAAAAAAGAAAATCTGGTAAATGCTCCAGAGAAGTATCCTGAAAAAATAGAGATTTTCACTGATGAGCCGGTATTCGATGGTCAGTATTCCAATCAGTGTTACCAGGACAGGATAAAGGAAGCTTACGAACATTACAAAGAACTGACAGGAAAAAATAAGCCGTACGAAAATTGGAAATATCTTATTTTTCATCTTCCGTATGCTTTTCATGGCAAAAGGGTTTTTACGGAAATTTACAGTTTAGAAAACGGTTTGTCATACGAAACTCCCGAAGAGCAAAAAGCCGTAGCAAAATCGGAAGAGTATATCAGTTTTATTAATGAAAAAATAGAAAAGTCACAGAGAGCGTCTTCAGAAATAGGAAATATGTACACGGCATCCATTTTTATGGCAATGCTTTCCGCGTTGCAGACTTCTTTTAACGAAAATGAAGAATTGAAAGGACAGGAAATCGGGTTTTTAGGATACGGAAGCGGTTCAAAATCAAAAGTTTTTGCAGGCGAAGTTTCTGAAAACTGGAAAAGTGTTGTCGCAAAATGGAACTTGTTTGAAGAATTGAAAAACAGACAGTCAATCAATTTTGAAACCTATGAGAAACTTCACCGAAAGCAGCTTAATAAATCTGTAAACGAAAACTTCAAAGGCTTCGGCCTGAAATATGTCGAACTGGAAAATCCTGTCTTAAAAGGAGCAAGATATTATCACTATCAAAAATAAAACTACTGCAAAGCATCTCTATTCCCGGGATGCTTTTTTCTTTTTCAGTCGTAACAAATATGAATGATTTTTAGGAAAGCTAGTGTTGGTTATTCAGATAAACTGTTTTATCCTGATAACTTTTTGGTGTCACACCTACAAGCTGTTTAAAAACTCTTGTGAAATAGTTGGTATCCGAAAAACCTGTCTGGTAGGCCGTTTCTTTTATGCTGTTCCGGCTTTTTAGTAATTCTTTTGCCCTGCTGATTCTCTCCTGAAGGATAAATTCATTCGGCGAAGTTCCCAGTTCATCTTTAAACATTCTGAAGAAATTTGATTTGCTCACATAAGCAAGCTTTGCAATGCTTTCAATGGAAAGTTTCTGATGAAGGTTCTTCCTGATATAATCTACCACAAAACCGATTCTGGACTTGTTTTTCGCAATATTTTTCTCCATCATGCTTCTCGCCTGGGTTTGCATGAGCCGAATTAAAAGCTCTTTCAAAGCAAAATCTGCCATGATATCTTTCTGGGAATTATCATCCATAGCAATGCGCATGATGTTGTTGGTGGCGGAGGCTAAAGATTTGTTATTAAAGAGAAAATATTCATCCAGTTCAATATTCCATTGTGAAGTTTCGTCTGTTTTAGGGAAATGATAATTCAGATGATTAAGAGAATTTTCAATAAAATCGGGGTTAAGGCTTAGAGAAATACATTGTGATGGTGTTTCATCCGCTTCGGGAAAATCAATGACCATGGTTTCTCCGGGCGATACTAAAACACTCTCCCCGGGATAATAATCAAAATAACCTGTCTTATTATCAAGTTTCATATGCTTTTTTCCGCGAAGCATAGCGGTGAAGGCTATGGTTTCAAAATGCAGTTTTATGTCAAAAGCAGCTTTGTGAGTCTCATATATGCTGAATTCACAATTGTTCAGATTGAATGTAGTCTGGTTTTCCACCATGCTTAAAAGTTGGTTTTCCGTCTTTAATTCAGGGGTTTTGAGTAAAAATTTATGATCATTCATTTCTAAACATTTTCTGTTGCCATATATCTCAAATATAAGAAAATATGGTATTTAATGAGTGTTAATGAAACTATAAAATTGCTGTTCTGCACGATTTTGAAGTTTTTTTGTACGATTATGCTATCCGAATAAGATGTGTAAATGTAATTTGGCTATACAGAAAAATTAAAAATTGTACGAATATGAGCACAACAACACAACAACAATCAGAGACATTATTGCAATGGCCTGAGTTCAAAAAAAGATACGATAACTATATTGACGGCAAATTTACCGCACCTTTGAACGGTGAATATTTTGATGTGGTGTCGCCAATCGACGGAAAGCAGTTTACACAGGCTGCACATTCCTCAAAAGAAGATCTTGAAATGGCGGTAAATGCCGCGGAAAAAGCATTCCAGACCTGGAAAGATACCTCATCTACTGAGAGAAGTGTTATTTTAAATAAAATCGCAGACAGAATTGAGCAAAACCTGGAATACCTGGCAACAGTGGAAACGATAGACAACGGGAAGGCAGTGAGAGAAACGCTGGCTGCAGATTTACCGTTAGCAGTTGATCATTTCAGATACTTTGCTTCAGTCATCAGAGCAGATGAAGGATCGCATAACGAACTGGATAAAGACACTGTTTCTCTCATCGTTCACGAACCGCTTGGAGTTATCGCTCAGATCATTCCTTGGAATTTCCCTATTCTGATGGCAGTATGGAAACTGGCTCCGGCCCTGGCGGCAGGAAACTGTGTCGTATTGAAACCTGCGGAAAGCACCCCAATTTCCATCATGGTTTTAATGGAAGTCATAGGAGATCTGCTGCCTGCAGGAGTCGTGAATATCGTTAATGGTTTTGGGGCAGAATTAGGAAGGGCTTTAGTAACCAATCCTAAAGTTTCCAAAGCCGCATTTACAGGTTCCACGGCGACAGGTCGCCTCGTAATGCAGTATGCGACAGAAAACATTATTCCTGTAACCTTAGAGTTGGGAGGTAAATCACCAAACGTTTTCTTCAGTTCCGTAATGGATGCTGATGACGAGTTTTTAGATAAAGCGATCGAAGGAGCCGTTCTTTTCGCCCTGAATCAGGGAGAAATCTGTACGTGTCCGTCAAGATTACTCGTTCAGGAAGATATTGCAGATGCATTCATCGCGAAAGTGATCGAAAGGGTAAAAGCCATCAAAGTAGGAAATCCTTTGGATAAAACAGTGATGATGGGTGCGCAGGCATCTAAAATTCAGAAAGATAAAATTCTTTCCTATATCAAGTTAGGAAAAGAAGAAGGCGCGGAAGTTCTCGTAGGAGGTGATGTCAATAATGTTGGGGAAGGACTTGAAGACGGTTATTACATCCAGCCAACGATTTTTAAAGGAAACAACAGAATGAGAATCTTCCAGGAAGAAATTTTCGGCCCTGTGCTGGCGTTCACGACTTTCAAAGACGAAGAAGACGCTATTAAGATTGCCAACGATACCATCTACGGACTTGGAGCGGGAGTATGGACGAGAGATGCGCATCAGCTGTACAATATTCCGCGTAAGATCCAGGCGGGAAGAGTTTGGGTCAATCAGTACCACTCTTATCCTGCAGGAGCACCGTTCGGAGGATACAAACAATCGGGAATCGGAAGAGAGAACCACAAGATGATGCTCGATCATTACCGCCAGACCAAAAATATGCTCATCTCATACAACAAAAATAAATTAGGTTTCTTTTAAATAGTAGGGTAATTGGAATCCGTGTAATCTGCTGGAGGTAAAATAGACTTTTAAAGATATATTCTAACCACAGATTGCACAGGTTTTCAGATCTGCATACAAAAAAATCTGCTAAATCTGCGAGCGTAATAGAGAACTCCCGCAGATTATGCAGATAACGCAAATCTGTGTGATCTGTGGTCAATTAAAAACAAAAACTAAACTAAAAATAAAACTCAGAATATGATTCCAAAAACGATGAAAGCAGCGGTGGTACAAGGGTACGGTCAGCCGTTAAAAATTGAAGAAGTTCCGGTACGCGAACCCGGAAGATATGAAGTACTGGTAAAAGTGATAGCCTGCGGGGTTTGTCATACAGACCTTCATGCTGTCGATGGCGACTGGCCTGCAAAACCCAAAATGCCTTTAATCCCCGGACATGAAGGAGTAGGAATTGTTGTCGCATGTGGTCCCGAAGCTTATGTGAAGGAAGGAGATGCGGTAGGAGTGCCTTGGCTGTATTCTGCCTGCGGATGCTGCGATTACTGCATTACAGGATGGGAAACCCTTTGTGAAGCTCAAAAGAATGGTGGCTACAGTGTTGATGGTGGCTTTGCAGAATATGTTATTGCAGATTCAAGATATGTGGGACATTTGAAGAGTGATGTCAACTTTTTAGAAATTGCGCCCATACTTTGTGCCGGTGTTACTGTATATAAAGGATTAAAAGAAACCGAAACCAAGCCCGGAGAATGGGTGGCTATTTCCGGAATCGGAGGATTGGGACATGTCGCCGTTCAGTATGCAAAAGCAATGGGAATGCATGTGGCAGCCATTGATGTTGCTGATGATAAATTGGAACTGGCAAAGAAATTAGGGGCAGATTTGGTAGTCAATGCAAGAAACACAGATCCTGGAGAATACCTACATAAAGAAGTCGGCGGAATGCACGGCGCATTGATTACGGCTGTTTCCCCTATCGCTTTTAAGCAGGGAATTGACGTCCTCAGAAGAAAGGGAACTATTGCGCTGAACGGCCTTCCTCCCGGTTCATTTGAGCTTCCGATCTTCGAAACGGTGCTTAAGAGAATTACTGTAAGAGGTTCGATTGTCGGAACAAGGAAAGATCTTCAGGAGGCGCTTGATTTTGCCAACGAAGGATTGGTAAAAGCAACGGTTACGGCTGCAAAACTGGAAGATATCAACGAGGTCTTTGATAAAATGAAAAAAGGACAGATCGACGGAAGGATCGTTCTCGATATTGCCGGAAGTGCAAATTAATGATGACAATGTCTGGTTCGGCGAAATGAAATTTCGCCGAACTTTTTTTAATTTCATGAACGACTTAGGAAGCGTAGGCGTTAAGAAAATTCTAGTGTTTGAAGCGCGACAACAATATTGAACCGAAGAACAAATTCAGAATTCGCGCAAGTTTTAGAATTTTTAGAGAACAGACTTCATTTTTAGCCGTAGCTTCCAGGTCTTGAACTTTTGGTTCTTTTGTTTAGGATAAAAGAACTTCTAATAAAAAAATAATATTATGTATGATCTTTACGGTAAAGAAAGCATTATAAAAAATCGACTTAGGAAGCGTAGGCGTAAAGAAAATTAATTCTGTGAACGTTAATAAAATTCTAGTGTTTGAAGCGCGACAACAATATTGAACCGAAGAACAAATTCAGAATTCGCGCAAGTTTAGAATTTTTAGAGAACAGACTTCATTTTTAGCCGTAGTTTCCAGGTCTTGAATTTTTGGTTCTTTTGTCTTGAAACAAAAGAACATTAAAACATAAAAACAAAAGAAAAATTATGAAACCTAAAATATCAAGACTTTCAGCTACAGAAAAAGCCTTAGAAGTAATCTGGGAACTGGAGAAGAAATACGGCGATCTCATGTTCTACCAGGCGGGCGGATGCTGCGAAGGAACGCAGCCGCAATGCTTCGAAAAAGGCGGGTTTTATCCGAGAATGAATGATGCCATGATTGGCACCATCCACAATCATGAATTCTGGATCGACCGTGATCTGTTCGAATATTGGCAATACTCTCATTTTACACTGGACGTTACCGACGGCTTCGGACCCGGTGGATTCTCCCTCGAAACACCTTTAGGCAAAACATTCAAAGTTCATTACCGACTCTTTACCCCTGAAGAACTGGAGAATCTGGAGCCGGTAAAACGAAGTGAATAAACCTTAAAAGAATGATGATTCGCATACATTGCTTTTGAATATATTTTCAACAATATCATTGCGATAATCCGTTTCCTTCTATTTGCATCATATCAGTTGGGCATTTTGAAAAATTTTTGATATTGGATTCGTCAATTCGAGTGTTTTTCGCAGCGAAGCGAAGAAAAATGTATCGAGAATCTGTGAGTAAAGGTGACTTAAAGTGAAACTTCTCAATCCGATTTTTTTCAAAAATCTACTCGAAGTGACGAAAATGAATCAAAATGCACAACGGGTTATAGATATATTTCTACAAGCTCGTAGATGTTTGTCTACAGAGGGTTTTTGTATTAATTATTTCATTAAGTTTATCCCTTAATCTAAATAATTAACCCAAATGTCTATTAAGTACACAGTGATTGAACGCGGTGAGCCAGGCGTAACTGGCGGAGGAACAAAAAGATGGTATGCTCAGGTAAAAACCGATGGTGAAATGACCGTCGATGATCTCGTAAAAGAAATCGAAAAATTCTCTGCCCTCAGTGAAGCAGATATCCGGGGGGTCATCATTGCTCTCGAAAACGTCATTCAGAAAGAGCTTGCCAACAGCAAAATCATCAGGCTCGACAAACTAGGGAGTTTCTATCCCAGTCTCAGCAGTGGCGGTGCCGAAAGTGAAGACAAATTTAATGTAAACCTTATCAAAGGAGCCAAAGTAAATTACCGTCCCGGTAAACGAATTACCGATGCTCTCAATACGGCCTCTTTTACCAAAGACAAGTAAGCGTACAAAACCTGCGCAGGTTTTACTTCAAACCTAAGCAGGAGTTGCCCCAAACCTGCGCACCTTTTGCATGAAAGCTGCGCAGGTTTTTTGTGAAAGATCGTCAGGGGTTTTAAATACATGACTCAAAACTGCGTCAAACTTTCACAAACCTGTTGACAAACATCGATGCAATCAATTGTCCGACTGCATTTAAAACCGTTGCCAAAGGATCTACCAATGTTCCGATAATCATCACAGCAGGAATGGCTTCCTGGGGAAGTTTATACACCGAGATCATCAGCATCTCGCCGATATATCCGCCATTAGGAATTCCGCCCGCTACAATACTAACGAAAACGGTAATGCCTAAAGCTAAAAGCAGATTCATCGGATCAAAAAAATCTCTGCCGATAATCATAAAAGCAACATAGATCTTAATGATCGAAGACATAGAAGATCCGTTTTTATGAAGCGTAGTCCCGATCGGAATCACAATATTGGAGATCTGACTGGGAATCCCGATTTTAGATGCCGCCTGCAGATTTGCGGGCATAGTGGCAAAGCTGCTGCAGGTACTTAATGCTGTTACCGTTGGGTAAATGGCATTCTTCCAGAAAATCTTTATCCCGCTAATTCCTCCGGCCATAAAGGCATACAATGAGAAAAATACCAGAAAGTAGATAACGCCTGCAATATAATAAAGACCCAAAGGTTTAGCATAAAATCCGAAAAGCTGAGGTCCCAAAGTAGCTACCTGATAGGCAAAATAAGCACCCAAGCCAATAGGAGCCGCTTTCATGATTAATAACAGAAGCTCTTTCATCACTTCATATCCTGAAGCAATAAACATTCTGAAAGGTTGACCGCGTTCTCCTGTCTTCCTTGCCGAGAAGCCTGTCATAAATGCAAAAATAAGCAACGCCAGCATATTCTGTCGTGAAAAAAGCTGTGTAAATTCGCCCACTGTAAAGAAACTTACGATCTTGTTGCCCCAACTGTCGGCAGAGGCTACTTCTTCGATTACTTCCTTGCTTCCGGAAACACCCGAAACAGGAAACAGATACACCGCGCAGATCGTAAAAACAGCTGCCGTTAAAATGAAAAACAAGAACGTTAGCGCCATAGTAAAAATAATCTTTCCAAACTTTGATTGCTGCTCAAGCGAAGCAATGGAGTTGGAAACAGCAAAAAAGACGAGAGGCACAACACTCACGAAAAGTAAATTCAGAAATATATCTCCCACAGGTTTTAGATACTCTACAGCCTGTGGTGCAACAATACCGATAATACTTCCGACAGTGATGCCCAGAAGTAAAAGCAGGATTCCGGAGTAGTTTTTCAGGACTTCTTTCATGTGGCGCTTTTTGATCAAAGATAGCTTTATTTTAACACTCCATTGTATAAATTTCCCCTGTAAAATCCTTAAATTTGAGTAAAACGTTTCTATGGCTTATATAGACTATTATAAAATTTTAGGTGTTGACAAAAGTGCAACTCAGGACGATATTAAAAAAGCCTATCGCAAACTCGCAAGAAAACTCCATCCCGACCTTAATCCTGATGATAAGGAGGCTGAAAGGAAATTTAAAGAGATTAATGAGGCCAATGAGGTACTCAGCAATCCTGAAAACAGAGCTAAATACGATAAATATGGCGAACACTGGAAGCATGGCGAAGAGTATGAAAAGGCACAGCAGCAGCAAAGGCAGTACCAGAGCCAGGATAATGATTTTGGTGGCGGTTTTTCAGGTGCAGATTTTAGAGAAGGGGAAGATTTTTCCGATTTTTTCCAGAGTATGTTCGGTGGAGCAGGAGGATTCGGAAGAAGTTCGAGAGGGAGCGCATCCGGGAAGTTTAAAGGGCAGGATGTACACGCAGAGTTGAATCTTAGCCTAAAAGATGCTGCGACTGCCCATCAGCAGACCTTTGATATTAACGGAAAAAAAGTAAGAATCACAATTCCTGCCGGAGTCTACGACGGACAACAAATTAAACTGAAAGGGCATGGAAGCCCCGGCTATAACGGAGGTCCCAACGGTGATCTGTATATTACCTTTACTATTCCGACAGATCCGGATTTTGAAAGAATCGGAGACGATTTAAAGACAAAGGTTTCCATTGATCTGTATACAGCAGTTTTGGGTGGCGACGTAAAAGTCAATACGCTGATGGGAAGCGTTAACCTAAAAGTAAAACCCGAAACGCAGAACGGAGTCACGGTAAGATTAAAAGGAAAGGGCTTTCCGGTGTACAAAAAAGAAGGACAGTTCGGTGATCTGTTTGTGACGTACGACGTGAAACTGCCTACGAACCTTACCGATAAGCAGAAACAACTTTTCGAACAACTAAAAAATTCCTAAGTCATGAATGAAAGAATATCACGCGAAGAACTCGTAAAAATATACAATATTGAGATTACTTTTTTTGATGAACTGGTAGATTCCGGCTTGCTGAATATTCATACGGAAAACGAAATCCTATATCTCATGTACGAAGATCTGCCTTCTTTTGAAAGGTTTACCAACTGGCATTACGATCTGGAGATCAATCTTCCCGGGCTTGAAGTAATTCACGATATGCTGCGGAAAATGGAAGACCTGAAGCAGAAGAACCGTGAGCTGATGACTAAGCTTTCGGCGATCAGTGATAAATATCAGGAGGGTTGAGTTTTAGAGTATGAGTGTGGAGGGGAAAAACTTATATTTGTATCCATAATTAATCAATATGAGTGAAGAGAGAATGATCGTTCTGAAGCCCAGAAGGCAGGATTTTGAAGAAATATATTTCAGTGGAAATCAGGGAAGCCTGTTCTTTTCATCAACCAACCGTGGGAAAACAGTAACGACTATTGTAGTCGGCCTTATTTTACTGATATTGCTGTTTTTCAGAGATGATTTCAGCAAAGAGAAAGCAGGGATTTTATACTTCGTGAGTTTTCTGTTCCTTCTTTGTGCTGTTTTTCTTTCGGTAAGCATCAATAAAGTTTCCAGATGGAAGAAGCAGGTTGGACGTTATTTAGCCAAACTTGAAAACTGCAGCCTTTACGAGATCAGATTCGACGATCAATTTTTTACGGTCAATATCGACGGTGACAAAGAAACCAGCGAATGGAAAGATTTTGAATTTTTCGACAGCAATAACGAATTCATCAGCATCGAGGGAAAATACAGTTATATGTTTCCCAGAAAATCGATGAATGAGAAGGACTACAGTTTCTTAAAGCAGGTTTTGAAGCAGAGGATTAACGAATAAATATCTGCCAGAAATAATTTAATAAAATAAAAGAACTCAGAACATTTTTGCTCTGAGTTCTTTTATTATTGATAGGAATACCGGTTGATTAATCCAGCCAGCCCATTTCTTTCATCCACTCGTCGTTGTAGATCTTTCCGACATATCTGGATCCGTGGTCGTGAAGAAGAACTACGATGACATCGTCTTTCGTGAACTGATCTTTCATCTGTACAAGAGAAGCAATGGCGCTTCCTGCGGAGTATCCACAAAAAATCCCTTCTTCTTTTGCCAGCTTTCTTGCATAGATAGCGCCATCTTTATCCGTTACTTTTTCGAAATGATCGATAACAGCCATATCATAGTTTTCAGGTATAATATCTTCCCCGATTCCTTCTGTAATATAAGTGTAGGCATGATCGTAATGAAGCTCACCGGTTTCGTGATATTCCTTTAAGATAGATCCGTACGTATCAACCCCGATCACTTTGATGTCAGGATTTTTCTCCTTAAAGAATGTTCCGCATCCGGTAATCGTACCTCCTGTTCCTGCTCCAACTACGAAGTGAGTCAACTTACCTTCGGTCTGTTCCCAGATCTCAGGAGCTGTAGATTCATAGTGCGCAGCTCTGTTGGATAAATTATCATATTGATTCACATACCAGCCGTTTTCAGTTTCCTTTGCCAGTCTTTTAGAAACAGAATAGTAAGAACGAGGATCGGTAGGTTTTACATCGGTAGGACAGACAATAACTTCAGCACCTACAGCCCGTAGAATATCACATTTTTCTTTTGATTGTTTTGAGTTGGTTACAAAAATACATTTGTATCCCTTGATGATCGCGGCAAGAGCCAGCCCCATTCCTGTATTTCCGGAAGTTCCTTCAATGATGGTTCCACCCGGCTTCAGTCTTCCGTCTTTTTCTGCGTCTTCAATCATTTTCACGGCCATTCTGTCTTTCACGGAATTCCCGGGATTGAAGGTCTCCACCTTTGCCAAAACTAATGCAGGAAAATCTTCACCCAAAACTTTATTCAGTTTTACCAGTGGCGTATTTCCTATAGTTTCGAGGATGTTGTTTGCGTATTTCATAAATGTTTTTTAAAGAACAGCAAAGATACGGCTTTAAATTTTATTGGGCTTAAGGATGGTAGGGATTAAATTAATCAGCCTCCTATAGATAAATTCACAAGTGAAGCAAATTCATCATTCACCTTTACTGTCAATGGTTAATTTCTGCGAGTCAATTGTCAATTTTTCTGTGATTCTAAATTCACTTGCGAAGCAAAATTCACCATTCAAAATTGACCATTCATTATTCTTCCTTAATTATACTTAATCGCCTTCACCGGAGAGATCTTACTGATCAGGTAGCTTGGAATGATAAGTGCAAGGCCCGAAATAATCAGAATTCCCAACGAAATAGATATAATAACGAGCGGATTAAGATCTACCGGAACAGTACTTACGTAGTAATTCTCAGGATTTAATTTAATAATTCCAAAAAACTTCTGAATCAGGATCAGCCCAAGTCCGATCATATTTCCATATAAAAGTCCCGGAATCATAATGATTAAAGTATAATTAATAAAAGTCGCCCGTATTTGTGAATTGCTGGCACCAAGCGTTTTAAGAAGTCCTATGGAATTGGTTCTTTCGATAATAAGGATTAAAAGAACCATGATGATATTAATCACCACAACAATCAACATAATAATAATGATCAGTGCGATATTGGTATCGAAAATACTAATCCAGTCTGTGATCTGGGGAAATTTTTCGGTAGCTTTTTCTGCGTAGTTCTTATAGCCGATCAACTTTTCAATCTCAGGAAAATCGCCGTCTACATCATCTATATCTTTAAAGAAAATATCAATTCCGCCTACTTCGTCCGGCTTCATATCCTGAATTTTCCGTACATGGTTGATATCTCCTATGACGAACTGATCATCAATCATTTTAATGTCAGTGTTATAGATTCCCACGACTTCAAACTTTCTGTAAATGGGTTGTTGGTCGGTCTTTGAAAATACGGTAACAATGCTGTCTTTAACTTTCAGGTGCAGGTCGTTGGCAATTTTCTGTGAGATGACGACTCCGTTATTGTAGCCTTTTTCAGTAATGGTCGGGGTAGTTCCTGCAAGCAGAAATTTCTTAAACCTGAGGCTGTCAAAATCCTTTCCTATTCCTTTGAAAATAATTCCTGCAAAATTATGTTCATTCCGCATAATCCCAGTGATCATCGCATATTTCTGCGCAGATTCTACATCGGTAAGCTGGCGGATCTTTTTGATATCCAACCCCTGATTATCAAGAACAGACGTATTGTATGAGGAATTGGATCTTGTAGACTTTACGGTAATATGTCCGCTGAAATCTGCCAGTCTCTCTTTGATCGCCTTTTTGGAACCGAACCCTGTAGAAACGGTAATTAAAGAAACAATAATTCCCAACGCTACAGAAAGTCTGCCGATGAAGATGATAACCCTTGAAAGGTTATTTTTGTTATCTTTGGAAAACGCTATTTTTCTAGAGAAATATAAAGGAAATTTCAAGCTTATGAATTTAGATTTCAAAATTAAAAATTTACTTCTTATTTGCCTAATTTTTTTAGGAGTATTCCAACAATATTATTCTCAGACTCAAGCTCCAGGCGGTTTTAGGACAGGTGCCGATCAGCCGGAAGTATATTTGCCTTTGCTGAAGGGGAAAACTATCGGCGTTGTTACCAATCAGACTGGATTAATGAGCGACAGAACGCATGTGGTTGATTTTTTGGCGAAAAAAGGAATTAAAATTAAATCGATCTTCGCTCCTGAGCATGGCTTCAGAGGTGATGCAGATGCTGGTGAAAAAGTGAAAAACGGAATAGATGTAAAAACCGGGATTCCTATTATTTCTCTGTATGGCAATAATAAAAAGCCAAAACCTGAACAATTAAAAGGAATTGATATTGTGGTTTTTGATATTCAGGATGTAGGTGTTCGCTTTTATACTTACATTTCTACATTGACTTATCTGATGGAAGCTGCTGCGGAAAATAATGTTGAAGTGATGGTGTTTGACCGACCGAATCCTCACGACGGCTACACAGACGGCCCTGTTTTGAACAAAAAATGGACGAGTTTTGTGGGAATGCATGAAGTACCTGTAGTGTATGGACTAACGATTGGAGAATATGGTAAAATGGTAAACGGAGAAAAGTGGCTGGAAAATAAAGTTCAGGCAAAGTACACGTTGATTCCGATGAAAAACTATCATAAAAAGTTAAGATATCCAATTTTAGAAAAACCTTCACCCAATTTACCCAATGACAAATCGATCAATCTCTATCCGAGCTTATGTTTTTTTGAAGGCACTCAGGTTTCTGTCGGAAGAGGAACGGATTTGCCTTTTCAGATCTACGGTTCTCCCTGGACAAAAGATTTACCCTATCAGTTTACACCCAAACCTAATTTCGGAGCAAAAGATCCTTTCTTAAACGGAAAACTGTGTTTTGGAGAAAATCTTTCAAAATATCCTGAAGATTTAAGATCATTACATTTGGAATGGGTGATCAAAGCCTATAAAAACTATAAGAACCCTGACCTTGACTTTTTTCTGAAACCTGCTGCGGGTAAAAATTTCTGGTTCGATACTTTAGCCGGTAATGACGAGCTGAGGAAACAGATCGTTGCCGGAAAATCCATTTCCGAGATTAAAGCATCATGGAAACCGGCGTTAGAAAGATTTGAGAAAATCAGAAGGAAGTATATTGTTTACGAAGAGTAAAATAGGTGAGTGGTCAATCGTCAATTTTGCTTTGCCAGTCAATTTTGAGAAATTCACGAGTTTTAGTGAATTTACCATTCATTTGTCCTTAATCAAAATCATGCGGCGGAGTTTTATCATTCTTACCTTTGTTCATGATGAGTAGTCCGATTGATAAGCCTATTACGCCTGCTGCTCCAATCATTAAAGCTCTTTGCAGTTTATCTGCTTCATTGTTTCCAAGATAATTCATCAGGAAAAGAATGGCAAAGGTAATAACACATATAATCAGGTGATTTTTTCCGAATAGCTTCATTGGATTTATTTTAATTTATAAGAAATCATGATACCTCCTCTGTAAGGTAGAATTTCACCACTTCTGTTGAATTTATTGTCTTTTCTGTCGTATCGTTCTCCTGTAGTTCTGTCGTATCCTTTATAGAAATCCTGTGATGTCCCGATAGCTGCGTAAACATCAATATTCCACCTGTCGGAAACTTTAAACTGATATCCGCCTGTTATGCCAAATATTACGGAATATCCTTTCTGGTAGAGATTTGAAGTGACAAAAACTTCTCCAAAATCATTGTAATAAGGTCCATCAGACCAATAATTCCACTTTTGCAATACAAACGATGAAGCCGCAATATTGGCTCCTACATACCAGTGTTTAAAAGCTTCATTAAAATAATATCTGCCTTCCGCCGACACAGAGTAATACTGCAGTTCATGTCCTGCAAATGATTTCCATGGTGATATCAGAACATCTCCCTGTACCGTAACTTTTTTGGTAAGCTGGTGTTCAAGGCCTAAATTAACGATTCCAATAGGAATAAGAAGTGCATTACCTTTTATGTAAACGCTCGTTTCATGGCTCTGTTCAAGTTCCTGAGCATTTAAATTTCCTAATAGAAATAAAGTAAGTAATCCTGTAATGAATTTAATTTTTATCATTTTGTATTGATTTGCTTTAATAATGTATCCGCTAAAGTAGAGTCTTTCTGTGCCTTAATAGCAATATTCTTCGACATCTCGGCAAAGTCTTTTGCCTGATCTTTGTTTCCTGTCAGGAAGTATAGTTTGGCAAGAATATAAGTGTTTTCTGAGGTTTCTCCACGCATGACAGATTTTTCTGCCCATTCTGTTGCTTTTTTGAGAGAAGCAGGATTGGTGACGTTTTCAGAAAAAATCCATGCGGCTTTTAGCAATTCATTAGGCTCAAAAACTTCAGAATTTTTATAATAAACAAGCGCTGCTTTTTCATATTCCGGGAAATTTGCATTTTGCTCGTAATAGCTGAGTTTGGTCTGGTTGAGCTTAACTTCTGCATCATGTTTCCCTACAATTGGTTCGGCGAGCTTCATGAAATAATCGTCATTAATTCTTTTATTTTGTCTGTCGATGGATTGCTCAACGATTTTTCCCAGCCTGATCTGATTGTCGAATTCACGATAAGTTTCCTCGGGTAGAAATTTGATGATCTCAGCTTTTCTTTGGGTAAAAACTTTATAATTTTTGTCTTCGGAAGATTTCAGAAAAAATAATAAAAGTCCGATGTCGTCTTTTGTCAACTCGGATGTTTTTTCTTTATTTTCAAAATATCTTTCTGAAGCTTTTTTTGCGAAATCAAAATCTGAAGACGAGTTCAGCCTCATAATATTGATCAGGAATTCAGGGTCTTTTTCACCCTTTTCGAAACGTTCTTTTAAAGAACCTTTCTTGTTATTTGGTGAATTGATATTCTGCGCCATGGAGATGAACATACTTTCTTCCATGTAACCATAATTTTGTGAAACAAGTTCTCCGTCGCCATTCAGAAAAAGATAAGTAGGGTAGGATCGTACGCCGTATTTTGCAGCAATTTCTCTTCCTTCACCTTTTTCCATGTCAAATCTCGCATTCACAAAATTGGAATTATAATAATCTCCTACTGTCTTTTTAGTGAAAATATTCCTTTCCATCATTTTGCATGGGCCACACCACGAAGTATAAGCATCAATAAACAAAATTTTGTTTTCTTTTTTTGCTTTCGCAATCAGATCTTTAAAGGGCAGATCCTGAAATTGAATAGCTTCCTGGGCGAATATTGTGATAGTGGACAATAAAAATAAAACGGAGACAATCTTCTTCATTTTTCAATAAAAATTAAAAAGCGAATATACTTAATTTCAACGTAAATGAAGTGCGGTTATTGTGAATTAATTGGTATGAAGTAACAAAAAAGTCACCTCATGTGAGATGACTTTAAGTGGTTTCTCCAGGAATCGAACCAGGGACACATGGATTTTCAATCCATTGCTCTACCAACTGAGCTAAGAAACCATTGAATACTTTTTTTTGAAGTGGTGCAAAACTAATAACAATTATTAGACTCTGCAAGTCTAAAAAACAAATTTGAAAAGAAAACCACCTTTTTACAGGTGGTTTTTTGTGGTTTCTCCAGGAATCGAACCAGGGACACATGGATTTTCAATCCATTGCTCTACCAACTGAGCTAAGAAACCATTCTTTTTACTTCGTTGTTTTAAAGTGATGCAAAAGTAAGAAGTTTTGATATATGAAGCAAGTATTAACAATACTTTTTTTAACAAAACTTAAAACCTACTGATTTTCAACCGAATTATTTTCCTGTTCCTTACGGATCTTTTCACTCATTTCTTCCAATACAGGCTTAATCGTACTTTCAGGAAGATCACTTATTCTGATGTACATTAATCCGTCGATCGCATCATTGAAGTTAGGATCCACATTGAAAGCAATAACTTTTGCGTTTTGTTTGATATATTTTTTAATTAAAACCGGTAGTCTCAGCTCAGGTTCAAGATCGTCAATGATTTTATCTAATTTATTAAGATCAGACTCCATCTCATCAAAGAAAAGATTTTTATCTCTGTCCCTTAGTTTTACCTTATATTCATTTCTTGGAGTAATGTATTGAGCTACAGCAGAATCGTAATAATTTGAACGCATAAACTCAATCATCAGAGATTTGGAAAACTCAGAAAATTTATTAGAAATACTTACTCCTCCCATAAGGAATTTATGATCCGGATTTCTCAGGCACACATGAATAATTCCTCTCCAAAGAAGAAAAAGTGGAAGCGGCTTCTGCTGATACTCCTGGCAGATATAAGCACGCCCCATTTCGATCACTTTTTTAAAGAATGGATGGATGTCCTGCTCAAATTCAAACAGTGAACTGGTGTAAAATCCTTTAATTCCGGATTTTTTCATTACTTCTCTGCCTAATGCCATTCTGTATGCTCCTACGAGTTTTTCTTCGGCATTGTCCCAAAGAAAAAGGTGATGGTATTGTTTATCATATTCATCCAAGTCGAAAGGAAGGTTGCTTCCTTCGCCCACCGCCCGGAATGTGAGTTCTCTCTGGCGGCCGATTTCTCTCATGATCGAAGGGATTTCTTCATATTTGGTGAAGTAAACCTCATAATTTCCATTGCTGAAAAACATCTTATCAGTACCTTTCAGTTTATTGATGTCTTTGAGGATGTCTTCTTTTGGGGTTTCGTCGATGATATTCTGAACGATATTTTCTTCTTTCAGTAAAGGGAATTTTACCGAAAGATTCTTAAGATTAATGCTTTGTGCAAGAGATTTTCTTTTTTCGTAGTAAGATTTCATCATATAAACCTTACGCTTGAGAAAATCGCCCAGCTCTTCAATACTTTCCATATCATCCATCGCTTTTACGGCGATAGGTTTGCCAATTCTGATTCTGATAGGTTTTTCTCTGTCATTCATCATTTCTGCGGGAAGCATCAAGGTTTGCAGACTTGGATGAAGCTTGGCTACCTGATAAAATATTCTGCTGTTTTTGGCATGGAAATACATAGGAACTACCGGAACTTTGGCCATTCTTATGAGCTTAAGCGCGGGTTTTTCCCATTCTTTATCTAAAATTTCCCCATAAGGATTATTCTTGTTTGAAACTTCTCCCGCCGGGAAAATTCCTATGCAGCCACCGTTTTGCAGGTGTTTCAGTGTTTCGCGCATGCCTGATGAGCTGCTGTAAGCCTCTTTTCTGTTTTCAAAAGGATTAACAGAGATTACATAAGGTTCCATCGGCTTTATTTTTTCCAAAAGGAAATTACCCATTACCTTGAAATCCGGACGTACTTCAGATAAGATTTTGCACATCAGAATTCCGTCAATGGCGCCAAGCGGATGGTTGGAAACCAAAATAAAGGGACCTGTTTTCGGGATTTTTGCTAAATCTTCTTCAAAAGCGATATAGCTTAAATTCCGCTCTCTCACAAATGAATCGAAAAAGTCTTTGCCTTCCTTGTCTTTCAGTTTATCATATAATTTATTTACTTCATTTATTTTAGCAATGCTCATTACAGCAGATGCTACAGGATTTTTAAGAAATCCTATTTTATGTAAGCCGGAAGCCTTTATTAAATCGTTTTTCGAAATTAAACTCATGTGTGTGGTTAGTCGCAATTAGTTTTATTGTGTTACCATTTGAAGTGTATTCTTTGATATTTGCTCCAATAATACACTTTTTTCCTGGTAAAATTGATCAATGTGATCCATCTTCGCATTCCTTACGGTAAATAAAGATACATTTTTTACCACTTCTGTACGGAATACTTTCTGAAGTTCTTCGTTTAGTTCATCTATATTATTAAATTTATCTTCAAGACATACAGCCAGTGAAATAGCAGAATTCTGCATCAAGGAAACTTTAATTTTATATTTGGATAAATATCCGAAAATTAAGCTCATATGATCTTCTGCAATGAAGGAAAAGTCTCTCGTTGAAATTTTCAGAAGGGTCTGATGTTCTTTTAAAATATAAGATTCTTCGCTTTGATTTTTATCTGAAGCGCCAACTTTCGTTCCTGCTTTGGTAGGATCTATGAAAGATTTTACATAGAAAGGAATATTTTTTTGCTGAAGTGGCTGCAGCGTTTTCGGGTGAATAACACTCGCCCCGTAATAGGCCATTTCAATGGCTTCTTCGTAGGAAATATTCGAAAGCAGAGTCACATCTTTAAATTTTCTAGGATCTCCCGTCATCACTCCCGGAACGTCTTTCCAGATCGTCATGGCGTCGGCATTCAGGCAGTAAGCGAAAATTGCTGCTGAGTAATCTGAACCTTCTCTTCCTAAAGTTACCGTGAAATTATTTTCATCCGAACCGATAAATCCTTGGGTAACATAGCATATTTCTTTGTTGAGATTTGAAATAAATTCTTCTGTTTTAGCCCAGTCTACAATACCTTCGCGGTAAGAATTGTCGGTTTTTATATAATCCCGCGCATCCAGCCACTGATTGGTAAACTGAATCTCGTTTAAATATTCACTCACAATTTTAGTGGAAATCATTTCTCCGCAGCTCACTACCTGATCGTACACAAAGTTGTAGTTCGGAGATTTATTTCTTCTCAAAAAAGAATCGATATCATAGAAAAACAGATTTATTTCCGCAAAAACAGCATGATTTTCAGGGAATAGTCCTTCCGCGATTTCAATGTGTTTTCGTTTTATTTTTTCAATTTCAGTTTGAAAGTTATCTTTCTTGAAATAAAGTTCCACTACTTTTTCCAACTCATTCGTCGTTTTGCCCATTGCTGAAATTACCAGCAGGCATTTTGAAAATCCCTGGCTTTTTAATACCATGGATACATTTTTTACACTTTCAGCATCTTTTACCGATGCTCCACCAAACTTGAAAATTTTCATTAAATTGTTAATAATAAAATTGTTAGATAAAATTTGTGGGAATATTTTACGGGTGTCAAAATTATAAATTTACAACGAGATATGAAAGAGTGCAGGGGTGGGTTTGGCTTAAGATTTCATTAAAATTATTTTTACCGAAAGATTATTATGATATCCTTCGGTATTCGGGAGTGGTTTTTTATGATAAGTCCTGGCTAAAACGTACAAATAGGATTCTATAGTATTGATAAACAGTAGATAAGGTCTTTTCTTAATAATTGTTTTTAAATGTGATAAATTTTACGAAATTTGGAGACAACGTAAAAAGAAAAATATGTCAGATCAACCATTACAGACTTTAGGAGAATTTCTTATTGACAAGCAGGATGATTTCCAATATTCTACAGGTGAGTTTTCTCGCCTTCTGAGTGCAATAAGATTGGCTTCGAAAGTGGTAAACAGGGAAGTGAACAAAGCGGGAATTGCAGATATTATCGGGAAAGCGGGAAATGAAAATATTCAGGGTGAAGAACAGCAGAAGCTTGATGTCATTGCCAATGAAATTTTTATTACTGCTTTATCTCAAAGAGAAGTGGTTTGCGGAATTGCCTCTGAGGAAAACGATGATTTCATTGACATAAAATGCGGTGAAAATGGTCATTTAAGTAAATATGTTGTATTGATCGATCCCCTTGACGGTTCTTCGAATATTGATGTTAATGTTTCTGTAGGAACAATTTTTTCAATTTTCAGAAGGGTTACAGAACCAGGAACTCCGGTTCAGCTGGAAGACTTTTTACAGAAAGGAATCAACCAGATTGCAGCGGGATATGTGATCTACGGATCATCAACAATGATTGTTTATACTACAGGAAACGGGGTAAACGGTTTTACGCTTGATCCTTCTTTAGGAACCTATTATCTTTCTCACCCGAATATGACTTTCCCGAAAACGGGAAAAATATACTCTATCAACGAAGGGAATTATATCAAATTCCCACAGGGAGTAAAAAATTACCTTAAATATTGCCAGATGGAAGAAGGTGACCGGCCTTATACATCGAGGTATATTGGTTCTTTGGTTGCCGATTTCCACAGAAATATGCTAAAGGGTGGAATTTACATTTACCCTTCTTACTCACAGTCTCCCAACGGAAAATTAAGATTGTTGTACGAATGCAATCCCATGGCGTTTCTTGCAGAGCAGGCGGGAGGAAAAGCAACCGACGGATTCAGGAGAATTCTTGAAATTGAACCTACCGAGCTACATCAGAGAATACCTTTCTTCTGCGGAAGTGTCGATATGGTAGAAAAGGCTGAGGAGTTTATGAGAATTGACAGTGTAAAATAAATGAAAGCAGAATATTTCAGATATTTGTTAGAATTCAAGCGCCCGGGTGGAACATCTCGCGGCGTTTTGCATGAAAAAGAAACCTTCATTCTTGAAATTTCTGAAAATGGAAATAAAGGAATTGGGGAATGTGCTGTTTTCAGAGGTCTGAGCTTTGATGACAGGCCGGATTATGAACAAAAGCTTCAGTGGCTTTGTGAAAATATTCATCAGGATTCTGAATTTTTAAAGGATGAATTAAAAGAATTTCCATCAATTTGGTTTGGATATGAGCAGGCTGTTCTCAATTTAAAACATGGCAACAACCTTTATTTCCCAAGCGAATTTACAGAAGGAGGTAAAGCTATTGTTATCAACGGCTTGATCTGGATGGGCGATATTCATTATATGGAAGAACAAATTCAGGATAAGCTGGAGAAAGGCTTTCATTGTATTAAATTGAAAATCGGTGTCAACTGGAAATCAGAATACGAAATTCTTCAAAAATTAAGACAGAAGTTTTCAAAAGAAATGCTGGAGCTTCGGGTGGATGCCAACGGAGGTTTTTCAAAAGATGAAGCTATAATTGTTTTGCAACGATTGGCAGAACTGCAGATTCACTCTATCGAACAACCTATAAAAGCCGGCAATTGGCAGGATATGGCTGAATTATGTGCTGATACCCCAACTCCGATTGCTTTAGATGAAGAGCTGATCGGTATTGTTGATCTTAATGAAAAAATTAAACTTCTTGAAACGGTAAAGCCGCAGTATATTATTTTGAAACCTTCTTTAATAGGAGGATTTTCCGGTTCTGATGAATGGATTTCGCTTGCTGAAGAGAGAAATATCGACTGGTGGATTACTTCCGCGCTGGAAAGTAATATCGGGCTGAATGCCATTGCACAATACACATTTACCAAAAAAAATCCGATGCCACAAGGTTTGGGCACCGGATCATTATTTGTGAATAATTTCAAATCAGATCTTGATCTGAGAGGAGAATTATTATACTTTAAAAAGTAAATAAATAACCTTTATAAATGTCTGATAACATTTTGTCTTTAGGATTTATTCCTAAGCTAGATAACATCTTCTACGAAAATTGCCTTTTTGAGGTATTCTAAAAATGAAGAAAACTTTTCTTTAACCTTTTTCATAATAATATTATTTAGTGTTCTGTGTGCTTATTCGTTTACAATCTCTGTGCCACAATATGGTACTATTTTTGTTTTTTGAGGTGATGTTTTTCATAGAACTGTTTAATTGCTTGTTTAATAGCAGATTGAGCCTATTGTAATTTTTGTTAACATTGAAAATGCTTAAAATATTACAAATTTAAACCTTGACAAATAGATATTGGGCGTAAATAAAGCAACAAGCTTCCTTGGTATTTAGAATATTTGAAATCATGATAAACGGTAATCTAAGTAATGGTTTTAGTCATGGCTAAGATAGACAAAAATACTGATGCAAAACCAATTATACTTTAAATTATAATTTCCATAAAACTTTTAATTTTCCTAAATTTGCAAATTGTCGTATATATGGCACTCTAAAGCGAATTTTAATGGAAGAAGAAAAAAAATCACTCAATTTTATTGAGCAAATTATCGAAGATGATTTGGCAAACGGACTCAGAAATGATCAGATCCGTTTCCGTTTTCCGCCTGAGCCCAATGGTTATCTGCATGTAGGTCATACAAAAGCGATCTGCATCAACTTTGGTTTGGGTGAAAAATACAATGCTCCCGTGAACCTTCGTTTCGACGATACGAACCCTGAAAAAGAAGAGCAGGAATTCGTAGATTCTATCATGAAAGACGTTGAATGGTTAGGTTTTAAATGGGATAAAGTTTTGTACGCCTCCGATTACTTCCAGCAGCTTTATGATTGGGCGGTGCAGCTAATCAAAGAAGGCAAGGCTTATGTAGATGAGCAACCGTCTGAAGTGATTACCGAACAGCGAAAAAATCCTACCGAACCAGGGGTAGAATCTCCATACAGAAATCGTCCCGTTGAAGAGTCTTTGGATCTTTTCGAAAGAATGAAAAACGGAGAGTTTGAAGAAGGTTCAATGTCTCTTCGTGCAAAAATCGATATGACATCGCCTAATATGAACATGCGTGATCCCGTGATGTACAGAATCTTAAAAAGACCTCACCACAGAACAGGAACTGCATGGAAAATCTATCCAATGTATGACTGGGCACACGGTGAATCTGATTATATAGAGCAAATTTCGCATTCTTTATGTTCTTTGGAATTTGAAAACCACAGGCCGTTGTATGACTGGTATTTAGATCAGGTATATGATGAAACTAAGGTTAGAAATAAGCAGAGAGAATTTGCAAGGATGAATGTTTCTTACATGATCACTTCCAAAAGAAAGCTGCAAAGACTGATTGCCGAAAAAGTAGTGAACGGCTGGGATGATCCGAGGATGCCTACCATCTCCGGAATGAGAAGAAAAGGCTACACCGCTACTGCCATCAGGAATTTTATTGAGAAAGTAGGGGTTGCTAAAAGAGAAAACCTTATCGAAATTCAGCTATTGGAATTCTGCGTTCGTGAAGACTTGAATAAAGTCGCAAAACGTGTCATGACAGTTGTAGATCCTGTAAAACTGATCATTGAAAACTATCCTGAAGGAAAAGAAGAATGGCTGGAAACAGAAAATAATCCTGAGCAGGAAAATGCGGGAACAAGAGAAATTCCTTTTTCCAGAGAGCTGTATATTGAACGTGAAGACTTTAAGGAAGAAGCCAATAATAAGTTTTTCAGACTGAAACTGGGTGGCGAAGTCCGCTTAAAATCTGCTTACATCATTAAAGGTGAAAGAGTGGAAAAGGATGAGAATGGAAATATCACAACCATCTACGCAACATACGACGAAAAATCAAAGTCGGGAAGCGGAACGGAAGAAAGTTTAAGAAAAGTAAAAGGAACGATTCATTGGGTATCTGCCAGTCATGCCATTCCTGTGGAGATCAGAAATTATGATAAACTATTTACAGTAGAGCAGCCTGATGCAGAAAAGGATGTAGATTTCTTAAACTTTATCAACCCGGAATCTGTGACAACCGTTCAGGGATTTGCTGAACCAGGTTTAAAAGATGTTGCGGTTGGAGAACCTCTGCAATTCCAGAGAATTGGCTACTTTACGAAAGATCAGGATTCTACAGAAGACCAATTGGTTTTCAACAGAACTGTGACATTAAAAGACTCTTATAAGCCGGAGTAAAAATTTATTTATATCATTATAAATGAAACAGGGCTTAATTTTTTAAGTCCTGTTTTTTTATTTTTAAAAATACGAATGGCATCAATACTCTTTATAAATAGTGAGAGTCCCGAAGGGATAACTTAAAACAAAATAGGATAAAATCCTGTTAGAGAAAAAATTAAATATTTAAATTGTGAAACTTATATATCTATATACAAACTCATTCAAAGGGCTTTCCAAGGAAAGCTGGATGCTGGCGCTGGTAATGCTTATCAATCGCGCGGGCTCGATGGTGCTTCCGTTTCTTGGAGTTTATATGACCAATCATTTGCATTTCAGTATAGAAAATACCGGAATCGTACTCAGCTTTTTCGGAATCGGTTCCGTTATTGGCTCATGGCTTGGCGGATTTATCACCGACAAGATCGGGGAATACAAAGTACAGTATCTCAGTTTACTGCTCAGTGTTCCTTTGTTTTGCCTTATTCCTGTTTTCAAAACAGAGGTTGGTGTTGCGGCTATTATTTTAATTCAGAGTATAGTAAGCGATTCCTTCCGGCCGGCAAACTCTGTAGCCATCACCAAATATGCAAAACCTGAAAAAATAACGCGGGCATTTTCACTCAACCGGATGGCTGTTAATCTTGGATTTTCCATTGGTCCTGCTTTAGGTGGAATCTTATCGGGCATTTCATACGAGTTCCTGTTTTTTACCAATGCTTTGGCTGCTTTATTGGCAGGAATCCTGTATATCGTCTTTTTTAAAAAACGAAACAAACTGGCCAGACTGAAAGCTAAAAAAGTAAAAGAAGTAATTGAAATTAAAAAAGAAAATTCGCCCTACTGCGATGGTAAATTTTTAATTTACTGTTTCTTCTGTATGCTGTTTTCTATATGTTTTTTCCAGCTGTTCAGTACACTGACCATCTTTTACAAAGATACGGCTCAGCTCAGTCAACAAAATATAGGATATATTCTTGGTTACAGCGGATTTCTGGTTGTTTTGCTGGAAATGGGACTGGTACAGGTGGCCGAAAAATATTTCAGCCTTGCTGCAACTATGTTCCTGGGAACTTTCATATGTGGAATATCCTACGCAATGCTGGGGTTTGATCACAGTATGATTACACTCGTTCTTTCCATGAGCTTGCTGTGCGTAGGAGAGATATGGGCGCTGCCTTTCATGTCAACCATTACTGCATTACGTTCAGGAAAAAATAATAAAGGCGCTTATATGGGACTAAACGGCATTTCCTTCTCCATAGCCTTTATCGTAACACCATACCTGGGAACGCTGATTGCTGAAAAACTTGGTTTTACCACCTTATGGATCGGAACCGGAATTATGGCAACGGTCATTGCTATTGCATTTTATTTTATCGTTTCATGGATGATTAAAGATAGAAAAAAGAATAGTGAATCCTTTGAGTAGCCATTGAATATCAATAGGGATGGGCTTTAGCCCATTTACAAAGTTCAAAAACATCCCGGCTTTAGCCAAAATCTATTTTAGAATTTTGGTTAAAGCCTTAATTTGTTTAACGTAAAGGTTATTTTAGTTCAAATGAACTGAGGAAATTCAATGTCAATTGTATTTTATTACAAACAACTCTGTTTGTACTTGATGTAAAAATTGCATGGTAAAAATTTTCCATTCGGGTACCATAGTTCGGTGATGAGTGAGAAAACTGTATAATTTTTGCTTATTCACAGACAATGAAAAAAATCTACATTTTTATATCCATTATTTTTGCAGCATTAGGATCAGCGCAGGAAAAAGATTCTGCAGCACTGATCTCCGAAGTACGAATTGATGCTTATAAAAAACCGGCTGCCTTTATCACTTCCACCAAATCTGTGTCGGTAGTTTCAGAAAATCTGCTCAACCAGAATACACCGGAAAGAATGCTGGAATCCATCAACCAGATTTCCGGTGCAAGAATGGAGGAACGTTCACCCGGAAGTTACAGGATTTCTCTGCGGGGAAGTACTCTTCGTTCTCCCTTTGGAGTCCGGAATGTAAAGGTTTATCTGGATGATTTTATCTTTTCTGATGCGTCCGGAAATACCTATTTCAATGTGATCTCTCCCGAACTCATCAACAGAATTGAAATTTACAAAGGTCCTGAAAGCGGTGATTATGGTGCAGTTACAGGAGGAACGCTGCTCTTAAAAACATCAGATTCCGACAGAACCTCTGCTCAATTGGCGGTGGGAAGTTACGGAACATTTAACCAAAGCTTTGATTTTTCAAAGCAAATGGGAAAACATTTTGTTGAGGTTTTTCAGAACTATTATCAGACAGACTCGTATCGCGAACAGTCTAAAGTCGTACGAAAACAAATCTTCCTGAAAGATAATTTCCAGTATTCTCAGAAAGGGCTATTGAAAGCAATAATGTTATATGCTGATCTCGATTACCAGACGCCGGGCGGACTCACTTTAGAACAAATGGAATTCAACAGGAAGCAGGCAAGACCCGCCACAAAAACACTTCCCGGTGCAAAAGATCAGAATGCCGGGATTCGTAATAAATTAATACTCGCCGGAGTTTCGCATGAATATAATTTAAGTCCGGGTTTTTCACATTTCATATTGATTCAGGGATCTTATGTAGATTTTGAAAATCCGTTTATCACCAATTTTGAAAACCGTTTTGAGAAAAATTTTGCGCTGCGTACTCATTTCAATTATGAAAGAAACTGGGAACATATTTCATTGGCGTATCGCTTTGGATTTGAAGGAGGAATTAATGATATTCTGATCAAAAACTTTGATAATAATAAAGGATTGGAAGGTAATCCGCAGAATTTTGATAAGATTAAAAACACTTCAGGATTTTATTTTATTTCCCAAAAATTAAATGTTAACGAAAAATTTTTTACGGATATTTCTTTAAGTCTGAATTCAAACTCTTATGATTGGGAAAGATTTTTTCCACGCAGTGAAAACGGGAAGATCCATTTTAAAAATCAATGGCTCCCGAATTTCGGACTGAGTTATCTTCTGGCTAAAGGTTTTTCGGTACGAGCAAAAGTAGGTAAGGGCAATTCAGCACCGACGAATGAGGAGATACGTGCATCGGATCAGCAATTTAATGCAGATCTCAGACCGGAATATGGATGGAATAAAGAATTTGGAATCCGTAAGCAATTCGGAAATACATTGTTTGTGGAAGGTAATTATTTTGATTTCAGAATGAAAGATGCCATTGTGAGACGTCAGAGTGATGAAGGGCAGGAATTTTTCGTCAATTCCGGGGAAACTGTTCAGAAAGGTTTGGAACTCTTTATAGAATCTAAAAGTTTTACCCTTAAAAATAATATTTTCAGCTTTTTTAAATTCAGGATATCAGGAAGCTTTTACCGGTTTACCTTTGAAAATTACCGCCAGAATGATGCAGACTATTCCGGAAATGATCTGACCGGTGTTCCGCGGACAACCGTAAACAGCCTGCTGAATTTTGTTTTGTTTAAAAAACTATCTGTTGATTATTCACATTTTTATACTTCAAAAATGCCGCTGAACGATGCTAATTCCGTATGGTCGGAGTCGAGCCTCGTTGGAAATATACAGTTCAGATTTTCTTTTGAACTTGACAGGACAAGATTAAATTTGTTCCTGCAAATACAGAATCTTTATAATGAAGATTATGTATCAGGATTTGATATCAATGCATTCGGAAACCGCTATTATAATCCTGCTGCCAAAAGGAATTTTGTTTTTGGTGCAAAGATTGATTTTTAAGTCATTGCGAAAGAAAATTGTGCTAGAATTCTTACAATGAATGAATTGATCATAACTTTGAAAGAATATTTTTAATAATCATCTCCGCATGAATTCTGGAATTTTCAATAAACCATAGATGGGTGTCTTTTCCTCCGCATACAACACCAGCAAGATATAAATGCGGAATGTTGGTTTCCATTGTTTCATTATTGTACAAAGGGTTGAGACATTCTCCCTGTAATTCAATTCCGGAATTTCTTAAGAAGTCGAAGTCGGGTAGATAACCGGTCATCGCCAGCACAAAATCATTTTCAATTTCATGCATTTCACCTTTTTCATCTCTAAAAATGACGGTTTTTTCCCTGATTTCCATTAATTCCGAATTGAAATGAGCGCTAATGCTTCCTTCTGAAATTCTGTTTTCGATATCAGGTTTTACCCAATATTTCACACTTTTGGAAATTTCCGAATGACGGATAATCATGGTAACTTCGGCACCTTTTCTGTACGTTTCCAGTGCAGCATCTACCGCAGAATTGCTGGAGCCTACAACAACGATTTTCTGTTTCGCGTATGGATAAGGTTCGGTATAATAATGTTTTACTTTAGGAAGATCTTCCCCGGAATATTCATCAGATTCGGAATATCATAGAAACCTGTTGATATGATTACATTTTTTGCAGAATATTTTCCTTTTGAAGTTTCAATTTCAAAGACATCATTTTTTCTGGAAATTTTCTCCACCTTTTCATACAGATTGATATTGAGATTCCGTTGTCTTGTAATTCCCTGATAATATTCTAAAGCTTCCTGCCTGCCGGGCTTCGGAGCGGTAGAAATGAATGGAATCCCATCTATCTCGAGTTTTTCCGCGGTAGAAAAGAAACGCATATACAAAGGATAATTGTACAAGGAATTAACAATTGTCCCTTTTTCGATAATGAGATAGCTTAAATTATTTTTCTGCGCTTCCAGGGCACAGTTCAGTCCGATCGGCCCACCTCCGATGATAAGAATATCCAAAGTTTCCATGAAACAAAATTACAAAAAACGAATCAGGAAAAAACTTTATTCATGACAATTAATGAGTTTCAAATTATCAGGCTTTACTATGAAACAGGGTGTTGTAACTCTAAAATTTCAGCCAGTTTTTCAGTAAGATTTTTTCTGGAAAATTGCTCGATATTTTGAGTGTTTTCAAGAAGATTTCCATCTTTCCAAAGATTAAATTTTTCCAGGATAAATTCTTTTACCGTTGTTGAATCATCATAGCTGAAATGTTTTCCGGCCTGCGTTTCGATCAGTATCCTAGAAACATCAGCATCATTGGGGCCAAAAGAAATAATCTGTTTTCCTGTCGCCAGATATTCGAAAATTTTTCCCGGAATAATTCCTTTTGACGAATCGTTCGGAAAGTTGGTAATTAATAATACATCTGAAGTCTGCATCTCTTCAATAGCCTTATCGTGAGAGATATATCCAAGATTCAGAATATGCTTTTTTAAAGTGGAGTTTTCTATGGTATGCAGGATTTTATCATCAATTCTGCCTGCAAATTTTAAGACAAAGCTTTCAGCAAAATCAGCATTTTCTTTTATAAGATCGTCAAGTGCTTTCCAAAGATTTTCCGGATTTCTGAGCTGTTCTAAAACACCGATATAGCTTAGCGTGAATTGGGTTTTAGGGTTTGAGGGTTTTAAGGTTTTAGGGTTTGAATCAGATTCGTCAAAACCATTAGTTATGCAGAAAGAATTTGCTCCGTTTTTTTTGAAATTTTCAGCATCGGTATAGCTTGTAGCAAGCGTGATGTCAGCATTTCTGAAAACTTCGCTTTCTAATTGGCGGTGTTTTCTGTCGGAACTTTTAGTTAATTTTAAATGTTTATAATAAGAAATTTCCGTCCACGGATCGCGGAAATCTGCAATCCATTGTATGTCAGGTATTTGTTTCTTCAGGTTTAATCCGATCAGATGAAGTGAGTGTGGCGGGCCAGAGGTCACCACTACATCAATTTTATTTTCCTTTAAATAATTTTCTAAAAATTTAACGGAAGGTTTTACCCAGAAAACTCTGGCATCGGGAATAAAGAAATTGCCTCTTACCCAAATTGAAAGCTTTGATTTCCAGCTTTGGTTTTTTCCCACATCAAACTGTCCCGCTTTAAACTTTTTATTGCTTTTGTTGAGTTTTTCGGCTAACTGATAAGGTTCCCAGATTTTCGTTTTGACGATTTCGATATCCTTCGGAACATCTTTCATCAGGCTTTCATCCAGCAATGGGTAGCTCGGATTTTCAGGTGTGTAAATTATGGGTTTCCACCCGAACTCAGGGAGATATTTCGCAAATTTCAACCACCTCTGAACGCCGGGACCTCCCGCCGGAGGCCAGTAATAGGTGATGATAAGTATTTTCTTTTGAGAATTCATTTATAATTATTTAACCGCAAAAGATGCAAAAGCCTATTGTTGTTTTTAGTTATTAAAAGAAATCAAAATTACATAGATTATTAAGTTTAATTTATTAAAGGTTGCATTTTGCAAACTTTTGGATAACTTATAAGTATTATCTTCTTTTGTTTCTTTTGTGGTTTAAATTAGATATTATTGTTTAATCATATTGATCAAAGTACTTATTTATAAATGTTTCTTGACCAAAATGATAAATATTTTTAACATTAAAATTTACAAGAATTCCCTTTGGAACTTTTAATAAATTGATGTAATTTATAACCTGTGCTTTATGGATTTCCAAGATAGATGATACGGATTTTATTTCCAGAACAATTAAATCTTCAATTAAAAAATCGCATTTAAAATCACAATTTAAATTTTCATCTTTGTAAATCACAGGAATTTGAAATTCAGATTTATATTCGATATTTCTTAAATTAAATTCTTTTTCCAAAGCTTTGTGATACACTATTTCTGCCAGTCCCGCACCTAAAATTTTATGAACCTCAATACAGGCTCCGTTAATTCTATAGGTAAGATCGGTTATATACTTTTGGGTAATCATCAATATACAGCTTTTTCAGACTTTTGAACCTCTAAAACACTAAACAGCTTCAGCTTGTCTTTTGTCTCTTTTGCGGTAAATAGAATAAACACCAAAGCCACTCAGCAAAATAAATACCGCAAAGCAAAAGAGCGAGATCCATTTTCCTTTTTCAATTACCTCAGGTTCAAAAACCATTCTTATATTGTGGTTTCCGGCAGGAACATGTACTGCACGGAGAAGATAATCAGCTTTGATGTACGGAACTTCTTTTTCATCGATGAAAAATTTCCACCCGTGAGGATAATAAATCTCCGAAAATACGGCCAGCTGTGCTGTTTTCGACTGAGATTTGAATTCAAGTTCGTTAGGCTGATATTTCGTTAAGTTGATGTAAGCTGTTGAATCCGGCTGAACGGTTTTTCCGTCAAAATATTTTTTATCCGAAGCAGCAATGACCGCAGTTTTTTTACTGTCTATAACGCCGATTGATTTGATTTCCTGGTTCGGGGAATCCACAAATTTAAGATCACTTACAAACCATGCGTCTCCATTGGCTTTCGGGTTCGCAATTGCCTGTGGCTGTTCCGGACCTCCCAAAACAAGATATTTTGCGTTTAAAAGATTGAGGATATTCGGAACTTTTACAGAATCCATGATCTGGAAATATTCGTTGATGACATCATCATATCGTCTCAGTTTTACCGCGTGATACCCTCCGATGGAAGATTTAAAATAAGAAGTATTCGTCTCGCTGAATGTTCCTAAAATATTATTGAAAATTCTGTAGTGTGTTTTATCTTTTTCAGCGATGGTTTCTAATGTTTTGTTAACATTCACATTCGCTAAGATCGGTTCAAGATTTGGATTTCCCTGAACTTTCTCCGCCATAAGATCTGAACTTTCTGTCTGGAATGGATTTTCCGCGAATATTTTATCGACATAATTATTGTCATTCAAATAACGCTTGTTTACGGTCCACAAATCAAATAAGCTTACCACTCCGATAATTATCAAAGCAATATTCTGATTTAATTTCTGTTTTAAAACCATAAATAAAGCCGTGGCAGCAATAGCAACATATATAAATGCTTTAATGGCATCAATCCTGAATAGTTTGAATCTTTCTTCAACCAGATAATCCAGCAGGAAAGGAGGAAGATATTTTTTTTCGTTTTCAGTATGGAATCCTAATAAAGATTTTCCGAAAAGCAGAAGAATTAACACAAAACCCAGCGTTCCACCACCAACATAGAGAAGAATTTTCTGTTTGTATTCTGTTGTCAATTCCTTATCTGTAAAAAATCGGTATAATCCAATGATTGCAATTAATGGGAATAATAATTCCACTACAACCAAGATGGAAGACGGTGCTCTGAATTTGTTATAAAAAGGTACGAAATCTATGAAAAAATCTGATAGTGCCATGAAATTGCTTCCCCAGGCTAAAAATATGGTAAGAACCGTTGCACCCAAAATCCAGTAACGGTATTTTTTCCAAGCAAAGAAAAATCCTAAAAGAGCTAAAAAGCAGACGATGGCTCCCTGATAGGCCGGTCCTGAAGTTCCAGGCTGATCGCCCCAGTATGTTAAATTTCCGAAGCCTTTTGATATTCTGTCCATTTCCGCCTGTGAACCTACGTTTTCCTGAACGAGTTCCTGAACTCTATTCATCATTTCCTTTCCTTCAGGTTCCTGGCTTCCGCCACCCATTAATCTTGGGATGAAAAGATTCAGTGTTTCAAGTTTGCCATAGCTCCAAAGCAGCATACTTTCTTTATCCATCCCCGATTTTCCTTCGGTGTGGCTGTCATTGGTTAAAATCTGCTTTCCACGAACGGTTTCTTTAATGTATTCGGAATTGGCCATGATTCTCTGGGAGTTCATGCCGACACCGATCAGGCATGAAGCAGCAATGATTCCTGAAGAAATCAGAAAATGCTTCATCGGTGTTTTCTTCTGAATCGCGCGAATCAATTCGGATAAAAATAAAAATCCTAATGCAAGGAAGAGGTAATACGTCATCTGCGGGTGATTGGCCGCAATCTGAAGCCCCATGAACAGTGTGGTGACGATAAATCCCCAAATGTATTGTTTCCGTATATAGACGAGTAAAATTCCTGCCAGAAGTGGCGCAAAATATTCAATGGTATTGATTTTACCGTTGTGACCCGCCGCAATGGCGATATAAAAATAGGTGGAAAGACCGAAAAACGTCGCCCCCAAAAGCGCATATTTCCAGTTTCTGACAGCTACCATTCCTAATAGGAAAAAACCTCCGAAGAGCAGAAAGATATAATTAACAGGTCTCGGGAAAAAATTCAGCTTAGAATCGATTTGTTTAATAATGTCGCCTTTGAACTGACTTCCCATCTGATAGGTAGGCATTCCACCGAACATAGAGTCGCTCCAGTAGGTTTCTTTTCCGGTATCAGCTCTGTAATCGAGAAGCTCTTTTGCGCCCCCGCGATACTGCACGATATCATGCTGAAAAAGCTGTTTTCCCGTGAAAACAGGAGTAGAGTACAAAAATGCTAAAACGATAAATACAACTAATGAAATTGCAATATAAATCAGGTTTTTATTTTTCGCCATGTTGATGATGGTTATTATCTTTTGTTTTCGGAATTATCTTTATCATTACTTTCTTTTACCTCTTCATAATCTACAGTTTCAGCATCCCAGTTGATATTGTTTTTATTTGAGTTTTGAATATCCTGCGGCTTATTATTTTGATTATTATTGTTAAATCTGTAACTATAAAATGTTTTAAAGAAAATCCTTTTAAGGATATTCCATACAAAGAAAATAATGATAGCAGCTAATACCAGCTCAAAAATATATTTCATAATTTTTTTAATTTAAGGTTTAAAGTT
This sequence comes from Chryseobacterium lineare, assembly GCF_977014045.1. Lineage (NCBI taxonomy): Bacteria > Pseudomonadati > Bacteroidota > Flavobacteriia > Flavobacteriales > Weeksellaceae > Chryseobacterium > Chryseobacterium lineare. The sequence goes on along the minus strand of NZ_CDRNIQ010000001.1, from coordinate 2,235,707 downwards.
CAAAGTTTGTTGATTGGCATAATGTCTTTCAAATCTAAACTCTCTAACACTCAAATGTCTATATTACTTCGACGGATTGACCATCACAGAAGAATTGGAAACGCTTTTCATCGATTGAGATTCTTTTCCGTTGGAAATAGTTTCTATCTGTGTTGTTACTACAGAAATATTCTGATTGGTGATCCAACCGGTGTTCTGGTCAAATTTTATGGTTCCGTTTTGAGAAAGTTCACTGCTTAAGCTGTGTGTCACTTCTCCCTGATTTTGTTTTTCAACCTTTTTAGGAATTCCTCCTGTTACGCCAATTTCAGCAATGCCGTTTCCAACACTTTTTAATATGTAGTTTGATGTCACTTTTATTTTCCCCTGTGCATCAGCGTTTTCACTGCTTGTCCATTTTTCTCCTACTTTTACTCCTTTTCTTGGCATGATCGTAAGATTTTTATTAAACTGATCTCTTAAAACCTTTTCATTAAATGATTCCTTAAGACTTGCAATAATGCTTTCTTTTTGATTTTTATCTTTAACAATAGTTCCGACGGAAGCAGCCACTTTATTATAAACGGTATCAAAACCAGTTATAGAAATGACATTTCCATGTGTGTCCATTTTCATATTCAGTTTGTTGCCGGTAAGCGCTCTGTTGATATTCCAGATCATTTTAAGATCATCTTCCTTCGGCAGAGGAAGCTTGGTATCTACGACAATCGTTTTGCCTTGCGCGGTCTGAGAATTTCTTTTGGAAACCAGATTTAAAGTGATATCGTAAATATTTCCTTTAATATCATTTACCGTAAAAGACATTTCATCTGTAGACTCATTGGTAGCGTTCAGTGTCTTTCCTGTAGGATCAGTCATTGTTTTTGTGTCTCTCTGGTAGGTTGTTAAAGGATACGTTTTTCCTTTTTCCAGTTTGAAAGTCTGTTTGTAAATTCCTGCGGAGTCTTTAATGGCAGGATTTTCTTCTACTTTTGCTACGGAGTCTGCCGGAACTTCTACTGTAATTGTTTTTCCTGTTTTAGGATCTACTTTGGTGATTTTTGCCGTTTCTTTTTTATTACATGAAACGATGGCTATGGTTGAGATTATCGCTAATGCTGCTATTTTTTTCATTTGATTCTTTTTAAATTTTTACTACTGTTAATAAATGCTACAGACCCGAGTTTGCAGTCATTTTCTGTCGTACCGCTTCGTATAAAATGGCACCACAGGCGACAGATACATTTAAAGATTGGGTTTTCCCTTCAATAGGAAGCTTTATTTTTTCGTCGGCGTGATGAAGGACTTCTTTTGAAATTCCTGTTTCTTCATTTCCCATTACGATGGCGCAAGGCTCGTTAAAATTAACATCATAAATTAATTTTTCTGCCTTTTCGCTTGCGGCATATACTGAAATACCACTTTGCTGAAGAAAGTCCACAACATGAGCTAAATTGGGGGCTTTACAGATCTTAACATTATAAAGCGCTCCGGCAGAAGTTTTTATGGCATCAGAATTGATCGGCGCAGCTCCTTTTTCTGGGATAACCACCGCGTCAACGCCTACACATTCTGCTGTTCTGCAGATTGCTCCGAAATTTCTCACATCTGTTAATCGGTCCAGAATAAGTAAAAAAGGTGTTTTTCCTTCTTCAAAAAGTTGAGGAACAATATCTTCCACTTTATGAAACGGAACATCCGATATAAAAGCCACAACACCCTGGTGATTTTTTCTTGTAAAACGGTTCAGCTTTTCAACCGGAACGTAATTGGGACGGATTTTATTTTTAGCCAAAATGGCTTTAAGTTCAGCATAAATAGGTCCTTGCAGTGCATTTTGCACGAAGACCTTGTCAATTGTTTTTCCCGCTTCAATTGCTTCAATCACGGGACGTAGTCCGAAAATAAAATCGTCTTTTTTATCTGTCATTTTAATAATTTAATAGTGAATTGTCAAATGTCAATTTTACTTTGTCAGTCAATTTGTTGTATTAAAATTCATCTTTCACTATTGACTTACGAAGCAAAATTCACTTTTTTACTATCTTCCTTTTTCTCCTAAAATTGCTCTTTTCTGTGCCAGTACATAGCCGTAATGAAGGCTTTCGTGCATATTGTTAAAAATAATGGCATCCTGAATACTTTTCAGATCCATCCCGAAACTGGTAGTATAAGGCGTGTAATCCGAAAAGAAATCACTGTCATAATCTCTCATTAAAATCTTTGACGTCTCTGTCAGCAAAAATTCGAGATCTTCAACCTCCGATTTCTGAACGTTCAGATTGGGTAACGTTCCCTTTTTGTAAGTTTCAATCCAATATTTGTCGATCCTGAAAGGATTACCGCTTAAGTAATAATGCAAAAGCTGCTGGGTAGCAACGGTATGGGCAATATTCCAGTAAATATTATTATTGAAGCCGTCCGGAATCAGCAAAAGATCTTCATGGGAAGTATTTTGTAAAATATCCAGAAGGTTTTTTCTAACCTGTCTGTGGGCTTGAAAATGATAATTCATTTTGCAAAAATTTTAATCACCAAAAATAGTTTAATAAACTGGAAATGACAATTTTTGAATGGAGGATTAAATTAAATTTATATTTTTTTATGAAAATATACATTAATTGCCTTTAGATTTGATATTTCATCTGTTTTAAGATCTCGCATTACTACCGGAATATTTAACAAACTTTAACTCAAAAATAGCATTGTTTGGGTTGATTTATGCAAGTATTTATTAGAAATTTACCAATTATTTTAAATTAGACTATGTCAGATACATATCAAGCAGAAGATATTCGTCAGCTAACCGAAAAGGTAAAGGAAGCGAACTTCTATTTCTCCCGTCTCCGCGAAGAAATCAACAAAGTTATCATTGGACAGGAATATATGATAGACCGCCTTTTGGTGGGTCTCCTGGGAAATGGTCACGTCCTTTTGGAAGGAGTTCCGGGATTGGCAAAAACCCTGGCGATTAAGACCCTGGCTGAAGCTGTTGATGGTGAATTTTCCAGAATTCAGTTTACGCCGGATCTCTTGCCGGCGGATGTTGTGGGAACGATGATTTATAACATTAAAGACAATGATTTTTCCATTAAAAGGGGGCCTGTTTTTGCCAATTTTGTGTTGGCGGATGAAATCAACCGTGCACCTGCAAAAGTGCAATCTGCTCTTTTGGAAGTGATGCAGGAAAAGCAGGTGACTATCGGAGACGAAACGATGAAGTTGCCAAAGCCATTTTTGGTACTGGCAACACAAAACCCTATCGACCAGGAAGGAACTTATCTTTTGCCTGAAGCGCAAAGTGACCGTTTCATGTTAAAATGTACGATCGACTATCCTAAGTTTGAGGATGAAAGGATGGTGATGAGAATGGTTTCCACTTCGCATCAGCCGACTGTGAAACCGGTAATTTCGCTTGAGCATATTGTTGGAGCTAAGGAGCTTATTAATCAGATTTATCTTGACGAAAAAATAGAAAAATATATTCTGGATATGGTTTTTGCTACTCGTTTTCCGGAAAATTATGGACTTTCTGAACTCAAAAATTATATCAGTTTCGGTGCTTCTCCGAGAGCTTCCATCAATTTAGCGATTGCTTCAAGGGCATATGCGTTTCTGAGAGGAAGAGCTTTTGTGATTCCTGAAGATGTAAAATCTCTGGCAAAAGATGTGTTAAGACATAGAATAGGTTTAACTTTCGAGGCAGAAGCTGAGGAAATTTCATCAGAAGAAATTATTGATAGGATTTTAGCGAAAATCCAGGCACCGTAATGGAGGATATTTTCATCAGACGAGCAGTTCAGGAAGATTGTGCTCCAATGCTTGAGCTTATCAGAGAGTTGGCAGATTATGAAAATGCATTGCATGAAGTTACGTTAACTTTAGAGCAATTTATTGAAGACGGATTTGGGAAATTGCCTGCTTGGGGAGCATTTGTAGCCGAATGCAATGGTGAAATTATTGGAATTTCATTGTATTATGAAAGATATTCAACATGGAAGGGAAGAAGATTATATCTTGAAGACCTTGTGGTAACCGAAAAATGGAGAGGAAAACAAATCGGGAAAAAATTATTTGAAGCAACAATGGAATACGGAATGACAGGCCAATACAGCGGAATGGTTTTTCAGGTGCTAAACTGGAATGAACCGGCCATAAATTTCTACAAAAAATACAGCCCTAAATTTGATAATGAATGGTTTAATGTGTCTATTGAATTCAATGTTTAATATTTGTAGTTTAAAGTTTTTTGAACGTTATTAAATTAATTATAAAATTTTTAAAACAAAAATAAAGCAGTTTTAAGCTAAAACTCTCAACAAAAAAATAATAAACTCTAATATACTCAAACGCAGAAAATGCAGATTAAAGATATTGTAAAAAAAGTAAAGCAGATAGAAATCCGTACCCGAAAAAAAACGGAAGCTACTCTCATGGGACAATATCACAGTGCTTTCAAAGGACAGGGGATGACTTTCTCGGAAGTTCGTCCTTATCAGTTCGGAGATGAGATCCGCAGAATCGACTGGAATAAAACTGCGAGGTTTCGTGAGCCTTTCGTAAAGGTGATGGAGGAGGAACGAGAGCTTACAATGATGTTGCTGATAGATATTTCTGCATCCATGGATTATGGTACCAAAAATCAGCTGAAAAGAGAATATGTCGCAGAAATTGCTGCAAGCTTAGGGTTTTCTGCAGCAGGAAATAATGATAAAGTAGGGCTGATCTTATTTGCAGATAAAGTGTATAAGGTAATACCTCCGCAGAAAGGAAGAAAACATATCCTTTCTATTATCAGTACCATATTGACGGCTGATTATGTGCCTTCGGTAACTAAAATCGATAAAGCATTGGAATATATGATGGGGATTTTTAAAAGAAAATCTTTGGTTTTCATGTTCTCCGATTTTGAAGATCCGTATGATTCCAAAATGTTAAAAGCTGCTTCTAAAAAACACCAGCTATTGGGAATGAGAATTTTTGATCAGAAGGATAATGAAATTCCTGATGTAGGCTATACCTTATTGTATGATGCCGAAACGGGTAAACAGATTTGGGCCAACACATCGAATGCAAGATGGAGATACAATTTTGCAGAAGCACAGAAACAAAAGCTGAGAGCTTTGGAAGAAGATTTTGCCAACAGCTCAGCCAGTTTTCTGAATATGGATACAGGTGCCGATTACTCCAAATTGTTGTACAATTATTTTCAGAAAAAATAACTTCAACCGAATTGAATGGGCTTTAGCCCATTATAATTAAAAATAACTTAAGGCTTTAGCCAAAACGTATTATTTACAATTGAAAAAATTATTATTTATATTTTGTTTTCTTATCTGTGCGAATGCTTTTTCACAGATTCTTTCTTCAAGCGTCGAGAAAAAAACCATTGCTCTCGGAGAAGTGGATCATATCGTCGTGACGATCAACAATCTTAATAATGAAAAAGTGTCTGCCGCTCCGGAAAATGAACTGTTGCCCTTCCATTTTGAAGAAGTGAAAGACAGTATTTCGCAGACTCAGGATGTTTATTACAGAAGAGTTGAATTTGCTGTTTTTGAAGAAGGAAAATTTACCATTCCTGAACTTGAATTCAAGGTAGGAGGAAAAATACTGAAAACAATTCCTTATGAAATTGATGTGATCAATACGGCTCAGAAGACCGATCAGATCAACGATATTATGAATAACAAAGAGGTAAAGCTTGACGTTACTGATTACTGGGAGCTTTATAAGTTTTATATTCTTGCTGCTATTACAGTAATTGCCCTTATTATTGCTATAATATTCATCGTTAAATATGGAAGGAAAGCTAAAGATTCTCCTGTTGTGGCTACCAATCAGACGTTAAAAGAATTAGATTCTCTTAAGAAGAAAAAATATGTGGAAACCGGAAATTATCGTTCCTTTTATGTAGAATTGATCGATATTTCAAGAAAATTTATCGCAAAACAATACCGTTTACCGGCAGATGTTTTACTGACAGATGATCTGATTGATCTTATGAAGAAAAATAATACCATTTCTCAGGAAAACGAAAGGGTAGTGGAAGATGTATTCTTAAGGGGTGATCTGGTGAAGTTTGCGAAAACTTTCCCTGATAAAGCGACGATGGAAAAAGACCTTACTGAGATTACAGATTTTGTAAAGCGCTCATCAAAAGATTTGGAATTCGAAAATTTGAGAAAAGATGTTTGATTTTGATTTTGAATTTTACAGTCCATGGTTTTTACTGCTTTTCCTGCTGTTTATTCCTTTATTGATAAAAGATGTCGGAACTCAGAAGAGAAAAGGAATTAAAGTTCCTACGGTTAAGAATATGAGTGAAAGCGGAGGGATTCAGATCGTGATGTTTTTGCTGAAAATCTCAAAATATGTCATCCTCTCTGCATTGATTATTGCGATGGCAAGACCTCGGACTTTTACAATTTCTCAGGATCGCGATGATACAAAAGGGATTGATATTATGCTTTCCGTAGATGTTTCGTTAAGTATGCTCGCTAAAGATCTTACTCCGGACCGTTTGACAGCTTTAAAAGATATTGCTATTAAATTCGTCCAGAAAAGGCCCAACGACAGGATCGGACTTGTAACCTATTCGGGAGAAGCATTTACAAAAGTGCCGGTAACTTCAGATCATCAGGTAGTTATCGATGAATTGCAAAATCTTAACCCCCTGGAATTGCAGCCGGGAACCGCAATGGGAGAAGGACTTTCGGTAGCGGTCAACCACCTTAAAAACAGTAAAGCAAAAAGTAAAATTGTTATTTTAATGACGGATGGGGTTAATACTATAGAAAATGCAATGCCTCCGGCTTTGGCTGCAGAATTGGCAAAAAATAATAATATAAAAGTGTACGCTATTGGAATAGGAACCAATGGATACGCACTGATGCCGACGCAAACCGACATATTCGGGGATCTGGTTTTTACGGAAACGGAAGTGAAAATAGATGAACCTGTTTTGAAAGAAGTGGCACAAATGACAGGCGGAAGATATTTCAGGGCAACATCAAACAGCAGTCTTGAAGAAGTTTATGATGAGATCAATCAGCTTGAAAAATCTGATGTGAAAGTGGCTAAACTGTTTAATTATCAGGAGTATTTTAAAATCTTTCTCTGGATTGCTTTAGGAATGCTGTTTCTGGATGCTTTATTACGATGGGTGTTTTATAAAATTTTAAGTTAATGGATTGGTATTTAGGGAATTATTGGTATTTATTGTTGCTGTTGCTTCTGCCGCTGTTAGCTGTTTTTTTAATACGTTTTTTAAAATGGAAAAATAAAAAAAGAGAGATCTTTGCAGATGGTCAGTTCCACCAGCATCTCTTTGAAAAGCGATCAGGTTTTATAAAAATTTTTCCTGCTTTATATTTATTGGGGACGCTATTTCTTATTTTTTCTATTATTGATCTTTTAAGTGGTTCTGAGGAAATCAAAACCAATCAAAAGCTTAACAATGTTATTTTCATGTTGGATGTCTCCAACTCGATGAATGCAGAAGATATTGAGCCAAGCCGTTTGACGGAAGCCAAAAATCTCATTATCCAGACGATGCAGAAAATGAAAAGCGATAAAGTCGGAATTGTAATTTTTGCCGGGGAATCTACCTCTATTATGCCCTTGACAACAGATTATACGTCTGCAGAAACTTATATCGGCGGTATTGAAACCAATTCTATGCAGATTCAGGGAACTGACTTTCTGAAAGGAATGCAAACTGCGGTGCAAAAATTTAAAAATGTAAACAAAGATGCCAGAAAGGTTGTATTGTTGAGTGATGGCGAAGATAATGAGGGAAATGATGATGCTGCAATAAGACTTGCTAAAAAAGAAGGAATTATGATTACTTCCGTTGGAATCGGTTCTGATGAAGGTGCGCCGGTTCCGGAATATGCTTTTGGTCAGCTGATGGGGTACAAAGCTGATATGTCGGGACAGACGGTGATCTCTAAAAGACAGACTGAAGCGCTTAGAAAAATGGCAGAATCTACCAGTGGATCTTATATCGACGGAAATAATATCAATGAAGCTCCTGAAAGAATAATTGATGCCCTTAAAAAGAAAACAGGATCTTCAGAAACAATGGTGAAATCTCAGAATGCCAATCATTATTACCAATATTTTCTTGCAGTGTCTATATTTTTCTTTTTCTTAATTTATATGTTCAATCCTAAAAGAGATTTTAATGTTTAGATATAAATGCATTTGCGCATGTTCAGACTTCTACTTTAACCCAATTTTAACAAATAAGGCACTGTTTATTAACATATAAAGGAATAATTTTGCATTGGATGAATACTAAAATCGTTTTTTTGTCGTTTATTACTGCTTTCTTCTGTTCAGGAATTCTTTTTGGGCAGAATAATTATCGTACGCTTGTGTATGAAGGTAATGAAAAATTTAACGGTAAAGATTATGATGGAGCTTCTGTAAAGTATATGGAAGCTATTAAGACCAACGATAAAGATTTTACGGCACATTACAATCTGGGAAATGCCCTTTACAAAAGCAAAAAATACGAAGAAGCAAAAGCTGAATTTGAAAAAGCACAAAGATTTTCTCAAACCATTTCCGATAAGGCAGCAGCTCTCCATAATCTGGGAAATGCATATATGCAGATGAAGCAACCGGAAAAGGCAGCAGAATTTTATAAACAATCTCTGAAACAAAATCCTTACAGCGAAGCAACAAGAAAAAACTATGAGATTGCTAAGCTGAAGGAAAAAGAAAATCAGCAGAAAAAACAGCAGCAGAATAACTCCGGTAAAGGCGGCGGCGGTAAAGATCAGCAGAAAAATGACGATCAGAAGGGTCCTAAAGATCAAAATCAGGATCAGGGGCAAGGTCAAAAGAATCAAGGTAAAGGACAGGGAAATAATCCCGATCAGAAACCGAATAATGAAGGCAAAATCCCGAAAGAACTCGAAAATCAGATACTCAATAAAGTAAGCGATAAAGAGAAAGAAACCGCCAGAAGAATTTTAAATAAAAATTCTTATTCGATGCCTGAAAGCAACGAGAAAGATTGGTGATGCAGAGCAGACTTACCTACATATTGTTCCTACTCATATCCGTAATTTCTTACGGACAGGTAAATCTTTCCGCTACTCCCGATAAAACCACCTATAGTTCCAAAGAAGTCATCAACATCACTATTGTCCTTGAAATTGAAGGAAATGATTACAATAATCAGCAGACCAAATTGCGGCTGCCTGACTTTTCAAAATTCAATCTCATAGGAACAGGTTCTGTGACCAGCGGATTTATTGATCCGACAACGAATACGGTGATTTCCCAGTCGGTTACCCGATTAGCTTTAGAACCAAAACAAAAAGGAAAAGTAAAAATTGGTTCGTTTCTAATAACAATAGATAATAAAATCTATAAAACCGAGCCTTTTGATATTTTAGTTAAAGATGTAGACAAAAAAACAGCAGTAGCCGCCAACTCTTCAAAGGATGTTTATCTGAATATGGAGATCGAAGACCGTGAGGTATATCAGGATGAGCCAACAATTGCAGTTTTGAAAGTTTATTCCAAGAATATGGATAACCTGAGACGGGTGAAAAATATTCGTCTTCCACAAAATAATAACCTGGATGTTTATCCGGTGAGTTTTGCAAAATCTGAAATCGATCCTTCGGATTACGGAAATATGTCGTCACAGGTTGTAGCTATATTCCTGATTTTCCCTAATGAGGCAGGCTATGTAGAAGTGCCGGGTGTTTCGGCATCGGTGAGCTCTTATGCCGGAAAAAATAAAATTGTCTCGAATAAAGTTAAAATCAATGTTAAAAAACTTCCTGAAGGTTCTCCCGAGCATTTTAAAAATGCAGTGGGCGACTTCAAAGTGAGTATTGCTAATGTTTCAAAAGAAAAAGCTGAGGTTAAAAAACCGATCAACGTTCTTGTAAAAGTAAGCGGAGAAGGAAATCTCAAAAGCCTGGAGCTTCCTAAAATTGCTGAGTCGCCCGATTATGATGTTTTTGCTCCTAAAATCACTTCCAAAGTGACAACAGCAACAACAGGAATGAAAGGTGAAATTTTGGCTAATTATCTTGTGATTCCTAAAAAGGCAGGTGAGGTTTCCATTAAAACTGAAGATTTTGCTTTTTTTGATCCTTTAAAAAAAGAATATGTAGATCTTGGACAGGAAACACTGAACGTTAACGCATTTTCCCATGAACAGATTTTGGAATCGCGCACTGCCGTTGAAAAGGTAAATGAATACACCAACACCTTCCTGGAAACTGTTAATACACCTGTTTTAAAGACAACATCCTTCAAGGTAAAAGAAAAAAACAGATTCCACTGGAATATACTTTTCATAAATATCGCTATTTTAATAGGCCTTTTTATAGCGTATCTCTTGTTTAAGAACTGGCAGAAAAAAATCAAATCAAATAAAGAACCCGAAACTACAAAACCTATTGGTTCAGTAGCTGAAACGGAAAAAGAAATCCGAGAAAGATTGAAAACAGACGTGAATGATTATTTCACTTATTTGGAAAATCTTAAAGATAAAGAAAATTATCAAACGTTTTTTCAAACCTATGAAGAACTGGATTCTGAAGTAAGAAATCAATATTTTAAAAGTTCTGCTGAAGATTTTGCAGATTTTCTTGAAAATCATAAAGGCTCTGTTATAGCTGAAGAATACAGAAGTCTTACCCAAAGAATACAGATAGAAAAATATGCTCCAGTGAAATCCCCTGAGGCCTTGGATGTACTCTTAACATCCATTGTGAATTTGTACTCAAAGATTAGCAAATAATCAATTTATTTTCATATTTTTGCGAAATTAATAATTGTAATGGCATGGAGATTTTCAATGATTTTTCTTTAAAAGAAGTCGTAACCTGTTTTATGGTTCTTTTTGCTGTGATAGACATCATAGGATCAATTCCTATTATTGTCAGTCTGCAACAGAAATTCGGAAAGATCGAAGCAGAAAGAGCAACGATTACGGCAGGTCTGATTATGCTTGTTTTCCTTTTTGTAGGAAATAAAATTCTGAAATTTATCGGGGTCGATGTCAATTCTTTTGCCATAGCAGGGGCTTTCGTTATTTTCATCATCGCCTTGGAAATGATTTTGGGTATTGAAATTAATAAAACTTCTGAAGCAAGAGCAGCATCTATCGTTCCTATTGCATTTCCATTGGTGGCCGGAGCCGGAACATTAACGACCACATTGTCATTAAAAGCTGAATTTCACGATATTAATATCATTTTTGGAATTATTCTCAATACAATTTTCGTATATTTGGTGCTGAAATCTGCAGACTGGCTGGAGAAGAGAATAGGAGATGCTACCTTGGCAATCCTGCAAAAAGTTTTCGGGATCATTCTGTTGGCAATTTCAATCAAATTATTTACCGCAAATTTTGCCCAATTGGTGCAGACATATATTAATTTTTAGAATCATGCAGAAGTTTTATAAAGTATTTTTAGTAGTGTTTATCGTTTTCATCGCAATCAATCTTTATGCGCTGGACTGGCAATCTGATATGTTGTCAGAAGATAATTCGAAGTTTGTATTTTCAGCAGCATCGGCTGTGATTGGCCTTATTTTACTTTTTGTAATGAATACATGGAGTAAGATTGGTGTTAAAAAATAATAGTATATCAATATCTATACAAACCTCTTTCTATCCGGAAGAGGTTTTTTATTTCTAAAAAAAATCCTGAAATTTTATTTGTCGATTATCACAAGATTTTTCAAAATAGCCTCTGATTTCAATTCTGTTTCTCTCCATTCTTTTTCAGGGCTGCTTTGTGCTGTAATTCCTCCTCCTACGAATATATGAACGGAATCCTGATAAAGTTTACAACATCTTAGATTAACAAAATAAAAGATATTCTCTTCACTTTCAATTTTGATATATCCTGCGTAAAGTTCTCTCGGAAATTTCTCCAGCTCACGGATTTTCTCTTTACAGAAATCTTTCGGAATGCCGCAGACTGCAGGAGTAGGATGCAGTTGCTGAATAATTTCATCCAGATCTTCAGGTTTTATTTTAGCATTAAAATCTGTTCTGAGATGTTTAATATTTCCTGATATATGATCATATGTTGCAGACTCTTTCGAGTCCTCAGAATAATTTTTAAGAATATTCCGGATGTATTCTGTGACAGGTTTTTGTTCTTCAATTTCCTTTTCAGACCAGCTTTCTGAAACAGGAAGTGTACCTGCAAGACTCATAGTTTCAAAATGGTGAGTCTTTTTATTGAATTTTCCTAAAACCTCAGAAAATGCTCCCATCCATGAATTTTCTTCATTAATAAAAATATATCTGAACGCATTTGAATATGACTGGCAAAGGTTTTCAAAACTTTTTTTAAGATCAATTTCACGGAAGTCCGTAAATATTTTCCTTCTTGAATACACTAGTTTCGGAAGCTTATTTTCGTTGATCACCTGAATAACTTGCTGTAGATTTTTTAAATATTCAGTCTTTGTTTCAGCAGTATATTGATTGTTGTCTTTTGGTAATGATGTATTTGAAATCGATTCATGATTCAGGGGTTCATGATTTACTTTGACAATTTTTCCAGTACACTCTATTTTTTCTGATCCTTCGAACGGGTAAAAAATAATATGTTTTTCATCATGGTTTTGATCTGTAGAATAGAGATTCTCGTCGAATGGAAGTTTAAAATAAATCATTTATAATGCTTTTCAAAGATCAGCGTCCGGAAATAATATAGGAAATTCCAAAGTTGATTTTTCTTTCTACAAAGGTATTATTCGTCTGAAAAATGTCAAAATCAAATGAGCTGTTTTTTAAGGAAATATTCTTCATATCATATTGCTGATATTCTAAAGATAAAAGGAAATTTCTAAAAAATCTATACTGAAGTCCAAATGAAAATCCAAAGCGGGTCTGAGTACTTTTAAAGTCATCCATTTTTGTCAGAACATTATTTTCAGGAACCAGAAACTGCATTTTATAAGTATTGTGATTAACGAGAATTCCTGCAAATGGACGCAGGTTTTTCCATTCATATAGCAATTTGAGATGTAGCGTGTAGTCGAAATGTTTATTGTTAAATCTTTGAAAAAGCAACGGTTGATGATCTTCGGTAAAATAAAATCCGTTCAGAATGCTGTCGTCTTTATTAGCATCAATATCAATGGTTGAATTCCAATGGTAAACGTTCGCTGAAAACAATATAGATGTCCGGGTAAGTATATTTTTGGAAATCCAGATGCCCAGATTTTCTCCAAACTGGGGTTTATCTGATGAAACAGCTTTAGCCCAGTCACTATATTTCAAGCCAATTCCTGCTTCAATGCCGTATTCAAAAGTGTTGATTTTCTGTCTCCTGATTCTGTTTTTTGCTCTTTGCTTTTCAAGTTCTTCTTTAAAAATATTCCGGACGAAAAATTTTTCTTCTATTTTCGGTGACTGAAAGATCAGATCATTAAATTTGAAATGTACAGGTTTCATCAGATAAACAGTGTCATAGACAACAACATTTTCATAGACATATACAGTGTCTACTTTTTTCCGCCTCTGAGCCAGGGAAAAACTTATGAATAATATAAAAAAAAGAAAAAATATTTTTCTTAAAATCATGTCTGACAAATTTATCTTTCTATAAATATCGTATCTCTTCTGACGATTTTTTTCACTACAATGACTTTTTGAGATGTTTCATTGAGAGAATCTTTAATCATTATTTTTTTACTGTTCTTTTTTGTGGCAATGCTTTTCTGCTCATCTGTTTTCTGTTGTGTAGCCAAGATCTTTTTATCTTCATTCATCGTAAGTTTATTTTCTGTATTATGATTTGGCAAAGAAACGGTTGTTTTCTGATCTGTTTTTCCGGCTGTCTTTCCTATTGGAGTTCCTGTTATATTTTCCTGACTCTTCATTTCTACGGATGATGTGGATAAAGGATTTTTTACAGATAAATTATTCTGATGATTGATCAAAAACAGTGAAGTTATGATAATGATCAGAAAAGTAACTCCGATCACTATTTTATTTTTTAAAGATTTGTTGGTGGATAGGATCAATACGCTGCCAGTTTTTATATCTGAAGGAATCTGTAATTTTTTAGAAGGAGATATTTTAAACTCGGCAAATTTGCTTTGAAATGTTTGTGCCCAAAGTAACCCGCCAAGCCCGAAAATAACGAGCAGTTGTGCTATTTTATTTTTCGGCGTATTTTGATTGACAAAATTATTTAATAAGTAGTTCTGAACCGATTTTTTTGCTCTCAGGAGATGAGATTTTGAGGTGTTTACTGTAATTCCCAATAGTCCGGAAATTTCAGCATGTGTATGATTTTCAATAAAATATAAATTGAAAACAGATTTATGATGGGGCGGAAGATTGTCGATGGACGACAGAAGTTCTTCATTGGTGAAATCGTAAATGAAGATATTTTTTTCTTCCCAATTAGGATGATCCATTTCTGTATAGGTATCTGGAATTTCTGATGGTTCTGTAGGGACAAATGTATCTTTGCTATGTTTACGGATATGCTGCAAAGCATTGTTGACGACAATTTTTTTGAGCCATGCAAACAGTGCTTTTTCATCATTCAGCTGATGATTTTTTTGAATTGCCGTGATGAAACTATCCTGCACAATATCCTCAGCAGTATAAATATCCTGTATATATCTGCGGCAAATCCCCAAAAGTTTTGGGGATAAACCTGAATAAATTTTGTTCCAGTCCGGCTTTATTTTAGACATAGTTTTTTTAGTTTTCTACAACATAAATGGAATTAAATGTTGAGGTGTAGTTTACAGTTCCGTTTTGTGTACCGCTTATACTTTGTGCTTCCACGCCATTGATAAATACTTTACCAAGATACGTATTATTTGGGGTGCTATATTTTATCATAAATACATTATTGTTGAAAACAAATAAATCCTGGATAGAAGTTAAAGAAGAAAAACCTGTACTGACGATACTGTTGTTTTTAAAGTATTCGTTCCCCTGGTTGTAATAGGTTGTGTAAAGGTCGTTGGTTTGCGGATCAGAAATAATCTTTCCATAGAAAGGTAAGCTTATTGTGTAATCTCCAATCAGTGTTTCTGTATTTGACAACACATTTTTGGAGTAATATTTTGCATTCTTCTGGAAAAGAATGTGCAATCCGTTATTATTTTTAGCAAAGTTGAATACATAATTAGGATTTCCTAACGAATTGAAAGTCGTATTTTTAAAATATCCCCGGTCGGTATTTTGATTATTGTCAACAATAAGAGCCGATACATAAATATCTGATCCGTTGATGAAAACTCCTTCAGCAGAATCGATGTATTGACTTTTGTGAAGTATAGTCTTTACACCGTTTTTCCAATAACAAAGCTCGTATCTCTGAGTTGGAGTGGCTGGTATTAGATTTTCAACATATCCTGCAAAATAAATATCTCCATTATTAACTGCAAACGCAGTAATATCATTCTGTGCCGTAGAGGGAATTCCCAAATACTGCTTAATCTCGTTCTTAGTATTATTTTTCCAGAAATAATGTATGGATTTAAACGATGTCGGCGTCATTCCGATACTTCCCGTTACATAGACATTGCTGTTTTCCACCTTGATTTCCAAAGGTGATAAATTGTCTCCTCCGGTAAGGTCGGTTTTTACATTGTTTTTCCAATAGCAGGCTTTGCTGTTTTCTCTTCCTGCAATATAAACGTCGTAAGACTGTGGAATCGTACCTGCTGTTTCATCATTAACGGTTCCAGTGTTACTACAGGAATTCAGTATCGATAGAATAGATACAAAAAAGGGTAAAAATAGTTTTTTCATAGAAAATTGTTTTTAAGTTTCTATTACTAAGATGCACTATCCTGAAAAGGTTGCAGTAAAAAAATAAAAAAAGCTCAATTTTTTTGAGCTTCTGTATTTATCTTTTGATAATCGTATTGGTCATGGTTGTATGGCTTATCAGCTGTTCTTTCTCATCCCTGATCTCAATTTCGGAAACGTGCATTGTTTTTCCTTTTCGGATAAACCTTGCCACCGCGGTTACCAATCCGTCTTTTTTGCTTCTTAAATGATTGGTATTGATATTTGTTCCGACTCCGAAATATTTTTCACCATCAATAAAGATATTCGACAGGCTGGAACCCATGGTCTCTGCCAGAACGCAGCTTGCTCCCCCGTGCATAATCCCGAAAGGCTGATGAATTCTCGGTAAAACCGGCATTGTTGCTTTTAATGTTTCATTTTCAACATCAATATCGATAAATTTTATCTCAAGGGTTTTTGCAAATGTTTCTTCGCCCCAATTGTTGATGAATTCTAATATTTCTTCCTTCGTTTTATCTTTAATGTACATATTAGTATAAGTGATGATTGATGAATGATTGTTATGAGTTACAATTATGAATAACAAAAAAAATAATTTTGCTAACTGCTAACTGCTAACTGCTAACTGCTAACTGCTAACTGCTAACTGCTAACTGCTAACTGCTAACTGCTAACTGCTAACTGCTACATCATTTCCCATAATATTAGGGTTCCAGTTTCCGGGAACTTTCGGCACAATATCATTTTTGATGTAATATTCCTGAATTTCGGTCATGATATCAGTGAAGGAAGCTGTTTCTATTCTTTCGTAGGGAATGGTGTAACCGAGGTAAACTATTTTTCTTTTAAAATCTCCTGCAGCAAGAACAATAGGAACTTTTGCTGCCAGCGCCATATGATAAAAACCTTTTCTCCATTTTGGAACCCAGCTTCTTGTTCCTTCAGGAGTGATAACGAGACTGAAATCATCTTTTGCGAATTGTTTTGCTACGAAATTTACCAGGTCATTCTTCTGACTTCTGTCGATCCCAATCCCGCCAAGAGCTTTTACCAAGCCGCCGTACCATGCTTTGGTGTGCGCGTCTTTGATGATTATTTTTAATGGCTTATTCAGAGACCAGTAGGCTAGATTTCCCAAGATATATTCCATGTTGTGGGTATGAGGTGCCACCACCAGAATACATCTGTTAAGATTGTTCGCATCGCCCTGCAAAACAACTTTCCATCCCATTAATTTTAATATTATTTTGCCCAGAAGCTTTTTCATATCATCTTAATTAAAAACAAAAAAGTATAACCAAAGTGGTTATACTTTTACAAATATATTGAAATATTATCGCTCTTAAAACAAACCGCTGATTAAATCTACGATTTTCATTACAATTTCTAATGCCAGTTGTATCATGATAATTTAATATTTTTTTGGTGTTCTTGGTTACTTTTTTATTACACAAATGTAAAGTATTTTATTTACATAGGGAACTAAATTTTAATTTTTTTAATTCTTTGTGAGAGAAGAAGGATGTGAATTTCAAACGGTTGTGTTATTCATTCACACCTTCTGCCACTCTCTGCAGTTTAGTTATTTAGTTTGTATGGAAATTTCGTTTTTACCTTCGTCTACTTTGAAGTCGATATTGGCTCCCTTCATCTTTTTGATGCTGTGTTTCATAGAATCAATTACTTTATCTGCCTGGTTGCTCGGAACTTTTTTTCCGTTTACAATAATGCTGTCTTCATCATCAGAATTGTATTCTATAGTAGATCCGTTTACTGTGATTTTATTTTTTTCGATTTTGATTTTTCCATCTTCGTCTCTTTCCTGGTCACTGTCGTTGATTCCGTCTGCATTCAGATCTCCGTCGAAACTGATTCCGTCATTTTTTACAGGAATAACCACTGTTTTTAAAGGAAGTACCAATTCGTAATCGATGCTGTAATCTCTGAATCTGTGTTCATAAGGATATTTAATGTAGTTTGGAAGAATAATTTTATTATTAACCACTTCTACAGGAACATTTACATTCAACGGAAGATTATATCCTTTGGCTTCTTTTTTAATGATGAGATAAGGAGTTTTAATGTCAGCTTTTCTTGTTACATCCATGTGAATCCAATCTTTCTCATATACCGAGATTTTATCAGAATAAATATCATCGTCATATCCTTTAAAGTTTTGAGGAATGGTAACCTGCTTGTAATCAATATAAATACTGTCTGAATTGGTGTTGATAGAAACTTCCTCAGTATCTTCTTTGTGGCCTTTCAGGAACATTTCCTTTTTAGCCATGCTGAATCCGAAATAAGCACCCAAAGAGATTAATGCAAGGAATAATGCTCCGATTACCCAGCCTGTGTTTCTTAATTTTGTTTTAGGCGAAATTAATTTAATACTTAATAATCCGAATAACATGGCAGGCAATAAACTTCCTAAAGTGATCAGTGCCATGATAACATATTTCATATTGTCGTTATCGAAATAGAAATTCATTTCGCTCACAGGAGGGAAGTCGCTGTCTGCTCCCATGAAACCGAATACTACGAATACACCGATCAGGCATGATAAAGACATAAATGCGAAGATTCCTCCTAAGATATATCGTACAACATTCCACAATCCGCTTCCTGCGTTGTTGATGTAAGGTTTGTTTTCGATATAGATTTCTCCGACCCTCTGAGTAGATTCGTTGGCAAACTGTACCAATTTGTTAGACTCATTCTTAAGATTGTCGAAGTTCATAGGCTTTCCCTTCATTTTCAGGAAATCTGCTGCAGTTTCTGCTTTTGGTAATACCGCCCAAAGGATCACATAAAGTAAGAAAACCAGAGTTGATGATACGGCTGCTGTAAAAATTCCTAAGATGAAGATTCCTAACCAGATAGCTCTCATTGCAGTAATGTCCATGCCTACGTAATGAGCAAGACCTGCACAAACCCCTGCGATTTTCTGTCTTTCAGGGTCACGGAACAACTGTTTTTTATCAGAATATTCAGTTCCTGCATTACCTGTTTTTTTGGTGTTCTTTTCAGAATAATACGCTTCTTCCTGTTCTTCTATTTTTTCAGGGCTTCCGATCTGTGCGATTACTCTTTCTACATCAGAATCGTTGATTACTTCACGTTTTGCCATAGAGTCTTTAAAGATTTCTACCATTCTGATTTCTATATCGTGCATTACCTCGTCTGCTTCAGAAGCATCCAGAGAGCTTCTCAGTGCGTTCAGATAATCGCTTAGCTTTATATATGCGTGTTCTTCTATAGTGAAAGAAAAACCTGCGAGTCCTATTGAGAGTGTTTTGTTCATAGCTTTGTTTTTTTAAGGTTTTTGAGTGATTTGGTTGACTGAATTTGTTAATTCGTTCCAGGTATTCTGAAGTTCATCTAAAAACAGTTTACCTTTTTCAGTGATCTGGTAGTATTTTCTTGGGGGGCCTCCTGTAGATTCTTCCCATCGGTACGAAAGAAACTCGCCGTTTTTTAATCTTGTTAAAAGAGGGTAGAGTGTTCCTTCCACTACATCCAGTTTTCCTTTTTTCAGCTCATCGATTAAATCGGAAACATACATTTCGCGATGATTGATGAGACTTAAAATACAGAATTCCAGAATCCCTTTTCGCATTTGCGCTTTGGTATTTTCAGTATTCATCTTTAATAAGTTTTGTTAATTAGTTATATCAATTTCGAAATCCGGACCCTAGCTAGACGATCCTATTTCGATTTTACATTACAAAGATATGTAATTAAAATGGTATTATGCAATACAAAGTAGTAAAATTATTTTATTGAATTACTTAAGTTATTGATAATCAATTATATTATTTTTATTGTAAAATTTTTGTCATGTAATAATTTCTTTAAATTGAATCGTTTTTTTGAATTCTGAATGGTTTTTATTGGAAATCATCATCAAATTATAGAATGAGTTTCAAATCAAAACTGTTATTTTTGTAATAAATTGAAGAAATTGTTTTTAAAACTAAAATGCACATATGATACGGTCAAAATTTTTATTACTGTTCCTATTTCCCTTTATCAGTATTCCGGCCCAGCATCAATTTCAGATCAGTGACGGATCTGCTAACTATAATGTTAAAATAAATGTTGAAACATGCAGTAAAGAAGAATGTCGGGGCAAAGCAACAATAGACTTGTATGATAAGAAAACATCAAAATTTTTTCAGACGCTGAAGTCCGCTGATCTTAATTTTTATCTAAATGAAAACGAGAAGCCAACTGTAAACGTCATCCAGTTATACAATGAGCAAAGTCCGCTGATTTTTGATGATTTTAATTTCGACGGAACGGAAGATCTTGCCATCAGAAACGGAAATGAAAGTGGCTACGGAGGTCCGTCTTATGATGTTTATGTTTACAATATTACAAGAAAACAATTTGTGATTAGTGATGAATTAACAGCACTCGCCCATGAAAATCTGAGAATGTTTAATACAGATTCTGAAAGAAAAAGATTGATTACCTATTCAAAATCAGGCTGCTGCTGGCATTTAACAACCGAATATACTGTTTTACCACAAAGAGGACTTTTTAAAGTCTATGAACTCGAAGAAGATGCAACAGGCGGAGAAAAAGTAAAGGTTACAAAAAAGGAATTTATTGATGATAAATGGATTACGAATGCTAAAACCTATCCGATAAACGAATATTATAAAGAAAATTAATAATGAAGATTCAAAAAGAGATCGATTTTATTCTGGCCGTAGATGCCCTGAAAAATGTACAGAGAAGAAACTTTAATGCCGATGATTCCAGAAGGGAAAATACCGCAGAGCATTCATGGCAGATTATCATCCTTGCACAGATTCTCTTTCCTTATGCTAAAAACAGGGCAGATATCGATTTGCTGAGGGTTATCAGAATGCTTTCTATTCATGACCTGGTAGAAATTGAAGCCGGAGATACCTTTTTATTTGATGAAGCGGCAATGGTTGGGAAATTTGAAAGAGAAAAGATTGCTGCTCAAAAGGTTTTCGGGATTTTAGACGAGCCGCTAAGATCCGAATTTTTCAATCTTTGGCTGGAATTTGAAGAAGAGCAAACGCCGGATGCTATTTTTGCCTGCGCGATCGACCGGATCATGCCTTTTATCCTGAATTCTCATACTTCTGGAAAAAGCTGGACGGAAGCTGGGGTTACCGAAAAACAAATCAGGAATATGTTAGAGAATGCGATCAGCAGAGCATCTGATGAATTGGGAGAGGCGTTTCAATTACTCTTACTTAAAAATCTGGAAACTGAAAAGGTATTGAAGTAAATTTTAAATCAGTGTGATAAAAAGAGGTTCGGCGGCCAAAGGCCGCCGAACCTCTTATAGTATTTGAATTGGTTTTTTAAATTCATCAATCGCTACAAAAGTAAAATCTCCCACGATAGCTCTTTCCCTTTCATACGAATACATTTGCTCAGTATAGATTTCCACATTTACTTTCATACTTGTATTTCCTACATGAACGACCTTTCCAATCAGTTCTACGATAGTTCCGGCTGGAATGGATCTTTTAAAATCAATTTTATCGCTGCTTACGGTTACAACACGTTTTCTTGCAAATCTTGTGGCTGCAATGAACGCAACCTCATCCATGAGCTGCATGGCAGTACCTCCGAAAAGTGTATCGTAATGATTGGTGGTATTGGGGAAAACGGCTTTAAAAATTCTGGTTTCTGATGCTTTAATTCTTTCTTCTGTAGTCATATTTCATTATTAATTAAAGCGAAATGAAATGTTTCGGAACAACAGAAAACAACAGAGAAGAAAATCTCTGAACATCCATTAGATCAACAAACTTCAAATCGCGAAAGTTTTTATTGTGAAGAAAAAGGCAGGTCTCCTGACTTGTAACATCTTTATTTCCTTCCCGTATCTGTACAGTGGATTTTTTAATAAAGACTTCAGTTACTTACAGTTGCGCGACAGTTCGTGATTTTCACACGATTCCCTTTTAATCTGCAGTTAAGCAAAACCAATTTCCTGAAAAGATTAAGCATAAGTTTTTTAGCCAAAAGCAAATTCTTTTCGGCAGCAAAAATAGTGATTATTGGTGAATTATTCAGGATTTTTGTAAATGATCTGGCTTTGAACTTTCCCCTGTTTGATGGTCCAGATCGTGGTATACCTGTTTTCGCCGGAACCGTTGATCATATAGAGAAAAATATGATCGTTATCTATTGCTGTTACGCCCACATTGTTGAAATCCATCGTCGGCTGGAACATATTTTTGATAGCATCCCGTACAAATACAGAACCTCTTCCCGGCTGCTGAACCCTTACTGACTTTATTTCTGTCATTCCTTCAGGAATTTCTTTGCCGACTCCCCAGGCTTTTACTTTATCAACTTTAGTGATGTTTCCGTTAACATCTTTTTCCTGTTTTTTGATCTTCGCATAAGAAGGGTAGACGTCAATAATGACTTTCGTTCTCTGATTTCCCGGAATTTTAGGATTGGTATCATCTGTAAAGATCAGCGATTTACCGTTTTTCGATTTGGAAGGGGTGAATTGTGGCAGTTTATCCACGAAAACCACACGATTTTTATTCACCATTCCTTCTTTTGTAATGCTGTCGTATCGTACAAATGGTTTGTCGGTATCATCTTTTTCAGGGTACTTAATCCAGATCCATTCGGTTTCGCCGGGAGCAGGTTTTACGTAAATAAAAACATCACCGGTTTTCATGCGGATTTTATCAATAATTTTCCGGTAGTCATCTTTATGGACACGCACCATGGCATATCCTTCTTCAGCCTTTACGACACCGAAAGGAACTTTGTTCTGCCCTTTGGCAAAAGCCATAAAAAGAAAACTGAAAACGGATAAATACAATGTTTTTTTTACGGAAATCATCATGAAATTTTTTTGACAGTTCAAATATATAAATTAAATGCTTTTTGAAAGATAATTATAATACTGCAATTCTTTGAAATCTTTAATTTGCTTTAAATGCGTATTGGAAAGAAGATAAATTTCGTCCGAAATATCTAAAACTTCCATATAATGATGATCTGAAATAATAAAGCCTTTTTGTTCAGATTGCTCTTTGATGATCTTTTGCATTTCGGTTATGAGTTTGGGAGAAAGTCCGTTAAAAGGTTCATCCAGCAAAATAAATTTTGAATCGGAATGAATAATTAACAACGCTTCAACGATTTTTCTTTCGCCACCGGAAAGATTTCTGGAAGTTTCATTCAAAAAAGATTTGATGAGGTCTGACTCAAAAAGTTTTTCGGAATTTTTCTTATCACAAAAAAGCGGGATCAGATTTTTAATCTTCACATCCTTAGGAAGAAAAAAGCATTGAGGTAAATAAGCGATTCTGCTTTTTCTGTCAAATTGGTTTTGCAGAATTTTATCATCAACCCGAATGAACTGTGTTTCGCCTTTTAATGTTCCGGAGATAATCTTCAGCAAAGTTGATTTTCCTGTTCCGTTTCTGCCTAATAGTCCGATAATTTTTCCTGTTTTGCAGCTAATACAAATGTCCCTTAAAATTTTCTTGTCAGCAAAAGACTTTGTCACACTGTCAACATGTAATGTACTCATAAAAACTTTGTAAGAATGTTGATAAAAATGCTTAATGCAATAGTTGTGACCCAAAGAAATGCCCTTGAAAAACCAAAATTGGCGTAAAAATAATATTCATCTTTTACCCTTAATTCATAAATTAAAAAATGAAGTGAGGGCAGAAATACCAGAAAACACAATCCAAAACCATTGGCTGTAAATCCAAATCGTAAATCCATTAAAAGAGAAAATAGAATAGCAGGAATCAACAATTTTAAGTAAAACATCCAAAGAATTTTAAAGTTTTTGATCATGTTTCAAATGTTAAAAAGAAAAATAAAAGAGTGCCGGTAAGACACTCTGTATTGTATTTAAATTCTCTCCAGTTCATCGGCATCAATCGTCGTCTTGAATGTTCCGTAGTTCACAATCACCTTATTTCTGGAAATCTTTTCAATGGTTCCCACACTGGTACTTCCTGTGATACGGACACGTTGCCCGACTTTCATCCACAACGCGCGGTCGGTTTTACGTTTTTCTTCCAGCTTTTCGTTGGTTTCGGCAATCTTTTCGATCGTTTCCTCCTTTTTTAGTTGCTGGGTTATTTTTCGTTTGACTACCTGAAGGCGCTTGCTTTCGTCTTTGTCTGCCCCGATTTTCCTGAACTTTTCCTGTTCGAGAATCTTCACAAAATCTTTCACCACATCTTTCCTGGATTTTCCTTTTATATAGCTGTCGATAAATGTTTCAATTTTATTCCCGAACTGCAGTTTGCGATGTTCTTCTTCATATAATTTCTGAAAATTATATAGTTTTTGCTGAAGTTGTTCGTTCAGTTTCTGAAGGTTGTCGCGTTTGTCTTCTACAGATTCTTTCCTCTCGGCAAGATCGGTTTTCAGTTTTTCAACTTCATATTTTTCCTGCTGAAGTTTTACAATCGTTTTATCAAGATTTACGATATCGTGTTCCACTTTTTTCTTAGCAGAATGAATGATAAATCTCGGAATTTTATTTTTCTCTGCAACTTCAAAAGTAAATGAACTTCCTGCCTGTCCGACTTCCAGCTTATACATCGGTTCCAGCGTTTCTTCATTAAAAAGCATGGCTGCATTTTGTGCATTCGGAAGCTGTTCTACCACCAGCTTAATGTTGGTGTAATGCGTGGTAATGATCGCAAAACTTTTTTTATCGTAGAAAAATTCAAGGAAGCTTTCTGCCAAAGCACCACCCAGCTCAGGATCTGAACCTGTACCAAACTCATCAATCAGTAAAAGCGTATTGGCATCGGCTTCACGGATAATTCCACCCATTTTCTTCAGCCTTGACGAATATGTCGAAAGATGATTTTCAATAGACTGGTTGTCACCGATATCTGTCATGATCTTATCAAAGAAAAACATTTCGGATTTCGGATGGGTTGGTACCAAAATTCCGCTCTGGATCATCAGTTGAAGCAATCCTACTGTTTTCAGTGTAATAGATTTTCCTCCCGCATTCGGCCCTGAAATACAGATAATTCTGTTATGATCCGTTAAGCTGAGCGTTTGAGGATAAATAGTTTTATTCTCCGCTTTATTTCTCAAAAACAATAAAGGATGGAAGGCTTCTCTTAATTTTAACGTTTTATGGCGGTTGATTTTCGGTAAAATTCCGTTGATGAGTTCTGCAAATTTTGCCTTGGCTCTCGTTAAATCAAGATCGAAAATATACTTTTGATATCTCCATAGCTGAGGTTGGAATTCCGCAAGTTCAGCGGTCAGCTTTCGCAGGATTTTATCAATCTCCTTCTTCTCTTCCTCTTCATTTTCTTTAAGCTTAAAATAATGCTTCACCACAGAATCCGGCTGAATATACGTAATGGAACCTGTTTTGGATAATCCGAGCACTCTTCCCGGAACTCTTTTCTTAAACCCTGATTTTACCGCCAAAACTCTCTGATCATCAATAATCGTTTCACGAATATCATCTAAAAATTCACTCTGGCCGTAATTAAATAAAGCCCGGTTGAAATTTTCCTGAATGGCTTTCTTCGCCATCTGGATTTCCGCTCTCAATTCTTTTAAAACCGGGGAAGCCTCACTTTTCACTTCTCCGAAGCGGTTAAAAACCTTATCTACCTTATCAATAATTTCCTTTTTAAATTCCAGTACCGAAACATCCTGAATCAAAGTAGGAAAGGTTTCCGGCATGGTAGGGAAAAACTTCTGCAGTTTTCCGATCTGTTCTGTGAGGGTTTTTATTTTGATGAAAGCATTGTTTTCCAGACGGTAATTTTCGATCAGCATCAGTTTCAGTTCGCTTTCGATATCTTCATATTCATCAAACGGAATCGCATTTGAACTTTCAAAACTCGAAAGATATTCGGATGTTTTTTTTAGGGAAAGCTCTGCCTCGTCAATTTCCATCGGACGAAGCTGAAGAATTTTTTCTCTTGTTTTCGGAGAATAGGCAAAAGGTGAGATTTCCGCGAGCAATTGCGGAAACTCTAATTCATTTAAATCTTCTTTATTTATAAACACATGGCAAATTTAGTGAGAAAATGTGAATTTAATCTGAAAATGAGTTAATTTGAGAATTTGAAAATATCTATTAATCAAAGATTATTAAATTTGAGATATGAAACTGGAAACCGAAAGATTGCAATTAAAAGAAATCAATGAAAACCACGTTGAAGATATTTTAAAGATCAGAAGCAATGAAGTGATTAATCGTTTTGTGAAAAGGAATTCTCCCAAAAATAATTATTATGCTCTGCAGTTTATCCTAACCATTAAAGAAAGAACTAAAAATAATCAGACGTATTATTGGGGAATTTCTCTAAAAAGTCAACCTGAACTCATCGGAACAATCTGTCTCTGGAATTTTTCTGAAGACCGGAAAACTGCAGAAGTCGGCTATGAAATGCTGCCGGATTATCATGGCAAAGGTTTCATGTCTGAAGCTTTGAAAGCTGTAATCGATTTTGGATTTAATGAGTTGGATCTGCGTGAAATCGTCGCTTTTACCAACAGGTTTAATGAAAATTCTAAAAAACTTCTTCTGCGTCACGGCTTTGTTCTGGAAGAGGATAGAAAAGATGAAGGTTTTCCTGATAATTTTGTTTTCAGTTTAAAACAAAACAGTATTGTATAAGCCACCAAAAGCCTGCAGTAGAATTCCACTGCAGGCTTCATCAATCTCTAAGCATTTTCTTGTGCGATCTAATATGAATTTTTATATTACTGTGTGTTTGCTGAAAGTGCGAATACCAGATTAAGGTCATCTTTCACAACGATCATCCCGCCCATTCTTTTCGGAGGTATGATATTGAAATCACTGAATTTTACACTTCTTTTGCCTGTAAATTTTCCGTTCTCAAGACAGAAGGTAATGTTGTATATTTTGCTTCTGTTGATCATTTTTACTTCTATCTGTGCATTATACACTGCTTTGCCTTTGTCTAAAGAAAGAAATTTTATGGTAAGATAAGGATGCTCTTCTGCTGAAAGGGTTTTTTGGAAATCTGAAGTCATCATTCTGTTGCGGCAGTCAAAATCATCTACTTTTAAGGCAATGTTGGGAAGATTCTTTTCGCTGATCATAAAGTTTCCTCCCGGATTTCTGAATGTGTTATTGGTACATTTAAAAGTATTGATATTGGTACTCCCGTTAATCTGAATGTAGTTTTCCTGAGCATTCATGAACATTCCTATCAGAAGCGGAACAGCAGTTAAAAAAGCTTTCATAATTCAGGTTGTTTTTAAAAAGTTTAGATAAAACTTTTGCGTTGGGTTTTCATTTAGAAAGAAATGGCTGCTTCCAGAACAAATCCGTTGAATTTGCCGTCATACAGGATGCTTGAAGTAGGGTATCCGTCGTATTTCTGATTCACATATTCTGCTTTTGCAAGAATATTTTTTGTCATAAACCATCCTCCTCCGATATTGTAACGGGTGATGTCAACTTTATTTCCTGTCGCCAGCTCGCCTTTTACTTTGTTGTATCTTCCGCCGAAATAAAGATTGTCATCATTTCCGAATCGGTAAATCAACTCTGCTGCATACTGGTTCCAAGTTCTTCTGTCGACTTCTGCCAGATTTCTTCCTGAAGCATTTTCAAAAGTTCCGAAGAATTCAAGACCTTTATATCTCACAAACGGGTTGATCATGAAAGAAGTAACTTTATTTTTAAAGTCCGGCACTATCTGTCCTGATCTGAAGTTAGCAGAAGAAGTAGCGGCTGCATTTTCCATGACGTAATAGTATCTTGATCCGGCTCTGTCACCATCATAAAAATCTAGTCTCTGAGTATTGGCTGTATTATAAACGGATCCTGTAATACGTACTCTTAGGTCACTGTTCAGTTGCTTGTCGTAACCTATTTTACCATATAAAGAAGGGCTTGTTCCGCCGTTGGCATTCTGGTTAAGCCTTCCGTTGGTAATACCTCCCATTCCTATGAAGCCATCTCTGCGGTAGTAGTATTCTGCAAAGATCATTGTTGCATAAGCGTCCATCAGATAATTTCCTACAAATGGGTTTTGTGTGGTGTAAGCATTGTCGCTTCTTCTGAAATGCACGTCACCATAGTTGATCTCATCATGACCGAATTTAATGGTTGAGTGTTTCATAAAGTCACTCAAAAAATCTTTTTGGATAAAATCAAGCTTGTCAATCTGGATATAACCTCCTTTTACATACGTTTCGTTGTGGTGACGGGAAGATAAGAATGTTCTTAAGTGTAAGTTGATACCATCATATAATGCCACATCAATATCAAGGTTGGCTGTAGGAAGGTTAAAGTTGTTCCCGATATCGTAAAGCTGGGTAGCTGCTATGGATTGGTCTGCGCCACTTTCATGCTTAAGTCCCTGAAATTGTAGTGCAAATGCACCGCCGATTCTTACTTTGAGTTTTTCAAAAGTGGTTACAGAATCTTTAGGATTTTCAAAAATATTAATACCTCTCTGATCTCTTGGTTTAAGATTATCAAGTGGAAATTGTTGAGCCTGTGCAGCGCCCGCCAATAAAACGGTTCCTAGTAGTGCTGTTTTTATGTAGTTGGTTTTCATAATGCTTGGATTTTTAATGTTCTTTTAATTTTACTGTGCTACGATGCTTACTTTTATGGTCACCTCGTCACCTGTTTTGATGCCCATAAATCCGGGTCTGCTCATTCCATAATCTGAAAGTTTTACTGTCTCGGTTCCGTAGATGGTGTAAGTGTTTTCGTTTTTCGCAACGTTTACAGGAAAAGAAACGTTTCTGGAAACTCCTGCAATCGTCAGTTTTCCGGTCACATTGCTTTTACCAATATTGATGGATGAGGCAGTAAAAGAAATAGTAGGATGTTGTGCCGCTTTTAAAGCTTCATATGCCTTATTATCCATAGTGGTTCCTTTTTTACTTTTCAGGTTTTTTACCGGCATGGTAAAGGTGGCGTTGGAAATGCTGTTTCCGTTCACGGTTCCTGTAAAAGTGGCAGCTGAAGAATTCATTTCCCAATCGTGTAAAGGAGATGTCCCGTTAACAGCAATAATAGTAGTTTTTTGATTGATTTTTTGCGCCTCTGCATTTTGATAGAAAAATAGTGTTCCGCATAGGATTGTAGTATTCAAGAAAATTCTTAAAGTTTTCATATTGATAAATATTTAATAGTTATATTATTTAATTTTCCTTTGTTTTATGATATAAAGGTATAAATTATGTTAATTTTAATATAATTTTTGAATATGATATAAATCTTTAGCGTTTGTTGTTTTATGTAATATTCAGTATTTTTAAATTATTATTAAGAATTTTTTGATTTAAGTGGTGAAAGTTTGATTTTTAGTTTATTTTAGGGTGAAATGTCAGCTGAAAAAATAAATCATATAAATTTTGATGTGAAATTTGCTGATGAATGTCACTCTGTATTTCTTGTTTGTGCAGTTGTTAATGGTTACTTTATCGATTAAGCATTAAGATCTATTTCAGTATTTATTTTTTATATTTGAAAAATTATTGACTGAACTTTACAGTATAGCTCTCCAATAAAAGAATATCTGCTGAAGCTGGCAATTCTTTTGATCTGTATATGCTGAGATATAAATAAGATAAACTACTAGAATATGACCTGGACAGAAATATTAGCCCCTATAAAAAACACCGAATACTTTACCACGCTTTGGGAAAAAGTAAAGCAGGAATATGCCACTACAAAAGTTTTTCCTCCAAAAAGTCAGATTTTCAGAGCGTTGGAGATCACTCCTTTTGATGATGTTGAGGTTGTAATTATCGGTCAGGATCCTTATCATAATGATTTTCAGGCGAATGGTTTGTGTTTTTCTGTTTCCGAACAGGTTGTTGCACCACCTTCACTGAAGAATATTTTTATCGAACTGAAAGACGATCTTGGTGTCGAAAGAAAATCAAAAGAATTGGATGATTGGGGAAAGCAGGGTGTTTTATTATTAAATGCTACTTTAACGGTACGCGCGCATTCTCCAAACTCTCATAAAGATTTAGGATGGGAAAAGTTCACGGATTTTATTATTAAAGAAATTTCTGACAAAAAAGAAAATGTCGTATTTGTATTATGGGGCGCTTTTGCACAAAAAAAAGCCGAACTCATTGATCCGGCTAAACATTTTATTTTAAAGTCTGCGCATCCGTCACCTTTTTCTGTTCATAGAGGTTTTTTCGGAAGCAAACCTTTTTCGAAAATTAATGAATATCTTACCTCAAAAGGCAAAAAGCCTATTTCGTGGTAGAATCTTCATCAGACTTTTGAATTATAATACCAATTCGGTATTTCCCATTCAGTGCATTAGTTCCTTGTGCTGACTCCGGATATGGATTAACTTCCGCTAAAGTAATTCTGTATCCGTTGAAATCTGCAGATTGATGATAATTTCTTCCTTTATTATCCACACTTGCAAGTGACAAAGTCATGGGTCTTGTTGCGGTTCCCATTACTTCTATTTCTGCAACGGCAACACCCGCCCAGATGCAGTTTACCCCTTTCGGGCATCTGCTGTCTTCAGAAATACGTTTGAATGTGACATTCATCTGGTATTTGTCCAGAAATCTGTTCTCTCCTTCATTAAAATAAATGATGGAGCCTTCTTTTGTATTTTTCGCTGGATTTCCTGAATTTTCCACCCGATTTCCTATTGAAACTTTTGCTTCTTTCTGTGTTTTACAGTTGATTAATGATAATAGCCCTACGCTGAGTATAATTGTTTTGTACAACATTTGTCTTATTTTTTTAAATGATAGCAAGCATATTCAATACTACCACCAAAAACATTGCCACACCAACTACAAAGCTAAATCCTGTTCCGTAAATAAAACCTATGAAAGCACCTTTGGTAGATTTCAGGGCTTTATTGAAGTCTTTGCTGTCATGGAGAAGCTCTCCTATGAAAACACCGGCAAACATTCCCACTAAAAAGCCTAAGGGAATGGGTAAAAAAAGTCCAATAATGGTACCGATTACAGAACCAATACTTCCCCAGCGCGTGCCTCCGTATTTCTGATTCGTTTTTGCGGGTATTACATAATTTAACACGACTGAAGCTATAGTAAGGATAATGAATGCCCATACATAGATCATCGGTAAATCTGCATCAGTACCGAATTTGTAGATCAAAAGTCCGCATATGCTTAAGAGTAATCCCGGTAAAACGGGAAGAAATGTTCCTAAAATTCCTAAAAATAAAAGGATGAGACAGAGAATATCAATTAAGGTTTTGTCCATTTTTTTTAATTTAATGAAAAGATATAAAAAAAAGTGGCTTCATAAAAGCCACTTCCATGTTTAAGTTGAAGTTTTTATTAAAGGTTTAAAATTACATATTGAAGAATTACGCCCGCGTTCCCAATATTTCCTGAAGCATGATTATGGAAAGTGGTGTAATAAATATAACCGCTGTTTGAAGATCCCGAGCAAGGTCCTACTGTTGCTCCTAATGCAACCAGGTAAGGAACCAGGGCCTGAGGAACTGAAAGACTGATCTGGATATTTCCCGGAAGGGTAATGCAAACTGTAACAAAGGTTGTATTCGGAGCATTTCCTATCGGGGTAGTCGGAATACCTGTTGCCGTGAAATGATTGGTTCTGATCATCAGGGCGTCATTTGATGAGGTTTCCTTTACCAAAACTTCCCAGTAGGTGGGATCATAATTGATTATTTTTTGCCATGCCCCAAGATCGTAATCGATGTTGAGCGTATTGAATCCTAAGGCTGTTGTAAGACCTGTATTGGTTACTGTAGCACCTAATGTGCCTGAGTTTCCGATATTTTTGGAGCATAATTTTGAATCAGGAACAAACCCTCCTGCGAGCGAACAGTTATTGGTATTGGTTGTTCCGCCCACTAAATAGGCGACATCCCAATCTGAAGCATAGATACTTCCCCCATTAGCAACGAAGATGGCCAAATTAGCATCAATTGCAGAATAAAGTCCCGGATTTGTGGAATAGTTATTCCTGGAACCGCAGTTAAGGAATATGATGTCATACTGCGCAATCGTTGTAAGGTTGGCAAGGTCGTTATTGGTGATTTCTGTAGCCGTATATCCTAAAATCTGAATAATATCTTCTATTTTGTCATACGTTCCTTTTACGTAAGCAATTTTTGCTACCTGATTGAGCTTGGTCTGACTCGCATCAAGAGTTAAGGTTTCATTATCTTTTACCATTGCGGAAATTTCAGTCCGGAAATTGCTGCCGTTACCCGTCTGGATATAGATTTTGCGATTTCCGGCCGGTGCTTCCAACATGAAATTACCTTCCGCATCCGAAGTGGTATAATAGATTTTATACTTATCATCAAAAGTGAAAACCGAAGCTCCTCCAATCGGCTTTGTTCCGTTTTGTGACATTACCTTCCCGGTGAGTTTGCTGGTCTTTGCGGTGGCGGCAACATCCGATGCTATTACGGGATCTTCGCTTCCCGAACAATTGGTTAATAGTGTGAATATACACAGTAAAATAAAAAAGTAGTGTTTTCTCATATGTTATTGATTTTGATTTGTTTAGTTTTTATCAAATTTAAAAAATAATTAAATATTAATCTATAAAATTCCTTTTTTTTTAAAAATAATTTACTGATATTGTTTATTACAAATGAATTTTTCATTATTAATCGGGGTTTAGTGATATGTTATGATTGTGATTCACAAATAAGTTTTCATTGATATTTAACAGAAAATTTGTTTTGGGATGAAATTTGATGCAGAAAATTGTATAAAATCATTTTTATTTTTCCCTAAATTTGCTCTAATGAACGACCAATTAGAAGAAACAAAAGATTTCATACAGGGGCTGAGTGAGCCGCTTTACCAATACATCAACCGAATAGCTCCCGACGGTCTTGAGTTCGTATTCCATATCATTGTGAAAATTCTTTTGCTGTTGGCTGTTTTTTTCATTTTTGATTTTATTTTTAAAATCATTATAAACAGTGTTTTCAGAATTTTTCACAATAAAGAAAGGTATCCTATTGTCAATTCTATTTACGAATCGAAAATCACCAATTCAATTGCTCATCTTTTTGCTCTTCTGATTATCGGTGGAATTCATGAATCTATATTTTATGGTGCTTTAAAAAATACGACGATATTTATTATCAGATGTGTGAATTTGGGATTGGTCATGATCTTTGCAGGAATGCTGTACAGGGGATTAACAGCTTTCAGGAATTATTTTGTGATTAAACAGGATTTCTACAAAATTATGGCGTTGAATGCCATTTCCGAAACGATGAAAATTTTAGGGGTTTTCCTCTTTTCGGTAGTCGGAATCTGTGTGATTTTCGGGATTAAAGGGACGACGATTGTTGGAAGTTTAGGAGCAATAACTGCTGTTCTGGTGCTGGTTTTCAGGGATACAATTTTAGGATTTGTGACAGGACTTCATGTGGCAACTTCAAAAAATCTTAAAGTGGGTGACTGGGTAAGTATTCCGAAATATAATCTGGAGGGAAATATCGCAGAGATCAACCTTCTGACTACGAAAATCAATAATTTTGACAGGACCTTTTCCACAATTCCGACTTATGATCTTCTCACGACAGAAATTAAAAACCTTCAGGTGATTTCTGAAACGAATGCAAGAAGAATTAAAAAGTCAATTTACTTTAATATCAATTCATTTAAATTTCTTTCCGAAGAAGATATTGAACGTCTGAAAAATATTAACCTTATTTCAGATTATTTGAATAAAAGATCCATTGAATTGAAAAAAGAGAAGGAAAATATGGCGCATAAGGAAGAAATTATTAATGGCAGACAGCTTACGAATATTGGTGTCTTCAGATATTATGCTCAAAAATATATAGAGAAAATTCCTGAGCTTGACCGGGAAGGTCCTGTCATGGTACGTCAGCTGAATATTACTCCGCAAGGTCTTCCGCTGGAAATTTATTCCTTTACCAATGATACCGAATGGATTCGCTTTGAGGAAATCCAATCGGATATTTTCGATCATTTGCTGGTGGCTTCAAAAGAATTTGATCTTGAAGTAATGCAGGTGAAAGTTTAATGTAAATTACTGGCAAAGCCGTAACTAAAAAATATACTTTTCGTTTCTGCAATTTGGATTTTATCAATAGCTTTGTAGCTGTATAATGATCGAATAGGTCTGGCGGTATTATTTTCTGAGCATATTCCATGTACTTGCTGAATTTCTGAATGATACGTTATTCGTCTGAACCATATTTCAAAAACTTATCAGTAAAAATGACAAAACTTAGTGTAAACATTAATAAGATTGCAACCATAAGAAACGCAAGAGGAGGCAATACGCCCAGTGTAACGGAAGCTGCGGTTAAAATTCAGGAATTTGGCGGACAGGGAATTACCATTCATCCGAGACCGGATGAAAGACATATTACCAGAAAAGATGTTTATGATCTTAAACCGCTTGTAACCACAGAATTTAATATCGAAGGCAATCCGCACAGAGCGTTTATTGATATGGTTCTGGATGTAAAACCTGAGCAGGTGACTCTTGTACCTGATGCTGATGACGCTATTACTTCCAATGCTGGCTGGGATACTAAAAAGCATCTCGATTTTCTTACGGAAATCATCGCCGAATTTAAAAATGCAGGAATCCGTACTTCAATTTTTCTTGACCCTCAGCCTGAGCTGGTAGAATATGCTGCAAAAACGGGTGCCGACAGAATAGAATTGTACACAGAAGCTTATGCAAAAAACTACACGGTAAATAAAGAATCTGCAATAAAGCCCTATTACGATACAGCAGTCGTGGCGGGGGATTTTGGCTTGGGAATCAATGCTGGCCACGATTTAAGCTTAGATAATTTAAAGTATTTTGCCGATAATATTCCGAATCTCCTGGAGGTTTCCATCGGTCACGCTTTGATTTCTGAAGCGCTGTATATGGGATTGGAAAATACGGTTCAGGCTTATTTAAAAAGGCTTGCGAAATGGTAAAATAATGGCTGGAAGTCAAGTGTTGGAGGTCTGGTAAGCAGTGTTGAAACTTCCATCTTCCATCATAAGCTTCCATCCTGAAAAACAAAAAAATATGGAAATTTTAAATTCAAAAATATTTGGCGAAAATCTTTCGTCGACACCGCTTTTGGTATTTCACGGGTTATTCGGAATGCTCGATAATTGGGGCACTTTCGGTAAAGATATGGGTGAGCATCTTCCTGTACATCTTATTGATCTCCGGAATCATGGAAGGAGTTTCCACTCCGAAGGGATGTCTCATGATGATCTGGCAGATGATATTCTTCGGTACATGGATCATTATGGGATTTCAAAAGCTCATATTCTGGGGCATTCGCTTGGCGGAAAAGCTGTTATGCAATTTGCGATAAAATATCCGGAGAAGGTGGAAAGTCTTATTGTGGTTGATATTTCTCCTAAAGCATATCCGCCGCATCATCAGGGAATCATCAAAGCGTTGGAATCGGTGGATTTCAATACGGTTTCTTCGAGAAATGAAGTGGAGGCAATACTCAGTCAATACATTCCCGAGAGATCTACAATTCAGTTTCTGACCAAAAACCTGTATTGGGACGACGATAAAAAGCTGAACTGGAGATTCAACCTTAAAACGTTATCTGAAAAGTATAATGAATTTGTCTCCAATGCCATAAAATTCGGGGTTTTTGATGGCAAGGCTCTATTTATTGCCGGTGAAAAATCAAATTATATTCTTCCTCAGGATCATTTCGCGATCAGACAGCAGTTTCCAAAAGCAGAATTTGTAACTGTAAAGAATGCCGGGCATTGGGTGCAGGCAGAGAATCCTGTCGATTTTGCTAATGTTGTTAAGAAATTTTTGAATATTAATTAATATAATTACGAGATTGATTGTGATTTGTTAAAATTTTCTTAAAAATAAATTTTATCTTCTTTAGGTGATATTTTTTTAATACTTTAGAGCATTCTAAATCATTAATATTAATACTATGGAAGGTAAAAAATCAAAAAAGCCATTCTTCGCTTCATTTTTAGAGAAGCAAGTTCAAGATCCGGAAACAATTAAAGGAGGAGCAGTTACGTCTGTATTAGTGGATAATATAACAAATGCTCTAAAAGACGGCGTTACTTCAGCTATTCTGGATAATGTTACAAAACCGGGAAGTGATAATGTTACCATGAAGTATCCTTCAGACGGTGACGAAGACGCAACTGCAGTTTAAGAATTTAAATAACTAACAGTCATAAACTCTAAATTAAAATTATTATGAAAAACAAAGATTCAAAAAAGAAACCTTTCTTCGCATCTTTCCTTGAAAAACAACTTCAGGATCCTGAAAAAATTAAAGGTGGAGGTGATGTTACGATTGCAACGCAGGACGGTCCCATTACAACGTCAAAAACTGCAGATACTATAACAAAGCCTATCTATGATATGGCTCAGACAATGAAATATCCTTCAGACGGAGATGACGATTCTCCATCTGTATAATGAATTGTTGATACAGAATACATTAACAAATTATATTTAAAGGAAACTTACACTCTAAGTTTCCTTTTTTAATAAAAAACAGGCAAATGATTCTTTGCATTACACATTCCCGGGATTTTTACAATATTGATATCTTTTTTGAATATCTCAAAAGCAAAAATATTCCTTATTTCAGACTGAATTCCGACAAAATAAACAACAATCAGAAGATCAGCATCAGCGAAAATGGTTTTGAACTGACAGATGAGTCCGGAAATACCGTGCATTCAAAGGAAATTATGGCGGTATGGCACCGAAAGTCGTGGCAGATTGATATTCCGCAAGAGCTTGATGAAGCTTTCAGAAAAATTTTCCTTAAAGAATATTCCACTTTGCGATATAATTTATTGACAGCCCTGGAAAATGTTCCATGGATCAATCCTTTCGAAAATGAAAACAAAATTGACGGCAATAAAATGCTTCAGCTTAATATTGCTCAAAAGCACGGATTAACTGTTCCGAAAACCATCTTCTCGAACGATGCTGATAAAATCACTGCTTTCTTCCGTGAATACTGTAACGGGAAAATGGTCGCAAAACTTCACGGCGTGATCTCAAAGTCAATGGGTGGGGAAAACCTTCTTTCAACCAATATCATCAATGAAGATTCTCTTGAAAATATTGCAGATGTCGAATACTGCCCGATGATTTTTCAGCCTTATATTGAAAAAGAATATGAACTGAGAATTGTTTATCTGGATGAAGAATTTTTTACCGGTAAAATCAACAACAGCGAGAATGCTGACTGGAGGATTGCCCAGGGAAATTATTTCTGGTCAGAATATCATCTTCCCGAAAATATTAAACAAAATCTCACGGCAATGATGAAAGAAATGGGACTCTACCTGGGAGCCATAGACATCATTAAAGGAAAAGACGGACAGTATTATTTTCTGGAAGTCAATCCGCAGGGAGAATGGGGAATGCTTCAGAAAGACCTGAACTTCCCGATTGCACAGAGAATTGCCGATAATCTTATAAAAAGAATGAAAACCAATGAATAAAATTTTAATAATTACCCATACAGGAGATAATTTTTCAATCGAAAAAGTAACAGAATATATCGATCAAAACAATTGTGAAGTAATCCGCTTTGATGTAGATCAATATCCTTTAAAAAACAAATTATCCACTACTTTTCAGGACGGAAAGTGGACGACCATTCTCGAAACTCCTGAAAAGAAACATCGCCTGGATGATATTTCTGCGGTTTGGTACAGACGGGCTTACAATATAGGCAGTGGAGTGAGAGAAGAAATGGATGAAAAATTCTACGGCGCAGCGATGGGAGAGATCCGAAATACGCTTTTCGGGTTCCTGGAATCGGTAGATGTGTATTCTCTTGGAAAACCTAGTGTTTACAGAAGGTTGGACAGCAAGGAAGAGCAGCTGAAAATTGCTGATAAAATAGGACTTAAAATTCCTGAAACCTGTGTGACCAATAATCCTGAAGAAGCTAAACAGTTTATTCTGAAACATCAGAACGTCGTAGCCAAAATGCAGACAGGTTTTGCCATTTATGAAGACGGTGTAGAAAGTGTAGTGTTCACCAATGTCGTTAATGAAGATAAATTGGAAGAACTGGATACTCTTTTATATTGCCCGATGCAGTTTCAGAAAAAAATTGAAAAGAAAAAAGAACTCAGGGTAACGGTTGTAGGCCGCGATGTTTTTGCGTTCGAGATTGATTCTCAGCAGTCGGATGCTGCAAAAATCGACTGGAGAAAAGATGGAGTGAACCTTATTGATAAATGGGTTCCTACAGATCTTCCTTCCGGTGTTGAAACAAAACTGCTGGAACTTCTCGATGTATATCACGTAGATTATGGCGCCATTGATATTATTGTTTCTCCTGAAGATGAATATTATTTTATCGAAATCAACGCTGCCGGAGAATTTTTCTGGCTGGATAATCTTACAGAAGGAAACCTGATCTCGAAAAGTATTGCCGATCTTCTTTGCGATAAAGCTCCGAGAAGAAGCAATGAAGTTTTGGTACAAAATGCATAAACAGTCATTAAAACAGTGAAATTTATATATCAGAACGGGCTTTGTCCCGTTTTTTTTATTGTGTCTGCTCAGTTAAGAAGATTTTTTCTTTAGTGAAGAAGAATTTTCGTTCAGTTATGAAGATATTTTGTTTATTGAAGAATATCTTCTGCCCGATGAAGGTTTTTCATCTGATGTTACAGAAAAGTCTAAACAGAATCATAATTTATCGTGAATTAAACAGAATTCTCCTTTAAAAATCGCAAATTTGCAGTTACGGATAATATCATCATAAATGAGTCAAACAAGTAAAGATAACGGATGGTTTTTGTAACGGGTGCTACCGGAATTCTCGGCCGGGTAATTGTTTTGGAACTTCTGAAAAGGGGAAAAAATGTTCGTGCTTCAAAAAGACCGACAAGTAATCTGGAAGAAGTAAGACATTCTTATACATTTTATACGGAAAATCCGGACAGTTTTTTTGATAAAATTGAATGGACGGAAGTAGATTTCGATGATATTCAGTCTATTCAGGAAGCGCTGAAAGGCGTTGATGAGGTCTATCACTGTGCAGCAAAGGTAGGATTTAATCCCGCTGATGATAAAGAAATGGATCACACCAATGTAAAAGGTACCCAAAATCTATTGTATGCCTGTGAAGGCTCCGGAGTTACAAAGTTTCTCTATGTAAGTTCTATTGCGGTTCTTGATATTCATAATGAAAACGGTGAACTCGATGAAGATTCTGACTTTAATTCCAAAGATGAGCATTCGGCGTATGCCATCTCAAAACATCTTGCCGAGATGGAAGTGTGGAGAGCTTCCGCAGAAGGCTTGAAAACGGTAATCATAAATCCCGGAATGATCATCGGAAGCGGAAACTGGGGAAACAGTAGTGGAGATATATTTCCGACGATGGAAAAGAACAGCTTCACTTTTTCCGGAGGTGCCAGCTATGCAGACGTGAGAGATGTCGCTGAAATATCCATAGAATTAATGGATAAGAATATTTTCGGAGAAAGATTTATTATTATTTCTGAAAATAAAAGATACGCTGAAATGGCCCAAAAGGTGAGAAAAGCATTAGGATTAAAAGAAGCCAAAGTACTTTCAAAATTTCAGCTGAATATGGGTGTTGTTGCCAATATGCTTTTGGGATGGCTTATTCCTGCATTAAGAATGGTGACAAAATCTAATGTAGAAGCCATTTCCAACATGGAAATCATCTCCAATAAAAAAGTGAAGGAAAGATTGAATTATACATTTATCCCATTGGAAGAAACTATAGACTTCCATCTTAAAAATTATATTAACGATAAAAAGGCAAATAAATGAATCTTGCGGAGGCAATTATTCAAAAAAATATAGATAAGCATCCTTTAAAATCTGCCATTGGATTTAAAAAGAAAAATGAAGGATGGAAAGAGCTGAGCTGGAAGAAATTCGGGGAAATCGTATGTAAAACAGCAAACGCATTAAAGGAAGCAGGGATAAAGGAAGATGATAAAGTGGCCATCTATTCCGACAACTCATCAGAGTGGATGATTGTTGATCTTGCGGCAATGTCGCTCGGAGCGGTTACGGTTCCTATTTATTCAACCAATAATGCAGAACAGGCAGAATATATCATTGGTGATTCCGGAGCAAAAATAATTCTCGTCGGAGATCAGGCCCAGTATGATGCCTGCCTTGAAATAGTACAGAAAAAGGAAAGTAGTCTGGAAACGATCATCGTTTCTAAAAAAGCGGTCTGGATCAAGAAAGAATTCAACAGCTTTTATCTTGAAGATTTTATCGCAAAAGCTTCTCCGGAAGCAGAAATATGCAAGAAAGAATCTGATGATGTTGCTACGCTTATTTATACCTCAGGAACTACCGGAACTCCAAAAGGCGTAATGCTTACCCATGGAAATTTTATCAAAGCTTTCGATGCTCATTTTGAATTTTTTAAGTTTAAAAACTTTGAAGAAGAACTTTCTCTGGTATTTTTACCTTTGAGCCATGTTTTTGAACGGAGCTGGAGCCTACTTTGCCTGTATGGTGGTGCAAGAGTGTATTTTCTTGAGGATCCTAAAAATATTGCCAATGCGTTGGTAGAAGTGAAACCTACCATGATGTGTGCTGTTCCGAGATTTTTTCAGAAAATATATGCCGGAGTTTTGGAAAAGGCAGAAGAAGGGTCATCTTTAAAGAAAAAAATATTCGACTGGGCCGTAGAAACAGGTTGGGAAACAGCAGAATTAAGACGAAATGAAAAATCAATACCTCTCGGTTTAAAAATAAAAGAAAAAATTGCTGAAGCACTTGTCTTCAGTAAAATTAAAGAGAGAATGGGAGGCCGACTTTGGTTTCTGCCTTGTGGCGGAGCTTCTTTATCTCCGGAAGTCACCCGTTTTTTTGAGTCGGTGGGAATTCATGTTACGGTAGGATACGGATTAACAGAAACTACTGCAACGCTTACTCTTTTTCCGTTTACCCATTTTGAACACGGCACAAGCGGAAAACCTCTTCCCGGAGTAGAAATCAGAATCGGGGCTGAGGATGAAATTCAGGCTAAAGGAAACGGAATCATGAAAGGTTATTACAATAATCCTGAAGAAACCCGGAAAGTTTTTACGAATGACGGATGGTTTAAAACCGGTGATGCAGGAAAGATTGATGAAAATGGAAATCTTACCATTACCGATCGTCTCAAGGATCTCATGAAGACATCGAACGGAAAATATATCGCTCCACAACAGGTCGAAAATCTTTTGACCAATAATAATTTTATCCAGCAGATTGTTTTGATCGCGGAAGGAAGGCAGTTTGCTTCGGCGCTTATTGTTCCGAATTTTGAATTTTTGCAGGATTATCTTAAAAAGAACAATATTCCGTTTACCAATTGGGAAGAAATTGTAAAAAACGAAAAAGTAAATAATTTTTATAAACAGAAAATTAAAGAGTTGCAGGAACATTTGTCTGAATATGAAAAAGTGAAGAAGTTTACGTTGATGCCTGCAGAATTTGAGATTAATACAGGTGAAATCACCCCTACATTGAAAGTGAAAAGAAATGTAGTTCTTAAAAAGTACGCCGATCTTATTGATGCAATGTATTAAATAAGGTTGAGGTTGAAGTTGGGATTTTGGAGTAATTTGGTTGAGGTAATAGATATAAAAACATTATGACAGTACAGGAATTTTTAGGAAAAGAAGAATTTACAATACATAATCAGACGGTTTCGGAAAGCTGTCCGTCAAATATTGCTCTGATCAAATATTGGGGAAAATATGAGAATCAGATTCCGGCAAATCCGAGTATCAGCTTTACTTTAAATCATTGTAAAACCAATACGACTATAGAGTTTTTGACAGATGAAGCATTTTCCGTTCAGACTTTTTTAGCCGGAAAGGAAGAAGTGAAATTTGCCGAAAAGATTGAAAAGTATTTCAGAAATATCGAGCAGTATCTTCCATGGATTCTGAAAGGGAAATATGTGATTAAAACCGAAAATACGTTTCCACACAGCTCAGGGATTGCAAGCTCGGCTTCAGGTTTCGGAGCGATTGCCAAATGCCTGATGAGCCTGGATGAAACTTTTTCAGGGAAAATTTCGGAAGAAGAATCATTGAGAAAAGCTTCTTTTCTGGCAAGATTGGGAAGCGGAAGCGCATGCAGAAGTCTGTACAATGGATTGGTGGTTTGGGGAGAGTCTCAGGTAAGGGGAAGTTCTGATCTTTTTGCTGTTCAATATCCAAATGATGAAATTCACGAGATTTTCAAAGATTTCAATGATTGGGTTCTGCTGATTCATGAAGGTCAGAAATCTGTTTCATCTACGGTAGGCCACGGTTTGATGAATACTAATCCTTATGCAGACAGAAGGTTTCAGGAAGCAAGGGAAAATTTCGGCCCGATGAAAGAAATTCTGGCAGCCGGTGATATGCAAAGTTTCATAAAACTGGTTGAACATGAAGCATTAACTCTTCATGCTATGATGATGATGAGCGATCCTGCATTTATCTTAATGAAAACAGGAACGTTGGAGGTAATCAATAAAATCTGGGATTTCAGGAAGGAAACAGGTTTATCTTTATTCTTTACACTGGATGCCGGTGCAAATGTTCACGTTCTGTTTCCAAATGACGGTTCAGAAGAAAAAATCAAGTCTTTTATTGAAACAGAACTATTGCAACACACACAGAACAATGGCGTTGTGAAGGATGTGATGAAGTTTTAAATTCCAGAAGAATATCAATAATAGAATATAGATATTACAACTATATATTCATGTTCTTGATTTAACCTAAATGACAAATTGTCGGGTAATATTGATATAAGATGACCTATTTTTTAGAATCTAGAATGATAAATTAAACAAAAAAAAATATGCATTAGTTTGTCATTCCGTAGGAATCTAAGCAACCTATAAAGATCAAAGTATTTACACAAATGATAGAATTTTCAGAAGGAATATATACTTATTATGTGTATATTCTTACCAACAAGAGAAAGACTATACACTGGACTAACCAATAATCTTCATTGTCGACTATATCAGCATTCATCAAAGTTTAATATGAATAGCTTTACAGGAAAATATAATGTTGAGTTTTTAATTTATTATGAAAAATTTGGATGGATTCACCAAGCAATAGAAAGAGAAAAAGAAATTAAAAACTTTCCAAGAAGTAAAAAATTGGAACTGATAAGATCTATAAATCCAAATTTGGATTTTTGGAACTACTTATTTGAGAATTTATAATGCATTGCTTAGATTCCTACGGAATGACAAAAGCTTATGTATATATTATTTATAGTAAACATAATTAACTCTCCGTAACCACTGCATCCCGCTCTCCATCTTCTTTTTTTCCTTCTTCGATCATTTCCCTGGCTTCTTCTTTTTCTTCCTGCGTTGCGTAATCAATTCGTTCTTCCTGCTTTTCTTCCTGCTTATGGTCGATAAAAAATTCGCAATATACCGGAAGATGATCTGAGCCGAAGTTTTCCAGGGTTTTAAGATCTTCAATAAAAATTTCTTCACTGTGAAACATCAGATCGATAGGAAATCTTAATAAACGATACTTTGCATGAAAAGTAGACACGAATGAACGGCCGATTCTCGGATCAATAAGATGACTGGTTTTCCTGAACAGGATAGAAGACTTCGACCAGGCAACGTTATTAAAATCTCCAACAACAATTACTGGTTTTTTAATTTCTACTACTCTTTTTGCAGTACTTAGGAGATCACCGTCTCTTTCTTTTGAGGTTTCCTCTTCAGTGGGACTTGGCGGCGGAGGATGAACTCCAAAAAAGACAAATGAAAATCCGTCTTTTGTTTTTAAATGAGCTTCGATACTCGGAATATCATCTGCCACAAAATAATGGGTCTGTGAATTTTCTATTTCGATTTTTGAGTAGAAATGCATTCCGTAGGTATTTTCCAATGTAACTTTGTGCTGATAGGGATAATCCTTTTCTAATACTCTCAGTGCTTTTTCCCAGTCACTGTTGCTTTCCATGGTAAGAAACATTTCGGGACAGTGTTTTTCTATCAATTGAATAAAGCGCTCATATTCTTTATTAAACTGATAAACATTGGCAGAAATGAAATGAAGTTTTTCAGAAGACTGATATTTTTGGGTATATTTTTTAATAGGGTATAAAGGAGTATATTTTACCAAAATCACACTGTGATGAATCAACATAACAAGCAACAAACCCTGATAATACCATAAATATTGCGATTTATCTGCAACAATAAAACCAAGCAGCATGGTAAAAAGAATGAAAAATGTGATCTGTATTTTACCGAATTCCGGAACACGGAATATCCAGTGAGAATGTTGAATTTTTGGCAGTATGGTTAGAATCAACAACAATACAGTCAGAATCAGATAAGCTGTCCACATATGTTAAAATAATTATATAAATTTAAATTATTTTTTATTATTGCTCAAATCAAATTATCTTTAAAGCTAAATATTAATAACAATTAAAACTGTTCCAAATGCACAGATTTATTATGAATAAAATTTTTCCAGTCATATTTCTTCTTGGAAATTTTTGCTTTGGTCAGAATCAGCAGGATGTAGAAAAGCCGGTAAGAAATTTATTTGCCGCCATGAAGAATGCTGATGCGGAACTTTTGAAGTCGGTTTTTGTTGAAAATGCCATTTTGCAGACCATTACCAAAGACGGAGTTAAAAATGAAAATCTTAAAGATTTTATAGCTTCAGTTTCAAAGATGGCGCTGGATGATCTGGACGAAATAATCACCATTGAAGGAATCCATATTGATGGTAATCTTGCGAGTGTTTTTACGCCTTATTCATTTTATTACAAAGGAAAATTCTCACATTGCGGAGCAAATAGTTTTCAGCTGGTAAGGCAGAACGGAGAATGGAAAATTCAATATGTAATCGATACAAGAAGAAAAGATGACTGCAAAGAAATCAAATAACATTAAAAATGAAAATCCATCATATTGCTATCATTTGTTCAGAATATGAAGTTTCCA
Organism: Chryseobacterium lineare; assembly: GCF_977014045.1. Classification (NCBI taxonomy): domain Bacteria; kingdom Pseudomonadati; phylum Bacteroidota; class Flavobacteriia; order Flavobacteriales; family Weeksellaceae; genus Chryseobacterium; species Chryseobacterium lineare. The sequence continues at coordinate 2,190,977 of NZ_CDRNIQ010000001.1, read as the reverse complement.
AAAAATTTTATACTGAAGTTTTAGGTTTACATATCATCCGCGAAGTGTATCGGGAAGAAAGGCAATCTTTCAAACTGGATCTTGCCATCGGAGATCATTATCTCATCGAATTATTTTCTTTTCCTGATCCTCCGAAAAGACCATCCCGACCTGAGGCATGCGGTTTAAGGCATTTAGCTTTTTCTGTTGAAAATGTTAATGAAAAACGGAAAGAACTCATTCAAAAAGGATTAAATTGTGAAGAAATCAGGATAGATGAATTCACAGGAAAAGAGTTTTTCTTCACTCAGGATCCTGATCAATTACCATTGGAATTTTACGAAATATAAATAATTTAAAATAAATTTAATTTTAATAATGAAAAAATTTATCATACTGTTGACAATAGCTCTGACAGGGCAAATAAATGCTCAAACGGTTAATGAGCCAAAAAACCACCCGAAAGAATGGTCGCAGCCTTACGAACCTTTCAGAATTGCCGGAAATTTGTATTATGTGGGGACTTACGATCTCGCTTCGTATCTTATTGTAACGGATAAAGGAAATATTCTAATCAACACAGGACTGGCAAATTCACTTCCCATCATTAAAAACAATATTAAGAAGCTTGGGCTTAATTATAAAGATACCAAGATATTGCTGCTGACACAGGCACATTATGATCATCTGGGTGCAATGGCAGACATCAAAAAGGAAACGGGTGCAAAATTGTACGTAGATGCAGCTGATGCTGATGTTCTGAAAAGCGGAGGAAAATCGGATTACGAGATGGGAAAATACGGAGTTACATTTAAACCTGTAAATCCTGATTTTATTTTAAAAGATAAAGATTTGATAACGCTTGGAAATACAAAACTGATGATGCTTCACCATCCGGGTCATACAAAAGGCTCATGCAGCTATGTTTTTGAGACTAAGGATAATAAAAGAAATTATAAGGTTTTAATTGCCAATATGCCAACAATCATTATTGATAAGAAATTTTCTGAGGTCACAACTTATCCTACGATTGCCAAGGATTATGAATATACCTTAAATGCAATGAAAAAGCTGGATTTTGATATTTGGGTGGCTTCTCATGCAAGTCAGTTTGGCCTTCATGAAAAACATAAGCCGAAAGATCCGTACAATCCAAACGCTTTCATGAATAAAAAAGAATATCTGGATGAACTGAACGAACTGGAAAAAGATTATCTTGAGAAAAAATCAGCCGAATAAAATATTAATGAGCGTAACCGGTAAAAAAGCTTACCGCCATAATAGCCAGTACAATTGAAGAAATGACTACATAAACGTAGTCTTTTTCTTTTAAATACCCAATGAGAGCAAAAATAATTCTCATTAAAGGCGTAAATATCAACAGTAAAATTCCCAATTGAATGATGGCCATTCCTTCACCTTTGCAAAGTGAACTCCAGAATTGCCCCCAAATTTTTTCAGAAGAACTCCCCATATCGAGAGAAGTGTACTTTTTAGGCATTTTAAAGCCTTCTGTGAAGAGTTTTATAAAACCGATTAATGAGGTTATTACAGAAAGAATGACTCCCAGTCTCAGCAAATTTCCTACAGAGCGGTTCAGATCGACATCCGTGAAGTTCTTTTTCATTATCTGAAGCTTTTATTGATCCCGTTATACATCATGTAAACCGACAGGATAGTGATTACAATGGCAAAAAATACTTTTAGTTTTTTAGTCTTGGAAACCATAAGTGTTTTGGATCCGATGAAGCTTCCTACTACAACTCCGATCAGAACCGGAGCTACAATCACCGGAACAATCTCGCCTCTCTGGAAATAAATCAAGGCACTGGCAACTGCTGTAACCCCAATCATAAAATTACTCGTTGTTGTTGAAACTTTAAAAGGCAGTTTCATCATATTGTCCATCGCCAGAACTTTCAATGCTCCGGATCCTATTCCCAGAAGTCCGGACATGGCACCGGCAAACATCATCATAAAAAATCCGGGAACTGTATTTCTAGCCGAATAGCTTTTTAAAACACCTTTATCGGGAAAGGTTCCGTACAACTTTAATTTTTCCTCAAGACTTCCTTTAATGACAGGCTCCTGATGATCGGGCTTTCCTTTTAAGTTTAAAATAACCGTCAGAAGAAGAATACTTGCGAAAATAATTCCGATCGTGTTTGGATTAAGCATTCCGGAAACCAAAGCTCCCACAATAGCTCCTGCCGTTGTGGCAATCTCAAGAAACATCCCGATCCGCATATTGGTAAAACCTTCTTTCACAAAAGCAACTGCTGCACCGGAAGAAGTTCCGATCACTGAAATTAATGATGCGCCGATGGCGTAATGCATAGGAACGCCGAAACCCAGCGTCAATAAAGGGATAATAATAACTCCGCCTCCTAAACCGGTCAGTGAACCCAAAAGTCCTGCCGAAATTGCTCCAAGAAAGAGAATAATGATTTCTGACATGCTACAAATATAAAACTATTGCGTTAGTCTGCCAAACGTTTAAAAAAGATAAATTTGATGTATTTTTGCATAAACAAAATTTTAGATGAAATTATTTTATGTCATTCTGGGAGCTACACCACCCGGCAGAAATATTGAGCAGCACGATGTATTCTTCGGAATTGCAGAGAACCTGAAAGATCTTGTGGAAGATATGAAAGCGTTTTGGAAAGAAGCAAAAGGAAAAATCCATATCGACTGCTATCAGGAAGTAAAATTTGTAGATGGGTATGAAGTGAAAATCGTCGAGAGAGGTAGCGAAACCTCAGAGGAGCAGCTGTATTTCATCAATCTCGGAGGATATAAAAAAGGTTTTTTTGAAGAATTTCATGAGCAGCATCTGGTAGTGGCCCATTCTATGGGAGAAGCCGTAAAAAAAGCAAAAGCTACCGAATTTTACGAAACAATGGGTTTTAAAGGCGCTACCAGTCATATTGATGAAAAGTTAGGAGTAGATATCGACGATATCTTTCCTGTAAAGGAAATTTTACCTTCCGATATGAAAAAGAAATATGCCATCTCTTTGGTAAAATCAGATGCAGAAAATCAGGAAAATTTTGTAAGTCTGGGATATTTAAAAATTGATAAAGTTCAGTAAGTTATTATTGAAACCATATTCAATAATGAAGTTTATAAAATTAAATCTAATAGAAATAAAATATATTTAAAAATGAAAATTGGAATTTTAGGAGGAGGACAGCTCGGAAGAATGCTGATTCAGGAAGCGTTGAAATACGACGATGAGTTTTATACACTGGATCCGGCTTCTGATGCACCATGCCATAATATTTCATACTTTACGCAAGGAAGTTTCAATGATTATGAAACGGTTCTTAATTTCGGTAAAGATAAAGATGTGGTTACCATTGAAATCGAGCATGTAAATGCAGATGCATTGGCCGAACTTGAAAATCAGGGAATAAAAGTGGTTCCAAATTCCAACATTATTAAAACCATTCAACAGAAAATTCTTCAGAAACAATTTTATAAAGCTCATGATATTCCAAGTCCGGAATTTGAAGTAATGGACGGAAGTTCTGATGAAATTAAAATGCCATTGCCTTTCGTACAAAAATTGAATACAGGAGGATACGACGGAAAGGGAGTTCAGGTAATCCGTACGGCGGAAGACATGAAAAATTTCTGGATTGCAGATTCTGTGATTGAAAAGCTTGTGGATATTGACAAAGAACTTTCTGTCATCGTTGCAAGAAATGAAAATGGAGAAACCAAAGCTTTTCCTGTGACGGAAATGGTAGCAGATCCTAGATTAAATTTATTAGATTTCAACATCTGTCCGGTTGTATTGTCAGAAGATATTGAAGAGCAAATTGATTCTATTACAGAAAAATTCCTGAATGCGATTCAGTCACCGGGACTTTTTGCGATTGAATTATTTTTGGATAAAGAAGGAAAGGTCTGGGTTAATGAAACTGCACCGAGACTTCACAATTCAGGACATCAAAGTCAGGAAGGAAATACCAATTCACAGTTTGAGCAAATGTATCGTGTGATTAAAAATTTACCTTTAGCCGATACGGATGCCATCATTTACAGTGGAATGTTGAATCTTGTAGGCGCAGAAGGTTATTCCGGAAAAGTCGTGTACGAAGGAATGGAGGAGGTTTTACGACTGCCTGAAACCTACATTCATCTATATGGAAAAACAGAAACCAAGCCCGGACGAAAGATGGGACATATCAACGTTTTGGCGGAATCCAGAGAAGAGTTGATGGAAAAGTTGGTGATGGTGAAGGGAATGGTGAGGGTTATCGCGGAGTAATCGATTTATTATAAAAAAGACTGCTATTTTAGGCAGTCTTTCTATTTAGTTACATTTATATTCGGCAAATTTTGGATATCCGTTTTCGTTATACTCATATCCACTTATCTCATTTGTTTCATAGGGAGGTGGAGGATTATTAGGAGAGTTATTTGTATAAATAGTTGTTTTGGAATATTTTCTGTAATTATTTTTGGATAATCTTAAAAAGAAAATATCTTCAAAAGGAACATTTACATTGGCATACGGATTTTTGTAAGTATCGTAATTATCATATTTTGTTACAATTTTAACTGTCGGAAGATCAGTGCTTATTTGCTCAATTATTCTTAAATTTCCATTGCTGTCATAAGTAAGGGCTTTTGTGTTTTCACCATAAACATCTCCCCAGCTGGTAGTTGATTTTTCAGAAATAAGAATTATTTTATTGCTTGAATCATAGCTATATTTAAAATTTCTAGTATAACTGCTTCCGTCATTATAATTATTTAAGACTCTATTCTTTTCAGATAATCTTCCTTCATTATCATATGAAAGATACTCAATATATTGGTTATTATTATAATCTGTGGGCTCAATAATTTTAATAGGCTGGTTTATAGAATTATATTCAATATTAATAGTTGTGCTTAGCTGAGTTTCGTAAGTAGGAGGCCCGGAAGTATTATTTTGCACCAACGAATAATTTAGCTTTTTTATAATTTTATTATCATTATAAACATATTCGGAACTGTAAAGCTGTTGTCCAGTCACAGCTATGGTTACCTTATTGAATTTTGTAATATAACATTTAGTTTCTTGTGTAAGTTCATCATCATTTTTACATGAAAATAAAAATAAAATGGAAAATATGACAAAGAGAAATTTTATTTTAAAGATGGTCATTTTTTTTGCGCAAATATAATGAATATGATTGTATGCAATAAATCATTCTACTTAAAAATCTTCTTAATCACATTCCCTATTTCCATAAAATCATCGTGATTTGCCACAGATCTTTTTTCGGAACTGTTTTCATCATATTCTGAATAAGGAAAAATAAGAAGGTAATTTTTATCGGCCAGATTTTTGTTCAGCATTTCAGGAATGAGCCTCATTCTTGGGATATAAGAATGCATTCCACGTTTTGCCATAAAGAGGATGAGTGCTTCATCATCCTTCAGCTGTGAAGCAGTTTCTTCGCCATCTTTCCAGGTTTTCATGATGATAAATTCTGCTTCAATATTAGCTTTTTTAATAATTCTCTGAAGAATATCCAGAATATTTTCTGCAGCATAAAAGACAACAGTCGCACCGGAATTTCTTGCGATATTCCATACTCTTAATAGGGCATGGAAAAATCCGGCTTCTTTATGGGCATTTTCAGGAATCATTACTGCATATTTTTTTATCGTTGATAAAGGTTGCGCAGCGTGGTAAACAAGCACGTTGACATCATCATTCTGAAGGTAGCCGTTGTAAAGATTATAGACAAAAGCAGGAGAGAAGCCTTTATCGTCTTCCAATCCTATGATGAGATCGGTGATATTCTGTTCTTTGATGACGTTATTTATTCCATTTACTACATCATTATCATATCTTTTGAGTGACTGAATTTTTACATCTGCGGCGGCGGCGGTATCTGTTGCCAGATGAAGGAGTTTCTCAGCATTTTTTACGGAAGATTCATTTTTATCTTCGTTAATAACATTTAACGCAAACAAACTTTCTGTATTGGAATGCGCTTTAATCAAAATTCCCAGATTGACCATTCTTTCAACTGTTGCTTCATAATTTAAAGCTAAAAGGATGTTTTCTTCTTCATGACTGTTTCCGGAAACGGTATCTTCATTATCCTGTTCGGCGATATTCTGTGCACTAGACATGGATATAAAAGATGAAATGGTACATGAAATAAGAATGAGCAGGATGCTTCCGTTAAGTACATGTTCGTTCAATAGACGGATGGGTTCTCCTGTTTCGGTTTCGGAAAGGATAATGTTGTAGCCCACCATGACAGAAGCCAGTGTCGCAGCTGCTGAAGCGGAACTCAAACCGAAAATCAGTCTTCCTTCTTCCTTGGATAATCTGAAAGTTTTCTGCGTTGCCACAGCTGAAAGATACTTTCCGCCGATAGAAGCAACAAGCATTATTCCCGCGACTTCCAGCGTTTCCCAGCTTTTAAAAAATACTTTAAAATCAATCAGCATTCCTACGCTGATCAGAAAAAACGGAATGAAGATAGCATTTCCGACAAACTCTACGCGGTTCATCAAGGAAGAGGTATGCGGAATCAGCCTGTTTAAAGCCAATCCTGCAAAGAATGCTCCGATTATCGCTTCAACTCCCGCCAATTCTGCCAATAAAGCAGCAAGATAAATCATGACCAAAACAAAGATGTATTGTGAAATTTTATCATCCACTTTCTTGAAAAACCAGCGTCCGATCATCGGGAAAATCAGCAATACGATCAATCCGAAAATAACAAAGGAAACCGAAAGCTTCACCCAAAATTCAGTTCCGACATCACCCTGAGACATACCAACAATAACGGCAAGCACCAAAAGCGCTAATATATCTGTGATCATGGTACCTCCAACAGTAATATTGACCGCAGGATTTTTTGCGATTCCAAGTTTGCTTACCAAAGGATAGGCAATGAGCGTATGTGACGAGAATAAACTTGCGAAAAGTATGGAAGTAAGTATTGAAAATCCCAGAATGTAAAAGGCTCCCAAATATCCCAAAACAAAAGGAACTGTAAAAGTGTAAATACCGAAAGTGAGACTTTTCCATTTGTTCTTTTTAAAATCTCCCATGTCGATTTCCAGCCCGGCGAGAAACATGATATAAAGAAGCCCGGTAGTTCCTGTAACTACAATGCTGCTGTCTCTGGCCAGAACATTAAAACCGTTTGGTCCGATTACAGCGCCTGCAATAATAAGCCCTAATAAATGCGGAACTTTTATTTTGTTTAATAAAAGAGGAGCTGCAAGAATAATAATCAATACCAGCAGAAATTTCAGAACTGGGTCTTCGATGGGAAAACTCAGATTATGTATACTCATTATGTTCATAAGTGTTTTATTTTGTGGAGCGTAGAAGTTCAACAGAGAATTTTGCCGTGCATTGATCTACGGCGATTGTTCTCGTACCTCTGATCTTGTTTGGAGAAATATCATTCAACAGAATATTCATTTCAACCTGTTTTTTCGCCGTTGAATCTGTCTTATAATTAAGTTTTATCTCATTATTTTCATATTTCCCCGAATAAATTCTCACCAGATTATTATTGTTGATTATTTTCGTCACCAGCTGCATCGAATCGCTGTCAAATTCCCATGTATCGGTGCGTTGATCTCCCACCACATAATCACTGCAGTTAGATTCCGTACAGATTACTTTTCCTGTCCAGCTGCCGGCAATTTCATCCGGCCATACAACAACTTTTACAGAATCTTTTTTCGAAAAAATACTGTCCCTCATTTTTAGGAGTACCTGATATTCAGATTCTTTTTGAGCAAACAGTTTTTCTTTTTCAAGCAGCTGCTTTTCTCTGATCATAAGATCTTTCTCCTTTTTGCTGTCATCGCAGGCAACGAAAAAAAATGAAATACAGATGAGAATAAATAGTGAATTTTTAAGCATATTGTAATTTTGGATTAAACAATATAATGAAAAATAAGCGAATTGTCAAATTTAAATATTCCGAAACGGGCGATGTTTCTGTTGATTACAATCACTTCATCTGCTTTTTGTTTCAGGACAGGATCTGCCGGATTAAAGTCACGCATTACCTGATTTTTTTTCATAATAGTACTATTTTTTGTGTTTAAAATATCATTGAAATTTAATGTATATGAATTATTAAATAATTTCATTTCCTTAAAAAAGGCTGTAAGGTGTTGTAAAATAACAAATTGTACTTGATTGTCTCTTCGGACTGGTTGATCGCTTCTTCGGACTGGTTGATTGTTACTTCGGACTGGTTGATTGCTTCTTCGGAACGGTTGAAGGGCTCAACGGATCGGTTGATTGTCCTTACAAAACACTTGAACGCCCTAACAAAGTGGTTGATGATCTCTACTGAATGCCTGAATGTCGTTTCTAAACGGTTGAAACGGTCTTCAAACTCCTTGAACGATTTAATATTGTTATAAAATAATAAGGTTATTCAATTCTCTGTTTCTTGAACATTTCACGGTTATAGTTGATTACAAAAACGCCGAGAATAATAAGAAGGGCAGCAATAATAAATTTTGCTGAAATCTTTTCATCAAGAATCAGCCAACTCAGGAATATTGAAATAATAGTATTGATATAAGCCAAAATAGAAACCTGAACCGGAGAAACTTTTGTCAAAGCATAATGATAAGCGAAAAATGCAGCCACAGAGCCGAATAATGCCAGATATAACGTTGCAGAGACACTTAATACAGACCAGTTTTCGAAGTTATAATTTTCGGTAAATAAGAAAGCAAAAATAAGCTGAATGATTCCGGCAAACGCAAACTGGTAGAAAAGATTGAGGGAAATATTTTTGCTTTGAATATTCATTTTTTTTGTAAAAATGGTTCCGGAAGCCCAACCAAGAATACCGCAGAACAGAAGAAATATACCCAATCTGTATTCCGGATTGGCTAAATCTCTTATTCCGTCCCAAAAGATAAAAGTAATTCCTCCGAAGCACATCAGTACACCAATAAGTGCTTTAATCGTGAATTTCTGCAGACCCAGCGCAACACTTCCGAGAAAGACAATGATGGGCGAGCTGGCGCTGATCAGTGAAGTAAGGCTGCTGGTCAGGGTTTCTTCTGCAACAGTTGTCAGTCCGTTGGCAATGATCAGCATTAATGAAGAAAAAATAAGCTGATATCCAAGATTTTTCCAACCTATCCACTGAAACTGACCTCTGTATAAAAGGATCATAAGCATGATGAAAGAGGCCAAAAACTGACGGATACCCGCCACAAACCATGCAGGAATTGTTTCTACCGCGACACGGATGGATAAAAAAGTAGTTCCCCAGACAATCGCAACAGTCAGGATCGCAAGCGTAAGTTTATAATCTTTCAAAATGGTGGTGTATGTTTAACAAAAATACGGTTTTTAAAATATTGCTGACGTGTACGGCCAGCTGTTCCGCAAAGTTGAAACAACTTTTACGCCTTTTTGCGTGAAGATTATTAATTTTTTATCTTTGAAGATCTAATATAGAAGAATGGTAGGAATTATTATGGGAAGTCAGAGTGACTTACCGATTATGGAACAGGCTGCGAACTTTTTGAAATCTTTGGATATTCCGTACGAACTGACAGTTGTTTCTGCACACAGAACCCCGGAACGGATGTTTGACTATGCAAAAACAGCGAAGGAAAGGGGCTTAAAAGTGATTGTTGCCGGAGCAGGAGGAGCGGCACATCTTCCAGGGATGGTGGCAAGCTGTACAACATTACCGGTGATTGGAGTTCCTATTTTATCAAGCAATTCTATCGACGGATGGGATTCTGTTTTGTCTATTCTTCAGATGCCGGGAGGAATTCCTGTGGCTACGGTTGCTTTGAATGGTGCTTTGAATGCAGGAATTTTAGCGGCAAAGATTATTGGCACTTCAGATGAATTGGTAGCTGAAAATCTTCAGAAATATCAGGATTCCTTGAAAGATAAAGTATTGGGAACCGTGGATGATATTAAAGCTCAGCATCCTAACTATTTTGATAAATAATCTAATTTAAATAAAATAAGATATTTGACGGATATTAAATAAAAAAAATCCCACTACTTTGAGTAATGGGATTAATATTTATATCTGAAATACAATTAGTATCTGTAATATTCAGGTTTGAAAGGTCCTTCTACACTTACTCCGATATAATCGGCCTGTTCCTGAGAAAGGGTTTCCAATTCAACGCTTAATTTCTTAAGGTGAAGAGCAGCAACCTTTTCATCCAAATGTTTAGGCAATGTGTACACTTCGTTTTTGTACGCTGCAGAATTGTTCCAAAGTTCGATCTGAGCCAAAGTCTGGTTTGAGAAAGAGTTAGACATTACAAAACTTGGGTGACCTGTTGCACAACCTAAATTTACCAATCTACCTTCAGCAAGAATGATAACTTCTTTACCTTCAATAGTGTAGATGTCAACTTGTGGCTTTACTTCAGATTTTGTCTGACCGTAGTTTTTATTTAACCAAGCCATATCAATTTCGTTATCGAAGTGACCGATGTTACAAACGATTGCTTTATCTTTCATTTTAAGGAAATGTTCGGCTCTTACGATGTTGAAGTTACCGGTTGTTGTGATGATAATATCTGCGTTATCAACTACCGTATCCAGTCTTTTCACTTCATATCCGTCCATAGCAGCCTGAAGTGCACAGATCGGGTCAATTTCAGTTACTGTAACGATAGATCCTGCTCCTCTGAAAGAGGCAGCTGTCCCTTTACCAACATCTCCGTATCCGCAAACAACCACTCTTTTTCCTGCAAGCATTACATCAGTAGCTCTTCTTACAGCATCAACAGCAGATTCTTTACATCCGTATTTGTTGTCGAATTTAGATTTAGTTACCGAATCATTAACGTTGATGGCTGGCATTACCAAAGTTCCGTTTTTCATTCTTTCGTACAATCTGTGAACACCTGTTGTTGTTTCTTCAGAAAGCCCTTTGATATCTTTTGTTAGTTCAGGATATTTATCAAAAACCATATTGGTTAAATCTCCACCGTCATCAAGAATCATATTCAATGGTTTTCTGTCTTCACCAAAGAATAAAGTCTGCTCGATACACCAGTCGAATTCTTCTTCATTAAGTCCTTTCCATGCGTAAACAGGAATTCCGGCAGCAGCAATAGCAGCAGCAGCGTGATCCTGAGTAGAGAAAATATTACAAGAAGACCAGGTAACTTCAGCTCCCAAAGCTACCAGCGTCTCGATAAGCACAGCTGTTTGGATGGTCATGTGAAGACATCCTGCGATTCTTGCTCCTTTTAATGGCTGAGACGGTCCGTATTCTTCACGGATTGACATCAATCCCGGCATTTCTGCTTCTGCAAGAGTAATTTCTTTTCTTCCCCATTCTGCAAGGGAAATATCCTTAACTTTATAAGGAATGTATTGTGTTGTAGTACTCATATGTAAATGAATAAGTTAAAAATTCAACGATAATAAGATTGCAAAATTACAACTAATAATTAAGATATAAAAACTCAACACCCAGATCTGCTATATGAAATTATACAGGTAATAAAATTATTTTTATTTATTCTAAATAGATTATATTTGTCATTAAATAAGTCCATATGAATCATACAACTACCGAGGAAGCTAAGAAAGCTGCCAAACCATTAACACCGAAAGTAAAAGAATTAATCGAAAGAAGCAAAAGTGTAATTTTAGGAACTTTAGATGCAGAAGGTACTCCAAATTCCAGTTATGCGCCTTTCGTACACATTGACAAGACATTCTATATTCTGGTTTCTTTTATGGCAAAACATACTCAGAATCTGGCTGACGGAAGGAAAACTTCTGTCATGCTTATCGAAGACGAATCTGCCACAAAGCAAATCTACGCACGTGAAAGATTAACTTTTGAGGCTTCAACTTCACAAATAGAAAGAAATTCCGAAATATGGAATGAGGTTGTCGGAAAATTAAAAGAAGCTCACGGTAAAGTGGTGGATGTGATCGCAGAAATGCAAGATTTTATTCTTATTGGCCTGCATCCTGTGAAAGGTTCTTATGTAAATGGTTTCGGAAGTGCCTATTTTGTCAATGAAAACTTAGAGATTCTTGAGCATAGAAATGACCAGAATCATCAGTCGAAATAATTTTAAAATTTACAAAAGATAAGTTTTTTACACTTTTCAGGTTTAGTTTTAAATTAAATAACGTTCACTTAAATTTATTATTTAAGTGAATTTTTATATAAGAAAACGACAGTGCTAAACTTCTATTATCGCACTGACGGTTTACAGCCAAAATTTTTCACTAATTTTACCGAATAAAATATACCAATGCCACTTTACAGAGACTTTTCCGATGACAATGCCACAATTCTCGTATGGAAATATGATGAAACGGAAGATCTGGATATCCTCAAACTTCTGGAACCTGAAAATGCAGAGAAAGTAAAAGATTATCATCCCAAAAAGCTGCTGGAAGTTTTAATGGTCCGTAAGCTGCTTAAAGGGTTGAAACCTCATTCAAAAATTTTATATAAAGAAAGAGAACCGTTTTTATATCCTAAAGATGCGGAAATTTCGATTACGCATTCTTTTCCTTTTGCGGCTATTGCCATTTCTAAAAATAAAATAGGAATTGATATTGAAAAGTTCAACCCCAAAATTTTAAGGCTCATTGATAAATTCACGTACGAAAACGAAAGAGGTTTTATCCCTTTTGATAATGAAGTGACGTACTATACCATTATCTGGAGCGTGAAGGAAAGTATGTACAAAATTCATCATTCCAAGCACTGGTCGTTAAAAAAGCATTACGAAGTAAGGCCTTTTGAGCTGAAATATCTTCATAATATTAAATGCCGCGTGCACGATGACACAATGTCTGATGAATTCAAGGCTAGGGTAGAGTTCTTCGACGAATACTGCTTTACGATTGTTGAGGAATAGGTTGTAAAGTTTCTTTATTTTCCGTTTCGTTCTGGTATTTTTCAATTACTTTTCTTTGCTCTTTCGCTACATCATAAATCAGTTCCAGAATATCATGAATATTTTTAAGCTCCGTAAGATGCGATATTTTATTCGGATCTCTGAGGTCATAGGATTCATGTTCCGTCAATTCGGTTTTTCTTTTTAAAATGAGATCGTCCAATGATGAATCTTCCGGCTCAATGCGGCTTTCCATATTAAGGGTTTCTGTTATTTTATCGCCATTCAAAAGATGAGTTACCTTCTGCATTTCTGCTTCTATTTTGCGGCTCCAGCCTTCAGCGTCTATTTCAGGATACTTTTCATCATCTTTTACATATTGAGATAGAGAAGCGGTGTACGCCGTGATAAGATGAGATGTTGCGACAAACTGATGTACAACTTCCAGTTTTTTCTGTTGGTTTTTAGGTTCAGAAATCATTCTCTGGAAATTGTCGGAAAGATTGGCCAATGAAATAATGGCGTTTTTTCGTTTTACCTTATAATCCTGAATATCAAATTTTTCTTCCAGAAATTTTGAAATAACGGATTGAAAATAAATAAGATTGCCTTCTGCAGATTTTTTCATTAAATCCAAATTCTGTGTATGCTCCCAGACCGGCAGCACAACATAGGCTACCAGTGATGTGATGACTGCAGCAATAATGGTGTCAACAATTCTGTCTCTGAAAATAATATTTACATTGCCGGGACTCAAAAAGTTAAAGCTTAAAAAAACATAAATTGTCATGAACAAAACGGCCCAGAAATATTTTCCTTTGAGAAAGCTGAAACACATAATCATACTTAACAAAAGAATGGTAAAAAGAAGCTGATTAATATGGATATAATGGAGGATTCCGTAGGCAATCACTGCTCCTGCGATTGTTCCGTACAGTCTTAATAAGTTTCTTTTTTTGGTGATGGAATAGGCGGGTTTCAAAATCGCTACAATCGTGATCAGAATCCAATACGTATGTCCGATTCCTAAAAACTGAAACAGGGAAAACAGATATCCAACAAGCAAAGCAATCGTAATTCTTAAAGCATGCCTGAAATGTGATGATGAAAATGAAATATTGTTTTTTAAAACTTTAAAATTAAGTTTTTCTTCATTCGGCATGAATTTTTTCAGATCTAATCCGGTGGAAAGACTTTTAGCCAGTTTGACATTTTGGGAGAAAACTTTATAAATTTCGTTGATCTCTTTGGTGATCTCATTGATACGCATCAATATTTGTCTGAGAACCATGAAGTTTTCAAAATTTTCTGGAGAAATACGTTTGTTTCTCAATTCAAAATAATCGTGATTGAGATGTTTCAGTTCTTCTTCAAGATTAGAAATCGGCTTTGCTTTCGTTCCTATCTGAAGTGATATTCCGATGTTGGTAATCTCCTCGGAAAGAAGATTAAGATAATCATGAATTTTTACCAGAATAGTTGTATTGTCAAAACTCTGCTGCAGTTTCTGATAATCACTTTCTGAGGTCATCAGCTTTTCATGAAGATCCATTGAATTAAGGAACATCAGCATCAATAATCTGCTTGTCGTTGTCGATTCGTTTACGATGGTTCTTGTTTTGAAAACAGTTTCGCGGGTTTCTTCCTGAAGGTTTTTAATCTCGATCTGCTTGGCAATCACCTGTGTCGTGAGTTTGTCAAAATCGGGATTTTTCTGGTAATAATTGGCTTTAATTTTTAAGAATTCTGCCAGCTGAAGATAATTTTCTCCTATCATCTGGCTGGCAAGCTTATACGGCTGAATAGTCGTTACAATTAAAAATATAAGTAAAAACCAGGTACATCCTGATGCAAAAATCAGAAGACTTTTAAGGATATTGGTACCTGTTAAATGTCCGTCGATAAATATAGCAAGAACAACCAGTGATAATGAGCCTACTGCTGCAAGCCTCTGCCCATACACACCAATCAGCGAAAAGAACATTCCGAAAATGATGATTTCTGCAAAAACCAGAATTTTGATATTCATGACGAGACTTGCGATTGTGGCCACAAATACGAAGCAGATAATGGCAAAGGACAAAGCATTTCGTCGTCGAATAAAAGGACCCGGCTGATCTGTAAGCGCTACAAAACTTGTTCCCAGCGGAAAAAGGAAGTACTCTTTCAGAATACCGAAATGAGCGAGAACCAAGCACGGAAGAACAGTAGCCAGTGTAATCCTGATCGCAGAATATACATATTGGCTGGTGACAAATTTTTTGAGCTCCGCAGAATAGTTCATACTACAAAAATAAGAGTTAAATGTGAATTGTGAGTTTTAGTTGGTAAGTCAAATGTGAATTTTTTTGAATGGTAAATATTGCTATATGTTAACTGAATATTTTCTCGATATGAACTTGAATTTATCAAATTTTAAACCACGAGTAATCGGTAACTTAAATTTGTAAGAAATGTCTGCCATTCTAGCCCCGATCGCAGCATTTGTCTGAGCTCATTTTCTTGGTTTCGGCGGCGAAGCCGCCGCCGAAACCAAGAAAATAGCGAGTACGGAGAGCCGGAAATAGCTACTAAAAGAAAAGTCCCATAAAAATATGAGACTTTTTCAGTTGTATGTGGTATTTCTTAGTAATCTACATTGGATGTTTCTTCACCGATGTTCCAGGTAAGACCGAAACGAAGCGTGTTATCCAAGGCACTATTAATTTTAGACATATTGATAAGGTAAGAAAGATCAAGTCCGAAAGAACGGTACTTTAATCCGATACCTGCAGTAGCAAACTGTCTTGCTCCCTGCTCTTCACTTTCGTGGAAATAACCCGTTCTTACAGAGAATGCGTTGTCATAAGAATATTCCAAGGCACCACTCATCATGATAGAGTTCGGGTTTTTAAAGGATTTTGCGATACCTGCAATTGGTCCCACGTTTGGAACTTCATAGATAGGCTGTCTTGTATTTGGATCTGTTCCTACATATTCTGAACCCGGAACTAAAATTTTAGAACCTTCAACACTGATACCCACTCTGTTCATATCATCAAGATACATATCGTAACCAACCCCTAATCTTGCCATGGTAGGAAGATAAGATCTTGATTCTTCGTTTCCTGTGTAGTCTAATTTCGGACCTACGTTCTGAATAGCAAAACCTGCGTTCAGTTTTCCATCCATCCCTCCGAAACTTGAGAATCTTGGAGAAGTATAATACGCCGAAACATCTACTGCAAAAGAGCTTGCCGGCTTCAAAGTCGTGTCTGTGTTGAATCCTCCGGCTAAGTCTGAACGGATATATCTACCGGTAACAGCAGCAGAGAATGAATCAGAAAGTTTCAAAGCATAAGCAACGTCGATAGAGAATTCGTTTGGCTTCGAAGTACCCATTGAAGTTACTTCGTTTCCTACTAACTGAGTCAGATCCACCTCACCCATGTTGAAGTAATAGATACTCGCGGAGATGGTAGATCTTTCTTCCTGCCCTAAAAATTTATGGAACGCTCCATATAATAAGAATACATCATTGGTAAGTTTTCCCATGTACGGAGTGTAATTCAATCCCACAGAAGAACTTGTTCTGCTGAAAGGATATTTCGCGGCATTCCAGAATTGAGAAAAAGCATCCGGAGAGGTTACGACACCCTGATCCCCCATACCTCCAGCTCTGGCATCTGGCGCGATTCTTAAGAAAGGAGCTCCGGTTAATACAGGTCTTACAAGGCTTAAATCTTGAGAATAGCCTAAAAAGCCAGCACTTAACCCAATTCCTAAAAGCAGTTTAGTAGTTAAATTCATATGTTGTCTTTTATATATTATCAGTTTTTTGTTGATATTATTATTGTTATTGTTTTAAAATTATTTCAAAAGTACCATTTTTTCTACAGCTGTAGCACTTCCTTTGCATTTTTCTTGATTTTGACTTTTTGCAAATATCTTAAAAATATACGTACCTTTTGCAACTGTGGCACCAAAATCATCTCTTCCGTCCCATTCTATTGCCTGACGTGGCGTTCTAAAGCCCTGTAGGAAGGGTTCTGCGACCACAGGCTGAGATAAAGTTCTTACCAATTTTCCGGTAATGGTATAAATCTGAACATTCACATCAAGGATATCATCACAATTATGCTCAAACTGGATATATGTTTTGTTGGTAAACGGATTCGGCCAGTTCAACGGTCTGTTGATAACCAAATGCTGATCTGCTTCATCCTTAACTTCAAAGTTTAACGTTGCAGTTGTAGAATTATTGTTTATATCCCAAACTTTAAATGTCAATTGATGTTGCCCCACTGACAGGTTCCTGAAAGGGTAGGTTACATTTCCCTTTTGATAGTCTGCCAGACTCGGACTCAGACATCCGTTTCCTTCTCCTGATGCATAAAAATCATTCAGTACAATGGTGTTGATAATTTGTCCGTCCAAATATACTGTAATATCGTGACCGATACCAGACCCTGTAGAATTAATTCCTGTATCATCGGTGATACATGCCAGCAGCATAGGATTCTGATCTGTAATACCACCTTCCGCAAAGTTGGTATTGTTCATATACAGCTTCACTTTTGGCGGCTCATTATCATTAATTCCGTTCGGGTTGATATCTCCGACCTGCACAGCCTGATTATTAAATACATCACTGGCCTTATTATCTGCATATCCTAAGATTCTTCCCTGACCGATAGCGTAATTGATATCCTTCGGCACATAAAATTCTACAGTGAATACCCCATTCACAGCTGTTCCGGAAGCTTTTACAATGGCACTCCCTTCTTCTGTATATTGAAGAACAGGTGTTAACCCTCCGTCATTATTTAATGTGGTTTTATTTAATCTTTTATCAAAAATATTGATGACAACACGTCCGTTAAAAGTGGTATTTACCGTTCCGTTGGGATTGTTGATATGTCCTTTTACTTTTACGAAATCCAATCCTCTGATCAGTCCCGGTACCGGAGTTTCAATATTATCGATAACGAGTAATCGCTTCGGTCTGCTTAGTTTCATGGCCGGATCTCCAAGGAAATTAACTTTCATGTGATCTGTAGCCGAACCTTTCTGTTTTTTAGCATTTAAATGTGCGTATCCTAAAGTTTCAAAATCATCGCTGGTAAGTTTAAATATATTCTGGGTAAACAGATTCGTGAAATCTACTCCGTATCCTACATCGATAGCTCTGCTTGAAGTAATCATGGTGGCCGGACCTCCTTGTTTTAACTTAATAAACTGTTCTCCGGCAGAGGCTGTCTCAGGTTCATCCCAAAGGGTAAATTCGCAGGTAATGGTGGATACAAAAGGAAATCTGCTGTACACATTAGAGAAATTGTTGGCATTCTGAACTTCAGATAAAGTTAAAACTCTTTCCTGGGCCCATCCGTTGATACCTCCGTGTCCGAAATAGAAAATATACAAGCTGTTTCCGATATCATTTGAAATTGCCTGATTTACCTGAGGATATCTTTGACCGCCGGCAGTACTTTGTGCCTGGAAAGCATCCAGATACAATTTTCGTACATTATATTCCTTAAGATCTGTTGATGGTTGCTCAAAAACAGTTACCAGAGAATTATTCATAACCGTGTGGAAAGGTGTACCACCATCATTATCATCATCTACCACAAAATCAAGCTTCATTTTCCACTCTCCGAAAGGCGTTGACTGCCCGGAAAGGTTATTGTAATACGCTAAAGTTTTGTCAATCATGTTGGACGCCTCCGTTACATTGGCCGCCGGAAGTCTTCCTACAGGGAGATCAGGTAAATTGTTCGTAATAAATTCACTCGTTTGTGGACTTGTCATTACAATATAGTCATCCGTCACGAAAGACCGTACAACGTCAGATGATTCTTCACTCTGATAGCTCGTCACAACATTGGAATTGTTTGATATTCTGTTTTTAAAATCGTATGACGTATCTCCTAAAATGAAAACATATTTTAGTGTTCCGGCAGGGGTATTCAGCTTTGTGACAAAATCCCTGATTGCCGTAAGATCTCTGCTTCCGCTTCCGAATTCGTTATAAATCTTGTCAGTATCTATGATCTGTACATTGTAATTGTTTTTTGTCTGATGGTAATTAGCCAGTTTCTGTGCCTGTCCCATCATTTCAGGAACCGTAATAATCAGATAATCCACATTTTGAAGTGCAGAAAGATTTTGATTATTGATGCGTCCTACAAACTGCGGGGAATAGGCAGCATCAGCTTTAAAAGCGACAAATTCATTATTGAAATTCTGATCTGCCGTAGTATATGCAAAATTAAAAGTTGTATTTCCTGCCGCCTTATTTACTCTTCTGTTGGCATTTGTAATATCAGTAACATCCCAGATCTGCTCAGCAGAAGCGGCATTGGAAAGACTGAATCCGTAAGTAGTATTTGTTCCGCTTTCTAATGAAAAATCCCTGAAGTTCATCTGGGTTCCGTTGAAATTCAGATTGTCTTTATATTGTACCTCAAGATAATCCACATAAAAATTTCCGTTGGGGTTAACCGTAATATTAGGTTTGATATTAAAGGTTATCTGGCTTCCGCTTAATCCCGAAATCGTCCCCGTATATCTTACTGGATAAAACTCGTTGGTTCCGCCGGAATTTGCAGCAGGAATGGGAGTTGTAGATGGGTTTTGTGTATTAATGTCAAAGCTGATGCTGTTTTGCTGAGACTTGTACGCAACGACCTGCGCCCTGTATCGGATGACGTCACCGCTCTGAATGGGTGAAGCTGTATTGAAAGTTACCGCCTTATCGGTTGTAAACGGAGCTTCTTCTACCCAAAGCCTCCCTACTTTCATCAGGTTCTTCTGGTCATTATTTATCACCTGATAATTGTCAAACCTCGTGATGGGTGCAGTAGAAGGCAGGGTGACATCTACTGTCTGAACTCTTTTTCCCGGACCTTTATCAAAATTTATATAATAATAAGAATAATCTTCGTAAATGTTTTTTACGTTTTCACTTCTGTCATTTCTCGTATCGACTCTCTTAAAACCATTTCCGTTTGACGAGTTGTAAAGGTTGTATCCGTTCGGTCCCTGAGCATAAAATAAGGCATAGTCGTTATCATTCCATACGCCGTCATCTTCCCCTACAACCTGGATCGCATTTTCCTGAAGAGCGCTGTATCTTGCATCCTGATTATACTCCGGAAGCATAATTCCCCCGTTTCCGTAGATTCTGAAATTTTTAGGATTTACAGAAGAAGGATTGATGCCGTTATCCTGTAAAAACTGTTTCGTGATCTTGAAAATTCCGGATTTGTCTACCTTGATCTTGTAAAAATTTCCTGTTGATAAAGGATTGGCAGTGGTACCTACCTTTAAGGTGCCGGATAAATTATTAGGTGCATTTGTTTCTGAAATTTCAAATGAAGATAATCTCTGAACCTGACCTTTCACCTTTTTAAATAAAGCAACACTGATGCTGGCATACCGTTCTCCTTCCAGATTATAATAAGTAACATCTTTCACCTCATAATCAGGAAGCAGATCTTTACTTATTTCAAATAAATCTTTAGCAGAAATATTTTCCCATACAGGATTAGAAACTTTTAACTGCTTTTCGCCAACCTGTTGTTTGGTAGTTATAAAAATGTTATTTTGGCTGAATGAAAATCCTTGATTTTTAAAATTAGGGAGATTGAGTTTCGTATCACCATAATCCCGGATTTTAGAGCCATCCCATTCAATGGAGATTCTTTGAGCCCAGAGGATTGATACAAAGCTTAATAAAAATAAAAGCGAGATTTTTTGTTTCATGTTTATTTTTGAAATTTCTGAATTACAAAATAAATGAAAATTTATAATTAAATTGTGATACAATAAAATTAATTTGTTAACGTTTTTCAAAAAAATCAACTCTTTACTTGATTTATTGAATAATTTATTTTTTCTTTGTACTTTGAAAATATTTATATCGACTATGAAAAAACTAAAGTTGTTTTCATTAATAGCATTAAGTTCTACACTTGCATTAACCAGTTGCGGAGGATCTAATAATGGCGGCGGTACTAAAAAGTTTGTCAGCAAAACAGGTTGGAAACCAAACGAAAAACAAGGTTGGTTTTTTGCAGGAAAGCAACAAAAACAGAAAGGTTGGCCGGGGATGGTATATGTAGAAGGTGGAACTTTTACAATGGGATTAGTGAAAGATGATGTTATGCACGATTGGAATAACTCACCACGCAGAATGCAGGTAAGTTCATTCTTTATCGGAGAAACAGAAATTACTAACTACGAATACCGCGAATACCTTACATGGTTGAAGTATGTATTCCCTCCAAGCGATCCTAGCTTCAAGGAAATCTACAATGGCGCATTGCCGGATACCTTATTGTGGGACAACAAATTATCTAGAAATGATTACAACGAGACGTATTTCCGTTCTCCGGAGTTTGATTACTATCCTGTAGTGGGTGTATCTTGGACTCAGGCAAACAGATATTGCGAGTGGTTATCAGACAGAGCCAATGAAAAGGCTCTGATGCAATCCGGAATTATTGCCAAAGATTTGTACATCAACGAATCTAATAATCAGGGTGGAACTGCATTCAATATGGATAAATTCAAATCGAATGATCCTGAAATGCAAGGATACATCAACGAAAAAAGAATGCAGCAAAAAACAGGTTTGAAAACTACAAACCAAAGATTGTTAGCTGCAAACAGAGCTCCGAACGCTGCCATGGTTACCAAATTCAGACTTCCTACCGAAGTAGAATGGGAATATGCAGCTTTAGGTTTAGCTAAAAACAGAGAGTACAACCAATATAAAGGTAAAACACCTCAGATTGAAAAATTAAGAGGAACTAAAGGAAGAGATAGAGGAATGTTCCTTGAAAACTTTAAAATGGGTGCCGGTGACTATTCAGGTATCGCAGGCTGGAAAAATGACGGATCAGCGCAAACTTCTGACGTTAGACAGTTTCCTTCAAATGATTTAGGTATTTATGGAATGTACGGAAACGTATCAGAATGGACTGCTGATGTGTACAGACCGATTATCGATGAAGATTTTAGCGACTTCAACTACTACAGAGGAAACATGCCTCAGGCTATCGTAAGAAACGGAGACGGAACTTACAAAATGGTAGATGAAAGCAGCATTAAATATGATACTCTGGCAGACGGAAGATTAGTTTACAAAACTTTACCTGGTCAGTTTGAAAGAGAAACTATCGCTGATTACAGAAACTACAGAGATGGTGACAGAATGTCATCTTTAGATTACAGAAATGCATCTGATTCAGCTACTACTTATGATATGTACAATTCTCCTAAATCAAGATTTATTGTAGATGCCAGTGGTAGAGTAGTTTTACAGAAAGACAGAAAGGAAAGAACTTCTGAAATTTCCAACGATATCAGAGTTGTAAAAGGAGGTTCTTGGCAGGATACAGCATATTGGCTGGATCCGGGACAAAGAAGATATAAAAATCAAAACAAAGCCTACGGATGGATCGGATTCCGTGTAGCTCAGGATGCAAGAGTGAGTGACAAGGGTAGAACAAGAAGATAATATTTATCAAAATAATTTTCAAAAAACCTTCCGGAATTCTGGAAGGTTTTTTTATTTTTGAACCATGAATACAGAACAGTTTTATCCTTTGTTTTTACAGTCCGAAAATGTTGTTATCGACAGCAGAAAAATTCGAAAGAATGATATTTTCTTTGCTTTTTCAGGTGAGAATTTTAATGCTGCAACATTAGCTGAAGAGGCTATTCATAAAGGAGCTTTGGCTGTTATCGTAGAACAGCAGGATTACGAAAATAAAGAGAAGAATATTTTCTATGTTCCTTCAACTTTAGAATTTTTACAAGAGCTTGCTGTATATCACAGAAATAATCTTCAAATTCCTATCATCGGATTAACTGGTAGTAATGGAAAAACGACAACTAAAGAAATTATTCATGCGGTTCTCTCTGAAAAGTTTAATGTGCAGTACACACGTGGCAATTTAAATAATCATATCGGCGTTCCTTTAACTATTCTTTCTATCAGACCGGAACACGAAATGGCAGTAATCGAGATGGGAGCCAATCATCAGAAAGAAATTGAATTTTTATCCTCAATTTCACAGCCAAATCTCGGATATATTACCAATTTCGGGAAGGCGCATTTAGAGGGATTCGGAGGTCTTGAAGGAGTTATTAGAGGAAAATCTGAACTGTATGAATATCTTAAAAATAATAATCAGACAATTCTTGTTAACGAAAACGATCCTATTCAGGTTGAGAAAACAATGGATTATCCAATCAAAATTACCTTTGGTAAAGCCGAATCAGATTATCAGTTTGAGCTTTTTTCAGAAAAACATTTTGTAGGTTTAATGTATAAGGACAAAAAAGCTCTTTCAAAACTTACGGGAGAATATAATTTCACCAACCTTTGTGCTGCTGCCAGTTTAGGGCTTCATTTCGGAATTGATTTTGATAAAATTGGCCATGCTATTAAAAACTATATGCCAACAAATATGCGTTCTCAGATTGCTGAAAAAGGAGGTAAAACACTCGTTTTAGATACATATAATGCTAATCCCAGCTCAATGACTGCCTCTTTACACAATTTTGTTACATTCAAAGGCTCAAAAACAATTATTATTGGTGATATGCTTGAACTGGGAGATGAGAGTGAAATTGAACACCATAATATATTAAACTTAGCTTTAAATCTAGGTTTTGATCAAATTATTACTGTTGGCAAAAATTTCATGGCTGTTAATCATTCTACGCCATGCTTCGAAAGCACATCAGAATTAACGGAATATCTTAAAACAAATACAATATCTTCAGAAAATATACTATTAAAAGCCTCCAGAGGCATTGCTCTGGAAAAAGCAATAGATTTTATTTAAGATTTTGTACTCCAGAATTCTCGGATAATTAATTTAATATTTTTGAATGTGCTTGGAAAAACTTCATCCTCAATCTGAACGGTGTTTTTCCAGGCAACTTCAGTAATCCCTTCTTCTATTTGTGGTTTTGAAGTGTCTTCACCATTAAAATTCATTTCAAACCAATGCGTGCATTTCAAAACTTTGTCGCCATTCCTTTCTACATAAATATGATAGGTTGTATTGATAAACTTTACCAGTTCCACGTCGGCAAGACCAGTTTCCTCTTCAATTTCCCGTACGGCAGATTCTTCCCGGGATTCTCCTTTCTCCATTTTTCCTTTCGGAAGATCCCATTTTCCCAGTCTTTTGATGAAAAGAACATCACCAGCGGGATTATTTACAATACCACCGGCAGCCTCAATAATTCTGAAGAGTTTTTGGAATTCTGACCAGATTACAGCAATATTATCCCCGAAAACGTTTAATTCCTTTACAGATGTATTTTCAAGAAGATCCAATGCGATCTCCAATGTTGTGACACCTTCGTATCCAAGCGTTTTTTCTAAGTTTTCAGATTGCTTAGACAACAATAATTTTTTTTCGTTCACAAAAACTTTATACATTTGTAAGAATTAAGAATTTAAATACAAAAATAAAAAATGAATTTAGAAGGACGAAAGATTATTGTCAATAAATCATCTAAAGATCTTGTAGAAATACTGAAATCACCGGAAAATTACAAAGATTTTATGCCGGATGGTCTTCAGAAGTTTGAAACGAGAGAGGACGGATTTAAATTTGGGTTGCAGGGAATGCCGGAAATCGCCTTGAAAATAGATGAAGTGAATGATCAGAAAGCAGTTTTGAAGTCGGCAAGTTCCAGTCTGGATTTTTCATTGACTGCAGTTTTGCAGCCTCTTAACGAAAATCAGACAGAGGTTCAGATGTTGTTTGAAGGTAAGTTTAACCCATTTATTAAAATGATGGTGGAAAAACCTCTTCAGAACTTTATCAATACGCTGACCGATAAGATTGAAGCTTATAAATAAATTAAACCTCCGCAAAATGGAGGTTTTTTATGCAATAATTCCCGAACTGTGATCACAGGAACTGCCTGTAGACGATGCCAGAACGTTGATCTTATTATTCATCCTAAGAATTCCCATAAAGGCAAAAATTAAAGCTTCTTTATAGTCAATGATTTCCTTTTCGGGAATAATAATTTTAGCATTAGTTTTTGCTTTAATTTTTTCAATTAAATATTGATTGTAAGTTCCGCCGCCTGTAAAAAGTATATTACTTAATTGATATTCATTAAAAACTTTCGAGATCTGATGAGAAATATGTTCTGTAAAGGTCGCAAGCAGATCAATGGTTCCAATATTTTTAAATAGTTGAAAAATATTTTCATTGCACCATTCAATACCCAATGATTTTGGATGGGGTTGCTTATAAAAGTCTAATGAATTTAATCTTAAAAGTAATTCTTCATTAATTTCTCCTTTCTTGGCCAAATCTCCGTTTTCGTCAAAATTTTTATTGAATTTTTGAGCTAGTTTGTTCAGGACAATATTTACAGGAGCAATGTCAAAAGCAATTCTTTGATCGTTAATTTTTAATGAAATATTTGAAAATCCACCTAAATTAAGGCAGGCGTCGTATTGCGAAAAAAGCAGTTCGTCACCGATCGGTACAAGTGGAGCTCCGTTACCACCCATCAGTACATCCTGACTTCTGAAATCGAAAATGACCGGAAGATTCGTTTCTAGTTTTATTGCTCTCCCGTCGCCGATCTGTAAAGTGAATTTTTTTTGAGGCTGATGAAATACCGTATGACCGTGAGATGCGATTAAATCTACATTCTCAAGCTGATTTTTTTCAATAAAATTTTCAACAGCTTTTCCTAAGTAAAAACCGTACTCGGAGTTGAGTTCCAATAATTCTTCGGCTGAAAGATATATTGAATTCCTCAGTTTTTCTTCCCATTTTGCGGAATAGAGAAGTGTTTCAGCTTTTATAATTTCAAATTTCCATGAATCTTTCTTTTCGAATTTGGCAAAACAAATATCCAATCCGTCTAAACTCGTTCCGGACATCAATCCTATGGCATGAAAAATCATAAATTATCGTTTGTTTTCAGACAGTTTGTCGGTGCTGAAATCTCCTGAATTCTGATAAAAAACATATTCGGAGAAGTCATCTTTGGCAGTCATTCCATGAGCTCCTATCAGGGTGGAGCCGTCTTTCATCGTCACGTAAACGGTGTCACGTGTATAAATTCTCTTTTTTCTCTGATCCCAAAATACACTCTGCATCGCAAATTTTTCATTCTCATTGGTGGTAATTCTTACGTCGCCTCTTGCTTCGTAGAATTGCTTGTAATCATAAAATTTAGCATATTTCGCCTTGATCGTTCCAGGGATTTTCGGTTTCTTTTTATCGTAAAAAAGGATATTTACTCCTTTCTTCGCAACGGTGTACGGACTGTCAATGAGTTCATACTTCTCAATGATTGGAGCCTTCGCTCTCATAGTTACAAAACCTGAATCTCTTTGAATAATATTGGCATTGTTGATGATCTGTGAAGGGAAATTCTTATTGTTTTTACCTTTACTTTTTGTAAGATCTTCTTCACAGGATATTATCATAAAAAATATAGCACAACTGAAAAGGTATGCTATATTGTTTTTATTTAATATGTTTCTGAAAAGCTTCATGCTAGTTATATAAAGTCTTTCTGAACCATTTATCGGCAAAATTGAAACCAACTTTCAGGTTAACGTAGTTTTGGTTGATCAGATTATTTTTAAGTGTTCCTCTTTTTCCGACTTCAAGACCAAGCTCAAGACCGCTCATTCTTGTTATACTGCTGTTTTTGAAAGGAAGAAGAACGCCCGCAGAAACCCCGAATTTATTAATATTCTGTCCAGCAATCTGTAAGCTTCCTTTTTCATAAAAAGCTCCGTAGCGGTAAACGATTCTTGAAAAATAACTTCTGAAGTTGTTATAGTTTGGTAAATACCAGCCTCCGGCAGAAATTCTGTAAGAATCCTGAAGATCAAGAGACTGACCAAAATAAGCTATGCTTTCGCCTTTTTTGTAATCTCCCTGCACAGATAAGAACCATTTATTCTCTTCACCATATCCTACACCGAGGGATGCTTGTAGTGGTAAAAGATTTCTTGAGTTTGTATTTTTCTCTTCAATAATACTTTCATTTGCTTTTACAGTTTGTCCTGCATCCGAATAGTAATACGTGCTGTTCAGATAATCGGTTACCATGTTACTTGTGTTACCGAAAGTTGTGGTGGCACCAATCGTCAGCTTTCTGTCAGTGCTTGTATTGAGGTTCTGGTAGCTTGCTCCTAATGTAAAGTTGAAGTTTCTAATACTGTTTTTGGTTTCATAACCATTGATAAGTTCCGCATTGGAATAAGCAAGCTCATTAAGGTCATAAAGATTCCCAAAATAATAATTGGCTCTTGCCCCTACAGCAAATTTATCATTGACTTTATATCCCAATGCAATCTGTGCGGTATTTAAAGTTCCGCTTCCCTTGAATCTGTTGGCTCTATTGGCATATACGACACCATTTTCGTCTTTAAGCTCATCTATATGCAAGATATCGTAGCTTTTTGAACTGTATGGCTGGTAAGAAAGTCCCATTTTCAGTTTTGGAGATAATGGAAAAGCCAGTGAAATATTAGATAAATACGTAGAATGTTTGGTAGACTTCGTATTGTTATAATCTGTTTTGAAGTAATTATTTTCGTTGGTCGCTTCCAGCTTGATACTGGTAAGCTCGAAATTAGCATTGTTTGCGGGGTTTGCAAAATTAAAATTACTTGTAAAATCGCTTATAAAAGCTGTTGATATTCCCCCCATAGAGGACGTTTCGATCGTATTATCATATTTTACATCTCCGATTCCGTAAGTCGCATAAGGTGAATTACTCAGATTCTGCGCGTTTAGGAAATATCCAACTGATATTAATGATAGTACAAAGATTTTTTTCATTCTTTATTTTTAAAATAATGCGCAAATATCTTAAATATTAATGAATTGTAAAAATTATATGAGGTTAAAGTTTGTTAAGGGGGATGAATATTGATAATTTTACGGTATCGCTTTTTGCTACTTCAGTCCAGTTATTATTTTTATAAAGATAAAATGTTGTAATACTTGATTGACTTTTTAGATTAATTCTTTTGTTTTTATTTCACATATTTTAAAAATATTATTTTTGGCTAATATCGATTTATCGAATTTTAATTCTTTGGGGTTTTCAGGATCGGCAGTGACGTTGTAAACTTCCCTGAAAATGTATCCATTTAAAGATAGAGTTTTTGCTTTAAAAAACTTTAAATTTAAATATGAAAAAGAGTAAGTATTCAGAGAGTCAGGTTTTTGGAATTTTGAAAGAACAAGAACTTGGGAAGAGTGTGATAGAAATATGCCGTACTCATGGTATTACACAAGGTACATTTTATCGTTGGAAGAGTAAATATTCTGGGATGGAAAGTTCGGATATTCAAAAGATGCGGGATCTGGAATCCGAAAATTCTAAACTTAAAAAACTTTATGCAGAAAGATGTTTAGAGATTGAAGCTTTAAAAGATGTTCTGTCAAAAAAGTGGTAAAGCCTTCTGGACGGCGTGAAATTGTCAACTTTATCCGGGAGAAATATAATTTCAGTGAGAGGAAAAGTTGTTTAACAATTGGTATCAGCAGGCGCAGCTATCGGTACAAAAGCAGAAAGAACGACGATGAATTAATTGATGCTCTGACCAGACTTTCGCAAGAGCATCCAGGTTATGGTTTTTGGAAGCTATATCATAAACTTAGGAATTTGGGATATATTTGGAATCATAAACGGGTTCATAGGGTTTATGTGGCCTTAAAAATGAGCATTCGCAGAAGGGTAAGAAAAAGACTTCCCACCAGAATCAAAGAAAACATCAATATTCCTCTGGAGCCTGATGAATGTTGGAGTATGGATTTTATGAGCGACAGTTTATATGACGGGAGAAGATTCAGAATATTAAATATTGCTGATGATTATAACCGGGAATTACTGTCTATGGAAATTGATACAAGTATCTGTTCTGCAAGAGTAGTGAGAGTTTTAGAACAGTTAAAACAACAAGGGCGTAAGCCTAAACGCATAAGAGTTGACAATGGCCCTGAGTTTATATCTAAAAATCTTCAGCTATGGGCTCAGGAAAATAAAATAGAGATCCATTATATACAACCAGGGAAACCTACACAAAACAGCCTTATTGAAAGACTGAATAAAAGCTGTAGAAATGAGCTTCTCAATATGTATGTCTTTAAAAATCTACAGGATGCCGAAGAAAAAGCAAATCAGTGGTGGATAGAATATAATTACAACAGACCGCACGAAGCATTAGGAAATATAAGCCCTAAAAAATATAAACAAAAAATGAAAGAATCTATCATTTAGAATGGTCACAAAATTGGGTAGCTTACAACGTTATATAGCTTTTGATTATTATTTGTTCTTTTGTGAATATTTTGAGCATTCTGCTTATAACCTATTAAAAAGAATAGAATAAAAACTAAATTTATTTCTTTCATTTTATTTTTTTCAACTTATATTTTATTTTTTTTCTATTTGTAAAACTATCGTCTATATAAGGGCAACTCCAAATATAATTTTTGCCATTATAACTTAGAATTCCGAAATCTTTGGTTTTTTGTAAAACAGCACTTTCAAAATTATCTAAAGACTTATTATAAAATAATCTCAATTTATTTTCTTCTTGAATATAAGACAATGAATAATTTTGATCGATTTGATGGCCTTCAACATGAAAGATCGCTGAATCTTCTTTAATTGTTAATGTTACATCCTGTATATCTCTCCATTCAGGACTTTCTTTGTTAATAGTAAAAATGTATTTTCCATACCAAGATTTAAAATTTGCTTTAAGCTGTTTTTCAAAAATACTATTGTTAATTGTAAAAAAGTTTTCTTTTATAATAATAGAATCTCTTTTTTTCTTGTTGGATATTATATTACCGTCCTTGTCATAATTGTAATAATCAATATTATAGAGTATATTTTTTATTTTATATGCACTAATTTCAGAAATTCTTAAGTATTCTCCTTCATTTACAATTTTTTCATATAATATAAGACCATCATCCATATTTTTATTTGAAAGAATCAGTGATTTATAAACTTCATCATTCTCGTACGGAAATGACAAAAAAAATACTGTATAAGGATTTTTATTAATGTTCAAATCAATATATTTTTTTACAGTTATTATATTATAGTTATTTTTTATTTGGTCAAGTGCTACATTGGGTTCTATTCCATCTTTTTTAAAACTATTAAGATATAAGTGAACAATTTTTTCTTTATTCTCATTTTTAATATTACTCAATCTTTTTAGATTAATGCTATTTATTATTGTATCTTTTGGAGTTTTATTTTTTTTTATAATCTGTGTTTTATTGGTAATAGATTCTTTTGCAGCATTATTAGAATCATATTTTTTACAAGACATAAAAGCAAGAACAAGAAGCAATAGTAAACTGAATATGTTATTTTTATTCATTTTCAGGAATTTCTTTTAAATTAGGTTTAAATGATTGTACGTGTAAATGATGATTGTGATTCTCGAAGTGTTTCGAATGATGCAATGTTTTGCTATTATACTGCCATGATAACATACTTTTCCATCCATATTTATATAATGCATCATTGAACTTATTCTGCCTGGTTTCATCCATGCCTTTCCAGCCACAAGGATCTCCTATTTCAGAACTTAAATCTAAATGAGCTCCTTTTCCTGATTTATCTTTTCTCAAATATCTTAAATCGCCATGCATTCCATTTTTATGAGATTTACTTCCTCCTATTGATTGCCCTTTTTCATTACTAAATCCATTAAATGTAAAATCGGTATAACTACAATCAAGCATTGCTCCAAATAAAGCTCCTAAAGCTACATCATTAATGTAATAACGATTTGTATTTATACTTAATTTAAATTTAATATCTCCTTTTGAATAATTTTTAATTTTTCTAATGTCTATTAAATAAATATTATCTCCTCCAATTCTATCTTTATAGGTTCCTCCATAATTATCAGAAATTTTATTTAGTTTATATTTTCCCAGATTATGAATTTTACCATTTAAATCATAATAAAAGTACTCTGATGTTTGTCTTTTTTTATTACGTATCTTATAATGAATGTCACCTCCTTTACTAAAAATATGATATTCTATGTCAGCCTCTGGAGAATTCGTTGTATTATTTTTTTCTTCATTACAGCTAAAGAAATTTTCTTTAATTCCAAGCCCTTTTGTAAATTTTTCTTGCGCTACCATTGCAACTTCCCAAACATAGGTATGCCCATTAGAATCAGTTGGAACAACCTTTTTTATCTTTTTTCCATCTTTATCAATTATTTTATATTGCCATTCTCCTTCTTCTTTGAAAAATAAAGGGTTATTTCTATATGCTGTACCATATAAAACTACGTAATCTCTTTCTGAACCATGCCCACAGGCGTTGGGATATAAGACCGCCAAATATAAATCAGTAAGAGTTTTGTATTTATCTTTTTTAGACATCAAGTGTTTTTGTACGTAATCCATTTGTTCTACAAAAGTCATTTTTTTTAGAGAATCAATAGTAGTACCTATTGTGTCTGCGGCATCTTTACCTATTTGGATTAATCCTGTATAACCATAGCTATTTTGAATTGCAGGATTAAAAGATTCTATAGTTTCTATTGCTATTACAGTCATCAGCCAATTAGGGTTGACATCGAGATTTTTAGCAACTTCTATAACTTTTTTTCTTTCATTACAGCCTATTTTATCTCCCCAAACCAAATCATATTGCTTACAAAAACAGCTCTCTTCTTTCTTCTCCTCCTTTTTCACCCCACCCACAGCCACAGCGCTCCTACCTTCCGGTTTAGATATCGTTGGCGATTTTTCTTTTGTAGCGGTTCCTTTGCTTTCTCCCCAATCCCAGAGTTCTTTCATCTTATCGATAGCAGTATCTACAATTCCTTTTTCTTCCTTTTGGCTTGTCGGTTTCTGCGCTGCGGGAGAACCTTTCGCTTTGGGTATTACAGGTGGTTGATAAGGTTTAGGATTGTAATATTGCGCATAAGGGTTTTCGACCTCTACATTTTCTGTTGCGTGTTTATTATGTTTGTAATATTCCACCGTTACATAAAATTCAAGCTCTTTGGTGTTGGCTTCACCCTTCAGAGCCTTTCGCATCAACACTTTAGTTAGCATAAACTCTGCAGCTGCCAAACCGTTTTCATCTATTCTTGCTTTTTGGGTTTCTATGACAGTATTGCTTGCATGATGGCCCGCTCCTTTGGCGTCGTCCTCCCAAAGCGTAAAGACTACCTCTTTATGAAACATATTCACGCAATAAGCTTTGGCTCTCAGTTTTTCCATAAAGCTGAATGTACTGCCTTTTGTGCCATCTGTATAATAAAGCTCTGTCTTACATATCTGTGGGATTTTATTTGGTTTTGGGGTAATGATAAGCCCGCCGCCTTCCGGCTCATGGAGATAGCCTTCCAGTCTATAGGTGTGCCCTAAAGATGCTTCTCCAAAAGTAAAGCTGCTGTCTCCTTTTTTCCTGACGTGTGTAGTGGTGAATTTTCCGTTGCTTCTTTTCCTGAAAAGTTCCCAGGTTACCGCTTTCAAATCTCTTTCCGAACTGGGGGTATCAGGATACCAATCTGAGACATGGTAAGTGTTTTTTTCTCCAACAACGGGAGAGATGTTTCCTGATATTGCTGAAACTCCTTTTTTAGGCATTTTTACATCATTTGGTTTTTTCAAATTTATTAAATTATTGAATATGAAATTAATTTCTAAAGAATAATTGTAAAAATTACTAACTCTAAAACAAAAGATCTGTGCCATAATTCACGATTTATTTGCAACGCAAAATTCACGATTCACAAATCATTCGTTCCAAAAATTCTTTATCTTTGAGCCATGAATTGGGAGAACATTGCCGGACAGGAAAATCTCAAGAAACTTCTGAGAGATAGTATCGCTGAAAACAGGGTAAGCCACGCGCAGCTTTTCGTAGGAAAAGAAGGGTATGGAACGTTGCCGATGGTTTTGGCATACGCAAAAGAAATTTTAAGCAGAGAAAATGAACATGCCGCTTCAAAAATAGAACATCTCAACCACCTTGATCTTCATTTCAGCTTTCCGGTTTTTACGGATAACAGAAATTCTTTAAGCAAAAATAAATTTGAAGAATTCAGGGAGATGATTATGGATTTTCCTTATTCAAGCTATGACGACTGGACCGCTTTTCTGGAATCTGAAAACAAACAGCTCTTCATTTCGGCAGATGAAATCGATGATCAGAATCAGAAGTTTTCTTTAAAAAGCTTTGAAGGCGGAACCAAAATTCTCATTGTATGGCGGGCAGATAAAATGAACGTTGCCGCAGCCAACAAATTCCTTAAATTTCTTGAAGAGCCTCCTGCAAAAACAATCATTATCCTTACAGCGGAAAGCACAAATGATATTTTGCCGACCATTCTTTCCAGAACTCAGATCGTAGAAGTTCCGAGAATTAACGATGAAGATCTCGGAATTTATCTTAAAAATAATTTCAATGTCTCTGATGATAAAATAGGAGAGGTCATCCACCAGTCGCAGGGAGATCTTAATGACGCTGTAAAGCTTCTTCAGTCGGGAAGTAAAAATGATGAGTTTGAAAAACTTTTTGTTCAGTGGGTCCGTGATGCATTCATGGTAAAAAAGAAACCGGAGTTTTTAAAAAGCATTATCTTCTGGGCAAGAGAAATCGCAGGCTGGAACCGTGAAAAGCAAAAGAATTTTTTAAATTACTGTTCAGAAATTTTCAGATTGGCTCTTTTGCAGAATTATCAGTCTGAAGACCTGGTTTATAAAAAAATTGATGCCAATGGCTTCAACTGGCTTGGGTTCTCAAAATTTATCAGTGGTGCCAATATCGAAAGCATTCTGGAAGAAATCAGTACGGCCGATTTGCATTTAACCCGAAACGGAAATCCAAAAATCATATGGACAGATTTGGGAATAAAATTATCAAGATATATTCATAAAAATGCATAAAAAATCCGACTCTGGATCGGATTTTATTTTTACAATTAAGCAGTTTTTTTTGCCTTTCTCTCTTTAGCGCTTTTTGCTTTGGCATTGCTTTGTGCTCTAGATTCTTTTTTGTCACAACCTTTATGATAATCTGCATTGGCTTTCTTATCTGCTGTAGAACCGTGTTTTTTGTCTTTTCCGGCACAGCATCCTTCTTTTTCCTGTGCAAAATTCAAGGTAAATACGCTTAATAAAGCTAAAATTGAAATAAATTTTTTCATTTGAATCTTATTTTTTTAAACTTCAAATATAACAATTTCAGGTAATTAAAATTAACGAATATTAAAAAGATATTAATTTTTAAATAAAAATCAATCAATCGTTTGATTTATTTAAAATTGGATGTACATTTGCATGCTCAAAAAATGAGAATAAGAAATGATTTCAAAAGAAGAAAATATATTATTTGCTGCCGAAAAGCTTTTTGCAGAAAAAGGTTTTGAAGGAACTTCCATCCGGGAGATTGCCAAAGCGGCCAATGTAAATATTTCTATGATCTCGTATTATTTCGGTTCAAAGGAAAAGCTGTATGAAAAACTGGTGGAGTACAGGATGAATGAAGGACAGTTTTTTGCAAAAGACATTTTAGAAAGAACGGACATTAATGACTGGGAAAAAATAGAAAAGATCGTAGACCAGTTTGCAGGAAGAGTAAGACATCACAAATGTTTTTACAGGATCATGCAGAGAGAGCAGCTTCATACACAGAATCCTCATATTGTTGATTTTCTGAAGCAAACCAAATTAGGATTTATTTCCATGTACTCAAAAATATTGGCAAGCGGGCTGGAGAAAGGAATTTTTACTAAAAATCCACCGATTTATCTTCTTCATTCTACGGTGAGCGGGACTTTATTTTACGCATCTAATGCCAAAGAAATGTACAAGGAATTCCTTAATAATACGGATGAAGAAGAAATTTTCGACGAAAAGTATTACACAGAACTTAATACACATATTAAATACTTACTTAAAGACCTTTTGGGTTATGAAGAAAATAAATAATTCAGTCATTGCGCTGGCACTGTTTGTGGGAATTGCAAACGCAAATGCACAGGAGAAAAAAACACTTACTCTTGACGAAGCTGTGCAGTTAGGCATCCAGAACAGCAAAAATCTGAAGATCGATGCCGCAAAAATCGAAGAAGCTACAGCCGATCTTCTGGAAGCTAAAAACAGACAACTGCCCGAGCTGAAAGTTTCAGGAAGTTATATGTATCTTCCCTTAAAACCGAATATCAACATTAAACTTCCCGGAGTTTCAGGAGATGGTGGTCCCGAAGTACATCAGGTTGCTTACGGATCTGCAAACCTCAGCGTTCCCATCTACAGCGGCGGAAGAATAAAGTACGGAATCGAATCTGCAAAATATCTGGTGGAAGCATCAAAGCTAAGCACTGAAAATGATAAGGTCGCTATTGCCTACAACGTTGCTCAGGCTTACAATAATTTGTTTAAAGCCAATCAGTCCATTAAGGTATTAGAAGAGAACCTTACTGCTTCCCAAAAAAGAGATGAAACTTTTCTTAAAATGGAAAACAATGGCGTCATTGCAAGAAACGACAGATTAAAGGCCAACCTTCAGACCT
Source organism: Chryseobacterium lineare (assembly GCF_977014045.1). Lineage (NCBI taxonomy): Bacteria > Pseudomonadati > Bacteroidota > Flavobacteriia > Flavobacteriales > Weeksellaceae > Chryseobacterium > Chryseobacterium lineare. Next base: position 2,155,549 of record NZ_CDRNIQ010000001.1, on the reverse strand, counting down.
CAAATATCGAATTGCAATTATTGGAAGCCAAAAACAACTACAATATTGCCAATATCAATATGGATTTGCTATTGGGACTGCCAGAAACCACAGAAATCGATGTAGACCAGAATTATATTGAAGAAGGCAACGAAGTAAAAACGATAGACTATTATATCAATACTGCCAGAGAAAACCGTAAAGACCTTCAGGCTTTAGATAAGCAGAGACAGGCTGCAGCACTGGGAACAAAAGCGGCAAAAGCAGAAAATCTTCCCTCCATCGCTTTTACCGGTGGATATGTAGCAGCTGATATTCCGAAATTTTTAACCATTTATAATGCGGTAAATGTCGGAGTCGGAATTTCCTACAACCTATCCAATCTTTGGAAAGAAAATTCTTCATTAAAACAGTCAAAAGCAAGAGAAATGCAGCTTTCGGCAACCAATGAATTATTAAATGATAACATCAAATTAGATGTCAACAGAGAATATCAGAATACCGATTATTCTAAAAAGAGAATCGCAGTTTTCGAAAAATCTGCAGAGCAGGCCAACGAAAATTACAGGATTACAAAAAACAAATACGATAACGGTCTGGCTACAATGACAGAACTCCTGGATGCAGATGCAGCACAGATCTCAGCGAATGTAGGCGTTATTAATGCAAAAGCAGATGCGGCACTCGCCTACAGAAAACTATTACAAACTACAGGAACTTTAACAACTAAATAAATTAAGAACGATACCGAAATGGAAAATAATACTACACAAGTCACTGAAACTAAAAAGAAAAAAAGTTTAGTTTTCCCTATTATTTTAGCGGTTGTTTTGATCGGCGGAGGAATTTATGGATACAGAACCTATTCTTACGGTCAGGTACATGAAGAAACAGACGATGCACAGATTGCTTCCAATATGTCGCCGGTTATTTCAAAAATTTCAGGATACGTAACGGAAGTAAAAGTAAAAGACAACCAGTTCGTAAAAAAAGGTGATACACTGGTAATCCTCGACAACAGAGATCAGAAAATGGCTCTTGAGCAGGCAGAAGCAGCTTTGTCTACCGCAAAAAGCAATATTTCAAACGCGCAGGCGAGTACAACGGCCACATCCAAAAACATCGGTTCATCCGAAGCAGCAGTCACAACAGCCAATGCCCAGATCGAAGCCGCAAAAGTAAACGTATGGAAAACTACGCAGGATCTGAAAAGATATGCCAATCTGGTAAAAGATCATTCCATTACAGAACAGCAATACGAGCAGGCTTTAGCAGCAAAACAAACGGCGGATAAACAGCTTCAGGTTTTAATTGACCAAAGAAATCAGATCGCTCAACAAACCAATATCGCATCATCTCAGACAGCAGCAAGTTCACAGCAAATCAGCGTGGCCGGTTCTGTAGCCAAGCAGAGAGAAGTGGATGTGGAAAATGCAAGACTAAACCTGTCTTACACAGTAATAGTGGCTCCTGAAGACGGATTTGTAGGAAAAGTTCCGATTCAGGCAGGACAATACTTACAGGCAGGATCCCAGTTATTTGCTTTGGTTAAAGATGATCAGAAATGGGTAGTGGCCAATTTCAAAGAAACGCAGGTTGATAAGATGGTAGAAGGACAAAAGGTGAAAATTGAAATTGATGCCTTCCCGGACAGAGAATTTGAAGGCGTAGTAAGCTCTTTCTCCCCTGCAACCGGTGCTACATTCTCCATTCTTCCTCCGGACAACGCGAGCGGTAACTTCGTAAAAGTAGTACAGAGACTTCCTGTAAAGATCGATTTTGTAAACCTAGATAAGGATGTTGCAAAAAAACTCAGAACAGGGATGAATGTGAAAGCAGAAGTTTCATTGAAATAAAAATATAAGTGAATTGTCAGTTTGCGGAGGTAAATTGATGATGAATATTAAGGAAGCAGGTCATGAAGTTGATGACGGTTTGCAGATGAAAGTCAGCCATCAGGAGGAAAATGAAGAAGCAGGCTGAGGATGAAGATGATTCCGGCAATGAAGATGGAAATCAATGAAGATGTTGAAATGAAGCAGTAAAAACAATAATGTTGATGAACATTGACAATTCACTTTTAAATTAAGATTTTTCGAGATTCAGAAATTGCTGTATCCGTGATGGGTTAAAAATTAAATGAAATTTAAAAAGTAATATTCAATTGCTTTTACTGACAATATTTTAAAACCTTCACATATACAGAAATTAATGATTAAGAATAAAGTTAGTTCGTAAAAATGCTTATTCTCATTTCTCATTTTTCTGAATCTCCTAATCTCTTAATTTTTTTAATACTATTAAAACAAACATGCAAGATTCATTAGTAGAATATGGAGCGCGGAGAGTAATCATCACGATTACAGCGATTCTTTGTGCTTTGCTTGAAATTGTGGATTCCACGATTGTAAATGTTGCCCTCAATGAAATGAAGGGGAACCTGGGAGCCACACTTTCCGAAGTCGGCTGGGTCATTACCGCCTACGCGATCGGAAACGTGATTATCGTGCCGATGACGAGCTGGCTTTCCCAGCAGTTTGGGCGTAGAAATTACTTTGCAGCATCCATCATTATATTCACTGTATTCTCATTTCTCTGCGGAAATGCCACCAACATCTGGGAACTGGTATTTTTCAGATTGATGCAGGGAATCGGTGGGGGCGCTTTATTGGTAACTTCACAGACCATTATTACAGAATCTTACCCGATTGAAAAAAGAAGTATGGCGCAGGCGATTTATGGTTTAGGGGTAATTATTGGCCCTACATTAGGCCCACCATTGGGAGGTTATATTGTAGATAATTTCAGCTGGCCGTATATTTTCTATATTAATATTCCTATCGGGATTGCCGCAACTTTAATGACGCTCCAGTTCGTGAAAAGCCCAAAATATGCGGAAAAGCGTAAAGCTTCGGATGTCGACTGGATCGGGATCGCTCTATTAGCTATTACCGTTGGGTCGTTACAGTATATTTTGGAAAGAGGTCATGAAGAAGACTGGTTTGCAAGCGGATGGATTGTACTCTTTACAGCATCAGCAGTTTTAGGGTTTATACTTTTTCTCTGGCGGGAACTCACCTTCAAATATCCTATTGTGGAATTAAGGGTTTTGAAAAACAGCAACTTAAGGATCGGTACAGTCATGTCCTTTGTATTGGGATTCGGTTTATATGGTTCTACATTCATCGTTCCGCTTTATACCCAAAGTATTCTGGGTTGGACGGCCCTGCAGTCTGGTGCGCTGATGATTCCTGCGGCACTTACAACAGCCTTCATGATGCCGATTATCGGACGGTTATTATCAGCCGGTGCCAAACAACAGATTCTTGTCGCCTTAGGATTGTTTATATTCTTTGTCTACAGTTTCTGGGGGTATAAAATTCTGACACCCGATACCAGTAAAGATGCCTTCTTCTGGATGCTGATCGTAAGAGGAGCAGGGCTTGGACTCTTATTTATTCCAATTACCTCCTTATCTTTAAGTACGCTGAAAGGTCAGGAAATCGGTCAGGGAGCAGCCTTTACCGGGATGATGAGACAGCTGGGAGGATCTTTCGGGATTGCAGCCATCACGACATTCATTGCCAATGCCAGTCAGAAATACAGGGTCAACCTCATCTCTCATCTTGATGAAACAGACTTTGCGGTTCAGCAGAGACTCCAGGCTTTAAAAGGAAGCTTCATGGCTAAAGGAATGACGCCCGATGCTGCGATGAATGCCGCCTACAAAATGCTTGATCTTTCCGTAACCAAACAGGCTACTGTACTTTCTTATATGGATGTGTTCCTCTATCTCGGGGTAATATTCCTGATCTGTATTCCGTTTATCCTCTTTATTAAAGAAAGAAAAGGTAAACAGAAAATCGATCTTAGTGAAGCCATGCATTAACATAAATAACCTCCGTTTTGCGGAGGTTTTTTTATCCGTCTTCATATCTATCCTGAAAATTCTGATACAATAACAATACGGCCGGGTTTTTAAAGGATTAATACCTATAATTTACCTAAATGGAATGGTTCATCAGTAGTCGGGCGGTCTTCCGGATAGGTTTTTATACGTCTTAGAAAGATATTTATACGTTTTATACGTAGAATGATATATATAAAATATATCTGTATTTATATTAAACGGATCTGTATATATTTAAAACATATAAAAACATTACTAAAACGTATAAAGATATGTTTAAGACGTATAGCGATATATCTTAGACGTATAATGACCACTGATTCACCTGTCCGGACCATTGAAAAATGTCTCCTGACATACATCTGTCATCATTAGGTTGTACATTTACAGAATAAATGTGAACTTAGCAGGTCACACCGGGGTCTGCATCAGCACTGCTCCGGAAAAAATTTACTAAAACCGAAAATATTTATCAATGAGTTACTGTTCAGCAATAGAAAGAATGACCCCCGAAGATCGCAAGGCACTTCATCAAAATTACCACGACAACCACTACGGTTTCCCGATTCATGATGATAATGAGTTGTTCGGCAGACTGATCATGGAGATCAACCAGGCCGGGCTGAGTTGGGAGACGATCCTGAAAAAAGAAGAAGGCTTCAGAAAAGCGTATGAGAATTTTAATATTAAAAAAGTAGCCGCCTATACGGAAGCCGACCGCGAAAGACTGCTGAGTGACCCGGGAATCATCAGGAATAAACTGAAGGTAAACGCTGCCATCGAAAATGCAAAAACCATCATTGCGCTTCAGAAGGAATTCGGATCATTTGAAAAATGGCTGGAACATCACCATCCGAAAACATTGCCGGAATGGATGAAGCTGTTCAAGAAAACCTTCAAATTCACCGGCGGAGAAATCGTTAACGAATTCCTGATGAGCATCGGCTACCTGAAAGGCTCTCATTCTGAAAACTGCCCCGTGCATGAAATCGTATTGCAGCAAAACCCGAAGTGGCTGGAAGCTGAGTGATGATTTTTAAAATTAACTTCTTAAAATCTTAATGGTTAAAATAAATTCTTCTTTGAGAAATAAAACCATTAAGATTGATTTAAGAAGTTAAATTAGGTAGGGGTTTTTAATGATTTTGTACTCAAGATCGAAGAAATCGGGATATTGGTAGAAGATTTAGAGAGAATTTCACAGTTGTCGGGATTGAAATATTAGCTTTCTTATATTATTTAATTACCAAATAACTATTTCCACCGATCCATAAACTCATTATAGGCTTCCCGGTAAGAATCTGTGACAGCAATTTCCATTCGTCCAATTTGTACAGAATTTTTCTTTACTGCTGTGATCTTATCTAATGAAACGATATAAGAGCGGTGAATTCTTAAAAATTTGTGAGGATTTAGTTTTTCTTCGATGCTTTTTAAGGTTGTTAAAGTGAGAATTGGTTTTGTTTCTTTCTCAAGATAAATTTTGACATAATCTTTCATTGCTTCGATATACAAAATTTGATCTTTCACGATTTTTACCAATTGATATTCTACTTTGATATAGAGAAATGGATCGCTAATAGGAGCTGAATCCGTAGAAACAGAAATTGGTTTTTCTTCTTTTATTTCAGGAGTCTGTCTGATCAATTTAAAATAATTTTCAGCTTTAAGGACCGCTTTGCTGAAATCTACATAGGTAAAAGGCTTTAGCAGATAATCTAATGCATCCACAGAATAACCCTCCAAAGCATAAGTGTCATAGGCAGTAGTAAAAATGATTCTTGGCTTTTCACTGATTTGCTTTCTATCAAGGATCTGTGCCATTTCCATTCCGCTGAGTTCGGGCATTCTGACGTCTGTGAAGATCAGGTCCACATTATTGCTTTTTAGAAATGAAATAGCTTCCATACCGGACGAGAATTCTGCTGACAATTCCAGTTCAGGAGTACGCAGCACGTATCTTTTGATCAGATCCAGTGCAATCGGTTCGTCATCGATAATGATACAGCTTATTTTCATACAAGATGCAATTTAAGGATAATTCTGAATTCTTTTTTCTCTAAATCTTCAGTAGTTTCCAGTTCGTAATGATTGGGATAGAGCAGATCCAGACGCCGTTTGGTATTGGTAAGACCGATTCCGTTGCTTTCTTCCAGATCCTTCGTGCTAATTTCTGCAATCGGATTGAAAACCTCAAAAAAGAGAATGTTTTCGTCCTGTGAAATACGGATGGTAATTTCATCTTCCTTATGATGAGTGATTCCGTGTTTGAAGGCATTTTCTACAAAAGGAAGTAAAATCATCGAAGAAACGGGGTAATCCTGAACAGACTTTGGCTTCTCAAAAATAATCTTGGTATTCTGTGGAATTCTGAGTTGCATCAATTTGATATAATGCTCTATAAACTGAATTTCCTTACTCAGCATCGAGGAGTGATGTTTAGTTTCATAGATCACATATCTCATCATCAATGACAGGCTGTGCAATGCTTCCTGAGCCTTCTCTACATTGGTTTCCGTTAATGCATAGATGGCATGAAGGACATTGAAATAAAAATGCGGATTGATCTGGGCTTTCAGGAAGGCGAGTTCAGAAGCAAGTTTCTCCTGCTCCAGTTTTTTGCGGCGATTGCTGATATCTTTCAGTCTCTCATTGACCTTTACGGTCGTACTTATGAATATTAAAAACAGTGTGACAACCAAAAATATAAAGCTGTTGATCGTGAGAAAGTTGACTCTGCTGTTTTGGTTGGTGCTGTCCATTTTTTCCATTACTAAATGGACTTTGTAGAAAACGGCAATATAATAATTGAGAGTAGCAGAAATACTGATGATCAAACATAAAACAATGATGAAAACAAAGCTTTTATTCCTGAATAATATTTTGGGAACTATGACATAATAGTTCAGATAAAATGTCCCAAAATAAAGAATCAGCTGATAGATCTGCAGAACCCAAAACTCCTCGGGAAAAGAAATCTGAAATGTCAGCGGAAACAGTAAAAATAAAAAAAGTGGGATTATGATATATAAATGAGGAGCCCACAAAAGGTTCTTTTTCATTCTGATTTTAAAATTTGTGGAGTAAATAAAAACAAAATAAATCAATTTTCGTCAGAATCTTCCCAAAATCACTGATTTACCGACGAATCCAAAGGTTTTTACCGACGAAATGAGATTTTTTGATTATTCATTTTTCATCGATACGATTTCTGGTTTTTATCTATTTGTTGTTGCTGTAGGTCTGTAAACCGAAAATTTGTGATTTGATTGAACTTGTTTTGATGCTTGAAAAGAGGAATTATGTTTTCCAATGACATTATTTCCTCAGCAACGTTAATCAAAATCAAATATAATGTACAGCTTTAATCAACGTATAAAAAATTCTGTTCTGAGCATTATGACAATATCGTTATTGACATCTTGCGGCGGAGATAATAAGAATTCGGGTACTCCCGGTATGGGAGGGCCACAGGGAGAACAGACTTATCCTGTTTTTACAGTGCAGTCTCGCTCCACAGATCTTTATCGTGATTATCCGGTAACCATAGACGGACAGGAAGTGGTCAACATTCAGCCAAAAATTGACGGCTACGTCAAACAGGTTTATATTGATGAAGGCGCTGTGGTTCATAAGGGGCAAACCTTATTTACCATTTTTAATCCTCAGTATCAGCAGGAGCTGGAAAATGCCCAGGCAGCCGTAATAAGTGCTAAAGCAGATCTTAATTCGGCTGATATGGCGGTAAGAAAAGTAAAACCTTTGGTACAGAAAGACATTGTCAGCAAGTTTGAGCTGGAGTCAGCAGAATATACTTTACAGATGAGAAAATCAGCGCTTAACCAGGCGAACTCTAAGGTGGCAACTGCGAAAACCAATCTCAATTATACCCGTATTACAAGTCCAATTAACGGTGTCGTGGGAAGTCTTCCAATGAAGACGGGAAGTTATGTAAGCAGTACAAGTACCACACCGCTGACCACAATTTCTGATACGGGAAATGTATTCGCCTATTTCTCAATGAGTGAAAAGCAGCTTTTGGAATTTCTGAGAGATACTCCCGGAGCGACGGTTCAGGAGAAATTGAAAAGCAGTCCATCGGTTACATTATTACTTTCCGACGGTTCCGAATACGACCAGAAAGGTACTCTTGAAGCTGTTCTGGGCCAGATCAACAGCCAGACAGGATCGTCCAGTTTCAGAGCCAACTTTCCAAATCCGAAAGGACTGATCAGAAGTGGGGCAAGTGGAACGATCCGTCTTACAGAGCATTTAGATAAGGTAGTGATGATTCCGCAAAAAAGTACTTACGAGTTACAGGGAAAACGATTTGTTTATGTAGTGAATGCTGATAACACTGTGAAAAGTGTTGAGGTAGAGGTAATGGATATTACGAAAGATCAATATTTCGTGGTGACCAAAGGCCTGAAAGCAGGAGACAAAGTTGTTTTTGACGGAGCCGGTACATTGAAAAATAGTACCAAAATCAAACCGGAAAATACCAACGCATACATTGCCAATTAAACTCATAGTCAATCAATACATAAATCTAAGATATGTTACAAAAATTTATAGACCGCCCGGTTCTGTCAACAGTAATTTCGGTGATTATTGTGATACTGGGATATCTTGGTCTTTCGTCAATTCCTATTTCACAATATCCTGAGATTGCGCCGCCTACAGTTGTTGTTTCGACTTCTTACCAGGGAGCGAATGCTGATGTGGTGATGAATAGCGTGATCGTTCCCTTGGAGGAGCAGATCAACGGTGTGGAAGATATGACCTATATGACTTCTACGGCGAGCAATGATGGTTCTGCAAAGATCTCTATTTATTTTAAATTGGGAACGGACCCTGATCTGGCAGCAGTCAATGTTCAGAACAGAGTGTCCAAAGCATCAAGTTTATTGCCTCAGGAGGTTACCAAATCGGGTGTTACCACACAGAAGCAACAGAGCAGCAATGTGATGATCTTCTCTCTTTACAGCGATAACCCGTCATTTGATCAGAAATTCCTTCAGAATTATGCCAATATCAATCTGCTTCCGGAGCTCAAGCGTATTAATGGAGTAGGTGATGCATCTGTCTTCGGAAGTATGGATTACTCCATGCGTATCTGGCTAAAACCTGATGCAATGGCGAATTATGGATTAATTCCGACTGATATCAGCAATGCTTTGGCAGAACAGAATGTAGAAGCGGCACCTGGGAAATTCGGTGAAAAAGGAAATCAGGCCTTCCAGTTTACAATTAAATATACAGGCCGTCTAAAATCGGTTTCAGAATTTGGAGATATTATTATTAAAGGGAATTCAAAAGCTAATATTCTGAGATTGAAGGACGTTGCCAGGATAGAACTGGGCTCGCAGAGTTATTCGAGTTCGTCAACAACTAACGGAAAACCTTCGGTGGGTATTGGAATTTCGCAGACTTCCGGGTCAAATGCCCATGAGCTGATTCAGCAATGTCAGGCAACAATCGAAAAAGCAAGCCAGTCATTTCCTGATGGCATCAAATATACAGAATTGATGAATGCTAATGATTTCCTTAATGCGTCGATAGAAAAAGTAATCCATACGCTGATAGAAGCTTTTATTCTTGTTTTTATTGTTGTATTTATTTTCCTGCAGGATTTCCGTTCAACTTTGATTCCGGCCATTGCAGTCCCGGTTGCGATTATCGGGACGTTCTTTTTCCTTAATTTATTTGGATTTACGCTTAATCTTTTGACACTTTTTGCATTGGTTCTGGCCATTGGAATTGTAGTGGATGATGCTATTGTTGTGGTAGAAGCTGTTCATGCTGAGCTGGACCAGGGAGTAGAATCTGCCAAGGAAGCAACATCCAAAGCGATGAACGGAATCAGTGGAGCGATCATCTCGATTACTTTGGTAATGGCTGCGGTGTTTATCCCCGTATCATTTATTTCTGGTTCTACAGGCGTTTTTTATAAGCAGTTTGGTTTAACATTAGCGATAGCGATTGTCATTTCGGCGGTTAATGCATTGACATTAAGTCCTGCATTATGTGCTCTTTTCTTAAAGCCTCATCAGGATTCTGAGCATCATAAAAAGGGTTTCTTACATAGATTTTATACCTCGTTCAACGTTGCATTCGACGGAATGACTCAAAAATATAAAGGCGGCGTAAAGTTTTTAATCAAAAGAAAATGGCTTGCAATTGTTTCCATCGTTGTATTTGGAGGACTTTTCTGGTGGCTGATGAAAACAACACCATCGGGATTTGTACCCAACGAAGATCAGGGTGTTTTATTTGCAAACATCAGTCTTCCTGCGGGGTCATCGCTGGAAAGAACAGCTGAGGTCACCGAGAAGGTCGATCACTTGATAAAACAATTACCGGAAGTACAGACGACACTCAGACTTAACGGACAGAATTTCATCGCCGGAGCCGGAGGTTCATATGGAATGGTAATCATAAAACTTAAACCTTGGGATGAAAGAAAAGGGAAAGGTCAGGATATCAACAGTATCACGGGGAAACTCTTTGGAATGACGGGGAATATCCGTTCTGCCAATGTCGTTTTCTTTGCTCCACCTACACTTCAGGGCTTCGGAAACAGCAGTGGTTTCGAATTTCAGCTTCAGGATAAAACCGGCGGAGATTTGAATACCTTTAACAATACCAGTAAAAAATTTCTGGCCGCACTGAGCAAACGTCCGGAAATTCAGTTCGCTACAACATCATTTGATAACAATTTCCCACAGTATGAAATGAATGTTGATGTGGAAAGAGCAAAAGAAGCCAATGTCTCCGTCAGTACTATTCTTAGTACGATGCAGGGCTATTATGGCGGGGTTTATTCTTCCAACTTTAATGATTTTGGAAAACAGTACCGGGTAATGTATCAGGCAGATGATCAGTTCCGCGCGAATCCTGAAACCCTGAATAAAATTTATGTCCGTACCGATGATAATGTAATGGCTCCGATTACCCAGTTCATCACAATGAAAAAAATATATGGTGCTGAAGCGATCAACCGTTTCAACCTATTTACCTCTATTGCAGTGCAGGGTTCGCAAAACAGCGGTTATAGTTCAGGAGATGCCATTAAAGCGATTGAAGAAGTGGCCAAAAAAGAACTTCCTGTGGGTTTCGGATACGAATTTTCCGGATTGACGCGTGAAGAAACATCCAGCGGTTCTCAGACTGTTTATGTTTTCGTGCTTTGCCTGGTATTCGTTTACTTCCTGTTGAGTGCGCAATATGAAAGTTATATCATTCCTTTTGCGGTGTTGTTATCATTACCCTTAGGTTTGGCGGGAGCGTTCATTTTTGCTAAAATATTTGGTGTGCAAAACAATATTTATCTTCAGATTACCCTCATTATGCTGATTGGGCTTTTAGCCAAGAACGGAATTCTGATTGTAGAATTTGCATTAGCGAGGAGGAAAGAAGGTTTAGGCCTCGTTCAGGCTGCTGTAGAAGGTGCGGTGGCGAGACTCCGACCGATTCTGATGACCTCTTTCGCTTTCATTTTAGGATTGCTTCCTCTGATGCTTTCGACAGGTGCGGGTGCCGTAGGGAATAAATCGATAGGAACGGGGGCTGTTGGAGGAATGCTGTTTGGGACAATTCTCGGTGTTTTTGTCACTCCTGCCTTATTTGTCATTTTTCAGTCTTTACAGGAAAGATTTAGAAAAAGCTGATCATCAATTTATAACAAATAAGAATCATTATGAAATTAAATAAAAATCATATCATAGTATTGGTGGCTGTTCTCAGTGTGACTTCCTGTAAAGTGACAGATGCTTATCAGAAACCAGCTGCGAAAACAGAAAATATTTACAGGACAGACCGACCGGCAGAAGACAGTACTTCTATCGCCAATCTGTCGTGGAAAGAGCTTTTTACTGATGCTCAGTTGCAAAATCTTATTCAGGAAGGATTGAATAATAACACAGACATCAAAAATGCGATTCTGAAAATATCGGAATCGCAGGCAAGTCTGACACAGGCTAAATTAGGTTATTATCCAACACTAGACGGATCGTTTAAGGTCACTCACTCAAAACAATCAGCCAAATCGCTGAATTTGGGTGGATTAAGTAATCAGATCAATCTTAAAACGACGACCTATCAGTTGGGATTATCAGCAAGTTGGGAAGCTGATATATGGGGAAAGATCGGAAGTTTAAAACGCAAGGCTCTGGCCAATTATTTAGAAAGTGAAGCGGCGCAGCGTGCTGTTCAGACCCAATTGATTTCCAGTATAGCCACGTATTATTATCAATTATTATCATTGGATAAACAACTGGAAATTACAGAGGAAACTATAGAAAACAGAACGAAAGATGTAGAAACAATGAGGGCGCTGAAGGAAAGTGCTGTAGTGACAGGAGCTGCGGTGGTACAAAGCCAGGCCAATAAATTTTCTGCCGAAGTTTCTGTTCCGGATTTGAAAAAACAGATTCGTGAAACCGAAAATGCATTAAGTGTACTTCTAGGAAGAACACCTGGCAAGATAGAAAGGGGTTCACTGGATGACCAGACTTCAGTCGGCAGCATCAGTACCGGAGTTTCTTCCGATCTGTTAAAAAGACGTCCGGATATCCAGCAGGCAGAGCTGCAGTTCAGATCAGCTTTTGAAGATGTAAATGTTGCAAAAGCTAATTTTTATCCAAGTCTTACATTAACTGCAGAAGGAGGCTTTGCTTCTTTAAAACTTAAAGATTTTTTTAATCAGTCTGTCTTTTATAATCTCATAGGAGGTTTGGCGCAACCCATTTTTTCACAAGGTAAGAATAAAGCGAGCTTAGCCATTGCGAAAGCACAAAAGGAAGCTGCCTATAACACCTATCAGCAAACCATACTGAATGCCGGACAGGAAGTTTCCGATGCTCTTTTTTCGTATGAAAATGCTCTGGAAAAGCAAAAGATCCGAACAGAACAACTGGTCTATCTCAACAAATCGGTAGAATTTACCAAGGAATTACTGCGTTTCACGTCCAATACCAATTACACCGATGTTTTGACGTCTGAGCAAAGCTTACTTGCAGCCCGCCTGAAAGGAATAAGTGATAAGTTACAGGAGTTACAGGCGATTGTGGATCTTTATATTGCTTTGGGTGGAGGATTATATTAGTTATTTAATAGCTTTAGAATGGCACCACGACCTTAAAATGGTGTCATTTAGATACATTTGTGACAATTTTCTTAATGTTTATTTTGAGCTACTATAATAAATAGGACTTGATATAATTTACCTGACATTTCTTTGGATTTAGTGCCCATATTTACATATCTTTTTGGCTTATAAATTGATAGTATGAACGGTATTGAATTTCTGGTGGAGTGATGAACAAATCGGTTGTAATTTTGGTTTTCTTTGTAAGCTGTTTTTCTTTTTTTTACGCACAGGAGAAAAAAGATTCGATTTATTATAAAATTGAAAAATTTTCGGACAAAAGGAAAGTTACCAAATTCATTCATCGTTTCATATTTCGTAGAGAAGCAGATTCGACTTCTGTAAAAACAACCACTGAAAAACTGTCGCAGGAAACTTACAACGGAAAGTACATAAGAAATATTCGGGTAGAAACAATTGATCCATTTGGATATGGTTCCAAAGACAAAAAAGAGAAATCCAGATGGTACGACTGGTTTACAAATCATCTGCATTCCAACACAAGAATTTCTACGGTTAATAATTATCTGCTTTTTGAAAAAGGAGAAGAATATAATGCGCAAAAAATCTATGAATCTGAGCGTTTGCTTAGAACAATGCCTTTTATAAACAGGGTTAATATCAGTATTTCGGACAGTACTTCTACTAAAGATTCTGTGGATGTAGTGGTAAAAGTTCTGGATTCCTGGAGCTTGAAACCGAGAGTCAGTTATTCCGGAAGCAAAATTGGCTTGGGAGTTACCGAAGAAAATGTACTCGGTTTAGGGCATGAATTAGATTTGTTTTACAGAAACGATTCTAAAGAAAAGCAAGACTATCTTTTTGGAAGTTATACGGCCTACAATCTTTTTGGTTCTTATATTAATGCTCAGGTGTTGGGAGAAAGAGATTTCTCTAAAAATGAAAGAATCAATTTTAATGTAAGAAGAGATTTTTTCTCACCATTAACGAAATGGGCAGGTGGTTTTTCTTTTGAATATTTTATGCGGAATGTTGCGCTTCCGATAGAAACGGATACCACTTTTCCGGAAGTCCAGATTAAAGTCTATAGTCAGGATTTATGGGGCGGTTATCAGATTCCCGTTTCTTCGAATTCCAGTGAAAAAATATCCAGTAATATTGCCCTGATCGGAAGATTTCAAAATTATCAGTATAAAGACAGCCCGGGAATTGACCAGTATCAGTATTTCAGTTCATACAGTAGTTTTCTGGCATCCGCCGGATTTATTCAGAGAAAATTTGAACTGCAGAAAAATATTTTTCAATATGATTTGCCGGAAGATATCGCTTATGGAACTGCTGTGAATGTTACTGCCGGTTTTTTATCTAGAAGCAATAAAATGATACCGTATGCCGGAATTTCTGCAACGTATGGCAGCTTTATAAAACTTGGTTATTTCAGTCTGAAAGCTCAGTTAGGACGTTTTTTTAATGAGGATCGGCAAGACCGTGAGTCTTTCCGTTTAGATGGAATGTATTTTACAAATCTGATGGATTGGAAATTTGCAAAAGCAAGACATTTCTTTTCTCCGACTTTGGCATTGGGAAACCCGCAGCATAATTATTCTTACATAGACCGAATTAATCTTTCTTCAGGGGATGAATTTCCGGTTTATAATGCAGATTATATAGGGACTAAAAAATTGGTTTTACGATATCAGCTTCAGCTTTTCATTAATAAGACCTGGAAGAATTTTCATTTCAGTCCATATTTAACTGCGGCAGCCGGATGGCTAAGTATGCCTGACGAGAAATTATTGAAAACAAGAACAAACACTAAAATAGGAATTGGGGTTTTGATCAATAATCCGTATCTGGTTTTCAACAGGATTCAAATTTCTTTTATGTATTATCCTCGTGTTCCGTTTGATAATAATTCGCTTTTTGATTTTAACAGCAACCGTAATAACGTTTTATCAATGAATAGTTTTGGTACCGATATTCCGCATTTTGTAAATTTCGGGAATTGAATTAGATTTTACGATAATTATATATAATATTTAATATAGTTCACGAACATGCTATTGACAAAAATAAAATTCCGGATATTTAATAAATCGAATTTTGTATAATATAAATCTCAGTAAGATTCCGGTAAAATATTGTGAAAGAATTTAACGATATTCTTTTTCAATTTCTCAAAAATATCGGAAGTTCCAAATTCTTTGTTGTCGTAGCCGATCGGAAATCCTTTGTCAACATATTCAATATTTTTTGCCTCTGTAAGATTTTGGAAGTTTTTGTTGACAACTCCAGTTTCATCTGTGTGTATGTCTAAATATTTTACTGGAGCATTTTTAGAAAAATCCAATTTGCTAATCTCTATTGTCTTGACTTCTCTTTTCAAATCTGATCTAAAGTATAGATTCATTTTCTTTGTATCAATAACAATCTGCCATTCTCCCGGATGTATAGAATTCAAAATATTCCAGGCATAATCAACAGGTCTTTCGTCGTACTTATAATTCTTCAACATATAGTAGGCACGATTGTAGCGGTCTTCCCATTTTGTACTTTGATCAAAATTAAACTTTTCCTTTCCACCAAGGAAATCAAATTTTTTAGCAGTAGACAGGTCCTTATGATATTGATTGTTGCACAAAAGAGGCATTGGCATTTCTTTATTCGTCAATACTTTGTATTTACCGTTTAACAAAGCTATAGTTGCGGAATTTCCTTTG
Organism: Chryseobacterium lineare; assembly: GCF_977014045.1. Taxonomy (NCBI): domain Bacteria; kingdom Pseudomonadati; phylum Bacteroidota; class Flavobacteriia; order Flavobacteriales; family Weeksellaceae; genus Chryseobacterium; species Chryseobacterium lineare. The sequence continues at coordinate 2,139,831 of NZ_CDRNIQ010000001.1, read as the reverse complement.
GCATCGGTCAGAAAAAAATGACTACCAGCTGCATTGGGCCACCAATCAATATTTGGACCGCCCTGAAGGTGGTCTATCACTTCTTTTACAGTTTTATAATTGTCCAACTGATACTGAATCCACTGTGCCCAAAACATATTGGGTTGCTTAGGATTATAAACTTTAGTGGTTTCTTCTAAATATAATTCCACTAAAAAAAGTCCTTTTTCATTTACTCCATAGCAAGGGAAATCATATCCCAAAAGATTAAAGGTGACGGATCCGAATTTTGAAGTCCATTGCGTATTGAATTGTAAATGATCTGTTGTCAAGTTTTGCCAGCTGATATTTCTTTTAAGAACGTCACGCTTGTTCACTACAATCATTCCGGGCATTGTTTTCCAATTCTCATTGAAACCAATGACATTATAATTTTTACCTGTAAGTAAAAACGCTGAGCAGGCCTGACTTTGATTGGATAGAATAAGAGTACAAATTGCAAATATTCGCAGGAACAAAAACTTCATATTAAATAATTTATGAATTTATTTATAATCAACAAATATAATAAGATTCATTAAAAGTATTTTTTAAAGGTAATTAAATTTAATACTTGCTTAGTTGTATAAAATATGACGGTGTTTAACTAAAAGTATTAGCTTAACGAACCTTAAAAATTTAATTTATATTGAAAATATATTTTGGTACATTAAATTATATAATTATCCATTTTATTTGCTCGTGCTATCATAAAAATACACGGCATTTTTTGATTATTCGAATTGAAATAATAATTGCTAAAATAGAAAACAAATTGAATGTAGATGAAATCGTAGCCACCCTTTAAAATAAAAATCCTCTGATAACAATAGTTTCAGAGGATTTTTTTGTACCCATAACCGAAGAAATATCGAAACATTTGGTGGAAGATTTGGAAAGAATTTCTGAAATATTACCTGGAAAATACTCCCAAAAAAAGAAGAATTAGTTAATATATTGAGTATGCTAAAAATGTCTTATTAAAATTTAATTATTTGCAGGGTACTGTCCGTTGAAATATTTTTATTTTTGAATATTTTCAGGTATAGTATTTCAATTATTTAATTTCCTTAAATCTGAAGGTCTCGATCTGGTAAATTCGCGGAAAGTATCACTAAATGAGCTTACAGAATTATAACCCACGTTATATGCAATTTCATTAATGGACTTATTTGTATTAAGAAGAAGTTCAATGGCCTTAATAATTCTTAAAGTTTTTAAGTATTGGAGAAAAGAAATATCCAAATCTGTTTTAAAAAGACGCGATAGAGAGCGTTCACTCAATCCAAATTTTTTACTTATACTAGCAAGACTGTGTTTTTCTTCTATTGTACATTCAAGATAAGAAACAATATTCCTAGTCATCTTGTTTTTGGTGGCAGGAAGAATAATGGGCAAGGGTTGTTGATGGGTTTTGGGTAGAATTTTTTTTAATGCTACTAAAAATTCAAAATTTTCATCAGTAGATATTACATGTCTCTCATCCCATATTTCAGTATACTTGATCATTTGTATTAAAAGTTCTGTGGCAGGATAAATACCAAGACGACTGAAAAAAGGATCAGACAAATCGTCATGAGCAAAGAAATATAATGATCGTAATACTGTTGCAGAATGACCAATTTGTAAAATATGTTCCAAACCCTGCGGAATCCAGAAGAAATGTCTTGCGGGAACAACATATGTCCGATTATTTATAGTAATATAAGCGATACCTCCTTCAACATAACTAAGTTGTCCTTTGGTATGTCTATGAACCGGGATCAATTTTTCAGATTTTTCATGCATTACAAATACACTTTTATCGTTCTTATCAATATCTGGTAGTAAATTAATTAATCCCATACTAATGTTGTATTTATTGATAACAAAGATAATGAATTTGGCCGGAATCATGAAAAGAATGACTATTGTCGATAAATTTTTTTTATGTAAATAATGTAGATTTGCAATACAATGATTCTAAAATTTTCAATGAAAAATTATCTCACTGGATTTCTAATGTTTGGAATAACTTTTTCGACTTGGGCCCAGAGTTCTGTTTGGAATGCAGACACATTAAAACTCTCACTAAAAGACGCTTGGAACAAAGCAGAGGAACACAGTCGCGATATTAAGATAAAACATTTGGAAGTGGGTATTTCTGCTGAAGAAGTAAAAGATCTTAGAGCGGAGCGGCTTCCCGAAGTGCAGATAAAAGGAAGTGCAGAAAAAGCAAGCAATATACCGATTTATGAAAATGGCTTATTTTCAAAACCAAGTCAACATGAAGTAATACATACACTCTACAGAGCAGGTGCTGATTTTTATCTTAATCTCTATAATGGAAATAAACTTAATCTACAAATTAAAGAAGAAAAAATACTTCACGAGATTTCTGAAATTAAGAGAGAGCAAACTGTTTCTGATATTCACTACAAGACGGCTGCTTTGTATTTAGACTTACAAAAAATATTAATTTTCAGAAAACTTATAAAAGAGGATATTGAAGACCAAAAAAAACAGCTGAAAGAAATACGTAGCTTATTAAAAAACGGTGTTGTACTAAAGAGTGACGTTTTGAGAATAGAGCTTGAGCTCTCCAGACGTGAAATGGCATTAATTACGATAGAAAATGATATTCTTATTGCTACTCAAAAACTGAATATTATTATTGGAGTTCCTGACGAACAAATTGTAGTTCCAGACGAACCGACTTACATTTGGAACAATACCACCTCCTACGAAGAATATTTAAAAACGGCCTTAGAACATTCATTTGATTATCACATTTCAGAACACAAAACAGAGCTCAGTAAAATAAAAATAGATCAAATTAAATCTAATGTAAGACCCAAAATTGGAATGTATGGAGAATTTTATTATGCAAATCCACAAATTTTCTTATTTCCTTACAATCCATATTGGTATTCTTTGGGGGTAATAGGGTTAAGAGCATCTTTCAATTTATCATCTTTTTATCATAATACCCATAAGGTAAGAGCTGCCAAAATAGAGTTTGAAAAAGAAGAAGAAAGTTATAAAAATACCGAAGATAAGGTAAGACAACAAGTAAAAGAAGCTTACCTGAGGTATCAGGAGGCTTTAGAACAGATAAAAGTTGCTGAGGCTAATCAGGCTCATGCGAAAGAAAATGCAAGAATTATTAAAAATACTTACTTTAATCAGACTTCTTTAATTACAGATTTGTTAGATGCAGATGTACAACTTCTGCAGACAAAGTTCGAGCTTGAAGCAGCAAAAATAATGGCACAAAATAAATATTACTTACTACAAAATATAATAGGTATTTTATAAATCATGAAAAAAAAATATACGGTAACTGATAGATTTGTTACTAAAATTACAGGGTGGATTGCAAGTTTAATTCTTTTGGGGCTTATAGTTTGGGGGGGAGGATCCTTAATGGATTATTATAAATATGAGCAAACAAATGATGCACAAATACAAGAGTATGTTAATCCTGTTATTTCTAGGGCTGGAGGCTTTATAGTTGATGTTAAGTTTGAAGAAAATCAAAACGTAAAAAAGGGAGACACAATTTTGGTGATTGATAATAGAGAATATGTTCTTCAACAAGAACAAACACAAGCATCTCTTGCAAAAGCTGAGGCTCAGCTTGTCGTTTTAGGAAGTACAATTAATACATTGGAAAATGAAGCTTCTTCTTCTCAAGCACAGATTGCCGCAAATAAAGCGAAGGTATGGAAACAAGGATTGGATTATGATAGATATCTGAAACTATATAATGAAGAATCTGCTACTAAACAACAAGTCGAAAAAGTTCAGGCACAACTTGATGTAGATAAAAGTGAATATAGATCATCTCAAGAAAACTACGCTGCATCAGTTTCAAAAATAGAAGATATTCGCGCAGAAAGAAATGTTGTAAAGGCTGAAATTCAAAGGTTGAAATCATTGCTAAATAGACATAAATTAGATGTTACTTATACGTACATTACAGCTCCTTATAATGGCAGAATGGGAAGACGTACAGTTGAAGTGGGTCAAATGATTGATGCAGGGGAAACTCTTGCTTTTATTGTAAATGACGATACAGATAAATGGGTCGTTGCAAATTATAAAGAAACTCAAATTAAAGATATGAGAATAGGTGATGAAGTAAAAATTATCGCAGATGCATATCCTGAAAAAGAGTTTAAAGGAACTATTATTTCTCTTTCACCTGCTACGGGTTCTAGTTTCTCGTTACTCCCACCTGATAACTCTACAGGTAATTATGTTAAAATTGTTCAACGTATACCCATAAGAATACGAGTAGATGGTTCGAGGAAAGAAATAGATGTTTTAAAGGTAGGTATGAATGTTAACGTATTTGCGTCTAAAAAGCATAGTTAAATGAAGACAGCAATCCCAATATTTAAATCTTGGATTCCTGACTGGATGGTGAAAATAGTACTTTTCAGTATGACCCTACCTGGAATTGTGATTTTCTTTCTTCCTCTAGCTAACATCAATGCAGCAGCAGGCTATTATGGAAGTGAACCCGCAGATATGCAGTTTGCAGTGGCTCTTTTTTACGCCGGATACGTAGGATTTTATTCTCTGGAAAGAAGGTTCTTTACTTTTCTAGCTGCGAAAGAATATTTTATAATTTTTACTACTCTGCAAATGCTTGCTTGTTTGGTATGTTACATTACAAAAGATGTTTATATATTATTTCCCGTAAGGTTTATACAAGGAATGTTGTTTGCATCCAATGTGAATATCTCTTTATCTTTAATGTTTACAAGGTTGAAAAGTGAACGTGCGAGAGAAATTGGTTTTTCAGTATTTTTTGGAACTTTGCTCTGTGCTTTGCCTTTCAACAATTTGGTTACCGCGGAATTAATAGATTCTTACAACTTTAACATCGTTTATAAGTCTGCAATATTCTCCTTCTTTCCAGGTTTACTGTTTATAATAACAGGAATGAATTCATTTCGGTTACACGTTAAATTTCCTTTATACAAATTGGATTGGCAAAGCTTTGTAATGTACAGTGCTATTCTGTCACTTTTAGGTTATATTACCATATTTGGACAAGAGTACTATTGGCTTGATGATGTCAGGATTTCCGGTAGTGTATTAGCTATAATAATTCTGTTAATTATTTCTATATTTCGTCAGAAATCATTGAAGCGACCCTATATCAATTTACGTATTTTTTCTTATCGAAATTGTAAAGTAGGTTTAGTTGTGCTTTTTGTTATGTATATCTGTCGGTTTGCGTCAGGTATTACCAATAGCTATTTCACGGGAGTATTGAAGTTTGATCCTTTTTACCTCTCTTACATGAATGTTTTTAATATTTTAGGGATAATAGCTGGAGTTATTATTTCTGCTGCGATGATTCTGCAGAAAAAAAGAATCAGAAATATTTGGTTATTAGGATTTTGTTTATTGTTTGTTTTCCACGTAAGGATGTATTATCTTTTTGATATACAAGCTGATGAATTTAATTATTTTCTACCATTATTTCTTCAGGGAATGGGTGTAGGTTTTATTATGGTACCCACAATTGTTTATATTATTGCCTCTGTACCAGTCTCGTTAGGTCCATCTGCTGCTGCTGCTGCATTAGCTATAAGGTATTTTGGTTATGCTGTAAGTATTGCTATTATAAATTATTTCGAGCTTTTCAGAAAAAGTATGCATTATAATGCTTTTCAGGATCATTTAACAAAAATAGATCCTATGGTAAAAAACTTTTTGCATAAGCAAAATACAAAACTTAGTACCAAAGGTATGCTGGAGGGAATATCTTCTAAAGCTTCTGAGAAATTACTTATTAAAAATCTTACTATGCAAACACAGATCCGTTTTGCTATGGATTATTATGAGATGATGGCTATTTTCTTATTAATCATTATGGTACTTATTGCAATATTCCCGTATGTTAATAGGACTCGTGTATATCTTAGATCCCGAAGACTTTCACCGGCTTAAACTTTTTAATCAATACTTATATTATGAAATTAAAACATATATTAATTATTCTTTTGATATTAAATGGTCTTTTTTCCTGTAATAATGATGACAATACTTTTCATCTGAAAACAGTGAAGCTTCTTGAATATTCAAAGAATTTACCCGAACAAAAGCTGTATATAAAAGCTTTTTCTGATGATTTACCAGAGTCGATTGCGCAAACTGAAGAATATCCAAGTACATTACCATTGCCGGCAACTCTAAAAATGTATCCTTCGCCAAGCATGAACCTATACGGGAAAAATTACCACCTGGAGCTTTGGGGCGGGATTTCAGGATATATTGGAAGGTGTGATATTGATATGGATGACTATAAAATTGTTTTCCCTATTGATATGGAAATTGAAAACGATAGTTTAAGTATTTCGATGCAAGGCACCTGGGACTAAGAATAAAACAAGTATGGAGGAAATAAGAATTTTTAGTGAAACTATATCAGAACTCCTAGACAGTGGGTATCTTTTACAAAATGAACTAACGGAATATTTAAATTTAATACAAAATATTAAAACAAAAGGTTCTGAAATTCCAGCTTCTGGGTTCAAAGTTGATAAAATATATAAATGTTATGACGATAATTCTGAAATAATTTATGTTTTTGCAATATCAAATTCAAATAACAATATAAAAGGAATAACTACTTCAATTCGCGTAGATGAAAACATTATTGAGTTCTCGGAATTGTTCAAGAAAATTAGAAAAGGAATAGAGAAATTCGGAAATTATGTTTTTGGAATAAATAATAATAAAATATTTTAACAATTAATTTAGTATCACTTATGATTAATTAAAATTAATCATAAGATTGCGTAATGCAATCTTATGACCGAAAGTGAATAAATTAAGAGTTATTCTATATTTTGAGCCTTTAATAGCTTAAGAAATTTTTAGAATAGCTTTTATTATTTTTTCGGTGGATTACTATGGGCTACTTTTCAAAAAAATCTAAGATAGTAAACAGGCATATAAGAAGACAGGTTATAGTTTTTATATGAATCAATTTTCTTGTGTTTTTGTTCGTAAAAACGGATTTTCATCTTCCATCAAGTCTTTGACCTTTGAAACAATAGTTTGTAGATATTGTAAACAAAATTTTGACTTTTCAATCACGATCTTGCATAAAGATCTAGATTCTGCTATTATATCAAAATTCTATTTGCGTATTAATTCTTTTGACTTTTATTTTTTCATTATCAATCGAAACAATGATCAAAATTTCTTTTTCGTTTATGACAAAACACAAATAAATTTGTACACTGAACAATAGTCTTGATTCTTTAAAACAAATTACTGAACAGGTTGTCTGGTAAAGAATTGTAATTTAACAGTTATAAACAATGCGAATATGTTTTATCTTAAAAAAAGTATCTAATTCTTTGTTGATGAGTATGGAATATTGTGATTAAAACAAGTTTTTTTATGTTGAGAAAATACGATTTGTTCACTCTGACATTACATCAAGTTATTGAAATATTTTAAACTAAATTAACGTAGTTCACTAAAAAAAGAGTACCTATCCAGTTTCATCTTTTTAAATGTATGTGTGAATAGGTGATAAATTAATGACTAAAGCTATAGTTTAAAACACTTTTAATATTGGCTACGTTTGCTATGATGACTTTTAAGGTATTTGTAATTTAAAAGGCCCTTCAAAGTAAGTCTGATAAGAATCAATTAACTTCCCATTTAAATCATATACACCTATAGTAATATTCTGTTTGGAAAGATTCATTTGTGATTCTGGAAAGCTGATGTTGATGGTTCCTTTTGATATTTTATCACGATCTACGACTATTTTACTAGAAGCACTATAATTAATTTCAGCATGTGCCGGTTCGATAACTTTTATAGTAACAATTTTTTTATTATTTGTCTTATTAAGAAATGTGTAATTATACGTATTGATAATTTTTCCTTCTCTTACAAAAAATGTACTACCTGCAGGTTTGATAAACTTCGCTTCCATATCACCTCTGCTTGACAGAAGGAATCCAAGGAACCCGATCAGCAATATCAGAATTGCTGCAAAACCTTTCATTCTGCTAGTAAACTTATAAGGAGTCCCGGTCTCAATCTCTTTTTCTGATGCGTATCTGATCAAACCTTTTGGCAAACCTACTTTTTCCATTATTTCGTCACATGCATCTATACATGCAGTACAATTTACGCATTCCAATTGCTGTCCGTCTCTAATATCGATTCCAGTAGGACAAACTGCAACACATTGATAACAATCGATACAATCACCTTTTCCTGTAACTTTTCTGTCTTCCCCTTTTCTCCATTTAGAGCGGTTTTCACCTCTTTTGAAATCATAAAATACATTAATAGTTTCCTTATCAATTAGTACACCTTGTAACCTTCCATATGGACAAACCAATGTGCAAACCTGCTCTCGAAACCATGCAAATACAAAATAAAAAGTGGCTGTAAAAAGAATCATAACAATAAAGTTGGTGATGTTCTCAAATGGTCCTTCCGAGATAATTTTAAACACTTTTTCGTAACCAACAATATACATAAACATAATGTGGGTTATGATGAGAGAAATGATAATATAAATAGCCCATTTTAGAGTCCTTTTCCAAATTTTTTCAGTATTCCATTCCTGTCGATCAAGTCTCATTTGTTTATTGCGATCACCCTCAATCCAAAACTCTATTTTTCGGAAGACTGATTCCATAAAAATTGTTTGAGGGCATATCCAACCACAAAAAATTCTTCCAAAGGCAATAGTAAAAACAATAATGAAAATAAGAGAAGCGATAGCACCTAGGGTAAGAATAAAAAAATCCTGCGGATAGAAAGGTTGCCCCGCAATAAAATATTCTCCATTAATGACATTTAACAAAAAGAAAGGGTTTCCATTAATTTTAATAAATGGAATGACAAAGTACATAATCAAAAGAGTATAACTTACTAGATCTCTGTAATTAGTGTATTTACCCTTTGGTTTTTTTGGAAAAACCCATTTTCTCTTACCTGATTGTTCCATTGTTCCTATAGAATCTCTATAGGTCTCAGGGTTTAAAACTTGCCCCTGTCCGCCGCGAACGACTTCTTCATTTATTTCTGACATTTCAGTGTTAGTATATATAAATTGTAATTCTTATTGATCATCACGGAGGGGAGCACGCTCTGCTTCATGATAAAATTTTTTTGGTCTTGTGAAAACATAAAGTATGAGAATAACAAAAAAAAATAAAAAAATAATCATGGATAACGTTTGATAAAATCCTGCATAATCAGTATTTGCTAAAATGTCTTTAAAGTTTTGAGGAATCATTTCATGTATATTTAATTGTTACCAGCTGTTTTTATATCGCTTGTTTTTATATCTGTACCTAATCTTTGCAGATAGGCTATAAGGGCTATAATTTCTTTCTTTTCTAGTTCACCTTGTGGCCTTTTGGCGTAGGCTTCTTTCAAGTCTGTAGCCTCCGAAAAAATATCTTTCACTATTATAGATGCCTGATTATCGGCCCATTTATCAGCTGAATCAATTTGGGCTTTTGTGTAAGGTACATCAAATGTATTTTTCATAAATTTTAGCTTATCGATCATTTTAGATCGATCTAAATTATTGGCTATTAGCCATGGATATCGAGGCATGATAGAACCGGCGGATGTGGACCTAGGGTTATACATATGTTTATAATGCCAAGAACTTGGGTTTTTACCACCTTCTCTATGTAAATCTGGTCCTGTTCTTTTTGAACCCCAAAGGAATGGTCTGTCATAAACAAATTCCCCAGCCTTAGAATACTGGCCGTTTTTGCCATTAAATCTTACAATCTCATCTCGGAATGGTCTTACAATTTGAGAGTGACAGGCATTACAGCCTTCGCGGATGTATAAATCTCTACCTTCTAATTCTAATGGGGAATATGGTTTTACCGCTGAAATTGTCGGTATATTTTGTTTAAGCATTAAAGTTGGTATAATTTCTACAGCTCCTCCAATTGATACTGCAATAAAAGATAAGACTGTGAATAAGACGGGCAATCTTTCCAACCAAAGATGGATACCTTCTCCCTCTTTCCTTTTATTACTAATATTGGCTAAGGCCGGTGCTTCGGCAGGCACTTCTTTTTGGAAAGAGCCTTTTCTAATAGTAGCTGTAAGATTAATGACCATTAAGATAGCACCTGAAAAGTAAAATAACCCACCTAAAAATCTCATTTTAAAATAAGGGATAATTGCCGTTACTGTATCTAACCAGTTTTTCCATAATAATGTCCCATCCGGGTTAAATTGTTTCCACATTAATCCTTGTGTAAATCCTGAAATATACATTGGTACTGCGTAGAAAATAATTCCTAAAGTTCCTAACCAGAAATGCCAGTTCGCCAGCTTAACAGACCATATTTTTGTTCTCCATAGGATTGGAATAAGGTAGTAGATCATTCCAAAAGCCATAAAACCATTCCATCCTAATGCTCCAAGGTGAACATGACCTATCACCCAATCGGTAAAGTGACCAATTTTGTTGATGTTTTTAGTCGCCAGTAGTGGTCCCTCAAAAGTTGCCATACCATAACAAGTAACTGCAACGACAAAGAATTTTAAAATAGGATTTTCTCGTACTTTATCCCAAGATCCTCTCAGAGTCAATAGTCCATTCAGCATTCCTCCCCATGATGGGGCAATCAGCATAATTGAAAAACCAGTACCTACAGCTTGTGCCCATGCTGGTATTGCTGTATATTGAAGATGATGTGGTCCTGCCCAGATATACACAAAAATTAACGACCAGAAATGAATAATTGAGAGTTTATACGAAAAAACAGGCCGTTCGGCTGCTTTTGGTAAAAAATAATACATTAATCCCAAAATTGGAGTGGTTAAAATAAATGCAACTGCGTTGTGACCATACCACCATTGTACAATAGCATCTTTTACTCCAGCATACGCAGAATATGATTTCCACCCCGTAAATGATAAGGGAACTTCAAGGTTATTGAATATGTAAAGCATTGCTACTGCAATCCAAGTTCCCAAATAAAACCAAATTGCAACATATAGATGTCTAACTCTTCTTTTTGTGATGGTTCCGAACATATTAAGTCCAAAAATTACCCATGAAAAAGTAAGAAGTATGTCGATTGGCCATTCATGTTCCGCATATTCCTTTGATGTATTGATTCCCATGAAGAAAGTAATAAATGTTACTACGACCATTAACTGCCACGTCCAAAAATGAATCCAACTTAATGTTTTGTTAAACATTTCTGTTTTTAAGAGGCGAGGTACAGAGTAGTATACCCCAATAAAAAAGCTGTTACAAACAAATGCAAAGATTACAGTATTTGTATGCAACATTCTTATTCGACCAAATCCGAAGGCTCCATTAGTATCTATCAATGCTTGGATACCTCCGTTTCTCAAGATATGAATAGATTGGTCATCTGTCCCAAAAATGAATTCAGGCAGTTCAGGGTAAAACAAAAGCAGAGCTGCAGTCAGTCCAAAGACGAATCCTATTAACGCAAAAACTATTGTTGCATATAAAAATGCACGTACTATGGTGTTATCATAGTAAAAATTCTGTGTTTCCATTATGTTCAAAGTTAATATACCACTATCATTTATTTATGGTGTTAATCATCGAAAAAATAGCTATTTTTATGATGATTAAAATATTACAGCAATAAAGTATGAAGGAGGTTTATCCAACATTTGAAATTGAAGGTCTGTCGACGTGTAATTCAATTAATGAAGTATTTACCATTGATAGATTTTCAGAATTTTTAGATCAAAATCCTGGAACAACAAAAGTTCATCGCCATTCTTTTTATCATGTTACCTATTTTGTAAAAGGATATGGTGAAAATTTAATCGACTTCAAAACATACGACGTTGCTCCAGAAAAGATTTTTTTTATGCGTCCGGGACAGGTTCATAGTTGGAGATTGGCTGAAAATACAGAAGGTTATGTAATTAATTTTTCCACTACTTTTTTTGATCAGTTGAAGATCAATTCTTCGTTAATTGATCAATTTCCATTTTTTAATTTATTTGAAAGTGACCAGATGGTAAATATTTCAAAGGAAAACCAACGTAAGTTGAAAGTTTGTTTTGAAAATATTATTACAGAAATGACTGACATTCAATCTTGGTCACAAATAATGATTGCATCTTTAATACTTCAGATTTGTGCACTTGCTGGAAAAGATACTATCTCCAAAACTATATTTATTGACACGAATTATAATTCTTTAATATTAAAGCAGTTTATAGAGATTTTAGAAACTAATTTTCATCAATATAAATTACCCAAAGATTATGCAACTTCTCTAAATATAACACCTAACCAATTGAACTTTATATGTAAGCAACAAATTAACCTATCAGCTGGTGAAATTATTAGAAATAGGATTATTCTGGAAGCTAAAAGACTTTTGGTGAATTTTGATTTATCAATTACAAATATTGCTGAAGCATTAAATTATTCAGACCCGTCTTACTTTGTAAAATTTTTTAAAAAATATACATCATTTACCCCCGAGGCCTTCCGAAAGCAATATTATAATAAGTATTAAAAATCATTCAATAGTATTATAAATTTAATAAATTACGATTAATAGAAATGATTTCTGAAAAACATATAAAAGATTATAATTACAATATCACGCAGTATAGTAGTGGAGATTTTATCTATGAGGAAAATTCAACCTGTAAGAGTTATTTTCAAATTATATCAGGAACGGTCAAGCTTAATAATTACAGTGAAGATGGAAAAGAATTCATTCAGAATATTATCAATGCACCACAAGGATTTGGCGAAGTCTTATTATTTATTAATGAAAAGTATCCAACTAATGCCATAGCCTTAACAGATTGTGAGATTATACAGATTTCTTCCAAAGATTTTTTTAAACTGTTGACTGAATATCCTAAATATGCGATAGAAATTAACAAAAGCCTTTCACGCAGGTTATATTATAAAATGATCATGTCTCAACATATATTTTCTAATGACCCTACTACGAGACTTAAAACTTTAATGAATTATTTTAAGAATATCTATTGCATAGAAAATGGTTTAAATTCCGAATATATTGTTCCGTTAACCCGCCAACAGATGGCAAATCTAACCGGATTGCGTGTAGAAACTGTTATACGAACTATTAAATTAATGGAAAAAAATAATCTGCTGAAGATAAAAAAAGGATTAATTTACTATTAAATAAACTAACCAGTTGTGATTTCAATCATAATAGAAAATTAAGCATTCAAAGTAGTTTTAAGTAAATAAAGTTGTTTCTTAAAACTTATACTATGAACGAACTTCTTAATGAGCCTGGTTTACAAATTACAATTGTTCTTTTTTTGATTCCCATCATTTTTGCACTTATTCTTATTTTAATAAGAGTAAATCGGATGATTTCTGATACATTGAAAAAAAAAGAACTTAAAAGGATATATGAGCATCTGAGTCATCTGCAGCCAGGCGAAATTTCTGCGTTGGAGGAACGAAAAAAAGAACTTGAATTCCAACTTTCAGGAAACGAACTTTCCGCAAATAAGCAAGTAAAAGACCCGCGTGGGTTAATAGACCAAGCAAATGAAATTCATGAAATCCGTTTTCTGCAAACCAAAAGAGAGGAGGGAAGGAATATTAAAATTCCGGATGAGGAAAAAAAATTAATCCTTTGGTTTCTTGGCACTAGTGTATTCTGGCTTTTTATGGGAACCACGGTTGGTGAATATCTTGGAATAAAATTTGTCGCTCCGGATGCTGACCATATCAGCTGGTTGAGTTTCGGAAGGCTTAGACCCGTACATACCAATATGGTTTTTTGGGGATGGGCATCTATGGCAATGGTAGGTTTCTCATATTATGTCATTCCAAGGGTGGGAAATACAAAAATTTTCAATCTTAAGATAGGATATGTGACTTTAATATTAATGAATTCTGCTGTATTTCTTGGTAGCGTTTGCTTAATGGCGGGAATCAATAATAGTGGCGGAGAGTACAGGGAATATATCTGGCCAGTTATGTTACTTTTTGCTACAGGAATTATAATTAGTATTTATAATCATATCAATACGATCGCGTTCCGAAAAACAGAAGAAATCTATGTTTCCAATTGGTATGTAGTCTCGGCTATGATGTTTGTTGTAGTCATATTGGTGGTTGCTTATCTTCCATTTTGGCAAGACGGTTTGGGAGAAACCATAACGCAGGGTTATTTTATGCATCAGGGAGTGGGGATGTGGTTTATGTTTTTCAATTTGGGATTAATGTATTATTTTCTTCCACAAGAGTTGAACAGTCCGGTGTATTCTTATAGTTTGAGTATACTTGCGTTTTGGACACAGATTTTATTTTATACTCTCATTGGGACACATCATTTTATTTTTAGTGCTATCCCATGGTGGATGCAGACTATTGCTATTGTTGCTAGTGTGGGCATGGTGATTCCTGTTGCAGCAGGTAGTATTAATTTTATGATGACAATTCGTGGGTCATGGCATCGCTTGAAACTGAGTTATGTACTACCTTTTTATGTAGTTTCTATTATTTTTTACTTTACAGGCTCAATGCAAGGAACGGCAGAAGCTTTCAGATCTACCAATCTATTATGGCATTTTACTGATTTTACGGTAGCCCATTCACACTTAACGATGTACGGGATTATTACATTTATGCTATGGTCTTTCACTTATACCTTAGTACCAAGACTTACTTCATGTGAACCACCAAGTATTACCGTCGGATTACATTTTTGGTTAGCTTTGGTTGGGGTTTTAGTATATACCGTTTCACTAATGATAGGCTCTACAGAAAAAGGAATGATGTGGATGGAGAAACAACCGTTTATTGAAGGAGTTATGCATATGATGCCTTTCTGGCTCTGGAGAGCGATCGGGGGAACAATGATGTGGTTGTCACACATCATCTTTGCTTATAATTTTTACAGAATGATAAAGCCCAAAAAAGAAATTAAACTTCCTCAGACACCAGACGATATTTTAGAAATCATTCACAATAAAAAAACAAAAGCATAATGGATTTTTTTAGTGATCATAAGAAACTTTTTTCTTCAGCATTGGCATTTTTCCTTTTTCTGACCCTGTTTATATGCATATTTCCTGCATTGAACAACCAAAAAGTATATCAACCTTTACAGGGAAGTAAACCTCTTACAGAAGAAGAAAGCCGTGGGAAATCAATTTATATCCGTGAAGGTTGTGTAGCATGTCATACTCAGCAGGTTCGTAATGTAGACATGGACCAAGTATTCGGTAACCGTCCAAGCCTGGCTGCAGATTATGCCAGAAACAAAAGACTCAATCTTTTCCAGAATACTGCTACCCTCATGGGAACAGAAAGAACAGGTCCCGATCTTACCAATATCGGAGCCCGACAATCTAGTAAAGACTGGCAATACTCCCACCTATTCAACCCCAGATCTGTAGTTCCCCAATCGATCATGCCTTCTTATAAATGGTTATTCCTAATTAAAGATCAACTTGATCCTGGAGATAAGGAAATCAGTCTTCCTGACGCATTTAAAAAAGGAATTAAAGGAAAAGTTGTTCCATCAAAAGATGCCAGTGACCTGGTGGCATATCTTCTCAGTCTTAAACAGACCGAACTTCCTAAGAGTATTCCGGCAAGAGAATTTTTGTACAAAAAAGAAGAGAAAAAAACTGAAGGAAGTGTTGGAGGAGATAATCTTCCTGATGGAGAAGCTTTATTTGTAGCCAATTGTGCCACCTGTCACCAGGCAACCGGAGAAGGAGTTCCGGGAGCATTCCCACCATTGAAAGGTGACAAAGTAGTCTTAGGAGATAATTTGGAACTGTATGTTACTATTATTATGAAAGGATATAACGGTCTGGCACCTCAATTTGGAGAAATGCCAGCAGTAGGGACCAATGCTAATTTCAAACCTGAAGATGTGGCTGCTATCATTAATCATGAAAGAACAAGCTGGGGAAATAATGGTAAGAAAGTAACTGCTGAAGAAGTAAAAACAATCATGGATAAAATAAAATAGTATGAAAAAATTAAAGTTTATAATTCCTATTTTTGTTCTTTGGACTGAATATGTTCAGGCTTGTGATGCCTGTAGGCTTCAGCAACCCAAAATAACCCAAAACTTTACACATGGTACGGGTCCTGAATCAAACTGGGATTGGGTTATTGTGACAATTATTACAATAATTACCCTAGGAACATTGTTTTATTCTTTCAAATTCTTAATCAAACCAAACGAGAATAGCAAGAAACATATCAAAAATAATATATTGGATTTTTAAATCTTAGAAAAATGTCAAAACATAATGCCGTAGTCTTTTTATATATAGATGAGGAACCGAATCCTATTGCTGAACTTCAGACTCCTATAGTTTTCAATCTCGATACCACGAAATTGGCAGACGGAGAACACACTTTAAAAATTGTTAGCAAATTTGATAATAAAGAAGGCCTGAAAATTACTCGTTTTAATGTGCGTAATGGACCGATCATTCATATGGAGGGGCTATCTAACAATGAAACCGTCAACGGAATATTACCATTGATGATCAATGCGTATGATACAGGTAGAAATCAGAGTTTTATTATTAAAGGAAGTGAAAACCCGAGAACTATTCCAGTTTGGGTTTGGGTTATCGCTTTGATATTTATAGCTTGGGCAGCTTTTTATATTGTTACGAATTTTAGTCTTTAAATTAAATATTTGTCTATTTTTATTAACCTAGTCACGATAAATTTTGACGATTTTTTTAATTTATTTAACATTAATACTACACTGAATGAAAATAAAACTCAAAAGAATCTATGAAACTTTTTCTCCTACAGATGGATACCGTGT
The DNA here is from genome assembly GCF_977014045.1 of Chryseobacterium lineare. Taxonomy (NCBI): domain Bacteria; kingdom Pseudomonadati; phylum Bacteroidota; class Flavobacteriia; order Flavobacteriales; family Weeksellaceae; genus Chryseobacterium; species Chryseobacterium lineare. The sequence continues at coordinate 2,122,993 of NZ_CDRNIQ010000001.1, read as the reverse complement.
TTTAGTAGATAGATTATGGCCTCGAGGAATCTCTAAAGAAAATGCCCATATTGAAGAATGGAATAAAGAGTTAGCTCCTTCTAATGAACTCCGAAAGTGGTTTCACCATGATCCTAAACTTTGGAAGGGTTTTTCAGAAAAATACGAAACCGAACTCAAAGAAAATGGTTCTGGAAAAGAATTTCTAAATCGAAATAAAAAACAAGATATCATCACTTTGGTCTATGGTGCTAAAGATGAGCAGCATTGCCATCCTTTGATTTTAAAAAAATATTTAGAAAATTTGATTTTAAATGATAAAATATGATAGATTTCTTTTTGAATCCATCTATCCAGCACCTAATTTTGTGAAAAAATTGAATTTATATTGGTAATGAAAAGAAAAAGCATACAAAGACACCATTATTTCAGATTAATTTTAATTTCTATCATAATAAGTATCTGCGCTTCTTTTCTAGGATACTCATTAAAGTTAATTACTGAATATTTTCAAAAGCTCATATTTCATTTTGCAGAAGAAGAAAATACCTTAATTTTTATTTTTCTGCCAACGATTGGGATTACAGCAATCTACTTTTTAAGAAAATACTTTTTTTTGAATAGAAAAAATAAAGGAATCACCGAAATTTACAAAACTCTTGATCAAAGAAAAAATCATCTACCTCTTTTCAAGATTCCATCACATTATTTTAATGGATTTCTTACTGTAATCTTCGGCGGTTCCACTGGAATTGAAGTATCTACGGTCGTTGCAACAGCAACTCTAGGAAATACGATATACGAAAAACATTTTTCTGCAAATATTTATAAATTGGAACTTATTAGTGCTGGGGTTGTTGCTGGGGTAAGTATTTTATTTGGAAGTCCAATTGCTGGGTGGCTTTTTGCTATGGAAGTAATTGCAAGAAAGTTTAATAAAACACTTTTTATAAGCTGTACTGCATCTGCTACCATTTCCGCTATTTTTCTTTGTTTTATAAAAAGTGAACCATTACTCTCTTTTGAAATTACTGGATGGAAATGGACTGCGCTTCCGTTTTTTGTAATCTTAAGTTTATTAGGAGGTGTTTTATCTGTTTATTTTACAGTTTTAGTTATTAAGATTAAAGATTTTTTTTCAGGAATTTCCAATAATTTTTTGAGGGTAAATTTAGGAGCTTTAATTGTAGGGGGGCTAATATTTTGTTTTCCGTTTTTGTATGGCGATAGTTATCATTCATTATCGGAAATTCTCAACCATCCCAAGAGTTACTCCTTTCTTTTTCTTCTTTTTCTAATTTTATTAAAACCATTAGCTTCTGCTCTAACTCTTGGCGCTGGAGGAGATGGTGGTGTTTTTGCGCCTAGTATTGTTGCAGGTGCATTCTTGGGACTTACCTTTGCTCTTTTTTGCAATACTTTTTTTGGAACATCTTTAATTTATGTAAATTTTGTGTTGGTTGGGGCTGCCGCTACTTTATCAGCATCTATTTATGCTCCTTTAACTGCACTTTTCTTGGTATGTAATCTAGCACCTAACGGATATGTGTTATTCTTTCCAGTATTATTAGGATGTTGGGCTTCGCAAAACTTAGCTAGGAGAATTATACCCTATAATGTATATTCATATGATATTAAAAGCTAATAATGTCTGTTTTCTTTTCTTAAAAGTGTGTAAATTAAACAAATAATTTATGCAAACATACGGGTTTTATGACGAATCAGGAGAATTTGCCTTCCGAGTTGGTTTGCCTGGAAAAAGTGGCGTACGGAGCGAAATTGTAGCAACATGCCTAAACATTATATCGTTTCGGTATGGTTTCCAAAATTAAATTTAAAAGGAAACTCGTACAGAGGAATGAAATCCTTGGAAGAATTAACGAGAGTATCCTTCTTTAATAGAGGCTACCGATTGCATAATACCTATAGGAAGAAGGCTTATCGTCACCATAACCAATAATCCGATATTGGTCAGCCAGAAAGCCCAACCAATTAATTTGTCATTCCATTGGCGGTCCGGGTACAGACCTCTGAGGACAAACATCATTAATCCGATTCCTAAAATTCCATATACGCCGAACAGGGCAGCATGGCCATGAACGGCCGTTGTGTTTAATCCTTGGATATAATACAGGGCAATCGGAGGATTGATGGCAAATCCGAAGATTCCTGCTCCTAGGAAATTCCAGAAGCACATGGCGATAAAACAATATATTGGCCATTTGTAAGCCTGAATCCATTTTGTAGATTTGCTGAGCTGATAATTCTGATAGGCTTCATAACCAATCAGGACAAGAGGTACAATTTCCAATGCACTGAAGGTAGCCCCCAAAGCAAGCACAGCAGTAGGCGTAGCGCTGAAATACAGGTGATGGAAAGTACCTAAAATACCTCCGCCAAGGAAAATAATAGTAGAAAATAATACGGCATTGGTAGCTGATTTCAGGCGTAATAATCCCAATCTTGTAAATAAGAATGCCGCCACTACGGTAGCAAAAACTTCAAAGAAACCTTCTACCCAAAGGTGTACAACCCACCATCTCCAATATTCGGCAATAGCCATATGAGTTTGCCTTCCATACATCAGACCGGCGCCATAGAACATGGCAATTGCTACAGAAGAAAGAGTAAACAAAAGGAGTAAGTGGCGGTCTCCGTCTTTACGTCTTAAAGCAGGAAGTAATGCTCTTACCATCAAAATCAGCCAGAGAATCAGCCCGATCAGCAATAAAATCTGCCAGATTCTCCCCAGTTCTACATACTCATATCCCTGATGTCCCCATAAAAAGTTATCTACCAACCCTAATTTTTGCATCACTCCCAGCCATTGCCCGGTTAAAGATCCTAACACAACGATCAGTAACGCTCCAAACAATACATTGACACCCAATTTCTGATATTTGGGCTCATATCCTGAAACCGCTGGTGCTATATACAATCCCGTAGCCAGCCATGAGGTAGCAATCCAGAATATTGCCAGTTGGACATGCCAGCTTCTGGAAACAGATTGAGGAAGAAACTGATCTAAAGGAATGCCGTAGAAACCACTTCCTTCGACTCCATAATGGGCTGTAATGACTCCGGCAAGCATCTGAACCAGGATTAGTAAGGCAAACACCCAGATATATTTTAAAGTAGCTTTCATAGATGGAGTAGGCTTCATATTCCGCAGAGGATCTTCAAGAGGAAGCGCTTCGTTGATTTCTTCCTCTTTATTCCTTGCGTGATAAAATACCAGAAGTCCAACACAAGCCAACAGTAACAATACACTGAATCCTGACCACAGGTGAAGCGATGGAGGTGGAACATTTCCTACAGCCTCATCATGAGGCCAGTTGTTGGTATAGGTGACATCATCTCCGGGTCTTTCTGTGATGCAAACCCAGGTACTCCATGCAAAAAAGGCATTCATTCTGGCCATCCTTCCTCTAAGGCTGTGCTTTTTTAATGTTTTGTTCCTTACAATTAGCTATTCGAGGAGGCTATAAACTCTTTTGGGCAAAAAGTGCAATTCAAAGTGAAAACCGTCCATTGATGCGCCTTCGAAATTACCCCAACTTTGCAATATCAAAAGAAAACAATAGTAATAACAATTAAATAATACAGACATGAACAAGTTTACAGTAAAAGACGGAACAGAAATTTATTTCAAAGATTTAGGCGAAGGACAACCCATATTTTTCCATCATGGATGGCCATTGTCATCCGATGATTGGGATGCACAGATCATGTACTTCCTGGAAAAAGGATTTAGAGTTATTTCACATGACAGAAGAGGGCACGGAAGATCGACTCAAACCTATAAGGGAAACGATATGGACACGTATGCAGCTGACGTCGCAGAATTGGTAGCGTTCCTGGATTTAAAAGATGTTATCCATGTAGGACATTCAACAGGTGGGGGTGAAGCGATTCGATATGCATCTAAATATGGTAAGGACAGGGTTTCCAAGTTAGTTTTGATTAGCGCGGTTACTCCCTACATGATAGCAGATGAGAATAACCCGAAAGGAGTTCCTTTAGCTGTATTTGATGATATCCGTCACAATACCCTGCACAACAGACAGCAATTCTATCATGACCTAACCGTGCCTTTCTACGGTTACAATAGGGAAGGTACTGACATAAAAAAAGGCATTCAGGACAACTGGTGGAGACAGGGAATGATGGGTGGTATCAAGGCGCAATATGATTGTATCAAGGTGTTTTCAGAGACTGATTTTACAGAAGATCTAAAAACTGTAGATGTACCTGTACTTGTCCTGCATGGTGATGATGACCAAATTGTTCCCTACGCTACGACAGCGGTTAAAGCAGCACAGCTCCTTAAAAATGGAAAACTCATCATCTATCCCGGTTTCTCCCATGGAATGCCTACCATTAATGCTGATGTGATCAACCGTGATATTCTAGCATTTATCAACGGGTAATATTTCAAGGGCAAAAAGTACAATACAAAGGGGAAACGATCCATTGTTGCGCGGTTGAAATTAATCCAACTTTGTATTATCAAAATAACAAAAAAACAACAAGAATAATATAATATCAAAAATCATGAAAAATTTAATCTTAGCATTCACACTGTTTACAACTTTAATCTCAAGCTCATTAATAGCACAAACTAAAAGAACTCCGGCATCACTGGGCCGGGAAGAATATATCGAAGTAGAAAAAAATGTTCGACTGCATGTAACGGATCTTGGCGAGGGAGAACCTATTGTCTTGGTTCACGGCTGGCCTTTAAGCGACGCGATGTATGAATACCAATATGCCGATTTTATACAGAAAGGATACCGCGTGATTGGGATTACATTGAGAGGCTTCGGCCTTTCTGATAAACCGGGAGGAAAATATAATTATGATGTTTTTGCGGATGACATCAAAGTTATACTGGATAAACTAAAAATTGAAAATGCAACAATAGGTGGTTTTTCTATGGGAGGTGCAACAGTAATTCACTATGTGGCTAAATATAATGCCGCTCACGTTTCAAAAATGGCTCTTTTCGGAGCAGCAGCACCGATCTGGACAAAACGAGCTGACTTTAACTATGGTCAATGGACCAAGGAAGATGTTAACGGATTGATCAATCTGAACAACACCAACCGTCCGGAACTATTCGCCACTTTCGGTAAGATATTTCCAGCAAATGAGAACAGCGTTTCGCAAGGTCTGGGCACATGGTTAGGAGGCATCCAGGCACAGGCATCACCTTATGCAATGGCTGAAGGACTAAAAACATTGAGAGACAGTGATCTGCGCGGTGATTTGAATAAAATAACCATTCCCACTTTAATCCTGCACGGTAAGTTGGATAAAATCTGTTCGTATGACCTTGCTGAACAAATGCATTCCTTACTTAAAAACTCAACTTTGGTTCCTTTGGAAAAAAGTGGTCATGCCCTGTTTATCGAGGAGCTGGATAAATTTAATGGCGAGTTATTAAACTTCATCAAAGAATAAGATAATTCAAGCATGAGGTTAGTATAAAAGCTAATCTCATTTTTTTGTGTAAAATCAATTAGAATGCAAAAATTCCTATTACTTCTAACAACACTGCTATTATTTTCGTGTAGCACAAAATCAAAGATAATAGCGTTAAAACATACCAGCTTGCCAATAGAATCAGGCCCTTATAGCCATTCAACCAGTTATGGCAATCTTATTTTTGTATCGGGTCAAATTGGTTTAGACCAAAAAACCAATACACTTAAAAGAAGTGTCGAGGAACAAATGGTTCAGATCATGGAAAATCTGAAAATTATTTTAAAAAATAATCAATCCGATTTTCAGCACATTACCAAAACAACAATCTATTTGACGGATATGAAACAATTTGAAACTGTCAACAAAATTTATGGCAGTTATTTTAAAAATAGTTTGCCTGCAAGAAGTACGGTTGAAGTCTCTTCATTAGCTAGAGGTGCGGCAGTTGAGATTGAATGTATTGCTGTTAAAAGATGACTTTCTTAATACAGGATATAGATCTTCATAGGTGTGGAATGGCAGATTTTCTGATCATCAGTCCGTCGTTTCCAATTGCTGATTATCTATAAAAATCCTCGTCCTTCGAAAAGGATACTCACTACAAAAATGATATTATCAATCTTTGTCCGACAGAAATACCCACAATATTACCTTGTAATTATGATTGAAATGGTAAATTATTACTAAAATTGCGTTATCAAAGATGATACTTTTTCGTTTCCTATAGATATATTTTTTTGTTATAAAAAAATGTTTCCCGAGAAATAGATTTCCTGCAACGAAAGGGAGCATTACCCAATGGTAATGTGCTGAGTAGCAAATTATGACAATAATCATTAAAAATAAAATACCTTTTACTCTTTTATTTGAAAAACTTGTTTTACTTTTGTCATATAAAATAATAGAGAATGTTTTCCAAAACCTGTGAATATGCCATCCGTGCACTCATTTATGTCGCGCAGAAGTCTAAAGACGGAAGCAGGATCGGGATTAAAGATATTGCATCGGGGATTGATTCACCGGAATATTTCATTGCAAAAATTCTTCAGGATTTAAGCAGAAAAGACTTTGTGCAATCGGCCAAGGGACCTAATGGCGGTTTTTATATGGATGATAACAATTTAGGATTATCCATTGCCGATATTGTGAGGGAAATTGATGGTAACAAGCTGTTCTCAGGTTGTGGGTTGGGATTAAAGGAATGCTCGGAAAATCATCCTTGTCCTATTCATAATGAATTTAAGCACATAAGGCAGGCTATACAAGTAATGCTGGAAGGATCAAAGATTCAGCTGTTTGTAGAAAACCTGGATTTAAAGCTTACATTCCTGAAAAAATAAAAAAAATTAATTTAATAAAATACTAAAAGGTGTTTTTATCTTATTAAATATAATTGATACAATAAAAAACCTCGTAAGTTAAAATTACTATAATAATTCCATCATGAAAAAGACACTGTTCATCACCGCTATTTTGTCATCATTTATCAGCCTGATTTCCTGTGGGCAAAATGCTTCCGACAACTCTGAAAATAAAACTGATACTGAAAAAATAAAAACAGACGGGACAACAGAAATTCAACAGTCTGTTGCTCCGCCAAATGTTCCCGCACCGGTTGGAAGCCGTGCTTCGAAAAAAGTGATCGTCAAGCTGGAGACGATTGAAAAGACAGGAGATCTTGCAGACGGAACACAATATCATTTCTGGACCTTCAACGGAACGGTTCCTGGAAGTTTTATCCGCGCCAGAGTGGGAGATGAGATCGAGCTTCACCTAAAGAATAATGAAAACAATACATTCCCACATAATATCGATCTTCATGCGGTAAATGGTCCCGGCGGTGGGGCAGAAGCTACTTTTGTTGCTCCGGGAACAGAAAAAATATTCAATTTTAAAGCGTTGAATCCGGGGCTTTACGTATACCACTGCGCAACGGCACCTGTAGGAATGCACATTGCCAATGGCATGTACGGCCTCATCCTGATTGAGCCTGAAGGCGGGCTTCCAAAAGTAGATAAAGAATTCTATATCATGCAGGGAGATTTCTATACCAAAGGAAAATTCGGGGACAAAGGTTTGCAGGAGTTTGATATGGACAAAGCAATTGCTGAACATCCTGAATATGTCGTTTTTAACGGAAAAACAGGCACCCTGCTGGGAGATGGAGAATTGCAGGCAAAAGTAGGGGAAAACGTTCGTTTCTTCGTTGGGAATGGCGGACCTAATCTTACTTCATCTTTCCACGTCATTGGAGAAATTTTTGATAGAGTATATATGGAAGGAGGTAGCAAAATTAATGAAAATGTACAGACTACAATAATTCCTCCAGGAGGAGCATCTATTGTAGAGTTCAAAGCAACGGTTCCTGGAGAATATGTAATTGTTGATCACGCGATCTTCCGAGCCTTTAATAAAGGTGCATTAGGTAAAATAAAAGTGACCGGACCAGAAAATCCTGCTGTTTACAAAAAAAATCCATAGTTAATATTGTTTACTGAGGTTTTAATTCTGGGAAAAATGAAAATTCTAATCAGCATATTAAGAATATTTACGGTTACCGCATTAATTTCCTGTGGCCAAAACAAAACTATTCCTGATGCGAAACCTCAGATTTTTGTACTGAAGCCTGTTGCAGATGCTAAGAAAATGGTGAAGGTTCAGGGCGGGACATATGAAGCTTTCATTGGTAAAGATACAGGGAGAATTATAAAAGTAGAATCTTTTTATATGGATGACAGTCCAGTAACCAATTCGGAGTATCTCACGTTCCTGAAGAAAAATCCACAATGGGCAAGAAGCAAAGTGCTGCGGTTGTATGCAGACAGTACCTATCTGAAGCATTGGAAAAACGATTATGAAATACCTGAAAACCTTGATCCCGAATCGCCGGTAACCAATATATCCTGGTTTGCAGCGGAAGCTTATGCCCAAAGTGTAGGAAAACGTCTTCCCACCATTGATGAATGGGAATACGTGGCACTGGCCGACCAAAATTCGCGCAATGCGTCAAAAAAACCGCAGTTTACCGACTATGTGCTGAGATCTTATCAGAAAAAGGACAAAACCAGACAGCTGGTAAAACACGAAAAGCCCAATTATTACGGTGTTTACAATATGTACGGTATGGTTTGGGAATGGACCTACGATTTTAATTCGGTAATGATGAGCGGGGAATCGAGAAAAGATAACACCACCAATGAGAATCTTTTTTGTGCAGGAGCAGCAGTTACTTCATCAGACCTCAGGAATTATGCTGCATTCGTGCGCTATGCATTAAGAGGAAGCCTAAAAGCAAATTACTGTCTCAACAATCTAGGTTTCAGATGTGCCAAAGATTATAAAAATTTTAAATAATGAAAAGTATACTATACATTCTGCTTGCGATGACAGTGTTATCCTGCAGTAAAAAAAATGAAGAAATAAGCTCGGATTCCATTTACAACGTCAGTTCAAAATGGCAGAAACAGGATGGTAATGCCATTACTTTTTCCGACTTCAAAGGAAAAGTGATTGTTACCGTAATGATTTTTACTTCCTGTAAAACGGCCTGCCCGAGACTGACAGCCGAAATGAGGGCAATTTCAGAAAAAGTGGGAAAAACAAATCCGGAAGACATCAGTTTCCTGCTGATTTCCATTGACCCGGAAACCGATACGCCGGAAGTGATGAAAGCTTATCTAGCAGTCAACAGATTTGATGACAAAAAGTGGACCTTCATCCGAAGCAATGAAGTCGACACCCGTGAACTTGCCAATATAATGGCAGTGAAATACAAAGAAATTTCTCCCATAGAATTTTCACACTCCAATATCATCAGTGTTTATTCCAAAAAAGGAACACTTGCTTTTCAGCAGGAAGGGCTGGACACGGATAATGATGCCATCGTAAAAGAAATTAGAAAACAAATAGAATTGTAACCCGTTAAAAATTTTAAACAATGAAAAATGTATTTATGACAGCAATGCTGTTATCGCTCACGATCATCTCCTGCTCAGATAAAAAAGATACTGATCCTGTACCCGTTGCCGAATCCAATACCATGCTGGAAGAGCCGAAACCGGTAGACTCGGCAGCCGTTGCCGCAAAAGAAGCACCCGCATCTCCTGAAGCCGAAGGAAAAGCTCTTGTGGAAGGGGCAGACTGCCTGTCTTGTCATAAAGTAGACTCCAAATTAGTAGGTCCGGCTTACCAGGATGTTGCTGGAAAATATACGGATGCTGATATAGATCACCTTGCACAGAAAGTTATTGACGGAGGTAAAGGTGTTTGGGGAGAAATTCCGATGACGCCGCATGCAGGACTCAGTAAAGAGAATGCACAAAAAATGGTGAAATATATCCTTTCAATGAAAAAATAATGGTTAAAAGGCTCGTTGCAGTTACGCTGCTTTACAGGCAAAAAAATAAAAAAAATTTATAATAATAAAAGATAAAAAAGTATTTAATTATGAATATCAAAACAGATTTTATAGGAGAGATTGTTGCAGAAGATTTCAGAACGGCAGCAATTTTCAAGAAACATGGTATCGACTTTTGCTGCAAAGGAGACAGAACAATTGAAAATGCCTGTGAAACCAAAAAGCTGGATGCACAAAACATCTATAAAGAGATTGAAAATCTCCCGCAAAATGTTGCATCATCCATTGATTTTAAAAGCTGGCCCCTTGATTTACTGGCAGACTATATAGAGAAAACACACCACCGCTATGTAGCAGAAAAGACACCTGTCCTTCAACAGTTTTTAGATAAGCTCTGCAAAGTACACGGAGGGCATCACCCCGAATTGTTTCAGATCAGGGAACTTTTTGATACTTCTGCTCAAGATTTAGGAGCACATATGAAGAAAGAAGAGCTAATGCTTTTCCCATTCATCAAAAATATGGTGAAGTCTGAGATAGATGGAGGCGCCATTCCGCAGCCCCATTTCGGTACCGTGGAAAATCCTGTCAATATGATGAAGCACGAGCATACGGTAGAAGGTGAACGCCTGAGAAAAATTGCAGAGCTTACTGATGAATATACGCCGCCTGCAGATGCCTGCAATACCTATAAAGTAGCCTTTGCAATGCTTCAGGATTTCGAAAACGATCTTCACCGGCATATTCATCTTGAGAATAACATCCTCTTTCCGAAAGCCATCGAATTGGAAAAAGAATTATCAGCAACATATTAACACGCGGTTTGTTTAACATTGGTCATTAAGGTGTAAAAATGAGGAATTCTTAACACAGAATCATCACCTTGACCATTTAAACAAATTCTAAGAATTAAAATATAAAAATATATGACACCTAAAAAATTATGGACCTGGCTTGCCGCTGTAATCATAGGTTCCTTTATAGTCCTGATTTTCTATGGAGTGGAAATCTACCGGAAAATTCCGCCCATACCCGATAAGGTAATAACTACCGATGGGAGGACAGTTGCTACTGGACAGGACATTAAAGACGGACAAAATGTATGGCAATCAATTGGGGGACAGACGGTCGGCAGTATTTGGGGCCACGGAGCCTATATTGCACCGGACTGGAGTGCTGATTACCTCCATCGGGAATCGCTGCTTTTGCTGGAAGAACTTGCTAAAAAGGACGGTAAAGTATATAAAGATTTACCGGACGATGAGCAGGCAAAATACAAAGTACTTCTGAAAAAGGAACTTCGGAAAAATACACTGGATCAGACGACAAACACGATTGTCATTTCTCCGGAGCGGGCAAAAGTACAGGCAGAATTAGCCGAATATTATACTAAAATTTTCATGAATGCTCCTGAAATGGCGAAGCTGCGCGATCAGTATGCTATACCGAAAAATACCGTGAAAACAGCGGAGAGAATGGCTAAAATGAATGCTTTTTTCTCCTGGGCGGCATGGGTCTGCATCACAGACCGTCCGGGTGATGATGTCAGCTATACCAACAACTGGCCGCACGATGAAACCATAGGAAATGTTCCGCCGCCATCGCTGCACCTCTGGTCCGGATTCAGTGTATTGCTGCTTCTTGGCTGCGTCGGTCTGCTGGTATTATATCACGCCAGAAACAAAGAAGAAGAAATCAATGAGAGGGAAATGCTGCCTCTGGAAGATCCGCTCAGGAATATGAAACCTACGGCTTCGATGAGAGCTACATTAAAATATATCTGGGTTGTGGCGCTGCTTATTCTGGTTCAGATGCTTGCCGGAGTAGTCACGGCACATTATGGAGTGGAAGGAAATGCCTTTTACGGAATTCCGCTTGATGAAATTCTTCCCCAGTCCATTTCCAGAAGCTGGCACGTTCAGCTGGCTATTTTCTGGATTGCCACTTCCTGGCTGGCTACCGGATTGTATATTGCCCCCGCTGTTTCCGGATACGAGCCCAAATATCAGGTATTGGGTGTCAATATATTGTTCGGGGCACTGCTGATCGTTGTTTTCGGCTCGTTGGCAGGACAATGGATGGGAGTAATGCAGAAATTGGGCTATGTCGATAATTTCCTTTGGGGCCACTCCGGTTATGAATATGTGGAGTTGGGCAGAATCTGGCAGATTTTATTGCTGGTTGGTCTTATTCTCTGGCTGATTTTAATGATCCGGGCATTGCTTCCGGCACTTAAGAAGAGAGACGGTGACAGACATTTATTATTGCTGTTCACACTCTCAGCGGTAGCTATTGCCATGTTTTACGGAGCGGGGCTCATGTACGGAAGACAAACTCATATGGCTATAGCAGAATATTGGAGATGGTGGGTAGTTCATCTTTGGGTGGAAGGCTTTTTTGAAGTTTTTGCCACTGTCGTAGCTGCTTTCCTTTTTACAAGGTTGGGATTATTAAGGCTGAAATCAGCAACTCACGCTGTATTGTTTTCTACGATTATTTTTCTTGCCGGTGGTATTCTGGGAACATTTCACCATCTGTATTTCAGTGCAACTCCAACGGCTGTTTTAGCATTGGGAGCAACATTCAGTGCATTGGAGATCGTTCCGCTGGTACTGATTGGCTTTGAAGCCTGGCAGAATTATCAGCTCAGCAAATCTACCAAGTGGATTAAAGCATACAAATGGCCGATCTACTGCTTTATCGCCATGTGTTTTTGGAACTTTCTGGGTGCCGGAATCTTCGGATTTGCCATTAATCCTCCTATTGCACTTTACTATATTCAGGGACTTAATACCACGGCGGTTCACGGCCACGCCGCACTGTTCGGGGTATACGGAATTTTGGGAATAGGCCTGATGATGTTTATGCTGAGAGGCTTATATCCTGACAGGGAATGGAACGATAAGCTAATTGGCTGGGCATTTTGGCTTACCAATATTGGGCTCTTGGTGATGGTGACCATCAGTCTGTTGCCGATAGGAATTATGCAATCTGTCGCTTCCATTAAAGAAGGATACTGGTATGCGCGTTCTGCAGAATTTATGCATACTGATCTTATGAAAACCTTACGTTGGTTACGCGTGCCTGGTGATATTCTGCTTGCAGTCGGAGAATTACTGCTGGTAATATTTATCATCGGACTGAAAACAGGTTGGTCTTTAAAAGAAAAGCGATAATAGATTATCTGATTATAGAACTGCTGCTGCAAAGCAGTGGCGGTTCTTTACATATTTTAACAATAGAGCAGGAGCTACCGTAAAAATATCTTTATGAAAAGAAACGAAAATTTAGTGCCTCTATCCCGAGACCATCACTTTGGATTGCTGTGCTGCTGGAAAATCAGACAAGGAATTAAAAAAAATATTCCTTATGAAAGAATTAAAAATTATGTCGCTGATTATTGGGGAAAAAATCTAACCCGGCATTTTGACATCGAAGACCTTGTGCTTCCTGAAGTTAATAATGAGCCTTTGCAGATCCAGATGCAGGATGAACACAGGCAAATCAGGAAGCTTATTAAAAGTATTAGTCAGGCCGGCAGCAGGGAATTACTGTCTGATTTTGCCGATGCCTTACATAAACATATCCGTTTTGAAGAACGAATGATTTTCCCTTATCTGGAAGAGCAGCTTTCTGGAGAGGAGCTGGATACCATCGGAGAACATATCCTGCAGGTTCATCGAAAAGAGGAAGATAGCTATCCGGATGAATTTTGGAAGTAAATTAAAAAAATCATACGATGAAAGTTGTACTGATATAAGTGTATAAAAATCAGCTGTCGAAGACCTGAAAATTAAATATATGTAAACTTAAATATTGAATAAAAATGAATACGATAATCAAACCCGAATTGGGAGAATATCTTTATATGGCTATGGGAGAATGCAATGGCCACAAGGTTGTAATGGGAATCGGATATACCTACGAATACGCTGACAAAAAAGCAAAAGAGTTTGAAGTTGCCAGCTGCGGAGCTGTACAATATCTTGATGTTTCGGTTGTAAAAACAGGTGATAAAGTGAAATGCAGCACAATAAGCAAAAATCCGGATTAATGAAAAATTCCGGATTTTGGATAAAGCTTTGCGTGTTTAATTTCTTTATCGTATCGGTTATCGGTGTGATGATGAGGTACGGAATGGTATTTTCTCTTCGGGGAATTTGCCATACATTTATGCAGGAGTCGCATTCCCATTTTGCTTTTTACGGATGGGTAAGTGCTGCTATTTATATTTTTGTAACCCGGTATCTCAGCGAGCATATCAATAAAATTAAAATCAGGAAATACGAAATTTTGATGATCTTCAACCAACTGGGATCTTACGGAATGCTGTTTTCTTTTCTCTACGGAGGCTATTTCTGGCTTTCCATTGTTTTCTCTTCGGTGGTCTTGTTTACTGGTTTTGCGTATTTTATATTTCTGATGATGGACACCAAAAAAAACAGAAACCCTGAAGTCATCTGGCTGAAAGCAGGTGCTTTTTTCGCGATCTTTTCTTCAGTAGGAATTTTTGGACTGGCGTATTTTTCAGGAAAAAAAGATGAATATGATGTCTTGTTTAAGGCATCAACCTATTTTTATCTGCATTATCAGTACAATGGCTTCTTTATGTTTTCGTGTATCGGACTGTTTCTGACCGTACTAAAGAAGTATAAAATCTGCATCCCGGGAAAACTCAACAGAAACATCTTTTACCTTTTATTCACCGCTTGTTTATTCGGCTATGGTCTTTCTGTCCTGTGGATCGCAATGGAGGACATCTGTCGGGCATTCTTCTGCTTTATATCCATTCTTCAGGTATTGGGAATAATGAAGTTGCTAATATGGAGTAAAAAAACAAATGTATTCAGGAATCAGGATTTTATAAAGAAAATTCTTTTGTCAGTTTCCGGACTCGCATTTTTTTTGAAATGTATCCTCCAGACTTTGTCGGCAGTTCCCGCATTGGGTACTATAGTATTCAGCAATGTTAATATAGTTATTGCCTATCTTCACCTGGTGCTGTTGATGGGTGTAAGTCTCTTTTTGATTTGGATTATTGTAGAGCTGTACACTGTAAAAATCAGCAAAATGTTTCAAAAAAGTATTATACTGATGATTTCCGGTATTGTACTAAACGAAATTATTTTAGTAGTGGCGGGTGCTCTTTCCGCTTTTTATATCCCTTTTCCGTATGCATCCTTTGTGCTTCTTTTTGCTTCTGTGCTGATCATGCTTTCTATCGCCTCTTTTCTGAAAGAGCTCACTCCTGCATCATAACACTTCCGAAATCTTTAAGATCTTTTATTTTATATTGAAACATAAGGACGACTTTCTGCTTTATTTCAGCGGCCTGATGATGAATAGGGCAGGGATTGTTTCCATCGCATTTTTTCAGTCCCAGCAGACATGATTCCAAGACTTCTTTACCTTCGAAATGCTCATAAATATCCCTGATGCTGAGCTTTTCATACTGTTCTTCGTTCATATAAAAACCTCCGCCTTTTCCTTTTCCGGAAGAGATCAGACCTTTTTTTACCAGATGCTGCAGAATTTTAGAAGTAAAAGCAGTAGGTGTTCCGATTTTTTCAGAAACATCCCGGATGCCTGTCTTTTCTCTTTCCTCTGCGAGAACGATACAGGCTTTAATAGCATATTGGCAGGTATTTGAAAATATCAGCATTTATATGGTTTGTGAATGTAAAGATAATGAATTTAAGAACGAGTGCGGATTACTCAAACCTTAGGAATTATTATTTTAACCTGAAATTCGGGTTGATTTTAAATGCAAGCCAGGTCCAGGTCTGTAGTTTTTTAGGATCAGGATTGTTTTTCAGTACTTCCATTGTACTTCCTGCCAACATAAAGGAATGGCCAAGATTAGCGGTAATGATTTTTCCTAATTTCTTCGTGAAAATCAAATCCAGCTCAGTTCCCAGATAGGATGATAAATCGTTTCCGGATTTGTCATATCCTACTTTTCCATTTGTCGTAAAGGAGTGAAGCGCGGCTTTTAAATCTGTATTTGAATTGAAAGTCAGTGTAGAATTAAGATAGTAATCATTCAGACCATATGTATTGAAATGACTGGTACCGGAGTAGAAATAGTCCATAAGACCATTGTACAGGTGATTGGTTCCATACAACGGACTGAAAGACTGATTTTTTCCGGGTTCCGTATTATAATTATTCCCTGAAAGCCATTCGGCGCCCGCTGTCAGATGAAGTGCCGGTAAAACTGTAAAATCTGCATTTAAAGAAAGCTCGTAGGCATTCTTTGTTTGTCCGTCTGTATTTTTACCGGTCTGGTAATACGCAGATCCGAAAAATTCTATACCGTCAACATATTTTTTAGAATTAACGCCAACCGTTATCATATCGTAATGCGTTCCGGAAGGATTCTGTAAAACAGTATTCATGGCAATAGCAGAAAACAGGAATTTATGGTGTCCGGAAAACTGGTAATGGATAACCTGTAGCGATTTTGTTATTTCTCCACCGTCTACAATGCTGTAAATTTCCTTATCAGGAAGGTCATTTGCGTCATTGTCATCGTTATTGTACGTTAATACAGCCTCAATCTTTGAGTTCTGATTAATTGTATATATTCCTTTTAAAGCGTCAAAGCTTCTTCCCTGCATGGCCCAGTCTAAAGCACCGATTAGTCTCTCATTATCGTAAGCCAGGATTTGTCTTCCAAGCTTGACCGCAAATTTTTCAGAAAACGGATATTTTGCCCAAGCTTCATGTAAGGTAAAATTCTGATTCTTTGCAGCAACCGAGTTGGTTTCACCCCAGGTTCTTACGTCCTGCGCGGAGACATAAACCTCCAGCTTTTGATAATAGTAATCAATTCCGAAGCGGGCCCGTGAAGCAACCGTCGTTTCAGGAGATTTTCCTGTTGCAATAAGGGTTTTGACACCGTTATCAAGCTCTCCTCTGGTTCTCAGGTCTATATTCATTTTCAGACTGTCGATTTGTGCGTGAGCCATTCCTGATGTAAGTAAAAGACCTATAATAATGGTATGAGTATACATTGTAAAGATTATTCAGCAGTTATTTTGTATGTTTTATGACATGCGACACAGTTGTTAAGCAGTTGATTGAGTTTTTCTTGTGTCTGCTGGCGGTTGTAGTTTTCTTTTGCCATTTTTGCCATTTCATCGAAAAGCTCGTGGGTTCCGAATCCCATTTGTTTGAATCCAAACGGTAAAGACCTTATCATTCCCTGGGGAACCTGATTCACTTTACATGTTCCGGATTGATTACCGACTTTGGCAATAATTTCCGGATCGTTTTTAGCAATTCCTTCATTTATTTGTTGGACACTTTCCAGGAAACCGCGCATTTCTTTCATGATAAAAGCCCGGTTTTCTTCCGGCATTTTTATTTCCGTTCTTCCGTCCGGACTTACAACGGCTTTATCGCCCCTGTAAAAGAACACATACAGCAGTCCTGCATTAAGAAGCAGCGATAACAGGGATAGGATAAGTAAGTATTTTCTTTTTATTGTTGACATGTCTGAGGTCTTTTTGCAAAGATATTATTAAATCGGATAAAAACATCTTATTTAATTTTTTTTTTTACTTTTAGTGTTAAAATCATGTGAAACCAATAATGAATTTAAAATGATACAAAATATAATAAAAAACTGGAACTTTGTAAGACTGCTTCGCCTCGTAATGGGAATTGTTCTTGTAGTGGAAGCGGTAAAATCAGGAATGTGGTTTTTAGTTGCTGTTGGAGCAGTTTTTGTTGCAATGCCATTATTGAATATCGGATGTTGTGCAACAGGTAATTGTTCCGTACCCACCCGTCATTCAAACAATACAAATGATGACACTGAATATGAAGAAATTAAATAAAAGGATAGCAAAATGAATAAATTTCAAGAACTTATTAATCAGGATAAACCTGTTTTGGTTGACTTCTTTGCAGAATGGTGTGGCCCGTGCAAAATGCAGGCTCCTATTCTTCAGGATTTAAAAAAGAATATTGGCGATGCAGCCAGTATCGTTAAGATTGATGTTGATAAAAATCAGGCTGTTGCCGCACAGTTTGGAATCCGGAGTGTTCCTACTTTGATGATTTTCAAAAATGGCGAAGTGAAATGGAAACAGTCCGGTGTTTTTCAGGCGGATGAATTGGAGAGATTAATCAAGCAAAACAGTTAAAATGTATAAAAACTTAATCGCTGTATTTTTTCTTATCGTACTTACAGGATGCGGAAAAGCCCAGAATACCAAAAGCGAGAGCAGTCTTCCTGCCACAGAATTTTCTAAAAGACTGGACCAGACCAAAGAGGCACAGCTTGTGGATGTAAGAACCCCCGTAGAATTCCGTAACGGACATCTGAAAAATGCGATCAATATCGACTGGAGTGCGGGTGATTTTAATGAAAAAGCAAAAGCCCTGGACAAATCCAAACCTGTTTTTGTATATTGTATGAGCGGACCGAGAAGTATGGCCGCAGCTGCGAGACTCAAGGAAATGGGTTTTAAAAATGTCTATGAAATGCAGGGCGGAATGATGAAGTGGAGAGATGCCAGTCTTCCGGAAGTTAAAGTGTCACATTCTGCAGGAATGAGTCTTGCCCAATACAACGAAATGCTAAAAAGTAGTACACCTGTTTTGGTAGATTTTTATGCGGAATGGTGTGCTCCCTGCAAAAAAATGGAGCCTTACCTAAAAAAAATGGCTGCTGAAATGCCGGAAAAAGTAAAAATTATAAGAATTAATGCTGATGAGAACACAGAACTTTGCAAAGAACTGAATGTTTCAGCACTTCCGGTTTTAAAGCTGTATAAAAATGACAGAGTAGTGTGGGATAATCTCGGATTTGTGATTGAAGAAGAAGTGAAGAAACAGATTCTGAAATAGTCTTAAATGAATAAACTTAAAATATGGTTCCTGAAAAGCTGGAGCACTGTACTTCTATTTTCAATATTCATAGTATTGCTTGTAAGTCCTGATACAAAAGCGTGGTTGATGCGCCAGATTATCTCTACCGGTCTTCTGAATTCAAAGATTGAAAAAAAGAAAACAGAACCCGGAATTACAGAGAGTTTGAGTATAAGAAATGATAACGGAAAGCTTACCAATACTTCTGAACTCAAAGGAAAAGTGGTTTTCATTAGCTTCTGGGCGTCGTGGTGTCTTCCTTGTCGTGCAGAATTTCCGTCGATTCAAAAGTTTTACGAGAAGTACAGAGAAAATAAAGATTTGGTTTTTCTGACCATTAACCTTGAAGATGACGCTGCTGCAGGAAAAGCATATCTTAATAAAGAACAATTTAATGTGCCGTTTCTGGTTTCGGAAGGATTTGTTCCAAAGGTTTTTTTTAACGGTTCACTTCCGACAACAGTAGTTCTGGACAAATCAGGGAATATAAGAATGCATCATACCGGAATGGCAGATTACAGCAAAGATTCATTCTATGACGAAATCAATCAGCTTTTAAATGAATAGTAATGAAAAAATTCACTTAAAATATTGACTTGTCATTTTTTATGACAGACTTTGTAACTTTATATACGAAAGGAATTCGAAGTTGACGACATGTAAAATATGAGAATTTATTTTTAAATCTTCATGAATAATATAAGCCGAAATAATTTCTCATTCTTTTATTTAAAATCATTCTTAATGAAATATTTCATAATTTTGATAGAGTGAAAAAGCTGATCTCCATATTGTTGTTAACATTGTATTTGGTTTCTACAACCGAACTATATCAGCTTTTGAAAATGCCGCTTCTCATTGAGCATTATTTTCAGCATAAAAACCTGAATCCTGAAATGTCACTTACTGCATTTCTGAAAACTCATTATGATCATCCTGTGAAAGATAGTGACCACGATCAGGACCAGAAATTACCTTTTATTTCACATGCAAACCTGTTATCTGTCGTTTTCACTATTAATCCTTCCTTAGATTTTCATTATATAGGGAAAGTATTTAGCCCTATCGAGATCAAAAAGGTCTTTTATAAGAGTGCTCTTTACAATAAAGAAATTCTCAATTCTATCTGGCAGCCGCCAAGATTCTGTCAATCTTAATCTGTTTTTCTCAGTCATTTTTTGATTGGGAAGGTATTCTGTTCCTTATAGGTGTTTACATGAAATGTAGATGCTTGTGGCTACGTTTCAGGATACCAGAATTTCATTACAATAATTAAGATAATTAATCATTTTATGCTTACAAAAATCATTGAGTTTTCTGTAAAGAATAAACTCATTATTGCATTGTTGATACTGGGGCTTATCGGAGTTGGTTCTTATCAGGTCACCAAGTTGCCGATAGATGCTGTTCCGGATATCACTAATAATCAGGTACAGGTTATTACGATGGCCCCGTCTTTTGGTGCAACAGATATAGAACGGCTTGTTACTTTTCCTATAGAACAGGCCAACAATAATATTTCAGGATTAAAGGAAATCAGGAGCTTTTCCAGATTTGGACTATCGCTGGTCACCATTGTCTTTGAAGATGATGTTGATATCTACTGGGCCAGGCAGCAGGTTGCTGAAAGGCTCCAGCAGGTACAGGCTGTTATCCCACAGGGAATAGGAAATCCCCAGCTTGGTCCCATTTCTACAGGACTTGGCGAAATTTTCCAATATGTCGTAAGACCTGAAAAGGGATATGAAAAAAAATACAATATCACAGAGCTTCGTACTATCCAGGATTGGGTTGTAAGAAGACAGCTGCTGGGAGTAAAGGGAGTAGCGGAAGTCAGCAGTTTTGGCGGTAAGCTGAAACAGTATGAGATTGCCGTAAATCCAGACAAGCTTAATGCCTATGGAATAACGATCAATGATATATTTGATGCGTTACAGGCAAATAATCAGAATACCGGAGGTGCCTATATTGAAAAAGGGCCTACCGTTTTATACATCAGAAGTGAAGGCTTGGTAGGAAGTATTGAAGAAATCAACAATATTTCTATTGCAACAAAAACAAATACTGTTCCTCTGTTCATAAGAGATATTGCTGAAGTGAAACCAGGTTTTGCCACCCGTTATGGAGCCATGACCTTTAATGACCAGGGAGAAGTTTCAGGAGCTGTGGTGATGATGCTTAAAGGTGAAAACAGTAATCAGGTTATAAAAAATGTAAAAGAAAAAATTACCCAGATTCAGAAAACACTTCCTAAAGGAGTTGTCATAGAACCCTTTCTGGATCGTACCAAAATGGTAAATAATGCTATTGGAACGGTAGAAAAGAACCTTACTGAAGGAGCCCTGATCGTAGTCTTTGTACTGGTCCTGTTTTTAGGAAATGTCCGCGCCGGGCTTTTGGTAGCCTCAGTAATTCCACTGGCTATGCTGTTTGCGATCTGCATGATGAACCTTTTTGGAGTCAGCGGGAACCTTATGAGCCTTGGGGCTTTGGATTTCGGGCTTATTATTGATGGGGCAGTTATTATTGTGGAATCTGTTCTGCATCAGTTTACCCATAATTCAAAATTCAAAAGAGTATTTTCTGTGGGCAAAACAGAAATGGATGCTTTAGTTACTGATTCTGCCGGAAAGATGATGAACAGTGCTGTTTTTGGACAGATTATTATTCTGATTGTTTATCTGCCAATTCTTACCCTGCAGGGAATTGAAGGGAAAATGTTCAAACCCATGGCACAGACCGTAGCTTTTGCACTGCTTGGAGCATTTTTACTTTCATTGACCTATATTCCGATGATGAGTGCGGTATTGCTGAGAAAAAGAAGCAATAAACCTACTTTATCAGACAGAATGATGAAAAAGGTAGAGAAGATCTATCTTGCAGTTTTGCTCAAACTTCTCAGAGTACCTAAAATAGTTTTTGGGGTAGTGGCAGTCTTATTTATAACAGCCGTTTTCATTTTATCCAAAATGGGAGGTGAATTTATTCCTTCCCTTGAAGAAGGAGATTTTGCCGTAGACACAAGAGTGCTTCCGGGAAGTAATTTGACCACAACAATTGAGAGTACCCAAAAAGCGGCACACATTCTCAAATCCCGATTTCCTGAGGTGCAGAAGGTCGTTACAAAGATCGGAAGCGGGGAAGTGCCTACAGACCCAATGCCGATGGATGCTTCGGATATGATGGTTATCCTGAAAGATAAAAAAGAATGGACCTCTGCCTCTACTTTTCCCGAATTAGCGGATAAAATGGGGAAACAGCTTCAGGAAGTACCCGGAATTACAGCCAGCTTTCAATATCCTGTGCAGATGCGTTTTAATGAATTGATGACCGGAGCAAGACAGGATGTAGTAGTGAAAATTTTTGGTGATGATCTGGATGTTCTTGCCCAGAATGCTCAGAAACTTGGTGAAATTATAGAAACTGTTGAAGGAACACAGAATCTTTACATCGAACCTATTTCCGGGATGCCTCAAGTAATTATAGAATACAACCGCCCTTTAATTGCCCAGTACCACCTATCTGTTGCAGATATTAACAGAATTGTCAATACGGCATTTGCCGGACAAAGTACAGGGCTGGTGTTTGAAGGTGAAAAACGCTTCGATATGGTAGTACGCCTGGATACCAAAGACCGGAAAAATGTTACCGATATTAAGAATCTTTTGGTTCCCACACCTTTTGGAAATCAGATTCCGCTGTCTCAGCTTGCCAAAGTGGAAGTGAAGAATGGTCCCAACCAGATTCAGAGAGAAAATGCCCAAAGAAGAATTGTTGTAGGTTTTAATATAAAGGACAGGGATGTACAAAGCATTGTTGAAGAGCTGCAGGGAAAAGTAGATCAGAAAATGAAGCTCCCTACGGGTTACTATATGACCTATGGAGGATCTTTTGAGAACCTCAACAATGCCAAACAGCGCCTCATGATTGCGGTTCCTATTGCACTTGCACTTATTTTTGTAATGCTGTTTTTTGCATTTAAATCTGTAAAGGAAAGCTTACTTATTTATACTGCAATTCCTCTTTCCATCATTGGAGGAGTATTTTTTCTGGCTCTGAGAGGAATGCCTTTCAGTATCAGTGCCGGAGTAGGATTTATTGCGCTTTTCGGAGTAGCTGTACTGAACGGAATTGTTTTAATATCTGAGTTTAACCGTCTTTACAAAAGCGGAATGAGAAATATTGTAAGAATTGTTATTGACGGAGGAGAATCACGTCTCCGCCCGGTCCTTATGACTGCCTTTGTTGCTTCGCTGGGCTTTATCCCGATGGCATTGAGTAACGGGGCCGGAGCCGAAGTACAGCGGCCACTGGCTACAGTTGTTATCGGAGGATTAATAGTGGCAACTTTCCTTACTCTGTTTGTTTTACCATTGCTTTATGTAAATATTGAAAAAGGAATCAAAATGAAAAAAATGAAAAACAGAAATATAGCTTCCGTATTGGTATTTTTATTCTGTTTTATTGGACTTGAAGTAAAATCCCAAACCCCTGTTACTTTGGAGGAAGCCGTTGATGTAGCTTTGAAAAATAACCGGATTATTAAAAATGAAAAATTAAAATCTGAGTATTCAAAGGAACTTATCAGATCATCATCAGATATTCCTCAGACAGGAGTTACGATGGATTATGGCCAAATCAACAGTGCCCTGACAGATATGAAATTCGGTATTTCTCAGAATATAGCATTTCCTACTGTATATAAAAAACAAAAGAATCTTTATACGGAAGAATGGAAAAAGTCTCTGCTGAATGTTTCCCTTAAAGAATATGAGCTAAAGAAAGCCGTAAGCCTTACTTTTTATAATATTCTCTACTGGAAAGAAAAAGAAAAGCTTCTGCAGGAAACATTAAAGCTGTATACCGACTTTCTAGATAAAGCAAGCATTCGTCTGAAAGCAGGAGAAAGTAATATTTTAGAAAAAACAACTGCTTCCAACCAGAAATCTGCTATTGAAATCCAGCTGAAGCAATTGAATCAGGAGCTTTCAGTTTTGAAATATCAGCTGCAATGGCTTTTGAATACTGAAACAGATTTTGTTCCTGAAGATAAAAAGTTATTTAGCGGAGGACTTAAAGAAGAGCTTAATTCACATCCTGTAATCCAGGTATTGCAGCAGCAGAAAAAAGTTTCCGAACAGCAGACAGCTCTTGAAAAAGCTAAGCTGCTTCCGGGGTTGCAGCTTGCTTACAATCTTAACAGTTTTAAAGGAACGGGGGCGGATGACAAAGTGTACGGCTCTGCACCACAATTTCATTCCGTACAGCTGGGTGTTTCGGTTCCTGTTTTTTCAGGTGGACAGAAAGCCAGAATTCAGGCTGCTAAAATTGCAGAATCTGTTGCTGAAAATGATATTTCCAATATGGAATTCAACCTGCAGAATCAGCGTAAAAAAGCATCCGGGATTTATCAGGCTAATCTTGACATTGTTTCCCGCTATGAAAGCGCAGAACTTAAAAACGCTGATGTTATCACTGAAACAGCTAAAAAACAGTTTCTTGCCGGAGAGATCAACTACCTCGAATTTGTAATATTGGTCAACCAGGCAGTCACCTTAAAAAACAGTTATACCGATGCAGTCTGGAAACTGAATCAGAGTGCTATAGAATTGGAATATCTTACTTTAAACCCATAATAATGAAACGTAAATTTAAAATCATATCATATTCTCTGCCAATAATAGGACTGCTCATGTTTTATGAGTGTAAAGACCATGGAAAAACGGAGCCGGTACCAGCAGCAGTCTCTTCCAAAGATGAAAACGTAGTAACGCTTACTGAAGCCCAATTAAAAAATGCTCCTATAGCAACTACAACCCTTTCTTTACAGAAGATATCTTCGCTTTTAAAGCTTAATGGAATGATTGATGTTCCTCCGCAAAACCTGGTTTCAGTAAGTATTCCACTGGGCGGATATCTCAAATCCAGCAGTCTGTTGCCAGGAAAGCCGGTTTCAAAAGGACAGGTGATTGCCGTTATTGAAAACCCGCAGTTTATCCAGCTTCAGCAGGATTATTTAATGGCAAGGTCTAAAATGCATTTTGCCGAACTGGACTACAACCGTCAGAAAACCCTTAATCAAAGTCAGGCTACCAGTGATAAAGTTATGCAACAAGCCCAGTCTGAAATGAACAGCCAGAAAATCCTGATGAACTCCCTGGCACAGCAGCTCCGCCTTATCAATATTAACCCAGCATCGCTGAATTCCGGGAATATTAAAAAAAGCGTTCCGGTTTACAGCAGCATCAATGGGTTTGTGAGTAAAGTAAATGTGAATATCGGAAAATATGTAAATCCTTCGGATGTCCTTTTTGAACTCATCAATCCGGATGATATACATCTTAACCTTAAAGTATATGAAAAAGATCTTGGAAACCTCAAAATGGGACAACGGTTTACGGCCTACACGAATGCAGCTCCTGATAAGAAATATTACGGAGAGATTATTCTGATCAGTAAGGATGTTAACCCGGGAGGTATGGCTGAAGTACACTGTCATTTTGAAAAATATGACCAGAGCCTTGTACCGGGAATGTATATGAATGCAGAAATAGAAACAAGTACCTCTTTTTCCAATGCGGTTCCTGAAGAAAGCATTGTCAATTTTGAAGGAAAAAGCTTTGTTTTTGTGGAAGAGAAAACACGTACCTACCGCCTGACACCTGTAACATTGGGTGAAACAGAGAACGGGTTCATACAGATACTTAATACCGATGATTTTAAAAATAAGAAAATTGTCACCAAGAATGCTTATACCCTTCTTATGAAACTTAAGAACACTGCAGATGAATAATAAAAGAACTTATAGATAAATACAAATTATGAAAACATCATCTTTAATAAAAATAGGAGCAGGCTTTATAGTTCTGTTTCTCATCGTTATCCAATTTTTTGATACTGATAAGAATATATCAGCCACTCCTTCTGAAAATGCAATTGAAAAACATTATCAGGTGTCATCCCACGTACAGGGCTTATTAAAAACAAGCTGTTACGATTGTCATTCTAATAATACGGCATATCCCTGGTATAGTAATATACAGCCGGTAAAATGGTGGTTGGCAGATCACGTCAATTCAGGGAAGAGGCATTTGAATTTTGATGAATTTAATACCTATACTAAAGAAAAAAAATTGAAGAAATTAGATGAAATTGTCGAAACCGTTAAAGAGGGAGAAATGCCACTTAGTTCGTATACAATAATCCATCATAATGCAAAATTATCTTCTACGGATAAATCGGAAATAGAAAAATGGGTGATTCAGGTTAAAAAGGAGATCAATTAATAATTAAAATCATCAATATTGTTCTGTTATGACAAAAACATTCAGTAATTTTAATACTACATCCATTTCACATGAATTACAATATCCCTGAAAATCTCAAAGGTCTTACAGAAGCGGAAGTGGAAGCTTCCCGAAAAAAATACGGATATAACCGGCTGGAAGCGGTTAAAAAAGAAACATGGGCAGATATGCTTATTGATATTCTGAAAGAACCCATGCTTATTTTATTGATATGTGTTTCACTTATCTATGTAATCATAGGTGACTATGGTGAGGCTTTATTTATGTTGGTTGCGATAATAGGAGTTACGGCTATCTCTTTCTATCAGGATAGCCGAAGTAAAAAGGCCCTGGAAGAACTTGAAAAATTGAACGAGCCTTTAAGTACGGTCATAAGAAATTCAAAGATTATTAAAATACCCACTTTTGAAATTGCTGTGGGAGATCTCTGTATTACCGAAGAAGGAAATCTGATCAATGCAGATGGTACTATTGTACATAGCAATGATTTTTCCGTTAATCAGTCTTCACTTACAGGGGAGAGCTTCTCTGTTTTTAAAGACAGCAAATCAGAAGATAATAAAGTATATAGCGGAACAATTACTGTTTCCGGACTTGCAGTTTTTGAGGTAGAGCAAATAGGAAAAGAAACCAAAGTAGGAAAAATAGGGCAGTCTATACTGGGGATAAAGGAAGAAATATCTCCTTTACAGCTCCAGATCCGGAATTTTGTAAAAGGTATGGCGATTATTGGATTGATGATCTTTATGGCGGTATGTGTTTTCAGCTATATTAAAACAGAAGACTTTGTGACCAGCTTATTAAGTGGTTTGACTTTGGCAATGTCTGTACTTCCTGAGGAAATTCCTGTAGCTTTTACCACCTTTATGGCTTTGGGAGCCTGGAAGCTGATGCGGGAAGGAATTATTATCAAACGAAGCAGTATTGTTGAAACGTTGGGAAGTGTTACAGTGATATGTACGGATAAAACGGGAACAATTACCGAAAACTCAATGCAGCTAAAGCATCTTTATGATTATAAGTCTGATACGATTTATGAACAAGAGAATTTCAAGACAAAAGAGCTTGATGAACTTATTGATTATGCGATGTGGAGCAGTGAGCCAGTTCCGTTTGATCCGATGGAAATAACCTTACATAAGATTTATGAGCAGACTCAGGATTCTGACGACAGAAAAAATTATCAGTTATTTCATGAATATCCGTTGGAAGGAAAACCTCCTATGATGACCCATCTTTTTGAAAATGAACAAAAAGAGAGAATTATTGCGGCAAAAGGTGCTCCTGAAGCAATCCTTACTGTTTCTGAGCTTTCAGAAGATGAAAAAAATAAAATCAGAAATATCGTAAAAGAGTTTGGTGAACAGGGATATCGGGTTCTTGGAGTTGCCAAATCTCATTTCGAAGGAAATAATTTCCCTGAAAACCAGCAGGACTTTAGTTTTGAATTTTTAGGACTGACAGCATTTTATGACCCTCCTAAAAAAGAAATAAAAGAAGTGCTTCAGCATATTTATAATGCAGGGATTAAGGTAAAGGTAATTACGGGGGATAATGCGGATACCACAAAGGCTATTGCATTGCAGGCCGGGATTATCAATAATGCTCCTGCAGTTAATGGGAGTGAGGTCACCGCAAGTTCAGAAGAGGATTTAATGAAGCTTTCTGAAAAAACGACTCTGTTTACAAGAATGTTTCCTGAAGCAAAGCTTGAAGTGGTGAATGCGCTGAAAGCACAGGGTAACGTAGTGGCCATGTTGGGAGATGGAGTGAACGACGGACCTGCATTAAAAGCGGCCCATATAGGAGTCGCAATGGGAAATAAAGGAACCGAAATTGCCAAATCAGCAGCAGCACTCGTCATTACGAATGATGATCTTGAAAAGCTGGTAGTAGGAATTGCTGCGGGAAGGAGAATTTATGCCAATATCAAAAAAGCTGTTCAATATATTATTTCTATTCATATTCCCATTATCCTTACAGTTTCTTTGCCTTTATTCCTGGGATGGGTATTCCCTCACATATTTACCCCGGTTCACGTTATTTTTCTTGAACTGGTAATGGGACCTACCTGTTCTATTGTATATGAAAATGAGCCTATTGAAAAAGATGCAATGCAAAGACCTCCAAGAGTGCTTACAGATACATTTCTGAACTGGGGAGAGCTTATGGTAAGTATTATTCAGGGATTGGTTATCACAGCAGGAATATTATGGATGTATCAATATTCTGTTCACCTGGGGAATGATGAGCCTACAACAAGAGCTTTGGTGTTCAGTACTTTAATATTTGCGAATATTTTACTGAGTTTGGTAAATCGATCTTTCTATTACAGTATTTTTGAAAGTTTTAAAAATCGTAATTATTTATTAGCAGGAATTTCCGCGTTGGTTCTTGTATTATTGTTTGTTATTCTATATGTAAAGCCGGTATCAGGATTCTTTAGTGTAGCGCCTCTTACAGTAAAAGAATTAGGATTAACATTCCTTACTGCTGCAGTTTCTGTGCTGTGGTTTGAGATCTATAAGCTTCTAAAAAGGCTTTTGGAAAGGAAATAAAAAAATAGTCATTCTTAAATAAAATATTTTATAATTTTGATTTGTGAAAAAATTGATTTCCATACTGTTATTGTCACTGTATTTAATTTCAACAACTGAAGTATATCAGCTGTTGAAAATTCCGACTTTGATAGAACATTATTGGGAACACAAAAAGTTGAATCCGGAAATGTCTCTTACAGCGTTTCTGAAAACTCATTATGAAAATCCCATTAAAGACGGAGACTATGGTAAAGATCAGAAACTGCCGTTTGTAATTCATTCTGCCCCATTAACTTTGATATTCACGATTCACCCAGGCTTTTATTTTGAAGCAAAGGCTGAAAGTTTCAGGCCATTACAATCTCATAAAATTCCTTCAAAAGATGAAGATTTTTGTTACAAAGGATTTACAGGATCCGTCTGGGAACCACCGAAATCTTTGTCCATATAATCTATTTAATTTGATTGATCTGCAATCAAACAACATCATTATTCTCTAAAATCATTATAAAAATTAAATAATGAAAACACTATTTTCAGCCATATTAATGGTTGTATTCGCTTTTGGCATTCATGCGCAGAGTCGTTTGGAAAGTGCCAAAAAACTGGCGTCCCAAAATAAAGAACTTATTTTACTGAACTTTTCAGGTTCAGATTGGTGTATTCCATGCATCAAACTTCATAAGAATATTATTGAAACCGATGAATTTAAAAAGCTGGAAACAGAAAATATCGCCGTTTACATCAATGCAGATTTTCCAAGAAACAAAAAGAATCAGCTTTCTCCGGAATTGAAAAAAGAAAATGCAGTGCTTGCTGAACAATATAATCCGAAAGGACTTTTTCCTTATACACTTTTGTTGAATTCGGAGGGAAAGGTTTTGAAAAGCTGGGAAGGGCTTCCATCTGAAAATGCTTTAGCTTTCACCAAAGAAGTACGGGATATTAAAGAAAACCAAAATAAATAAGATCATATGTTGAGAGAATTCAAAAGACTTCAGAAATTAATGGGGAACGCTTTTGAAATTACCGTTGTAAGTGACAATGAAAATTTGGCTAATCAGCATATTGATGCAGCTATTGACGAAATTCGGAGGATTGAAAGACTTTTAACTACTTTCAACGACGAAAGCCAAACCCATCTTATCAATAAAAACGCAGGGATAAAGCCTGTGAAAGTAGATGGGGAAATCTTTGGTTTAATTGAAAGAAGTTTGAGAATCAGTAAAATTACAGACGGATATTTTGATATTTCTTACGGTGGAATCGACAAAAGCTTCTGGAATTTTGACCGGCAGATGCAACAGCTTCCTGATCCTGAACTGATCAAAAAACATCTGAAATTGGTTAATTATCATAACATCATTCTTGACCATCACAATCAAACAGTTTTCCTAAAAGAAAAAGGAATGAGAATAGGTTTTGGGGGAATTGGGAAAGGTTATGCAGCGGAAATGGCAAAAAGACTTCTTCAGAACAGAGGTGTAGAATCAGGAATTGTAAATGCATCAGGTGATTTAACAGCCTGGGGAAATCAGGCGGACGGAAAACCATGGACGGTTGGAATTGCTGATCCTGATAACGCCGGAAAACCATTTTCTTACATGAATATTACTGATATGGCGGTAGCAACATCTGGGAATTATGAAAAATTTGTGATCATCAACGGTAAAAAATATTCTCATACCATTAATCCAAAAACAGGGATGCCTGTTTCGGGGGTGAAAAGTGTTACCATCTTTTGTCCTAATGCAGAAATTGCTGATGCAATGGCAACTCCTGTAAGCATTATGGGAATTGATGCGTCACTTAATATGGTAAACCAGATCAATCATCTGGAATGTATCATTATTGATGATCAGGACAATATATATTCCTCTCAAAATATTAATTTAAAATGAAGTTAGATTTCATTTTATAACTAAAACAAATTCAAGTCAAATGAAAAATTTTATAAAAATAATAATAACAGGCTTTTTTATTTTCCTGGTTGGTTCGATGCATTCTTGCACAACCGTAAAAGAATATGAAAAAAATAAACTTAATGATGCTGAAATGGTGTTGGGAAACAGAACCATTGAAAAAACAGAACTCAGCTTTCAATCTTACAGAGAAGGTTCTTCGGGAGCTAATGCAGGGAAAGTAGGAGGCGGATGCGGTTGTAATTAAAGTAAAATTTAAGTGTGATTTAAAATGAAAAAAATTATAATAAGCATTTTCGCTCTTTTCGGAATTTTCAACGCAAAAGCACAGGAAAACTCAAATAATGAACAGCCTAAAAAGCTTAGTTTTGATGAAGCTAATTTGGTGTCCAGTTATTATAAGCAGGATGGAAATAACTCGGCGGTTACGGGCGGAATAGGAACAGAAAAATTAACTGACATTTCTAATACCATTGATGTAACAATGGTAAAATATGATAAAAAAGCCAGAAAAAATAAATTTAATTTCAGCGTGGGGATAGATCATTATACATCTGCTTCTTCCGATATGATAGATTTAAAGGCCAATTCATCCGCTTCCCGTGCAGACAATAGAATTTATCCTGCTCTTAGCTGGAGTTGGGAAAATGATACGAAGGGAACCACTTTAATGGCTGGAGTTTCGTTTTCAACAGAGTTTGATTATCAGTCTTATGGCGCCAATATCGGCTTTTCGCAAAAAACAAAAAATAGAATGGGAGAGTTTACAGCGAAATTTCAGGCTTATCTCGATCAGGTAAAACTGATTGCCCCGATTGAGCTTAGAACAAATGGAAGCACAGGAGGGGAACACGAAAACTACGGAACCAGCGGAAGAAATACTTTTGCACTGTCCCTGTCTTATTCACAGATCATTAACCAGAATTTTCAGGTTGAATTTTTGGCGGATGGAGTTCAGCAGACAGGATATTTAAGTTTGCCTTTCCATCGTGTTTACTTTGCGGACAATTCAGTTCATCAGGAAGCTTTGCCTGATAAACGATTTAAAATTCCTTTGGGGGTAAGAGCGAATTATTTCCTGGGGGATAAAGTTATTCTGAGAGCGTATTATCGTTATTATACCGACGATTGGGGGTTGAAGTCCAATACATTCAGCCTGGAAACACCGGTGAAAATTTCGCCTTTTGTTTCGGTAAGTCCGTTTTACAGATATTATTCTCAGACAGCAGCTAAATATTTTGCGCCTTATCAGCAGCATACTGCTTTTGATGACTTTTATACGAGTAATTACGATCTTTCAAAATTTGACAGTCACTTTTATGGAGCAGGAATCAGAATCAGTCCGAAAAATGGTTTATTTGGAGTGGAAAGGCTGAATATGCTGGAAATCAGATATGGACATTATACAAAATCTGTTGGAATGAAATCAGATATTATTTCATTAAACCTGAGATTCAAATAAAATCTTTTCTGGTTATAATAATCAAGATTAAACTCCTATTAAGATGTGTATTGAAAAAGGCGCTACTTAAAACAAGTGGCGCCTTTTGGCTATTTGTTACCTTGACTAGGCGATTGGGTAAAAAAATGTAAAGTAAAATCTATATAGTTACCAAATTTTATTTCAAAAATAGGGTAAATCTCTTTTCGTTGATGGCTTAAATAATACTAAAAGCAGATAGTCTTTTAAAAATTGGCAATACGGACTAATTGTTCAATATTGATTAAACGAATTTTACGTCCTTCAATTTTGATTAGTTTTTCCTGCTTGAAATCATTGAGAATACGGGCTAATGTTTCTCTTGCAGTTCCCACCATATTGGCTAGATCAATTCGGGATAGCGTGATAAAAACATTTTCCTTGGACTCGTTAGATGTATATTTATCATGAAGGATCAATAAGCTGAGAGCGGCCCGTTCTCTAACGGTTCGATGTGATAATACAGCCATGAGGTTGGCCATGACACTAAACTCGTGACTAAGGGACTTTAGTAATAGTCTTGAAAAAACTGATGACTGATCAAGGATGTGTAAGAAATCCTCTTTTGAAATAAATGAGATTACAGAATTTTCAAGGGTTAATGTGGTATCTCCATAAGTCTCATTACTTAAAATAGCAGAATATCCGAAAAATTCCCCCGAACTGTAAATGTAAATAATTTGCTCTCTGCCATCATTATCTACCTTGTACTTCTTTATTTTACCTTCATTTAAATAGTAAATACCGGTGGGTTTTGTACCGTCTGTAAATATAGCTTCATGATTACGGTAGTTTTTACTTTTCATCGCAGTGACGAGTAAATTTTTATCATACTCAGGAAGCTCGTTAAAAAGATATTGATTATTAAAAATAAATTTTGAAATCATAATTTTTTACTTCTTAAATATTGAAAAAGAACTCAAAATTTAACCTAAATCACATTTTAAGCCTACTTAAATCACCAAGTTTTCTTTCTAAACAGATTATTTTTGCAAAAGTAAGAAAATTGCTCTTGAAATGGGAAAGAAAGTCTTTTTTAAGAAATGAACCAAATATAATGAAGAATCTAGAGATAAATTATTATATAACGACTTTTCAAATATACTGGATAAATAATAAACATGTACTCTTCATATACATACTGATATAGCTAAATTTTTTTAATCTTTTATTTATCCAGTTGTTTTTTATTGAAAATAACAAATAATGAGTAATGTTTACGATAATATCCTTGGCCTAATAGGAAACACTCCTATGGTGAAGCTTAATACTGTTACAAAAGATATTCCTGCAACCGTTTATGCCAAGTTAGAATCATATAATCCTGGACATTCCACTAAAGATAGAATTGCACTTCACATTATAGAAAACGCTGAGAAAAAAGGCTTATTAAAAGAAGATTCTGTAGTTGTAGAAACTACTTCCGGAAATACAGGTTTTTCTATTGCAATGGTCTGCATCATTAAAGGATATAAATGTATACTTGCTGTAAGTGATAAGACAAAGCCGGAAAAAATAGCTTATCTGAAAGCACTTGGAGCTACAGTTTATATATGTCCTGCCAATGTTCCAGCAGATGATCCAAGATCTTATTATGAAGTTGCTAAAAGAATCGCTTCAGAAACACCAAATTCAGTTTACATCAATCAGTATTTTAATGAGCTAAATATTGATGCCCATTACCAAACTACCGGACCTGAAATTTGGGAGCAGACAGGAGGTAAGATCACTCACCTTTTTGCCTGCACTGGAACTGGTGGAACTTTATCGGGATCAGCAAAATTCTTGAAAGAGAAAAATCCTGATATCAAGGTGATCGGTGTTGATGCCGACGGTTCTATTCTCAAAAGCTATCATGAGACAGGTGAGATTCATAAAGAAGATGTTCACCCTTATCAGATCGAAGGAATGGGAAAAAATTTAATTCCTTCTGCCCTGCTTTTTGATAAAATAGATGAATTTGTAAGAGTAAACGATGAAATGTCTGCTTACAGAACCCGCGAAATAGCTTTAAAAGAAGCGATTATGGGAGGTTATACTACAGGAGCAGTTACTCAGGCATTAATGCAATACGCACAATCTCATGAGTTTTCTGAAAACGATATCATTGTTTTAATATATCCTGATCATGGGTCAAGATACATTACCAAAGTGTATAGTGACAAATGGATGGCAGAGCAGGGATTTGTAAACAACTGTGTTCATAATTACGATGAAGTTTTCAAAACAGAATTCATTAAATAAAATGAAAGTTTAAGATTTTTTTGAGAGAATCCTGTAACAGATATTGAAGTATTTATTGTAACTGTTGAAATTAAGGTAGATATGTTTAGACATAGAGGAAAAAACAGAACTTATTTTCATAATCTTAAATTAGCATCACTTCTTTCATTTGTTGCAGGGACAGTTAATATTGTTGGAGTATTATCAATTAAAATATTAACAACGAATATTACTGGGCATTTTGCTTTTTTTTCTGAAGAAGTAGTGCTGAAAGATTATTATGCAGCTGTTGTCTACCTTTTGTTTATTGGATGTTTTTTGCTAGGAGCTTTCTGTTCGAGCCTTCTGGTAGAATTTGTATCTGGTTTCAGAAAACTACAATCTCATTTCATTCCTTTATTAATAGAAATTTTCATTTTAAGCTTCATAGCGCTATCAGCGGATTTTAAAATAACAATCAGCCCGAATACAATTGCCTGCCTTTTGCTTTTTGCAATGGGATTGCAGAATTCTTTGGTAACAAGAATATCACAGTCAGTTGTAAGAACGACACATCTTACGGGTATTTTTACTGACTTAGGGATAGAAATATCAAAATTATTTTTTTATCGTAACGGAATTGTATACAACCAACTAAGAAAAAGTATTATGCTGAAAGTTGTGATTGTACTATGCTTTTTTTTGGGAGGTGTAATAGGTGGTTTTATTCACGAAGCCTTTCGTTTAAAAACATTATTGTTTTCTGTAGGCGTACTTTTTTTCGTCATCCGGTACGATAGAATATTATATAGATATTATGTGCTAAAAAGAAAATTAAGATGAATTTGCTCCTTTGAAAGCTAATTTTGGCTAATTTTCATATTGAAAGAAGTTAAAATATCAGTACTGTTTTCTGAGGTTCCAGCTGTATTGTTTATTCTATTATTGAGAGCTAATGATGCATCAAGAATTAGGGATTCAATTGTTGTATAAACTGCAGAAATAAAGAGTTTTTTATTTTTATTTTGAAAATTGTAAAGTCGGTCTATCAATGAATATCTTATTATGTTTTTGGATGCATGAGCATATGGAAAAATAAAAATATTCCTTCTTGAATTAAAAAATAAGATTGAATATAAACAAACGGAGTTATTAGAATAGTGTTCATAAAAAAGAGAGGAAAAAGAAACCATATAGATTTCTTGTCTTTTATAATCATTAAATGAGAGCGTCTTATGAGGTCCCATAAAAACAACACTGTTTCCTTTTATATAATAAGTTTGATCTTCAATAGTAATGGTAAGGTCATCAAGTACAAATAGAATACAAAAATATTCTAATGTATTAAAATCTGATTTTCCTTGTCTCTTTTTGATAATATAGCTTAACGGATTAATACTGAATCCCGTTTTTGTAAGATCTTTTTGTAGATGTACCATTGGTAATAATTCGAGATTAAAATAGTGAAAAATTCTTATTAAAGTACGTTATTTTGATTACCTAAAATTTTGACTTAAATCAAATTTTACAAAAAGATAGATCATTAAATTTTGTTCACAAAGAGACTACTTTTGCCTGAAAGTAAAAAGGTGATCTTGAAATGAATCATTTAGAAAGTTTAAAGGAAATCGGAATTTTATACTCAAAAGAGATCTTTTGGAATCTATCAGAAGCCCAGTTAATTTCGCAAACCTTAAGAAAAGGGCAGGGTATTACAACAGAATCAGGGGCACTGGCTTGTGATACTGGTGAGTTTACGGGGCGTTCCCCAAAAGATAAATATGTAGTCTTAGATGAAAATACCCAAAACTCGATTTGGTGGGGAGAAGTAAATCATCCGTTTTTGCCTGAAGATTTCGACCGATTATATAATCGTGTAGTTGCTCATCTTTCAGAAAGTGAAATTTATGTTAAAGATGTTTATGCTTGTGCAAAACCTGAATATCGTTTAAATATCAGGGTTATTACTGAAAATCCATGGCAAAGCTTATTTGCCAACAACTTATTTTTAAGGCTTAATGAAAAAGAGCTTGAAGTATTTAAACACGAATGGCTCATCCTTGCAGTACCAAGTTTCAAAGCTGTTCCTGAAACTGATAAAACCCGTCAGCATAATTTTACGATTATCAATTTCACAAAAAAAATCATTCTTATCGGAGGAAGTGCATACACCGGTGAAATTAAAAAAGGCATTTTTACGGTATTGAATTATATTCTTCCACATGAGAAACAAGTCTTATCAATGCACTGTTCAGCCAATGTTGGCCAGGATGGAGATACCTCTGTGTTTTTTGGACTTTCCGGAACAGGAAAAACGACACTTTCAGCAGATCCGGCCAGAAAATTAATAGGAGATGATGAGCATGGATGGGATAACGACAATGTTTTTAATTTTGAAGGGGGATGTTATGCTAAATGTGTGAATTTAAGTCAAGAGAAAGAACCTCAGATTTTCGCTGCGATTCGTCCAGGTACTTTGCTTGAAAATGTACGGTTTTTTGAGGGAACAGACATTGTTAATTATGATGATACTTCTGTCACTGAAAACACCAGAGCTGCTTATCCGATCGACTTTATTGATAATGCAATCCATCCTTCTGTTGGAGGTATTCCCAATAATATTTTCTTTTTGACCTGTGATGCTTTTGGTGTACTGCCTCCGATTTCAAAACTAACAACTGGGCAGGCGATGTATCATTTTATTTCGGGATATACGGCAAAAGTAGCCGGAACCGAAGATGGAATTACTGAACCACAGACCACATTTTCAGCATGCTTCGGAAAACCTTTTCTTCCCCTTCATCCTACAAAATACGCTGAACTTTTAGGGAAAAAGCTGAATGAAAATAATGTAAACGTTTGGTTGATTAATACAGGTTGGTCAGGAGGCTCTTACGGAGTAGGAGAACGTATAAAACTGTCTTACACGAGAGCTATGATTACTGCAGCATTAGAAAACAAATTCGAAAATGTAAGTTTTATAAGTGATGCTGTTTTTGGTCTTCAAATGCCTGTACAGTGTGAAGGTGTT
Organism: Chryseobacterium lineare; assembly: GCF_977014045.1. Lineage (NCBI taxonomy): Bacteria > Pseudomonadati > Bacteroidota > Flavobacteriia > Flavobacteriales > Weeksellaceae > Chryseobacterium > Chryseobacterium lineare. The sequence goes on along the minus strand of NZ_CDRNIQ010000001.1, from coordinate 2,085,808 downwards.
CCTTCTGAAATCCTGAATCCTAAAAATACTTGGGCAGACCCATCTCAATATGATAAAAAAGCCCTACATCTAGCTAATCAATTTACGGAGAACTTTAAAGAGTTTGAATCTTTTGCCAGTAATAAAATTATAGAAGGGGGGCCTATTCAAAAAAAAATCAATTAAAATAAAGAGCAAATAGAAATGGAAATTCCTAAAAACCTTTTGTATACTGAAGACCATGAATGGGTGAAAATAGAAAATGATATTGCATATATTGGAATAACTGATTTTGCACAACGTGAATTGGGGGATATTGTATATGTTGAAATTGAAACTCTTGGAGAGAATTTACAACAACATGCTATATTTGGGACAGTTGAAGCAGTGAAAACAGTATCAGATCTTTTTTTGCCGCTCGCAGGTGAAGTACTAGAAATCAATCCGAAATTGGAATCAAATCCTGAATTTGTAAATTCTGACCCTTATGGAGAGGGATGGATGATTAAAATAAAGATTAATAATATGTCTGATTCAGAGGGACTCTTGAAAGCTGAATCATATGTTTCCTTAATTGGTTTATAACAGGATGGAAACAGTAAAAATTAAGAAAACAGCATTTAATGCAACGCATCATCTGCTTGGAGCAAAAATGGTCGATTTTGCAGGCTATGAAATGCCTGTTCAATACAGGGGTATAAACCATGAACATGAAATTGTAAGAAATAATGTGGGAGTATTTGATGTCTCTCATATGGGGGAAATTCTGATACAGGGAAAAGAAGCCTTGTCATTAATCCAGAAAATTACTTCCAATGATGCAGCAAAACTTTTTCCGGGAAAAGTACAGTACAGTTGTATGCCTAATGATACCGGAGGAATAATTGATGATCTTTTAGTATATATGATCAGTAAGGATGACTACTTATTGGTCGTTAATGCATCAAATATAAAAAAAGACCTGAACTGGATTCATGGACAGAATTCCTTTGATGCACAAGTTAGCAATATTTCAGATTCTATTTCATTATTGGCGGTTCAGGGACCAAAAGCAGAGAAGGTTTTACAAAAATTGACAGATATCAGTTTAAAAGACATGGAATATTATACCTTTACCATCGGTGAACTGGCTCGTGTTCCTAATGCTTTAGTATCTTCCACAGGATATACAGGGGCAGGAGGATTTGAAATATACATGGAAAATAAATATGCTGCCCATGTATGGGGAGCTCTTTTTGAAGCAGGAAAAGAAGAAGGAATAGAACCTATAGGTTTAGGAGCCAGAGATACATTACGTTTGGAAATGGGCTACTGTTTGTATGGGAATGATATTGATGATTATACTTCTCCTTTAGAAGCTGGACTAGGCTGGATTACTAAATTTAATAAAGACTTTGTTCATAGTGGATTTTTAAAAATCCAAAAAGAAAAAGGAGTATCCAAAAAGTTGGTAGGGTTTGAAATGGCTGATAAAGGAATTCCTCGTCATGGCTACGAAATTTGGAATGAGAGCCATGAGATCATAGGAACAGTTACTTCCGGAACAATGTCACCAACCCTTAAGAAAGCAATTGGGATGGGATACATCTCCGTTGAAAATTCAGCTGCAGGAAATGAAATTTTTATTAATATTAGAAATAAACCGACTAAAGCAATAATAGTGGCTCTTCCTTTTATTAATGTAAAATAGCTTAATCCGATTGTATCAATTTTTTTAATTGTTGGATTTTGTTTTATTTACCCGTGATTGGTAAAAATAAATTCTTAACCTGTGAAGAGTATAACGAAATGATAGGATGATTTTTGAATACCTTAAATTAAATATGGATATTGATGATAATACTTTTAATGAGATCTATCCAGAACATATAAAAGCTTTGTCACAACGTCATTGGACTCCTGTTGATGTTGCTAAGATGGCTGCTAAATACTTAGTTGATGATACCGATAGAAAAGTTTTGGATATAGGATCCGGAGCAGGTAAATTTTGTCTCGTAGGGGCAGCTTCTACAGATGGGATATTCTACGGAGTTGAACAAAGGGCATCCCTAACTAAAATATCAAAAAAAATAGCCGATAAACATAATATATCTAATGTTGATTTTATTAATTTAAACATAAAAGAAATCTCCTTTTTAGAGTACGAAGCATTCTATTTTTTTAATTCTTTTTATGAAAATATAGATACGTCATGCTCAATTGATGATACAATTATTCATGATAGAGATTTATACTACGATTATTCAGCATATGTGAGAGAACAGCTTGATGCAACACCCATAGGAACTCGGTTGGTTACCTATTGGAGTAAGTGGGATGAAATTCCCAATAGCTTTAATTTAATCGATACCGCCTGTGATAAATTATTGAATTTTTGGGAAAAAGTAATGTAAAAATGAAATACTCCTGAACAATATTTAGTGTATCAAAGAAAAATAAAATGGCAATATTGAGAAATCTTATTTGCCGGCAGAATACATAGGTCTGAATATTATGTATTTTTTTTAGTATTACTGTAATCTTTTGCAGTAATACTTTTTCCAGTTTGTATAGTTACGGTATTATATTCCTTCGTATAAGTGCTAGAAGCTATATTTAAATATATCAGTTGGAAGGCAAAAAAACTATTATCCTGACAGTAGATGAAGTACTTTTCGTTCCGACACGAAAAAATCATTTCGCAAAAAATATTGGCAAGGTTAGAGCTTCCGAACTTGCTACCTATATTGTAAAAAAAGATAAACCATTACTTGTATGCAAAAGGTAATAGTACCTGGTCAATGGTGTGTAAATGAGCAATGTTACAGTGAAATAATCTATTTAATGTCCATTAATTGGCTGGATGTAAACTAAAACATCTTGCATTGTTGAGTAAACACGAAATACTATCGCATTTTTGATATTTTATTATCTATTTTTACAGCAGAGTTTTTGACTAAAGATATCTACATAATAATCTTTTAAATCATTAAATGATAAAAGAATTTTCATATAAGAAATTTGGTAAGCTGGAATTCAGCAAAACCTCGGCTCAGAACGATTCCCTGAATAAAATACACGAGCATATTAAAGTCCTGTTTATCCCAAAAAATGCAATCATCCAGGTCGACTTTCAGGAGATAGCCATGAAAACCGATGCCTTATTGTTTATTAATCCACATGTGATTTTAAAGCCCTGTGAAACTATAGGTGGACAGCTGATGCATTTTAACAAAGATTTTTATTGTGTAGAAATTCACGATCATGAAGTTGCCTGCGATGGTATTTTATACAATAATGTATTTGAGATTCCTTTTATCAGTTTAAACGAAGAGCAGTCTGTTGAGATCCAAAAGATCATAAGCGATATTCAGTCCGAACTGGGGAACGAAGATTCTAGTACTGAAGAGATGCTGAGAACATTGTTAAAACTGATTATATTAAAATCGACAAGGATCTGGAAGCAACAGCACCAATTATCTGACAGCGTGCAACAGGCTGACGTACAGTTTTTGCGGAAATTCAGCAAATTGGTTGAACAGCATTTTAAAACGCATCACACTGTGGCCGACTATGCTGACATGCTCTGTATTACACCAAAGAACCTCAGCAAAAAAATAAGCATGGTCAGTAAAGAAACGCCAAATGATATTATAAAAAACCGGATAATTCTGGAAAGCAAGCGCCTTTTAGCACATACCACCATGAATGTGAAAGAAGTTGCCTACAGCCTGAATTATGAGGACGATGCGTACTTTGTCCGTTTTTTCACAAAACATACCGGAATATCACCAACGAACTTTAGAAAACAGTTTAAATAGAGCGTTATCAAATAATGCAAAAAGCACAACCTGTTGGGTTGTGCTTTTTGCATTATTATACCCTTTCGAACTGTAGATAATGCTATCTAACACCAAATAACCTTCGTCGGGGGAAAAAGTGCAATTCAAAGCGAAAACCATCCATTGATAGGCCCCTGAATTTACCCCAACTTTGCAATGTCAAAATAAAACAACATTAAATAATAAAGACATGAACAAGTTTACAGTAAAAGACGGAACAGAAATTTATTTCAAAGATTTAGGTGAAGGACAGCCGATATTTTTTCACCATGGATGGCCATTATCATCCGATGACTGGGATGCTCAGATGATGTTTTTCCTTGAAAAAGGATTTAGAGTAATCTCCCATGATAGAAGAGGTCACGGAAGATCCACTCAAACCTATAAGGGAAATGACATGGATACTTATGCAGCTGATGTTGCAGAACTGGTAGAGTTCCTGGATCTAAGGGATGTTATCCATGTAGGGCATTCAACAGGTGGTGGCGAGGCGATCAGGTATGCCGCCCAAAACGGAAAAGACCGGGTATCCAAAGTGGTTTTGATCAGCGCAATTACACCTTATATGATTGCTGATACCAATAATCCGGAAGGGGTGCCACTTGCAGTTTTTGACGATATCCGCCATAATACACGTCATAACAGACAACAGTTCTACCAGGATCTTACAGTTCCGTTCTATGGTTACAATAGGGAAGATGCGGTTATTAAAAAAGGAATACAGGACAACTGGTGGAGACAGGGAATGATGGGTGGTATCAAGGCGCAGTATGATTGTATCAAAGTATTTTCGGAGACCGATTTTACTGAAGATCTAAAAAGTGTAGAAATACCTGTGTTGGTATTGCATGGTGACGATGATCAAATTGTGCCTTATGCAACCACAGCTGTTAAAGCCGCTGAGCTTTTGAAAAACAGCAAGCTGATCATATATCCGGGCTTCTCCCACGGAATGCCCACTATTAATGCCGATGTCATCAACGAGGATATCCTATCATTTATAAAAGAATAGAAATCAAGAGAGGCAAAAAGTACAATTCAAAGCGAAAGCCGTCCATTGGAAGGCCTGAGGAATAAGAGCAACTTTGTAGTGTCAAAATAACAACAATAATAAATATTTAAAGAAACATGAAAAATTTAATTTTAGCAGTCGTATTATTTACAACATTAATTTCAAATACAGTTTTATCACAAACGAAGAGAACGCCTGCATCTTATGGCAGAGAAGAATATATTGAAGTAGAGAAAAATGTGAAACTACATGTGACCGACCTTGGTGAGGGAGAACCTATTGTCTTGATCCACGGATGGCCCTTGAGTGATGCCATGTACGAATATCAGTATGCCGATTTTATTCAAAAAGGATATCGTGTGATTGGTATCACCTTAAGAGGATTCGGGTTATCTGATAAGCCGGGAGGCAAATATAATTATGATGTATTTGCAGATGATATCAAGGTTGTTTTGGACAAATTGAATATTAAAAATGCGACTATCGGCGGATTTTCCATGGGTGGCGCTACAGTGATTCACTATGTGGCCAAATACAATGCTGCCCACGTTTCCAAGATGGCATTATTTGGAGCGGCAGCACCGATCTGGACAAAACGTGCAGACTTTAATTATGGCCTGTGGACTAAAGAAGATGTTAATGGTTTGATCAATCTGAACAACACTAACCGTCCAGAATTATTTGCTACATTCGGTAAGATATTTCCAGCCAATGAGACCAGCGTTTCTCAAGGTCATGGCGCTTGGTTGGGAGGCATTCAGGCTCAGGCATCACCTTATGCAATGGCTGAAGGATTAAAAACTCTGAGAGATAGCGATTTGCGTAATGATTTGAAGAAAATAACAATTCCTACTTTAATCTTACACGGTAAGTTAGATAAAATCTGTTCTTATGATCTTGCGGAACAAATGAATATTTTGCTTAAAAACTCAACTTTAGTTCCTTTTGAAAAAAGCGGTCATGCCTTGTTCATCGAAGAGTTGGATAAATTTAATACCGAATTATTAAACTTCATCAAAAAATAGGATAATTATAGTATGAGGTTAGTCTAAAAAGCTAACCTCTTTTTTAATATTAAATGAATTAAAATGCACAGATTTATATTACTTTTCTTAGCCCTGACATTGTTGTCATGCAGTACAAATAAACAGATTGTAGCAGTAAAACATACGGATTTACCAAAAGCCATAGGTCCCTACAGCCATTCAACCAGCTATGAAAATTTAGTGTTTGTATCGGGCCAGATAGGAATAGATCCAAAAACAAACCGCTTAAAAGAAGGTTTTGAAGAACAAATAGTACAGATTTTTGAAAACTTAAAAACTATTCTCAAGGACAATCATTCCGATTTTGATCATATTGTCAAAACCACCATATTCATTACTGATATGAAACAGTTTGAAACAGTAAATAAGATATATAATCATTATTTCAAAAACCGCTTTCCGGCACGCAGTACAGTTGAGATAAAGTCATTACCAAGAAATGCAAGCATCGAAATAGAATGCATTGCCACTCAGAAAAACTAATTGTTTTGATAGATTTATGAGATTTATATTAAGATTATGTTTATAGTTATAAAATAACTAGTGAACCCCCGACAATAAGATGTTAATGGAAAAAAATAATATCGTCATATCAGAAGATAATTACTTGTTTAAAGGTGGGTTTTGATAAAAGCTTCTTCCGATCCAGACTTTGGGTCAGAAAGAATAATAATTGCTGTCTTTTTCATTGTATAAAAATTTAATTTACACTGCAAAGATGTGGGAATAAAGTACGCTAAAGAATGGATCATTTCTACTTTGTAATGGAGATTTTTTTTAGTTGGTCCTTTAATATTCATAGAAAAGCGAACTTTAGTTAAAAAGTTCGCTCAAAGTAAAATTCAAATTTATTATGATCCGGGTTTTACAAAAGTTTGCCAGCCTCGCATCGTTTCAATAAAACGTTCACTCAGTCCGCCTTCACGAAGAAAACCGGCTGTTACAGGCAACTGTGGACTGTCATACAACGGATTCGCTTTTACCTGAAGCGGAAAATCCCTCTGAAGGATTCCAGCTCTGGCAATCAACACAAAATCACAACCTTCATCCAGTAATTCTCCGGCCCGCTGTGCGCTCATAATTTTTCCGGCTGCACCCAGGCGAACGCCTTTTCTTGGAAGCTCTGTAAAAACACTCAACATCGTTTTGCCTTTAAAACTTCCTTCCCTTACAAGCTGAGCCGAATCCCAAAGTGCCAAATCCAGATAATCAATCAATTCTTTATCAAAAATTTCGGTGGTAATTTCACGTAATTCTTCCAAACGAAGTCCGTATCGTTCAATCGACAAGCGCCATCCAATCTGAAAATCATTTCCACAAGCTTTGCGAATTCCTTCAATCACTTCAATGGTGAATCGTGCCCGGTTTTCTATACTTCCTCCATATTTATCGGTTCGGTCATTCAGGTTTGGTGAGAGAAATTCAGACAAAATCCAACCAAAAGCACCGTGAACAGAAACGCCATCAAAACCAGATAATTGCGCCCTTTTTGCCGCTTCAATAAAACTGTCACGAATTCTTTCCACGTCTTCGGTTGAGATTGCTTTAATATCTTTCAATGTTTTGCTTGATGCAGGAGCCGGAATTCCTCCAAACTCTGGTTTGGCTCGGTGTCCAGCGTGATGAAGCTGTACAGCCGATAAAGCTCCCCCTCCACGAATAGCTGTTGCCATTTTCGTTAATCCAGGTAAATGTTTATCACTGTGAATTCCCAACTGCCGTTCAAATGCAATGGCTCCGGCTTCTACTGTAGATGCGCTGGTTTGGATTAATCCGTAGCCGCCCTTTGCCAATTGTTCCATCCATATTTGGTCGTATTTGGAGGCTGTACCATCAAAATCACTTTGCTGACTGGTCAGGGGAGCCAACATAAAACGGTTTCTCATCGGCGAACCGTGCAGAAAAGTGAGGGGTTTAAATAAATCAGAAACAGACATTTTGTATAAATTTTATGGTTTTACTTATCAATTTTATCTGTTACAAAGTTGGATCTTTACAAGGTCTTTAAAAATGGATTATTTTTACGTTGTAATGGATGTTTCTATAAGATTGGTTTATTAACACACTAGTTATACTTTAAATTAAATTCTTTTAATAATAATATCTACAGATCGAATCTAAAGGATGCAAATTTTACTAAATTATCTAATGAAAATAGTTGTATTTTTATAGAGAGTATGTAAAACTATTTTATATTTTTGTTAATAGATTTTGGAAGTCTGTTTCATTTTTACTGGATTTTCCTGTTTGGCAATGTAACTTTCTTCTATCTAAATAAAAGACATTAACATCTTTATATCTTATTAAATGAATATTATGAAAAACAAATTCACAAGACTTACAGAACAACAGTTGGCCAGCAAATGCAATTTCATTGAAAACTATTTGGCATCTCAAAATGCCGCAAGTGGAGCAATATTTGACTCGAACGCGAATGTTTCCACCAAAAATATTGCAACCATGGAAGCAGAATTGAACAAAGATATCAACATCCAGATCAATCGCAATCTTATTGGTAATAAGATAGAAGAACTCTTTGGAGCAAGCCTTGCCAAAGAATATATAAGACAGTTGGAAGAACATGAAATCTATGTTCATGATGAAACAAGTCTAAAACCATACTGTGTAAGTGTATCCATGTATCCGTTGCTTTTGGACGGATTGACAAAGCTTGGTGGCGAGTCTAAAGCCCCCAAACATTTGGGCAGTTTCTGTGGCTCCTTTGTGAATTTTCTTTTTTCAGTATCTTCACAATTCGCAGGTGCTGTGGCGACCGTGGAATTTCTGCTGTATTTCGATCACTTTGCAAGAAAAGATTTTGGTGAAAATTATATTCAAACACATGCCGAAATGATTGAAAATGAGCTTCAACACGTTGTATACGCTATCAATCAGCCGGCTGCAGCCCGCGGTTACCAGTCCGTTTTCTGGAATATTTCCTTGTACGACAGACCTTACTTCGATTCAATGTTCGGAACATTCTTTTTTCCTGATGGAAGCAAGCCTGATTATTTCTTTTTGGACAGACTTCAGCAATTTTTCATGCAATGGTTCAATAAAGAACGTTGCAAAGCAGTACTCACATTCCCTGTAATTACGGCAGCAATGCTCACTAGGGACAAAAAAGTCTATGATGAGGCCTTTGCAGATTTCTGTTCAAAAGAGTTGAGCGAAGGAAATTCATTCTTCATTTATCAGTCCGAAAACGCTGATTCTCTGGCAAGTTGTTGCAGACTGAGAAACGAAATATCAGACAATACATTCAGCTATTCTTTGGGGGCAGGAGGAGTATCTACAGGAAGCATCAATGTAATCACCATCAATATGAATCGTCTTTATCAGAAAGAAATTCCGTTAGAGACAATGATTGATAATATTCATAAATATCAAGTGGCTTTCAGAAGTCTTATTCAGGATTATAAGAATGCGGGAATGCTTCCGGTATACGATGCGGGTTTCATTTCTCTTGACAAACAGTTCCTTACCATTGGGATCAACGGAATGGTGGAAGCTGCAGAATTTCTGGGCATTGAAATTTCAGATAATGAGCGCTACAAAAACTTCATCAATGAAAATCTTAAACTGATTTTTACGAAAAATAAAGAAGCCAAAGAAAAATATGGATATATGTTCAATACAGAATTTGTTCCTGCCGAAAACCTGGGTGTAAAAAATGCCAAATGGGATAAAGAAGACTGGCTGTACGTTCCGAGAGACTGCTACAATTCTTACTTCTATATTGTTGAAGATGAAAGCCAAAACCTAATCGATAAATTCTTCCTTCACGGAAACGAGTATATACAGTATCTTGACGGAGGCTCTGCTTATCATTGCAATCTTGAAGAATATCCTACCCAGGAAGGTTTTAAAAAACTATTGAATGTGGCTGCGTATACAGGGTGTAATTATTTCTGCTTCAATATAAAAGTGACGGTTTGCAATAGTTGCGGTTATATCAACAAAAAAACGATGGATCACTGTACAGAATGTCAGTCTGATGATATTGATTACGCTACACGTGTGATCGGTTATCTGAAAAAAGTCACCAACTTCTCTAAAGATCGCCAGAAAGAAGAAAAAAGAAGATATTACGGAAATGCTGAAGTATGATAGCTATGATATTGTTCTGCAGGAAATTCCTGATGAGGTTTCACTATGTCTTACCATTACGGGCTGTCAATTAGCGTGTGAAGGTTGCCATTCAGAACATCTGTGGAATCCTGAAAACGGAACAGAGCTTACTCATGATATTTTTCGGAATTTAATCACGAAATATAAAAAAACGATTACCTGTGTTCTTTTTATGGGAGGGGAATGGGCAGATTCTGAACTCATTGCTCTGATTTCCATGACAAAAAGAGAAAAGCTAAAAGTCGGTCTTTATACAGGATTGAACGAAAAACAAATGAAAAGGAAACATCCGATTTTACTGGAAAATCTGGATTACTTAAAAACAGGGAAGTGGATCGCAGACTTGGGAGGACTTAACAGCATAAGTACCAATCAAGTATTGAAAGATCTCACCACGGGAAGGATTTTGAATGGTTATTTCCTTAACAATAAATAAATCGAAAAAGTACTGTTTTACAGTACTTTTTTATGGATTTAGATTGGATTTTAGGTCTATGATGTAAATCATGTTTATGTTAAATGTTTGATTTTCAGTTTGATATGGTGTGTGTTCTTCAAAAATTATTTTGAATGAATTAAAATAAGATATTTTTATCTTATTTTAATATCTGATTACTGTATCTTTGTTACAGAGATTAATTCTGCATGCAACTAAGTGAATGACCATTAAAAACTTATACAGATGTTCAGCATTTTCACAAAGATCAATAAAAAAGCATTTATTAATGCCATCATTGCCACATTAGTGGTCATTGCCGTTACGGTAATAGGATCGGTAAATCTACAGAATTTTGATGCCGCTTTGATCATTTATTTCTTCGGAACGATCAGCATGACTTTCGGAGTTGTCTATCATCATTCGGTATGGAAACAGCGTCCGGCAACACAGAAATACTGGAAGCGTACCTGGGAATTTATTTTCAGTAAAGATTACCCGGTTTATGTAAAAGAAGTGATCCGTTTATCTGTTCGTAACATCATTTTTCAGAAATTCATCGCTCCAAGAGGTAAAACGCGTTGGTTAGGACATTTCCTTTTAGCTACAGGATGTCTCATCTCATTTATGGTCACATTCGGACTTACATTTGGATGGCTGCATTTCACCTTAAAACCAGGAACCATAGATCAGTATGAAACCCATATGATGGGCTTTACTGTGATGACATTTCCTCTCGATACTGCCATAGCCGTTTTCTTTTTCCATATTCTGGTTTGGACCTCGATCATGGTTATCGTGGGTTGTCTCATTATGATGCACAGAAGATTCGTAGATGAAGGTCTTATCGCTACCCAATGGTTTGAAAGAGACTGGCTTCCTTTGATCTTATTGGTAGCTGTTTCTGTGACAGGATTGGGAATTTGGTTTGATTATACCTATCTCGAAGGAAAAATGAGTCAGTTTATGGCTATTACCCATGCCATTACGGTAGCTATGTTCCTTATGTGGATCCCTTTTGGAAAGTTCTTTCACATCTTTCAGCGACCAGCACAAGTGGGAGCAAATATCTATAAAATTGAAGGAAAACGAAGGGGAATGCAGGTTTGTCCGCATACAGGCGACGAATACACCACAAAAATGCATATTGATGACCTGAAGGAAATCACAAAAGAAATGGGCTTTGATTTAGTACGCGAAGATGGCAAAAGCTATTTGGATTACAGCCCCGAAGGAAAAAGAGCAATGCTAGCCAAAGCACACCTTAAAGCAAGACAAGAATCAGGAAAATATTTTGGTTAAAATAGAATAAAATGGCAAAATTACCCGTATCAGCTGACGAGATCATCAATATATTTGGCCCACATCAACACTATCCTAACAAAGGAACTGTACGATCAAATCCACAAAATCCCGATGCATTGATAAAAACGCATTGTTGTTTTTGCGGTTTGCAGTGTGGAATTCAACTAAAAGTAAAAGATAAAAAAGTTGTTGGCTTTGAACCCTGGAATGATTTTCCGTTCAATGAAGGAAGACTTTGCCCGAAAGGAGTTCAGCGATATATGCAGGACAATCACCCCGATCGTTTGCTTTCACCTTACAAAAGAGTGGATGGAAAAGGTTTTGTTCCGATCGAATGGGATGAAGCGTATGACGTAGTGGTGAAAGAGATTAGAAGAATCCAGGAACAATACGGAAAAAATTCTTTTGCTATGCTTTCCGGGGTATCCCTTACCAACGAGAAAAGCTATATGATAGGGAAATTTGCCCGTGTCGCTCTGAAAACTGCCAACCTTGACTATAATGGCCGTCTTTGTATGGTGAGTGCCGGAGCAGGAAATAAAAAAGCTTTTGGGATGGATAGGTCTTCCAACAGTTGGGCTGATCTGGCTCATGCAGAAGTAATCATCATTACTGGAGCCAATGTAAGCGAATGTTTTCCTGTTTTAACACATAAAATCTGGGAAGCCCGCGATAACGGAGCAAAATTAATAGTGATAGATCCGCGTCAGATCCCGATTGCAAGAACTGCAGATATCCATTTGCCAATTAAACCGGGAACAGATTCAGCACTTACCAATACTATGCTGAAAGTTTTAATTGATAACAATTGGCTCGACTATGATTTTATCAATAATCACACTTCAGGATTTGAAGAAGCTGCCGAAGCCGTGAAAGACTGTACTCTGGAATGGGGAGAAGAAGTAACCGGTGTTCCTGCAGAACTGATCTACAAAGCTGCAGAAATGTGGGGAAAAGCTAAAACCAGTTTTTTGATGCATGCCCGTGGGATAGAACATCACTCTAAAGGTGTTCAGAATGTTTCCAGCTGTATCAATCTGGTGTTGGCAACCGGAAGGATCGGGAAACCGTATTGCGGTTACGGAACGATTACAGGACAGGGAAATGGGCAGGGCGGAAGAGAGCATGGTCATAAATGTGATCAGCTTCCTGGAAACAGAGACATTGAAAATCCAGAACACAGAAGATTTGTTGCTGATATTTGGGGCATCAAAGAAGAAGATATGCCGGGAAAAGGCCTGAGTGCTTATGAGATCATTGAAGCCATCAATCGTGGAGAGATCAAAGGTTTATTATCGATATGTTTCAATCCATTGGTTTCCTTACCGAATAACAATAACGTTCGTGCAGCACTGGAAAAACTGGAATTCTATGCAGGAATCGATTTCTTTTTATCAGAAACCTTACGTCACGCCAATATAATTCTTGCAGGCTCCTTGCAGGAAGAAGAAGAAGGAACCACTACATCGGCAGAAGGAAGAGTGATTAGAATTAGAGCTGTGGTAGATCCTCCGGGAAAAGCTAAGCGTGACAGCGAAATCATTATGGAACTGGCACGAAGATTAGGTGAAGGCGATAAATTCAGCTATAAAAACAGCGAAGAAACCTTCAATGAACTTAGAAGAGCTTCCAAAGGCAGTGCGGCAGACTATTACGGAATCACGTATGGAAGAATAGAAAGAAATCTGGGAATTTTCTGGCCTTGCCCTAGTGAAGAACATCCCGGAACTCCAAGACTTTGGGAAGATAGACAATTCAATACAAATGATAAAAAAGCACATTTTAATCCGACTCCATACAAAAAACCAATGGAGGAGTCGGATGAAGAATATCCGATTGTATTGACAACAGGAAGAGTAGTAAGTCAGTATTTAAGTGGTTCACAGACAAGAAGAATTGGAAAGCTGGTAGATATTTATCCAGAACCATTACTTGAGATCCATCCTAAATTGGCTGCACAATATGGCATTCAGGAAAATGACCTGATCAAAGTGTCTACCCGAAGAGGAAGTGCCTTGTTCCCTGCAAATGTGGTGGAAACAATCAGGGAAGATACTGTTTTCATCCCCTATCACTGGGGCGGTGTGAATTCTGTCAATCAGTTGACCATTGATGCTTTAGATCCTGTTTCAAAGATACCGGAATTTAAAGTTTGTGCCTGCAAATTGGAGAAAACAGGGCGTAAAAAAGGAGAAAATTCAAAAGAATTGGCTAACCAAAGTAGAGATATTCAATATTAAATTTTAAAAAGATTATGGCGGAACAGTTTGAAAAATTTAATGATATGGAATTCTTCGTTGATATGCAGCGCTGCATCGGCTGTCACTCGTGTGAGATGGCTTGTGCAGAATGTGAGACTAACGGAGAAACCTCGATGATTCATATTCATTATGTAGACAGGGCAGAAACTGTTCAGACTACCGTGCAGGTGTGTATGCATTGTGAAGATCCCATTTGTGCGAATGTATGTCCCGCAGATGCTATTACAAAAGATGAATATGGTATTGTGCATACCGCAGATACATCAAAATGTATCGGATGTGCGAATTGTGTTATTGGTTGTCCGTTCGGAGTTCCGCAGATTCCGGATCAAAGTGCGATGCTAATGATGAAGTGCAATATGTGCTACGACAGGACCAGTACGGGTCTTAAACCTATGTGTGCAACAGTTTGTCCCAGTGGGGCCTTAACCTTTGATACCAGAGAGAATGTAGCGAAGAAAAGACCGAACAGCACACCTGTGAACCGCTTTATTTTCGGGAAAGAAGTCGTAAATACAAAAGTAAATATAATGATGCCGAAAGGCAGCGAAGAATTAAAAGTTTTTTAATCATACTAACATGTCAGAAAATCATAAAAAAATCCCCGCCTGGAAAGCCGATTTTCCTATTAAAAAACGTGAGGCAGCATATGTTTCCAGAAAAGAATTCATCAAACTGATCACTTTTTTCTCAGGCACTTTGGCATTTGCCAATGTAGCCGTTCCAGTGTTTAATTTTTTCAGAAAAGAGAAAGAAATAAAACCCTATTTTATAGGATTAACGACCGATCTACAGGTGGGAGGAATGAGAACGTTCTATATCAATGAAGATCATCGTAATCCCTATATGCTTATCCGTCTCGCAGAAGATACATGGAAAGTTTTTGAACAAAAATGTACCCATTTGTCATGCTCTGTGCTATACAATCATAATGAACAGCTGATCGAATGCCCTTGTCACCACGGGTTTTTCAATCCGGATGACGGATCTGTTATTCAGGGACCGCCACCGAGACCGCTTCCGCAATTAAAGGTCGTGATCAAAGAGGACAAAATATATGTGACGGATTTTGAAAAAGAAACCGAAGAAAGCCACGGATAAGTTTAACACAAAAAATTACCGAAATGTCAGTACGAAAGAAACCCATTAAAAAAGTAACATTCAGAATCAATGAAATGCTTGTTGCCATTATCAGCGTCTATATTCTGCTGGTAAGTCTGCAAATGTGGCTTTTGTTTGGAACGATCAACAAGGCTTTGGATAAAGAAAACCTGGACTTTGCAGCCTATTCGGCAATTGGCTCAGTGATTATATTTCTGTGTACACTTTTCTTTTTGAGATATGTACCGGATATTCCTACAGGACAGATTAAAAAATCAGAAGAGGAGAATGACAATGCCTATTGATTTGCTTGATTCTTTTGGCAGAAAACACGATTACTTGAGGCTTTCCATTACGGACAACTGTAATTTCAGATGTCTATACTGTATGCCCGATGAACCGTTCAAAAGTACATCATCCGTAGAACTGATGAGCAGCCGCGAAATTTTCGAAATTGCAAGGGTTTTTGTTCATCATTATGGGATTAACAAGATCAGAATCACAGGGGGAGAACCTTTGGTAAGACATGATTTTGAAAATATCATCCGACAGATTTCCAAGTTAAATGTCAATACAGGAGTTACAACCAATGGGGTTTTGCTTCATAAGTATTTTGATGCGCTGGAAGAATGTAACGTTAAAAATCTCAATATCAGTATTGATTCTCTGGATCGCGAAAAATTTAAATACATTACCAAAAGAGACCTGTTTCAACCCGTTTGGGACAATATCAAAGAAAGCATCAGAAGAGGGTTTAATGTAAAACTGAATATGGTGGTAATGCGGGGTTTCAATGATGATGAGATCCCGGAATTCATTGCCTTATCCCATCATTATCCGATAGAGTTGAGGTTTATAGAATTTATGCCATTCACCGGAAATTCTTGGGAAAAAGCAAAAGTGATTCCGGTCGCGGAAATGCTTGATTTGGTTTCACAGCACTTTACGTTTGAAAAAATAACGGATCAGAAAAATGATACATCCAGAAAATACCGGATTAGTGAAGAAAGCAAAGGAGTTTTCGGACTGATCTCTACCATGAGCAATGCTTTCTGTGCTGGCTGTAACCGAATCAGGATCACTTCAGATGGGAAAATGAAAAACTGTCTTTTCGGAGCGGATGAATTTGATTTGCTGAAGGCTTTCAGAAACGAAGAAGACCTTCTGGAACTGATTCAATTAGGTATCACCAGAAAGCATAAAAAGAAAGGTGGACAGTTTTCTGAAATGGGAAGTGTAAAAAATCAATCAATTGTTAATCGGAGTATGATAAAAATCGGCGGGTAGTTTTATATTTGGAAAAAAATAAAAACAAAAATTAATAATAACTAAAAAACTGTAATCATTTTAAACACTAATAAATCAAACCGTGAGAAAATTTTTAAAATTCATTTGGGTGGTAGCGATGACCTACCCAATGTTGCAATGCAGTAAACCTGAAGCAGCAAAACCTGAAGTGCAAAGTATGGCTCATATTTCAGAAAACATTTCGGAAAAAGAAAATCATAAGCACGATGATGATGACTGGATCTATGTAAACAAAGAGATAACCGTAATGGGAGATGTCGTTAAGCCCTTGACACTCACTGTAGATTCTTTGAAAAAAATGAATGTAAAAGAAATTAAAGATTTTGATATTGTCTGTCAGTCGGGGATATCCAAAAGTCATATAGAATCTACTAAAGGTGTTCTGCTTACAGAAATTGTGGAAAAGGCAAAAATTGCACAGAAGGATCACACAGACAGGAATTTCTACATTGTTGGAAGAGCTTCAGATGATTACAAAGCTACCTTTTCATGGGCAGAATTGTTCAATAACCCTACTGGAGATAAAGTGTATGTAGTATTTGAACAGAACGGAAACCCCCTGAAAGAAAAAGGCGAAATGATCCTCGTGAGTCTGTCTGATACCAAAACGGGTCCTCGTCACGTAAAATGGCTGAAAAGCATAGAAGTAACAAGAGTGCAATAGCAAGGCATGATCAGAATGAATCAATACATAAGTGTTTCTGAAGCCAGAG
This sequence comes from Chryseobacterium lineare, assembly GCF_977014045.1. Taxonomy (NCBI): domain Bacteria; kingdom Pseudomonadati; phylum Bacteroidota; class Flavobacteriia; order Flavobacteriales; family Weeksellaceae; genus Chryseobacterium; species Chryseobacterium lineare. The sequence goes on along the minus strand of NZ_CDRNIQ010000001.1, from coordinate 2,068,695 downwards.
AAATCATAGAGAACCATATTTTCCCGACAGAGAATATGATATTGCCTCTGTTGGAAGCTTTGGGTTTTTATACGGCAGAACCTATCATGGCGACCTTAGATGTGCCGTCTTTCGATAATTCTGCGATGGATGGGTATGGATTTCGTTTTGATGATCTGAAAGATTCTACCAAATTAAAAGTTACCAATACAATTCCTGCCGGAATTTCAACAAATGACCCTATTTTAGGTAAAGGAGAAGCTGTACGGATCTTTACCGGGGCAAAGGTTCCGGAAAGTATAGACACTGTGGTGATGCAGGAAAAAGTAGTCCGCAACGGAGATTATATCCAATGTAATGCAGATGAAATTAAAAAAGGGGACCATATCCGTCTCAAAGCTTCACAAACCGAGAAAGGAACTGTGATTGTGGAAAAGAACACACTTATCAATCATTCAGTGATCGGATTTCTGGCAGGATTTGGAATAGAAAAAGTTAAGGTTTATAAACGGTTAAAGATCGGTCTTGTTTTTACCGGCAATGAACTGGTGGAAGTTGGGAAAACTTTATCCGATGGAAAAATTTACAATTCCAATACATACACTTTACAGGCTGCTTTAGCGGAGATCAATCATCAATTTTCGTTTATAAAACATGCCGAAGACACACAAGAAACAACTTTTTCTGCGATTAAAGAAGCCTTTGAAAATGCAGATATTGTACTGATTACAGGCGGAATTTCCGTGGGAGATTATGATTATGTAAAACCTGCTCTGGAAAAACTGGGTGTTACGGAATTGTTTTATAAAGTAAGACAAAAGCCAGGAAAACCTTTATTCTTCGGGAAATTTAACGAAAAATTTGTTTTTGCGTTACCGGGAAATCCAGCATCTGTATTTTCCTGTTACCATCAGTATGTAAAACCGTTTGTACTGGGATGTTTCGGAAGAAAGAACCTTAATGAAAGTCAGGATGTGGCGGTTTCAGAATCTTTCGTAATGAAAAGAAGCAGTGAGCAGACACAGTTTTTAAAAGCTTGGTATTCCCAGGGAAAAGTGCACATCCTCAATGGTCAGGAATCATACAAAATGAATTCTGTGGCACAGGCAAACTGTCTGGTTGAATTTCCTGAAAATATAACCGAAATAAATCCTGGTGAAAAAATAAAGATCTGGAGGATTTGAAAATGATCAGAAATGAAAGCAGTTGTTTTAGCGGGTGGTAAAAGTTCCCGAATGGGACAGGATAAAGCCCTCATGAAGATGAGTGGAAAAACGATGATACAACATGTTGTGGATAATTTGTCGAAAGTATTCGATGAGGTTTTTATTTCCGGAAACCGTTCAGCTGATCCTGTTCCAATGAATGTGATTAAGGATCGATATGAGCAAAAAGGTCCTATGGAAGGAATTCGGTCTGCTTTAGAGCACTGTCAGGAAGATATTTTCGTATGTAGCTGCGATATGCCTTTTGTTTCTACGGAATTGATGAAAGATATTCTTCAAAGAAGAGCAGAAAATAAGATCAGTATCGCGGAATGTGAAGGTAAAGTATATCCGGTCTTAGGCATTTATCCTTATGTGGTTCTTGATGTTTTAGCAAATTCAATTAAGAATGACCGCCTGAGAATGACCCGATTTCTGGAACAGCAAGATGCTCATTATATTCAGTATGATGAATCCTTTAGACCACAGTTTTTGAATATCAATACACCGGAAAGCTTTTGGGAGGCAGAACGTATGATAAATAAATTAGAATTACTTAAAATCAGGACAGATGAAACTTAAAATATTTGGCAAACTCATAGACATCTTTAAAGTAGAAGAATATGATCTTCCATTGCACAATACAACCAGTGTTGCTGAACTCAGATCGCAATTGTTCGAAAAATTTCCTGAATTGGGGAAAACCACTTTTTTAGTCGTTGTGAATGGAGTGAAAGCAGAAAACCAGCACTTGATTTCAGGTGAAGCAGAAATTGCATTATTACCTCCCTACTCAGGAGGTTAAAAAATACATTACCATGAATATAAACAGATATAGCAGACAGATTATACTTCCGAATTTTGGGGTTGAAGCACAGGAAAAGCTTGCCCGTTCATCAGTTTTAGTGGTTGGAGCAGGCGGATTGGGATGCCCTGTTCTCCAGATTTTGGTCTCTTCAGGAATCGGAGTGATAGGAATAGCAGATTCTGATAAAGTAGATCTGCACAATCTTCACCGTCAGCTTTTATATGACGAGCAAGATGTGGGAACTCCAAAAGTCGTTGCAGCCCTCGAACATTTGAATACCATGAATTCTGAAACCGAAATAGTCGCTTTTCAGGAGCTGGTCACCACACAAAATGTTCTTTCATTGATCCATAATTTTGATGTGATCGTAGATTGTACCGATAATTTTACGACAAGATACTTATTGAATGATGCCTGTTTTCTTTTGAAAAAACCCTTGGTGTATGCTTCTATCTTCAGATATGAAGGTCAAGTGGCGGTTTTCAATGTTGAAAAAGTAAATTCGGTGACACAATACCGGGATCTTTTTCCGATACCGCCAAATCCTAATGAAGTTCCGAACTGTAATGAAGCAGGAGTTTTGCCGTCTCATTCATCCGTTATTGGTACTTTTCAGGCTAATGAAGTCATCAAATTGCTGATCGGCTCAGATGAGGTTTTGGTACATGAGTTACTGATCTTTAATACCAAAAATTACCAGTCGCTGAAAATGAATTTTACTGAAAATAAAGAAAGATCAGGACCGAGAACCATAGAGGAATTCAAAAATTTCAATTATGATGTGTTCTGTAATATCCATAAAGGTGATGACATCAGCTCGCATTCAGCTTTAGAAGAATTTCTGAATCAGAAAAACAGTGTTCTTATTGATGTAAGAGAAACTGAAGAACAACCGAGATTGAAAGCTTTAAACGCTCTGGAAATTCCATTGGCATCACTTGAACAACATTTACAATCATTAAAATCCTATCAAAACATCTGTTTCATTTGCGCCTCAGGAATCCGAAGCAAAAAAGCGGTGGAGATCACAAAAACTTATTTTCCGGAAAAAGAGATCAGGCATTTCCCGACCGGAGCAAAATCAGTTTATCATGAAAAAAATTAAGAATATATTTATAGAAGATCCTATTGATCCTGCATTCGTTGCCGAAAGTATTGCTAAACACACGGTAAAAACAAGTATTGGTGGTCATAGCATATTCCTGGGTCAGGTTCGGGAAGACAAAATCAATGATAAGAAAGTTGAATCTATAGAATTCACAGCTTATCAGGAGATGGCATTGGAAAAAGCCCATGAAATCCGTGAAGAGATCATAACCAAATACGGACTTACCTGCGCTCACATCTATCATTCATTGGGAAACATCAAAGTGGGGGAGATCTGTCTTTTTGTGTTTACTTCAGCTCCACATCGTAAGGAAGCCATCAATGCATGTGACGAAATGGTGGACAGGATCAAAAAGGAAGTTCCGTTGTGGGGAAAAGAAATTTTGGAGGATAAATCTCACTCCTGGAAAGAAAATAAACAATAAAGTATGGTTAATATCACACATAAAACAAATACACTCAGGAAAGCTATTGCAGAAGCCGTTGTCAGCGTCAGTTCACAGGAGACGATCGATGCTATTGTGAATCAAAAAGTTCCGAAAGGAAATGTTTTTGAAATGTCCAAAACAGCAGGCTTATTCGCAGCCAAAAAAACGAGTGATGTTATTCCGGACTGTCATCCGCTTCCTATAGAATATACCTCTATTCAGTTTGAGATCAGGGATTTGGATATTCATATCACTTCAGAAATTCATACGATCTATAAAACCGGGGTAGAAGTGGAGGCGATGCATTCCGCTTCAATCGTTGCCCTTACCATGTATGATATGCTGAAACCGATCGATAAAAACATTGAGATCAAAAACATCAGGCTGCTTGAGAAAAAAGGCGGAAAATCCGATATCAAAGATTCCGGTGAAGGGATCACAGCATCTGTAATTGTGTGTTCGGACAGTATTTTTGAAGGTAAAAAAGAAGATAAAGCAGGAAAAGCCATTATTTCATCCCTTGAGAAGAATAAGGTAAACATCAATGATTATGTGGTTATTCCTGATGAAATTGCTGAGATCCAGAGCAAGATCAGGCTGTATGCAGAAGACGGAATCTCGTTGGTAATGATTACAGGCGGAACCGGGCTTTCGAAACGAGATGTCACTCCCGAAGCTCTTCGTCCGTTGTTGGACAGAGAAATTCCCGGAGTTGCCGAAGCGATCAGAAATTATGGTCAGCAAAGAACTCCTTATTCGATGTTATCGAGAAGTCTTGCCGGGATGATCGGTGATACTCTGGTGATCGCACTTCCAGGCTCAACAAAAGGAGCCGAAGAGTCGATGGATTCTATATTCCCGGGGATTCTGCACATCTATAAAATACTGAACGGCGGAAAGCATTAAAGATTGCTGATAAAAATCAGTATAATAAAAGATAAAAAACTCTTTTAATTGAAGTTGAAATCTTACCTTTGTTCTGTAAAAGATAAAAAGGTATTAATATTCTATTAAAACTAAAATGGATAAAAATCAATTAAAAGCAGGACATCCCGTTCACACTTATCTGGTGGAAGAGGAGCTGATCGATACATTACTGGAAGAATTGCTTCAAACAGATCCGAAGGAAGAATTTCAGAAATTTTATAACCTTTTCAACCACTTTTCAACCGTTGAGAGGAGATTTGAGCGAAAAGAAAATCAACTGTTTCCTTTTCTGGAGCAAAAAAGGTGGACCGGACCTTCCAGAAATATGTGGTCTTTCCATGATACGATCCGGGATATTTTCAGGATCATCAGAAAAAATATTGAAGAAAAAGATCTGGATTCCGCAAAACAAAACATAGAATATGCGGGTCAGAACTTAAGAAATCTGATGCAGATGGAAAAAATGGTTCTCTTCCCGAATGCAATGGAGATCCTTACCGATGAAGAATGGATAAAAATGAGAGAAGGCGAAGATGAAATCGGCTGGATGCTGAGTCAGCCACCCGCAAAATATCCGGAAGAAGAGCAGTATGTACATCCTTCCGAAGATAAAACCATAAGAACCGATGTAAGTTTTGATGAAAATGCATCACACTTTGATGAAGGATATATGACAGTGGAACAGGTGAATCTTTTATTTGGAACATTGCCGCTGGATCTTACCTATGTGGATGAAAACGACAGAGTGATTTTCTATAACCGTGGAGACATTCGTGTTTTCCCGAGAAGTGCAGGAATTATCGGAAGAGAAGTGCGTTTTTGCCATCCTCCGAAAAGTGTGGATACCGTTCTGAAAATATTGGAAGCTTTCAGAAAAGGAGAGCAAAATGAAGCATCGTTCTGGTTCAATTATCGTGACAAGTTAATCTATGTACGATATTTTGCCGTAAGAGACGCACAGAAGAACTATCGAGGGGTTATCGAAATGTCTCAGGATATTTCGGGGATCAAAAAGATCGAGGGAGAAAGAAGACTTTTGGAATGGGAGTGATAATTATCATGAAAAATAAAATACCAAAAACTCTTTTATATAAATTCGAATATATATCTTTGTAATATAAAAATAACAAATGTTTTCTAAAACCTGTGAATACGCCATTCGTGCAATGATCTTCATCGCGCAGAAGTCCAAGGACGGAAGCAGAGTTGGGATCAAGGATATTTCATCAGGAATAGATTCCCCGGAGTATTTCATTGCCAAAATACTACAGGAACTCAGCAGAAAAGGTTTTGTACAATCTGCAAAAGGACCCAACGGTGGTTTTTATATGGATGAAAATAACCTCGAGCAATCTATAGCAGATATTGTAAGAGAGATAGACGGAGACAAACTTTTTTCAGGTTGTGGTTTAGGACTCAGAGAATGCTCGGAAGATCATCCTTGTCCTATCCATAATGATTTCAAACATATCCGTAAAGAAATAAGAGATATGCTGGAAAACTCCAAGATCAAAATGTTTGTCAAGAACTTAGATTTGAAACTGACTTTTTTAAAAAAATAAAATATTTATCAGAATCAATTAAAATCAAGTTTTAAGCAGTAGCAAATAAAATACTAAAAGGTATTTATATCTTGTTAAATTGAATAAAATTATTTTAAGCCAAAAAACGTAAACCAATCAAAATGAAAAAATCCATCTTCATCACTGCCGTTTTGTCTGTGTTCATCAGTATGAATTCATGCAAACAAAATCCATCCGCTGCCACAGATAAAACAGTGGATGCCGAAGAAATAGCTACAGACGGTTCATCAGAAGAACAAAAACTGGTTGCTCCGCCTTATGTACCTGCTCCTGTAGGAGAGAGAGCTGCCAAAAAAGTCATCGTAAGACTGGAAATTATTGAAAAAGTCGGTGAATTGGCAGATGGAACGCAATATAACTTCTGGACATTCAACGGAACAGTTCCCGGTAGTTTTATCCGAGCAAGAGTAGGAGATGAGATCGAGCTTCACCTTAAAAACAATGAAAACAGCAATTTTCCTCATAACATAGACCTTCATGCCGTGAACGGTCCCGGAGGAGGAGCAGAAGCCACATTTGTAGCACCAGGAACAGAGAAAGTATTCAATTTTAAAGCCTTGAATCCCGGACTGTATGTCTATCATTGTGCAACAGCACCTGTAGGAATGCATATCGCCAACGGAATGTACGGTTTGATCCTTATTGAACCGGAAGGAGGTTTACCGAAAGTAGACAAGGAGTTTTACATCATGCAAGGAGATTTCTACACCAAAGGAAAATTCGGGGATAAAGGATTACAGGAATTTGATATGGACAAAGCCATTGCAGAACATCCTGAATATGTAGTGTTCAACGGACATACAGGTGCTTTGCTAGGTAAAGGGGAACTTCAGGCTAAAGTTGGAGAAACAGTTCGTTTTTATGTAGGAAACGGAGGACCCAACCTTACCTCTTCTTTCCACGTTATCGGTGAGATCTTTGACAAAGTATACATAGAAGGAGGAAGCAAGATCAATGAAGATGTACAAACTACTTTGATTCCACCTGGAGGAGCTACAATCGTAGAATTTAAAGCAACCGTTCCGGGAGAATATGTGATTGTAGACCATGCCATTTTCAGAGCATTCAATAAAGGAGCTTTGGGAAAAATAAAAGTGGCGGGTCCTGAAAATCCGGCCATTTATAAGAAAAATTAAATTAAAGTAAATATATAGTTGAAAGGGTGTTATTACTTAGGTCTCATTGGGGATTATAAAAAAGGGAAATCATGAAAGGTGTATTAGTAATATTTTTTATAATTGTTATCAGTCAGGTTTCCTGTTCCGGTCACCGCGATGTTTCTGATACGAAGCCCCACGTTCAACACCATCCGAACAAAGTCTCCAGCTCAAAAAAAATGGTAAAAATAGATGGGGGAACGTATAAAGCCTTTATTGGTAAAGATTCAGGGAGAATCGTAAAAGTTAAAACATTTTATCTTGACGACAGTCCTGTTACCAATGGAGAATATCTCGAATTCCTGAAGAAAAATCCCCAATGGACCAAAAGTAAGATCCTAAGACTATATGCAGATACAACCTATCTGAAAAACTGGAAGAGTGATTTTGAAATTCCTGAAAATTTAAGCCTGGACACACCTGTCACCAACGTTTCCTGGTATGCTGCAAAAGCGTATGCCGAAAGTGTAGAGAAAAGACTTCCGACAATAGATGAATGGGAATATACAGCACTTGCGGACAGAGATTCCAAAGATGCTTCGCAAAAGCCGGAGTTTACAGAATTTATATTGAAATCCTATCAGAAAAAAGATAAAAGCAAACAGCCGGTAAAGCATTCACAACCTAATTATTACGGTGTTTATGATATGTATGGAATGGTATGGGAATGGACCTATGATTTCAATTCGGTGATGATGAGCGGGGAATCCAGAAAAGATAATACCACCAACGAATCTATGTTCTGTGCAGGCGCGGCAGTTACATCAACGGATCTCAGAAATTATGCGGCATTTGTCCGGTATGCACTCAGAGGAAGCTTGAAAGCCAATTACTGTCTCAACAACCTTGGATTTAGATGTGCGAAAGATTAATTAAAGTTTAAATAAAATGAAAAGTCTATTATATTTTTTGCTGGCACTGGTTTTATTCTCCTGCAGCAAAAAAAACGAACCTTTGAAACCTGATTCCATATACAATCTGGCTTCTGAATGGGAAAAACAGGACGGAAGTAAAATAACCTTCTCCGACTTCCAGGGAAAAGTAATTGTTACCACCATGATCTTTACCTCATGCAAAACGGCTTGCCCCAGACTGGCTGATGAAATGAGAAACATTTCTAAAATGGTAGGAAAAGTAGACAGTGATGACATCCAATATGTTTTGATCTCTATTGATCCTGAAACAGACACACCGGAAGTTATGAAAGCCTATATGGAAATCAATAAATTTAAGGATGATGAATGGACTTTCATCCGAAGTACAGAAGCAGAAACAAGGGAATTGGCTAATATCATGGCCGTGAAGTACAAAGAAATTTCACCGATAGAATTTTCTCACTCCAATATCATCAGTGTCTATTCTAAAGAAGGAATACTCGCTTTCCAGAAAGAGGGCTTAGGAAATGATAATGAAGCCCTTGTAAAAGAAATCAAAAAACAATTAGAATTATAATCCGAAAAGTATTTAACAATGAAAAAATTATTATTAGCAGCATTACTGTTATCACTTAGCATCACCGCTTGTTCAGACAAAAAAGAAACAGCAGCAACAGATACAACAAACGCTACAGAATCCAATATAATGCTTGATGAACCTAAACCGGCAGACTCTTCAGAGATTACATCCACAGCTGCAGCAAGCGGTCCTGAAGCTGAAATTGCAGAAGGAAAATCATTGGTGGAAGGTACAGACTGCCTTGGTTGTCATAAGCTAGACTCAAAGTTAGTAGGTCCTGCTTATCAGGAAGTGGCTGCTAAATATACAGAAGCAGATATTGATCAGCTTGCACAGAAAATCATTGAAGGAGGTAAAGGCGTTTGGGGAGATATTCCTATGACACCACATGCCGGAATGAGTAAAGAAAATGCACAGAAAATGGTAAAATATATTCTTTCATTAAAAAAATCATAAGAATATAAATCCTTAAAAAAAACAAAAAAATTTTAAAACAATAAAAGATAAAAAAGTATTAAATTATGAATATAAAGACAGATTTTATAGGCGAAATAGTGGCGGAAGATTTTAGAACTGCTGCAATATTCAAAAAGTACGGAATCGATTTCTGCTGCAAAGGAGGCAGAACCATCGAAGAAGCCTGCGAAAACAGAAAGATCGATACAGAACCCATCTACGAAGAAATAGAAAACCTTTCAAAAAGAGATGACAATTCTATTGATTTCAACAGTTGGCCATTAGATTTACTCGCAGATTATGTAGAGAAGACACATCACCGCTACGTGGAAGAGAAAACACCTGTTCTTCAGGCATTTTTAGACAAGCTTTGTAAGGTACATGGTGGAAGTCATCCCGAACTGTTTGAGATCAGAGAGCTGTTTGATGCTTCTGCACAGGATCTGGGAGCACACATGAAGAAAGAAGAACTTATGCTTTTCCCATTCATTAAAAACATGGTTAAAGCACAGATTGACGGAAGTGCAATTCCACAGCCGCCATTCGGAACAGTGGAAAATCCGGTGAACATGATGAAGCATGAACACACCGTAGAAGGGGAAAGACTGAGAAAGATTGCAGAACTTACTGATGAATACACTCCTCCGGCTGATGCCTGCAACACATATAGAGTAACTTTCTCAATGCTTCAGGATTTTGAAAATGATCTTCACAAGCACATTCATCTGGAAAATAACATCCTTTTCCCGAAAGCAATTAAACTGGAAAAAGAATTTCAGTAAAGTACAACATTAAAAATAGAGTATATGACACCTAAAAAATTATGGATCTGGCTCACGGCGGTCATTCTGGGTTCCTTTGCGGTACTTATTTTCTATGGCGTGGAGATCTACAGAAAGATTCCGCCGGTTCCCGACAAAATTGTAACTACAGATGGTACCATTATAGCAACCGGACAGGACATCAAAGACGGACAAAATGTTTGGCAATCTATCGGGGGACAGACCGTTGGAAGTATATGGGGACACGGAGCATACATCGCGCCTGACTGGAGTGCCGACTATCTTCACCGCGAATCACTTCTTCTTCTGGAAGAACTGGCTAAAAAAGATGGAAAAGTTTATAAAGATTTATCCGACGATGAACAGGCGAAATACAAGGTTCTTCTGAAAAAAGAAATCCGCAAAAATACGTTGGACGAAGCCACAAACACCATTGTGATCAGTCCGGAACGTGCTAAAGTACAGGCAGAACTGGCTAAGTATTATGCAAAAATATTCATGGATGATCCGGAAATGGCAAAGCTGAGAGATCAATACGCTATTCCGAAAAATACAGTGAAGACTCCCGAAAGAATGGCAAAAATGAATGCCTTCTTCTCATGGGCAGCGTGGGTTTGTATCACAGATCGTCCCGGCGATGAGGTTTCATATACCAATAACTGGCCTCATGATGAGATGATCGGTAATATTCCGCCGCCTTCATTGCACTTATGGTCAGGTTTCAGTGTCCTGATGCTGTTGGGTTGTGTAGGTTTACTCGTATTTTATCATGCCCGTCATAAAGAAGAAGAACTCAGCGAGAAACTTCCGTTGGAAGATCCTTTAAGAAATATGAAGCCAACTCCTTCCATGAGAGCTACGTTAAAATATATCTGGGTTGTTGCTCTTCTGATCCTGGTTCAGATGCTTGCAGGGGTAGTTACCGCACATTACGGGGTAGAAGGAAGTGCTTTCTATGGATTTCCGCTGGATGAGATCCTGCCACAATCCATTTCCCGAAGCTGGCATGTTCAGCTGGCTATTTTCTGGATTGCAACCTCATGGTTGGCAACAGGATTATATATTGCACCTGCCGTTTCAGGATACGAACCAAAATATCAGGTACTTGGGGTGAATGTTTTATTCGGGGCATTGCTGATCGTGGTTTTAGGTTCACTGGCAGGACAATGGTTCGGAGTAATGCAGAAATTAGGTTATGTTGATAATTTCCTTTGGGGACATTCCGGATACGAATATGTAGAATTGGGTAGAGTATGGCAGATTTTACTATTGGTTGGGCTTATTTTGTGGTTGGTATTGATGATCAGAGCCTTATTACCTGCCTTGAAGAAAAAAGATGCCAACAGACATTTACTACTTTTATTCACGCTTTCTGCAGTAGCGATCGCATTGTTCTATGGAGCAGGATTAATGTACGGAAGACAAACACACATGGCAATTGCCGAATATTGGAGATGGTGGGTCGTACACCTTTGGGTAGAAGGTTTCTTTGAAGTATTTGCAACCGTTGTAGCAGCATTCTTATTTACAAGATTGGGATTATTAGGATTAAAATCCGCTACCAATGCCGTATTGTTCTCTACCATTATTTTCCTTGCAGGGGGTATCTTAGGAACATTCCACCACTTGTATTTCAGTGCTACACCTACCGCAGTATTGGCTTTAGGAGCTACATTCAGTGCGTTGGAAATTGTTCCGTTGGTATTGATTGGGTTTGAAGCATGGCAGAATTATAAGATCAGTAAATCCACAAAATGGATCAGAGCTTACAAATGGCCGATCTACTGCTTCATTGCTATGTGTTTCTGGAATTTCTTAGGAGCAGGGATCTTTGGATTTGCGATTAATCCGCCGATTGCGCTATACTATATTCAGGGCTTGAATACAACAGCTGTACATGGTCATGCTGCATTATTCGGAGTGTATGGAATTTTAGGAATCGGATTGATGATGTTTGTATTGCGTGGATTGTATCCGGACAGGCACTGGAATGATAAACTCATTGGATGGGCATTCTGGCTTACCAACATCGGCTTATTGGTCATGGTTACCATCAGTTTACTTCCTATCGGCATCATGCAGTCTGTTGCATCTATTAAAGAAGGATATTGGTATGCCCGTTCCGCAGAATTCATGCAAACCGATATGATGCATACCTTACGCTGGCTGCGCGTTCCCGGGGATGTGTTGCTTGCTGTGGGAGAACTGTTGATCGTCATTTTCATTATCGGACTTAAAACAGGATGGTCATTAAAAGAAAAGAGATAATATAATCAACTTGAGCTGCTGCTGAAAGGCGGCAGTTCTTTTTAAAATTTGAAGATATGAAAAGGAATGAAAATTTAGTACCACTATCAAGAGATCATCATTTCGGATTGTTGTGCAGCTGGAAGATCCGTGAAGGGGTTAGAAAGAATATTACTTACGACAGGATCAAAAAATATATCAACTATTTTTGGCAGGAAAGCCTGAGCAAACATTTTGAAATAGAGGATACCGTATTGCCGGAACCGGAAAATGAAAGCCTTCAGCTTCAGATGCAGAAAGAACATTCTGAAATAAGAAAGCTGATTAATACTGTGAATCAATCTCAGAATCCCAGACTTTTAGAAGATTTTGCAAATGCTTTGAGCGGGCATATACGTTTTGAAGAACGAATGTATTTTCCACATCTGGAAAACCATTTATCAGATGATGAAATGACGGAAATAGGAAACAAACTGAGCCTTATCCATCAGAAAGAGCAGGACAACTATCCGGATCAGTTCTGGAAATGATTTTTATCATTAATTTTAAACAGTATGACTACTTATAAACAGACAGGAATAGGCGAGTATCTCTATTTGGCAATGGGGATCTGCAACGGCCATAAAGTGGTGATGGGAGTAGGGTATACCTACGAATATGCTGATAAAAAGGCAAAAGAGTTTGAATTGGCAAGCAAACGATTGGTAAAATATGTTGACATTTCTCTGATAAAAGCAGGAGAAAAAGAAAAATGCATGACCCTGAAAAAACTGGATTAATCTTCATTTTTCACGAAATGTTATTTGAATAATTCAACTTATACCCTTATCTTTGAAAAGAGATAAGAAAGTCTTATTATAAATCTTTCTTTTCGTGCTACTTATGGACAGATTGATTCGATTCGGACATTTATTTTTTACCATTTTCACTTTGTTACTTTTTTTTGGCTGTAAAAAAGAATCTGGCCATCAGAAAAATAGCACACAAAATTCATTTGTTTCTGTTGCAGCAGCGGCTAACCTCAGGGATGTTCTGGAAGAATTAAAAAAACTTTATATAACGGAAAATCCCGGTAAAAAAATAGAACTTACCTTCGGATCTTCAGGATTATTGACTCAGCAGATCGTCAATGGAGCACCCTTTGATCTCTTTCTCTCCGCAGATTCCTCTTTCATAGAGAAAATTAAAAACGGAAACAGGAATTTCGGTAAAGCCGAAATATATGCATTAGGAAAAGTAGCGATATGGAGCTCGGCATTTGATCTTTCAGAAGGTTTGCAAACATCATTGAACCCCGAAATAAAAAAAATCGCAATTGCTGATCCTGAATTGGCTCCATATGGGAAAAATACCGTTCAGGCTTTGAAAAATACAGGGATCTATCCAAAGATCGAACACAAAATAGTCTGGGCGGAAAACATTGGTCAGGCTGCACAATTTGCCGCTACAGGGAATGCTGATCTCGCTTTTATAGCCCTTTCTACAGCTATGAGCAAAGAAATGAAAGCTAAAGGGAATTATTATCTCTTGTCGGAGAACGAAGCAGCTTCAATCCCACAAAGCGGCATCCTGCTGAAAGGAAAAAAACAGACAGAAGCCAAGCAGTTCTTTGATTTTATAAGAAGCCGAAAAACAGCGCAGATCTGGCAAAAATACGGATACCAAACTGAAATACGACACTAAATGCTAGATCAGGAATTTATCTACACATTATTCCTAACAGGAAAATTAGCATTGGTGACCACTTTGATACTGATCATCATAGGAGTTCCTGTGGCATATTGGCTCACCTATTCCCGTTTCAAGCTGAAATTTGTTCTGGAAACTCTTATTTGTATGCCAATGGTACTGCCTCCTACCGTAATGGGATATTATCTTTTGGTGGCTTTCAGTCCGGAAAATGCGTTCGGGAAATATCTTCAGGAATGTTTCGATGTCCGGTTGGCTTTTTCGTTCAATGGAATTGTTGTGGCTAGTATTATTGCTAACCTTCCGTTTATGATCCAGCCTTTACAGAATGGATTTTCAGCGTTGCCTGATGAACTTAGACAAGCTTCCTACACGATGGGAAAATCAAAATTGGTTACCCTTTTCCGCGTGCTTATCCCCAATATAAAGACTTCCGTTATTACAGCTATTGCGCTCACTTTTGCGCATTGTATAGGGGAATTCGGGATTGTGATCATGGTGGGAGGAAATATTCCGAAGGAAACAAGAATTGCCTCAGTGGCTATTTACGATCAGGTTCAGGCACTTAATTTTGAAGCAGCCAATAAGTATGCATTTGTCCTTTTCATACTGTCTTTTTTAATCTTACTTCTGATTTACAGTATTAACCGCAAAATTAACTTTACAACTTTCCGATGATTGAGATCCACCTAAAACATCAGATTTTTACCTCTTCGGGAAGTAAAATGTTAGGGGTTAATGAACAGCTGGAAACAGGTGGGATTATACACGTTTCCGGAGATTCGGGGATTGGAAAGACTGTGTTTTTTAAGATCATGGCAGGATTGCTTACTCCGAATTTTGGGGTGATTAACATCAACAACGAAACGGTATTGGATACTGAAAACCGGATTTTTCTTCCTCCGCAAAAACGTAATACAGCATTGATGTTTCAGAATTATGCTTTGTTTCCTAATATGACGGTAAGACAGAATATTACTTTTGCACAGAAGGAAAAAAACACTGAAAAAATCGATCGTTTACTGGAAAAATTTAACCTTAAAAACTTTGAAAATGTTTTCCCATCAAAACTTTCAGGAGGGCAACAGCAGAGGATTGCATTGGCAAGAGCTTTGGTTCAGGATGCTGAAATCATTCTCCTTGATGAACCGCTTTCCGCAGTGGATCCTTTAATGAGAAAAATAATGATGACGGAGATCGTTGAACATCAAAATAATGGAGCGACGGTTTTTATGACCAATCATAGCGAAGAGGAACTCAGTGCTTTTCCGTGTAGAAAATTGATGATTAAATGAAAATAATGTAGTAATGAAAAACTTTAATTTCTGGCTGAAGCTTTGCCTGTTCAATTTCTTCATAGTATCGGTGGTCGGTGTTATGATGAGGTATAATCTCGCATTTTCACTTCCGGGATTTTCTCATAAATTCATGCAGGAATCGCATTCTCATTTTGCATTTTACGGATGGGTTTCGGCAGCGATTTATCTTTTTGTTACGAAATACCTGACTGAAAGTGATGCTGGAATTGCTGTTTCAAAATATCAGCTTTTGCAGATTTTTAATCAGATAGGTTCATACGGAATGCTGATTACTTTTCTTTATGGAGGGTATTTCTGGCTTTCCATCGTGTTTTCTTCAGTAGCTTTATTTACCGGTTTTGCTTATTATCTATTTTTACTGATTGATCTTAGGAAAAATAAGAATCCTGAAACCTTTTGGCTGAAGTCAGGAGCATTCTTTGCTACATTGTCGGCAATCGGAATTTTCGGGTTGGGATATTTTTCGGCAAGGAAAGACGAGTTCGATGTGCTGTTCAGAGCTTCTACCTATTTTTATCTTCATTTTCAGTATAACGGATTTTTCCTGTTTTCCTCCATAGGTTTGTTTTTGATCTCCCTGAAAAAATACGGCGTTCAAATTCAGGAAAAACTGAATAAAACCATTTTCCGCTTATTGGCTGTTGGATGCTTTTTCGGATATGGACTTTCCATTTTATGGATAGATATGCCGGAGCTCCTTCACATCTTTTTCGGTGTGATTTCTATCCTTCAGATTATAGGAGCAATTAAACTTTGGAGATGGTTCGAGCAAACCAAACTATTCAAAAAACAGCATGTCATACAAAAATGGCTTCTTGTGGTTGTAGGCTTTGCATTTTTAGGAAAATTCATTCTTCAGATCTTATCGGCAATTCCTGAACTGGGAATTTACGCTTTCAGCAATATCAATATCGTGATCGGGTATTTGCACTTGGTTTTACTGATGGGAGTGAGTCTTTTCCTGATCTGGAAAATGCTGCATCTGGAAAATATCAAGATCAACAAATTCCTTCAGACCAGTATTGTGATCATGATCTTCGGGATCATATGTAATGAGGTTATTTTGGGACTTTCGGGATTCTTTTCCATCGTTTACATTCCATTTTTAAGTGCAAAATACTGGCTGCTTTTTGCTTCGGTGGTCATTATGATCTCGATCGGGATGTTTATCAGAGCTTTAAGAATAAAGAATTACATCAATAAAGAATTTAAAAATATCAATCTAAACCAATTTAATAAATAATGAACAAAAAACCAGTACACAATTTTCATATTCCTGTAATGGGACTGGCTTATACCATAGACAGTCCGATCCGTGTTGCCCAGTTTGGAATTTCTTCCGTAGTGTCTATTATCGATGATGAGATCGTGGAAAGAATGAGAGATTTTTACAGTAAGAAATTCAATTTTGATTATTCTGCCATTTCCATAAAATCGGAAGATCACAGAGCGAGAAGAATCACGGCATATCTGGATATGATGGATGATATTGTTACGAAAAAATGTAAAGATTTTAAAGAAGAAATTACCAAAAACACAGAAAGCTTAAAACAGTTTATCGGAATGTTGCCGAGTACTTCCGATTTCAAAAAAGGATTACAGAACATTCTCGATAAGAAAAACGATCTCGCAGCAGACATTAAAAAATTCATTGATGAAAACCTTTTTCCGGGCGAAATTGATGTCAACATCATGACCAAAGTAGATAAGGACAACTTCGTGAAGGATGTACAGCTTCCTACGATTTATAATGATGCCCATGCTTCTCTGCGTGGTTTTGCGAAGAGTAAACTGTCTTCATCTGTAGTGTTTTCAGCAGGGATGAATCCCAGATTATACAGCTATCTGGAGGAATTTGAACACTTTTTTCCTAATGAAAACGGAGAACTGAAAAAGAAGATCATCATCAAGGTAAGTGATTTCCGTTCAGCGATGATCCAGGGAAATTTTCTTGCAAAAAAAGGACTTTGGGTTTCGGAATACAGAATAGAATCCGGTTTGAATTGTGGTGGTCATGCTTTTGCTACGGACGGACTTTTGATGGGTCCAATCATGGAGGAATTCAAACAAAAAAAGAGTGAGCTCCAGTTTTCGGCATATTCTTTATGGAGCGAAGCATTGAAACAAAAGGGTAAAACGGCTCCTTCCGAGCCTTTAGACATTAAAATTTCTGTACAAGGCGGTGTAGGAACTTCTGAAGAACACGAATTTCTTCTCTCAAATTATAATGCAGACAGTGTAGGATGGGGTTCTCCGTTTTTGTTGGTTCCGGAAGCTACTTCTCTCGATCAGGAAACAAGAGATCTTCTGGTGAAAGGAAAAGAAGAAGACTTCTATCTGAGCAACATATCACCATTGGGAGTTCCGTTCAATACAATCAAAGGAACAAGCAATGAGATCATCAAGGAAAAAAATATAGCAAAAAGTAAGTTCGGGAGTTCATGTCCTAAAAAACTTTTGGCTTTAAGCAAAGAATTTGATCCGAAAGGAACCTGTACCGCTTCAAAAAAATATCAGGATATCAAAATGGATGAGCTGGAAAATAACAGAGCAAATCTTACAGATAAACAATACGAAAAAAGCAGAAAAAATATCACCGATAAATCCTGCCTTTGTGTAGGTCTTGTCAATTCCGCTTATCTGGAACACGGATTGCCGATAAAAGGTGAGAAACAGGGAGTTGTTATTTGCCCGGGACCTAATCTTAGCTTTTTCGACAGAGAACTTTCACTTTCGGAAATGGTTCGCCATATTTACGGATACGAAAATGTTTTGCCGGATGAACGCCGTCCAAATGTCTTTATCAACGAATTGAAACTGTATGTGGATCATCTTAAAAACGAAATAGCCGATTTTTCTGAAGAGATCACCAAATCTCAGGTGAAAAAATGGGAGAGCTTCAAAGCTAATTTACTGAAAGGAATTGCTTATTATGAAGATCTTTTTGCCCATACAAACTATTTCAGATCAAAAGTAGACCGTATTTTTTCTGAACTGAAATCATACAGATCAAAAATTGATCAGATCCAGATTCCGCAGTTATAAGCTGTAGAATTTAAAATACTCCTGGCTCATTCATCAGCTTCATTACACTTCCAAGATCTTTCAGATCTTTGATCTTATATTGGAACATGATCATCACTTTTTCCTTTACAGCAACAGCAAGGTGATGAATGGGACAGGGATTTTCCCCATTACATAAGGATAACCCTAAAAGACATGAGGTAAGAACTTCCTTACCTTCAAAATTTTCATAGATGTCTTTGATTGTCAGATTCTCAAATTGTTCATCATCGAGATAAAAACCACCACCTTTTCCTTTTCCTGAAGAAATCAGTTTTTTTCTGGTCATATGCTGTAAAATTTTGGAAGTGAAAGGGGTAGGGGTGCCTATTTTTTCCGAAATATCTGCGATCCCAATCTTCCGCCTTTCAATGGCAAGTATAATACATGCTTTTATTGCATACTGACATGTATTCGAAAATATCAACATTTATTCTTATTAATGATTAAACTACTAACTTGGTTGTAAAAATACAAAAACCTCGCCGAAACCACAGATTTTAGGAGATTCATATTTGGTATAAAGTTGAAGTGAAGCTTAAAAAAATGAAAGCCACTAAAATTCTAATGACTTTCATCGATTAAGACAAATTATTTCAGTTTGAAATTAGGCGCAATTTTCAGAGCAAGCCACGTCCACGTTTGCAGATCTTTTGGTTCTGAAACATTTTTAAGGACTTTCATACTGTCACTTGCAAACATAAAGGAATGACCTAGGTTTACCGTGATCACTTTCCAGAATTTTTGGATGAGAACCAGATCCAGTTCGCTTCCTAAATAAGATGAATATTTTTTTTCCAGATTATTCTCACCCAGTTTTCCGTTTGTAGTGAAAATGTGCAGGTTACCCGTAATTATGGAGTTAGAATTAAACTTAAAAGTAGATTTAAGATAATAATCATTCAACCCGAAACCGTTAAAATGGCTCGTTCCAAAATAAAAATAATCCATAAACCCATTATGCAGGTGATTGGTTCCATACAAAGGGCTGAACGATCTGTTTTCTCCGGAATAAGTATCATAACTCCTACCGGAAAGCCATTCCGTCCCGGCAACAATATTAATCTTTGGATGAATCAGAAAATCTGAATTGATTGAAAACTGATAAGCAGACTTGGTCTGAGCGCTTGTGTTTTTACCCGTTTGATAATATGCTGAACCGAAAAAACCGATGTTTTCGAAATATTTTTTCGCATTGATTCCCATTGTCAACATATCATAATGGGTACCTGATGGATTTTGCAAAATATTATTCAGAGCGATGGCCGAGAATTGGAATTTGTTGTTTCCGGCAAATTGATAATGCAAAACCTGAAGTGATTTTGTGATTTCTCCACCCTCCGAAATGCTGTAAATCTCTTTTTCGGACAAATCATTGGTATCATTATCATCATTGTTGTAGGTGATTGCAGCTTCGATTTTAGAATTCGGACTTAGGGTATAAATACCTTTCAAAGTTTCAAAACTTCGTCCCTGCATCATCCAATCCAATGTCCCAAGTAAACGTTCGTTGTCGTAGGAAAGAATCTGTTTCCCTAGTTTCAAAGAAAATTGGTCTGAAAACTGATATTTTGCCCAGGCTTCGTGAATGGTGAAGTTCTGATTTTTTCCTGTATTGGAAGCTGTTTCTCCCCATGTTCTTACATCCTGTGCACTGATGTAAACTTCCAGGTTTTTATAATAATAATCTATTCCGACTCGAGCACGGGAAAGAACAGTTGTCTCTGCAGATTTCCCTTTTGGAATGAGGGTTCTTGCTCCATTATCCAGTTCTGCTCGTGTTCGCAGATCAATGTTCATTTTCAGACTATCCATTTGTGCATTGGCCAATCCGAAAGCGAGGCTTAAAATGCCTAAAGTAATTTTGTTCTTAAACATTTCATTAAGGTTCAGCGGTTATTTTATAAGTTTGATGACAAGCAACACAGTTGTTGAGAAGTTCATTCATTTTCACCTGAATTTCCTGTCTGTTGTATTTTTGCTTGGCCATTTTTGACATTACATCAAAAAGTTCATGGGTATGAAAGCCCATTTGTTTGAACTCATAGGGTAAAGATCTTACCAGTCCCTGAGGAATGGTATTTATCTTACAGGCTCCGGATTGCTGACCAACACCGGCGACCATATTGGGATCGTTTTTAGCAATTCCGTCATTGATCTTTTGTACACTTTCCAAGAAACCCCGCATTTCTGCCATCACATATTCACGGTTTTCTTTGGTCATTTTTATCTCGGATCTGCTGTCTTTTTTAATGATCACTTTTTCTCCCTGATAAAAGAATTTATAGATCAGAACAACATTCAGGATGATGGATATCATCATCATCAGTAACATGAGGTTTCTTTTCATTTTTTTTAAGTTTTATTATTAACAAGGTCTTTCACATCCAGATTTGGTATAGAAATTCCAGTTGACAGCTGTAGCCATTACGCAACCCACTACCAAAAACCAGAAAAAGAGCCTTGAATCACCTGTCATCATTCTGGATTGTGTGATCAAAACATTGAACACAAAAGGTCCGAAAGCGGCCACTGCTGCAGTCCAGCCTATAACTCCGGCTGCTTTTCTCGGAGAATCTGAGAAAATGACTGGGAATTGCTTGAACGTTGCTGCATTTCCAATTCCTGTGAAGAAAAAGATGGCTAAAACGATAAATAGGAAACCCTCGAACTGATCGGGAGAAGTAGGTGTTAAATATCCTCCGAGAATCAATCTGCAAATCAGGATGATCAATGCTATTCCGGTAACCTGTGTAAGTAATGCACCTCCGATCTTATCAGCAACTTTTCCAAAGATCACTCTGGATGCTGAACCAATAAGCGGTCCGTAAAATGCAAACTGTAGCGGATCAAGGTTTTTGTCTAAAGGAACATACAGGTTTTTGATCATCATAGGGAAGGATGCCGAAAACCCTGCAAAAATCCCGAAGGTCATGATATAGGTCATTGTACAGTACAGGGTATGTTTATCCTTGAAGATGTCCAATTGCTCTTTGAAAGATGCCTTTACCGGAATACTTTTTAATGAGAACCATGCCCAGATTCCAATGATAAATAGTGGAATAACATAGATGAACGCAATATTTTCCAAGTAGATGGTTTTTCCTGTTTCCACAATGATCTCGC
The DNA here is from genome assembly GCF_977014045.1 of Chryseobacterium lineare. Classification (NCBI taxonomy): domain Bacteria; kingdom Pseudomonadati; phylum Bacteroidota; class Flavobacteriia; order Flavobacteriales; family Weeksellaceae; genus Chryseobacterium; species Chryseobacterium lineare. The sequence goes on along the minus strand of NZ_CDRNIQ010000001.1, from coordinate 2,047,364 downwards.
CACCCCCCATGAATGAAAAGATACTTAAACTGATCACAAGTGGTGAAAGCAACTGTACCAGGCTTACTCCAAAATTACCGATTCCAGCCTGAATACCGAGTGCGGTTCCGGCTTCTTTTTTCGGGAAAAATAAGGATGTTGAAGGCATAAAAGATGAAAAGTCTCCACCACCGATTCCCAACAAGAATCCAATCACCATAAAATAAGTAAAGGATGTCTCAGGATTCATAACGGCAAATCCAAGCATGACCACAGGAATGATCTTGATGAGTGAACTGACAGAAACTACCTTTCTGGTACCATAGATAGGAATTAGAAATGTATTGACAATTCTTAGAAGCCCTCCCGCTAATCCGGGCATTGCTCCCATCCAGAATAGCTGGTCATCTGTGAACTGAAAGCCAATGTGAGGAAGTTTGATAACGATAACGCTGTATAAAAACCAGGTCGCGAAAGATAAGGTGAGAGCCGCAGTTGTAATGGTCAATGTTTTCCATGCTGTTTTTTTGCCGCTGCGTTTCCAGAATTCTTCGTTGGAAGAGTCATAGTTGGTGAGCCAATGTGAGTCATTCATCTTTTTAGTTGTTTATTTTGGGGTTTAATGTTAATCTTTGTTGCAATTGACATGTTCAATTCTATCCTTAATGTGTGGTGCTTCTTTATGTGTCATTTTTTTGATTATTGTATTCATCCAGAAAAGAGATATGGTTGAAACCAGGAACACGAAAATCCATGAGCTGGTCCATAATCCTGAAAAATCTAGGAGATAACCAAATAAGATAGGTCCAATGAAGCCTCCTAAACCACCGATAAGCCCTACCATTCCACCAACAACACCCACTTCGTTCGGAAAGTATTCAGGGATATGTTTGTAGACGGCCGCTTTACCGATTCCCCACATAATGCCAATAAGAATGACAAGAATGGAGAAAACCCATATATGTGCTTCAAATTTGATGAGGGTAATGCCCTGTGCTAAAAGTTGTTTTTTCTGTACTTTTTCATTGTGTTTTACCAAAACTTCCTGCCATGAAAATGATTTGGGTAATACAGAGGTTTGCTGAGGTATTTCAGGTTTTGAACTGATGCTGAATTCCCCGTTATCAAGAATGATCTTATCTTTTTCAATGGTTTGAACTGTTCCTGTTTTTTTTGCAGTGATTCCTTTTCCCGGTGTCAAAATCTCCATTTTAGGAAGCATCAATAATCCGCTTAAGACCAGAGAAGAATAGAGTACCCAGTACATGACTTTTCTGGCCCCGAATTTATCTGAAAGATAGCCTCCAAATGCACGGATCACACCGCTCGGTAAACTGAATGCGGAAGTAAGAAGTCCTGCTAAAACCAATGAAGTTTGGTAAACACTTACATAATAAGGCAATAACCATTGTGAGAAAGCAACAAACAGGCCGAATACCAGAAAATAATACAGACCGAATCGCCAAACCCTGATTTTGCTTAAAGGATTAAGAAGCTGTTTTACTGATTTGTTCTGAACTGCTGCTTTTTTATTTTCAACAAAAAACAGGAATATAAATCCGATGATCGTTAACGTAATTCCGTAGATGATGGGAAGCGTTCTCCATCCGTTTTCCGGATCATCAGCAGATAGATAATTGAGCAGAGTAGGAGCAAAAAATGTAGTAAGAGCAGCTCCTGCATTTCCCATTCCGAATATTCCCAATGCACGTCCCTGCCATTCTTTCGGGTACCAAGCAGAAGTGAAGGCAATACCTACGGCAAATGCTGTTCCCACCATTCCGAATAGGACACTTAATAACAAATAGATCCAATAAGAATCTGCAAAATATAATAAAAATAAAGGTATGCTGCAAAGTAAAAGTAAAGTTGAGAATACAGGTTTTCCTCCATATTTATCTGTTAAAATCCCTAAGGGAAGTCTCATGATAGAGCCTGAAAGAATAGGGATTCCCAAAAGCCAGCCTGTTTCTACCACAGACCAGTTGAAAATATTGTTGTCAACAAGATAAGTAACTAAAACACCGTTTAAAGTCCAACAGGCAAAACAGATCGTAAATGCCAAAGTATTCAGAAACAGAATTCTGTGGGCGGAAGATAAATTTGCGTTCATTGTTTCGGTTTTTTTTAATAATCTAGTTTACTTGCACAAAGATATTATAAATAAGACATTTTTGTCTTATTATAGATTTTTTTTCTATTTTTGTGTCATAAATCATGTTATTCTATACATAAAGTGATCAATGGAGTATATGATTCGAGGTTGTATTATCATCATTTCAAGTAATTAAAATATTCATTATGAGGAGTATTACGCGGATGGAAATTATCCTATATGTTCAGAAGCAGAAAAAAAGTACACATTTTTACTCAGCCTTATTCCGGCAGATCCCGGCTCCTAACGTCCCCAATAGGAAGAATGTTTTATTTGGAGATCACTACAGACTTAGATTCATACAACATAATATCAATGAAGATGAATAAATACTACGCGGGCATCTTTCTTTTCATGGTTTTCATCTACGCATTCTACAATAGAGAAATTTATACTGAAAAGGCAGATTACGGTGATTTTAAGCTTTCAGAAAAAGCCTTGAACGGTGAGAGACTATGGCTGGAAAATAATTGTAATGCTTGTCATCAACTGTATGGTCTGGGGGGATATTTAGGCCCGGATCTTACTAATGTTACGTCCAGGCCTGATAAAAGTGATGAATATCTAAAGGTAATGATGATCAGCGGGATCAAATCCATGCCCAAATTCGATTTTTCGCCTGATCAGCAGGACCAGATCCTACAATTTTTAAAAGAAGTTGATAGAACGGGTTATTATCCAACGCAGAATGCTGTGATCAATTATGGCGGATGGGTAGACTATCCACAAAAAGTAAAAAATGAAAAATAACGCTTATCCTTTCTATTATATACTGATCGGGCTGCTGAGCCTGGTACTGTGTCTTTTTGTTGGTTTTTTATCTGGTGTACAGTATGCGGTTCCGGATTTTGCTAAAACCATATTTCCATTTACTGTTCTTCGGCCGTTACATACTCTTTTTGCGCTTTCATGGATCTTTATGACAGCTATTGGCGGGATCATGTGGTATATCCAGAATGATAAGACAAGCTCAGGGATTATGAAGTGGCAATTTTGGGTCTTTACATTTACGGGTATATTGATAGCGGCTTGTTATATATTCAAGAAATTTGAAGGAAAAGAATACCTTGAATTTCCTCATGGTTTCTATGTACCTATTCTTTTAGGATGGATCTTGTTCGGAATTTATTATTTTCGTGTGATGTGGCGTACTTTTTCCCGTTGGCCTGTATATTACTGGATGTGGGGAACGGGAATCGTATTGATGATTTTTCATTTTACAGAAGCTCACCTCTGGATCCTGCCTTACTTCAGAGAACACTATACTCAAAACCTTACGATGCAGTGGAAAGCAGGCGGTGCCTATGTAGGGGCATGGAATATGTTGGTATACGGTACCTCTATGTATGTAATGGAAAGAAACAGTGGAAAGTCAGGTTACAGCCATTCAAAAACGGGATTCTTTTTTTCTTCCTCGGTCTTATTAATGTGATGTTCAATTGGGCACATCACATTTATCCCGTTCCGAATGCAGAATGGATCCGTTATTTAGCATATATCATCAGTATGACGGAATGGATCATCCTGCTAAGAATCATCTATCTTTGGAAAAAAGATATTCCGGCACAAAGTAAGAAACAGTTTTCAGTATCTTACCGTATGCTGATGTTATCAGAGTTATGGATCTTTCTGAACCTGTTTTTGGCATTGTTGATTTCCATTCCTGCCATTAATCTTTTTACACATGGAACACACATTACGGTGGCTCATTCTATGGGAACTATCATCGGGATTAATACCACTATTCTGTTGTCTTCTGTAAGTTTTATCCTGGAAATTGTAAAAGGAATGAGACCAAAAGTTAAAAAGACTATTTTTCTGGGAAGCCGGATCTTTAATGCTTCATTCTTAGGATTTTGGCTTATATTGCTGGTGATGGGAATTAAACGTTCAAAATGGATTTACTTTTCAGATCAGATCTCTTTTGGTATGTTTCAGGATTCTATGCAAGTTTTACATATTATATTTGGCTTATTTGGAACTGGCTTAATCATAGGGATTTGTATTATAATCTATCCAATGATCGGCCACATCATTGTCATACTAGCTAGAAAACTGTATGGCAAACAATTTGAAAATAAATATATTAAATAGACATTTATTAAAATTAGCCAGGTGTGTATTTAGATTAAGTTTAGTTTTATTTTGTTCAGATTTCTTTTGAATGGAAAAAATTATATATTGGATCATTATAACAGCTGTTATTGGGGAAACAGTTCTAGTAATCGCGTGTGGAACAATTTCGCAGAATATTACTGATTGAGATTGTCCTCCTCATTTGAAAATAGCTGTTTCAATCCTCTTTCTTGCTTTAGATTTTGTTTTAGAAAACTTTATAAATCATACTAATTTTTCTTATATTATTAGAAGTAGGTTTAAATCGTGAAGAAAGGAGCTTCCTACGGATATAATGCTATTTTATACAGGCCTCTAAAAAAATGCTGTAGAAGCTGCTATGAGCGATTTTGTCCAAAATTTTGAATCAACATAATCATATATTAAATATAGGCGGATAATTGGGACGAGATGATTGCGTGGCGGAAAAAATAACAAAGAATTGATCTTCAAATGTCGGTTCTTTGAACCTAAAGAGTTCATCTTCAAACACTTTTATCGATGATTTGGTTCTTTTGAGCCAAATTAAACAAGGGATTGACTTAAAGCATATAGTAGACAAGCATTATCAATAAAAATATAATTGATTAACATCCAATATATCCTTAAAATAAAAAGCTATAACGTTAAAAGAATTTTTGGAACCATACTGACAGTTCTTGGCATCGTTGGTTTAATATACTCGGGGTATGAGCTCATCAATAAAAGCCAGGCTACACTACTTTGGGTGTCGTTGGTTTTCTTGGCTTAATTTTCTTTTCAGGGAGCATTGGTCTAGTGAAAAATACCAAAGATGAAGCGTAGGGATAATAAGGGAATGAGTAGACTCCGATGATGAAAGCCTGTTGGAAATCGCTGCCGGAATATTATCTTCTATATCGATGTTTCCGCAACTGATAAAAGTTATCGAGGATAAGAATGCCGAAAGCTGTCTCGGGTGATGATTCTTGTTCTGATATATAGACTTTCATTATGGTATGGTACGGATTGATAAACGATTAGACGGATCATTTTCACAAAGGCATTGGCCATACCGGTGAAATTTAGCCTTTTTATTTGCTGTTTCCTGTATAATGATAATTCAAATAAATTGGAACCCGAAATGAAAGGCTGTGGAAAGCATAGTTTTACTCAAATTTTTGTAATTTCGCCAGGAAATCGAACCATAGGAAAAGATTTTCATCCATTCATTCGATTATTGTTATTAGTTGATCGACAAGATAGGCATCTTGTCGATTTTGAGTTTGCAATATACCCAAATGAGCGGTTGAACCTTGCAGTCTTATTTATCCACTAATGTAATCCTTCTCCAGGTTAGGTTTTGGGAATAGATATTTCGTTCCCTCGTCATTTGGTTGATCAATTCGTTCTTTTCCTATACGCCTAACGATAAAACATCGTCGAAAGCCGTAAAATAAATGCAATTGCTTCCGCCCTCTTTGTTTAATTGTTCCGGGGAAATCTCCAGTATTTTCTTTTCAATTCTTCCTAATCTTTCATTGTACAAAAGTAAGTATAAATTTAGATTTGTACAATAAATTTGAACTGGTTGGAAAAAAGGTCAATCAGTTGAAAGCAAGTGTTGCCGTGTATAGAGGCACTTGGTGGTGGTTGGGATAAGAATCTACCGGCTTTATTAGATGTTACTTCTCACTAATACTTTATAGTTATTTTAAATTAAGGAGCTTATCGAAAGATAACTCCTTTTTTTATTAAGAGAAGTCTAGATAAATACTGAAAATAATTAAAGATATCTTTTTTTAGTAATTTCGGATGCTACATCTTTTGCCTTGGTAATCCAATCTCATGTTCCTGAGGATAAGGCTTTCTCCAGGTCATACTGACATCCTCATGCAGATTACGTTGAGCTTCCAAGGATTTTTCTTTATCCATAGAATATCTGGGATCCGGAATAAAAGGCATTTTGGCCATTTTATGAATGGTAACAGTAGGAAAATAGAAATCGACCTCTACGGTTCCCAATAGAAGATAACAGCCACCGCCCTGAAAAGGATATTCTTCAAGGCAGTTTGGAAAATGAGCGGTATCAAAGTATTCTCCTTCAGCATCGATCCAGGTTCCGAAATACATCGTTCCTTTTTTGGTGGGAACATGCTTTCGTGAAATAAGATAAGCAAGCATCTTAACCTGACATTTATGAAACTTCAATAAATCTTTTACTAAAACGGAACCTCTGTACCGGGTTTGTAATAAATCAAAAGAGCTAAAAGAAACAGGAAATCCTAATATCTCTATTTCATCAAAAGCATCTTCAAATGGATTTCTTTCTATGGTGGGAAGTTGATAATCTTTCTGAGGTTCGTCCAGTAAAGTCAGATGCCTGAAAGCAACTTTATGAGTTCCCAACAGAAATCTTGATTCAATGAGCAGCTCATGCTTCTGTTTTCCGGTAAAGCGGAATGCTCCGATAAAGATTAGAATCTGCAATGTTTCGATGCCGATAGAAATCCTTTTAACAAAGTTTTCAAGAGAGGTGTACTCTCCATTCAGGGTTCTTTCTTCAGGAATCAGTTTTGCTAACCTTGTTTCCAATCTTTCAATATGCATGAAGCCTAAATAAACATCCGAACCATGAACCGTTGTTTGATATTCACTTAGATTAATACAGGGATTATGAATTGCAGCTCCCGACATTCTGGCCTCATGAATGTAGACTTCGGTTCTATAGAATCCTCCTCCGTTATTGATAGCAGAAACCATAAATTCGATTGGATAATAGACCTTGAGATATAAACTCTGGTAACTTTCTACGGCATAGGAAGCAGAATGTGCTTTGCAAAATGAGTATCCAGCAAAGGATTCGATCTGCCGGTATACTTCCATAGATAACTGTTCAGGGTGTCCCAATCTTTTACAGGACTCAAAGAAATTATCTTTTACTTTCTGTAATGCAGATAAAGAACGGCCTTTACCGCTCATCGCTCTTCTCAGTACGTCACCATCAGGGGCGGATAATCCTCCGAAGTGAAGGGCAACCTTAATGACATCTTCCTGATACACCATGATTCCATAAGTTTCTCCTAATTCCTTTTCAAAAACCTCATGGAAATACTCAAATTTTGTAGGATTATTATGCCTGAAAATATATTCCCGCATCATTCCGCTTTGGGCCACCCCGGGCCGGATAATGGAGGAGGCAGCAACCAATACTTTGTAGTTGTTGCATTTCAGCCTGCGGAGTAATCCACGCATAGCAGGAGATTCAATATAAAAACAGCCGATGGTTTTTCCGGAACTTAAGAATTCATTGCATCGGGTTTCGTCTTTTGAGAGCGAGGTATCCCGGATATCAATATCAATTCCTCTTTTTGCCTTAATCAGCCTTACAGTGTCATCTATAGTTCCTAATCCTCTCTGTGAGAGAATATCAAATTTTTCAAGACCAATTTCTTCGGCGGTATACATATCGAACTGTACGATCGGAAAACCTTTGGGAGGCATTTCTAATGCGGAATAATTGGTGATAGGTTCTTCGGAGATCAGGATTCCACAGGAATGCATACTTCTCTGGTTAGGAAACTTTTCCAACAATTTTCCGTAGTAATGAACCTGTCTGGATACCGAATTAGTATCATGTTTCTGGATGGGTTTTGTTGCCAGTATATCAAGCTCATCTTTCGGAAGCCCGAATACTTTTCCTACTTCCCGGAAAATAGAACGGTACTTGAATTCAACATTAGTTCCACAGAAAGCAACATGGTCTTTACCATATTTATCAAAAATATATTCCAAGATGATATCCCTTGTCTGCCAGCTCCAGTCTATGTCAAAATCAGGAGGCGTTTTACGGTTGAGGTTGAGGAACCTCTCAAAGTACAGATCCAGCTCCAGAGGACATATATCGGTAATGCCGATGCAGTAGCTGACAATGGAATTGGCACCGCTGCCTCTTCCTACGTGCATAAATCCCATCCGGTTGCTGTATTGGATAATATCCCAGGTGATGAGAAAATAAGCACAGAAATTAAGTTGTTCAATAACCCTCAGTTCTTTATCCACTCTTGCTTTGGCCTGCAGGTTATCCTCGGAGTATCTTTTTGAAAGTCCCTGATACGATAACTTCTTTAAAAGCTTAGAATCATTTTCTTTGCTGTCTGTGAAATTCTTTTTGTTTTTAGGGGTTGAAAAATCAAAATCAAAATGACAGCTATTGACAATATACTTTGTGTTCTCAATAATCTGTGGCTCATGGTAAAATTGAGCCAGAAGCTCTTTTTTATCAGTAAACATTTCGTTCTCTTTACAGTAATCAGCTTCTGTAAGTTTACTGATCAATGTATTATGATCAATAGCTCTTAATATCTTATGAAGCTCATATTCTTCAGGGGTTGTAAAGGTAACCGGACGAAGAATAACCATTTTATGGATGAACTGTTTTAATTCCGGTTGAATCAAAAGGTTGAGCTGGTTCTGTCTGATGCCTATAAATTCATGATCTGCTAATTTTTCAGGAATATTCTCCAGTGGGTAAATAACAAAAGTATCTGTAAAATCAGGATTGGCTTTAGGAATTTCAATGTCTTCACAGTTAAATGCGGTTAAAAGCCTGTTAACTTCTGCAATGCTTTTTTGATTTCGGGCCAGGCAAATATAATACAGTTCATTCTGAACCCGTATTTCCACTCCGACAATCGGTTTGATATTATACTCCTGACAAAGCTTATAAAAATCATAGATTCCGGTAATGGTATTTATATCTGTAAGAGCTAAGGTTTTAATATTAAAATGTACAGCCTGGTCTACCAATTCTTTAATAGAAATGGTTCCATACCTTAGGCTATGATAAGAATGACAATTCAGAAACATCTTATACTTATTTTAATAAACCTGAAGCTCTTCCTACACTTGAAGTTCCAAACCTGTTCTTAATTTTATCCATCGTTTGGTACAGGGAGATCAGTTCTTCTGTATCTTCAAAAAGATCCATTTGATGGCATCCGTGAACCAGTCCGGTAAACTTTACGCCGACCAGTCTTATTCTCATACGCCTAGTATATACTTTTGTGAATAATTCCAAAACATACCTGAGCAGGGTGTGATCAGCTGAAGTATAAGGAATCCTGCATTGTTTGGTTTCCGTATCAAAATTGGAATATCGGATTTTAACCACCACTACCGATACCAGCCATTTCTCTGCCCGGAGCTGATAACAGAGCTTTTCAACCATTCCCGAAAGAATACTTTTGATTCCCTGAATATCTATGCTGTCCTGGGCAAAAGTGTCTTCTGTAGAAATGGATTTTCGTTCAGAGTAGGGAACCACAGGGGTTTCATCAATCCCGTGTGCTTTTTTCCAAAGTTCATTTCCATTTTTGCCAATCAGCTGCTGAAGAACGTCAACAGGCATTTCTGAAAGCGTTTGTATCGTTCTGATCCCCAGTCTTGACAGCAACTGAAAGGTCACATCGCCAACCATAGGAATCTTCTTTACTGAAAGCGGATTCAAAAATGGCTGGATGTCACGTTGTTTAACCTCCAATCTTCCGGTTGGCTTTGATTCCCCGGTTCCGATTTTGGAGACGGTTTTATTGGTGGATAAAGCAAAACTTATCGGTAATCCTGTATTTTTCTGTACGCTTTCAGCAATTTCATGGGTCCACTTATAGCATCCGAAAAACTTATCCATTCCGGAAAGATCCAAATAAAACTCATCGATACTTGCCTTTTCCACAACAGGAACTTTTTCCCGGATAATCTCAGTTACCCTATGGGACATATTGGAATACATTTCCATATCTCCTTTAATTACTTTGGCTCCGGGGCATAGCCGCAAAGCCATTTTGATCGGCATTGCACTTCTTACTCCGAAAAAGCGGGTTTCGTAAGAGCATGACGCCACTACACCACGGTCTCCACCTCCGATGATGACAGGCTTATTCTCCAGTTCAGAGTTTTTCAGCCTTTCACAGGAAACAAAGAACGTATCCAAATCCATATGTACAATTGCTCTTTCCATGTAACAAAATTAGTCACGTTTTGAAACATATTTTGTATTTTTGTTGTCTAAAATTGTAACAATGTCAAAATTCTCTGATAACATCGTGTTTTTGAGAGGAAAGAAAAATATGACTCAGCAAGAACTGGCAGATCTATTAATTCTTACCCGATCCAGATATGTAGCCTATGAATATGGCAGAACAGAACCTCCTATTGAAATATTGCTTAGAATTTCAAAATTCTATAACATAAGCATCGACTTATTGTTGACTGTAGATCTCAGTAAATTTTCAATTGATGAGATTATGGAGCTTCCTGAGAATAGGATTGTTCTGCCTATAAAGGTTGATCAGGATGGAAACAACCAGATTGAGATTATCCCTCAAAAAGCTTCTATGGGCTACCTGAATGGATATGGAGATCCGGAATACATAGAAAGCCTGGAGACCATATCATTACCTTTTTTAAAAGGGGGTAAGTTTAGGGCATTTCCAGCTGACGGAGATTCAATGCCCCCCTATAAGAACGGAACCTATATCGTGGGAAAATATGTAGAAAATCTTTCGGACCTGAAAACGGACAGAACGTATGTTTTCATTACCACCAATGATGGTATCAGTTATAAAAGGTTTCAGTTTCATGAAGCAGATGGTATATGGGTGAAGGCTGACAATCAATTTTATGAGCCCTATAAAATTCCATTGTCTGAAATTAAAGAAATCTGGGAATTTGCCTGTAGTATTAATACCAAAGAATATGAGCCTGATGAATTTGCAGAACATCATATTCAAAACTTTATCACAGAAATTAAAACTGATATCAGACAGATCAAAGAAAAAATGGGAGATAAGAATTGAATTTATTTTGAGTACATAGCATAATCAAAAAACTTCCCCGAAGGGAAGTAAACACAAATGATGAAAAAAATCCCGTAGTAACGGGATATTGCTAAGATAAATATTATAATTTAAAGTTAAATGACCCAGCTGAGTTTATTTGATGCAGAAGAATTTTATGAGTTTCCAAAAGACCTTTTGGAATACAGAGAAAATTTCCTGAACAGGGAAGAAGCCGACCTGCTTAAAAACGAATTGTTGGAAACTGCTCCCTGGGAACAGCGTACTCAAAAAATGTACGATAAGATGGTGCTCACTCCAAGATTGACCGCTTGGTATGGTGATTCAAAATATAATGATTCTGAAGCAGATCAAAAGCCAACAAACCCATGGACTCCTGAATTGTTTTCTTTAAAACAAAGAATTGAGAAGGAATTTAGCTGTCAGTTCAATGGTGTCCTATTAAACCTGTATCGTGATCATAATGACTCCGTTGCCTGGCATCGGGATAAGGAAAGCCGATATGGTAAGCGTCCTGTTATTGCATCCATTAGCCTTGGACAAACCAGAAACTTTGATTTCAGAAAAAAAGACCACCATCAAAGCAAATACAGTTTACCACTCCCTCATGGTTCTTTACTTATCATGAAAGGTGATCTTCAGGAAAACTGGGAGCATCGCATTGCGAAATCAATCCTGGGAATGAAAGAACGAATTAATCTGACATTTCGTTTAATATTACCCAATCTGTAAGCTTTTGAAGACGGATTGATAATCGTTTTTAAGAGTTTCTTCATTTAAATGATATTTTCCAAAATTCAAATAAGAAAAGAAATCTTCATTTTGGAAATCTTTCAAGGCTTTGGGATAAAAGTCATCAGTATTTAATATTTCAACATTATCAACATGTGTATTGAAATCAATAATTTTATTAAAATTATTTTGATTACCATAAAACCATTCTATACGAAGGGAGCCATTTATAATACTTCCTGCAAAACCGGTATCATTGCCTTGTCCAATATATATAGTTGATCCGAACGCAATATTGCTTCTATACTTATTGTTTTGATCGAGTTTAAGATAATCAGTAAATTCTTTTGTGACCCTATTAAAGTATATTTTAATATAAAAATTACCTATTTGCTCCTGTCCTAAGATGAAGAGTCTCAGTGGAGTAATATCTACATAATCCACTAAATTACTTGTCATAATTTTGCATCCCGCATGCTTTGCAAAATATCGATAGAGGTTCATTTTAGACAATTTCCAATCATTACCAAAGATCTCTTTATAGTTAATTTGGTTTGAGGATTCTATCATATTATTGATAAGATCAATATTTTCAAAGAATTCGGTATATGCAATATCTGCATTTCTTGTCTGGTTATTGTTACAGTCAATGCAAATTACTTTTGGGAATTTGATCAGTTTATCTTTTGGTGAATTGAATGGATGCGAATTTTCACCATCGTAATAGATGGCATCAAATGACTTACCAAATTGACGCCTGATATCTGAGGACTTAAATTTATGTTCCTCGGAATTTGCTTCATTATTTTGACATATCCAACATTTCATAGTTTTTCAAGGATTTTTAAGAGGTTTGATTCTTTCGTTTTAAGTCTAAAATTTCTTTTATATTAGGAGGATATTCTCCATTAAAATATTCATAGATCAAGGGATTTCTAGAAAAAAAATGACCTGTCAGATCTACCCAAGTTTCGACAGGTATTTTCCCATTTATTTTAAACAATTTTTTTGACTTTGACTTAATTTGGGAATCATCTTTTCTGTTGTAGTTAAGGTCAGAATCCCGTCTTCGGAAATATTCTTCTTCCGTATAAAAATGAAAAGCTCCATCAAAATGTCTAAAACTAAGGGTATTCATATCAAATTCTGCATGGATATATCTGACAGGGAAATAAATAATATCATCAATTTTTACTTTAATATGTTCACTTTTAAATTCTTCTGCCTGAAACGTTTTAATATTTTTTGATAAAGCCCATTTGATATCTAAGGAGTATGTATCTGCAAAGAAAAAGTTAATTTCCGACTCATTAAAATCCGGTGATGGCCTTAGTTTTACCAATTGATCAGAAATGTTTTCTACATTTTCATTAAAAACAGAACCATACCAAGTATCTAACTCTAAGATGGCAGCATTATTTACATCAATTTTTAAATTGTGTTGATCCAAGCTTATTTTTATTTCATCATAAGTGGTAGGCTCCATAGCCCAAAATTTATTAATGAATCTAGGCTGGAAGCCATTTAACGAGGAATAGCTTCGTCGGAATAATGGACTAGCCATTGTTATATAATTGTCTGCAAAAAAATAGCCGTCAGAGAATATTTGTTTTTTAAATTTAAAACTGAGCAATTTATAATCTAATAGACCGTCTTTATCAGGAACTAAATCTTCATTTAACTTCAAAAGGATGTCAGGTGATTCAACAACAATACCTGAAATCTGGGTGTATTTAAAATCCTGAGTACTTAATGCTACATTTTTAGTCGCAGCAAAACGTATAAAATCATGAATTATTTTTTCATTGTCTTTTAATGCTTTTTCCGCTTCTTTTTCAAGTTGTTTAATATAATTTTCTTTAAAATCAGACATTTCACTCATAATCGGTTATCCTTACTATCAAATGCTTTGTAAGTTACAATCCTTTTGTCAAAGATTCCATCATTCTATATTCTTTTTTCGTTACTACGAAAAAGTAGTGATTTTATATGATTTCTCTTGTTCAATTTTACATCACCAACAATCATAAAAATCACAGTTATGAATATCGAAAGAACAGAATTTATTGCCTGGATGGAAAGAATCATGGAAAGATTTGACCTACTGAAAGAACAGATGCTTAAGAACCAGTCCAGATTTATAGAAGTAGACGGAGAGCAACTTCTGGATAACCAGGATGTTTTACAGCTTTTAAAGATAAGCTCAAGATCATTACAGCGGTACCGGACTGATAAGAAACTGCCTTACTATACCATCAGCGGAAAGCTGTATTATAAGCTTTCTGATGTCCATCAATTGATCCGAGAATGTTTAAACTCTTGATAGTAAAAAGTCATCCACAGCCAAACCATTCATCACCATTCCAATCTTTAGGATTCTCTTAATTGAGCCTATACCTTGGTTCCATTAAATGGAATACAATGGAAAATGAATTGATAAACCCTCATGAACCCAATGAACTCAAACCGGCAACAGACACACTCCTTGTCCTGAACATTCATACCAATCAGGTTGAAATGGTCAAAGGAATTGATCAAGATGGGAATCTTCAAAAAGTTCCTCCACAAGAAAAAAAGGATAATGAGCAGTTGATCAGGGTTGATAAACACGGCGATCTATTCTCTAACTTTTTTTCCAACTTTTACCGGCAGCTTAAAAATCCGACGCATTTCAACTTTTTCAAAGTTTCAGAATACGATGCTGTTAATACCGCCAAGGATCTTCAAAAATATTTCGATCAGGCATCACTTGAAGAAAAAGAAAAGCTGAAAGACTACGAAGTTTTACCTCAACATAATAACAATCCTAAAAATCAAAATACAATGGACAACAACACAGACAATCAGGAATATCGTTTTCAGCCTGAACAGATCGACTGGAAAACGATGGAAAAATTCGGACTTAATCAGGAGAAGCTTGAAAAAATGAATGCTATGGATTCATTACTCAGAGGTTTTAAAACCAATACATTAATTCCCATCACCATTAATTTAGGAACAGCAGTCAGCAAGATGGATGTTCGATTATCTCTTCAAACAGGAGATACAGGACAGGTTGCCGTTCATCTGCACGGTATTCGGAAAGAACCTAACCTCAATAATAAATTCCTGGGTCATCAGTTTAGTGATGAAGACAAAAAGAACCTGAAAGAAACCGGGAATATGGGTAGGGTAGTAGATCTGGTCAATCCTAAAACAGATGAAATCATTCCATCTGTCATCAGCCGTGACCGTCTAACCAATGAACTGGTTGCCTATAGAGCGGAGTACATAAAAATTCCTGATGAAATTAAAGGAATTAGGCTTGATGAACATCAGAAACAAATCTTACTGGAAGGAAAACCTTTATATCTTGAAGGTATGACCTCTAAAAAAGGAGAATCTTTCGATGCCACCGTACAGTTCAACGCGGATAAGCGGTATGTAGAATTTCTGTTCAACAATAACCAGGCACTCCAACAAAGTCAACAGCATCATCATAACCAACAACAAACTCAACATACTGATCAAGAAGCACCTAAAATATTCAGAGGAAAAGAACTGGACGATTCACAATATGAAAAGTTCAAAGCCGGGCAAACCGTGTACGTTGATGGCCTTACCGATGCTAAAGGTAAAGCCTATCAAGGTTATATTACCTTCAACAAAGAAACTTCCAAAACCGACTTTTCATTCAATCATCCTAATAAGTTCAAAGAAGAAGCAAAACCTACAGAAGATCATAAGACCCAAACTGCGGTTAACACCCATGGTAGAACCAATGAAGCTACTAAAAATGTGGAGGAGCCTTTAGAATCAAAACAGCAGCAGCCTGCCAATAAACAGCAGGAGGATCAGCAAAAAAAGGTTAGAAAACCAAGAGGGCAAAAACTATAATAATCATCTAAATCCATCATATGAAAACAATCATCGCAGAAAAACCGAGCGTCACAAGAGAAATCGCACAACTGTTAGGAGCCCATGAAAAGAAAAATGGTTATTTATCCGGGAACGGATATTGTGTCACCTGGGCATTAGGACATCTGATCGCATTAGGAATGCCGGAGGATTATGATATAAGAGGCTTTAACAAAGCCTCTTTGCCTATCTTTCCGAACCCTTTTATTCTAACTCCCAAAAAACTAAAGAAAGCAAAAGGCTATGAGCCTGATCCTTCGGCTTTAAAACAAATCAACACCATAAAGCAAGTCATCAGTCAATGCAGCAGTATCATTGTCGCCACAGATGCCGGAAGGGAAGGAGAGTTGATCTTCCGCTATATCTATCACTACATACAATGCAATAAACCTTTTGAAAGACTATGGATCAGTTCCCTTACAGAAAAAGCAATACAGGACGGATTTAAAAACCTTCAGCCAGGCGATGCCTTTGATGGATTGTATCAGGCCGCAAAAGCAAGAAGTGAAGCGGACTGGCTTGTAGGAATCAATGCTACCCAGGCATTAACTATTGCCGGAAACCAAGACGTTTATTCATTAGGCAGAGTGCAGACACCAACGCTTGCTCTCATCTGTCATAGATTCCTGCAACATCAAAACTTCACCAAGCAAAAGTACTTTCAAATCCAGCTGAGCCATAGAAAAGAATATACAGACTTCACCAGCCTTTCACTATTACAATGGGAAGAAAAAAAGCAGGCAGAACAAATCCAAAAATCCATAGAGCGGGAGGGAAGAGCTGTTGTAGAAGATGTATCCATTACAACAGTGCAGGAACAGTCTCCGTTACTTTTCGATCTCACGGAATTACAGAAAGAAGCCAACAGAAAGCTTGGCCTTTCTGCCGATGAGGTTTTACAGATTGCCCAAAGCTTGTATGAAAAAAAATTCATTACCTATCCCAGAACCGGCAGCAAGTATATTCTTGAAGATTTATGGACTGAAATTCCTGAACTGGTCAGAATTCTCAATACATCGGACTCATTCAAAACGGCTGTATCAACTTTAAAGTTCGGAAACTTCAACAAGCGGATTGTAAATGATTTAAAAGTGACAGATCATCATGGTTTACTCATAACAACCAAAACACCTTCTGCACTTACCGCTACGGAAAAAGCCATTTACGAGATGATTGCTTACCGCTTATTGGAATCTTTATCCCATGCCTGTACCAAACAAGTCAACCACATCACCATCAAAGTTCATCATTATGAATTCCAGATCAAGGGATCAAAAATACTCAACAAAGGCTGGAGAGCCATCAAAGGAATTCTCACTGATAATGAAAATTCCAATAATAAAAATGAAGTTCTTACTGAACTTCCGGAACTCAAAATCGGCGATGAGCTGAAGATCTCAAAAACCGACTTACTGGAAAAAGTAACGCAACCTCCCAAACTTTTCACAGAAGCTGATCTTTTATCAGCGATGGAAAATGCTGGCCGATCTATTGAAAACAAAGAAGAGCAGAAAGCACTCTCCAACATAGGCATAGGAACTCCAGCCACCAGAGCTTCTATTATTGAAACCCTGCTCAGCAGAAACTATATCACCAGAAAAAGCAAAACATTAATTCCCACTGATAAAGGTTTACAGGTTTATCATCTTGTCAAAGACAAAAAAATAGCCAATGTCCAGATGACCTCAGAATGGGAAATGGCACTTGATAAAATTGAAAAAGGTGAAATGGACAAAGCTCAATTCATGAACGACATCCAACACTACACAGCAGAAATCACCAACGAACTTTTATCACTCCATATTCCCCAAGAAAATATTCCCCAATTAAAATGTCCCAAATGCCAACAACATCATCTTATTATCAGGGATAAAATTGTAAAATGTCCAGATGAACAATGTAATTGGATTCTCTTCAGAACCATATGCGGAGTTCAACTCAGTAGTAAAGATCTTATTTTATTATTAACTCAAAACAAAACATCACTCATCAAGAATATGAAAAGTAAAAACGGTAAAAAGTTTGATGCTTTTATCATTCTAAAAGAAGATTTCAGTACATCATTTGAATTTGGAAATAAGAATTAATTTCAAAAAAATAATAATTTAAAGAAGCAGCCAATGAGCTGCTTCTACATTTTACATTTTATCCAAGTCTAATCCCCTTTTTCGTGTTCGTGAGGTTTTAGTTTTGGATGCTTTGGTTGATTGGGAGGGTTTACCCTTCTTCTTCTGTCAGGTTCTCCATCTGGTTTTTTAGGCTTGGGCCCTGGTTTGATTGCTTCGATTGTATTCATAGTACAAATAAAGATTAATTAATAATTATTTTGATATCAAAACAGATTAATACCAGATCAAAAGTAAATTTTTGGTCACCATTTTCATTACGGAAAGCCGTAACCGTTGGTTTCAGAAAGGGTGGACAAGGTATTTTTGAGACAATCAATTTTGATTGCAATTACCTCCTTCTCGGTGCACTCCTTGTATGCGGTCTAACATAGGTACCATCTTTTCGCGTATAACCTTTAACATGTACTGAACCACCTGAATTTGATTGAGAACTGTAACTAGAAGATGATCTTACTGATGGAGAAGAGTACGATGAGGTTTTAGAATAGCCGCTATAAGCTGTGTAGCTGGGTTTATAAGCCCACCCGTAATAATTTCCCCATTTAAGTTTGCTGTAATTTTTCTTACCAGCTTTTGAAGACAAGAAAACTTCCGTATCTTTAGGAATAATGGTAACTGATCTACTGCTGTCACTGCTGTAGTAAAGAGGTGTATCTTCCTGAAGACTAACAGTGTAATAGTTTGTACACGAAATAACAGAGAGAAGTAATACCAGATAAAGTAATGATTTTTTCATTGTAGTTAATTTTATATCTACAAATCTAAATGAACTTTAAAGGAACTAATTACGGTTTTCCGTAGTCTCAAAATTTTACATTAGGAATGTTTAAAACATTGATTAACAAATAAAAAAGAATAAAACTATGGGAAACTCACTAAATATTTGCTACCTTACATTATCTCTTAAAGATTAAAACTAATGGCAATTGAAAAATCTACAGGTTATACTGAAACAGAAAGAATATTGGCAAAACTATGTGATGCTACTTTCTTAAAACTATGGTCTTATCCAAATCCTTACAAAGAAGATACAAAGGAATTATGCGATTTAATGGCTGTCTTTGACAATAAGATTTTTTTATTTTTTGATCGTGAAAGTAGGAAATTCGATAATTTGGAGGGTGATATTGATGTGCAATGGAAACGCTGGCACAAAAATGTAATTGAGAATCAAATAAGAACAGCGGAAGGAGCAAGAAGATATGTACTTGAAAATCGCGATAAAATATATTTGGATAGTAAAAAAACAACACCTTTTCCGATACTCATACCTCATGAAAATTTAACTATATACAGTATTATTATTGCACATGGAGCAGCGGAAGCTTGTTTGCGGCATTCAACCGAAAATATTAACGGAAGTCTTGCTGTAACTTACAGTAAAATGGAAAGATTAGGACTTGATATTCCTTTTCTTGTGGAGCTCGACAGTAATAAGCCTGTTCATATTTTTGATACTTTTAATTTAGAAATCATTCTTAAAGAATTAGATACTGTATACGATTTTTCTGAATATCTTTCAGAGAAAGAGAAGGCTTTAAAACACTACGATAGTATTATTTATTGTGGAGAAGAAGACCTGTTAGCTAATTACTTTCAAAACTTTGATTCGGTAAAGCAAAAACATTTTGTTGGAGTTATAGATGAAAAAGCAACCAGTATTATGATTTCCGAAGGCGCGTGGAACTCCTTTGAAAATTCAGCTTTGTACAAAAGGAGAAAAGAAGCAAATAAAACATCTGAGCTGTGGGATAATTTACTTCAATATACTACTCAAAATGCCTTAGATCAAACTCTTAAAGGAAATAGTAACATCTTTAAAGGTGAAAGCGCTATTTGTGAAATGGCCAAAGAACCTAGATTTTTTAGAAGAACATTGTCTGATCTTATGACACGAGCTATAGAGGGATTTCCTGGAGATGGGACAACGCTTATGCGTAATTTATCTATTATGCCATCCTTTTATAAAGATAAAGTTTATGTCTTTTTACAATTACACGATCCCAGAAATAGAGATTACGATAATGAATATAGGCCTAAAAGACAAGCGCTGCTTGAAATTGCATGTGGTGTTACAAAAAACAAATTTCCTAAATATGAAAAAATAATAGGGATTGCTATTGACGCTCCTAAATTTACTCAAACCAATTCTGAGGATTTCATCCTACTTAACGCAAAGGATTGGTCCGAAGAAGATATTTTGTATTATTCGGATGCAAATAAAAACATTAATTTCTTAGAAACTAAAAAAATGGTTCGGGAAACATTAACTGTTAGGGATTTTCCAATTAACAATAATTTGAGCCGTCATAAAAAAATTGGTAGAAATGAACAATGTCCTTGCGGCTCTGGAAAAAAGTATAAGAAATGCTGTATTGGTCTCAAGAAGTAATATCGTTGGTCTAAAATCATTTATACAGAGATGGGTTTTATTAAACACTTATCTATTAAGCATATAATTTTATCTTCCTAATAAGAAACCGTTTGCAACTTTTGTAAGGGACTTACTATTAGTTTGTTAATATTTTTAGTAAGCTTATCAGCTTCTCTCTTTCCCCACTTCCCGTTGTCGAAAACCTTACCAACGGAATTCCATACTTCTCCAAGATTTCATTCTTCATACGATCTCTTTCGGCTTGTCGGCTTTCCGTTTTATGATACTTATAACCATCAACTTCAATAGCCAATACAGGGTTTTTCCCCAGCTTATTATAGATCAGAAAATCAAGGTGTGTAGCGTGATGTCTGGCGTATCGTTCTTCTTCAGCAGTTAATTTGGAAAAATCTAACAGTAAATTTCTCAATGGGTGATGAAGAATAACACCATATTTTGAAAATTGATCGTCAGATAAAACTTCCCTGATTAGCCCATACATAAGATTCTCACTGTCGAAAACAGATTTCTTTTTTTGATCTGTTAAAAGGGCTCTTCTCTTTTCTTCATATCCTTTGTAAAGGTAATCAAAAATAGAGTGTACTTCACTATTGATCGTGCTAAAATTATTGTAATCAATATATCGGATCAGGTCTGAGATGTTGGTGTCATTGTCATTATCATTTCCGTTCACCAATAGAATCAGCTGATCTTTGGCTCTCGAAATGGCTACATTCAGACGGTTCGGATTGTCGGTGAATTCTGAGATTTCGTTGTCTACTGTAGACAGAATGATCACATCATTTTCTCTTCCCTGAAACTTATCCACCGTATCGGCTTTGATATCTGTTCCTTGAAATACACTCTGTAGCGCTAAGGTCTGATTACGGTAAGGCGTTACAATTCCGAGATTGACACCTTCCAGCTTTTGTTGTGGAATGATTTCCTTAATAATCACATCAATCTGCCGCTGATTCTCTCTTTGTCGGGCATGATTGCCTTCAGTTGTTTTGTAGACTAATAAAGGCTCTCTTTCCGTCTGTCCTTCAGAAAGAATAATCAACTGATCATTGTAAAACTTACGGTTACAAAAATCAATGATTTTAGGATGGCAACGATAATGTTCTCTTAACAATGTTTTAGGAACCTTCGGAAATACTTCTGTGACAGAAGAAAGCAGGCTATGATTAGAATAGCGATAAGGTTCCGGAATATCATAGTTCTTAAAGATCAGATCTGTATTTTCTGCGGTTTCGGAATCCACGACATTGGGAAGCTGTTTTAGATCTCCTACAATAACGGCCTGTTTTGCGCAGGATAATGCGAGTACACCTGTTGCAAGATCCACTTGTGAAGATTCGTCAACAATTACATAATCGTAGACTACATTTTCGGCAAGGCTTCTTCTCAATGAGTAAGTCGTACTCATAATGACAGGATAATCTTTGATAAATTCTTCTGAATTAAAACGAAGATCCCATTCAGTATATTCTGAACGTTTTTGTTCTTTATATTTTTGGTAGAGTTTGTTTTTAAACAGCTGCATCGATCCTTCAGTATATTCTTTCATTTTATCATGGAAGGAAAAATGCTGTAACGTATTTTGCAGCTCCTGCTTTCGGAGACTAAGCTCTGAAATTTTTACTCCATAGTATTTTGACTGAACAATCCTGATCATTTCTTCATACGTTAAGGTATAGAAAATCTTATCTCTCACCCCATACAGAAAAGGAAATATCAGTTTACGCCACCAGTAAAACTTCTTACCTGTTTTCTCATAGTCTTCCAACGTCACCCATAAAGAAAGCAGCTGATCTGAACTGACATTCTTTTTAAAACGGATTTCCGTTACCAAAGCGACATCATCCGTAAAATGCTGATGCTCTGTTTTGATCTTATCGATTTCCAGCGTAAGCAAAGCCAATTCATTCTTTAATTCCAACTTTTCAGCAAGTTCAGCAAAAAGAAGGGGAGTAGACTGCATAAGGGATTGTTCCTGTTCTTCCTCTAATCTAAAATCTGATAGATCCGGGATTTCAGTCTGAGCATCGATAAATTCTTTTTTATTCTGACTGCTCCCCAATAATGCTGCTATAAAAGAAACCCCACTGCTCTCCAGTTTCTCAAAAACATTTTTTGTCGCCGAATTATTGCTTGAAACAACAGCCACACTTTGATTATTCATTACGGCATTGGCAATAATATTAAGAATAGTCTGGGTCTTTCCTGTTCCGGGAGGTCCTTCTATAACACTTAGCGGATTTGAAAACGCTTTGTCAACTCCAGCTTTCTGGCTTAGATTAAAACCAAAAGGAAAGATTTCAATAGGAGAGGCGTGGTAATTCTTACTAGGTTCTTTCCCATTAAGATAATTGTACAGAATAGAAGTCTCAGGAATAAAGCTAATACTCCCATAGCTATTGGCAAGAATGTTATTGCCTTCCTCTGTCTTCAAACCAACACTTTCTGCAATCGCCTTTAGATAAGAAAAAATATTTCCTGCTCTCTCACTTTGAATAGCTGATTTTACGATTTTAATTCTATTTTGAGGATAAGAATACGTTTTCTCACTGCTTTTATATTCCACAACACACTTATTACCCTCAAAAGTATAAGATTCTATCTCATCAGTTCTATCCTTGCCATCAATGTAGATCGCTTTTGACTTTAGATATTCGATGCTTGCTTTGTACATGTTATTAATTGTTTACAAATATAGGAAAGTACAGTTATGAGATTTTTTCGAAGTAATCTTCATTCGTTGTAATTGACATATATCTTTCTAAAAATTTTGCTTGATTATAAACATATCCATTGTAACCTACACTTTTTAAAATAAGTTTACTTATAAGTGTAAATAGTTTTGCAGAAACATATGCCAGGTAAAGATTGGTTTTACTTTCATCATTATCAATATTATCGGTTTGTATTAATATGCTACCATGTAACAAGTCATTTCGATGCTCAATAATAGTAATGTCATGCAAACTTAAAGTTATACCAAGCTGCTCAAAAGGTCTTGTGAGTTTTTCATTATTTGTTAAATGCTCTTTATTGATCGGCTTATTAATTTCGTTAAGTCTTCTTTTTAATTTTAATATGTTATCATTACTTAAACCATTAGAATTATTGTCAATAACAAGGTGAAGCTCCTTAACTATTTTTTGTTGCAAGTCTTTATCAGTTATAGGTTTTTCTGATCCAGACTCTTCAGTTCTAAAATGTTTAGAAAGTTGTTCAATAATTACAGCAAATGAGCTTGGAATTATTAGTAATGATCTTATTGATGTTGCTTCCAATATGACAAGAATTGCAACAGAAAACTCTGGTTCGGTATGTATTTTATGAGCTAATGCTGATAGTTCTTCCAAAGAAATTCTTGTCAGTTCATGTTTATTATAAAGAATATCTGCAGTTTTTCTTCCTATTTCTAAACGAGAGTAAGGATTTGCTATGACGGGACCATACATTCCTTTTATCGTTGGTCTGATATTATTGGTGTAGTAAAGCCCACCTAAGTTATCAAATATAAATTTTTCTCCTCCAACCATAAGCTTATTAATAAATCCTATTGCTTGTTGGATAGAAAAGCAAGCATCTGAAAACTCCTCATAATTTTGTTTTTGGAAACATTCAAAAATATAATAGCCCCCATCTTTTCTTTTTAATTGTGTAACATCATATTCCTTGCCCTTGATTTTAATGCGAAGACAATCATAGAAATATTCTATTCCATCCCGTTGATGTGTGACTGTTTCAAATTCTCCATGAAATGTTTTAATGTCATTGATATCAACTTTGAAATATGCTCTATATATACTTTCTGTATTAAAGTCATTTGAATGGAACTCTTTTAGTTCAATAACAGTTTTCAAATTAATGGATTTGTCTATCTCAAAATTAGTACTGTTAGAAGTATTTCCAAACTTTTTTGATTTTAATATGATATTATCAAAAGCAAACAAAAGTTCATCATCATCTTCTTGTTCAAATATTGCTTCTATTTCAAAATTAAATGTTTTGTTTTCTCTGGAGAGATATGCTGCACTTTTTTCATTATCGATCAGGTTGACTTTGTGCTTATCCAAAGAGCATATGTTTTCAATAAATTGTAATTCTGATTCGAAGTTCTTTTTATTTTCTATTCGTCGTGTACTATTCATACTAACTAAAACTGAAAAATTATACTGTCATAATGAATTGAATAACACCATTTATTTCACCAACTCCTACCCAGGTTCCAGCAAAAAGTTGATTTTTTTTATATTTAATATATTCTTTTAGTTTTTCTTCTAACAGATTTTTATCTTTTGCAATCATAAATGTAAATCCGAAGCCGCCTTGTTCCTTTGTGAATATAGAACAGTCATGCAATTGTTTATCCTTTAGGAATTGTTTTTTTACTTTTTTGTACCTTTTTGAAAGCTCCACAATAGTACTCTTATTAAATTTCATTAATTGAACAGATGTTTTGATACTATCATTTAGTCTTGACTTGTCGATCTTAAAGATGAGTTCTTTAAATTCATTATCTGTAAAGTAAGAGGGCTTTTTAATATATTTATTAGTAGAGCTAAATAAGTGCATATAGTAATTATTGATATAATCTGTTTCTGGTTCAAAATAGAAGTAGTTTGCCCCTTTAGTTCTTTCTTGTTCGATAAGATAACTTAATTCGTTTCCTTTTTGTTTAAGAAAATAGCCAATAAGATCTAGTTCTTCATAAATATATGTACTTTCAAAGCTTAAAAATTTTTTCCTTATCTCTAAATAACTTAATAATAATGAAGGTGTTTCAAAAAAATCATTTATCACAATAAGATCATATATACTTATAATCCAAGGAAAGTGGTTTTCCTCAAAATAATTTAAGTTATTATCAGTTTTTAAAATTGGTACTATATTTCCTAGCTGTTCTAAAGTAAGTGATACTAATACAACTTCACGATAATTAGCTAGTTTTAGGCTAAGCTTTTGTTTTTTTTTATCTAGGAAAATGACCTCATTATTTTCCTTTAGAAAGTTAAGAGTTCTTATGCCCTGGTCATATGAATTTTTAATGATATCATTTAAGTGATCATCAGTTTTTAATCTGTGCCCAGCCTTAGCTTTCATTGATAGTTTATTAGCTTTAGCTTCTATGATAAATATATATTCGTTGAAAATTAGTATCCCATCTGTTTCACATCTGTTATTATCACTGCCATAAAACATATTAGGGTAGAACTGTGAATTAGGTAAAATATTTTTAAAATAAGTTTCCGCTTGTTTTAGTAAAAAATCATGCTTATAAGAAATGTATTTTTGATAAAGCTTATTGTTTTTTTTAAATTCATTTTCAAAGGCTTCTTCAACGGCCCAGACTAAAAGTGGAATTGATGGAATAATGTACTTATCATGGTGTTTAATTAATGGTTTGCGCTTCAATATTAAATCTGTTGAGTAAATAGGTTCAGTCTCAGTAATTGAATTAAAAGTACATGAAAATGCATTCAAAAAATTCAAGACAGATATTGAATTCAAATTTAAAAATTCGGCTAATTCACTTGCATCAAACGTTCCTCCTACATTATAATTCGTCATTAGTTCGCTGTAGAAGTGGTTTTTGTACAGATGACGGATTTCGTTATCCGAAAGTTTTATTATTTCATCAATATTTTCAATTTTAATTGCTAATTCGTCCGCGGAAATTTTTTTGTTTTTATACCTTATTGTCTCTTTTGAATGCAAACTTGCATTTTCTTCCACTGATTTTACACACTCCTGATATTTAAAGTTTAAAAATTCTGAAATTTTATTTCTTATAATAAGACTATCTTCTAAAGAAAAGTGAAATATAGATTCAATCTCTTTTTCAAAGGGTTTAAATAATTCTCTTGAAAAAAGTAAGTGGTGACCGGGATGTCCCGGATTTCTTACATGTTTTGATTCTGTTTCGATTTTTGACATTATTTCGCTAAAGGTATCTTCAATCGCATTGTGCTTAAACATATCTGAAACGTCAGTTAAACTACAGTATTTTAAAGTGGCATCCTGAATCTTTGTAAAAGCCTCAAGAACTTCTGCAGGATCGATATTTGTGTTTTCTATATAGCCATTTTTCAAGCATTGACATGCCACTACTTCAGAGACAAAAAAGTTTTTGTCACCTCTATAATCTGTATATTCTTTAGGATTTTGAAGATGGTTATAGAAGGAGATATAAGCAATCAAATCAAAGGAATTGATTTTTTTGCAAATATCTTTTATAACCGTTAAATTTTTTTCAATTTCGAAAGGAATGTTTTTTTCCCAATCTTCTAAAGGATTGATATCATTCATATGTAGGTTATCTTGAATATTAAATTGTATCTCCGAATATTTCGTCTTTAATAAAATTCGAATGCATAAAGCTCCAAAGTAATATTATTGATAAAACTCTTCCATTTTAGTTTATAGATACAAATAAATGTTGTTATAATTTATTAAGAATTACTCTCAAATAAAAAATTAAATTTTATTTTTTTTAATCAAGTCATATTTACCCAGTTTTAAAACACAGATAATTAGTAAAAACATTTGTCCAATGTTATATTCATTAAATGTCATTAATGAATGTGCAACTTTGTGCCTTAGATTGTAACCTGCCTTTTCAATAAGCACATATTTTAACAACAGCAGATCATCTTTGGAAATTAAGTTTACGATCTTCTCTTCGCTCAGTAACTTATGAATATCTTTTTGAAAGGAGATGGTTCTTCCTTTATGATCAACCTTAAATTCAAAGGGAATAATACCTTTAAACTCGCAAATATCCCTTACCATCCCCTCAATCTTTGTTGATAAACTGTCTATGCACAGGATAAAATTTGGATAGGATTGAGGATTTGTAAGATAGAATTCGAGATTAATAAAAAAATTGTTTAAAGCCGGGGCTATTAGAGAAAGCCAATTATATGCTTTTTCGCGTTGACCTGTTGTTGACAGTTCTAACTCTACTCCAAGCCAAGAATGGTCGTATAAATATTGCAGTATAGATTTAGCTGATAGTTTTTGTTTTTTGACGCATTCATAGAATATATGATGAAATAGCGGAAGGGTTATTATTTGAATATAATAATTGTAATTTTTCAAAATATCAAAATACTTTTTCTCGTTTTCATCATCATAATGCTGAACGGTGTTGCCATTAGCGTCTATAATTGAATTTGAAAATAATTCTTTGAAAAGATATTTTCCTTTTTCATTTTCAACTTGTTGTTCCATCTTACTATAACTTGGTAACAATGAGTCATCAAGCATTAAAATAGAAATTATTGATTCAGTATTTTGTGAAGATATTCCCGTTGAAATTATATCAATTTTTTTATGATATTCTGAGACATCTATTTCTTCTCCAAATTCAAAAAGCTGTATGTCTTTTTTTAATTTATTATATCGTTTTTGCAGAAATTCAATACGATTTTTATCTTTTGCTATTTTGTAGTGATATATTGCATTTTCTAAAAATTTGCACGCAACAATGTTAACTAGCCCTTCTTCTTTAGATTTTAAATACCAGAGATTGCCTATCTTCCTTTCATACTTATCGTATTTTAATCCTAATTTTTTTCTTATTTTTATAATTTGCTGCAATATTGTTATTGCTTGTTCTCTTTCATTTTTGCTTTTTATGACTACCAATTTTTCAAGTATACCACATACCCCTTTAAAATCTTCGTTAGTAAATTTCTTATTTTCCAACATCAATTTTGTTAAGTCTAGTCTCATCGCAAAGCTAGAATCTGAATCGAGAGAGTAGTTTTTTACAATTCTTTGCACTTCAGATTTTACCTTATCCACCCTGTAATTTATTGATGACGAAAGCGTGAATAAATTTTGTAAAGTATCTATTAACTGCAATCCAAAATATTTTTCGGGATAGTTTAAATCAAGGCGTTCAATTAATGGAATGCACTCTAGGTATGACTCGACTGCAACCATTGCAAAAGAAATATTTTTAGCGGGTGATAGCCACAAGAAATGACCATATCTACATTTTAGAAAAGGTGACTTACATGAAGATAATCTTTCTTTAAGATAATTAAAAATTTTTTCGGAATAATTTTTTAATGAAGGATATTCGGTTTGTAAGCCTTTTTCATCAGTACCTACAAAACATCCGGATAGTTTATTTTTATTAATGTTAAATAAAAAAGTATCGGTTTCCCACTGTATCATTTCCGCCTCAGACAATCTATTTTTCTCAATCAAATCAAATTTTGTTTGATTGAGAAAATTTCTTACTTCAAATGTGCTTTTGCTGGATAAACTTATATTTTCTAGTTTTTCATAAATCTCGTCCATCTAGTTATGTGTATTTTTACTGTGTTTCTGTTACAAAATTTATAACAAATCTATTGTATTAAAAGGTTTTAAACATTGTATAAGTTTTGAGATAATTATCCTTGATCAATGTTTATACTATAGACTCTTGTCATTTAAATATTTGGATTTTAACTTCTATTCTTTATTTGTAATATGATTTCATAATATTCATGTTTATAGGATTTTGGGTTTTCTGACCATTCAAAATTATGACCAAATTGGCTATCCCAAAATTTCAGTCCCACACATGCAATTGCCCAAGCCTCATCCTGTTCATCAAGTTCAAATTTTTCAAGAACATTTGTTAGTCTATCTTCAGAATTTGGATGTTGTTTGCCTTCTGTGGTCGCTTTAAAAAAGAACATAGATAATACCCCGATTAAAGTACCTACAGTAACGACACTCTTTTTTGCTATTTCAAATGGACTGGAAGAATTTGATATTCCCTTTTTAATATTTTCAATAGCTTTATTATCTGCCTCAATTTCAAATTCAAGATAATGGCTATCAGGGGTGTCTTCGCTAATCTTCTCAAGATGAAGATCAAGATGAACTAGTTCGTGACAAAATATAAATTTTACAGCTTCAGTATAAAAACAGTTTACCTGCTCAATATATGTTCTTTCTTCTGCTAGGAACCTCTCAGGATTAGGTTGCTCTTCTTTATTCCAAGGAACAAAATCCACAATCAGTAATTTGGCATAATCAAACATCTCTTTTGCTTTCTCAATATTTTCCTTACTGATAGGGTATATTGTTCTGTTATTTAATTTATTAATTTTAGGATAATCAATTTCTTCTAAGTAAGTAACATATAATGCATAAGTAACACACCATAAATATGAAAGAAATGTTTCGTGAATTGCAATTTGTTTACTCTTTCCATTTGCATAAGGTGTTCGATATTTTGTTCTATCGATCATTATAGGTATTTCTCCAAATTGAAAATCAAGTTGAGAATTAAATTTCCCCTCCTTTATCAAATTCTGTAAATTTTGAAAGAAATCAGGATGAGTATTATTAAACATATAAACAATCATCCAATGTAAGACTCTTATAGGCTGTGTTCCAAAATCGGTTTCCCTATGATGATCAATAATTCCAGTTTTTTGAGTAAGCCAATTCATAATATTAGTTTTGTTTTTTTAAAAATACAAAATTATCATGCGTAAAAAATATTTATGAATTTTTATATCTTGCAGAGACCACAAGTATAAATGTATTAAAATCTAAAGCATCATTTTTAGCAATTTAATAATTTTATAAGCTGTTATCCTTTAGAATAATAGAGAAGTTAAAAAATCAATAAAGAACATAAAGAAACAGGAAAGCTACTCCAGCAAATTCCGATTGCTATTATAAAGCATTTATCAATAGAATGAGATTACAAGTCTCGTCAGGATTTTACAAAATTTACAAGACAAAGTCATTATATCCTGAATCGAAATAATTATAAAAATTACTGATCCTCTAACCAGTCTTTGTTTAACTTAAATATCTCTCCTAAATTATTACCTTCATAGTTGTGAACATTCCCATTTTGAATATAACAATAAGGAAGCTTTAAACTTTTAAAATTCAATTTATTATCTGTAAATGGATGCTCAAATATCCAATATTTGCTGGAAGGCACAGTATGTGGAAATATTCGGTTAATCATAATACCACTTACGTTTGTGATTCTTTTAGATCCATTGTTATAAAAAATACCATCTGCACTTCGTACCCATTTCTCATCTCTATTGTTGGGATCAGTTGAAAAAGATAGAGCTATAGAGCCCCATATAGCAGCATCAATATCATAATAGGATGATGATTTAATGCTTAGAGTATTTATACAAATTAAGTAAGGTTTGTCTAGCTTTCCATACCTCTTTGCTTTCGTTAAAATAGATTCTCTAATAGACTCTTCTGCACCCCCAATAAATGTCTCAAAGGGTCTAATACCTATACTTCTTCGTGGCTTTCCAATTGCATCTTCATTAACTGGTAGAAATTCTATGTTAATTGAAATCTCATCATTTTCAAAAAACAAATTTTCAAATTGCGGTAAAGAAGACGAAAAAT
Source organism: Chryseobacterium lineare (assembly GCF_977014045.1). Lineage (NCBI taxonomy): Bacteria > Pseudomonadati > Bacteroidota > Flavobacteriia > Flavobacteriales > Weeksellaceae > Chryseobacterium > Chryseobacterium lineare. Next base: position 2,016,755 of record NZ_CDRNIQ010000001.1, on the reverse strand, counting down.
CGCCTTTTGTCTTTATAAGCTCTCTTTTATGATCGAGCTCAGCAATTTTATTTTTAATATTTCTGATTAGCTCTTTTGTTGAAGGCTGATTTTTTGTTTTTAATTGTAATGTTTCAATATGAAACATGAAATGTGGTGATTCAATTTTGTTTATTGTTTCATAAAACCTCTCTATTAATTTTTCATTCGCTTCTTCAAAATTCGACTTATCCTTGCAAATTTTAGCCTCTATATACATTTCAATACCATCTTTAATCACTAAAAAATCTGGCTTTTTGTCTGTATTATTAATTTTTGGGTGTATTATAATTTCGTAACCCAGTTCTTTAAAGAAATTGAATAAAAAAAGTTCATAAAAAACTGAGTCAAAACTCTTCTTGAATCTTTTCTTGATTTCGTACTTTTCTGTTTCAGGAAGATTTTGAAACCATTTTTCTAATAAATCACGTACTTTGCCAATATCTTTTCTGGCACTTCGTTCATAATAGCTGAATGAATCTTCGTTCGCTTCGGCTGGGCCAGTAAAATCTCGTTCTATTTCTGAAAAAAGATTCATCTCAATTTATTTTAATTTAATAAATATCTCTATGAATGTAAATGTAATGAAGATTTTTCTCTTTAATTTATGGCTTTCCGTAAAAAAAGAAATATGGAGAATTTAAAAGTTTTATTATATTACAAAAAGCACAAATAATGGAAGCGTTAAAAGTCTACATTGTTATTTCAATTAATACAATATTTGTATTATTATTTTGCAGTACAAGCAAATAATTTAAGAGACCAGAGAGGAGCAAAGTTCCAGAAGGACTTCAATAGGTTTAAATCGATACCAAAGAGAAATAGGAATCAGAATAAAAATTATAGTAAAGCTGAGTCAGGACTTTTTTCTTAAAATACTATCTTGAAATTCTGAAATATGTTCATCTTTTATTTTACAGTATTGTTCACCAAAATCAATCATTGTAAATCCCATTGATTCAACAATAAGAGTTATTGTTACCATTGATGATCTTTTTTTACCACTAAAAGCATTTGTTACAGTGGCTTTTCTAATATCAGCATTAGAATTGATAGCAATTTTTTCATAGCTATCAATGATGTCAGAGTCATCACTTTGAGAATGACTTTTATTACGGCTAAGTAATAGCCGTAACGCAATTGCAGTCTTTATCATTATGATTTTTTCAACATCATTAAACATGAATGCAATTAAGAACTATTCAAATTTTTATTCGGTACGCTTTTGTTTACCAATTATATTTTTATTATATTTGTAAAATAGGTTACAGAAAATGTAACTTTGCGATACTTCAAAGAATAATAGAAGCTATTGCTTAGAATCTTGTAATAGAAAACTGGTAATTTTAAGGAAACAAGAGGATAAGTATTAAGCTCACGACCTAGGCGTGGGCTCTCTTATCTGTTTCCAAGGTATACCAGTACCCCTATTACGGATAATGTAGAGTTCCATGCCGTCTTTTTTCAATGCAGTTCGCTTATTTCTACGTAAAAAATCTAAGCCCGCTTTCTAAACATAGTATCAGACTACACGATACAATAGGAGGGTACAACCTATTGCGGCTTTAAAAAGCTTACACGGGAACACAGATTTCATTCATATTAAATTCTTTCCGATGCCTTGCGGTCACTGCTTTTAGAACCTCACCAGTCCTTTTTCATACTAAAGGGCATCAGGAAAGTCTTTACCTAAAAAATGAATCAAAAACTACTCAACTTAAAATCAGAAGAAAGAAAAAAGCCCCTTCCCATACAGTTTGGAGACCAACGGGAAAGAGCGTAGTTCAGTAATTAATCTTTAAAAATTAAAAACCTTTACAAATCTATGAAAAATTCCTATTACAATATAGGTGGCATTTTCTTTGGGCTCATGTTTACCACTGTAAGCATCAAGACAAACGCCCAAACACGCACCATTTCCGGTACCGTAACCTCATCAGGTAAACCTCTTTCAGGAGTCATAATCTCTCAAGAAGACAATGATCAGGTAACCATGACCGGCAACAACGGAACCTATACCTTACAGGTTTCAGCAGAAAATTCCATCCTATTGTTCAGACACCCTGATTATTCAGAGGAAAAATTCACACTCACTAATCAGAAAGTCGTTAATATCAGCTTAGAACAAAAAGTAAAGGGAATCGAAGAAGTTATTCTCAACGCCGGCTACTACAAGGTAAAAGACAAAGAAAGAACCGGTAGTATTGCCAAAGTTTCAGCAAAAGATATAGAAAACCAACCCGTCAACAATGTACTCTCTGCACTACAGGGACGAATGGCAGGAGTGAACATTACAAGCTCTAGTGGTAGTAATTCAGGAGGCTTTGATGTTCAAATCAGGGGTAGAAACAGTTTAAGAACTGTTACCAACAGCCTTATCAATGGAAATGAACCGCTATATGTGATCGACGGTATTCCTGTTGGGGGACAACTTTCTACCAGTTATACGACCGGCATTGAACCAATGCGAGACATTAACCCTCTCAACGCAATGAATCCCAATGATATTGAAAGTATAGAGGTTCTTAAAGATGCGGATGCTACAGCAATCTACGGCTCACGGGGTGGTAATGGTGTTATCCTGATTACCACCAAAAAGGGAAGTAATAAAAATATACAATTCACCTTCAATACCAGCTACAGCTTGAGCAGTGTTGCAAACAAGCTGGAAATGATGTCCACAGAACAGTATATTCAAATGAGGAAACAAGCTTTCGCAAATGATGGGATCACAACATTGCCTGCTACTGCCTATGATCTTAATGGGAAATGGGATCAATCAAGATATACTAATTGGCAGAAGACCCTTATTGGCCGTACTGCAGAAAATACACAGACATTATTGTCAGTCAGTGGGGGAGGTGATCGATCTTCTTTCCTGCTCAGTGCCTCTCATCAGGAACAAGGAACCGTTTACCCGGGAAATTCAGGATACAAAACCAATGCCCTTAACAGCAATTACAATTATAACAGTACAGACCGCCGCTTTTCATTAACAGCGTCTAATTACCTGACTTTTCAATCCAACAATGTGATAAATAGCGATTTTACACGGTTATCTCTATCACTTGCCCCTAATGCACCGGCATTATATGATACTAATGGAAACATCAACTGGCAAGAGAATACTTTCAGCAATCCTATGGCAGCTCTTAACGGAACCTATGAAGCTAAAACCTTTAGATTGAATCAGGATATTAGCGCAGGTTATGCCATATCGGATAATTTTAAGCTCAAGCTCAATGGAGGTTTTAACTACTGGAGCTTACAGGAAACAACCCTTTCACCCAATACGATGTACAATCCTGCTTTTCCGGCGGGGGCAAGTTCAGCTAATTCTACCTCAGCGGTCAATAATTCCAACTTTATTTCTTACCTGCTGGAACCTCAACTTACGTGGAGTAAAAGCATGAATAAGTCTAAGGTAGAAGTCTTGTTGGGAGCTTCTTATCAGCAGACCCTTTCCAGATCATCAGCTGTGAGAGGAACAGGATATTCCAGCAATGCTCTGCTTCATAATATTGCCGCTGCATCGGTGATCAATATGGAAAGCCTGAGTGAAAGCGACTATCGGTATGCAGCCGTTTTCGCAAGGGTTAACTGGAATTACAATAAAAAGTATATTCTTAATATAACAGGCCGTCGTGACGGTTCCAGCAGGTTTGGACCCAATAAACGTTTTGCCAATTTCGGAGCCCTAGGCGGTGCATGGATCATTTCAGAAGAGTCTTTCCTGAAAAATAGCAGTTGGTTAACCTTTGCCAAGCTGCGTGCAAGTTACGGTATTACAGGAAGTGACAGGATAGGAGATTACCAATATCTGAATACCTATACCATTACTGCGTCACCTTATAATTCTGTTTCTGCCTTTACTCCGTCAAAGCTTTTCAATCCGGACTTTTCGTGGGAGAAAACAAAAAAGCTGGAAACTGCATTAGAAATTTCTTTGTTTAAGAACCGGATCAACCTTACGGCATCCTGGTATAGAAACCGTTCATCCAATCAATTGGTAGGAGTTCAATTGCCACTTATTACAGGTTTCAGTTCTGTGCAGGCGAACCTGGATGCTACCGTAGAGAACAGCGGATGGGAGTTTGAGCTTAGTTCGCAAATTATCAAAAGTTCTGACTGGCGATGGAGCTCCGGGTTCAATATTTCAGTTCCAAAGAACAAACTTATTTCATTTCCAGGTTTAGAAGGTTCACCTTACGCTACGATGTATGCTGTAGGTCAGCCTACAAGTATTCTCAAACTTTTGGAGTACCAAGGAATTGATCCTGTAACGGGGCAGTACCGCTTCAAAGATGCCAACAATGATGGTAAGATTTCAATACTTGATGATGCGCAGACCGTAGAAAATATTGGGGTTAGATTTTTTGGGGGCTGGCAGCACGAAATAAAATACCGCAATCTCTCCTTCTCCTTTCTCCTTCAATTTGTGAAACAAAGACAAACCAACTATTTCAGGGATATGACAGTTCCGGGGACACTTTCTAATCAGCCTGCTGCTTTTGCCAATGTATGGTCAGCAGATAATCCAAACGGTATTATTATGCCATATTCGTCGGGAAGTAATCCTGCAGCTTCAACAATGACTACTTACCTTAAATACAGTACGGCTGCGGTCAGTGATGCATCCTTTATCAGGTTAAAAAATGTTCAACTAAACTATACGATACCCTTAAAGGGAAAACTTTTGTCTGAAGCCAAAATATTCCTGCAAGGGCAAAATCTTATGACTTGGACTCATTATTTTGGGATTGATCCTGAATTCCTGGTAACCGGCTATATACCACCTTTAAAAACTTATTCTATGGGTGTTCAACTCACTTTTTAAAACAATTATCATGAAGAATACAATTATAAAAAAGATAGTGCTTACACTCGCTGTATTGCTTTGTTACAGTTCTTGCGAAAAGCTTGTTGAAGTTGATCTTCCTATCAACCAGCTTACAACCAGCCAGGTATTTGAGTCAACCAGTACTGCCGAGGGAGCACTTTCGGCATTATACGCTGAAATGCAGTCTTTCTCTATTATTGCAGGTGGCTCTACCGGTGCAGGAGGTTTATTAGGAAGCTATACCGATGATCTGGACGGATATGATGTTTATTCTAATAATGCATCTATGGATTTGTTCAATAATATTCAAAACGCTTCCAATACCACTGTAAAGCTGGTTTGGGGAAATGGTTACAGGCAAATTTATATGGCTAATGCTATTATTGAAGGGTTGGAAAAGTCTTCAGGTATACCTGAGAAAGATAAAAGCAGAATTAAAAGCGAGGCTATTTTTATCCGGTCATTAATCTATTACTACCTCACTGAAATTTTTGGTAACCTTCCTTATACAACATCAACTGATTATTCCATCAACCAGTCACTTTCAAAACTAAGCAGTACCGAGATCCTGCAACGTATATCCCAGGATCTTTCGATAATTAGTCCATTTCTTGATATCGAATACCGAAATGCTGAAAGGATTTATATCAATCGAAAAACTGTTGATTTATTGAGGGCGATTGTCTATGTGAGGTTAAAACAATGGAACACGGCAGAGAATTTACTTACGGGTATTACGACCTCTCCATTGTACAGTTTTCCTCAGGATCTTACAAAGACATTTAAGAAAGACGGGAAGCATATCTTATGGCAGCTCAAGCCTATTTACGCCAATACCGCTACACCAGAAGCATCCTTATACAATTTCTCTTCAGGTGTACCCAGATATTATGCGGCCTCAGAAAATCTACTTGCCATCTTTTCCCCTACAGATCAAAGAAAAACATTCTGGATGTCTCATGTGGTAAACGGTTCTAAAACCTATTATAAAGTCAATAAATACAAAACAATAACATCCAATAGTGATGAGTATTCTATCGTATTCAGATTACAGGAAGCTTATCTGCTTCTGGCAGAATCCCTTGCACAGCAAAACAGAATTCCTGAGGCTGTCCATTATCTCAATGTCATTCGTAGCTTATCAGGATTGGGTAATATTTCAAACACAATTTCAAAAGATGTAGTATTAGAGGAGATCCTTGCAGAAAACAGAAGAGAATTCTTTTCAGAAAGAGGGATTCGGTTTCTGAGCTTAAAGCGTAATGGAAAACTCAATATACTCAGTCAATCCAAACCCAACTGGAAAAACTTTCACTCGATATGGCCGATCCCGGTATCTGAACTGGCCCTTAACCCATCTTTAAACCCGCAGAACAATGGCTATTAATATAATGAGACAGCTATTTTTATTTCTTTTCCTTTTGCCATTAATAGTATTGGCTCAGGGAAATTCAACGACATTTCAAATTCCAGATAAACTTAGAAACCATCAGTTTGGTATTGCTGCACCACAATTGTCGGCAGACAGCAGATTTGTTATTTTCAATAAATCATATGAACAGAATAAAGATACGCTGGTCGTAGTTGATACAAAAGACAAAAAGGCGACTATCCTACAGTTTCCCAATAGCCATTCGGCTCGTTTTACTAAATCAGGTTATTTATTTTTCGCAAGTGGTGCCGACGCAGTGCTCATGAAACTGCCTTCAAAAAAAAATGTACTATGGAAAGAGGTTAGTTCTGCTTATTATCTGGCAAAGTTTAATCAATTGATCATCAGAAAAAATGATTCATTAGTGATCAATGATGAACAAGGTGGAGTAGTACGTAGAATAGCAGGGGTAATTAATAGTACCTTCAGAGACGGGGACTTTTATTATGTGACCAAAGAGAAGGATCAGTATAGGCTATGGTCTCTTGGAAAAGATTCTTCTTTGTTGCTGCATAGTTCAGCACAACCTTGGTTAAGTGTCAAGTGGATCTCAGAAAACTCTTTTATTATCTATGAAAAACATCAGTCAGGCTATAAAATTTTTTACCATGATACCGCGGGGCATATAACTAAGGAATTCATAGGTGATGGTGAAAAAGATATAAAGTCAGTGGTTATGGCTCCTGTTAGGATCGACAGCGAAAATATTTTGCTTAACCTGACCTTTCAGGCCGGTCCAAAAGATAAAAATGCAGTAGAAATATGGTACGGAAATGATAAAAAAATCGATAAAAGGTTTTTTGATGATGCGGAGCATAAAATTATGATCTGGAATCATCAGACAGGAAAGATAACAGCAGTCCAGGATAAGAAACATAGTCATGCTTTTTATGTAGGGAGCTCGAAGTTTTTACTTTCTTACGATCTTTATCAACATAAAGATTTCATTAAAGAAGCCTTTGGATATTCCATATCCAGGTATGACATTAACCTGCAGAAACATGATTTTCTGGTGGAAACAGGAGCTGTTATCTATACAGATCCCTTGGGAAAATATGTATTAACTCCAAAAGACGGACAATGGCTTCTTGTCAGTATTGATGATGGAGATAAAAAAGTTATCCCCGTTAAATCTGAAAGAAGAGCCTACTTTTCTCAGGACTCTAAAGTGATACTCTTTGAAAATGAAGGCAGCCTTGAGGTCTATACTATTTCCTTAGGAAGGCATCAGGTTATAAAGCTTCCGGAAGGTTTTCGAAGTAAACTTATTAATGGGGAGCAAGTTCCTATTAGCTTTGGTTCGCCTATTTATAAAACTTCTTTTCCTGATGATAAAGAGGTTTTGCTTCATCTTTGGAAAAAAGAAGATAATACGAATGCTATAGCTTCTTTTAATGGGAAAACCATCAACCTTATTGTGCCTCCTACTGGGGATTATATTTCAGAGATGTTTGATTATTCGTCGCGATCACAATTTTTATTTGTAAGAAGCAATATCAACAAGCCTCCTCAGATATGTCTGAAGCAAAAGGATGAAAAAATCTTATACAACAGTGTAAGGCAAGATCATAAAGCTTTGAAAATCAAATCTGAATGGATATCGTCAAAAAATGAAAAGGGAATCGATTTAAAAGGAGTATTGATTTATCCTGTTAATTTTGATAAAAACAAAAAGTATCCTATGGTGGTTTCAATCTATGAAAGTCAGAGATCTGAAAGCAATCAGTACCTTGTTGATGGTATGTTTGGAAGTACGGAAGGAATTAACAGTAGGTATCTGGTTGAAAATGATTATTTTGTTTTTCTTCCCGAAATTGTCTTTGATGAACGGGGACCAGGTCGGTCTGCTTTGGACTGTGTTGAAAGTTCTATAAATGCTTTAAAAAGATATGGCTTTATTGATTTTAAGAAAGTGGGCTTAATCGGACATTCCCATGGAGGTTATGAAACCAATTTTATTGCTACACAATCCGATACATTTGCGGCTTATGTGGCGGGCGCAGCCAATAGTGATTTGGTACGATCATATCATTCATACAACTATTTGTGGAATGGACCTTTTTACTGGCAGTTTGAAGGCGGGCAATACAGAATGCCGGGGGATTTTGCAAACCATAAAAGTCTGTACATTGATAACAGCCCAGTATATTATGCGGAGAAAGCCAAATCACCAATTCTTCTTTGGACAGGTAAAAAAGATGAAAACATAGACTGGCAACAGACGATGGAGTTTTATTTAGCCCTGCGAAGGAATAAAAGGCCGGTGATTGCTCTTTTTTATCCCGATGACGACCACAGTTTGCAGAAAATTGAAAACAGGGTAGATCTTTATTCAAGGATTTATCAGTGGTTTGATTATCATTTGAAGAATAAGGGTTCTAAATGGATCTCCCAAATGAATTAAAAAAGGATGCCTTTTGGCATCCTCTTTTTTTAGTTAGCAACGCTATGTTTAAGTATATTAGGGCAGCTGGTGCCGTTAAATATACGCAGAGCTTCTGTTCCCGGTCCTGAAACGGTACAATCAAAGGCTCCGTTGTTGTCACAGAACTTGGACATGGGCTGACATTGTTCCACTTCATTGGGGCGAAACAAATAACCCTGGATATCAACTGAATTGGAATTCTTTTTTGTGGTGGAAGCAAATGCACTTCCTACTCCTACTGTAGCAATTACTAATGGTAAAATTGCTGATCTTAATTTTTTCATGATATTTTGATGTTAAAAATTATTGCCTACTCTGTTTTATGGTTTTTCGGCTTAACCCCATTCATCCCATCCGTAAGTGGTTTGCGTAGTTTGTAACGGATAAGATCATTTCCGACCAGAGCAAAAAGATACCGATCGGTTACAAGCATATGAGACAGTGATTTACCGCCGCGGTGCTGTACATAAAAACTGCCCCAATATTGAGAAGGATTAATTTTATACACATCGATGATTGAGGATGACTTCCAGCTTTCATTACGCTCATATTTTCCCTTTAACCCTGATCTGTTAAAAATAAGTCCATGGTGTAAAGTTGTAGACTGATTAATTACCTGGGTGGGCTTGCTGATTTTAATTGCACCATCCTTTAATTTTACCGTTTCCACTTTGGAAATCGAGGTCGTATCGATTGTATTGATAATGCCTACGAGATTAAGTTTATTGTTAATTTTCAAAATTTGATTTCGGTAGAAATAAATGTAGTAGAGCTCATTTACATCCTGATCAGCTAGAATTTTTCCATCTGCGTCGAAATTGTTTTTAGATGATAAAATATTCTTATTTAATTTTACCTTAGGCTCATCGTTAAGATTTAACAATCCCAACACATTATTGGTACTTTGATTTTCTTGTGTCCTTATGGCAAAATGTAAAGAATCTAATATGTGAATTTGGCTGAAAAAGGCATCCTCAAAACTAATTGTCTTTAGTCTTATCGCAGAATCTGATATAGATCCTTTATAAATTATAGGAATACTTCCGTCAAAGCCGTACAGCTTTTTGCCAAATATTTGATAAGTTAAAGATTTAAACCTGAAATGACCTTCCGGAATAATCATGATTTGTTTTGTAGCTGTTAAGCTTTTATCCAACTTTAAGATTTGGAATGGTGATGTAGTATTACCTAAGTAAATAGAATCCCCATTAATTCCCGCAAAATAATAGGAATCAACTCCAAGATCAAGAACATTTTCCTGAATAATAGGATGATTTAGAAATCTTCTGGTGAAATTATTCTCTTTTTTAATAATATATTCTGATGAATAGAAAAGATAAATAACAACTGCGGCACTTAAAATACCAGTACCTGCCATAAATGAAAGCCGGAAAGCAACTTTCTTAAATGCATTGGATTTAATATCCGAATCTTTTATCATGAAAATTGCTAATCCTGCCAATATGCAGGTTGCAATGTTAAAAATCAGATGTGTTTTCCATCCCATATTTTCCAATATGCCACCGCATGAACACGGAATAAACTCACTGTAATAAAGTATAAGGTAGATATATACACTAAAGGCGATCATCATACTGAAAGATGCAAAAAGACCGAATATTCGACTTGTGTTTAAGCTTAGCAATCCAGCAATCACTAATTCAATGATTATTACGCCATACGAGATACTGTCGGCATAAGCGCTTAATAATGGTGATTGAGCAATCTGTACTTGAAAGTTTTCAAAATCAAGCAGTTTACTTATGCTTGCATATACAAACAACAAGATAAAGAAGTAGCTTACAATAGTAGGGATTATCAGAGAAAAATTTTTCATGGCTTGTTATTTTTGGTTTTAACAGACCTGTACCAGTCTCCATTTGATTTTCCATCCGCAATATTCAGGCATTGGCTCCCCTTTGGAAAGGGTTATGGTAGTCTTGAAATTCCCCATACTTTCCCAGATGCCACTCTTTGGACATGGTAAGCCTGTAACAACTGATATAGAGGTATGAGGAATCATAGTTCTATCTTTAGTTTTTCTGCTTAGTAAGCCGCCAATTATCGCCGTCTCTTACAGGAGGATCTTTTGTTTCGGGGTCTTCAATCGCCTCTATGGATTTAGCGGAATCCTGTTTCATGATCAAACCGTTTATTGTAGGTTCTGGTTGTTCAATCTTTTCATTATTTGATATTATATCATCATCTCGATGGGTGCAGTTTTGTAGAGAAACTACTCCGATCACTATACTAAAAAATGGGATAAACTTTTTCATTGTAATAATTTTAATTTGGTTATCCCGGCCGGTTTATATTAGAATTCTGATGTCAAAATTATCCGGCTTATGAGGCAAAAAAAACTGTTCGATGACTCTATTTTAAAATTGATACGTATCAATTTTAAAATTAACACATCTGAAGAAGTGGTATAAATATTTGATTTACAGTGTTTTAATTTTGTTTTGTGATTGATGGTGGTCAAGTCCTTAAATTTTGATTTATTTAAAACATAAATGATTATTTTTGAGATGGTGAGGTTCTAAATATCAGTCTATGAAAAAGTTTTATTACTTTCTCGTCTTATTTTCTGCTTTTTCACATTTTTTATTTTCACAAAAGAAAGAGGAAAGAACTTACAGTGAAATCAGAAAACCGTATGAAAAAATGACCATAGATGACATTAACGCAATGCCCTATGTAAAACTGTATATCCAGAAAGCAAAAAAAGAAAATAACTTTTCAAAGCTTATTCAAGGGTATAGAGACGGAAGACAGTTCGACTACAAAAACAAAATGAAGTATGCTGACAGTGCACTGACCGTCAGCTTGAATCATGGAACCCATGATGATATAAGTAAAGAATACTTAAGCAAGGGGATTATCTACTATTTTTATCAGAAAAAATATAAGCTGGCTTTAAATGAATATCTGAAAGCCTATTCCTACTTGAAGGGCTCAAAAGATGAATACCATTACTATAAAGTCCTTTACCATTTAGGAATTGTCAAAGGTCATTTGGGCTATTATGACGAAGCAATGAATCACTTTCTTAAATGTACTTCGTATTACAGGTCGAAGCTGGATGAAAACTATCATGAGAATGAAAAGTTTAATTACGAAAAGGCTTATCTCAACTGCTTACATCAATTGACTGTACTTAACAGATATCTGAATAACTTTAACAAAAGCGACAGTTTAAGTATGTTGGGTTATCGGTTAACTGCCAATAACAGCGATTTTGCATTGGAAAAAAGCTATTTTCTAAAATGCATCGGAATTTCCAGATATCACAAAAAAGATTACAACGGTGCACGGAACCAATTGCAACAATCCTTACCCGCTATTCTCAAAAGAAACGATTTTGCCTGGGCTTCTGTCGTATATTATTACCTGGGAAAAACCTATGAAGTTCAAAATGACATTGATCGTGCGGTAGAATGCTATAAAAAGATAGACTCTATTTTTAATCAGCATGATTTTATACTTCCGGAGGTATATAAGAGTTATCATTATCTCATCGATAATTATAAAAATAAGGATGTCAACAAACAACTGTATTATACCAATCAGCTTTTAAAAGCGGACAGTTTAATCAGCAAAGATTTCCCTTATTTATCTTCAAAGCTTCATAAGGACTTCGACCGAAAGACCTTAATTGACGCAAAAGAAGAAATAGAGAAGTCCAGCAGTAAAAAAATTGTAATAGCTCAGATATTAATTGCGTCGGGCAGTGTAGTCCTGGGCTTTTTGGTGCTGCGGCACAGAAAGGATCAAAAGATCAAAAAACAATACGACCTTCTCCAGAAGAGGATAGCTGATGGAACTTATAATATCAATGATATTTTAAAAGACGAATTGACAGAGTTTCCAATAAGAAAGACTTCTCTTACCCCCGAAATGACCGCGGAGATCAGAGAAAAGCTTAAGCGGTTTGAGCAGGAAGAACAATTCAGGAAGAAAGGGATTACACAGAAAAGTATTGCCTTAAAGTTAGGAACCAATTCCCATTATCTTTCTGTATATATTAATGAGCAAAAGGGAATGAATTTTAATAAATACATGGCTGAACTGCGTATTAATTATATAACGAATTTACTCAACACGAACAGCAAATATTTAAACTATACTATTGAAGCTTTAGCTGAGGAATGCGGCATTGCTGCCCGCCAGAACTTTTCAAATTTATTTTTCGATATCAATGGTATCCGACCTACAGATTATATAAAGAATCGAAGAAAGGAACTGGGTATTAGTTGATTACATCATGCATTATGGATTTTTTGTAAATTCCTGAAAAAAGACATGGTAACAAAAACAATTTTTAAAAGAACTTCACAATTATTGGAAGCTCTCGATGTAAAGATTAACGAAGTCTATGACGACGGAAATGATCTGATCAAAATTTCAGAAAAGGCTTTACTCATTATCGATGAGGCAATACGGAAATTGAAACTTCTGGTTTCCAACCATCAATTTGATCATATTGCCGAGGAAGTACTTTTTTTTAAGAAGCTCAAACCACAGTTTATCTCTAAATTTATTTATTACTCTGCTGTACTGGACATTGAGTCTCATAAACCGGCCGCAGGGAATAAGACACTAAAAAAATACTACGAAGCAGAGCAGGAGAAACTAAAAAACTTTTATGTGGAACATTCTGAGTTTTACAGCTATTATAAACGCGAAGCGACTTATCTGGACCATAAAATATTTGTACGTAACTCGTATGATCTGAAAATGAAGCTATCATCTGGTTTTTACAACTACGATCCCAATTTTACCACATCTCATGACCATTTGATCGCCAGATTTATTTCCAATGAGCAATTTGACCAATATTTGAAAAAACAGATTGACGGTTCGAATGACCAGATAACAGCAAAAATATTCTCTCCCCTGACTTGGTCGGGATCAAAGGTTGGCCTTATAGAGCTTACCTATGCGCTTTACCAGATGCGTTGTTTTAACGGCGGTAATATAGAATTAAGCGAAGTGATAAAAGTTGTAGAAAAATCATTGGATTGCGATCTTGGTAATTTCCATAAAACCGTATTTGAAATCCGTAACCGAAAGCAAGGCCCTACAAAATTTCTTCAGCTGGTCAGTGATAATCTTAATCAGTATTTTATGAACAGTGATGCAGAGTAATTAAATCAAAACCTCAAATACCTTACGATTTGAGGTTTCACTATTTAATCATTTTTAATTAAGTGCTGTAAGCCGGGATCATTTTTTATTCTGTCCATCTCATTGGTGACAATGCTAAGAATATCTGCCTTAACTCCTTTGTAATTTTCTTCGATTTGTTTGCGCATCTGATCATTTCCGTCTTTATCAGTGAAAGATCGGATGTTTGGTATTTTCTCATAATTTTTCGTTTCCCGAGAAAGCTTAACTGTATCTACAACAATCTCTGAATGAAAGATCTTCTGTTCTATTCTCTCATCAAAGTTATCTGATACGGCGCCGACAAAAAATCCCTGCGTCAAGGTTGAGATTTTAGAAGCAGGAATCAAACTGTCCAACTGGGTAGAGATGGAGGTTGAAGTGTCATTGCGATTGATAGATATACTTTGTCTTTTCTGGAGTACTTTTCCAAAACGTTCTGATAAACTTTTTGCCGTTTCTCCAACTACCTGACCGCTAAAAATATTACCAACTGTATTCTGTATGACCTTACTTTCTTTATCTCCATAGTCTCTGGTCAACTGGGAAAAATCCTGAAATCCCAGACAAACCGAAACCTTATTGCTTCTTGCTGTGGCGATTAAATTATCAAGCCCCCTAAAATAAATAGTTGGCAGCTCATCAATGATTACTGAACTTTTTAACTGTCCTTTTTTATTGATCAGCTTAACAATTCTTGAATTGTACAAACCCAAAGCCGCAGAGTAGATATTCTGACGATCCGGATTATTACCTACGCATAATATTTTTGGTTCTTCGGGGTTGTTGATATCTAAGGAAAAATCATCACCAGTCATTACCCAGTACAATTGAGGCGAGATCATTCGTGATAATGGTATTTTTGCCGACGCAATCTGTCCCTGTAGCTGATCCTGTGCTCCTCCTTGCCATGCGTCCATAAAAGGGGAGAGATAGTTTTCCAATTCCGGGTAAGAGGTTAAAATTGTAAAAACGTCCTCATACTTTTTATTCAGCAGTTCAATGGCATGTGGGAAAGTACAATACTTACCGTTCTCATAAATCTTTAAAAACCAGATAATCGCTGCCAACAGAATAATGGGACTTTCAACAAAAAAATCTCCCTGTTTCTGTATCCAGCTTCTATTGAGATTCAACATGATCGTGTATGCAGCTTCATAGGCATCAGATATATCGGTCATAAAATTGGGGTTTAGCGGATTACATCGGTGGCTTTTTCCCGGATCATCAAAATTGATGATATAGAACTTTGGTTTTATTTGATAAGCATCTGAATGCAATAACAGATGATTATAAGCAATGGAAGAAAGGTCATCGAATTTAAAATCGTAAATGTACATGGCGAAGCCTTTTTCGATATGCTGCCTGATGTAATTATTGATCACCGCAAATGATTTTCCCGAACCCGGGGTACCTAATACGATCGTTGCACGGAATGGGTTAACAACATTGATCCAGCCACTGTTCCACTTTCCTCTATAATAAAATTTGGTTGGCAGATTGATTGAATATTCATTTTGAAGAAGTTTGGTCTCCTGCCGGAAACTTTCATTTTCGTTGTTGAACACATCATGCATCAAACTGCTTTTTAAGAGACGGCTCATCCAGACACCAGCCACCATCAAAAGAATATATCCGCAGGCTGTCAGGAAAATATAGAGAAATACGGCGACTGATAATGATAGTTTTAACAGCGGTGCTGAAAAGAAATATAAAAGAATTCCAATGGTTAAAACTACAGATATTTTAGACCATGTTATTTTCTCATTTTTAACCCCTTTGGTTCCTAGACAGCTTAGAGCGAGCAGTACAAAAGAAAAGAGCTTTGAATTGATTGGATGTGAAAAAAGACCGGCTGTCCGATTGAAATTATACAGTATTTTATTAATAATCGCCAATGTCCAACCCAGTTCTTCAAAAAAGCTATAACAAAACCAGTACATATTCATCAGCGTGATAATGATACTCGTTGCCCTCATAAATGCCATAATTTTGGCAAGCCCCCTTAAATCGTCTTCTCCCTGCATTTTTATATTTTTTAGTGCAGAGGAAAAGTAGATTTGTTTAGATATAGTGTAAAAAATTGGCTGTTAAAATAATGATATGGCCATGTAAGTACTTATTTGTTTCTTTTTCGTTTCCTCTTTTTTCTCATTCGGAATTCAAATTCGGTTTCATTGTATTCTACATTTTGTACCTCGGGTAAAAGCCCGCCAAATGCTTCTGTAATTTCAGAAGTATTCTTGTCTGAGAAATCAAACATCGGATGAACATCGACATTTTGATTGTGGTATTCTATGAAGGGACCATTAACCGGCATTTGTTTACTGATAATAGCTGTTTCATGTCGCGGCCTGTTCCAGTATTCATTAAAGGCGTTGGCTGAACATTCTTTTCCTAATTTTGAGCCGTTCCACACTGTTTTGGAACGGTGGTCGATGAAAGTCATGCCATAAATTCTTCCTTGGTCATTTCTGCGAATCACCGTGTCAATTCCTTTTTCCACAAGACTGTTTTTAAAACTTTCTATATTTTTTGAGGCTTTCAAAACATCTATAATTTCAGATTTCAATGTACTTTTAATACTGTTTGTCATTTCAGTTTTACAGGTATCAAATCGTCTTTCCAAAGCTAATATTCCTGTGTTTTTTCCAAACAGGGAAGATTTGAAGGGGTTTCCGGCTTTTTTCCCTTGACTGTCTAAGGGAAAATAGAGAAGCCCTTTACACGGATTCCCATGTAAGTTTCCTTCGACTTTTTCCACCGTTATATTAAATAACGATAGGAGTGCATTGTATTCGCCTAATGACTGAAATTGGTAATGTTCCGGTAAATATCGTATCACTGATGCGATCTGGCTTTTTATATTTCCGGCCATATAATTGACGGACTTATACATTTTATCATTTTTTATACTTTCCTTTTTTGATGCGTCTGCCAAGCCAAATTTTTTCTCCAGTTTCCTGCAAACTTTCATGGATCGAATTTTCTCAAACTTGTCAGAAATTTTTTTTCCGTTTTCATCTACACAAACTGAAACGATATGAATATGAGTACGGTCTATGTCCGTATGCTTAAAAACTACAAAGGGCTGATTTCCATATCCCATCTCATCCATGTATTGCTGTGCGATTTGCCTAAACTGTTCATCTGAGACCTGGTCTTTCGGATCAGGATTAAGAGAAATATGTAGTGTATGTTTTTCAGTGTTTTGATTTACTAATAAATTAGGTTCAAAAGACTTCGCCAATTGGCTAACTGAATATTTTCCGTCGGGTGTTTCTATCATATTGCGGGTCAGTATGATTTCTCCTTTTTCCTGTTGTATTTTTAAATTATTATAGGATAAAACGCCAAAAAGATTGTTGCTATGTCCAATTTTAGCGATCATATTAGTCTGTATTTTTTATATAATGCCGATTGAATTCCTCAGTAATCTCGATCACTTTTTTGAATATGTCCACCATTTCAACTGCGTTTTTTTCAAGCTTATATAAAAGTCCGGCTGCTTTTTTTTCAGAAAAGGTAGTGTATAACATCTTAACAATCTGGTTATAATTGATCCCTACAGCCCGAAACTGGCTGTGAAAAGATGTTAAGCGCATATAAAAGTCTATGGTTCCTTTGTCAACTTTTATCGTTTTAATCTTATTTTCAAAAATGCATGAAGTGATGAAGTGGGCTTTAATTTTCATGCCGGATTGCTCAAAGAGACTTAAAAAGCGGACATGTTCTTCTTCATTAAAAGAGATTGAATACCGAATCTTTGCCGGGTCAATCTTAGGACGGCGTCCTGTTTTTTTCTGTTTTTTGTTACTGTCTTCCATCATATTCCATTTTAATTTTAAAACACCGACTTCGGAGGATGTTTCTGCCCCTGCAAGGGCAAGTTGTTTGAAGCAGCTGAATTTATTTCGAGATGCTTAAAACACAACTTGCCCCTTTCGGGTGAAAGGAAATCTCGTCAGTGAAATAGATCAATGCAATCTCTCAATGAAACACTACAATTTCCTAAGGCTCCGCAGTCTCTTGCAAACAAAGTAAGCCACTACAGCTCACATTTACTGTACAGAGAATATTGCCAAAGGCGGACAACTAAAGACAAAATATACCAATTGAAAAACATTGAAATGTAAACAGTATTTATTTGCACCAGATGGATGGCAGTAGCGCCTAATTGCAGATCTGACAGAAATCTTGAACTTTTGAAATCCTGCATTCTTGCAGTCCGGCATGCAAGCCATTCGGATATCATTTGTGAGAGATAGCGATAATACAGTCAATCTGTCATGATAGAAACACAGTATTCATTCAGTACTGATGTAAGCCAGTACATCGGTCAGGAATCTCATCCGGTATTAGCGATAGCCAAATAGCCTGCTTGAAGTCATTACTGCTTAGAAGATTGCACCCGTTCATCCCATCAAATATGTTTAACCAAAAATCAATAAAATGAAATCAAAAAAACAACCCACAGTTATTGCATTTTCAACTCAAAAAGGAGGAGTAGGAAAAAGCACCTTTACAACACTCATTGCAAGTCTTCTTCATTATCAAAAGGGATATCAAGTTGCTGTTTTTGACTGCGACTTTCCGCAATACAGTTTACTACAAATGCGAGAACGGGACCTAAAAATGGTGATGCAGAATGAGACTTTAAAAAAGATGGCTCACAAACAGTTTACGAGTATCAATAAAAAAGCGTATCCCATTTTTCAGAGTAAAACCGATAAGGTTTTAGAAGAAATGGGTGCTTATGTTAACGGCTCAGAGATTATACCCGATGTCATCTTTTTAGATTTACCAGGGACTGTTAATACGGCAGGTATTTTAAGGACCCTTGTGAATGTCAATTATATTTTTTCTCCTATTACTGCGGATCGTGTAGTATTGGAGAGTACGTTAAGTTTTACTGATGTTCTTACCAATGTTTTGATGAAAGAAAATCAAACGGGAATTAAGAGTATTCATTTGTTTTGGAACCAGGTAGATGGAAGAGAAAAATCAATTCTTTACAAAAATTACAGTAAGGTAATTACAGATTTAGGGTTACACCTTATGGAAACAACAATTGCAGACAGTAAAAGATTTCGGAAAGAAGGAGAGTCATTGGCAAAGACTGTCTTCCGTTCGACATTGCTGCCTGCAGATTCTAAGCTGCTAGCTCAATGCAGGCTGGACAAGTTTATAGAGGAATTTTTAAGAATTGTAAAATTATAAGTGTATGGAATATGAAAAAAATAATAGGGAAGATAATGGCATTGATGAGCAATACCTGATGTCCATTATGGCAGGAAGTACAAACAAAAAAGTTCTTGCGCAGACTGATGATCCTCCAACGGAAAAAAGTACAACAAAAAATAGGCTGAAGAATAAGAAGCCCTCAGATGTTAGCTATGTCGAGCAGTTTCTAACCCATCATACGATGACTAAACGGGGTGATAAAAGTATTTATATCCGTCCTGAATATCACGAACGTCTCTCCCGAATTATCCAGATTATCGCCGATGATCAGATTCCTTTGTATGCTTATCTGGATAATATCCTGGCGTATCATTTTGAAATGTTTGAAAAGGAAATCACTGATGATTTCAATAGCAAATACCGACCAATTTTTTAATTATCAAGTATGGAACAGATTATCATAATAGGATTATTAATTGCGATCATTCTGCTGCTGATTGAAAAAAGGTCAAAGAAGCGAAATGACTTTGAGCAGATCGTCAAAAAAAATAAGAAGTCTGACATTTTAATGGGGGAGATAAAAGATGATCAAAGACTTTCATTGCCAATTGATAGCCTTAAAAGCCAGAATCAGTATTTTAATGAGAGCACAGTTATTTTTGAGTCAGAAACCAAAGATGACGAAGTAGCAATCTCTGCTGTAAGCAAAAACTTGGAGGAGCTTTTTGCAAGCAGTTGGGACTTGGGAGATGAAGAAGAAGAAGAAGAAGAAGAAGAAGAAGAAGAAGAAGAAGAAGAAGAAGAAGAGTGGCGCTATGAGCGTGATATAAAAATTGAGAACGGTTTTGCTTCAGGGGTTACCTTTCAGGAATTAAGTACTGTGGGGCGGTTGCTTCAGGACGAAGTTCCGGAGCCCGCTTTGGATAAAGAAGCAGTCAACATTATTCGGAAAATAGATGGAACGGAGCTTTTCAATCTTTTAGAGAACTCATTGGAAGGTGCTACATTGAAGGTTGCCAGACTATTACAACGAAGTAATTCGGAAAATCAGAGCGTTGATACTTCCAGACATAATGATGATGTAAAAGGTTTCGATATTGGGGAATTTGTCTAGGCAGATTCCCTTTTTTTTGATGAATGGCAGAAGTCAATCTGGTATTTTCTATCATTTATTACAAGAAACGGTGTCTTCTGAAGCCAAGTAGGTATGCTCAAAGACAAGAAAAAAATACCTCGTTTTTCCAGAACAAATTTGTTTCCGAAAGCTGCAGAGCGCAGTGTTCCAACAAATTAAAATTCAAGAAATGGAAAAACAAAGAAGAAAATTGCTGTATGCAATTTTAACATTGGTAACATTTAATTCAGTTTTTGCCCAAGGTAATGGTTCAGCGGGAATCAATGAGGCAACACAGATGGTCACCTCTTATTTTGAACCCGCCACCCAATTAATTTATGCTATTGGTGCGGTTGTAGGGCTAATCGGCGGTGTCAAGGTTTACAACAAGTTCAGCAGTGGTGATCCAGACACCAGTAAGACCGCTGCAAGCTGGTTTGGAGCATGTATCTTCTTAATTGTTGCAGCGACAATTCTTCGCTCATTCTTCCTTTAAAATGATGATTATGAATACCTATCATATCAATAAAGGAATAGGGAAGACGGTAGAATTTAAAGGGCTAAAGGCACAGTACCTTTTTATTTTCGCAGGAGGCTTGCTGGGGGTATTGATCTGTGTAATGATTATGTATATGGCTGGGCTCAATACCTATCTCTGCCTGATTCTTGGAGGAGCCAGCAGTGGAATTCTCATCTGGCAGACCTTCTCACTGAATGCAAAATACGGGGAACATGGCTTGATGAAATTGGGTGCACACAGAAAGCATCCAAAATACGTCATCAGTCGAAAGAGTATTTACAGGTATTTGAAAACTAACCGTAAAAGAACAGACCTATGAGAAATTCTTCCAAGGCCGCAACTCTGGAAAGTAAATTTCCACTGTTGGCGATTGAAAATGATTGTATCCTTTCAAAAGACGCTGATGTTACGGTTTGCTTTAAAGTAAGACTCCCTGATTTGTTTACCGTTGCTTCTGCTGAGTACGAAGCAATGCACTCCGCCTGGTTCAAAGCGATTAAAACATTACCTGATTTCACTGTCGTTCACAAGCAGGACTGGTTTATTAAAGAAAATTATACTCCTGATCTTTCGAAAGAAGACCAGAGTTTTCTCTCAAAATCATTTGAAAGGCATTTCAATGAGAGACCGTTTTTAAATCATTACTGCTACCTGTTCATCACGAAAACCAGTAAGGAGAGAATGCGTATGCAGAGCAACTTTTCATCTCTGTGCAAGGGCAAGCTGATTCCAAAAGACATCAAGGACAAAGAAATCATCAATCGCTTTCTTGAAGCTGTTGACCAGCTGGAGCGGATAATGAATGACAGTGGTTATATCCATCTGGAAAGGATGACAGAAGATGAGATATCGGGAACTTCTGAGAAGTCAGGACTACTGGAACAGTATCTGACTCTATCCCGTGAAACCCATCCATCATTGCAGGATATCAAGTTAGGATCTGAAGAAATGCGGATCGGTAATAACCGAATCACTATGCACACCTTATCAGATACTGAGGATCTGCCCGGTACTGTTTCATCGCACAGCCGTTATGAGAAGTTAAGCACCGACCGCAGTGACTGTCTTCTATCATTTGCTTCCCCTGTGGGACTTCTGCTCAGTTGCAATCATATTTATAACCAGTATCTATTCATCGACAACAGCGATGATAATCTTCGCCAGTTTGAAAAATCTGCAAGAAACATGCATTCTCTGGCAAGGTATAGCAGAGCTAATCAAATTAATAAGGAATGGATTGAAAAGTATTTGAATGAAGCCCATTCTTACGGTTTGCAGTCTGTGCGTGCTCACTTCAATGTTATGTCATGGTCTGATAATCCTGCTGAGCTAAAGCAGTTAAAGAATGATACGGGTAGTGCTTTGGCCCTCATGGAATGTAAGCCCCGCCATAATACGACGGATACAGCCACCTTGTATTGGGCCGGAATTCCAGGTAATGCAGCAGATTTTCCAAGTGAAGAAAGTTTCTACACGTTTATTGAACCTGCATTGTGTTTTTTTACAGAAGAAACCAATTACCAGGATTCTCCATCCCCTTTTGGGATCAAGATGGCTGACCGTTTGACCGGCAAGCCTATTCACCTGGATATTTCAGATCTGCCGATGAAGCAGGGGATTATTACGAATAGAAATAAGTTTATTCTCGGACCTTCGGGAAGTGGTAAATCTTTCTTCACCAACCATATGGTACGGCAGTATTATGAGCAGGGCGCTCATGTTCTGTTGGTTGATACGGGAAATTCCTACCAGGGACTGTGTGAACTGATCAGAGGAAAGACGAAAGGTGAGGATGGGGTTTATTTTACTTATACCGAGGATAATCCGATTGCTTTCAACCCATTCTATACCGATGACGGTGTCTTTGACATTGAAAAAAAGGAGAGTATTAAAACACTGATTTTGACTCTATGGAAAAGAGATGACGAACCACCGACACGCTCAGAAGAGGTAGCATTGTCCAATGCAGTAAGTGGATATATTGAAAAAATAAAATCCAATGACCAACATCCGTCTTTCAATGGATTCTATGATTATGTCAAAGACGATTATCAGAAAATACTGGAGCAGAAGAAAGTCAGGGAAAAAGACTTTGATATTGCCAACTTTCTTAATGTGCTGGAACCGTATTACAGAGGCGGTGAATATGACTATCTGCTGAATTCGGAAAAGCAGTTGGATTTGTTATCCAAGCGTTTCATCGTCTTTGAAATCGATGCCATTAAGGATCATAAAATTCTATTCCCAATCGTGACCATTATTATTATGGAAGTTTTTATCAATAAGATGCGAAGACTGAAAGGAATCAGAAAACTGATCCTTATCGAAGAAGCCTGGAAAGCCATTGCCAAAGAGGGGATGGCGGAATACATCAAATATTTATTCAAAACAGTCAGAAAATTCTTCGGGGAAGCGATTGTGGTGACCCAGGAAGTTGACGACATTATCCAGTCACCGATTGTCAAAGAAAGTATTATCAATAATTCCGATTGTAAGATCCTTCTTGATCAAAGGAAGTACATGAACAAGTTCGATGATATCCAGGCAATGCTGGGATTAACGGACAAGGAAAAATCTCAGGTGCTGTCTATCAATATGAATAACGATCCACGAAGATTGTACAAAGAAGTTTGGATTGGACTGGGTGGAACGCACTCTGCGGTGTATGCTACTGAAGTTTCTACTGAAGAATACCTGGCTTATACCACTGAAGAGACGGAAAAAATGGAAGTGATGAATCTTGCATCGGAACTAGACGGCAATGTTGAACATGCCATCAAGCGGATTTCTCTAAAGAGAATCAAATCGAATACAAAAGACCATTAAATCATTTAAAATTTTATAACAATGAAAAATTTAATTATTAAAACAGTAATGGTAGCATTCTTAGCTACCGTAACTTTTGCAAAAGCACAATTCGTCGTAACTGATCCAGCTAATCTGGCATCAGGAATATTAAATTCCGCCAACGAAATTGTACAGACTTCATCGACGGTATCTAATGTTGTTAAGAACTTCAATGAAGTTAAAAAGGTGTATGAACAGGGTAAGGAGTATTACGATAAGCTTAAAGCCATCAATAATTTAGTCAAAGATGCCAGAAAAGTACAACAGACCGTACTTTTAGTGGGCGATGTTTCGGAGATGTATGTTAACAATTTCGGTAAAATGCTGAATGACCCCAACTTCAATGCTCAGGAATTAGCTTCAATCGCCAATGGCTATTCCGCTTTGCTTACAGAGAGTACGGAGCTGTTGAAAGAACTCAAAGAGATCATTACATCCAACGGTCTTTCCCTCAACGACAAAGAAAGAATGGATGTTATTGATCGAGTGTACAAGGAAGTGAAAGCCTATCATAATCTGGTACGATACTACACCAATAAAAATATTTCAGTCAGCTATCTGAGAGCAAAAAAGCAAAACAATACCCAAAGGGTATTAGATCTTTACGGAACTTCCAATCAAAAATACTGGTAAGATGGAACCAAACAACTTACACGAAGTCCTGCGTTCCGTTTACCAGGAAATGATGCCGATGTGCGCCGATATGGCTGCGGTAGCAAAAGGAGTTGCCGGTTTAGGAGCACTCTTCTATGTGGCATTAAAAGTCTGGCAGTCATTAAGCCGTGCAGAACCTATCGATCTGTTTCCCATGCTGAGACCCTTTGCCATAGGGATCTGCATTATGTTTTTCTCGACATTAGTCTTAGGAAGTCTGAATGGCGTGATGAGCCCTATCGTCCAAGGAAGTCATTCTATACTGGAAAATCAGGTCTTAGATATGAACGATCTGCAGCAGAAAAAGGATCTTTTGGAGCGTGAAGCAATGCTTAGAAATCCGGAGATGGCTTACCTTATTTCAAACGAAGAATTTGACAAAAAGCTGGAAGAATTGGGATGGTCACCTTCGGATCTGGTCACGATGTCGGGTATGTATATTGAAAGGGAAATGTTTGCGATCAAGAAAGATATCCGTGACGGATTTCGTGAATTTTTGGAGATTCTGTTTCAATCAGCAGCGTTGGTTATTGATACCATCAGAACCTTCTTTCTGATCGTTCTTTCCATCCTGGGACCGATAGCTTTTGCGATTTCTGTCTGGGATGGATTTCAGACCACATTAACCCAGTGGCTCACAAGGTATGTTAGTGTTTATTTATGGCTTCCGGTTGCTGATATATTCAGTGCTATTCTAGCCAAGATACAGACTTTGATTTTAGAACGGGATATCGAAATGCTGGCTGATCCGACTTTCATTCCTGACACTTCCAATACCGTGTACATTATTTATATGGTAATCGGCATCATCGGTTATTTTACGGTGCCAACGGTTACAGGTTGGGTAATTCAGGCAGGAGGCGCAGGCAATTTCATGCGCAATGTGAATCAGACTGCAACGAAGTCAGGCAATGTTGCGGGAGCAGCGTTAGGTTCAGCAACGGGTAATATTTCAGGAAGATTATTAAAATAAAAATACAGTTCTATGGAATTTAAAACGTTAAGAAATATTGAGAGCAGCTTCAGGCAAATCCGTCTGTTCACATTCGTTTTTGCCGTGTTATGTTTTGGAGTTGTAGGTGTTGTGGTATTCAAATCCTACCAATTTGCTGAAGAACAGCGTCAGAAGATTTATGTATTAGATAACGGTAAATCCTTAATGGTGGCGTTATCACAGGATATGTCTATCAATAGGCCTGTTGAAGCTAGGGAACATGTGAGACGATTTCATGAATTGTTCTTCACGATAGCGCCTGATAAGGATGCGATTGAAAGTAATGTCAAAAGGGCCTTCAATCTGGCTGACCAATCCGCATTTAACTACTACAAAGACCTCCAGGAGAAAGGATACTATAACAGGATTATTTCCGGTAATATCCAGCAGAGGATTGAAGTGGACAGTGTTGTTGCCAACTTCGACAGTTATCCCTACGCCGTAAAAACTTATGCCAGACAGTTCATTATCAGATCCAGTAATCTTACCATCAGAAATTTAATTACGAATTGCTCACTGGTGAACTCCGTACGGTCTGACAGCAATCCACAGGGATTTACGATAGAAAAATTCAACGTGATTGAAAACAAAGATGTAGAAACTGTTGAACGCTAACATGATCGCAATGAAAAAAATAAGAGATAAAATCGAACATTATGTTTTAAAGATGGAGAATCATTGGAAGGTTCTTCCTATAGCGAAGCAAAGATTGCTAACCAAAGTTTTCTTTGGCGGTTATGTTCTGCTAACCATCATTGTTATTATCAACGTCTTTATTTCGACAGGTCAAAGAAGAAATACCATATCTATCAATCATATTGACGGAATTTCTAAGAAAGCTATCGGAAAAGAATCAGAACGTCATGAGATAGTAAACTAACCAGCAAAAGAATAGAATATGAAAGATCCAGAGAAAATTAAAATTACAGAAAATGATCTTCCTCAAAATTTCAATGAATTGAGTGATCATCCGAAAGCCCAATGGGAGAGACTGAGGAAACCGGTTATTTATTTCTTGATGGCTGCCGTTTGTGCAACTTGCTTTTACCTTATTTTTAAACCAAAATCCAATAATACCCTAGTTGAAGAAGCAGGTTTTAATGCTTCTATTCCACAGGCGAAGGATGGACAGTTGCAGTCGGATAAGCAAAAGGCTTACGAGCAACAGCTGCTGGAGCAAAAAAATGAAGAGAAAAAAAATACGATAACCACTTTATCGGACTTTTGGAATGATCAGAGTACTTCAAATTCCAATGGTAATACTTCTGCTTTAACATCTAATACGAGTACTCTTCAGCAATCCGATCAGAATGCTATAAACAGTTATCGCAATGCACAGCAGACTTTGAGTTCGTTCTATGGCCGGGATGATCAGGAAGTTAATAATCTGAGGAAAGAAATCTCAAGATTAAAAAATGAAGCGATGCAGAACACTGCTGTTCCAGCAGGTCTTGGAATAAACGATCAGTTAGAACTAATGGAAAAATCGTATCAAATGGCAGCCAAATACCTTCAGACAACTCCAAGACAGGAACGGTCTGCACCAAAAGAAGAGCCTAACAAATCTACTGAAATGAAAGTTAAACTGACTTCAGTAAGACCTGCATATTCCAATATCGTTTCCTCATTATACAGAGAGCCATCAGACAGTGCTTTTGTTGCAGGTCTGAATCAAAATAGGTTTTATGATGCTCAGAACGAAATGGTAATTTCATGTCAGTCTAAAAATGCAATAAAAGGTATTATCGATGAGACTAAGACTGTAGTCAATGAAAGTACACTATCCATAAGACTGATCGAGGCGTTGCAGGTAGGGCGTACAGAACTTCCTCCGGGCAGTTTGCTTATCGCTTCAGGTAAATTTCAGGGTAGGCGACTTCAGTTAACAATATCCTCCATTCAATATAAGGGCAGCGTCTATCCTGTAGAAATCAATATCTATGATAATGATGGGCAATTGGGGTTAAATGTTCCGTATTCACCGGAGCAAAATGCGGTCAGCGATGTTGTTGCCAATATGAGCCAGACTTCCGGTACCAACATTATGATGACCCAATCAGCTGGCCAGCAGGTTACGGCCGATTTAAGCAGGGATGTTTTACAAGGGTTGTCCGGCTATTTTCAAAAAAGGGTGCGGCAGCTAAAAGTAACTGTAAAATCAGGCCATCAGGTCTTGCTGGTATCCAAAAATAATTAATCAAAAAATTAAAAAATGAATACACAAAAGAGCCATTATATTATCATTATTCTGTTTCTGCTGTTTATAAGCAGAGCATTTGGTCAGGATTCCGTGATGACCCATGTTTCATTGGAAGGGGCAAAGCTGGAACCTTTCAGGATGCAGGTGACTTACAGTAAAACCACTCATGTGATTTTTCCTTCATCAATAAAATACGTCGATCTGGGAAGTGATCTTTTGGTTGCTAATAAAGCAGAACCTGTCGGAAATGTTCTTCGGGTTAAGTCGGCTGTCAGGGATTTTGACGAGGAAACCAATTTTTCGGTCATTACAGAAGATGGAAAATTTTACAGTTTCGATGTTTTTTACAGTGCATATCCTGGTGTCCTCAGTTACGATCTTGTAAAGATGCAGAGAAGTATTGAAAGGGAGTATTCAACTGATGTACTTTTTGAAGATCTCAAAGGAAGCTCGTCATCACTTACAGAATTGATTATGGAAAATCTGTATCGAAAGAGCCGGAAGACCATTAAACATATTGCGTCAAAGAGCTTCGGTATTCAGTTCTCTGTCGGGGCGTTACACGTGAATGACAATAAATTCTACTTTACCTTACAGGTTGATAACAGCAGCAACGTCGCTTACGAAATTGAAATAGTGAACTTTAAGATCGTTGATAAGAAGAATTTAAAAAAAACTGTTATTCAGGATAAGTTCTTGGTACCAATCAGAGTTTACTCGCCTTCTGTGACTGCAACTCACCATTCCAATGTTATAGGAGTTTATTTACTGGATCAATTTACGTTGTTAGAAGATCAGGTTTTGGAGATTGAAGTTCTTGAAAGAAACGGAGGACGGCATCAAAAAATTCAGCTTGAGAATAGAGAACTGATCAACGCGAGACTGATCAATAGTTTAAATTTTAAAACCAAATAAGATGAACAGATTATTGATAGCAGTGGTTTTCATTTTAACAATGAGTTCAAAGTCGTTTGCACAACAGATGATTCCGAAGCAAAAAGGATTTGAAATATCCTATTCTGTCTTTCCTAGTTCTCCCGAAAAACAAAATTATGTTTTAGCAGCAGGGCTTATTTCTTATGGAAAGAACGGAAATTATCTGTTTGGGCTGGCAGAATATAGCAGAAAGTATTATAAGTACACCAACTACGATATTCCTATAGAAATATTTCTGTTCAATGGAGGATACAGTTTTTATGTATGGGGAGATATTATGAGATATGTCAATCTTAATTTGGGAATTGGCGCTCTGGCAGGTTATGAGCAGGTTAACAAAGGTAATGAATTGCTATATGACGGTTCAATGCTTACCGGAGCAGATCACTTTATTTATGGGGTAAATGGAAAGTTGTCCATCGAAAGCTATCTGACACCACATTTGGTTTTTCTGGTCAACGGACAACTTCGCTATTTGAGAAATAGTCAGATGGCGCAGTTACAGGCTCTATTTGGTGTTGGAATAAGATGTAATTTTTAAAATAATATAAAATGCAAAATATACTTAATCATAAATTTAAATTATTGTTCAAGTATTTCATCATTCCAGTGATGATCTTATTACTTATACAATCATGTGAGAAAGATACTTTGGAAATTCAGCAGGATTTTCCTTTTGAGGTAGAGGTGATGCCTGTTCAGAAATACATTTCTAAAGGTGAAACTGTAGAGATCAGATGTCGTATTATAGCAAGTGGAAGTTATGCGGGTACTTCTTACTCGCTCCGGTATTTTCAGTCTGAAGGAGTCGGAAGTTTGCGGTTATTTGACAATCCATCCTTTGTTCCTAATGATTTCTATCCGCTAAGTAAAAAGGAATTTAGATTATACTATACTTCCGAATCGTCAGTCTCTCAAAGTTTTGATATTTGGATTTCGGATAACATGGGTAATAAGCAGGAAGTGAATTTTCAGTTTAATTCTCAAAGTGTAGGAAATTTATAAGAAATCATCATTTAAAATTTCAGGCTATTTCATGAGAAATAGCCTTTTGTTTTACATCTATGGTTATCTGATATAACCTTACTATGTCTGTGTAACCTTTTTGAGAAAATTGATGTAAGCTAATTTTTTCAATAGGGTTACTCCTTACAATATGCGAAAAGACTTTTCCGACCAAAGGAAGGGATTGTCTTTTCGCCGAATTTTAAATAAGTGACAATGAAGGATTGTCGCTTACTCTAATAATTGTAAAACTTATTCAAAGATGTCCTTCATCGGCAAACGACATATAATCTGTTGAAGTTAGAATACAATGATCTAATAATTTAATATTTAAAAATTCTGATGCATTTTTTATGCTGAGAGTAATTTTTAAGTCTTCCGGTGAGGGTTTTAAATTTCCTGATGGGTGATTATGTGCTACTATAATGGCAGTTGCATTGCACAATAGGGCTGCTTGCATAATAATTCTTACATCAACTATCGTTGAGGTAATTCCTGATTCGGATATTTTCTTTATCCCTAAAACTTTGTTTGCCTGATTTAGATATAATGCAAAGAACGATTCTCTATAATCTATTTCATCAGGGTCAAAGTAGTGACGAAATACATCAACGGCATCACGTGAACAGCTTATTAATTTCTCAGAATTTCCTTTTCGTGAGTAGATTAATTTTATTTCATTGACAATATTAAAATCCATGTGATTGCTCTTGTACGGCAGAGACTTGGGTTTCCCGTACCTATTATATTTTAGATTTGTTTCCCATCCCTTCTCCAGCTTATCCTAAAGCCTTTCAGGCGTCACAGAATATTTTTCAAAAGAAAAACCGGAAAAAAGAAAGCAGATATGAAGTGTTGACAATGAATAATAACCAAAAGGAAACGGAATAATTGGAGGGTACCTTTAGGGAGGAAACCGTTTATGCCGTAGTCTTTTGGCGGGAAAAGCGTTGGCTGACAACAATACCTTAGCTGCCTTTTTACCGGTTTATTATGGAAAATAGTTTACAGATTTAATAAATATAAATTTAGTTTCAGATAGTGAAAATCTTAATTATTAATGAAGTTGTAGGTAGTTTTTTTACTTTGTGTTTTTTTATCTTACAAAGCCAAGTACTGCCACATACTGCCAAATGCAGCAATTTTATTTTGATATCCTTAAAATGGCATATTTACCACCATATAATATCGATATTTAGTAAAGAAATAATTTTAAATTTGTAAGTATGAGTCAATTGTCATCACATCTTTTCATTTCAATAAAGCAGTTAATCGAAAATGCTAAAAGCAGTATTGTTCGAAATATCAATACGGCTATGTTATTGACTTATTTTGAAATAGGTAAGGTAATCATTGAGAATGAGCAGGATGGAAAGGACAGAGCAGAGTATGCAAAAGAAACCTTGAAAAATCTAAGTAAACAATTGACAAAAGAATTCGGCAGAGGCTATTCAGTGGATAATTTGCAGTGGATGAGAAAGTTTTATTTAATGTATCAAAATAGAATTTCTGAAAAATACGAAACAGCGTCTCGTAATTCTGCTGAGGCTGTAATTTATGAATCAGTGTCTCGTAATTCTTTTTTCTCATTATCGTGGTCTCACTACATTCAATTAATGAAGATCGAAAACTCAGATGAGAGAAATTTCTATGAAATAGAGGCGAGCCAGAATAACTGGAGTGTTAGAGAGCTTACAAGACAATTTAATTCAGCTATATATGAAAGGTTGGCATTAAGCAGGAACGAGAAAGATTTGAAGAAGTTAGCCCAGAAAGGACAGATCATAGAAAAGCCGACCGATGTTTTAAAAAGTCACTATGTTTTGGAATTCTTAGATCTAAAAGAAGATAATCGCTATTCCGAAAGTGATTTGGAAACTGGGATCATCAATAAATTAGAGCATTTTATGCTAGAATTAGGAAAGGGCTTTCTCTTTGAAGGGCGGCAACGAAGATTTACATTCGAAGGCGATAGTTTCTTTGTGGACTTAGTGTTTTACAATCGTTTATTGAAGTGCTTCGTGCTTTTTGATCTAAAAATTGGAAAGCTGACCCATCAGGATATTGGGCAAATGCAGATGTATGTCAATTATTATGACAGAAAAGTGAAGTTGGAAGAAGAGAACCCTACCATTGGAATTATTCTTTGCAAAGAAGAGAACAAAACAGTGATCGAGTTTACACTTCCAGAAAACAACAATACTATTTTTGCAAAAGAGTATAAGGCGATCCTTCCAAGTAAGGACGAACTTAAAAAGCAAATTGGATAATTGAGTTCATAAGCCCTTGAATTCAAATTAAGGCAAAAAAGTGTCAATTTCATGCTCCGTCCCTACAAAATTTTACAAAGTATAATTAGATTTATACTGTATAATTTTAACATTCAACTGATTATTTGTATTTTAGTTGGATCTAAGAATGATGAATTTCTTCACAACAAATCTTGTTGCCGCTTTAAAAATAATAAACAAAATTATAAATTCTGTTGCTAATGCAGATTTACGGGAGGTAGTCTGTGCTAATGCATTTGTGTAGAATACTGCTTCCGAAAGCAGTATCTTTTGAGTAAACGTTAAAAGTCTGATAAACTATAGTTTTTATGTTAAGATTAATTTGCACTTCTAAGCCAAGTGTTGCAGGTAAGTACCTCAATTAATTGCGATTAATTATGCCGGATATTTTTATTTAAAAGATATCGGTCGTGGAAAGGAAACTTGAAATTAATATTAGCATTGATGAGATTATCAAAATTTTTAAAGAAGAGGAAAAAATTGAGCTAACTATAGCGGAAGCGGAACTGATTGTAGAATTTTTAAAAATGCTATCAACAATTACTATAAAGCGTTTTTTAGAACAATAATATTTTCTAAGATTTAAATATGAAAAAAGCCGATTTATATATCCGTGTGTCAACTGATGAGCAAGCAGATAAGGGATACTCACAAAGAGATCAGGAAGAGCGATTAAAACGGTACTGTGAAAACAATAACATTCAGGTAGGTCAAATCATTTATGAAGATTACTCAGCCAAGACTTTTAACAGGCCGGAGTGGATTAAATTATTGGATACGCTAAAGAAAAAAAGCTCGAAAACAAATCTGCTGCTTTTTACAAAATGGGATCGCTTCAGCAGGAACGCTGGTGATGCCTATCAAATGATTAATATACTTAGGAAAATTAACGTAGAGCCGCAGGCCATTGAGCAACCTTTAGATCTTTCAATTCCAGAAAATAAAATGATGTTGGCTATATATCTTGCTGCGCCAGAAGTCGAAAACGACAGGCGCGCTTTGAATACTTATTATGGAATGCGCCGTGCTAAAAAAGAAGGCAGATTAATGGGAAGGGCGCCTTACGGCTATGCTAACAAAATAACGGAGAACGGAAAGAAGTATATAACTCTGAAGGAACCAGAAGCTTCTAACATGAGATGGGCATTTAACGAAATGTCAAAAGGCGTATATTCAGCGAGTCAGATAATGGATATGATGAACAGAAAGGAAGGAAAATCAGTTAAGATAAGTGCTTTTCTAGCAAGTTTACGCAATACGGCATATTGTGGGAAAATTTATGTGGAGCAATTCAATGAAGAGGAGGCTCATTTTGTTAAAAGTATTCATGAACCTCTGATCAGTGAAGAACTATTCGAAAAAGTTCAATGTATAATGGACGGAAATGTGAATCCAGCCAGACCCAATGTAAAAGTATTATCTGACGATAATTTACCATTAAGAGGTTTCCTAGTTTGTCCGGATTGCGGTCATTTGATCACAGGTAGTGCATCTACGGGACGTTCCGGAAATAAGTATTATTACTACCATTGCCAGTCTCCCTGTTCATACCGGTACAAATCTGAGATTATTAATTCAAAATTTTTAGAGCTATTGCAGTCATTGGAAATGCGCGCATCTATAAAAAACTATTTAAAAAAGGTATTGAAACAAAATTTTGAAAAATTAATTAATAATCCCCAAAAGGAAAGGAAAGCAATTCTATTAGAGATAGATCGTTTAAACAGCAGATTAAAACAGGCAAGAAATAAACTGATGGAAGGGGTAATTGATGACGATGATTATTTTGAAATTAAAACCGAATGTAAAGGGCAAATTGAAAAGCTCGAAGCTAAATTAACTAAAGGAAAAGATAATAAAAAAATTGATTTTTTAAAACTACTAGACCAAGCATTATCGAACCTGGTAGATCTTGCGAAAGTCTATACTGACGGGGATATTGACGTGAAACGCAAAATAATTGGTTCGATATTTCCTCAAAAATTGCAATTTTCAAAAAATCATTATCGAACCACCCGACCTAATGTTTTACTCTCTTATATATACCAGATAAACAATGACTTAGGGACTAAAAAAAACCGGAAAGAAAGTGAATTATCACCTCTTTCCGGTCTTGTACCCAGGACCGGGATCGAACCGGTACTCCTAAGAACTGGTGTTTGAGACCAGCGCGTCTACCAATTCCGCCACCTGGGCCGGTGTGTTACCTTTCTTTGAATCGGTGTGCAAATATAGAAACTTTTTATTAATACTGAAAAATATTTTCAGGAAAAAATTAAAAATTTATTTCCAGACCATCGTAAGCTAAATGCATGCCGGATGGAAGTTGTTTGTCTTCAACATCATGCAGGCCGAAGTGATGACTAATATGTGTTAAAAATAATTTTTTAGGTTTCAGTTCTTCAAACAGTTTAATGGTATCAGCAAGGATAAAATGAGCAGGATGCGGATCAAATTTCCTGATGCAGTTTAAAATTAATATATCCAAATTTTTAAGCTTTTCCTTTTCGATATCAGAAATAAATCCGGCATCGGTAATATAAGCGAGATTTTTAAATTTATATCCGAAAACGGTTATTTTAAAATGAATTACTTCGACAGGTGTAATTTCAGTATTTAAAATGGTAAATGGTTTGTTCTCAATTTCGTGAAGCTCAAAGGCGGGTGCTCCCGGATATTTTTCATCTGCAAAAGCATATGGAAATCTTTTTTTAACCTCATTTCCTACTCTCGAATTGCAATAGAGAGGCATGTCTTTTTCACTTTTAAAAATAAGAGGACGCATATCATCAAGACCGATCACATGGTCGTTATGTTCATGGGTCAATAATGCAATATCAACTGTATTTTCCTTATTTACAAGCATTTGTTGTCTAAAGTCTGGGCCACAGTCAATCAGTATTTTTCTGTCTTCATCTGTGGTTACCATTACAGAAGACCTGAGACGATTGTCTTTGGGATTTTCTGATGTACATACTTCGCAGGTGCAGCCAATCACCGGTACACCCTGTGAAGTTCCCGTTCCTAAAAATTTCAACTTCATTTCTTTTGAGGTTGTTTTAATTTTGGTAAATTTACGAAAAATTTAATGTCCTAATGTATCAGAAACTAACTCCTAAACAAAAAGCATTAACAATTAATCTAGATCCTACTATTTATGGTACTTTCGCGGAAATTGGAGCAGGGCAGGAGACTGTTCGACACTTTTTTAGAGCAGGAGGCGCTTCCGGTACAATTGCTAAAGCAATGTCGGCTTACGACAAAGATTTCAGTGATGCGATCTATGGAAAAGAGGTGAAAAACAGATATGTTACCCAAAACAGACTTCGAAAAATGCTTCGTTATGAAGTTGCCCTGATCGAAGAAAGGATTTCCAGAGAAAACAACCCGAACAGAAAGTTTTTTTCTTACGCAAATACCGTTACCACCATTAATTTTGATAAAACCGTCAGGGGACACGGTTGGGTAGGAATTCGTTTTCAGGTGAAGGAAAATGAAGATTATAATGAAATTGTTATTCATGTAAAATTTAAAGAAAATGATGCTACGTTACAACAGGAAACTTTAGGGAATCTTGGTGTAAACCTTATTTTCGGAGCATTTCATTACTATGATAATCCTAGAAATTTAATTGAATCTTTATACGATGACGTGGCCAAAGACAACCTCGAAATTGATATGATCGATTTTAATGGACCAGCTTTTTCGTATGTCGATAACAGATTGATGTCTTTACAGTTGGTTAAAAACGGAATGACAGATGCTGTGATCTTTAACTCCGAAGGAAACAATATGCTTCCTGCAGATATTTTATACAAGAAAAATATTTTTGCAGTGAGAGGAAGTTTTCGACCGGTGACAAAAGTGAATATCGATATGCTGAAAAATGGCCTTGAGATGTTTCAGAAAGATGCAATTTGTACACCGGACGAAATTGAAGTTTTAATTGAGATCACCATTTCAAATCTTCGTGCGGACGGCGATATTGATGAGCGGGATTTCCTCGACAGGGTTGATGTTTTGGCGCAGTTGGGATATACGGTGATTGTTTCCAATTATTCTGAATATTACCGACTTATCGATTATTTTGCCTCATATACGAGTGGAAATATCGGTGTTGCTATGGGGGTGAATAATCTGCTGATGGTTTTTGACGAAAAATATTACAAAAATCTTTCGGGAGGAATTCTGGAAGCTTTCGGTAAATTTTTCCGAAACGGAATGCGGGTATATCTTTATCCTTATAAAGATCCTGAAACACATGAACTGTTAGATTCTTCAACATTAAAAGTGGAAGAAAATCTTAAAGAATTGTATAAATATTTCAAACATAACGAACGTATAGTAGATATTACCAACTACAATCCGGAGTTTTTGGAAATTTATTCAAGGGATATTTTGAAAAAAATCGCCTGTAATATCAAAGGCTGGGAAACTCAGGTTCCGGAAGGTGTTGCAGAAATGATTAAAGAACGCGGAATGTTTGGCTATAAAGAAGAACTTTCGCTAAAACAATTCTCTTAAAAATAATATAAAATGTCAGAACTAAAAAAAAGGCTTTTATCGATTTTAGAAAGCCCTAAACATAATACGGAAGAGAAACTTGAAAAAGTTTGTCATCTTTTGGATCAGGAAATATCTTATTTCAACTGGACTGGTTTTTACTTCAAGAACGGAGATAAAGACGAATTGAAATTAGGACCTTACGTAGGTGCACCCACAGATCATACCATCATTCCTTATGGTAAAGGAATTTGCGGACAGGTTGCGGTTTCAAACGAAACTTTTGTAGTACCTGATGTAAAGGAAGAAAGCAACTATCTGAGCTGTTCCATCGATACAAAAGCGGAAATCGTTGTTCCTATTTTCAAAGACGGAAAAAATGTCGGACAGATCGATATCGACTCCCATACCGTTGATCCTTTTACTGATGAAGACAGGGAATTATTGGAATGGCTTTGCAATGAAGTTTCTAAAATTTTGTAATAAATTGTTTTTGAAATATTTGACTCCGGCCCGAAGGGCCGGAGTCTTTCTATGATTTTAAATAATCAACAAATTCAGACTTTACACGTTTAAAATCTGATAGATGAGAATGGCTTTAACCGAAACTTAGACTAATTTCATCTACCAATTCTTTAAAATAATTCTCACATTTTGCGATGTGCGTTCCGTACCACGAGAAAGCTTCTCCGTCTACAATCATTATTTTTTTATCAGGATAAAACGCTTTCAGCTCATGAATATGTTTTTCTTTGAATGGAAAAGGTTCGGATGAAAGCATGATGATATCTGCATCGGCTAAATCTTCTGTTTCAATCTGCGGATAACGTTTTTTACCTTTAAATACATTTTCAAAACCGATTTCTTCCAGTATCTTATGAATAAACGTGTCAGATCCTATCGTCATATAAGGATTATTCCAAATGAGATAGGCAACTTTTACTTTTTGATTAATTTTAGCCTGATTGAGAACATCATAAATTTTAAGATTAAAAAGCTGTGCTTTACCTTCTTTATTGAAGATTTTGCCTAAATTTTTAAGTAGATAATAGTTGTCTTCAATATTCTCTACATTGCTGACAATTACTTTAAAATTATCCATTAAAGCTTCAACCTGTTCTTTTACATTTTCCTCTTTATTAGCGAGGATAAGATCGGGTTTTAACTCTCTGATTTTATCAATATTAATATTTTTTGTACCGCCGATAACAGGTACATTTTTTACCATATTTTTGGGGTGAATACAGAATTTTGTCCTGCCGATCACTTCATTTTCAGTTAAGCCCAAATCAAAAAGAGCCTCAGTAATTGAGGGAACAAGAGAAACAACTTTCATGATGATATTTTAGTGGTTGCCTAAAATTACAAAAGTTTGCCCGTTAAGAAAAGTCCGGCAACGGAAAAATAGATAATAAGTCCCGTAACATCCACCAATGTGGCTACAAATGGAGCAGAAGAAGTAGCCGGGTCAAGCTTTAATTTTTTAAGAATAAACGGAACCATAGAACCGGACAGTGTACCCCAAAGTACAATTAAAACAAGAGAAACTCCCACACTTAAGCCTACAAATGCCCAATGTATTCCATAGTTGAAAAAGCCGGCCTGATGCCAGACCATGATTCTCATAAAGCCGATAACTCCTAAAATTCCACCCAAAAGAAGCCCTGTGAATATTTCTTTCCTCATCACGTACCACCAGTCTTTCAGTCCGATCTCCTGAAGCGCCATTGCTCTAATAATCAGAGTGGCTGCCTGGGAACCGGAATTCCCACCGCTGGATATAATTAAAGGAACGAATAATGCAAGAACAACTGCTTTCTGAATTTCATCTTCAAAATATCCCATCGCCGAAGCAGTGAGCATTTCTGAGAAGAATAGAATAATCAGCCACATACCTCGCTTTTTTACCATTTCGATCAGGGAAGTCTGCGTATAGGGAAGATCCAAAGCTTCAAGACCCCCGAATTTCTGTATATCTTCGGTATTTTGTTGCTCGATTTGGTCGAGAATGTCATCAATAGTTACAATTCCTACCAAAACGCCGGCTTCTGTAATAATCGGAAGCGCAGCACGGTCATATTTCTCAAAATACTGTACGGCATCTTCCTTTGAAGTAGTCGTTGTAATGGCAACAAAATGATTATCAGTAATCTCTGAAATTAAAGTATCCTCCTCTGCTAGCAAAAGACTTCCGAGAGCAATATCATCAATCAGGCGATTTCTTTCATCAACAACGTAGAGGTAATTCATCGTTTCTACCTTGCTTCCGACTTTTTTGATTTGCTGAAGACATCTTTTTATCGTCCATTCTTTACGGATCTGGATATAATAAGGTGTCATCAGACGTGCAATAGAATCGGAATCATATCCTAATAGTTTTAATGCAATTCTTCTTTCCTGCGGATTAAGATGATTAATGGAATATTTTATGAGTTCATCCGGAAAGTCTTCAAACAGAGCCGTCCGGTCATCAGGAGTCATGGCATTAAGGATTTCAGAAACTTCGTCACTTCCGATACTTCGGATGGTTTCTTCCTGAAAATCAGGATCAAGGTGTGAAAAAACTTCAGCTTTGTATTCTTTCGGAACTTTCAGAAATGCTAAAAGCCTCTCATCAGCGTGCAATTCGCTCAGAGTTTCGGCAATATCGGCAGGATTGAAGATAAGTTCGTCTCTAGAATTCAAAACGTCATTTTTTTGGATACGCAAAAATAGTTCAAATTTTTAAAACAAGCCAAAACTGCTTTAAATTTAAGAATTAATTAAAGTTATAAACAAAAAAGCACCTGTAAACAGATGCTAGAATTCAAATTTTGTTTGGCCGGGTTTTTATTCTTCTATACAGGCATATTCCACGCACATCATATTGCAGCACCATCCTATAACGCATTGTGAATGGCTGGTACATTTTTTAAGAGCTGCACCATTGATCTTTTCCTGTTGTTTTCTGGTTAATTTTTTTAAATTTTTCATAATAATAGATTTTTGGTGATTATATTGTTTTAATAATTAAACTTCCGGGCAGTTATAGTACACACAAACATCCTGACAGCAGGACCCTCCCGGGCATTCAAAATGGTATTTACATCTCTGCAGTACGCCGCCGTTGATCGCTTTCTGAGCGTTTCGGGTAAGTTTCTTTAAATTTTTCATAATGCTAAGTTTTAATTAATAAATATAATAAAAAATATTATATTATTCACTTTTAAATGATAAAAAATAAACATTAAATATTTATGATAGTGATTGTTATATGTCTTAATACTTTTACAAACAAAAAAACACTCACAAAAAACTGCGAGTGTAGAAGAATTTGAATTGAGATAGTTTGAATGAATTGTTTAAACTAAAATAATAAAAATAATTTAATTTTTCACCAAATGATGAATATAATTTTATGAACTTCAATGACGAGCATAATATCTTATTTAAAAGTCTGTGTAATAATACTGTAAGGAGTTATGAATATGAAAATCAGAAATTAAAAACCGTTTTCATCAGAAGGTTTTATTTTCCTTAATTGCTTAAGAATTCCTTTGATGGCGCCGTTCGTTCCAATTTTTATTGAATTTACGGTGGATCCCAAAAGCCGCATATTTTTTCGGTAGGTGTCGTAATCGGTTTGTGTAAGGAGATTTCCTTCAGCATCAAAAAGCTTCATACTAACGATAACCTGATTGGAGAAAACATATTTTCCGATTCCTACTTTGAAATATTTTACTTTGGGTACAATGGCAAAATCTGCATCATTGTTGAGACAATAATCTGAAATCGTCTTTTTATCAATGCTGTCGAAAGAAACTTGCGTTTCAGTCTTTATCATTTTATTTTTTCTTTCGCTTAAATTGTCGGAAACAGCACTGAAAAATGCCGTATTGGTAGGTTCCTTGATCTCCTCAATATCAGGATCTACTTCAGGATTGAAGTATAAAACTTTTTTTATCTTAAGATCATCGCTTCTCTGCGCTTTAAGCAAAGAAATGCCGGATAAGATGAAGATGGCGAAAATTATGAAAGTAGTAGTTTTTCTCATCATTAATTCATATGCAAAATTACTGCCTTTTAGTCGGATAGCATAATTTTTTTAAGAATTTTTTAACATTTTTATCTATCAAATTCAATTTATGAAATCAATAATCTTTGCGGGATCAAAAAAATGTCGTACTTTTGCAGCCGTTACATAATAATCATTAAACAATATTGGAATGTACTTAACAACAGAAAAAAAAGCAGAAATTTTCGCAAAACATGGAAAATCTGCACAAGACACAGGAAGCGCTGAAGGACAGGTAGCTCTTTTCACTTTCAGAATTAACCACCTATCTCAGCACTTGAAAGCTAATCGTCATGATTTCAACACTGAAAGATCTTTGGTGAAATTAGTAGGTAAAAGAAAAAGCTTATTGGATTATCTTAAGAAAAAAGATATTACAAGATACAGAGCGATCATCGCTGAACTAGGTTTAAGAAAATAATCTACAGAGATTTAATAAGAAGCAACTTCGAAAGAGGTTGCTTTTTTCTTTATTTATAGTATAGAGAAACAAAAAATTCAGATGCTGAAAATATAGGTAAACCCTGTATTTTGATGTGGATTTTAGCCTGAATAAGTGCTTTATCCAAATAATTACATTAAATTTGCATCGAAAATTTAAAGAGTTTAAATATTAATTCGTACTCAATACGGAGTACAAGACACGAAAAATTTTATGAGTGTACCTCAAGCGTTTACAGAAACGATTACTCTTGCAGACGGCAGAGAAATTACAATTGAAACAGGCAAATTAGCAAAGCAGGCTGATGGATCTGTGGTAGTAAAAATGGGTGGAACAATGCTTTTAGCAACTGTTGTAGCCAACAAAGAAGCAAATCCGGGAGTGGACTTTTTACCATTAACGGTAGATTACAGAGAAAAATTTTATGCAGGAGGCCGAATTCCGGGAAACTTTTTCCGTAGAGAAGCAAGACCTTCTGATCAGGAGATTTTAACAATGCGTTTGGTAGACAGAGTGCTACGTCCGCTTTTCCCTGAAGATTTCCATGCGGAAGTGCAGGTAATGATTTCATTAATTTCTTACGACGGACAAACCATCCCTGACGATTTAGCTGGTTTAGCAGCTTCTGCAGCGATTGCTATTACGGATATTCCTTTCAACGGGCCGATGTCTGAAGTAAGAGTGGTAAGATTCGACGGCGAATTGGCTATTAACCCAAGTTATGAAGCGTTAAAAGAATCTGAACTTGATATTATGGTTGGAGCGACTAAAGATTCAATCGTAATGGTAGAAGGAGAGATGAAGGAAATTTCCGAGCAGGAAATGCTGGAAGCGATCATCTTCGCCCATGCTGAAATCAAAAAACAAATTGAAGCTCAGGAAAGATTAGCTGAAAAAGTAGGCAAGGCTTTCCCTAAAAGAGAATATTCTCACGAAGTTCACGATGAAGCCATCCGTGAAAAAGTGTGGAAAGAGACTTACGATAAAGTGTACGAAGTTGCAAGAACTCCATCTGCTAAAGAAGAAAGAGGAGAAAAATTCAAAGCGGTTCTGGAAGAATTCCTTGCTCAGTATGTGGATAATCCTGAAGAACTGGAAAGAGTATCTCCTTTCGCAAAAATATATTATCATGATGTAGAGAAAGAGGCAATGCGCCAGATGATTTTAGAAGACAATATCCGTCTGGATGGCCGTGATCCTCAAACGATACGTCCGATCTGGTCTGAAATCGACTATCTTCCGGGAGCGCACGGTTCTGCGATCTTTACGAGAGGGGAAACGCAGTCTTTAACAGCTGTAACATTAGGTTCTGTAAAAGATGCCAATATGGTAGACAGTGTTATTTCTCAGCACGACGAAAAATTCTTCTTACATTATAATTTCCCGCCGTTCTCAACAGGTGAAGCAAGACCTTTAAGAGGAACTTCAAGAAGAGAAGTAGGACACGGAAACTTGGCTCAGAGAGCTTTACAGGCTGTAATTCCTGAAGAAAATCCATATACGATCAGAATTGTTTCTGATATTCTGGAATCAAACGGTTCGTCTTCAATGGCAACAGTTTGTGCAGGTACTTTAGCGTTAATGGATGCAGGTGTACAGATTACAAAACCTGTTTCCGGTATTGCAATGGGATTGATCACAGATACGAAATCCGGAAAATTCACGGTACTTTCTGACATCTTAGGAGATGAAGATCACCTTGGGGATATGGACTTTAAAGTAACGGGAACGGCAGACGGTATCACCGCTTGTCAGATGGATATCAAGATTCAGGGGCTTTCTATGGATATCATGGAAAAAGCTTTGATGCAGGCAAAAGACGGAAGATTACATATTTTAAATAAAATCACGGAAACAATTACTGAACCGAGAGCAGACGTAAAACCTCACGCTCCGAAAATGGTGGTAATGGAAATTCCGAAAG
Source organism: Chryseobacterium lineare (assembly GCF_977014045.1). Classification (NCBI taxonomy): domain Bacteria; kingdom Pseudomonadati; phylum Bacteroidota; class Flavobacteriia; order Flavobacteriales; family Weeksellaceae; genus Chryseobacterium; species Chryseobacterium lineare. Next base: position 1,974,206 of record NZ_CDRNIQ010000001.1, on the reverse strand, counting down.
ATTTCATTGGTGCGGTAATCGGGCCTGGTGGAAAAATCATTCAGCAGATGCAGAAGGATACCGGTACGGTGATCGCGATTGAAGAAATCGGTGAAATCGGCCGTATCGAAATTGCAGGAACCGACAGAGAGAAGATCAATGCGGCAGTGGCAAAAATCAACGAAATCACATTTGTTCCTGTTGTAGGGCAGGTGTATAACGGAAAAGTGGTGAAGATCATGGACTTCGGAGCATTCGTAGCGATTGCAAAAGGAACGGAAGGACTTCTTCATATCTCGGAAATAGAGTGGAAGCGTCTTGATAAAGTTCCATATCAGGAAGGAGATGAAGTGGAGGTGAAATTTATGGGATATGATGACCGTAAAAAAATGAAGCTTTCAAGAAAAGTTTTGTTGCCAAGACCTCCAAGACCTGAAGGGAAACCAAGACCGGAAGGAGAGGGAAGACCTCCAAGACCTGAAGGTGAAAAGCCTGCTGAAAATAACAATCCTTCAACTGAAGCGTAAGATTAGTATTATCAATAATATTTGAAACCACCGGATTTCCGGTGGTTTTTTTGTGGAGTTTTGAGACAGCGCATTCAGATAAGGATATAGGCTTTCAATACTTTTTACTGTTACAATAGTAAATACAGCCATAAGAATATTGTTTGCAGGCGGAAGAGCGCATAAAATTCATTTGGTTTTTGAGGTGATTACAGATAGGTTTAATTTGTTTATATCTATTCTGGAAACTAGATGTTAAGGATAAATATAGTTGAGATACAATTAATTAATAGGTAGTTTCATTGTTTTTTCGTATCTTTGTAGATGATAAAAGGTCATGGCCTTCTCTGTACAAGTTAGAATTTCTCATTTTCCAATCAGTTTTTTGCTTTTACAGCTGACAGATTTAATACTGTTTCACTGACGTGCTTAAGCATAATCAGAGATCTTATTCAAAGCTTTTTATTCTTTTCGCACAAACGGAAAGTTTTTATTCAGTAACAACTAATTTTATAATAATATATGGCGGATTCTTTTTCTAAAAAAGAAAATTTCAAAAAGAAAATTCAAAAACAAAAGGAAAAAGCTCTGAAACGTGAAGAGCGTAAAACGAGCAACAACAAAGGTAAAGGTCTTGACGACATGTTGATGTATGTAGATGCAAACGGTCAATTGACTTCAACTCCACCAGATCACGCGGAAAAAGCTGAGATCAATGTGGATGATATCCGTTTGGGAGCGGCTCCCATCGAAGCGGAAGAAATCAGAAAAACAGGAATCATTACTTTTTTCAGTGAAAAAGGGTACGGATTCATTACTGAAGATAAAACCAAGGAAAATATATTTTTCCACAGTAACAACTGCGCAGAGCCTGTAAAGAAAGGAAACAAAGTGTCTTACGAGAAAGAAAAGTCACCGAAAGGATTTTCTGCAGCAGATATTCAGCTGGTAAAATAAATATCGGAATATAATTTCCCGATTCACAGAATAAAAGTCGAAATTCAATATTGAGTTTCGGCTTTTTTTATTCTGTAACGAATATGGAATCAGCGGAAATGCAAATGCTGCTTTTTCGTCTGAAAATAATATTCATTTCATAATTTATCATAAATGCTTTGCGCATTCCTTTGTGAATAAGTATTTTTGAAAAATTTTCAGATTTGAAGCCTACCATTTCCATTATCGTTGCTATTTTTAACCGTAAAGATGAGCTTTTTGAGCTCCTGAATTCTCTTACCATACAGACAGATAAAGATTTTGAAATTATTATCGTGGATGATGGTTCTCTTGTTGATCTTAAGCCCACGATCTCAAATTTTGAAACTTTTTTACCTGTCAAGTATTTCAGAAAAGATAATTCCGGACCCGGCTTGTCGAGGAACTATGGTGCGAGAAGAGCGGAAAATGAATGGCTGGTTTTTGTAGACAGTGATGTGATTGTTGAAGAGAACTATATCGAAAATATCAAAAAAGATATCATAGCAATTCCATGTGATGCATTTGGGGGCGCAGATAAAGCACATAAAGGTTTCAATCTGATGCAGAAAGCAATTTCCTATTCTATGACATCAGTTTTCACGACCGGCGGAATCCGGGGAAGTAAAAAAGCGGTGTCGAAATTTCAGCCGAGAAGTTTTAATATGGGCGTAAAGAAAGAAGTCTTTGAAAAGGTAGGAGGGTTTTCGGAAATGAGAATCGGGGAAGATCCGGATCTGTCAATGACACTTTGGGAAAATGGCTATACAACGGCATTTTTTGATGATATTGCCGTTTATCATAAAAGGAGGGTAGATTTTGGAAAGTTTTCGAAACAGGTGTATCAGTTTGGCTGTGCAAGGCCTATTCTTAATCAAAGACATCCAACTTACGTAAAGATATCATTTGCATTTCCTACCTTATTTTTATTGGGTTATATCATGGGTTTTCTTGAATATTTTATCATGGGAAAAGGGATTATCCTCGCCTTTTACGGACTGTACACTTTTATGGTACTCTTTCATGCTTTGTGGGTAACTAAAAATATCAGCATTGCCGGAATGGCAGTGATTTCCACTTATATTCAGATGTTTTCTTACGGATACGGCTTCTTAAAGTCGTGGGTGTTGCTAAATGTCTTTAAAATGAAACCGGAAGATGCTTTCCCGAAACATTTTCATAAAATGTAGTTTTTATTACGTAAAAAAAATAAAAGCTGTCGGATGAACAACAGCTTTTAAACAATAATTAAGATATAGATAGGGTTTCATGGTTGAGAACGCCTGTTTTGAGCATGCATTCTCTCATCTTTTCATAGGTTCTGTGAATATCGTGATCCAGACCGATGGAAAATCTTATCAATCCATCAGAAATTCCCATTTCGGCACGTTCTTCTTCAGGTATTTCCGAAGAAGTCGAGCTTCCTGAGCATGAGAATAAAGTTTTATAGAATCCAAGGCTTACGGCGAGATACCCTAAATTTTCCTTCTGCATCAATTCCATCAGCTCGTTGGCTTTTTCAGTTGTTCCGGCATCTACAGTCAATAGTCCTCCGAAACCATATTCCTCATGCATCATGCTTTTCATTAATTCATGATTTTTGTGAGACTTCAGTCCGGGATAGGAGACTTTCAATCCGTCCTCTTCAAATCTTTCGGCAAGAAACATCGCATTGTGGCTGTGTTGCTTTATTCTGATGTGAAGAGTTCTGAGGTTTTTCAGAATACTTGCAGAGCGAAGGCTGTCCATTGTCGGTCCTAAAAGCATACAGGCTCCGGTGTTCACGTTTTTAGTATCATTGATGAATTCCTGGGTTCCGCAGTAAACTCCGCCCACGGTATCACTGCTTCCGTTGATGAATTTTGTAAGGGAGTGAATAACGATATCCGCTCCCAATACAACAGGTGAGATGGAAAGTGGTGAGAAAGTGTTATCAACAATCAGTTTTAAGTTGTGCTTTTTACAGATTTCTGATAACTTTCTCAAGTCGGCAACCTCCAGAAGGGGATTGCTTACACTTTCGCAGTATATAATCTTTGTGTTGGGTTGTATGGAATTTTCGATGGACTCAAAATTATTGATGTCCACGAAGGTTGTTTCGATATTAAATGGTGGCAGAAAATTTTTCATGAAAGCATAGGTTCCACCGTAAATTGTTCTGCTGGAAATGATATGATCGCCACTTTTGCACAGCTGAAGCAGCACGGAAGTAATGGCTCCCATTCCTGACGCTGTTACATTGGCAGTTTCGGTATTTTCCATTTTGGCAAGAGCCTGTGAAAGATACAGATTCATGGGAGAAGAATGCCTTGAATATAAATAACATCCGTCTGCGTTTCCTTCAAAGGTGTCAAACATGGTTTTGGCAGAAAGGAAAGTGTAAGTAGAACTGTCTGAAATGGATGGATTTACTCCTCCGAACTCACCGAAGTACTGTAAGTCCTGAATTTCGTTGGCTGCGTTAAAATCTTTCATATAAGCATTAATTTTCTGTGCTAAAATGAAACTATTCAATGTTTTTTACAACATAAATTTAGATTGTCAGAATATAAATCTATCATTTTATAATTTAGTAGATTTAAAGTTTATTATATTTGAATTATGTAAACTTTTAACAAAAAATAATCTATGGCATTCGATGAAACGGATAAAAAACTGCTCTTTTTTTTGCAGGATGACTCCAAACAAACTACCAAAGAACTTTCTTATAAGCTCGGTTTGTCTGTTACGGCTGTTTATGAACGAATCAAAAAACTCGAAAATACAGGAGTGATTTCAAAATATGTTGCCATTCTCGACAGGCATAAAATCGACAGGGATTTTATTGTACTGTGTCATGTTAAATTAACCCAGCATAAAAAAGAATATGTATTGCAGTTTGAGAGAGAAATCATCAATTTGCACGAAGTGACTGAATGTTTTCATGTAAGTGGCGATTATGATTATATCTTAAAAATTTCGGTTAAGGATATGGAAGACTACCGTAATTTTATGCTTTCCAAGCTTACTACTTTACAGCACATTGCCAGCACTCACAGTTCATTTATGATCTCTGAGGTGAAAAATACAACCGTAATTGTTCTCTGATATATTTTTGAAAATTAGTTTTTAGACTAAAACCCCATTCTTAGATGCAATGGGATCAGGCAGATTTGTTTCTCCGGTCATTTGGAGAAGATCAATTTCTATGGTCCTGCATATGGAAAGCATTGGGATATCGAACATTAATCCTTCAAAAGGGTTTTCAGAATAATCTCCAACAAGCTCCATAATGATATAAATCCAGCCAATTGTAATACAGAAGGGAATGGAAGCCCAGATTCCCCAATCTCCCAGCTGGGCAAATTCACTTACCAATCCTAAGGGAAGGAGCATAATAAAAATGACATTAAATACAAAAGCCGTACTCGCAAATTGTCTCGGCAAAGGAAATTTTTTGATCCTTTCAGCTTGGCCCTGAAGGGTATAAAATTCATTGAGACAGTCCTGTAACTGCATCTGGTTGAATTCTGAAATGGCTCCCATATTTTTTAGCTCATTGACATCCTTCGACTGCTGGGCAATGAGATAAGTGGCGAAATTTTTATAATGAGATTGTTGTTCCGCTTCTTCCTCTGATAAATATTTATTCAGAAATAGCGGTGCTCTTGTATAATCCGGAAATCCCGCTTTAATCAAACGGTTACGTTTGAGGTCGGTATTCTTTGAAAGCTCTTCCTCCACCTTGATATGTTCCCATTCTGCAGGAATAAGAAGCTGATCACGGAATGCATACAGCCATGCGATATGTCTGCAGACGATTTTTCTTCTGCGGTCTTCAAGTTCAAATTTTCCAATTTTTTCATTTTCAGCATCAAAAGCATAGACCATTGAACCGAGCATTCGGCTGGAATTAACGATTCCGCCCCATATTTTTCTGGCCTCCCATAACCTGTCGTAGGCCTGATTGTTTTTAAAACCAACCAAAAAAGCTTCTGCGGTACCGATCAACGCTACGGGAACCCACGGAATGACCATCCAGTGCCAATTGAAGAAATGAAAAAGTACGGCAATCAATGTACACCAAATAGAAATCAGGATGAGATGAAATCCTGATAAGTTAAGAACTTGTTTGTAGTTGACGTATTTTGTTGTGATCATAAGGAGGTAATGCTTTTTTAAAATTTATTCAAAGTAACAAAAAGCATACAAAAAAACCTCTAAAAGAAATTTTAGAGGTTAAATTTTATTTTTATCTGAATTAATTTTTCAGCATTTCTTCAATCTTTAGACTTAATTTTTCAGCATTAGGCAACATGGCTTTTTCTAAAACTAAGTTGATAGGAACCGCAGGAGTATCCAGAGATCCTATTGTTTCAACAGGGGCATCAAGATATTTGAAGCAATTTTTAGAAATTCTGTGTGCAAAAGCTTCAGCAAATGAGTTGTTCAATTGTTCTTCTGTAAGAACGATGCATTTTCCGTGAGCTTTTACCCTTTCAAAAACAAGTTCTTCATCAAGCGGAATCAATGTTCTTAAATCAATGACTTCCACTCTTCCGTTAAAGTTTTTCACGGCGTCTTTAGCCCAGTAAACGCCCATCCCGTAGGTTACAACTAACAAGGTTCTGCCTTTTTCGGTTTCATCTTTATCAGCTTCGATGATTACTTTTCCTTTTCCGAAAGGTAAGATATAGTCTTCTGCAGGTTCGATAGTTTTGGCATCTTCCGTTCCGGGAACTTTACTCCAGTACAATCCTTTATGTTCGAGCATGATCACCGGATTCGGGTCGTAATATGCTGCTTTTAACAATCCTTTAAAATCAGCAGCATTGCTCGGATAAGCAATTTTTATTCCTTTAATATTTGCTAAAATACTTTCAACGCTGCCACTGTGGTAAGGTCCGCCGCCGCCATAAGCTCCAATTGGAACACGGATGATATTGCTTACGGGAAATTTACCCTGGCTTAAATAATTCGATTTTGAAATTTCCGTAATCAGCTGGTTGATTCCGGGATAAATGTAATCGGCGAATTGTACTTCAACAATTGGTTTTAATCCGACTGCGCTCATCCCTGTTGTAGAACCGATAATATAGGCTTCCTGAATGGCGGTGTTGAAAACTCTTTTGCTCCCGAATTTCTTTCCTAACGTTACCGTTTCGCGGAATACACCACCGATTCTTTCGCCCACATCCTGTCCATACAGTAAGGCTTCAGGATGCTTCCACATCAGCTCCTGAATGGCATGAATGGCAGCGTCAACCATAACGATTTTTTCACCACCCTGAGGCTCACGCGTTCCAACTTCTTCAGTAATAGGAGTCGGTGCAAAAATATGTTGCATTACGGTTTCAGGTTTCGGATCTTCTGCTTTTTGAGCTCTTTCAAAAGCTTCTTCAGCTTCAAGACGGGCTTTTTTAGTGATCTGTTTTAATAATTCTTCATCAACTCCGGATTCCAGCAATTGATTTCTAAGAATCTCTCCCGGATCTTTGGCTCTATGTTTTGATAAATCTTCTTCATCTCTGTAGAATTCTCTTCGTACCCCGGAAGTGTGGTGACCGATAAGAACGGTTTTCGCACAAACGACTAAAGGTTTTCTTTCAGTACGTACAAAGTCTACTGCTTTTTTCATGACCTCAAAGCTTTCAATGAAATCTGTTCCGTCGACTCTCATTCTGCTTAAGCCTGTAAATCCGGCTACAAAATCGTAAGCGTCGCAGGTTCTGGCTTCCTCTTTAGTTACGGAAATTCCCCATTCATTATCCTGAATCAGGAAAATAATCGGCAGCTGATGTAATGCTGAAAACTGAAGAGCTTCACTCACTTCACCTTCCGTTACTGAATTATCTCCGAGGCTGCAGACTACAACCGGATTATTTTCAAACTGCTGAAGATTAAAATCCTCAATATATTTTATCCCCTGTGCAATACCCGCTGTAGGAATGGTCTGCATTCCTGTGGCAGAGCTCTGGTGAATTATTTTAGGTTTATCTTCATCTCTGCTTGACGGGTGAGAGTAGTAAGATCTTCCTCCTGAAAAAGGATCGTCTGCTTTTGCCAATAGCTGAAGCATCAGCTGATAAGGTTCAAAACCTATTCCTAAAAGAATACTTTCGTCTCTGTAATAAGGAGATATCCAGTCTTCTTTTTTAAGCTGGTAAGCAGTGGCCAGCTGAATGGCTTCGTGGCCTCTTGATGTACTATGAACGTATTTGGTAACATTTCGGTTTTCTTCGTAAATGTCTGCCATTGCCTTGGCAAGCATCATATGGTTATAAGCTTTAAGCAGAATTTCCCGAGAAACTTTTTCGTGAAGTGTATTTTCCATAGGAAGCAAAGATAAACAAAAAAACAAAACACTAACAATCGTTAGTGTTTTGTGTATTCATAAAGCTAAAACAATATTTTATTATTCTTTAATCACTTTTTTAGAGATTGTTTCACGGGCAGTTTTTACTTCGATGATGTAGATTCCTTTAATATATGGAGTAAGATCGATGCTTTCCTCATTGTTGTTAATGGTTCCGCTTTGTAATTTTTTGCCGGACAAATCATACACATTAAAGACGGACTTTTTCGGTGCTTTTAATACTTTAACAAAATCTTTGGTAAGCGTAGGTGCTACGATTATTCCGTTGTCTGTTGCTACATCGCTTGTTCCTAATGAAGACTGGGTTTGTCCGGTCACCATAATCGAATAGCTTTGTGGGGCAGAAGATCCGGCTTCATCAACCAATGTTCCTTTGTTTGTTATTTCGATTCTGTAGCTTCTTCCGGCCACAGGAGCATCAATAACCACCTGTTCAACATTATCAACCGTATTATCAGCTTTTGTTGCAGGCGTTAAAGGACTGTTGGCATCAAGTTTCCAAGGATAATATACCGTGTTGGTGGTAAGATCTATAATTCTAAGATCGAGATCATTAATTAATTTTGATGATCTGTTGTTGTAAACATCTGATACAAACTGGTAATTCGGTTCATATTCCGGATCTATCCAGCTGATGGTTGCTTTTAGTGGCTCGCTTCCAGATGCTATAACGGTTTTAGTGTTTTTTACTCCGCTGTTGAGTGTTTCATCATTGAAGATTACGGTATTGTTTGATTTACCAACGAGTAATTCCGCTCCTTTTTTAGCATCAATAAATCCCCATCCAAACCATGGATCCGGACCAATATTTCCTGCTTCAGCAGCAGAATGAACGGTAAGTACTTTTGCTGAAGCAGCATTAAGCAATGCATTATTGAATAGCTGCTTGTAAATCTGAGTCCAAAGCCCGATGATCCCTGTCACAACCGGTGCTGAAAAAGAAGTTCCGCTTCCACCTGCCCATACGCTGCTGCCTGTGGCTGATGTCGCAGCATACAGCACATCTGTTCCTACTGTGGAGATGTCCGGCTTTATTCCGCCGTCGTCTCTTGGACCTGCACTGCTATATTCTGAATGCACAACGTCACTTGATGTGGTGTAGCGGAAATTATTGGTTGTGATGATGTCTGTCGCTCCTACAACAATTATATTCTTTGCCAGTGATCCTGTTCCAATACAATCGTACCCTTGTGAGCAATTGTTTTGGGGAATTGTATCAGTAGAGCTAAAGGCTACCTGACCGCTGGAATTTCGGTAATATTTCGGAGCGGTTGAGGTAGAACCGTTAGGTCCCATGTCAAAATAGTTTCCTGAAGATTTTACAATAATGAAAGAAGGATTATTATACACTAACATGTCATAGTTATAATCGCTCGTATTGTAAGTGCCTTGTAAATCATAGAATGTGCTTCCGCTTTTAGATCCATTATATAAAAAGGAAGTAATATTTCCACTGGTGTCGTAATTTATTGTCCATCCGGAATTAACACCATAAGAATGATTGGAAATATTGGGTGAAGCAGTAAGAATTTTATCAAAAACAGTACTTGTGGAAGTGTCACCAGGCAAAGTAGTTGTTGCGAACATATAACTGTCCATCGTGGAATTGACAGCAACTCCTTTAGCATTTCCTACAGACACACCGCCGCTGGATAAATTAGCACTTTTTCCACCGATAAAACTTCCTACACCTGTAGAATGGTCAGAATAGTCTTGTGTGCTTTCTTCTTTATTAGTGATTCTGTTGGGTGCATTATCAAAAGCGGTATGAGCTGCATATATTCTTCCGCCGTCGAAAATTGTATATTTAATGTTTTCTCCGTTGAAAGCACCTGTAAGCCCTGAAATATTACCTGCGGTATTCAGTTGGTCAGAATTGGAATTCGACAATTGTCTGGTATCATGCTCCTCTAAAAAATAAGGGATGTCAAAATTGAATCCTCCTAAACGTGATTTTAATGAATCTATTTTTTTCTTCGTTGATGAATCAGGATTTTTTCCGTAAACCTTTTCAGCATAAGCATCAAATTTTTTTTCATTCTGAATCTTTTGCTGCTCAAATTCTCTTTTTAGAATTTCATTATTCTTTTGTGCATACGCTGATATACATAGCAATGTGCCAATAAAGACTAGACTTTTCTTCATATCGGTTAGTAATTATAAATTTTGCCTAGCAAATATATATAAAGTTCATATTTGTTAAATAATAATTGAGAATATTTTAACTAATCTTAATATAATTTTAATTAATCTTAAAAAATTCATTAAATTGATCTATAATTAGAAAATAGATGTACGTATTCCTTTTAAAAACAATTCTATTAAGACACTTACATCAAAAAAATGAAGTAACTTTACATTCTCTTTTAATTAAAAGCTAGAAAAAAGTTACATGTATTTAGTTTTTGACACAGAAACCACAGGTTTACCAAAGAATTTCAACGCTCCGCTTTCAGACTCAGACAACTGGCCAAGAATGGTACAGATTGCGTGGCAGTTGCATAATGATGACGGAACATTAATTGAAAATCAGGATTATATTATAAAACCGGAAGGATATGACATTCCTTTCAACGCTGCAAGAATTCACGGGATCACTACCAAAATTGCCAATGAAGAAGGTCGTGATCTTACTGAGATTTTAAATGAATTTTCCAAAGTTTTAGAAAAAGTAAGAGTCGTTTCCGGACATAATGTAGAGTTCGACTACAATATCGTTGGAGCTGAATTTTACCGCAAAAATATCAAAGACAATCTTCAGGAGAAGCCAAGAGCCGATACTATGGTTCTGGGAACAGATTTCTGCCAGCTTGGAGGAGGCCGTGGTGGCAGATTTAAACCTCCGAAACTGGAAGAACTATATGAAAAGCTGTACGGACATAAGTTTGAAGAAGCCCACAATGCTGCGGCCGACGTAAATGCTACGGCTCAGGTGTTTTTCGAGATGATAAGAATAGGAGTGGTACCGGCTGAGGTTTTAAAAATTTCTGAGGATCAGCTCACGTATTTTAAAACGCTTTATCCCGATCCGATCAAGCCTTTCAATATTGTTATCAGGAGACAGGTCGCAGATTTTCATAATAAAAAGAAACAGCAGGATTTCGGAAGTATTGATGAGATTGATCTCGGGAAATATTTCAATTTTAATAACCACAGTGTCTTCTCCACTCTTTCGGCGACTTCCAGCATTAATGATCTGATTAAAAAAGCTACCGATGATAACTTTCCGGCGGTCGGAATGGTGGATTTGGGAAATATGATGGGGGCTTTTAAATTCGTTTCTGCCGTGGAGGGTGTTAATGGTGACAGAGCTAAAAAGCATAAGGAATATTTAGCTAAAAAGCAGGAAGCGGAGGAAAAGGGTGAAATGTTCAGTGATGCCGAACCGGTTTCAGAACCATTGATTCCCGTGGTCGGTTGCGAATTTTATATTTCCGACCGCTATGAGCAAAAGCAGTTTACCAAAGATGATCCCGACAGGAGAACGCAGGTTGTTTTACTGGCGAAAGATTTTAACGGATATAAAAATCTGGCAAAGCTTTCAAGTATCGGTTTTCTTAAAGGGTTTTATTTTGGAGTTCCAAGGGTAAGCCGCGAATTAATTGCTCAGTATAAAGAAGGTATCATAGCCTTGACTTCCGGCATTCACGGTGATATTCCGGATGCTGTTTTAAATACGGGTGAACATAAAGGGGAGGAGCTTTTTAGATGGTGGAAAGATACTTTTGGAGACGATTTCTATGTTCAGATTCAAAATCATAATTTGCCTGAAGAAGAGCATTTGAATGATGTCCTCCTTCATTTTGCAGATAAATATAATGTTAAAATTTTAGCACAGAACGAGACTTTTTATACCAATAAAGATGATTCTAATATTCAGGATATTGTAAGCTGTATCAAAGACGGTGAAAAGCTTTCAACGCCTGTCGGTAAAGGTTTTGGTAAAAGAAGAGGCCTTGCTACGGGGGAATATTATATCAAAAATTCTGATGAAATTAAAGAAACTTTTTTAGCATATCCAGACGCTTTTGATGCTTATGAAGAATTTACCGCAAAATTTAAGCCTTATACTTTAAAAAGAGATGTTCTTCTCCCTAAATTTGATATTCCTCAGGAATTCGTTCATGCAGAAGATGAAACAGATGGTGGAAAACGAGGTGAAATGGCTTATCTGACCTATTTGACCTATGAAGGAGCCAAGAAAAGATATGGAGTTGATGGAATCACGGAAAGTATTAAAGAACGTCTTGATTTCGAGCTTGAAGTAATTGCCAATACAGGATATCCGGGATACTTCCTGATTGTACAGGATTTCTGTAATGAAGCCCGCAAAATGGGCGTTTGGGTTGGTCCGGGGCGGGGTTCTGCGGCAGGTTCTGCGGTAGCGTACTGTATCGGAATTACCAATGTAGATCCTATTAAATATGACCTCCTTTTTGAGAGGTTCCTGAATCCGGAAAGGGTTTCCATGCCGGATATTGATATCGATTTTGATGATGAAGGTCGTGACCGGATTATCAAATGGGTAATTGATAAATATGGACAGAACCAGGTAGCGCAGATCATTACATATTCCGTTTTGGGAGGTAAATCTGCCATTAAAGATGCCGGAAGAGTTCTGGATGTTCCGATTCCTGACACGAATAATATAGCCAAATTAATTCCTTCCACACCAGGAATGAATATTGCTAAAGCTTTGGCTAAATATGATAAATTGAAACCGGAGGAGCAGATGCTCGTTGACGAAATGCGATTTGTTCTGGATAGTCCTTCAGATCCCCGTCATGATGTGTTGGCGAGTGCGAAAAAAATGGAAGGATGTATCCGGAATACCGGGATTCATGCCTGTGGGGTTATTATTACGCCGGAAGATGTGAGTAATCTTGTTCCGGTAACGATTGCAGCGAAAGACGCAGATATTTTGGTATCCCAGTTTGATAACTCAGTTGCTGAAAGTGCAGGTCTTCTTAAGATGGACTTCCTGGGGCTTAGGACACTGACCATTATTAAAGATGCTCTGAAGCTGGTTAAAGAAAGGCACGGTGTCGACATTGATCCGGATGAAATCCCGTTGGATGATACTAAAACGTATCAGCTGTTTAAAGAAGGACGAACGATTGGGATTTTCCAGTATGAAAGTCCGGGAATGCAAAAGTACATGAGGGAACTTAAACCTACTGTTTTTGCTGACCTTATTGCGATGAATGCTTTGTATCGTCCGGGGCCGATTAAATATATCCCGAATTTCATCAACAGAAAACATGGAATCGAAGAGATTGTTTACGATTTACCGGAAACCGAAGAATATTTAAAAGAAACTTACGGAATTACCGTTTATCAGGAGCAGGTAATGCTTTTATCTCAGAAACTGGCCAATTTTACAAAAGGTGAAGCTGATACACTGAGAAAAGCGATGGGTAAAAAGCAGATCGACGTTCTTAATAAAATGTACCCAAAATTTATCGAAGGCGGAAGAAAAAACAATCTCGACGAAGAAAGATTGGAAAAAATCTGGAACGACTGGAAAGCCTTTGCAGAATACGCCTTTAATAAATCTCACTCAACGTGCTATGCGTTTATTGCTTACCAAACCGCATTTTTAAAAGCCAATTATCCTGCTGAATATATGGCGAGTGTGATGAGTAACAACATCAACAACACGGACTCTATAACCATGTTCATGGAGGACTGCAAAAGTATGGGCGTAGATGTTCTGGGGCCTGATGTTAATGAATCTCAATATAAATTCTCTGTAAACGAAAAAGGACAGATCCGTTTTGGATTGGGAGCTATCAAAGGTATTGGGGAAGGACCAAGTGAAGCCATCACAAGAGAAAGAGCAAACGGCAGATTTAAGAATATCTATGATTTTTTTGAAAGGATTCTTCCTTCTCAGATGAATAAAAGAGTTGCTGAAAGTTTAGTGCTGGCCGGTGCTTTTGACGAACTGGATTCTTTCCATAGAGGTCAGTATTTCGATATTGACATGGCTGGCAGAACAAATCTGGAAAGGTTGATCAGATACGGGCAGAGCTTCCAGGAAAGTAAAAATGAAATGGAAAATTCGCTGTTTGCGGATTTTGCAGAAGAAGTGCAGATCGAGCAGCCGAAACTCCCGCCGTGTCCCGAATGGCCGAATATGCATAAGCTGAATAAAGAAAAGGAAACCATAGGGTTCTATCTTTCTGCACATCCGCTGGATGAATTTAAATATCAGTACCAGTTTATGCAGGGTCAGTTGTCTAAAAAGGCAGTGTTGGAAAAAGAAGACGAAGTAAAAATAGTTATTGACGAGCCCCCTATTCTCGAACAGGATGTGCCGGATGTTGCTGATCTTGTAGAAATCGTTTCCGATGAATTGGTGGCTGGTGAAGAAGAGATTATTGAAGAGGTTACTAAAAAAGCAGAACCTAAGGGAGTTTTTCACTTTCTTAATCTTGATGAAGTAGATGCGTACAAAGAGCAGGCTTTTGCCAATAAACAGGAAGAATTGTTTGAAGAGAAGAAAAAAGACTGGAAAACGTTGCAGAAAGAAAGAGAAAATGGTGGCGGTGGAAAAGAATATACCGTTGCGGGTCTTATTACCGAATATCGCGTGCAGGATGGTTTCAGAAGCGGTGAAAAAGTCGCTTTTGTGACACTCGAAGATTATTCCGGATCTTATTCTTTCAGACTTGGCGATCGTGATTATATGCGTCTTAAAGAAAAGCTCGAAGTGCAGCGTTTTGTGATTTTTAAGATTAAGTTTGCGCAGGTAAAAGACGGAAGGGTTTTTGTAAATGTCAATGAGGTTATTGAGCTTCAGGAAGCATTTGAAAAATTTGCGAAAAGTATCTCTCTTGTAATGGATGTGATGGATTTCAGGCCGGAAGATCTCATATTTTTCAGAACAGTTCTTGAAAGAAATCAAGGGAATCAGAAGCTTAAGTTTTATATTAAAAATACCAATGATGATTCCGGGACAGAGCATCTTGAAGTGCAGTCGATGAAGCATTCGGTGAATCTCAGTGGTGAACTAATCAAAGAAATTCAGTTGCTTAATAAGTATGAATTTTATTTAAATTAATACAGACTTATCATAATCTGAAGAAGCCGTCTCAAACTTGGGACGGCTTTTTAATTTTAAATTTTATTTATGTTAAATGGAAATTATTGATTTGATTTTTAATAATAATTACATTACTTAAGTATCTTAAAATCAATATCTTGTTTCAATTCATTAAATTGTGATGTTTGTATTTAAATCAAATGAACGTTTAGTTTTATATAATAATTTTAAATTTTGATTAATTTTTTTATATAAAAATTAACATTGTGTTTGATATAATGTAATTTATTAATATTTTTATCCCCTAATTTTAATTTACTAAGGAATGAAAAAACTATTATTTTTTCTTTTGGGATTGCCTGCTTTAAGCTTTGGGCAATGGACGGAAAATTTTGATGCAGCTACCACCATGCCATCTGGTTGGGCTGTAATCAATAACGGTGGAGCAAATGGATGGGTATTCGGAACTCCTGCTTCGGGGACGGCGCAATCAGGAGCTAATGTTGCGTCTCTTACGTTTAATGATACAGCTCATAATGATTATTTGATTACGAAAGCTGTTACGGTAACAGCTGGATTGAGTGACAGAATTTCTTTTTATATAAAGTCAAGAAGTTCTACTTTTCTAGAAGATTATGAGGTTCTGCTCTCTACGACAGATCAGACTGCAGGAGCTTTCACTACCGTGCTTCAGGCTTCGCAAAATGCACCAGCGACTTGGACAAAGAATACATTTAGTCTGTCGGCTTATGTAGGTCAGACGGTGTATGTTGCTATTCATGCAACCGATACAGATCAATGGCAATTGTACGCAGATACATTTGTGGTAGACTCGGCTCCAACTGCACCTCCATCTTGTACAACTATTACTTCGCCAACAAACGGAGCTATTGGAGTAAATCCGGACGGAATTTTAAACTGGAATATGATTCCGGCTGCAAATGGCTACAAAGTTAGAGTAGGGACGACTCCCGGAGGAAATGACATTGTAAATAATGTTGACGCCGGAAATGTACTTACTTATAATATCACGGGTAATTTAAATACAAATACCATGTATTATGCTACAGTAATACCTTATAATTCGATTGGCGATGCGACAGGGTGTTCCGAGATCTCCTTTACAACAGTTGCTTCACCTTCCAATAATGATTGTGCAGGTGCAATTTCATTAACTGTAAATCCTGATTTATTGTGTGGTGCTATATCTTCAGGAACAACAATTGCTGCAACTTCTTCTACGGAAACTGCACCAACATGCGGTGCAACGGGTACAAATGATGATGTTTGGTTCAAGTTTACAGCTACTAATACTTCCCACAGAATTACACTTTCTAATGTATCCGGATCTACAGACATGGCAATGGCTGCTTATAGCGGTGCTTGCGGAAGTTTAGTACAAGTATTGTGTAGTGATCCTAATACTATGGAATTGACAGGATTAACCGTTGGTCAGGAATATAAGGTAAGAGTATGGACTTTATCTTCTACAGTAACAACGACAGCAACCTTTGATATATGTGTAGGAACCCCGCCGCCGCCGCCTGCAAACGATGAATGTACAGGGGCTATTGCGCTTACTGTAAATCCTGACCTTAACTGCACGTCTGTAGGATCAGGAAACACTTTGTCGGCAACTACATCTATGGCAGCAACTCCATGTTCTGGTAATCCGGATGATGATGTTTGGTTTAGTTTTGTTGCTACGGGTACTTCACATGTTGTAACATTATCCAATGTTGTATCTACCGGAACATCTACTGCTTCAGATATGTATTTTCAAGTATTGAGCGGTACTTGTGGATCATTGACAAGTGTATTGTGTTCAGATCCAAATTCTTCTACATTAACCGGATTAACTCCTGGTCAGACATATTATGTAAGAGTTTATACTTTTTCAGGAGCCGGATATAATACAAGTTTCAATATTTGTATAGGAACGCCACCGCCACCGCCAGCTAATGATGATTGTGCAGGTGCGGTTACATTAACTGTAAATCCGGATCTTGTTTGTGTTGCTACAACTTCGGGAACAACACAAAGTGCAACTCCTTCCACAGAAACTGCACCAACATGCGGTGCAACGGGTACAAATGATGATGTTTGGTTCAAGTTTACAGCTACTAATACTTCCCACAGAATTACACTTTCTAATGTATCCGGATCTACAGACATGGCAATGGCTGCTTATAGCGGTGCTTGCGGAAGTTTAGTACAAGTACTGTGTAGTGATCCTAATACTATGGAATTGACAGGATTAACCGTTGGTCAGGAATATAAGGTAAGAGTGTGGACTTTATCTTCTACAGTAACAACGACAGCAACCTTTGATATATGTGTAGGAACTTTGCCACCGCCGCCTGCAAATGATAACTGTTCAAATGCTGTGTCATTAACTTTAGGTTCAACATTTGCTCAATATGCTATTTCAGGTACAACATTAAGTTCTACCAATACACCTGCTCTAACAGCTAGCTGTCTTTTCACACCTACAAACGTTGGTGGTAATGTATGGTACAAGGTTACAGTTCCGGCTTCCGGTAATGTAACAATTGAAACAGATGCAGTGGCTGGTTCTTTATTAACAGATACTGTATTGTCAGTGTACACTGATTGTGGCACGATGACTTCTATAGCTTGTGATGATGACGCTGGTAATGGTAACTTCTCTAAAGTTGTGTTGACAGGACAGACTCCGGGTACAATATTGTTTGTGAGTGTTTGGAAATTCTCAACAGCGACAGATGACGCATTTCAGGTTTCAGCATATGATACTACTGTTTTAGCGACAAATGAAGTAAAAGACGCTAAAAATAACATCAAAGTATATCCAAACCCATTCAATGATGTATTGAATATTTCTGATGCTTCTAATGTTAAGAATGTTTTGATTATGGATATTGCAGGCAGACTAGTGAAAACCATTGCAAATCCGGGATCTCAGCTTCAACTTGGAGAATTGAAACAGGGAATGTATTTAGTGACTTTAGAAATGAAAGATGGTTCTAGACAATCAATTAAAGCTATTAAAAAGTAATTATTGCTTTATTTAAAATTTAGCGGCTGGTTTCAGCCGCTTTTTTTATGCACATTTATAGAATTTAAGCTGGATAAAATTTATAGATATAATAGTTTGGATTAAATTATAATCAATAAAACGAACAGATGTCGAAGTATAAATTTATTTCTCTAATAGATGATAAAAGTGAAATATGTAATATTTTGTATAATATGTTATTGTATTTACTGGTGTAATGATTTATTTTTAAATTTTTTTAAAAAAAATACTGCTAAGCGTGATGGGTTAATAAATAATTATTAATTTCGTTATATTAATTAGCAAAAATAAATTATGACAAAATTTCTACTTTCATGCTTATTGTTTTTAAGTATGATGCTTAATGCGCAGATAAATTTGGGCGCGGGAAGCACAGATGTCGGAGTTGCTCCGATAAGCACCTATTTCGGATATTCATATGTGCAGCAGATTTTCACAAAACAGGAAATCAATGCAAATGCGGCGGGAAACATTACAGGATTAAAATTTTACCTGGATCCTTCAATGTCAATCGCAAGTTCATCGGAATGGGTTGTATATTTAGGACAAACTACCAAAACTGACTTTACTTCGGATTCAGATTGGATTCCTCTTGCGCAACTTACGCAAGTCTTTTCCGGAACAGTAACCAATGCAAATGGAGTAATTGAAATTACCTTTGCAACACCTTATGCTTACAACAATGTGGATAATTTGGTGGTAGCTGCGGAAGAGAATTCGGCAGGCTATGATAATAATGATTTTGATGAAGCGATGTATGTGTATCCGGGAGTTGCGAACTCCACGATCACTTACAGGGATGATAGTGTAAATCCGGATCCTGCTTCTCCTCCTTCAGATGGAATTCGCAGAGATTATAAATCTGTTATTACTTTTGATGGGTTAACGATGAGCTCTACAGCTGCATGTCCTATTGTTACCTATCCTGTAAATAATTCTTCTTTTGTTCCATTATCTCCGGTTATAACTTGGAATAATTCATTTGGTGCTACAAGCTATAAGGTTTCAATCGGTACAACTTCAGGCGGAACAGATATTGCCGATCAGGTTTCTGTTAGCACCAATAGCTTTACTCCGGCAACTCCTTTTGCGCCCAACACTGTTCTATATCTGAAAGTTATTGCAGTAAGCGCGGCAGGAGAATCTGCAGGATGTTCTGAAGTCATGTTTACAACAGCGCCGCCGGCACCGGTAAATGATGAATGCCTTACGGCAACTACATTAACGGTAAATCCGGATCTGAGCTGCGGTACTGTAACGGCAGGTTATACTATTGGAGCTACAGATTCCGGTACTGCGCCTGACCCTTGCTATGGAGAGGCGGACGACGATGTTTGGTTCAAATTCGTTGCAACAGATACAAGGCATAAAATATCACTTTTGAATATTCAGTCTGTAGGAAGTGAACCAGACGATACAGATACTTACTTCCAGGTATTCAGCGGAGGATGTGGAGCTTTATCAAGTATTCATTGTTCAGATGGTGAATCAAGTACTGTTTCTAATCTTACGCCTGGAGAAACTTATCTTGTAAGAGTTTACAGCTATTATGGTACTGGCAGCAATCAAAGCTTTGATATCTGTGTGGGTACATTCCCGCCGCCACCTGCTAACGATGATTGTGCTGGGGCTCTTGTAGCAAGTGTTTTCCCATATACCTATGTTCAAAACGATAGTGACGGAGTTACAAATAACGCAGGGATAATAGATGTTTGCGACAATGAGATGAATGATGGAACATGGTTCACTTTTGTTGGAGACGGTGATACATTCAATATTACAGTTACAATGCCGGCAGGAAGCAATTTTGATCCACAGATTGGCGTTTACAGCGGAACCTGCTCAGCTTTATCATGTGAAGATACAGTTGACAGTGGGGGATCAGGTGGTACGGAAACACTTTCTATCTCAACGCTTGCCGGAAATACTTATTATGTAAATGTTGGCCATTATGATGGCTGGGATGATATGCCGGAAGGAGCCTTTACTATCGATATTACAAAAGGTACATTAGGAACTTCTGACGTGAAATCTGAAAAGAAAAATATTAAAGTATATCCGAATCCTTTCACAGACGTAGTGAATATTTCAGATGCAGCCAATGTAAAATCAGTTTCTGTTTCTGATGTTTCAGGAAGACTGTTAAAAGTAATTGATAATCCTGGATCTTCAGTTAATTTAGGAGAATTGAAACAAGGCATGTATTTCTTGACACTTACCATGAAAGATGGTTCAAAACAAACCGTTAAAACTATTAAAAAATAACTGTAAGAATTATAGCAAAATGAAAGGCGGTCTTTTTAAGATCGCCTTTTTCATTGGGTGTAAATTTTTAACCATATCATTTATTGTCAACAGGTTGTAAATTCCCGGTATTAAGACTTTCGAAAACAGCCGGAAAGAAAGTAACAAGAATGAAATAAATAATGACCATTAATACGATTAACGAAAATAGTATAATTACTAAAGAGTTGGGCTTATTTTTCTTTTTTGGTTCCATGATGTGTGGTATTTGGTTAATAGATATAATTAGAATATTCTATACTAAGCCAATTTCTTGCCACACTGCTTACAATATCTTGCATCATCATCAATGTCTTCATTTCCGCAACGGTCGCAAATTTTTTCCAGATTTTGTCTTTTGTTGCGCATTTCGGCGGTTACAATTCCGGTGGGAACAGCGATAATTGAATAACCGGCCAGCATCAGAATCACCGCAAAAAATTTCCCCATAGGCGTAATTGGAGAAACATCGCCGTAGCCAACAGTCGTTACCGTAACCACAGCCCAGTAAATTGATTGCGGAATAGTTTCAAAACCAGGTCTTCCGCCCTCGACCATAAACATCAACGAACCGACAATTACTGAAAAAATAATCAGGAATAAAAGGAAAATATAAATTTTTCTCGAGCTGTTTTTTAAGGCTCTTACAATCACAGAACCATCATTCATGAAGTCCATAAGATTAAAAACCCTGAAAACTCTAAGCATTCTCAGCATTCTGAAAATCAGGAAATATTTGGTTACCGGAAAGAAAAAACTCAGATAAAAAGGAACAAGCGCCAGAAAATCAATAATTCCGAAAAAGCTGAAAATATAATGACGCTTATTTTTTACCACAGCAATACGGGAAAAGTATTCTGCTGAAAAAAAGATAGAAATAATCCATTCCAGAATAATAAAAGTGTAATGAAATCTCTTGTCGAGTCTGGGAATGCTTTCCATCATAATAATGGCCGTGCTTATCAGAATCAGCGACAGTAAAATGATGTCAAACAGCTTTCCAAGTTTTGTGTCGGAGCGGTAAATGATTCTGTAAAGATATCGCTTCCACCATGCATCTTCCGGAACAAGATTATGTTCTCTTTCCATTTTAATGTTTTTTTAAATATAATAAATTATCCTTATTTTCGTGACAAACATACAGAATAAAATGAAAATCAGAGATGTTATTTCTAAGATTGAAAAACGAATTCCACTACAGCAGGCGGAAGATTTTGATAATGTAGGACTGCTGTGCGGATCCTGGGATCGCGATGTCAGTGGAATATTGATATGTCATGATGCTCTTGAAAATGTAGTTGAGGAAGCGATCCTAAAAAATTGTAATCTCATCGTATGTTTTCACCCTATTATTTTTTCAGGGCTAAAATCTTTAACAGGCAAGAACTACGTAGAAAAAGCTGTTATAAAGGCTATTGAGAATAAAGTCGCCATTTATGCGATCCATACTGCTTTTGATAATGATTTTTTTGGAGTAAATGCCGGAATATGTCAAAAGCTTGGACTTAAAAATCTTAAAATTCTTCAGCCTAAAAAAAATGATCTGAAGCAACTGACGGTTTTCGTGCCTAAAGACTATTCCGGAAAATTAAAAGAAGCACTTTTTGCTGCAGGAGCGGGTAGTATAGGATTCTACGACGAATGTAGTTTTACAGTAAACGGAAACGGAACTTTTCGTCCTAAAGAAGGTTCAGATCCTTTTTCAGGTCAACAGGATATCAGGGAAAATGCAGATGAAGATATGGTTTCCGTTATTTTTGAAGGATATAAGCAGGGGCAGATTATTGCAGCAATGAAGTCTGCACATCCTTACGAGGAAGTTGCTCATCAGATTTACAATCTTGATAATGCTAATCATTACACAGGATTGGGAATGTATGGAGATTTCGAAGAGCCTATGGATGAAAAGGATTTTTTGAAATTTGTAAAAGAAAAATTCAATCTTGAAATCATCAGACATTCTGATTATAATGGTAAAAAAATAAAAAGAGTAGGTGTTCTAGGCGGCTCTGGTGCAAGCGGAATAAAATCTGCAATTTCCAAAAAATGTGATGCTTATCTCACAGGAGATGTGAAGTATCACGATTTTTTTCTGGCAGAATCTAAAATGATGATTTGTGATATAGGACATTTTGAATCAGAACAATTTGTGACTCAACAATTATTTGAAATTTTATCACAAAAATTTAGTACATTTGCAATCTCAAAATCTATTGAGAAAACGAACCCGGTAAATTATTTCATTTAAAATATGGCAAAAACCAACGATATTTCAGTTGAAGAGAAGTTAAGAGCTTTATACGATTTGCAGATCATTGATTCTAGATTGGACGAAATCCGAAATACAAGAGGAGAATTGCCAATCGAAGTAGAGGATCTTGAGATTGAAATCGAAGGTCTTGAAAAGAGAGCTGAAAAATTTCATGCAGATATTAAGGATCAGGACGATCAGATCAAAACAAAGCATGAAGTAATAAACCATGCAAAAACTTTAATTGAAAAATACAGATCTCAGCAGGATAATGTAAGAAACAATAAAGAGTTTGAAGCATTAGGTAAAGAAATTGAATATCAGGAACTTGAAATTCAACTTGCTGAAAAAAGAATTAAAGAATTCGGAGCTAAGATCGGTCATAAAAACGAAACGCTGGATGAGCTGAATGCGAAGATTGATGATCTTAAAAATCACCTGAAATTTAAAAAAGAAGAATTAGAAGGTCTGGTTTCTGAAACTCAGAAAGAAGAAGACTATCTAATTGAGCAATCTAAAGAATTCGCTGCAAAAATCGACGAAAGATTATTGGCTTCTTATAACAGAATCAGAACGAATTCACCGAACGGTCTTGCGGTAGTAGGATTAGAAAGAGGAGCTCCGAAAGGATCATTCTTTACAATCCCGCCACAAAAACAAATGGAAATCGCTCAGAGAAAGAAAATCATCATTGATGAGCATTCTGGGAAAATCCTTGTTGACGACGAGTTAGTAATGGAAGAAAACGAAAAAATGAAATCTGTAATTAAGTTTTAATTTTAATTCCAAATTTTTAAAATATGAAAGCTGCCTCATTGGAGGCAGCTTTTTTTTGTATTTGAGTTTGCTTTTGTCATTGCGAGGAGCGAAGCGACGAAGCAATCTTTAATTAATGATGATTACAAAGCTTGTCATTTCGTTTTTGCTCTGAAATGATAAATGCAGTTATAAAAATGATTTTTAAGACAACAAAAAACCGCCTCAACAGAAGCGGTTTTCATTTATTCATGGCGGTCATACATATTATTGTACAGATCGATAAATTTTTCTTTAATGGCTTTTCTTTTAAGTTTTAAGGTGGGTGTTAAAAGCCCGGTTTCAATACTCCAGATTTCAGGTGTCAGTTCAATTTTCTTGATCTTTTCCCAATTTCCCAGATGTTCGTTAGTATTTTCTATTTCTTTTTCGATTCTTTCCTTCAATTCTTTACTTTTCGCAATTTCCTGAGGTGTTGAGCCTATATTCAGGTTGTTTCGCATGGCCCAGCTTTTGGCAAATTCAAAATCAGGTTGTACAAGAGCAGTTGGCATTTTTTCGCCGTCACCAACAACCATGATCTGCTCGATGAATTTGGATGCTTTGGCCAGATTTTCAATAGTTTGAGGAGCAATATATTTTCCGCCGGAAGTTTTAAACATTTCTTTCTTACGGTCGGTAATCTGAAGAAAACCGTCACTGTCGATATGTCCGATATCTCCGGTTTTAAAGTACCCATCTTCTGTAAACACTTCTTTCGTCATTTCCTCATTTTTAAAATAACCTTTAAAGATAGAAGGTCCTTTTACGGTAATTTCTCCGTCTTCCTGAATTTTCACCTGAAGATTGTCTAAGGGAAGGCCTACAGTTCCTATTTTCATCTTTCCGAAAGCATTTACGGAAATCACAGGTGAAGTTTCTGTTAAGCCATAGCCTTCAAGAATAGGAATCCCTGCGTTTTGGAACATTAAATTTAATCTTGTTGATAAAGCTGCTGAACCGGAAACTAAAGTAATGATTTCGCCACCAAGACCTTCACGCCATTTTTTGAAAACAAGTTTATCAGCAATAATTTCCTGTAGTCCCGATGGTTTGGAAACGGTTTTCTTTTTGGAAATAAGATTCAGAGCCCAGAAGAATATTTTCTGCTTCAGACCGCCTGCAGATGAGCCTGTTGCATATATTTTATCATAAACCTTTTCTACAAGCCTTGGAACAACGCTCATATAGTGAGGCTTGACTTCCTTCACGTTTTCTCCCATTTTTTCGATGCTCTCTGCGAAATATATAGAAAAACCATTGTATTGGAAAAGATAAAAAAGCATTCTTTCAAAAATATGACAGATCGGCAAAAAACTGAGTACCCGTGTATCTTTATAATCAAGGCCTTTCTTTTTCGGAATTCTGGGAATCGAACCCAGCACGTTAGAAACAATGTTTTGATGTGTCAGCATTACACCTTTTGGCCTTCCTGTAGTCCCGGAAGTGTAAATGATAGTCGCCAGATCCTCCGAATTAATAGTGTTGGAAAGATCCTCAACTTCTATCTGGGTAGAATCATCTTCACCAAGATCCAGCACTTCTTTCCAGTTGGCGGCACCGCTTACATTGTCGAATGTGAAAATTCCCTGTAGCGACGGGATATTATGCTTTACTTTGGTTACTTTATTCAAAAGGTCCTTATCAGATAAAAAGCAATATTTGATTTCGGCATTTGTAAAGATAAATTCATAATCTTCCGGAGAAATACTTGGATATACAGGTACGGAAACCACACCGATTTGTGAAAGCCCAAGATCCATAATTGCCCATTCTGTGCGTGAATTTGTTGTGATCAGAGCGATTTTGTCTCCGGGTTTTATACCCAGTTTCAGAAGCCCACGTGATATTTTATTCGCTTCATTGATAAATTCTACAGTAGAGGTCTTTTTCCATTCTCCCTGATATTTTGTCACAAACATATCCGTTTTCGGGTATGTCTCTAAAGCATAATGTGGTATATCGAATAATCTTTTGATGGTCATGATTTTAAAGTAAATAGTTAAAGGATTTTAAATATAAGCATTTTTTTTAATTGGCGAAATTTTGAATTTTAAATTAACAATAAATGAAATGTATGGCATTATATATTAAATGATCTTTTAATGTTGCAGAAAAATTTTAATAATAATTTAACTGATTTATTGATTTGTTGAAATGTGTTTAATTGCTGATTATCAGAATGTAGTGGCTAAGTTTTAATTCTGTTTTCAGATTTGCTCAAAAAGTGTAAATTAGCGACCATCTAATTATTCAATTTTTATGGACTTTAATTTATCGGAAGAACAGCTGATGATTCAGCAGGCAGCAAGGGATTTTGCACAGAACGAATTATTCCCTGAAGTAATCGAAAGGGACCGTGATCAGAAATTCCCTACAGAACAGGTAAAGAAAATGGGTGAAATGGGACTTTTGGGAATGATGGTAGATCCTCAATACGGTGGTGCCGGGATGGACAGCGTTTCTTATGTTCTGGCGATGGAGGAGATTGCAAAAATAGATGCTTCTGCAGCTGTGGTAATGTCCGTAAACAATTCTCTTGTATGTGCCGGACTTGAAAAATTCGCTTCCGAAGAGCAGAAAGTGAAATATCTTACCCCTCTTGCCAGCGGCCAGGTACTCGGAGCATTTGCTTTGTCTGAACCTGAAGCCGGTTCTGATGCCACTTCACAGAAAACTACGGCAGAAGATAAAGGAGATTATTATTTGTTAAACGGAATCAAAAACTGGATCACCAATGGTGGTACGGCGACTTACTATATCGTCATTGCACAAACCGATCCTGAGAAAAAACATAAAGGAATCAATGCTTTCATCGTTGAAAGAGGCTGGGAAGGATTTGAAATCGGACCTAAAGAAGATAAATTGGGAATCAGAGGAAGCGACACACATTCTTTGATCTTCAATAACGTAAAAGTTCCTAAAGAAAACAGAATCGGGGAAGACGGTTTCGGATTCAATTTTGCGATGGCCGTTCTCAACGGAGGAAGAATCGGAATTGCTTCTCAGGCATTAGGAATTGCTGCGGGAGCTTATGAACTGGCTCTGAAATATGCCAAAACAAGAAAAGCTTTTAAAACCGAAATCATCAATCATCAGGCAATCGCTTTCAAACTTGCTGATATGGCGACTCAGATTACAGCGGCGAGAATGCTTTGCTTTAAAGCTGCAGTAGAAAAAGATGCCGGAAAAGATATTTCAGAAAGTGGTGCGATGGCAAAACTTTACGCATCTCAGGTAGCAATGGATACCACCATTGAAGCGGTGCAGATCCACGGTGGATATGGATATGTGAAAGAATATCATGTGGAAAGAATGATGCGCGATGCAAAAATCACTCAGATCTATGAAGGAACTTCTGAAATTCAGAAGATCGTTATCTCAAGAAGTATTGCAAAGTAATTGCTTACGATAAATGAAATAGTAAAAGGCTCTCAGATTTGGGAGCCTTTTTACTTTCACACGAACCACAAAATATTAATAATATATTTGTTTTAACTTTTATTTTGATTCAATTTTTTAATTGAAGTTAAATTCTTAATGTAAATTAACACAACAAAATTAGGAATACTAACTGTTGGAAAAACGGAATATTGATTAAAATATTATTAAAAATAAAATTTCATTTCAGATTATTCAGAATGCTTATCCGTTTCTTTTCTTTTTTTGTAAAAATAATACCCGATACCCGCAAGTAAAAACAATGGCCACAACGGCAAAACAAATAGGAAAATAGAGGTAATCACATTCCATCCTGATGAAATGGCTGCAAAGGACTGATCTCCAAAACTCTCATTTTTTTTATCGGCAATCATTTCACTTTCTTGCCCATACAATGTGATGTCGATTTCACAAAGACTGTTTTCAACAGCATTGATTCCTGAAACTTCAATGCTCTTGTTCTCCACTTTTCCGAGGTTATAGCTAAGATCAGACATCAGATAATCAAATTTCTGAACCGGAACCTTTACTTTCAGATAAGCGGTTTTCTTATCATCATTTTGTACCGAAATATTCTCGCTTCTTACAAATCCGTCATATTTGGCAACTTCCTCTTTTACAATTTCTTTTGCCGTTTCGGCATCATTAACGGTAAGATCAATAGTTCCTTTCTTGATAAGTTTGTTTCTCTGAATATTCAGTTCATCATTTTCCTTTTTCGGTTGATTTTTATAAACAATTTTTGTTTCCCGGATCACTTTCGGAGCGGCTACCTGTACAATGATCTTTCCTTCTTTGTTAGCAGAATCTTTCTTTTCGCTTTTTGATTCCAGTTTTACGGATGAAATTTTTTCAGATAAAGAATCAATAATTTTTGATGTGTTTTTGATATTTTCTTTCACTTCATTTCCTGTATCCTGAAAATCTTTGATTTTAACATTTGCAGAATCAATCGCAGCATTGGCCTGATTATTCATATTACTGATTTTCTCGGACACTTCAGTTACTGTACTGTCGGCCGAATTTACAGTGTTCTCAAGTTGTGATGATACAGATTCTCCTTTTTTACACATAATGAACGTTCCCGATACGGCAACAAGTAAGATGAATTTTTTCATAACATTAATTTTTTTCGTTGAGGTAAAACTAGCAGAAAAGGCAGCGGAGCTTTTGTAAATGGATGGAAATATTTTGGTAAAAAGTAAAGTGGTGTTAATCAGTAATGTAAAATTTATTTACAAATTATTTACAATTTTTTTAATGATTAAATTAATGTATTGTTTGTTTTACATTAAATTTTTGCAAGTAAATAATAACTCAGACATAATCAAACTGTTAAAAATTCAGATTTTGATTAATAACCCAAAATTTACTATATAAATGCTGAATCACTAAAATGATTTTTGAAAACTAATAATTCTTATATTTGTAATTATAGATATGATAAAAGAAATTATATTTTTGTTGTTTTTGTACTGTGTTTTACTAATTAATTTTGGTAATTTGAAAAATTATTGGGTTTTTGAACAACAATATAGAGATAAGAAAAATGTTGAATTTATAGAAATAAGAAAAGAGAATTATAATTGTAAACTAAAGCCTTATACTATTTTAAAGAACACAAAAGAAATTAAGGATTTTTATAAAAAAATAAATGCTTCAACGTATTCAAAATCGGCACCAATTCCCGTTATTGAGGGTGATAATAATTTTTTTCTCTTTCTAAAACCAAAACTCAGGAAAATAAAAAATGGTGACATAGAAGTAGAAAATATAATGTCGGACGGTGTTACAATATATATTAATTATAAGGAAATTAATAATGAGTATGTTAAAAAGAAAGAAACCAATCCTATTCTTATTCTTAAAATTTTACACAAACAGCCTAAATCAATAAAATTAACTCAAATCAATTAATGCATGAGAAAACTATTATTTTTATCCAGTTTTTTGGTGTTTTCTACGGCAGTTTTTGCTCAACAAAATCAGTGGAGCAAAACTTCTCAAAAAAACATTCGTAATCAGAGAGAAATGTCAATAAAAGTTTCCAATTATCAGTTGTTAAGTTTGAATACTGATAATCTTGAACAGCAACTTGAAAGTGTTAAAGAAAGGAATCTGGGAATATATGAAAAAGGTACTTTAGTAAAATTCCCAAATGAGGATGGGACTTTTGACACGTACGAAATTTGGGGTGCTTCCGCCATGCACCCCGACTTACAAGCGAGATATTCTGCTATTAAATCATTTGTTGGTTACAAAGCAGGTGATAAGACAACGAAAATCAGATTTACATACGATCCGTATTTTGGTCTTAATGCCATGATAAGAAGTCCAAAAGGAATCTATTATATTGATTCTTATGCTTTTGATAATAAGACCTATATTGTTTATAACAGAAAAAATGCTCAGTCTTCCAGCAGATTCAATTGTTTATTCAAAGATGATGAAAGTGCATTAAAATCTGCTTTAGAATCTACTGAAAAAACGGTGGTAGACGGTCTTTTGAGAAAATACAGGCTTGCAATTTCTACCACCACGGAATACACAGATTATATTTCACAGCAGGCTGGTGTGGGAGCCGGTACAGATGCTCAGAAAAAAGCTGCGGTACTGGCAGCAGTTAATTTAGTGGTAACACGTCTTAATGATGTTTATGAAAATGATGTATCAGTAACGCTACAGTTGATAGCAAATACAGACTTATTATTTTTCATCAGCTCAGATACGTATGATGCACTTGATGCCGAACAAATGATTGATGAAAACCAAACAGTGACAGATAATATCATAGGTTCAGCAAATTATGATATAGGACATGTGTTTTTCCAGGCCCAGGCAGGAAATGACAACGGACTGGCATATACACCGGCAGTTTGTAACTCTTCCGTAAAAGCGGGCGGGGTTACAGGATCGGCAGTGCCTGTAGGAGATCCGTTCGTTATAGATTATGTCGCCCATGAGATGGGGCATCAGTTCGGGGCCAATCATACACAGAATAATAACTGTAATAGAAACAGTGCCACGGCAATAGAACCCGGAAGTGCAAGTTCTATCATGGGATATGCAGGAATTTGCTCGCCAAACGTTCAAAGTAATAGTGATGCATATTTTCATTCGGTAAGTATTAAAGAAATGTACACAAGAATTACAAGTTCCGGAGGAAATTGTAGTGTGAATACCTCAACGGGAAATAATGAACCGACAGCAAATGCCGGTCCAGACAGAACAATCCCGATAAGTACACCGTTTGCTTTAACGGGAATAGCTACCGACCCTGATGGAGATGCCATTACATATAGCTGGGAACAGATCAGTACGGGTAATGCGACAATGCCTCCTAGGCCTACCAATACTACGGGTCCGATGTTCAGAAGTTTATGGGCAACAGCTTCACCTACAAGATATTTCCCGAAATTATCAACAATTATTGAAGGATATGATCCTACAATTATCACAGCATCCAATCCGCGAGCATGGGAAAAGTTATCTTCAGTTGCAAGAACATTAGCATTTTCTTTACTGGTAAGAGATAACAATCCTGCCGGAGGACAAACAGGACGTGATGATATTCAGCTTACCGTCACAACGGCTGCAGGGCCATTCACAGTAACTTCTCAAAATACTTCAGGGGTTGTCTGGAATTTGGGGCAGTCACAGACAATTACATGGAATGTTGCCAATACCAATGTTGCTCCTGTAAGTACTGCCAACGTTACTATTTTGGTCTCAACTGACGGTGGTGTTACTTTCCCTCATACACTTGTTGCAAGTACTCCTAATAATGGCTCTTATACCTTTACGGTGCCGAATGGTCTGGGAATTACTTCAAATGCAAGGATTATGGTTAAAGCTATTGATAATGTATTCTTAAATGTAAATACAACAAACTTTACAATCAATTCAACGTTAGGTGTGAACGATATTGAAAAATCTAAAGATGGCTTTGTAATCTATCCTAATCCTTCAAAAGGCATTTTCACCATTGAAACCAATGCAAAAAATGGAATTTCATATACTGTTTTTGCAATGGACGGTAAATTGATTAATCCTAAAAAAGAAGTAAAAAATACAGGTGGAAAAATCTCTGAAAAAGTAAATTTATCAGATTTGCCAACCGGAGTTTATATCATTCAGGTGGATAAAGACGGACAAAAAATTTCTAAAAAATTAATTATTAATAAATAAAATTCATTCAATAAACAAAAAGCCGTTCAGAGATTTGCTGAACGGCTTTTGTTTTATATTAAACAGAAGTATTGATTATAAGTTATTCAAATCTATCTTAAATTCATGTAATTAATTATTTCTGAACTCACTGATAAAATGCAGTTTCACATTCGGAAACTTCTCTTGGGTCATATGAATCGTAAAAGATGAATCGGCAAGGAATACCAGTTGATTGTATTTATCCCTGGCGAGGAATCTCTGTTTCAGCCTTGCAAATTCTTTAAACTCTTCCGACTTCTCATCCGCTTCCACCCAACACGCTTTATGCATAGACAACGTTTCATAAGAACATTTTGCGCCGTATTCATGTTCCAGACGGTACTGGATCACCTCATACTGAAGAGCTCCCACCGTTCCGATGATCTTCCTTCCGTTCATTTCGAGGGTAAATAATTGCGCTACCCCTTCATCCATCAGCTGGTCAATTCCTTTCGCCAGTTGCTTGGCCTTTAAAGGATCTGTATTGTTGATATATCTGAAATGCTCAGGAGAGAAACTAGGAACCCCTTTGAAATTCAGCTTTTCACCACCGGTCAAAGTATCCCCGATTCGGAAGCTTCCCGTATCATGAAGTCCTACAATGTCTCCCGGAAAACTCTCGTCCACCACCTCTTTTTTATCAGCAAAGAAAGCGTTAGGAGAGGAGAACTTCATTTTTTTACCTTCTCTTACCAGCAAATAATTCTCGTTTCTTTTAAAAGTTCCAGAAACAATTTTTACGAAAGCAAGACGGTCTCTGTGCTTAGGATCCATATTCGCGTGAATTTTGAAAACAAACCCTGTAAAAGTATTTTCTTCAGGCTTTACCAGACGAATATCACTTTCTTTCGGCTGCGGCATCGGCGCAATATCAATGAAAGCATCCAGCAATTCACGAACCCCGAAATTATTTAAAGCCGATCCGAAGAAAACAGGCTGAAGATCCCCTTTCATATAATCCTCACGGTTAAATTCAGGATAAACAGACTGAACTAAATCCAGTTCTTCCCTTAAAGTAGCCGCTGCTTTTTCACCGATCACCTCATCAATAGAAGCATCATTAATGTCATCAAACCTAATAGAGTCTCCAACCTTTTGTTTCTTTTCCTCCAAAAACAACTGGATGTTGTTTTCCCAGATATTATAGATGCCCTGAAAATCGGCTCCCATACCGATCGGCAAAGAAAGCGGACAAACCGTTAACCCCAATTTCTGCTCTACCTCATCCAACAGATCAAAAGCATCCTTACCCTCACGGTCAAGCTTATTAATAAAAACCAGCATCGGGATGTTTCTCATTCTGCAAACCTGTACCAGTTTTTCGGTCTGTTCCTCAACCCCTTTTGCTACGTCAATCACCACGATCACAGAATCTACCGCCGTTAAAGTTCTGTAGGTGTCTTCCGCAAAATCCTTGTGTCCCGGAGTATCCAGAATATTGATTTTGTGATCCCTGTACTCAAAAGCCAGCACGGATGTCGCCACCGAGATTCCCCTCTGTCTTTCAATTTCCATGAAGTCGGAGGTAGCCCCTTTTTTTATCTTGTTGGATTTTACCGCACCCGCTTCTTGGATCGCCCCTCCGAAAAGCAGCAGCTTCTCCGTAAGAGTCGTCTTTCCAGCATCGGGGTGAGAAATAATCCCGAAAGTTTTTCTTTTCTCTATTTCTTTGATTAAGTCTGACATATCGTATTTTGAAGTTGCAAAAATCGTAATTTTTAATGGAATGTGAAAATCAATTTCATACAACGGCCTGCTTATAAGTTTTAAAACAACCTTCTTATAACCACCTCGCGAATTATATCATATAATGTTAAAAAATATATAAGACATCCGCCAAAATGTAAAAGGCATCGTCTAAAGTATATAAAGCATTGTCCAGAATGTATAAAGCATGGTCCGAAGTTTATATACACAACTCAGTATTTCATCAATAAGTTTACATCTTTGTTGATCTTTAAAATGTACGGCATAATAAATTAAAAAATATCTTTGTTTTACTTTGCGCTAAAAATAATCAGAATCAATTATCTATAACATTTAATGTAAAAATAAAATATTTCACTAAGTTATTCTTATCAATTATGATAATCATGAGTCCTTATCTCCATGATGAGCGCTCCCTTTTCATGCCATATTATCTGAAACATAAAATAAACTTATCAAAAACGTTTATCTTTGTTAAAATAATCTTAATATAAAGCATGGAAAACAGCAGATATCCACAGTTTACATTTACATGGATAGGGGGGCTTGTCCTTTTGGCAGGACTTGTAGCAGGCACGATGGCGGTTTCATTTTTTAATGTTTTCTGGATGTTTGTCTTTAAAGAAAATCTCCAGTACAAAGATTGGTTCTTCATGCTTACCAACGCAGCGGGGTTTCTTACAGCAATCGCATTTTTTGATTTTTTAATCGTAAGAAGAACCACCGGAAAAAAACTCAACTTCAATTTTTCACCCACTAATTTTTATACCTATCTGCTTATATTTCCCATGATGATCGGGATGATGTTTATCTCAGAATTCATCACCTCGCAGATCCCGACTACCGGACCGTTTTTCGGAAAATATTATGAATTTTTCAATAGATTGATGGATCAGCTTACCTTAAATCCTGTCGTGATGATCATTACCGCAGTCATCTGTGCCCCGATATTTGAGGAAATTATCTTCAGAGGAATTATCCAGAAAGGATTAATGAATAAAGGTGTAAAACCATGGAAAGCTATTATTTTTGCTTCAATTATTTTCGGATTGGTGCATGGAAACCCGTGGCAGTTGGTAGGTGCTGTTTTACTGGGATGCGTGCTTGGGCTTGTTTACTATAAAACAAAATCCCTGCTTCTGCCAATGCTGTTGCATGGTTTTAATAATTTGTGTTCCACCATACTCATTATATATACTAAAAATGAAAGTTTCTCAGACGCTTTCAAAATTTCGGAATGGATGATACTTGCGATAGGAATTGTATTTTTTTCATTATTCTATTATCTTTTCACAAGAAAATATAAGGTGCATTATTCTGAAATCTAACAAATACTTATTCTGGTACAATAATCGTAAATAAAGATGAATATAAAAACTTGTATTCTTAAATAGGGCATTAAATAAAATTTAAAATAAAAAAGAAATGGAACTACTGGTCGCTACCCACAACGTACATAAAAAAGAAGAAATTCAGCAGATTTTGGGCGACAGATTTGTCGTAAAAAGTCTTACCGATTATGATATTCATGAAGAAATTGTGGAAGATGGTGATTCTTTTAACGCTAATGCTTTAATTAAAGCGAAATATTGCTACGAAAAAACAGGAATTCCAAGCCTTGGGGACGACAGCGGTCTGGTCGTTGAATCTTTAAACGGAAGACCCGGAATATTTTCTGCACGATACGCCGGAGATCACGATTTTGCCAAAAATATTGAAAAAGTATTGAATGAAATGAAAGACATCGAAAACAGAAAAGCGTATTTCATTACCGTTTTATGCTACTATGATGAAAACGGACCAAAGTATTTCGATGGTAGGGTACACGGAAATCTTCTGAATGAAAACAAAGGTTTCAAAGGCTTTGGGTATGATCCGATTTTCGTTCCCGAAGGATATGATAAAACTTTTGCCGAAATGGAACCGCAGGATAAAAATAAAATAAGTCACAGAAAACAGGCGTTGGATCTTTTTTTGGATTTTCTGAAACAACAATAAAGGCTGAGGTTGAGGCTGAGATTCAGATTAAGCAGGTTCTGCATAAATCTTATCCTTAGCTCAACCTTATCCTAATCTTAACCTAAATTCCGTACATTTGTTTACATAATAAACGATAGATTTGAGTACTTATTTAACGATATTAGGCTTTAATTCAGCAATTCCGACGATTAATTCTTCTCCTACCGCACAGCTTCTGGAAATGGAAGAAAGATCTTTCCTGATCGATTGCGGAGAAGGAACGCAGGTTCAGCTGAGGAAAGCAAAAGCAAAATTTTCAAGGATCAATCATATTTTTATTTCCCATCTTCATGGAGATCACTGTTTTGGTTTACCGGGACTTATCGCGTCATTCAGATTATTGGGAAGGGAAACGCCGCTTCATGTTTATGGTCCGAAAGGAATTAAAAAAATGCTGGAAACCATCTTTACGATCACCGAAACCCATCGTGGTTTTGAAGTGGTTTATCATGAGCTGGATAAAGATTATTCCGAGAAAATTTATGAAGACAACAGGGTAGAGGTCTATACGATTCCTTTGGATCACAGGATTTACTGCAATGGGTATCTTTTTAAGGAAAAGCCGAAAGAAAGACATTTGAATATGCAGGAAATATCCAAGTACAAAGAGATAGAAACCTGTGATTATCATAATATCAAAGCCGGAAAAGATTTTGTTCTGAGTGACGGATATGTCCTTAAAAATGAAATTCTCACCACAGATCCGGTTCCTCCCGTTTCTTATGCTTTCTGTAGTGATACAAGATATTTGGAAAACGTTATTCCTATCATTAAAAATGCAACAGTTCTTTATCACGAGTCTACATTTTTACATGATTTAAAGGAAATGGCAGATTATACAGGACATACAACGGCGCTTGAAGCGGCGACCATTGCCAGAAAAGCAGAAGTCGGGAAATTGATATTAGGACATTTTTCGAATAGATATGGTGATTTGACAGTTTTTACTGACGAAGCAAGAGCCGTTTTTCCCAATACTTTTTTACCAAAGGCGCTTGAGCCTGTGAAAATTTAAAAAGATATGTTGAAGTTTGAAGAATTAAAAAGCTTCTTAGATGAAAAGGCAGATCAGTACAATAATCCGGGCTTTATTGAGAATGATCCGATCCAGATTCCGCACCGTTTCAGCCTGAAGCAGGATATAGAAATTGCCGGCTTTCTGGCGGCAACGATTTCCTGGGGAAACAGGAAGGCGATCATACAGTCAGCAGAAAAAATGCTCGATATTATGGGGAATTCTCCTTATGATTTTGTCATGAATCATTCGGAAAATGATCTTCGGCAGATTAAGGATAGAAGCATGCACCGGACTTTCAACGGAGAAGATTTTACTTATTTTATAGAACAGTTCAACAGAATTTATCAGGAAAATGAAAGCCTTGAGAGTCTATTTAAAATCAATGATTCGGAAACGAGTTTTCTGCATGCTATTGAAAGATTCAGAAATCGTTTTCTGGGAACGGAAAAGCACAGAAGCCATAAGCATGTAAGTTCGCCCTACAAAAATTCATCTACGAAGCGAATAATTATGTTCCTGCGCTGGATGGTTCGCAAAGATAAGCGAGGCGTAGATTTCGGTATCTGGGAAAATATCGACCAGAAGCATCTTTCTATTCCGCTGGATGTGCATACGGGAAATATTTCACGAAAATTAGGATTGATTTCAAGAACGCAGAACGACTGGAAAGCAGTAGAAGAGCTGGATCTTGTGATCAGGAAATTCGATAATAAAGATCCTGCAAAATATGATTTTGCACTGTTCGGATTAGGCGTAACAAAAGAACTATTATAAAAAGCAGCACAATGAAAAAGTACGAAGAAAAAACTGAGGTTTTAGAAAAAATCGCCAACGGAATTACGTGGTGGATAGGTTCTATACCGTCGCTTATCGCACATACATTATTTTTTGCCATCTCTTTTTTACTGCCACTGTTAGGTCTCGTCGAATTTGATAAAATGTTGCTGATTCTTACTACAGTTGTTTCCTTAGAAGCGATTTATCTTGCCATTTTTATTCAGATGTCGGTAAATAAAAGTCATGAAAAGATTGAAGATATCCAGGAAGACATTGAGGATATCCAGGAAGATATTGAAGAGATCAGCGAAGATATCGAGGAGATCAGTGAGGATATTGAGGAGATTAATGAAGATATTGAAGATATTCAGGAAGATATCGAGGAAATCAATGAGGACGAAGATGATGAAGACCACAGCGAAAGAGCAAAAAATGTCATGCTGAAAAGTAATGTAAGCTCAAACAAAAATGAAATTAAATCATTAAAAGATAAAATTCAGGAACTTCAGGATAAAATTGATGAACTGAAGAATGAATAATTAATATTTTTTAATATCAATATTAAATAACTCTACAAAAAGACTAATAAAAAATTTAGTCTTTTTTTTTGTTATTACAGATATATTATCTGGTATGTATCAATTTGTTGAATAGATTGAATTTTTGATATAAATAATCTTTTTTATTAATAAAGTTTAAACTAAAAATTACTATTTTTGAACAAACAACAACAAAATGTTATATTATAGACTAAAAAACTACTTCTTATTTTTAATGTTGCTTTTGGTTTCGGGGTCTGCTGTTGCTCAACATGCATCCAGAAAGAACGGTAAAGTGAAACTGACTTCTGAAAGTATGAAAGCGGGTGCTTTTATTGATGTTAATGTGGCATCTTATACGCCCTCATCTTATACGCCTCAGCAGCTTGTTCAGCAGGTTCTTATCAACGGGGCATCCAGCTGTGCAACACCGAATGTAAGTAATGTGACAGTGTCTCCCAATCATCCGGTCACCAATACTGACAGATTTTGGGGATATTTTCATAAAGGGACAACCAATTTCCCATTTGAAGACGGAATTGTTTTGACGACAGGGTATGCCAGAGAGGCTGGTAATGCTGCAATTTCTGAAAACCTTCACGGGTCAATTTCTATTAATGGAGATTCAGATCTCGCTGCGGCGACTAATACTAATATTAATAATCAGCGCGATGCTGTCGCTTTAGAGTTTGATTTTGTACCGAACTCGAATCAGGTAAAATTTAATTATATCTTTGCTTCCGAAGAATATACCGGAAGTTTTCCTTGTAATTACTCAGATGCCTTTGCTTTACTTATCAAGCCGGTAGCGGGTGGCCCTTACACCAATGTGGCTATTCTTCCCGGTACCGCTGGTCCGGTAAGTGTTACTAATATTCGCCCTTCTACAGAATTTGATGGATCCACGTTATCATGCGGAGCATTAAATCCTACCTATTTTGCAGGTTACAATACCTCCAGTATTGAAACCAATTACAACGGAAGAGTAGTTCCTTTAACGGCAATTGCCGATGTAACTCCCGGAGTAGCTTATCATTTTAAAATGGTATTGGCAGATTACAACGACCAGACTCTTGATTCTGCCGTTTTTCTTGAAGGAGGTTCTTTTGATATCGGGATTAAAATTGTAGATCAAAACGGAGTTATTTTACCGGATACGGTAAATATGTGTGACAATACACCACAAGTACTGACAGCATTACTTACTGCAGCGCCGGGAATGACATTCCAATGGTATAAAGATGGAGTTGCTATTAATGGTGCTACCAATATTTCTTATACGGCAACTTCTCCCGGTGCTTATGAGGTAAAAGTTACGGTTCCGGGGAATCAGTGTCCTGCTTCTGCAGTGATTACCATTGTGGGAGGAACAACCCCGCCGGCTCAGAATGCAACCTTAAAGCTTTGTACGACCCCTTCAGTTTCTGCATTTAATTTAAATGATGCAACACCGATGATTACAACGTCTACAACAGCTGTTGTACATTATTATGTTAATCAGGCTGATGCTGTTGCGCAAAACAGTAATTATCTCAGTACTGCAGCGGCAAGCAGCTATGCTGGTACCGACGGACAGGTTCTTTACGTTGTCGTTTCAAACGGTGCTTTCTGTAGCAAAATGGTTACTTTAACATTAAAAAAGGAGGCTACACCTGTTGCTCAGCTTACTGCTACAAAAGTAAGATTATGTTTAGGAGAATCTACAACCCTTACAGCTGCTAACGGAGCAACTTACGAATGGACAGGAGTATCCGGAACAGGGGCTACACATACTGTTTCTCCGACTCAGACAACAACATATTCTGTGTACGCCATAGGTGCGCAGGGATGTAAATCTTTACAGCCGGCATCTATTACGATAGAAGTTGTTCCTGCAATTACATCAAACCTTTCCGGAGGAATGATCTGTCAGGGAGATGTGATTACACTGGACGCAGGAGCAGGACCGAACTATAACTATCTATGGAGTACAGGAGATACATCTCAGACTATTTCAGTAGGAACACCGGGTACTTATTCTGTAACGATTAATAATGGTGTTTGTTCTAAAATATTTACTACGCAGGTTATTCAGGCAATTATTCCTGAGATCATTAATGTAAATTATAATGACAACGGAACAATGATCCTTACGGCAAGCAATCCGAGCAACGGACCTTTGGAGTATTCTATCGACAATGGCCTTACATGGCAGAATTCTAATGTATTCTCAAATGTTCCGAGAAATTCAGTGATCTCGATCAGAGTGCGTGTGAAAAAGACAAGCTGTGTAGGTACCCTTGAGTATTTCACATTTGTAATGCAGAATGTAATTACACCGAACGGCGACAATATCAATGATATCATCGATTTCAGAGGAGTGAATCAAAATAAAGATTTCAAAGCATCTATTTTCGACCGTTATGGAAAAGAAGTGTATAAAGCGAGTGGCTTACAGCCTTACTGGGACGGATACTTCCAGGGGAAACGTCTTCCTACTTCATCGTACTGGTATCAGGTAAGTTTTGAAGATCCCGCAAGTAAAAAACCTGCCCTTAAAACAGGATGGATACTACTCAAAAACATAGAATAAAAATATATCATATTTAAAAAAAGACTGACAATTTGTTGGTCTTTTTTTCGTTTCTATATAATTAAATTGATATTCTAAAATCCGCTGGATTATATTAATGATAACGTAATTTGTGCTGAATTGATATTCAATCAAAAAAAATAGTATTTTTGTTTTAAATAATATAAAAATGTTAAATAGGAGGACAGGAAATTTACTTTTGGCTTTATTTTTAGTTTTTGCGGGAAGCTTTGTTTTTGCTCAGGACAGACAGAGTAAAGGCATTGTTAAAAAGCCCACAGCTCAAAGTATGAAGGCAGGTGCTTTTATCGATATAAATGCTGCCGGATATCCGGAATCAAACTACAGTGTTACCCAATTAGTAAAAGATGTGCTTATCAGTGGTGGTTCTACGTGTTCCGCGGCCAATGTAAGTAATGTGGTGGTCTCTCCGAATTTAGCAGTCAGTGACCAGAACAGAAGCTGGGGCTACTTTAATAAAGCAACAACCAATTTTCCTTTTGCCAAGGGTATTGTTCTCACAACAGGATATGCAAGAAAAGCAGGAAATAATTTTCAGGGGACTTTAAGTGATCCGCTTCCTTCTTCCGGAGATGCAGATTTGGCAACTGCTTTAAATGTCAATAACGTCAATTTAAGAGATGCAACATACATAGAATTTGATTTTGTACCTGCGTCTACCACCGTTTCGTTCAGATATCTATTTGCATCCAAAGAATATCAGAGTAATTTTACGTGTACTATTTCAGATGGTTTTGCATTATTATTGAAAAAAGTGGGAGATCCTACTTACACAAATCTTGCAGTTCTTCCCGGAGGAGCCGGCCCGGTAAGTGTTACCAATATTATTCCGGCCAGCTTACCTTGTGGACCCAAGAATGTCCAGTATTTTGCAGGAATTAATAACCCTCAGATTGAAACTAATTTTGACGGACGTACTGTTCCTTTAACAGCAACGGCAACGGTAATTCCTGGACAGACTTATCATTTTAAAATGGTTTTGGCTGATTATCAGGATTCAAATTTCGATTCCGGGGTTTTCCTTGAAGCAGGATCTTTCGATATTGGTGTTCAGCTTTTAAATCCTGCCGGTGTTGCGCTTCCTGCATCCATTAATGTTTGTGATAATGCACCTCAGACACTTACTGCATCAGTTCAGGGTGGCGGAGCTACCTATCAGTGGTTATTGGGAACTAATCCTATCCCTGGGGCTACCAGTGCCTCTTATACTGCAACGCAACCGGGAGTCTATACTGTTCAGGTATTTTTACCGGGAAATACATGCCCGGGAACAGCATCCGTAACGATCGTTGGCGGAACTTCGCCGACTGTACAGAATGCAACGCTGACTGCCTGTTATGTTCCGGGAAATGCAACATTTAATCTTAATTCAGCACAAACATCAATAAGTACAACACCCGGAGCTACTTTTGCCTATTATCTTAATCAGGCGGACGCTTTAGCAGGAAATGCAAATACAATCCCGGCTCCTACGTCATTCCAGAGTTCCGGACAAACGGTTTATGTGCTGGTAAAAAGCGGATTCTGCTCAAAAGTTGCCCAGTTACAGCTCGTAAAAGCACCACAGATAACCGCTGCAATTGCCGCACCGACAACATTAACCTGTACCAACTCGCAGATCACACTGAATGCTTCCGGATCAACTTATCCTGCAGGTTCCACCTTCGCCTGGACAACCACGAACGGAAATATCGTTTCAGGAGCAAATACGCTGAATCCTATGGTCAATACGGCCGGAACTTATACATTAACTATTTCTAATACCTATCAGCCTGGAAATTTAACATGTACCGGAACCGCAAACGTTACCGTAACAGGGGATAGTGCTCCGCCAACAACGAGTTTAACGGCTTCCAAAATATTAATATGTTCCGGAGAATCGGTTACTTTAACAGCCTCGGGAGGTGCGACCTACAATTGGGTAGGGCTTACGGGAAACGGAAATACACAGACCGTTTCACCTACAGCAACAACTACATATACCGTAACGGCGGTTGGTGCTAATGGTTGCGTGTCCCAGACTCCTGCAACAATTACCATCGAAGTTTCACAACCGATTACGGTGCAGAATGCTACTTTATTAAAATGCTATCAGAACGGAGGAAATAATTATAATTTAACAGAGGCTCAATCTCAGATTACTTCTGCAAATGGTGTTACTTTCTCATATTATTTAAATGCTGCTGATGCCAATGCGGGAAATGGCAATACGATCAACAATCCTGCGTTATTCAACAGTGCAGGAAACCAGACAATCTATGTATTGGTAGTAAACGGAGGCTGCAAATATGTGGTGAATTTACAGCTATTGGCAACTCCTCAAACAACATTGACTATTGCAACTCCTCAACAGATTACCTGTACAACATCACAAACAACTTTAAATGCTTCATCTTCCGTAATCCCGGCAGGTTCTACGATTGCATGGACGACATCAGGTGGGGGAAACATTGTTTCGGGGGCAAATACATTGACTCCTGTTGTGAACTCGGGTGGTGTTTATACTTTAACGGTAACCAATGTTAATCAGCCGGGTAATTTAAATTGTTCATATACTGCAAGTGTTACTGTCACTCAAAACACGACACCTCCGGTAGTCACTGTAACAGCACCTGTACTGCAAATTTGTCCGGGAGAATCTGTTACATTAACGGCTTCCGGCGGAGCTACCTATAACTGGGGAACTCTTCCGGGGAATGGAAATACTCAGGTGGTTTCTCCGTCAAGTACTACGATATATACAGTTACTGCGGTAGGAGCGAATGGCTGTGTATCATCAAATACTGCAACGATCACGATTGTGGTTGGTCCGCCTGTGGCGATACTGGCTGCATCAAAATCCAAAATATGTGTTGGTGAATCGGTTACATTAACTGCTTCGGGTGGGGTTACTTACGAATGGGTCGGTTTACCGGGTAATGGAAATACTCAGGTAGTGTCTCCAACGGCTACTACGATATATTCTGTCTATGCTTTAGGTGGAAACGGCTGTAAGGTTGAGACCCCTACGTCAATTACTATTCAGGTAGTTCCGGCTATTGAATCTACATTGAAGGATGTTTATGCATGTGTCGGCGATTCGGGAATTCTGGATGCGGGTTCAGGGCCAAACTATACTTATTTATGGAGTAATGGCGCCACTACGCAGACGATATCTGTAAATACTCCGGGAATATATTCGGTGACCATCAGCAACGGAACTTGCTCTAAAGTATTCAGTGCACAGCTGATAAATCCTACACTTCCCCAATTTACTAATGTTACCTATGATAATCATGTTTTAACATTGTCGGCAACAAATCCTACAGGCGGAACTTTAGAATATTCGGTAAACGGAGGAGTTACATGGCAGGGTTCGAATATTTTTTACAATATTCTTGATAATACAAACTACAATCTGATGGTGCGGGTAAAAGATGCCAAGTGCGGAACAACATTAGCCTATTTTACTTTTATAGTTATCAATGCAATCACTCCTAATCTGGATGGTAAAAATGACAAAGTAGATTTTACAGGAATCAGTATGTATAACAATTTTGCAGCTTCC
This sequence comes from Chryseobacterium lineare, assembly GCF_977014045.1. NCBI lineage: Bacteria > Pseudomonadati > Bacteroidota > Flavobacteriia > Flavobacteriales > Weeksellaceae > Chryseobacterium > Chryseobacterium lineare. Next base: position 1,931,106 of record NZ_CDRNIQ010000001.1, on the reverse strand, counting down.
ATATTCGACAGATACGGACAGGAAGTATTTAAAGCAAGTAAAAATGAAACCAGCTGGAACGGTATGCTACGAGGCAGCCTTGTGCTTCCTACTGCCACGTACTGGTATCGTGTACAATGGGAAAATCCTGCCAGCAAGAAACTGGAGCAGCGGAGTGGATGGATTTTATTGAAAAATAGAAATTAACAATTATAAATTATATTAACCTCTCAATTTGGGAGGTTAATTTGCTTTTTTAATATAAAAAAGTTAAATGTATATGCAGTATTTGTAAAAAAAAATTAAATTTGTTGAAACAAAATTCTTATGAAGAGATATCTACTATTGTTTTCTTTATTTATGGTCTCGTCGTCGAGTCTCTTTTATTCACAAAACATTACTCCAAGAAAGCCTCAACAGGAAAAGGCGTCCAATCTTACAATGAAAGCAGGTGCTTTTATTGATGTAAACGCAGTTGGATATGCACCAACCGATTATTCTCCTTTGCAGTTGGTAAAAGATGTTTTAATTTCATCCGGTACCAATTCATGTGTTACCCCGAATGTATCCAATGTTCAGGTAAATCCGAATTTACCGGCAACCAGTGCCAACAGATCTTGGGGATATTTTCATAAAGGAACGACCAATTTCCCTTTTAAAGATGGGATCGTGCTTTCTACAGGCTATGTAAATAAAGCGGGGAATACTTATATCAGCAGTACGCTGGGTGATGCATTGCAGTCAGGAAGTGATCCTGATCTTGTGGCGGCGACTAACCCATCAGGAAGTATTAATGATGCTGTTATTTTAGAATTTGATTTCGTGCCTACTTCAAGTCAGGTTAAATTTAATTATCTTTTTGCCTCTGAAGAATATACAGGTACTTTCCCTTGTGGATACTCTGATGCTTTTGCATTATTGTTGAAACCGACAGCCGGGGGACCTTACGTGAATATGGCTGTTTTGCCGGCACCGGGTTCCGGCCCTGTAAGTGTTACCAATATTCATCCTCAGAACAGTTTTGCAGGAACTGATATGGGATGCGGAGCACCAAATGTTGCTTTTTTCGGAGGGTATAATACATCTAATATTGAAACAAACTTCAACGGTAGAACAGTGCCTTTACAAGCTACGGCAACAGTAACTCCGGGACAGTCCTATCATTTTAAAATGGTATTGGGAGATGCGCTGGATACAAGTTTTGACTCTGCGGTATTCCTGGAAGGCGGATCCTTCAATATCGGGGTTGAATTATTAGACCCTTCCGGTGGTACTTTGCCTGAAGAGATCAATGTTTGTGATAACGTTCCCCAGGTAATCACAGCTTCGGTAAGTGATCCGAATATGACTTATCAGTGGTTCTACAACGGAGTAGCTGTTCAGGGAGCTACAACACCTACCATTACGGCTACTCAGCCGGGTAATTATGAAATTCAGGTAACATTCCCTGGTAATCCTTGTCCGGGAAAAGCCAATATTAAAATTAACGGAGGAACAACACCTTCCGCGGTTGATGCGTCATTATTGCTTTGTACAACCCCTGATGTTACGTGGTTTGATCTTACCAATGCAATGCCGTCAATCAGTACAACGACTGGTGCAGTATTCCATTTTTATGTAAATCAAGCGGATGCTATAGCTCAGAATAACAACTATATTCAGGATGTTCTGCATTTTAATGGTAACGACGGACAGATTTTGTATGTTGTCGTTTCGAATGGAGGTTTCTGTAGTAAGATGGTTAAATTAACCTTATCAAAAGAAGCAACTCCTACGGCAACTTTGGTTGCATCCAAGCTTAAAGTTTGTCCTGGAACAACGGTTGATCTTACGGCAACAGGAGGAGTTACTTATGAATGGGCAAATTTCTCCGGAACAGGAGGCACACAAACAGCAACGGTTTACAATACGACAACCTTCCAGGTATATGCTTTAGGAGCAAAAGGCTGTAAATCATTATTGCCTGCTAAAGTTATCGTAGAAGTAGTACCGGAGCTTACATCTCCTCTTGCAGATGTGGAAATGTGTCAGGGTGACAGAATAACTCTTGATGCAGGTGCCGGGCCCAACTATACTTATCTTTGGAGTACAGGTGCAGTAAGCCAGACTATTAATGTAGATCAGTGGGGAATTTATACTGTGACGATCGATAACGGATATTGTAAAAAAACCTTTACTGCACAGGTATTGGGAGCTGCTTCTCCATTTGTTTCAAGTATTGATTACAGTAATAATACGTTAACTATTACGGCAGAGGTTCCAATGATTAATAATATTCCGCAAACGGCTGAATATTCTGTAGATGGAGGGATTACATGGCAGCAGTCTAATGTATTTACCGGACTTCAGAATAATGCAGCTTATCAGATTCAGGTAAGAACAGTGGGTACACATTGTGTGGGCGCTTTAGAATTCTTTACATTCCACGTGGCCAATATTATCACTCCGAATCAGGATGGTATTAATGATACTTTGGATCTTACTGCTCTTGGCGGATTCAACAACTTTACAGGATCAATCTATGACCGATACGGTTCTGAAATGTTCAGGTTCTCAAAACAAAACCTGATCTGGGACGGAACAGTAGGAGGTAAGAGATTACCAACGGCTACCTATTGGTACAAGTTTAACTTCCAGTATCCGAAGTCAAAAACAAATATGAGCCAGTCTGGTTGGATTATGCTTAAAAACAGAGAATAGCCTCAATCAGTAATACAATAAATTTAATTCAAATAAAATCCCCCAATGGTAAATGCCTTGGGGGGATTTTTTAATAAGAGGAATATGAAATTGAATAATGTCGATAAAATGGTTTTATGCTAGGTTAAAAGCTTACTTCACCAGAATGAAATCGATTTTTCAAGAATAAAATCGATTTTCACTAGTGTAAAAGTGTTTTACACTAGGATAAAGGCTTACTTCAATAGGATAAAACCTATTTTTCAACGCTAATATCAATTTTCACTAGGATAAAAATGTTTTGCACCAGGATAAAACCTATTTTTCATGAATAAAATCAATTTCACTAGAATAAAATTGTTTACAGTACAATAAAAAAAATGAAATCTGATTTTAATGTTGTAATTCTTCCTTAATAATGCTGATTAAGTAAAATACTACACTTTTCTAAACTTCTTCTTTTTCTTCCATGGTGCATTCTTCTGAACATCACCGGCCATAATGCAACCGTAAGGCATCACTTCATCCATCACTTCACATAATCCGTATTCTTCAATCTGTGCACGGACATTTTTAGCACTTTTATAAGCGGTTGGAAGTTCAGAAATATCAATTTCATTGGCGAAGAAACGAATATCAAGTCCTTTGGTTTCCTCCGCAAAGACTTCTTCAATGCTTTTATGAGCCAGTGACTTTTTATGCTGTGTCCTGCTGAAGTTTCTTCCTGCTCCATGAGGTGCAAAACCAAGGTTTCTTTCATTGGTTGTTCCTTTTACGATCAAAACAGGTTCTGCCATATTCAGCGGAATTAGTCTTGGTCCTGTAATATCGGGTAAGAATTTATCATCCAGTGGCGTTGCTCCTTTTGCATGGTAGAACAGATCTCCGTCTCTGAAAACAAAATTATGTTCATTCCAATATCTGTCTTCCATCTCAATTTCCAGTTTATTTAAAACAGCATCGTGAATGGAAACATGATTTTCTTTTGTCCATTTTCTGATAAGCTGAAGAGCTTCCCAGTAGGATTTTCCTTCTTCGGTATCGTAGGGAATCCACGCATTTTCTTTTAATGTCTCCGGTGAGATTTCCATTCTGAACCTGTTGGCAACCTTCATTCCTTTATCGTAAAGAGCAGCTCCCGGAGACCTTGATCCGTGATGCGTTACGAGCATCGTATTTCCTGTGTTTTTGGAAATTCCTACGAACAGGAAATGATTTCCGTCTCCCTGTGTTCCCATATGCGAACGGGCAATGCTGATAAGTTTTTCATCATTCAGGAAATCATTTTCCCTGAAAGCATCCATCAGTTCCTGTGACATCGGCATCTGTTCACCTCTGGGTCTTCCTCCGTATCCGAAATGCGTGACAGAATGAGCTGTGTCCAACACTTCTTTAGGATCAACTTTTCCAAAATCTGTCAGCATTACCGAACAGCAGATATCTGCAGAATGAAATCCGGGATGAATGGCATTCTTTGCTACAACCACCCCGCCAACAGGAATATGGCCTGCAGGACCTGTAGGACAGGCATCTGGCATGATCGCTCCGTCAATTAGCGTAGGCGTTTTCATCAAAACTTTCATGGTGTTGATTACTTTTTCCACATTGTCATTTTCGCTTTCATGTTCTGCTCTGATATTGATGATAAAATCTTTTGCCGTTTCATGAAGCGAAATGATCTCCGGTTGCTTAAATTGCTCCAGATATATTTTGATTTGATTTTCGTCTAAGTTATTTTCATTAATGAATTCGATGGCTTCCTTAAACCATTTTGCCGGACGGTATCCTAATTCGATTAAATTGTTTCCGTTAAATTCCATGTCTTTATTCTTTTTGTTGATGCAAAGTAAGAATGCAAGTGTGCAATGTTTTTGCGCAGATGAAATTATTTTGATTATTTTTGAAAAAATTTAGACACTATGTTATTTGAGCAGTTAGAGAAATCGTCGGAGGAAATTCAGTTTAAAGATGTCATTGCATTCATCGATGAACATTATGATTTTACCCCGACAAAATTTACCAATGGAAATACAGTTAATGAAGCGAACCAGAATAACGGATCGTGTAAAGTTTTCAGTTTTGCTTCATTGAATGGTCTATCGAAACAGGAAACGCTCCATCTTTTTGGGGAATTTTACAGAGATGTGCTGAAAAACCCTGAAGGAACGGATCATCAGAATATCAGAAACTTTATGGAGTTTGGTTGGGAAGGAATTTCTTTTGAAGGGAAGTCTTTGAGTCGAAAGTAATGTTTAAACCATTGTGAGAAACATAGTGATGAAGGAATCTCGAGACTGTCAATGATGTCTGAAATTGTCATTCTGAATGAAACGAAGTGCAATGAAGAATCTCTTTTTTGCTGTCGAAAGTAAATGTAAGTATTTCCTTCTTTCGCGTGAGGGATACGGAGGGTCCGACTGAAAGGAGGAGTTTCGGCTCGGGGCGAAGCCCCGAGCCGAAACCGAAACGAAGTGAAGCCCGCAGCAGCCCGGCCCGATGAAAAGAATTAGCGAAGGCAGAGGGACACGCCCAAATAAAAATATAAATCATGTCATCCAACAAAAACGCCCTGATCCGCTATAAAACCCTGGATAAATGCCTTAAAAACAAATACCGGAAATATACACTGGAAGATCTGATCAATGAATGTTCGGAAGCATTGTTTGAATTTGAAGGCAAAGAATCTTTCGTAAGCAAACGAACCGTTCAGCTCGATCTGCAGAATATGCGGAGCGAAAAATTCGGATATGAAGCGCCGATTGAAGTGTATGAGCGGAAATATTACCGTTACAGCGATCCCGATTACAGCATCCATAATATTTCCGTGAATGAAAGTGATCTGAAAGCGATGAATAATGCCATTCAGATTTTAAAGCAGTTCAAGGATTTTTCGATGTTTAAAGAGATGAATGGTGTGATTCAGAAGCTGGAAGATTCCATACAGGCTACACATCAGAAATCAATCATCCATCTTGATAAGAATGAGCAATTGAAAGGTCTTGAGCATATTGATTTCCTTTATGAAAGTATTATCAGTAAAAAAGTAATCCGTATTCTTTACAAAAGTTTTACAGCACGTGAATCGAGCAGCTTTGCAGTTCATCCTCAACTTCTAAAAGAATACAACAACCGCTGGTTTTTGATCTGCCTTTATAAAGGTAAAATGTATAATCTGGCGTTGGATCGTATGGAACGGATAGAACATGAGGACAAAATACAATATATCGATAAGCATCTGGACGGAGATGAATATTTTAAAGATATTGTCGGTGTAACGGTTTCGGAAACGAAGCCCAGAAATGTTGTTTTCTTTGTAGATTCTTCCAATGCACCTTATGTAAAAACAAAACCATTTCACAAAAGTCAGGAAATTATCGGCGAAACGGAAGAAGGAACTGTATTTAAAATCTGTGTGCAGATCAACTATGAGCTTGAGCGTTTGTTACTTGGGTTTGGCAATTGTCTGATTGTTTATCAGCCTAGAAAACTGAGACTGAGGCTGGAAGAGAAATTCAGATTGGGTTTCAAAAACTATCAAAATCTGAATATAGAAGGCGGAGTTTAGAAGTATGAGTGTCTTTATGGCTTGGAAATTGTATTACCCGAAATACAAAAAATACTATTATGAAATCAAGAATACTAAAAGCTGTGGTAGCAGTGGTAGCACCGTTGGTGATAGAATTTATTATTAAAAAAATCGCTGAAAAGTTTGATGAAAAACCGGCGGAAGATAAAAAACAGCTTCCTGTACAAAACTAGAAGCAGTTAGATTTAATTTTATGAAAAAAAGAGGAATTGTTAAGCAAAATTCCTCTTTTTATTTATACAAAATCATAAATTCCATTTTTCCATCCCAATACTTTGGATGAATCCGCTTTCAGCCAGTTTTTTAAAACTGTTGCATAGATTTTTCTGAAATCTTCGGTATAAATAAGATCTCCGTCGTCCAATTTTGTAAGATCGGGAAGCGGGTTTAAGATTCCTTTTTTCTTCAGTCCTCCACTGATAAAAAACATTTGATTGGCGGTTCCATGATCGGTTCCGTTGCTGGCATTTTGGGCTACACGACGCCCAAATTCAGAAAATGTCATCAGAAGAATATTGTCGAAAAGGCCATTGCTTTTCATGTCTGCTACAAATGACTTTACCGCTTCATTAATGTCATTGAAAAGTTTTTGCTGTCTTTCATTTTGATTGACATGGGTATCAAAGCTTCCTATAGAAAGGTAATATACCCGGGTGTTGATATCAGATTTAATGAGAGAAGCGACCGTTCTAAAATCTTTTCCCAATTGAGAATTAGGGTAGGATTCCGTACTTTTTTTTGCTTTACTTTTTTCAAAGATATAATCGGCATTGTTGATCGTGGAACCTAATGTCTGATATAAATAGGAAACCGTTTCATCATCGTGATGATGGTCATATAAAGATTTGAAATATTTCTCCTGGCTCGTCTGATACAGTCTTTTCGGATCTTTGAAAGCAAAAGCTTTATTTTTCTCACCTTTTAAGGCTAAACTCAGCATATCGTCAACTTCCAGTGCCTGTGTCGGGTGTTCGCAACGGTAACATTCTTCATCCAGAAATCTCCCCAGCCAGCCTGTTTCCAGATATTCATCGCTTTTGCTCGCGGAATGCCAGATATCCATACTTCGGAAATGGGACTTATCGGGATTGGGATATCCTACATTGTTCATTACGGAAAGTTCGCCATTGTCATAAAGCTCCTTAAAGTAGGATAAAGCGGGATTGATGCCGGCTTCATCATTCAGTTGCAAAGAATCTTTAATTGCGATATTGTTTCTTTCTTTAAAATAAATATCATTCCGTATAGGAATTATTGTATTCAGTCCATCATTTCCGCCTGTAAACTGCAGAACAATTAAAATCTTCTGATCGGGATTCAGCGCTTCGTCAAATGTCATGGCTTTGAGAAAGTTAGGCATCAATAATGAAGCGGTTGCCAGTGAACTTATTTTGAGGAATTCTCTTCTTTTGATTAACATACGATTAGGTATTGGGTTAAAGATTGCAGATGATGGATTTTAAAAACTACATTAACTGATATTCGGGGGTAGACATTAAATTAATGACGTTCATTTTTACACTATTATCCGAAAAGCTTTTCACAGAGTTCATATCTAGCGATTCTGTGTTTTGTATCAGGTATTCTTCAATGTTTTTTCCGTTAAAGATCTTTTCTACCTTTGCCCAGTCAATTATAATGTTGGGATTCTTGAAACTTTTTGTCAAAGTGTTGGTGCTGTTTTTCAATCCCATATCAAGATCATCATCGGCTTTTGGGCGATAATCAAGCGGCCGCAATCCCGACCAGATCTGTGGAATCTGAAGCCTTAGCATCAACGTCGAACTGTCAATCCAGGATTTTCCGTTGGGCCAGCCGGCAACATTCGGTGGATAAAGAAGCATTTGTCCAAGCAATTTCTGATAAACAATAAGATTTTCCGGATTTTGAATGTTCATAGGCAGTGTACGCATTATTCCGGCCATCAGTTCGATCGGTGATTTTATCCTATTCCCGATATTTTTTTTATCATAAAACCATGAGCTGGAGAAGATATTTTTCATCAGTTTTTTGATATCGTACCCGGATTGGTAGAAATTATCAGAAAGCTGATCGATAATAGCTTCATTTATATTTTCATTTACAAAAAACTTATAAATTTTTGTGGTAATAAATCTGGAGGTTGCTTTTTGTTCGAGAATTATCTCTAAAACATCATTACCAGTAAAATTTCCTGTTTTACCAAGAAAGGTTTTACTTCCTTCATCATGAAGTTTTTTTCTTTCCAGAAAATTTCCTTCTTTATCGTATCCCCATCCTGTAAAAGCTCTCGCGCCTTCCCTGATATCTTTTTCGGTATAATTTCCTCTGCCCATCGTAAAAAGTTCCATCACTTCCCGTGCAAAATTTTCGTTAGGATGGTCTTTTTTATTCTGCTGATTGTTTAGAAAACCCAGCATAGCCGGCGCTTTACTGACTTCAAACAACAATTCCCGGAAGTTTCCCAGAGCATTTTTTCTAATCACATTCAGGATTTGTCTGTTGAATTTCGGGTTCTGCACTCTAGAAGCAAAATGTCCGTGCCAGAAAAATGCCATTTTTTCTCTCAGCTGCTCATTGCTGGTCACCATTTTGTGCAGGAAATTAAGATTAAGTTCTTCATTTTGCTGACGGTTGATCTTCTGTATTTCCTTTTTCTTCTCGGCCGGAGATTTGTCGTTCATATAGTCGATCGAATCTGTATCAGGCGTCTGATAATTGATGTAGGTGAAAACCTCTTCTTTAAGCAAATCATTTAATAAAGTTTTGCTGTTTATATTTTTAAGGTCATCAAGCTGGTTGATTCCCGCGCCGAAGCCGGCTCGCCAGAGAAGATGTTTATTATTAAGTAATGACGAAGTTGTCATAGTTGTATTTTGTAATTTGGATAGAGTTGTCATGATAAGGTTAAACTTGATAACGGTTAAGAATTGTTAATATTACCCGAAAAGACATTAATTATATAAGTATTATTATTTTTAATTAAACGCTCATTTAATTTTAGCTTAAATTAATGTATTGAAAATCATTGTTTTATAATTGTAGAAGAGATTAATTATAATAAAATGTCCTTAGTTGGCACGGTTTTTACAGTTTTCTGCTTAGTAAATTTAAAATCAGAGTTATGAAAATGTTAAAACATGCAATTTTATTTGCCGGAATTTTTACTGCTGGAGCGTTGAGTGCACAAAGTGCACAAATGAATAATATGATCAAAGTGGGAGCAAATGTAGGTTTAGCAGTTCCTTCTGATAATACTTCTATGGCAGTTGGTGTGGATGTAGCTTATCAGAATTTGATTACTCCGGGGTTCGGATTGGGTATTGCTACAGGATATACACATTATTTTGGAAAAGATAACAATGGATATAGCAACAATGACGTAGGGGTTGTACCGGTAGGTGCATTGATCAGAATTTATCCGAAACAAACAGGTTTTTATTTCGGGACTGACTTAGGATACGGATTTTTGGTTGGTGATGATAAGGTCGCTTCTAATGCAGGTCTTGACAGACCCGATGGTGGTTTTTATATCAAGCCGGAGATCGGTTATCACAACCAGGACTGGAATTTCTTTGTGCAGTATCAGAAAGTATTTGTAGGAAGCAAAGGAGATTTGCCAAATCAGGACTACAATGTGGGTAACATTGGAGTAGGATTTTCTTACAATATTCCATTAGGAAAGTAGTTAGATTTAAATATAAGCAATTATTAGCCAAACCTTTTCGAATTTTTGAGAAGGTTTTTTATTTCTAACGAAAATTTACGAAAACTATTATTATATTTGATAAAATTTGAGGTTATGATTTTGAATCCGAAATTTCCACTTTATTTACCAGGAGTAAAAAACGCGGGTAATGATAATGTTTCTATCATTGGCGCCAACCTTCGTGAAGATATGACAACTTTAGGCTATTTCGTTTCTGAAAACGAAGGCGTAGAAGTTAAAATCCAACATAATTATCCAACCAAAGACTATGCTTCTTTTGCAGATATTTTAAGAAAGTTTATTCAGGATAATCAGTTGGAGAACGTGAAAAGACTCGGGATAGCTGTTCCGGGACCTGTCATCAATGGGAAAAGTAATCCTGCCAGACTTGGATGGAATCTTGATGTTGAAGATTTTAAAAGAGATTTTGATTTTGAAAGAGTAGATATGCTGAATGACCAGGAGGCATCAGCCTACGGAATGGCCATTCTGGAAGACAGTGATCTTGACGCAATCTACACCAGCGGACATCTTGAAAAAGGAAATGTAGCTATTCTGGCACCGGGAAATGGTCTTGGGGAAGCCGGATATTTTTTTGACGGGAAATATTTAAGACCTTTTGCAACAGAAGGCGGTCACTCAGAATTTTCTCCACGAACGAACGTAGAAGTAGAATTTTATCAGTTCTTAAATAATATCTACGGAATTGTAAGCTGGGAAAATGTTTTATCTAAAGGAGGCCTTTTCAATATCTACCGTTTCTTAAGAGACGTAAAAAGACATCCGGAACCTGAAGGGCTTGCAGAAAGACTGACAGGAGAAAATTTTGTTCAGGAATTATTTAAAGCAGCTGTGGAAGACGATGTCTTAATCTGCAAAATAGCTTTAGACACTTTCCTTGAATTCCTGGCGAGAGAAGCCAATAACCTTACTTTAAAGTTAAAGGCAACCGGAGGCTTACTGATTTCAGGAGATATTCCTCAGGTGATCAGAGAATATATTGATAAAGATAAATTCTACGAGAAATTTAAGATCAGTGATAAAATGGAGGAAATGCTCAGAAACATTCCTATTTATCTGAATAAAAATGAAAACACAGCTCTGAATGGCGCAGCCCTTTATACTGCTTATTATCAAGACTAACTGAAGCTCCGGATTTCCGGAGTTTTTTATTTATAAAAATTATTGCATTAATTGATATACATCAATGAAATCTATCACTTCTGTTGACTACATTTGCATCAGTAAATAATAAACAAGCAAATAATTTTTATTCAAATGAAAAAAATATTCTTATTAGCAGTTTTAGCTAGTGGTTTAGCATTCGGACAGGCAAAAAAAGTAGTAAGCTCTGATGTTCAGTGGTGGGGTTATAAAATCGCAAAATCTGAAGCAAGTTCTCACAACGGAACGGTAAAGGTGAAATCAGGTGATATGATTATGAAAGGAAACCAGTTGGTTGGTGGTAGTTTCGTTTTAGATATGACTTCTATCAACGCTACAGACCTTTCCGGTGAATATCAGCAAAAGCTTAACGGACACCTTAAAAACGGAGATTTCTTCGAAGTTGAAAAATATCCTACGGCAACTTTCAAAATTACAGGGGTGAAGAAAAACAACGACAAAGTGTACAATTCTTTAGTGACAGGTAACTTAACGGTAAAAGGAAAAACCAACGCAATTTCTTTCCCTGCAAAAATTACGTATGCTAACGGAACAGTAAGCTTAATGTCAAACAAATTCTCTATCGACAGACAAAAATTTGATGTTGCTTACAAATCTACGATGCAAGATGTTCTTGTGAAAGATGACATGGATTTGCAGGTAAAAGTAACAGCAAAATAATTTAATCAAAAAAAGATTGTTAAAAGTGTAGAAGTTCTACACTTTTTTTTATTTTTGTTGAATTGTAAATAAAAAAGAATGAAAAGATTACTATTGTTTGCTATGATGTGTGTAAGCATGTCATTTGTTTTCGGTCAGAAGAAAGGAGATAAAGTGGTAAAAGTAACATCGTCTGAGATCAGATGGTGGGGATATAAAGTAGTGAAAACAGTTCCTACAACACACTCCGGAACAGTAAAACTGAAAAGCGGAAAGTTTACTTTTGATAAAACGGTTTTAGTAGACGGAGAATTCGTGGTTGATATGAAGTCCATCATGGCAGGTGATGTGTCAAGCCAGGATGAAGATATGGTAAAATTGACCAACGATCTAAAAAGTACAAATTTCTTTGAAGTTAAAAAGTTTCCGTTGGCAAAATTCCATTTAACGAAGATTATTCCTCTGGCAAACAGCGATTACAACTCTACAGTTTATGGAGATATTACGATCAAAGGGGTGAGAAAAACAATCACTTTCCCTGCAAACGTTTATATCACTCAATTTACGGTAGTCATAGAATCTGCTAAATTCTCACTGAACAGAAGAGATTTCAAAGTGTTCTACCAGTCTTCTCTAAAAGATTATTTCATCAAAAACGAAATGGATATCCAGTTTAAGCTTTCTACTGAGAAATTGGATAACGAAAACAGAACACCTGTTAAAAAGAAAAAATAAGACCTAGGTCTTTCAATAAACAAATGAGCGATTTCTTTTGAAGCCGCTCATTTTTTTGTCTGATTTTTTTATTTTAGTAGTATGAAAATATATGTTGTAAGCGGACTTGGCGCAGATTTTAAAGTGCTGGAAAAGATTAAATTTCCGGAGCATCATGAAGTTGTTTTTATTGACTGGCTGATCCCTGAGCAAAACGAAGACTTTCTGCATTACGTACAGAGAATGGCTGAAAAAATTGATGATACAGAGCCTTTTTATCTGCTGGGATATTCTTTCGGGGGAATAATCGTTCAGGAAATACATAAACTCAAACCTGCAAAGAAAGTCGTAATCATGGGCAGCATAAAATCAGACAGAGAAAAATCAAGATTAATAAAAACGGGGCAGATCACAAGAATTCCCAAAGTTTTGCCGGTGAGGTTCTTCAATGAAAAGACAACCAATATTTACTCCATGTTCAGGAAGTTTTTTGATCCTAAAAACCCCAGAGTTCTGCAATATTTTCAGGTGAAAGATCCTTATTACCTGAAATGGGCGATCGAAAAAATATCAGATTGGAAATTTGATGAAAATCCGGAGGTCGTACAGATCCTTGGAGATAAAGATATCGTTTTTCCTATCAAAAATTCCCGACCGGATTATATTATAAAAGGAGGGACTCATTTATTTCCGGCAACAAAATTTAAAGAAGTGTCCGGTATTTTAAAGGGGGTGTTTGAATAAAATTTATATTAAATTTTATTTTAGTATTAAATTTAATAGGGTTAAAATTAAATTTATTGATTTTTATAAAATTTATACTTACTTTTGTGGGGGTAATATATAAATTTTTATGACAGTCGGTTTAAAATGGATCGTTTCCTTCAGTATCATTACGCTTGTTGCCGTTGGCGGATTATTCTGGAGTCCTATGGCAGATTTTCCAAATACAGGAGAATTTTTGAGCGAAGATAAAATTGTAGGTGCAGATGTTGCCTGGATCCTCGCTGCTGCAGGTCTGGTATTGTTGATGACTCCCGGGCTTTCTTTTTTCTACGGAGGAATGGTAGGAAAGAAAAATGTAATTTCCACCATGCTTCAGAGTTTTATTGCTCTAGGAGTTATTTCTATGTTATGGGTGGTGGTTGGTTTTTCCTTATCATTTGGCGACTCCATTGGCTTTACCATGAATGGCGTACATTACGGGATTATCGGAAATCCCCTGAGCTATCCGTTCTTTAATCGGGTAGGAGTATTACCACATAAATATATGGCATCTACCATTCCGTTTGTCCTTTTTGCTTTATTTCAGATGAAATTTGCCGTGATCACACCTGCCTTGATCACCGGATCATTTGCAGAACGTGTACGTTTTATTTCGTACCTCTTATTTATGGTACTTTTCAGCATCTTTATCTATACACCGCTTTGTCATATGGTGTGGCATCCGGATGGGCTTTTAAATAAATATTTCGGGGTAAAAGACTTTGCGGGTGGAACAGTTGTCCACATGAGTGCAGGTTTTGCTGCATTGGCAGGTGCTATGGTAGTGGGAAACAGAAAAAAGCCTCATCATGATCCGTCCAATATTTCTTACGTGCTATTGGGAACCGGAATGCTGTGGTTCGGATGGTTCGGTTTTAATGCCGGCTCGGCACTCAGTGCCAATGCTACAGCTGCTACAGCTTTTGGAACGACGACCATCGCCTCTGCTTCAGCGATGATGACCTGGATATTTTTTGACAGAATCAACAGAAGAAAAGTATCTGCTATGGGAGCATGCATCGGTGCTGTTGTGGGTTTGGTGGCCATTACTCCCGCTTGCGGCTTTGTTTCCATTTCGGAAAGTCTGTTCATCGGATTTATTTCCGCTATTGTATCAAATCTGATGGTCAACTGGAAAGCATTGAAGAAGATTGACGACACCCTGGATGTTTTTGCCTGTCACGGTGTTGGTGGAATTATGGGAATGATTCTCACGGCTATTTTTGCACACGGTGAAAATGCAAGCCTTCTTCATGGCGGACTGGAAGTTTTTGCGCATCACATGGCTGCATTGCTTCTTGTATCTGTTTTTACTTTTTTCGGATCGTTATTGTTATATAAAATCACAGATAAGATCATCACCTTAAGAGTTTCTGAAGAATCAGAAGAGCTTGGGTTAGACATTTCCCAACACGAAGAAAGACTGTGCTGAGAAGGGATTGGTGAATTGTCAATTGTCAATTGTCAATAGTGAGTTTTTTTAACCCAAATTTAAAATTGACTACGCAGTAAATTGACCATTCGCCATTGATATAAATACTGAGTGAATTGTCAATTGTCAATTTTATCAAGCCAAAATGCCAAGTGAATCGTCAATGGTCAATAGTGAATTTTTATTAAGCCATAATTTAAATTGACAAGCAAAGCGAACTGACCATTCACCATTGATATAAAAAATCTACAAGTGTTCATATAGTTTTAATTAGAAAGCCGGAGCTGATTTTTCAACTCCGGCTTTTGTGTTTGGATTTATCGTGTATCTTTGTGTTAAGGAAAAAAAGGAAGAATTTCTATATGGAATCAATATCGGTTTTTGAAATTATAAAAGTAGGAATTGGCCCATCCAGTTCGCATACAATGGGTCCATGGAATGCGGCTTCAGCATTTATCAGGATTATAAAAAGGGAAAGGTCAATTGCTGAGGTGAAAGAAGTCTTCCTTGAATTTTTTGGTTCTCTTGCCAAAACAGGAATCGGACATGGAACCGATATTGCAGGAATGCTTGGATTAAATGGTGAAGATTTTAAAACCATTGATACAACAAAGATTGACGAGAAAATCGAGAACATAAAAAGCTCTCAGACGATCAATCTCGGGGGCGAAAAAGAAATTCCTTTTATCTACGGACATCATCTGGTTTTAAATATGCAGAAATCTCTTGAGTATCATCCCAACGGAATGATTTTCAAGGCAATTTTTGAAGACGGAACTGAACTCGTTCAGGATTTCTACTCTGTTGGCGGAGGATTTATCATGAGCCAGGAAAAAAAGTCCATCGAAAAGCACTGTATCCGTACTTTATATCCTTGTCACAAATCTTCTGACATCGTAAAATACTGTGAAAAGCTGGGACTTGAAAAAATTTCAGATCTTATTTTAATGAATGAAGAAAGCTGGAGATCTCAGGAAGAAACGAAACAGGAAGCACTCTATATCTGGCAACAGATCAAAGAATGTATTTATAAAGGCGTCAATAAAGAAGGGGTGCTTCCTGGGGGACTCAATGTTTCCCGCCGTGCGGCCGGAATCAACAGAAAACTGCTCGGTGATAAGATTTATAAAAATAAAAATGAATGGTTTCAGCAGGTTGTCGATGCAGAAGAAAACTTTACCAATATCAACAAATGGATTTCCTGTTTTGCATTGGCTGTGAATGAGGAGAATGCAAGCTTTGGGAGAATCATTACAGCGCCAACTAATGGGGCGAGTGGTGTCATTCCGGCAGTGCTGATGTATGCGCAGGCATTTACCCCTTTCACCAGCGATGATGATATAATCCGTTTCTTGCTGGTAGCCGGAGAGATCGGAACTTTATTCAAAAAAAATGCTACCATTTCTGCAGCGATGGGCGGCTGTCAGGCAGAAGTTGGGGTTTCCTCAGCAATGGCTGCGGCAGGTCTTACGGAAATTCTCGGCGGAAGTGTGGGGCAGGTGCTTATGGCAGCAGAAATTGCAATGGAGCATCATTTAGGAATGACGTGCGATCCCATAAAAGGCTTGGTGCAAATTCCATGTATTGAAAGAAATACGATGGGCGCTATAAAAGCAATTACCGCCGCAAATATCGCCTTGGAAAGTGATCCCGCCAAAGCAAAAGTAAGCTTGGATCAGGTCATTCAGACCATGTGGGAAACCGCTCTTTCCATGAATGACCGATTCAAGGAAACTTCCGAAGGAGGCCTTGCGATTGCTGTGAATGTCGCAGAATGTTAAGATTAAAATGAAATTATAATAATAAATCCTTAGAATAACTGTTTTCTAAGGATTTGTTCTTTTATTTCTTCTTATCAAATAAAAACGTACCGCCATTTTGTTGCAGTTCCATCTGCTGCTTTTCAGGATAAAACCTGATTTTCACGCCGTAGTTATCGAATTTAAACTGATGATCTCCTGCATATTCCAGGGGGAATTCGGGCTGATCGGTTCCCTGAGCAAATAATCCGTCGTTTTTTATAAAAATTTTAAGTCCCAGAGGATGTGCTTTCGAGGTGTATTCACCAACATATTTCTGCAAATCTGCGGCGCTGATTTCCGGACCGAAAGACGGCATCTCAAATGGCTTATTATACAAAATACTCAGAATATCAATAACGAAAGTATTGGCTCCTACACGATCCGCATTCAATGAATAGGAAATTGACAAATCATCTTCACCGTTGTAGATCATCAGCGAATTGGTTCCGTACGTTCCGCCGCTGTGACCCACGAAAATTTTGGTGTTAAACGGTACAATAGCAAGTCCTCTTCCGAATTTATCATCTCTTGGCATCATTGCAGAAAGGCTTTCTTTGGAAACAAGTTTGCCTTCGAATAATGCATTGATGATAATATTCAGATTGGTCGGTGTTGTTGCGATATCACCCACACCAACAACATTATTAAAGTCAAAATCTTTTACCGCTTCCCATCGGTTGGCATAGTTGTATGGAAGAAAAACATTGGTAGGTTTCTGGCTGGCCGTATAAAAATTGGTAAGCTGTAATGGAGTAGCGAAAGTTTCTTTCAGGTTTTCCGCATACGACTTTTTGCTTATTTTTTCTAAAATTTTAGCCAGAAGATAATAGCCGGAATTGGAATATTGTGTTTTTGTTCCGGGTTCAAACAAAAATCCCTGCTCAATAATATGATTCATGATCTGTTCTTCTGAAACTTTCTCCGTAAGCCATTTCATGGTATCTTTGCCGGTAACGTAATCGCCAAGTCCTGAGGTGTGGCTCAGCATTTGGGAGATGGTTATTTTTTCTGCGTTCGGGATTTTAGGATAAAATTTTGACAGCTTATCATTAAGGTCAAGTTTGTTTTTTTCGATCAGTTTAAAGATCATCATGGCCGTCATTGATTTAGTAATAGAGCCGATCTGGAAAGTTTCTTTTCCTTTCTGAGATTGAGGAAGCTTGGTTTCGCCGAAATTTCTTTTGTAAATTTCTTTTCCGTCTTTAAAAATTGAGATTTCGCCTGCTTCTGCATTATTATTTTCAAGATAAGAAAGAAAGCTGTCGATTTTTTGTAAGCTTTCGTTTATATTTTCGGATAGTTTCAGGCCTTCAGGCAGTAAATCCTTACTGTTTTTTTTATCATACACTTCAAGAATCAATGAATACGTTTTTCCCATCTGAACAAAATTTCCTGAGAATTTTCCGTTTTCAAACTTCCCTTTATAGGTGGCACCTATGCTGGATATATCCAAAGACAAATCGTTATTGGTAAAAACTACTTTATCTACAGGAATACCTTCAGCACCTTGCAGCGGGCTGTCAAGAGTGGCTTTATAAGTATTGTTTTCCTGATAAATATTAAAAATAAGAGGAAGCTTGCTCCCCTGAATATCAAGATCTCCTTTCCATGATCCGGCAATATTCTGAGAAAAAAGAGACTGTGAAATAGTTATCAGGAAGCTTAAAAAGAGTAAAAATTTAGTTTTCATAGTTAATATATAAATTTAAAATGGGGCAATAGGGTAGTATATGCTCCTAAAAATTGAAGTAAAGATAATTTTTTTTCAGTACTTATGCTATAATCTGTAGTTGCTTCCCGTCTTTTGCAGATGTATTGGCTTTACATTTTATTTTAATGCTGCCGGGTATTGCTTTACTTCCTTTGGGTTTTGCTTCACTGACCTTGAGTAGAAGCTTACTGCGCTCGGGTAAAAGCCTACTTACCTTGAGTATAATCGTACTTACCTTGGGTAAAGTCTTACTTCCCTCGAGTATTGCTCTACTGCTTTCGGGTTTTGTTGTACTTTGGTTGTTTATATTTATTTATCCAGGATTCCTCTGATCTTATTGGCATTGGAGATCAGCTCTTCCAGATAATCATAATTTTCTTTTTCTAAGGCTGATTTGAACTTTCTTAACTGTGAAATATGCTCATTCAAAACATCGAGAACATTTTCTTTGTTTTGTTTAAAAATAGGCACCCACATTTCGGGATGCGATTTCGCGAGACGCACCGTACTTGAAAACCCCGAACTTGCCAGCTGGAAAATCGTTTCTTCCTCACGTTCTTTTTCTAAAACGGTATTCGCCAGTGCATACGAGGTAATGTGTGAAATATGGGAAATATATGCGGTGTGTACATCATGATCTTCCGCATTCATGTAGATGAGGTGCATATCCAGGCTTTCTGCAATTTTCTCAACTGATTTCAGGGCATCCTCAGCAGAATCTTCGCGGTTACAGATCACGCCCGCTTTTCCTGAAAAACTCTCTGAAACGGCAGACTTCGGACCGCTGTTTTCCGTTCCCCACATGGGGTGAAACGCTACAAACCGTGATCTTTTGGAATGACCTTTTACGGTGTTTACGATTCCTGCTTTGGTAGAGCCGGTATCCATTACGGTCTGGTTTTCCGAGATGAGATCCAACACTTTGGGCAAGATTTTTCTAGCTGCATCCACCGGGATCGCAAGAATAATTAAGTCGGAATTGCTGATCCCATATTCAAGGTCTGCTTTAGCATCAATGATCTTGAGCTCTAAAGCTTCGTTCAGATGTTCCGTGCTATTGTCTATCCCGTAAATAAATTCGGCGATGCCTTTTTGTTTTAGTTTTAAAGCAATCGAACCTCCGATTAATCCTACGCCTATAATACTTATTCTCATCTTTTAAATTTTAAAATAAAAAACCCCGCCCAAGGACGAGGTTATGTGTATCTGTACAACGAAATCCTTATCCCATGTTTGAGCTAAAAATTCCGTAATAATATGTTCCGATGTTTATAATCACAGAGCGAAGATAGAGAATTTTTTTTAATTGGTTTAAAAAGTGAATGGTGAATTTTGCTTCGCAAGTCAATTGTCAATTCTTCAAATTCACATGAAATTATTCACTGCAAAGCTAATTGACAACGAAGTTAATTGACTTTTAAAATTCACCATTCACATTATTACGGATTACTGATGATCAGCGTTGAAGGAATATCCGAAAGCCAAAGACTTTTGGTGTCGATCAGGTTTTTCCAGCTTTTACTGCTGATGAGCATAAGGTCCTGAGAAGTCAGAAAATCTTTCTCAATTTTCTTCTCGTTGTATAAAGTGATGTGATTGGGTGCTACCTGTTCGATGCTTCTGATGAGTTCTTTCACTTCAATATTGCTCCTGATCTGTCCGGCCACATCAAGAATAATGATTTGAGAATTGTTGTTGTTGATCAGTCTTTTGGCATATTCAAGAAGATAAAAATCACTCAGATTAAAAATCGGAACGAATACTTTGTCGGCAGAAGTAAAGCTCTTATCCACCATAATACCGACCGGAATATTAGTTTTATCTAAAATCTGCAGGGTAAAATCGTCAAAAGGAGAGTTGTTAAATATATTTCCTTTTCCTTTTACGGTATTCAGAAGTTTTTCAGGATTGATTATTTTGGTGGTGAAACCTAAAAGTCTTCCGAGTAAACTTCCTTCGTACATTGATTTTCCAAGCATGATGAGCAGAAGATCATAGTTTCCTTTGTTTGAAATATTCGTAAGATCACTTTCGATATCTGTTGATGCTTTAAAAAGAGTCGTGATTTTCAATTGCAGTTCCTGAGAAGTATCGATTACATTTCTGAACTGTTCGTTTTCATATTCATTAATATCATACGCATGCATTTCGTTTACCGGGGCAATATTCATTGCGGTGATGCTTTTATTGGCATTCATTTTTTTGGTGAAGTCATGAGCAAGCTTCAGCAGTGTACTTCCGGATTCGGGATTATCAAAAGAAAGTAAAACCCTGTATTTAGCGTCGTTGTGGTCTTTATTCTCTTCCTCCGCTTTTTTAGATTTAAAAATAAAGTTGATGAAATCGAGTGCCGGCCCTGTCATAAACGTTGTAAATAGCGCCATAATAACCATCATTGCAAAGATTTCCGGGCTTAAAACTCCCAGATCATAGCCAATATTTAAAACGATTAATTCCATTAAACCTCTTGTATTCATCAATGCTCCGATGGTAAGGCTTTCTTTCCAGTTGATGCCTAAAAATTTAGCGGTTAATGCACTTCCTGCAAACTTTCCCACTACAGCGGTAAGGATAATAAATCCTGCCGTGATCCAGAGGTGTTCGTCATTCAACAGCCCTATCTGTGTACGAAGCCCGGTAAATACGAAGAATAAAGGAAGTAAAAGCACCAACGCAACGTCTTCTACTTTATCAATAAACATAGTCCGGAATTTTGCATTTTCAGGCATGATGGCTCCGGCCATAAAAGCTCCGAAAAGCGCATGAATACCGATAACCTCTGTAGTGTACGCTGAAAGTATTAATGTTAAAAAAAAGATAGCGACCATCGGTTTGTTGATCGTGTTTTTTCCCGCCTGAAGATCTCCGATTCTTTTTAAGAAAGGCCTTACGATCTTTATCATTAAAAATACATAGCCTATTGCCATTATAATCACATAAATCGAACTGGCAAAAGATCCGGCTTTTACAATAGCGATTACCGCTGCCAGAATACACCATGCTGTAATATCATCGGCTGCGGCACAAGTGATAACGACAGTGCCGAGTTTCGTTTTCTGAAGATTCCTTTCCTGAACGATTCTTGCCAGTACAGGAAATGCAGTAATACTCATCGCAATCGCAATGAATAAGGCAAACGAGGTAAACTGAATTCCGTCCGGAGCAAATTCCTTGTAAATGAAGTACGATAAACCTATTCCCAACGCAAAAGGAATGATAATACTGGCGTGGCTGATGACCACAGCGTCATGTGCCTTTTTTCTCAATACGCTTAAATCCAGCTCCATTCCTACGATATACATGAAAAGAATAAGACCGATCTGGCTCAGAAACTGTAAATTTCCTAATGATTCTTTCGGAAAAAGAAAAGCTGAGAATTCCGGAAAATACATTCCTAATAAAGAAGGACCCAATACGATCCCCGCAATCATTTCACCGATTACCGAAGGTTGTTTTATTTTTATACAGATCCATCCAAAGAGTCTTGCGACAAGAATAATGGTCACAATCTGAGCCAGCAGCAATGCCAGGGGATGATGTAAATTTGTTTTGAAAGATTCTAAAAAATTATCCCACGTAGAGCTGTTATTTGTTTTGATGATAATATTCTCTCCGGCTTCCAGCGTTTGCCCTTCGATGATGAAAATGTATATCAAAAAAGAAAACGCAGCAATGGTAGCGATGTAGAAAATAATATTTCTGTATTTGCCCAAGTTCATAAATTCCGGTATTTTATGCAAAATTGATAAGAATATAGTTATGATAAATACTATTCTTCCTCAAATGTAATGAAAGCAATAAATTATGCAGCGAAACCTATCTGCTTAATAGATCCGAAAGTACTTTTCTATAAGTTTCTCCGATCTGAAGCTTCAGAAAGCCGTCGTGTTCTATGGAAATTGTTGTGATAATTTCGTTAGCTGAAAATACTTTAACAGCAGATAATGCAATAATCTCTTTTTTATTTATCTGCGCAAAATTCTTTGCAGGGAGCATCTCCAATAAGCTTTTAAAGTTGAGATTTTTTAAAACAAGATTGCTGCCGTCTTTCAGGATAATATCTTTATCACGGCTATCTATTTCGGAAGTTTTGATATAAGCGATCTGGTCTGTAAATATTACTGTTTTACCAATATTAGTATTCCATTCGATAAAATCTTTTTTGGGTGTATGCTGAACGAGTTCTTTAGCTTTTTCAAATGCCTGAATCAGTCTTTCCTTTTTAATTGGCTTTCTCACATAATCTGCTACATTGAGGTCGAATGCTTCGGCAGCATATTCTTTGTAAGCCGTTGTAAAGATGATTTTCTTAGTATCTGAAATCAGTTCGGCAACCTGAAGACCATTCATTCCCGGCATTTCAATATCAAGAATGCAGACATTACAGTCGATATTTCCGATTTCTTTTAAGAAGACCTTAGGATCATTGAATGCCTTTATTACTTCTACACCTTCTATTTGTTCACAAAGAAGTTTCAGATAACTGATGGCCAGTAATTCATCGTCAAGAATAACGCATTTTATCATAAAAATCTCCGAGATTAATGGTTAGTTCTGCTATAAAAATACCGTTTTTTGAACTTTTGTGAAGGGAATAGTAATTATTATAGATCATTTTCAGCCGTTGATCCAGAGACTGACTTCCGAATCCGCTTTTTTCTTTCTCAAGAACATTTTTAAGCGAAGCTTTATTACTTACTTTCATTGAAAAAATACCCTGCTGCAGTTCCAGCTGAATGGAAATAAACGAATCTTCAGCGAGAAAGTCTGTGTGTTTAAAAGCATTCTCAATCAGATCAACAGAAATGAGCGGTGCGAAAACTTTCTCTTCAAAAAGAATATCAGACTTATCAATTTTAGATTTAATTCTGAAATCAAAAAGTGGATTGACCTTTATTTTGTTGATTTCTATAAGACTTAAGGCAAAATTCAGTTCTTCTTTTGGACTTACAAATTTGTTGTTGCTTTCGTATAAAATATAGTCTAAAACATTCGCCAGCTTATCGAGTGACATATACGTCTGATAGGCATGCGACTGAACAGAATTTAAAATATTTTTAAAAAGATGCGGATTAAGCTTTGTGCCGATATGCTCCAGCTGAACTTCATTCAGCCGTTGCTCGATCATTTTATTAGCTTCCGAAAGTCTGGCATTTCTGAGTTTAAAATTTTGGTTCTGACTAAACAAATAGATACTTACCGTCAGAAAAAAGAAAATGGCAAAAACCCCGATGAATATCAGATAATCATGAATCATGTAGTAATTGCCTTCCATAGTTTCAGAACGTATTTTCTTTCAATCGTTTAGTATCAGCAAAAAGTCATGCTGGGCCTTCGATGTATTATTTCATCTTCTTCAAGGATATCATTGTTGCCTTTTCTTCACATTTCTCAAATGTAATTTCATAAGCGGGATTTTTTTTCGGGTATATCAAAAGATAATCAGGACAAGGTTTCTTCTGGGCGTGACTTCTGTCGAAATCGATGGTTCCTTTGGTGATAATGCTGTCTTTCAGAAATTTTTCATTAACATTCAATGCGGACATTTCAGCTTTAAACTGGTCAGAATAGGTAAAATCTTTCGATAATGTTTCTGCGATGACACGGCTGTTGGGAAGATATCCGCTGCAGCTAGCGCCTTTTTTGTTTAAGATAAAAAATACGATAATAAGTCCCGGAATAAGACCTATCATATAGAATTTCAGTTTTTTCATTAGAAGATTAAAAGATTGATATCATGGTAAGTAAGCCCGAAACGGTCGCAGATGATTTTCTTTGTGTGTCGGCCTTTGTACATGTAAAGACTTTGTTTCATTTCATTTTTGCGGACCAGCATGTTTTCAAAACCGCCTTCTTCGTCATAGTGCAAAATATAGGAAAGAAAGAAGTTTGAAATGGCTTTTGTGGTTGTTCTCGGCATTCTTGAAGTAAGGTTCGGAAGTCCGCAATGGATCACGCCATGTTTAATAATGTAAGGATCTTCCATCGTGGTAAGCTCAGAAGTTTCGATCACTTTTCCGTTATCGATGGTGATATCGATGATTACACTGCCTTTTTTCATTTTCATGACCATATCTTCGGTCACGATCGGTGTCATATTGAGTCTTGGTAAGGCTCCGATTACTACATCGGCTCTTCGTAATGCTTTCTTAAGCTCTTTAGGATCAATAATGGAAGTAGGGACTCGGCTGTCTACTAAAGTGTGAAGCCTCCTCAGCTTGGATAATGAATTGTCGAAAACCCTTACACTTGCACCAAGGCCAATGGCTGCTTTAGTAGCAAATTCTCCTACGATTCCCGCTCCCAGAATAACGACCTCGGCAGGTCTTACTCCAGTGATTCCCCCAAGCATCAGTCCGTTTGATAAAGCTAAGAGTTCCGAAGCATAAAGAATGGAAACTGTTCCCGCAATTTCGCCCACCAACCTTACTAAAGCCAGTTGTTTGTATTCATCGACGATAAATTCAAAAGCAATGGCATTTACTTTTTTCTCGGCCAGTTTAAGGAAGTAATCTTTATCTCTCAGATTGATTTGAAGCGCGGATACAAGATACGTATTGGGACGCATATAGTCGATTTCTTCATCCGTAGGCGGATTAACTTTCAGAATAAGGTCCTGTGAAAATGCTTCTTTCGGATCATTGGTAATCTTTGCTCCCGACTCAGAGTATTGCAGATCTGTAAAAAAAGAGCCTTCACCAGCTCCGGATTCTATAATGATTTCATGACCACTTTCTACCAGAACCTGTACAGCATCCGGTGTAATACAAGCTCTTCTTTCGTTCAGAGAAGTTTCCTTGGGGATTCCTATGCTGAACTGTTTTCCTTTTTTGATGACTTCAAGCTTTTCTTCTTTCGGCATCAGTTCCTCTTCGGTAAAAGGAGTAAAAATATTTGTAGTACTCATCCTTAAATAATTAAATTCTTACAGACTGTTATTTACATTCAATTTCAGAAACAAAGATACATAATATTTAGTCGAATGAGATTTCTCTATCTTCACCGGTATTTATGATGTTCATTTCGTGGAATTTAAGTCCATAAAGTTCATCTTCGTACACTTCCGGCCATTCGATAATACATAAAAAAGCGTTATCAAGGTATTCTTCAATGCCTATATCATACACTTCATCGATGTTTTTTAAACGGTAAAGATCAAAATGATACACTTTTCCTTTGGGTGTACTGTATTCGTTAACAATAGAATAGGTAGGCGAGTTGACTTCGTCTCCGCTTCCCAGCTTTTTCATAAGAAACTGAGTGAAAGTTGTTTTTCCTGCCCCGAGATTACCTTTTAAAAGTAGAATATTATATTTGAGTTCGGGAGCGATCTTGTCAACAATCTCCTGCCAGTCGTCGATATCTTTTATTGTAAACTGCATACCTTTATTTTAATGCAAAAATAGATAATGTAAGTGATTTAGTAATCAAAATTTTAGCAATATTCTTTCTAATACGTTTCATGATAGGTGTCGAAATTCTTCTTAAAATACCTATTTTTACATCATGATTTCCAAACAGACCATAGACAAGATATTTTCCACGATCAGGGTAGAAGAGATCGTGGGAGAATATGTGCAGTTGAAAAGGGCAGGGTCTAATTATAAAGGACTCAGTCCGTTTCATGACGAGAAAACACCGAGTTTTGTGGTGTCTGCAAGTAAGCAGATCTGGAAAGATTTTTCGACAGGAAAAGGAGGGACTGCGATTTCCTTTCTCATGGAAATTGAAAATTTCACGTATCCCGAAGCGCTTCGCCATGCCGCAAAAAAATACGGAATCGAGATTGAGGAAGATCAGCGCGAGTTTTCAGAAGAAGCCAAACAGGCAAACACCGAAAGAGATATCCTTTACAAGATCCATGAAGTGGCCAATAATTATTTCCAGGAAATACTCTGGGATTCGGATGAAGGCAGATCCATCGGTCTTTCCTATTTTAAAGAACGGGAACTGAGGGATGATATCATTAAAAAATTCCAGCTCGGATATTCTCCTGAAAAGAAAAATGCATTCACAGAATATGCATTGGAAAAAGGTTATGCAAAGGAAATTCTCGAAAAGTCAGGACTTTCCATTTTCCCGGAAAATATACCTTCCGGGGTTGACCGTTTTCGTGAAAGGGTGATTTTCCCGATTCACAGCTTTTCCGGAAGAGTGTTAGGTTTTGGAGCCAGAATTCTTAAGAATAATGTAAAAACGGCTAAGTACCTCAATTCTCCCGAAACTGAAATTTATCATAAATCCAATGTCCTTTATGGATTAAACCAAGGTAAGCAGGCGATTTCAAGAAAAAATATATGCCTTTTGGTGGAAGGTTATATGGACGTGATCTCGCTTCACATGTCGGGAATCGAGAATGTTGTCGCAAGTTCCGGAACTTCACTTACTACCGAGCAGATCAAGCTGATCAAAAGACTTACGGAAAACGTTACTATTCTTTTCGATGGCGATAATGCGGGAATCAAAGCAAGCTTCAGGAGTATTGATATGTTACTGACCGAAGGAATGAACATCCGGGTATTGCTGTTTCCGGATGGTGATGACCCCGATTCATTTGCCAAAAAGCATCCGCAGGAATATGTTGAAAAATTCATTGAAAATCAGGCAATGGATTTTATCGACTTTAAGGCAGAAATTCTCCTGAAAGAAGTCGGAAATGATCCTATCAAAAAAGCTGAAGCGATTCGCGATATCGTAAAATCGGTATCATTTGTTCAGAATGCTTTGAAAAGGGAAGTTTATCTTAAAGAAGTTTCCAACAAGTTCGGATTGTCAGAGCAGAGTCTTTTTAATGAACTGGATGTTCAGAAGCAGATCACTCAGAATCAGACCCAGAAAACCCAGGCCAGAACTGATGCACAGCAGCCTGCAAAACTTCAGATCGTTGAAGAGCCGCGAGATCAGGTAGATCCTATTATTTTTAATGTCACAAAGCTGGAGAATGAACTTATCAATCATATGCTGAATTATGGTGATGTGATTTTACAGCGAACAACTCCTGATGAACAGAATTACGAAATCACTGTCATAGAAGAAATCCTTCATCATTTCGAAGAAGACGGTTATGAATTTCAGGTGGAGCTCAATAAAAAAATTGTAGATTACATTAAAGAAGGAATTGAAAAGGAAGAGCTTAGGAAGGGGAATTTCTTTTTCGGACTGATGGATGAGGAGCTCAGCAAAGCGGCAGTCAACTCCATGAATATATACAGCGAACTGAATGACTGGGCAACCCGGAATATCTTTTCACCCAATTATGGAGATAAAATTCCCGAACAGGTTGCCGGTGATATCCTCATCCATAAATTCCGATACGTTAATTTTTTAATTTTAAAAACTAAAAAAGAACTCGCAGACCATGCAGATTCTGATGAAGGGAAATATTTTGAGCTGATCAAAAAAATCCAGATGCTTACCCTTGTATCAGTCGAATTATCCAAAATTCTGAATTATTCAGCAATTACAGGAATTTATTCTGACAGATAACGTTCAATTATTTTCTGTTTAAAAAAAGTCTGTGACAAAAAGTCCTATAATATTTTAGGAATAAAAGTTGTAATTTAAACTTCGTAAAATTTAATAATACATAATAGAAATATGGACATTAAAAAAGAATTCAGAGATTTCTCTGTAAAGCATTTAGGAAACAGCGGTCTGGCTACCGATCAGTATATGGGAATGTATGGTCCTACGAATCTTACGCCATACATCATGGAAGAAAGAAGATTAAACGTGGCACAGATGGACGTATTTTCTCGTCTGATGATGGACAGAATCATCTTCCTTGGAACAGGGATCGACGATCAGGTTGCCAATATTGTAACCGCACAGCTTCTGTTCCTGGAAAGTGCGGATCCTTCAAAGGACATTCAGATCTATATCAACTCTCCGGGGGGTAGCGTGTATGCTGGATTAGGAATTTATGACACGATGCAGATTATCAAGCCGGATGTTGCTACGATCTGTACTGGAATTGCTGCTTCCATGGGAGCTGTTCTGCTGGTTGCCGGTGAAAAAGGAAAGCGTTCAGCCCTGAAACACTCAAGAGTGATGATTCACCAGCCGTCAGGAGGGGCACAAGGGGTAGCTTCCGATATGGAAATCAACCTGAGAGAGATGTTAAAGCTTAAAAAAGAATTGTACGAAATCATCTCCGAGCATTCCGGCCAGACATTTGAATGGGTAGAAAAAGCGTCAGACAGAGATTATTGGATGACCTCCGAAGAAGCCAAAGGTTTCGGAATGGTAGACGAAGTTTTACAGAGATCAAAAGACAAAAAATAATTTCTTCTCGTGGAGAAATGAAATAGACCGCATCAGTTTTTGGTGCGGTTTTTTATTTTTTATCAGCAGCTTTTTTAACTTCGTCGAATTGTATATTGTATTTTTTTTAAGGAGCAATTTGATTACATCGAAAAGCAATATTTATTTTCTATTTGAAGCTTTTTCCGGCTTTCCGCACTCGCTATTTGATTATTTTCGGGTTGCGGCGGCAAAGCCGCCGCAACCCGAAAATAATCAAATGAGCTCAGACAATTGCTGCAATCCGGGCTAGGGTAGCCATTATCGTTATAAATCTTAGTTCAGGTAAGAGAAGTTTGTATTCAATAGGGATGAATTAAGAAAAAGCCAGGCTTTAGCCAAAACTTACTGTAAATTTCGGCTAAAAGCTCATATGCTGATTCTTATTTGAATATGACTGAAGCCCGACGCTATTTATATTCTAATGCTATAGCTCAGATAAATACATGTTTATGATTTTACTGTTCCTCTACCTAAGGATTATCCGCTTAGCTGCCTAAGTGGCATCACCTTAGCTCCTTTAGTGTCTACCCAAAGTTTTCAAAAGTAAAATCTACAGAGCCATTAAAGCATATTTTAACAATTTTTATCAGTTGAACAGACATTAACGGCACCATTTTTACACTTAAAATGGCATAACACTTAAATCATAAAAATTATGTCAAAGAAAATTGCAATTTTAGCAACACACGGTTTTGAAGAAAGCGAATTAAAATCTCCAAAAGAATATTTAGAACAGCAAGGCTGGACAGCACACATCATCAGTCCGGAATCGGGAGCAATCAAAGCGTGGGCTGAAAAAGACTGGGGACAAGAATATCCGGTTGATAAAACATTAGACGAAGCCAATGCTTTAGATTACGACGCGCTGGTACTGCCTGGCGGTGTAATTAACCCAGATCAACTGAGAACAAATGAAAGTGCTTTGTCTTTCGTAAGAGATTTCTTTCAGCAGCAGAAACCTGTGGCAGCTATTTGTCATGGTCCTCAGATTCTGATCAATGCTGAGGTGGTAGAGGGAAGAAATATGACTTCCGTTAATTCCATCAGCAAAGATCTTAAAAACGCTGGGGCCCAATGGGAAGACAGCGAAGTAGTGGTAGACAATGGGCTTGTAACCAGCCGTACCCCTAAAGATCTTCCTGCGTTCAATGCCAAAATGGTAGAAGAGATCAAGGAAGGAAAACATGAAGAACAGACCATATAAAATGAAACATCATTAAACTTATCAAGACCCGGAAAATGATCCGGGTCTTTTTTATATTTAAAATACAATTATTATTACATTCAAGATAAGTTTACAATCAATAGCTACTTTCGCGTACAATAAAAGTAAGCATGAAAAAATTCTTATTACCTCTGTTGACAATTGCCGCTCTTACAGCGTGTAACAATAATGAGGATAATGTAAACAATCAGGATATTAATTATTCTAAACTTCCACAGGAATTTCCGTTCACCACATTGGCAACTCTTAATGGCGTGAATGTAATTAGCGGAGGTTTCGGTTCGGGTGCAACAGCGCATCCTACGAGAAAAGGTGAATTCTATTTGATCACCGATCGTGGCCCGAATGTCGCGTATTCTAATGGCATCAAGATTTTGACTCCGAACTTTACACCCACCATTATGCATTTTAAAATCAATGCAGACGGAAATATTGAAGTCATTAAATATATTAAACTTAAAAATCCTTCCGGCCAACCTATCACCGGTCTTCCAAATCCCGCAGGAATGGGAAGTACGGGAGAAATCGCTTATGCTGTAGATGGAAGCGTGCTGGGAACGGATAATTACGGACTGGATAGCGAAAGTATCGTAGCGGCTGCAGACGGAACGTTTTGGGTTTCTGATGAATATGGTCCTCATATCGTTCATTACAATGCAGATGGAGTAGAACTGGAGAGAATCAGCCCTATCGGTGTAAATACCGGTACCAGAAAGCTTCCGGCCGTTTTTGCAAAAAGACGCCCGAACCGCGGAATGGAGGGAATGTGCATGACACCCGACGGAAAAATACTGGTAGGAACGATGCAGTCTACTATGTATGTTCCGACTAAAACTCTGGCGACCAATAAAACACTCACGAGAATTGTGACCTTCGACCTTGCAACAGGAAAAACCAAACAATTTTTATACAAGCAGGATGGCGGTGCTTCAGACTCTGTATGTGAAATTACGCCGATCAGCAATACTGAATTTCTGGTGATCGAAAGAGATGGAAACTTTGGTTCTGCAGGCGGATTGAAGAAGGTCTACAGGATTAATATAACCAATGCTTCCGATGTATCAGGAACAGATCCTGCTGCTGTAGACGGAATGAAAATTAATGGAAAAGCGCTTGAGGAATGTACCTGGGCTGAAATTGCCACGGCAGGATATCAGCCTGTCACCAAAACATTAGCCGTAGATCTTGTTGCCAAAATAGGGTATGAACATGATAAATTTGAAGGGATTGTTTATCTCGGAAATAACAAGCTGGCGGTTTTTAATGACGATGATTTTGGTGTTACCGACGACGGAAACGGAAATCCGAAAACGAAAATCCTTCCTAAAACAGGAAAACAGGATAAAGGAACTATGTATGTAGTCGATATTCAATAATTAGATTTTGTAAAAAGGGGCGGCATCGAAGATGCCGCCCCTTTTGTTTTTATCTCCTGTCCCAATCCGCAAAAAAATATTATTATAATCATCTGTGAAAATCTGCGAAATCCGTGGGAATTTAAAAAACAAAAAAGACCGTCCAAAAGACGATCTCTATAAAAATATTTTAAATCTAAATTAATTAAAAGCTTCAATAATCTTAGAAAAATCCTCCAGTTTCAAAGCAGCTCCTCCGATCAATCCTCCGTCTATATCAGGCTGTGAAAAGATTTCTTTCGCGTTATCAGGTTTTACGGAACCTCCGTAAAGAATAGAAACTTCATCCGCAATTTCCTGTCCGTACTTTGCAGCGATAATGCTTCTGATATGGGCGTGGATTTCCTGTGCCTGCTCAGGAGTTGCTGTTTCACCTGTTCCGATAGCCCAAACCGGTTCGTAAGCGATCACTACTTTTTTGATTTCTTCAGCAGAAAGAGTGAAAAGGGCAACTTCAGTCTGGTTTTTAACCACTTCAAAATGCTGTCCTGCTTTTCTCTGCTCCAGCGTTTCACCATTACAATACACCGGGATAAGACCTTTATCCAAAGCCAGTTTTATTTTTTTATTGCAATGAGAATCTGTTTCACCGTGATATTGTCTTCTCTCGGAATGCCCGATCAGAGAACCTGCAGCATCGATAGACTCCAGCATATCGGCAGAAATTTCGCCTGTATAAGCTCCGCTTTCATGCTCGCTCATATCCTGTGCAAGGACACCAATTTCATCTTTCTCGAAGATATCTTTCGCCATCATTAAATACAAAGACGGTGGTGCAATCCATACTTCGCAGTTGGTCGTATTGTTGTTTTTATAGCTTAGTAACTGAACCATCAACTGTTGTGCATCAATTACATTTTTGTTCATTTTCCAGTTTCCTGCAACTATTTTTCTTCTCATAGTTTCTTATTATTTTAGAAAGTGTAAGTTAGAAATTAAAAAAAAATAATTTCCTAGTTAATTAATATTCCAGATGTTTTTCAAAAGAGTATAGAATGTATGCTCTTCGTCGGTTACCTTGTTGTCGGCTTTGATTAAAGTTTTAGCAAACTGAATAAAATTCAAGCGTTCTTCTTCCGTAGAATCATCGTAAAAACAGTTAGCGTGGAACTCGAAATGTCCTTTCCATTCTTCGGGCTTCAGCAAAGCGATGGTTTCAAGCTCATTATCAAGATCCATTTTAAAAGGAAATTCGTCTGCCAGATATTGTTGTACAAGCATTCCTTCTTCCGGAGCAAATTCTCCGTCTACCGAAGATAATATCATCAATAAATGGTATCCGGCAATCGGTTTATTTGATTTCTGCATGAGTAAATATATAATAAAAGTTAGTGTTTAAATTTTAGCTAAAGAATTATTTAATGTATTCCTTTGCCGGCTGCTTATCAACAATTTTTCCGTTCTGTAAAACAAGAACAAATGGATTACTTCTTGCGATCGTCTTAATGGCAGTACCGTCCATCATCATATTTTTAATGGTTTTAAAGGTGTTCGGATCTGTTGATACACCGTACACAACATTGGCTTTCTGTGCTTTTACTTTAGCTTCTACCTGCTTCAGTAACTCCGGGGAAACCTCTTTTGGATGATAAGAAAATACAAGAATTGCTTTTGGCGCGTTGATCACTTCTTCAGTCACATCCATCCCGGTAGGATCTTCAATTTTAAATTTAACAATTTCCGACTTATAGCCTTCTTTTACCAAAACAGATTCATTTTTTCCTTCTTCAATTTTCCATGGCGATCCTTCTGCCCAGTATTTTGTTTCTTTAATGTAATCATCCTGATTTACTTTCAGTATTTCTCCTGTCTTCTGGTTTTTAAGGGAATAAAAAGTTTTATATTCAGACGGGGTTTTATTGATTTTTTCTTTCTCCGATTTTAGATCTGTTCCGGTTTTATAATCGCGGAAATCAATTACAGGTTCGTATAAAATCCCATAAGTGCCAATACCTATCATTACCAGGGAAAATATAGCTAAAAGTATATATCTGAATTTGTTAGACTCTTTTTTCTCGTTATAAGTGTACGTGTCTTTTTTCTTAAATTCTTTCCTGTAAAGGGTAAACAGAAGAATTAAAGCGAACAGAAGTACAATATCTTTAATGAAACTTTGCCAAGGCGTAAATTTAATAGCATCTCCAAAGCACCCGCAATCCGTCACCACATTGAAGTAAGCAGAATAGAAAGTGAGAAAACCAAAAAAAACACAAAGTGCAATCAGTGCTGAAAGGGTAAATTTAAGCCTGAGTTTTAGCAAAAGCATGAATCCGAGCAGAAGTTCCAGAATTACAACAATCACTGAAAATAGCAGCGCAAATTTTTCAAAGAAAGGCATATTGAAGACCGCAGGAGAGAAGTATTCTTCCATTTTAAAAGAAAAACCGACCAGATCTACCGCTTTTACAAATCCCGAAAGGATGAAAATCACTGCAACAACGAAACGTAATAAACCTTTGATCATATAATTAGTTTTTAGATTCAAGCTTGTTTTCTTTTTCAGAGAATTTGATGAGGCAGAAAACGGAATAATTCAGCATATCAAAATAATTGGCATCCAGACCTTCAGAAACAACCGTTACGCCCTGATTGTCTTCAATTTGTTTTGTTCTTAAAACTTTTTGATAAATCAGATCCGTGATCGACGAAATCCTCATATCTCTCCAGGCTTCTCCGTAATCATGGTTCTTTCGCTCCATCAATTGTCTGGCTTCAGTAGAATATTGATCATAAAGTTTGAGGATCTCTTCGTTATTTTCATTAAAATCATTTGAAAAGCCCTTTTCAAGCTGGATAAGGCCAATAATCGAATAATTGATAATCGCCACAAATTCATCCTCTTCACTTTCATCCACCATTTTCTTATCGGTCATCTGCAGGGTACGGATTCTGTTAACTTTAATATAAATCTGATCTGTAATAGAGCTTGGTCGTAAAACCCTCCACGCCGGGCCGTAATCCTGTAATTTTTTACTGAAAAGCTCACGGCACTGACTGATAATTTTCTCAAACTGTACTGATGTTTCTGACATAAATTCTCTTAATCTTTCAAATATACGAATTAGGTTTTAGGTAGCAGAAATCAGGGCCTAGTTTTTTGTTTGGAGAGTTTGATTGTAAAAGGGTGGAAGTGGTTTAAAGCGGAGCCGAACACAAGGAAGATTGGATTTTTTTGAATAACGCATTTGAATAAGAGCATTTTTATTCTTTTGTTTTATTTTTGTACAATAAATTTTCAGTTTAATTGTCGTTATGTCCAATCAGAATTTATCAGGCTTGCAAGTATCTTCACTCTCAGGTTCTTTAAACCCTCAATCTTTCCATTCAATCAATTGTAACGGAAGGCTGGTAGATCTTTCGGAACCGAAGATTATGGGAATTCTCAATCTTACACCGGATTCATTTTCTGACGGTGGAAAATTCAATACCGAGAAATCGGCGTTAGAACAAACCCATGAAATGCTGAAAGAAGGAGCGGGAATTATAGACATTGGTGCACAGTCGACACGTCCTCACGCTGAATTTCTGAGTGCAGAAGAAGAAATCAAAAGAATAGGCAATATCATTTCTTTAATTAAAAAAGAATTTCCCGAAGCATTGATTTCTCTGGATACGTTCTACTCAGAAACGGTAAAATATGGTTTTAATGAAGGAATTGATATCATTAACGATATTTCCGGAGGGCATTATGATGATAAAATGTTTGATACCGTTGCCAAAACAAAACTTCCCTATATTCTGATGCATGTAAATTCTACGTATGAAACCATGCATGATAAAATAAAATTTGATGATATTGTTCTTTCTGTTAACAAATATTTTTCTGAAAAAACCAACGAATTATTAAGTAAAGGTGTTACTGATATTATTCTTGATCCCGGTTTCGGCTTTGGAAAAACTGTGGAAGATCAGATGAAAATGATTGATGAAATAAAATATCTTGGGTTTGGTAAATTTCCTTTATTGATTGGAATTTCAAGGAAATCTTTTATATATAAACCTTTGGGGAAATCTCCTCTCGACATTAATGAAGAAACCCAGAAACTTCATCTGAAAGTTCTACAGCAAGGCGCGAAGATTTTACGCGTTCATGATGCGGCAGAAGCCAGGAAAACGGTTGATTTTTTTAGAAGTAATAGAGTTTGAGCGTGGGAGTGTTTTAGTGTGACAGGATTTTAGCGTATGCGAAAGAGTCAGACAGTTGTGGTATCTATAATAAAATTTTTAAATAATAGATTAAACGCTTCTACACTAAACTCTAAAACTCTAATACTCTCTCACGCTAAAACACTCCTACTCTCCAACCCTCAGACCCTCCCACGCTCAAGCTCAATTAAGATTCGAAAGCTTATCCGCAAACTGCTTCGAGAATTCTTTTCTGTCTTCTTCCAGCTTTTCCTGATTCTGCGGAAGAATATAGTTGAAAAGTATTTTGCCTTCGTTATCTAAAAAAATAATTTCCTTCTCGTTTTCGCTGATCATCTGTGCGAAAATTTCCCACATCGAAGTATCTTTCAACTTTAATAGTTCAAAAAACTGCTCTGCTTTTATTTCGATTTTTTGCATATCGGTTGTATTGTTTTTTTGATTAAAATTCCAAAAGTTTTAATTTAAACTGAACCGCAAAATTCTGCTTAAAATTCCGGGTGGTATAATAGCCTACCCTGTAAAATAGTCCAAGATTAAAATAGGTTGAAAGAAAATTGTTCCATTCAAGGCCAACTTCCTGGTACAGATGGTCCAGCGGCCTGAACTTAAACTGGTGATATTCAGGATGCGCCATATTTCCGATAGTTCCCCTCAACACAAAATCAAAACTTGAGATATTCTGCCCGAAACTTTTAAAATATAAAGGAAGCTTGTGCGTGAAATAGTAGGCGACGAAGCGGTCATTGTAATATTTCCCGCCCTCCAACGTGGCAAAGCCGAGAAATGAAGTCAGGTTAAAATTAAAATCCCTTCTCGGTGACGCCAGTCCGTTCATAGTGAAATTTTTCCAGATCGGTGCATCCCCAAAGACCATTCCTCCGTAGAGCCGGAAGCCCGTGGTTCCCAGCATCGTTTTAAAATTGTGTACAATGAGCGCATCAAATCTCGTATAATTAAAATCTCCGCCAATCAATTTATAGCTCTGCTCATAATTAAAATACAGTTCAGGATATTTTTGGTCGATCAGGGATTTCCCCTGAGGCGTCATGATGTTGGTAGAATTCGGAGAATATTTTAAAGTAAATAATGTGTTGAAATTGTCAAAAGAGGAGCCTTTCCCACGGAAAGAATAATCAAACATTGCTTCTTCAAGGTTTTTTCTCGCCGCAAATACCAATGTTAATCCATTCGTTACATCATTTAAATAAGAAATGGAACCACCCCTGTAATGATAATAACGGTCGTTATTCAAATTATTCCCATAGTTTGCCATTCTCATCTTGAAATTCCAAAGTCTTCTGTAAAATTCTCCGGAAGCGGTCACATCATCATAATAATCAACCCTGAAATAGGAATCTTTTTCCAACGTTGTTTTAATATCAAGTCCGATTCTGTATTTCCACTTATCATCTTTAAAACCATAGGCAAAAGTATAATCAGGAGAAAAATACGGATTGAAACTTTCATTAAGTTTAGCTTTCAAACCGACCCGGAAACCTTCATATAAATTGTAATTAATAATTTCATCCACCGCAAAATCCACAACGCCAACTTTTATCTGCCCGTTTAATAACAAGCCTCCTAACACTCTTGCTTTCCGGTCGATATTGTATATTTTTCCAAGGCTGTCAATGGTTTTATAGGTGTTCCTTTCTCTTTCTGTTAAAGGATCTGTCCTGTACTGATCCAGTGTTTTTCCCCCAATATTTTTTACGGAAAAAGTATATCCTTTAAAGTCATTTTTATCATTTTCAGCAGGCGACTTATAATCAAAATAGTGCGAAGTCAGAAAAGCATAAGTGCCGAAACTCTGTCTCTTATTTTTCTCGTGTTTTTCGTCAGGGTATTCTTTATTATCTTCTTCCATCACCATATTACTCATCTTGAGCTTTACGGTTTCATGAGCGAGAAACCATTTGCCGTTGAAATAGATCCAGGTGCTTGTAATAATACCGTCGTTTTTGTTTTTGCTGAAATTTTCGATTTTCTTTATGCCGTAAGTATCAGTGTCAATATAAATCGCACCGTTATATTTTCGCTTTTTATCCGGTTTTTTATAGTTGACTTCCCTGAAGCGGATCACAAAATTTTTTCTTCCGTCCATTTCAATAGTGTCGGTTAAAAAGAATCTGTATAATCCTCTGTTTTCCTGTCTTAGCTGGGCGGGAAGCTGATCACGATTACTTTGCTGAAGGGCAATCAATTCATAGATCGGCTGCTTCAGTCCGGAAATTCTGTTGTCCAGAATATTGATTTTTTCACCATAGTTTTTTGAGTATAAAAATTCCTGCGCTCTTTCCCATAAAAATAATTTACTCTTTGAAAATATCTTTCTGGCAGATACATTATTCAGTGAATCCTTTTCTCTTTTTTTCCTGAAAAAAGCGGAATTCTCAAAAAACTGTTGGTATTGGGTAATGCTGTCTTCATCAATGTCCAGAGAGATTTTCTCATAAGATTTATAAGAATAGGAATCCAGGGTTTTTGGAGAGTTTTCCCGGAACAGCTGATTGACTTTTTTCAGGATTTCAAGGGCTCTGGGATCGCTTTTGTCTTCAATTACGACTGCTTCAATAGAAGTTACTTTCGATTGTGAGAAACCAAAAATGTACATCCAGAAACATATAAACACGACAATCCTATTCATAGAAACTTGCCAAAATTAATGATATTTATTGTCCTGGAAAAGTTTTTACCCATTGATATTCACTGCATTTTTCATAAGAATTATCAATCACAAAAAAATCCCGGAATTTCCGGGATCTGGTATTTCGTCTTTTAATTTTTTTAATATTAAATTCTTAATGTCACTCAATTAGTTCAAAAGATTAAACTTTATCTTGATCCCCATATTTTCTTTGAATTCTGAGGTCTGGTAATATCCCAGCCTGTAGGAAAAGCCTACACCGAATCTGGTTCCTAAAAATCTGTTCCACATCACACCGGCCTCCTGATAGTAGTGATCCAACGCACGGAATTGAAACTGATGATCTCCTGCATTTTTAAAATCACCGATGGCCGACTGATATTCCAATTCGATATCTGAATATCTTTTACCCAACGTTTTAAACCGGAAAGGAAGGCTCTGCGAAATTTTAAAACCTGCAAATTTATCGGCAAAGAAAGTTCCCGAAGGCATGGTGGCAAATCCGAAATTGGAAGGGGTACTTATATTCGAATACCAGTGGTCGATATTTGCATCATTCTGTCCGGCAATTTCAAAGTTCTTCCAGATTGGTGCAGTTCCCGATGAGATTCCACCGAAAAGCTTAATGTTGGTATAACCCAGTTTTGATCTGAACTGATGAATGATTAATGCATCAAGTCTGTTATAATCTAAATCTCCGCCTAAGGTTTTAAATCCTTTTTCATAATTTAAAAACACCTGTGGATATCCTTTTTCATACGTATATTTCCCGGAAGGGGTCATGATATTTTTATCGTTAGGCGCAAATTTTAAAGATAAAATGGCATTCGTATTGTCAAAACTGCTTCCCATATTTTTATACTGGTAATCAAAAAGAGCATTTTGTTTCTCTTTGTTCACCGCAATTTTCATACTTAATGAATTGGAAATATCATACAGGAAAGAGGCTCCGTACCGCTGATTTCTGTAAAACGTTGAATTATGAAGATCGAGGTTCATATCCGATAATTTCATCATCATATCCCACATATGGTTGCTGAATCTTCCGGCAGCAAACACATCATCCACATATTCAACACGGAAGACGGAAGTTCTTTTGTCAGACAGTTTTACATCCAGCCCAAGTCCGTATTTCCAGCGGTGGTCTTTAAATCCGTACCCGAAATATCCGTCAGGAGAAAATGTTTTGCTGAATTTTTCATTAAGCTTTACCCCTGCTCCCAAGCGTATTCCCTGGTATTTATCATAGCTGATGAATTTAGTAAGGTCGAAATCAATCATTTTATAACGAAGGTTTCCTCTTAAAAGCTGGGTCAAAGTATTGAGTTTTTTCTCAAAATCATGTTTTTGCACAAAACTGTCGATCTTCGTGTAGGTATTGCTTTCTCTTGTGGTAAGGCTGTCGGTTCTGTATTGCTGCAGCAGGCTTCCGTCGGAGTTTTTCATTTCCAGGGAATAGCCTTTAAAGTCAGAGGCTTTCTGAGGCTGGTCGATTTCAAAATCGAAGAACCTGTTTTTTACATACAGGTAATTGCCGAATTTCTTTTTGTTGTATTTTGGCTCACCTGTTTTTATACTGTCTTTTTTTGACGTGTCGAAGCTTGTGTCACCCATTTTAAGTCTCAGGTCTTCATAATCCAGGAACCATTTGTTGTTGATGGGCTTCCAGACCGAGACAATATTGCCTTCATTCCTTTTTTTGCTGGTGCTTTCAAATTTTTTCAGGGCATAGCTGTCGGCATCCACATAGATTTTCCCGTTGAATTTTCTTGGGTTCTGCTTCTTTTTATCGGTGATCTCTTTAAACTTGATGACGTATGTTTTTCTTCCGTCAAGCTGTATCGTGTCGGTAAGGTAATAATTAAACAGCTTTCTGTTTTCCGGTCTCAGCTGTCTCGGTGTTCTGTCGAGATTCGAAACATTGAGCGCCAGCGCTTCATAGATCGGATTTTTAAAACCTGACATTCTATTGTCGATGATATTGGTTTTCTCACCGTATTTTTTAGAATATTTGTATTCTGTGGCTTTTTCCCAAAGGAACATCTGGCCTTCCGTCGATGCTTCTACAAAATCTTCCGCAATCAAGGAATCCTTTTTATCACTGTCTTTTTGCTTAAAATCTTTATGATCGACCTTCGATAGCGAGTCTTTTCTTGTGGCTAAAAAGTTTTTATAAATATCAATGGAATCTTTGTCCAGATCAATGGAATATTTGGCGTACGACTTAAAATTGTAAGATTCCAGGGACTTGGGAGAGTTTTCTTTGGCCCTTTTATTAAGCTCGTCGAGAATTTTCAGTGCTCTGGGATCACTTTTATCGTTGATCACCACGCGGTCAAT
This sequence comes from Chryseobacterium lineare, assembly GCF_977014045.1. NCBI lineage: Bacteria > Pseudomonadati > Bacteroidota > Flavobacteriia > Flavobacteriales > Weeksellaceae > Chryseobacterium > Chryseobacterium lineare. The sequence continues at coordinate 1,890,845 of NZ_CDRNIQ010000001.1, read as the reverse complement.
ATTTCCCCTTTTCTCTGATAAAGGCTGCATAGCAATTTCCATGTTTTTCCTTACATCTGCCGTTACATCTTCAAAATTACTGGCCAGGATTTCAACTTTTTTACATTTCGTTTTAAAAGATAAAGCTCCATTGAGATCCGTTTTTCCCAAGAGGGCATCATCACAATAAACGGCGGCATTGTAAACCGGTTGCTTGTCGGCTTTATTGAAAACCTTCAACTGGGTTTGTCCAAAAACGATTGCTGTACAGAACAAAAACAGCGGGAATAGAAATTTTGTCATTAGTCTTTTTTAATAGTATGACAAAACTATTGATAAGAAGGTTACAAAACCACAACATAAAATATAATCTTTTGTTAAAAATTAAATCATCTGTATATCAAAGAAGTGTACTGGATATTTGACTCAATCAAATTTAATTTAATTAAAAAAAGAATTTTATTTAAGAAATTTTAAGGCTTCCCAAAAGGTAAATAATATGACTGCATTTTAAACTCCGTCTGTTCGAGTAAAAATTATTAGAAGAATAATTTTGTATTGAGAACTTGAGAAGTTATTTTTTAGCCTTATGCAAAAAGCATCTCGCATGTAATTCTTAAGTAAATAATATGTTCAGGCATTAATTTCTTCATTCTCATTTTTCCATATAAAGAAATAGAGATCTCAATCCCATCCTGTTAAAAAATATTTTTATATTTGCTGTAAGAACAACAAAAAAACAAAATGATGATCTATAAAAATAATCCCGCAGTTCATGCGCAGGCTTCCGGCACTACCGGTTTCCATAAAAACCTCAATTGTAATCCACAACGTACTGAACTCAAAAGCCGGTAAAGTATTACGTTAGATCGTTCAAGGAGTTTGAAGATAGCTTCAACCGTTTAGAAACGGCATTCAAGCATTCAGTTGAGATCAGCAACCACTTTGTGAGGGCGTTTAAGTGTTTTGTAAGGGCAATCAACCGTTCCGTTGAGTCCGTCAACCCGTCCGAAGAGAGAATCAACCGTTCCGAAGAAGCGATCAACCAGTCCGAAGAAGCAATCAACTAGTCCGAAGAGCCGATCAAGTACAATTTGTTATTTTACAATACTTTACAGCCTTTTGAGAAAAATGAATTTATTCAACAATCCATATACATTAGACTTCAATTATATTTTTAACACAAAAAATCAATACCATTATGAAAAAAAATCAGGTAATACGTGACTTCAATATGTCAGATGCTGTTCTGAAACAAAAAGCAGATGAATTGATCGCTTTAATCGACAGAGACATCGCCGAATTTACAGACCGTGGCTACAACGCCGCCAAAAAGGCTGAACTGACAACCGCAAGAAACACGGTAGACAATTTCCCAAACGATGAACAGCTGGAAGCCATCAAAATGAATCTTACCGAAAAAAAAGATGCCGCCAGAAACGCCCTTGAAAAAACCATGCGCAGTATTTTTAATAGGGCTGAAAATGTTTTCGGGCTCTACAGTGCCAAATACAAGGAGTTTGGTGACGCCGGGCTCAGTCAGCATAGCGATGCAGAGATTGTGCGTGTTGCCAAGATCATGAGCCTTACGGCAGAGAAATACCTTACCGAACTTTCGGACGAAGGTCTTACTTCAGAGAAAATCGCAACGCTTATTGCCCAACGCAATGCTCTGGATGTCGCTATAGACGCACAAGCCCAAGGTGTTTCTGATCGGGATGTCGCCGCAGAAGGTCGGATAGAAGCACTCAACAAACTTTATCAACTGCTCACAAAATATACAGGCATCGGTAAAGATATTTTCTACGAAACCAACGAAGCCAAATACAACGATTACATCATCTACGACACCCCAAGCGGACTGCCGGAAACTCCACCGGTAGATCCGTTGTAAATGATGTGGTAACCGTTTTATAATTTGTAAAAGTATCTGTTCAATAGGGTCGGGCTTTAGCCCGACTTTAAAATAATTTTACAATAATGGCTTTAGCCTAACTTAAAATCATTTTGGCTAAAGCCAATTGCATTATTTAATCTGGTAAATGGGCTGAAGCCCATTTCTATTGATAAGAAAAGTTCAGAAAAAATAAAAGCAACTGCCACGACGACAGTTGCTTTTTTACCTCTATATTTTATTGAAGCTTAAAGATTCAAAGCTTTCTGATAAGCATTTTCCAATCCATCAAGATTTTTTCCTCCTGCTGTGGCAAAGCCAGGATTTCCTCCGCCGCCGCCCTGGATTTCTTTTGCCAAATCTTTAATCAATGCTCCCGCCTGATAAATTCCAGCTAAATCATCAGAAACGCCAACGGTAATCATTGGTTTTCCATCTGCGTCGGATAGAATAACCGTAATGGAAGTCGGGATTTCTTTCTTTAACTGGAAGACGATATCTTTTACCGAACCGGCATCCAAAGAAGTTCTTTTTACCAGAAGTAATTTATCGCCTTTTTGCTCGTAAGCTCCTTTCCAGTTGCCGATCTCTCCTTTGGCTTTTTCTTTTTTCAAAGTATCGACTTCAGATTTTAATGCAGCATTTTCTTCGATTAATTTCTCTATAGAACGTACGACATCTTTAGATTTTAACAATTGAGAAAGCTCGGCAATCTGTTTTTCAAGATTTTTGAAATATTCTTCGGCTTTATCTCCCGAAATAGCTTCGATCCTCCTGATTCCTGCCGCGGCAGAACTCTCGGAAACGATTTTAAAATGACCGATTTCGCTGGTGTTTTTCACGTGGGTTCCTCCGCAAAGTTCCATAGAAGTTCCAAACTGGATCATTCTTACACTGTCACCATATTTTTCCCCGAATAAAGCCATCGCTCCTCTTTCCAGTGCTTCCTGAATCGGAATGTTTCTGAATTCCTGTAAGGCAATGCTTTCCTTGATCTTAGCATTTACTTTATCTTCCACCAAAGTCAATTCTTCCTCGGTCATTTTATTGAAATGGGAGAAATCAAAACGAAGATAGTCAGGACCAACAAATGAACCTTTCTGTTCCACATGAGTTCCCAGAACTTCTCTTAAGGCTTCATGCAACAAGTGGGTTACTGAGTGGTTAGCCTGTGAATTTCTTCTTTCTGAAATATTCACTTTCGCATAGAAAACAGCGCCTGCATCTTTTGGAAGACCGTTGATTAAAGAAATGATCAATCCGTTTTCCTTTTTCGTCTCGAGAACTTCGAAGCTTTCCACTGCATTTTCAAGGATTCCTTTATCTCCCACCTGGCCACCGCCTTCAGGGTAGAAAGGAGATTCGCTGAGAACAACCTGGTAAAACTCTCCGTCTTTATTTTCTACTTTTCGGTATCTTGTAATGTAAGTTTCAGATTCAAATTTGTCGTAACCTACGAAGTTTTCAGGTTCTTCTTCTAAAGTTACCCAATCATAGACTTTTTGTGCAGAATCAGCTTTTGAACGTTGTTTCTGTTCATTTAAAGCTTGTTCAAATCCTTTTTCGTCAATGGTTAATCCTTTTTCCTCCGCGATAATTCTGGTAAGATCATCCGGGAAACCATAGGTATCATATAATTCAAAAACTTCTTCAGTAGGCAATACTTTAGAATTGCTGGCAATCGTCTGCTGGATTAGTTTTTCAACTCTGATCAATCCGTTTTCAATAGTTCTGAGGAACGATTCTTCTTCACTTTTAATAACCTCTGAAACCAATTTTCCTTGTTTTTCAAGCTCAGGGAAGAAGGTTCCCATCTGCTCCTGTAAAACAGCGACTAATTTATAAAGGAAAGGTTCTTTCATCCCCAAGAATCGGTAAGAATAAGAAATTCCTCTTCTTAAAATCCTTCTGATCACATATCCGGCACCTCCGTTTGAAGGCAGCTGTCCGTCAGCAATTGCAAAAGAAACTGCTCTTATATGGTCTACCACCACACGGATGGCAATGTCCTTTTCGTCTTCTAAAATTCCGGTGTATTTTTTCCCTGAAAGTTCTTCTACTTTAGCAATAAGCGGCGTAAAAACGTCAGTATCATAATTGGATGATTTTCCCTGAAGGGCCATGCACAGACGCTCGAAGCCCATTCCCGTGTCCACATGTTGTGCAGGAAGTTTTTCTAAAGTTCTGTCGGCTTTTCTGTTGAATTCCATGAAAACGAGGTTCCAGACTTCCACTACCTGAGGATGGTCGTTGTTGACCAGTTCAAGACCCGAAACTTTTGCTTTTTCTTCAGGCGTTCTAAGATCAACATGAATTTCTGAGCACGGTCCGCAAGGTCCGCTTTCGCCCATTTCCCAGAAATTATCTTTTTTATTTCCGTTGATGATTCTGTCTTCAGAAATGTGTGATTTCCAGAAATTATAGGCATCCTGGTCCCTTTCCAGGTTTTCTGAAGCATCTCCTTCAAAAATTGTTACATATAAGTTTTCTTTAGGAATTCCATACACTTCCGTCAGCAATTCCCAGGCAAAAGCAATAGCATCTTTTTTAAAATAATCGCCGAAAGACCAGTTTCCCAACATTTCAAACATGGTGTGGTGATAAGTGTCGCGGCCTACATCATCCAGGTCATTATGCTTTCCGGATACTCTCAGACACTTCTGTGTATCTGCAATTCTCGGGGCAGTAGGTGTTTTGTAGCCCAGGAAAAAATCCTTGAACTGAGTCATTCCCGAATTGGAAAACATTAGAGTAGGATCATCTTTCAGCACAATAGGCGCTGAAGGAACGATGAGGTGATCTTTGCTTTTAAAATAATCTAAAAATTTTTGACGGATCTCTTGTGATGTCATAATTTATATTGCTTTGCTTTTTACAATTTTGATAAGATGCAAATTTAGTTTTTTTAAGCGATTTTCTTCTAAAATGTGATACAAATCTATATATATGCTATGCTCGCAAAAGTTTATTTTAAATATAGATGTGTTTTTCGTTCGCAAGGGCGTTCTGCTCAGCAAATTTTCGCAACCATGCTTTATTAAAAACAACATGCTTTAGTAATTAAAATAAAATTTAATGCTTATAAAACTTCACTAAAATATGGTAAATATCAATTCCAATTAATTTAAAATTACTTTAGCTAAAGCGCCAGTTATGCGCAGTCAATTGTATTACTTTTTGATTTAATACTCATTTGCTGAGCAGAACGCCCTTGCGAACGGAAAATCTGGTCCTACTATTAATAAATTCTTTGCTATCCTTGCGTTAAATAATAAATGAATCAAATGGAATTTGTTAATTCTTTTCGATGATCAATAAGCATGATAAAATATTTGATTTGCGAAATCCGTTTCCCAGTATTTTTCGTATATCATTATGTAGAAAATCAGATTCCATGTGCTATGATTGTTATAGACATTATCACTGATCTGCTATTAAAATTAGTCCGAAATTTGTAAATAAGAAGTTGCGGATTTGAAAGGCAAAATATTTGAAATGAATAAAAAAGTTAAAATGAAAAACATATTAATATTTCTCGGAGTGATTCTGGGAATAGCAGTATTTGCAACGAGCTGCGGAGATTCAAAAAAAATGAAATCCTCCGAATCAAAAAAAGAAAATGAGACCATTATGGACAATAAAAATGTAAAAGAAGTTTATTTTGCAGGAGGATGTTTTTGGGGAACAGAACATTTCTTTCAACAAATACGAGGAGTCGTAGGAACGGAAGTGGGATATGCCAACGGAAATAAGCAAAATCCTACGTATGAAGAAGTAGTCAGCCACACAACCGGTTTTGCCGAAACGGTAAAAGTAAAATACGACCCGGAAGAAGTTGACCTTAAACTTTTAATCGATCTTTATTTCAAAACCATTGATCCTACGAGTTTAAACAAACAAGGAAATGACAGAGGTGATCAATACAGGACTGGAATTTATTCAACCGATAAAGAAACCGAAGCTATTGTAAAAGCCGAAGTGGCAAGACTGGCTAAAAATTATAGCAAACCTGTATTGGTGGAAACTATTCCGTTAAAAAACTTTTATAAAGCAGAAGATTATCACCAGGATTATCTGGATAAAAATCCGGGAGGGTACTGCCACATTGAACCGGGATTATTTGAAATGGCGAGAAATGCCAACCCTCCAAAGAAAAAAGAAGTGAAATATCAGAAACAGGATAAAAAAGTTTTAAAGGAAAAACTGACTGCCGAACAATATAACGTAACGCAGGAAAACGGTACGGAAAGAGCTTTCCAAAATGAATACTGGGATGAAACCCGTGAAGGGATTTATGTAGACATTACCACCGGAGAGCCATTGTTTATCTCTACCGACAAGTTTGAATCCGGTTGCGGATGGCCAAGTTTCTCAAAACCAATCACAAAACAACTGATTGATGAAAAGCTGGACCGTTCACACGGAATGACAAGGGTAGAGGTGAGAAGTAAAACAGGAGACGCCCATTTGGGACACGTTTTCAACGACGGACCTGCGGATAAAGGCGGACTTCGTTACTGTATCAACAGTGCTTCCCTGAAGTTTATCCCGAAAGCGGAAATGAAAGACAAAGGTTACGGAGAGTATATTGCTCTGCTGGAGAAAGATAAAAAGTAAGTATTTAAGTGAAGTGATTGAGGAGGCTGCCGAAAGGCAGTCTTTTCTTTTTATATCCGCAAGTTTTTGGTGACGAATCTACCTTGGATGTATTTGCAACCTTTCTTTAATGCTGAACATCGAAATATTTAAAAATAAAAGAAATCCGAAAAAGATATAATAAGCTCCGTTTGGAAGTTTTGAGAGATTTTGAAAAATATTAAGATAATATTGTTTAAAATCGGGCTTTACCTCAACAAAAGTATAAATCGTGTCATGGCATAAAAGGCAGTCTATTTCTTCTCCTTCAGTTTTTGGACTTTTATAATTCACAGTTGCAAATACATTTCCTGTTTTTTCCAAATCCAACGCATACGTTTCGTGTTTTGCAATTGCCATGTCATTTAATAAAGAAACAAAATCACCGTATGTATTATTTTTATCTAAAATAAATTCTATTCCGGTATTTTTTTCATTACGTTTTTGGAGAGACTTAATTTCCGAAACATAAAATTTTGAATATTCTTTTGCTTTTGAAGGATCAACTTTTATTTTTTTATAATCCCAGTTTCGTACGGATTCAAAACTGTATATATCATTGCTATTATCTTTCCTTAATTTGGCAGGAATTCCGATATCAATGACATTATACTTCGTTTTATCAACGTATGGATTAATATAATACCAAAATAGAATGGGTACAATAAGAGCGCTGATGATTCCTGGAAAATAATATATCTTTTTCATGCATAAGTTCTTTTGAGTTGAAGATTTTCTTTAATGCTGAACATTGAAATATTTAAAAACAGCAAAAACCCAAAGATGATGTAATAAGTTTGATTGGGAACGTGATCGATGAAGGTTTCAGGTTTGATGAGATTTAATACTAATTTTTCTTTATAATATTCGTTATCAACCACACAAGTTCCGCCACTATTATAATCTCTCCTGGTGGCGTTCGGATCTTTGTACATATGGACCGCAAAGAAATGATTGGTTTTCTCCACGTCTACGCCGTAGGCTTCCTGTTTTGCCAGCTTCATGGCATCAATCAGGGCGATAAAATCCTGATAGTTGTTTTTATCCCCGATCACAAATTCAATTCCCGTTTCCTTCTCATTTCTTGCCTGAAGTTTTTTTAATTCCGAAACATAGTATTGTTGATTTTGTAGAGCAGTATTAGGCTGTACAATGATTTTTTTGTAATTCCAGTTTCTGTAATGCTCAAATGTTTCGAGAGAATCCGTTGCTCCAGCTCTTATTTTTGCGGGAAGTCCTAAATCCATTACCGTGTAAGGTTCATGAACCCTTTGGCTTCCATAAAACCAAAATAAAACAGGGATCAGTAAAGCACTGATCAATCCCGGAACATAGTAAATCCTTTTCACGACATCAATTCTTTTATTAAATATAAATAAAAACTTTTCATAAAAATAAAAAAGTGACCCGAAGAACGAATCACTTTCAAAAATAATCTAAATATTTTGTTTTTCTGATGTTATAGTAAAAATTACCAGTCTCTTTTTCTTAAAATCCAGTACGATCCGAAAATGAAAATAGCGCACCAAACCAGGCAGGCAATCATGCTTTCTGTAGGATAGTGGAATTCGTATTTCATGCCCATCATTTTTGCCATATTCAGTCTCATCATAGGATTAGGAATAAGGCTGGACATACTTTCCAGAGGTAAAAGGTGAGTGATAAAGAAATCATTCTGAAGAACTTCATTTCTTTGAGGTCCCTGCATTCCTTTCACTTTCATAAAAACTTCAATGCCGGATAAAATACCTTCTCCAATCCAAAAGATAAAAAGGGCAAGAAAAACAAAAACCGATTTCCTCAACAAGATTGAAAGAAACATCAGGAAACAGAAGAAAGTAAACAGTTTCACAAAATAATTTCCGATAAAGAAAATTTCCTCAAAAACCTTCGCAGATTCCGTTGTATTTGAATATTTGTATCCAAGAAACATAGTGATCGCAAAAACAATGACTGTAGAAACTATGGTAAAAACACTGATCGTAAGTAATTTAGAAGAAATAAATTCTTTTCTGCTCAGTCCGTCGATGGTATTTTGTTTAAACATCCGGTTGCTGAATTCCTGTGAAATGGAAAAAACAATGATTAGTCCAAGGAAAATCTTCAGCAAAGCAACAATCCAGGTTGTAAAATTCCATATTTCGGGGAAATTATAAATGCCCTGTTCCTTAAGGTTGATGGTTCCTCCGAAAAGATCAAAATCGATCAGTCCGATAAAAAGCAAAGCAATCAGAATCGCAAAATACAGGATCGTAAAAATCTTGAATGGCTTGTAGTTCAGATTTTTGTAATATTCTAGTTTTAATAGTTTTATCATAATTATTTTGTGTTTTTTACAAGTTCAAGGAATTGAGATTCAAGGGACATTTTTTTCTTCGTTAAATGAGAAACGAAAATTCCCTGTTCAGCAAGTTTCTGATTCAGAGCCGATGCAGAAATAGAAGCATCATCACGGATCTGCGCTTTCAGAATGTCACCGTCCTGATTAACCGCCGTAAACCATTGAAGTTCATTCAAAGCATTTAAAAGCAATGTATTGTTGTCTGCTTTCAATTCGAAATAGCCGTTGTTTGCGGTCATTTCATCCACCCTTCCGCAGTAGATTGAATTTCCTTCTTTCAGGACAATCACGTGACTGCAAATCTTTTCGATCTCATCCAAAAGATGGCTGGCAATAATAATAGTGATTCCCTGTTTGGCAATATTGCTGATGATCTCCCGAATCTGGATAATTCCTTCAGGATCGAGGCCATTCGTCGGTTCATCCAGAATCAAAACCTCCGGATTGTTCAGCATGGCAGATGCAATAGCCAGACGTTGCTTCATTCCTAAAGAATAGGTTTTAAAGGCGTCTTTTTTTCTCTCCAGAAGACCTACCGTCTGAAGAACTTCATTAATCCTGTAATATGGTGTACCTTTTATTTCTGCAACGATTTTCAGATTTGTTTCAGCGCTCAGATAAGGATAAAAATTAGGTTGCTCAATAATAGCCCCGATTCTCTTCAGCGTATCCGGATCCGTTCCCTTCTTTCCAAACCAGTACCAGTCTCCACTTGTAGGATTAATGGTGGAAAGCAACATCCCGAACGTTGTTGATTTTCCGCTCCCGTTGGGTCCCAATAAACCATAAACATTCCCTTTTTCGACGTCAAAAGAAATATTGTTGACCACAATTCTTTTGAACTTTTTAGTAAGATTCTTTACTGATAAAATTTTTTCCATGTAATTTGTTTTACATAGTAGTAGTCTATGGTAATATTGAATTGTTACAGTTTTTATGTTAAATCAATTTAAATTTAATTTCAAATATGTTATTTTTGATCGTATTAATGGATAGTTTATGAAATTAGTCGATTTAGCAAAAGAACTGAATGTTTCTGCAGAAGCCATAAAACAGTTCATCCAGGATTTTGATCTCGATCTTGTGGATTGTATCAGCACCAATTTTGAAATACAAAAAGACTTTGAAAAATTTGCCCGTGAAAATATCGAATTTTTAAGGCTTTATGAGAAAGATCTCGACAAGACGAAAACGCTCGAGCAGATCGCAGAAAAAATCAATCAGCCTAAAGAAAAGGTTGAAAAAGTAATTAAAGAATCGGATTCCAATATTTTTGATAACGGTTTTTTTAAATCTTCAATTTCCAGCTACGGAATAGATAACAGGCTTGGCGGAAATTATCAATTTGTATATAATTATTTCGGACATAAAACGAGTTTGCAGAAAAGAGATTTTATCGGATACAGGGATCTGTTTTTCCATATTTCCGGTATTTTGGAACCTTTCCTGAATCCTCAGCAGATTAAAGACTGGGGAATCAATAAACCGGCAGGGATTATTTTGTACGGACCTCCGGGAAGCGGGAAGATTTTCTGGGCCACCAAAATTGCTGAAATTATCGGCTATCAATTTAAAGAAGTTAAAAAACATTATCTCGGAACTTCTTTTGTTGACGGAAATCAGACCAACTTCAACGATTTTCTGGTAACCATGATGAAAGAAGATAAAGTATTGCTGTTTATTGAAGATTTTGATGATATTATGATGGCCCGAAAAGCGGAAAATAATGTCGCCTCCTGTAATCTTGAAACGCAGGAAATTATTCTACACTACATTTCAAAATTTGAACAGGAAGAGCTTTTAATGGTAGGTTCTGCCAATTCCGTGGCAGAAATAGACGAAGAAATTCTGGCTCCCGGAAGATTTGATGTGATGATTCCTATTTTTCCGCCCAATCTTGCCGAAAGATCAGAAATCATTTTGTATGCGATGACCAGAAATCTGGAAAAAGACTCTCTTTTATTTAAAATTTTAAAAAATAACAAAGCCGATAAAATTCCTTTCTGGCACGGAATTTCTGCCCAAATGAAAGTTTTCAGCAACACTATGCTGATCGATTTTACACAAAGCCTTAAAAAAAGAATTAAGAATCTTTATCAGAAAACAAAGGACGAAAACCTCAGGATCGATCAAAACCTTCTGAAAGGCGCTTTAAGAGACGCTGCGGGAAAACTGACAGAAGAATATCTGGATCAGATCGCCAGATTTTTAAGTGATGTTATTATTAATAATTTCGACCAGTTTCAAAACAGGGTAAAAGATCTTAAAACCGAGCTCGACTCCTACAGAACTGTAGAAGAACCAAGAAGAGTAATCGGTTTTTCTCACAATGAAGAGGAAGATAAAACTCGAGGTGCAGATAAGGGATAAAAGGAATAAAATTTCTTATTTTTGCAAAAATAAAAAATCGTGATAAACAGCGACCAGATAAAAGAAATTCAGTCAAGAATTGATGATCTCCATAAATATCTTCAGATTGATAAAAAGAAGATTGAAATAGCCAATGATGATGAAAAAACAGCAGCTCCTGAATTTTGGGATAACCCGAAAGAGGCTGAGGCATTCCTGAAGCAGCTCCGTTCCAAGAAAAAATGGGTGGAAGCTTATGAAGAAATTCATACTCAGTTTGAAGATATTCAGGTTTTGGTAGATTTTGCTAAAGAAGATCCCGATTCCGAAAAAGAGCTTGATGAAACTTTTCCTCAATTGGTAGAAAAAATCGAAGATCTGGAATTTAAAAATATGCTTTCCAATGAAGGAGACGAACTTTCCGCGGTATTGCAGATCACAGCCGGAGCCGGAGGAACCGAAAGCTGCGACTGGGCTTCCATGCTGATGAGAATGTACACGATGTGGGCCGAAAAACAAGGCTACAAGATCCGTGAACTGAACTTTCAGGAAGGGGATGTTGCTGGTGTAAAAACTGTAACCCTGGAAATTGAAGGAGAATTTGCGTTCGGATATCTTCGTGGTGAAAACGGCGTACACAGATTAGTGAGAATTTCACCTTTCGATTCCAATGCCAAGAGACATACAAGTTTTGTTTCGGTATATGTATATCCTTTGGTTGATGATACGATTGAAATCAATATCAATCCGGCCGATATTTCCTTTGAAACGATGAGGTCTTCCGGAGCAGGTGGACAGAACGTAAACAAAGTGGAAACAGCCGTTCGTCTTCGTCACGCGCCGACAGGAATTATCATTGAAAACTCGGAATCCCGTTCACAGCTTCAGAATAAAGAAAAAGCCATGCAGTTGCTTCGTTCCAGATTGTATGAAATGGAATTGGAAGAAAGAATGAAAGCCCGTAACGAGATCGAAGCCAACAAGATGAAAATCGAGTGGGGAAGCCAGATCAGGAATTATGTGATGCATCCTTACAAACTGGTAAAAGATGTGCGTTCCGGATACGAAACCTCCGATGTGGATTCTGTAATGAACGGAAATCTTACGCCGTTTCTCAAAGCGTTTCTTATGGCCGATGGAACCGCGGTTTCAGACGATGATATGGACTTATAAAACTCATATTTAAATTTCGTTAAAATCTGAGAATAAATTTCGGAATGACGTTTATTAATCCTATTTTTGTTACTTATCAAAATGTATGGAAGATTTCACTAATTGGAAAGATTTATTAAATCCTGAGTTCTATATAAAACTTGGAGGATTTTGGCTTATTCTGTTTATTATTTTTGCTGAAACAGGTCTTTTTGTAGGATTTTTTTTACCGGGAGACTCACTGCTTTTTGTTTCGGGGATTTATTCGATTGACATTATGAGAGAAACTTTCGGATCTACAGGAAGTGACTTCTTCGACACGTTTATTTTGGCCTCGGCTGTTGCCATAGCGGCAATCATAGGAAATGAAGTTGGCTACTATTTCGGAAGAAGGGCAGGTTCTGCCCTATACAAGAGACCGGATACCTGGTTATTTAAGAAGAAATATCTGTATCAGGCTCACGATTTCTTTGAAAAGAATGGAGCGCTGGCTATCATTATGGCGAGATTCCTGCCGGTGGTAAGAACTTTTGCGCCCATCGTTGCCGGGATCGTAAAAATGGATAAGAAAGATTTCTTGAGAGACAATGTCATCGGTGCTGTACTTTGGTCGTTTTTACTGATCTTCGCGGGACATTATCTGGATAAACTCTTCATAGACCAATTCGGGATCGATCTGAAGAAAAAGCTCGAACTGATTATCATCGTTATTGTTTTAATAACAACCGTACCGGTAATTCTTAAGTTTTTATTTGGGAAAAAACAGGATTTCTCAAAATATGAAAACCACAAATTCGACGACGAAGAATAGGAATTTAATTTAAATAATACAGCCTGCTCAATTTAGAACAGGCTTTTTTATTAAGATCCAAAACCATCAACAATCATCAATTATCATTTATCACTCATTACCCATCAATCATGATTTATCCATTCCAGAATATTCGGATAAATAATGCTGTCCCTTTTTTTCTTGTTGAAGAATCTTGGCGCATGTCCTGTATTTTTCATGAAAACAAGTTTATGCGGAATATTTTGAGACTGCAGAACTGAATCCAGAGCCAATCCCTGTTTTTTATTCACCAGAAAATCCTGATTTCCCTGGAATATCAGAGTGGGAACGCTGGAAACATTGGAAATCGGGCTGGCTTCTCTGAACTCTTCAGATAAATTTTTCCGGTGAAACTTCGTCCCCACAACTTTTTGAATTGTTGGGGAAGAATATTTAGAATAAAATGAGTTCAGGTATTCCGGGGAATAAAAATCAGTAGGTGCACTCAAAGCAATAATCTTTTTGATCTGCTCTGGATGTTGATATCCATACAATAACGTAAGGTGCCCACCGGCGCTTTCGCCCAGAAGAATATAATTGTCAGGTTGAAGCTCTGCTTTTTCTGCCAGTTCATTGAATTTTCTAATGACCGTATCTATGTCTTCCAGCTGCTCTCGATAAGTGACCTTCTTTGATCTGGAAACCGGGCGGTAATTCATATTAATGCTGGGAATGTTATGGCTAAAAAGCATTTTCTGAATCTGGATCATATGCTCCTTTCGTCCGTATTTCCAGGCACCGCCATGAACGATCAGCACTACCGGAGAATTTTCCGGATAATCTGACGGAAGAAAAATATCCATTTTCTGCCTTTTGTCTTCACCATATTTCAGATTGTATATTTTCTGTGCGTTATTTGTTCCAACCCAGACTCTGAATTTTGTATTACAGGAATTCAATACAAAGCTGATCAGTCCCAGAACGAAAAAATGATACTTTAAAACCAGCTTTTTCATGAAATAAATCTACGAATATTTGAATTAAATAGAAAGCGGCACAAAAATTTTAAATCAATTGATGACTCTATTCATGTATAAATTGAGCCTCTTAAGCTTATGAACGAGCCTTTTTGCCTCAAATTTGAGCCTTTTAGATTCACCGTTGAAGGTAAAAGGGTGGTTTTTCATGCTTTTAGGCTGGTGAATGACCCTTTTTGCCTGGAATTTGAGCCTTTTAGGCTCGCCGTTGAGTATAAAAGAGTGGTTTTTCATGCTTTCAGGTTCATTAATAACCCTTTTAGCCTGGAATTTGAGTTTTTCAGATTCACCGTTGAATACAAAAGAACGATTTTTTTAACCTTTAGGGTCGTAATAACTCTTTTTCGCATGAAATTTGACTATGCTTATTCGTTAATAGTCATAACTAAACTTTATTCTGAATGAATTAATATTAATTACACAGAGTTTTGATATTAATTCTTTTAAAACCTCTATGAAATCATAGAGCAAGTCGAATTAAATAATTATTTTTGTTCTTAACAATTATTAAAAAAATATTAAATTTATGGCATCTGGTTTTTTTGCTATTTTGGATGATATCGCAGCGCTGATGGATGATGTGGCAGTTACAAGTAAGATTGCAACTCAAAAAACAGCAGGAATTCTGGGAGATGATCTGGCTGTAAATGCCGAGAAGGCAACGGGGTTTCTTTCGTCCCGCGAGCTTCCGGTATTGTGGGCCATCACAAAAGGATCTTTTCTTAATAAACTGATTATTCTGCCTGTTGTATTTTTGCTAAACTGGCTATATTCCCCGGCGATCAATTATGTACTGATTCTGGGTGGCTTATACCTGGCATTTGAAGGGATGGAAAAGATTATTGAATATCTGTTTCACCGCGACAAAAAAGGGCATGAAGTAGAGGAGGAAATCGAGGAAACAAAAGATCAGAGTCCTGAAGAAATAGAAAAGGCTAAAGTAAAATCAGCCATTACCACAGATTTTATTTTATCTATTGAGATTGTAATCATCGCTTTGGGAACGGTACTTGAAGAAAGTCATCCCTTTATTACACAGATTCTGGTAACGAGCTTAGTGGCATTTATTGCTACGGTAGGGGTCTATGGAATTGTTGCGCTGATCGTAAGAATGGATGATGCCGGATTTAAATTAATTAAAAAGAGTAATGATAAAGGATTCTTCGGAATGCTGGGACATTTTCTTGTAAAAGCTTTACCTATAGTTATCAAAGCCCTGGGCATCATCGGGACTGTTGCGCTGATTCTGGTAGCCGGAGGCATTTTTGCACACAGAATAGATTATTTTCATCATTTGCTTCCCACCTGGCCGTTTATCCTGAAAGAGCTTGTTTTTGGAATAGGAGGCGGACTTTTTGCAGTTGCAGTTTTCACGGCAGGGAAAGGATTGATTTCTCTGGTTAAAAAGAAATAGAATTTTTGATAAATAAATGATTATACGATTAGGGGCGGCTTCGAAGAAGCCGCCCCTAATCGTATAAAAAAGAGGCTAAAGCCTCTTTAAATATTAGTTGAATAAGTCTTTCACTTTATCAAAAAAAGTTTTTTCCTTTCCGGATGGTTCAGCAACCATTTCGCCACTGCTCATCTGCTTCTCAAAGAAATCTTTCTGTTCTTTCGTTAG
This sequence comes from Chryseobacterium lineare, assembly GCF_977014045.1. NCBI lineage: Bacteria > Pseudomonadati > Bacteroidota > Flavobacteriia > Flavobacteriales > Weeksellaceae > Chryseobacterium > Chryseobacterium lineare. The sequence goes on along the minus strand of NZ_CDRNIQ010000001.1, from coordinate 1,875,062 downwards.
CTTCTGAGGCGTCCATACATTAATGTGGATGAACATATCTCCTGTTCCGTAGCTGTCGATACTTGGAAGTCCCTTGCCTGCAAGTCTCAGTATTTTTCCCGACTGGGTTCCGGCATCTACCGTGATCTTTACTTTTCCGCCAACGGTTGGTACTTCTCTTTTTGTTCCTAATGCTGCTTCGGCAAATGAGATATATAGTTCCTGGTGAAGATTATCTCCTTCTCTTTTGATGGTTTTATCTACTTCCTCCTCGATGATTACCAAAAGATCTCCAGGAATTCCTCCGAAAGGAGCATCATTACCTTTTCCTCTTACATTAAGCTGAATTCCGTCTCTTGCTCCCGCAGGAATATTGATGGTCACTTCCTCTTCATCTTTGATAAGGCCCTGTGCATTGGCGCCCGCCGGAATTTTATCGGCGACTTTACCAATTCCCTGACAGGTTCCGCAGGTAGTCTGTGTCTGCATCTGGCCAAACATCGTGTTCATTACCTTCAGCTGAACTCCCGAACCGCCGCAGGTAGGGCAGACTTTTGAAGTAGCGCCGGCTGCCATCTTCATTTTTTTGACTTTGATGGTTTTCTGTGTTCCGTTCACCATTTCGTCAAGGTTCAGCTTGATTCTGATCCTTAAATTGGAACCTTTCACCTGCTGACGGCCACCTCCGCCGCCGCCAAATCCTCCGAAACCACCACCGAAAATATCACCGAACTGACTGAAAATATCTTCCATGTTCATTCCTCCACCGCCAAAGCCGCCACCGAAGCCACCGTTTCCTCCCACGCCGGCATGACCAAACTGATCGTATCTTGCACGTTTCTGTTCGTCACTCAGCACTTCATATGCTTCTGCAGCTTCTTTGAATTTTTCTTCAGCATCTTTATCACCGGGATTTTTATCAGGGTGAAATTTGATGGCCATTTTTCGGTATGCTTTCTTTATTTCGTCGGCTGATGCAGATTTACTGATCTCAAGAACCTCGTAATAATCTCTTTTTGACATGTCTTTTCTATGAGTAATTAGTAATCAGCAATGGGTAATAATCAAAATTTCTTATTACCCATTACTTATTGCTTATGTTAATTTCCTGTTACTACTTTTGCAAAACGAATCACTTTATCTCCCAAAGTGTAACCTGTTTCAATAACATCTACGATTTTACCTTTAAGATCTTCCGATGGTGCAGGAATCTGCGTAATCGCTTCATGGAAATCTACATTGAAACTGTCGCCTGCGTTCACTTCCATCGCTTTCAGCCCTTTTTCCGTCAGCTTGCTTTTGAATTTGTTGTAGATCAGTTCAACACCCTGAAGATCCGAAGGATTACCATTTTTAGCAATTTCCTTTAATGCTCTTTCAAAGTCATCCAGAACCCCCAGCATAGACACCATCATATCCTGATTGGCATATTGGAAAAATTCCATTTTTTCCTTGGATGTTCTTTTTTTATAGTTTTCAAATTCGGCGTACAGTCTGATGTAACGGTCTTTTTCTTCTGCCAAAAGTTCTTCGGCAGTAGGTTTTGCTGTCACATTGTCTTGTGTTGTAGCTTCATTCTGAATATTCGTTTCTTCCTGATTATTGATGCTTTCTTCGTTGATATCCTGATTTTCCATAATTCAATATTTATTTGCATTATGATTGACAAAGATTCTGCCAAAAGATAAAGGGTGACAATAAGGCAGATAAAGGCTGGGAGCAGGAAGTTAGAAGTTGGAAGTTGGCGCGAGACCATCAATCATCATTCATCAATCATTTTTTAGGAGCTTTATCGCGCTATCCACTCATACTCCTCGCGCAACCGCCATCTTTCAGAGCCAACGCGTGCTGTGGGGTATCCGTTACTATCGCGGCTAGGGTAGCCTGCATCATTATAAATAGGATTTTCCGGACTAAACTCCCTGACCAAAAAATGTCTGATAAAGAAGATAAACATTTAAAACAATGATAATAAAAGAAATAATCCAGACACAGACTTTTAAGAAAGGTTTGTTCACAAATTCTCCCATTTTAGCCTTATCACTCGTAAACATTACCAAAGGAACAACCGCAAAACTGAGCTGCATCGATAAAATAACCTGACTTAAAACCAAAAGTTCCGTAGTCCCTTCTTCACCATATAAAATGGCTACAATCAGTGCCGGAATTACAGCGATTAATCTTGTAATCAGACGTCGCAACCAGGGTTTTAATTTAATATTTAAAAAACCTTCCATGACGATTTGTCCGGCCAGAGTGCCTGTTAAGGTAGAATTCTGCCCCGAAGCCAATAAGGCGATGGCAAAAACAATACTTGCCATCGATGCTCCCAAAATAGGAGTCAGCATTTTATAAGCATCATGAATATCCGCGACATCATGATTCCCGGAAACATGGAAAGTAGCAGCAGCCAAAATAAGAATAGCTCCGTTAATAAAAAAGGCCAGCATGAGAGAAACTGTACTGTCTAATGTTGCAAATTTGATAGCCTCTTTCTTGCCTTTAGCATTACGCGGATAATCTCTTGTCTGCACTATGCTGCTGTGTAAATAAAGGTTGTGAGGCATGACGGTAGCCCCTAATATTCCTATTGCAATATAAAGCATTGCCGGATTTTTTATGATTTCAGCTTTAGGAACCAAACCTCCCATCAGCTCATTGATTGCAGGTTTTGAAATTACCAGTTCATAGATAAAGCAGGCGAGAATAATAAAAATAAGTCCTCCTACAATACTTTCTATCCACCGGAAGCCTTTGGCCTGTAAAAGCAAAATAAACAATACATCAACAGTGGTGATGACAATTCCCCAGGTTAGAGGAATCTGAAAAAGAAGATTTAAAGCAATGGCAGATCCTATTACTTCCGCAAGATCACAGGCTGCAATGGCAATCTCACAGAATATCCATAATATAAAATTGGTTGTCGGACCGAAATGATCTCTGCAAGCCTGAGCAAGATCTCTTTCCGCCACAACTCCCAGTTTTACGGAAAGATGCTGCAAAACCATGGCAAAAATATTGGAGATCAATATCACCGAAAGTAATGTATATCCGAATTGTGCACCGCCGGCAATATCTGTTGCCCAGTTTCCGGGATCCATATAGCCTACCGCAACCATAAGTCCCGGTCCTGCAAAAGCCAGATATTTCCTCCAGAAACTGCCATTCTGGGGAACTTTCACTGAGGAGTAAACTTCAGATAATGAATTGGATGTTTTATCTTTTCGCCAGGCGTTTTTTAAATTCAGGTTCATAAATGTTAGGAATGACTAACAAATGTAATTAAATAAATGAAAACTACAAAATCATAAATAAAGATCCCGAAAAACATTCCGGGATCTTTAGATATATAAATTTGAATTATTTTGTGAATCGTACTGCCATCTTACGGTCAACGGCTCTTTCTGCATCAGAAGCAGAAGCATCAACGGTTGCGAATTGACTTCCGTAGCCATCCGCTCCTGTAATCTGCGATCCTACGCCTTGTTTATCCAGCCATGATCTGATGAAGCTGGCCCTGTCAGCAGATAATTTTTGATTTTTAACTTCATCTCCTGTTTTATCTGTGTATCCTCCGATTTTTATTTTGGCTTCAGGATATGCTTTTAAAATTGCCACTAAATTTTGCAGCTGTCCTTCAGAACCTGATTCAAGTTCAGTAGCGCTTCCCATTTTGAAATTAACGTGGTCAAAGTTGTACCATGTGTCTTTTAAAGCATTATCATCTTTTGCATTTTTATAACCGTCTGATTTCAGGAAAGCAATCATGCGGTCTTCCATACCTCCCTTATATCCTTTTAACGAAGTTCCGTTTAAATCAATATTTTCATCTACCTGTGTTGCTGAGATTCCTGCTGCAGTGTCAGTAGTGGTGTTTACGGTATCTGTAACGACTTCACCAGAATCGGTCATTGTTGAAGTAACTGTTGTTTCTTTTTGCTCACACTGCCTCCAGATAAAATATGCAGCGGCAATTAGAAGCAGTAATGGTAAAAGCCATTTCCAGATTGATCCGCCTCCGGTATTTGTATTTCTGTCCGGAAAAGTTCCGTTAAGTGTAGTACTTCTTGTTACCTCAACTTTTGGCTCTTCTTCAGCCGGCATTTTGATGGCGTCTTTATCATTATCAAACTTATATCTTGCATCCCAGTCACCCATACTTAAAGAGGCAAATGATAAACCTGCAGGTAATAAACTAGAAACAATACCCTTCTGATCACTAAGGAGATTTGAAATTCCTGCTTTATCCAGATTATTATCGGCAGCATATTTTCCAATCGATCCTACAGCAGCCCCTGTTACCAAATTTAAAAGAGAACCTGAAGAATTATTGCTGATTCCCGCATAAGTCGCAACAGAATTAATTAATCCATTCAGCTTATCCCCAAAAATATGAGTCAATACGCTGGCTATAGAAGAGTTGTCCGCAGAATTACCTATAACATTCCCTAAAATTCCACTGGAAGAGGAATTCATAATAGCATCCAAAACGAGAGGATTATCGGAGTTATTAGCAAGACCTCCTACAACGGCGGGTAGTAATCCACCAATTGCTTTGGAGATATCAGATTCACTTTCTCCGTACTGTGAGGCAGCCTGAGATACCAAAGCCGGACCAAGCTGTCCTTTAATAAGATCAATAATGTTTAGAGACATAATAAAATATTTTGAGATTAATGTTGTGTAATGCAATCAAAAACTTGTCCAAAACATTATATTTAAAAAAAATCTGCAAAAATCGATTCGATTTTTGCAGATTTAATAAAGTTTTTATAATTGATTTTAATATGCCTTGGCAAATAAAACCCTTCTTTTGGATGGTTTTCCGGAAATCAGAGAAATTCCTTCTTCAACATCATCATCTAAGGGAATACATCTGATGGTTGCTTTGGTTTCTTCCTTGATTTGCTCTTCTTCTTCTGCAGTTCCATCCCAATGGGCATAAATGAATCCTCCTTTCTCTTCCAGAACTTTTTTAAATTCATCATAAGAATCAACTCTGGTAATATTGTCTTTTCTGAAGTTGACGGCTTTAGTGTAAAGATCTTTTTGAATGGTTTTTAATAATTCTTCAATATAAGAATCCAAACCGTCAATAGAACGAACTTCTTTTGTTAAGTTATCTCTTCTTGCAATCTCTACTGATTTGTTTTCCAGATCTCTTGGTCCCATCGCAATTCTTACAGGAACGCCTTTCAGTTCATATTCGGCAAATTTCCAGCCCGGTTTATTTTGAGTGTCATTATCAAATTTCACGGAAATTCCTTTTGCTCTTAATTTAGCCTGAATATCCAGAGCCACCTCACTGATCTGTTCCAATTGCTCTTCTCCTTTAAAGATCGGAACAATAACTACCTGAATAGGAGCCAGCGTAGGAGGCAGCACCAATCCGAAATCATCGGAATGGGTCATGATTAATGCTCCCATCAAACGGGTTGATGTTCCCCATGATGTAGCCCAGGCATGTTCAATTTTACCTTCTTTATTGGTGAATTTTACGTCAAAAGCTTTGGCGAAATTCTGTCCTAAAAAGTGAGACGTTCCTGCCTGAAGTGCTTTGCCATCTTGCATTAATGCTTCAATACAATACGTCTCGTCAGCTCCGGCAAATCTTTCTGACGGAGTTTTTAATCCCTGAATGACAGGCATTGCCATAAAATTTTCAGCAAAATCTGCATAGACTTTATTCATTTTTTCAGCTTCTTCAACAGCTTCTTCTTTAGTAGCGTGAGCGGTATGCCCTTCCTGCCAAAGGAATTCGGCTGTTCTCAGGAAAAGACGTGTTCTCATTTCCCAACGTACAACATTCGCCCATTGGTTAATCAATATCGGTAAATCTCTGTACGATTGGATCCAGTTTTTATAAGTATTCCAGATAATGGCTTCTGAAGTAGGTCTTACGATAAGTTCTTCCTCAAGCTTGGCATCAGGATCCACAATAAGCTTGGAAGGATTGTCCGGATCTGTTTTTAACCGGTAATGGGTAACAACGGCACATTCTTTAGCAAAACCTTCTGCATTTTTTTCTTCAGCCTCAAATAAGCTCTTGGGCACAAAAAGCGGGAAATATGCGTTTACGTGACCTGTTTCCTTGAATTTTTTATCCATTTCATCACGCATTTTCTCCCAGATTGCATAGCCGTATGGTTTGATGACCATGCATCCTCTTACTCCTGAGTTTTCAGCTAAGTCGGCTTTTACCACCAACTCATTATACCATTTGCTGTAATCTTCGCTTCTTGAGGTTAATTTTGCCATTAATTTTTTTTTAATTTTTTTAACTTTTTTCTATTATTGTTATCTAAAAATAAAAATCTATTTTTGATAGATTTTTGTACCCTGTTAATGGTACATTTTTGGTACAGACTGCAAATATAATTTAAATTAAAAATTTTTACGTTATCATGAAAAGAAATATACATAAAAATTTGCTTGGTATCATAAAATCTAAAGGGATTTTAGCGATATCAGGCGGATTGTTACTTGTGTCTTGCGGCGCCCAGATGGGAGGTTACAGCGAGACAGATGGCGTTTATTACGACCCGAATAAAGATACACTTCCTGAAGGTGTTGTTATCAATGACAGAGGAAACAGAGTAGGAGAAGATTACGATTACTATCAGGATGATGCAAGCGTTATCCAGAATGCGGAAGCCAACTCAAGAGAAGGAAGGTATAATGACTGGAATAACTACAACTGGAATACAACTGCTACAGACTCCGACTGGGGAATGTATGCCGGAAGCCAGACCAATTACTACGATAATTCGTGGGGCTGGGGATACCCTTGGGGCTGGTATGGAGGTTATAGCCCTTACTGGGGCTACGGAGGTTATGGCGGCTGGGGAATCGGTCTTTCATGGGGTGGCTCATGGGGCTGGGGCGGCGGCTGGAATATGGGCTGGGGATACTCACCGTATTGGGGCTACAATCCGTATTGGGGTTGGGGCGGATACTACGGAAACCCTTACTGGGGATATGGAGGCGGATACTGGGGAGGAGGTTACTATGCTCCTTACAGAAGAAGCGGAGCCAATGGAAGAGGATTCAATACTTATAACGGAAGCTTTGCCAATAAATATGGGGTGACTTCCAATTCAGGAGGTTTCAGAAGAAGTACTACAAATACAGGAGGTTTTAGAAATAGTGGTAATAACGGTGGTTTCAGAAATTCTGGTAACAGTGGTGGTTTCAGACCAGGAAGTATGAATGGAGGTTTCAGAAATCAAAATGGGGTAAGACCACAAGGTGGTTTCCGTAATCAGGGACAGCCAAGACCAAACTATAATTATCAACAGCAATCTCAGCCTCAGCCAAGAAATGATGGAGGTTTTAGAAATAACGGAGGTTTTAATAATTCCAACAGCAGCGGCGGCTTCAGATCAGGAGGCGGTGGCTTCGGTGGCGGAAGCGGCGGTGGTGGCTTCAGATCCAGTGGCGGTGGAGGCGGCGGCTTCCGAGGTGGCAGATAATTTTAAATTAATAACTATTCAAAAAAATAATGTTAAAAAAATCTTTAGCAATAATGAGTATTTCTGCTGCATTTTTTGCGCAGGCTCAAGATGTTTCTGTGATAAGAAATACAGTGGATGTTTATTCAAATGCTCCTAATGTAGGGTCGGCAAAATTCAATGCCATGGCCGGATCAAACGGGGCTTTGGGAGGCGATGCAAATTCTTTGCTTACCAACCCTGCCGGTTTAGGAGTTGCTATTTCTGGGGAAGTTTCCGGAACATTGTCTATTACCAGCAATAAAAATACATCTTCTTTCGCAGGATCATCATACGGATATAATATTAATAAAGGAGATCTTGGGAATTTGGGAGCAGTGATGACTTTCCAGCTCATGACCGAAAGTGCGTGGAAATTTATAAATGTCGGTGTTAATTATTCCAATCAGACTATAGACAATTATATCGAAACGCCAGGAAATTCTAATTTAATTTATGATTTTCCCAATAATACCAGTTCTTCTTTTGGCAGACATGCTTATGACAGATACGGTTATTTATCAAAAACAAGTTTTGGGGTAGGAGCAAATTATAACAATAGTTTTTATTTAGGAGCGGGTCTTAATTTCTTTAATTCATCAATTGATCAGTCTGATACGGCTATTTTCAATTCTCTGGCTAACGGAAGTTCAGAATATTTCAGTAAGCAAAACACCCCTTTTTATGAAAAAGGAAATGGTTTTTCTGCTTCATTAGGGGTAATCGGAAAATTTGGTCAGAATTTCAGACTGGGTGCCGCTTTGGAAACTCCTACTTTCTGGAACATCAACAGAAGTTACAATTTCTATAATGATCCTGTTTACGGTGATGATTATGCTGTTGAAGACAGAAAACTAACTTCTCCGATGAAGGCAACCGTGAGTGCTGCATTTATTGCCAGTAAAAGCTTTGCTTTAAACGTTGATTACACCCTGGGATTAACAAAACCTAAGTATAAAGTGTATGGAGGTGCCGAAACTGAATTAAATGATTTCTTTAAGGATAATTATAAAAATCTTTCGGAAGTGAAAATCGGGGCTGAATATCGATTGAAACAGTTCAGATTAAGAGGAGGATATTCATATGCTTCAAGTCCGTTCGATGCCCTTACTATCGACAGATACACTGATAACGGAGGTGTTTCACAGGGACAGTCTTATAATAATCTGATTCTGAATGACAGAAATGCTTTATCGCTTGGTTTAGGATATGATTTCAGATCTTTCTATATTGATGCCTCTTATCAGAATGTAACTTCTAAATATGCTAATCCTTTCCTTTATGGTGTGGTTAATGGCAATTATGAAGCAGGATACTATTCTCCTTCAAATTTAATTTCGAGTGATGCTTATGCAGTGTCAGATGTAAAAAATGTAAGAAATAATTTCTTTATTACATTTGGTTGGAAATTTTAAGCTGCAATAAATATCATATAATAGAAGCTCCGAAGTATTTTCGGAGCTTTTTATTTATTATAAATTAATTTTAATGATGATGTTCCAAATGAGAATGATCATGGAACAGGTGCATGATTAATGCTAATGAAACACCCAGAATAACGAGTCCTATTTTTATCCAGTCTATATTGTGGCTTTTGTTGCTTTCAAAGATGATAACAGAAGAGATATGCAGAAATATTCCTCCTACAATAGCCAGAAAATAAGGCTGTAAATCCGGATTAAAATAATTACCCAATAACATTCCCATCGGCGATGCAAGCGCGAATAAAGCAACAATTAGCAACGACGGATAAGAACTGCTTTTTGATCCTTCCTTTCTGTTAAATAAAAATGCGCCCAATATAAATGATATCGGTAGATTATGAAAAACAATTCCCCAAAGATAAGGCGAAAGCTGATGTTCCTCGTTTGCTAATGGAATCCCTTCAATAAAGGCATGAATAAATAGCCCAACCATTAAGGCGACCGGAAGAATATTATGCTCGTTATGATGATGGAAATGTCCGTGTTCAAAGCCTTTGGTAAGAGCTTCCAGGACCATTTGTAAGAGAACTCCCACAATCACAAAGATTCCGAGACTGCTTCCTGTTTGCGCAGTATATACTTGTGGAAACACTTCATTAAGACAAATGGTGATAAGAAATCCGGCACTTAAAATCAATAAATTTTTTGCCAGTTTTTCTTTCTTACCGAAATGCTTGCCCAGAAATACTCCTGAAATAACACTTAAAATCAGTAAAATAACTGTTGTCATTTTTTCTTAAATAAATTAATACAGCGGGGCGAATTTTCTTTATCAAATCCATTCAGTTGATAATCTCCCCAGATTTTAATTCTTTCAAAACCACATTCTTCGGCATACGAATTAATGGCTTCCCGTGTGTGAAGTTTTACCTTTTCAAAAAAATGGTAAGGTTTCCCTTTGTCTTCAAATCTGATATCTTTGATGATATGTCTTCCTTCTATTTTTTTGGTAACTTTAAACTCAATATCTCCTCTTGTAATAGTAGATTCAGGGATCATATTTTTTCGCACGAATTCTTCATTCAGATAATCCAGAACAAAAAAACCTCCCGGTTTTAAAACATCATAAACTGACTGAAAAACTTTCTTATCATCACTTTCATTGTCAAAGTACCCAAAACTTGTGAAAAGATTAAATACGGCATCCATAGGATCTGCATCAATCTTGTTTCTCATATCGTGAACGTTAAAAACTAAAGTCTGATTTTCAAACTGCCTGTCAAATTCTATACTTTGTCTGGAAAGGTCTAATCCAAGAACGTCATATCCCAATTTATTGAGAAAAACAGAGTGTCTGCCTTTTCCGCAGGCCAGGTCAATGATCTTAGAATTTGGCTCCAGCTGAAGGTCTGTTGTAAGTTTTGTAATAAAGTTTTCTGCTTCTGTATAATCTCTGTTACTATAAAGCAAATGATAATAAGGGGTATCAAACCAAGATTCAAACCATTCCATAATGCAAAAATAACTAAATTTGTGCGGTAAAAGGAAAAAGTATTTAATATTGGAAGATTGAAATATTCAATGAAGCAATTGTTTTATTTTGCAAATTACTCATTTTTAAATATTTAAACCTTTAATAATTGATTATGGATACAGAAAATATAAAGATTCAGATAAAAACATTCTTCGGACTCGAACAGATTTTGGAAAATGAGATAAAAAAGCTGGGAGGAAGAAACGTTGAGGTAAAAAACCGTGCAGTAAATTGTGAAGGTGACCTTGGTTTTTTATACAAAATAAACTATTCTGCAAGAACGGCCCTAAAAATTTTAGTTCCGATACATGAGTTCAAAGCCTTTAATCAGCATCAGTTTTACGACAGGCTTTTTAATTTTAATTGGGAAGAATTCATGGATGTTGAACAGTCTTTTGCCATCGATGCAACGGTAAATTCCGAGACTTTCAAGCATTCACAATTTGTCACTCTGAAAATGAAAGATGCGATTGTTGATTATTTTCAGGAGAAATTCAAACGACGTCCCAACGTTGAAACCAGAAGTCCGGATATTAAATTTCACCTTCATATTGATCGGGAATTAATCACGATTTCTCTTGATTCTTCCGGTGATCCGTTATTTAAAAGAGGATACAGAAGAGAGCAGGGTGAGGCGCCGATTAATGAAGTTCTGGCAAGCGGAATGCTTCACTTGGCCGGCTGGGACGGAAAAGGCAATTTCCTGGATCCTATGTGCGGTTCCGGAACACTTTTGATCGAAGCGGCAATGATCGCCATGGATCTTCCGCCACAGATTTTCAGAAAGAGATTTGCTTTTCAGAACTGGAAAAATTATGATGCTGATTTGTTTTCTAAAATTAAAGAATTCAGAATCAACAGGGTTAAAGAATTTACCGGAAAAATTGTAGGATACGATATTGATGCAAGAATGCTCAACGCTGCCAGAATCAATATTGAAGCTGCTGAAATGGAAGATGTTATAGAAGTAAGAAAGCAGAACTTCTTTGATTCCAAAAAAGAGCTTTTCCCGTTATTAATGGTTTTCAATCCGCCTTATGATGAGAGAATTTCGATTAATGACGAAGATTTTTACAGAAAAATAGGAGATACTTTCAAAACAAATTATCCTAATACTTTAGCATGGTTGATCTCATCGGATCTTGAAGCAGTAAAGAAAATAGGACTTCGCCCTTCCAGAAAAATCAAACTTTTCAATGGAAAATTGGAGACAAGATTCCTGCAATATGAAATGTATGAAGGTACCAAAAAAGTTCACAAACTGGAAAATTGAATTTACTTTTAAATGATAAAAACCTCCCGGAAATTGATATTCTGGGAGGTTTTTATCATTTAAACTAAAATTTTTATTGATTGTTTTTCCAGAGCTGTGTGAAGGAAATAAAATCTGTTACACTCAATTCTTCAGCTCTTTTATCCATAAATTCGTGAGTTTTTAAAGCTTCGGGAATATTGAGAATTTTCAATGCATTTGAGAGTTTTTTTCTTCTCTGGTTAAACCCTGCTTTGACGATCTGTTTAAATAAAACTTCATTTCCGGCAAGTCCTTCTTTCGGATTTCGTGTTATTCTGATGACACCAGATTTTACTTTCGGAGGCGGGTTAAATACATTTTCATGAACGGTAAACAGGTAAGACGTATCATAATAAGCCTGGATCAACACAGAAAGTATTCCGTAATCTTTTGTTCGGGGAACGGCGGCCGTTCTTTCAGCAACTTCTTTCTGGAACATTCCGACCATCTCGGGAATCAGCTCATAGTGATCAATAATCTTAAACAAAATCTGCGAGGAAATATTGTAAGGAAAATTGCCGATAACAGCGATCTGCTCACTATTGGTAAACTGAAAATCCTGTTTTAGAAAATCACCCACAAAAGTCTCTTCCGATACTTTATCGTAATTATTTTTTAGATATTCGATTGATTCTTTATCAATTTCCGCAAGGTAAATATTCTGGTCTTTTTCCAGCAGATATTTGGTAAGAACACCCATTCCTGGACCTACTTCCATGATGTTTTTATAGCCTTCAAAACTCAGACCTTCCACGATTTTCCTCGCGATGTTTTCATCTGTCAGAAAGTGCTGACCAAGATGCTTTTTTGCTTTTACACTCAAAGTTTTTATGATTTTATTAACAGTGATTTTCTCTTTTTCGTTCCCAAATTTCGGAAGTTTTTTTCTATTTTAGCCAAAAATTTTAATATTAATGGCTAAATCTGTAGAGGAATTTAATAAGAAAAGGCTTAGGTCTAGCAATATTACTGTAGTAATAAGTATCGCCTTAGTGTTATTTTTACTAGGATTAATGGGACTTATTTTAATTAATGCCCAGAAATATTCCGATTATATCAAAGAACAGCTTGTCGTAAATGCTTATTTTGATGAAAACTATAATGCTAAAGATTCTCTGAAGATTGCAAAAATGGAAGCTGAGGTTTTTAAAGAAATTCAGACACTGGCCCCTGTAAAAAAAGCGACTTACATTACGAGAGAAATGGCGTCTCAAGAAGCTAAAAAAAGCATGGGAATCGATACAGACGCACTTTTTGAAGAAAATATATTCCCTTCATCCATAGAAATTGCCCTTAAACCGGAATATGTGGATCCTGCAAAAATCGATCAGGCTTTAAAGGCTATTAAAGCAGTTCCGGGGATTATTGATGTGAAAAATGACAGTACCTTAATGGTTGATGTTTACAATAATTTAAGCCGAATCCTTAAGTGGATTTTAGGTTTCTCCATACTATTTTTAATACTGGCGGTCGTGCTGATCAACAACTCGATCCGCCTGAAAATATTCTCCAAAAGATTTATCATTAAGACCATGCAGCTGGTGGGGGCGAAAAGAAGATTTATTCTTAAGCCTTTTATTATTGAAGCTGTGGTTTTGGGTACAATTGGCTCTGTAATAGGGCTTTTGGCTCTGTTTGGACTCTGGTATTACTTTACAAGTCAAATAGGCTCTGCCTTTGTACAGGACAACAATCAATATTTCTGGCTGGTATTACTGGTATTCGGAGTTGGAATTTTTATTACGGTCTTAAGTACGGTGATTGCCACCTGGAGATTCTTAAGATCAAACGTAGACGATTTATATTATTCTTAAAATGAGCAAAAAAACAAATAAATTTTCCGCAGACAGCTTTGGAAAAGAAATAACTGAAGCACCTCAGGAAAATACATTCTATTTCGGAAAGCAGAACTTCAAATGGATGCTTATCGGTCTTGCATTTATTGTAGTAGGTTTTTTACTGATGATGGGACACGATGCCAATACCGTAGACGGAAAATTTGATCCGAATTCCTGGAACGAAGATATTTTTTCTATTCGCAGAATCAGAATTGCACCTTTATTCGTTGTAATCGGTTTTGTTATTGAAGTTTACGCGATTTTGAAAAGAAAATAAATACATTTTATAAGGTACAACTTTGTCAAGGTTCTGAACTTTGACAAAGTTTTTTTTGATAAATACAAAATTTATGGATTTAATCAAAGCAATAATCATTGCTATCGTTGAGGGGTTAACGGAATACCTTCCAATCTCCTCAACCGCACATATGGGGTTTACAGCAAGCCTGATGGGGCTGCCGGAAGACGAGTTTTTAAAAATGTTTCAGGTTTCTATTCAGTTTGGGGCGATTCTTTCTGTTGTAGTGGCATACTGGAAGAAATTCTTTGATCTTAAAAATTTACAGTTTTATTTTAAACTCGCTTTCGCCGTAATTCCTGCTTTGGTTTTGGGATATCTTTTTGATGATAAAATTGAAGCGGTTTTGGGAAATCAGATCGCTATATCATCGGTTTTGGTATTGGGGGGTGTGATTTTGTTATTTGCGGATGAATGGTTTAAAAATCCTAAAATTGACGACGAAAAGGGGATTACTATAAAAAAAGCTGTTACGATCGGTTTTTGGCAATGTTTGGCAATGATGCCCGGAACCAGCCGAAGTGCAGCTTCCATTATCGGTGGGATGACGCAGGGATTAACCAGAAAAGCGGCGGCAGAATTTTCATTCTTTCTCGCAGTTCCTACGATGCTGGCCGTAACGGTTTATTCCATTTTTGTAAAAACCTGGGGTAAAGAAACGGCAAATCCACAGAAGGGCTACGAAATGATTATGGCTTCACAGGATCATATTACTATTTTTATTGTAGGAAATATCGTTGCTTTTGTTGTTGCATTAATCGCCATTAAAGCATTCATCGGCGTTTTAAATAAATATGGTTTTAAACCTTGGGGCTGGTACCGTATTTTTGTCGGAGTAGCTTTATTGATATATTTCTATTTTTTTAAATAAGTTTTAAAAATAAATATTAAATTACTTATTACTCATAAGCTAATGACTGCTGAAGATTTACAATCAGGACACCTATTTTTACTGGACAAACCTTTGGATTGGACATCATTTCAGGCTGTCAATAAAATGAAATATAAACTCAAAAAAGAGTTTAATCTTCCTAAAAAATTCAAAATTGGTCACGCCGGAACTTTGGATCCGAGAGCAACCGGACTTCTGATCGTCTGCTGTGGAAAATTCACGAAAAAAATTCCTGAAATTCAGGACGCGCCCAAAGAATACTGGACAGAAATAAAAATTGGAGTGCAGACCGAATCTTACGATACCGAAAAACCTGAAATTCTTCATCAGGATATTTCGGATGTTACGGAAGATCAGATTAGCAATGCCTTGCAAAAATTTATTGGTGAAATAGATCAGACGCCGCCGGTGTTTTCTGCCATAAAGATTGACGGAAAAAGAGCGTATGATCTGGCAAGAGCAGGAGAGGAAGTGGAAATGAAATCCCGAAAGACAACTATTTTTTATCTGAATGACGTTAAAATTGATCTTCCATTCGTAAGTTTCACGGTGGGCTGTTCAAAAGGAACCTATATCCGAAGTCTTGCCTATGATATCGGACAGGAACTGGGAGTAGGAGCGTATCTTACACAATTGAGGAGAACCAAAATCGGAGAATATAACATTGAAGAGGCAACGTCTGATTTTTTGGATAATGATTTTAAATTTAATAAACCATGAAAAAAAAATTACTTTTGCTGTTGGCTTTGATTTCTTTCTCAGTCATTTTTGCTCAGGAAACGAAGGTTTCAAAGACGATGGGATTTTATTTTAATCCGTCACTTAATCTTGGGTTTAAATTAAATAAAGAAAAAGAAGTTCCCAACAATACACAATACATCAATTCCGAGCCTCCAAGGAAATTCACATACGGAATTACTGCTATTGGCGGTTACAATTTCCTTCCTAACTTTGCCTTAGGCGCAGGATTCAGATATAGTTTTATTCAGGATAATTATCATCTGATCTACCTGATGGTACAGCCTAAATTTATTTTTGATCCGGGCGACAGGTCTTTTTATATCGAATTAAATTATGGTAAACAGCTGAATAACGCAGTCGTTTCTGATGCTGAATTTTGGGGAGGAAGACTGGGAATGCAGGTTTCCTATTCAAAGAGATTAAGTCAGGAAGGAGGTATTTTTCTGGAAAGTCATAAACTGGGGAATTCCAGTCCGTTTTTTGTTGGTTTGAGCTATGGTGTGACTATTTTCAGTAATAAAAATTATACAGGTTACGGAGAAGATTAATGGAAAAAACACGTATTAACAAATATCTTTCAGAAGTTGGCTACTGCTCCAGAAGAACGGCAGACAAGCTTTTGGAGGAGGGAAGAATTAAGATCAACGGAAAAATTCCGGAAATGGGAACTAAAGTTTCCGATGAAGATGTAATTGAGGTCGACGGTAAACCCATTCGCGAACTGGAAGAAGATCATGTTTATATAGCATTTAATAAACCTGTAGGTATTGTTTGTACAACGGACACCAAACGAGAACAAAATAACATCATCGACTATATTAACCATCCAAAAAGGATTTTTCCTATAGGACGTTTGGATAAGCCAAGTGAAGGACTAATTCTTCTGACCAGTGATGGTGATATTGTGAATAAAATTCTACGGTCGAGAAATAATCACGGCAAAGAATATATTGTGCGGGTTGACAAGCCGATTACCCCAAAATTCCTCGATAAAATGCGAAACGGAGTACCGATTTTAGATACCGTCACCAAGAAGTGCGAGGTAGAAAAAATTGACGAAATGAATTTCCGCATCGTTTTAACACAAGGATTAAACCGCCAGATTCGCAGAATGTGCGAATATCTGGGCTATGAAGTTAAAAAGCTGAAACGCATCAGGGTTTTAAATATAAAATTAGACCTTCCTATCGGAAAATGGAGAGATCTTACGGAAGACGAACTTTCAACGTTGCAAAGACTTGTTGAAGATTCAAGTAAAACATTTGATTAAGTTGCATTAATCGTAAATCATTAAGTATTTCGATCCATCAATTATATTATTTAAGGTAAAGCTTCATTCTCGCTTCATATTCTGGTTTAGTTCTCAGTAGTTTCCAAATTTTCTTTTCATCTTTTTCACTGAGTCGGTAAAAGATGATTTTTTCTGCAGAATATTTGAAATAAGGATGATTTTTCAGCCATTCTTCCGGAGCATCCATTAATGTATATTTAGGAACGTTTGAGGTGTTTAGCTGAGCTACAGAAAGTAATTTCTTCATTAGTTCCGGATCGATGTTGTAAGTGGTTAAAATTTGCTCTTTACTAACAAATCCTCCTAATTTTTTTCTGAAACCAAGCATGGAACCGGCCGCTTTTTCATCGAACCCAAATTCCATGAGCTGTTTAAAAGTAATAGAATTTAAATCAACTTTTGAGAAATCAGTTTTTTCCTGTTGTTTGATTTCGGATTTTTGAATTCCATTATTTGCTATTGTTGCCGGATTTAATCTGATAAAAGGCTTCATTTCCTCGAATTTTTCAACGGAAATCACAAAGCATTTCTGAATGTCTTCTATACTTTTAAAGCTCCCTTTTAAATTTCTATTGCGGTAATTGACAATCGTTTGTGCCTGTTTTTCGGAAAAACCAAATGATTTCCAGTCCTCTAATTTCAAAGTATTCGGATCGAAAGCATGATATTGGATTTTGGTGTTATTAGCACTTAAATTTTTAGCATACTTATTATAATTCGCAGGCGTCTTTTCAGGCAAAAGCAGGTAAGGATTGATCTTTTCAAAGTTTTCTTCACTGATGATAAAACATTCTTTGAATTTCTCTTTGCTCACAAAACTGCCTCCCAGATAGCTTTTATATTTTATAATAGCTTCTGCCTGTCGTTCAGAAAATCCCATTCTTATCCAATCATTTACTGAATAAAGATCAGGATTAAATTTACCGGAAACTGTAATTAATTTTTTCTCAAAATTTTTAAAATGAGAGAATTTAGCTTCACGACTATTTTCCGGTAAAAGAATATACGGTTCAAGTTCAGAAAATTTTTCACTCGAAATGGCAAAGCATTTTCTGAATTGTTCTTTGGATGAAAACTCTCCCCCAACCACTTTTTTATAGTTGAGAATTGTTTTAACCTGCTTCGTAGTGAAGCCTAAGTTCTGCCATTGCTTTTCATCCAGCTCATTAGGATCAAATTCTGCTAATTTTAATACGGTGGAATTATTGGTGATAAAATGGACCTCAGAAAAATCCTCTTTTCCCTTACTTCTGTATTTTTGAAAAGCAAATAAAATAATCAAGAGGATTCCAATACCTGCTAATCTTTGGTAATAACTTTTTTTCATTGCCGTAAACTTAATGATTCTTTCAGTTATTAGCAATGAGCAAGTTACGATTGATTGAGTTTAGAATATAAATTCAGATAAATGATTAAAAAAATAAATCTATTTAAAGAATAAACTTAAAATTTTATTTACTCGCTGTCTTTTTCAACAAGAGAATCTTTAAGTTTCAGCAATTCAGCTTTTACAAATTCAAGTCTGTCGATCAGGGTAATGGTTTCCGAGATTTTGCTGTTGGTAGTAAGTGCAATTTTCGCCCCGTCAAGGGTATAACCCTTTTCTTTAACCAAATGATAAATGATCTGAAGATTTTTTATGTCTTCCGGAGTGAAATATCGGTTACCTTTTTTATTCTTTTTAGGTTTGATAATAGGGAATTCCTGCTCCCAATAGCGTATCAATGAAGTATTTACATCAAATGCTTTCGCAACTTCTCCTATAGAATAATACAGCTTATCTGGTAAATTTATCTTCATTTTTGAAATCGTAATTCTCAAAGATAAAAATTTTTTAATTTTCTTCAGCAATATAACGCCTGAAAAGTTGATCTTTACGTATTATTACGGTAAAATTCATTTTCGGACTTGATAACATTATTGTTGTTTTTCAGTATTTTTGGACTAAAATAAAACCAACGTGAATTCTATTTCGGTACTCAATATGGATTTGTTTCAGGGAGGGAAAAATACCTCTGAATTTTATTTCAGTACCCTGAAAAAGCATTTGATCGTGGGTCACCGGCATTTGGAAAAACCTCACCGTCACGATTTTTATGCCACCATTCTTTTTACACAGGGAAAAGGTATTCACGAAATCGATTTTCAGAAATATGACGTTTCTCCGGGGAGTCTCTTTTTTATGTCTCCCGGACAGATCCATAGCTGGGAGCTTTCTGCGGATATCGACGGTTATATTTTCTTTTGCTCTCAGGATTTTTATGAAATACATTATGTGAACCAGAAGCTCAGGACTTTTCCTTTTTTCGGATCAGTGCATTTTCCGCGAAAACTTCAGCTGGATGATGATTATTTAAAAGAATACATCTATATTATCCATAAACTTGAAAATGAATATCATTCTCAAAACTTCATGAAAAACGGCTTGATATTATCACTACTGTCACAGGTTTTTATTCATTCTACAAGGTTGTTTTCAAAAGATTTTGACCATCTTTCTTCATCCGTCGGTCTTTCCTACTTTAAACATTATCAGGATTTTGAAGATCTTGTTGAGGAACATTTTACCAAAGAAAAATCTGTTGCATTTTATGCCTCTCTGATGGATATTTCCCCCAAGCATCTGAACCGGATCATGCAGACGGTTGTCAGGAAAACGGCAACAGATCTCATCACGGAAAGAGTAGTTCTTGAAGCCAAAAGAATGCTGATCTACCTTGATGAAAGCCTTGGAGAGATCGCTTTCCGTCTTGGATATGAAGAATATTCTTATTTTGTAAGAGTTTTTAGAAAATCTTCCGGGATGACTCCGACGCAGTTTATTAAAATGTATAAATCATAAAACATTATAATACCAACTGGAAAGGCCCTTCAAAAATGGTATCGAAAGAATCGACAAGATTTCCTTTTTCATCAAAAACTCCGATCGTCATATTTTGCTTTGAAAATTTAATCTCTTTTTCAGGGAAAGAAATATTGATATTTCCTTTTAAGATCTGATCTCCTTTTAACGTAATTTTTTCATTGCCAAAGAATTCTATTTCTGCATTTTTAGGATTCAAAACTTTTATGGTTAATGTTTTCTTTTCATTGGACTTATTTAAAAGAGTATAAATAAAAGTATTCGTTATTTTTCCGTTTTTAACGAAAAATGTTGATCCTGCCGGTTTAATGAACTTGGCTTCCATCGAACCTCTGTCGTACATTAGAAATCCTAAAAATCCTATTAACAAAGCTAAGAAAACAGCCGTCGCTTTCATTCTGGAAGTAAATGTAAATTTTTCCTGATTTTCAATTTCGGCTTCTGTGGCGTATCGGATGAGTCCTTTCGGAAGGCCTACTTTTTCCATTACTTCATTACAGGCATCAATGCAAGCCGTGCAATTTACACATTCCAGTTGTTGGCCGTTCCGGATGTCTATTCCCGTAGGACATACGATCACGCATTGATTACAGTCGATACAATCTCCTTTTCCGGCAGTTTTTCTGTCTTCATTATTTCTCCATTTTGAACGGTTTTCACCTCTTCTGAAATCGTAATACACATTGATGGTATTTTTATCAATCAAAACGCCCTGCAGCCTTCCGTAAGGGCAGACCAATGTACAAACCTGCTCACGAAGCCATGTGAAAACAAAATAGAAAATAGCAGTAAAAGCAACCATTGCAATAAATTTGAATGGATTATCTGCCGGCCCATGAGAAATAATTCTGAAGACTTCTTCGTAACCAACAATATACATGAACATAAAGTTGGTAATAATAATAGAAATTACTGCAAAAACAGACCATTTTAAAATCCTTTTCCTGATTTTTTCGTTGTCCCATTCCTGTCGGTCGAGTTTTATCTGCTTGTTACGGTCGCCTTCGATCCAAAATTCTATTTTTCTGAAAACACTTTCCATAAAAATGGTCTGAGGGCAAAGCCAGCCACAGAAAATTCTTCCGAAAACCACAGTGAAAAGCATGACGAATATTACCGAAGTCACCGCCCCCAAAGCAAGAATAAAAAAGTCCTGAAGATAGAAAGGTTGTCCGAAGAAGAAAAATTTCCTGTCGATCACATTAAACATAAAAAACGGATTGTTATTGATTTTCACAAAAGGCAATCCAAAAAAAAGCGCGAGCAGGAGATAGCTTGTATAATTTCTGTAATTGGTGAATTTTCCCTTTGGCTTTCGGGGATAGACCCATTTTCTTTTTCCGGTTTCATCCATGGTGCCGACTGAATTTCTGAAATCCTGATCGTCTTTTTCCAGCGTCTGAAAGCTGTTGGATTGTGTATTCATCGTTTTAATATTAATTTCAGGCCGAAAAGAGCATTGTTGTCCCCGGTCTTTGCAAAGCTCATGAATAATGCCTTTCAATACTAATATGATCTTCGCTTTAAATAGGATAATTAGGACATCTTAAAAATTATTTCTAATGTTCATAAATGAGAAAATAATCTTTGAATCTCTTTCAACAAATCGTAAATTGTACCCTTAAAAATTTAATGTTGTATGAAAAATATCCTGCGGCTCGCTCCGGTTGGTTTGGTTTTAGTATTACTTAACTGCAAATCAGTAAATACTAATAATATGTTTTATGAAGATGTAAAGCCGGAAAGAATTTCGGATCAGTTTACTTTTACAGAAGGCCCTTCTTCGGATAAAGAAGGAAACGTTTATTTTACCGATCAGCCCAATGACAAAATTTATTACTGGGACTGGAAAACCAATAAAGTGGTTGAATTTTTAGACAAAACAGGCAGAGCCAACGGTACACATTTCGACAAAGATGATAATCTGATCACCTGCTCTGATGATAACGGCGAAATCTGGAAAATTTCAAAAGACAAAAAAATTCAGGTTTTACTGAAAGGATTTGAAGGCAAAAGATTGAACGGTCCGAATGATATTTGGAATGATAAATTCGGCGGAATGTATTTTACAGATCCTTTGTATGAAAGGGATTACTGGATCGATTTTAAACAGGAGCTTCCACATAAAAGCCTTTATTACAGGAGCAAAGACGGAAATGTTTCAAAAATTGAAACATTTGCACAACCTAACGGCATTGTAGGAAGTGAAAAATTTAAGAAGCTTTATGTTTCTGATATCGATGCCGGAAAAACCTACGTTTATGACATTTTGGGAGAAGGAAAGCTTTCTGAAAAGAAACTGTTTTGCGAAATGGGCTCAGACGGAATGACAATAGATAAACACGGAAATCTTTACCTTACCGGAAAAGGCGTGCACGTTTTTAATAATGAAGGTAAAAAAATCTACCACATCCCTATCGATGAGGATTGGACGGCAAATGTTACATTCGGTGGAAAAGACCATAATGTATTGTTTATCACTGCTAGTAAATCTGTTTATACCTTACCAACAAAAGTGAAGGGAGTAAAATAATTAAAGGTTGAGGCTAAGGTTAAGATTAAAATTCAATAATTTTCTAATACTTTACCCTAGCCTCAACCTCAACCTTAAACTCAATCTCAATAAGCCACTTCCATTTTCACTTTTTTGCCTTTGAGTTTTTCATTGGCGAGTTTTTTCAGAAGGATATTTATTTTGTTTCTTGAAACCGCAACATAAGAAGTCGAATCTTTCACTTCGATCAGTCCTACATCTTCTTTCTGGAGTTCGCCTTTCTTAAGCAGGTAGCCTACAATGTCCACTTTGTTGACTTTATCTTTTTTTCCGGCGCTGATATAAATGGTCTGGAAATGCGGCTTTTCCGGAACTTTAGTAAATCCTGCAACACTTTCCTCCGGAGTATCATTTTTAATGAAAGGGAAATTTTCCTCCGCAGTCATGATCAGATAGACGAAGCCTTTTGTATTCATCCTTGCGGTACGGCCGTTCCTGTGAATGAAAGCATCTTCCTGATACGGTAACTGGTAATGTACAATCGATTCAACCTCAGGTACATCCAATCCTCTTGAGGCCAGATCGGTAGTGATTAAAATCCTCGCCGAATCGTTTTTGAATTTCAGCAAAGCACGTTCTCTTTCGTCCTGTTCCATTCCGCCGTGGAAAGTTTCCCGGTCGATACCTTTTTCACGCAAAAGTTCAGAAATACGGTCCACCGCTTCTCTGTGGTTACAAAAAATCAATGTTCTTTTATTGCCGATCTTGCAGATCAGATTAAACAGAGTATCTAATTTTTCTTCGGAAATGGTCATTACTTTTTTTAACTGAATATCCGGCTTTGCTTCGGCTAATTTTAAAAAATCAACCACTTTTTCATTTTTCAATCCTGTAAACTCAGGAATTTCATCCATTGCTGTTGCGGAAGTCAGAATCCTTTGTGAAACATTTTTTAAAGAATTGGAAATGAATTCCATATCTTTATGGAAACCCAGTTCGAGCGCTTTGTCGAATTCATCCAAAACCAACGTCTGAATTGTTTTCGGATCGAAATTATTGTTTCTTAAATGATAAACAATCCTTCCCGGTGTTCCTATCAAAACCGCCGGAGCCTGAATTAAATTATTAACTTCAATCTTTTTGTCGTGACCGCCGTAGCAGACCGAAACTTTAAAATCGGTTCCCATCGATTTGAAAACCTGCTCGATCTGTAATCCCAATTCTCTTGAAGGAATTAAGATCAAAGTCTGAATTCCGGGCGTATTCTTCTTAAGATTTCTGAGAACAGGAAACAGAAAAGCAAGTGTTTTCCCTGAACCGGTAGGAGAGAGCAAAACAACATCTTGATTATTTTCCGTAGCTTTATATGCAGATTTCTGCATCTGATTCATCTCCTGAATCTGCAGTTTTTTGTAGATCGATTCTAATTCCATGGTGCAAAGGTAATGAATTTGGTGTTGGTTGCCGTGGGATGGTTTATTTTGAAATTAAACATTAATATAGTCAACGTTGATTCACAGAGAGAGTTATTTAAATTTTGATATATATTCTTTTTTTATCGAGCCAGTATCCTACACCCCAGCAAATCATCATTATAGAAAAAGCAAATAAAAATGCTCCGTTGTAATCTCCGAATTTTGCGAAAATATTTTTATAAATCCATGAATAACTGCTGATTTTTCCGACCGGAATATAATAAAGAACAATAGGTAAAATCTCTGAGAACAGATAAATAGCCAGTGTATTTTTTCCGAAAACCTGAAAAAAGTAAATGCCATTGGATTTTTTTAGAAAATCTGAATAATAGATAATTATTCCCAGAATCATAAGGTCCAATCCAATGGTAAGAAACACATACGAGCTTGTCCAGAGCTTTTTATTGATCGGAAATTCATAATTCCACATAAATCCTGCAGCTAAAAGAACAAACCCGGTAAGGAATAGCTTCGAAAGCATTTCATAATTTATGCCTTTTTCCCGGATGTATTTTCCGGCAAAGTATCCTGCAAATACATTGACCAAAGCTGGAAAAGTACTTAGTAAACCTTCCGGATCAAACGCAAATCCTTCACCTTTGTACAGGTGATTTTCTCCAAAAAGACTTAAATCTAAATCGAGAACCGGGTTTTTATGAATATCATATGGGCCATATAAAATAAAAATAATCCAGTAAACCATTAAAATTACTGCGCTAATGTATAGCGAAATCTTTGGTTTAAAATAATATAATAAGAGCGAAGCAAGTCCATAGCAAATAGCAATACGCTGCAAAACCCCAAAAATTCTTGTTTCTGAAAATGGAAAGGGCAGTTTGTTGAAATCCGGATCCAATTTATAGAAAGGGAACCAATACATCAGAAATCCCAGAAGAAAAATGATGAAAGTTCTTTTAAAAATTTTGTACAGGACTTCACGCTGAGACATGGTTTTCCATTTATCCATGACAAAACTCATTGAGTTTCCGACAGCAAAAAGGAATGACGGGAAAACGAGATCGGTGGGTGTAAATCCGTTCCAGTTGGCGTGTAATAGAGGTACGTAAGTGGTTGCCCAGTTTCCTGATGTATTGACGATAATCATAAAACATACGGTCATTCCACGGAAAACGTCAAGCGAAAGAGAACGTTTACTTTTTTCCATCTATTTGGTATTTAATATTAAAAGTGCATATTTCTGATATAATAATTTGCTGATCTTTTTTGCGTCACCATGAGGCTGGTCCGGATAAGCATTTTGTTTTTCGCTCCACTCCCAGGAGAAATCATCTACTTTTTTCAGGATTTCTTTTTCATCGACCGGAATGTTTCGTTCAGCACTTTTGATTGAAGCATTAATAAAGATCCGCCATCTTTCACCATAATAATCTTTCATGAGTCCGGAAATAGAACGGTTGCCGTAGTCATTCAATCCTTTCCCTTTTTCTCCCCAAACGGTAATGATTTTTCTCGCATCCTTTTCATAATAAGCCTTTTCACCGGGAATATCTGTCATTGCCTTAGCATCATTAATCCATTTTCCAACCAGAAAATTCTTGTTGGCAGATAATAACAGATCTATATCACTAATAAGATCCAGCATTTTTTTTCCTGATTCTTTCATCGCTGGAATGTCTTTTTTACGATAGGCTAGGGTAAATGAATCTCTCAGCACCGGAAAATAATTTCCTATGACTTGTTTTCCCACGACTACAAGATCGTCCTTATAATTATCGGTATCTGATTTACTATCAATCAGAAGTTTCCAGGCTTGCAGCAGATCTTTGTTGCTGTAATTGATGGTGAAATTGGTCGTCCAGCTGCCTGATTTTTCAAAAACCGGTTTGGAATTGGTAAGATCTGCATTTCCCAAATCTGCGGATTCGGTATAGATTTTTTCTGATAAAATTTTCCAGGCTTCGGATGTTTGAGAATCTGTGCTTCCTGATCTGGAATGAGCATAATTTAATATAAATTCTTCTTTTGATTTTGAATGCGTCCAGGCCTTATTTAAAACAAATTCATACATCATCGGATTGTTTCCAAAGCCTTCCAGCGTGGCTCCTAGTCCCCAGAGGTTTTTACCCCCGTTTTGATATGTATTTTCAATTCTTTTATCAATTTCAGCCAGGTTTCCTTTAATAGAGGTATTTCCTCCAAAGTTTCCGAGATAGCACCAGATATAAGGCTGACCAAAAAAGGAATCGGTAGTTTTCCATATTTCAGTGTGATCGCAATAATAATCCAAAAGAATCATTTTGTCTTGTGGAACTGCCTGTAGGAAAGCCTTTATCCTTTCGGTGGTCCATTTATCTTTTTGAAAATAAAATATCCATCCCATTTGTAGCCATTGTGCTTTTTCATCTACTTTAGCCATTGATGTATAAATGTGTTGTGATACATTGGCAAGATCTTGTGGTTCCCAGCTTGGCGGCGTGACTTCATTGAAAGGATCTGTTCCGTAGATGTGATCTGTTCCGAATAATTTAGTCTGCTCTTTAAGAAATTCTTCCTGAATTTTTTCAAAAAGAGGGTCAAAGGAATCGAGAAAATAGCTTTCATATTTCCGGTCAAAATCTCCCCATTCTCCCAGCGAAGTAATCTTTGCATTCGGAAATTTATCTTTGAGAATCTTTGGTACGTGTCCTGCAAAGGCCGGCAAGACCGGTTTCATGTTCAGTTCACGCTCTCTTTTCAAAATCTTTTGTTGCAGTTCGGCCTGTCCGTCAATCCATGACATGGGCAGCGGCCCTTCCCAGTGATCAATATTGGCCATTCTGTGCCATGGGAGATAAGCTGGACCGGTGAAATAACTTCTGATTCCCTCTTCTGAAAATCCGAATTTCTTCCATACATTCAGCCATATTTTTTCCTGTCCGGTTATGGCAAGAGGGAGATTAACGCCATTCATTGCCATCCAGTCGATGAAGCGTTCCCAGTCTTTCCATTTCCACCAGGGCATTGTGTAGCCGAATGTGCAGTAATTCAGAAAAAAACGGTTATTAACGCGAGATTCGTTTTTTACAGTTCCTGAGAGTTTAGGAAATTCTGCGGGAACTTCTATCCGGTTATCGGCATACCATGAAACAGAGGTTTTGCAATAAGTTATAAGGAAAAAATTTAATCCTACCGCCATAGAATTTGCGGAATTCGCTGTGATGATAAGGTGGTCTTTTTTGTACTCAAGCTGGTAGAAATCCTTTCCGGGACCCATTTCTTTTTTGAATATTATTTTATCTTTATATGCCGGGGCTATTCGCATCAGAAGTGCTTTGGCCGCTTCGGTATCATTTTGTGCATACAATAAACGGATAATCAGAATTAGCAGTAAAGAAGCGAGCTTTTTCATCATTCAAAAATTTAAGGTTAAAGATAAAAAAAAATATTGTCTCATTTTGATATTTTAATAATTAGCTATTGAGTCATCAACTCATCCATTGAAAGGTAGCATGAAATTCTTGAATTGTATAAGTCAAAACTGCAAAATACTATTTAATTAAATCTGAAAATCAATTAATTACAGGTTAAAAATCAAAATTCTGAATTGTTGTTTATCTTAAATAAAATTACTATCTTTGCACCCACTTTTGTGGCGAAAAGGTTTGAAAAGTAAATAACTAAAAATTAATTACTTCCGTATTTTTCAATTCACATTTATTCAAACCGTTGAAAGAGAAGGAATACAAATTTTATTAGAATTATGTCAAAAGAGACAAATTCAGCAGAATTATTATTAAATCAAAACGTAGCACCTGAACAATTTGACTGGGATTCTTTCGAATCTGGTCTTGATGCTGATGCTAGAAAAGAGAAAAGCGATCTTGAGGAAATCTACAACGGATCTCTTAACAACCTAAGCGATAACGACGTTTTAGTTGGGAAAGTTGTAAGATTAACTGACAAGGAAGCTATCGTAGACATCAACTTCAAATCTGAAGGTGTTATTTCTCTTAACGAATTCCGTTACAACCAAGGCCTTAAAGTAGGTGACGAGGTAGAAGTAATGGTTGACAGAAGAGAAGACAAAACTGGTCAGTTACAGTTATCTCACAGAAAAGCAAGAACGCTTAAAGCTTGGGATAAAGTAAACGAACTTCACGAAACAGGTGAAATCGTAAACGGTTTTGTTAAGTCTAGAACTAAAGGAGGTATGATCGTTGACGTACACGGAATCGAAGCATTCTTACCTGGTTCTCAGATCGACGTTAAGCCAATCAAAGATTACGATCAGTTCGTAGGTAAAACTATGGAGTTCAAAGTTGTGAAAATCAACCCTGAGTTCAAAAACGTAGTTGTATCTCACAAAGCATTGATCGAAGCAGATATCGAAGGTCAGAAAAAAGAAATCATCGCTCAGCTTGAAAAAGGACAAGTTCTTGAAGGTACTGTTAAGAATATTACTTCTTACGGTGTATTCATCGACCTTGGAGGTGTTGATGGATTGATCCACATCACAGATCTTTCTTGGTCTAGAGTGAACCATCCATCTGAAATTCTTGAGGACGGACAGACTGTAAAAGTGGTTATCCTTGACTTTGATGATGAGAAAACAAGAATCCAATTGGGTATGAAGCAATTAGAAGCTCACCCTTGGGATGCTCTTTCTGCTGACTTAAAAGTTGGAGATAAAGTAAAAGGAAAAGTAGTTGTTCTTGCTGACTATGGTGCATTTGTAGAAATCGCTCCTGGTGTTGAAGGATTAATCCACGTTTCTGAAATGTCTTGGTCTACTCACTTGAGATCTGCCGGTGACTTCGTGAAAGTAGGTGATGAAGTAGAAGCTGAAGTATTAACTTTAGACAGAGAAGACAGAAAAATTTCTTTGGGTATCAAGCAATTAAGCAAAGATCCATGGGAAAATATCGAAGCTAAATATCCTGTAGGATCTAAGCATGTAGGAACTGTAAGAAACTTCACTAACTTCGGAGTATTCGTAGAATTAGAAGAAGGTATCGACGGTTTAATCTACATCTCTGATCTTTCTTGGACTAAGAAAATCAAGCACCCATCTGAATTCTGTGCAGTTGGTGATAAGCTAGATGTTGTAGTTCTTGAACTTGACATCCAGGCTAGAAGATTATCTCTAGGTCACAAGCAATTGACTGAAAACCCTTGGGATGCATTCGAAACTAAATATGCTGAAGGAACGATCCACGCTGGTAAAGCGGTAGAAGTACACGATAAAGGTGCTTCTGTACAGTTTGAAGATGCTGAGGTTGAAGCTTTCTGCCCATCAAGATTATTAGAGAAGGAAGACGGATCTAAAATCAAAAAAGGTGAAGAAGCTGATTTCAAAGTGATTGAATTCAACAAGGAATTCAAGAGAGTAGTAGTTTCTCACACAGGAATCTTCAGAGATGAAGAGAAGAAAAATGTAAGAGATAACTCTAACAACAGATCTAATAATACATCGTCTTCTTCAAACAACGAAGAAAGATCAACTTTAGGTGATATCGATGCATTAGCAGAATTAAAAAGAAAAATGGAAGAAGGTAAATAATCTTTAAACCCATTTTAAAATATGAGCCACTCAATTGAGTGGCTTTTTTATTTTTTAATTTAAATATGTCACCGATGTAAGAAAATTTATTATCTTTAGCTTAACCAAATAACAAAACTTTTTAACTATGAAAAAACTTTTTCTACTCATGCTCATGGCATTTTTAACATCCATGAATTTTCTTAATGCTCAAACCAGTACTGACTTTATTATTTGTATCGATAATAGTGGCTCTATAAGCAGCCAACGGTATAACGAAATAAGCGTAAGTGCTAAGAAACTAATAGAGAATATTCTTGCATGTCACCCTAAAAATAGAGTCGCTGTCACCCATTATGGTACTGGGCTGTATGGTCAGTCCAATTCAAGTTACAATCCAAGAATTTATATAGAATCTGATTTTACCAATAATATTGTGACGGCACAGAGCTTCATCAGAAGATTAGATGTGGGTGACCATTTTCATGAAGCTTTAGGACTTATCGGAATGGCTTTGGATAATAACTTCAGCCCGGATATTGTAAGCCCGCAGACCACATTGAACAAAAATCCTGATTCTAATTTAGTAATTATTCTTTTTACAGATGCACAACGATCAGCAGGAGATCTGGTAAGCGGGTCTTATTTGGTAAATTATTACAATTCTACTTTGGCAGATCCCGGAGCATTTAAAAATGTATCGATCTTTAAAAAAGAAAGAAAAGCAAGATTTGCGGTTGTGCATATGAGTCCGGATAGCTATTCTACGCAAGCAGGAGCTTCTATTGCGAGTGCAGGAGGCTCTTATACCGGACCTGTAGAAAGCAATACGGATGATATTGATTTTGGTATTTTGCCAAGGCTTTATTTCGGAAAATCAGATTTCATATTAGATGCCAATGAAATTCTTGAAATTACTCAAAATGTTTGTGATAATTCAGGAGGCGGATCTCTGGAAATGTTTTACGAGCCTAATAATTGTGGTGGCCTGAATTCGGTGCAATCTGTCTTCGGAAGCTATAACTTACCTCCGGGAGCGAATTTTGTAAGCTTGGATCTGTCTATAGTAAGCCTTACGACGGGAGATCAATATCCAGTCTCATATAATCCAACCTACACATCACCTACGGAATTCTGGCAATGGATGGTTCCTGCTGATTTCAGCAGCGTTCCGGGAAGTGCTATGGTCGGACAGTTTAAGTTTCTTCTTATGTTGACCTATGAAGTCGGAGGAACGATTTACCATACATCCAGTTGGAACAACTATCCGTTCTTTAGTTATGATATCGATTTTATAAGCTGTAATAAGTCTGCTCCTCAAAAAGCACCACAGGAGAAAAAAGAATATAAGGTTGACAGAAATGCAGACCCGAACCACTTTAAGAAAAATATTGTCGCTGAATCTGCTCAACAATTTCAGATTACTCCAAATCCTACAAATGGTATTTTTAAGGTTATTCTGAATAAAGAGCCTGAAAACGGTTCAATGCAGATTGTTGATCTGACTGGAAATGTGGTTTATAATAAAGTATTCAGAAATTCGAAAGAATTAAATATTGATATAAGCTCTCAAAAACAAGGGGTGTATTTAATAAAGATAATTTCTGATAATAATAAAATAATGACTGAAAAGATTATTAAGAAATAATTAATTAACAGTCTTTCATTACACTGCCCCGGAAAGTTTTAACTTTTTGGGGCAGTTTATGTAAGAGGATTTTGTATTAATTTACAACCGATTAAATTATAACTCGGATTTTTAAGTTTTATTTATTTGTTAATTCTGAATTTTAAAATAAGAGAAGTTTTGTATATCGATAGGATTAAATAATTTCAAATATATCATTGTTTTAATAGTAATTATTTGTAGATTAGCGGCTTTATTTGTAAATATGAAAAAAGTAGCTTTACCCCTTTTATTTGTAGTCTCTACAATCTTTCCTTCCGTGTTATTCGCACAAGACAATGAAAGATTAATAAAAGATTATATTTCTCAAAATAAACTACGTGACTATAAAAAGTCTGATCTTAACAGCTTTGTCATTGATAATGTCGACACTTCAAAGTCGATGAATGGAAATATTGTCAAGTTTCAGCAAACTTATAATGGTCTTCCTGTTTATAATTCTGTTGGAACAGTCTTAATTAAAGACAATAAAATTGTTTATTATAAAGATAATTTCATTAAAGATTATAAAAGCTCAGAACCTAAAGCTGCAGGCATTACTAAAGACGCAGCATTACATAAAATTGCTGAAGACCTTGGTAAACCTGAAATTTCAGATTTACCTATTATGGCTTTTTTTGAAAAAGGAGCTAATAAAATGACGGCTGCAAAACAGCGTCTTGTATATACTAATGATAAGGCCGGAAGTTTAAAACTAGCCTATGAATACTTATTACATGAGCCTAAAACAAATAATCATTGGAGTTATCTGATTGATGCGAATACAGGCAGTATTCTGAATAAATTTAATATTAATGTATCATGTAATTTTGCAGATGATTCTTATTCTCATGATGAAAGCCATATGGTTTCATTGCCTGAAAATAATTCTCTTCAAACGAGCCAAAATAATTTGGTAATGCTGTCTCCGGATAATGCCACCTACAATGTTTTTCCACTCCCTATCGAAGCTCCTACATTCGGATCAAGATCTATAGTAAGCAATCCTTGGATTTTGGCTTCGTCACCTGAAGGATGGCATTCAAACGGATCCACTCATTATACAATCACCAGAGGCAATAATGTTTATGCTTATGATGATAAAGATGATAATGAAAATACTTTTGGAGCTTCACCAAATGGAGGGAGTACAAGAAATTTTGATTTTCCGTATAATCCGGCAGCGTTGACTTATACAAATCTGTCAGCTGCGACCACAAACCTTTTTTATGTAAGTAACATGGTTCATGATATCTTTTATAAATTAGGATTTACCGAATCTGCAAAAAACTTTCAAAACAATAATTTCGGAAATGGAGGTTTGGATGATGATGAAGTATTTGCTCAATCACAAGATGGAGGAGGCTTCAATAATGCTAATTTTGCACCTTATCCCGACAGCTACAATCCAATCATGCAGATGTATCTGTGGTTGGGATCAAACCGTAAAGTATTCTATAATGCACCATCGGATGCAGTGGGAAGAATAGTAAATGCCGGAGCCGCAGAGTTTGGTCCTACACTAAATGATGTAGGAGTAAGCGGAAACATTAAATTGGCAAGTGTTATTAATGCTTGTACTGCATTACCTGCGGGAGAGATGAGTGGAAAGATTGGTTTAGTGGAAAGAGGAGGTCCGTCAACATGTACCTTTGCCGTTAAAGTAAAAAATGCACAAAATGCCGGCGCAATTGGCGTGATTATTTATAATAATACAGCGAATGGCTCTACCTTAATTAATATGGGAGGAACAAACTCAACTATTACGATCCCTTCCGTACTTATTACTAATGCTGAAGGAGAGTATATGAAAACCAAGCTTGCTGCCAATACAGTAGTAAATGTAGATCTGAGGGCAGATACAAAATATGACGGAAGTTTTGATAACGGTATTGTAACTCATGAATACGGACACGGTATTTCAAATAGATTAACGGGTAGTGGTTCAGGTTGTCTCAACTCAAATGATGATAATGAACAGATGGGTGAAGGATGGTCAGACTTTTTTGCTTTAATGCTTACCAATAAAGCTGGAGATAATGCATCTGTGCCAAGAGGAATAGGAACATATCCTACCGGACAAACAATATCAGGGACAGGAATAAGACCTGCTAAATATTCACCCAATTTTACAATTAATGATTTCACATACGATGATACAAATGGTATGGAATACAATAACGGAAGTGCAATAGTTCCGGACGTGCATTCTATTGGTTTTGTATGGGCAACAATGCTGTGGGATCTTCATTGGCAATACGTAGCAAAGTATGGTTATTCTTCAGATGTAACAGCGAACACAACCAATGGTAGTACAAGAGTATTACAGCTGGTAACAGATGCTTTGAAACTTCAGACTTGTTATCCTACTTTTATTGATGGCAGAGATGCTATTTTGGCTGCTGATCAAGCGACTACACAGGGATCAGATCGTTGTATGATATGGAGAACTTTTGCAAAAAGAGGTTTGGGGGTTAATGCATCAGCAGGATTTTTAGATGATATTAATGATCAGATAGCAGATTTTACAGTACCTGCAGATTGTGTATTGGCTACTGATGAAGTACAGGCCGTAAAAAATACAATTTCTATTTATCCAAATCCTGCTAAAAATGAATTCTTTATCAATTTCCCAAACAAAACTTTAGGGAAGGTAAGTGTTGAAATTTATGATATGTCCGGTAAATTAGTATCATCTGAGGACAAAATTTCTCCGGATGCTAAGAAATCAATTTCTACTGACAGATTGATTAATGGTACTTATGTAGTAAAAGTAAAAGGTATCGGTATTGATGCGTCATCAAAATTGATAGTTAAAAAATAATACTTAAAATATTCAATTAGATTTAGATTCGGCGCGAGCTTTGCTCGCGCCGAATATTTTTACCTATAATCATCATATAAGATATTTAATTTAATAACCGTAACTTTGCAGGCTTTTAAAAAAAATGAATCATGCAGAAGAAAAATGTACTAAAAGGAGTACTGTTTGTAGGGGTCGGTGCAAGTATATACGGAATGCTGGCAACCTTTGTAAAACTAGCTTATGAGGACGGTTACACCACTTCAGAAGTTACTACCTCTCAGTTTGTATTAGGATTGGTCGGGCTTTTACTATTGAATTTTCTCCAGACCATTACTTCAAAAAAAACACTGCCGTCACCAAGTCAGGGAGAAATAAGAAATCTGCTTTTGGCAGGAACATCTTTAGGCTGTACAAGTTTGTTTTATTATATTGCAGTTCAGTATATTAATGTGTCTATTGCTATTGTTTTGCTGATGCAATCCGTTTGGTTCAGTGTAGTTGTAGAAAGTTTTGTTACTAAAAAGTTACCAAATGCAAGAAAAATTATCTCAGTTATGATAGTTTTATTGGGAACAGTCTTGGCGACAAATCTGATCAATGCAGAAATTAAACTTGATATAAAGGGAATTTTTTGGGGACTGATGGCGGCCGCTTCATATACGCTGACAATGTTCTCATCAAATAAACTCGCTACACACCTTCCGGTGTTCAGAAAAAGTATTATTATGCTTACCGGCGGTTCGGTTGTGGTATTTTTATTCCTGTTTTTTGCGCAGATAGGACCGCTTCAAAGTGATAGTTTAAGAAGTTTTTATCTGCATTTTACAGATAATACAACCCATATTCATGCTTTCAGATATTCAATTCTATGGAAGTACGGTTTTGTGTTGGCTTTGTTCGGAACAATTATTCCGCCGATCTTATTTAATATAGGTTTTCCCAATGCGGGATTGGGTTTGGGAAGCATTGTTTCATCATTAGAACTGCCCGTTTCCGTGACGATGGCTTTCGTAATGTTGGGAGAAAAAGTGGTTTTGATACAATGGATTGGAATTGTATTAATTCTCTTCGCTATCGTTTTAATGAATCTTCCTTCTAAAAAAGAACTTGCTGTGGTGTAATATTTGAAATAACATTAGCTCCGAAATAAAACAATGAAAACTGTTTCTTTTGAGACAGTTTTTTTTAATTTTAATATCAAAATAAATCTTTATGAAATATTTTAAAAGTATTGTAAATGTAATAGTATTGACAATTTCCGGTATGCTTTTTTCTCAGGTTAAACCTCTTGACGCCGAGCTAACCAATTATCAATATCCATTTGAAGTATATTTTCTGGATTTTAAATCTCAGAATAATGACCTGAAAATGGCTTATATGGATGTACAGCCGAAGCAACCAAACGGAAAAACCATTATGCTGCTTCATGGGAAAAATTTTAACGGAGCATATTGGGGAAAAACGGCAAAAGATCTTTCAGATAAAGGTTTCAGAGTAATTATTCCCGACCAGATCGGATTTGGAAAATCATCAAAACCACAATATTACCAGTTCTCCTTTTCGCAGTTGGCGGAAAATACAAAAGCAATTCTCGATAAATTGAATATTGACAAAACAATAGTTTTAGGACATTCAATGGGCGGAATGGTAGCGACTAGATTCACACTTTTATACCCTGAAAAAGTAGAGAAACTAATTCTGGAAAACCCGATCGGATTGGAAGATTATAAAACATTTGCATCCTATCAGACCATTGATCAGGCCTACCAATCGGAATTAAAAAACACGGCAGAATCGTATAAAAACTACCAGTTAAAATTCTATTACGACAATAAATGGAAACCTGAATATCAGCCATGGCTGGATTTGATAGCCGGTTGGACACTTCACCCGGATTATCCTAAAGTGGCTTGGGATGCGGCCCTGACATCGGATATGATTTACAATCAGCCGGTTTGCTACGAATTTAAGAATATCAGAGTTCCTACACTTTTAATCATCGGAACAAGAGACAGAACGGCCATTGGAAAAGACAGAGCTCCGAAAGAACTTCAACCGAAAATGGGGCAATATCAGCTGTTGGGTAAAAAAACGCAAAACGAGATTAAAGGTTCACAACTGGTGGAACTCGAAAATGTAGGACATCTTCCGCATATTGAAGTCTATGATAAATTCTGGAATGCTTTATACGGTTTTATTAAATGAATCATTAAAAACTACGGCTGCCAATCTTTGGCAGCCGTAGTTTTTTTATTTTAACGAAGATCAGGAAATAAGTTCCATAATCTGTAAAGCAATCTTTAGTGCCTCTGTTCCATCAGCTATAGAAACTTCAACATTTTTGTTTTCTTTAATAGAAGCCGCGAAAGAATTCAATTCGTCAAGAATTGCATTATTAGGTTGGATATCAGGATATTCAAATAAGATCTGGTTTTTCTCACCATCAGCATTTTCAATAATCATATCAAACGGAGTCGGCGTTTCCGGGGCATCTTTCATTCGGATAACTTCAGCTTTTTTCTCAAGGAAATCAACGGAAATGTACGCATCTTTCTGGAAAAAACGACTCTTTCTCATTGCTTTCATAGAAATTCTCGAAGTGGTAAGATTAGCCACGCATCCGTTTTCAAATTCAATTCTTGCATTGGCAATATCCGGCGTTTTACTCACCACGCAGACACCGCTGGCATGTATGTTTTTAACCTTAGATTTCACAATGCTTAACAGAATATCAAGATCATGGATCATTAAATCCAGCACAACAGAAACATCCGTTCCACGCGGATTAAATTCTGCCAGCCTGTGGATCTCAATGAACATCGGATTTTTAATATATTCTTTCGTCGCGATAAAAGCAGGATTATACCTTTCCACATGTCCTACCTGCGCTTTAATTCCTTTTTCCAGACACTGCTTCAGAATTTCTTCAGCTTGCTCAAGCGTTTGTGTTACAGGTTTTTCTATGAAAAAATGAAGTCCTTTATCTATTGCTTTCAAGGCATAATCGTAATGATAAACTGTCGGTGTTACGATATCGAGCATATCAATCTGCTCAAGCAATTCATCAAAGTTTTTAAAATATTTGTACCCGAATTCTGCTTCTAATTTTTTACCATTTTCAGCATCTTTATCGTGAAAACCTATAAATTCATATTGATCCGACTGATTCAGAAGTCGTAAATGTATTTTACCTAAATGTCCGGCACCTACCAAACCTGCTTTTAACATAGCTGTATTAAATTTCCGTAAAGATAAGAATTTTAAAGAATGGTAGACAGATGATAGGTTTTAGGTTGATAATTACTGAATGTTTTTTTACTTTTGTAAAAATTACTACCTGAAATTTAAACTGAATTTAGATGGCGCAAGACTCATTTGTACACAAAGGGAAAAGAAAGATTTTGGTTGATTATCTCAGGAACAGAATCGGAATATCGGATGAAAATGTACTTTCGGCAATGAATGAAGTTCCGAGACATCTTTTTATAGAAAGTATTTTTGAAGATTTCGCTTATGAGGACAGAGCTTTTCCTATTCTCGCTCATCAGACGATTTCTCATCCTTCAACAGTGGCAGAACAGTCCGAACTTTTACAGGTGAAAGAAGGGGAGAAAATACTGGAAATCGGTACAGGTTGCGGTTATCAGACTGCTGTCTTACTCGCGATGAAAGCTTTAGTTTACACAGTAGAGAGGCAGAAAGATCTTTTTGATTTTTCTAAAAAAAAGTTTCGTGAAATGGGTCTTTATCCGAAATTTCAGAGCTTTGGTGACGGCTTTGCAGGACTTCCTACTTTTGCTCCGTTTGATAAGATTATCGTAACGTGCGGAGCTTCGGTTTTGCCGACAGAATTGCTTAAACAACTTAAAGTAGGTGGTAAAATGGTGATTCCTTTGGGGCCTATGGATGAGCAGGTTTTATTTAGGTTCACTAAAGTTTCTCCGACCGAATTTGAAAAAGAAGAATTCGGGGCTTACAAATTCGTTCCGATGCTTGGAAAAACGAACTTATAAATCATTGTAATTTTTAAAATTTAATGTTAAAAATATCAGGTCTCATTATAAACTAATGAGACTTTTTCTTTGGTGGTTTGTTTTTTGATGAATTATCAACATCCGAAAATTTCAAATAATTAAACAATGAAAGTATTTATCAACAAAAGAATTCCTGAAATAGGAATCAATATGCTGCAGGAAGCAGGGATGGAAGTTTTTATTCCGGATCATGATAATTTGTCGAGTGAAGAATGGTTAAGCTACTGCAAAAGTCACGACATGATTTTAAGCGTAGGAACCGAATTTAAATATAATAAGGACTTTTTTAATGACTGTCCGAATGTTAAAGCAATTGCTCTCTATTCTGTAGGTTTTGATCATGTGGATATCCAGGAGGCCAGCAGCAGGAAAATTCCTGTAGGAAATACGCCTGATGTTCTAAGCAAAGCCACTTCAGATGTTGCTTTTCTTTTAATGCAGTCGGTTTCGAGAAGAGCCAGCTACAATTTTGAAAAGGTAAAATCAGGAAACTGGGGCGATTTTGATCCGCTTCATGCTTTGGGACAGGAACTTTACGGGAAAACGCTGGGAATTTTCGGACTTGGAAGAATAGGTTTTGAGATGGCGAAGAAATCAAAA
The DNA here is from genome assembly GCF_977014045.1 of Chryseobacterium lineare. NCBI lineage: Bacteria > Pseudomonadati > Bacteroidota > Flavobacteriia > Flavobacteriales > Weeksellaceae > Chryseobacterium > Chryseobacterium lineare. The sequence goes on along the minus strand of NZ_CDRNIQ010000001.1, from coordinate 1,836,864 downwards.
GCCGCTTTTGATATGGAGATCATTTACCACAATCGTCACCAAAACGAAGAAGCAGAAAATAAGCTGGGAGCAAAATATGTTTCTTTTGAAGAATTAATTTCAACATCTGATGTCCTGAGTATTCATGCGAATTTCAAGCCTGAGCAGAAAGAGCTTTTTAATGCCTCTGTTTTTGAAAAGATGAAAAAAAACGCAATATTCATAAACACAGCAAGAGGAGGTTTTCATAACCAAAAAGACTTATATGACGCGCTTGCTGAACATAAAATCTGGGGCGCCGGACTGGATGTTACCAATCCTGAACCGATCTATAAAGATGATCCTATTTTAGAACTTTCAAATGTTTGTGTTCTTCCGCACATTGGTTCAGCAACGGTAGAAGCCAGAAACGGAATGGCTAAAATTGCTGCGGAAAATCTTATCGCTTTCTCAAAAGGGCAGAAAATGCCGGCCTGCGCCAATCCTGAAATATATTCTGACAATTCGTAAAAACTTGGAATTATTTTTGTTTACATCAAATCAACATTAAAAAATCAACATTATGATACCCGAAAACAGCGAGCAAGAACAGGAAAGAAGACTGGAACAGAGAGACTATAAACCCAGTGAAGATATATTCAGCCAGGAAGAACATATTTCATTAGACGGAGACGGAAAACCTGTCTATGATGAAAATACCGATGATGATACTTTAGATAAAGGACTCGATATTCCCGGGGTTGATGAGGAAGCCGGAACCGATGACATCGGAGAAGATGAAGAAAACAGCTATTGGGGACTGAGTGACAATGAAGACGATCACGAAGAACAAAATGACGACTTGATACGATAACCTTACCTTAACCGGTAAGGTTTTTTATTTTAATGTACCCATAAATAAAACTATAGAAAAAATTCTAAAGCTTAACAGCATAATAAATTTTATTAAATTTTATCTCCATGCTTTATGATAAGCGTACGGTATCTGTGGAAAAAGTTCTCGCTATCTTCAAAAAAGGAAAATTCTACCGTATCGCGAATTTTCAAACATTAGTTGCAGGAATTTTTGAATTTGAATATCTTTAAAACCACAAAAAATCCATCAATCATCAATTAATAACGATCAACACTATATGACTTTCCAGGAACAGATACAGCAGGGCATTCCGAGTCGTTTGCCACAGCCGAAACCATACGAAACCAATATCAACCACGCTCCGAAACGAAAAGAGATTTTAGGGGAAGAAGAAAAAAAACTAGCACTGAAGAATGCTTTACGTTATTTCGAGCCTCAGTTTCATGCAGAATTATTGCCTGAATTTAGAGAAGAGCTTGATAAGTATGGAAGAATCTATATGTATCGATTCCGTCCGGATTATGAGATGAAGGCAAGACCGATCTCAGAATATCCCGGAAAATCCGAGCAGGCGAAAGCCATCATGCTGATGATTCAGAATAACCTGGATTATGCCGTGGCGCAGCACCCTCATGAACTGATTACTTATGGAGGAAACGGAGCCGTGTTTTCCAACTGGGCGCAATACCTGCTGACAATGAAATATCTTTCAGAAATGACCGATGAGCAGACGTTGGTGATGTATTCGGGACACCCGATGGGATTATTCCCCTCTCATAAAGATGCGCCGAGAGTAGTGGTAACCAATGGAATTATGATCCCTAACTATTCCAAACCGGATGACTGGGAGAAATTCAATGCCCTAGGCGTAACGCAGTACGGACAGATGACGGCGGGAAGCTATATGTATATCGGGCCGCAGGGAATCGTTCACGGGACAACCATCACCGTGCTGAATGCTTTCAGAAAGATCAATAAAGAACCAAAAGGCGGATTGTTCGTGACTTCAGGTTTAGGCGGAATGAGCGGTGCTCAGCCAAAAGCAGGAAATATCGCAGGCTGTGTGACGGTCTGCGCAGAAGTCAATCCGAAGATCACCAAAATTCGTCACGACCAGAAATGGGTGAATGAAATTCATGAAGATCTTGATGAACTGGTAGAAAGAGTAAGAAAAGCTCAGGATAATAAGGAAAGTGTTTCACTGGCTTACCTGGGAAATATCGTTGAGGTTTGGGAAAAGTTTGACCAGGAAAATGTACGAATTGATATCGGTTCAGATCAGACTTCGCTTCACAATCCTTGGGCAGGAGGCTATTATCCGGTCGGACAAAGCTTTGAAGAATCCAACAGAATGATGGCGGAAGATCCTGAATTGTTTAAAGATAAAGTTCAGGAAAGCTTAAGAAGACATGCGGAAGCAATCAACAAGCATACAGCTAAAGGAACGTATTTTTTCGATTATGGAAATGCCTTTCTGCTGGAAGCTTCCAGAGCCGGAGCTGATGTCATGGCGGAAAATCCTACGTTGGGAAGAGAGTTCAAATTCCCTTCTTATGTTCAGGATATCATGGGGCCGATGTGTTTCGATTACGGTTTTGGTCCATTCCGTTGGGTGTGTACCAGCGGAAAGCCAGAAGATCTTCAGAAAACCGATGAAATTGCCTGCCAGATCCTGGAAGAAATCCAGCAGAATTCTCCTGAGGAGATCCAGCAGCAAATGAAGGACAATATCCAGTGGATTAAGGGAGCGCAGGAAAATAAGCTGGTGGTTGGCTCACAGGCCAGAATCCTTTATGCTGATGCTGAAGGAAGAATGAAAATCGCCGAAGCGTTCAATAAAGCCATTAAGAATGGAGAGATCGGACCTGTCGTGCTGGGACGTGATCACCACGATGTATCAGGAACCGATTCGCCGTATCGGGAGACTTCTAATATCTATGACGGTTCCAGATTTACGGCGGACATGGCGATCCATAATGTGATTGGCGACAGCTTCCGTGGGGCAACCTGGGTGAGTATTCATAACGGTGGCGGAGTAGGTTGGGGAGAAGTGATCAACGGCGGTTTCGGAATGTTGCTGGATGGCAGCGATGATGCCGACCGAAGATTAAAATCCATGCTCTTCTGGGATGTCAACAACGGAATTTCCCGACGCAGCTGGGCCAGAAATGAAGGCGCTGTATTCGCCATCAAAAGAGCCATGGAAGCAGAACCGAAACTGAAAGTAACATTACCGAATTTTGTGGATGAAAGTTTGTTTTAGAGCATCCCGTCACTTCGAGTAGCTTTTAAAAAAAGCGTATCGAGAAGCTGAGTCGACAGCATTCACCGGTTCTCGATACATTTTTCTCCGCTGCGCTGCAAAAAACACTCGAATTGACGGAGGAACATTTAAAAAGAATAGCAAAACCTGCCATCAGGCAGGTTATTTTGTTTAAGATCTCACAAATCCGTAAGCATGGTTTTTATTTAGGTCCATTGAAAGTGATGCCCAGGGATACAACAGGTTTGGTCAGTTGCGTTCCATTGGTAATATCCCCATTTCCCAGCACAAACTGATAGCCGATCCGTGAAGTAAGATAGATTCCTACTTTTTCTTTGGTGATCGTTCCCAGCTTATAAGAGAGGTCTAAACCCGGTTGTATATTGTAAAACAGGTCACGGCTTAATCTTCTCGGCACTTCATGTTGACTAACAAACCATACTCCCTCAATTTGATTATAAGTCATTTCGGTATATGTCTCATCGGGATTCACAAGGCTTAAAAAATACATTCCTGTAGAAATATAAACACCTAAAGAAAAGTTTTCCTTTTGTATAAGATCATTTTGGGCAAGTACGTTGAATGTGGTATGGTAAGATCTTGTTCGGTCAGCCAGATACCCGAAATTATCCGAATGATTCTGCTGGGTATAGGCCAATGCGCCACCCAATGAAATCCGGTCATTGACATACAGCCTGCCATTCATTTGAAGTGCCGGTGCATATCCCTTTAACGCCGGCTGTAATTCTAATCCTGCAAAAAATGCGATATGATCTTTTTGTGCAAAAAACAGATTGCAACTCATGAAGAACCCTAAAATATAGATTGCTTTTTTCATACTAAATATTTACTGTTAAATAGATAATGACTCTCTCTATATCATAGACACGGAAAATAGAAGATGGTTGCCTGCGGGGTTTATAAATATGAGCTTTGAAACCAGTATCAGTTTGGAAAATTCGCACCCAATAAAAATTCCCCTCCCGTGCAGGGGTGGCAAAATTTGAAAAATTTTGACGGGTGGTTTATATGAAATCTGCATAAATATTCATACAAACCACTTTCTATTTTCTAAAAACTACGATTAAGAACTGTAATGTTCAATAATAAAGTTCTCAAGACCATTCATTGCTACTGAAAGATTTTGTTTCACATCAAAATCGGTAATTCTAAAAATTTTCAGCCCCAGACTCTCCAGAAACTTTGCCCTTTCCAAATCATAGTCCTGCTTAAAATCGTGACTAATACCATCAATTTCAACAACCAGACCTAATGGTTTTACATAAAAATCAACAATATAATTACCAATTATTCTTTGTCTATCAAAATCAATATTATGAAAGTTTTTATTCTTAACCTGTTTCCAAAATAAGACTTCTGACAAAATACCTAATTTTCTTTTTTCCTTTATTAAAGGTTTGAGATGAGGGTTGTAAGGTAAGTTTTCGACAAAATTGCGGTAAATAATGATGCCCTGTATATGGGTGAGTATTTGTTTTTCTTGCATTTGTGTTAAGTTTGGACTAATTTAAGTTTTTTTGGGGAAGTGGAAAAAGTATAACGCCTGAATTTCATGGATGAAAAATTCACGCTAATAAAAATTCCCCTCCCTTGGAGGGGTGGATTAATTTTCAGGGAAAATTAAGACGGGGTGGTTTATAAACAATGCGCAGACTTCTTTCAGATCAGCTTCTAAAAAGGAACTACAGAAACTTTATCTTTCGCAATAAAACCACCCCGTCATAAATTCTCTGAATTTCTGCCACCCCTCCATGGGAGGGGAATTCCCGTACTTACTGTACTCATGAAATACCTACACTTTGTCAAAGTTGCAATCTTTGACAAGTTTCCAGATAACAAAACCTGACCTATAGCATTTCATTATAAGGAGTTGAAAATGTTTTCAAGTAGTAATTTGTTGGTCGATTTCCTGAGATTGCTTCGCTTTGCTCGCAATGACAGATGATAAAAACATGCTGTGAGGCAGTTTTTTTATCAACAGAATAATTTATTTCATTTTTTGTTCTTTAAAGTTTTTACCACCATATTCCTTATATTTTGAGTCTTGGAATGGATAGAAGCTAACTAATTTCGGGGCATCAAATGTAGACCAAGCCACAAAATGATCCGCAAATTTTAGATATTCAGTTTTACTTAAAGGGTAAATATCTATCAGCTCTTTTATTGATTTAGTGTCAAAAATACTTATACTACAAGTTGTGCAATTTTTTTCTCTGAATTGTTTTATAAAGCTTATTATTTCATCTTTTGATAAATTCTTTATATTAATATAGATATTATAATTCTTGCTTACATTATTTTCAGTTGTAGAAATTATATCATATTGTAATTTTGATACATCTACAATGGGATTTTGATCTCTGCTTTTTACAATATTCTTTACCGGAATCCAGCCATAATGTGTTTCTGATAAATAAGAGGGATCTACAACTCTTACTTTAGCCCAATCATTTTTTTCTTCCTCCACAGAAACAGTACAAGTATAATCTATTTGAATATATTGGGTTTCTCCGATTATATCAGTGGCCTTTTGATTTACTATTTTTTTGTAGTTTTTTCCTGGTCCATCTCTAAGAAAAATATTTTCGCCTTTTATATCATAAACTGTATTTCTAGAATCAGAATCATTATTTTCTAATGAATTACTTTTTGAATTTAAATGGAAAGCATCTAATTTATTATTGATATCTTTCTTAGTTTTTTGACAACTTATAAATAAAGAAAAGCTTAAAATTAATAATAAGGTTTTTTGCATGGTTTAGTATTTAGAATTTTCAAATGTAAAAACCAATTTCGTTAATAATTACGGTTATCCATAATTATCCGTTCTATTGCAAGAGCTTTTTGCTTATATTCATAGTTTTTAGATCAATTCATAATTATTATTCAGATTAATAAGTAAATATAAAACCTATTACTAAAATATTTATTGAGAAGCATGAGCTTGGAAGCTCACGTTCACTGAGAAAAATAAGTTTCAAAAATAAAAACCCATACCACATTTCATTCTGTTTTCTATTGCGGAAATCAATGCCTTTCCAACCCTTATCGCCAAAACTGCATCTTTACTGTAAAAGATATTCTATGAAACTTACCATACCGGCACCATGCCATGAAAACTGGGATACTATGACCCCTGATGAAAAAGGAAGATTCTGTTCCGTATGTTCAAAAACCGTGAGGAATTTTACGGACTCTTCAGATCAGGAAGTGATGAAAGCCTTTTCCCGTCCGGAAGATCATATCTGCGGCCGTTTCAATGCGTCTCAGCTCAACAGGAATCTTCAGTATTCTGAGATCAATTCCGTTTTTGTGAAGTTTGCGGTGGGATTTATGCTTACGGCGGGAGGCTTGATCTCTGTTCATGGACAACAAACTACCGCTCAAGATTCCACGAGGGTAGAAGGCCTGCAGGAAGTGGTGGTAACCGGTTACAAATCAGTTAAAAAATCCATGGTCACCGGATTGGGGACAATTGTTTCGGAAGATATTATTAATGGAAAGCAAGAAGATAAAAGCAGTACGCTAGCTGAAAAAACGAGGGGCGTTACGGTGAATCCACCTTCAACAAATTCATCAAATGCGATCAGAATTGGTGGCGCTCACCGGGTTACCGATGATTCTCAGAAACCCCTTGTGGTCGTCGACCAGAAGATCGTCCCTTTAAAGGTACTCGAAGAAATAGATCCCCAATCCATCGCAACAGTAAGTATTCTAAAAGGAAATGATGCAACTGCTTTATATGGTGCACAGGCAAAAAACGGTGTCATCATCGTAACCACCAAAAATCACAGGAAACTGCGTAAAAGGTTGTAATAGCTGAAAAAAAATCAGTAATAGCACTCGTTCCAAACATAACGAAGTAGCATGAAGAATCTCTAATTAAATGAGATTCTTCCTTCATCAGAATGACAGTGGGCGTAAATGGTGGCTGAGCTGAGCCGAAGCCACCTCTCCCACAAAAAACTCCGGCCGGGAGATCTTTCCCAAACCGGAGTAACACATTGATGAAAATACCCATCTTTATGATGGAATGTATGTTTGTTTTTAGAACAAGGTGATTGCTTGCTCCCTGACAAGCGTCTTGTTAGCCTCGTAGCAAGACCCTTGCTTGCTACCTAACAATCACCTTGCTTGCACCGAAGCAATCCTCTTGTTCTTACGCTACCGTCAGTTGCTTATCCAGGGTAGCAGTACGTGGCTCTTTTAAAGATTGGCTGCCCGAATACTGCGTCAGCACTTCAATAGTATAAGTTCCTGCTGCTAGGTCAGGAATCACCACCATAACCTCCGAAGGATTATTCGTGACAATATCACTTTGCTCTACTTTGGTTTTTTCCTGTGTTGTAGCGTCTACAAAATAGACTCCTACCGAAGCATCATCACCGGTGACTTTAATCTTGCTGCCCACAATTTTCAGGTTTCTGCCCGGAGTAAGAAGGTCATTCACTGAACCGCTCTTCACATCCGTTACCTGTAAGATCACCGCAGAAGCTTCTGCTATACCCAGAATATTGACTTCAATATTCGGGATTTCAGCCCTTAGTTTTTCTCCCTGGTTGAACTGGAAAATAATGCTGTGCTTGTCTTTGTTAAAAGTCTCCGACGGACTGTCGAATACCCCTCTGATGGTGGTATTGGCCGTAAAGTAACCGGTATTGATGGAATATCCATCACACAACTGATACGCCATTTCTTTCAGGAAAAGCTCTGTGGCATGCTCCATTGCCGAAGCAGAAATATCTGCCCCACCACGACCTACGGCTGACTGGCAGATCTGCTGTACATTGAGACTACGTTCACTTGCCGTGCGAGCCGTGAAATCATTAGGATTGTCTTTCGTTAAAACGTTATCGTAGAGATACGCTTTGATTCTGTGAAGAATTGTTGCCATTGTTTTGCTTTTAAATGGTTTTTAAATATTGTTATTTAAAACCTCACAGGCTTTGAAACCTGTGAGGATTAGGATTAATAATGTAGTTATTGTCGGATTGCTGGCGAGACGCTCGCGCCAACGGAGGAGCTAGCTATCTAACCCAAGTTCTTTTTAATAAAGTTAATCCTGCTCCTCCACAATTAGCATTTCCATTACCGCAGGTTTTTCCTACTAAATCGTTCCACTGTGTATAACCTACAAAATTGTTATTCTCACTATGTAAATAGTCTATATTGGAAATATTAAATGTCTGACAAAATCCTGTAGGGCAAGATAAGATTGTTCTTACAGATCCTGGAAGTGTAGACCATGTACCAGATCCCCAATTTGCAGTACTATTTCCATTGAATAAAGATGCCTTTTGTGCGGAAGTAAGTATGACTTTGTCATGAAAAATGACAGTTGGTTCAACATTAGAAACTCCATAAAATCTAACCTGATCAGGATTTAACCAAGTAATTATATTTAGAGAAGCGGTTCCATAAGTAAGAGTATTACTACTTTCATTATTTCCTAAAGTAGAAGAAGCAATTAATGGTAATGTAGTACGGTTCACAGCAACGGCCCCAATAGTAGATACATAATTACCGACCAAAGTCCATCCACCGCCATCAGTGGTCATATCACATTGCGCTTTCATAGGAACATATGTAGTTCCTGCCTGATCAATATCTACATAATAAACACCGTCAGCGGTTGTCAGTCCTTTATTCAGAATTTCCTTACAGCTTGCACAAGGTCCAAGGTAGATGGTACATCCTCCCGCTGTTGTAAAGCTTATTGAACCATTATTACTTCCTGTATATGTTCCGGATAAAGTATAAGTTAAATTTCCGCTGGTACTGTAGTTTCCCGCTGTGAGAGTAAGAGTGAGTCCGCTTTGGGTAAGCGTTTCACCAGCATATGCACATCCACTTCCTCCAGCAGTATATGGTAATGTGTAAGTACCGGAATATGCTGTTCCGTTCATGAGACCATTAAGTCTGTATTCCGGTAATACACTTGACCACGATCCTGCACTACAATTAAAGTTAGGAATAACGGTTGCTATTTTTGTAGAGATCAGCGTAAGTTTGCTCCACGTCGCCGTAAGTGTTCCGCAGGCAGCCGCAGTTCCTGATAAAGTATAAGTTACCGTCACACTCGCTCCTGCAATCAAAGTACTGGAAGCAGGACTTACCGAAGCTACCGAAAGACCAGTAACTCCGGAAAGTGCAAGGTCTGATGTGCTGAAAGCAATCGTAGCCGTACTGAAAGAATTATTGGTTATAGTAACGGTGAATGTATTGGAAGCCGTCATGGCAGTTCCTACCTTATATGTTCCGTTGAGAGCCGATGATGTCACGACCACTGCCGGAACAGAAGAGTTTGAAAGCTTCTGCCATACGCTTCCGTCAAAATAATAATATCCTTCTGCGGTAATATTCGCAGTCTTGGTACTTGGAGAAGCAACTGCTGAAAGAGCATAAATGATTGCTCCTTTGAGATCAGGAGTATATTTTGTGTCAGCTGTCTTGATCTTATCACCTTCTAATTGAGGAATAATTAATCCTTCTGCTTTACTACCGTCTGTCGTCTTTCCGGTAATATCGAGGGTTACTTTTGGGGATGTGTTATTAATCCCCACTTGAGCATTAAGAGCTAAACTTATAAATAGAATAGCCATTGTAATTAAATGTTTCATTGTTTTGTATTTATGTTTGTTTATGTTTTAATACTTTGTTTATTTGAACACTAAGTGCACAGAGTTTTTTTTTATATGATGTGCTTTTAGTTTCACAAAGGCGTTGCACTTATAAGAGCTTGCTGAGTTTTTAGAGTTGGAGGGTGGGAGTGTTTTAGGGTTTTAGAGTTTGAGCGTGGGAGAGTCCTGGTGGCTGAGGTGACTCGAAGCCACTATTTCCCCTCTCAAACCATCCCATATTTCACTCCGACTCTCAAACACTCCGACACAATGATGGCTTCGACAGGCTCAGCCTGACACTGTGAACACGAAGTACATTAAGATTCTTATTCGTGTGCATTTTGATTCCATTTCGTCACTTCGAGTAGATTTTGAAAAAATCGTATCGAGAAGTTTGTGAGTTTGAGGATAAATTCATTCTCGATACATTTTTTCTTCACCTTGTTACGAAAAAACACTCGAATTGACGAAAGCACAGGCGGAGGGCGGCCGAAATGATTGATGGTAATGCGTATCATTTGAAAAGAATGAGAAATAAAACGAATACGCTTTTCTTGATCCCTTCTTGCGCTTAGAAATAGAAAAAAAGAAGATGGTATTGTTTTATGCTGAAGCTTTGCCGGAGATGAGTTTCCGATAACAGCCATTGAAGATGAATTAGAAAACAGTCCAAGACTGTGCTTGCCTGTTGGACTGATTTTATAACACAAATTATCCGTTGGACTGCTTGTGGACTTCTGATCGTAACTTCTTGAAGAAGATCTCTTGATGTTAGTTTTAGGCCACTTCTTAAAAGAGCCTTTTCTCAGGTTCTGACCGGAAATATATACTGGCGATTCTGCATACAGATAAGAGCCTTCGGATACGAAGACTACAGAATCGGAGGGTACAAAGGTTCGAGCGCTCAACAATGATGATCCCAAGACCACCAAAAAGCACAGCAATACCACGCAAAAGCGTGTGAGGGAGAGGGCTTTAGAGGGAATCATTTTTAGTCTCATGTTGTGTGTAAAAAAGTAGTCTAACCTAGACTACTTTTTTACACACAAGCCTCTCCATTGCGAAGCTTCTTAAAAAACAGGTGAAAAACGGGGTGTAAGATTCCAACTGTTTTGCGCCAAATTTTTCTTTCAAGACTTAATGATGAACAAAACTAAGAAATTAGAAAACAATTTGTTGTGTTTGAAAGTAAAAAGAATTTGTTTACATTTGTAGCTGAAAAAAGTAGTCTAGGTTAGACTACTTTTTTTATGGGATTGACATACTCCCGGAAATGTCGATTAATAAAGGATTGTAGAGAAAAAGAAAAAATGTTTCTCGTTTATTGCTAAACAAAATGGGTTCAAATTCTCCTACAGAATTTCAGTGACGATCATAGATCAATCTCCTTCATAGCTTATGTTAATTTTTCTTCCAAATAGAACAAATCTATTACTCCGCTCTTTTTAAAATCAAATTTTAGGTCTACCTTTATTCTATTCAAATAAAAACGCTACAATATTAATACAATAAAAAGATCTATGGAATCAGTAAACAACCCGTTATTTTACGAAATATTTAAATCTGAAAATGAAATTCCTCAGGAATATAAAGTTCCCGAAATCCACCAGCGCGAATACCTGCTCAACGGAGAACTCGTCGTATGGGAAGGCGAAGTCCAGGAGATTTATTCACCGGTTTGCATTCGTACAGCAAACGGACTGGAGCGTAAACTGCTGGGCAGTGTCCCGAATATCGGACCGAAAGAAGCAATGGATGTTCTTGATGCCTGCGTAAAAGCCTACGACAACGGGCTGGGAGAGTGGCCTACCATGTCTGTGGAAGGGAGAATCAAGTGTATGCAGAAGTTTGTCTACCTGATGATTAAGGAGCGCGACGTTATTATCAGGCTGTTGATGTGGGAAATCGGAAAAACCTTGGCAGATTCTACCAAAGAATTCGACAGAACGGTAGATTATATCAACCAGACGATCGATGCGCTGAAGGATCTCGACCGTGAATCGTCCCGTTTCCAGCAGGCTGAAGGTACCATTGCACAGATCAGGAGAGCACCGTTGGGAGTGGTTCTCAGCATGGGACCGTTCAATTATCCGTTAAACGAAATATTCACGACGCTCATCCCTGCATTGATTATGGGAAATACGATTCTCTTCAAGCTTCCGAAGCATGGGGTGCTGGCACATTATCCATTATTGAAAGCATTTAAAGAAGCATTCCCGAAAGGAACAGTGAATACTTTATACGGTAAAGGAGCGGAGATTATCACCCCGATCATGGAGAGCGGGAAGGTGAATGTGCTGGCATTTATCGGTTCGAGTAAAGTGGCTAACGGCCTGAAAAAGCTTCATCCGAAGGTTAATCGTTTACGTGCGATTTTAAGCTTAGATGCTAAAAACGCAGCGATCGTTACTAAGAATGCCAATCTCGATGTAGCGGTGAGCGAATGTATTTTAGGATCGCTTTCATTCAATGGTCAGCGATGCACGGCATTGAAGTTGATCTTCGTTCAGAAAGAAGTGGTCGAGGAGTTTACCCAAAAACTGACGGCTGCCGTGGCCGCCATGAAGCCCGGACTTCCGTGGGAAAAAGATGTGAAGATTACGCCGCTTCCGGAAGTCAATAAACCTCCCTATTTAAAGGAATGTATCGAAGATGCTATGGGCAAAGGCGCAAAAGTCCTGAATGAAAATGGAGGATTTACCGAAGAATCATTCTTCTTTCCGGCCGTAGTATATCCCGTGAACGCTGATATGAAGCTGTATCATGAGGAGCAGTTTGGTCCGGTAATTCCGGTAGTTCCGTTTGATGATATCGAGGAACCGATCGAATACCAGGTGAATGCCGATCATGGAATGCAGGTAAGTATTTTCAGTGAAGATCCGCTGGAAGTTTCTAAGTTGATTGATCCGTTCGTGAATCTTGTGAGCCGTGTCAACATCAACTGTCAGGCACAGCGTGGTCCGGATGTTTTCCCTTTCACCGGAAGAAAAGACAGTGCGGAAGGGACTTTGTCTGTTTTTGATGCGCTTCGTTCGTTTTCAATACGCTCGCTTGTGGCGGCGAAGGTTACGGATTCTAATAAAAACCTTCTGAACACGATTGTAAGAGATCATGATTCTAATTTCCTGAGCACGGATTATATTTTTTAGATTATATTGGAATTCTGCTATTTAACCACAAAAGATTTAAAAGGTTAGTTCAACTTTTATTAAGTTTATGTCTACAAATGAAAAAGATAACACTAGCTTTAAAAAATCTCCGATTTTTATCTTTTGAGAACCATGATTATTTTAATCATTGCGTTAAGATTATCTTTTGTGGCTTTTGTGGTTTAATTTTGAATTTATTTTAAACAGGTTTAAATTCAATAGTTTAAATAATATAATAAGAGGCTGTCCTAAAAGTTTGGGTGGCCTCTTTTTTCGTCCTAAAATGAACAAGTAATTTTTTATGCTCCGGAGGAGCAATATCTGTGTAGTAGTATAAAAAAACAATAGAATATCGCAGGCACGCCGTAGGTGTGCTATGATAAGATAGAACTCCGAAGGAGTTCTGGTACAAGCTGCTGATATTGATTTACACAGATATTGCTCCGAGGGAGCAAATCCTACGCTGTGCTATAAAATCATTATTTAAATCAGATAAAGTCGTGGCGATTATAAGAAGGGCTATCCAGACTTTTAGGACAGCTCCTTTCATTGATGAAATCAAAACTTATATATTGAAGATTTATTGCGAAGTGAGGAATCTGCTGATAATGCTGTTCAGTTCTTCGGCATGGGTCACATTCAGTCCGTGCGGTGCTCCTTCGATAATCATAAAATCATTATTGAGGATTCCCTGAGCCGCTTGTTTTCCCGCCGTATCAATTGGCACAATATTATCGGAATCTCCGTGTACGATCAATGTTTTTACCGTGACATTCTTAAGTTCCGGACGGAAATCGGTATTGGCCCAGCTTTCTGCACATTTGATCGTTGCAATCGGATTGGCAAATGAAGCAATAGCCCAGTCGTAATCCAGCTGTTTCTGGCTCACGGTTTTTGAAAGGAGCCCGACATTATAGAAGTCTTTATGGAAGGATTCAAGAAAGGTGATTCTATCCGTTTTTAAAGCCTGCATAATTTCATCAAGCTTTTCCTGGGGAACACCGTCCGGATTATCTTCTTTCTGCTTCACTATTGGAATAATGGATGAAATTAACGCGATTTTATCTACATTCTGGTTCCCGTAATTGGTAAGATAACGTACCACTTCACCGCCACCCATTGAGAATCCGAAAAGAATAACATTTTGGAGATCAAGTTGGGTAATGATTTCGTGGAGGTCTTTTGAAAGTCCATCGTAATCGTATCCGTCTGCTGAAGGTGATGATTTCCCGAAACCTTTTCGATCATAGGTAATGACACGATATCCGAGATTAAGAAGTAAGGGAATCTGCATTTCCCATGATTTACCACTCAACGGCCATCCGTGGATTAAAACAATCGGCTGACCCGATCCGAAGTCTTCATAGTAAAGCTGGACATTTTCGTTGTCCTGTTTTGTAATAAAAGGCATATTGATTTGTATTTGGTGTTAGTCTTTGGATCACAAATATTAAGCCATAAATATCAGAGCTCTTAATAGAATTTTGCAAATTTGGAACAGTTATTTTTAATATTAATTAATCAAAAGGGATGTTTGCTATTATAAATTCCATTCTTATTGGTATTAATTATTATATTAAATCACTTTAAAATTTTTTCATCATCCGTTGTAACATTTTTGTAAGAAGATTACTAACCTCGTAGAGAGTAAGAAATTATGGCCTCAACAGAACAGGAATTTTTAGATCAAATTGAAAAGCATAAAGGAATCATTTTCAAGATTTCTAAAATGTACATGGATGATAAAGACGACCGTGATGATCTTTTTCAGGAAATCACATACCAGGTCTGGAAGGCATATCCTAATTTCAAAGGAAAGAGCGAATTTTCTACCTGGCTCTACCGCATTGCCCTGAACACGGCCATTATTTTCCTTAAAAATGAAAAGAAAAGAAGCTTCATCACCAGCGGAGAATATGAAGAATATAAGATCGCTCATGAAGAATTTAACGATGAAAAGGAAGAAAAACTGAATGTGATGTATAATGCCATTCACCAGCTGAATCCTATAGACAAGGCTTTTATTTTCTATTACCTTGAAGATTTTTCCGGAAAAGAAATTGCCGAACAAATGGGAATTTCCGAAGGTAATGTAAGGGTGAAAATGAACCGCGCCAAAAATAAACTTAAAGATATCTTAGATATCTTAAGCTCAAATACATATTAATTTTTAAATCAACCGTCATGAATATAGATGAACTGAAAAATACCTGGAATCAGGATGATTCCTATGAAGAAACCCCGGAAATAAGCATGGAACACAAGAACAGAATCAATCTTCCACTTGAAAAGATGCGCAAGAATATGCGCATGGAGTTTTGGTCTACCGTTGGGATTTTTGTTTTTGCCTTTGCTGTGATCGCTGTTTCTCCCGGCCCGTTTAAGTTTAAATTTTATATTACCATTTTGATTGCTTCCATGGTTTTTGTGACTTTCTTTTTTTTCAGCCAGTTTTTTAAACTCTATAAAAATATGAGTAATCCGGTCATGAAAACATATGACAGCCTGAAAGATCTTCTGCATCAGTTTCAGCTTAATAAGCAGTATTATCTGTCTTTTTACCTGTCTTTCGTGCCTTTTTTAGTGTGTGAAATTATTATAGTCCTGGAGTTTATTCCACGGCCTGTACCCTTATCGAATCTGAATATAGCGAGTGTTCTTATCGGCACTATGGTTATCACCATGCCATTGCTGTTTGTTCTAGGAAAATGGTGGTTTAATAAATTCTACGGAAAGTACATTCTTCAGATCGAAAATCTTGTTAGTGAACTGAAGAAATAGTTTCTGATTGATTGAGGAAATAGTTTCGGCGGGCTGAAAGCTAAGCTAGTCGAAACTATTGGTATAAGCGCTTCAAATTAAAGATTGCATGCAGTAGCGAGTATCTTTAGTTCAAATATCTTTCATCCTCATTTCATCAGATATTTCTTATTTTTTGCTTTTTCATTTTTGATATCGGTCAGAATCCAGTTCAGCTGAGGATCTCGCTGATGGATAATATCCTCCATGGTTTCTTTTACGGGAATATCCGGCAGCACGCCTTTTTTAGTTTGGGTAGGAGTGATATCCGGCTGCACGAGTACCAGTCCGATCGGAAGATCTATCTTGGAGTTGGGCAGAACCTGGTAAGAATAAAAGCCTGCAACTGTACCATCGTTTGCTCCGCCTGTTTCTTCCCCGACGAGTATGGCTCTTTTATCATTTTTAAGCTTTGCCGTCAGAATGGATGATGCAGAGAAACTTGAGCCGTTAATCAGGACGAAAATTTTTCCTTTAAAAGCATTTTTATCAGGCTTAGCAGGTTTATCGGCTTTTATTTTATAGTAAAACTTACCGTCTTTTTTGTACGTGCTGAAAGTTTGTGCAAAGAAAAAAGCAGGATAAGTAAAGGTTTTAAAGGTGTATTGCAAGAGATTACCTTTTCTGAAATAATTGGTTTTCAGAGGCGTTGTCGCTGAATTTACCTGAGAAGGTTTGATCAGAATGTAAGGCTCGGTCGTAAGATAAGAATATAATTTATGGATTTCTTCCAGCGAACCACCATAGTTATTTCTCACATCAATAATCAGGTAGGGGGATTCGGCATTTTTAATTTTCTCAAATGCATTTTTATAAAACTTTTCCGAATAATCTCCCGAAAAACTTTTCACCTTAATATAGGCTATTGAGCTGTCTTTATCCAGAAACTTGAAATTCCTGTTATAGGAATCGCTAAAAGCGATGTAATCATTGATTTTTTTCTCTTTCGTCAGCTTTTTATTATCCTTATCTTTTTTAAGATCGGCTTCCGATTTCGATTCCCTCGTGAGGTTATATTCTTTTTTCTTTCCGTTGTAGAGCGTTTCTATGGTTGCTTTGTTTTCATAGCCTTTTTCAGCAACGTAATAGCTGAAAAAGAGATCTTTCAGAAAGTAAGGGGTAAAAGTAGTATTGAAGCCATCACTGCTGATGAGCCTTCGGTATCGTTTGATATAATAGGAAACCGGAGTGTGGTCAATAGAAATAATCTCAGTTCCCGGCGGTATATTTTCTATGGAATCTTTGTTCCCAATGATGAAAAGCCGGTCGCCTTTAACATAATATTCAAACCGGCTGAACATTCCTTTTTTATTCTCCAGGGCTTTAACCTCTTTTTTTGTAATTCTTTTAGAGGGAATTCTGAGAGAAAGATGTCCTTCGCGGATGTCGGAAATCACAGGCTGCAGTTTAAAATAAAACTGAAGAGGCGTAAGTGGTTCGTGAATAGTATTTTTTATACTGTCAAACTTATTGTCCAGATCCCGTTTTGAGATATACCAGAAAAGATCAGGATGCATCTCTTTGATTTTTGAATAGGCAAAATCAACATCTTCCTTAAGCTTTTCAGCCGGAATACAGATTTTCTGCCGTTCGTTATGTTTACGTACAGATCCGCAGGCGGTTACCAGTAAAAGGACGAGCAGGAAGAAATAATTTTTCTGCACTTTTTGTTTTTTATTTCAAAATTAAAATTTTAACCATTAAGTTTAGAAAAAAGGCGTAATTTTTTCATTTAAATTAAAGGTTTATGTACTCATCAATCGTCATATGATATAATGTTACCCATTTATATGTATTTAAAAAAATGATTTACACCTTTATTACCATAGCTATAGCAATAGTTTTACTCTATTTTATTATTACGCGTCAGGAAGTTTTCGGTTCTGAAGCTAAAGGAGAAAGGCTTCTTAAAATGCAGCGTTCAGGGAATTATAAGAATAAGCAGTTCCGGAATCTGACATACACTCCTGCGCTGGCAGAAGGATATTCAATGCCGAAAGTAATGTTCAGTTTTCTTTTCGATAAAAAGGATCCTCTTATTAAGCCTTTGCATAAAATCCCGTCAATGCATACGGATTTGAGAAATCTTCCAAAAGAACAGGACGTTTTTGTCTGGCTGGGGCATTCTTCATATTATATTCAGACGAGAGGTGTTTCTTTTCTGATTGATCCGGTGCTCAGTTCGTACGGTTCGCCTTTCAGGTTTTTTAACAAGGCATTTTCGGGAGCAGATATTTTTAAGCCTGAAGATATTCCTGCCATTGACTATCTGGTTATTACACACGACCATTACGATCACCTGGATTATCCCACTGTAAAGGCAATTAAAGATAGAGTAGGACAGGTAATTCTTCCGCTCGGAGTGGGTGCGCATCTCGAAAAATGGGGCTACAAAGCCGATCAGCTGATTGAAGAAGATTGGGGTGCAGAGGTGAATTTAAAGAATAATATCAAAATTATATTCACTCCTGCAAGACATTTTTCGGGAAGAAAAATGAAAAGAAATGTTACTCTATGGACTTCTTATGTTCTGATAACGCCTGAGAAAAGATTATTTCTGGGCGGTGACAGCGGGTATGATACTCATTTTAAAATGATTGGTGAACAATATGGGCCGTTTGATTTTGCCATCATCGAAAACGGACAGTATAATGAAGCCTGGAAATATATTCATGCGTTGCCGGACGACGTTATTCAGGCAAGTATTGATGTAAAGGCCAAAAATGTAATTCCTGTACATTCTTCAAAGTTCGCTCTTGCGCTTCATCCGTGGAATGAACCTTTACAGAAAATCACAAACCTTGCTAAAGACAAAGATTTACATCTTTTAACCCCGATGATCGGTGAGCCTGTAGATCTTAATGCACAAGACAATCATTTCGGTAAGTGGTGGGATACTGAATAATTAGGCATGCCAGATATTTTTATATCTTGAAGGATGATTTTCAAACTGCTGTCGTACAAAATCACATTCAGGATCTACCAGCAGATCTTTTTCTTCCGCGTAACGCACCAGTTCGTCAAGCAACATTTTCGCGTAGCCTTTGCCCTCGCATTCTTCATCCAGTTTGGTGTAGTACACGATCAGCAGTCTGCCATCAACTTCGATAGACATATAGCCCGCCTTTTTTTCATCAATTAATATCTGCAACTCATCCTGATATGGAGATATTTCAAATTTTATACTTTCCATGATTCCCGGATTTTTGATGTTAATAAAATGATTCTGAGAGTTTTCTCCTTTTAAAATTACAAATTAAAAATGAGATAAGTAATTTTTTATTTGTTTTTAAGAGGTATGGGAGATAGTATTATTGAGATTGATTAATCTTAATAGTTTATTTTATCTATTGTTTTTTGAAATTGTTTTGTTTGAATTTTATAATTTTGAATCATGGAATCAAACGAAACAGTAAAAGGTTTTTATAAGCGAATCGGTCTGGAGTGTGTAAAAACATCGGGATTAGGGCATTTTAATGTTTTTTCAAGGGAAAATTGCTCCCTTATCACCCCTTACAGCAGAAGAGATTATTACAAAATTTGCCTGATCATAGGAAAGGGGAAACTCCATTATGCTGATAAATGGATTTCAGTAGATAGACCCGCACTATTGTTTTCAAATCCGCTTGTTCCATACTCCTGGGAAGCGGAAAATAATGATCAGAAAGGATTTTTCTGCCTCTTTACCGATCAGTTTGTCCATGATGGAAGCCGGCTGGGAAATATTCAGGAGTCTCAGCTTTTTAAGATTGGCGGAACTCCCGTATTCTTTATTGATGAAGAACAGCAGAAAATAGTTGCGGATATTTTTCTTAAAATGATGACTGAAATTCAGTCAGATTATCTGCATAAATATGATATGTTGCGGGCTTATCTTCATCTTCTGATCCATGAAACAATGAAAATGCAGCCTGCAGAAAATTTTGAGCCGTATCAGAATGCTTCCCAGAGAGTAGCATCTTTATTTATGGAGCTTCTTGAGAGACAGTTCCCGATTGACAGCCCTGAAAGATCCCTACAGCTGAAAAGCCCGGTTGATTATGCCGAAAGCTTGTCCATTCATGTCAACTCTTTAAACCGTTCGGTAAAAGAAATTACCGGAAAAACCACGAGCCAGCAGATTTCAGCAAGAATTATTCAGGAAGCCAATGCATTATTAAAACACACTGACTGGAATATCTCTGAAATAGCTTATGGTCTGGGCTTTGAGGAGCCTGCTTATTTCACTAACTATTTCAAAAAGCAGACAGGAATGTCGCCCAATACCGTAAGAACTGCTGTTGTTTGAATTTTATAATTCTTCGTTTGAATTCTATATTTAAATCAATGAGTGGCTGTTATAATTTTGTCTTGTTAATTTAAATCACAATTATCATGAAATTTAGAAAATTAGGAAACACAGGAGAGCAATTATCAGCCATTGGTTTGGGATGTATGGGAATGAGTTTTGCCTACGGACCGACGAATGAGCAGGAAAATATCAACACTCTGCATAAAGCGCTGGATCTGGGAATTAACTTTTGGGATACGGCCGATATGTATGCCAATGGTGATAATGAAAAACTGATTTCAAAAGTTTTAGTTCCGAACCGTGATAAAATTTTTATCGCCACTAAATTCGGCTTTCGTTTCAAAGATGGAAATGCCGGTCACAGTGGATCTCCCGGGACATATTTTGACGGATCTCCGGAATGGATCAAAAAGGCAGTTGACTTGAGCCTTCAACGACTAAAAATTGATGAGATCGATTTATATTACGCTCACAGAGTAGATCCGAATGTTCCTGTTGAAGAAACAGTAGGCGCAATGGCAGATCTTGTAAAAGCAGGGAAAGTAAAGTATTTAGGATTGTCAGAAGCTTCCGCAGAATCCATAAGAAAAGCGAATAAAATTCATCCGATTACGGCTTTACAGTCAGAATATTCATTGTTAACCAGAGATATTGAGAAAGAGATTTTACCTACGATCAGGGAACTCGGAATTACTTTAGTTCCTTATTCTCCGTTGGCCAGAGGGCTTTTTTCCAATATCAATGATGCTCAGAATTTGGGTGATGATGATTTCAGAAAATCTTTGCCACGTTATCAGAATGAATTTTTGGAAAATAACAGAAACCTGGCAAAAGAAATTAATGAGTTTGCTGAATCTAAAGGAATTAAAGGGACTCAGCTTGCTTTGGCCTGGGTTTTAAATCAGGGAGACGATGTCATTCCTATTCCCGGAACAAAACGCATTAAATATTTAGAAGAAAACATTGAAGCTACGAATGTTGAACTTTCTTCATCAGATTTGGAAACCATAGATTCTATTCTTAAAAAATATCCGAATATTGGAGAAAGATACAGCGAAGGAGCTATGAAATTGGTAAATAACTAAAGATATTATTCTAATCATTCCCGTTGTGTCAGCAGGATCTGATTTTTTTTGAAACGTTTTATAGAGCATGGTTACACTTAAAGAAAAAAATAAATTTATTGCTACGGTTTTGGCATTTGCAGTCATTCCGATGTCGGGTCTGGCAACAGATATCTACTTACCTTCAATGCCGAGTATGGCGATAGAGCTTCAACAGCCGGAAAGCAACATTCAGCTTACGTTATCGATATTTCTGATCAGTTACGGACTGACCCAGTTTTTTGCCGGTAGTATTGTAGATTCTTTCGGGAGATACAGAATTACGATGATGTCTCTTGCTTTGTTTGTGTTGTCTTTTTTAATTACTGCGACAACACAGAATATCTTTGTGATTTATGCTATGCGTGTATTACAAGGTATTCTTTCGGGTTTTGCGGTAGTTGCCAAAAGAGCATTTTTTGTCGATGTTTATGAGGGGGAAGAGCGGAAGCATTATCTCAGCATCATGACGATTGTCTGGTCGGTAGGTCCTATTATTGCACCTTTTATCGGGGGATATTTACAGAAAAATTTTGGATGGCAGTCGAATTTTTATGTCCTTGCCGGATACAGTTTACTTCTTTTATTCTTAGAGTTAATATTTTCCGGTGAAACGCTTAAAAAAAGAAATCCTTTTCACATTGAGTTTCTCATTAAAGAATATAATTCAATGTTTAAAGCCAAAGATTTCTTTTACGGAATGATCATGTGTGGACTGAGCTATTCAATGATTATGTTTTTCAATCTCTGCGGATCTTTTATTATTGAACATAAAATGGGCTATTCTGAAGTGGTGGCGGGCTACGTTTCCCTGATTCTGGGATTTGCCTGGATGTCCGGTGGCTTTTTGGGTAAAGCATTAATCAATAAAGCGTTCTTGCCTAAAATCCGTAATGCCAACTTCATACAGCTGCTTTTAATTATCCTGATGTTTATTGCTTCTTATTTCTCCAATGACATCTACAGTTTGGTTGCTTTTGCATTTTTGATCCACGTTACGGCCGGATTTATTTTCAACAATTATTTCTCTTACTGTATCGGAAGATTCCCGAATTCAGCAGGAATTGCAGGCGGTCTTACCGGCGGAGTTGCTTTTATCATTACATCCGCCATCAGCTATGGAATTGTAGCCGTAATCAAACCTCAAATTCAGCTTGAAGTTGCGGAAGGATATTTTGTGTTGGGAATTTTAGGATTATTTATTTTAAGTATGATTAAATTTCGGAAAGCACATATTTAAAAAGATTGAACTCATTCTTAAGTTTTAAAACAAAAAGCTCCCTTTAAAAAAGGAGCTTTCATTTTTATATCAAAAATCGGGAATTAAATTCCGTCAATGATTTCATTTAAAACAGTACTTGGTCTCATAGCAGAGTACGTTTTGTACTTATCTGTTTTGTAATATCCACCGATATCCTGAGGTTTCCCCTGAGCACCAATCAATTCAGCATTGATTACTTCTTCATTCTCTTTCATTGTCTGTGCAATCGGAGCAAACTGTGCTGCTAATTCTGCATCAGCTGTCTGATTTGCCAAGGCTTCAGCCCAATACATAGCGAGATAGAAATGAGAACCTCTGTTGTCGATCTGTCCCACTTTTCTTGCAGGAGATTTATCCGTAGCCAGGAATTTAGCATTAGCTTCATCCAGTGCATCAGCTAAAACCTGAGCTTTTGCATTGTTCTGAGTTTGTGCCAAATGCTCTAAAGAAGCCTGTAAAGCCAAAAATTCTCCTAAGGAATCCCATCTTAAATAGCCTTCTTCTACAAACTGTTCCACGTGTTTCGGTGCAGAACCTCCTGCTCCTGTTTCAAATAAACCACCACCGTTCATTAATGGAACAATAGAAAGCATTTTAGCAGAAGTTCCAAGTTCAAGGATAGGGAAAAGATCTGTTAAATAATCTCTCAATACATTTCCTGAAACAGAAATCGTATCTTTTCCTTCTCTTGCTCTTTTTAATGTTTCCGTCATGGCATCTTTTACATCCATAATTCTGATGTCAAGACCGTTTGTATCGTAATCTTTAAGATATTTTTCAACCTTTTTGATAATTTCTCTGTCGTGGGCTCTTCCTTTGTCCAGCCAGAAAATAGCAGGTGTATCTGATAATCTTGATCTGTTTACGGCCAGTTTTACCCAATCCTGAATTGGAGCATCTTTCGTCTGACACATTCTGAAAATATCACCTTTTTCTACTTTTTGAGAAAGAAGAACATTTCCGTTTTCGTCCTGAACTTCGATAGTTCCGTCTGCAACAGCCTGGAATGTTTTGTCGTGAGAACCATATTCTTCAGCCTTTTGAGCCATCAAACCAACGTTTGGAACAGAACCCATTGTAGTAGGATCTAATTTTCCGTGCGCTTTCATATCATCGATTACCGATTGGTAGAAACCTGCGTAAGAGCGGTCAGGAATGATACAAACTGTATCTTCCTCTTTTCCGTCTTTGTTCCACATTTTACCTCCGCCTCTTACCAAAGCAGCCATAGATGCATCAACAATAATATCGGAAGGAACGTGGAAGTTGGTAATTCCTTTGTCAGAATTTACCATTGCTACTCTTGGCCCTTTTGCAAGAGTTGCTTCAATATCAGCTTTGATTTCAGCTTCCTGAGCATTTCCTTTAATTTTATCGAAAAGATCGGCAAGACCATTATTTGGATTGACATCTAAAGACTTGAACGTTTCAGCATATTTAGTGAAAACATCTTTAAAGAAAGTTTCTACGATAGCCCCAAAAATAACAGGATCAGAGATTTTCATCATCGTAGCTTTCAGGTGAGCAGAAAGAAGTATGTTTCTGTCTTTTGCCTCATTAATTGCCTGCTGAACGAAAGCTTTCAATGCATTTAAATTCATCACAGAAGAATCGATTACTTCTCCCGCCTGAAGATTAGCATAGTCTTTCAGCTGAGTTTCAGAGCCATCGTTTCCTTTAAATACGATTCTGTATTTTGTTGCATTTTCTAACGTTGTTGAAGTTTCTGTTCCGTAGAAATCTCCGCTTTCCATGTGGGCAACATCTGTTTTACTGTCAGAAGCCCAATCGCCCATTCTGTGAGGATTTGCTTTTGCATAGTTTTTAACAGCTTTAGGAGCACGTCTGTCAGAATTTCCTTCTCTTAACACAGGATTTACCGCACTTCCCAAAACTTTTGCATATTTAGCTTTAATAGCTTTTTCGTCATCATTTTTAGGTTCGGCAGGATAATTCGGAACCGCAAAACCTTTAGCCTGAAGTTCAGCGATAGCAGCATCCAGCTGAGGTGCAGAAGCCGAAATGTTAGGTAATTTGATAATGTTTGCATCCGGCTGAGTAGCCAGCTGACCTAATTCTGCCAGTGCATCACCGATTTTCTGATCTTCTTTCAGAAATTCCGGGAAGTTGGCTAAAATTCTCCCTGCCAGGGAAATATCCGGTACCGCGATCTCAATATCTGCTGATTTGGTAAAAGCTTTCACAATCGGTAAAAACGAATGTGTAGCCAGCATTGGAGCCTCATCCGTAAGGGTGTAATAGATTTTTGATTTGTCTGACATTATACTGTTATTTATTATTTGATTTTTTAAGACTCACAAATTTAGTTAAAAATTAATTTTTTAAATGAATACTCATCAAGATTTTCGACTTTAAGATTAATTTAACCTTTAATTCAAGAAATAGTTTTTTCTTTTAATTAAATTTGAGAAACAAAAAAAGAATTATGTCAACAACAATTACTTTAAAAGGAAATGAAGTGCACACCATAGGCAAATTACCGGAAGTGGGGACTACCATTCGGGATTTTGCACTGGTAGATTCACATTTACATGTAAAAACACTTGAGAACTTCCACGGAAAGAAGAAGGTTTTTAATATTTTTCCGAGCATTGACACCCCTACATGCGCATCTTCAGCAAGAAAATTCAATGAAGAGGCTTCTGCGCTGCATAATACGGTTGTAATCAATGTTTCTAAAGACTTACCTTTTGCTTTGGGAAGATTCTGTGCCGCTGAGGGTCTTGACAATGTAGAAACGCTTTCGGATTTCAGAAGCAGCTTTGGAGACGATTATGAAGTGACCATCACCGACTCTCCGATGAAAGGGCTTCTGAGCCGTGCCGTGATTGTTACCGATGAAAACGATAAAGTGGTATATACAGAACAGGTGTCAGAAATAGCACACGAACCAAATTATGAAGCCGCTTTAGCCGCATTGAAATAATTAAAAAATCATACTTCTAAAGCCTTGTGAATTTTGCAGGGCTTTTTTTGTCAGTTTAAACGCAATTTATACGAATATTTACACGAATAACATAACCTGCACCAAGGGATAAGGACTTAAGTCAGCTTAATTAAACGGCAATTCAAATTAGCTTTAGCTAAACTTTAAAATACTTCGCTAATACTAAGCATAGATTCCTCCTTCGTCAGAATGACAAACGGAGTGCATATTTTAATTTGTTTCATTTGTGGAAAAAATTGGTGTTTGAAATACTGACCTCAATCATTAAAATTTAATTACAATAATCCTACCTTTACATCATGAAACGTTCAGGAACAGCAGATCTACCTCTTCACTACGGCAAAGTACCGCCTTGGTTGTATGAGCGTATGTCTCTGCTGGGTCTTTCCATTATTGAAGTTATCCTGGCTGACTACGGAAAAGATGAGGTATTGAGAAGATTGGCAGATCCGTTTTGGTTTCAGAGTTTTGGAGCAGTTATGGGAATGGACTGGCATTCTTCGGGGATTACCACTTCCGTGATGGGCGCTTTAAAACGTTCGATAAACCCAAATTCCCAATCGCTCGGACTCTACATTTGTGGTGGAAAAGGAAAATTTTCAAGAGAAACACCTTCCGAATTGATACAAATTGCCGATAAAACCGGTCTGAACGGAACAGAATTGGTAAGAGCCAGCAAGCTTTCGGCAAAAGTTGATAACACGGCGGTGCAGGACGGCTACCAGCTGTATCTTCATAATTTTATCCTGGCTGATAACGGAAATTGGAGCGTGGTTCAGCAAGGAATGCATGAATCCGACAGTACCGCAAGACGTTATCACTGGCATTCTGAGAATATTAAATCGTTTGTAGAAGAACCTCATACGGGGATTAATGGAATTTCAAGAGGAAAAATTTTAAACCTTACCGATTCTGAAGCTTCAGACAACAGAAAAGGAATTCTCGAGATCTCCCACACGGATTCTGCGAAGATCATGAGTGATTTTGCAAGACTGATTCTTCCTGCACATCATGATGTGCAGGCTTCTGACGTCGATCTAAAGCGTTTGGGAGCGCTTTTATACATTACCCGCGAACAGCAACCGCAAAACTTTGAAGACTTGCTGATGCTGGAAGGAGTAGGACCCAGAACGATGCATTCGCTGGCATTGGTAAGTGAAGTGATTCACGGCGCCCCATCAAGATTTACGGATCCCGCCAGGTTTTCTTTTGCCCACGGCGGAAAAGACGGTCATCCGTTTCCTGTGCCTACTAAAGTTTATGACGAAAGCATCAGTCTTATCAGAAAAGGAATTGAAAAATCCAAGCTTGGAAATTCCGATAAATTGAGGACCATCAATAAACTTCATGATATTGTCGTAAAAACCGAAAAGGACTTTACCCCGGATTTTGATATTCAGGAAGTAATTGAAGATGAAAAGCAAAATTCGTGGCGTTTTGGTGGAAAAACTGTTTTTGGAGATGCACAGAAACCTTCACCTCCAAAACCTATCCAGCTTTCCCTGTTCTGATAGACAATAAAAAAGCTTTATACTTTTAGCTGATCTAAAAATATAAAGCCTTAGATTAAAATTCTTTAACTGAATTTTCAATTGTTAAATGGCCGTTGACAACGTCAGATCTTCCCAGTCTTTTGCATCTTTTGTGATAGCATCGATCTTATTGTTCAGAAATTCCGTAGCGCCTACACCAAGCAGCAAATGTACCGGCGGATTCTCTTCTTTACTGATCTGTATCAGCACATCAGCTGCTTTTTCAGGATCGTTGGGCTGGTTGCCGTTGATCTCATCAAGGTGGGCTTTCTCAGAGTTTCTCGCCGCTTCGTAAGCTTCAATAGAATTTTCAGGAGTTCTTACAGAATCTTTCGTCAGGAAATCCGTACGGAAATAGGCAGGATAAATAACGGTGGCATGAACTCCAAAGTCTCTTGCTTCTTCAGCCAGGGCCTCGGTGAATCCTGCTACGGCAAATTTTGTTGAACAATAAACACCCCAACCCGGAAAGCCTCCATAATAGCCTCCGACAGACGAAATATTGAAGATATTCCCTGATTTCTGCTCGCGCAAGTAAGGCATTGCATTTCTGATCACATTTAATGTTCCGAAAACGTTGACATCAAAATTCGCTCTTGCTTCTTCATCACTCAACTCTTCCAGGGTACCTAGCTGCCCATATCCGGCATTGTTAACGATTACATCTATTTTTCCGAAATGTTCAATCGTCTTGTCTATGGCAGATTTTACATCATTGTTATCTGTAATATTCATGCTCAACGGCAGGAAATTTTCTGAAGGTTCTCCGAATCCCGACGTTAAAGCTTCCACCGTACGACTTGTTGCCGCTACCTGAAATCCTTCAGACAATAATTTTTTCACCAGTTCAAATCCAAGCCCCTTTGACGCTCCTGTTACGAACCATACTTTTTTTGTTTCCATTTCTTTAATATTTTTTTATTTTAAATGATGGTACAAAGATGGAAAGAAGATGGTTTTTAAAAGTAGCCTGATCCACGAATGATGTATCCAAATCGTGAATATTATTTAAGGTATTTGCTCTCGTTTGTATTGCAACAAAAGTTCTATTAATAGTAAAAAGAGAAACCCGAAGACTTCTCTTTATTAAATCATCTTGAAAATTACCACGGGCTGATGCCGTTTTCATCTTCAATATCATTGCTGAAATATTGTCCGGTCGGTCCGTTTTCATCTGTCAGTGTATGTTTAACAATAAATGACGCTGCGCTTTCTACGGAACCTGGTCCGCTATGACCATTAAAATCTGTTGCTGTATAACCTGGATCAATCACGTTTACTTTGAATGGTTGATCTTTTAATTCATACGCCAGCGTAATGGTGTAAGCATTTAATGCAGATTTTGAAGGACCATAAGCGGCAGTTTTCACATGATAATATTTCCATTCCGGATCGCTGTGCAAGGTGAGCGAACCTAATCCCGAAGTAATATTGCTGATACGCGGGCTGTCCGACTTTTTAAGCAAATCTAAAAGGGCCTGAGTAACATTAATCACGCCAAAGAAATTGGTGTCAAAAACTTCGCGTATATCATTTACTGATGTTTCCGCTGCGGTCTGAGGATTCACTCCCAAAATTCCGGCATTGTTAATAAGGATATCCAGTTTTCCCTGTTCGTTTTCAATAGCTTTTTTTACATTTGCAATTGATTCAGGATTGGTAACATCGATTTCAATAGCTTTGATATTCTGAAATCCTTTTTCTGTGAGTTCTTTTACTACTTTTTCACCATTTTCAAGGTTACGGCTTCCTAAATAAACAAATAATCCTTTTTCTGAAAGCTGTTTTGCGGTTTCAAGGCCAATGCTTCTGTTGGCTCCTGTAATTAATACTGTTTTCATTTTTTATATTTAAATTGATGGTGTAAAATTCTGACAATAAAACAGGATGACATTTGCCATTTGGCAAAAAGAGAAAAGCGGGAGAAAAGGATGCTGGATGATGAAAGATTATTCCACTTTGGAGGGACACGAAAATTCAAAGAATTTTTGATGGGGTGGTTTAAATTGGGAGAAATCTCACAAGAGATTTAGCTGAAATAATTTAAGGATACAATTTTAAAGCCTAATGTTCTTTCTTATCCTACTCAGAGAAGATTGGGTAACGCCCAGATAAGAAGCAACATACGAAAGCGGGATTTTGTTGACTGCCGTGGGATAGATCTCCAGGAACTTCAGATAACGGGTCGTAGCATCTTCTGTAACAAGCGGACTTCTTCTTTCCACTTTTTGTATCAAAGCTCTTGAAATGATTTTGTGAACGATGGCATCAAACCCTACAATTGTCTGTAAAAGCTCCAGCCAGTCTTTTCTTTCAAAAATAATGATTTTGCAATCCGTCACTGCCTGAACATAAGCGCTTGAACAGATTTGATTATCAAAACTTTCAAGATCTACGACCAGATTGTTTTCTTCGATAAAATATTTCGTGATTTCTTCACTTTTGTTGTTATAATAACAGACCCGGAGAATACCGTCTACAATAAAACCTACCTGTTTGGCGATCTTTCCGGCTTCCGAAAAGTACTCCTCTTTGGGGATGCTGATCTCTGTCGCTTTCTCTGTAATAAAATCGATCTGCTGCTGATTGAGATTTCCGAATCTCAGGATAAAATCAAATAATTCTTTCATGAATGCAAGGTAAAAAAAGGAATCTCCACAAAATTTGTCATTTGACAAAAAGCAAACGGTGTCTTTTACGATTAAACATCTTTTATAAAATCTTCATACTCATAATAGAATCGCTCAAAGCCATCCATCTTATCGACAAAAAATTCAAAAGTCTGCTGCCATGTATTTTTATTGAAAATGGAAACACCATGTTTTTCTGTCCAGATTCTGCTGATGACTTTTCCGTTCTCAAGCGTAAAATATTCTTCTTTGTGAAAATCACCGATAAAATCTTTCAGGATATCTTCTAAAGACCAGATTTTTTCATAATAAGCATTCCTGAATATCTCATCTTTCATTTCGATATCCAAAGAGACTTCAGCTTTTTTATTATCTGCATAAAACTTGAACGACATATCCTTGATCTTGGTATCATACAAAATCCATTTTCTCGGGAATGACTTTCCAAAAGCCGTCCAGAATTCTTTCTTTAACTGTTGTGCTTCCTGTTTGCTAAACATAGATACAAAGGTAAAGAAAAAATAAGAGCCAAGGTAAAAGGCTAAAGAATCAAGTATATAAAAACTTAATATAACATTGAAAGTCTTTTAGCATCTTACTTTTACCTTTTTACTTGGCTCTTCATACTTTTACCTTGGCTCTTTTGATCACATTCCACTTTTTTTCTTATTTTTGTTTAAATGCTGTCTAAAAAATCTCAATATGCTTTTAAGGCGCTGTCGTATCTGGTAGAAAAGAGGAACGATGGCCCTATTCTCATTTCCGAAATTGCAGCGCACAAGAAAATTCCTCTGAAGTTTTTGGAAAATATTCTTCTTGAACTGAAAAAGGCGGATATTCTTGATAGCAAAAAAGGAAAAGGAGGAGGATATTTCTTTAAAGAAAATCCTGAAAACGTAAAGCTGGCAAAAATCATCCGACTGGTAAACGGGCCGATTGCCCTGCTTCCATGCGTAAGCCTGAATTTTTATGAAAAGTGTGAAGACTGTAATGAAGACCACTGTAGTCTGCACGACGTGCTGATCGAGGTTCGGGATGCATCGCTGAATATTCTTGAAAGAAAAACTTTAATGGATCTGGTCGACTGACTTAGATCCTTTTTTTTGAATTATTAGTCTACTTTTTTGGTGGGATAATAATTTTATTGGATATTTGCATTACTTCAAATGAATAAATTATGATTTCAAAAGAAGATGCAGAGACCCTGAAACAGCTTTCAGCAGAGGAGGGATTGAAATTTATTTCATCAAAATTTTCGGAAACCGCTGTTTTCTCAACATCACTTGGCCAGGAAGATCAGGTGATCACCGATATCATTTTCAGAAATAATTTGCCGATCAGGGTTTTTACACTGGATACGGGCAGACTTTTTTACGAACACTACGAATTGCTTTCACAAAATAATGCGAGGTACAAAATAAAAACGGAAATCTATTTTCCGGATCCTTCAGATGTTGAAAAATTTGTAAATGAAAAGGGGATTAATGCCTTTTATCATTCCGTGGAAAACAGAAAAGAATGCTGTTTTATCAGAAAGGTTAAACCTTTAAATCGTGCCTTGGAAAATGCAGAAATATGGATTACCGGCTTACGGGCAGAACAGTCGGAAAACCGGGAGAATATGCCGGTGATCGAGTGGGATGAAGAACGCGGGCTCTATAAATATAACCCATTGATCAACTGGAATTATCAGCAGGTTCTGGTTTATCTTCAGCAAAACAATGTTCAGGAACTGCCTTTACACAAAAAAGGATATATCAGTGTTGGCTGTCAGCCATGTACAAGGCCTATCGTGGAAGGAGAAAATCCGCGTGCGGGGCGCTGGTGGTGGGAAAATTCACAAAAAGAATGCGGACTTCATACGCATTAATTCAAAATCTTTTATATTCAAAATGAATACATATCAATTAGATTATCTGGAACAGCTGGAGGCTGAAAGTATTTATATAATGCGCGAAATTGCAGCCCAGTTTGAAAAACCGGCACTGCTTTTCAGCGGAGGAAAAGATTCAATTACATTGGTTCATCTGGCCATGAAAGCCTTTGCGCCCATGAAGATTCCTTTTCCTTTGGTGCATATTGATACCGGTCATAATTTTCCGGAAGCACTTCAGTTCAGGGATTATATGGCAGAAAATATAGGAGCCGAACTGATCGTAAGAAAAGTGGAAGATACCATTAAAGCTAAAAAATTAGCAGAACCCAAAGGTAAATTTGCTTCCAGAAACTGGCTTCAGACCCATACTTTACTCGATACCATTGAAGAATTCGGTTTTGATGCGTGCATCGGCGGTGCGAGAAGAGATGAGGAAAAGGCGAGGGCAAAGGAACGCTTTTTCTCTGTTCGCGACGAATTCGGGCAATGGGACCCGAAACTTCAGCGCCCTGAACTCTGGAATATTTACAACGGAAGAATCAATAAAGGTGAAAATGTAAGGATTTTCCCGATTTCCAACTGGACCGAATTGGACGTATGGAGCTATATCAAAAAAGAAAATATCCAGCTGCCTTCAATCTATTTTGCCCACAACCGTGATGTGATCGAGTATGACGGACAATTGATTGCGGTTTCAGATTTTATAGAAATTGATGAAAATGATACGATCGTTAATAAACAAGTAAGATACAGAACGGTAGGAGATATGACATGCACCGCAGCTATAGAAAGCACTGCTGAAACGTTAGATGAGGTCGTAAATGAAATCACCGCTTCAAGAATCTCCGAGCGTGGCGAAACCCGAATTGATGATAAAGTGACGGAAGCCGCCATGGAAGACCGGAAAAAAGGAGGATATTTTTAAGCAAGGCCTTAGGCAATAAGCAGAAAGCTGTAAGCTTTAATCACCCATAATTTATCACTTATAACTACAATAAACGTGGACATACTAAGATTTATCACTGCCGGAAGTGTAGATGACGGGAAAAGTACCCTCATCGGAAGACTTCTCTATGACAGCAAAAATATATT
Source organism: Chryseobacterium lineare (assembly GCF_977014045.1). Classification (NCBI taxonomy): domain Bacteria; kingdom Pseudomonadati; phylum Bacteroidota; class Flavobacteriia; order Flavobacteriales; family Weeksellaceae; genus Chryseobacterium; species Chryseobacterium lineare. The sequence goes on along the minus strand of NZ_CDRNIQ010000001.1, from coordinate 1,804,424 downwards.
GATCGACCAGCTGGAAGCGCTGGAAAAACAGTCGAAGAACAAGAATGAAAATGGAGTGGACCTTGCCATTTTAACAGATGGCTTAAGAGCTGAAAGAGAGCAGGGAATTACCATTGACGTAGCTTACCGATACTTCTCAACACCAAAACGAAAGTTTATTATAGCAGACGCGCCGGGACATATTCAGTACACAAGAAATATGATTACGGGAGCTTCGAATTCACAACTTATCGTGATTCTTATTGATGCCAGACAAGGCGTAATCGAGCAGACAAGAAGACATTCGATCATTGCTTCCCTGCTGAAGATAAAAAATGTTGTAGTAGCCATTAATAAAATGGATCTCATAGAATATTCTCAGGAAGTTTTTAATGACATCAAGGCGCAATACGAGCTGGTGGCAAAAAAATTAGGATTGGATAATGTGAATTATTTTCCTATTTCGGCATTTCACGGTGATAATGTCGTTTCCGAATCTGAAAATATGATTTGGTACCAAGGCCCTACACTGCTCGATTTTCTGGAAAACGTTGAAGTTGATCATAATAAAAAAGACTTTGAGAATCCGAGATTTCAGGTGCAGTATGTGATCCGTCCGCAGACTGATGAGCTGCACGATTACAGAGGATATGCCGGGGAAGTAATTTCAGGAACTTACAAAAAAGGGGATGAAATCACCGTGCTGCCTCAACATATTCAAACCAAAATTTCCAAAGTAGAAACCGGAGGAAAAGAAGTGGAGGTTGTTTTTGCCAATCAGCCCGCCGTTATCCATGTAGAAGATGATATTGATATCAGTCGCGGCGACTTTATTGTAAAATCCGGGAGCCTTCCGAAAGTGGAAAATGAAATAGAAGCAGTTGTCTGCTGGCTTGATAAAAAAGAACTTAATGAAGGTAATAAATATTTTATTCAGCATAAAAGCAAATTACTGAAAGCACTTGTCAAAGAAATTGAATATAAAATTGATGTCAATACTTTAGAAAAAATTCCTGTGACGGAAAGTATCAGGCTTAATGAGGTAGTAAAAGTGCGTCTGAAAACTGCTTCCCCGCTTGTATTTGACAGTTTTGAGGAGAGTAAAGCTACGGGAAATGCAATTTTGGTTGATGAAACAAGCAATTCAACGGTAGGAGCTGTCATGATCTTATAATATTTATACATTTTAAAATAAGCGCAATGATTATTTCCCGGAAAGTTCAGTTCAGACTCAACGTTTTTTTTGTAACGGTCGCTATATTGTCCGTTATCGTTTTTTCCATGTACGAACTGGGTTATCTGGATGAGCTTTTCATAATTCTTGCTAAAGACAACTATATTTTTTACTGGATGATGCTGGTGGGGGTTTTAGCAGAGGTCGTAGCGGGTTCTATGGGAATGGGATATGGTGTAATCTGTACGACAACCTTACTATTTCTCGGAATTCCACCTCATGCGGTGAGTGCCAGTATTCATTCGGCGGAGAGTTTTACGACGGCAGCAGGAAGCATCAGTCATATCAGGCTGAAGAATGTAAGTAAAAGTCTGGTAAAGAAGCTGGCGGTGCCTGCGGTTTTCGGAGCGATTCTCGGCGCTGTATCACTCACGTATCTGGGTGAATATTATTCCAAAATAACCAAAACGATTATCTCTTTCTACACATTATATTTAGGAATTCAGATCCTCTCCAATGCATTTAAAAATAAGCAGGATAAAAAATTAAAAAAGAAAACCAACCTTACAAGACTTGGGCTTGCCGGGGGATTTATTGATTCTTTTGCCGGCGGTGGCTGGGGACCATTGGTAACGGGAACTTTAATTAAAAATTCCTTCACGCCGAGATTTGCAGTGGGAAGTTCTACGGTTGCCAAATTTATTCTAACGCTTACTGCTGCAATCACTTTTATTTTTACACTGGGAATTCAACATTGGAACATCATTCTAGGTCTCCTCATTGGCGGAATTTTTACCGCACCTTTTTCTGCTATGCTGACGGCAAAACTGCCTGTAAAAAGTATGTTTATTGTTATTGGACTGTTAGTCATTATAATGAGTTCTATAACGATCTATAAATCTGTTTTTTAATGAAAATCTACTTGAGTGTGGAAAAATAAAAGGATTAAAAATATCTTCCGTTTTGAAAATATTTTACTTTTACATCATTAAAAAAATATTATGAATATACACGTCGTTGCCGTTTTTAAGTTTAATGAAAACTACTTGATGGAAGCTGTTGAACTTTTTCAGGCACTGGTAAAGGAAACCCGAAAAGAGGAAGGTTGTCTGAAATATGATCTCATTGAAGACAAAAACACAAAAGGAACATTCTTTATGATTGAATTATGGGAAACCGAAGAACACCTGAACCGTCACAGCGGACAGGATCATTTGTTGAATTTCAGGAAGGATGTTTCAAAAATGCTGGAAAGTTCTACCGTAGTTTACAAAGGATTTAAAACGCTTTAAGCTTATCTTTAAAATCATTACTTCGTTATAAAGTATAAAAGGCTGCTCACCATCGCGAGCAGCCTTTCGTTAGAAAAAATAGAAAGTATTATTTTGAAAGTGAATTGTGAATAGTCAATAGTTAATTTTTAAAATTCACTGTTCAGAATTCAGAATTAGACCATTCACCATTCACTATTGACTTTTCTTATTTTACGATAAGTTTTTTTGTTTCAGTACTTCCTCCGAAAGTAATTTTTACCAGATAATTTCCTGAAGAAAGATGAGAAAGATTCAGATCCTGTTTGTAGAAACCTGTTTGATTGGTCAGTTCAGCAGAATATACTTTTTTCCCAGACAGATCGAAAACTTCTACATTTCCTTTGCTGCTAAGCTTTTCTTTAACATCAAATAAAACCGTCACCTGTTTGTCTGCAGTAGTAGGGTTCGGGTAAATTCCGAAAGATGCTTTTTTGCCGGCAGTCTCGGATGTTCCCAAAGTTGACGTAATATTTTTATATTTAAAATACATATTTCCGGTCTGAGATCCTTCATTGGAGATAAAGTACATCCTGTAATACTCAGATCCCTGTTTGATATAATATACCACGTCGCTGTAAACTCCTGAAGTCGGTTTCCAAGTGTGTCCTATTGCAGTAATATTACCTGAAAAAGCTGTAGAAGCTGGAATAGTAGCATTAGATGTAGCCTGCGTTTCAGGCTGAACTTTTGCTACAGTGATATTCGTATTCTGGATCACACCGGACATTCTGTATTTCATCGTTGCAGGCTGCCCTGTATTGGGATCAACATATGGGTAATCTGTCCAGTATCTTGTAAACATAAAGTCCCAGTTGGCTTTTGAAGGCTCAAGATTAGCTACTTTATCACCGGTAGTAAATGAAAAGTAGTTAAAATAAGCATCATCGGTACCGTTGGCAATTGTTTTGGAAACGGTGGCATCCCATGATGAATTTGCTGCATTCCATTTGGCGTATTTAAAAGTATAACCTCCGAAATAATCGTCGATCATGAATTTATAATAGGTATTTGTCGAAACATATTTCAGGATAAAAATTACTTTTCCTTCGATGTGATGGTTTGCGGGATTATATTCTCCCCAGCCATATGTCGCCGTACCCTGCTCAAAAGCACCTTCCTGAATCGTTGTTGTATTGTCAAGATTGTATAAAGGTGATCCGTAGGATGCAACACTATTTGTAGTGATGGTATTCCAGTCGGCAGGATTATTTGAAGCCTGATACACTTCGATGTTCTGCGCATCATTAATTCTTGTTCCGAAATTCATGCTGGAGTTTCTGTAGAAAGCAATATCCCATGAATTGGCAGTTTGAGAAACCATATTGTTGGCACTCAGATCAAAAAAAACACGGTTTTGATAGCTTGCGCCCATAGACATATTTACCGTTGTATATCCGTTGGCATCAACCTGAGACAGGACAGACTGCTGCACTCCCACTGAAAGCATCGCAGCAAAAAGTAATCTTGTTTTCATAATATTAATGTAAATTATTATTTAGAATTATTCTACAAAACTATATAAATTATTTTTAATTATTCTAAATAAAATATGATTTTTGTCGTGTTTTATATTAAATTATGTTTGCATACAAATGTTTAACAGTAGTGCAAGATGATATAGAATATAAAAAAAACTGACTATGAAAATCATAATCAGCCTTCAAAAATTATGAGGTCTAATAAATCTTATTTCTTAATAAACTTGGATTTTAGAGCAGAACCTTCTGACGTTTCAATGATGATGTAATAAACACCAGTATGAAGGGTGCTGATATCAAAAGATCTTCCGGATAATTTGCCTTCGGCAACTTTTTGTCCTGCTGCAGAATATATCTGAATGTTTTTCGGGTCTTTTTTAGCAATAAAATCTAAAGCTGTATGATCAGTATTTACTGCAAATTGAACTTCTTCTTTTGATTTTACCTGGTCGGAAACCGCGAGGCTTGAAGCCTGATTGTAAACAACATCATCAATTTCCAGTACTGTATGCGGAGCAAATGCTCCCACAAATTTAAACACAATATACTGTGAAGTTGAAGCTGTTACAGGTATGGTAATAGTCTGGAACGTATCACTCGTTAAAGTTGTTGCATTGGCCAAAGCTACGAATGTAGTCATATCAGTAGGACTTGAAGCCAGACCTACCTGTACTGACCCTGGAGCAGAACCTGTATTTCTTCTTGCTTTAAACGTTAGCGTTTTATCACCTGCCGGAGCTACGATTTGTGGTGAAATCAAATATTCCGGGCTATTTTGATTGGCTCCTGAATAAGCCTGTACAAAATTATCAGTAGCATTATTGGCTACAATATTCATCATTGGAGGCGGATTGCCGACAGGTGCAGGATAAATGGCCGTCCATTGATTTTGCGGAAAAACAGATTGTCCCTGACCTTGTGTAAAACTATTAAAATTCTCATTAATTGTCGCTACTTGTGCATGGGCCGTAAGGGCTGCAAACATCAAAGTTCCTAAAAGTAGTTTTAATTTCATAACGTTATTTTTATTTAGAATTATTCCACAAAATTAATAATTTATTTTTAACTGTTCTAAATAAAGTTATATATTTGTCGAAAATTTTCCATCTATGAAGAAGAAAGTGCTTTCCATACTATCATTATCCACTATTTTATGGGTGAATGCACAGGAAAAAGATTCTTTAAAGCAAAAAGCGATCGATGAGGTTGTCATTACAGGACAATACATGCAGCAATCCATTAACAAATCCATTTATAAAGTTGAAGTGATTGATGCGCAGCAGATTAAAAATATGGCAGTAACCAATGTTGCCGAAGTTCTGAATCAGAATCTTAATATTTTAATAGAACCGAGCAAAAGCTCCGGAAATTCCAGCGCAAATATCATGGGGCTCAGTGGTGCTTATACAAAGATCCTTATTGATAATATTCCTGTGGTAAGCGATGAAGGAATGGGAAATCTTGTTGATCTCACAAAAATCAATGTCAATAACATTGAAAGAATAGAGGTAGTAAAAGGTTCAATGGGTGTTGAATACGGAAATAATGCTGTTGCCGGAGTCATCAATATCATTACCAAAAAAAGTTATGGGAAAAAATTCACGGCATTAGCTTCTGTACAGGAAGAAACCGTTGGAAAAGACTACGACTGGATGAAAAAAGGAAACGGCCGACATATACAGTCGTTGAATCTTGGATATAGAATTAACGACAGCTGGTCGGTTTCCGCAGATATTAATCATAATGATTTTCAGGGATATAAAGGTTCTCTTAACGGATATAAATATTTCAGTGAGAGCAATGACGGGCAGCGTGGTTACGACTGGCTCCCTAAAGATCAGATCACTACAAACGGAACAATCCGCTACAGCAGGAATAATACAAGCTTCTTCTACAAGCTGAATTTCCTTACCGAGAAAATAAATTTTTACAATCCTGTCCTAAGTGAACTTCCATTGGGTGGTGGTGAACGCACCTATACCGCCAATGATAAGGATTATCGCACAAACCGATGGATCCATCAGTTCAATATACAGAGCAAATTGGGAAGAATAAACTACAACGGAGATTTTTCTTATCAGAGCCAGGATCGAAAATCTCAGATCTATACCTACGATGTTCCCAACAGGAAAGAATTGTCGAGAGACTCTGAGATCACTTTTTACAAATCGGATGTCCTTTATTCAAGAGGAATGTTCAGTAATTTTTTAGATAGTGAAAAAATCAATTTTCAGCTTGGGTACGAATTAGACAGAACGAAAGGTTTTGCCGATGCTACCACTTTTGAAAGCAACAACAACGGAAAGAGTATCGAACGTACAATTTTTAATTATGCCAATTTCCTGTCCGCAGAATGGAAGATCAATGAATGGCTGTCATTCCGTCCGGGAGTGAGGCTGGCTTTAAGTGATAAATTTAATTCACAATATAATTATTCCGGAACTTTACGATTTAAAACCACCGAAAATTCAGATATCCGGGCAGTCTTCGGATCTGCAAACAGGTTTCCGACGTATGATGAACTTTATACTTTTGTAGTAGATAATAATCACGATATCAGAGGAAATGAAAACCTGAAGCCCGAAACAGGGTATTCTGCAGCAGCGTTCTGGGACTATGCCTTTACCAGCAGCAATGACTGGAAATTCAATTTCAGTGTTTCAGGAATGTACCTCGATGTAAAAAACAGGATTGAAGATGTGATCATCAACAACAGTCCGCTACAAATCACCTACCTGAATGTAGATGACTACAAATCCCTATTGTTTGGAGGGGGCATAAATGTCAGAAAAGGAGATCTAACGTTAAATGCAGGAGTTTCCGTCATGGGCGTTTCCCAGGTTTTAAATACAGGAAACATTACTTCACCTGATGATTACAATTATTATGCAGAAGCCAATTTTGCCGCCAATTATACATTGCCTTCATCAAAAACATTATTTGCCCTTTATTATAAATATACCGGAACCCAGAGAAGATACACGCATGTGGGAGACCAGAATAATCCTACCGATCCCGGGCAGTACATTTTGGGAGAGATCGGAGATTTCAATATGCTCAACTTTACGGTCAGTCAGCCTTTCTTTAAAAATCACTTTGAAATCAGTGCGGGGGTTAAAAACATATTCGATGTAACGAGTGTACGAAATACCATTCAGGCAGGAAACAGTCATAATGCCGCTGCCAGTCAGCAGAATTTGTTCTACGGAAGAAGCTATTTCGCGAGACTCAATTATAATTTTTAAATACTTTGGAAATGAAAAAAATACTTTTTTGCTTACTGATAGGGACTTCACTTATTTTCCAGTCATGTATCAATGATAATGAAGATCCTGTGGCGGTGTCCCGTATAGAAGGTTCGGTAGTTGATCTTTCTGTCGGTGGGGCGACGCAGCCTAACCAGGTCTGGATCGATTTAAGCGAAATAGATCCGGTTACAAAACTCTCCGGTCAAACCTTTAATAATAGAACAGATTGGGATCTTGCTCTTTATTCAGGATCTGCTTTTAAAGTGGTCTTAAATTCATCAATCATGATGGCAGCCGCTAAAATTCCCAACGTTACAGACTTCAATCAGGTCAATGAAACTTCAGTAGCAACATTAAAAACTCAGGTACAAGTAGCCAATTTCAATCCCGCCAATGAAATATATATTGACGATGTGAAGGGAGATTTTCCTTCCGGTTATACGGCTATTGAAGAAATAAAAGCCGTGGATTCCCAAAACGCAATTTACCTGGTCAATATGGGCAAGAAGATTGCGACAGGGAATGTTCCTGTTGGTTCCGTTGCGACGGGAGGTGACAGCAGAGGCTGGAAAAAAATACAGATACTGAGAGCCGGGGAAGGGTATAAAGTAAAATCTGCAGACATTGATGGGCAAAATTATTATGAGGTTACCGTCACTAAAAATACAGTTTACAATTACAATTTTATCAGTTTGGGAAATAAAAAGGAAGTCTTCATTCAGCCTGAAAAGAAAAAATGGGATCTGTGCTTTACCATATTCACAAATATCATTTCAGGCGCCGGAAGTTATATCTATGCAGACTTTGTGACCACCAATAACATGGGCGGAACAGGTGCTTACGAAGTAATTGTACCTGCCGGAACATCGGGAGTGGAAGCCTATAATAATTTCAAAACATCCGATATCGATCAGGCAAAATTCGTTTATAATGATCAGCGTATAATTGGGGCAAACTGGAGAAATCCTGTGGGCGTTAATGGACTGGAAGTGTACGGAGACCGTTTCTATATTATTAAAGATGCCAACGGTTTTTATTTCAAGCTGAGGTTTACCAGGCTCACTAAAGCCGAGACCGACAGTTTCGGCGTGAAAGGCGAAAGAGGCTTTCCTTCATTTGAGTATAAACCATTGTAAATTAATAATATCTTATATAAGCGCAAACGCCTTTGCGAGCTTTAAAAAGCAGTCAGTTCTTAAAAATTAAGAATTGATTAATAAACGATAATCAAGAAATCAAATCAAATAAATCAAATAATAAGTAGATCATGAAAAAATTCATTCTTGCCGCTTCTGTGTTGGTAGCCGTATATTCCTGTAAAAAAGAAGAAGGCGCAAAAACAGAAAATAAAACAGAAGTAACTGCCGAAACACCAAAATCTAACAATAAAATTGTAACGCTTAACGGAGGAATAACGGAAATCGTTGCTGCCTTAGGCCACGAAAAAGAAATCGTAGGAACCGACGTTACCAGTACGTATCCCGAATCTTTGAAAGCTACGGCGAAAGACTTGGGACACGTAAGATCAATGACGATCGAGCCGATCATGGCCGTGTCTCCAACTTTGATTTTAGCTTCAGATAAAGACATCAATCCTGAATTAATGGGGAAAATCAAAGCCTCAGGAATAAAAACTGAAGTTTTCAAACAGGAATTTACCGTAGAAGGAACCAAAAAGCTGATCGCCGACGTCGCAAAAGCAATCGGAAACACAGATTACCAAAAACTTAATGATAAAATTGATGCCGACTTAAAGCAGATCCAGCCCATTGCCCAAAAACCAAAAGTCCTGTTCATCTATGCAAGAGGGAATATGCTGATGGTATCGGGTAAAAATACACCAATGGCTTCTTTAATTGAATTGGCCGGAGGAGAAAATGCCGTCAATGATTTTGAAGATTTTAAACCTTTAACACCGGAAGCTGTAGTAAAAGCAAATCCTGACGTTTTATTTTTCTTCACCAGCGGATTACAGGGTGCCGGAGGAAATGAAGGCGCACTGAAAATGCCGGGCGTATCTCAGACCAACGCCGGTAAAAACAAAAAAATTATCGCGATGGACGGAGGTTTAGTTTCCGGATTCGGACCAAGATTAGGAGAAGCTGCTGTTGCATTAAATAAACTTTTAGTTGAAAACACAAAGTAAATTATACGTTTACATTACAATAAGTGCCATACTGCTCATCGTCATAGCAGTATGGTCTCTTAATACCGGAGTCTATGATTTCGGCGGGCAGTCTGCGTTTGAAGTCTTAGGAAAAGTTCTCAACGGAGATGCTGATTTATCAATGAGCGATAAATATGTGGTCTGGGATGTACGTGCAGCCAGAATTATGATGGCTATTCTGATCGGGAGCATGCTGGCCGTTTCAGGAACAAGTTTGCAGGGATTGTTTAAAAACCCTTTAGCAACAGGAGATTTAATAGGACTTACCTCGGGAGCAACCTTACTTGCTGCTATTACGATTGTTTTAGGTGGACACTTCAAGCAGTATCTTCCTGAAGCAGTACAGTTTTCACTGGTAGGTATTGCTGCTTTCATCGGTTCTTTTTTATCCATGCTGCTGGTGTACAGAATCTCCACAAGCGGAGGAAAAACCAATGTCGTCATGATGTTATTAAGCGGAGTAGCTATTACAGCCATCGGATTCTCGATCACCGGCTTTTTAATTTATATCTCAAAAGACGATCAGCTGAGAGATTTAACGTTCTGGAATTTAGGAAGCTTAGCAGCGGCAACGTGGACCAAGAATATCATTTTAGCCGTTGTTTTACTTATTTCCTACATCATTCTATTGCCGAAAGGAAAAGCATTAAATGCCATGATGCTCGGTGAAAAAGATGCACAGCATTTAGGAATTAATGTAGAAAAATTAAAAAAACAGATCATCATCATCACAGCGCTGATGATCGGAAGTTGTGTGGCGTTCTCGGGAACTATCGGTTTTGTAGGGCTTATCGTACCCTATATTTTAAGGCTTTTATTTAAATCCAATTATGCCTTCATTTTGCCATTATCAGCAGTTTGTGGGAGTATTTTATTGCTGACTGCAGACACCTTCAGCAGAAGCATCGTAGAACCTTCGGAACTCCCGATCGGGATTCTGACCGCATTGATGGGAGGCCCAATCTTCATCGCGATTTTAGTTAAATTCAAAAAATCAATGTCATGATTAAGGCGCATCAGATCACATATAAACATAAAGAATTTCACATTCTTGATTCGGTTGATGTTCAGCTGGAGTATGGAGAATTTTTAGCGATCGTTGGTCCGAATGGTGCCGGAAAATCCAGTCTCCTGAGTGTTCTGGCCAATGAAGTAAAATCGAAACAGCAGATTTTATTTAAAGATAAAAATATCGGCGACTGGTCTGTGAAAGAATTGTCTAAACACAAAGCGAAATTTTCTCAGCACAACAGCAATGATATTCCGCTTGAAGTGAAAGATGTCGTGATGATGGGACGGTATCCGTACTTCGATGCACAGCCCAGACAGGAAGACCACGAAGCCATGAATAAAATGATGTACGAAACAGATGTATTTCATCTGAAAGGAAGAGAATATAATACCTTATCGGGAGGGGAAAAACAACGGGTACATCTTTCGAGAGTAATGGCGCAGCTCCAGAATGAAATTGCTCACAAACTTCTTTTCCTCGACGAACCATTGAATAATCTGGATGTAAAGCATCAGTACAAGGCACTTGAAATCATTAAAAATTTTACCAAAAAGGCAAACTCTGCAATAGTCGTTCTCCATGATCTGAATCTTGCAGCACAGTATGCCGATAAAATATTGCTAATGAAATCAGGCAGAGTGGCGGCTTACGGAACGCCGGAAGAAGTTTTTACCGCCGAAAAAATCAGTGAAGCATACAATTTTCCGTGTACCGTTTGTGACCATCCGATCACTCATAACCCAATGATCATTTTTGGATAATGGACAAAGAAAATTTAAAAATATTAGCACAGCATCTTGCCAATCCCCAAGGCGAAAAAGGCATCGAGATCGGTGAGATGATGAACGATACCAACATCGGAATGACGCTGGAAAGTATTCAGGCACTCCTGATAGAAGACAATGAAAGTATTCTGGAAATCGGTCACGGCAATGCAGGCCATGTTGAAAACATTTTAAATAAAGCCCAACATATAAAATATACAGGAATTGACATTTCCGAAACCATGCATAACGAAGCCCGGAAATTAAATGAATCTTTTAAAGATAAGGCCGGTTTTGTTTTGTATGAGGGGGAAAAACTTCCTTTTGAAGATAAAGTTTTTGACAAAATATTCACTGTAAATACAGTTTATTTCTGGAAAAATCCTGTAGAATATTTAAATGAAATTTACAGGGTTTTGAAAAACACCGGGACGTTTGTTCTGACTTTCGGACAGCGGGATTTCATGGAAAAACTGCCGTTTACCCCATTTGGCTTCACCTTATATAATACGGATGAAATGGAAGAAACGGTTTCCCAAAGCCATTTTAAAAGAATGAAAATTTCCGGAAGGCAAGAACAGGTGAAAAGCAAAACAGGAGACGAAACAATAACTAGGAATTATACGATTTTAACCATTAAAAAATAAAAATAATGAGCACATTAGTAAACGATCTTAAAGAAAAATGGGAAGCTCTTAAAGCTGAAAATCCACATTTGAGAATCAGAAATGCAGCTGCAGAACTTGGTGTGAGTGAAGCAGAATTATTAGCAACAAATGTAGGCGAAAGCGTAACGGTTTTAAAGCCTGAATTTCAGAATATTTTAACAGAAGCTGAGCAGTTGGGGAAAGTGATGGCTCTTACGCGTAACGACGAGTGCGTTCACGAAAGAAAAGGAACTTACTTAAACGGCGATTTCAGCAGTCCCCACGCACAGCTTTTCGTGGGAGAAGATATCGATCTCAGAATTTTCTTAAACCACTGGAAATTCGCTTTTGCTGTGGTGGAAGGCGATAAAAAAAGCTTACAGTTCTTCGGAAAAGACGGTTTGGCGTTACATAAAATCTATTTAACAAAAGACAGCAATGAAGTTGCTTTCGATGCATTAGTTGATAAATTTAAAGCTGATGATCAGAATTCCGCTTTCGAATCTGAAACGGTTGCCCCGAAAGCAGAAGAAAAACCGGATGCCGAAATTGATGTGGAAGGTTTTCAAAATGCATGGAGATCACTGAAAGATACCCACGATTTTTTCATGATGACCAGAAAATTCGGGGTAAGCAGAACGCAGGCATTAAGATTAGCTCCGGAAGGTTTTACCAAAAAAATCGATAGTTCTAAAGTGGTAAACGTGCTGGAAGATGCCTCTGAAAAAGAGCTTCCGATCATGATCTTCGTTGGAAACAGGGGAATTATCCAGATCCACACCGGGAATGTAAAGAAAACGTTGTGGCACCAGCAGTGGTTCAATGTAATGGATCCTGATTTCAACTTACACCTTGATGTAACAAAAATCGCTGAAGCATGGATCGTGAAAAAACCTACAGAAGACGGTGAAGTAACGGCAATTGAAGTATTCAACAAAGAAGGAGATTTCATCGTTCAGCTCTTCGGAAAAAGAAAACCCGGAATCCCTGAATTGCAGGAATGGAAAGATCTTGTAGCAGATCTTGAAAAATAAATAGTTAGATCATTTTCTTAAAGCCGTTTTGTATAGTGCAGGGCGGCTTTTTTTAATAAGAAGAAATAATAAAACCGTCCAAAGTATATAAGACAATGTCTGGAATAGATAAGGCTTCGTCTGAAATAAATGAAGAATTGTCCAAATTATATAAAGCCTTGTCCGAAGTATATAACACAATGCAATTTGTCACTTGTTGTGCTTTTCGTCACTTCGAGTAGATTTTTGAAAAAAATCGTATCGAGAAGTTATACTGCGAGTTTTCGTACTTATAGGTTCTCGATAAAAAATTCTTTCAGAATTTTACTCGAACAGACGGACGAACATTCGTATTGTGTAATTACCGCACACGCCACTTCGAGTAGACTTTGAAGAAGTCGTATCGAGAAGTTCGTGTTTTTTGAGATAATTCTCGATACATTTTTTCTTCACTTTGTTACGAAAAAACACTCGAATTGACGAATCATATATCAAATATTTCAAAAAAAGGTATTGGTTATGAAAGTGAATTTAGAATAATCTTTCCGACCTTTGCGATACATTAAATAACCTAATTAAGAATGAAAAATATTCTCTCAATACTATTGCTTGCCCTTTTCTGTTCATTCAATGCTCAGGATTTTAAGGCCTATCAATTCTATAACCAGAAAGGAAAAGAAATCAACACCGAAAAATTAGTCAAAGCCCTCGCTGATTACGATATCGTTTTCTTTGGAGAAAACCACAACAGTTCCATCAACCACTGGCTGCAGCTAAAAGTTACAGAAGCTTTATTTGAAAAGAAAAGCGGGCAGCTTATCCTTGGGGCCGAAATGTTTGAAAGAGATAATCAATCTCAGTTAAATGATTATCTGAGCGGGAAATTCAATGCTAAAACATTAAAAGACTCTGCACGATTATGGAATAACTTCTCAACCGATTATAAACCGTTGGTTGATTTTGCAAAAGATAAGAAAATACCTTTCATTGCTACCAATGTTCCCAGGAGATACGCTTCTCAAACTTCAAAAGAAGGACTGGAATCGTTGAAAAATTTACCGGCGAAAGACAAAATCTACATCGCCCAACTGCCAATTAAAGTGACCCTCGAAACGCCCGGCTATCCTGAAATGAAAAAGATGATGGGCGACCATGCGGAAGAGATGAAAGTGATGAATTTCATTTCCGCCCAGGCCATTAAAGACGCCACCATGGCAGAATCGATCCTGAAAAATTTTCAATCCGGAAAAACATTCATCCATTACAACGGAAATTACCACAGCAAAGAATTCGGCGGTATTTACTGGTACATCAAACAGAAAAACCCTAACCTGAAAATGGCTGTGATCTCTGTTTTTGAATCTGAAAACCCTGAGCTTAAAATCCCTGAAAAAGATTATGTACCAACAGATTTTAATCTTGTGATTCCCGAGGATATGACGAAAACGTATTAGAAGAGCTAAATTAAAAGTTAAAAGTAAGAATTATAACCGAACAAAATTGCCAACATTTTGTTATTCTGAACAAAGCGAAGCGAAGTGAAGAATCTCTTAAGATAACTGCAATAGTTTGAGATAGATCATTACTGAATTCTTTATCGCAAAGTAAATAACCGAACACAATTATCAACAAATTTTGTCATTCTGAAAGAATCCAGACGCAAATCTTTACGTACAATTCTCCAATAAAATGCAGGGGTTTATCGATAGGAACGGGCTTTAGCCCGTTTTTTCTTGAAAAAGTTCAATAGGCTTTAGCCAAAACCTGAAAACATCCTTTATCTTTGTTACTTATTCCATTACAATGAAACAACTTTCTTTCATATTCATACTTTTCATCAGTGTCATCAATGCTCAAAAGCTCACGCCATCAGAAATTTCTCTTATCAATCGGGGAGACATTAGTACTGCTTTACCGATCTACCAGACCACTGATGAACATCAGCATAGAACTTTATTGAGTCTTTCCGCAGAAATCGATCCGTTGGATAAAAACACGGAAATTTTAGTTAAAAGAATGAAAGAATCTTTACTGTCAACCGATGGCGGGGTAGGAATTGCAGCCCCTCAGGTCGGCATCAACAGGAAAGTGATTTGGGTTCAGCGTTTTGACAAGCCGGGCGAACCATTGGGATATTTTATCAATCCTGTGATTGTCTGGAGATCAGAATTACAGAATCTGGGGCCGGAAGGCGATTTGTCGATTCCTGATTTCAGAGATCAGTTTTACAGAAGCAAAGTTATCCAGTTGGAATATGTTGACTTAAAAGGGCAGAAATATTCAGAAATGGTAGAAGGCTTTACCGCTGTCATTTTCCAGCATGAAATTGACCATCTTTTCGGTGTTTTAATTTCTGATAAAAAAGAGAAAGAGAGAAACGACTCATATCAGAAGGTGGACGCTTTTAAGAAAAGTGATTCTGTGACAAGGTAGCTTCTAAAAATTAATATTTCCCAATTTGAACGTTAGACACATTTTTAATTTTAATCTTCTTTCCAACTTTTTTCAATAAACCTGTTTCAGGATTTCTTTTAAAAACGACTACTTCATTAGTTCCCGTATTGGCCGTAATCAAAAAATTTCCACTGGGATCAATATTAAATGTTCTCGGATGTTTTCCTTTAACAGATTGATAGCCTATGGTTTTTAATGTCCCGTTGTTTTGAATGGAAAATATGGCGATGTTATTTTCATTTCCGCGATTGGAAGCATACAGGAATCTGCCGTCCGGCGAGATATGAATATCTGAACTTTCAAAGCCATCTTTATATTTTGCTGAATGAGTATCAATCCGTTGAATATTTTCAAGTTTTCCATTTTCATAGAAATATACACTTACTGCTCCACCCATTTCTTCAATGCAATAGGCAAATTTTCCATTCGGATGAAAGGTCAAATGCCTCGGTCCGCTTCCAGGAAAAGTTTGTACAAAAGGAGTTTCTGCTTTCTGTAACGGTTTTTCTTTTTCATCTTGAAATTGATAAGCTCTTATTTTATCAGCGCCTAAATCCGGCATAAAAATGTATTTAAAATCCGGAGAAAAAACAGTGGAGTGGATGTGTGCACGATCTTGTCTGTCATGATTTATACTTCCCTCTGAAAATTGAAAATTTTGGACATAAGGTTCAATCTTTCCGTTGTCTGAAATAGGATAAACTGAAACACTTCCTTCCGAATAATTTCCGTTGATAAGCCATTTTCCATTTCTATGTACTGTAAGGTATACAGGATTTTCACCACCACTTTTTTGTGTACTAATGAATGTCAACGTTTTTTTTTCAGGACTGAATTCAAAACTGCTTACACTTCCTCCATTCTCGGTTTTGCTTTCTGTGCAGGCGAAAATGTACTTTCCATCCGGCGATATTGTAAGAAAAGAAGGATTTGCTATACCTTTAAAAGAAGTAATTTTTGATAAATTTCCTTTAATAATATCCAATTCATAAACGTAAATTCCTTCTGTATCCTTGTCCCAATTAAATGAACCAAAAAAAGCGTATGTATGTTGAGAATACAAAGTAACCCAGCTGCAGGCGGTAATAAATAAGGCTAAAATATTTTTCAACTTTTTAATACTATTTAAAAGCGCAAACATATAAATGATTTCCGTAGAATACAAATAATGGCTTCAGCCAATATTGGTTTAAAAAACAAAATCTGCTTCCAAGGAAGCAGATTTTATTATAGGGATAAGAAATAATTCTAATTATTAGTTACCGAAAGTTTTACCTCAATATTATTTCTAGTAGCATTAGAATAAGGACAAATCTCATGGGCTTTTTCGGTTAAAGACTGCGCTTCTTCAATGGAAACTCCCGGAATATTTACGTCAAGCTGAACAGCCAGACCGAAACCTCCGTTTTCCAGCTGGCCAATACTTACCTCTGCTGTTACCGTTGTTTCTCCTGTTTTGATTTTCGATAAAGAGATCACTCTGCTCAATGCACTGTCAAAACATGCTGAATATCCAGCAGCAAAAAGCATTTCAGGGTTAGCGAAATCATCATTAGCTCCGCCGAGTGCTTTTGGCATTTTTACTTCAAGATCAAGAACTCCGTTGTCGCTTTTTACATGGCCGTTTCTTCCGCCGGTTGCTGTTACTTTTGTTGTATATAAGGTTTTCATTATTTTCCTATTTTGGTTAATATTTTCTGGACGCTTTTTTTCAGATCAAGCCACTCTTCCTGAGACAGATCCAGTTTTCTGTACATTTTTTCAGGAATTTCGCAGGCCCTTGACTGAAGAGCTTTTCCGGATTCCGTGATGAATACTTCAACGACTCTTTCATCCTCTTTTTTTCGTTTTCTAAGGATAAGACCTTTGGCTTCAAGCCTTTTCAGAAGTGGTGTCAGTGTACCGCTGTCCAGGTAAAGCTTTTCTCCGATATGATTTACAGGAAGCCCGTCATTCTCCCATAATACCATCATCACGAGGTATTGAGGATACGTAAGATCAAGCTCGTCAAGAAACGGGCGGTACAATCCCGTAATCTCTTTTGCAATCACATATAAAGGAAAGCAGAGCTGATTTTCCAGTTTTAAAGATTCCTGATTTTCCATAATCGAATTAAATGTTTACTATTTTTTAATGATAAATTCCTCCATTGGAATCCTCACTTTTTTCATGTGGGAAAGCCAGTCGTTTTTCTCGTCTCTGTAGCCGAGGTATAATAAGCTTACACTTTTTAGTCCCAATTCTCTGAGTCCAAGAATCTCGTCTACCACTTCATTGCTGAAACCTTCCGCTGGCGTACTGTCGATTTTCAGCTCTGCAGCTTGGGCCATGGCAAGACCCAGAGCAATATAAGTTTGTCTTGCCGTATGGATAAAATGTTGTTCAGGAGTCTGCGCTCCATAGATTTCTTTAATTTTATCGGTATAGCTGGAGAAACGGCCTCTTGGTAAATCTCTTACATCGGTGTGATGATCGTAAACTTTGTCAATTTTTTCATCAGAATAGCTGTCCCAGGCAGCAAAAACCAGCACGTGGGAAGAATCTCTCATCACTTCAGGATTCAATGCTCCCTGAACCATTCTTTCTTTGAGCTCCTGATTTTCCACAACAATCACGCGGAATGGCTGTAAACCTGATGACGTAGGAGCAAGCCTTGCTGCTTCTAAAATTTTATTTAAATCTTCTTCTGAAACTTTTTTTGACGGATCATACGCTTTTACAGCATGTCTCCAGTTTAAATCTTCTATTAATGACATTTTATTAATTATTTTATTTGAATTCTACATTGCAAAAATACTGCCAAATTAAATTGTGTGCAATTTAATTTTGTTAAATTTTATTTAAATAATTAGTGCCAAAACTTATTCAATTTCTACTTTATTTCTGTGTGTGGAAACAGGTTTATTTTTTGTAATACTTTCATCCTTCTTTTAAAATAAATAATTAAAACATTTTTCCGGTTGATTAAGATCATAAAAGTTATATGTGATATTGAGTAATTTCGATTAATCTGATCCATATTCCATTATATAAGAGCAATTCTACAATCTGCAATTGAGCTTTAAACCGGCTCATATATTTTTCAATCTTGTTATACTGCTGTGTCTAAGCAGGCTATTTTAATGTTATTTACATCGTTGCTGGCCTCATGTTTGATTGGTCAGAATGTATTAGCATAAATTAATACAAGCGTTGGAGCAGATGGATAATTTTTATGAAAATTAAGACTACTTGCAGAAAAATGAAGATGAAAAGCTCTTTATTTTAAATAAAAATGTTACAAATAAAAAGAATTAATGATTTTAAAACCATCACGCATCGGGGTAAGTTCAGAAGAACTCTCCGTGAGATCTCTTATAAATTTTATTATAGAACTGCAGAACCTTTTTGATTACATCGGCAAATATTTACTTTCGGTAGACGAAACAATAACCGTAGCTGAAAGTGTGACCTCTGGGTTTCTGCAGTTTTCGTTTTCACAGATGAAAGAAGCCTCAAAATTTTTCAAAGGAGGGGTCACCGCTTATACACTGGATGAAAAAGTAAGACTGTTGAATGTCGACGAGGCTGAAGCAGACACCTGCAATTGTGTATCGCCCCATATTTCAGAAACGATGGCACTCAATGTTGCAAAGCTTTTTAAAACCGATTGGTCAATTGCTGTTACAGGCTATGCAACGCCGGTTCCCGAATCAAAGCAAAGGTTGTTTGCCTATTTTTCCATTGTGTACAAAGGCCGGGTTATTCTGTCGGAGAAGCTTGATCTTAATTCCAGAACAAAACAGGTAAACGCTCAGCTGTACTATACTGAATTTATACTCGGATGTTTTAAGCTTGAGCTGGATAAGCATGCTGAAAGACGATCTGAATCCATGAATTAATCCTGCTGAAAAAACTAATGAAATGCGCGTTATTATGACAAAAATCATAAACTGCTAATGACATATCAGATAAATTTGATCTGTCTATAACTTCATTTTTGCAGTCATTTATAAGCTCCTCGTTTAATGAGGGGCTTTTTATATGCTGTATTGTTTTATTTTTATAAAAGTTGTTACTTCTGTACACTTGGCTCGGTTTTTATAATACTTTTAATCTGTTGAAATTAAACGTTTTCAAAAAGCATTTAAACTAATCTACGCAACTTACTATGAAAAAAATACTACTCACAGGAGCCACCGGATATATTGGCAAAAGAATGATAAGCGTAATTGCTGCGCAGGGATATAAGGTCGTTTGCTGCTGTAGAGATGCGAGCCGTTTTTCGAAAGATGTGAATATAGATGAATCGCTCATAGAAGTTGTGGAGGTAGACTTTTTGCGGCCCGAAACGCTTAAAAACATCCCTGAAGATATTTCAGGAGCTTATTATCTGATGCATTCTATGAGCAATTCAAACGATTATGAAGATTCCGAAAGAGAATGCGCACAGAACTTTGCCAATTTTATTGAAACCACGGAATGCCGGCATGTCGTATATCTTTCAGGACTTGTGAATGAAAAAGAACTTTCCAGGCATCTCAATTCACGTTTTCAGGTTGAAAAAACATTGATGAAATCTAAAGTACCGGTTACGGTTTTGCGGGCGGGCATCATTATAGGATCAGGAAGTGCTTCTTTTGAAATTATCAGAGATCTTGTCGAAAAGTTGCCGGTAATGGTGGCTCCAAGATGGCTCGATACCAAATGTCAGCCCATTGGGATTGCGAACGTTCTTGATTTCCTGATTTTTGTTCTCTTTAAAGAAGAAAGCTATCAGAAAAGTTTTGATATCGGATGCGATGATGTCCTGACGTATAAAGAAATGCTTCTGGAATTTGCCAGGATAAGGCATCTAAAAAGAAAGATTTTTACCTTGCCGGTGATGACTCCTAAACTTTCATCATATTGGCTTTACTTTATTACTTCCACTTCATACAATCTCGCAACAGCCCTGGTCGGAAGTATGAAGATCGAGGTGATCTGCAGACCCGAAAGCCTTGCTGAAATAAAACGAATTACCGGTGTACAGCCTTTTTCTTATGAGACAGCTTTAGAAAGAACCTTAGCAAAAATTCAGGCAAATGAGATTGTTTCCAGCTGGAAAGACAGCTTTATCAGCAGTCGGAGAGATACCAGCCTGAAAGATTTTATGGAAGTTCCCCATTACGGATGCTTTACGGATCTGAGAAGCGCAGTGTATGACGACCGTGAAAAATGTATTGAAAGAATTTTCAGGATCGGCGGAAATAATGGCTGGTACGGACAGGGCTTATGGAAAATCCGGGGTTTTATGGATCTTATGGTTGGCGGACCTGGATTAAGGCGCGGACGTACTCATCCTGACAGGCTTCATGAAGGCGACGCGCTGGATTTCTGGAGAGTATTGTATGCCGACCGTGAAGAAGGAAAATTAATTCTTTTTGCCGAAATGAAACTGCCGGGAGAAGCCTGGCTTATGTTCAAAATATACAGGGGAAAGCTTTGGCAGAAAGCCGTTTTTCGTCCTCACGGAATTTCCGGAAGATTATATTGGTACGCAGTCCTTCCATTCCATGGAATTATTTTTAAAGGGATGCTTAAAAGCCTTACCAGCAATTCCTGATGATTTTTAAATGAAATTTACCATATTAAAATAATAGCATCATAATATTACGGTATTTCGTATTTTAATTCTATTGTGTATTTGCTTAAATTGTTGGTTTTAAGTATTTTATTTCCTTAGTGCCAGTTTTTGTAATTATGAGTTTGAGTTGAATTATTAATCAAAAACAAATTACAACAATGAGTACACTAAAATTAAAAGACGGAACAGAGATTTTTTACAAAGACCAGGGAGAAGGACCAGTATTGATGTTTCACCACGGCTGGCCCTTATCTGCTGACGATTGGGATGCACAGGTTATTTTCTTCCTGCAGAGAGGGTACAGAGTCGTAACACACGACAGAAGAGGTCACGGACGTTCAAGTCAGAATATCTACAATCACACGATTGAACAATATGCTTCCGATGCCGCTGAACTGGTTGAATTCCTAGATTTGAAAGACGTAGTACACATCGGGCACTCTACAGGTGGTGGCGAAGTGATCCGTTATGTAAACAAATATGCAAACGGAAGAGCTAAAAAAGCAGTCTTGATCAGTGCTATTCCTCCGGTAATGGTACAAAGTGAAAACAATCCTGATGGCGTACCAATGTCGGTTTTCGATAATATCAGAGATCAGACCTTAAATAACAGAAATCAGTTTTACTATGATCTTACTTTCCCTTTCTACGGATACAACAGAGAAGGTGCGAATGTAAAAGACGGTGTTCAGAGAAACTGGTGGAGACAGGGACTGATGGGCGGAATCGTAGCGCATTATGACGGTATAAAAGCGTTTTCTGAAACTGATCTTACTGAAGATCTGAAAGCTGTTGATATTCCGGTTCTTGTTTTACACGGTGAAGATGATCAGATCGTGCCGATTGAAAATTCTGCGATAAAATCAGCTAAATTATTAAAGAACGGCGAATTGATTACATATCCGGGATTTCCCCACGGAATGCCGACTACAGAGCACGAAACAATCAACAAAGATATTTTGGAGTTTATTAAAAAGTAATTCTTAAGATTATGGCGATTGGTCATATGTAAGACAATTGTTTATTCAAACACCCAGGTTTTATGGAAAATTTAAATATTGAAAATTCAAATTTTGATCCTGAAGATTTCTCTATTGTTCCGCAACGTGGTTTCGACGAGCTGGAGGTAGGAGAGGTGTTCAGAGCGCCGAGCAGAACGCTTACGGATGCTCATGCCTCAGCCTTTCAGACGGTATCCTGCGACAATCATCCTATTCATTATGATGCGGAGTATGCCAGACGATATGGCCATGAGGCGCCGGTAGTACACGGTTTGCAGGTTCTTTCATTCACTGCGCCGGGTGCAACATTGCTTCCGCATTATTTTGGAAATGTCTTTATCAGTTTTTTAGAGCTTTCCTGCCACTTTCTGAAAGAAGTTCATTCCGGAGATACGCTCTATTCGTCTATTGCGATTACCAATCTGGAACCTCAGGGAGATAAAGGAGTGGTAACAACAAAGGTGACGGTGTATAACCAAAAATCAGAACTTGTACTGGAAGGTCAGCACAAATACTTACTGAAGAGATAAATCCTGAAAAGTAAAAATGATTAAAGTCTTTAAATTAAGTTTTAAAGGCTTTATTTTTTTGATTCGAAACAGACTGCGGGAATCGATTGTTTTATAGTTAAAATGTAGGAAATCGGCGGAATGATAAAATTTCGATGAATGGGGCAAAATGGCTCGGTGAATGCTGTAAAAAAACCATTAAAAATAAGTATTTCATTTAAAAATTAAACTGAAAGGAGGGGATAACTATTAAATTTAATTAATTATCATAAATTTTTTCTTCTGTATTAGGCTGGAATTACCATAAAACATATATTTGCAGCCTAAATTTTAAAAATAATGAAAGAATTAATTGAAAAAATCAACGCGGAATTTGAAGCTTTTGCAGCTGAAGCACACCAACAAGCAGAAAAAGGAAACAAAGCAGCTGGAACAAGAGCTCGTAAATCAGCTTTAGAGCTAAGCAAACTTTTCAAAGAATTCAGAAAAGTTTCTGTTGAAGAATCTAAAAAATAATAATAAAGCCGGCTCACGAAGCCGGCTTTGTTTTTTAATATGAATATTGCATTTGTATTGCAATTACGTTAAGATTCTATCTGTTTTTTATTTTCAGGCTGTTCGCTATCCAATAGACTTCTGATTTCCTCCATCCTGCTTTCTTTTACAATATAGGTTGTACAGATTTTATTGTTGAGGTGCATGCTAAAATTAACCTGTGGTCCTCTTCTCCACCCCATGGCAACGGTTTTTGATGTGTACTCAGAAAAAACAGGATAAAAGTTTGCCAGGCACAGAAAATTTCTTTTTAATGAGGTAAGAAGCGAAGGATTGTTTCCTTCATCGTCAATTACTCTTATTCTGAATATTTTCTTACCTAATGTTGTTCCGTAATAATATTCGGTTATTGCACCCGAAACAATCACACAGGGAATTGATAGCAGAACGGCTACAACAGGATTTTTATTAAACAGATAAAAGAAAATGATAGCGAATATTGCCATATCTATCCATTTTGCAAATAGCCTTATCGTCTCATTTCCTTTAAATCCAGGATTATAAGGCAAATAATACTCATAAGCATGATAGATTCTTTTTCCATACCTGTCAAAATCAGGAGTCGGTCTGTGAATCACTTTTCTTTCTTTAATTTCTGATATTTTCACAACAATTTTTTACAGAATCATACTCAGCTGAATTCTTTTTCGTGCCTCATCTACCTCAGTTACTTTTACCTGAACATGCTGATGAAGCTTTACTACTTCATTCACATCAGAAACAAATCCGTCTTTCAGTTGGGAAATGTGTACGAGTCCGCTTTCTTTAATACCCAGATCTACAAAGCATCCAAAAGCAGTTATGTTATTAACGATTCCCGGTAAAATCATACCGATTTTGAGATCAGTGATTTTTTTAACGTTCGGATCAAATTCAAAAACTTTGGCAGCTTTTCTGGGATCTAATCCGGGCTTTTCCAGTTCTTTTAAAATATCTTTGATTCCCAAAATTCCAATATCTTCCGTGATGTATTTTTCAGGATTGATCTGAGAAATTTTCTCTTTGTTGGCAATTAGTTCATGAGTGGTAATATTTAGATCTTTTGCCATTTTTTCAACGATTCCATAAGCTTCAGGATGTACTGCAGAATTATCCAAAGGGTTTTTAGGATTGCTGATTCTTACGAAAGCGGCCGCCTGCTGAAACGCTTTCTTGCCCAGTCTCGGAACTTTTTTCAGTTGTTTGCGGTCTTCAAAAGCGCCATGCTCTGCGCGGTAATTCACGATATTTTCTGCCATCTTTTCACCGATCCCGGAGACGTAGCTTAATAAAGACTTGCTGGCAGTATTTAAATTAATTCCTACAGAATTTACACATTTCATCACCGTGGAATCCAGTTCGTTCTTCAGCTGGGTCTGATCTACGTCATGCTGGTATTGTCCGACACCGATAGACTTCGGATCGATCTTCACAAGTTCTGCCAGGGGATCTGATAATCGTCTTCCGATGGAAACGGCTCCACGAACCGTTACATCATACGTTGGAAATTCCTCTCTCGCAATTTTACTTGCGGAATATACTGAAGCGCCGGCCTCCGAAACTACGAAAACCTGCAGCGGTTTATCGAATGCAATTTTTTTAATGAAAAACTCTGTCTCGCGGCTTGCGGTTCCGTTTCCGATGGAGATGGCTTCGATATGATAGGCATTCACCATCGACCGTATTTTCTTCATCGCCATTCCGGATTCATTCTGTGGAGCGTGCGGATAAATAGTCTCATTATGCAGAAGATCGCCTTTTTCGTCCATGCAGACTATTTTACATCCGCTTCTGTAACCGGGATCGATCGCCAGAATTCTTTTCTCCCCGAGAGGAGGTGCTAAAAGCAGCTGCGTAAGGTTTTCAGAAAAAATCTCGATGGCTTTTTTATCTGCTTTTTCTTTGGCCTCCTGCAGTGTTTCATTGGAGATGGCGGGTTCCAGTAATCTTTTGTAGCTGTCTTTTATAGCAAGTGAAATGTGTCCGGCTGTTTCGTTGTTTGATTTAATAATGGCATTTTCAATGAATTCGATGGCTTCATCTTTATCGATTCCGATATTGGTTTTGACGAAACCCTCTGCTTCAGCCCTTAGCATAGCCAAAAGACGGTGTGACGGCGTTCTGTTCAGGCTTTCTTCCCATTCGAAATACTGTGAGAATTTCTGGGCGTCTTCTTCATCTTTTTTCGCTTTGACCACTTTTGATGTGATTACCGCTTTCCTTTGGAATAGCCTTCTGAGATTTTTGCGGACATACATATTTTCATTGATCCATTCTGCCATAATATCTCTTGCCCCCTGAAGGGCTTCTTCTTCCGTCCCGACCTGATCGTTGAGGTATCTGGAAGCTAAAGAATCCAAGTTCTGGGCTTTCTGGCTCATGATGATTTTAGCTAAAGGTTCCAGTCCTTTTTCTTTGGCAGCATCTGCTTTTGTTTTTTTTCTTTTCTTAAAAGGCAAATACAGATCTTCAAGCTCCTGCAGATCAAAGCTTTCTTGAATTCTTTGTTTTAATTCCGGTGTCAGGGCATTTTGTTCGTCAATAGATTTCAGAATAGATTCTTTTCTTTTGACAATCTCTTCAAACTGCTTATTGATTTTTGAGATCTGCTCGATCTGTGTTTCATCGAGATTTCCTGTTTTATCTTTCCTGTATCGGGCGATAAAAGGGATCGTGCAGTCTTCTGCAAGCAGCTGAAGGGTAGAGGAGATGCTTTTTTCGGATATATTGAGAGATTGCTGTATATAAAGAGTCGCGTTCATCTTAAAATTTAAACGGCTAAAATAATCATTTTTAATATGAAACTTGTTTAAACTAATTTCAGAATTAACCGCAAAAGTCACAAAAGATAATCTTAACGCAATGATTAGAACAATCAAAGTTCTCAAAAGAATAAAAATCGAAGATTTTTAAAACTATTGTGCCCTTTTTTTCATTTATAGTCATCAACTTTAGATAAAATTGAGCTCATCTTTTGTCACTTTTGTGGTTATATAAAAAGTTTAAACAGCTTATGGGCTAAAGTATTTCGGATTAAGCATCTTTTTATTATTTTAGCTTTTTACCGGAAATATTCAATGAAATTTAATTTATTGATGTATGATAAGAAGTTCCGAAATGGAGTTTTCTATTTTTGGATATCAGAACAGGAGAAGTTAAATTAGGATTCTTCGGTTATAAATAATAAACTTTTAAAACAAATTAGATAATATGAAAAAATTAAGCATCATTGCATTAGTAGGAGTAGGATTGCTTGCAGCATCTTGTAATAAGGAAAAATCTGCGGAAAACGCAGCAACATCTACAGAACAGAAAGTTGCGGAAAGCAAAGGGGAAGTATTGGCTGTCGATACAGTAGCATCTGTCGTAAACTGGAAAGCCTTCCACAAAGGAGGAATGGCGCCACGTTGGGGAACTTTGATGGTGAAATCCGGTGATCTAAACATTGAAAACGGAAATGTTGCAGCGGGAAATTTCGTGATCGATATGAATTCTCTTAAAGTAGATCCGGCTTCAGTAACCGAAAAAGATAAAAAGCCGGCAGATCTTGAAGCACATCTTAAAAACCCTGATTTCTTTGATACAACAAAAAATCCTACTTCAGAATTTAAAATCACGAATGTAGCGGATCTTAAACAAGCCCCTGCAGATGCCATTGCCGGAGCCAATAAAACCGTTAGCGGAAATTTGACTTTATCAGGAAAAACAATGAATGTAACGTTCCCTGCAAAGGTCGACGTAACGGAAACTTCTGCTTCCATCCAGGCTAAGTTCACGGTAAACAGAGCCGACTGGGGGATCAAGTTCGGAACTTCCGAAGCCGACCCGGCAGAATGGATGATCAGCAAAGACATCGAAATCGCTGTTGACGTAAAAGCAAAAAAATAATATTGTTAGATATAAAATCTTGGGAGCTACCTTTTTAAGGTAGCTTTTTTTATACATTTTAGTTTTATGCCCAGAAATAGATTTTAAGAATAGCATTAAGAATAATTATACTTTTGCTGAAACAAATACTTCTTCTGTTGAATCTCTTGAGATTTGTTCTTATGGTAAGGTTCATTCTTTCAATAGAATTTGTCCCGAATCGTTTGCTAGAATGGATTTCTTTGGGAATTAAATATTGGTAATTTCTAAGTTTGTCCGTACATATTTTTTCTGCTTGTGAATTAATTAAAGTTTTAATAATTGTCTTTAAAGTTTTATTAGTTCTTTTTCCTACATGAAAACTTACAATTTTTTTAGTTATTTTATCAATGGCATAAGCCAACCACATCTGGTTTGATTTATTACCAATATAAAATCTCATTTCATCTAATTCGTAGGATTGATAGAAAGGAATTCCAGGCTGTACTATAAAAGCGGAAATATTGATAATTCTTTTAAGCAAGGTAGTTGTAGAAATGTATAATATTCTTGAAATACTCCTTATTCCTAAACCTTCTTTGGTAAGCCTGATAATTTGGGAATTAATATGCTTCTCGTAGGCTTTGTAACTGTAAAACGGTAAAAACCTTTTATGGCAGTTCTTGCAGAAATATTGTTGTTTTCCCGTTTTTGTAGTTCCGTTTTTAATAATATTATAGGAGAAACAGTTTTTACAGATTTCTTTATCACTAACTCTGATACACGAGGAATGATTCTCAATCATTTGCATATGTTTTTATCGACAAAAATAAACAAGAGTAGGGAATACCTACTCTTATTTTCTATTAATCTACTTTTGATTTTTATTGATTTTAAGCGAGTTAATGATTAGGAGTTATGGCATCACTAACTTTGATACACGACCCCATCTGTCTTCTATTAATTTTATTTAAAATTTTCTTCTTTAATGTCGATCAATAAAGAAGACCAACACATTTGGAACATGACCAATATTTATATATTATTAATTGTAATATCTAATTCTTCATTATTAGCGTATGATTCGTTAAGCATTTTTAAGATCTCATTTAATAAAAATGCTAACCGTCCTATTTCAGACATTCTATAATTGACTCTATAAACTTTCGTATTTAATTTAATTTTTTCATATCGAGTCGAATATTTTTGAAGTTCTTTCTCACTAGGTTCTTTATACCATTTTTCCAGTATTTTATTTAAATAGTTCTCTAAAACATTATGTAAATCTTTTATTGTATCTTTTGAAAGTGTATATTTTTCAAATGCATTTTCATCTTTAATAAAAAACATAAAAAAAATTGAAAATAAATAATACGAAAAGGTAGAATCAACAATTATTTCCGAATTCTTATTTTTTAAAATTATTTTTTTCATTTTGGTAATATATGATTAATTATTTGTTCTTGAGAGTTATAGACTTTCAAATGAGCCTTGGAAACATTTATATGTACAGCTTTAAAAATATCTAAATACGTATTTGCTACATTGGGGCTAGGAATGTAATGACCAGATAAATTATTAATACCTACAATATTACCATTTCTCATTTTTAATTCCCCTGCTGCAAAGACGTCGGCTCCTTTTGATAAAAATGTATGTTTTCTGCCTAGTAGTGTTTCTCCTGATTGAGTTATTACAAAATCAAACATTCCTGAAGCTTGCGTATTACCATTCATTATTACTTGTCCATTAGTTATTGATCCCAATAATTTTCCTTCAGTACTTACTGGTAGTGTATTCTTTAGTAATCCCTTTTCAGCTGCCAAAATTTTTATGTAAGCTACCCAATTTTGTGACCATTCTAAATGATAGATTCTTTCATTTTTTGTTTATATTTTTTAGGGCTTATATTTCCTAATGCTTCGTGCGGTCTGTTGTAATTATATTCTATCCACCACTGATTTGCTTTTTCTTCGGCATCCTGTAGATTTTTAAAGACATACATATTGAGAAGCTCATTTCTACAGCTTTTATTCAGTCTTTCAATAAGGCTGTTTTGTGTAGGTTTCCCTGGTTGTATATAATGGATCTCTATTTTATTTTCCTGAGCCCATAGCTGAAGATTTTTAGATATAAACTCAGGGCCATTGTCAACTCTTATGCGTTTAGGCTTACGCCCTTGTTGTTTTAACTGTTCTAAAACTCTCACTACTCTTGCAGAACAGATACTTGTATCAATTTCCATAGACAGTAATTCCCGGTTATAATCATCAGCAATATTTAATATTCTGAATCTTCTCCCGTCATATAAACTGTCGCTCATAAAATCCATACTCCAACATTCATCAGGCTCCAGAGGAATATTGATGTTTTCTTTGATTCTGGTGGGAAGTCTTTTTCTTACCCTTCTGCGAATGCTCATTTTTAAGGCCACATAAACCCTATGAACCCGTTTATGATTCCAAATATATCCCAAATTCCTAAGTTTATGATATAGCTTCCAAAAACCATAACCTGGATGCTCTTGCGAAAGTCTGGTCAGAGCATCAATTAATTCATCGTCGTTCTTTCTGCTTTTGTACCGATAGCTGCGCCTGCTGATACCAATTGTTAAACAACTTTTCCTCTCACTGAAATTATATTTCTCCCGGATAAAGTTGACAATTTCACGCCGTCCAGAAGGCTTTACCACTTTTTTGACAGAACATCTTTTAAAGCTTCAATCTCTAAACATCTTTCTGCATAAAGTTTTTTAAGTTTAGAATTTTCGGATTCCAGATCCCGCATCTTTTGAATATCCGAACTTTCCATCCCAGAATATTTACTCTTCCAACGATAAAATGTACCTTGTGTAATACCATGAGTACGGCATATTTCTATCACACTCTTCCCAAGTTCTTGTTCTTTCAAAATTCCAAAAACCTGACTCTCTGAATACTTACTCTTTTTCATATTTAAATTTAAAGTTTTTTAAAGCAAAAACTCTATCTTTAAATGGATACATTTTCAGGGAAGTTTACAATACCATAAGCTATTTCCTTTACGATCCATAAGAAGAGTTGTTAAATCCATTTTTCCCATTGACACGTTTGACTGAAGTAAAGCATAAGAACTCCTAAGAGATAATCCCCATTCTGCCCTTATTTTATTTTCAATATGAGAGGCATAAATCTCCCCTTTACTTATATCATCTTCAGGATAATCTGGAGTACCATTATCGCTCCAAGCCCCCATTAAGGTATAATTTTTTATGGGATCCATTCCGTGAGCCATCTCATGGGCTAATTTAATAAATAAGGGAGCACCTTGTAAACCATCTACAGTACTCGTTTCAACATTTAAAGATGTATTGATATAAGCTGTTCCATTTGCATGTTTATTCTCATCCTTTGTTGATTCAATTTTTATATCATGTTGTTTACCTTCGAAGTAACCGACTAATTTACTTCCTG
The DNA here is from genome assembly GCF_977014045.1 of Chryseobacterium lineare. Lineage (NCBI taxonomy): Bacteria > Pseudomonadati > Bacteroidota > Flavobacteriia > Flavobacteriales > Weeksellaceae > Chryseobacterium > Chryseobacterium lineare. The sequence continues at coordinate 1,774,228 of NZ_CDRNIQ010000001.1, read as the reverse complement.
TTCCATCTCCATTTTCGAGTAAAAATAAAGAACTTATTATTGAAATAACAAATGGTGACATCTTTATTTTGCTGTTTGCCATACTTTCCCAGCTTTTAGTTTCGGGATTGTAGACCTCTGTTTTTCCATTTTCATACCTATATTCATTCTGCCCGTCATTAATTGTGATTAGGTTCCCGTCTGGATCAATAAACCTTATTGGGTTATTGAATGCATAATTGTAAGGACTTAATCTTCTGGAAGCTTCAGCAAAAGCATCTATTCCTGTCCATGTTCCGATATTAGACATACACATTATTACCTTGTAATCATTTCATTCAGTTTCTGCCCGGTATTATTATTTTTGGACAAATAAAACAGATGATCAAAATGACCATCTGCTTTCTATTAATTTTATTTAAAATTTCTTCATTAATGTCGATCAATAGAGAAAACCAACACATCTGAAACATGACCAAAAACTGTGATCATTAACTTTGATACAGAGCTGGAATATTTTTAAATTGCTGTTCTTTATCCCATTTTTCAGGTTGTTCGCTTTTATCAAACCATTTAGCTCCTTTTATAAGCCATTCTTTTCTATACTTTTTCGTGGATTCTACTGTATAATCTTCATAACCAAATTCAACTCCACAACATGGGCAGATTTCATATGTTGGACTTTTTCCATCTTCTCCCCAAGGAAGATCATCAATGAATAACCCACATACTCTACAATTATGTTCACTCATTATTTTATATTTTATTATTGTTTTAACCAATATTGCATATCTTCACTAGGTCTAAACATTGTTTTAGGTACTCCAGTATTCCCGGTCTTTAAATGATTCATCCCAAACGGATAATAATCATTGGCATCTGTTATTTCAAGAGCACCTGCGCTGTTTAAGCTAAGAAGTACACTTGACTAAAAAAATAATAAATGCTAATATTACAAGAATTCCTGTGAAATATCTTAACCCGCTTTCTTTTTCATTATTAACTATTTCTTTGTAATTACGTTTATCACCCACCAATTTCCTTATAAGATAATAAATATTATTTCCTATGAGATGAGTGAAAATAAGCTGAAAAATAACTTCAAAAATTCCCATTATCTATTGTTATGATCATTATGTGGTAAAACTGCTTTTGCAGTGGTTGGATAAACAGTTCGGAATAATCCTATACTATTTACTCCATTTAATCCTTTATTTAAATATGTATTTAATAATCCTCTTGTTGCGGGTGCTGCTCTGGCGATAGATGTTCCTTTAAATAGCATTGAAAACTGAGATGCACTTAGAGGGGCTAAATCCTCACTCATTCTAAAAGCAGCTTGTGGTAGTACACTTTTTCCAATAGCTCCAAATGTAGCTGGTACATTTAAGGTTATTTTAGGTCCAAAAGGATTAAATGTTGTTATAAAAGCCATTAATCTATTGCCTGAATCAAATTGCGAAGTCCCATCCAAATTACTAAATGCTTCTCGTCCTGTATAACCTGACATTCGTTTAGCTCCTAACCAATTAAAAGTATCTATCGTTTGTAATGCTAAATAAAAATTGTTTACCATACTATAAGATAAGCTAGCAAAAAAATTATCAGAATTAGCCCAATTGCCTTTGAATCCTCTATCTCCATCCCATTGAGTTATAGTTTCCATTGCTCCAATATGCTTATTTAAATGATCAAAAATAGTTTTTTTATCTCCATTGGTTAAATAGTCACCCGTAAAAGCATAATGCCATTTGGAAACATTTATTACAAGCTCAGGAATGTCCTTTTTAAATGTTTCATTTTCACTTATAAAGTCTCCAACAGCATCTACACTTCCTCCGCTGCCAAAATAATCTTGCAACTTTCTTATTTCTCCTGTATTGGTTGTGCTATAATTTCCATTGTGATCTGTAGAATACATTCCTGTAGGATCTGCAAAAGAAACAGGATTATTCATCGCAAAATGGTATGGAGAAAAATCAAGGTAAGATTCAGACAGCTCATCAATTCCGGAAAATCTTGCTATATCTGCTAGATAATTCCTCCAATCCATAGCATACATCCCAGTTTCCTGAAGTTCTACACCATTGAACTTATAACTTTTATAACTTCCCTGTGCAAAGTAGGTATTCCCGGTCTTTAAATGATTCATCCCAAACGGATAATAATCATTGGCATCTGTTATTTCAAGAGCGCCTGCGCTGTTTCTTGCGAAACTTATTCTTACATTTCCTAAATGGTCTTTGTACTGGTAAATATACTGATCATTTACGTAATCGTAAAATCCTTCTGCGGTTGGCAAAAACTGAAGATCTTCGGTCTTTAGCGCAAGGGTTCCAACGGGCTCCGAAAAATCCGGGGAAAATGCCTCCGGCTCCATGGCTCTGCGGGATTCTGAAGCCAGCATCAATGTTTCAGAGCCTCCTCCTGAGTTTTCAACCGTTAAATACTGAAAACCGTCAAGATAATCTGTTGTTTGCTTAGAAACTGTAGATCCCGCAATTCCCACAATAGTGGTTGTACTTTCTTTTTTAAGTTTTGTCCCATCGGCACCGTACATTGTTTTAACAGAAAGGTATTCATTCCCAACTCTGCTTAGTTCAATTGAATTTTGGAGATTAAGAAAATTGTATTTAATGGAGCTGATCCCTTTATCCTGCATTTTGGTCATATTTCCATTGCCGTCATATACAATGGTATTTCCACCGCCTTCATATCCCGTGGAGTTTTGTGTGGCATCGGTAATGTTTGTCGCCTGGTTACCTGAATAGGTATAAGTAAGGTTGTCAATTACTTTAGCCGTTGTATTTCCGTACTCCATCACAGAAGTTCTGTACAGATTACTGATATTGCCGTTCAGGTCATAATTCAGGGCTTCCGTATTTTCTTTGCTGTACGGATTGCCCGGGTTTTGATAATATCCTGCAGACAAACGGTTTAGTTGATCATATGCATATCCGTATCTTTTTGGCGTTAACGAAGCATTTACCCCTATCGTTTCTACTGATCTCCAGTCTACTTCCGCAATATTCCCGTTGTATTTGGCCGTTACATTTTTGTTGGGAAATAAAACCGGATCAGGATTATTAATACCTTCTCTCTGGGTATATTTTACTTTGTAGGCAAAGAGTTTTCCTCCCAGGTCGGCAGCTCCCATCTGATCCCTGTTTACCTCCGTAAGCCAGCCTCTGATATTGTAAGCATAGTCGATGCTCTGAAGATTATTTCCTACTTTTTTGTTTGTAAGTTCCGAGAGCTCATTATAGGTATTTTCAGTGAGTAATTCCTCAGGCATGCTATCCACCTGGTGAAAATGTTTGAGCAGTCTGTTCTGGGAATCATACACAAACCTTTGTTTTACGGTCACTCCGCTTTCACCCTGCTTTCTCAGATGATAGGTATCGGTTTTCTGAATAGTTCCTGCAAAATCCAGCAGGGATTCGGTTTTGGTATATCCACTTAAATGGTTGATGGAGTGTGAGCCAATTGCTCTTCCTTTCTCGTCATACCAGATAAAATCTTTCGTCCAGCTATTATTTTCTATATTCTTCACATAAGAAGCGGTGGGTAATGTTTTGGTACTCACAGCAGCATTTTGCGCATCCTGGCTTAAAACAGTCTGCCCCAGTACCTGAGCCGGAATACTTACATCAGCCGGAAGTGGCGGATAGGTGTCATAATAATTTATACTTAGAATCGTCATGCTTACTGTCGGGAAAGCATTTTTTGTGTAATACACATCCATCCCATTTAAGGTAAACGGAGTCGTGCTTCTTTCTTCATTGTTTGAGGGATTGGCAGTCACACTGTTAACAGCCGTCTGCATGGCTGCTCTGGTAGCGGTACTGGCAAAGAATCCTGTATAGACCACTCTTCCGAATTTGTCATATTTGGTAAAGAGCCAACCCTTTTTGGTAAAGGTATTGGTGGTTGTTCCGAGCATCGCATCCTGCGTCAGTACAACTCTGTCCTGCTTGTCGTAGACTAAGTATTCCCAACCTTTCCCCGGTATTCTCTTTTCAACCAATCTTCCAAATTCATCGTAACGGTACTGGTAGCACAGGCTGTTTCGCGTGGTTTCATCAATGGTTGTCTTCGCTGCTGCCAGAGGCGGGATCACAAAAGCCAATTGGTTGTACTCATTGTAAATATAATACGTATCAACATTCTGTGTTCCGTCATTCTTTCTGATGAGTACCGTCTGTCCTTTTCCGTTCCGGTATTCTGTTGTTGTATTATTATCTTCATCGGTAACAGCGGTTTTCATTAAGGAATTAACAGGGTAGTAGGTTCCTGGGAAACTTAGCTGAGAGTCAGTCCTGCTTTCTGCCCATGTTGTTGAAATCGCAAACTTTTTTACTTCAGTGGCTGAAGTATTGGTGTTGTAGTTGTAGGTAACGGGTTTGTCTGCCCATGCGTTTCCGACATTGTAGCTTTTCTTTACCCTCGTTAATGGAGCATTCTCTATAATCTGCTCAGCATATATTTTTTCTGTTCCGTAAATATCAGGATTGGTCGCATTAGCCAAAGCGTTTTCATAGAATGCTCCGTTTTGTGTTCCTGTCTGAGGAACCGGAAGAAAAGATTTAGACTGTCTTCCATATTGATCATATTCGATATGGCTGACCACATCTTTCTGTGAAGGAGATGCTTTGATGGCAACAATTTGATTAGGCCTTCCCAGGCCATCAAAGTACTGAACCGTTTCCGCTTTTTTTACGCAATCAGCATCAAGGCAGTTTTTGGTATAGATATAATTTTTAGTATCGGTAGGCGAGGTGCTTTGGGCTGATAATTGCCCCAGGGACAGTAACAAACCTCCGATTATTAGTATGTTTTTCATAATTCTTTAATTTAATATTTTAAGCAGAGGTTCTATTTTAAGGGACATCAATATCAGGAATATAGTCTACCGGGGTGGTACTGTCTATCGTAATGATGGTACCATTAGGGATGGCAGTGGTCGAAGGACGTTTTGCTCTGATATTTCCGTTGGGATAGATGGTGATTTTCCAATCTCCGGAGGTTATACTTCTTGTCACAGTTCCGCCTGTTGCAGTAAGACAATTTACGTCCAGTTTTCCGATCGATTTTTCTGCAATCCAGCTGATACTGCTGTCGTAAGGAAAGCTCATCTGTAGTCTGTAATGAGAAGAATCCGGCATGGTAATAGAGCCACTAAGTAAAGTCGCAATGTCATACCCTTTGGTAATCGTACATGATACCGGTGTGCATCCTCCTTGTTGGTTGGCTACATTCTGACCGTTCGTCTCAATATCCTGACCTGCTTTCTGATTGGCATCTGCTTTACTGATATAGGAGAAATAGGTATTGGCAGGAACGGTATATGTATAAGTATTGGGTAAATGCCCGGCTCCGCAATTGGTAACAACATAATCACCACTCATAGCGTCATTAGCAAAAATCTGCGGAGAATAATGGTAATCATACGTTTTGATTGTTTTCCCATCTTTATCCAAAACTTTGGATATTCTGTGGGATGAATCATACAGATAGGTTTCCTTTAATCCATTTGCTGCGGTTTTGCTGGTAATCCCTATGAGAGGATCATAGGTGTATGTTTCAATCTGATACCCTTTTAAAGCTTCATCTTTTCTCACATTATCCAGTGCCTGAATTAAAGCAGGCTCGTTCGCCGGATTAGTATCATCTGCATCTGATGCGGAAACAGCAGCTGTTACTGAACTTAGATTTGAAACAGCAGCATAGGTTGCTCCTGTTATTTTAGCAATAGGCTGTGTTCCGTGATAGCCCCAGATCGTCGCAGTAGGGATCCCGTTTTCCGACTTAAATTCGCGTAAATTACCTTTATCGTCATAATTATCAAAAGTAATTTTCTTTGATGAGCTTTGGTTGGTAATATCATAGCTGAGTGCAGAAGTAGGGTATAATGTCGCAGCATCATCAAGCTTGGTTTCTGCTTTGCTGATCACCTTTCCGTCATTTTTAATTTCGGTTTCCAAAGGAGTGCTTACTATATTGGCATTCAGAAGCTTCTGATTATTTTTCTCTAAGGCATACTTCAGGCTTTTTTCAACAACAGTACCATCATACAGATTTTCCTTACTGTACACCAGGTTGTTGTACTGGCTTTCATATGTTTTTTCACCGGAGCTTGTCAATGCCTGTGTACTTCCGTTTACATAATCTTTTATCGTTTTACTTTCTTTTATAATAAAAACTCTCTTTACAGGCTCTCCGTGATACTTTACATTAGCCACCGGGGTGACACCCAATTCAAATGAAAATACTGTTTCCTGCAAGAGATTATTAGTAATGCCATAGACTTCCTGTTTTTTTAATAATCCATCTCTTTTTAAATAACTCCCAAGATCAATTAAGGTGTTGTTTAATCCTGTTAAATTATTCAAATCTGTTTCATCATAATAGGTATATTTCGTAAAGCTGTTATCCAGCATGTTGGTAACTTTTACATTGGCATACTGCATGACATTAATATCATTATTCCCTCCCAGAATTGCCATTTCGCCCAAATTGTCAGGTTCTAAAGTTAATCCGCTGGAAACAGAAGGATCTGAAAATTTATTATACTCATATTGTACCCACTTAGCCGGAGTTGTTGCGCCTGCATCAAAGTTTTTGATACTTTTTATTCTCAAGCCACTACCGAACGCATTATTATGTTGTCTTGTTTGTTTAGTTGAATAAAAATCTACTGTACCATATCCCTGAATATTTCCCGTCACAAGACCTTTATTGATTTGAGCCAAAGGAACTTTATAAACCCTTATCGATGAAGAGCAATTGAATGAATTGTTGGCATTAACGAAGGGAACATAAGGTAAAATGCTTCCACTTAAATTCTGCAGATTCACATCTACCGAATAGGTCACCCCGGGAGGCGGTGCGTGAAGCGGCGGATAAGATGAGATATGAGGGACTACATACACATCGCCCTGGTATCCGCTTGGAAAGTTAAAAACTTCACTGGAAGCCGATTGCGAACTATCAAATGTCCATGTATATATTTTATCCAGATCATAATAATTGTAGCAGTTGCCGTTTGTACATGGAGTAGGGTTTACAGCTACAGAATTGCTCTCAAATTCATATTCTATTCTCCCCCCGCTTGGCAGAGTAATACTTTTCAGGGAATTGGAAGCGACTGTACTCGGAGTGGTAATATCCGGAGTCATTAAAACGCCTCCGCTTATATTGCATGGAGTAAAACCATTCACGTATCCGGCAGCATCTGTTCCGGAACCATTATTGGGGGTATAGTTAAAAGAATATTTCTGAAGAACATTATTACTTTTATCCAAACTGGAAAGCACATCTAATAAACTATTTAAGCCCATTGAGAATGAATATTGACTGATGATATTATCGCTTTTATCTTTTAATATCAATTTATCCATCTGATACCAGTCCTTATCTCCTTTATTTTTTAGAGAATGAGGCATATTATTAGGAACATATGAAAAATTGATGCTTCCATAATTATTAACATTAATTTTTTTAATCTTATGTTCCTGTATAGTTCCTACCGCCTGATTTACCAGTTCAGTTGTTGTTTCGTATTCAAATGTCGCGACCTGCTGGTTTTTGCTATTTCTGATTTGGGTTAATAAAAATTCGCTGTTATAAAGTTTCTCCTGACTTGAATTATTACCAGACATATCAAGGAACTTCATATAATCTATATTGATCTTATCAAAAAGATAGGTATTTCCATTGTCATCAGTAATGGTGAATGATAAAATCTTACCCGGATTACTGGTGTCTTTGACAAGCGTTATCTTATTATTCGACGGCTGCGACTGCACAGCAATTAACTGCCCTGTATTTTCATCTTTACTAATGTAAAACTTTCCCGAATTTCCTAAAAAATTGTAACTATATATCAGTGATATGGTCTCTGTTGGATAAGCACTTTCAACGATATAATCTTTATCATATATGCTGGTACCTCTAAAGATGCTTCCGCCATATTGAAGGCTCCATCCTTTTCCCACATCACTGATCATTTTAAAAGCAGATATCCCTTCGGTAGAATAGGCCAATGATACACCGATATTGATATTATCAGAAGCTACGGCTATATTGGTTAATGGCAGGTTTATATTAGGAACCCCGGTATGGATATTACTCTCTGCATTAGTCAGAAAAGTATTTTTTTGAAACTCCGCTGTTTCTGTCTGGCCTTTGTATGTGCCGGATGATAGCACACTTGCCACAAATAAAATTTTATAAATATTCTTCTTCATCTTAGTTTATTTCTTAATCAGTTTAGCACTTGCTGTTTTATTATCATTAGTTTTCACGGTTACCAGATACGCCCCCTGCACCAGCGCCTGCGTATTAATTTTGGTCACTTTATTTTTGGTTTTCAGGCTTTGCAGCTGCCTTCCACCCATATCATACACCGTGATTTCCGCTTCGAACGGAGGCTCCCCTCCTTTGGAGGGGCTGGGGGAGGTTCCAATCTCCACATAAGCATACTCACTCACCGGATTCGGATAGATCTTAATATCCTGTTTCTCAATCAGCTGGTCAATCTGCTTATCTCCAAGCTTCACAATTTTCCAGTTCTCTTTTCCTAATTCCTCTGCGCTTGTTCCGGCTAGTACAATCGAACCGTCCCGATTCAGCTTAATATCCGAAAGTCTCTCTTCTCTTTGTCTCTTGTCTCCAATGACATGCTTTCTCCACTGCTCATTTCCGTTCTGGTCCAGGTACAGCATCCAGAACGTTTCATCATCACTTTCGATCCGTCCTTCAGCCTGGGTGTAGCCGCCCAGCAAAATGCCTTTAGTCAGGTTGCCGGGTTCCCCTCCTTTGGAGGGGTTAGGGGAGGATATCACACTCATTCCCATCAGCACATCCCTGTTTTTAAAGTTGTATGATTTCTGCCAGATCTCTTCTCCTCTTTCATTCAGTGAAATCAACCACAGATCCGTTCCTTCTTCAATGCCGACGGTTTTATTGCCTGATCTTTCCGATCTCGATTCACCCCCGATCAAATATCCTGTAGAAGTTAAAGCCAATGTTCTCAAATGATCATCTCCTTTACCTCCAAAGTTCTTTTCCCATTCTACTTTTCCGTCTTTGGAAAGCTTAATGATCCAATAATCGCCTTCACCGAAATTTTCGGTAGACTTTGCATAACCGGAAAGTGATTTTGAATTTTGGGTTGAAGCGTCTTGCTCCCCTCCTTTGGAGGGGCTGGGGGAGGATGCACTTCTCGAATACACGCCTAACAACGCCCCGCCATCTTTCGTCGGAATCATTTTCTCCACCTCATCCAATCCTTTTCCGCCTAACACCAATTGTGATAATTCTTTTCCGTTTTTATCCAACCGTACCACCAGAACATCTTTAGAACCATAACCAACCGTTCCCTGAGGCTCTCGAAGGGAATTTTTTCCCGTTGCCTGAGCAGAGCCGAAGGCAACATTCCCCGCCACAAAAAATCCCATATCCGTGGTCTGAATCACCGCTCTGGCTTCTTCATCTGAAGCGCCGCCAATCGTTTTCTGCCACAATTCATCGCCGAATTCATTGATCCGAATCAGCCAGATATCAGATCCGCCCTTGGAATCGTCTTTTTTATCCAGGCCTTTCGAACTGAAACTCGTTCCAGCAAGAAGAAACCCTCCTTCCTGCGTATTCACCGTAGCAGAGAGAAAATCATGATTCTGTCCCGAGAAATACTTTTCCCAGACTTCTTCTCCCTGCTGATTCAGTTTTATCAAATGAAAATCGTAACCGTTATTTTGTTGCTGGCTGTTGGCTGCTGGCAGCTGGCTTTTGCCTGCGGCTCTCGAAGGAGTGGTCCCTGAGCCTGTCGAAGGGATAGAACTCCCGGTTATCAGATACTGCTGATCGATGGTTGTGGTGATCTGGGAAAGAAAATCCTGTGTTGAAGATTGGATGTCTTTCTGCCAGATGACTTCCTGAGCAGAAACGCTCAGGAATGTGCATAAGATGAACGCACTGGAATAGAGTCTTTTCATACGTAGTGTTGAATGGTTAAACTGTTATGATCTTTTTGGCGAAATTAGAAAGGTTTTTTCTTAAGAAAATAAGGAAAACCTCATCCTTAAAGAATAATTGTTTGCAAGAATACTTTTGTAATAAGGAAGAATGGCCCTGTGATGAATGGTTGTTATCATGGTTTTTTGTTTATTATTTTAGATTCAAAAACATCATTTTTCAATCAGATATACAAAACTATTCCTCAGAGACGACAAGCCGTGTCGTATGATCATGAATATTCAGTTCTTTGTTCAGAAGTGAAAATCTTATTCTTTAAATCCGGGGCGAAATTAGAGAAAAAAAATCATAAAACAATGATACATTGTTAAAAATTAATCTTGGTAAAAAACTTTAAAAAATGACGTTGAATAAAATTTTATTACTTCAGTTATTGAGATGATTTTGAGATGAAATAGGGGCGTTGTAACGAATAATATTCTACCATAAAGCAGAAGCGGTTAAATGAAAAAAATGAAACTTTAATGCCGGTATTTTTTGTAGTAAAACCTGAACAATAATTTTATATCCCTTACGTTTGAGTTAAAAAATAACGATCATTATTCTTGTTTAATTTTAAAAAACACAACATGAGAAATAAACCCAATGTTCCGTTGTATGACGACCATCTGATGCGTTTTGTTTTGGATGTTTTTTCAGAAATTCTGGTCAATCTTCAAAAACCGCATGGGAAGGATTCCTTGTATTACGACAGTGCGGATGTCAAAAGAATGCTGAATATCAGCGACAGTACTTTGTTCCGGATCAGGAAATCACAGAGTATTCCACATGTCCGGATCGGACGGAAAATATTTTATCCGAAATCGTTTTTCAACAGTGCCCTCAAAAAATGAGGGTATTTTTTTTATTTGAATGGCAGGTGAGGGTTCGTAAGTCACCGGTCAAAACCCGTCATATTTTCCTGCAATCCTTCGGGCGTTCTTCGGAAGCTCTTCGGAAAAAGTACCGTTTTTCCGAAGCCGACCCGAAGGTGATCCGAAGAAGACCCGAAGAAAGTACCTCGGAAACCGGTCAAAACCGGTCAAAAAGCGTCAAAACCGGTCATCGCTTTCACAAGTGCTTGAAAATGTGAAATTCCGTTCTATCTTCGTTTCACTAATCTTAAAAATACAAAAAGATGGCAAGAATAACCAAAGGAATCCTGGGAGGATTTTCAGGCAAAGTAGGAACAATTGTAGGCGCTAACTGGCGCGGACAGGATATCATCAGGAGTATCCCCAAACCCAGCAACAGACCACCGAGTGAGAAGCAGCAGCTTCAGCAGGAGAAATTCAAAATGGTCATCGCCTTTCTCCAGCCGCTCAAAAGTATTCAGACGAAATATTTCGGATCGGGGAGCGGATCAAAATCCAGAGTGAATATGGCGGTATCCTACACCATCAGTGAGGCGGTACAGATGGCAGGCGATGTTCCCGAACTGGTGTACAACAAGGTGCTGATCACCAAAGGCGACCTTACCGGTTTTCAGAACATCACCGCCCAGCCGCAAACAGGCCATGTCATCCGGCTGACGTGGGAGAATAATTCCACCCAGGGCAACGCTTCGGAAACCGACACTGTCAACGTGATCTGCTACTGCGAGGAACTGGACCGTTTTGAAATCTTTGAATCCGTAGCCGTTCGCACCGATCTGACGAAAGAGGTCACGCTTCCCACAGCGTATACCGGGAAAGAGGTTCAGGTCTGGAGTTACCTTCACAATGCCAAAGGGACTTCGGCTTCTAACAGTGTGCATATTGGTGCTGTTACCCTGATCTAGAAATGATGAGCTGCCTCAAGAGTGAGGCGGCTTTTTTGTTTATGTAGGTTAAATCAATGAATGGGAGTTGCGCTGGCTTGAATGCTTGCGCAGGTTATTTACACTATAGATCTCTTGATTATTGTTAGAAATAAAAATACCCCGCAGATAGGCGAGGCGCTAAATGTTTTCACAACGGAATAATCCTTATTGTGAATTGCTTTCGAATACAAATCTAAAAATTATTTTTTTAATTATTTTATGGTTTTCCACAAAATACTTATTTTTTTTCTCTTTATTTTTATACAATTTCAAAAAACTAATAGATATGACAAAAAATATACTTGGATTAGACTTGGGGACAAACTCAATTGGTTGGGCTTATGTTCAGGAAGATTATAAAAATCCTGAAAATAATAGAATCATTAAACTTGGAGTTCGTGTAAATCCGCTAACAGTTGATGAGCAATTGAATTTTGAAAAAGGAAAACCGATTACGACCAATGCAGGAAGAACTTTAGCCAGAAGTGCGAGAAGAAATCTTCAGAGATTTAAGTTAAGAAGAGCCAATCTTATTGATGTTTTAAAGAAAAATAATATTCTTAAAGAAGGAGCTTTGCTTACTGAGATTGGTGGAAATTCTACGTTTCAGACTCAGGAATTAAGAGCAAAGGCAGCAAAAGAAAAAATAGAGCTTTCAGAATTTGCGAGAGTTTTGCTTCTTATCAATAAAAAAAGAGGATATAAAAGCAGCCGTAAAGCTAAAAATGAAGAGGACGGTCAAATTGTAGATGGAATGGCTGTTGCTAAAAAATTGTATGAAGAAAACTTAACACCTGGAGAATATTCATATCAACTTTTGCAGCAGGGAAAAAAACAATTGCCTGATTTTTACCGTTCAGATTTACAGGCTGAATTTGATAAAGTATGGAATTTTCAAAAACAATATTATTCAGAAATTTTAACCGATGACCTTTATAAAGAATTACAAGGCAAAAATAAAAATGCAACTTGGGCAATTCTGAAAGAGCCATTTTCTCTCGTTGGGATTAAGCAAACCGGAACAATGCAGGAGAAAAAAGTTGAAAAATACTTTTGGAGAAGTGAAGCGGTAAAGAAACAATTGGATTTTGAAAGTTTAGCTGTAGTATTTCAGGAAATTAGCAGCAATCTGAATAATTCGAGCGGTTATTTAGGGGCGATTAGTGATCGAAGTAAAGAGCTTTATTTTCATAATCAAACGGTCGGAGAATATTTATTTCAGCAGTTAAAAGCGAACCCACATACAAAGCTTAAAAATCAGGTTTTCTACAGACAGGATTACTTAGATGAATTTGAGAAGATATGGGAAACTCAATCAAAATATTATAAAGAATTAACGAAAGAATTAAAGGAAGAAATTCGGGATATTATCATTTTCTATCAGAGGAAGCTCAAATCACAGAAAGGCTTAATAAGTATCTGTGAGTTTGAAAACCGAGAAATTGAAATTACAGAAAATCGAAAAATAAAAAAGAAAACAGTTGGGTTAAAAGTTGCGCCAAAATCTTCTCCTCTGTTTCAGGAATTTAAAATCTGGCAGGTTCTGAATAATTTACAGTTTCAAAATGTAGATACAAAGGAAATATTCCCAATAGATTTAGATTTCAAGCAATCCATTTTTGATGAAGTCAATATAAAAGGAAAAATTTCTGCAAAAGATGTTTTAGATCTTATTGGATATTCAGGAAAAGAATGGAAAACTAACTTTAAAGATATTGAAGGAAATTATACCAATGAGAATTTCTATACCGCTTTCCTGAAAATAATTGCCAGTGAAGGAATAGAATTTCCAAAAGAATTTAAACTGACGATTGATGATGAAATCAAAGTTTCTAAAATAAATGCGTCTGCGGAAATCATCAAATTATTTGTTAAAGAAAAACTGTCAGAATTAGGAATTAATACTTCTGTTTTGGATTTTAATCCTGAATTGGAAGGGAGTGATTTTGAAAAACAGGCTTCTTATCAGCTTTGGCATTTGTTGTATTCCTATGAAGGCGATGATTCTCCTTCGGGAAATGAAAAACTGTACGAACTTTTAGAAAAGAAATTCGGTTTCAAAAAAGAACATTCCAAAATATTGGCGGATATTGGTTTTCCTCAGGATTATGGAAGTCTTAGTTCTAAGGCGATGCGAAAAATTTATCCTTATGTTAAAGAGCATAAATACAGCGTAGCCTGTAACTATGCAGGTTACAATCATTCTAAAAATTCATTGACCAAAGAACAATTGGAAAATCGAGTTTTGAAAGAGCAATTAGATATTCTTCCAAAAAATTCTTTACGAAATCCAGTAGTTGAAAAGATTTTGAATCAAATGATCAATCTTGTGAACACATTAATTGATGATTATAGTGAAAAAGATGATGAAGGGAAGATTGTTAAATATTTCAAATTTGATGAAGTAAGAATTGAATTGGCGCGAGAACTCAAACTTAATGCGGAAGAACGAGCTACGATGACTTCTGAAATTAACAAAGCCACTATACAACATCAAAAATATGCAGAAGTTTTGCAAAGAGAATTTGGCATAAAAAGTCCTTCAAGAAATGATATTATCCGTTATAAATTATACTTGGAATTGGCAAATAACGGCTTTAAAGATCTGTATACGGATGCAAAAATTGAAAGAGAAAATTTATTTACAGATAAGTACGATATTGATCATATCATTCCTCAATCCAGATTCTTTGATGATAGTTTCTCCAATAAAGTCTTAGTTCCGAGAACTGCTAATCTTAAAAAAGGAAATTTTACGGCTTTCGATTATCTTGAGAATGAAGGAAAAGAAAAATTGGAGAAATTTCTTAATGTCATAAAAGATCTTTATGACAAAGGTATTATTAGCAAAGCGAAATATGAAAAGCTACAGAAAAAAGGCTCTGAAATAGGAGAGGGATTCATTGAAAGAGATTTAAGAAATACACAATATATTGCCAAAAAATCTAAGGAAATCCTTTTTGGAATTACTAATTCTGTGGTTCCCACTTCGGGAAGAATAACAGATAAACTTCGGGAAGACTGGAATCTTGTTAATACAATGAAAGAACTTAATCTCGAAAAGTATAGAAAATTAGGTTTGACGGAATTAATTGCAAATTCCAAAGGAGAGGAAAAAGAAAGAATCATTGATTGGACGAAGAGAAATGACCATCGTCACCACGCAATGGATGCTTTAACAGTTGCCTTTACCACCCACAATCACATCCAATATCTGAATTATTTGAATGCAAGAAAAAATGAAGCTCATAAAGAACATAAAATAATTACAAATATTGAAAATAGCATTACAGAAATTGTAGAAAAGAAAAACGGATCAAAAGAAAGAAGATTCAAATTACCGATTAAAAATTTCCGTACTGAAGCCAAAAAACAATTGGAAGAAGTTCTGGTTTCTCATAAAGCTAAAAATAAAGTAGTTACCAAAAACATCAATAAAATTAAGAAAAAAGGAAGTATAATTGCGAAAACAGAGCTGACTCCGAGAGGACAGCTTCATAAAGAAACAATTTACGGAAGTGCTCAATTCTTAAAAACAAAAGAAGAAAAAATATCTGGAAAATTTGATGTAGAAACGATTCAGAAAGTTCAAAATGACAAATATAGAAATGCTCTGCTAAAAAGATTACAGGAGTTCGGCGGAGATTCTAAAAAAGCATTCACCGGAAAAAATGTTATTTCTAAAAATCCAATATTTCTTAATGCTGAAAAAACTGAGCAATTACCTGAAACCGTAACTTTAGCTTGGTATGAAACAGGTTATACCATCAGAAAAGTTGTTAATGCTGATAATTTTAAAGATTTTAAAAATATTGAAAAAGTTATTGATAAAGGAATTCGTGATATTCTAACCGAAAGATTAAAAGAATTTAAGGGGAACTCTAAAGAAGCCTTTTCCAATTTAGAAAAGAATCCGATTTGGCTTAACAGATCAAAAGGAATTTCAATAAAGACGGTTACTATTACAGGAGTTAATAATGCCGAAGCTTTACATTATAAAAAAGATCATTTAGGAAAAGAAATTTTAGACGAAAATGATCAAAGGATAGCCGTTGATTTTGTAAGTACAGGAAACAATCATCATTTAGCAATCTATATCAATAATAATCAAGAACTAGATGATAAAATAGTTTCATTATATGAAGCAGTAGAAAGAGTTAATCAGGGTTTAGATATAGTTGACAAATCATACAAGCAAAGTGATGGATATCAATTTTTATTTACCTTAAAACAAAATGAATTGTTTTTATTTCCAAGTGAAGATTTTAATCCAAAAGAAATCGATTTACTTGATGATAAAAATTTAAATAATATTTCTAAAAATCTTTTCAGAGTCCAAAAAATTTCAAAAGTTGGATATGGTAATTCTTTTGTTAGAGATTTTGTATTTAGACATCATCTGGAAACCTCAGTCGAAGATAGAAAAGAACTTCGTAATATTTCTTATATCCAATTAAAGAGTTTAGAAGGCTTGAGAAATATAGTGAAAGTTCGTCTAAATCATTTGGGAAAAATAGTTCAGGTAGGAGAATATTAAAATTTTCACAATATGATCACCCGCACCATCTACATTGGCAATCCCGCTTATCTTAAGCTCAAAGATGAGCAATTGAAAATCCTCTGTCCGGAAACCAAAACGGAAAAGGGGAGTGTTCCGGTGGAAGATCTGGGTTTGCTGATGTTGGATCATTATCAGATTACCATTTCACACCATCTCATTCAGAAAATGATGGGAAATAATGTGGTGGTAATAAGTTGTGATTCCCATCATTTACCGCACGGAATCATGTTACCATTGTATGGACATACCGAACATTCGGATCGGGTAAAAGACCAGCTGGAAGCCAGTGAACCGTTAAAGAAACAATTATGGAAACAGACGGTGGAATGTAAGATCGAAAACCAGAAAAACGTTTTGATGAAATTGGGTAATTATTATGAACCGATGTTGGAATATCAAAGAAATGTAAAGTCAGGTGATATCACCAATATGGAAGGCATCGCCGCCCAGCATTACTGGAAATATCTGATCAGTCTGGATTTTTTGAGACAGCGTTTTGGGGATTCACCCAATCAGTTTTTCAATTTCGGATATGCGGTCCTCAGAAGTATCGTCGCCAGGGCGATTGTTGAGACAGGACTGCTTCCTGTTCTGGGGATTTTTCATAAGAATAAGTACAATCCGTACTGTCTGGCAGACGATCTTATGGAGCCTTACCGTCCGTTTGTAGATATACTGGTCATGAAGTGGCTGAAGCTAAATCCTGAAAAAGAGGAGCTTACAAAAGAGTTTAAGGCTCATATTCTGCAGATTGCAACAAAGGACGTGCGCATTGATGATAAAACCAGGCCTTTGTTAGTTGCTGTTAAAACTACCGCATCTTCACTTTATAAGTGTTATACAGGAGAAAAGCGGCTGATCTCTTATCCTGAATTGCTATGAATGCCGAAAGGTTTAATGCATACCGAATTATGTGGGTTTTAGTATTATATGATCTCCCGACCGAGACCAAAGCCAATATGAGAGATGCCAACCGATTTCGGAAAGCTCTTATAGATGATGGTTTTACTTTATTTCAGTTCTCAATGTATGTCCGCCATTGTCCGAGCCGTGAAAATGCGGAAGTACATATTAAAAGAGTTAAATTTATGCTTCCTAAAGCAGGAAAAGTAGCCATTATGTGCATCACGGATAAACAGTTTGGAGATATCGAAATCTTTTTTGCCAGGAATAAAGAAGAACCGCCTCCGACCTTTCAGCAACTCGAATTATTCTGATTTTTTAAATCCTAAATAATAAATAAACCCACTGAATTACAGTGGGTTAAATTTTGAGGTTGTTGTGTATCCCAAAGATACGGATAAATGAAAGCAATTCACAACCGGATGAACCACCAGCAGTATTAAAGGTGTGTTGTTGTGTATCCCAAAGATACGGATAAATGAAAGCAATTCACAACCCGCGGTGCAATGATGGCTAGAACCAATAAGTTGTTGTGTATCCCAAAGATACGGATAAATGAAAGCAATTCACAACAATGGTCCCGTGCTGAATTGACATCGGCTCGTTGTTGTGTATCCCAAAGATACGGATAAATGAAAGCAATTCACAACGTGGAAGCTTAGAATGATACTTTATGCGGGGTTGTTGTGTATCCCAAAGATACGGATAAATGAAAGCAATTCACAACGATAGAAACGACGGGAAAGCCAGATTCGGAGTTGTTGTGTATCCCAAAGATACGGATAAATGAAAGCAATTCACAACTGGATTTAGGAAATCGCTTTCGGCACTCTTGTTGTTGTGTATCCCAAAGATACGGATAAATGAAAGCAATTCACAACAAGGTTAATGAAGTTTTATGAGCGAATTGTGTTGTTGTGTATCCCAAAGATACGGATAAATGAAAGCAATTCACAACATCCAAGTAGTTCAATAGCTATTTCCGGACGTTGTTGTGTATCCCAAAGATACGGATAAATGAAAGCAATTCACAACTGATGAGATCTCCGATGAATTAATGCTTGTGTTGTTGTGTATCCCAAAGATACGGATAAATGAAAGCAATTCACAACCCGCCAGAGAAGGTGACGAGAAAGAAGATGGTTGTTGTGTATCCCAAAGATACGGATAAATGAAAGCAATTCACAACCTCGGGTTCGATATTCCCGCCTCCCGATTTGTTGTTGTGTATCCCAAAGATACGGATAAATGAAAGCAATTCACAACATCGACGTACTCTTCCATTTCGGGGGAATAGTTGTTGTGTATCCCAAAGATACGGATAAATGAAAGCAATTCACAACACCATACGTTTACGGGCCTTTTCGAAATTCGTTGTTGTGTATCCCAAAGATACGGATAAATGAAAGCAATTCACAACTTTCGAGAAAGAGGTTAAATACGACGTTAAGTTGTTGTGTATCCCAAAGATACGGATAAATGAAAGCAATTCACAACGTCGATTAAGCCTAAACGCTCGTCGATTAAGTTGTTGTGTATCCCAAAGATACGGATAAATGAAAGCAATTCACAACAATTTTGGAATAATGAAGGAACAATATTTGGTTGTTGTGTATCCCAAAGATACGGATAAATGAAAGCAATTCACAACAATTAAATGACTGATCACGAAAAAGCAATAGTTGTTGTGTATCCCAAAGATACGGATAAATGAAAGCAATTCACAACGATCTCCTTATAAGCCAAGAGCAATACTGGGTTGTTGTGTATCCCAAAGATACGGATAAATGAAAGCAATTCACAACAGGAACTAATAGAGGATAAAACAAGCTCAAGTTGTTGTGTATCCCAAAGATACGGATAAATGAAAGCAATTCACAACCTTTAATCCAGTGATCAAAATAAGTGAGATGTTGTTGTGTATCCCAAAGATACGGATAAATGAAAGCAATTCACAACATCAGCGGCCAACCATCTATAACCTGCAGCGTTGTTGTGTATCCCAAAGATACGGATAAATGAAAGCAATTCACAACTACGGATCCTTTTTCTAGGCGTTCGACAGTGTTGTTGTGTATCCCAAAGATACGGATAAATGAAAGCAATTCACAACAAGGCTATGAGGTTGCTGAAAAATTAAGAAGTTGTTGTGTATCCCAAAGATACGGATAAATGAAAGCAATTCACAACAATTTCTTCCGATTTGTTCGAAAATCCGAAGTTGTTGTGTATCCCAAAGATACGGATAAATGAAAGCAATTCACAACGAGCGTTTAGATCTGCCGAATTTTCCGTTAGTTGTTGTGTATCCCAAAGATACGGATAAATGAAAGCAATTCACAACCATCTTTAATAGCTTCTGCAACTGCTGCCTGTTGTTGTGTATCCCAAAGATACGGAAATGATAATAATAAAAATCCAACCGTAGATTGAACTTTACGGTTGGATTTTTAATTCTTATAGCAAATGCCAATATGCTTGTGAAAAGTTTAGGGCTTAACTGAATTTAATTTCCGCTTCAAAAACGTCTTCAAAATGTTTTCTGATCTTCGTTTTGATATCTTCCATTTCTTCGGGAGTCAGTTCCCTTTCCAGTTCTCTTTTCAGAGAAGTTACCTGTTTGTCTTTGATGCCGCAGGGAATGATGTATTCGAAATACCGCATATCGGTATTTACATTCAAAGCAAAGCCATGCAGCGTTACCCAGCGGGAAGCTTTTACGCCCATTGCGCAGATTTTTCTCGCATACGGTTTCCCTACATCCAGCCATACACCGGTTTCACCGGGAGAACGTTCTCCTTGCAGGCCATATTCGGCGATGGTTCTGATGATGACTTCCTCCAAGTTTCTCATGTATTTATGAATGTCTGTGAAGAAATTCTCAAGATCCAGAACGGGATAACCGACAATTTGTCCGTAGCCGTGATAGGTAATGTCCCCGCCCCGGTTTACCTTTACAAAAGTGGCGTCTATTTCTTTTAATTGATCCATTCCCGCAAGCATATTTTCTTCATGGCCGCTTTTTCCCAGGGTGTAAACGTGAGGATGCTCTACCAATAAAAAATGGTTGGGTGTTATAACGTTCTGTTCGGCAGGAAGATCGCGGTTTTTGATTTTGAGATCAATAATATTTTTCATCAGAGACTCCTGATAGTCCCAGGCCGATTGATATTCCCGGGTTCCCAGATCTTCAAATTCTACGACTTTATTCTGAATTGTATTCATATCATTTTTTGACTCTTCAAATTTAGTGATTTTTAAGCTTTAATAGAATGGATGAAATCTATAGCTTTCTTCTTCCAATCTCTATTTTGCAATAAAATATTCACAAACGCCGTTCCGATGATTCCGCCGTCGGCCTTTTCGGTGACATTGTTGAAATCTTCTTTAGATTTGATTCCGAAACCGATCATTACAGGATTTTTCAGTGGCAGTGAGGCTAACCTCGAAAGATAGTTTTCGTTTTTTAAAACAGCATTATCATTTCCTGTGGTGGAAGACGAGCTTACCGCATATAGAAATCCCGAACTTAAAGAATCCAGGTATAAAATTCTTTCGTCCGAGGTTTCAGGAGTTACCAGAAAGGTGAAATGTAAATTATACAGTTTTAAAATTTCACGGTAGTTTTTTTCGAATTCAACGGGCGGCAAATCGGGAATAATTAATCCCGAAACACCACTCTCCGAACATTCTCTGCAGAAATTTTCAAATCCGAAACGTAAAACAGGATTGATATAGCCCATCAAAATCACCGGGATTTTTATTTCATTTTTAATGGACTTTAACTGAGAGAAAAGTTTTTCGATCGTCATTCCGTTTTTCAGGGCCAGCTCGTGCGCCTCCTGAATGACAGGACCATCAGCAACGGGATCCGAGTATGGCATTCCGATCTCCATCATTTCTGCTCCGGAACTTTGTATTAGTCTGATGATTTCAGGGGTGTCTTCCAGCCTGGGAATTCCAGCAGTGAAGTATATATTTAGTTTTTTTTGAGGCTGAATGCCTGAAGTTTGAGACTCAAGATTATTTTTATTCATAAATTTGATTTAAGAATTTATCTTTCTGAATTGAATTTTCGCCTTTTAGGGAACAATTTATAAATGTTTGAGATACGTTTCCATATCCTTATCACCACGGCCACTCAGGCAAATGACCACGGTATCATTTTCATTAAATTCTTTTTTATCTAAAACAGCCAAGGCGTGCGCACTTTCCAAAGCGGGAATAATGCCTTCAAGTTTTGTCAGCTCAAATGCTGATTGTAAGGCTTCCTCATCATTAATACTGAAGAATTCGGCTCTTTTTTCCTGAAAAAGATGGGCGTGAAAAGGCCCAATTCCCGGATAATCAAGTCCTGCGGAAATCGAATGCGGCTCGATGACCTGTCCGTCCTCGGTCTGCATGACCAGGCTTTTGCTTCCATGCAGAACGCCTAAGGTTCCGAGGAATGTAGTGGCCGCGGACTTTCCGGATGTAACGCCAAAACCTCCGGCTTCGGCCGCGATGATTTTAACTTCCTTTTCGTTGACAAAATGATAAAAAGCCCCTGCAGCATTACTTCCACCGCCAACACATGCAATAATATAATCCGGATTTTCATTGCCGGTCTGTGCCAAAAGCTGCTCTTTAATTTCTCTTGAAATCACACTCTGAAATCTCGCCACTAAATCCGGGAACGGGTGAGGTCCGACAACACTTCCGATCACATAATGTGTCGTTACAGGATTGTTGATCCAGTCTCTTAAGGCTTCATTTACAGCATCTTTTAAGGTTTTTGAACCTGAAGTTGCCGGAATTACCCTGGCGCCGAGCATTTTCATTCTTGCCACATTAGGAGCCTGTCTTTGAATGTCGATTTCTCCCATATACACGATGCATTCCAGACCAAGTAAAGCACATGCTGTAGCCGTTGCAACGCCGTGCTGTCCCGCACCGGTTTCTGCTATAATTCTTGTCTTTCCAAGCCGTTTTGCCAATAAAACCTGTCCCAAAGCATTGTTGATTTTATGTGCTCCGGTATGGTTGAGGTCTTCTCTTTTGAGGTATATTTTTGTTTTATATTTTCCGCTTAAATTTTTTGCATAATAAAGCGGAGTTGCACGTCCAACATAATTTTTTAACAAATCCTGATATTCTCGCTGAAAGTCTTCAGATTCAATGATTTCAAGATAGTTTTTCCGCAGCTCTTCTACATTCGGATAAAGCATTTCAGGGATAAAAGCACCTCCGAATTCTCCGTAATATCCGAATTCATCTGGATTTCTATAATTCATATTTTGTTTTTTATCTATTAAAAGTTTTAAATAATCTTCATGGATTAAGTCCCGAAGGGACGTTTTATATCAGGATTGGATATAATCCAATCACCTGTTAATCCCATAAGTATTTTTCATCATATTTCATTTTATGTTTTTTTAGAATCCCAATCAGTTCATCTTTATAATGAATCTGTTGATGATGTTGTCTTTGGTTTTGAATATAGTTTTTGATTGAAAATACATTTTCTTCAGTTACTGAAAACGCTCCGTAGCCATCCTGCCAGAAGAAATTCTCATATGCTTTACCTTTTGTTTTCATCCATTTTGATGAATATGCTTTAATTTCCTGAACTAATTTCATTAATGCAATTTTCTTCGAAAGCGAACAAAGAATATGAATATGATTATCTGTTCCTCCGATTTGTAAAACATTGCTTTCCAAATTTTTACATAAGGCTGTAATGTAGGAAAAGAGTTCATTTTCTATTTTTTCGTCTATGAAATCTTCTCTGTGCTTTGTGCTGAAAACAATGTGAACATAATTTTTTACCAATGATTGTGACATCTTTTGTGTTTTTATTAATTGTTGATATAAATCGGATTGACATCCGATCCTATTGTAAATCGTCCCTTCACTACTCTAATTCATTCAATATTATTTTTAACATTTTTATCTTTTCTACATCTTTAATGCCAGGTTCTGTTTCAAATTTTGAATTAATATCCAATGCGAATGGCTTTTGATGCAGAATACTTATATTTTGAATATTTTCCTCTGAAATTCCGCCGCTCAGAAAATAGGGAAGGGGGATTTCAATTTCATTCAATAGATTCCAGTTAAAAGTTTTTCCTGTTCCCCCAAAGGCCTTTGAGTCGGTATCAAAAAGTAAATGATTAACTGTAGATGGCTGATCGTTGATGGTTTTTTGTAATTCATCCGGATTTTGATTTCCGATTCTTATGACGTTAATAATTCCGACTTCGGGATTTAATTTTTCTCTTAATTCAACAATGAAGTTTTCGTTTTCGTCACCATGAAGCTGTATAAAATTCAGCTTTGCCGTTTCTGCTGTTTTAGTAATTTTCTCAATATTTTCATTCACAAAAACTCCGGTTTTGCCATTATGGTTTATCGTTGAAATTTGTTCTAAACTTAAATGATTCAGCACATATCTCGGTGATTTTTCATAGAAAATAAAACCTAGAAAATCGATGTCCAGAGAAATTAATTCCTGAATCTGTTGTAACTGAGTCAATCCACAAACCTTGAGTTTTAATTTATGGCTGTTTACTATCTGTTTTTTGTGATCAGTCATATTATACCAATAACCTTTTACATTGTTACATTTGAAATAAATTCAGAAAATTTATTTCCAGGGTTTTTATCTTTCATAAAATATTCACCCATTAAAAATCCGTTGAAGCCTTTTTCTTTCAGGAACCTGAAATCTTCCTCATTATAAATTCCACTTTCTGCAACGGAAAAAATATCTGATGGAAGCTGGTTTTTCAAATCAATGGAATGTTGTAAATCAACCTTGAAGTCTTTGAGATTCCTGTTGTTTATTCCTACAAAATCAATGTGCTTATTAATGTGTTTTAATTCTTCTTCGGAATGAATTTCCAGCAGAACCTCCAATCCAAGTTCATGCGAAAGCTCCGTAAATTCCTGAACCTGTTGAGGGGAAAGGCAGGCTGCAATCAGCAATATCACATCGGCTCCGATGGCTTTTGCTTCATAAAACTGATATTCATCGATCATAAAATCCTTTCTCAGAATCGGGATATTGATATGATTTCTTACATTCAGAATATCTTCAAAACTTCCGCCGAAAAAATCCCGGTCCGTCAAAACAGAAATTCCGCTTGCTCCGAAATTTTCATAGGCAGAAACGACTTCCACAGGCGAAACTTTATCATTGATGATGCCTTTTGAAGGTGATTTTCGTTTAAACTCTGCAATAATTCCGCTTTTGCTTTTTAAAGTTTGTTTTAAAGAAAAACTTTTTCTCCCAAAAAATTCGGAATCTTTCAGCTGCTCTAAGGAAATCTTCGATTTTAAGAAAGTGACCTCTTCTTTTTTTCTCCGAATGATTTTATCCAAAATATTCATAACTATTTCTCTGTTAATTCAACAATAATTCGAGACTTTTTAATGCTTTTCCGGCAAATAGGCTTTCTTTAGCCATTAAAAGACAATCATCATAGCTGCCGAATTTATCGGTGTGATACAAGGCAACTGCTGCATTGGCGAGAACGACAGAATTTTGTTGTTCCGTCCCTTTTCCGTGGAGAATATTCCTGAATATTTTTGCTGTTTCTACTGGTGTATCTGCTGCTTTTATACTTTCACTTGTTACAGAATTGAAGCCCAAATCTTCCGGTGAATACACTTCCTCTCCTTTTTTAGTCATAATTTTGCTGTCGTGTGTCAGGCTGATCTCGTCATATCCATCCATTCCGTGAACTAACGTGAAATGACGGTCATCTTTCTGGAGCAGATACTGATAAATCCGGGCAATCTCCAGATTGTACACGCCCATCATCGAAAACTGTGGTTTTGCGGGATTTACCAGAGGACCGAGAAGATTGAAAAAAGTCCTTAGACCTAAAGATTTCCGCAATGCTCCGACAGACTGAAGTGCAGGATGAAAATAGGGGGCATGCAAAAAGCAGATGTTGGCCTTTTCAAGATCTTCCTGCAGCCTTTCTGAATTGTTCTTAAATTCATAACCCAGTTCTTCCAGCACATTGGATGAGCCGGTAATCGTTGAAGCTCCGTAATTTCCGTGTTTGGTAACTTTTTGCCCGGTTCCTGCCACTACAAAACTCGCCAGTGTTGAAATATTGATCGTGTTTTTTCCGTCGCCGCCGGTTCCTACGATGTCAATCGCATCTTTTGAGTCAATATTTACGGGAACTGCCATGTCCAGCAGTGCTTCACGGAAGCCTTCCAGTTCTTTCAGAGTAATATTCCGCATCAGGAAAACACTAATGAAAGCCGTTACTTCTGTGGCATTAAATTTATTCTGAGCAATTTCAATCATGATCGCCTTTGCCTCAGATTTTGACAAAGTATAATGGTTGAAAAGATATTCAAGGATTTCTTTCATTGAATGAGGTTTTATGATGAATGGAAATTGGTATTGTTCTTAATGAAACAGAAAATTTTTAATAATAATTTCTCCCTGCGGCGTCAAAATACTTTCCGGGTGAAACTGTACTCCATGTACATCATACGTCTTATGTTGTAATGCCATGATCATTCCGTCTTTATCTACTGCCGTGATTTCCAGTTCTTCAGGAAAGTTTTCACGACTCACGACCCAGCTGTGGTATCTTCCGACTTCTAACCCGCTTGAAAGATCTTTAAAAATTTTAGTATTATTTCTCACTATATCCGCAGGAGTGGCAACACCGTGAAAAATCTCTGAAAGGTTAATTAAGCTTCCTCCAAAAGCCTCTGCAATCGCCTGCTGACCTAGGCAAACGCCCAGAATGCTTTTTTTAGGAGCATATTCTTTAATTAAATCCAGTAAAATTCCCGCTTCTTCAGGAATTCCCGGTCCTGGAGAAAGAACAATTTTATCATACTGATCTATTTCTTCTAACGTGATCTGGTCGTTTTTTACCACGTCTACTTTGGTGTCAAGAATTCTTTCGATAATCTGAACCAGATTGTAGGTGAAACTGTCGTAGTTATCGAATACCAGGACTTTGGGTGATGGTTGTTGGTTATTAGTTGATGGTTGATGGTGGTCGGTTGTTGGTATGGTATGTTTCATTTATTTTTTCTTATAATAATTAATAAATCCATTCAGTAATTTTTTACAAAGAATTATTTGATTTAAGATTACTGTATATTCTGTTTCATTGACATATTTTTGATCGGAAGACAAATAAAGCTGCGTCTCTAATTCATATAAGGAACCTCTTGCAATAAACAGAAAATGTATTGTTTCTTTGTTGGTGTTTGTTTCTTCCACAACCTTCTGCAATATTTGAGGGAATAGAAACGGTACATCTTCTGATTTGATTTTGTAGACTAAAAATTTCTTCTTTCGGATATTTTTTAGTTGAATCATAAACAAGATTAGTAAGTTTTCTTGACTCAATCCAAACATCCAGATTGGTATATTCCATAATTTGTATTTTATATATTTTGCTAATTAAATCTAACAACTAATTACAATCAACAATCAACGATCCTTCAGTTTCTCTGCTTTCTCTACTGCTTTTTTCAATGCATTCAGCTTGTTGTTTACTTCCTGTAATTCACTTTCCGGGTTTGATTTTGCAACCAATCCTGCGCCGGCTTGATAGTATAAAGTATTGTTTTTGCTCAAAAAAGTCCGGATCATGATAGCTTGATTACAATCTCCGTTTAAACCGATCATTCCGATACAGCCACCGTAATAACCGCGGGAATCTTTTTCATAGGTATCGATTAATTGTAATGCTTTATGCTTTGGCGCTCCGCTTAAAGTGCCCTGAGGGAAAGTGGTGGCGACCATTTCAAAAGGATTTGTGTGTTCCTGTAAATCTGCGGTGACTTCACTTACCATGTGAATGACGTGGGAAAAAAGCTGAATTTCTTTCAATTTTGTGACCGTCACATTTTTTCCGAGCTTACTTAAGTCATTTCTCGCCAGATCGACGAGCATTGTGTGTTCTGCATTTTCTTTTTCGTCATTTTTTAAGGCTTCAATAGACTGCAGGTCGGTTTCAAGATGTCCCGTTCTTTTAAAAGTTCCGGCAATCGGATGAATGATGGCTTTGTTTTCTTTAATAATTAATTGACTTTCAGGGCTTGATCCGAATAATTTGTAATTTCCGTAATCAAAGAAAAACAGGTAAGGTGAAGGATTGATATTCCTTAATGCTCTATAAACATTAAACTCATCACCTTTGAATTTCTGCTCGAATCTTCTGCTTAAAACCAACTGAAATACATCACCTCGCATGCAGTGTTTCTGTGCTGTTTTTACCAGTTCAATATATTCTTCATCGGTAATATTTGAAGTCTCCTCACCATTTTTTTCGAAAGGATAAATAACGGAATTATGGTTCCTGATTAAGCTTTCCAAAAAATAGAGTTCAGATTTTACGCCTTCGATCTGATTTTCAATAATGTGCATTTCATCATTGTAGTGGTTTATGGCAATGACATACTGATACAAACGGTAACGAAGGATTGGAATCTCAACTTCAGGACTTTGCGCTTTAAAACTTAAGTTCTCAAAAAACTGAACCGCTTCAAAACTTGTATATCCGAAAAGGCTTTGCGCTGTTTTTTCAATCGGATCATCGGTCTTTTCGCATTCGAAAACATGAGAAAAGCTTTCTAAAATATCTGTGATTTTTTTCTCTGTAATCAATTGTTTTACAGGTTCCTGTCCGGGAAGTTTTATTTCAAATTCACTGAGGTTTTTAATCTCGATTCCGGCGACTGCATTAATGGCAATGAACGAAAGATTATTGTCAATATTCTTAGAATCAGAGCTTTCCAGTAGAATGGTGTCCCTGAACCTGTCGCGTACCTGAAGATAAATATTCATCGGAGTCCGGAGATCTCCCAGTGTTTTTTCAGAAACGGTTTTTATTTTTATTTTTTTACTGAACATTACAGTTTATTTTTAATGATTTAAACAAAAAAAAGACTTCAACGGCATACGTCAAAGTCTTTATATTATATAATTTTAAATTAAAATCGCTGTATCATAATCAACAACACGACAATAACTTCAGACCCGACGAAGAGTTTGAAAGCCACCACCAATTATTGTTGCTGATATTAAACATGCCACAAATGTATATATTTTTTTCAATACAAAAAATGAAAACGAAAAATTTAATTCTATTTTAATTGATCTGACAATCAGAAAATATCCTTAAAATGAATATTTATCATGATTTTAAAACTTTATTTTTTATATTTTTGCTTAATAATTTTATAGAGAAAAATGAAAAAAGTATTAGCAATCGCATTTATCGGAGGTTTATTAGTGGCTAACTGTTCAAAAAAGCCGGATCATGACTTACAAGACAGCAACACGATGTTACCAGAACCGGATGCGCCAACTGTAGTAGATTCAAGCGCAACAACAAGAGATACGCCGGAAGCTGATGTGAATGCTGCCGTATCGGTTCCTGCAAAAGATGCAAAAGCAGATACGCTTACCAAATAATGAAGAAATTATTTTTGACAGGAATTTTTAGCCTGCTGATATTTTCCTGTTCTAAAAAAGAAGGGACAACGGTCGATACGGCATCTTCTGAAAAAATAACTGCCGAAGAATCTGCTAAGACCAATCTTTCAGGGGAACAGCTGATCGAAAGACTGGATTGCTCAGGTTGCCACTCGGTGAGCGAAAAAATGATAGGACCCTCTTACCAGGAAATCGCAGGTAAATATTCTGATAAAGATATTGAACTCTTGGCTTCAAAAATCATAGAAGGTGGAAGTGGTGTCTGGGGAAATGTTCCGATGACTCCTCATACACAGGTGTCGAAAGATGAAGCTAAAAAAATGGTAGAATATATTTTAAGACAGAAAAAATAAAATGTCTGCCGAAAAATCCAGTCTGCATACAAGAAATCTGCATCGTGATCCTTATGATTTTGATCGGCTTATTTCTTGTGTGCCAGAACTGAAACAATATGTGTTTACCAATTCTTATCAAACGGTAACCATAAACTTCAGTATTCCCAAAGCTGTAAAACTGCTTAACAAAGCTTTATTAGAAAGTTTTTATCATGTTAAAAACTGGGACATTCCGGAGAATAATCTTTGTCCTCCCATCCCCGGCAGGGCAGACTATGTTCATTACATGGCTGATGTATTGGCTGAACGGCAGGGAGAAATTCCGACAGGCTCAAAAATAAAGGGTTTGGATATTGGTGTCGGAGCAAATCTTGTATATCCTTTAATAGCCCATCAATCTTACGGTTGGGAAATGTTAGGAACGGATATTAATGAAGATTCTTTAAAGAATGCCCAACAGATTTTAGATCATAATCCGGAGTTGTTATCTGAAATTCATTTAAAGCAGCAGTCTCAACCTGAATACATATTTAAGAATGTTATCAATCCTGAAGATCGCTTTACATTCTCGATGTGTAATCCGCCTTTTCATGATTCTGAAGAGTCTGCCATAAAAGGAAATCTCAGAAAAACAAGAAATCTCAACAAATCAAAAATCAGCAAACCTTTACTTAATTTTAGCGGACAGCAATCTGAACTTTGGTGTGAGGGCGGCGAATTGGCTTTTATCACAAAAATGATTCATGAAAGCTGTTTGTATAAGTCTCAGGTTCTTTGGTTTACATGCTTAGTTTCAAAAAAGGAGAACCTGTATAAGTTAACGACACTTCTGAAAAAAGTGAAGGCAATAGAATTCAAAACGATTGATATGGCTCAGGGACAGAAAGTAAGCAGAATGTTAGCCTGGACGTTCATTCCTCAACAAAATCGCACCGATTGGTTCTGATAAAATTTAGATTGAAATTTTTAAGCTGAATTAATTTTAACGGAAATAAATTATATTTCTGGAAAAAGTCGTTGACCATCAATTCAAAAATCACTAATTTTGCACGTTATTTTAAATAAATACAATGCAATTATCAGAACAAGAAATCATTAGACGAGAAAAGCTGAACAAGCTTGTTGAAATGGGAATCAACGCGTTCCCTGCAGATGAATATGTAATTACAGATACTACAGAATCTATAAAACAGGATTTCGCTGATAAGAAACAGGTTAAGATTGCAGGAAGATTAATGTCCAGAAGAATCCAGGGGAAAGCTTCTTTTGCTGAACTGCAGGATTCTACAGGAAGAATTCAGGTATATTTCAACAGGGATGAAATCTGTACCGGTGAAGATAAAACGTTATATAATGAAGTCTACAAGCATCTTTTAGATATCGGAGATATTATTGGTATTGAAGGGGAATTATTCACCACTCAGGTCGGTGAAAAGACGGTTTTGGTAAAGAATTTTACCCTTTTAACAAAGGCTTTAAGACCGTTGCCTCAGGCTAAAACAGATGAAAACGGAGTAGTACATGACGCTTTCAACGATCCTGAAATGAGATACAGACAGCGTTATGTAGATTTAA
The DNA here is from genome assembly GCF_977014045.1 of Chryseobacterium lineare. Classification (NCBI taxonomy): domain Bacteria; kingdom Pseudomonadati; phylum Bacteroidota; class Flavobacteriia; order Flavobacteriales; family Weeksellaceae; genus Chryseobacterium; species Chryseobacterium lineare. Next base: position 1,743,590 of record NZ_CDRNIQ010000001.1, on the reverse strand, counting down.
CGGTAAATCCTCAGGTGAAAGAAGTTTTTGTGAAGAGAACAAAGCTGTTCAATGCCATGAGAACTTTCTTCAATGATGCCGGATATTTTGAAGTGGAAACTCCTATTTTACAGTCGATTCCTGGCGGTGCGGCAGCAAGGCCTTTTATCACCCATCATAATGCTTTGGATATTCCTTTATATTTAAGAATTGCCAACGAATTGTATCTGAAAAGATTGATCGTAGGTGGTTTTGACGGTGTTTATGAATTCTCGAAAAACTTCAGAAACGAAGGGATGGACAGAACGCACAATCCGGAATTCACAGCGATGGAGATCTATGTAGCCTATAAAGACTACAACTGGATGATGAATTTTACAGAAAAATTATTGGAATTCTGTGCCATTCAGGTGAACGGAACCAGTAAAGCTACTTTCGGGGAATATGAAGTGGATTTCAAAGCGCCTTATGAAAGAATTTCAATGACGGATGCAATCCTGAAATTTACAGGTTTTGATATCACAGGGAAAACAGAACAGGAATTGTTCGACTTTGCAAAATCTATTGGTATTGATGTCAATGAAACAATGGGTAAAGGAAAACTGATTGATGAAATTTTCGGTGAAAAGTGTGAAGGAAATTTTATCCAGCCTACTTTTATTACCGATTATCCTATCGAAATGTCTCCTTTAACCAAAAAGCACAGAACGAAAGAAGGTCTTACAGAACGTTTTGAATTAATGGTTTGCGGTAAAGAAATTGCCAATGCTTATTCTGAGCTAAACGATCCGATTGATCAGAGGGAACGATTCGAAGATCAGCTGAAATTATCTGAAAAAGGGGATGATGAAGCAGGTCAGTTTATCGATGAAGATTTCTTAAGAGCCTTGGAATACGGAATGCCGCCAACTTCAGGTCTGGGAATCGGAATGGACAGATTAATTATGTTCTTAACGAATAATGCATCCATTCAGGAAGTATTGTTCTTCCCTCAGATGAAGCCTGAGAAAGTGACTCCGCAGATCGAATTGGGAGAAGATGAAAAAGTAATTCTTGAAATTTTAAACTCTCAGGAAGAGCCGTTTTCATTAGCCGAAGTGAAAGAAAGAAGTCAGCTTTCCGGTAAAAAATGGGATAAGGCGTCAAAAACTTTGACTAAAAATAATTTGGTGAAAGTAGAGAAGACGGATGAAAATATTTTGATGAAACTGGTTTAAGTTTATCAATTCATATAATTTTGGTTAGGGCGGAAGCGAAGCTTCCGCCCTAACCTTTTTTAATATTACAAACTATTTTTGCCGATTTTACGTTCTTTCAAAAACTTTAAAGTGAAAATTCTTGTATTGCTGCTTTTTTGTTGTATAAGTTGTAAAGCACAAATGCTAACCTCTGTCTATTTCGACTATGACAGCTACAAGCTTACTAAAGATTCTCAACGAAAATTAGACAGTTTATCACAATTAAAAAGCAACTTAAAATTTAAAATTTTGGGGAATTGTGATGTTTCCGGAAGTTCGGAATACAATAAGAAATTATCTGAAAACCGAGCCAATGCGGTGGGTAAATATTTACAGTCAAAAATTAAAAGTAATATTAACCTTGAAAGCGTAACCGGTCTGGGAAAAGAAAAGCAGATCAATGACAACAGTACTGAAGAATTACGCAAAAAAAACAGGAGAGTAGATATCTTTATTGATAGAGTTATGGCAAAAGGAGAGATAAGGTCAGGCAAAACATTCGAAAGCTTCTTCAGCCGCAGAATTTCTGAAATGAAAGTAAAGGATACATTCTCTTTGCCGGACGTTAATTTTATCGGAGGTCGCCACACCTGGCTTCCAAAAGGAAATAAAGTTTTGGCAAAACTTGCTGATGTTTTGAAAAATAATCCATCGTTGGAGGTTGAACTACAGGGACATATTTGTTGTGATTATGATAATTTTGATGGGGAAGATCTTGATTTGAAAACGTTTAATCTTTCGTTTACAAGAGCAAATGCTATCAAGGAATTTCTTGAAAAACAGGGGATAAAATCCGAGCGAATAAAAGCTACCGGAATGGGGCATCTTAATCCTGTCGCATATCCTGAACGCACAGAAGAAGATTTTGTTAAAAACAGAAGAGTTGAGATTGTTTTGCTTAAAAAGTGATAAAGTTTCGGGCGGAAGCGAAGCTTCCGCCCGAAACTCATTAATATTATTCATATTATAATATTTCTATCCCTTCTTCCATTTCCGAAGCTGTGTTCTGAAGCTTTTGAACGGTGCGACAGTATTGATATGAATCCATTTCCAGACAGGCCATTTTGCCGGTGTTGTTGCCCATTTCCTTTTTTCAGGAAGAAATAATACGTCGTCGTCAAGATTTTCTATCCATTCTACAATTTCTTTTACCTGATCAGATAATATTTTACGTTGCTCTTGGAGGCTGTATGAGCCGTAAGATTTATAAAAGGACTGGTAAAGCTCTTTCAGGTTGTTCCATTTGTATTCAGGAGCCGGAGTTTTTACATCAATGCCTTTTAACTCATCTGATTCCCAGCCTAAAAGCAAACCAGTCCATCCGATCTGATAAGATAAGTTCTGCGAAGGGGTTTTGTCAACATTTACTTTAAGCAAATCTTTTTCATGCTCATGAATATCATCAAACTCCTGATCATAAAGAATATATGCTTTTTGTATTGATGCTGTAAGTTCTTTTTTACTTGAATATTCCTGCATTTCCGAACTTGTTAAGTTATTTCCTTAGCTTACTGAATGATGCCATCAGATAAAACAAAAAGGGTAAAATAAATATACAGCCCAGCATTAATGCCCACCCCAAAGCAGAAATGGTTTTCGGAGCAGCAACGTGTTCAAGTAAAGAAAGGTGCTGTCCGTTTCCGAAAAGAATAATATTCGGGTTATGTTGATAGGTTGCGGCAACCAGAATCATAATCACCTGAAATCCTGCTAAAGCTCTTACAGGAAGAAGCTTTTGCCTATTCATAGCCCTTAGAATTAATATAAGACAAATCGTTGCAAAAACAGTTGCCATAATACCTAAAGGTTTTGAAAACACCCACATAATTAAAGGGATATCAGAAAGATAAGCGGTCAGGAAAACCAATATGCCTGTAATCACTACAAAAATCATGGTCTGTTTTGATTTTCTGATCATTAAACTTAATTCCATTCGGTCAGCTGTTTCTCTCAAAGCAAAAATGGAAGCCAGATAGGCACAGATCGCAATGGTGAAGAGTCCGACAGCAACCCCAAACCAATTCAGCCAGCTGAAAATATATAAATCTAAAAACCCTTTAGCATCAGGATTAATAGAATGTGAAATTGTGGCAGCTGCAATTAATCCTAAGAAAAAAGGCGTCAGAAGACTCGAAAAATAAAAGATCTGTGCATATACATTTTGCCAGTCATCTTTCACAGCGTCATAATGCCTGAACGTAAATGCGGTTCCTCTTGCTATAATTCCAATAAGCATTAAAACCAAAGGAATGTGGAGATACGTTGATAGTGTAGTGTAAATCTCCGGAAAGCCTACAAAAAGAATAACGATGGCAATAATCAACCACATATGGTTGGCTTCCCAGACCGGCGCTATCGATTCGTACATGATGGCCTTTGTTTTAGAGCGGTTCTTTTTTCTGGTAAAAAGTTCTACAATTCCGGCTCCGAAATCTGCTCCGCCCAAAATCACATAAAGGCATATCGACAGCCAGAGAAAACCTATGACTACATATATCATAATTTTTTTTGTTTATCGTTAAACTGAGGATCGGTAGGATCGTAAAGCTTCGGAACCATTTTGATCTGTCTTGTTAAAAGAAAGATAATGACAAAAGATAGCGAAACGAAAACCGCCGTAAAGAAATAGAAAGAATACTGTATTCCCGGCATCGGCGTTACCGCGTCTACTGTTCTCATGATTCCGTAGATGATCCAGGGTTGTCTGCCTACTTCAGTTACTGTCCAGCCTGCTTCCAGTGCGATATATCCGAAAGGTGTGGCAACTAAAAATGTTTTCAGCAGCCAGTTTTTCTTCAGCCATTCCTTTTTAAAAAACATGGCATACAAATAAATAATTCCTATAATTATCATGATAACACCAAAGAAAATCATAATCTGAAAAGCAAAGTGAACAACTATCACGGGAGGCCATTCATCTCTTGGAAAATCATTCAGTCCTTTTACTTCAGCGTTAAAATCATTACTTACCAGAAAGCTTAGAACCTTCGGGATTTTCACGGCATATTTTATTTCTCCTTTCTGTTCATCCGGAATGCCGCCAATCACAAAAGCGGCGCCTTTTTCTGTTTTAAAATGAGCTTCCATAGCGGCTAATTTTATGGGCTGTCTTTCTGCTACGGATTTGGCCGCAACATCACCGCTTAAAGGTGCTCCAAATGCTCCGATCAAAGCAAATCCGGCAGCAATTTTGAAGGCTTTGGTATGAAATTCAATATTTTTTTTCCGTATAATCATATACGCATGAACACCGGCAACAGCAAACCCTGTCGCGCAAAAAGCTGCAACCGTCATGTGCAGTGCCTGGGGAAACCATGCGTCATTGAACATTGCTCTTATGGGATCTATATTTAAATACTGTCCGTTTACATAATCAAAACCCGCCGGTGAATTCATCCAGGCGTTCGCAGCAACCACAAGGATACCGGACACCAGTCCGCTTACCCCCACCAGGAACCCGCAAAACCAATGGAACCATTTATTAAACCGGTCCCAGCCATACAGAAAAAATCCTATCGCAATGGCTTCAATAAAAAAGGCTGTTCCTTCCAGAGAAAAAGGCATCCCGAAAATAGGGCCGGCATGCTTCATGAATTGTGGCCAGAGAAGTCCAAGCTCAAAAGAAAGCATCGTACCGGAAACGGCACCGGTTGCAAAAAGTATGGCAACACCTTTACTCCATGCTTTGGTAAGCCCTTTATAGATTTCATTATTTGTTTTTAAATATTTCCAGTGCGCAAATGCCATCAGAAAAGGCATTACCATGCCGACACATGAAAAAATAATATGAAAACCGAGGGACATTGCCATTTGGGCGCGGGCTGCAAGAAAGTCGTCCATAATTATCAATTTTTGAATTAATAAATTTACGCATAAATTAGAGATATAAAGCATGATTTACGACAGTAATAGTTTGAAAAATAGGTTTTAACTTTAATCCCTTTAAAATAAATTACCTCTTATTTCTGTGGAAAAGACAATACTTTTTTGATGTATTTTAACTTTCATACCTCGAAAAAAATCACGATATTTGTGGGTCTTTGCATATAGCAGGATTTTTAATATTTTATATGAGTCAGAAACAATATACAGCTAGTAGTATTCAGGCATTGGAAGGGATGGAACACGTTCGTATGCGTCCTTCAATGTACATTGGTGATGTGGGAGTGAGAGGTCTCCATCATTTGGTTTATGAAGTAGTGGATAATTCTATTGACGAGGCTTTGGCAGGATACTGCGATACAATCTTCGTTGCCATTAAAGAGGGAAACGGAATTGAAGTAAGTGATAACGGTAGAGGTATTCCGGTAGATTTTCATGAAAAAGAACAAAAATCTGCTCTTGAGGTTGTAATGACGAAAATCGGAGCCGGAGGTAAATTCGACAAAGATTCTTACAAGGTTTCGGGAGGTCTGCATGGAGTGGGGGTATCGTGTGTGAATGCACTTTCCAACGAAATGGTAACCACCGTTTACAGAGACGGAAACGTTTATCAGCAGATCTATTCAAGAGGAAAAGCGCAGACCGGAGTTGAAGAAATCGGCCACAGCGATCAGAGAGGAACAAAACAGTTCTTCCAGCCGGATGATTCTATCTTTACAGAACTGGTTTATAATTATGATACTCTGGCAAGCCGCTTAAGAGAACTTTCTTATCTTAATAAAGGAATTACCATTACATTAACTGATGAAAGAGAGCAGCTTGAAGACGGCACTTTCAAAACTGAAGTTTTTCATTCTGAAGGAGGTTTAAAGGAATTCGTTGCTTATATCGACGGAAACCGTGAATCCATTATGGAAAATGTGATTTTCATGGAAGGTGAAAGAGATGATATTCCGGTGGAGGTAGCCATGCGTTACAATACATCGTTTACCGAAAATCTTCACTCTTACGTTAATAATATCAATACACATGAAGGAGGTACTCACCTTGCAGGTTTCAGACGTGCTTTAACGAGGACTCTTAAGAAATATGCCGATGATCTGGGTATTCCTCAAAAGGAAAAAGTAGAGGTTACTGGAGATGATTTCCGTGAAGGATTAACAGCAGTGATCTCCGTAAAAGTAATGGAACCTCAGTTTGAAGGACAGACTAAAACAAAACTGGGGAACTCTGAAGTTTCCGGTGCTGTAGACAAGATTGTGGGTGAAATGCTGACCAACTTTTTGGAAGAAAACCCCAATGAAGCAAAAATTATCGTTCAAAAGGTAGTTTTAGCGGCAAAAGCAAGACAGGCTGCAAAAAAAGCCCGTGAAATGGTTCAGAGAAAATCCCCAATGGGAGGTTCCGGCCTTCCGGGTAAATTGTCTGACTGTTCTTCAAAAGATCCTGCAGAATCAGAAATATTCCTGGTAGAGGGAGATTCCGCGGGTGGAACAGCAAAGCAGGGACGTGACCGTTTCTTTCAGGCTATTCTTCCGTTAAGAGGTAAGATCCTGAATGTAGAAAAATCAATGCTTCATAAAGTCTATGATAATGAAGAGATTAAAAATATTTATACTGCTCTCGGGGTTTCAGTAGGAACAGAAGAAGACAGTAAAGCGTTGAATATGGCGAAGTTAAGATACCACAAAATTGTTATCATGACCGATGCCGATATCGATGGATCTCACATTTCTACATTGATCTTAACCTTCTTCTTCAGATATATGAAGGAACTGATTGAGAACGGTTATATTTATATCGCTCAGCCACCTTTATATTTATTGAAAAAAGGCAACAAAAAGGTATATGCCTACAACGAAAAGGAACGTGAAGAATTTACATTGGAAATCTCTCCGGACGGAAAAGGTGTAGAAGTACAGCGTTATAAAGGTCTTGGGGAGATGAATCCTGAGCAGCTTTGGGAAACTACCCTTAATCCTGAAAACCGAATTCTTAAGCAGGTAACTATTGACAACGCTGTGGAAGCAGATAGTGTTTTCTCCATGTTGATGGGTGATGAAGTGCCTCCGAGAAGAGAATTTATCGAAAAGAATGCCAAATATGCAAAAATTGATGCATAGTTAGCACTTACTAAATATACAAAGGCCTCAGTTAATGAGGTCTTTTTTGATTTTCACATTTGATGTATTAAATTTAATTTTAAGACTCGCAGAGATTTTATTATTTTTGCTAAATTTTAATAACCATGATTAAAATACTTTGTACCGTGGCCCTTTCCGTGGCATCCTTATATTACTCCCAAAGCTTTCCGGCTTCAGCAATTCCTGAAAACTTAAAGAAAAACGCAAGTGTTGTGATCCGAAAGGAAAATACAGCAGTAGAAATCAATAAAATTGATGATGTCATTTATAAAAAAACATCTGTAGTTACAATTCTTAATAAAGATGCAATTCCTTATTCTATCCCAAGAATTTCATATGAAAAAGGAGATAATATATCTAATGTAAAAGTTGTTGTTTATGATGAAAAAGGAGCAAAAATTAAAAGTTACTCAAAAAGTGATTTTACAGATATTGCTGCAAACCCACAAGGTACTTTTTATTCTGACAGCAGAATGCTTATTTTGCCTTTTACATCATCCAGCTTTCCATATACTGTTGAATTCAGTTATGAATTAAATGATGAAAATACCATTTTTATTCCGGACTTTGTTCCGTTTTATGAATACAATATTTCTTTGGAAGAAAGTAATTATAGCATAATAAATAAATCTGGAATCAATCTTCGTTCGAAAGTATATGACTCGCCCTTTAATTACTCGTCAGTGATTATTGTTTCAAATGGAGACAACAAGTCCTATGCATACAAAAATATTCCTGCAATAAATAATGGTCAATTGGTTCCAACTCCACAAAAAGTGCTTCCTAAAGTAAGTTTTTCTTTAGATAAATTCAATCTTGAAGGAAAACAGGGAGGTATTGCTACATGGAAGGATTTTGGGACTTGGTACTATCAAAATCTTCTTACTCCTGTTTCTGCTTCTACTCCGCAGATTAAAGCTGAAATAGCTTCTTTAAATTTATCAGGTTCAACGGAAGAAAGAGTGAAAAAGATATATCAGTATATGCAAAATAAAACAAGATATATTTTTGTGGCGCTTGGTATTGGTGGTTGGCAACCAATGCTTCCTGATGAGGTTCAGAAAAAAGGTTATGGAGATTGTAAGGGTCTTACAAACTATATGAAAACTTTATTGGATGAGGCGGGGATTAAGTCATATTACTCAATTATTAATTCTAATCCTTCGCCTATAAGTTTTGATAAAGATTTTCCGAAAATGGCTGGGAATCATGTTATTTTGACAGTTCCTACCGAAAAAGGAAATATTTGGTTGGAAAATACTTCACAACAGATGGCCTTCAATCATTTAAGTTATAGTACAACAGATAGAAATGTACTTACTGTAAAGCCTGATGGGATTGATATTATGCAAACTCCAAGTTATTCTGCAGAAGAAAATAAAGAAAAACAGGTTTTGAATATTCAAATAAATCCAGATAAAACGATAACAGGAAAAGGTAAGTTTTCTTATCGTGGAATGCAGTATGATTTTAATCTTATTTACTTAATGCTTTCAGAAAAAGAAAAAACCGATGTAATGAAAAAGGTATATTCTACATTGGATTTTGAAAATATCGAAATCAGGGACTTTAAAAATGATAAAGATGTAGCGATAATCAATTTTGATCTAGATTTTAAAGCTTTAAATTTTTCCAAACTGGTAGGAAATAGCTTACTTTTTAGAGCAGTACCTATTTATAAAGATGGAATATATCATGAAGATCCTGCAAGAGAACTGCCTTTTGAGAGTAAATTTTCTTATCAGGATGAATCAGAAATTATATATGATTTACCTTTAAATTATTTTGTAGAAGAAATGCCTCAAAATGGTAATATAATCTCTGAGTTTGGAATATATAAAATATCTTTTGAAAAGCAAGACAATAAACTAGTTGTTAAACGTGAGATTCAGATCAACAAAGGACTTTATCCTAAGGAAAAATATGGTGACTATATAGATTTTAGAAAAAAAATCTTAAATGCAGATAATTCTAAAATTTTAATATCTAAAAAATCTTAAAAATTATTTCGAAAAACTATGAAACTAATAAATGCACTGAGTTTTATTTTTATACTGTTTGCTAATCTCTGCTTTTCTCAGGGACATAAATTCATGTCTTATCCGCATTTTGATGAGGCAGATTTGAAAAAAACAAATTCTTTGATTGAAAAAAATGCTCCAGCTGAGATACTTTATAATAGCGTAAGTTATGTTGTTGCTCCATCAGGATGGTTTTTAGTAACTAAAAAATTCTTTTCTAAAATAAAAATTTATGATAAAAAAAATGCTGAAGAATGGTTAAATATTGAAATCCCTGTAAGTGATAATGAAAGTTTGGCTGATTTCCAACTTACAGTTTACAATTATCAAAACGGGAAAGTAGAAAAAATGATAATTAATAAGAAAGATCAGCTCAAAGAAAATTTAGTAAAAGGAATAAAAATTTACAAATTAGCAATTCCAAATATACTGGATGGATCTGTAATTGAATATAATTACAAATTAGAAAATAATAATATTTTTAATTTAACATATTATTTACAGTATAATATCCCTGTTGTTTATCAGGAGTATAATTTTGAGTATCCTGTTTTAATGAGTTATATATTCAACAATACAGGAACAAATATTCTAAAGCCGAAATATAGCGTAAATAAAAATGAAGACCACTTTGGAGGAGGTTTTGAAGTCTTTCGATTTGGATACGAAAACACTCCTTCTGTTCCTAAAGAATTATTTGTAAAAGATAATGAACGATATAGAGCGCGTGTGAAACCAGAGCTTACTAAATATTCAACTAAATATTTTTCATATGATTCTGCTGAAAGTTGGAGTAAAGTTGCAGACAGGTTGAATAATAACGATGAATTTGGTGCTTATTTAAAGAATAATGTGAAAGATATTTTACCCGACAATATTAAAACTTTCTACGATCCTCTTGAAAGAGCCAATAAGATTTTTGATTTCGTAAAAAATAATTATAAATGGAATAAAAAAGATGGAATTATTACAAGTCAAAAATTAAGACAACTTATCAAAACAAAGTCTGGAAGTGCTGCAGATATTAATCTTTTATTGGTAATTCTTCTTAGGGATGCAGGTTTACAGGCGAATCCACTTTTGATTTCTACTGTAGATAATGGTATTCTAAATATTTTTTCACCGAATCCGGGAAATTTAAATATGGTGTTAGCTTCCGTTAAAATCAATAATCAACTTTATTTTTATGATGCTACTTCTTTTGCATCGAAAGTAAATATGCTTCCTAGAAGAGACTGGAATGATTTTGGGATCCTAATTGAAGGTACTAAAGGGACAGATTTATCCTTCTCTAATACAAACATCAGTAAAAAAGATCTAATCATTAAAGCAAATCTAGATATTGAAAATTCTGAAATCACAGGAACATTAACACAAAAAGAAAACGGCCTATACGCTATTGAATCCTATGATGAATTTGATGAAAATAAAGATAAGTATAATCAATCTTTTAAAACAGAATTCAATACCAATATGAAAGATGTAGAAACAAAATTGTTGGATAACGGCGATTTTGAATCTCAAATGAAGTTTTCAAGCAACAGCTTAATGGATATTGTGGGAAACAAAATTATTTTAAATCCCCTTTTGTTTTTAAATATAGGAAATGAGAACTTCGATCAGAAAGAAGAGAGAAAAAATCAGATAGATTTTATCTCGGCATTTACTAGAGAAAAGAAAGTTGAAATTATAATTCCGAATGGTTACAAAGTCGGAGACCTTCCTAAACCTAAAAAAATTATAACCGATGATAAACAACTTGCCTACACCTATAAAGTAGAATTTGAAAGTAATAAACTTTTTGTTGTTTCCAAAGTAGAAGTAGCAAGTCAAAATTATCCTAAAGAATATTATACTTTTTTTAAACAGATTTGGAGAATCATTACGGAAAGTGAAAATCAAGTTATAAGCTTAGTAAAAATTTAATTAAAAAGACCTCATTAGGTCTTTTTTGATTTTCACATTTGATGTATTAAATTTAATTTTAAGACTCGCAGAGATTTTATTATTTTTGCTAAATTTTAATAACCATGATTAAAATACTTTGTACCGTGGCCCTTTCCGTGGCATCCTTATATTACTCCCAAAGCTTTCCGGCTTCAGCAATTCCTGAAAATTTAAAAAAAAACGCCGATGCAGTCATCAGAAAAGATCTTACTACCATTCAGATCAACAAGATAGATGATATCAGGTATCAGTTTTATACCGTAAAAACTGTTCTTAATAAAGACGGAGAGTCAGATGCGCAGGTATATATTCCTTACGAGAAAGGGAACAGCATTTCCGATGTGAAAGTTAATATATACGATGAATCCGGTAAAAAAATAAAATCATATTCCAAATCAGATTTCGGGGACTTTGCCAATAATAATCAAGGAACTTTTTATTCAGACAACCGTGTGATGGCATTGTCTTATACGCCGACACAATATCCGTACACCGTTGAGTTTTCTTATCAGATCAGTGATGAAAATACGGTCTTTTTACCGGATTTTATCCCTTTCAATACTACAAAAGTTTCATTGGAAGAAGCACAGATGAAGATCATCAATAAATCGGGAATTGAGCTGAAATCAAAAATTTATCCCTCGTCATACAATTACACTGCGGTTAGTGAATCCGAAAGTGCCGGCGAAAAGATTTATACCTATAAAAATGTTCCTGCAATTGATGATGTCTTTTTATCGCCTCAGCCGGTAAAAATTTTACCTAAAGTAAGTTTTGCTTTAACGAAGTTCAATCTTGAAGGAAAACAAGGAACGATTAACGACTGGAAAGATTTTGGCACCTGGTATTACAAAAATATTCTGGAGCCGGTATTTGTATCCACTCCGGCTATCAAGGCTGAAGTTGCTTCGTTGAATTTACAAGGAACTACTGAAGAAAAGGTTAAGAAAATCTATCAGTACATGCAGAGTAAAACGAGATATATTTTCGTTGCATTGGGAATTGGCGGCTGGCAGCCGATGCTTCCGGATGAGGTTCAGAAAAAAGGCTATGGTGATTGTAAAGGATTGTCTACGTACATGAAAACGATGCTGGATGAAGCCGGAATTCCTTCCTATTATTGTAAAATTAATTCAGGTTTGTCTCCGGTTTCGTTTGATAAAGATTTTCCGAAAATGGGAGGTAATCATATCATATTAATGGTACCTACAGAAAAAGGAAAGATCTGGCTGGAAAATACATCTCAGCAGATTGCTTTTAATCATTTGGGTTATACGACAACCGACAGAAATGTTCTTGTTGTAAAAAAAGACGGAATAGAAGTTATGGATACTCCTTCTTATCCTGCCGAGCAAAGCAAAGAAAAGCAATTGCTTAAAATTAAAGTCAATGAAGATAACAGCATTCTCGGTGAAGGTAACTTTTCCTATACGGGACTTCAGTATGACAACAATCTTATTCTTGCCACTCTGTCTCCGAAAGAAAGAACAGAAGCAGTGAAAAATATGCTGGATGTTCTGCATTTTGAGAAGATCGAACTGAAGAATTTCCTTAATGATAAGGATAATGCTGTTGCCAAATATGATCTTGACTTCAAGGCAAACAACTATTCTAAAAATGCCGGAAGCAGTATGATTTTCAGAGCAGTCCCGATTTACTCTGATAATGTATATAAAAAAGAGGACAATAGAGAACTGCCTTTTGAACTGAGACAGTCGTTTGAAGATGATTATGAAATCAACTTTACTTTGCCACAGAATTATAAAGTGGATGAGCTCCCTGAAAACGTTGTTCTGAACTCTGAATTCGGAACTTATAAACTGAGCTTTGTGAAAAACGGTGACGGTCTAAAGGTCAACAGATCCATCAGAATCAACAAAGGGCTTTATCCGAAGGAGAAATACAACGATTACGTCAATTTCAGAAAAAAAACTATTAATATCGATAACTCAAAAATTTTAATATCTAAAATTTGACACATGAAAAAAATATTATTTATCGCTTTCTGCTCTGTGAATTTCATTTTTGTGGAAGCCCAGAAGCATAAGTTTCTTGATGCCCCAAAATTCAATGATGCAGATTTGTCTAAACAAAAATCAGTTCTGGATGAAAATGCACCGGCTGAAATTCTTTACAAATCTTTACATTTCAGCATTGATTATAATACAGGAAATCTTATTAAACAAGCTTTTTACAGAGTGAAAATTTATGATAAAGACAAGGCTGAAGACTGGTTGAACCTGGAGATTCCGCTTTATCAGAACGGAAGCAGTCAGGAAACGCTCTCCAAAATGAAAGCTTTTACTTATAATCTCGAAAACGGAACCTCCGTGGCGACCAAAGTCGATAAAAGTTCGAAATATAAAAGTAAAGAAAGCAAGTACGTTTCCATTACAAAATTTGCTTTCCCAAATGTGAAAAATGGTTCTGTTATTGAATATCAGTATGAGGTGACATCGCCTTTTCTATTCATAATACCTGAAATCTTAATCGAAACCGATACGCCTTCGCTGTACACAGAATATGTTTTGGACAGCCCGGAAAACATTTCTTACAATGTCAATTATACAGGATTTTTAAGCCCTAAATACAGGGAAATTGAAGAAAGAATGATGTACGGAATGAACTATAGAACGTACAGATTCGGATATGAAAATGTAAAAGGATTTAAAACAGAAAAGTTTGTTAATAATGACAGGAACTACAGAACAAAAATAAGCGCAGAGCTGCATTCTACCAACTACCGTGAGCTGAAGCTTTATTCTTCTTCGTGGGAACAGATAAAAGAGCGCTTATATGAAAATGAGGATTTCGGAGGAGAATTGAAGAAAACCAGACTGGCCAAAGAAAATATGCCAGCCAATATATCAGGAATTTCAAATGAAATTGAAAAAGCGGATGCGGTGTTTAATTATGTGAAAAATACATTTACCTGGAACAAAGACAGAGGAATTTATGTAGAAGACGGTATTAAGAAAATGCTGGAAACCAAAACCGGAAATGCTGCCGAGATCAATCTTTTCTTAGTGATGATGTTTCGTGAGGCTGGTCTTAAAGCAGATCCTCTTGTCATATCAACAGTAAGCAACGGACTCATCAATATTGCGTCTCCCAATGTTTCAAACATGAATTTTGTAATTGCGGCGATCCAGACAAAAGACGGCTTCCATTTGTATGATGCCACGGCAAAGCAATCTTCGATAGACCAACTTCCGCCGAGAGACTGGAACCAGTTCGGGATACTGATCTCAAAAGATAAGGTACAGCAGCTTTCCCTTACCAATGCAAAAACAAGTTTTACCTACCTTACGGCAACTGCGAAAATCAATAATGACGGAAGTATTTCAGGAAGCTATTCTGATAAAGATACGGGAACTTACGCCATGTTTGCCAAAGAAAGTTATGATGATAATGCCGATAAATACAAGAAGCAGTACAAAGAAAATTTTGCAATAGACTTTACGGATATTGATTCTAAAGTTGCTGAAAACGGAGATTTTGAAAGCACCATGAAGTTTTCTTCGGATAATCTGATCGATAAGATCGGGAAGAAAATCATCATTAATCCAATGCTTTTCCTGAACAAAAGCTCCAATGAGTTTGATCAGACAGAAGAAAGAAAATATATGATAGATTTCACATCACCATTTACAAGAGTGAAAAAAATCGTTTTAGAAATTCCGGAAGGGTATGCAATCGAAGAAATGCCTAAGAGTAAGAAAATTGTAACCGATGATAAAGAAATCGAATACAGCTATTTTGCCGAACAGAAAGGGAATACCATAGAAGTGGTTTCCACGACGAAAGTTCTGAGCCCTACCTATCCTAAAGAATATTATCCTGCATTCAAGCAGATTTGGGGGGTGGCATCCAAGCAGGAGAATCAGGTAATCAGTCTTGTAAAGAAATAAAAAAGCAATATAATTTTAAAATAAATGTAAAACCATTCAATATTTGAATGGTTTTTGCATATAAGAAGGAAAATCAGAATTATGAAAAACACGATTGCCGTTTTGGCTCTTTCGACACTCTTTGTTGTATCGGCCTGTAAAAAAACGGAAAACAATTCTACCGATACTGTGAAAAAGGATACTGTACAGAACAATACATTTAGTGTAGATTCGGTAAAAGTAAGCGATTCTGTAAAGCTTAATGATTCATTGAAGATTAAATATTCATCCAAAATGCTGGTATTTCCGACTATTAAGGATAAAAGCCTGCTTGACAGCATTTATTTCGGAGATAAAAATATTCAGGATTTTTCGAAGAAAGGTCTTCAGACACGACTTGAAAATAATAAAAAAGAATACTTCAGCAAGATTAAAAAAGATTCGAAAGACTGGATCTCAGATCTGGGATTTGCCCAGGAATGGTATTCTGATATGGCAATGAATCTTAAATCAAGAACGAAAGATTATATACATATTCAGTACCTATGGGGTTCTTATGAAGGAGGCGCTCACGATAATTACGGTTTTTCGGAAAGGGTTTTTGATTTAAAAAACAATAAAAAGCTTGAGCTGAAAGATATCACATCGATGCCGAAAGCAAAGATTGAAGCCATGCTCATGAAAAATATCAATAAAATAAATAGTGGAACTACAGACTCTAACGGAAATGTTAACAATTCGGAAATGCTTTTGGTGAATGCAGTTCCGGCAACCGACAACTTTTATTTTGATGAAAAAAATCTGTATTTTCATTACAGTCCTTACGAAATTGCCGCATTTGCTGCAGGAGACATTACGATTCCGGTATCGTGGGAAGAATTGAAAGGAACCATCAATCCGGAATTTAAAAAGAGAATGGGTATTAATTATTAGATTTTAATTAAACATGAATGATGAAAAAAAAATATCTCATATGGACTGTCATGCTGCTTTTGCTTCTGTCCGGGTGTAAAGAACTCAGAAGTGAGAAGAAGGATGCTGAAAAGAACAGCTATGGGAGAATCAATATTGATGCTGTGATAGAAGAAGATACGGCAAAGATATCAGATTCGGTTTTGGTACGGTATTCTTCAAAGCTTTTATGGTTTCCCGATGTTGAAGATGAAAAGCTTCTCAAAGAAATTTATGAGGGAAAGCAAATCTCTGATTTTTCTAAAAACGGACTTGAGGCTCACTTAAAACAGGAAAAACAGAATGTCTACGACCGGATGATGAATTCAGGAAATCTTTCTGAAGTAAAACAGCAACAGGAGTGGTCGTATATTTCGCAGATGAATGTACGTATGAATAAAAATAATTACGTCTCTGTTCAGTATTATGAGAATGAGGCGGGAGCGGAAAAGTCACGATACCATTACGAAGAGAAAGTTTTTGATTTTAAGAACAAAAAGAAACTCAGGCTGTCTGATATCGTTGTGCTTTCTGAAGAGACGGTGAGACGGATTTTAAGGCTGAGTCTTGAAAGAACGACAATGATGCAGCAGATCAAAACCTATGACCGCGAAGCCTACAATATTTTATCAGCTGTTACGTTTCCGGTGACCAAAAACTTTTACTTTGATGATTTGAACTTGTATTTTCATTATAATATGAACGAAATTGCCCATGATTACGATATCGGAGATATTATTCTCACGGTATCCTGGGATGATCTTAGCGGTTATATAAAGCCCGATTTTGCAAGGAGAATGAAAATTAATTGAATTTAATGCTTTCTGGTAAGGAAGCATTTTTTAATTTTGCATCAATGGAAAACATTGCCTTTATCATTAATCCTTTTTCAGCCAAAAAGAACTATCATCCGTTTCTCAATGAGCTGAATACCAAGGTTCAGAATCCTTTGTATTATATTTCGGAATCTATTCTTGGAACCGATGATTTTATCCGGAAACATTTTCATGAAGTTGATATTTTCGTGGCGATAGGAGGAGACGGAACGATCTCTACAGTGGCGAGAAATCTTATCAATACAGAAAAGATCCTGGCTATTTTCCCTGCCGGATCCGGAAACGGTTTTTCCAATGAAACAAAATTCAGTAAAAATCTGGATGAGCTTCTCGAAAAGCTTAATGCAAAGAAATCCAGGAAGATTGATACTTTTACGATTAATGACAGGCTTTCCATCAATGTTTCAGGGACGGGATTCGATGGCAAAGTAGTAAAGGAATTTGAGAAGACAACCCGCGGCTTTAAAAATTATATTAAAGTTTCCCTTAAAACGTTTTTCAGCTATAAACCGATCAAGGTTAAATTCTTTGATGAAAAATATAAGGAATACAACGGTAAATATCTGATGGTGAATATAGCCAATACCAGACAGTTCGGAAATAATGCCTATATCGCGCCCAATGCAAGCAAAAGTGATGGGCTGGTTGATATGGTGCTGGTGAAAAAGTTTCCCCTGACGTATTCTCCGCTTTTTGCCTTCAGAATGTTTACCAAAAAACTGAAGGATGATGATTATATTACCTACTTACCGGTATCGGAAATTGAATTTAAGGTCAATACGAAAAACTGGCATCTTGATGGTGAATTCAATAAAATAAAATCACCGATTCATGTTAAGGTGCTGCCTTCAAGCCTTAATATTCTGATATAAATAACTATAGTCTTATTTCCTGAAACCATAATCTTCAACGAGATAAGTTTAATTTTAGAATATATAATTCTTTATACTCCGTGAGATTTTCATCGGACGGTGCAGGATCTTGCTTCGAGCGCATCAAGGAGCATGCATCGGGTGTTATAAGATGCTTGCATCGGTCGTCACATGGTGTATGCATCGGTCGTAAGTGATAGATTGCATAATAAGACATTTTTTTATCACCTAAATTCTAAATGGAAAGATTGATCTATACTTCCAGCTTTTTTTCGATATCATTAGGATGATCCAGACAATACTGCAGTTGCTTTTTGTCCAGCTGTTTCTCCCAGTTTGCTACCACAACTGTTGCTACGGAATTTCCTATCACGTTGGTTAATGCGCGGCATTCACTCATGAACTTATCGATTCCCAGAATTAAGGTCATCCCCGCAATAGGAATTTCGGGGACTACTGCTAAAGTAGCTGCCAACGTTACAAAACCTGCACCTGTAACACCTGCAGCGCCTTTCGAACTGAGCATGGCTACTAAAAGCAACATCATCTGTTTTTCAATCGGAAGGTGAATATTGAGTGCCTGGGCAATGAACAGGGAAGCTAAAGTCATGTAGATGTTTGTGCCGTCAAGATTGAAAGAATATCCTGTAGGAACTACAAGTCCTACAATAGCTCTTGAGCAGCCTGCTTTTTCAAGCTTTTCCATGATTCCCGGAAGAGCAGATTCCGAAGAGCTGGTTCCTAATACCAGAAGAAGTTCTTCTTTCAGAAAGTACATGAGTTTAAAAATATTAAAGCCATTGTACCAGGCAACAGTTCCGAGAACGAGAACCACAAAAAGAGCTGATGTGATATAAAATGTGCCAACAAGAAAAATGAGATTCAGAACGGAATGAAGTCCGTACTTTCCAATCGTGAAGGCCATAGCACCAAATGCTCCTATCGGAGCTAGTTTCATCAGCATATGCACAATTTTGAAAACCGGCGTGGAGAGATCCTGTAAGAACTCTGTTACTTTACGGCTTTTTTCTTTCGTTAAAACCAAAGCAATACCCATCAGTATAGCAACAAGCAGCACCTGAAGAATATTCTCTCCTACAAGCGGACTGAAGAGCGTCTCCGGAATAATGTTCATAAGAAAGCCTGTAAGGGTAGAGTCGTGGGCTTTCTGCTGATACTGGGAAACATCGCCGGAAAGGGTAGAAGGATCGATATTCAGACCGTGTCCGGGTTGTAATACATTTCCTACAATAAGTCCGATAATTAAAGCCAGTGTTGAGAATGTTAAAAAGTAAATCATGGCTTTCACAGCAATTCTTCCTACTTTTTTCAGATCTGTCATGTGGGCGATGCCTAATGTAAGGGTGATAAAAATTACCGGAGCAATGATCATTTTTACCAGTTTAATGAATCCGTCGCCGAGAGGCTTCATTTTTTCTCCGAGTTCCGGATAGAACCTTCCTAAAAGAATCCCGGCAATAATGGCAATAACCACTTGGAAATATAGTTGCTTATAAAGTTTTTTTGCTTTCAATGAAGTTGTTTTATAGGAGCGAAAATTATGAAAAATTTATTGTTTGATATGATAAATGTCAGTAAAATGTAACTAAAAATGTGTCTTTTCAACCTTTATTTGTAGGAACGACTCATAGCTTGCTTCATAAAAATATTTGCAGTCTGTATATAATGCTGAAAATGTGGAAGTAAATAAATAAGTGAAATGATAATCTGTTTCAATAGCGAATTTTGTAATCCATTTTACAATTTTGTTTTAAGATAGACTTTAAAATATTTACTTTTGCTTTCATCAACTAATAAAAAATCAAAATGGAATCCCACACGGAAAGAATACTTATTACAGGTGCTTTAGGACAGATCGGCACCGAACTTACCAACAGACTTGTTGAAATTCACGGAGCTGAAAATGTTGTAGCTTCAGGACTCGACAGATGGCAAAAGGGAATTACTTCTGCAGGAAGTTACGAACGAATGGATGTAACAAACACACAGTTGGTAAGGCAGGTGATAAAAGATTATGAAATCACTACCGTTTATCATTTGGCTTCTTTGCTGTCCGGTACTTCGGAAAAGCAACCTGTTTTTGCATGGAAGCTTAATCTTGAACCTCTTCTTCATTTTTGTGAAATGGCAAAGGAAGGTCTTATTCAGAAGATTTTCTGGCCTAGTTCCATTGCTGTTTTCGGAAAAGGGATTCCAAAAGAAAATGTTGGTCAGGATGTGGTATTAAACCCGACAACAGTGTACGGGATATCAAAAATGGCAGGAGAGAAATGGTGCGAATATTATTTTGATAAACACGGGGTAGATGTAAGAAGTATCAGATATCCCGGATTAATCTCATGGAAAACTCCTGCCGGTGGAGGAACAACCGACTACGCTGTAGAGATTTTTTACGAAGCGATAGAAGAGGGGAAATATACAAGCTTCATCTCTGAAAATACAGGAATGCCGATGTTATATATGGATGATGCTATCAACGCCACACTTAAGTTAATGGAAGCCCCGAAAGAAAGTTTAACCGTTCGTTCTTCCTATAATCTGGGAGGGATGTCTTTTACTCCAAAAGAACTGGCTGAAGAAATCAAGAAAGAAATCCCGGATTTTGAGATCGATTATAAACCGGATTTCAGACAGCAGATTGCAGATTCATGGCCGGCATCTATTGATGACTCCGTGGCTAAAAAAGACTGGGGACTAACCTATAATTTCGGAATTTCTGAAATGACAAAAGACATGATTAAGAACCTTAAGATAAAGCTAGGTAAAGTATAATAAATATAAAGTTATACTTTAAGTGAAAAGATTATTAACATCTGATTTTTAAATGTTTTCAGTTTTTATCTAAAATTAAATTGATATGGTATTATTAACTTTCAACATCATAACTATTGAAGCGGAATGTAAAAACGGAGCTAAGGTTTCCGGTGATGAGCGTTTAAAAATATCTGTTGAAAATACAAAAGCCATCCTCAGAATTTTAGATATACATGATACTAAAGCAAGCTTTTTTGTGGAGATTTCCATCGCCGGAAAGCTTCAGGATTTACTAAAAGCAATTTCATCCAAAGGACATGAAATTGCTTTTTATAATCAGAATTCAGATCCTGCAGAAATTGAAGTTACCAAAAAAAATATTCAGGATTTATTGGGTAAGCAGATTAAGGGAATTCGTCAGAAAGATTTCAAAGTTCCTCAGCAAAGTTTAAAGCTAATGGAATTTAATTATGTTTCAAATATTGATAATGCTGATATTCTTTTCCCGTTCAAACGCCTGAAAAGAAATACGGAAATTATTGAAGAAGACGGATTGAGTATTGTGCCGGAAAGTATCTCTCCTTACAGTCAACTTCCTTATAATGATTTTGTATTTCAGATTCTGCCGATGAAATATTATCAGAACATGGTTTTTGAAACTTTGAAGAATGATGAGTTTGTTTTGATTTATTTAAACTCGTGGCAGTTTACTGATTTCGGAAAGTACCATTTTGATGTTCCTATGCACAGAAGATTTAACTCGGGCAAAAAAATGGAGGACAAATTAGATGCCCTCCTTACCTGGATCAACGAGAAAGAAATGGCTACTTCCCGTATGAAAGATTATATTTTTTAATAGGTTGCAGATTTTAGATTACAGGTTATAGTTTTTAAAATATAGGTAAAGCTTAAATCTTAAATTTTAAGCCAATTCAAAAAGTGTAATTTCCGGTAAAACTCCTACTCTTCCAGGATAAGCCAGAACCCCAAAGCCTCTGTTGACATAGAGCATTTTCCCTTCACTTTCGTAAAGGTCTGCCCATTTCGGGTATTTGTACTGAACCGGTGACCATTTTATATTTTTAAGATCAAGGCCAAACTGCATTCCGTGTGTATGGCCGGAAAGCGTCAGCTGAACGTTTCCTGGGTGTTTTTTTACCACGTAATCAAAATGGGTAGGATCATGGCTCATTAATATTTTAGCGGCAGAATCAGGTATGTTTTTAAGTGCATCATCTAATCTTCCGAACTGTGGGAAAGGTTTTAATCCCCAATTTTCAACCCCCAGAATGTATAATCTCTCACCATTTTTCTCAATAATTCTGTGTTCATTACGAAGCATATCAAAACCGGCTTGTCGCTCATACTCAATCAGGGTTTTAAGATTTTGTTGTTTTTCTGCGGGTGAAGTCCAATGTACGTAATCACCATAATCATGATTACCCAAAACAGCAAACTTTCCGTCTTTAGCTTTTATTTTTGAAAACAGAGGAATAAATGGTTTAAATTCATCAGCGACATTATTCACCATATCACCCGTAAATAAAACCAGATCCGGCTTTTGCTCATTAATAAGATTGATTGCGTGTTCTAATTTTGAAGGATCGGAAAAACTTCCGCTGTGAACATCTGAAATCTGAACGATTTTATAGCCTTTAAAGCTTTCCGGAAGATTTTTTAAATTAATTCTCACCTTTCTTACTTTATGGCGGTATTTCCCGAATGTGATTCCATCAATGAAAAGGGCGGAGAGAACACCTCCTAATCCCAAACCTACCAGGCTTAAAAACTTCCTTCTTTCAGGAAAATGATTTTCTGAAGACCCTGCCAAACCTATAAGATAGCCAAAGATTCTAATGAGATCATCAATCAACAGGAACAAAACGATAAAGATTTTAGGAAGAATAAAGACCAAAAAGAGCGATATCATGATTTGTGCTCTCATCATACTTCTGTCGGCTTTGCTGAAGTGTGTCACTTCATAAGCGAAAATCCCGTACACTGCCAGAGAAACAGCCCAATAGCCTATCTTTATCCAGAAATTATCTGTAAGTGTTCTTATGGCCTGATAAATATATACTTCCAGAAATAGGAAGATGGCTGCAATAATAAAAAAGTTTCTTTGCATAATCCGTTTAAAAAAAGCACAAAGAATAATTTCCCTGTGCTCTTTTATATTTTATATTAAATAATATTATTAAGGAAATCTGTAAACGATAGCATTGATGTTCATTCCGGCACCTACCGAAGTCATTACAATGTTACCTTTTTCTTTAAACGAATGGCCGTCCATTTTTCCTTTAATTATTAAATCATACATCGTAGGAATTGTGGCTACGGAAGAGTTTCCGAAGTCCTGAATCGTCATTGGAGAGATGGAATGATCATAATCTTTCACATCATAAAGTTTATGAAGTCTTTCGATCATGGCGTAATCCATTTTGGCGTTGGCCTGGTGAATCAGGATTTTGTTGATGTCTTCAATGGAAAGACCTGCGTCTTCAATAGTTTCTTTAATGGCTGTGGGAACGTTTTTAAGGGCATACTCATAAATTTTCCTTCCCTGCATTCTCACAAATATGCGTGTCTGATCTGAGTCTTTGTTGATTGAAGGCCCATTGGCAAGATAATCCAGCTCGATACCGTTGTCACAAATTGTATTGTGAGCGATAATTCCTACATTTTCTTCATCTGTAGCCTTTACAACAACTGCTCCGGCTCCGTCTGCGAAGATCATTCTGTTTCTGTCGTGAGGATCTGTTACCCTGCTTAGGGTTTCAGCGCCGATCACAAGAATAGTCTTGGCAACTTTAGCCTTGATTAAATTATCAGCCAGAATCATTCCCTCTACCCATCCCGGGCATCCGAAAAGCATATCATAGGTTACACATTTTCTGTTTTTAATACCAAGCTTATTTTTCACTCTTGCGGCCATCGTCGGCATAAAATCGGCATATCCATGAACGGTAACTTCACCGAAATTACTTGCATAAATAATATAATCAAGTTCTTCGGGATCTATTTTTGCATCTTCAATAGCTATTTTTGCAGCTTCGTAACCGATTTGAGAATTGGATAGATCATCTTCTATGAATCTTCTGTTTTCTATTTCTGTAATTTCTACAAATTTTGCAATCGTTTCTTCTGCAGGTTTGTCAATCTTCACCCCGTCTTCAGTATAAAAATCTGAATCTAAGAAATAGTCTCTCCCGATAATTTTGCTGGGAAGGTAAGATCCAGAACCAATAATGATCGTATTCGGCATTCGTTTAAATGATTTTTTAAAGATGCAAAGTTAATAATTAATATTAATAACAGAGAATTAAAAATATTATTAAATTTGCAAAAATTGTACTTTACAATCCTATGAAAAATAATCCATCCTTAAAAGGCTTACTTATTGCAATCGTGGCTGTTATCTTTGCCTTTGGGATTTACTTCTTCCTTTTGGCCAAAAAGAATTATTATGTGGTGGATAATCCTACTTCCAATACATTTTACTATAAAATAAATAACGGAGCGGAAGGCACAATTGCCGGCGGGCAAACCGTTCCTGTTGATTTAAATAAAGGAAAGAATTCAATTAAAGTTTTTGATCAGCATAAAAAATTACTGTTTGATTCTGCTTTCGAGGTGAATAAAGTTCGAGGCCTTATTAATATTGCCCATCAGGATTATTATATTAATGATCAGTACTATGGATACAACCTTAAGAAAGATTCATTACTTTTGGCACTGGATAAGACTGTCATTGACGGAAAAGCATACTTTGGAGGAGCAAGACACTTTAACAAATTGTTTACGGATGATTTTTATTACAACGTAGATGAAGATTACGATAAAGTGATCAAAAACATCCAGCAAGTAGAATCCAGATCGAAGATTTTCAGAAAACAGGATTACCTGAATTATTATAACGAATATTACAAGTTTTAAGTTTTGACAAAAGATATTACCAAAATTACGCCCTACAACTCTGAAGCTACCAAGAAGAGCCAGGTTGAGGATATGTTCGACAATATTGCACCGAAATATGATCTTCTGAATCATGTTTTATCCATGAAAATAGATGTTCTATGGAGAAATACTTTGGTGAAATGGATGAAAAATGACAGCCCGCAGGAAGTGCTGGATGTGGCTACAGGAACGGGAGATCTCGCTATTACTATTGAAAAAGGAACAGGTTCCAAAGTAATAGGATTAGATTTATCGCAACAAATGTTAAATGTTGGCGTTATTAAAATAAAAAAACTTAAATTAGACGGCAAAATTTCCATGCAAAAAGGCGATGCAGAGAATTTACCTTTCGAGGACAATAGATTTGATGCAGTTTCCGTTGCATTTGGAGTGAGGAATTTTGAAAACCTTACCAAGGGTTTGGCGGAATTAAGAAGAGTTGTTAAAGATAACAAGAGTGTTTATATACTGGAGTTTTCAAAGGTTGAGGGTTTCTTAGCACCATTTTATATGTTTTATTTCAAAAATGTATTACCTGCCATCGGCAGACTGGTTTCTAAGGATAATAGGGCATACACATACCTTCCGGATTCTGTAAACGCTTTTCCTTTCGGGGAAAAGATGAGACAAATTCTTTTAGATACAGGATTTAAAAAAGTTGAATATAAAAAACTAAGTTTAGGTATAGCCACAATTTATAAAGCAACAAAGTAACCTATGAGTAAATTTTTATTAAGAGCACTGGTTTTAACCTCAGTAAATGTTGCAGTTTTAGCAAACGCGCAATTCAGAACCCGAAACAGAATGGATAAGTTGGAAGACTTTGACGAGCAGAAATTCAGCTGGGGTTTTTATCTGAATGGTAACAGACTAGACTACCGTATCGTTTTGAATCCTAGATATGGTATGGATAATAATCACAATCTTGTTACATCCAAAGAAAGTTATAGTTTCGGTGCGGGGTTGATCGCAAAATGGAGACTAAACGATTATCTGGACTTAAGATTGGAACCAGGGTTACAATTCGGTCAGAGACAGTTGACTTTCAATACACAGTCGAATGACCAATACGCAGCAGGTACTTTGACAAATGATCCTTTTATTCCTATTCCTTTAACAGAAAATGACAGAGTAAGAGAGATTAAAACTACTTTGGTAGATGTTCCGGTATTGCTTGAATTCCACGGACAAAGATGGTATAACTCAAGACCATACGTGGCAGCAGGGGTGAATTATATTGTTAATTTACAGTCAAATTCAGACTCTACTGATGATAATTTACAACAGGTTTTCAGATCTACGACGCACAATTTTGCATGGTCTGCAGAAATGGGAATACAGTTTTACTTCAACAAGTTTAAACTTACTCCGGCGGTAAGAGGTACTTTTATCATGAACAATGAAATTGTGGCAGATAATGCAACAACACCTCCGTACTGGACGTCTGCAATGTCTACCTTACAGACCAGAGCGATATTTTTTGTACTGAAATTTGAATAAGAAATATTATGAAAATATAAAAAGGAGATGCATTTTGTGTCTCCTTTTCCTTTTGAAAACAAAATATAGAGACTTTTATTTTTGTTAGTGTTAATATTTTGTTATTTTTGCTAATAGTTAGAATATACAAAACCTGAAATGCTTCAAGATTTAGAAAATAATTTTTCAGAATTAGAGAAAAAGATTTTAATATTACAAAAGAATTATAAAAATCTTTCTGAAAAGTTTTCGGAATTAAATATTGAGCATGAAGACCTGAAGAAGAGATATGATGAGGAAAGGAAAAAAAGTCAGGTATTAGCAGAAGAACAAAAAAATATAAAACTTTATTCAGCAATATCAGGAAATCCTGAACATAACAGGTTGATGAAAAATCACATCAACAGATTGGTAAAGGAAATAGATTTCTGTATTGCACAGCTTCAAAACAGTGGATTATAATGGAGGTAAGAAGAATAACCATCAACATTGCAGGAAGGGTATATCCGCTGAACGTACCGGCAGCAGAAGAAGAAACTTTGCGTAAGGTCGGGAAGCAGATTGAAAATATGATTAAAGATTTTGAACAGAATTTCGATGTGAGAGACAAACAGGATGCTTTGGCAATGTGTGCCCTGAAACTGGGAACCAATGCGGAAGTGGTGTCTATGAACTACGATAAAACAATACAATCTACCAACGAAAGATTAGTGAAAATCAATCAATCGTTGAATGAAACAGGGAAATAGATTTTTTTTCCCAAAAAGTGCTGCCTACAATAATTCTAACACATTAAAGGTAAACTCAACGCTAAACAATTACCGAACAAATGTCCATTGAATGGCGTGCCGGTCCGTCCGGATTACAGACAGTGGAAATCAGTTCAAATCGTGTTGATTAGGAGTTTACTCTCAATCTCTGGATTATTGTAGGCTTTTTTTATGTAAATACAATTAAAACTCGATATAAATTATGATAGAAGTTATAGTCGGCATTGTTTGCCTGGTAATCGGAGCTGCAGCAGGGATATTTTTCTCTAAGAGTTCACTGAATACTAAGGCAAAATTTATTATAGACGATGCAAAGAAAAATGCCGAAAATCTTATAGAAAAAGCCAATGTACAAGCCGAATCCATAAAAAAAGAAAAAAACCTTCAGGCAAAAGAAAAATTTTTGGAGCTGAAATCACAGCATGATGCAGATATTCAGTCACGTGAAAAGAAAATGCAGGAGGTTGAAAAAAGAATTAAGGATAAGGAAAACAAGCTTAATGATGAGCTAAGCAAAGCCGGAAAACTTGAAAAAGATCTGGATAAGCAAATTGCAGATTATGCAAAGAAAACAGAAATTTTAGAGAGAAAACAGCACGAACTGGATATAGCTACGGCTAAAAAAGTTGAAGTTCTTGAAAAGATTTCCAATTACACGGCAGAAGAGGCAAAAGCAGAATTGGTGGAAACCATGAAAGCTGAAGCTAAAACAAGAGCTCAGGCACATGTTCAGAGCATTATGGAAGAAGCGCAGCTGAATGCTAAAAGTGAAGCGAGAAAAATCGTTATCCAGACTATTCAGAGAATTGGTACGGAGCAGGCAATTGAGAATTCAGTTTCGGTTTTCAATATTGAATCTGATGAGGTAAAAGGTAGAATTATCGGTAGAGAAGGTAGAAATATCCGTGCACTAGAAGCAATAACAGGTGTAGAAATTATCGTTGATGATACTCCTGAAGCAATCCTTCTTTCGTGTTTCGACCCGGTAAGAAGAGAGATTGCGAGACTATCCCTTCACAGACTGGTTACAGACGGAAGAATTCACCCGGCAAGAATTGAAGAGGTTGTTGAAAAAACAAGAAAGCAGATTGAAGAAGAAATTATTGAAGTAGGAAAAAGAACGATTATCGATTTAGGAATCCACGGTTTGCACCCTGAATTAATTAAAATCGTAGGTAGAATGAAATACCGTTCATCTTACGGACAAAACCTGTTACAGCATTCAAGAGAAGTCGCAAACATTGCTGCAACCATGGCTGCCGAATTAGGATTAAATGTAAAATTAGCGAAAAGAGCAGGTCTTTTACACGATATCGGAAAAGTTCCTGAGCAGGAATCTGAACTTCCTCACGCTTTATTAGGTATGCAATGGGCTGAAAAATACGGTGAAAATGCTGAAGTAGTAAATGCTATCGGAGCTCACCACGATGAAGTGGAAATGACTTCATTGTTATCACCAATCATTCAGGTAGCAGATGCTATCTCCGGAGCAAGACCGGGTGCAAGAAGACAGGTGCTGGAATCATACATTCAAAGATTAAAAGACCTTGAATCTGCTGCATTAAGTTTTGATGGCGTTTCATCGGCTTATGCAATACAGGCGGGTAGAGAACTAAGAGTAATGGTGGAAAGCGGAAAAGTGAATGACGAAGTGGCTTCTCAGCTGTCTTACGATATCTCTGAAAAGATCCAGAATGAGCTTACTTATCCCGGACAGGTAAAAGTAACCGTAATCAGGGAAACAAGAGCGGTAAATATTGCCAGATAAGAATCAAAAAAAGATATTTCATAAAAACCTTTCAAGAAATTGAAAGGTTTTTTATTTTTAGCAAAATTAATCAAAGATGCAAGAGCTTTCCCTGTCTTCAAAAATGAAGTACATTTTTTCAATTCCAGTTATTATTTCCGCTTTGGGATACTTTGTAGATATTTATGATCTGCTATTATTTGGAATTGTTAGAATTCCGAGTTTAAAAGCTCTAGGTTTAAATCCCGATACAGACGGAACCTTTATTCTCAATGCACAAATGGTCGGACTGCTGATTGGAGGAATATTCTGGGGTATCTTCGGAGATAAAAAAGGAAGGTTGTCGGTATTGTTCGGATCGATTTTAGTATATTCTCTTGCTAATATTGCCTGTGGTTTTTTGCCGCATTTTCCACAAACTCATTTAGTATATCAATATGCAGCCTTAAGATTTATTGCAGGAATTGGACTTGCAGGAGAACTTGGAGCCGGAATTACGCTGGTTTCCGAAAGCTTACCAAAGAATTTAAGAGCAATTGGTACTTCGGTTGTAGCAGGTTTTGGGTTAATGGGCGCGGTTGTAGCTCAATTGACCGTAGAATTGTCTGGCGGCTGGAATATTTCTTACATCATCGGGGGAATTCTCGGAATTTTATTATTGTTCCTGCGGATCAGCGTATCTGAATCCGGGATTTATAAAAATATTGAACATCAATCTGTTTCCAAAGGAAATTTTCTTTCATTTTTCACCCATAAAGATCGTTTAATAAGATATTTAAAATGCATCGCAGTCGGATTGCCTACCTGGTACTGTATCGGAATTTTAGCGGTTCTCGCCAATCAGTTTGCTCCTGAACTTGGAATTAAAGAGCTAAATCCGGGAAAAGCAATTATGTGGGCTTATATTGGGATTTCTGTAGGTGATCTGGCGAGCGGATTTATTTCTCATTTTCTAAAGTCACGGAAAATGGCTATTTTCTATATGTTGGTTTTTACCATTATCGGCGTCGCCATTATGCTTTTCGGAAATACAGATACAGAAACAAAATACTATATTTTCTGTATATGGCTTGGGTTGGGAACCGGTTACTGGGCGATGTTCGTCACTCTGGCAGCCGAGCAGTTCGGTACGAATATAAGAAATACGGCCACGACTACAGTACCGAATATGGTGCGCGGACTTGTTCCTGTGATGATCTTAACTTTCGATTTCTTCAAGCGGGATTTCTCAGTCATTGTGAGTGCAGCGTTGGTGGGAATTATCGTATTTGGTCTTGCCTTTTACTCATCGCTCACTATATCAGAAACTCACGATAAAGATCTTGAATTTACAGAATAACAGGTGTTTAAGAAATATTTATGTGTAATTTTCCGTTATACTTATAATAACTTGAACGAAATAAATTAATTAAAAAATTTAATATTAAATTATGCGTTGAATAATTAATATTTGTTTAACTTTGAGAGTGTAATTAAAATATATAATCTTTAAATTCAAATCACAATGAAAAATTTTTTGAAAAATGCTACAAAATTAAAAAAAGCCGATCTTAAAAACATCACAGGAGGAATAAGCGGAACACCTGATCTTTCACTTTGTGGATGCAGCTGTTCAGGGTCTGTAACGGGACCGAAGTATTGTATTCAGTACATTGCTTGCCCACAGGTTTATACATGCAATCAGGCGATTTAAGAATTATTTCAACTAGAAATAAACATTTCCACATTTAATACGCAAAAGCCTTCTGGAGATCCGGAAGGTTTTTGTTGTTTAATAAATTCTATAAATCTTCAAAACTCTTATTGGTAAGATCTGTGAATCTGCTGTTTTTAGCTTCTCCGATCTTTTGCTTTGTATAAATGCTGTTATTCCCTGAAAACAGATAGGCAACAATACATGCCACCGCTACATAAACCCCACATTCAGCTCCGAACAATTCAATTCCCATGAGTGTACAGGCCAGCGGAGTATTGGTGGCGCCTGCAAAGACGGCTACGAAGCCCATTCCCGCCAATAAGGCAAATGGAAGAGGGATAATAATAGAAAGCGCACTGCCTAATGTAGCGCCGATGAAAAACAATGGGGTAACCTCACCGCCTTTGAAACCAGCCGAAAGGGTAATCACTGTAAAAAGCATTTTTAAAGCGAAATCATATAGAGGGAGCTGTTTACCGAAGGCTTCTTCAATAACAGGAATTCCCAGCCCAATATATCTTGTTGTGCCCATTACAAATACTGCGAGAGCGACAATTACCCCACCAAATAAAGATCTAAATGGCGGATAATTTATTTTTGATTTGAAAAAAATACTCGTCCTGTGCATCATTTTACTGAAGGTTGCAGCACAAACTCCGAATAAAATTCCGGCTACAATGCAGTAGATAAATGATAAGAAATCAATTTTCGGGATAAAATCAATAGGATAATGAGTATGGTGTACATTCCAAAGTTTGGTCACCTGATCTGCCAGAATAGCGGAGGCAAAAGCAGGAAAGATACCGTTGTAGCGTATTTTGCCGATTAAAAAAACTTCCAATCCGAAAACTGCGCCGGCTAAAGGGGTCCCGAAAACTGAACCGAATCCCGCCGCAATTGCTGAGATAATTAATACTTTTCTTTCATTCTGATTGAGTCGCAAAAGACGGGTAAACTGGTCTGAAATAGCACCTGCCATTTGCAGAGCTGTACCTTCACGTCCTGCCGATCCTCCAAAAAAATGAGTGACTATCGTCCCCAGATAAACAAAAGGAGCCATTTTGAAAGGAATAGTTTCTTTGCCCGGCTCATGGATCGTTTCAAGCAACAGATTATTGCCTGCCTCAACATTTTTTCCGTAGTAATAATATAACATTCCGACAATCAATCCGGCCAATGGCAGAAAAGCAATCAGCCAGATATGCTTCTCTCTGAAATTTGTAGCCCACGACAATGATTCTAAAAATCCCGCAGAAGCAGTTCCTACAAGGATTCCGATGATAATACTGATCGAAAACCATCTGGTAATATATAATAACGCAGGATATTTCCGTAAGAAAAAACGGATATGAATTGTTGTTTTTCGGCTTAAAGTCTTTGAATGTTGTGACATAATTTCCCTGATCAAATTACTGTTAATAATCTTTTTAATCAGGCGTCATCAGCTTAAAAAGCGGTTGGGTAAGGAAGAACACCATTTCCTTTTACTGCACAAATATAAAAATTATTTTAGAAAGAAATCGTTTTTAATAATAAAATCACGACTTATACGAATACTTTCAAACATATTTTTATCACTGGAATCCTGTTCCAGAAACCAATACTGAAGACCGGCTTTTTCTTTAGCTGTAAAAATTCTTTTAAAATCGATGGTTCCATTACCAATTTCCGCAAAGTCTTTTGTTTTGGCTTTCATGTCTTTCACATGCCACAATGGAAATCTTTGCGGGTATTTTTCAAAATAAGGTAAAGGATCAATTCCGGCTTTCATGATCCAGTAGAGATCCAGTTCCATTTTAACCAGATCGGATGAAGTATTATTTAAAATAAAATCATAAATATTTTGAGTAGCGTCAAATTTTTCAAATTCAAAATCATGATTGTGATAAGCAAACTGAATTCCGGCACTTTTTGTAATTTCTCCGGATGTATCAAATAACACGGGAAGTTTTTTATAATTCTCAACCGTTCTTTCTTCAGGAAAAAGATAAGAGCAAACCATGTATTCTGAACCAATAAAATGTAAATCCTCAACAGTTTTTTCCCAATTGTTCAATAACGTTCCTTTATCATTATGAAGAATTCCGGTAGTGTGGTGTGAGCTGATCACCTTTAAACCGAGATTATTCAACAGAGCCTGAAATTCGTTTCTGCTTTTACCGAAAAAAGTGCCATTATAACCATAAATTTCCAGCCCTGTAAAACCCATCTTAGCGAGTCTTTCCAGTGTTTTTTCAAGATCTTCTGCAATTGCATCACGAACGGTGTATAACTGAATAGCCAATGTTTTATCTCTGTTTTTTACATTAAAAATTCCGCAGGAATAGAAACCTAAGAATCCCAGGGACGAAAGTTTTATAAAGTCTTTTCTCAGCATTACAGGAAGGGTTTCATTTCATCTTCGATCTGTGTTCTCAGCTCCATC
Source organism: Chryseobacterium lineare (assembly GCF_977014045.1). Lineage (NCBI taxonomy): Bacteria > Pseudomonadati > Bacteroidota > Flavobacteriia > Flavobacteriales > Weeksellaceae > Chryseobacterium > Chryseobacterium lineare. The sequence continues at coordinate 1,710,981 of NZ_CDRNIQ010000001.1, read as the reverse complement.
AGGCGTTTGGCGTACTGTTCCTGCTGTTTTTCCTCGTCGGTTTCGGGAATCCATTTGGGGACAGGAAGTTTTTTGCCATTTTCATCAACAGCAACAAAAACGATAATGCAGTGTGTCTTCTTATCAAAGTTCGGCTGCTTGAGATTTCTTGAAAATACATTAATAGAGATATGCATGCTGGATGAACCTGTGTAAATAACCTGCGCCTCAACCTTTACGATTTCCCCGATTTTGATGGGCTCATAAAATCTAATTCCGCCTACATAAACTGTAACAGAATAATTCCCGCTCCATGTTGTTGCACATGCATAGCCGGCCTGGTCGATCCATTTCATCACGCTTCCACCGTGAACATTTCCACCGTAATTTACATCAGAAGGCTCGGAAATAAACTGAAAAGTAATTGGTTTGTTATCCATCCTTTTAAAATTTGAATAAAGGTATTTATAATTTTTAAAATCTTAGATTAAATCTTACTTTTGAAAAAAGAAAACTTTAGTGTTTTCGTTTCAAAATAAAATTTATACCATCTTATATGAAAAAAGTATTTCATTTAAATACATGCGATACCTGCAGAAAAATTTTGGCACAGTTTGATCTTACAGACTGGGAAATGCACGAAATAAAAAAACAGCCGCTGACGAAAGAAGAGCTGCAGGAGATGTACAGCCTTACAAAATCTTACGAAACATTATTCAGTAAAAAATCGACACAGATTAAATTAAGAGGGCTTGACGTAAAATCTTTAACAGAAAATGACTTTAAAGAATTGTTATTAGATCATTATACATTCCTGAAGCGTCCGGTTTTTCTGACGGATGAACAGATTTTTGTTGGGAATGACAAAAAAAATGTGGAAGCTTTGAGAGAATTTTTTGGTGTAAAGTAATTCTTTCTATCGTGGTAAACATTCACAAAAAAAATATTTTTACACATACATTGAATGGAAAGACCAAGCCCTAGCCCGGACAGAAATGGCATCCTTTTTAGCTGCTGGAAAGTCCCTCTCCTCGGGAGAGGGATTTAGGGTGAGGAAAAAGATAGAGTACTTCGACCGGCTCAGCATAAATTCCAAGCCGGATCAAGCTCCTTAAAAAAATAAAACCTGCTGAAAGGGCAGGTTTTACAGTATTATTAAAACTTGTCAACAATTTTCACTTTGACAATTGAATATGAATGTTATACAAATGGTGCCTTCACTACTTTGGCAGGAATATTCTTATTTCTCACCTGAATAAAGATCTCAGAACCTAACTTGAAATGAGGTTTATCTACATACGCAAGACCTAAACCAACTTTTTTCATTGGTGACTGTGTTCCTGAAGTTACTTTTCCAATCACATTTCCTTCCGCATCTACAACAGGGTAGTCGTGTCTTGGAACACCTTTATCGTTCAATTCAAAGCCAACCAATTTTCTGGTTACGCCTTCTTCTTTCTGTTTCGCGAAAGTATCTTTGGAAACAAAATCTTTATCGAATTTCGTGATCCAACCTAAGCCAGCTTCGATAGGAGAAGTAGTGTCGTCGATATCGTTTCCGTAAAGGCAGAATCCTTTTTCAAGTCTTAAAGTATCTCTGGCAGCAAGTCCGCAAGGAATAATTCCTTTTTCCTGACCTGCTTCGATGATAGCATCCCAAAGCGTTACGGCATCTTCGTTTTTAAAATAAATTTCAAAACCTCCGCTTCCTGTGTATCCCGTGTTGGAGATGATCACATCATTCACCCCTGCTACAGAACCGACTGTAAAATGGTAATAAGGAATATCCGAAAGATTGGTTTCCGTTAATTTCTGAAGAATTTCCGTTGCTTTCGGACCCTGAACTGCCAATAACGACATATCGTCTGAAGAATTCGTCATTTTTGCCCCGAAAGTATTGTATTTTGAAATATGATTCCAGTCTTTATCGATGTTTGAAGCATTAACGACCACGAAATATTTATCGTTTTCCATTTTATAAACGATAAGATCATCCACAATTCCTCCATTTTCGTTAGGAAGACATGAATACTGAGCTTTTCCGTTTTCAAGAGCATCTACATTGTTGGTCGTAACGTATTGTAGAAGTTCTTTGGAACCCGCTCCTTCAATAAAAAACTGTCCCATGTGGGAAACGTCAAACAATCCCGCCTTTTCTCTTACTGCAAAATGTTCTTCCGTCACTCCGGAATATTGTACAGGCATTTCAAAACCTGCAAAAGGTACGATTTTAGCGCCCAAAGAAACGTGCTTGTCGTACAATGCTGTTTTCTTCATATTTAATTATTATTTCTATTTCTTTAATTTAAAACTGTTGAATGCTTCTTTAAAAAGTTTTACATAATTCCCGCTCCAGTATTTCTGCCCGCAGTTAATGGAAATCAGGTAAAGATCCTTGTCTTTCTGAAAGACTTTTGTAAGCCAAAAAAGCTTTTCTTTCTCGTCGAAGTACTCGTAAAAATATTCTGTATATCCTTTTTTACTTCCTTTAGAGATCACTTTCTTTTCGTCATCGGAAGACTTGTAAAGAGCAAGGATAAATTTTTTGGTTTCCGTTTTTGGAAGATTTAGATCATGATATTCTGAAATGGTAATGGCTCCTATCTGATTAGGCGGGAAAATATTGATAATTTCATCATTGTTGGTCACTTTCCAGCCGGCAGGATGAGTGATAGAGTAGTTTTCACTTTCATAGATCTCTGAAGGAATGGATTGTGCAAACAGCAGCGTTCCCACGAATAAAAGGAAAGCAGGAATAATTTTTTTCATGAATTAAAATGATGTTTATATTCTTCAAGAATGATCTTAAACCATTCAGTAAAGTTTTCGGGGTTTTCGGACATTTCCCGATCCAGATCTTCTATGGTGATGTATCTTACTTCTTCAACTTCTTCTTTATTCAGATGAAATTCGTCTTCGAATGTCCCCACGAACACGTGATCAAGTTCATGTTCCCAAAGCCCGTTGCCGACATCGGCTTTATAAATAAAACTAAATTTTTCCGACAGATCAGTTTCAATTCCGAGTTCTTCTTTTACCCTGCGTTTTGCCCCTTCCAGGTAAGTTTCTTCCATTCTCGGATGAGAGCATACCGCATTGGTCCATTTTAAAGGAGAATGGTATTTTCCCGAAGCTCTTTTCTGCAAAAGCATTTCACCTTTGCTGTTGAACAGGAATACCGAAAAAGCGCGGTGCAGAAGACCGTTAATGTGTGCCTGCTGCTTTTCCATCATGCCGGTAACCTGATCTTCAGAGTCTACTAAAACTACGTATTCTTCCATTTCTACAAATGTAAGTGTAATAAATGTATTTTGGAAATTTTTGGTTAAACATCATGATTTTGAATTTAAATTGAAAGCAGATCTCAGAATTTTATTATCCTTTAAAAAGAATATTTTTAACTTTAATTGTAAAAATTATTAGTCTTGATTAAAATTATTCATTAAATATTTGATTTAGGTTTAAAAAATTAACATTTACTAAGTTTAACAGGGCTTATTGATGTAAAAGACGTAACTTTGCCATTCAAATTTTTATGATGGAATTAGAGTACAAAGAGCACATTAGCCCTATCTTAAAAGACGGCGTAAAAAACTACCTGATCGATATCGATGGAACCATTACAGAAGATGTTCCGAACGAAGAACCCGAAAGAATGGTTACCTGCGAACCTTTTCCTGATGCATTGGAAACCATCAACAAATGGTACGACGAAGGACATCAGATTTGTTTTTTTACCTCGCGAACTGAAAACCTTAAACAGATCACCATCGACTGGCTCGATAAACACGGATTTAAGTATCATAGTGTATTATGCGGAAAGCCAAGAGGCGGAAACTATCATTGGATCGACAATCATCTGGTAAGAGCTACGCGATACAAAGGGAAATTTACTGATCTGGTAGAAAAACAGGTAACCATTGAAGTTTTCAAAGAAGAAGAATAAAAAAATTAATGTAAAGATTAAACGATTAATTCTACTATAAACTGGTCTGTCTTTTAATCTTTACTACAATAATCTACAAAGTTTATGAAAGTTTTAGCAAACGACGGTTTGGATCAATCCGGTATTGATGCATTAACTGAGAAAGGTTTTGAAGTAATTACCACCAAAGTTCCCCAGGAGCTTTTAATGGATTACATTAATGAACACAAGATCCGTACGCTGCTTGTACGCAGTGCAACACAGGTAAGAAAAGATATCATCGACAACTGTCCGTCTCTGGGAATTATCGGACGTGGCGGCGTAGGCATGGATAATATTGATGTGGATTATGCAAGAGAAAAAGGAATCCACGTGATTAATACTCCGTCAGCATCTTCAGAGTCGGTGGCAGAGCTGGTTTTTGCCCATTTGTTTTCGGGGGCAAGATTTCTGCAGGATTCCAACAGAAAAATGCCTGTAGTAGGTGATACAGAATTTGCGGCTCTTAAAAAAGCATATGCAGCAGGTATCGAACTGAAAGGAAAAACCATCGGTATTGTAGGAATGGGAAGAATCGGGCAGGAAGTGGCTAAAATCGCTCTGGGCCTTGGAATGAGAGTCGTTGCAGCAGATAGCAATGTCGGAAAGGCAAGCATTAAGGTGACTTTTTACAACAAGCAGTTCATCAATGTAGATATTGAAACAGAACCGCTTCACGATGTTTTAAAGCATTCTGACTTTATTACCCTTCACGTTCCGGCTCAGAAAGACGGTTATATGATCGGTAAAAATGAGTTTGAAATGATGAAAGACGGTGTTGCCATTGTCAACTGTTCAAGAGGCGGAGTAATTGATGAAACCGCTTTAATTGAAGCATTGAATTCCGGGAAAGTGAGGTTTGCCGGTCTTGATGTATTTATTAACGAACCGACACCTTCAAAGGAAATTCTGAGCCATCCTAAGATCTCTATGACTCCTCATACAGGCGCGTCTACACTGGAAGCGCAGGATAGAATCGGGCTTTCTCTGGCAGAGCAGATCTCAAGTATTCTACAGATTCAGTAATTGACTGTACCAGAAAATATATAAAGCACTTCGGGATGGAAGTGCTTTTCTTTTATAAATTATTCTTAGCTTTCAAAAGATCCCTGATTTCCATCAGCAGTTTCTGGTCTTCAGTAATTACCGGTGCGGCAGGAGCTTCTTCTTTCGGTTTTTTATTAAGACTGTTCACTCCTTTAATTAAGAGGAATAACACAAAGGCGACAATCAGGAAGCTGATCACGGAAGATAAAAAATTACCGTACTTTACACCTCCCCAGGAAAGTTCTGCGATGTTCTTTACGTTCGCTTTTTCCAACGCAGGATTCAGCAGGAGAGGAGTGATGATGTCATCTACAAATGACTTGACAATCGCACTGAAAGCAGCACCAATGATCACACCGACAGCAAGATCAAGAACATTACCCTTAAATGCAAATTCTTTAAATTCTTTTACAAATCCCATATTATATTTTTTTAGTTTTATCCGAAAACAGGGAATTAAGTTACAAAAAAATGTGGAATTATTTATATTTTAATGGAAATCACAATAAATAAATTATAGGTCTAGTATAAATTTCTTCCCAATATATTATGATAAATCCTTTAATGTATATTTTTAAATGTACTTTTTTGTAAATTGCTCTTGAGATATCACTAAAACGACTTCAATGAAAATTTTCACGGCAGAGCAGATTCGCAATTGCGATCAATATACGATAAAGAATGAGCCGATTTCTTCAATCCTGCTTATGGAAAGGGCAGCAGAAGCATGTGTAGACTGGATTTCCGAGAATTGTAATCATCACAGAAATTTCGCCATATTCTGTGGAAGCGGAAATAACGGAGGAGATGGCTTTGCTGTTGCAAGATTACTGTATCAGAAGGGTTTTGATATTGATATATTCACCAATTCCAAAGCGAAGTTCTCACCAGATGCTCAGGAAAATTTTAAGCAGATCAAAGAAATATCAGGAATATCGGTAAGAGAATTCAAAGAAGCAATGAATTACCGGTTTGACAGCAGAACAGTGATTATCGATGCGCTTTTCGGAACCGGACTTTCAAGAAGTTTAGAGAATGAAATGAAGGATCTTGTAGAATTTTTAAACCTGAAAAATAATATAAAAATTTCCATCGATCTTCCTTCAGGACTTTTGGCAGATGGTATTTTCAATACAGATGCTGTGGTTTTTAAGACAGATTATACGCTGAGCTTTCAGTTTTGGAAAAAATGTTTTCTCCATACCGAAACCGGAAAGTTTGCAGGAAAAGTTCAGGTTTTGGATATCAATTTAAGTCAGGATTATATTGACGATACCGAAACAGGTGACCTTGTGATCGATGATGGAGTGATTAAAAATATATTTAAGATCAGAGATGAATTTTCGCACAAAGGCACCTACGGAAAGGTTACTATTGTGGGAGGAAGTTATGGGAAAATGGGTGCGGCAGTACTTTCTACAAGAGCGGCTCTAAAGACAGGTGCCGGCCTTACTTTTACATTGGCTCCGAAATGTGGCTATGAAATTTTGCAAACATCTGACCCGGAAGCCATGTTTATAGAAGGGGGTGCCGACTATATCGACCGGTTCGAAATTGATGAAACCGCCGTATGTGGAATTGGCCCCGGTTTAGGAACCCACAAAAAAACATCGGAAAGCTTTTTAAAATTCTTAAAAAATTACTCAAAGCCTTTGATTTTGGATGCTGATGCATTAAATATAATTGCTGAGAATCATGACAATCTTCTTTTAATTCCGCAAAGATCCATTATTACGCCGCATCCGAAAGAATTTGAAAGACTTTTCGGGAAGACAGAGAATTCTTTTGAAAGGACCATATTAGCTAAAAATAAGGCTCATGAACTTCAGATCTATATCGTCTTAAAAGATCATCATACGCAGGTCATCACTCCGGAGAAAAAAGTATTTTACAATATTACAGGAAATTCCGGACTGGCAAAAGGAGGTAGCGGAGATATTCTGACAGGGGTTATTACCTCATTACTGGCCCAGCAATATTCTGAAGAAGAAGCTGCCATTCTGGGAGTCTGGTTTCATGGAAAGGCGGCAGAGCTTGCGGCAGAAAAATATTCAAAGGAATCGATGCTGCCTACTGATGTTATTGCTGAATTCGGGAATGTCTTTACTGAATTGAATGCTAAGGTTAAGAAGGTTTTATAAAAAAGGGTAGATGATAGACGGATAGGAAATAGATGTAAGAATACAAAAAAGCAAGCCTGAATAGACTTGCTTTTTTTAACGGCTGTTCCGTAATTATATTTTTTTAATTATTCAGGTTTTTCGTTTTCTGCCTGCGTAATTTTAAACTTCTTAGAAATAATCATGATCACAACACCGGCAATCATAAAAGGGATTGATAGAACCTGTCCTGTATTTAATCCTCCAAACTGGATGAATTCGTCTCCCTGAGGTTCTTTCAGGAATTCTACAAAGAATCTGATGGCCCAAAGAATGATGAAAAACAGTCCGAATAACCATCCCTGCTGGTATTTCTTGTTGGTTTTTCTGTATAATATCCATAAAAGAACAAACAGACATACATATCCGAAAGCTTCAAACAGCTGTGAAGGATAACGGGGAACAGTCACCCCATACTCACTGCTCTGTTGCGGGAAAAGTAAAGCAAAAGGTGAGTTGGGATCTGCTGGTTTCCCTATGATTTCAGAGTTGAAGAAATTCCCCAATCTTACAAATGCACCGCCCAGAGAGACTACGATTCCCAGCCTGTCATATACCCAGAAAGGATTCTTTTTAATGATTTTAAATGAATAATAAAGAGTAGTAAAGATCAAAGCAATGGTTGCTCCGTGGCTAGCCAATCCGGAGAAACCTGTAAAGTGAAAACCGTTTTTGGTACTGATGGGCAAGAATACACTCCAAAAATCTTCTTTAAACAATTCCGGCTGATAAAAGATGACGTGTCCCAGACGTGCTCCGAGAATTGTTCCCACCAATGTCCAGGTAAATAATGGTTCAAGATATTTTTGGTTGACGTTGTCAATCTTAAATATTTTAGTCATTAAAACATACCCGAAACCGAATGCAAAAATGAACATTAAGCTGTAAAAGTGCAGGGTAATGGGTCCAAGCACAATCCCTTTCGAAGGGTCCCAGATTTTAAAAGGAGTTTCCAGACTTACCTGATCTGCCGAAGCAATGGGTTTATCAGATTTTACGGCATATTTAAAAGACTCAATATTTTCCTTCGTTGCAGGACTTTCTATGAGATGGAAATCTTTATCCAAAAGCTGATATTTTGCCTGCTTCAGCTTATCCAGGGTAAGAGCGCCAATATTAAAATAAGCAGGCTCAAAGTTTGATTCGTTCAGAATGATCAGTACATTTCCGTTTACTTTTCTGTCAGGAAATACATTAAGGTCGCCCAATTCTGTGGTGCTGTAGATCTTTACGGGAACATTGGTAGAGTTCACTTTTAAAGTTCCTTCCGACATTCCGTCCGGATAGTTCTGTGCAAAAAGGCATTGGGTAATCAATGCAAAAATGACGAGATAGATTCTGAAAAAAATATTACTCATTTCTATTTTTTTAGTAGTTTGTTTTATTCTAATGTTTACAATTTTTAGGGGGAACGGGATCATAGCCGCTTCCTCCCCAGGGATGGCATTTTGAAATTCTTTTCACACCCAGCCAGAATCCTTTAACAGGACCGTGTACCTGTAATGCTTTCACCATATAATGTGAGCATGTAGGCTCGTATCTGCAGTTTTTAGGCAACAGCGGCGAAATAAACCATTGGTAAAACCGGATGAGAATTACCAGAGGAAAAGTGATGATCTTGTTGGCTGTAGGTTTCAAAACATTGCAAAAATAGGCTAAAAAATTGGAAATTAGTTTAAATCTATCAGAAGTTTCGGCAGTCCGGAGGCGTGTTTGTCGGAGAAATTATAGGGTTGGTCGATTTGTTGGTTTGAAGAATATCCTCTTATTTAAAATAATAATAGATGCAATAAAAATATTTGCACATATTATCTGAAATCATATATTTGTGATGGAAATGAATGAATTGAGAAATTGATGTCATTCATTTTCCGGAAAGCTTGTCGCACCCTTGCAATGACTTTTCCGGAAGACCAGAAAGTTCCATGCACCCTTGTAATGACTTTTCTGGTAAACCAGAAAGGCTGTTGCACCCTTGCGACAAACTTTCCGGAAAGCAGGAAACCTTCTTGCACCCTCGCAACAGGTTTTCTTGATAAAAAACGCAAACAATGTTAAAAAATTATGAATACAATTGAATTACAATTACTCCGCAACGCAGAATATCTGCAGTACGTGAAAGACTTCTCAGGAATTATCGCCCTGAACAATCCCGAAACATTACAAATTGATGCCAAGCTTTCGGCTTTTAATGCCAGAATTGCGGAGCTGGAGGCGCTTTACAAAAAAGCTTTGGCTAACGATAAGACAAGGGAACTCTTGTTGCTGGATGAAAGAAGAGACAATGCCATCAATGGGATCAATTACTTTGCATTATCACAGTCTTACCATTATGACAACGTAAAAAGACAGAAAGCACAATTGATTCTCAATAATATTGCATTGTACGGAAGCGGTATCCCAAGACTGAATTACCAGGCGGAAACCGCCACCCTCAACAACCTGATTCGTGATTGGGAAAATAAGCCGGAACTGATGGATGCGATCACCTATTTTGATTTGTCAGATTGGGTAAATGAATTGAAAGATGCCAACGACCAGTTCAATGCAAAGTATCTTTCCCGAACCCAGGAATATGGTGATGCAAATCCGGATACCATTAAATCAAAAAGGGAAGAGGTAAATGCCGCTTATTATGCATTACGCGATCGTATCGATGCACTTCATCTTCTGGTAGAAACTTCACCTTCGCCTTACGCCACTGTTATTAATCAACTGAATGCCCTTACCGATCAATACAATGTACTGTTGGTGAACCGAAAGGATACGGATGCTCCGGAGAATAATCAGCAGCCTCCTTCACAGCAATAACATATTTATAACCTGTTGTGCATTTTGAATTAATTTTCGTCTCTTCGAGTAGATTTTTGAAAAAAATCGTATCGAGAAGTTGTGATTTTGAAGATAAATTCATTCTCGATACATTTTTTCTTCACTTTGTTGCGAAAAAACACTCGAATTGACGAATCAAATATCAAAATTTTTCAAAATGTACGATGTGTATATTTATAATAAAACTTGTTATTGTAACCCGCCTCAATCATCGGCGGGTTTCTTTTTGAATAAATAGGACAAGTAAAGTAGTATTAAGCTTAGCGAACTCTTATAAGTGAAATCGAAGATTATCTCCTTTTAGTCGATGAATGTTATTTCGACGTAGTCAAACGGCTTCGTGAACCTTAAAAGCCGATTAGCATTTTAAAAATCATTGTGTACTTTGTGTTCAAATAGAGGTGTTTAATTCGTTCAATGATTATTTCTTTTTGAATAATTGAGCATTTTAATTTAAACAATCTTCAATTTATAATTAAAAAAATACTTTGTCTACCTTTGTAAGTAATAAAATGTATTCATATCTAATACATCAATACATCAACTCAAACAAATAATTAAAATATCTTGAATCAAAATATTCCATTAGCCGAAAAATTAAGGCCGAAGACACTGGATGATGTTCTGGGACAGGAGCACCTGACAGGAGAGAAGGGTACGATACGGAAAATGTTGCAGAATAATTCGCTGAATTCTCTCATCTTCTGGGGACCGCCGGGAACGGGGAAAACTACGCTTGCTGAAATTATCTCGGAACAGTCGGGGAGAAAATTTTATAAGCTTTCCGCTGTCTCATCGGGAGTAAAAGATGTACGCGACGTGATAGAAGATGCCAAGAAGCAGAATCTTTTTTCAGGGAAATCACCAATTTTATTTATCGATGAGATTCACCGTTTCAACAAATCGCAGCAGGACTCTCTGCTTCATGCCGTAGAGAAAGGCTGGATTGTCCTGATCGGTGCCACTACCGAAAACCCAAGCTTTGAAGTGGTTTCTGCGTTGCTGTCCCGAAGTCAGGTGTATGTTCTGAAAGCATTAAGCTATGAAAAGCTTGAGGAATTAATAGATATTGCCCTTGAAAGATTTAATCTGGATGAAAAAACAGATTTTGCCATTACCGAAAAGGAAGCGATGATCCAGTATTCCGGAGGGGATGCCAGAAAGCTCATTAATTCTGTGGAGCTGGTGCTTAATCAGTATAAGGGTTCTTCTAAATCGGAGATTACTAACGATGATGTTCTGGAAGTTCTGCAGGAAACGATGGCGCTGTATGATAAAAACGGGGAGCAGCATTACGATATTATTTCGGCCTTCATCAAATCGATGCGCGGGAGTGATCCTAATGGTGCCGTTTACTGGCTGGCGAGAATGCTGGCAGGCGGTGAAGATATTAAGTTCATAGCGAGAAGAATGCTGATACTTGCCTCGGAAGATATAGGTCTTGCCAACCCGAATGCTTTGGTGATTGCCAATAATTGTTTTCAGGCAGTGAATGTGATTGGAAATCCTGAGGCGAGAATTATTTTGAGTGAAACGGCTGTTTATCTGGCTGTTTCCCCAAAGAGCAATTCAACGTATATGGCGATCAATGAAGCGTTGGCACTGGTAAAAAAGACAGGTAATCTGCCTGTGCCACTACATCTCAGAAATGCGCCTACCAAACTGATGAAAGATCTGGATTATGGCAAAGAGTATAAGTATGCACATTCATATGAAGGGAATTTTATAGATCAGGATTTCCTGCCGGAAGAGATCCGGGATGTGAAGCTGTATGAACCCGGAAATAATGCCACCGAGAAAAAGATATACGAGGAACTGAAAAAGAAATGGAATGACAGGTATTAGAGATATTAAACGCAAGTTTTATCTTACTGATTTTACGATAAACAAAAAGGATACTTCTAGAAGTATCCTTTGATTTAAATATGATTTTATGAAATTATTGCTTTGTTGAAACGGATGCCACTTTTTTACCGTTATGGTCTACGGCTTCCATTTTGTTTAGGATATCTCCGAAAATTAATGTATCAGGGTTAGTGAATTCGTAGCCGTCAATAAGTACCGGAGTATCTTTTGGAAACCCGAACTGTGCGTTGATGTCTGAAACCGCAATTCTGTCGATGTTGGTCTGACCGGGCTTTAGCTTGTATTCTACCAGGCCGTTGTCTGCAATAAAACTGAATTTTTTAAGATTTTGCGGAAGTTCCGCTGCCGATTTAAAGTTCCGCGTACTCTGAATCGCATTTTTATGATTGGCAGTAAACATATCTACTGTTCCGACAACATCATTGGCCACTGCAAATTTTGTAGATGTATTCTTCTGAGCAAATAAAGTAGCAGAAGCCAGTAATAAAAAAGAGTAGAGTAATTTTTTCATAGGTTTTGGAATAAGTGCGTATTAAAAACGTGATAAATATAGTTATTTTTTATAAAATGTGAATTTAATTTTGGAATAATTTAAAGATTATTTATAAATAAAACTTTTTTTATAATTGAGAGTGGTCACTTTCCCTGTTTTCTTCCTTTTTCTCAACCATACTTTTCAATATATTTTTCAGCCTCTGAAATAAGAAAGAACTCAACAGCAGGATGATCCCCAATATGATAAAAGCAATGATTCTTGAAACATTATCCATTTCCCAGACATCGTACAGGTATAGCTTTAAAATTGTGATGATCAGAAGGGCAAATCCGGCTTTGCCATATTCCCGGGCATTGTTTTTTAATCCTTTATAAATGAAAATACTTGCCATAACCGCCCAGATGATCGGGAGATAAAGCAGGCTGAAATGTCTTTGGAGTTCGGTAACTTCTGAAATTTTTTCTGCAAGGAGCAATATATAGAGGTGATAAAATTCCATACTGACCGTTGTAACGATAGTTATTGAGAGCCACCAATACGATATGCCGATTCTGAAAAAAGATGAGTCCGGAAGAATTTTAATTATTGTATAAATCAACGGTATAAGGTATAATCCGTAGAAAATAAAGGAATTCAGATCAGCTTTTTTCATTACAATATCAGATGTAATTCCGGTACCTGCGATGATGGTATTAAAAATAATAAGGGATAAGAAGACGTACAGAAGGCCTGTTTCCAGAATGCGCCCGATCTCCAGCTTTTTCCTGAAAAGTATTAGGATAAAAATATAACAGATACTAAACAGCATACCAATACTGAAAATGATAATCAGCGGTTTTTCAGAAACATGATAAATAATCTCAAGCAACAAGGCAATGTAAATTACGGCGTAGCTCACAGCAGCAAAGATATTTTCAAAAAAACTGTTGTCCTGTTCTCTGCTTTCAGTGAGTTTTCTGAGTAAAATTAAATTGACAAAGGTGGTGAATACCGTTACAGAGCTTGTGAGAAATATAGGATTGAAGACGATCGTAAGATTTTTCGCATCAATATATTCTGCCCAGGTCATCATTTGGGCAATAATAACCAAAGGAAATATAATGTAAAAAAAGACTCTGAGAATGCTGAGATTGGTTTTCTTCCAGATAAACAACAGAAGGGTAGCTTCAATAGCCCAGACACTGGTGATTAAATGGGCTTTAAATTGTAAAGCAACAGCTACCGTGAGAAGGCTCACCGTCATCCCCACAAATACCGACTGGCTGATGCCGAATTTTCTTTCTTTATATTCTCTGTAAAGAAGAATGGCATTGATTATAGTAAATGCGACAGGGAAAATAATGATGGGTTCGTAATTTAATTGTTTAAAAATATAAACTGTCCCGATGATACTTGTAAAATTAATAAGTACAAGCATTACAATATCCCATGAAGATAAAATACTCTTCCTGAAATAATTCTGTAAGGCAAAAGCATAAAAAATGATATAGCTGGCAATGTAAAAATACACTGTAACAATCTCCGTTTTTTCAAAAGTCCAGTAAAAAAGATATAGGTAAGTAAAAAGAAAAGCGATCCAGCCGATACTTTTCCAGTTCTGAAGAAATGCTACTGCCAGCATTCCGATATTAATAACGGTAAGGTAGATGAACAAAAAAGGGTAATTACTTTCCCCATTGCTTATCATTAAAGGTGCCAGAAATCCTCCGAAAAGCGAAAAAATAATGAGGATTTCACTTTTATAATAATAGGAAAGTGATATGGAGATCAGGGTAATGAGGCAAGTCACGGAGAATGCAGCTGTCTGCGAAAACAAATGGTATTCGCGAAAAGCAATCGTAGTAGTAAAGTATAATACGGCAATACCACCTCCGGTAATAATAGATGCAAAAGCAGTATAATTTCTGCGGAGAAAATGTCCGACTAAAATGATTCCTGCTCCGGAGGCAAATCCTATTCCTGCTCTTGCAATTTCGCCGATCCAGTTTTTGTCGATGGCATATTTTACGAAATACCCGATGCCAAGTACAAGTGTGAAAATTCCGGCTATCGTTAAGGCGTTTTGCTGTAAAAAATCGAACAGGGGAGCAAGTCGGTCTTTGGGTTCTTGTTTCAGAATGGGAATTGTAGGTTGTTCATCATGTTGCTCTACTGATGCGACTGCAATAGGTTCAGAAATGTCTTGTCCTTCAGCAGTTTCGTTTTCGGAATGTTTTTTTCTGATTTCAGAAATTTCGTTTTCCAGAATCCTGATCCTTTTATTCAGATTGCTGAAGAGAATAATAATGATTATAAGTAAGATAATGACCAGGATATACATTATTTTCCTTTTTTAAGTGAACTCAAATATAATCAAATGTTTTTGAAACCTATATGATTAATCCATCATATCAGCGATACGATGGATTATCAGTGGTTAATATTTAAATTTTAAAACCAGGAATCGCTGAAATTGTTGCCGGTTTCAGCTTTCCAGATAAAACTCCTGGTAACTTCCCAGGAAATAAGCTTCGGCATCCAGTGCTTTCAGCTCTTCCAAAGCATTTCGGTAAAGGGCAGATTCCCATTTTCCGACGACATTGATAAAGAAAAAATAATTTCCAAGTCCGGTTTTCAATGTTCTGGATTCTATTTTGCTGAGGTTCATCTTCCGCCATGCAAATACCGATAAAACCTGATGAAGCCCTCCGGCATGATCTTCAGGAAGGGTGATAAGCAAGCCTGATTTTTCCCCTAATACTTTTAGATTTTCATTTTCATAGCGGTAAGGTTCTTTAGATATGACAATAAATCTTGTATGATTCTGCTCAAAATCATGAATATTGCGATGAATGATCTTCAGTCCGTACAGGTTGGCTGCAAACTGATTTGCCACTGCCGCCAGATTCCGGTCATGGTTTTCCGAAACGTGCCTTGCCGCCGCCGCTGTGGAAGAGAAATCCTGTTTGGGAATCTCTTTGAAATGCTCATCGAGATAATGAAAGCTCTGAGCCAATGCCTGCGGATGTGAGTAGATTTTATCAATATTCTGCGGATCAGAATCCGGATGTATCATCAGATGATGGGCAATGGGCATGACAGCTTCTGCCTGTATTTTAATTCCCTGTGTTTTATATAAATAGTCAAGCGTCATGGAAACCGTACCTTCAATAGAGTTTTCCAGGGGAACTACAGCTTTGTCAACGTCGCCCTTTTCCACGGCTATAAAGCAATCCAGAATATTGGGTTGAGGGATAAGTTCTTCGTCAGGGAAAAGCTGTATCGTGGCAAGTTGCGTAAAACTGGCTTGCGGTCCTAAAAATGCAATCTTCATTATTTTATTATTATGATTGAAATTTATTCATTCCAGTTCTCTTTAATGAGTTTCATGAGATAATCCGGACATTTTACTACTTTGTTTGTCTTGGCATCCAGAAAGAAAAGAGTAGTGGAGGCTTCGGTGATTTTAATATTTTCTTCGTTGAAAATTTCATAGTCAAACTCAATCCTCACCCCCGGAATTTTCTTGATATAGGTATGTATTTCCAGTTTTTCATCGTAAAAAGCAGGGCGCAGATACTTGATTTTATACTCTGAAACAGGCAGCCAAATTCCCTGATTTTCAATCTCATTATAAGACATTCCTATGCTTCGGAAAAGTTCTACTCTGCCAATTTCGAGGTACTCTGCGTAATTGCCGTAATAAACGTATTTCATGGGGTCTGTTTCTCCGTAACGCACTCTTAATGAGTGTTTTGTGTGTATCATTTTTATTGCTTAAATATACATACAAATATATTTTTAAATAATCAATAAGTGCAATATTTTTTTTTGAAATAAAAAATATGGACCTTTGTCTTCCTTCCAAAAACAATACTAACAAAGAACTAATCGGGGCATAAATTATGGATGAAAATTTAATAATGACATGGCAGAAGTGCCTTCAGTTCATGCGAGACAATCTAAATGCAGCTGAAGATAATTCTGATCTGAAAAAACTTGAAAAATCTTTCGATTTGCTATTCGACAAGGTACAGCCAATTTCTTTGGTTGACAATAACCTTACGCTGATGGTCCCGAGTGATTTTTACAAGGAATATATAGAGGATAATTACCTGTCCTTACTTTCTGCTGCCCTGAAGAAAAATATAGGAAAAGGTGTGAAACTCTGGTATTCTGTAATGGAAAACAAACCTTCCGGTTTGGAAAAGCCCGTTACCATGAATATGAAAGGAAAGACGGTTCCTACTCCAAAAGTTCAGGAAACTATGCCTCAGGGCTTTTCATCCAATATTGTAAATCCTTTTGTGGTGCCGGGAATTAAGAAGATTAATATTGATTCCAACTTAAAATCTGATTTCTCTTTCGATAACTATGTGGAAGGGGAAAGCAATAAATTTGCGGCAACCGTAGCAAGATCAATCGCTAAAAGACCTGGTGCAACCGCTTTCAACCCATTGTTTTTATATGGTGGATACGGAGTCGGAAAAACCCACCTCGGACAGGCTGTAGGACTGGAAGTGAAAAGCCAGTTTCCTGATAAAGTCGTTTTATATTTGTCTTCCGAAAAATTTATTCAGCAGTTTATTTCGGCTGCCAAAGCTCATAAGCAGACAGAATTTGCCAATTTTTACCAGATGGTAGACGTTCTGATCATTGACGATATTCAGTTCCTTTCGGGGAAATCTGCCACACAGGATAGTTTCTTCCATATTTTTGATTATCTGCATCAGAACGGAAAACAGATCATTCTTACGTCTGATAAGGCTCCTGCGGATATTATGGATATTCAGGACAGAATTGTTTCCCGTTTCAAGTGGGGACTTTCTGCAGAGATCAAATCTCCGGATTACAATACCCGTAAGCAGATTATCGTAGACAAATTAAGCAGAGACGGTATCGTTTTAACGGATGATATGCTTGATTTCCTTGCTTCAGAAGCAAAAACGAATGTAAGAGAGCTTATCGGGGTCATCAACTCGGTGATTGCTTATTCTACCATTTATAAATCAGATCTAAGCCTTGAATTATTAAAGGATACGATCAATAAGATTGCTGCCAATCAGAAGAAAATTATCAATATTCCTTATATTCAGGAAGTGGTTTGTGATTATTTCGGCATCAAAAGAGAGCAGCTTTTATCAAAAACCAGAAAAAGAGAAATCGCTCTTCCAAGACAATTGGCCATGTATTTTGCGAAAGAACTGACCAATGCTACTTTTACTAAAATCGGTGAAGAAATGGGCGGAAAAGATCACTCTACGGTAATGTATGCCTGCGAAACCATTAAAGACGTTTCTAAGATCGACAAGGAAGTGAAAAAATATGTTAAAGAATTATCTGAAAGAATTAAACAATAAGAAATAATTTAATTTAAATATCTAAAATGGAGAATAATTTTTATTCTTCATTTTTTATTTAGTTTTGTTTAAATTTAATCCGTTATCAATATATTGCCATGAAAATATTAATGGTCTGTCTGGGAAATATCTGCAGAAGTCCTCTTGCCGAAGGAATAATGAAAGCTAAAGCTCCTCAGGATTTTTTTATAGACTCTGCAGGAACTATTTCTCTTCATGAAGGTAAACATCCTGACAAAAGAGCTGTAATAACCGCAACAAATCATGGAATTGATATTTCAAAACAGCGATCCAGACCGATAACCGAAGCAGATTTTGAAAAATTTGACAAAATCTACTGTATGGATGTTGATGTATTGGCAGATGTGGTTTCAAAGACGAAAAATGAAAATCAGAGGCAGAAAGTTTCTTTATTTCTGGAAGCCATGGGTGATCATCAGAATGCTGAGGTTCCGGATCCGTATTGGGGAGAAATGAATGACTTTGAAGATGTCTTTCATTTACTGGAACGCGGCTGCGAATCAATTTTAAAAGAAATTTTACATTAAAAAATAAGACAATGCTTTTTTTACTTCCTGCTTATCTTTCGGAAAATACTTCTATCACGCACTTTTCACCGGTAATAAAAGAGTATATCATGCAGACCGATTACTTTTTTGTTGAAAATGAAAAAACGGCAAGAAAGGTTGTCAAATTTTTTGCTCCGGAAAAGAAACAATCGGACCTGAAGCTTTTTTTACTGGATAAATACACCGAAAATACAGATATCAAAGAAGCTCAGGAGCTGATGCTGAAAGGTCAGGATTTTGGATTGCTTTCCGAAGCCGGACTTCCATGTATCGCCGATCCTGGAAACCTGATTGTGAAATGGTGTCACGAAAAAGATATCCGCGTGATCCCGATTTCAGGACCTTCATCGATTATTCTGGCGTTGATTTCAAGTGGTTTCAACGGTCAGGAATTTACGTTCAACGGATATCTGCCCATTGATAAAGGAGAAAAGAGAAAACAAATTCTTCAGCTTGAAAATCTTGTTCAAAAGACGGGATATTCTCAGATATTCATGGAAACGCCTTACCGGAATAATCAACTTTTTGAAGATCTGACGAAATTTTTATCTCCGAATACAAAGCTTTGCATCGCCGCTAATATCAACGATCCTGAACATGAATTCATTAAAACAAAAACGATTAAGGAATGGCAAAAACAAAAACCGGAACTGCATAAAATTCCGGCGGTGTTTGTGTTGGGGAAATAGTTTTAGGTCATCGCGAGAAGCAAAGCGACGAAGCGATCTCTTATAAAAATATTATTTTTTCTTCCTATTTCTCCATTTTTTCCGGAAAATGATAACAATCGGAACCAGTAATAAGAATGGCCAAAAAGAAATAATACCGAGTAAAAATTCGACAAAACTATTCCAACCTTCCGTTACAGAATCACCAAAACGGCTTCCGAAACCTATTTTTGAAGTAGCCGAACTTCTTATTTTTTCTTTGTAGATATTTAAATTTAAGGTGCTGTAATTCACCCGGTCATCGATAAAGCGCAGTCTCCCTTCCGCTACATCGATTTCATCTTCAAGCGCACGAATGTTTTCCTGAATTTCCAGTATATCTTTCGTCGTTTTTGCGCTTTTCAGCATATCACGGTATTTTTCGAGATAAATTTTCTTGTTGCCGAGTTTTATGGAAATATCGGTATATTCTTCTGTTACGTCATTTGATGATATATTTTTGGACAATACAGAACCGACTCCATTAGAAAAAGAATTAATTAAAGCATCAAAATTCTGATGAGGAACTCTTATGACAATATCTAAATTTTCGTCAACATCCGTATTCTGGAAATCTTCCTTCTGAATATATGCCTTATTCTTTTTGAGGATCGAACTAATCTGCTGCTGAGCTTTTTTGATATCGCCCACCTGGATTCTCATTTCACCGTTTTTAATGATCTTTTTGGAAATCGTATTAACCTGTAAAGATGGATTTTGTGGGCTGCTTTCCGGGCTGAGCATCTTCTCTGCTACAGCATTTGGCGGTGGTGGTGCATCAACCGTAGCTACTTTATCTTCTTGGATGATATCAACCATATCTGCATTGACTGCCTGTGTTTCATTCTTTTTACAATGGATTAATAATAAACAAAACAGAGGTATAAGTAATTTTCTCATGAATAGAAGTTTTTATTGAACCAACATCAAAAATTGTACTGAAAAGTTAATATTACCAATAATCATCTTTAATTTCGCTGCTTTTTATTTGATTTTTAAAATCAAGTTGAAATAATTTTATATTTTTAGTCAATGAAAAAAAGTCTTTTAGCTGTTATTTTCTTTCCGTTATTAACGTTTGCCCAGGAAATTCCGAAACTTACGGATGACATGGCCGTAAAATTATCTGAGAAACCACTTCACTGTATCAATCAGGAATATCCGAATAAAACAGCGCATATCATTAACAATGCTAATGAAGTTTCCTTAAGCCCAAAAGCACTTCATCCCGCTTTTTATGGATGTTTCGACTGGCACAGTTCGGTACACGGTCACTGGATGCTGGTTCGCATACTGAAAACAAAGCCAAACCTTGCAATTGCTAAAGACATCGAAAACATTCTCGACCATTCCTTTACAAAAGAAAATCTGCAGGCCGAAGCAGATTATTTTACAAAATATCAGCTGACAGGAACTTTTGAGCGTACCTACGGTTGGGCTTGGTTATTAAAACTGGATGAAGAGTTGACTGGCTGGGATTCCCCGAAAGCCAAAACCTGGCATCAGAACCTCAAACCTTTGATGGATAAAATTTTAATTGCCTGGAAAACCTATCTGCCTAAACAGACTTATCCGAACAGAACGGGAGTTCACCCAAACACAGCATTTGCAATGTCTTTTGCTATTGATTGGGCCAGGACAACAGGCAATAACGATTTTGAAAAACAACTGATCGAAAAGGCAAAATATTTTTATTTAAAAGATGAAAAAACTCCGGCTTATCTGGAACCTGATGGTTCAGATTTTTTCTCGCCGAGTCTTGAAATTGCAGATTTGATGAGAAGAGTTCTTCCGCAAAAAGAATTTGTACAGTGGCTGAACAGGTTTTATGAAAAGCGCAGCCTGGAAAATATTGAAAAGATTCCGGTTGTGAGTGATCTGAGTGATTATCAAACCGTTCATCTGGTGGGGCTTTCCTTCTCTAAAGCGTGGTGCATGAAGGGGATTGCCAAATCACTCCCAGATCATCATCCATTGAAAAAAGAATTTCAGAAAACCTCAGCAGTTTTCCTTAATAACGGACTTCCATTATTATTTCAGGGAAATTACGGTGGAGATCACTGGCTTGCCAGCTTTGCAGTATATGCATTGGAAGATTAATCCGAAAAGCAATTCTTTTCATTAATTCATCCCTGAAAGAGTTTATTTCTCATCATGTAAAATAATATATTCCCATGGCTCCATATTAAGAATCATTGTATCCGGAACATTTTGCTGCTTTCCGGTGAAAAGGTTTGTGTAGACACCGGTATCAAACGATGTATCACACTGTACGATTACAGATTCATTACTGAGATTCATGAAGGTGAGAACTTTATCGCCGTCTTTTTCGCGTACAAATGAAATCACCTGGTCCATCCTGTCATTGATGATCCTTATCATTTCACCACCATATTTGCCGTTCCAAAGCGCTTTGTTTTGGTGCTTTAATTTGAAAAGAACGGTGTAAAGCTCTTCGTTTTCATGAGATTTCCAGTTAATTGGATCTTTCTCAAAAAACTCTAAAGACCTGTCAAGACCTGCTTCCTGACCACTGTAAATGAGTGGCATTCCATCCATCATGACTGTAAAAACGGTTGCCGCTTTCAGGGCATCTCCGAAATTGCTGTACTGATTGCCCTCCCATGAATTTTTATCATGATTATCAATAAAATTTAAACGGATGCCTTCTTTAGGAAAGATAGATACATGCTCTGCGAGATACGCTTCAGTAAGGGTTTTTACGCTTCTTTCATTCAGGGCGATCTGGTGCAGGATGTTCCAGAGTGTCCAGTTGTAGGTAGCGTCAAATGCTTTCCGGTGAAGCTCACGGTCTTCGGCTTCCGCAAGCATGAATACAGGTTTTATAACATCAAGCTCAGTTCTGGCATTTTCCCAGAAATCAATAGGAATAAAACTTGCGATATCGCATCGGTAGCCATCGATATCAAATTCCCGGATCCAGTATTTCAGGGCTTCCGTCATATATTTCCGAAGTTCAGGATATTGATAGTCCAGTTCGATAATATCGTCATAGTCTCTCCAGCGTGTCGACTGAAATGTATTTTTTCTGGATTTACGGTACCATTCCGGATGCTCATCCACCAGAGGATTATCCCAGCTGGTATGGTTGGCAACCCAGTCCAGAATGACGTACATTCCTTCTCGGTGGATAGCATTTACCAGGCTTCTGAAATCATCCTGTGTACCAAATTCAGGATTGACTTTCAGATAATTTTTCACCGAATAATAACTTCCCATGCTTCCTTTACGGTGCAATTCTCCGATAGGCTGTACCGGCATCAGCCATATAATATCAATTCCCATTTTTTTTAGCCTTGGAAGCTGTTGCTCAATGCCCTTAAAAGTTCCTTCGTCTGAGAACTGTCGGATATTTAGCTCGTAAACCGTTGCATTTTTGGCCCATTCCGGGAGTGTGATTTTCACATATTGTTCCGGAAGGTACGGAAATTCAGTGTTTTGCTTCATAATTGTAATTAAAGATAAAGAGAAATATAATCATGAGCATGAAAGAAATAAATGTACCATAATTGATTTCATTAAATAATAAGAGTTAAATTCTGTAAATTCTAGTCTTACAATGCAGTGCAGGACTTGTTTCTGTTTTTTGTGGTATTTAAATATTCATGAATTAAAATTTAAGGTTTAATTTTTGCAAACATTAAATAAAGGCTATTGCCATCTGTAAGAAACCAATCACTTAAAAATAATATATGATTCCAAAGAAAATACACTATTGCTGGTTTGGAGGCCAGGCAAAACACGAACTTGCGGAACACTGTATTGCATCATGGAAGAAAATTCATCCCGATTATGAGATTATAGAATGGAATGAAAGCAATTCTCCGCTGGAAGATAATCAATATGTAAAAGAAGCTTTTGAACAGAAAAAGTGGGCCTTCGTATCCGACTATGTACGCTCTAAGGTCATGTATGAACACGGCGGCATTTATATGGATACCGATATGGAACTGAAGTTGCCGCTGGATGAATTTCTTAATGAAACAGCCGTTTGTGGCTTTGAAGTAAAAGGCGTTCCATATTCTGCATTCTGGATGGCTGAGCCTAAACATAAACTGGCCGCGGATTTTGTGGATTATTATGAGCGTCAGAAAGGTTTTGAAGAACGCATTAATACCGATATTTTCTCTGAAATGCTTGAAAAAGAATATGGGGCAGACCGCTACAGCGACACTATACAGAAGCTCAGACATGACGTTACCTTATATCCCTCGGTATATTTCTCGCAGGATCTTCCGAAAAATTATGTAAGCCATCATTTTAACGGTTCCTGGTTTGGGGGCGATGAAGAAAATACCCATAAAAAAATGGTGAATACATACGGCATTTTAGAGCAGCTGATTAACCAGCCCGATGCGAAAAAATCAATAGAAAGTATCCTTAATAAGCATAAGATCATCGATATCAATAAAGTACTCGATCTGTTTCCTGAAGAAAGTATCCATGGCTATCTTAAAGGCAAAAAAACAGAAAACCAGTCTGTATAAGCAACATCATTTAATCACAATTAATTTAAAATAAAAGCTCTGAAGTTATTGTTTCGGAGCTTCTTTTATATATTAAAATTTAATACCTGATTCCCAGCTTTTTCAGAATGAAACTTAACAGCCAGATTGGTCCGATAAGGAGAAATTGCAGATCTTTCAGGAAAGATGGTTTTTTACCCTCAATTTTATGTCCTACAAATTGTAAGATCCAGGTGATAATGAAAATAGAAAGATAAACCATCCAGGAATTTCCCCTGAAGCGAATATTGATTCCGTACGCAAAACTTTCCATGATTACCATGATGATGAGCATTACGATGCTGATAAGCACAGAAAGTCTCATATAAAATAAGGTAACTAAAGCCATTGCAACAAGGCTTACATAGCTGATACAGCCAATGTAGATAAAGCATATGGATTTCGAGGGAATAAGTGAAATAAAACCAAGAATTGTCCAGAAAATTAAAGGAACACAGATCCAGTGAATCAGTTTGTTCGTAGAATTTCTGTGGCTTTCACTATACTCTGCGAAAAGCAAATCAATTTTTCTCATAGTTATAAATTGGGAATCACTAAAATAATAAATTTTTGTAATCACTCAACAGATTGCTTACATTTGTGTTATGTCTGTCTTAGAAAAATTCGGGGTTGAGATTTTTACACAACATAATATCTTCGAGAGAATCGCTGTCGACAAGCCTTTCCGTCCTGATAATCCAGCATTTATCTTTATTAAAACAGGAACCATCAAACTAAAACAATCTTTCCGTGATCTGGAGCTTTCCGCCAATATGTTCATGGTAACGGATCCGGAGACAGTTTATGAAATGATTTCCATCAGTGATGATTTCCAGTCGAGAATGGTTTCCTATAAAAGAGAGTTTATTTCGGCATTATCATTAAAATTCAACAGATTAATAACATACAGATATTTCCGTCAGCAAATGAACATTGGTGTTCCTTTTCATGCCGATGAAATGGAAGTCGTGTGGAAAAGCGTTAATTTTTTAAAGTATATCCTCGATTCGGATACTGAAATGACGTATAAAAAAGAAATTGTGGAACATCTTTTTTCTGTATTCTGCTATCAGATGGCAGGAATCATTTCCAAGGAAGACAGCAATGCCATGAATCAGATGTCGAGACAGGAAGAAATCGTCTTTGTTTTTCTTAATGATGTGGCGAAATATCATAATAAAGAAAGAAATGTCGAGTACTATGCCGCACGTCAGTCGATTACAACCAGACATCTTTCGTCGGTGATCAAGTCTGTTACCGGTAAGCCGGCCAGTGAGATCATTGCTTTAATTGTCATCAATGAAGCGAAGGTACTGCTGAATTCCTCAAGTAAGCCTGTTTCGGAGATTTCCGGAATGCTTGGTTTTAGTGATCAGTATTCTTTTTCTCACTTTTTTAAAAAACATTTAGGCGAAAGTCCTACGCAGTATAGGAATCAGTTCGAAAAATAAAATCCTACATTTGAACATCTTTTTCCAAAATTCAAACATTTGTTTGAGTTTCTTCGTGCCATAACTTTGCATTCGTAAAACAAGGTAAAATGGTACAGAATATAAAAACAGCGCTGTCATTTATGATAGCAGTCTTTCCTGCGCTGTTTTTTTCACAGGAAATAAAACAGATGACAGCGAATGAAGTGGCAGAACTTGCCCTTCAGAATCATCAGCAGCTGAAAGTTTCGGCGCAGAATATAGATATTGCGAAACAGAATACCAATGTCGTAAAACTTCAGAAACTTCCCAATATTACTGCTTCTACAAGCCAGTTTTATCTAGGTGATGCGGTGGCTATAGATAAAGATTTTTCCCAGTCCACAAACGTTCCGATGCCTCATTATGGGAGCACGTATGGTGTTCAGGCGACGCAGTTGATCTTCAAAGGCGGACTCGTCAATAAATCTATTGAACTGGCCGGGCTTCGTGAGCAGCTTTCTGAATTGGATCTCGAAAAGAACAAGCAGGATGTAAAGTTCCTGGTGATCTCTAACTATCTCGATGTTTATAAAATTTTAAATCAGCAGGAGGTTTTTCAGAGCAATAAGAAACTGGCACAAGAACGTCTCAAAAACATTCAGAAATTCTACCAGCAGGGGATGGTCACCCGAAACGAAGTGATCCGTGGTGAGCTTGCTATTAAAAATTTAGATCAGGGGATTCTGACATTGGTTAACAACAGGAAAATTCTTAATTATAATCTGAATATTGCCCTTGGCCTGCCTTCAGATACAGAAATTGTTCCCGTTGAAAGTCTGGAAAACAAAGAATCCGGAATCGGAATAGAGTATTATCTGAATCTTGCCTATGACAACAATCCTTTGCTTAAATCTGCACAAACCAATGTTAATATTGCTGATAAGAATATTGAAATTATTAAAACTGATAAGATGCCTACCGTTTCAGGGTTTGGCGGCTATACTTTGCAAAGACCCGTCACCACAAGAAATCCTGTTATAGATATGTATTCGGGCGGGTGGCAGACAGGAATTTCACTGAGTTATAACATCGACAATTTATACAAAACCAAAGAACGGGTAAAGTTGGGTGAGCTTCAGAAAAACCAGGCGAGTGATGCGGTAACCCTGACTCAGCAGAATGTGGATATGGCCGTGAATGCCGCTTATATCAAATATCAGGAATCGATTCAGCAGGCGGAAATTCTTAATGATGCTAAACAACTGGCAGAAGAAAACTACAAAATTACTGAAGCCAAATATCTGAATCAGCTGGCGGTACAGGCAGAAATGATCGATGCACAGAATCAGAAATTACAGTCAGAATTAGATTATGCCAATGCAGAGATCAACATGCTGTATCAATATTACAATCTTCTGAAATCTACGGGAACATTATAATTTTTAAAAGGTAAATAAACAATGGAAAACAAGGAACAAAATATACAGAATGCATCTTCTGCTCAGGTACAAGGGGCTGCTGCAGCGAAGAAAAAACAAAATAAAAAGAACAGAATAAGAGCCATTATCTCCAATACCATCGTCTTCCTGGTGATTGGTTTAGGGTTATTCTGGCTGGTGCGCGAATATTTTCATGTGGGCGATAAAACCTATACAGAAGCAGCACAGGTGGAAGAATTCATCAATCCCATCAACACGAGGGTTTCAGCTTATATAAAAGAGATAAAATTCATAGAACATCAGAAGGTGAAAAAAGGAGATACTTTGGTAATCCTTGATGACCGCGAAATTCTTACCCAGCTGGGTCAGGCAGAGGCCGCTTACCAGAATGCCCTTGCCCAGAGAACAGCTACCAGTTCTTCCGTAAATACGGTATCCAATAATGTCAGTGTGATGGAATCCAATATTGCCGGTGCAAAAGCAAGGTTGTGGAATGCTGAACAGAATCTTAACCGTTATAAAAACCTGTTGGCTTCCGAAGCGGTGACAAGACAGCAGTACGATCAGGTGAAAACCGAATATGAAGCACAGAAAGCTGCTTATGAAACATTAGTTAACCAAAAACAATCTGCAAACCTTTCTACGACCGAAGTGAAAAGCAAATTGGGAATCAATGATGCGGAGATCAAAAGAACAAAAGCTGCTTTGGATATGGCAAAGATCAATCTTTCCTATACCGTAATCACGGCACCGTATGACGGAGTAATGGGACGCAGAACAATCTCTGAAGGTCAGCTGATACAGCCGGGGCAGCAGGTAGCGACCATTGTATTAAATGGACAAAAATGGGTGACTGCCAATTTCCTTGAAAGCCAGATGCCTGATATCAAGATCGGTGAAAAGCTGATGATGACCGTAGATGCGCTGGGCGGACAAAAATTTGAAGGTGTTGTAACGGCTATTTCTGCCGCGACAGGCTCAAGATATTCCAGTGTTCCAATGGATAACTCTACCGGAAACTTTATCAAAGTTCAGCAGAGAATTCCGGTAAGAATAGAATTTACAGAATCCAACAAGAAAGCGGATCTCAATAAGCTGAGCGCAGGAATGAATGTGAATGTAAGTTTAATAAGTAAAAAGTAAAAAGAGCCAAGTAAAAAGTAAAGCTCACATTAAATATTAAAGCTATGAAAAAGAAAAATGTGTAAAAGTTTTCATCAGTTGATGAATCTGTATTCCGCACCATACTTTTTACTTTTGCCTTTTTACTTGGCTCTTCATAAAATCAAAATATGTACAACAAAGGACTATACAACGACTGGGTTCCCAAGCCCATACAGCTACTTCTCATTGTATTGCTGCTCGCGGTAGTGATGCCGTTGGGAGGGGTGTACACGGGAAACATCAGTTATCTTGTCAGCGGCACAGGTGCGATGACCGAATATTTCATGTGGGCCAATTATGCCACTACGATCGGTATGGGCGCCTGTATGCCCATCGTTCTCAGAATGAAAATGAGATTTAAAGTCAGAGATAAAATGGTGGTTTTGCTGGTCCTGTTGGGATTATTAAGCTACCTGAATTCCACGACGTTTGACCCTATGATCTTTGTGTTCAGTTCACTGGTTATCGGGTTTTTAAAAATGATGGTGACAATTGAGCTTTTCCTTCCGTTGATGGCGATGATCGGAAATAGAGGAGTATTTTACGGCGCGTTTTACACCTTTGTGCTGGTTTTGAATCAGATAGTTGCTTACTATGCGGTTGATATTTCCATCCGTTACAACTGGCAGCATTTCTACATCATGGCGGCGGTAGGGTGTTTCATTCTGGCTCTTCTGCACTGGGTTTTTATGCATGATAAATATTTTGCCTTAAAAATTCCTCTGCATTATATAGACTGGCTCAGTGTTTTGCTCTTTGTGTCTACCTTTATGTTTTCGGCGTATGTTTTTTCGTTTGGAAAACAACAGGACTGGCTCAATTCAGATAAGATCATCAATGCCGGAATTGCTGCATTCATCAGTTTTGCATTGCTTACCATACGACAGCTGACGTTAAAGAGACCTTATTTATCTTTTAAAATTTTCACTAAAAATAATGTGCAGCACGGGCTGTTCATGCTCTTATGTCTGGGAATGTTTTTAGGGACAACTTCTATTCAGAATACTTTTGCAGTAGGAGTTTTAGGATACGACCAACTTACAAATGCCCGGCTGAATCTCTTAATGATTCCCGGACTGATACTGGCAGGTATGACGGCCATCTTCTGGTTTAAAAAAGAGATCCCGCTGAAAATGTTCATTTTTTCCGGTTTTGCAGCGATGCTGGGTTATGCGATTGTGATGTATTTTTCAATGGTATTGGAATTCAGCTACGATTACTGGTATCTTCCGATGTTCCTGAAAGGATACGGAATGGGAGCGCTCTTCATCTCAGTGTGGTTTTATACGTTGGATAAACTTGAAATGGATGAAATGCTTGCAGCCATTGGTCTTGTGCTGGTATGGAGAACATTCCTCGCAGTGGGCGTGTTTTCAGCGCTGTATTCATGGTTTCAGTACCGTTTCCAGGTAGTAGCCATCGGGGATCTGGCGGTGTATATGGATGGAATGACGGTGACTCCTCAGAATGTTGCAGCCAATATGAAACTCATTCAGCTGAATGCAATAATTGTCGCCTCCAAAAAGATATTCGGATATATTATCCTTGCCGGCCTCGGTATTCTGATCTATGTTTTTACCCATCATTTTGGAAAAGAACGTTTCGAATACGTACGATTTATCAGGATGCTCACGGGAAAATCGGTCATTGCCAGAAGAAGACTCCGCGAGAGAAAAAAACTTCTCGAAGAAATAAAAGATGCAGCAGGTCCTGCGCTATAACGATACCTTGTTTTTCATTTACTTAGTCAAAGCTTCATTTTATGTTATAGAATGGAGCTTTGCGTTTTTTGATAGGCTTATCTTTCAAAAGAGGTTTTTGGGCGAATTCGCTATTGCTTGTCAATGCGGTGTTGACTGTACTGTAGTGGGTGTGTTGACCGTACTGTCAAGGATGTGTTGACCGTACCGTCAAGGGTATGTTGACCGCCCGATGCATGAGGAGTTGACAAGACGAGATGAACTAACCTTACGGAGCAAGATGATTGTGTCGAGGCTAACACGATGCTTGTGACGTACCTTGCACGATGCTTGCAAGCTACCTTGCAAGGTGCTTGTGACGTACGATGTAATCATCTTGCAAAAAAGAGGATGGTTTGAGAGTTTTAGGGTATAAGTGTGAGGGTGAGAGTGTTTCAGATTGGTAGTGCCCTGGTGGCTTCGAGTAACCTCAGCCACCCAGGTTTTATGATTCGCTATCATTTGCTGAGCAAAGCGCCTTTGCGTTCGAAAGAATATGCATAAAACTATAGACTTTTGCGAACATAGCGTTAATAACTACAAGAGATTCTTCATTTCGCTTTGCTACAGCAAACGTTTCTTGCGGACATAGCGTTAATAACTTAATAGTACCCGGAAAATACATCAAAAACAGCTATCTTTACAGCCATAATTAGCACTATGAAAGACCTTATGGGAAAGGCGATCTGGGATTATTACCATCAGGAAAATCCTCAGGATCTGCAGACTGAAACTTCAATTTCCGAACTGGATGAACTTCCAGTAGAATATCTCTTCCGTGATTTTGAAGAAATGAATGAAATCGAGCAGAAAGCTTTGATACTGGCTCAGGGAAAAGTTCTTGATATCGGAGCGGGAGCGGGTTCGCATTCTCTGTATCTTCAGAACGAAAGAAGCCTAGATGTTACGGCCCTTGATATTTCGCCAAAATCTATTGAAGTGTGCCGGTTACGGGGAATAAGGAAAGCAGTTTGTGAAAATATGCTTCAGTTTTCGGATGAAACCTATGATACGATCCTTTTATTGATGAACGGAACAGGGATTTTTCAAAGCCTTAAAGTAATTGATATTTATCTTAAAAAATTGCACTCCCTTCTGAATGAAAACGGACAGATCCTGATCGACAGTACGGATATTCTCTATATGTTCGACCGCGATGAAGACGGCGGTGTCTACATTCCGGCAGAAGGATATTATGGCGAACTCGATTATATTGTTCACTACAAAGGTGAATCGGAAGAAGCGATCAAATGGCTGTATCTTGACTTTAATACCTTAAAAAATGCTGCGGAACATAATGGTTTCAACATTAAAAAGGTTTTGCAGGATGAGGATGCTTATCTGGCTAAACTGACTAAGAAATAAAGTGTAAGTCATTTCTTTCCCGCAATGACAAACAAAAAAATCCACATGAATTTCATGTGGATTTTGTATATCTAAGAATGATGGATTAACCTATTTCAATACCGTTTTCTACATTACTGTCGTCCGGGGTTACAAAAGATAATTTTCCATCAGGTTTCGTTGTTAATAATAACATTCCCTGAGACTCGATGCCTCTGATTTTTCTTGGAGCCAGATTTAATAAGATCATCACCTGCTTCCCGATCACTTCTTCCGGAGTAAAGCTTTCTGCAATCCCTGAAACTACAGTTCTTACATCAACACCGGTGTCAACCGTCAGTTTTAATAATTTATCTGCTTTTTCCACTTTTTCAGCTTCTACAATAGTAGCTGTTCTCAAGTCAATCTTTGTAAAATCATCAAAAGTGATTTCTTCTTTCATAGGGTTGGCGTTAGGGTTTGTTTTCTTATTGTTTTGTTTTGTGTTTTCCAGCTTTTGGATCTGGGCTTCAATAACATCATCTTCGATCTTAGAGAAAAGAAGAGATGATTCATTGATTTTATGACCTGTTTCTATCAATACAGATTTCGTTTCAATATCAATCCAGCTTTGTTTTTCAACATTAAACATATTCAGTAACTTCTCAGAGCTGAAAGGCATAAATGGCTCGCACAACTGTGCTAAAGCAACGGCAATCTGTGCGCCGACAAATAATGAATGCGCCGCTTTTTCAGGATTGTCTTTAATGGTTTTCCAAGGCTCTTCAGTCTGTAAATACTGGTTTCCGAAACGGGCAAGATTCATTAAGGCTGTTAAAGAGTTTCTGAACTCATAGTTCTCTAAAAACCCTGCAATTTCTTTTGCTGACTTATTGATTTCCTGTAGTTCAGGAGCATTTACATCACCTTGCGGAACAACACCATCGTAATATTTATGAATCAGCACGGCAACTCTGTTGATGAAGTTTCCGAAAATTCCTACCAGTTCAGAGTTATTCTTGGTCTGGAAATCTTTCCATGTAAAATTATTATCTTTTGTTTCCGGAGCCGATGAAAGGAGAGCGTATCTCAACACATCTTGTTGTCCGGGGAAATCTTCTACATATTCGTGCGCCCAGACCGCCCAGTTCCTTGAGGTCGAAATTTTATCGTTTTCAAGATTCAGGAATTCAAAAGCAGGAACATTTGCCGGCATAATGTAATCTCCGTGAGCCTTCATCATACTTGGGAAAATAATACAGTGGAACACAATATTATCCTTTCCGATAAAGTGAACCAGATCAGATTCTTCGCTCTGCCAGTAGTCTTTCCAGTTTTTTCCGTTTTTCTCGGCCCATTCTTTGGTGAAAGAAATATAGCCGATCGGCGCATCAAACCATACATATAATACTTTTCCTTCAGCACCAGGAAGCGGAACCGGGACACCCCAGTTGAGATCTCTTGTCATGGCGCGCGGTTTTAGTCCGTCATTCAGCCATGATTTTACCTGTCCGTACACATTGGGTTTCCAATCGTCTTTATGGCCTTCTATGATCCATTCGTTAAGGAAATCTTCATATTCATTTAATGGGAGATACCAGTTTTTTGTTTCTTTTAAAATAGGAACATTTCCGCTAAGCATTGATTTTGGATTAATCAGCTCAGAAGGTGAAAGGGTAGAGCCACATCGCTCGCACTGATCTCCATATGCGTTTTCGTTGCCACAGTTAGGGCATGTTCCGACAATATACCGGTCTGCAAGGAATTCTCCTGCCTGCTCATCAAAATACTGCTCAGATACTTCTTCCGTGAACTTCCCTTTTTCATAAAGAACCTTAAAGAAATCCTGACTTGTCTCGTAATGTTTTTTAGAAGTCGTTCTGGAATATTCATCAAATGAGATCCCCAAATCTGAGAAAGATTTCTTGATGATCTCATGGTATTTATCAACGATATCCTGTGGGGTAACTCCTTCTTTTTTAGCTCTTATGGTAATAGGAATTCCGTGTTCATCCGAACCACAGATAAACGCTACCTCTTTTCCTGATCTTCTCTGAAATCTTGCGTAAACATCCGCAGGAATATATACCCCTGCCAAATGTCCTATATGAACCGGTCCGTTTGCATAAGGCAAAGCTGCCGTAATCATCTTTCTGTTCGACATTTATAGTAAAGTTTTATGTGCAAAGATAACGAATATCTGCGGAATACCGTAAGCCTTCTTTTTAAACGGTTTTAAAGTCTATCAAGACAGTCGGATATTATATTTAGTTAAACAAATGTTTAACTTTTTGTTAAATTTAAAATAGTGCTATGTGATGCATATTTTAGTTTAAATAACTGGCAGTTAGATGTATGCATTAAAATGTTCGTTTAATTTACATAATTTTAATAAAATTTTTTAAAATTTATGATAATTATTAAATTTTTTTAAATTGCAGCAGGCTCTGGCCTTGTACGATAAAAAAGAAACTATATAAAAATAATATTGTGAAAAATTTTACAACGGTATTAAAAATTGCGCCTGCATTTTTATTGGCAAGTACAATAATTCATGCGCAAACAAGCGACTCTGCTACGAAAGAGAAAAAAATAGAAGAGGTTGTTCTGATTGGCTATGGGAAACAGAAGAAGACGGATCTTACGGGGTCGATAACTTCTGTTACTGCTAAAGATTTTAATGGAGGAGCTACAACTGCTGATCAATTGATTGTTGGTAAAACACCAGGGGTACAAGTTACTGGAAATGGAGGAGCTCCCGGATCAGGATCTACAATCAGGGTGAGAGGTAGTTCTTCTTTCCAATATAATGATCCTCTAATAGTTATTGATGGGGTTCCTTTAGAAACGAATAGTTTAGCAGGAGCAACAAATCCATTATCATTAATTAATCCAAATGATATCGAAACTTTTGATATTCTTAAAGATGCTTCTGCTACTGCCATTTATGGTAACAGAGCAACTAATGGGGTTATATTAATTACAACCAAAAAAGGAACGGCGGGAAAATTCAGGGTAAATTTTAATACCAATTTTTCTGTCTCAACTAAAATGGGGAATACAGATGTTATGAATGCAGATCAATTCAGAAGTTTTGTAAATACCTATGGTACAACACAGCAAAAATCTTATTTGGGAAATGCTAATACAAATTGGCAAGACCAAATTTATCAACAGGCTTTAGGTACTGATAATAATGTGTCTTTCTCTGGAGGAATTAAAGGTTTACCTTATAGATTATCTTTAGGATATAATGAACAGAATGGTATTGTTAAAACTAATGAATTTAGAAGAACTTCTTTGGGATTAAATCTATCGCCAAAGTTTTTTGACAACCATTTATCAATTAATGCAAATTTAAAAGGAACATTTACGGAAAACAGATTCCCTGATGGAGGAGCGATAGGTGCTGCTATTTATTTTGACCCGACACAACCGATATATTCTGGTAATTCTAATTATGGAGGATATTATGAGTGGTTGGATCCTGCAAACACAGCTACCGGACTAAATGTAAATGGAACAAGAAACCCTCTTGGTCTACTATACAGTAAAAGAGATCTATCATCTGTTTTCAGAATCATTCCAAGTTTACAAGTAGACTATAAGCTTCATTTTTTACCAGATTTAAGATTAGTAGCAAATGTTTCTTATGATTATGCAAAAAGTGACGGTTCTACGGCTGTGGCTGCGAATTATGCACAAGGTATTGGCACTTTAGGATCTTATCGTTCATATTCGCAGGAAGCTAAAGGTAAATTATTGGAAACATATTTTAATTATGTTAAAAAAATAGACGCTATAGCTACCAATATTGATATTATTGGAGGTTACTCTTATCAGGATAAACATGAAATAACTCCAGTAGCACCAACTTATTATGGGAATGGTCAAAAAACCGATTTTTCGACTGCGGGAGATAACCAAAGAACGATGCAGTCATACTATGCAAGAGGTATTTTTACTATAGCCAATAGATATATTATTAACGGATCAATCAGAAGAGATGGGTCATCTACTTTCTGGAACGGTACAGATAAAAATAACTTATGGGGTAATTTCTCGGGCGTATCCGTTGCATGGAAAATTAATGAAGAAAGTTTCTTGAAGAATGTAAAACTTATTAATTCTTTAAAATTAAGAGCAGGTTGGGGACAAACTGGGCAACAAGAAACAGGAGGTTTTTACACCGCTTTTGGTTCATATTCATATAGTAATAGCAGTACTTCACAGTATCAGCTTGGTGATACTTTTTACACGTTGCTAAGACCAGATATTTATAACCCAAATTTAAGATGGGAAACTACTACTGCAAAA
This sequence comes from Chryseobacterium lineare, assembly GCF_977014045.1. NCBI lineage: Bacteria > Pseudomonadati > Bacteroidota > Flavobacteriia > Flavobacteriales > Weeksellaceae > Chryseobacterium > Chryseobacterium lineare. The sequence continues at coordinate 1,676,103 of NZ_CDRNIQ010000001.1, read as the reverse complement.
AACATAGGATTAGATTTTGGAATTTTGAATAATAGAATCAACGGTTCGGTAGATTTGTTTGCAAAAAGAACGGATGATAACAGCTTGATTGCGAATGTACCGACATGGGCAGGAGGTCTTAATAACTTTGTTACGAAAAATGTAGGCGTAATTGATAATAAAGGAATTGAATTTAATCTGAATATTATACCTGTAAAAAATGAGAATTTAACATGGGACGTTAATTTTAACTTCAGTAAGGCAAACCCTAAAATTATTAGCTTCTCACAATATGTTGATTCTTCGTATAGATTTCAGACATCATCATCAAATATTACAGGAATTAATAACTATATAGAATGGAATTCTGTAGGATATGCACCCAACTCTTTCTTTGTCTACCAGCAAGTTTATGATAGTAATGGAAAAGCTCTTGAAGGAGTATATGTAGATAGAAACACAGATGGAAAAATTGATGATTCTGATAAATATTTTTATAAATCGCCTAACCCAAGCGCAATTTTAGGTTTTTCTACTAAGATATCTTACAAAAAATGGGATTTTGGAACTACACTTAGGGCTATCTTAGGAAACTATGTCTATAATAATTCAGCTTCTAACAGTTCAATTGCGAATATTCAAAATAATAATTTCTTGAGTAATACTAATGTAAGTGTTTTAAATACACAATTTGCAACTACCCAGTTATTTTCTGATATGTTTGTTGAAAATGCTTCATTTTTAAGGATGGATAATTTGACGGTTGGTTATAATGTTGGAGAATTTATGGGGAAAGGAACTAATTTAAGAATAAATGCTATGGCACAAAATGTCTTTGTAATCACTAAATATAAAGGTATTGATCCAGAGATTTTTAATGGTGTGGATAATGGATTTTATCAAAGGCCTAAAGTGTATTCATTAGGATTTAACTTTCAATTTTAATTAACATGAAAAATAAATATTTATACAAAAAAATAATTATAGGATCTATTGTGCTGGGAACTGTAATTTCAGCAGGCTCGTGCTCACAAGATCTGGAAAGAGAACCAAGTTTAGGACTTACTTCCTCTGTATTATATAAAGACTTTAATAACTATAAACCTGCTTTAGCAAAAATCTATGCTGGGCTGGCTATTGGAGGACAAGGAGATCAGAATAATGGAGATGCAAATACTGATATTGGAGGTATTGATGGTGGATTTTCCAATTATCTTCGTCAAATGTATAGTATGCAGGTCTTAACAACTGATGAAGCTGTTATCGCTTGGGCAGATTCTGGTCTACCAGAAATGCATAGAATGACTTGGGATGCTTCGAACCCTTTTATAACAGCGATATATTACAGAATCTATAGTGTAATTGCTATAAGTAATGAATTTATTAAAAACACTACAGATGAAAAACTTTCCACAAACGGCATTACAGGAAATAATCTGACTGAGGCAAAATATATGCGTGCCGAAGCGCGTTTTTTGAGAGCACAATCTTACTATCACGCATTAGATTTATTTGGAAACGTTCCTAATGTAATAGAAACTACAGATATTATTAATAATCCTCCACCAAGAATTACGAGAGCAGAATTATTCAAGTATGTAGAAGCTGAACTTTTGGCTTGTGCCAATGATCTTAAAGATGCAAGAACTAATGAGTATGGAAGAGCAGATAAAGCGGCAGCTTGGGCTTTATTAGCAAGATTGTATTTAAATGCACAAGTTTACACAGGTACAGGAAGATATACAGATTGTATTACGTATTGTAACAAAATTATAAGTGCTGGTTATTCTCTGAAATCAAATTATGGATCATTATTTATGGCTGATAATAATGTAAGTAACCCTGAAGTTATTCTATCTGTAAACTACGATGGTACAAGTACAAAAACTTATGGTGGTTCAACTTTCATGGTACATGCTGCTGTTGGAGGATCTATGCCTGCTTCTGATTTTGGAATAAATGGAGGCTGGGGTGGTCTTAGAACTACAAAATCTTTTGTTAATCTATTTGCAGGTTCTCCAAGTGATCAAAGAGGGAATTTTTATACGACTGGTCAGAATTTAGAAATTAACAATGTAGCAACTTTTACAGACGGTTACGCATTTATCAAATATAAAAATATAAAATATTCTAATGGAGCACCTGGGTCAGATACCTCTGGTAATTTCGTAGACGCAGATATTCCTTTGTATCGTTTAGCTGATATTTATTTAATGTACGGGGAAGCTGTTACAAGAGGGGGATCGGGAGGAAATGTTACTACTGCATTAGGGTATGTGAATGCCTTGAGAACAAGAGCAGGAGGTAATACGGTTACATCAATTAATACCGATTTTTTCTTAGATGAAAGAGCAAGAGAAATGTCTTGGGAAGGAACAAGAAGAACGGACTTAATTCGTTATGGTAAATTTACGACAGGCTCTTATCTATGGCCTTGGAAAGGGGGCGTGAAAGATGGTAAAGCTGTTGAAGACTACAGAAATCTATTTCCTTTGCCAGCTAATGAGATTGTAGCAAATCCTAATTTGGTTCAAAATCCTGGCTATTAATAAAAAAACACTATTAAAATGAAACATGTATTTAAAATATTCACACTTTTTGTGGTAGCTTTTTTAATAGCTTCTTGTGATAAAGATGAAGATCAGGCTGTTTTACAAAATCCGTCAGCATCTAATCTAAAAGCAGATAAAACTACTTTAGTTTTAATTAAAGATAATGAAGCTCAAACTGCCATTACTTTTGATTGGAGTGCTCCTGATTATGGAGTAAGTGTTGCTCAAAAGAATCAATTACAAATTTCTTTAAAGGGAACAAATTTCGCCAGCCCCAAAAATATAGATTTAGCAGATGGGGCTAAAAAAGTTAGCTATACCGTTGCTGATTTTAATAATATGATGTTAGATGCAGGCCTTGCTCCCAATGTTGCTACTGATATAGAAGTAAGATTATCTTCTAAATTAGGTAGTTATAATCCTGTTAATTCTAATGTTTTAACGATCAATGTTCAGCCTTATATGACCGCTTATCCATCATTTTATATAGTAGGTGATGCATCAGCTGTAGGCTGGGATGCGGCGACATCACAATTACTATACAAAAAAGATAATCTTTCAACAATCTATACGTATTTAGAAAATGGAAAAACATTTAGATTTTTGGGACAACAAGATTGGGGACCAACAAATTATAGCCTTGATGTTGCAGGAATGAATGCGGGAAACAAATATTTTAAAACTTGGTCAACAAACTTAGCTGCGTCAACTCCTGAAAATATCCAGTTTAATGGGACAACAGGAATGTATAAGGTTGTTATTGATGCAGATGCAACTGTAAAATCCATCACTGTTTCAGCTTCATCTGTTAATACTTGGAATCCTGCTAATGTATATTTAGTAGGAACTGTCAATGGATGGAATGCAGGAACGGCAATTCCAATGACAAGCTTAGGAAATGGTAAGTTTGAATATACTGTAGCACTTCCGGCTGCTTCTGAATTTAAATTTTTAGGACAACAAAGCTGGGGAGATTTGGATTGGGGAAATATTACAGCTGATGGGAATACTGGATATTTAGGACCAAAAGGAAGTAACGGGAATATTAAATTTGATGGAACAGGAGGTAGTTATAAAATTTCTATCGATGTAAAAATGGGAACTTACAAAATCCAGCCATTATAATATTAATTTAAGTTGAATAATATAGCAAAGTGTTGCTTTTCGGCAGCACTTTCTTTATTTTTAAAGTTTATAAATGATCATTATGAAGAAAATTACAATTGGGGCATTATTGTTCTCGATGATGTTTGTGGGTGTTAATGCACAATCTTTAAAATCGCCGGACGGAAAATTTGAAATGGATTTCCAGCTGAAGCAGGGCGTACCTTTCTATAACCTAAAATACAACGGAAAAATAATAGTTGAAGATTCAAAACTGGGATTGAGATTATTTAAAGATACTTCTATCAAATTTGCATCTGAAATTGCTAAACCCGAAGATGTAAAATTTGATCTTAATAACGGCTTTACGAAAGTTGATGAAAAACGTGATGCAAAAAATGAAACCTGGCAACCGATTTTAGGGGAGAAGAAAAATTATATTAACAACTATAATGAATTAGCAGTTACGCTGCACCAGGATACTACTGACAGGAATATTATCGTTAAGTTCAGACTTTTTAACGATGGGTTAGGCTTCAGGTATGAATTTCCGCAGCAGAAAAACCTTAATTATTTCGTAATCCGTGAAGAAGATTCCGAGATTGATTTCCCAACCGACATGAAAGCCTGGTGGATCGTTGCCGATTATGATTCTCAGGAGTACCAATACCAGGAGACAAAACTTTCCGAGATCCCTGCAAGATGGCCGAAAGCGGCAGATGCCAATGCTTCGCAGACTTTGATAAAAAATGCAGTGCAGTCACCGGTAATGCTGAAGCAGGAAGGTAAAGAACCATTATATATTAACGTTGCAGAAGCGGCAGTTTTAGATTATCCGGCTTCTCATCTTGAAGTGGATGCGGTTAATTTTAAATTCAAAACACATCTTACTGCTGACAGGCAGGGAGCAAAAGGATATATTCAGACACCCTCCGTAACGCCTTGGAGAACCATTGTTGTGGCTCCGAAAGCAGAAGAAGTGATGGATTCAAAAATGCTTTTCAACCTTAACGAACCTACAAAATATACCGATACTTCTTACATTCATCCTACAAAGTACATGGGTGTATGGTGGGAAATGATCATCGGGAAATCACAATGGGCATACGGCCAACCGGAATCAAATGTCCGTATTGGAGTAACCGATTTTTCTAAATTAACGCCTAACGGAAAACATGCTGCCAACAATACAAAAGCTAAAGAATACATTGATTTTGCCGCAGAAAACGGTTTCCAGGGGCTTTTGATCGAAGGATGGAATATCGGCTGGGAAGACTGGTTTGGGCATTCAAAAGAATTTGTTTTCGATTTCATCACGCCTTACCCGGATTTTGATATCAAAATGTTGAATGAATACGCACATTCAAAAGGTATCAAGCTGATTATGCACCATGAAACTTCAGGTTCTGCAACGAACTATGAGAGATGGGCCGATAAAGCTTATCAGCTAATGAATAAATATGGCTACGATGCCGTGAAAACAGGATATGTAGGAGATATGATCCCTCGGGGAGAACATCATTATTCTCAGTGGTCCATCAACCACTTCTACAGAATTGCTGAAAAGGCAAATGAGTACAAAATCATGGTTAACTCTCACGAATCCGTGCGACCTACCGGAGAAAGCCGTACCTACCCGAACTATATTTCTGCTGAAGCAGCACGGGGAACGGAATACGAAGCTTTCGGCGGAAATAACCCGGATCACCAAACCATTCTTCCGTTTACAAGATGGATGGGGGGCTCGATGGACTATACACCGGGGATTTTCCAGACGAAATTGGATTACTATTTCCCGGGTGATAAGCGTTTTGTAAAGACGACTTTAGTAAAGCAGCTGGCTCTTTATGTGGTAATGTACATGCCCCTTCAGATGGCTGCCGACCTGCCTGAAAACTACAAAAAACACATGGATGCCTTCCAGTTTATCAAAGATGTAGCGGCAGATTGGGATGATACTAAAATTTTATCAGCTGAACCCGGAGATTACATCATCACCGCAAGAAAAGCAAAAGGTACAGAAAATTGGTTTGTGGGCGGTATTACCGATGAGAATAAGCGTGATTACACCGTGGATTTTTCTTTCCTTGATAAAGGCAAAAAGTACGAAGCGGTAATTTATGAAGATGGCAAAGATGCAGATTACATCGACAATCCTCAAAGCTATCACATTTATAAAAAACAGATTACGAGTAAGTCTAAGATCAATTTTAAAATGGCACGAAGCGGCGGTTTTGCAATTTCGATAAAACCATTGTAATATATTATCAACTTTGTCAAAGTTTAATCTTTGACAAAGTTTTTTATTTTTAGAAGCTTTTTCCCGCTTGGAATTTATGCTGAGCCTGCCGAAGTACTGTATCTTTTTTGTTGCGGCCGGAGCGAAGCGGAGGCCGTAACGAAAAAGGACGCCGTTTCTATCGGGGCTAATAATTACACACCATACAAAACGACTTTTTCAAAGTTAAAATCTTTGTTAACGTTTTAAAAATCTTAAAATGAAAAAAATATATACAATATTTGCTTTATCGGCAGCATCCGTTGCATTTTCACAAATTCAAAAAGTAGAACCTGCCTTTTGGTGGAAAGGAATGAAAAATCCTGAACTTCAGGTCCTGGTTTATGGAAAAAATGTTGCCAATGACGAAATCGAAATTTCAGACGGAGTTCAGATCAAAGATATTCAGAAAGTAGAAAATCCGAATTACGTTTTTATAACTTTAAATACCAATGAGATCAATGTTCCGAAGTTTAAGATCAATACTAGAAAAGGAAAAAAAATCACCAGCTCTTACACTTACGAATTAAAGCAGAGAGAACCCAATTCTGCGGATAGAGAATCTTTTACGTCTAAGGATGTAATGTATCTGATTATGCCCGACCGTTTTGCCAATGGTGATGAGAAAAATGATTCAAGCCCGGACTTAACGGAAAAAGCAAACAGAAGCCTTCCCAACGGACGTCACGGCGGAGATTTGCGCGGAATCATCAATAATCTCGATTATATCCAGAATCTTGGGACAACGGCAGTCTGGCTCACTCCGGTGAATGAAGACAATGAAAAAGTATATTCTTATCATGGCTATGCACAGACCGATTTATATAAAATAGATGCCCGATACGGAACCAATGAAGACTACCGCGAACTTTCCCAAAAATTAAACAAAAGAAACATGAAACTCGTGATGGATTATGTCACGAATCACTGGGGAGTTTCACACTGGATGATCAAAGATCTGCCGACAAAAGACTGGATTCATTGGTTTAGTAGCGGAGAAAATGGTTTTAAACGTTCCAATTACAAAACAACCACACAGTTTGATACCAATGCTTCCGATATTGATAAAAAATTAGCGTTGGACGGCTGGTTTGATACAACAATGCCTGATATTAACCAAAAAAATCCTTTGGTTTTAAAATATCTTACTCAAAATGCCATCTGGTGGATCGAATATGCAGATCTGGGAGGCTTTCGTGTAGATACCTATCCTTACAATGACAAGGAAGCGATGGCTAAATGGGCTAAAGCAATTACCGATGAATATCCGAAATTTAATATTGTTGGAGAAACATGGCTGAATACAGCGGCATATATTTCGGCATGGCAGAAAGATTCAAAAACGGGTGAAGCGGCAAATTATAATTCCAATCTTCCGTCGGTGATGGATTTTATGTTGTACGGCGATATGCCGAAAGCATTAAAGGAAAAAGAAGGCTGGGACAGCGGAATGAATCGTATATACAACAGCCTGGCAAGCGATTTCCTTTACCCCGATATCAATAACGTAATGGTTTTCTTTGAAAATCATGATACCGAAAGATGGAATGAAATATTCAATAATGATCCAAAAGCTTATAAGTTAGGTTTAACAATGATCTCAACCGTTCGCGGAATTCCACAGATTTATTATGGCTCGGAAGTCGGAATGCGCGGTGATAAAAATAAAGGTGGCGATGCCGATATCCGGAGAGATTTTCCGGGTGGATGGAAGTCTGACAAAGTAAATGCTTTTAAACCTTCAGAACAGACTGCCGAACAAAAGGAATTTTATCAGTTTACTCAAAAACTGTTGAACTGGAGGAAAGGAAAAGAAGTAATCCACACCGGAAAAACTAAAAATTTTGTCCCGCAGAACAATGTTTTTGTTTATTTTAGATATAACGAAAAGGAAAGCGTAATGGTTATTTTAAATAACAATGAAAAAGAAGAAACATTGGATTTGAAGCATTTTGCTGAATCATTAAAAGGATTTTCAAAAGGAAAAGACATCATCTCCGATAAAGAATTTTCATTACAGAATAATCTTACCATACCCGCAAAAACTTCTATGGTTATTGAATTAAAGTAACTTAAAAATAAATTCATTCACCTTTGCTGAGTGAAACGCCTTTGCGAACTTAAAAACGGTTAGTAGTTAAGAAGAAAGCTTTGCGCTCCTTTGCGTTAAAAAATAAAATTTAAAGGTTTATAATTAAATATGAAAAAAACAACAATATTCTTTACTTTCATCATGTGTATATTGAGCTTTACGACCATTTCAGCTCAGAAAAAATTTGAAAAAGAAAAAGCAGAAATCGGGACAATGCTCGACGGATTCAACGTCGCAGCTGCAAAAGCAGATTTTACAACCTATTTCAATTATTTCGCAGATGAATCTACCTTCATCGGAACAGATGCAACGGAAGTCTGGGATAAAAAAGCTTTTATGATCTGGGCTAAACCTCATTTCGACAAAAAAAGAACATGGGATTTCACATCATTAAAAAGAAATATCTATTTCAGCAATGATGGAAAACTGGCGTGGTTCGATGAATTGCTCGATACTCAAATGAAGATCTGCCGCGGTTCCGGTGTGGTTGAAAAAATTAACGGACAATGGAAAGTAAAACAATACGTTCTTTCTGTAACGGTTCCCAATGAGATTGTAGATAAAGTGGTCGTTGAAAAAACTCCGATTGAAGATACTTTAATTAAACAATTAAAATCAAATTAACATAATGATGAAAAAAGTAAAGCCCAATCTGTCAATGCCTCAGATCATTAACATGAGCATGGGATTTTTGGGAATCCAGATGGCTTTTGGTTTACAAAATGGAAATGCAAGCCGGATTTTGGCAAACTTTGGAGCAGATGTTCACGAGTTGTCATGGTTTTGGCTGGTGGCACCTGTAACAGGATTGATTGTACAGCCAATCATCGGTCACATGGGAGATAACACATGGAGCCCGCTGGGAAGAAGAAAGCCTTATTTTTTAATAGGAGCGGTTTTATGCGCCATCGGATTGGTGATGCTTCCCAATGCAGCCTCTGTAACGCAGATGATAGCGGCAAATGTTTTGCTGATGGCCGTGATTTTCTTAGCAATGATGGATGCCTCTATAAATGTTGCCATGGAGCCTTTCCGTGCTTTGGTGGGAGATATGCTGCCGAAACATCAGGCAACGATAGGCTTTTCTGTTCAGACTATTTTAATAGGAATCGGAGCGGTAATTGGTTCAGATTTACCAAACTGGCTTACAAAAATGGGAATTTCAAATGAAGCGCCTGAAGGATTTGTGGCAGACAATGTGATTTATGCTTTCTACATTGGCGCAGCAGTGCTGATCTTATCGATTTTGTACACCATCACCACCACCAAAGAATACTCACCGGAAGAATTTGCTTCATTTGAAGGAGGAAAGGAAGTAGTAGAAAAAAAATCTAAACTTTCAGATATCTTTAAAGATTTTGCGAATGTACCTTCTCAGATGAAGAAATTAGGAATTGTACAGTTCTTTTCCTGGTTCGCTTTGTTTACGATGTGGGTTTTTACAACAAGTGCTTTGGCGACACATCATTTCGGGCTTTCACCTGATGATACCCATTCTGCGGAATTTAATAAAGCCGGAGACTTGACAGGAAGTTTGTTCGGAAGTTATAATTTCTATGCCATTTTTTTTGCTTTTGCTTTAACGCCGATTGCAAAATTTATAGGTAAAAAACAAACGCACGCCTTAGCATTAGCTTGTGGAGGGTTAGGTTTAATCTCAATGTATTTCATTAAAGATATTCATCATCTTTGGATTTCAATGGTCGGACTGGGATTTGCCTGGGCAAGTATTTTAGCCATGCCTTACGCCATGCTGATCGATTCAATCCCACAAAAGAAAATGGGAGTCTATATGGGAATTTTCAACTTCTTTATTGTGATTCCTCAGATCATTAACGGGATTTTCGGAGGTCCGATTGTAAGTGGTGTATTTGGCAAAATGGCAATTGCTTACATCGTAGTCGGTGGAATCTGTATGCTGTTGGGTGCTGTTTTAACAATGATTTTTATTAAATCAGAACATGATACCCCAAAGGAAATTGAAGAAGAAATCCAGCAGGTACATTTTTAAATTAAATTTTGTATCTTGAAATAATCAATAGGAGCGGACTTTAGTCCGCTTTTTATATGTCATGGAAATGGCTTTAGCCGAAATTTAAAGACATATAGTTTCTAAATCTTCTACAAGAATTAGCTTAAATCCATTCTTATCCTACATCAACACCTTACCGATTTATTGAATGTACATTTGTACCATAAATAATCACAATATGAAAACAGTATATCATAAAGCAGATACAAGAGGCCACGCCAATCATGGCTGGCTGAATTCTTACCATACATTCAGTTTTGCAAACTATCAAAACCATGAAAGAACCCATTTCGGAGTATTAAGGGTACTGAACGATGACACCGTTTCTCAGGGAATGGGCTTCGGAACACACCCGCACAAAAACATGGAAATCATTTCAATTCCGCTGGAAGGTGATTTGGAGCATAAGGATTCCATGGGAACTACAGCTGTTATCAGAAAGGGAGAGATCCAGGTGATGAGTGCCGGAACCGGTGTAATGCACAGCGAATACAATAAAAATAAGGATGAAGAAGTAAAATTTTTACAGATCTGGGTATTTCCAAGAGAAGTTGATGTTGAACCGAGGTATGATCAGAAAAGCATTAAAGAAGGTGAAAAAATAAATGGATTTCAGCAAATTTTATCACCGGATAAAAACGACGACGGAGTCTGGATTCATCAGGATGCTTGGTTCAACCTGGCAAACTTTACCAAAGGCAACGGTAAAAATTATATGCTTCATAAAAAAGGAAACGGGGTATATGCATTTGTTTTAAAAGGAAGCGCAAAAATTGGCGACAGGATTTTAAATGAAAGAGATGGTCTGGGAATCTGGGATACCCAAAGTTTCAACATTGAAGCCGTTGAAGATACCGAAATTCTTTTAATGGAAGTTCCGATGGACTTGCCATCTTACCTTAAATAATATTAAATTTGTAAACTTAAATAAAAACAATGAAAATTTTAGCCATAGCCGGAAGCAATTCCGATACATCAATCAACAAACTTTTAGTTTCTTATGCCGCTTCACTCGTTCAGAATGCAGAATTGGAAATCATAGATATGAATCAATTTGAAATGCCGATCTATAAACATCAGCGTGAAGTAGAAAATGGTGTGCCTCAACAGGCAGCAGATTTTGCTTCAAAAATTGATGCTGCAGATATACTTTTGGTTTCTCTTTCCGAGCACAACGGAACCTATTCTACTGCTTTCAAAAATGTATTCGACTGGACTTCCAGAATCAAAGACAGAGCAGTTTGGAATGAAAAACCAATGTTATTGATGGCAACAGCTCCCGGAGCAAGAGGAGGATTGGGTGTTTTAGAAGCGGCAGCAAAACGTTTTCCACTTCACGGCGGAAATATCGTCGATACCTTTACGCTTCCTTTCTTTAATGATAATTTTGACAAATCGGCTCAGAAAATTTCTAATGAAGAGAAAGACAGCGAATTGAAGGAAAAGATTGCAAAAATTTCGGCAGTAGAAATTATCCTTGAAAAATAGATTTGAATATTAATTTAAAATTAATATCTTTGCAAAAAGAAAAAAAGATGAATATTCAGACCACTTTTAAAGAATGTTTCTCCAAGAAAGGGAATATTGTGGGCTCTGAAATTCTGAGATGATACAACGCCGATAATCTACTAAGATTGTCGGCTTTTTTATTTTCGAAATTGAAACTTAACATAGAAATAAATTGTGCCAATTTAGCACATTAACAATTAAAAGCATTGTTAAATTGTTAAACTGGTCACTGTTACATTAATAATATGAGCAACACGTACAAATCAGCAGGAGTAGACAAAGAAGAAGGATACAAAACCGTTGACAAGATCAAGAAAGCGGTTGGCGAAACCCATAATTCCAATGTACTGAACCATTTGGGAAGTTTTGGTGCTTTTTATGAAATCGGAGGATACAAAAATCCTGTGTTGGTTTCCGGAACCGATGGGGTAGGAACAAAGCTGAAAGTAGCTTTAGACTCAAAAAAATACGATTCGATCGGGGTAGATTGCTTCGCCATGTGTGCCAATGATATTCTTTGCCACGGTGCAAAACCATTATTTTTCCTGGATTATTTAGCTTGTGGTAAACTGGATTCTGAAATCGCCGCAGAAATCGTCTTAGGAATGGTGGAAGCCTGTAAAGACAACAATTGCGCATTGATCGGTGGAGAAACAGCTGAAATGCCGGGAATGTACCAGCCTGGAGATTATGATGTTGCCGGATTCTGCGTCGGAATTGTTGAAAAAGATCAGATTATTGACGGTTCAGGAATTAAAGCAGGAAACAAAATTATTGCATTGCCAAGTTCAGGATTTCATTCCAACGGATTTTCACTGGTGAGAAAAGTTTTTACTGATTTCAATGAAGAATTCGAAGGAAAACCTTTATACGAAACACTTTTAGTTCCTACAAGATTGTATTACAAAGATATCCATAAAGTTCTTGAAGAAGTAAAAGTTTGCGGAATTGCCCACATCACCGGAGGTGGATTATATGAAAATGTTCCGAGAATCATTCCTGAAGGATTATGTGCTTCTATTGACGCATCAAAAATCAATGTTCCTTCGATCATGGTTGAATTGGAAAAAAGAGGAGGTGTGGCTCATGAAGAAATGTTCGGAACATTCAATATGGGTGTCGGAATGATCGTTGTGGTAGACACAGAACACGCAGAAAAAGTATTACACCTTTTGGACGATGCGTACGAAATCGGAGAAATTACAGAAGGAAACGAAAAGATAAACTTATCATTTTAATGTACCAATATAACAATGTAATATTTTACCAATTTTAATGAATTGTTATATTGTTAAACTGATACATTGTTACATTAATCTATGAAAAACTTAGTTATACTCGTTTCAGGCTCAGGAACCAATCTTCAGCGAATCATCGATACTATTGATAACGGAGAAATCCCGAATGCAAAAATATCGTTGGTAGTGGCCGACAGAGAGTGCTACGGACTTGAAAGAGCAAAAAATCATAATATAGACAACGTTCTGATTCCGAGAGGAAAAAACTTCAGCAGTGAATTGAGCAAAGTCATTCCTGGAAATACAGACTTAATCGTTTTAGCAGGGTTTTTATCCATTCTGAAACCTGAATTCTGTGAAAACTGGAACGGTAAAATAATCAACATTCATCCGGCTTTGCTTCCGAAATTCGGAGGAAAAGGAATGTGGGGACATCATGTTCACAACGCGGTGATTGAAGCAAAGGAAAAAGAAAGCGGGGCTACTGTACATTTCGTAACATCAGGAATTGATGAAGGGGAAGCCATTCTTCAGAAATCATTCCAGATTACAGAAAATGATACTCCTGAAACGGTAGCGGAAAAAGTTCATTTAATTGAATACGAAATTTTCCCAAAAGCTATAAACAAAGTATTAAATAATATACCAATCTAGTAATGTACCAATTTACCAATCTAAATGATTGTTACATTGCTATACTGATACATTATTACATTAATACAAAACACATTTAGATTTAAATATTTCGAAAAACAAGAAAAATCTAAGTAAAAAATAATAGACCGGAGGTGAAAGACCCGGTCGACAGTTTGAAATAGCTGTAAAAAGTAAATTGAAAGTAAAAGTTTTTGATCAAAAGAGTCCTTAAAGGACGATTTAAATCAGGATAGGATGATTTCATTCTATCAAAAAGAAAAAATTTAAAGTAAGATGAGCAAAAAAAGAGTTTTAATCAGTGTTTCTGACAAAAGCGGATTGATAGAATTCGCACAGTTTTTGGAAGCCCAAAATTACGAATTGATTTCTACAGGAGGGACATTCAAACACCTGAAAGACGCTGGTTTAAATCCGATTCAGATTGATGAGGTTACCGATTTTCCTGAAATGTTGGATGGAAGAGTAAAAACATTACACCCGAAAGTTCATGGCGGATTGTTGGCCGTTCGTTCCAATGAAGAGCACATGAATACCGTTCAGCAACACGGAATTGGACTGATTGACATGGTAATCGTAAATCTTTATCCTTTCTTTGAAAATGTAAACAAAGACATTTCTCTTCACGAAAAGGTGGAATTCATCGACATCGGAGGTCCTTCAATGCTTCGTTCTGCTGCTAAAAATTTTGATTCTGTGACGGTAATTACTGACGTTGAAGATTATGCAACCGTGAAAATCGAAATGGAGCAAAACGGTGATACCTATATCGAAACCCGTAAAAAATTAGCAGGAAAAGTATTCAACCTTACTTCTGCCTATGATGCAGCGATTTCAAGAATGCTTTTAGAAGAAGATTATCCGACTTATTTAAATGCCTCTTACAAAAAAGTTTCTGATCTTAGATATGGTGAAAACCCACATCAGACAGCTGCTTACTACGTTTCTACTTTCGAAAACGGCGCTATGAAAGATTTCGAACAATTGGGAGGTAAAGAATTATCTTTCAATAATCTTCGTGATATGGATCTTTGCTGGAAAGTGGTAACAGAATTCAAAGAAGAAATGGCTTGTTGCGCCGTAAAACACTCTACACCTTGTGGCGTTGCGATCGGAACTTCAGCGTTGGAAACCTATCAGAAAACTTTCGAGTGCGACCCTGTTTCTATCTTTGGCGGAATTGTTGCAATGAACTACAAAATCGATGCAGCAACAGCGGAGGAATTAAACAAAACATTCCTTGAAATTGTTATGGCTCCTGAATTTGATGAAGAAGCCTTAGAAATTTTAAGAAAGAAGAAAAATCTGAGAATTATAAAAATCGTAAATCCGGTTTCTGACAAGCAAACTTGGGTGAAGATTGACGGAGGAATTTTAGTTCAGGATAATGACAGCATTTTCTCAGATGATATCAAAGTCGTTACTGAAACTCAGCCTACGGAAGAGCAGAAAAAAGCGTTATTGTTCTCTCAGAGAGTAGTGAAATATGTAAAATCCAACGCGATTGTAGTTTCCAACGGAATTCAGGCTTTTGGAATCGGAGGCGGACAGGTAAACAGAATCTGGGCTACCCAACAGGCGATCGAAAGAGCTAAAGAAAAGTTCTCAGGAGAATTGGTATTAGCTTCAGATGCATTTTTCCCTTTCCGTGATGTGGTGGATTTCTGCGCTCAGGAAGGAATTACGGCGATCATCCAACCCGGCGGAAGCGTAAAAGATCAGGACAGTATTGACGCTGCCAACGAGCACAATATTCCGATGATGTTTACCGGGATCAGACATTTTTTACACTAAATAAGATTAAGAGATTCAGAAATTTAGCAATTAAGAGATTTTCGATGGTAATTTCTTAATTCCTTAATCTCTCAATTTTTTAATTTTAAATTATATATTTGTAAATTATAGACTAGATAATTAAATAAAGTATGAGAATATTAATCATAGGTGAAGGTGGAAGAGAATCTGCTTTGGCAGCAAAACTTCAGAATGATCCGAGAATTACTAAGATGTTTTTCGCCAACGGAAACGCTACCACTGATGTAATAGGAAAAAATGTTCATTTATCAGAGATTAAAGAACTTAGAGATTTTGCAATCAAGGAAAAGGTAGATTTAACGATCGTTGGCCCAGAAGCACCACTTGTAGCTGGTTTGAAGGACGAATTCAAAAAGCACGACCTTAAAGTTTTCGGACCAAACCAAAAGGTGGCAAGCCTGGAAGGGAGTAAAGCTTTCTCTAAGAAATTTATGCAGACCTATGATATCAAAACAGCAAAAGCTGTAGTTTTTGATTCATACAACGACGCTAAAGAATACGTTCAGAAACAGGAATATCCTTTGGTTATAAAAGCCAGTGGATTGGCCGGAGGAAAAGGTGTTGTGATCTGCGATACACTGGAAGAAGCTGAAGCTACCATCCATGATTTCATGATCAGAAGAATATATGGCGATGCAGGAATCCGTTTGGTGATCGAAGAATACTTACAAGGTTTTGAGGCATCTATTATTGCCTTCTCAAACGGTAATAAACTTTTCCCTTGTGTTGCTGCAAAAGATTACAAAAAAGCAGGAAACGGCGATACAGGACCAAACACAGGAGGTATGGGATCTGTCGCTCCAAGCCCTGAATTTACCCAGGAACATTACGAAGACTTTGAGAAAAATATCCTTGAACCGACTGTCAACGGACTTAAAGCAGAAGGCTTCGGCTTTAAAGGGATCATTTTCTTCGGATTAATGGTGACCAAGAACGGAACTTATCTTCTTGAATACAACATGAGATTCGGAGATCCTGAAACTCAGGTATTGATGGCCTTAATGGAAAATAATCTTCTTGATGTTATCCAGGATTGTATGGAAGGAAAAGATATCGAGCTTAAATTTAAAGACGAAAAAGCAATTTGTCTGGTAATGTGTTCAGGGGGATATCCAAGAAACATCGAAACAGGTTTCGAAATCGTGGGAGAAGATAAAGTAAAACAAAGCAAGCTGTTATATGCAGGAGCCATTACAAAAGGAGATAAAGTAGTTTCAAACGGCGGCAGAGTGCTGAACATCGTAGCCACCGGAGCCACGTACGAAGATGCCCGCAAGAAAGTTTACGAAGATGCAAGTCATGTACATTTCGATTACGGCTTCTACAGAGAAGACATAGGAAAGTTCTAACATAAATCACGAAAAAAGATTTGGAGAAATCCAGGTCTTTTTTTGTAAAGAATTTAATAGCAGTAAGCTTTAAGCTATAGGCGATAAGCTTTAAATATTTACAAATGCCTACTGCTTTCAGCCTATAGCCTAAAGCATTAATAATAATTTAAAATGAACAACGGTATTATTATATTAGATTTCGGATCACAGTACAACCAGCTTATCGGAAGAAGAATTCGTGAGATGGGTGTGTATTCGGAAATTTTACCTTTCAATACACCATTACAAACAATTTTAGAAAAGCAGCCAAAAGGAATTATCCTTTCAGGAGGGCCAAGTTCTGTCAATGCAGAAAATGCTCATTTGGTTGAAAAAGAGCTGTATGAACAAGGAATTCCTGTGTTGGGAATCTGTTACGGAATGCAGTTGACTGCTCATCTTTTAGGCGGAAAAGTTCATAAAGGTGTAAAAGGAGAGTACGGAAAAGCTCACCTTGAAATCGTAA
Organism: Chryseobacterium lineare; assembly: GCF_977014045.1. Classification (NCBI taxonomy): domain Bacteria; kingdom Pseudomonadati; phylum Bacteroidota; class Flavobacteriia; order Flavobacteriales; family Weeksellaceae; genus Chryseobacterium; species Chryseobacterium lineare. The sequence goes on along the minus strand of NZ_CDRNIQ010000001.1, from coordinate 1,659,014 downwards.
AAGAAAGTTCTTTATTAAAAGGTGTAACGAATAATTCTATCGTTTGGATGAGTCATTTTGACGAAGTGGGACAGCTGCCTCCGGGGTTTGAGTTAAATGCTCAGTCGGGTGTAGTGGCCTCCATGTCAAATGAAGATAAGAAAATCTATTGCGTGCAATTCCATCCTGAAGTTTCCCACACGGAAGAAGGCGGAAAAATGCTGGAGAATTTTGTATTCGGAATCTGTAATGCAGAGAAAAACTGGAAGCTGACAAACTATATCGATAAAACAATAACAGAAATCCGCGAAAGAGTAGGAGATCAGAAAGTGATCTTAGGACTTTCCGGTGGAGTAGATTCCTCTGTTGCTGCAGTTTTGATTCACAGGGCAATCGGTGATCAGCTGACTTGTATTTTCGTAGATACAGGTCTTTTGAGAAAAGATGAAGGCAAAAAAGTAATGGATAATTATGGAGAACATTTCCATATGAACATTAAACTGGTTGATGCTAAAGAAAGATTTTTATCAAAATTAGCCGGAGTTGATGATCCGGAAGCAAAAAGAAAGATCATCGGAAACGAATTCATCCATGTTTTTGATGAAGAATCTCACAAAATTGAAGGGGCAAAATTCTTGGCACAAGGAACAATTTATCCTGATGTTATTGAAAGCCAGTCTGTAAACGGTCCTTCGGCCGTCATCAAATCTCACCATAATGTAGGTGGACTTCCTGAAGAAATGGAGTTTGAATTGCTGGAGCCTTTAAGAGAATTGTTTAAAGATGAAGTAAGAAAAGTAGGTGAAGAATTGGGAATTCCTCATCATTTGGTACACAGACATCCCTTCCCGGGTCCTGGTTTGGGGATCAGAGTATTGGGAGCTGTTGACGCGGAGAAAGTGAGAATCCTTCAGGAAGCGGATGATATTTTCATTGAAGAATTATATAAAAATGATTTATATGAAAAAGTTTCTCAGGCATTCGTTGTCCTTCTTCCGGTAAAATCGGTTGGGGTAATGGGCGATGAGAGAACGTACGAATATACAGCAGTTGTCCGTTCTGCCAACACCATCGATTTCATGACAGCAACGTGGAGCAGACTTCCTTACGAGTTTTTAGATACCGTTTCAAGCAGAATCATCAACGAAGTAAGAGGAATCAACAGAGTTGCGTACGATATTTCAAGCAAACCGCCTGCAACTATTGAGTGGGAATAATTTGACTTGAATTTTAGATATAAATCCTGCCTTCGGGCGGGATTTTTTTTACATTTTTATCTAAATATTTAGCAGCAATACTGTTTATTGAGATTTCTTGTTTTTCTTTTTTCTGTTATAATATTTAGATTCTTTATCCCTATATTTAACTTGATTACCTATCATAAACGGCATAATTATAAACACTATAATCAATAATACTATTATTTGAAACCACATAATTTATTTATTTTTTAATTAGTTTATCAATATATAAGATTCATAAAGTAAAAATATCCATTAAGTCGATATATCTGTATAAAAATCTAATATAAGTTTCGGCTAAAGCCCAATACTACTGATTCGTATTGTAATAATGGAAGCATAATGCTTATCCCGAACTAACCTTAAACTTATTTCGTATAGACTTGGCGGCATCGGTGATTATTGTGGTATTGGTTTAGATATTCGCAATGTTAAATTAAATATTCGCACCGCCATTGTATATTTTAGCATTGTAGGTTTAGATTTTAGCGATGTTACTTAAGATATTCACGTAGTCATTTTAAATATTAGTGCCGTTGATTTAAATATGAGCAACTTTGATTTAATTATTAAGAACTGCATTTAAAAACCCAGTAACTTCAATGTAGATATTCGCAACTTCATTGTGTATATTCGCAACTCCGGATTAGATATTACTAACTTCACTTTAGATATTATCAACTGCGATTTAGATATTAACAACTTCGGTTTAAATATGAGCAACTTCATTTAAAAAGCTGGTAACTTCGCTTTAGGTATTAACAACTTTAGGAAAATATTAATGACTCAATTCTAAATAGCTATAGCTTAATGCATGAAGTGGAATGAAAAATGTTCCGTTAACTGGAAAAAATGTCAAATTTTCCCTAAATTTAAATAAAATTACGTCAAATGCAAATAGAAACAAGACCGCTGACGGTACAGGATTATGAAGAATTGGTTGTTACAATGAAACGGGCCTATCCCCAAATGTCAGAATCAATATGGTCTAGAAAAAGTATCGAAAAACTCACAAGAATATTTCCAAAAGGACAGATATGTATCACTGTAGATGGTAAATTAGCTGCGGTGGCACTCTCAATTATAGTTAATTACAATGAATTCGGAGACGATCACACATACAGTGATATCACAGGAAACTACACATTTAATACCCATTCTTCCACCGGTGATGTTTTATATGGAATTGAAGTTTTTGTAGACCCCGAGTTTCGCGAATTGAGATTGGGCAGAAGATTATATGATGCCAGAAAAGAACTGTGTGAATTATTAAACTTAAAATCAATCATTCTCGGTGGCAGAATCCCGAATTATCATAAACACAGCGAACTATCGCCGAGAGAATATATCAGGAGAGTGCGTGATAAAGAAATCTATGATCCTGTTTTATCCTTTCAGTTATCCAATAACTTTTTACCAATCAGGGTTTTAAAAAAATATTTACCAGAAGACGAATCTTCAAAAGAAAATGCAGTTCTGCTACAATGGAACAACATCTATTACAGCAAAAAACCAAATACGATGCAGGATAGCATCATCCGCCTTGGTCTTGTTCAGTGGCAAATGAGACATTTTAAGGATATTGATGCTTTCTACGAACAGGTAGAATTTTTTGTAGATGTGATGGGCGATTACAAAGCAGATTTCGTGCTGTTCCCGGAACTGTTCAATACCCCTTTATTAGCGCCCTTCAACAAGCTTTCCGAAAGAGACAGTATGATTGAGCTGGCTAAGCTGACAGATGAAATAAAGATGAGAATTTCAGATTTGGCGATCAGTTATAATGTCAATATCATTTCAGGCAGTATGCCGATTTTTGAAAATAATGATCTGTATAATGTAAGTTACCTCCTTCATAGAGACGGAAGAGTCGATGAATACCGTAAAATTCACATCACGCCAAACGAGAAAAAATATTACGGTATGAAAGGAGGAAACGAAATCCGTGTTTTTGATACCGACTGCGGGAAAATCGGATTAGTGATTTGCTATGATGTTGAGTTTCCTGAGCTTCCGAGAATTCTTGCAGATCAGGGAATGAAGATTCTTTTTGTTCCTTACCTTACCGACACGCAGAATGCTTACATGAGAGTGCGTCACTGCGCCGCTGCACGAGCAATTGAAAATGAATGCTATGTTGCTATAGCGGGTTGTGTAGGTAATCTTCCGGGAGTCAATAATATGGATATTCAGTTTGGTCAGGCTGCTGTTTTCACGCCATCAGATTTTGCATTTCCGTCAAATGCCGTAAAAGGAGAAGCAACCCCCAATACCGAAATGACCCTGATCGTCGATGTGGATCTGAACTTACTCAAAGACCTTCATCATCACGGCTCCGTTCAGGTCATGAAAGACCGCAGAAAAGATCTTTATGAAACATATTTAAAGTAAATTGTAATCTAACCGATAAATAAACTTCCTTTTTGAGAGGTTTATTTTTTGTTTCAGATCCGATACTTATCTGGAAGATAGTCTATGTTAAAAATTAAATTCTAATCATTGATTAGATCATGTATGAAGCTGGTAATTAATAGCATTACAATACTTTAATGAATCTCATTACGAATAGTTTTCTTCAATAAAAACTTGAAATATCATCCAGTAAATGTTACAAGAAAATTGTTTTGTCGTTGATATTAAATATCAATACTTTAAACATATTGCATTATTGTTACAATTTGACTAAATTTGTCGGAATGCCAGTCATAAGAGAACTGATATTATGCCAAATCGTATTTTATAGAACTTAGTAAGTCGTTGATAATAAGTATGAAAAAAGTAAAATATTCCCCTTTAAGAGATAAAATATTTGTATTGCTTATGAGTTCTGTTTCAGCTGAAAATTGATAGCTGATGAAACGATTCTGCAATTTTTGCCACAACGATAGAATTTCCATGTTAACAATATTTCATAAATATTTAGGATAAAATTTTTCTTAGCTCAATCTAAGGTTGACTTTATAAAAGTTTATGAATGTTTAAAAATCAGCGAATTAAAAATAACCATACATTATATATAGTAAACAGAGATGAAATTTGACTATAAAGAAATACATATCGGAAGTATCATACAGACACGTGTAGCCGATACCTCAATAGAATTAGAGAGAATCTGCAAATTCATGAAATCTACAAAAGCACAGATTAATGAAATGTATGCCTCTAAAAGTCTTGATACTGATGTGCTTATGAGGTGGAGTAAACTTCTGGAATATGATTTTTTCAGGATATATTCCCAGCATCTTATTCTCTATGCACCACCTTCTAAAGTTGATAAAACAGAAGAAAAAAAATCAATGCTGCCAAACTTCCGTAAAAGTATTTATACAAGAGAAGTTATTGATTTTATTGTTGAACTCATAGAAAATGAGGAAAAAACAATGCCGCAGATTGTAAAGGAATATAGAATCCCGAAATCTACCCTGCATAGGTGGACTAAAAAATATGGTAAATCTGAATAATAATTAATTATGAAAAAAAATACTTCACAGCCTGATTTTAGAAGGATTTATACTGATATTCTCAATAAAAAATTTCCTGAAAAAAAGAGCGAATGTGAAAAGATTTTAAATAAAAAAGTCTTTACTGAGCTGGATGTGATAGCGATTAACAACATCATTTTTCCTCCGTCTACGAAGGATATTACAAAATCTAATCAGCAACACCGATCATACAGCAAATCAACCATTATTAAAATTCTGGAATTTCAGAAGCAGCACGGCTTAAATAATACCAAGCTTGCTTTACATTACAAGCTGAGCCGTAATACTGTTTCAAAATGGAAAAAGCTTTTTGTTGTATAAATTTGCATACAATTAGGGAACGCTTTTTGAAATGATTTTGGCTTGTTTTTTTGTATTTTTATAAATTATGTTTGACAAGCAACAAAGAAAATTTAAAAGATCTGCCAAATTGATCTCCGTGTTGAGTAAATACGGTTTCAAAGATCTTCTGGCCAGGATGAATGTTGGAAATAAGCAGGTGGAAATTTCCGCCAATCCTGAAGAAATCGTATCTAAAGGTACCGTTTACGAAAGAATCAGATTGGCTTTGGAGGAGCTGGGACCTACTTTTGTAAAACTTGGCCAGAGCTTTAGCAACAGGGAAGATCTTCTTCCTCCTGAGCTGATCCAGGAGCTTCAGAAACTTCAGGATAAGGTGGATAAAATAGAAATGAATGTTGCTGAAATCCTTGAAAATGAATTTAATATTGTCGTTTCCGAACATTTTTCTGACATTCAGAATGAGCCTCTGGCCACGGCATCAATTGCTCAGGTCTATAAAGCGTCACTGGCAGATGGCACCGAGGTGATCTTAAAAATAAAGAAACCTGATGTACAGTCTGTTATCGAAGATGATTTATTGCTCCTTAAAGATATTGAAAAACTGATCTCATCATATTCCGAGATCGGAGACAAGCTAAATCTTAAACAGGCCATTTCAACATTTGAAAAATCTTTGCTGGAAGAAGTTTCTTTAATTAATGAAAAGGAAAATATTCTGCAGTTCAGGAGAAATTTCAAAAACAGTAAAGTGACTTACGTTCCGACGGTTTACGAAGAGTTTTCCAACAATAATATTCTCTGTATGGAATTTATTGATGGAATAAAAGTGACCGATAAAACAACACTTCTTGCTAATTCCATCAGCCCTGTCACGGTTTCTGAAGCCGGTCTGAGGCTTTTCGTGTCACAGATTCTCGACTATGGTTTCTTTCACGCAGATCCTCATGCGGGAAATATTCTGGTAAAAAAAGACGGAAAAGTTGTTTTCATAGATTTCGGAGCAGTTGGAAAAATTCCGCCAAATGATAAAGAAATTCTTGAGAATCTTATTGTAAGTTTCGTTGCGAAAAATCCACATAAAATTGTACGTTATCTGAAGAAAATGGCAGTCAGCTATCAGATTCCCGACGAAAGGAGATTTGAAGGTGATGTTGAAGATATTCTGGATTTCGTTCACAGCACTTCACTGAAAGAAATTGATCCTCATGCCGTAATGAATAAGATGAAAGATGTCCTGAAGGATAACCGACTGTATATGCCGGATTATTTTTATCTTTTATTTAAAGGAATAGGTCTGATTGAAGGAGTCGGACGAACGATTAATCCGGATCTGGATATTGTAAAAAGTTTACATCCTTACACAAAAAAAATATTTACGAAAAAGATAAGTCCGCAGAATATTTTTAAGGCAGGAATGGATAAAGTGATGAACTTTACAGATAATGTAGATGAAATCCCCAAAGAATTACGTTCTGTTCTACAGAAGTTAGACGAAAATAAATTTACTGTTTCCAGCGAAATCAAAAATATTGAAAAAACGAATCAATTAATAAAATCAAGCATTATCAATCTGATTCTGGCTATGATTCTAGGGGCAAATATCATTGCAACAGCAATTGTTTTTGTATCAGAATCCGGACCTAGAATTGGGGAGATGTCTTTGGTAGCGGTGCTGGGTTTTATTTTTTCAATTTTATTGGTTGTCATTATTTTGTTAAGGATTACAAGAAAATAATTGTTAGAGATGCTTCGACTTCGCTCAGCATGACATCGCTACAAATTTTCTTTAAAACAGTTAGTATTAGAAATGCAATGCTGAGCCTGTCGAAGTATCTCTATCTCTAAAAAACTTCTATCATCCATCTTCAAGGCTTCCCGCCAAAGTTTAAAAAATTAATTACCTATCTTTGCAAAATGGAAAAACTCACTTTTGCAGATTTTGAACTTCCGGTTAAGATTCTTGATGTTTTGGCAGATCTGGAATTATTCGAACCTACACCGATTCAGGAGAAGAGCCTCAAACCTATCCTTTCCGGGCGTGATGTAATGGGAATTGCACAGACCGGAACAGGAAAAACGCTGGCCTATCTTTTACCTGTCCTTAAAACATGGAAGTATAACAAAAACGGAAATCCTACTGTTTTGATTCTTGTTCCTACAAGAGAGCTTGTAGTACAGGTTTCAGAAATTGTTGAGAAATTAACGGAAAATATCACTGCAAGAGTTATAGGAATTTACGGAGGAAAGAATATCAATACCCAAAAGCTGTTGTTCGACGGAGGCTGTGATATTCTGGTAGGAACTCCTGGGAGAGTGATGGATCTGGCAATTGATAATGCTATTTCCCTGAAAGAGGTTCAGAAGTTGATTATTGATGAGTTTGACGAAATGCTGAATCTTGGTTTCAGACCGCAGCTGACCCATATTTTTGAAATGATGAAAGAGAAAAGACAGAATATCCTTTTCTCTGCAACCATGACAGAATCTGTAGATGAAATGCTGGATGAGTATTTTGCGAGTCCAATTGAGATTTCATTAGCAAAATCCGGGACTCCGCTCGAAAAAATTGAACAGACCGCTTATAAAGTAGAAAACTTTAATACAAAGATCAACCTTCTTGAATATTTGTTGAAGAAAGATACTGAGATGTCAAAAGTGTTGATTTTCACCAATAATAAGAAAAATGCAGATCTCGTTTTTACCAAGATCGATGAGCTTTTCCCGGACCAGTTTGATGTTATTCATTCCAATAAATCACAGAATTACAGGCTCAAAGCAATGAAAAGTTTTGAGAATGAGGAAATAAGAGGACTTATTACAACAGATGTGATGGCGAGAGGTCTTGATATTTCAGACATTACCCATGTTATCAACTTTGAAACGCCTGATATTCCGGAGCAGTATATTCACAGGATCGGTAGAACCGGTAGGGCGGATAAAGATGGAAAAGCTGTGACATTCGTTACTAAGAAGGAAGAAACTTTAGCGCTTGACATTGAATTGCTGATGGATAAAGAACTAAAGTATATCGACTTCCCTGCAGAAGTAAAGATCAATCCTAAGAAAATTGCTTCTGAAGAAGAACAGGTCATAATGAAAAATCCTGCTCAGGTAAAACTGAATGATGGCGGAGGAGCTTTCCATGAAAAGAAAGATAAAAACAAGAAAGAAAACTGGGGTGGCCCATCCAAAAGAAAAGCACCGAAAAAATTCGGGGCAAACAGGGCTCAGCAAAAAGCAATCTCTAAGTCTAAGAAAAAGAAATAAAAACAAACTCCCGAAATTTTCGGGAGTTTTGTTGTTTGTAATCAGAATGAAATGATTTTGTATCAATCTCATTTATTTATTTCATATAAGGAAGCATGACCGAAGCCCAAAGCTGATAGCCTTCCGGTGTCATGTGAAGCATATCTTCCACGAAAAGATCTTTTCTCACATTTCCATTTTTATCTTCCATTACTTTTGTAATGTCGATAAATTCAGAATTTGGTTGCTTTTTCATAAAAGCAGCAATTTTTTTGTTGGCTTCTTTCATTTGAGGCCAAAGCTTTTCGCGGCTTGGAGAATATTTTATGGAAATATAATCAACTTCTATTTTCGGGAATTTTGTCCTTATTTTTTTATAAAATGTTTTAAATCTGTCTACAATTACATCCGCTTTTAATTTGTCATCATCAGCAAAATCATTCTCTCCGCAGTAGATGATAATCTGTTTGGGCTGATAGTTTAGGAGATCTGTCGCATAATCATTAAGATCTGTCAGTCTTGAGCCTCCAAAACCTCTGTTGATAATAGTTTTGTCAGGAAAATAATTGGAAACATCCGTCCATTTTGTGAATGATGAACTTCCGATTAATAGAATGGCGTCTTTAGGAGGTGCCGTTTCCTGATCCTGTTTTTTAAAGTTCTGAATGTCCTGCCAGAACATTGGTTTCTTTTCCTGTAAAAAGAAAAGCGCAAAAGTCAGCAATAAAAATGCTGATAACATCTTCTTCATTGTTTTAATAATTTTCAGTTAATAAAATTTCTGTCATTAAAAAACTCCCGAGAAATTCGAGAGTTTTCATTTTATCTTTTGTAGGAAATGTAGGTGTTGTCGATCACCTGGTCTCCGTCTTGGTCAATGTTTCCGAACATCTGTTTAAGTTTCATTTCCGAGCTTGTAAGCACAATTACTTTGTATTTTCTAGGGCTGTCATTGGTGTATTTGACGGTAAGATCTTTTGTATCTGTATCATACTCATACGTTCCTTCTGATTTGTAACTTAGCTGACAGTCTGCTCCCGTTCCTGTATAAGCAGAATAAGCAGTGTAATAATCAGTTCTGTATTCCGTAATATTCTTCGCAGAACATCCGGTAGGAACATCTGTTTCAATAACTGTTTTATCGTCTTTTCCTGAAATTACTTCTGTTTTACTGGTTTTCCATTCACCTTTCATCATATCCATTTCATAAGCTTGGGTATCATCATCCTGACATGAGCTAAGCGATAACGCAGAAAAGGCAAAGGCAAATAAAAGTAATTGTTTTTTCATTTTCACAAATTTAAGAATATGCTAAAATATAAATAAATTTGAAATATCTCTAATGAAATTAAGGATTTTTAAACGAATGTTTGTAGAAAAAATAATCTGTGCCGGAAGTTTGAAGCTTGATGCTGGAAGTTTACTATTATACCGCTTGATTTTTTGATTTGAGGTTTGAAGATGGATGCTGGAAGTTTATCGTATACGCTTAATTTTTTTTTAACATAGTGAAAATAAACCTCCATCACCCAGCCTCCAGCTTCCTAATAACTCATCTCCACAATCTTATAAGCATCCTGGGGAGTTAGTTTTTTGTACTCTCCGAGGCCCATCCAGTTTCTTTCTGTGAATGCTTTTTCTACTCTTTCCGCAGTTCCTTTGAAATCTTCCGTGTATTCTGAAAGTTTAGTCTGGATATGTAGGCTGTGAAAGAATTCTTCCAGCTTTTTGATTCCGGCCTCTGCTTTTTCCTCAATGCTTCCGTCTTTTATTCCCCAGACTCTTTCAGCATATTGCGCGAGTTTTCCTTTTTTAGTTTCAAAATTATAACGGTAATGAGAAGGAGCAATAATCGCCAGCGTTCTCGCATGATCTATTCCGAAATAAGCCGTGAGTTCATGGCCCATGGCATGTACTGCCCAGTCTGTGATAACTCCTTTCTGAATCAGGCCATTGAGCGCCATTGTACAGCACCACATGAAATTCCCGGCTGCATTATAATCGAAATCATCCGAAAGAACTTTCGGAGCAGTTTCCTGTAAGCTGATGAGAATGCTTTCTGCAATTCTTTCCTGAAGGTCTGCTGAAGAAGGAGCCGTCATATATTGCTCCAGAACGTGTGTATAAGCATCCGTCAGTCCGTTAACAATCTGTCTTGGCGGAATTGATTTTACCACTTCAGGATCCAGCACTGAAAACTCAGGGAAAAGTCCCGGGCCTCCTGAAGACAATTTTTCATTGGTTTCCCTTCTTGAAATCACATAGCCCGAATTCATTTCAGAGCCGGTTGCCGGTAATGTTAATACTGTTCCGAAAGGCATTCCTTCTCCTTCAAAAGTTCTTACCGGTTTTGTGAGTATTTCCCATGGCTCACCTTCATAGTTGGCTGCTGCTGAGAGAAATTTGGTTCCGTCGATTACAGATCCTCCGCCCACAGCAAGGAGATAAGTGATCTCTTTTTCTTTGATGAAGTTTAAAGCATTAATGAGTACTTCATACTCAGGATTGGCAGGTACCCCACCGAATTCATACACATCATGATCCTTCAACGCTTCTTTTACCTGGTCATAAACACCGTTGTTTTTGATGCTTCCACCACCGTAAATGAGTAATATTCTGGCTTCGGTCGGGATTTCTTTTGAAATTTTAGCAATTTCACCTTTTCCGAAAAGTATTTTAGTTGGATTTTTAAATTCGAAATTAAGCATTGTTCTTTAATTTATTTTAACCCAAATTTACGCAATGGATCGTGAAATAACCGTTAATAAAGTTTTAAAATTATAATGATTCATTTTTATTAAAACTATCGGATCTATTGTAAATAACGTTTCGTCGGTTCGAGTAAAATTCTGAAAGAATTTTGTATCGAGAACCTGTACCATTAACAAAAGTTCTCGATACACTTTTCTCCATTGCATTACGAAAACCCACTCGAACAGACGGATTAAAACATTGTTGCCTGTATCTATAAACACAACGTCAGTTCGAGTAAAAATTCTAAAAAGAATTTTGTATCGAGAACAGATGTCTTAATTACAAAAAGTTCTCGATACGCTTTTCTTCATTCCATTGCGAAAACCTACTCGAACAGACGGATTAAAACATTGTTGCCTGTATCTATAAACACAACGTCATTTCGAGTGAAATTCTGAAAGAATTTTGTATCGAGAACAGATGTCTTAATTGTAAAAAGTTCTCGATACACTTTTCTCCATTGCATTGCGAAAAAACCTACTCGAACTGACGGATTAAAGTATTTTGGTATGTAAAGTGAAATTCAGGCATTCAGTTGAGACCATCAACTACTTCGATGAGATCGTCAAGTACTTCGAATATAGGATCAATCAGTTCGATGAAGCAATTAAGTGTTTCGAATGATCGATCAACCACTCCGAAGTAGCGATCAATCACTCCGAATAAGCAATCAACCGTTCCGAAGTAGCGATTAACCAGTCCGAAGAGCCGATCAACCAGTCCGAAGAGGCAATCAAGTACAATTTGTTATTTTTCAATGATTTATAGCTTCGTTGAAAAGGTGAATCAGTTAAACAATACGCTGTACAATAGAATTCAGACCTATTTTAAACGTAAAAAGTAATTCTGTGTATGAAATAAAGTTGCGGATATTATAGAAATCGAACTGACGTATTTATATTAAAAAGTTCCCATTGCCTTTTACCTCGTGCTTTCCCGTTTTCCTGTTGATTTTAATGAAAAAAGATTCTTTGCCTGCAGCATTGTTTGTAAGCTTGGTGAGATATAGGAATATATTTTTATCATCCATTTTATAAGAGCTGCTCAATGCATTGCCTGTGTCAACAGTATAACCGTAAGTGTTGGCTATTAAAATAGCTTCCGGAAGATTATCGACCGTTCCGATAAAATCTCTCAGTTGCTGCTCGGTGGAAAAGTATTTCGTTTTGCCTTTTTCACAGGCCAAAAGATAAGAAAAGCAATCTTCTCCAAGGCATTTCTGAAAAAATCCTTTTTCCGGAGTGGGATCATTTAATGTCATAAAATCCGGGGCCTGACTTTCATAGATGATGGCTTTGTCGGGATCAGGATTGTTGCGAAGAACGGACCAGTAATCGTATTTTTTATCGGGAACAATAAAAGGAAAAAGCAATTCAGGATTATCTAAAATTTCCGGGATCTTTTTGTAATCTGAAGGAACAGTTTTCTGACCGAAAATCAATCCTGAGCATAGAAATAAAACCGGAAATAGTACTTTCATTCTGTTGTTTTTTTCAATTTAGCAAAAAAGCTGTTTAAACTATTTTAAATTTAACCATAAAAGAGGCAAAAGACTATTTTAAAGTTGTTATTAGAGAAACAAAGTTCTCAAAAGAATAAAAATCAAAGATTTTTAAAAACTATTGTGTTCTTTATTCTTCATGTTGATGAAATTTGATTAAAAGTATCTAAATCTTTTGCACCTTTTGCGGTTAATAGAAAGTTTAAACAAGTAAAAAGTAAATTTACTGGAATATAATTTTGTAATACCCATTTTCATCCTTTACATCGATGGCGATACCTGTAAAAGTCAGCTTATTGATCTGAAAACCATCACACCCACTGTTGAATTCTGATGACTGTATAGAAAAATCAAAAACCTTGACATTAGAATAAAACGTATATTTTTTGGTACCGTCATAAGCCCCGACATTTTCGAGAAGTATTCTGTTGTCTGACGTTTTCGTCAGTTGTACAGATACGTGATTTTCATCCTGAATGGAATAGGTAGTCAGCGTTCCGTTGGCAATAAGATTTTCACCGGCAGCATTCACGAATTCAAAAACCACAGGTTGAGGTGCATTGTAGCAGTCGTCACCGCAGGCGGTGAAAAGGAGAAGCGGGAGTAAAAGTAGGATGAGTTTTTTCATTGCATATTAATTAATTGTGGGTAATGTAAAAGTAATTATTAAAGTTTTGTGAGCAAAATTATTGTAATCCAGAATTATTATAGCGATTTAAATATTTCCAAAACTTGTGACAGTCGATAATTTAATAGCTAATAGCTAGCTGTTTTAATAGTTATTGTTGTACGTTTCCCATTTTATTCTTAGCTCCATAAGGTTTTTTTCAACCTCTTTTTCTGCCTTTTTAATCTTATCAATTAAATCTTTTAATCCAGATTTTGTAACGATATGAATTATTGAAGTTTTATGTTCCTCCTTATAATGATAATTAAAAACTAAGTGAGATAATTCAACTTTTTGTAGATTACTTTCATTTTCTCCATTATATTCAAGCTCGTATAGATGATCATTAATTAATATAATAGGCAAGTAAAGAAAATTTCTTAAATAATCATCATTGTAATCTCCGTCGTTATTATTCCAACTTGAAATCACATCTTCACAATAATAGGTTAATTTATTCAAAGCTGAATAAATATTTTCAGGATGATATGCCATTAATTCTTCATTTTTCTTTTGTGTAAATGAACAATATTGTGTGAAAATATTTTTCTCTTCATTATTAAAAAGAACATCGAAGAAATCTGAGTAATAAATATCATCTTCATCCATTGTTTTCGGAAAAGTCTTTGCAGTCTTAAGACCTGTGTATAATTCAGAATTTGGAGAAAATTCATATTTTGTCAATAAAACTAGTGGAGCATTATTATTTTTTATTTCAAAAACATATCTAGCAAATGCAACAGTTTTTAATTTTGCTCTCTCTTCATTATAATCTCTATAAATTTCCGCTACCAAATCAATTTCTCTACTTTTTCCAGTTTGTGGATCTAGTACTGAGATATTTGACTCCACAAAGAAACCATAATCTAGCATCTTTTTTGTGATTTCTGATTCTAAAAGATATCCAGATCTTGATAGTGAGTCAATGATTTCCTTTTTGGTTATTTTAGTTAAATCGCCTTGCATATAGAGTATTAGATTTTTCGCTAATTTATCAAATTAAAGAATAGTTAACAATACATCAAAATATTATTTTTGTTCAAAATTATACACATTAATAAGTAAAAATTTTCTTAAAATCCCCTACATTTGTTATTATGATACACGACCAACGCGCAGAAAAATTCAGGCAGATCGTGGAAAATAAGTTCCAGATCTACAATTCATTGTTTATGAGCCTGCCTTATGATAAAATGACAAATATCGGGATGCTGCTTCCCTTTCTTTGCGAAGAAAGCAAGATCGGCTACGAGGCCGGAAAAACTCCTGAAGAAATCGTTGAAGAATTCTTTAAAAGCCATACCGATTTACAAACCGAAGAGCAGAAACTCGAACTGCTTTTTAAAATCATACAATACATCGAAAGACAGGTGGTTTTGTTCGATAGCATCGAAGACGCAGCGTTTCCTAATCTTCATTCCGACAGTGATAAAGGGACGGTTACCAATCTTTACGAACATTCGCTTCAGGATCACAAACTTGAGGAAGTCCGACAGAAACTGAAGGACTTCACAGTCAAAATCGTTTTTACCGCGCACCCGACACAGTTTTACCCAAACTCTGTTCAGAGAATTCTCCATGATCTGAGAAATGCAATAACCCACGACTCGATCACCAATATCGATATGCTTTTGCAGCAGCTGGGTAAGACACCTTTCGTCAACAAAGAAAAACCCACACCGATTGACGAGGCGATGAGCATTATCTATTACCTGAGATATGTGTATTATGATTCGATCGGAGAACTTTTCAATAAAATAAAATCAACTTTTGGAAATGAACATTTCCATCTTCATGAAGATCTCATCCAACTAGGCTTCTGGCCCGGCGGTGACCGTGACGGAAATCCTTTTGTAACAGCGGAAGTTACCAAAAGGGTAGCGGAAGAACTTCATTCGGCTATACTGAAAGCCTACTATAATAATCTGAAATCGGTAAGAAGAAGATTGAGCTTCAGAGGCGTTTCTGAAGTTCTTACCAAACTGAGCAATGAGCTGTATGCTGCCATTTTCAGGAACGAAAAAATAACGGCTGAAGATATCATCAGAAGAATTGACGAAGCAGAAAAAATTCTTACAGAACAGCACAATTCATTATTCATCGATTTGCTGACTGATTTCAGGGATCGGGTGAAAATTTTCGGAACCCACTTTGCTACGCTGGATGTTCGCCAAGACAGCAGGATTCATCAGAGAGTCATTGATGAAGTTTTTGCTAAGCTGAACGGGAATGCCGATGCTGATTATGAAGAGAAATTCAACAGCTTAATTCAGGTTTCGGAAAAAGTCAATCCTGATGATTTTGAAGATATTGTTAAAGACACCTTGCTTACGGTTTCACAAATTTCTGACATCCAAAAGCTTAATGGCTCAAGAGGAATGAACCGTTATATCATTTCCAATTCCGATGCAGTAAAGGATGTGATGAATGTCTATGCGTTTTTCAGAATCTGCGGCTATCAGGATGAAGAAATCAATATGGATATTGTTCCGCTTTTTGAAACGATGGAAGGTCTTGCCAATTCGGAAAATGTGATGGCCGAACTATACCAGAATCCTGTGTACAAAAAACATCTGGAAAGAAGAGGAAATCAACAGACGATCATGCTTGGCTTTTCAGACGGAACCAAAGACGGCGGTTACCTGAAAGCCAACTGGGAAATTTATAAGGCTAAAGAAGTGCTTACAAAATTGTCCGAAGAAAGCGGCATCAAAGTCGTCTTTTTCGATGGGCGTGGTGGCCCTCCTGCAAGAGGTGGCGGAAAAACGCACGACTTCTATGCTTCTCAGGGAAAAACCATTGCCAATCATAAAATTGAATTAACGATTCAGGGGCAGACGATTACCAGTATTTTTGGAAATAAAGAGCAGGCTAAATATAATTTTGAGCAGCTTCTCACAGCCGGTGTGGAAAATGATGTCTTTAAAAATTCCAAAAAAGATCTTACAGAAAAGGAGAGGGCATTAATTATAGAACTGGCGGATATCAGCTATAAAAAATATTCAGATTTAAAGGCTCATCCGATGTTTGTTCCTTACCTACAGGAAATGAGTACACTGGAATATTATGGAAAAACCAATATCGGCAGCCGTCCGTCAAAAAGAGGTGCCGGTAACGAACTGAAATTTGAAGATCTGAGAGCGATTCCTTTTGTAGGATCATGGTCGCAGCTTAAACAGAACGTTCCGGGATTTTTCGGATTCGGTTTTGCTATGCAGCGGATGAAAGAGCAGGGAAGATTTGATGAAGTGAAAGAATTGTATAAAGGTTCGGATTTCTTTAAAACATTGGTGCTAAACTCAATGATGAGCATGAATAAAACGTATTTTCCATTAACGTATTATATTAAAATCAACCCAAAATTCGGAGCTTTCTGGAATGTTTTGTTTGATGAATATAATCTTTCTAAAAATATTATGCTGGAACTTACGGGCTTCAAAATGCTTCAGGAAGAAGATCCGCTTTCAAGGAAATCGGTCAAGATCCGGGAAAGAATTGTACTTCCGTTACTGAGTATTCAGCAATATGCTTTAATGAAAATTCAGAAAGGCGAAGGAAATAAAGAAGCCTACGAAAAGCTTGTGACACGTTCATTGTTTGGTAATATTAATGCGAGCAGAAATTCAGCTTAAAATTAGTAGTATGAAAAATGTATTCTTTTCAGTTTCCATATTTATCGCTTTGCTGTTGTTTGATTCCTGTAAAGATTCAACACAGAACAAATTGCCGCCTGCAGCCAAAAATGAAGCGTTGTCGGTGGAAAAAGCATTGGAAGATCATGTGAAAACTACTGAGAAGAAACAGCCTTCTGATTTTGTTCCAAAAGGATTTGTGATTTTTGATAAGATTGAAGGTAATCTGAATAATGACGGGCATAAAGATTATGTTCTGATTATCAAAGGAACCGAAAAAGACAAAATTATCACCCATGAATACCGGGGAAAGCTGGACCGCAACCGCCGGGGAATTATTGTTTTGTTTAAAACAGAAGATGGCAGCTATAATAAGATTGTTGAAAACAAAAGCTGTTTTTCGTCCGAAAATGAAGATGGCGGTGTGTATTACGCTCCTGAAATGGATGTCTCCATAGACAAAAATAACCTCTATATTAATTATATGCACGGCAGATATGGCTACTGGACTTATACTTTTAAATATAGAAACAATGATTTTCAGCTGATTGGCTACGATTCGAGCTATAATCGCGGACCGATTGTGCAAAACGAAACGAGCATTAATTTTTTAACAGGTAAAAAACAGTTTAAAGATAATATCAACAAAGATTCAGAAGAAGATGGTGATGAAGTTTTCAAGGAAACCTGGTCTACCATTGATAATCGGAAACCTGTTCTTTTATCTGAAATTAAAGATTTTGACCAGCTTGATTTTTAATAATCTTATCATATGAAAAAACCTCTCATCACGAGAGGTTTTTGCTTTATTCTTTTATAAATTTCTCATAATAGACTTTATCTTTCGTCTGAATTTTCAGATAATAGACTCCTTTCGCAAAATCTTCAACCTTCAGCGATTTTTGATGATTAGCTTTCATGATCAATCTTCCCAGATTGTCATAAACTTCCAGTGCTAAAACGTCACTTTCCGAAGCAACATTAAGAATATCTTTAGCAGGATTCGGAAAAATAGCAATGTTGTTTTTCTTCACCAATTCGGAAGTATTTAAAATATTATTATACAAACTTCCAAAATTCAGTATTCCAAAGCCCATCTGATCGGAATGATTGGGATAGAGGGATGCTGTTTGCCTGAGTTTGTTCCTCATCAGATCTCTGTCCATGGTTGAAAATGCCTGAATCAGGCACGCAACTCCTCCAGCTGCAATCGGAGTGGCTATAGAGGTTCCACTTACTATAACGGTTGAATTGTTATTGTTGACCGTTGTTGCTAAACTGCCCCTCGCACTGGCATCCGGTTTTATTACCCCTGCAGAATTAGGCCCATAAGACGAAAAATCAGAAGATGCTCCGTTAGCATCCACGGAACCGATGGTGAATACTTTTGCATTATCTGCCGGAGTCATAATGTAATGCCACGGTTGAACCCCCGAATTACCGGCTGCAAATAGTACAAACATTCCTTTATTAACGGCAATTTCGGCACCACGCGCAATGAAAGACGTGTTGCCATTCATATTGGAATACGTATAACTGTATTTCGGATCGTCAAAAGTGGAATAGCCTAAAGAAGTTGTGATCATATCAACTCCTTTTCTGTCTGCTTCTTCTGCGGCTTCTATCCAGTAGAGTTCTTCCTCAGGGATTTCTACGGTGGCATTTTCGCTTCGGTAAAGATAAAAATCAGCGTCCGGGGCAGATCCTACAAAGGTATCCTGTACATAGCCTCCAATAGCTCCCAGAACCACAGCTCCGTGAGCGCTAAGTGATGTATTGTAGATGTCCGTTCCCTTTGTAACAAAGTCGTATCCGCCTTTAATGTGGCCGTTCGACCAGAGTCTTGCATAGGCTGAACCTGTATTTACATTTGGAAAACCGGCATCAATGACAGCGATCGTAACGCCTGTTCCTGTATAACCTGCAAGATGCAAAGGGCGAAGGTTGATCTGATCAATCTGCTCTGAACCGGAACCATAATCAAAAACAGTTAAATTTTTATTGGCAGCTGATGAAGGATCTTCCCATTTGTTAACGTATTTAATCTTTGGGACTCCTGATGTATTTTTAGCAAAACTTTCTACAGAATTAACGTAGGTTTGTGACTGCAGCAATGCTATTTGTGTGGGAGTAGCATTTACTGCAACTCCATTCAGCCATTTTGAATAATCTGTAACCGTAAATCCTAAGTTTTGAATGTTGGTAATATATGATTGTTCAATCGGTGCATCCTGATCATTGAGTGCTACACCTAATGCTGTTCTGCGGTCAAGGGATTTCTGGGAAAGTTCAGACAGCGGATTGGCATAGAATGCTGCTTTGTTGGGTTTGTCATTAAAAAAAACAAAAACAAGTGAGGTTTGCGCAAAGCTTACAGAGCAAACGGCTAAAAAAGAAAAGAGTAAAATTTTTTTCATGTATTTATTTTCAGATAAAGATAAAACAAAATCAATAAAATTTTTGAAAGGATTTTAAATTCCTTATTTTTACAGAAATATTTATTTATGAAAAAGATTCAAATGGTTGACTTACAAAGTCAGTATTACAAAATAAAAAATGAAGTAGATAATGCAGTTTTAAATGTAATGGATTCGGCGGCTTTCATCAATGGCCCCGAGGTAAAGTCTTTCCAGAATGAATTGGAGTCTTATTTAGACGTAAAACACGTAATTCCTTGTGCAAACGGTACCGATGCACTTCAGATTGCCTTGATGTCTTTGGATCTTAAAGAAGGAGATGAGGTCATTACCGCAGATTTCACCTTTGCGGCGACAGTTGAGGTAATTCATTTACTGAAATTGAAATCTGTTTTGGTAGATGTTGATTATGATACATTTACGATCTCAACAGAAGCAATTAAAAAAGCTATTACTCCCAAAACAAAAGCTATTATTCCCGTTCATATTTTCGGGCAATGTGCCAATATGGAGGAAATTTTGAAGATTGCCGAAGAGCATCAATTATATGTTATCGAGGACAACGCGCAGGCTATCGGTGCTGAATTTAATTTCTCAGACGGAACCGTAAAAAAAGCAGGGACAATGTCTACGGTCGGTACAACCTCTTTTTTTCCATCTAAAAATTTAGGTTGTTATGGAGATGGGGGAGCTATTTTCACCAATAACGATGAATTGGCGCACCGCTTGAGAGGTATCGTCAACCATGGAATGTACGAAAGATATTATCATGATGAGGTTGGAGTAAATTCAAGATTAGACAGTATTCAGGCTGCTATTTTGAGAAAAAAATTACCTAATCTTGACAATTATAACGAAGCAAGAAAAAAGGCAGCAGATTATTATGATGAAGCTTTTGCCGAAAACGAACATATTTTAACGCCGAAAAGAGCTGAATATTCTACTCATGTTTTCCATCAATATACCCTGAGAATCCTGAACGGAAAACGTAATGAACTCCAAAAGTTTCTGACAGAAAAAGAAATTCCTGCAATGATCTATTATCCGGTAGCACTGAGAAAACAGAAAGCGTATTATCAGGAAAGTAATGATGCTGATTTTGTAAATACAGACAAGCTGTTGGATCAGGTAATTTCTCTTCCGATGCATACAGAGCTTGATGATGAGCAGCTAAAGTATATTACGGATGCGGTGCTGGAGTTTATGAAGTAATGAGAAGAAATATCTTTAATAGCAAGAAATTATATATCGCTAATATTATAATTAGTGTGATTCTGTTTACGATTTCATCATTAAGCTTGTATTCACTAATCTTTTTTGAAAAATATACTTTTAAAAATTTGAATCAAAGTATAGAAATAGTATTGTATTCAGGTTATATTATTATTTATTCAATTGCTTTAATTTTACTTTTTGTAAAGCCGGCCAAAGTTGTAAGATTTCTTAGCATCATGTATCTTTTAGCTATTATTTTAAACTTTTTCGATTTTAGTATTCATTATTTAAAATATGAAAAGGATGAAGCCAGATATTTATTTATTGCTATTATTGTAATATTTTCTGTGATTTTTTCATCTCTAATTTATTTAAATAATAAAAGAAAATTTAGTTTTGATATATCTGAAGTCGATACAATAGGAACACAAAATGATTAAAAAATAAAAATTAAAAAATGGCAATACTTGTAACAGGAGGTTTAGGGTATATCGGTTCGCACACAGTTGTAGAGCTTTTGAATAACAATTTTGAAGTTGTTATTGTGGATGATTTATCCAATTCAGAACGATTTATATTAAAAAATATTGAGGAGATTACGGGTAGAAAACCTGTTTTTTATCCTTTCGATTTAAAAAGAAAAGAACTTTTAACCCAGGTTTTTGATGCCCACAATATTGAAGGCTGTATTAATTTTGCAGCATCAAAAGCAGTGGGAGAGAGCCAGCTGAAGCCTGTTGATTATTATGAAAATAACTTGTTTTCACTAATCAATATTTTGCAGGAATTTAGGGAAAGAGGTATTTCAAATTTCATCTTCAGTTCTTCGTGTACAGTCTACGGACAGGCAGATACGATGCCTATCGACGAGAATACCCCTCTTAAAATGCCGGAAAGTGTTTATGGAAAAACCAAGCAGATGGGAGAGGAGATTTTAATTGATTTTGCTAAAGCTTATCAACGGAAAATCACTTTACTAAGATATTTTAACCCGATTGGGGCGCATCCTTCTGCTAAAATTGGAGAACTACCGATTGGAGTCCCGAATAATTTGGTGCCTTACGTCATGCAAACGGCGGCAGGAATCCGTGAAAAACTTAATATCTGGGGAAATGATTATCCTACCGAAGACGGTACCGCGGTTCGCGATTATATTTATGTGGTAGATCTTGCCAAGGCTCACGTTGCAGCATTGCAAAAATTAATGCAAAATACTTCTGATGGCACTGTGGTTGATATATATAATCTGGGAACTGGAAAAGGATCTTCGGTTTTGGAAGTTGTTAAAGCTTTTGAAATTGCAAACAATGTACAAGTTCCTTATCAGATCTGTGACCGCAGGGAAGGTGATATCACAATAGCCTATGCCAATGTAGACAAAGCGGAAAGAGAACTCGGCTGGAAATCCGACACTTCTCTGGAAGAAGCACTGAAAACCGTTTGGGAATGGCAAAAGTATCTTGAAATACGAAATCAAGAAGCCAAGTTATAATTTAAAAGAATTTATACATATGAAAACACAAAGAATAGGCATCACGTTTTCCTCATTTGATTTGCTGCACGCAGGTCATATCAAGATGCTTGAAGAAGCAAAAACAGTTTGCGATTATCTTATAGTGGGTTTGCAGATTGATCCTTCGCATGATCGTCCTAATAAAAATAAGCCTACACAAACTATCGTTGAAAGATATATTCAATTAAAAGCAGTAAATGCTGTAGATGAGATTATTCCTTATTACACGGAGCAGGATCTGGAAGATATTCTAAAGTCTTTTGTGATTGATGTGAGAATTATCGGTGACGATTATCTTGACCGTGATTTTACAGGGAAAAAATACTGTGAAGAAAAAGGAATAGAGATCTTTTATAATAAGAGAGATCACAGGTTTTCTTCAAGTGATTTGCGAAAAAGAATTTACGAAGCAGAATTAGAAAAAGTTTCAAAAGCTGAAACAATTAAATAAAAAATCCCGAATTAAGTTTCGGGATTTTTTTGTTGTATAGAGGAAGTTTACATTGGCCCTCCCTGCTGATCGTCTCCTGCAGCGTTGGAGTTAATGTCTTTTTTCCTTTTAGGCTGTTCTATTTTTTCACCCTGCTTGAATCTGTACGTAAATGAAAGGGCAAACTGTCTTGGTTGCCATTGCATGTAAGATTCTCTCTCAAAGGAAGGTGTTGTTGTAAGGCTTCTCATCGCTCTTGTATTAAAGATATCCTGAATATTGAAGCTTATTGTACCATTGCCGGCCAATACTGTTTTGGAAGCTCCGAAACTGATGGCATACATGTCTTTTCTATCCTGATTCTGAGATTTCTGTGCTCCTCTGTAGAACCCCTGGAATTGGAAACTAAATGTCTTATCAACTTTAAAAGTAGTCGTTAATCTTGCTCTGCTGGAGAACCCTGTACCTTCAAATGAAAGTGGTTCTTTTACTAAACTGGCATCAGCAAAAACACCTGTTGTCTTGTAACCGAATAAATCTACGTTTCCTAAAAACTTCAGCCATTTTGTTGCGTCCCAGTTAAAATTAAGATCTAAACCATAGCGGTCATCAGTTCCCAAATTGATGGGTTTTGTATGAAATGCCCCATCATTACCTGTAAAGACAACCATTTTCACATCATCCGTAGTATGTCTGAAATATAAGGTTGGATTAATGGTAAATTTATTTTTAGAAATACTATATCCGAATTCGTAAGAATCTACATAAGAAGGATTCAGGTCGATATTCCCATCGAAAATATTCTGATTATCCGTATAACTCGGATTAGGAATCAGGAAGAAAGATCTCGGACGGTCGATTCTTCTTGAGTAATTAACCAAAAACTGATTGTCCTTCGCTATTTCGTAGCTTAAAAAAACGCTAGGAAATAAGTTGTTGTAAGTTTTAGTTTTATCAATCGGTTTAGAATCAGAATCTAAATTTTGATATTTAATATCTATCTGAGAATATTCATTTCTTAAACCCAGCTGATATGCAAGATTGCCAATTTTACTTTTAAACTGAGCATATCCTGCATTGAAGGTCTCCTTGTAATTTGCATTGTAAGTAAAGGTTGGCAAAAAGAAATAATCTGCAGTAGTTGAATATCTTTGTGAAACATCATTTTCATAATCATTTTGATTGATATCCAATCTGTATCCTGCCTCAATTTTAGAATTTTCTCCTAATGGCAGTTCATAATCTGCCTTAGCAATTACTGTTTTATTAATCGTATTTTGGTCGATAAGATTTTGTAGGGTGAAAGCATCATTTTCAGTCTGAAGTACATCTGTATCGTTATATGATCTATTTCTCTGCAAGCTTAAAGATAACGATAGGTTTTGTCCTTTATCATCAAATTTATGGTCTAGTCCAAAGTCTCCCTGAAAAGCAAGATTATTATTTGATCCGGTATTTTGTCTTCTCGCAGACGAAAAGCTTCCATTAGTAAAACGATATCCATAAAATACATTTCCGTCATTTTCACTATCAAAAGTTCTTACTGTTCCTGATGCATTGACTGAAGTTTTGTCAGAAAAATCATACACAAAACCTGTAGATGCATTATAGTTATCGTTTTTACTCTTTGTTATGGATTCTTGATCCGCATTTACCTTATTATCTAGTGTCGGGGTGAAATATGTTGCATTATTTCTGTTCGTATTTTTAGATTCTCTATATCCACCGCCACCATTCAGGAACCATGTGAGATTTCCTTTTCTCCAGCTAAGATTGGTGTTGAGATTGGTTTGAGGTAAATATCCCAGAGTTCCGGTAATACTTCCGTTAAAACCTGTTTTTTTACTTTTCTTTAGGATGATGTTCAAAATACCTGCTGTTCCGCTTGCTTCAAACTTAGAAGAAGGATTGGTAATTACTTCAATTCTTTCAATCTGGTCAGCGGGGATGCTTTGCAAAGCATTTGCTCCGTCATCAATTCCCAGTAAGGCAGAAGGTTTTCCGTTAATTAAAAATTTTACATTAGAACTTCCTCTCATCGAAACGGTACCGTCCGTATCTACAGAAACTGAAGGCACATTCGCAAGTACATCCTGAAGATTTCCTCCTTTACTTACGATATCCTGAGAAGGGTCGTATGTTCTTTTATCCAGTTCTACTTTGTAAGGTTTTGTAGAAGGCGCTGTAATAACAACCCCCTGGATGTCTCCGGTTTTGATGTTGGTCGCACTTGATTCAGGATCAATAGAAAGTGCTCCTATATTGCCCGCAGCAGTTATTTGTTTTGTAACGACACTTTTTTTGTAATCGATAGCCTCTACCGTAATGTCATATTGACCGGGAGTAAGTTCAAGTTTATATTGGCCTTTTTCGTCGGTGAGCGTAGCATCACTGAATTGTTTGTTTGCTTTATTACTGAAAGTAACAGATGCGTAAGGAACGGGCTGGTTGTTCTTACTGACTACCGACCCGGAAATACCTACCTTCTCCTGTGCAAAAGCCAAAGCGGCTGCAGAAAGTACAAATGTAAGCCCTAAGGTTTTTTTTGTAAAAATGTTAATGATTTCCGTCTGATTCATAAGGTATCTTTTTGTGTAAAATCGTGAAAGATTTCTCTTAATATTGTGAAATTGTCAATTGATTTTAATTTCAAATATCAAGCCTAATTTATTATTTGTAATATATATGTCGCTTTTAAATACGAAATGTTAATTATTAAATTGTTAAAAAAAAGTTAATTATGATTATTATTTTATATTTTTTGAATTCAGCCAGTCCTGATATGCTTTTGCATTAATGACGTGTTGCTCTGCACTTGCTGTGAATTTATGGTATCCTAATCTTGCCGGATCTGCACACATAAAAATGTAATCATTTTTTTCAGCATTTAAAACGGCATCCACTGAATTCTTATCCACTACACAGATCGGTCCCGGAGGAATGCCTTTATTGGCGTACGTGTTATAAGGCGATGGAGTAGATAAGTGTTTATAGAAAACCCTTTTAATGGACTGTTGGAAATTAGTCTGCTTATTGATAGCATAAATTACCGTCGGATCCGACTGTAATTTCATCCCTTTTCGGTAACGGTTAAGATACAATCCTGCGATCGTTCTCATTTCATCTTTCTTACCTCCGGATTCTTTATAAACAATGGAAGCCAACGCATAAATCTGATCTCTTGTAAGACCTGATTGCTGTTCTTTTGCCTTTCTTTCCGAGTTCCAGAATTCATTATACTGATCATTGAATTTTTTGAAAAATTCTTCGGGAGTTACCGTCCAGAAAAAATTGTACGTATCAATAAAGAAATACTTTTTAAGATCTTCTGCATTATTATAACCTTTTTCGGTAGCAATGATATTCAATCCGTTTACGAATTGTAAAGAATCCAGCTCTGTTTTTTTTGTAACTTTTCCAAGCATCTGATACACGTCTCCAAAATCACCTATTCTGAAACTGTTTTCACTTTGGTTTCCGGCTTTGATCATATTGATAAGGTTAGCATTTCCCAAACCTTTTTGAAAATGATATCGTCCCGCTTTGAAATGTTTATCCAATTCCTTTTCTTTGGCAACCGCTTCAAATGTCTCTTTATTGTCAACATATTTTGCTGCAGAATCAAGAATCTGTTTAAAATTCGCATTGTGAGGGATGAGAACATAACCATCTTTTTTAATATTGTTCCCGTAATATTTAGTATAAAATCTAAAACCAAAAAATCCACCTATCACAAAAACAAGCAGAATAACGATGAGTATAGCTTTTTTCATTGAATTTTGATTAAATATTTGCTTTAAATAAGTTCGATTTTACCTTTAAAAACCTGTTTTGCAGGTCCTTCAAGCCAAATGTTCCTGAAGGAATCTCCCTCTTTTTCAGCATATACTTTTAGGTTTCCTCCCAAAGTCTTTACTTTTACGGAAATTAGATTGTTATTTTGGAGAAAAGTTAAAGCTGAAGCTGTAACTCCGGTACCGCAGCTATATGTTTCATCCTCAACGCCTCGTTCATAGGTTCTTACGAAAATTTCATCATCATTAATTTTTTCCACAAAATTCACATTAATTCCTTTTTCTTTATAATTTTCAGAATTACGGATACTGTTTCCTTCTGCAAAAACTTCATAATTAACAATATCTTCAACATATTTTACGTAATGCGGAGATCCGGTATCCATTACCATATCTTCACCATCATTGGAAATGGTTTTAACATCATTCATTTTCAGCTTTACAATTCCGTTGTGAATTTCTGCAATATGTTCTCCGTCAATAGCTGTAAATCTGCATTTTCCTTCAAAAATATCAAGGAAAAAAGCGAAGGCAACTGAGCAGCGCGCGCCATTCCCACAAAAGCTTTTTGAACCATCGGAGTTATAATAATCCACCTCGAAGTCAAAACCTTCCGCAGAGTTTATTTTTATTAAACCATCTGCACCGATGCCGAAACGGCGGTCACAAAGTTTCTGAATATGGGTAATGGAAAGATCGTCCCATTCTCCGGAGCGGTTATCGATCATTACAAAATCGTTTCCGGTTCCCTGATATTTATAAAATTCCATATTTATAGCTGATATTTATCTCGAATTAAACATGCAAAATTAGTGCAATTAAAACAAAAAACGAACAGTGTTAGCTGTCCGTTTTCTTATTTATAATCGTTTTTATCTAAAACCTCCGCCGTTTGTGTTCATGTTGGTATTCGGCTGAGGAGTACTTTGCTGCGTCGGCGTCCCGGAATTGTTTCTTAAACCTCCACTATTGGAATTGCTGTTAGACGAATTATTCCTGAAACCGCTGTTTGAATTATTAGTATTATTCGAAGAGTTATTTCTGAATCCTCCGCTGTTATTCTGCTGTTTAGGAGCATTCTGTTGCTGGTTTCTGAAACCGTTATTTGATCTTTGATTATTATTTTGCCTGTTATTGTTTCTGAAACTTCCGTTGTTGGATGTTCCGTCATTTACATTTCCTCGGAATCCGTTATTTGGTCTGGCAGAGGTTGTTCCATTATCGGATCTTCTTTCAACATAAACCTTTCTTCTCGAATTGTTATAGTTTTGATAGTAGTAGGGAATTCCGTTATCATAGTAATAATTCATATTATTTCGGTAATAATACCCGTCATTTCCCCAGTATCCATCGCCACCGTAATATCCCTGTGGGGCGTAGTAATATCCGTTATCATAATACGGATCTCCATAGGTATTTGCATACGGATCCGCATAGGCTGTACACGATGCTAAAGTCGCTATGGTGACAACACTGAATGCTATTTTTAATAAATTTTTCATGACTTTTTTAAACTTTTTCTTAAACTATTCTTCCAGGTAACATAGCCCTGGATTGCCATTATAGTAAATACCAAATATTGAACCGAAGTGATTCCGAGACCTTTGTAAATCATCATGGGTATGCAGATAAAATCTCCGATGATCCAGAAAATCCAGTTTTCAATCCGTCTTTTTGCCATAAACCACATGCCTACCAGAAATACAGAGGTGGTAACGACGTCGAGCCAGTTGCCCCAATCGAGGTGATACAAACCAAGACTTACGTTTTTTATTGAAAAATGATTATCGATGTAAGGTTTATAATAATATACTATAGTTACTAAGATTAAACTTAAGGCAAAAAGTAAAATCCCGTAAAGCCATTCTTTTTTTGATGCCCATGAAACGTCCACATGGACATGATCTTCTGAGTTTCTCGCCCATAAAATCCATCCATAAACGCTCATCACAGTATAATATACATTAATCATACAGTCTCCCAAAAGTCCGAAATTGAAGAGGATGTACACATAGATCAGGGTAGATATGATACCGGTGGGATATACCCAGATATTTTTTTTAATGGAAAAATAAACGCTTAAAATTCCGAATACGGTAGCAGTGGCTTCAAGGAAAATCTGCAGTGTAGTGTAGCTTTCGTAGGGTTCTACGAAAAGATCGTATAGATTCATAAGATCAAAAATAAACAAAAAAAGAGATACTTTAAAATGATTTAAATAATATGAAAATCAGTTTTTTATATACCTTACTTTAAAATAAATGACGAAAATCTATTAATAAACGTTAAGGTTTCTAAATTTTTTATATTTTCGTAAATCTTTAATAAATAATAAAATATGTCTAAAATTTGGACCAAGAAACCGATGAGTGCTTTCGAAAATGATATGAAAAGCAGTCAGCTCAAAAGAGTGCTCGGTAAATGGAGTCTTACAGCTATCGGAATCGGAGCTATTATTGGTGGGGGAATTTTCGTACTTACAGGTACCGGAGCTTACTACCATGCAGGACCTGCATTAGCTCTTTCTTTCATTATCGCTGGAATCGCCTGTGTATTTGCAGCATTATGTTATTCAGAATTTGCATCTATTTTACCAGTAGAAGGTTCTGCTTATGCGTATGCATACGGAACTGTAGGAGAAATTTTTGCATGGATTATCGGATGGGGACTTATCCTGGAATATGCAATGGGATCTATGACGGTGGCTGTATCCTGGTCCGGATATTTTAATAAGCTTTTGAAAATGTTCGGGCTTCATTTGCCGGATTATCTTACTTCAGATCCTGCAAGTTATACAGGAGAAGGGTTTTCAATGAATTTGCCTGCTTTTGTAATCGTTCTTGTAGTGATTTCGATCCTTATTAAAGGAACCAAAGAAGCTGCAAAAGCAAATAATCTTATTGTGATTATGAAAGTTTCTGCGGTAATATTTGTAATCGTCGCTGGTGCTTTCTTCATTAATACTGAAAATTGGAATCCTTTTATCCCTGTAGCTACAATGGTTAAAGAAGGGGATAGTATGAAAGAAGCGTATGGTGTTCAGGGTATTATATCGGGAGCTGCTGCCATTTTCTTTGCGTATGTGGGCTTCGATGCGGTTTCTACACAGGCAGGGGAAGCTATTAATCCTAAAAAAGATGTTCCTTTTGCGATTATTGTTTCACTTTTGGTTTGTACAGCATTATATATATTAGTGTCTTTGGTACTTACAGGAATGATGAACTATAAGGATTTTGATCCTCACGGAAATTATCCGGATGCGATTAAGGCGCCTGTAGCGTATGCATTTGAAATTGCCGGACAAGGATGGGCGGGTTATATTATCACGATAGCTGCAACAGTAGGACTGGTTTCCGTGTTAATGGTAATGATCATGGGACAATCGAGAATATTTTTAGGAATGTCTAAAGATGGTCTTATTCCTAAATTGTTCAGTGATGTACATCCTGTAAGAAAAACTCCTGCAAAAAGTTTAATGCTTTTAGGGATTTTAATTGCCACGGTTGCTGCATTTACACCAATTAGCAAATTGGCTGATATGACAAGTTTCGGTACGTTGTTCGCGTTTACAATGGTTTGTGTGGCAGTTTGGATTTTAAGAAAAAAGGAACCTCAGTTACCAAGAACATTTAAAGTTCCTGCATTGCCTGTTATTGCAACTTTAGGAATCTGTATCAATGTTTACCTAATCTGGAACCTGAGCCATGAAGCAAAATATCTTTCATTGGCATGGCTTGCATTAGGAGTGATCATTTATTTCACCTATAGTCTTAGAAACAGTAAGCTTCACAAAGTTGGTTACGGAGAAACTTTCAAGGCAGAGCAGGAGCCTTTACAAAAAACCGATTTAGATTTATAATTAATTTAATATAAATTCAAAAAATCCACAGAGAAGTTTGTGGATTTTTTATTTTTGTTACCTATGAAAAAGACCTTACCACTTTTATTTTCGTTATTGGGAGTTTTTACATTTTCTCAACAAATAGAAAGTTTTACGACTATTCTAAATGATAAAATTAGTATAAGAGCAATTGAAATATATGACAACAAAGTCTGGTACAGCGGTACGGATTCTAAATTTGGCTTTGTTGATCTGAAACATCCTAAAAAACAAAGACAGATAGAATTATCAGATAAAAAACTTCAGTTTAGAACTTTAGCTCAGGACAAAAAATATTTTTATACGATAAACATTGAAAGCCCGGCTTATTTTTTTCGGATCAATAAAAGTAACTTAAAACATAGTATTATTTTTGAAGATACTTTGAAAACTGCTTTTTATGATGCGCTACATTTTGTAAATGAAAATAAGGCATTTGCATTAAGCGATCCCGACAAAGATGGGAATGCACGTATTTTGCAGTATAATAAAAAAAATAATCTTTTTTGGACAAATCAAACAAACGGGTTGGAATTTAAAAAAGGAGAAGCTGCATTTGCTGCAAGTAATTCTAATATGGCATCATCGGAAAATCATTTGTGGATCGCCACAGGAGGTGCTACTTCCAGGGTTTTTAGAAAAGATTTTGATACCAACATTGTTTGGCAATTTCCGAAACAACCTTTTATTTCCGGAACATCATCACAAGGGATTTATTCCATCGATTTTTACAAAGATTTATTCGGTATTGCAGTAGGTGGAGATTATACTAAGCAAAATGAGAATATCAACAATATCGCTACTACAAATAACGGCGGAGAAAGCTGGACCATCCAGGCTTCGGGCCAAAATGCAGGTTACATGACTTGTGTAAAAATAAAACCCGATTCAAAAGGAAAAGAAATTATAGCAGTAGGAGATCAACACATCAGCTACTCTTCAGATTTTGGGAAAACCTGGAGAAAAATTTCCGATGAAAAAGGATTTTTCGTGTGCCAGTGGATTGATGAAAATACTGTTGTTTTTGCAGGAAAGGACAAGATTTCTGTGATGAAATTAAGATTCTGATTTTATCATTATCTGACCAATCTTTTGTAATTAATAATATTATTGATTATTTCAATTAAATTGAAGTATTTAGACTGATTATAAATTTCGCGAAAAGATCCTAATATATTTCATGATTAGAAATTCATCAGATATCTTTAATTTTGCATTATGAAACTTTTACGAAAGTTCATTAAAATTTTAAATCGAAATGAATTCTTTAATAGATAAATATAATATTCCCGGACCGCGTTACACCTCTTATCCTACGGTTCCGTATTGGGATGAAAGCAGTTTTTCCCCGGAATTGTGGAAGCAGAGTGTCATCAGAACGTTTAAGGAATCGAATGCAGAAGAAGGGATTTCCATCTACATCCATCTGCCTTTTTGTGAGGCGTTGTGTACATTTTGTGCCTGCCATAAACGCATCACCAAGCAGCATAGCGTAGAAATACCATACATGGAGAGTGTATTGAAAGAATGGCAGCTTTATCTTAATTTATTTAATGAAAAACCAAAGCTAAAGGAACTTCACCTGGGCGGTGGAACGCCAACTTTCTTTTCTCCACAGAATTTAAAAACCTTACTGGAAGGGATTTTTGAAACGGTTGAAATTGCCGAAGATCAGGAATTTTCTTTTGAAGGACATCCTAATAATACCACCAGAGAGCATCTACAGACCTTATATGATCTTGGTTTCAGAAGAGCAAGTTTCGGAGTTCAGGATTATGATCTGAAAGTTCAGAAGGCGATCAACAGGATTCAGCCTTTTGAAAACGTAAAAAAAGTAACGGAATGGGCAAGAGAAATCGGATATACGGGGATCAGTCATGATCTTGTTTTTGGTCTTCCCCATCAGACTTGGGAAGCGATGGAATATACCATCCGTAAAACGATGGAATTAAAACCCGACCGTCTTGCTTTCTATTCCTACGCACACGTTCCGTGGGTAAAAGGTGTTGGGCAGAGAGGTTTTGATGAAAACGACCTTCCAAGTGGTGAGGAAAAACGCCGGCTGTATGAAGATGGTAAAAGATTACTTCAGGATTTAGGATATATCGAAGTAGGAATGGATCATTTTTCCCTTGAGCACGACGATCTTTATCAGTCTCTGATTCAAAAAAAGCTGCACCGGAATTTTATGGGATATACTTCCAGTAAGACCCAGCTGATGGTTGGGCTCGGAATGTCGGCTATTTCAGATTCCTGGTATGCTTTTGCACAGAATGTAAAAACAGTGGAAGAGTATCAGAAAATGGTTGAAGAAGGCGAAATTCCTGTGGTAAAAGGTCATATTTTAAATGAAGAAGATCTTATAGTAAGAAGGCATATTCTTAATTTGATGTGCCAGCTTGAAACTCATTTTGATATGCATAATTCATTTCCTGAATTGCAAAATGCATTTGAAATGTTAAAAGAGATGGAAAAAGATGAACTGGTTGAAATTCATGATAATCAGATCAAAATAACGGAAAAAGGAAGAGCTTTTACGAGAAATGTAGCGATGGTATTTGACCTTAGAATGATGAGGAATAAACCTGAAACAAGGATTTTCTCAATGACGATTTAGAAATAACATTAAAAAATATTCTTAAAATGTTTCTGTCAGGATATTACCTGCAGAAACATTTTTTTATTAGCCTTCGCATGGTTAGAAATATTCATCCGTATAAATCTTTGAATTTATCCTGATAATTTCGGAAAATCATCAGGATAAATTTTTAAAGTCATTAGGGTTAATTTTGAAAGCAAAATTAAACTCCGGTTAAAATACCGGAGCTTAAAGGGATTATGGATGTGTATTCCGGTTATTTGATGATGAGTTTTTTACTGTATGATTTTTGGTTGTCTGAATTAAGGTGAATAAAATAAACTCCGCTTGGAATTCCTGAAATATTTATACCATTATCATTTTCAATTTTTCCTTGTTCCAGAACTTTTCTTCCTTCGCTATTCACAATTTCCACAGTCGTATTTTTATCTTTGATTCCTTCTATGAAAACCTTTTTGGTAGCCGGATTAGGATAAATTTTTATTTGAGAGGAAAAATCATTTTCATTCGTTGCCAACGTTGATGTTGTTACTCTGAATATTTTACCGTTATTGACTGCGGCTACAAAAAGTTCATTCTGATTATTGATTCCAAACGTAGAAAAATTATTTCCGGAAAATGCAGGCGACCAGGTGATAGAATCATCATTATTCATGATTCCGATCTGGGTTGAGCAATAATCTGCAAAAATATATTTTCCCTGTAAAGCCGGATATTGGGTTCCTCTGTAAACATATCCGCCTGTAATGGAACATTTTCCGCCTGAATGGTCGTATGCTGCTACAGGGAATGTCATGGTAGACTGTGCGGCACATCCTGTTGTGTTGTATGCATTATTACCTTCGTAGCATCTCCATCCGTAGTTGATTCCTGCTTGTGTTAAAGGCATTCTATTGATTTCCTCAATCTGTCCCTGACCGACATCCGCAATCATCACGTTTCCTGAAACCGTGTCGAAATTGAATTTCCATGCATTTCTCAATCCGTAAGCCCAAACTTCATCAGCTCCGTCAGTCCCTACAAAAGGATTGTCAGCAGGAATATTGTACGCCCCTGTAGAATTGATATCCAATCTCAGGAGTTTTCCTAAAAGAGAATTTTTGTTTTGCGAGTTGTTATTAGGATCTCCGCCGCTTCCGCCATCACCGGTAACGATCCAAAGATATCCGTCGGGAGCAAAATGTATGCTTCCGCCATTGTGATTATCGAACGGTTTGGGTTGGTTTAAAATAATTTTTTCCGTTGTTACGTCGGCCACATCCGGATTTGAACTTCTGGTGTACCTGGCTACCGTAATATTTCCGCTGGTATCGTTGTAATACACAAAAAAATACCCATTGGTTGAGTATTGCGGATGAAAAGCCAGTCCTAAAAGTCCTCTTTCACCTCCATAGGTTATTTTTGAGCTGATATTCAGGAAATTGGTCGAATTTGTTGTTCCGTCAGGCTGTACGATTTTGATGATTCCGTTTTGCTGAACTACAAACATTCTGCTGTCATTGGCATTTGTAATTTCTACCGGTGCTGTAAACCCGGCTGCAAATTCTTCCAGGTTAATGCTTTGGGCATTAAAAAAGAAAGAAGAAAATAAGCTTGCGCCAAAAAGTAGATTTTTCATAATATTTTGATATTTAGTGTATTAAACAACAATGAAAATTTCGTACCAATTAAACATTATAGAATTCATTAAAATACCATTAAAAAATTATTAAATCTTAAATGAAAATAAGAATGCCGATATATCTGAAAATAAAGGATTTCTGTTGTTAAATATTCATAAAATACAAGAAAATGATTATATTTGCCGACTTAATTTAACGTAGTTATAACAAAATGCAAGGAAAAGGACTTATTACAATTGTTGCTATTGTACTAGGGTTGATTTGCTTAAACGAGCTATTACCAACATGGTACGCCAGCAAAATTGAAAAGCAGGCGACTGCTATTGCAGGAGACAATCCGGAGAAGTATCAGAAAGAAATCGCTAGACTTTCTAAGGATACTCTGAATCTTGGATTCACTAAACTTTATTACACCAAAGCCAAAGACAAAGA
Source organism: Chryseobacterium lineare (assembly GCF_977014045.1). Classification (NCBI taxonomy): domain Bacteria; kingdom Pseudomonadati; phylum Bacteroidota; class Flavobacteriia; order Flavobacteriales; family Weeksellaceae; genus Chryseobacterium; species Chryseobacterium lineare. Next base: position 1,624,307 of record NZ_CDRNIQ010000001.1, on the reverse strand, counting down.
AATGAAGCTTGGTCTTGACCTTAAAGGCGGGATCAACGTTCTTTTGGAGATCAACCAGAGAGACCTGGTGAATGATTTGACAAATTATTCTACCAATCCGGTTCTTATCGAGGCTTTGAATAAAACGGATGAAGTTCAGAAGAATTCTACAAAATCTTACATCGACAACTTTTTTGATCAGTTCGATGCAATTAACAAAGCAAAAGGTACAAATCTGAAGCTGGCAGATCCGGAACTTTTCGGAAACACAACGCTTACTGAAGTAAAGTACAATACTCCTGACGAGCAGGTAAAAAGCATTGTTAAAAGAAAAATCGATGCGTCTGTAGGTACGGCTTACGAAGTAATCAGAACCAGAATTGACAAAATGGGTGCTGTGCAGCCGAATGTACAGAGAGTGCCTGGTACCGCAAGAATTTCTGTGGAAATGCCCGGTATGAAGGACATCGATAAAGTAAAAAAGATGCTTCAGACTTCTGCAAAACTTCAGTTCTGGGAAGTACAGCAGGTTCCTGAAATTGCGCCATATTTCCAGACATTAACTTCGGTGGTGGCTGCAAAAGGTGATTCTATGGGGGTTGCGAAAACAACAAACTTCATGAATATTATTCACCTTGATAAATTAAGAACGAATGGTGTTGCCAACGTAAAATTGTCTGATACTGCTGCTGTAAACAAAATTCTGAACAGCAAAGTAGCGCAGTCTTTACGTCCGGTTAATATTAAATATACACAATTCATGTGGGGATACAAGCCTGAAGCAACTGATGCTGAAAGCTTAGTATTATATGCAATCAGAGGGAATATCAACCAAAAAGCTCCGGTAGATGGTGCTGTTGAAACTGCTAATATCGGCTATGATGAGCTGAGCAGAGTAGTGGTAGATATGCAGATGGATTCCAAAGGAGCTAAAGAATGGAAAACTCTGACTGAAAAGAATGTTGGTAAACCTGTTGCTGTAACGCTTGACAACAGAGTTTATACCGCACCAAATGTTGTGAATGCCATTCCTAATGGTAGAACACAGATTTCCGGTAATTTCTCTCAGGAAGAAGCCAAGGAATTGGTAGATGTTTTAGGTGCAGGAAAATTACCTGCAGGTGCGAAAGTAGTTCAGGCTACCGTAGTAGGACCATCACTGGGACAAGAGTCTATCGATGCCGGGATGATGTCTTTCGGAATTGCATTCTTATTAATTATAGCGTATATCATTTTCTATTACGGTGGAGCTGGTGTATATGCTGTCATTGCAATGATCATCAACTTATTCTACATTTTTGGAATTATGGATTCCGTAGATGCTACCCTTACACTTCCTGGTATCGCGGGTATCGTGCTTACGATGGCTATGGCGGTAGATACGAACGTGATTATATATGAAAGAACAAAAGAAGAACTCTTCGCCGGCAAGAGTATTCTTGAAGCATACAAAGATGGTTTCAAACACGCCTTAAATGCAATTGTAGATGGTCACCTAACGACATTGCTTACTGCTGGTGTGCTTTTCCTTTTCGGAACTGGGCCAATCAAAGGTTTTGCATTAACATTGGGAATCGGTATTTTGATGACTTTCTTTACTTCGGTATTGATCTCAAGGGTAATGATCTTCTCAAGATTAAATAAAGGAAAACACCTTTCCGTATGGACGGGGGCTACGAAAAATCTTTTCAGAAATACATGGATCGATTTTATAGGGAAAAGAAAATATGCTTACATCGTTTCAGGTATTTTAACGATTGTTTGTATTGCATCTATCGCTATTCATGGCTTTAAATACGGTATCGACTTTACCGGAGGTAGAAATTATGTAGTGAGATTCGATAAAACGGTAAATGCTGAAGATGTTGAGGCTAGTCTTGTTAAAATGTTTCAGACTGAAGATGGTAAGAACTCTTCTGTTGAAGCTAAAACTTTCGGTAACGACAAACAGCTGAAAATTTCTACAGATTATCTTATTGAGGACGAATCTTTAAAAGCAGACCAGACTGTTGAGCAGAAATTATACGAAGGATTAAAATCCAGCCTTCCTGCAAATACAACGATGAAAGATTTCAAAGCCCCTGAAAAAGCTCATGCCGGAATCATTTCTTCTGAAAAAGTAGGACCTACAGTGGCTGATGATATCAAAACTCATGGTATCCTTGCGGTAATTGCGGCTTTGGCAGGTATTTTCATCTACATTTTGGTAAGATTCAGAAAATGGCAATTCTCCCTTGGTGCTGTTGCAGCATTATTCCACGATGCGGTTATTATTTTGGGAGCATATTCATTACTCCATAAATATATGCCATTCAATATGGAGATCAATCAGGATTTTGTGGCGGCGATTCTTACAGTATTGGGATATTCTATCAATGATACGGTAATTATCTTCGACAGAATCAGGGAATATTTGAGAGAGAAGAAATCTTTAACACTGGCTGGATTATTCGATGATTCTATTTCCAGTACGTTAGGTAGAACATTCAACACCTCATTTACTACCATCTTAGTAATTTTAGCGATCTTTATTTTCGGTGGAGATAACCTGAGAGGATTTATGTTTGCTATGTTGATCGGTATCGGATTCGGTACATATTCATCAATCTTCGTAGCATCTGCAATTGCTTATGACTTCTTGAAAACCGGTAAGGAAGAAGAAGTTCACGGTAAATCAACTACGAATAAAGAAGTACTTGCTTCAAAATAATTTATACTACAATAAATAAGAAAAAGCCTTTCAGTGATGGAAGGCTTTTTTGTTGGCATTTTTTAATAGTTAATAGTCAGTTCCTTCGGAGTCAAAGTGAATTTAATTTAAAAATTGATTTTGCGAGTAAAATTACCAATTGACAATTCAAACTATTCTCCGATTTCACTATTTTTGCACCATTATGGAAAACTCAAGGAAGAAAGCTGCGATGAGCTTTATATTTATTACATTGCTCATTGATATTACGGGATGGGGAATTATCATTCCGGTGGTTCCTAAACTTATTGAGGAGCTGATTCACAGTGATATAAGTGAGGCTGCAAAATATGGCGGCTGGCTTGGGTTTGCTTATGCGTTTACACAATTCATTTTCTCGCCGGTTGTAGGAAACCTGAGTGATAAATTCGGAAGAAGACCAATCATCCTGATTTCTCTTTTCGGATTTGCGGTTGACTATATTTTGCTGGCTTTGGCTCCAACGATACTTTGGCTGTTTATCGGAAGGATTATTGCCGGAATTACGGGTGCGAGTGTAACTACCGCCAGTGCCTATATTGCAGATATTTCAACAGATGAAGACCGCGCAAAGAATTTTGGACTTATTGGTGCAGCTTTCGGACTGGGATTTATTATCGGACCAGTTTTAGGAGGTCTGTTAGGGCATTATGGAGCGAGAGTTCCATTTTATGCGGCGGCTGTATTATGTTTGTTAAATTTCCTTTACGGTTATTTTATCCTTCCGGAAAGTTTAGATAAAGATAAAAGAAGAGAATTCAACTGGAAGCGCGCCAACCCGATTGGTTCGTTTAAATTTTTAGGAAAACACCCGGAAATTTCAGGATTGATTGTTTCTTTGATTTTAATTTATATTGCTGGCCATGCCGTACAGAGTAACTGGAGCTTCTTTACCATGTATAAATTCAGCTGGAACGAAAGAATGGTAGGCATATCTTTAGGTGTTGTCGGTTTACTGGTAGGTCTTGTCCAGGGAGGTTTGATCAGATGGACAACTCCACGATTGGGCGAACAGAAAAGCATCTATTATGGACTGACGCTTTATGCGATAGGGATGTTGTTATTTTCATTTGCCACTCAGGGATGGATGATGTTTGTTTTTTTAATTCCATATTGTCTGGGAGGGATCTGTGGTCCCGCACTTCAATCGGTTATTACCAAAAGTGTCCCGTCGAATGAACAAGGAGAGCTACAGGGCGCACTTACCAGTCTTATGAGTGCGACTGCGATTATCGGGCCGCCGATGATGACGAATTTGTTTTACTATTTTACTCATGATGAAGCACCGTTTAAGTTTTCAGGGGCTCCATTCTTTCTGGCTTTTATTTTAATGAGTATAAGTGTGATTATTACGTATTTCAACTTTCAGAAAAAGAAAATTAAAAAAGAAGAAATTAATCTATAAAGCAAATCATCAGTTTGATTCGTCTGACAGGTTTATGTTGATTAATTTAGAGTAATCTGGTTTTGAATTGTGCTATTTTCATATATTTGATGAAAATAGCATGAATATGAAAAATTTTAAAATTTTATTGGCATTTATTACAATAGTGATATTTTCCGGTTGCAGTTCCGGTGACAATTCTTCCCAAGATGACAGCAATAATGAAAACAATTCGGAAGTTCCCACAATTTACAAGAAGATTTACGGTGCTTTGAGCATTACTTCAGACGGTACTTATGTTTATATCAAAACCAATGGTACACCCGACCATAAAAGTATTTACTACCCTGCAGCAAATAGTCTGTATGAAAACTTTTCCGGAACTACCTATGGAGACTTTACATTTTCTAAAAATCCGAATTCTATTTCAACAAAAAATTATACATTTAAAATTCCGATTAATCCTGCTGTTAATTCAGCTCATATTGCCACGCCTCTTGGTCCTATAGGAGTTTCTCTTAATGGAGTTCCTTTTTTTAACCAATATGCAGGCCCAAATCAGCCTCTTTCAGGCGAAATTGTTTCCTTTGACCAATGGTGGGGGCATCCGGCGCAGGCAGGAGATTATCATTATCATGTGGAACCTAAATATTTAACCACGGTAAAAGCATCCAAATCTGCATTGCTTGGCTTTTTGCTGGATGGCTTTCCTGTTTACGGGCCTGAAGAAGGAGGCATAACCGTTACAAATGCTTCACTTGATGCTTACCACGGGCATACATCTGCAACAGCAGATTATCCTAACGGTATTTACCATTATCATATCACAAATAATGATCCGTACATCAACGGAAATGGTTTTTATGGCACACCGGGAACTGTTAGTAATTAATCTCTTATTTTTCTTATTGATATCATGTGAATCACCGGAAGAAAAAAAACTGAGTTATTATAATCTGAATGCAATTCACTTGGAGAATAATAATGGCCAGGTTTTTCATGATAGTAAACTCTTTTCAGGAGTTGTTTATTCTTTGTACCCTGGCACGAAAGATACGGCAGAAATAATGGAATTTAAAAATGGTAAAGAAAATGGAGAATGGAAACAGTTTTTTCCCAGTGGAAAATTATCTGCACAACGTTTTTTTGATAAAGGAGTGAAGGTTAAAAGTCTTAGAGAATGGTGGGATAACGGAAATATGAAAATATCCGGTTTTTTCCTTAAAGGTGAAAATAATGGAGAATACAAAGAATGGAACAGGGACGGCCGTCTGGTAAAAGAAATGCATTATAAACTGGGCTATGAAGAGGGAATCCAGAAACAGTTTTACGACAACGGAAAGATAAGATCCAATTATGTGGTAAACCATGGAAAAAGATATGGATTATTAGGAACAAAAAATTGCGTAAATGTCACGGACAGTGTTTTTCAGAAATAGTTTTATGATTTTATTGTGTATTCTTTCCTGCAAAAAGAAGGAGGAAAGTTCAGTACCTTATTACAATACACCGGATTTTACGCCATATTTTTTGTCTAAGGAAGAAGCGTCAGAAAAAATTACTCATAGGATTGGTACTTTTTCATTTACGGATGAGGATTACAAAACCATCACGGATAAAACTGTCGATCATAAAATACATATTGCAAGTTTTATTTTTACTTCCTGTGGCAGTATATGTCCGACCATGATTCGGAATCTGAGCTTGGTAGATCAGAAATACAGGAATGATCCCGACGTTGTTTTATTGTCTTTCTCCGTAACTCCGTGGATCGATACTTCATCCAAGCTGAAAGCTTTTAAAGAATCTCACAAAATAACCAATCCCAACTGGCATTTTCTTACCGGAAGCAAAGGCGAAATCTACAAGCTTGCCCGAAAGTCCTATTTTGCCGAAGAAGATCTTGGTTTTACCCGCGACAGCACAGAATTTCTTCATACGGAACATATTATTTTATCGGATCAGAACAGAAAAATAAGAGGAATATACAACGGAACTCTACAGACAGATATCGAACAGCTCATCAGAGATATTTCAATTCTGAAAGTAGAATAATGCTATCAAACTTAATATTTTATTAAAACTTAATATTTCATATTCAGTTTCGCATTTCTTTTGTAATTTTGTGTTATGGAACTAAGCATTGGAGAAATGGCATTGATTGCTATAGCAATTGTCGTATTATTCGGACCGGATAAACTTCCCCAGATTGCCCGAGATCTGGGTGCGGGGGTAAGGAAGATGCGTGGGGCAGTGGAAGATATCAAAACTGAAATCATGAAGGAAACAGATAATCCTGTTTCTGAGATTAAACGTGAGATTGAGAAAGTGAAAGATGCTGCAAAAGATTTCAATCCGATGAAAGATGTTCAGAAGGATATTCTTACTGATCCTCAAACCTCAAATCAACCTCCACAGCCGAAACCTTCCGAAGACGAAACCTATGAAGGCCCTATAAGCAGATAATATGGAAGAAATTATTCAGGAAGACAGAAAGCTATTCTTGTTTCTCAATAATTTGGGGAATTCTTCTTTTGATCAGTTTTGGATGCTGATTTCAAGTACATGGATCTGGGTTCCGCTTTATATTATTTTTTTATATTTCTTATTTAAAAATTATAAACTAAGATCTTTAGTTTTTATTCTGATATTTGTCGCTATAGGAGTTACGGTTTCCGATCAGGTTGCGGGTATTTTCAAACATGGTATTGAGAGATTAAGGCCATGTCATGATCCTGCCTTAGAGCATCACATGAGGATTGTAAAATGCGGCGGGCAGTTCGGGTTTTATTCTGCGCATGCTTCCAATACATTCTTTTTGGCAACCTATTTAAGTATTTTATTAAAAAATAAGCTTAAATGGTTTCCTTATGCTATATTTGTGTGGGCAGTAGTAGTATCTTACAGTCGCATATATTTAGGAGTGCATTTCCCGATAGATATTTTGGTGGGGGCGTTTGTTGGAACTTTATTGGGGCTGGTGTTTTCTGCACTCGCAAAAAAAGTGATCAACAAACAAAATATAACCTCATGAAAAAACATTTACTTTTTTTAACTTTAACATTTTCAATAGTATATCTGCAGGCTCAAGACAAAAAAATTGCTGAAGAATGTTTTCAGAAAGCAGATTATAAGTGTGCTGAAGAAGAATATTCAAAGCTTGTTCAGAGTGAGAAAATCCAGAAATTACAATCTGAATATTATAATTATCTCGGAACTTCCCAAAGAAGACTCGGTAAAACAAATTCAGCGTTCAAATCTTACGAATCGGCGTTAAAAGCCAATCCTATGTCTGCCGCGGTGTATGCAAATTTAGGTTCTATTCATGGTCAGAAGGGCAATAAACAGGCTGCATTGGATTATCTTAATCAAGGTCTTAAGCTCGAACCGGAAAATGCAGACATGTATCTTACCCGCTCTAAAGTGTATGAAAATCTGGGTAAAAAAGATCTGGCTGCAAAAGACCTGAATCAGATATTAAGCTTTGCTCCGGACAATATTTACGCCCGAACAGGACTCGCCAATCTGAAAAAAAACAGTGGCGATCTTGAAGGCGCACTGAAGGATTATAATCAGTTGATTTCCGAAAAGCCGGAATCTCTTTTGTACAGCGGAAGAGGTGATGTTTATTTTAAATTAAAGAAAAACAAAGAAGCGCTCGCAGATGTTAATAAAGCAATCTCTATTGATCCTAAATTTGCGCAGGCTTACGTAAATAAAGCACTAATTTTATTTGAAACTGCAAAGCCAAAGGAAGCTTGCGCAAGTCTTGATAAGGCGGTAAGCCTGGGCTATGAAAAACCTCTATTGATAGAATATTACTCTAAATGTGAGGTTAAAAAATAAGTTTATGGTAAGTTTTTAGGTTTCGGGGGGGCGGCTTCGCCGCCCCCCCCGAAACCTAAAAAAACTGATTAATCATTATGATACGGTTTTCCCTGTAAAATCTGATCTGCGCGATAAAGTTGCTCTACAATAAAAAGCCTTATCATTTGATGCGTGAAAGTCATTTTCGATAATGATATTTTTTCATTTGCTCGGGTATAAATGTCATCAGAAAATCCATACGCACCACCAATAAGAAGATGAACTTTTTTCACTGAAGAATTCATCCATGTGTCAATTTTCTTTGAAAATTCCCGGCTTGTAAGCTGCTTGCCTTTTTCATCTAAAATCAGGACGAAGTCTGTTCTGTCTATATAATTCATGAACAGTTTTGCTTCTTCTTTCTTTAAAAGATCAGCAGATAAACTTCTTGCGTTTTTCACATCAGGAATTTCAGTAATTTCAAAATTCCAGTGCTTGGGAAGTCTTTTTAGATAATAATTGATTAAAGAAGTAATTTCCTTATCATCTGTTTTACCGATACAAAGCAAGTTAATCTGCATTTTTATTTTAAATTAAGCTTCAAAGATATTCATAAATCAAGAAATGTCATAATCACGTTCTGCAATACCGGAATCCAAGTCTGAAAAAATTATTATTTTTGTATTATGCCAAGTCAATGAAAATAACAATACTGCCTTTTCTGCTTTTGTGTTTTCCACTAATCTCCTTTTCTCAGGAAGTTAGTGATGAAGAGTTAGATCAGTACTTTGAAAAAGATAAAAAGAAAATTTCTGTTGTTGGAGGATTAAGTTATCTTCATAATTCATTTGGTTTGTTATATGAAGATAAGGTTTTCCGTTTAAGACCCAATGATGCATTTTATACAGAATTTTTTCTAAGATATCGCTGGCTCGACATTAGTTTTTCCTTTGCTCCCAAGCTCACGAATATCAATAATGACGATCCGGAAAAAGGAAAATCAAAATATTTCAACTTTGGATTCACTTTTTTCCTCACCCCCAAGATCAGGCAATATATCTATTTCAGCCAGGTGAAAGGCCTCTATTTTCAGGACACCAGAGAATTTATGCAACTGTTGTACGGAAACGATTATAATGAAGAAGGTTACCTGCAGTTTCCTGATGCAAAATACCGTTCTTTTAAAGGTGAAACAACCTATTTGTGGGTAGGAAATAAATCAGGTTACAGAAGTTTCAACAATATGACCTATCAGCCGCTGAAAGATGTTTTCGTAGTAAGTACAGGGCTGTTTTACCAATATAATATTCTAAGTGATGTCAACAAAACAATCTATCAGGGACAAATTTTTACAGAAAATGATGATCCGCCTTCAAAGGACTTCAGAATTGCTTTACGGTCGGGCGGAGGTGTCCAAAAGAAAATTAAACCCCATTGGTATGCTATTATGGAAGTATACCCGGAATTATATTATGCAAAGCTGATCGACGAAAATTTTCATGAATTTAATGTCGGGCTTTATTCAAATGCAAGAATAGGATATGACAATGGAAAATGGTTTTTTGGCGGTGGAACCCAACTCAACTGGATTAATAGTTCCAACGAAAATTTTTACTCTACCACACAATGGCTTTTCAGGATAGGAATTGGTTTTCGGTTTAATTCTCCTACATTTGTAAACAGAAACTTTGATAAAATAGATAATATTTTAAAGTAATATGGCTGTAAAACTTCCAAAATTTATAATAAAAGTTAAAGAATTTTTCGATGATATACATATTCCTCTCTTAGGAATATCGGTTTGGCAGATGTTTCAGATTTATATCCGGGGAATTTTTAAAGAAAAAATAGGCAGAAAGGCAGCCGCTATTTCCTGGAGTTTCACGATCAGTTTATTTCCTTTTATCCTGTTTTTATTGTCAGTTATACCCTATATGCCTCATTATGAAAAGCTGCAGTATTATATATTTGATGTACTGATGCACAATGTTTTTCCTTCTAATATGGAAGGTGACGTGCGTGGATATATCGAAAAGAGTATTGTTCCCAATATGAAGGGAATCAGCAATTTGACGATTGTTTTAGCATTGGTTTTTGCAACTAATGGAACTTTTTCTCTTATAAATGGTTTCAATGAAACAACGGATGAAAAGATGACCGATGTAAAAGAATTTATCCTTTCATTTTTTATTACGATCGGGTTTGTCCTGATTGTTTTTCTGGCGCTTTTCGGGATATACTATTCAGAAGTGGTTCTAAAGCAGTTTACGCCCGTTTATGACGTCTCTTGGCTGGTTAATAACCTTTCGGAAATCATTGGTTTTGTGTCTTTTCCTTTATTTTATTTTATTCTTCTGACTCTTTTTTACTGGCTTGGAACGGTGAAGATCGTCAGATTCAGACAGGCAATTCCGGGAGCTATTTTAACAACGGTTTTATTTGTGGTAACTACGTATTTTTTTGCATTATATGTTAAAAATATTGCCCGCTACAACGTTTTGTATGGCTCAATAGGAAGCATGATTCTTCTGATGGTTTGGGTAAATGTAAATGTTTATCTCCTTCTTTTCGGAAATGAACTGAATCTTGCGATCAGAAAGCTCCGGATCGAAAAATTATTATCCGATCAAATAAAAAAGTCCAGACATTAGGAATCTAAAAACAAAGAATAATAGTACCTGAAAGCTTAATTTTAATCTTCTTCAATTCCCTGTTTAGAGCTAAAATTTAAAATGATATAGCCGGTAACAGCTGCTAAAAAGGATGCTATCAAAATGGCAAATTTAGCTTCGTCCTGAATTTCAGTCTCATTCTTAAAGGATAGTAATGCGATGAATATTGACATGGTAAAGCCAATTCCGGCCAGAAATCCTACGCCCAGCATTTGTTTCCAGGAACTGTTCTGAGGTAATGAACTTAATTTTAATTTTACTGCCAGTAAAGAAAAAAGATTTATTCCGATCAATTTTCCGGCAACCAGTCCGCAGATAATTCCCAACCCTAAAGTACTTGTAAGTCCTGAAATCATTTCAGCAGTAAAAGTGATATTGGTATTGGTTAATGCAAATATTGGCATAATCAGGAAGCTCACCGGAAAATGGAGTTTATGTTCAAGTTTTTCCAAGGGCGAGATTTCAGTATCGGAAATATTAGTGGGAATTGAAAATGCAAGTAATACGCCCGCAATTGTTGCATGAATTCCCGAATGATGCAGGAAATACCATAAAAAAAGGCCGGGAATAAGATAAAAAACAATTTTTTTAACCTTCAAAAAATTCAGCAAAAATAAAAGTGCCGTAACACCAAATGACATTAACAAATACATCCAGTGAATCTGTTCGGTGTAAAATATCGCTATTACAAGAATGGCTCCCAGATCATCAACGATGGCCAGAGCAGCCAGAAAAATTTTAATTGAGTTCGGAATTTTTTTACCCAACATGGAAATAATTGCCAGTGAAAAAGCAATGTCGGTAGCCATAGGAATTCCCCATCCGTTTCCATATGCCGTTCCAAAGTTGAAAGCTGTATAAATAAGAGCAGGAACCACCATTCCGCCGATTGCTGCAAAAATAGGTAACGAAGCATTCTTAAATGAAGAGAGTTCGCCTTCGACCATTTCTCTTTTTATTTCAAGACCTACAAGTAGAAAGAATACAGCCATCAGGCCGTCATTGATCCAGATACTGATAGGATATTTCAAACCAAAAACTACAGTGCCGATTTCTTTATCTAAAAAATACTGAAAATTTGCTGCCGCGTGCGAATTGGCAATTAATAAAGCGATTAATACACAAAAAATCAAGAGGATACCCGAAGTTTGGCTGCTGCTGAAAAACTTCTTAAAATATACTGTCAGATTCATTTTTTTAAATTATATTCTTCTTACTTTCGAAACTCCATCAATATCTTTCAGCTTTTTAAAGGTCTGCTCCAGCTGGCTTTTATTTTTCACTTCAAGGTTAATGTTTCCGGTAAAAATTCCGTCATTAGATTCAATAGACATACTTTTCATATCCATTCCCATAGCACCACTGATTACAGTTGTAATATCATTGATCATTCCCATTCTGTCGAGTCCTTCAATTTCAATTTTTACTCTGTTCTTAAAGCTTTCTGCATTAACCCATTTGGCAGGAATAACCCTGTAATCATACTGCGCCCGAAGATTGATAGCATTCGGACAATTGTCGCTGTGTACCTTGATTCCGTCTGAAATTGTGATGAACCCGAAAATTTTGTCTCCGGGAATTACGGTACAGCACTTTGCATAAGTGTAATTCAGTTTTTCTTCGTCTTTTCCAAAGACAATCATATCCAGATTCTGTTCCTTCGGCTCTATATAAGCTGTATTTTTTGAAGGAGATTTTCTGAATCTTGAAAGTAGGTTGTTAAATACATTTTTACTTTCAATATACTTTCTTAAGCTGCTTGCATCCAATTCGTTACTCTGAAATTTCAGGAACAGTTCCTGTGAGCTTTTCAGATTAAAAAATTTCTGAAGCTTATTCACCTCATCATCATTGAAGCTAATCTTTGCGTGACGAAGCTTTCGCTGAAGAATTTCTTTTCCATCTTCTACCAGTTGATTTTTTTGTGAGTTTAAATAACTCTTAATCTTTGACTTAGCTTTAGAAGTAACCACGAATTCCAGCCAGTCAGATTTGGGCTTCTGATTTTGTGAAGAGAGAATGTCCACCTGATCCCCATTCTGCAAAACATAAGAAATCGGAACCAGTTTTCCATTAATTTTTGCTCCTAAACACTTCATGCCCAGATCAGAGTGAACGGAAAATGCAAAATCGAGAGCTGTAGCATTGGTAGGCAGAATTTTAATTTCACCTTTTGGCGTAAAGACAAAAACTTCCTTAGAATATAAATTCAGTTTGATATTGTCCAGAAGTTCAGAGGTAGAAAGATTCTGCTGCTGTTCAAGCACTTCGCGTATTTCCGTAACCCAGTTTTCAAAATTCCGGTCATCGGAGCTCTGCTTGTAGCCTTCTTTATATTTGTAATGTGCCGCCACGCCTTTTTCAGCAATTTCATCCATTCTTTCGGAACGGATCTGTACTTCAATCCATTTTTTGTCGGGCCCCAGAACCGTTAGGTGAAGACTTTCGTATCCTGTGGAACGTGGCTGCGTAATCCAGTCGCGCATTCTCGAAGGGTTACTGTGATAAACATCCGTTACAATAGAATAAATTTTCCAGGCGAGGAATTTTTCATTTTTAGCGTCAGACCTGTAAATGATCCGGATGGCATAATTGTCATAAACTTCTTCAAAAGAAACGCCCTGCTTCAGCATTTTCCTGTAAATGGAAGAAATAGCTTTTGCCCTGCCTTTTATTTTAAAGTTTAATCCTTCTTCATGGAGTTTTTCAGAAACTTCTTTTTTAAATTCTTCAATGTAGCGTTCACGGTTTTCCTTGGCCAGTTCAAGTTTCTCGGTGATTTCTGTGTAAACGTCGGGATTATTATATTTTAAAGATAAATCTTCCAGTTCGGATTTAATGTTATACAAACCTAAACGGTGCGCCATGGGAGCATAAATATACACCGTTTCGGAAGCGATTTTTTTCTGTTTGTCCGGTGCCATGCTTTCCAGGGTACGCATATTGTGAAGACGGTCTGCAATTTTGATCAGGATTACCCTGAAATCTTCTGAAAGGGTAAGCAGAAGTTTCCTGTAATTCTCCGACTGAACCGATATATTCTGATGGTTCATAATTGAGATCTTGGTGAGGCCATTGACGATATTGGCAATTTTTTCACCAAAAATTTTCTTCAGGTCTTCGTATGTATAATCTGAATCTTCAATCACATCATGCAGAAGCGCACAGGCAATGGAAGTCGCGCCCAAACCGATTTCTGTTGCAACAATTTTTGCAACAGCAATGGGGTGGTAAATGTATGGTTCACCCGTTTTTCTTCGCTGGTCTTTGTGAGCGTCCAGTGCGATATCGAACGCTTTTCGGATGAGCTTGTTATTTTCTTCATCCAAAGTTCTGTATGTGTTAGAAATCAGATCCTTATACCGGGCTAAGATTTCTTTGTTCTCTTGTTCTACGTCGTAACTCATTCGTGCTAAAGCCTATATTTAAACGAAAATACGAAATTTTTTGCACTTTTCAAATACGAAAAATCCGTAGACTAATCTACGGATTCCGGTTATTAATTCTTATCATTTGTTTTAAAACTTTACCTCAGAGTCCATTCCGCTGGTAGAACCTTTAATTCTCACATCCGGACTGTTATGGATTTCTGCTTTATTTCTTACATTAATATAATTTTTAATGTCGGTATAATTTGCCTGCTTAAGGTCCATATTTTCAAAAAGATACGTTTTTAATACGGTATTCTGGCTGAAAACATTCCTTGCACTGTCAATCTGATGGTCTTTCACGGCCACACTTACCATGTAGGGCGAATGATTTTCGTCATTGAGATATACAATATAATCTGAATTCTGAAAACCAGAACTTTCTAGATCTGCTTCCAATTTCTTATAATCGCTGTGGGGTTCAAATAATCCAGCTAAAATATTTGACATAGCAATGGTTTTAATTTTGATTAAAGATACTAAAATTTTCTTATTTAAATTAATATAAATGGAATGATTTTGTTATTTTATTGTAATATCTATAAATAATTAAAATTTTATTTGATATATCTATTAAGTTTTAATTATTTAAATAAAAAAACGAGCCTAAGCCCGTTCACTATTGATTAATTAATTCTTTCATTTTTAATTTCCTCTACAATTTCAGGATTCAGTAAGGTTGTAATATCCCCGAAATTACTGAAATCACCTTCCGCAATTTTCCTTAAGATCCTACGCATGATTTTTCCTGAACGTGTTTTCGGAAGCCCGGAAACAAACTGTATTTTATCCAGCTTGGCAATCGGGCCGATCTGTTCGGAAATCAGCTGATTGATCTCTTTTTTAAGGTTTTCTTTCTGGCGGCTTTCTCCGGTTTCTTTCAGAATGACAAAGCCGTATAAAGCATTTCCTTTGATATCATGAGGATATCCGACAATTGCCGATTCTGCTACAGCAGGATGTTCGTTGATGCTGTCTTCAATAGGAGCAGTTCCTAAATTATGTCCGGAAACAATAATCACATCATCCACACGGCCGGTGATCCTGTAATATCCTACTTCATCTCTTAACGCACCGTCACCAGTGAAATATTTTCCCGGAAAAGCGGTAAAGTAAGTTTCTTTGTACCGTTGATGATCGCCCCAGATCGTCCGTGCAATTCCAGGCCAGGGAAAACGGATGCAAAGATTTCCGGTAACCTGATTTCCCATGATTTCATTACGTTTGTCGTCCATCAGAACCGGTTGTATTCCCGGTAGAGGAAGGGTAGCGTAGGTAGGTTTGGTAGGCGTTACGAAAGGAAGAGGGGAGATCATGATTCCTCCGGTTTCTGTCTGCCACCAGGTATCGACTACCGGACATTTTTTCTTTCCGACGTGATCATTGAACCAGTGCCATGCTTCCTCATTGATTGGTTCTCCTACCGAACCGATGACTTTCAGCGTACTCAGATCGTGTTTGTCTACCCATTCAGAGCTTTCTTTTGCTAGGGAACGGATAGCAGTTGGTGCCGTATAAAATTGTGTGACTTTATGTTTTTCAATCACTTCCCAAAATCTGTCGGGTTCCGGATAGGTTGGAACTCCTTCGAAAATAACGGTTGTGGCACCATTGAGAAGCGGACCGTAAAGAATGTAAGAATGTCCTGTAATCCACCCGATATCAGCGGTACACCAATAGATGTCGTTTTCTTTATAATTAAATACATTTTTAAAAGTGTAAGCAGTATAAACCATGTATCCGGCACAGGTGTGAAGCATTCCTTTCGGCTTTCCTGTAGAGCCAGAGGTGTACAGAATGAAAAGCGGATCTTCGGCATCCATAATCATAGTAACGAAATCCGGAGATGCACTTTCGTAGAGATCTGCCATCCAGAAATCCCGGTGTTCTTTCATGTTGATTTCGTTATTGGTTCTTTTTACCACCAACACTTTTTCTACACTTGGCGATTTTTCCAATGCTTCATCTACAATGCTTTTCAGGTCAAGGACTTTACTGCCTCTGTAGCTTCCGTCTGAAGTAATCACCATTTTGGCTCCACAGTCATTCACTCTGGAAGAAACAGCTGATGCAGAAAATCCTGCAAAGATCACCGAATGTACGGCTCCCAGCTTTGCACAGGCAAGCATTGTAATGGCCAGCTCAGGGATCATCGGAAGATAAATACACACTCTGTCTCCTTTTTCAATGCCCATTTCACGCAGAACATTGGCGGTTTTGTTGACTCTGGTGTACAGCTCGTTATAGGAAATATGCTGTGCTTCTTCTTTCGGATCGTTGGGTTCCCAGATGATGGCTGTTTTCTCTCCCCGCACTGAAAGATGCCTGTCCAGACAGTTTTTGGTGATATTCAGTTTTGCATTTTTGAACCAGGTAATTTTGGCTTCATTCATGTCATATTTTACCACTTTGCTCCATCGCTGATACCATACAAAATTTTGATCGGCAATCTTATCCCAGAATTTTTTAGGATTTTTAATAGAGTTTTTATACTCTTCAAAATAATGTGGTAAATCTTCTATCAGGTAGTTTCTCATACTTTCTGTTTTAGAATTATTTTTCTGTTTTGATTTTTAAAAATTTTATTATTTGTATTGATTATTTTTAATCAAATAATATGTTAAGTCATTGTTAATTAAAGGAAATATAAATTATTGCTATGCTTTATACTGCTGAATTTTCTGTTGAATTTCCCCGATAATGTTTTCATCATCAATGGTTGGCGGTACCTGAAATTCTCTTCCGTCCAATAGGGTTCTAATTAGTTTTCTTAAGATTTTTCCTGAACGTGTTTTGGGTAAACGCTTTACGGTCATCACATTCTTAAGACAGGCTACCGCTCCAATATTCTCCCGAACCATCTTTACAATATCTTTTTCCAGCTGTTCTTCCGAAATAGCAGAACCGTTTTTTACGACAACTGTTGCAAAAGGAACCTGTCCTTTTAATTCATCATCAATGCCCACGACGGCGCACTCGGCTACTTCCGGATGGGAAGAAACGATTTCCTCCATTTCTGATGTAGAAAGACGGTGTCCTGCGACATTAATTACATCATCTACTCTTCCGGTAATGAATACATAGCCGTCCTCATCCCTGATCGCCCCGTCTCCTGAAAAATAATACCCTTGATATTGTGATAGATAGCTTTTTACAAATCGTTCATGATCGTTCCAGATTCCCAACAATGCGCCGGGCGGAAGTGGCAGTTTAATTACCAGATAGCCTTCATGATGAGCATCCAGCTCATAGCCGTTTTCATCAAAAATTTTAATATCATATCCTGGAATTGGTTTTCCTGCGGAAGCTCTTTTAATAGTGTACTGGTCGTCAAAAGTCATCAGCCCCAGCATTGGCCAGCCCGATTCCGTCTGCCACCAGTGATCGATGGCAGGAACTCCAATATGCTCGGCAAACCAGTCAAGTGTGGCAACGTCGCACCTTTCTCCGGCCAGAAATTGTTTTTTAAGTTGGGTTAAATCGTATTTTTTCACCAATTCGCCGTCCGGATCTTCCTTTTTGATGGCTCTTATGGCGGTAGGGGCCGTAAACATCACCGAAACTTTATATTCCGAAATAATTCTCCAGAAGGTTCCTGCATCAGGGGTCATGACTGGTTTTCCTTCAAAAATAATAGTTGTATTTCTGTTAATTAAAGGCCCGTACACAGAAAAGCTGTGGCCAACTGCCCATCCGAAATCTGATGCTGCCCAATAGGTTTCTCCGGGCTCAACACCGTAAATCTTGGTCATTGAAAATTTTAACGCTGTCGCGTAACCGCCAGTATCTCGGGTGATGCCTTTCGGTTTTCCGGTGGTTCCTGAAGTGTACAGTAAATAGAGTGGGTGAGTAGATTCTACCGGAACACAATCTGCAGGTATCGATTGTTCAACTAATTCTTGATAATCAATCAGTCCATCAAACATTTCGTGTTGGTTATCTACTAATTTCCTGTTGTAAACAATGATGTTTTCTACTTTATCCTGAGCCAGTTCAATTGCTTTTTCAACCAGAGGCAGGTAGGGAATTCTTTTGGCAATTTCCACTCCTGCGGTTGCTGTAATCAGTGCTTTTGGCTTGCAGTCATCGATTCTTACGACAAGTTCCTGCGGTGCAAAACCTCCGAAAACCACATTATGAATCACGCCGATTCTTGCGCACGCCAGCATAGCAAAAAGCGTTTGTGGAATCATCGGCATATAAATAACGGCGGTATCGCCTTTTTCTAAACCTAATGAAACCAGGCCTCCCGCCAGTTTTGCAATTTCCTCTTTTGCCTGATTGAATGTGTATGTCTTTTTCTGTCCGGTTACCGGAGAATCATATACAATCGCTGCCTGATTACCAAAACCATCTTCAATATGTTTGTCGATGCACAAATAACACATATTCAGCTTTCCATCGGAAAACCATTGTGGATATCCGTTTCCGCCTTCAGAAAGAATTTTTGTCGGAAATTCAAACCATTTGATTTCCTGAGCCTGTTCTTTCCAGAATTCTTCTTTATGTTCTAAACTTTTTTTAAATAAATTTTCTGCGTTCATGGTAATTTTTTTGTGCTTTACATTGTTGTTGACAATTGATAATTAGTAAGTGCTAAACTTTAGCGTTGCTTCATAATTCTCTCCGGAATCATTAATAATTCTCTCTGCGTCTATAATCTATTCGTCTCTCATCTACTTATCCTTTAAACCATTTCCTCAATCAGCTGCATCAGTTTCTTTATAGAATAAGGTTTCGTTACATAAGCATCAGCGCCCATTTCAAGGCCTTTTTCAATATCTTTCGGATTATTTTTCGCGCTCAGGAAAATAACTTTAGTGTCTCTTAATTTTTCATCCTGCTTAATAATATTTAATGTGCTGAAGCCATCCAGATTAGGCATCATAATATCCAGAAGAATAACATCAGGGACCATAGTTTTCAAAAATTCTAATACTTCCGTCCCATCGCGGGCAATGTAGACGTCGTACCCATTTTTTTTAAAGCTGTATTCCAGCGACATTAATATTTTATGCTCATCATCGGCAATGATTATCTTTTTCATAATGCTTTCTTATCGTTCAACTTCATGTTCTTTTATCGTTCCGGCAGTTGTATGGTAAAAGTGACACCCAGGCCACTGTTTTCTGCCTGTATAGTTCCGCCGTGGTTCTGAATAATTTTCCTGCAGATCGCAAGCCCGAGGCCGCTTCCCGCCTGTTTTAAAATATTTTGGTTTTTCGACTGATAAAACTTGTCAAAAATCATTTTCAGATCTTCTTCCGGGATATGTTTTCCGGTGTTGAAGACTGTGATGATTAGTTCCTGCTCCCTGCTGAAGAACTTGGTCTGTATTGTGCCCTGTTCATCGGTGAATTTTAAAGCATTTCCTAAAATATTCTGAAATAATTGAATCATTCTCGATTCATCATATTCAAAGATAAAATGATTTAACAGATTGACCTCACTGATGTGGATATTTTTCTGCTGAATTAGGTGTAGCAGCGGGTTTAACGCTTTTTTATACGTTTCCAGAATGTTATTTTCCTTAATGTGGAGAGCTATTTCGCCATGTTCCAGCTTATCAAGGTAAAGAATATCATTAATGATCTCGCTCAAACGGTCGGATTCTGTGATAATGTTGTTTAAAAATTCTTTTTTGATTTCCAGCGGGATATCATCGTCATCAGCGAGAATTTCCCCGGCCGAGCGGATAGCGGTAATCGGTGTCCGCAGTTCGTGGGCAACAGAATCCAGGAAGTCGTCTTTCTGCCGGTCTTTTACGATCAGGCTTTGATTGGCATTCGTTAAATCATCTGAAAGTTTCTTTAATTCCTGGGATTGTTCCGTTAATTTTTTGTTTAAAATAATATTTTCTTTAGATTCTTCAAGAATATTCAATACTTCTTTAAGCGATATCTTGTCTTCTTTGGTGACGCCTTCGATCAGAATTTTCGCAGATGCTGTCCCGATCCTTCCTGCCAGAAGATTTTCAGAAAATTTAATAAACCTTGAATCTGCCGTTTCCGTTTCTGAATCAATATTATATTTAAGATTGAAAATCCTCAGTGCCTGTTCAGTTTTCTTTTTACCTAAAAATCTCTCTAAAATATTTTTAATGTCTGAAACATAAGCTGTTCCCCGCCAGATAAATGCATTTTCGTGGTTCTGAATATATTTGTCGATATCCACATACAATTCTGCAAAGTTTCTTTCACGGTAATTACCTTTCATGCTTACCGAAATACCTGCGAAAAGCCCTATATTTACCAACATCGACCAGAAAAAGATCTGCGGAATCCTTCCGAGATAAGGAATGTTGAAAAAACTGAAAGCGTCGTACATCTCTCTCAGAATTCCTTTAAATTCCTGATTATATGAAAAATAATATTGCGGAATAATCAGCCCGAAATAGCAAATCACCAATCCTGCTACTAAACCTGCCAGAACGCCTTTGTAGCTTCCTCTTCTCCAAAAAATAGCTCCAAAATAGGCCGGAGCCAATTGTGCAATAATCACAAATGAAATCAGTCCAACGGAATCCAGGGAAGTTTTAAGTATAAAATATTTGTAAAAGGCAAATGCCATAATGATGAGTCCGAAAATGCTGAATTTCCTGATTCGGGTAATATTCCGTGTATTTTGGGTTTCATCTTCGGCTTTGAATTTTCCCAGCAACCCATACGGAATGATCATGTTATTAGAAAGCATGATCGATAAAGTAATCGCTGAAATGATAATCATGGAAATGCTGGAGCTTAATCCGCCCAGAAAAACCAGCACCGTAATCACTGTATTGTCAAAGTGTTGAGGAATCAGGATCGAATAAAATTCCGGATTTACCTGTTGTCCGTTGAAAATCAGCCTACCGGCCCATGCAATCGGAAATATAAACAGGGTAAAAATCAACAGATACAACGGAAAAAACCAGATGGCTGTTTTAATATGCTTTTCCTGTCTGTTTTCGATAATAGCCGTGTGAAACTGTCTCGGTAGGAGACAAATGGCAGTTCCTGATATCATGCAAAGTACCATCCAGTTGAGGGCTCCTTCAATTCCGTTAAAAGTATTTTTAGCTTTAAAATCACTGAATTTGCTGGCTTTATGATAAATGTCTGAAAATCCGTCAAATACAAAATAAATAACGAAAAGCCCCAGGATAATAATGAAAAACAGTTTTAAAAAACTTTCCAAGGCAATTGCTGAAATGATTCCCAACCGTTTTTCGGAAGCATCAACATATCTCGTCCCATAATAAGAAGAAAATACAGCGATGAGTAACACAACAAAGGTTGCGCTGTCCGTCAGGATATTTTTTGAAACAGGCGTTTCTGTAACGAGATGAAAAGTTTCGGAAATAGCTTTAATCTGAAGCCCGATGTAAGGAATGATCGCGAAAAGGCAAACCAGCGTAATGATGGCGCTCAGGCTTCTGCTGTTTCCATAGCGGAGTGAAATAAAATCGGCGAGGCTGCTGATCTTATTGATTCTGGAAATTCTTACGATCCGGGTATTGATGTAAATCCAGGAAGGAATAACGATGATGGGGCCGATATAAATCGGAAGATAATTAAGTCCGCTGGTGGCTGCAACGCCGATGCTTCCATAATATGTCCACGCAGTGCAGTACACGGCGAGGGAAAGTGCGTAAATATAAGGATTGTTGATCCAGAGCTTACTCTTTTTCTTCTCTGCTATGTAGGCAACGAAGAACAAAAGTGCCAGATAGAGCAAAACCACAGAGAACAGTGCGAAACTACTCATATTTTTTTACGATTACCAAAGCAATGATGATGGAAATCATCCATACGGCAAAGAGATATACCAAAAGCATAGGATATCCCAAGACTTCCTGCTCACTGTTAAAAAGTAAAGAGACAGGAATACTGAAAGCAACCATCAGTCCGATGCTCAGCAAAATCAGTTTTTGTTCATGTCTCTTTTTCATAGGTGATAATTAATGAATGATAATTGATTATTTAATGCCGTTTAGTCTTGTTTATCAATTATCATTCATTGTTTACATTAGTTTTTGTCGTCAGAATATTCGCCGGTTAAGGAATAATATCCGAAAATTCCCAATCCGCCAGAGATAATAGGCATCAGAACAAACAGGATAATAATCCCGAAAACAAGATCTTCCTGCTTTCCCGAAGTGATTTTGGGAATTCCCAATACTGTAATTCCGAAATATCCTACGATCAGCGCAACCGCGATCCAGACAAGGCCTAATATTTTTTTGAGTCCGTTCATTTTAATACATTTAAAATTAATAAAAATTTGATTGAAACCACTGTTATTCGTGAATATTATTGTTCTTGCTTTTCAGATAGAATATCCCGATTACCAGACAGACGGTGGCCACGCCGATCGGATACCAGAGTCCTTCCAGATACCATGATGCATGTCCTGCTTCTTTTCCTGTCGTTACAAGATAAGTAGCTACCGCTGGAAGCAATCCTCCGAATACTCCGTTTCCAATATGATAAGGCAGAGACATCGAAGTGTAGCGTATTCTTACCGGGAACATCTCTACCAAGAATGCCGCAATTGGTCCATACACCATCGTTACAAAAATTACCTGAATAAAAACCATCAGCACAAGATACCATTTTGTGTCATCATTCAGTTTTACAGATTGGCTTACTTTAGGTTCTTCCGCTTTTCCATCCTTCATTACCGGACCGGCTGCGGACCAGTGTACGATGCTGTCTTTTTTCGCCATAGTACCGTCGGTATAAAGTGTTTCTTTGTGGAATGTAATCAGGCTGTCCGTTGCGATTTTATCATGAACTTTTACGGTTCTTTTTTCTGTAATTCCGTTAGCAGCTACAGTTTTGGTTTCAAAATTTACGCTTTTAAACATGGAGTCATAAATAGGTCTGTATGCCAAAATAGCGACCAGCATTCCGGTCATCATGACGGCTTTTCTTCCGATCTTATCCGAAAGCCACCCGAAAAATACAAAGAAAGGTGTTCCTAAAAACAGCGCAGTAGCCATCAGAGAATCTACCTGTGCAGATTCTATGTTCATGACTTTCTGTAGGAAGCTCATCGCATAAAACTGTCCTGTGTACCAGATTACCCCTTGTCCCATAGCGGCTCCGAATAAAGCCAGAAGTACAAATTTAAAATTGAATTTATTTCCGAAACTTTCTTTTAAAGGATTTTTGGATGTTTTTCCTTCGCTTTTAGCCTTTGCAAAGAGTGGAGATTCTTTCATGTTTTTTCTGATGATGTAAGAAACGCCAACCATTAAAATGGAAATCCAGAACGGGATTCTCCATCCCCAACCATCAAATTCTTCCGCAGAAAGTGAGGTTTTGGTTACCAGAATTACAATTAAAGAAATGAAAAGTCCTGCTGTTGCGGTAGTCTGTATCCATGACGTCCAGTAACCTCTTCTGTTGGGTTGTGCATATTCTGCGACATAGGTAGCGGCACCGCCATATTCGCCTCCCAGCGCTAATCCTTGTAATAATCTTAAAATTAAAACTAAAACGGGTGCCATAAATCCGATGGTTTCATAGCTCGGAATACATCCGATCAGGAAGGTAGAAAATCCCATGATCAGAAGAGTAACCAGGAAAGTATATTTTCTTCCGATGATATCTCCCAGTCGTCCGAAAAATAATGCTCCGAACGGACGTACCACAAATCCTGCCGCAAAAGTAGCAAGAGTGGACAAAAATGCAGCGGTAGGATTATCTGCCGGGAAAAATTTTGTAGCCAGTACAACGGCAAGACTTCCGAAAATGTAGAAATCATACCATTCGATAAGAGTGCCGAGAGATGAGGCTGTGATCACGCTCCAGATGGTGCGGTTTTTCTGTTTCTCCGTCATATTCTCATAGCTTTCATAGTGCTTTTCGCTCATATTGTTTAATTTAGTTTGTTAATAATTAATTGTTATCCTGATTGTTTAAAGATAAATCTGAAACTGAACAATAAATTCTCCTTTGGAGGTAGGATCTTCTGTAGGGCTGGTGTACACAGGGCGTGTAGAATATTGTGTAGTGATTTTCGCATGATGACCGTCGATAAACCAGTTGGCCCCGAAGTCAAATTGTGATGAAGGCTTGCTAAGGGCGTCAAAATCTTTATGAGTAAATGCTGCGAAAGGCTGAATCCTGATTTTTGGTTTCTCCGCCTGGCTTGGTAGCAGCAATCCTGCCTGCGCATAGATAATATTTCCTGTTCCGATAGTCGGTTGAAGGTTTCCCGGTCCTGCAATGGCTTTGTTTCCAACAAAATTGGGGTCTGAAGCAGCAATATTCATAATGCCGAGATTTCTGAGGTAATTCGGGCCGAACTGGTAGTTATAATATCCGGCATAGGCAGAAACAGCCATTTTATTTTTGGCATTTCCGAGAGGAATATCAGCAAATGCGTCTACCGCCCAAAGAGTAATATCATGCTTTTCAATAGCTGAATTCACTGAAGTTCTGGTTCCGTCTGCCTGATGGTAAAACCCGGTACCTAGATTAAATACTTTTTTGGTCCCCAGATAAGATCCCACTTTAAATGGCAGTGTATTGGATTCTTCATCCAGAAACTGATATTCTACATAGCCTGCTTTTGAAAAGCTCGGATTTCCATTGTTGTCAACGGCTACGGCTTTTGACGCATCTGTAACATTTGCAGGAACAAGGTCTGTTGCGAAAGGTTTGTTTAAACTGAAACGGTATTCCAGTTTTCCGTATTTTCCTTTGGCAAACATACCCAGCTGGCGTGCGAACTGGTCTGAATTATCGATCAGCGGCCACGTAAAAATAGGAGAATCCACCGTAAGGAAATTCAGCGTGGAAGCCATGGTCATACGCGAAAGTCCCATATAATAATGTAAGCCGGCTCCTAAGGATAGACTGAATTTTCCTGCTTCTCCGGGTAAAAGTACGGCATATTCATTCCAGGCATCATGAAAAAACATCTGTGGCTTTTTACCATTTCCGTAACCTCCTGTTCCTGAAGTTCCAGAGCCGCCTCCATTAATAAATGTCTGATTATTGATTCCGAAATGAGCCAAAATCATATATCTTTTAGAAATCTGAGCATATGCTAAAGCACGTAATCTTCTGTTTCCCAAGCTCCAGGAGTTGTCTGTGGGTTCTCCACCCACCATACTTCCGGGATTCATCTGTGTATTTCTAAGCCAGAACTGATCCCACAAAATGAAGCGGACGAATTTATCTCCCTGTTGGTTCAGGTTAATTTTTAATCCGTTGCCATAATCCGGAGAACCTTGTGCATATAAAGAACCGCTCATTAAAGCTAATCCTATGCAAGTAAGTATTTTCTTCATAAATTATTAATTTTTGGCGTTGTTTTTTGTGAATGCCAAATTGTAATTAATAATTTATTTACGAAAATTCAATATATATTAATGGTAAATATATAGTTATTAGTTTTAAGTTGTGAATTATGAATTCTTGAAATGGTTGAATTTTTAAAATAATTTGATATTTATTTGATTTATAATTATTTATTGGTCTTATTTATATATTGGCAAACTCAAAACTTATAATTAATAACTCATAATTCCCAAAACTTATTTCTTAAATCTCTCCCATTTAATCAACATATACTTATCAGCAAACTGAGTGATGATCAATCCTGAATTTTTAAGATTTTCTTCTTTAGAAATATATTCTGTAAGCTCGTTTTGTTTCAGAATTTTGTAGACAGGATGAAATTCTGAATGTGGAGGTCTTGTGATATTATATTTTTTAATCCAAGAACTTATGGTGACGTGAGAAACACCTATAATTCTTTCGATCTCACGGAAACTCAATCCTTCAAGATACAGCTGTAATGCTTTGGTAACATAATAATCATCGATCTGTTTTCCTAATTTTTTTACCGTAAAATAATAGTTGCATTCTTTGCATAAAAAGCGTTGCTTTTCATTAACAATTCCGCTTTTTACAACCTTGTTGCTGTTGCATTTCGGACAGTTATTTTCCATAACTATATCTTTTTAGCAAATATATAATAATTTAGCATAATATTAATTTAGTATAAAGATAAAATTACCTGAATATTAAATTAAATCAATAAAATAATCTTTTTTATTTGCTTATTAAAGAAATTATATTTTAAATTTGCGGAAAATTTTAGATAAATAAATGGAAATAGAAATTTCCTCCTCCATTCATTTGATGTATGTGAGTGAAATACAGCAGGAAATGTATGATTCTGCACAACGCAGAGGAACGGGAATCGCAAAACGTTCCATAGAATACCTCAGTAAAAAAATTACTGAAGGAAACGCTGTAGTGGCTACAGATAAAGGAAAATGGGTGGGATTTTGTTATATAGAAACATGGTCTCACGGTCAGTTTGTAGCCAATTCCGGACTGATTGTTTCTCCTGATTTCAGACACCTGGGAGTAGCTACCTTAATAAAGGATAAGGTTTTCGCTTTATCACGAAATAAGTATCCGAATGCTAAAATTTTCGGATTGACGACAGGATTAGCGGTTATGAAAATCAACAGCGACTTAGGATACAAACCTGTAATTTATTCTGAACTCACTCAGGATGAGGAATTCTGGAACGGCTGTAAAAGTTGTGTGAATTATGATATTTTAATGAAAAAAGAACGAAAAAACTGTCTTTGCACGGCGATGCTTTTCGTTCCAGATAATATAAAAAACAACGCTGATAAATCTCAGTCTGAAAATCAATACAATAATGAGCAAGAAAGTAGTTTTAGCATTTAGCGGAGGTCTTGATACCTCGTACTGCGCCAAATATCTCAGCGAAATACTGGGATATGACGTGTATGCAGTCACTGTAAACACCGGAGGTTTTTCTAAAGAAGACGAAAAAGAATTGGAGAAAAAAGCCCTGAATCTTGGGGTTAAAAAATACAGGTGCGTAGATGCTCAGGAAGACTATTATAATTCTTGCGTAAAATATTTGATCTTTGGTAATGTGTTGAAAAACAATACTTATCCATTGTCTGTAAGTGCAGAACGCACCATTCAGGCGCAGGAAATTGCAAAATATGCGATTGAAGTTGGAGCAGATGCCATTGCTCACGGAAGTACAGGCGCAGGAAATGACCAGGTTCGTTTCGACTTGATTTTTCAGGTAATGTGTCCGAATGTTGAGATCATTACGCCGATTCGTGATATGGCTTTGTCCCGTGAAGAAGAAATTGAGTTTTTGAAAAGTCATGGTTATGAAATGGAATTTCAAAAAGCACAATATTCTGTCAATAAAGGACTTTGGGGAACTTCAGTGGGCGGAAAAGAAACGCTGACTTCAAGAAATTATCTTCCTGAAGAAGCTTTTCCTTCACAAATTAAAGAAACTCAACCTTCAGAATTGGAAATTGAGTTTAAAAATGGTGAAGTTGTATCTGTGAACGGAGAAAATTTTGAACATTCAGTATATGCAATTCAGAAAATTGAAAAGTTGGCTTCGGCCTATGGAATTGGTAGAGATATTCACGTTGGAGATACAATTGTGGGAATTAAAGGAAGAGTCGGTTTCGAGGCGGCTGCGGCGTCTGTGATCATCAAAGCGCATCATTTACTGGAAAAACATACGCTTTCAAAATACCAGCAGATGATGAAATCTCAACTATCAGATTGGTACGGAAACTGGCTTCACGAAGCACTTTTCTTGGATCCTGTGATGAGAAATATTGAGTCTTTCCTCATTGATTCTCAAAAAACGGTCAGCGGAAAAGTTTTTGTAACCCTTCATCCTTACCGGTTTGTATTAAACGGAATTGAATCTGAACACGATCTAATGTCCGATAAATTCGGAAGCTACGGTGAAGCAAATAGAGCGTGGACAGGAGAAGACGTGAAAGGCTACACGAAAATTGTAAGCAATTCTTTAAATATATATCATCAGATTAATCAGAATATAAACTAAAAGAGAGTCCCGAAGGGACGACTTGAATCAGGATAGGATGTAATCCTATCAATATTAAAATAAAAAAATGATTAATCAAAAAGAAATAAAAACAGCCGGAATCATTGGCGCCAA
Source organism: Chryseobacterium lineare (assembly GCF_977014045.1). Classification (NCBI taxonomy): domain Bacteria; kingdom Pseudomonadati; phylum Bacteroidota; class Flavobacteriia; order Flavobacteriales; family Weeksellaceae; genus Chryseobacterium; species Chryseobacterium lineare. The sequence continues at coordinate 1,596,323 of NZ_CDRNIQ010000001.1, read as the reverse complement.
CGGTTACACAGGAAGCGAATTGGTTCGCCTGCTGGCTTTTCATCCTAAAGTGTCTGTGAGTTTTTTATATAGTCGTTCAAATTCAGGGACAAAAATTTCAGATTTGTACCCGGATTTAGCGACAGTTTGTGAAATGATTTTAACGGATAAGCCTGAAGAAGTAGATATTTTATTTTTATGCCTTCCTCACAAAGAAAGTCAGAATTGGTTGGCTCAAAATCCTGTAAAAGATTCAACGTTGGTAATCGATTTAGGAAATGATTTTCGTTTGGACGGAAATTTTGGAAACAGAAATTTTATCTATGGTTTGCCTGAAATCAACAAAAAGCAACTTTCAAGCGCAAAAAGTATTGCAAATCCGGGATGCTTTGCGACGGCAATTCAGCTGGCTTTGCTTCCATTGGCTCAAAAAGGTTTGCTGAATGAGGTGTACACAACTGGAATTACAGGCTCAACAGGTGCTGGGCAGTCTTTGCAGGCGACAACGCATTTTACCTGGAGGAATGATAATATTTCGGCGTATAAAACTTTGACCCATCAGCATGTTGACGAGATTTTACAGCAGTTAGTTTCTTTTAATACCAATGAAATCAGTTTGAATTTTGTTCCGTGGAGAGGAGATTTTGCGAGAGGAATTTTTACAAGTTCTACATTGAAAACAGATGTAGAACTTTCAAAAATATATCAATTGTTTAGGGATTTTTATGCAGATGAACCTTTTGTAAAGGTAAGCGAGAAAGCAATTGATCTAAAGCAGGTTGTCAACACGAATCGCTGTGTGATTCATATTGAAAAAAGTGGGAATACTGCAGTTATTCACTCAGCGATTGACAATTTGTTGAAAGGAGCTTCCGGACTGGCGGTTCAAAATATGAATATTGCGATGGGCTGGGAAGAAAATTCAGGACTGAACTTGAAGCCTGTTGCATTTTAATGTCAATAGTCAATAAGTCAATTGTGAATTTTACAGTTTAATTTAAAATTGACTTAGGAAACGGAGTTTAGAAATTTTGGGACATTATTTAAAATTTTAGCCGCAGTTTCCAGTCTTGAAATAACATTCGCCGACCTTATGGAGGCAATTTTTGTTTCTTTTGTTTGACTACGTCTAATCTTCGATTTCAAAACAAAGGAAAAATATAAAAAAGATGAAATCATTCATCAAACATCAATTATCATTTATAAATAGACATGAATTTATTCAACGTATATCCATTATTCAATATCAATCCGATAAAAGCTCAGGGATCTTTTCTCTGGGACGATAAAGGAGAAAAATATCTTGATTTTTATGGAGGTCACGCGGTGATTTCTATCGGACACAATCATCCGCATTATAAAACTCAATTAAAAAACCAATTAGATAAAATTTCTTTCTATTCCAACTCGGTGCAGAACCAACTGCAGACTGAACTGGCTGAGAAATTAGGAAAACTTTCAGGCTTAGAAGATTATAATTTATTCTTGTGTAATTCAGGAGCTGAAGCGAACGAAAATGCTTTAAAACTGGCTTCTTTTCACAACGGAAAAAGTAAAGTGCTTTATTTTTCAGGCTCATTTCACGGAAGGACTTCGGCGGCAGTTTCGGTGACAGATAATCCGAAAATTGTAGCTCCGGTAAATTATGATGAAAGATTTATTAAATCTGAATGGAATAATATCGAACAGCTTGAAGCAATTTTCGAAAAACAGGGAAACGAAATTTCATCGGTAATTATTGAAGGAATTCAGGGAGTTGGAGGAATTATGATTCCAACGGTTGAATTTTTAAATAAAATTAAAGAATTGTGTGAAAAATATAACGCAGTTTTGATTTTGGATGAAGTTCAGTCAGGTTACGGAAGAAGCGGATATTTCTTTGCTCATCAGGAATTTGGAATTGAAGCGGATATCATCACAACAGCAAAAGGGATGGGCAACGGTTTCCCGATTGGTGGCGTTTTAATTCATCCTAAATTTCAGGCAACCAATGGTTTATTGGGAACCACTTTTGGAGGAAATCATTTGGCTTGTGTTGCTGCGATTGCTGTATTAGATGTAATGAAAGATGAAAATCTCATTGAAAATGTTCAGGAAATGGGCGCTTATATTGAAAATGGAATTAAAGATTTTCCACATATTAAAACGATCCGAAGAAAGGGTCTGATGATTGGAATTGAACTCGATAGAGACTGCTCCGAAGTCAGGAACAGATTGCTGTACGATCATCATATTTTCACAGGAAATTCCAATGATAAGGCGGTGTTGAGGATTCTTCCGGCGCTTACCATTAAAAAAGAAGAAACCGATATATTCATCGATGCTTTGAAAGCAGTTCTTGAGGAAATCTAACTGTGAGTTTTGTCATTCTGAACGGGAACGAAGTGGTAGTGAATAACCTCCAATCAATAAAAAATAGATTCTTCCTTCCTCAGAATGACAAACGAGTCGTTCAATTGCTGAGTAAAACGCCCTTGCGAACGAAAATATTTTCAAGTTTAATTAAAAAAACTTCGCGACCTATAGCATTAAAAACTCACCATAAATATGTAAGATAAAAAAATCTTTAAAATCAAAAATCAAAATGAAAAAATTCACCTCTGTAAGTGATGTTGAAAACTTACAGGAAATCATAAAAAAAGCTTTAAAAATCAAGGAAAATCCTCTTTCGGAAACCGGGAAGGGAAAAGGGAAAACCATAGGACTTGTATTTTTAAATTCAAGTTTGAGAACTCGCTTAAGCAGTCAGATTGCAGCGCAAAATTTAGGTTTAAATGTTTTAACCTTAAATGCCGCACAGGAAGCATGGAACTTGGAATTTGCTGATGGCGCCGTAATGAATGGCGATACGGTTGAGCACATCAAAGATGCGATTGAAGTGTTGAACCAATATTGTGATATCATTGCAGTCCGTTGTTTTGCAGGAATGAAAAGTAAGGAAGATGATGTGAATGAAAGCATTTTAAGCCAGTTTGAGCAACATGCAAAAGTGCCGGTTATTTCGTTGGAGTCAGCGACACGTCATCCTTTGCAAAGCCTGGCAGATTGCATCACGATCACAGAAAATTGGCACTTCGACAAGCTCAGTGTAAACCGTAAACCGAAAGTTGTTCTAACGTGGGCGCCACACATCAAACCAATTGCTCATGCGGTGGGAAATTCTTTTGCAGAATGGATGCAGGAAATGGATGTAGATTTTGTCATCGCAAATCCGGAAGGATATGATTTAGATAAAAACTTCACGAAAGACGTAAAAGTAATCCATAATCAGGATGAAGCTGTGAAAGATGCAGACTTTATTTATGTTAAAAACTGGTCGTCTTTTGATGAGTATGCAGCGATGCCTGAAGTAAAAGAAAACTGGATGTTAACAAACGAAAAATTAGCCAATACCAATCAGGCAAAAGTGATGCACTGTCTACCGGTTCGTCGAAATGTAGAATTGAGTGATGAAGTAATGGACGGTGAAAATTCGATCATTTATCAGCAGGCAAAAAACCGGATTTTCTCTGCTCAGGCAGTTTTCTCGGAAATTTTAGATGAATTGAATAAGAAATGATGTGTTCAGAATTTTTAAATTTTTTAATCATTTAATTTTTAATGAAAAATAAATTATACATCATAAAAATTGGCGGGGCATTAATTGATGATGAGGAATTATTAGAACAATTTCTGGAACAGTTTGCTGAAATCCAGGAAAAGAAAATTCTTGTTCATGGCGGTGGAAAACTAGCCACAACTTTAGCGGATAAACTTGGAATTGAGCAGAAGATGATTAATGGGCGTAGAATCACGGATAAAGATACTTTGGATATTGTGGCGATGGTGTATGCAGGAGGAATTAATAAAAATATTGTCGCAAAACTTCAGCAGAAAAAATGTAAAGCAATAGGTTTTTCGGGAGCGGATGCCAATTTAATTAAAGCCACAAAACGAGAACATGAAGAAATAGATTTCGGATTTGTAGGAGATATTACCGAAAAAAGTGTGAACAGGAAGTTGATCTCGAAGTTGCTTAAACTGGAATTGGTTCCGGTCTTTTCAGCAATTACTCATGATAAAAAAGGACATCTTTTCAATACGAATGCGGACACAATTGCTTCGGTGATTGCACAGGCTTTATCGGTAAAATATGATGTAGAATTGTTGTATTGCTTTGATAAAGAAGGCGTTTTGGAAGATGTAAATAATCCGGAATCTGTGATTAAAAATATTTCTGAAGACGAATTCTCAACCTTAAAAAACGAAGGAAAACTTCACAAAGGAATTCTTCCAAAATTGGAAAATGCTCTTGGAGCAGTGAAAAATAAAGTCAATAAGGTATTCTTAATTAAGGAATCCGAACTAAAAAAACATATCGAAAACCATCATGAAGGAACTGAAATCTGTTTATAGTAAAGAAGAATTACTGAATAATGCAGTTGAATTATTAAAGAAACTGATTGAAATTCCGTCATTCAGCAAAGATGAATTTAATACGTCCGTAGAAATTGAATTTTTTTTTAAAAAACATCAGATTCCCACAAAACGTTTTAAAAATAATATCTGGGCAGTAAATAAAAATTTTGATGTTTTCAAACCGTCGATCCTGCTGAATACGCATCACGACACGGTAAAACCGAATAAAGCTTACACTTTAGATCCGTTTTTACCCATTGAAAAGGACGGGAAATTATTCGGATTGGGAAGCAATGATGCAGGTGCTTCTCTGGTTTCGATGGCGCAGGTTTTTTTATATTTTTATGAAAAAGAAGATTTGCAATATAATTTAGTTATTGCTTTGACAGCGGAGGAGGAAATTTCAGGTTTTGACGGGATTGAAGCTTTATTTCCGCAGTTGCCTAATATCGAGCTCGCCATTGTAGGAGAACCAACGCAGATGAATCTGGCGATTGCGGAAAAAGGGCTTTTAGTGATAGACGGCGAAATGAAAGGTACTCCTTCTCACGCCGCTCATCCGAACAACGATAATTCTATTGTGAAGTGTATGGACGATCTACAGCATATTTTAAGCTTTAAATTTCCAAAAGTTTCGGATTATTTAGGTGAAGTTAAGGTAACACTGTCAGGAATTCACGCAGGAGTTCAGCATAATGTTGTCCCGGAATCGTGCACTTTTACTTTAGATGTGAGAGTTACTGATGAATATTCTAATAAAGAAGCATTTGAAATCATCCAATCGCAAATGAAGTCAACTTTGACGGCAAGATCTTTCAGATTAAATTCTTCAAAAATTGAAATGGAACATCCATTTGTACAGGCAGGCTTGGAAATTGGCAGGACAACTTACGGCTCACCAACTTCATCCGACCAGGCGATTATTCCTTGTACTTCTGTAAAGCTTGGTCCAGGTGACAGCACACGCTCCCATACCGCAGATGAATACATATATATAAAGGAAATAGAAGAAGGAATTGATGTTTATATCCAAATCCTTGAAAAGGTCCTATAAATCGACCTAGGAAACAGAGGCGTTAAGAAAATTTAAATTTATCCGTTAAAAAATTCCCACTGTTTGAAGCGCGACACTAATTTTGAATCGAAGAACAAGTTTTGAATTCGCGCAAGTTTTGGGGATTTTAGGATTCAATTTCAATTTTTAGCCGGAGTTTCCAGTCTTGAACTTTTGTTTCTTTTTGCTTCAAGGCAAAAGAAAATTTTAAATAAAAAAAGAATTTTATGAAAAAAATATGGCAAAAAGACGATAATGCCACCAATATATTAGTCAACAAATTTACCGTCGGAAAAGATCTTGATTTTGACGAACGTTTGGTAAAATATGATGTCAAAGGTTCTATGGCGCATTGTAAAATGCTGGCAGAAGTCGGAATTATTTCTAATGAAGAATCTAAACAGATGTTGTCTGTTCTGGCAGAGATTTTACAAGAAATCGAAAACGGAACTTTTGAAATTGATAAAAGCGCGGAAGATATTCATTCGCAGATAGAATCTGTTTTAATTGAAAAATTAGGTGATACTGGAAAGAAAATCCATACAGCGAGATCAAGAAATGATCAGGTTTTATTGGATATTAAATTGTATTTATTAGATGAAATCCGTGAAATTACAGCCTTGACGGACGAATTCTTTCAGATCTTAATCAAATTGGCGGAACAGCATAAAAATGTTTTGCTTCCGGGCTATACGCATTTACAGATTGCGATGCCTTCCTCTTTCGGATTGTGGTTTGGAGCGTATGCAGAAGCGTTGCTTGATGATGTTGAAATGTTATTTTCGGTAAAAAATATCATTAATAAAAATCCATTGGGTTCAGCGGCAGGTTATGGTTCATCTTTTCCGATTGATCGGGAGAGTACGACGTCTCAATTAGGCTTTCAGTCGATGAATTATAATTCGGTGTATGCTCAAATGACGCGCGGAAAGTCGGAGAAAATGTTGTCGATGGCAATGGCGACTTTGGCGGGAACTTTAAGTAAATTTTCGTACGATGTTTGTCTGTATTTAAGTCAGAATTTTGATTTTATCAGTTTCCCTAAAGAATTTACAACCGGAAGCAGTATTATGCCTCACAAGAAAAATCCGGATATTTTCGAGCTGGTTCGCGCGCGTTGCAACAGAATTCAGTCGTTGCCGAATGAGTTTATTTTGTTGACGAATAATCTTCCTTCGGGTTATCACAGAGATATGCAGCTGACGAAAGAAATTCTTTTCCCGGCAATCGATTCATTAAAGGAATGTCTGGAGATTTTAAATTACACCTTACCGAACATTCAGGTGAAAGACGGAATTTTGGAGGATGAAAAGTATCAATATCTCTTCAGCGTAGAAAAAATCAATGAAGAAGTGAAAAACGGAAGCTCATTTCGAGATGCTTATATAAAGGTAGGGCAGGAGATTGAAAAGGGTGAGTTTGATTTTGAAATTAAAAATCTGAATCATACGCATCAGGGAAGCATCGGGAATCTTTGTCTGGATAAAATAGAATATCAGTTTAATAAACTGAAAAATAAATTATTGGGTTGATTTTATTTTAAACCATTAAGATTTCAAATTAAGAAGTTAAGCTTAATTAAGAAAAATCTATAGATTTTTAATTACTATTTTATTATTCGCTTTCGAATCTTAAATATTCTTAACTCCTTAAATAAAACCTTAATGGTTAAATTTAATTTTAATCCAAATCAATCTTAAACTTTGTAGATTTCTTCACCTCATGAAGCACGATAGAACTGTGGTATTGTCCGATATTAGGAATATTTGAAATTACATTCACCGTAAAATCATTATAAGAATTAATGTCTTTCGCGATAATTTTAAGCATATAATCATATTCGCCGGAAAGACTGATGATTTCCTGGACTTCGTCATGCTGCATGATGTTTTTCTCAAAAGTTTCCAATACTTTTTTGGATTGTTCTTTTAGTCTTACATTGCAGTAAACAACAATATTTAAACCCAGTTTTTCACGGTTTAAAAGGCCTACATATTTTTCAATGATTCCCTGTTTCTCCAATTGTTTGATACGCTCATACGTCGGAGTAAAGGTAAGACCGATCTTTTCTGAAATTTCTTTTACAGAATACGTAGAGTCTTCCTGAATAATGCTGAGAATCATTTTATCTTTTAAATCCATAACAAACTTGAGTTTGAACAAAAATAATATTTAAAAATGAAATAAAGAAAGAATAAGATTTTTTAGTTAAATCAAATTTTGGTTTTGTCATTTTGCAGAATTGTTGTATCTTTGCACCTAATGAATAACACAGTATTTATATCATTAGAATTACCGGGCGTAGACGCCCTTTACGATATTTATTTATTTTAAGCGAAGATATTTTCTTCGCTTTTTTTTTGTAAAAATTTTAAAATATTATGTTTACGATTACAGAACTAAGCACCGAGAGAATTAACCGAATAGTACATGAAGCATTGGCTTTTGCAGAAGGTAAAACTGTAAGAATTGAAGGCGAGGTTTTTTGCTCAAACCTTTTCTTTGAAGACAGCACCAGGACAAAAACCAGTTTCGATATCGCCGAAAGAAAACTGGGACTTCAGGTAGTACCTTTTGACGCATCCAACAGTTCCGTAAATAAAGGAGAAAGCTTGTATGACACGGTAAAAACCATTGAAAGCTTAGGCGTAAACCTGGTTGTAATCAGAGATAAGAAAGACAGATATTTTGATGACCTTAAAAATATTAGAATTCCTGTTATTAACGGCGGAGACGGCACAGGAAACCATCCATCACAATGCATGCTTGACTTAATGACAATTTATCAGGAATTCGGAAAGTTTGAAGGGTTGAAAGTAGGGATCGTAGGAGATGTAAAACATAGCCGCGTTGCCAACTCCAGCGCAGAAGCGTTGAGAAGATTAGGGGCAAAAGTGTACTTCTCAGGACCTGAACAATGGTTTGATGAAGGGGCCTTAATCAACGGTACGTATTTAAGTGTTGATGAAATGATTCATGAGGTTGATGTTCTGATGTTATTAAGAATTCAACACGAAAGACACGACTCTAAAATGAGTTTTTCCGCTACCGAATACCATAGGAAATATGGTTTAACAAAAGAAAGGGAGAAAACGATGAAAAAAGAAGCCATTATCATGCATCCGGCTCCTATCAATAGAGGAGTTGAAATTGATTCTGACCTGGTAGAATGCCAACGATCAAGAATATTCAGACAGATGCAGAACGGTGTTTTTGCAAGAATGGCAATTTTAAAAGAAGCTTTGGAAAAAGAAGGCTATACTTTTAAATAAGAACCAAGAGAAAAGAATCAAGTTAAAAGTAGTATGCGTAAATTCCACTCCTTTGGAGGGGTGGCAAAAATTCAAAGAATTTTTGACGGGGTGGTTTAAAGAAAAGATAAAATAGAAATAAGATAAAAGTTTAAAATGAAGAAAAAGTTAATACTGGAGTCCGGTGAAGTATTTCATGGAGAAGGTTTCGGAGCAGAATTGGAAACTGCAGGAGAAGTGGTTTTCAACACCGGAATGACAGGGTATCAGGAGCTGATTTCCGACCCGTCTTATTGCGGTCAGATCGTGTGTATGACCTATCCGCTTATCGGAAACTATGGGATTAATAGAGATGATTATGAGAGTATTGAGCCGGCGATCAAAGGTCTTATTGTGAAAGAACTTTGTGATCTGCCATCCAATTTCCGTACTCAGATTACTTTAGATGAATTATTTAAAAAGAAAAGCCTTTCAGGAATTTCAGGAATCGATACGAGAAGACTGACAAGAATTCTACGTAATCAGGGAGTTGTGAAAGGAAAAATTGTAAATATTGATGCTGATGAAAATGAAGTTGTTTCAGAATTAAAAGATACAACCTTCCCAACCAATCAGGTAGAAACAGTTTCCACAAAAACAGCGTATGCAAATCCTGGCAGAGGTTTGAAAGTTGTATTGGTAGATTTTGGTTCTAAATTAGGGATTATCAGAGAGTTATCTCAAAGAAACTGCGATATTACGGTTGTTTCTCACGACACGACAGCAGAAGAAATTTTATTGATGGATCCGGATGGAGTAATGCTGTCCAACGGTCCCGGAGATCCGGAAGACAACCAACAGGCTCTTGAAATGATCCGCGGAATCTTAGGAAAAGTTCCCATTTTCGGAATCTGCTTAGGACACCAGTTAATCGGTTTAGCTTGTGGAGCAAAAACGTTCAAATTAAAATTTGGACACCGAGGAGGAAACCACCCGGTATTAGATTTGGAAAAGAACAAAGTAGCGATCACTTCTCAAAACCACGGTTATGCAGTGGATCAGGAAAGTTTGAAAGGAACAGATTTAATTGAAACACACATCGCATTGAATGACAGAACAAACGAAGGTCTGAAACACAAAATTCATCCTTGTTTCTCAGTTCAGTATCACCCGGAAGCGAGCCCGGGCCCTGAAGATGCAAATTATTTATTTGATGATTTTATCCAGTTAATGGAAGATTTTAAGAATAAATAAAAGAGAACCACGAAGTGGTTCAACAACAATAGCTATGGATGTAATCCGTGGAAAAATAAGAAAGAAAATGTCAACATTTCGCCAAATATATTATCAGATTGTATTTAGTACGAAGCACAGAAAACCTGTGTTGAGTATTGAGCATGAGGATGAATTATATAAATACATTTGGGGAATTGTAAAGAATAAGAATTGCAAACTTTATAGGATTAATGGAATGCCGGATCATATTCATTTATTTACAGATCTGCATCCGTCAGTTTCGTTGGGCAGTTTTGTAAAAGATATAAAGGTTTCAAGCAATTTGTGGATGAAGCAATGCGGATTATTTCCTGATTTTGAAGAATGGCAAAGTGGTTACGGAGCGTTCACTTATTCTGAAAGAGAAAAGGATATGATTGTCAATTATATTAAAAATCAAAAGGAACATCATAAAACTGAATCTTTTGAGGATGAATATAAAAATTTGCTAAAATCTCATGGAATTGAATTTGATGAAAAATATCTTTGGTAAATTATGTTCAACCCATTTCATGGGTTTCCGAATGGGGTTAAAATTCCCAATCCATAGGTTTCACCTACGGCTATTAAGATTCAGCCACTTCGTGGCTACCCAAAAACAAAAGAACCATGAAATGGTTCAACAACAATAGCCACGGATGAAAATCCGTGGCATAATAAAAAAGAAAAAAAATGAAAAGAAACGACATAAAAACAATTTTAGTAATCGGTTCAGGGCCTATCATCATTGGTCAGGCGGCGGAATTTGATTATGCGGGAACGCAGGCTTGTCTGTCTTTGAAGGAAGAAGGCTACAAGGTAATTTTGATCAACTCAAATCCTGCAACGATTATGACGGATGTGGAAATCGCAGATAAAGTTTACATCGAGCCGATTTCACTTCAGTTTGTAAGTCATATCATCAGAAAAGAGCGTCCGGATGCGCTTTTACCAACTCTTGGTGGACAAACCGGACTGAATATGGCGGTAGAATTGGAAAAATCAGGAATTCTTGAAGAATGTAAAGTAGAAGTGTTGGGAACGAAGCTTTCAGCGATTAACAGGGCGGAAGACAGAGATTTGTTCCGTGAGTTGATGAGAGAACTGAACGAACCTGTTCCTGAATCTGATATCGTGAACACGGTTGAAGGAGCATTAAATTTTGCTGATAATATCGGATATCCAGTGATTGTTCGTCCTGCTTTCACCATGGGTGGAACAGGAGGCGGTATCGCTTCCAACGAAGTTGAATTGAAAGAAATTGCTGAATTAGGATTGAAACACAGTCCTGTAACTCAGTGTTTGATCGAAAAATCAATCGCCGGTTTCAAAGAAATTGAATATGAAGTAATGCGTGATGCAAACGACAATGCCATTGTGGTTTGTAACATGGAAAATATAGATCCGGTAGGGGTTCACACAGGAGACTCAATTGTGGTGGCACCTTCTCAAACGCTTTCAGACAGAGAATATCAGCTTTTGAGAAATGCTTCGTTAAAAATCATCAGAGCGTTGGGAATCGAGGGTGGATGTAATGTACAGTTGGCATTAGACCCGCATTCATTCGAATATTATATCATTGAGGTAAACCCTAGAGTTTCCCGTTCATCAGCTTTAGCATCAAAAGCAACAGGGTATCCGATTGCTAAAATTGCTGCAAAAATAGCTGTTGGATTGACTTTAGATGAAATTATGAATCCGGTTACAGGAAAAACATACGCTTGCTTTGAACCGGCTTTGGATTATGTAGTAACTAAATTCCCAAGATTCCCGTTTGATAAATTTGAAACGGCTGACAGAAGATTGTCAACGCAGATGAAAGCAACGGGTGAAGTAATGGCGATCGGAAGAAATTTCGAAGAATCTTTACAGAAAGCCATCCGTTCACTGGAGACAGGAATCAGACATATCGGTTTAAAAACGAAACAGGCTGCAGCCTTAACAGCAGAAGAAATAGAAAGACGAATCAGAGTTTGTGACGATGAAAGATTGTTCATCATCGGTGATGCTTTGAGAAAAGGCTATGACTGGGAACAGATCGTAGAATGGAGTAAAATTGATAAATTCTTTATCTGGAAAATCAAAAAACTCATTGATTTCGAAAAGACGATTGCTGAAAATAAATTCAATAAAGAAATTTTATTGGAAGCTAAAAAGTTAGGGTTTGCTGATGTAAATATTGCAGTTCTTTGGGATGTAACAGAACGTGAAATCTTTAATTTCAGAAAAGAAAACGGAATAATGCCGGTATACAAAATGGTAGATACCTGCGCCGCTGAATTTGAATCTGAAACTCCATATTTCTACGGAACTTACGAAGAAGAAAACGAATCTGTAGCTTCAGATAAAGAAAAAATCATCGTGTTAGGTTCAGGACCAATCAGAATCGGACAGGGTGTTGAGTTTGATTATGCAACTGTTCACTCGGTTTGGGCAATCAAAGAAATGGGATACGAAGCGATCATCATCAATAATAATCCTGAAACGGTTTCTACAGACTTCTCGATTTCAGATAAATTGTACTTTGAGCCTTTAACGGAAGAAGATGTAATGAACATCATCGAGCTTGAAAAACCAAAAGGAGTAGTGGTGCAGTTCGGAGGACAAACGGCCATTAACCTTGCAGATAAATTGGCTTCACACGGCGTTCAGATCTTAGGAACAACGCTTGAAGACTTAGACAGAGCCGAAAACAGGGATAAGTTTGAGAAAGCCCTTCAGGAAATGCAGATTCCGCAGCCTTTAGGAAAAACATCTACTTCAAAAGAGGAAGCAATCAAAATTGCTAACGAAATCGGGTATCCGGTATTGGTTCGTCCGAGTTACGTTTTGGGAGGAAGAGCGATGGAAATTGTTTATGCTGAATCTGAACTGGCTCATTATATGGAATTTGCGGTAGAGGCAAGTCCGGAACATCCGGTCTTGGTCGACAAATATATGGTTGGAAAAGAAGTCGAGGTAGATGCGATTTGCGATGGTGAAACAGTAGTTATTCCGGGAATTATGGAGCATATCGAAAGGGCAGGAGTTCACTCCGGAGACTCTATCGCGGTGTATCCTCCTCAGAATGTTTCACAAAGCGAAATTGATACGCTGGTAGATTATACCAAAAGGCTGGCAAAAGGATTAAATGTTGTAGGATTAATGAATATCCAGTATGTTCTTTTTGAAGGAAATGTGTATGTAATCGAGGTAAATCCGCGTTCATCCAGAACTGTTCCTTTCTTGTCTAAAATTACAGGCGTTCCGATGGCAAATTTAGCAACAAAAGCTATTTTAGGTCAGAAACTGAAAGATTTGGGCTACGAAAGCGGTTTGGTTCCCAATAAAGAAGGTGTTTTTGTAAAAGTTCCTGTGTTTTCTTTCTCTAAATTAACGAAGGTTGATATCTCTTTAGGCCCTGAAATGAAGTCTACAGGAGAGGTTATGGGTAAAGATACAACACTTGAAAAAGCATTATACAAAGGATTGGTGGCAGCAGGAAGAAAAGTTCCGATGCATGGCTCAATTTTGTTTACAGTGGCCGATAAGCACAAGCAGGAAGCAGCTGATCTGGCAGCGAGATTCCATGAAGTAGGATTCAGGATCTGGGCTACGGAAGGAACCGCTAAATTCTTTGAAGAAAAAGGAATTCCGTGCAAAATCGGGTATAAAATCGGGGAGGAAAGTGTAAACTTAATCGACCTGATTCAAAAAGGAAAAGTTCAGTATGTTGTAAACACCATGACGAAAGGAAAACGTTCTGAGAGAGACGGATTCCAGATCAGAAGAATGAGTGTGGAAAACGGTGTTCCCTGCTTAACTTCTATGGATACGGTAGAAGCTATTCTGAAAGTCATCGAAAGCATGACATTTAAAATGGAAACAATGTAAATCTTTAGAATTAAATATTTAAAGCCTCGCAAGTTGTCTTGCGAGGCTTTTTGTATGCAAAGATGTTAATTAAATTGTTGATCTCCCAGTCTATAAGAAGGTCTTTTGAGCATGATAACTTGTTTTTGGAATATTTGTTTTCTTTATCTCAGAAAAGCCGTCTGCTATTTCTTTAAAATTATTGAATCCGTTTTGCTTTAAAATAGAAGCAGCGATCATACTTCTGTAACCGCCGGCACAATGTATTACAAACATTTGATCTCTGGGGAAAAGTTCAAGACGAGAGCTGATCTTATTTAATGGAATATTAACCGAATCAATAATGTGTTCTGATTCAAATTCGCTATTCTTCCTTACATCAAAAACAGGTAATTTCTGATCATAATTTTCCGCAAATTCTAGAGCTGTGATTCGTTCTACAATTTCAATCTTTTTCCCTGAATTTTTCCAGGCTTCAAAACCGCCCTGAAGATATCCGATAGTATGGTCATAGCCCACCCTGGAAAGTCTTATCATACTTTCCTCTTCTTTGCCAGGATCGGAAACCAGTACGATTTTCTGATTGAGATCAGTAATCATCTCACCAACCCAATTGGCAAAATGCCCGTCAAGCCCCACATTGATGCTATTCGGGATAAAACCTTTTGAAAACTCAAATGCATCCCGCGTGTCTAAAATTACTACATCCGTTTCAGTAATTTTTTCAAAATCATCAGGAGTCATCGGCTTTTTTGCCTGTTTTAATACAGAATCAAGAGAATTATAACCATTAATATTCAGCAAAACGTTTTTTGGGAAATATTTCGGAGGATCGGTTAATCCGCTTAGCAATTCGGCCACAAATTCATCTTCGGTCATATCTTTTCTCAGCGCATAGTTTGTTTCTTTCTGGTGTCCTAGGGTGTCTGTAGTTTCTTTACTCATCATTTTTCCGCAGGCACTTCCGGCTCCATGATTGGGATATACAATGAGGTGATCGTCAAGAGGCATTATTTTTTCTCTTAATGAATGAAATAATAGCCGTGCTAATTTATCCTGGGTAAGATCACTGTTTACATGTTGTGCAAGATCCGGCCGGCCCACATCACCAATAAATAAAGTATCTCCTGTTATAATAGAGTGTTGTTGACCATTTTCATCAAAGATCAGATAAGATGTGCTTTCCATCGTGTGACCAGGTGTATGGATTGCTTTCACCATACATTTGCCCACTTTGAAAAGATCACTGTCATTTGCTATGACAGCTTCATAGGAGGGGTTTGCTGTGGGGCCTAAAATAATTTCTGCCCCTGTTTTTTCCTTTAATTCAAGATGACCGCTCACAAAATCAGCGTGAAAGTGGGTTTCAAAAATATATTTTATTTCAGCATGATTGGCTTTAGCCATTGATATATAAGAATCTACATCACGTAACGGATCAAAAATAGCTACTTCACCATCACTTTCTAAAAAATAAGCGGCATGGGAAAGACACCCTGTATAAATTTGCTCTACTTTCATTTAATTTTTTGATTAAAAATATTGATTTTCAATGAGATAAAAAATGATAAACATCATCAATCTTAAAATAATATAGTAATATTTACAACGTTTTTTGATATTTAGCTTCTGACTTGGCTCAGAGTAAAAGATTTGTATAAAGTATTTTACCTAAATTAATATTTTGAGTCTGTAATTTTAATAAAATAATTATCTTATTATCAATACTTTTGAAGACTAACTCATCCAATACATGCATGTTTATAGTTAAAATTCTTTTGCAGGCTTATTATGTGCAATCGGTTGCATTGCTTTCAGTGATTTGAATGCGCAAAAGTAATTCATGTAACCAACAATGTGAAATTTCCTGGAAAAAGAAGTAGTAGCAATTTCTGTTACTAAACTGAAATTATTTTTAAATAAAAACAAGGAATCGGATCTCAGAATCAGGGATGATAAATGAAATTTACTGACAATGGTTCGCGGCTACCTGAAGATGGCAATTTTATCACTAAACTTCATTTGGAGAAATGTATTTAAGCTGTCTTACGAAGAACGGACTTGTCACTTTTGGGTTAGTGCTGTTTATATGTCTTTTTTTTTCGGTCTAAATTGTTTGGGCTGTTGTTTTTGAGAAGCATTTTCTGCTATTTCCAAAATTCTTCTTTGTCTTGTCGTGTCTGTCTTTGCAAGCGCTATCCACTGGAGTAAAACCTTTTGCTTACTTTTGCTTAACGAAGAAAAAAAGTCTTTTGAGTTTTGAAAATTTTCAAATGCTTTTTCCAATTCTGATGGTATAATCAGTTCTTCTACTTCGTCCAAAATTGTCCAGGAACCATTTTGTTTTGCAATATCTATAACATCAAAACCTGCCTTTGCCATTAATCCTTTTGATGTCAGAGTTTCAATTTTTTGTTTGTTGATTTTACTCCAGGTACTGTTGGGTTTTCGTTTGCAGAAATATTGTCTAAAAGTATCCTTGTCTATCGTTTCGGCTTTACTATCTATCCAGCCAAAACATAAGGCTTCATCAACTGCGTCAGTCCAATTGATTGTTGGGTTACCCGCATTTTTTTTGTAATAAATAAGCCAAACAGCATCTTTACGAATGTGATTTTTCTCTAACCACTTTCGCCAATGCTGTTTGGTCTCAGGATAGAATTGTTCTATTTCTTGCTTACTCATTTTTTTTGCGCATTGCTTGCAAAATTAAGCAAGATCCTAACATACCAACTAATTGAAATCCACCAACTAACAAACCATACGACATTGGGTGTGGGATATTTGGGTTAATGGCAATGTCCAACGTATTGGCGACCAAAAATCCAAATCCTATTACCAGGGCAAACTCAATGGCCGCCTTCCTTGTGTTTATGTTTAGCACCATCATTAATAAAGCGGTTGTAACTATTGTTGGTAGAATGGTCAAAGGTGGTCCATAAAAATAAATTGGCTCTGGATTGGCAGGCATCAAACCTAATTTGCCTAATGTACTGGCATATTGATTGGAAAATAATACCGTGAACCATAGCCAACCGAGAAAAGAATAAAATATTAAAGAGAGGAATACTCCCAGCCAACTGATTTTAGAAATTTTTTGTAACATAAATTTTTGTCTTGATTAATAATGTCACAAAATTAAAATGAGTCATTGACAACGTTATGTCAAGGGTATTTTAATGGTCGTGATATTTTTCAAAAAAATCTTGCAGGGTCATTTTGTGTGGGGTAAATTTCTCCTGTTGAATTTGTAATTTTTGAATTCTGTCTAACCTAAAATATCTAAATTCTTTTCTTAAACGACAAAAGGCAACCATCAACCAACCTTCTGTAATGTTTAATAAAGCAAAAGGCTCAACAATTCTTTTGCTTTTATTATTTTCTGCATTGATGTAGTCTAATTGTACAAGATAGAAATTGGTAAGTGCATTTTGCAAAGAAGATAAAATGTTACTCTTAATCTCATAATTATCAAGCTTTGCAAATTTTGTTCTTAATGAAAGTAAATTAGCTTTGTCTTTCTCACTTTGTCTTAAAACCGCTTTTATTTTGTCAATGGCTTCGGCATAATCACTAATTAATGAGCGGTCTTTGTTTTTTAAAACTAATTGTTCTGCAAGAATTAAGGCGTTTACTTGGTTTTCACTAAACATAATGGGTGGAATTTTGTAGCCTTCCATCAGCGTATAGCCTTTGCCGTCTTCTGTCAGAATTGGGACACCTGCTTGCTCTAATGCCTTTAAATCTCTGTAAATTGTCCTTGTACTAACACCAAATTTTTCTGCAAGTTTAGTAGATGTTACAAGCCGTCTTGTTTGTAATTGCGTTAAAATGGCTACAAGTCTGGAAAGTCTTTTTGTGTCATTCATCCTACAAATGTCAGGAAATTTTGTTAAGTGGTATTCATCTTATGTAAGCTCCTCCGTATCTTTGACACAATTTGTAAAAGGTGGCGGTGCCAATTTCTAATTCTCCGCAGAAATCGTAAACATTCTTGCCATTCTCATGTTCTTTGATTGCTTTTACAATCTGGGATTCCCTAAACTTGATTCTTTTCATACTAATTAAAATTAAGAGTTTTTCTAATAGCCTCGCTACGTCCGGTTTAGAATTTTATTTTTAACTGGTCTGAATTTGGGAAGTTTACAGAAAAAAGTTACACTTTATTAATATTTTATTGGGACCATATTCTTATTAGCAAAATAAGGTGACAGAGTTCAAAAAATGGCTCGAACAATAATCTATTTGGAGTGCAGAGCAAATCTAAAAACCTTATAACAATCCATTGGTAAACGTTTTGATGAAATTCTCCCTATAGATCTCACCGATCGGAACCTCCCTGTCATCGAAATTGATTGAATAACTGTCAAAAGAAATGATATGCTCACTGTTGATCACATAAGACTTGCTTACTCTGATGAAGCTTGGCAAAGGAATTTTTTGATGAATGGTCTTAAGATTCATGGAGGCTATGATCTTCTGCGATGTGGTATGGATCAGAACATAATCTTTTAAGCCTTCAATGTATTTGATGTCTGTAAAATTGACCTTAAAAAATTTCTTCTCAGATCTTATAATCATAAACTCCGAAGTGCTTTTTTCCAGGCTGTTTTCTTTATTGGCCGATAATAGATCGTTGTAGTGTTGGGCTTTGTCGACCGCCTTTTGCAGCCGCTCATTGTCAAAAGGCTTTAGAAGGTAATCTATGGCATCCAGCTCATAGCTTTCCAGTGCATATTGAGGATATGCTGTTGTGAAAATGACCAGACTGCTCTTCGGTATTGTTTCAATAAACTGCAATCCTGTCATTTTAGGCATTTGTATATCAAGAAACACCAGGTCTGCTTCATTTCCTGAAAGGAATTTTTCTGCGGCCGACGCACTTGAAAAACTTCCGACTACTGTGGGTCCGGAGATCTCTTCCAGCATCGAATGTAATTCCTCTCTTGCCAATGGCTCGTCGTCTATAATGATACAGTTCATATCGGGATTTTTAAGTTAACGGTATACTGATTGGCTGTCGATGTGGTTTCTAACTTATATTCATCCTCATTAAATAAAAGCTGTAACCTTCGGATAATATTTTTCAGTCCCAGACCTCCATAAGGATTTTCAGTCTGCTCTTTTTCTAGAGGTATAGAATTGATGCATGAAAAGCATATTTCTTTTTCGGTGACGAAAAACCTGATATTGATGTTACTCTGATTTTCTGAAGTTTCCGTACTGTGCTTGATCGCGTTCTCTACGAATGGCAAAAATAGGTTAGGAGGTATTTCGATCGTTCTCAGATCCGGCACTTCATTATCTGTCTGGATCGTAAAATCAAAGTGATCTCTTCTGATCTTTTCAAGACTTAGAAAATTGGTTATGAACTTAATTTCGGAAGTCAGCCTGACCTTTTCATTGCTACTCTCATACAGCTGATATCTCAACAGATCTGATAATCTCACAATGATGTCCGTTGCCTTCAAAGGGTTGTTTCTGATCAGTGCCTTTATATTATTGAGCATATTGAACAAAAAATGTGGGGTGATCTGATTTTTCAGTTCATTCAGTTCGAGATTCATGGTCAGAGTCTTTAATTCTGACATTCTGGTACTGTCTACGATCCACCTTTGCAGCAGTTTTATAGTCGTAGTCAATAAGATAAAAAGCATAACGAAATTCACGCTCTCAAAATATTCATTGACCGGGAATGTCCGATGTTGATCATTGATATGATAATTATTAAAAATATTTCCAATAATAAAAATAAGAAAAGCGAGACCTATGATACAAAGCATCAGTACAGCCAAAAGATATGCAAAATACTTTCCTTTGAAAAAAAATAAAGGGACAATCACATACATATTGACGTAGATCATCATTACAAATGTCATAAACACCGTAAGGAATAGAAAATATCTGGAATCTTCTGTAAAGTCAGAAGTAAAGTTTACATTGACTAATAACAAAAATAGCCATAGTAAGAGCAGAATATGCCTGACAAAACGATAGCGGGCATCCACTAAAAAGTTAATAATGCCACTGTTCTTATTAGCCTGATAGGTTTCCATTATAAATTTATTCATTACAAAAATAGAGCATTTATAATAGAGCGTTAAATAATTTATACAAAACAGCTGTTTTCGACTACCAAAAAAATTATGGGATTTGGTAGAGGTTTAGGGGTGTTTGGTATAAAAAAATAAAAACCAAGATCTAAAATCCTTTCTTTTGCTTCCTAAATCTGATCTATGGAGGTTGAAAGTTTTCTGAAAATTGTAGAAGAGATAGAGCATTCCTGTCTCTCTGCCGAGCAACAAGAAGAGATGATCACGAAGGTCGCAGATCTGAGCCGTTTTATACAATCCTACGATCCGTCCATAGAGATCATTAATTGGATGCGATATAAGGGTAGTATCATTAAATACTCTGGCACAAATACAGGGGTGATCTTTTGTGATGATACAAAGTTGCCCTTAACACGTGCAAACTATTCCAATGCCGGTTTGATCGACTTTAAAAAACGTGAAAATCTGAAAGAGTTATGGCTCGTCGTCGTCAGCAGTTGTGCATCCAATGATATGAGATCATTCAAAAGCTTGATTACAGATAAATCACGGGATAAGATCTACGATAAAATATTCAGCTTTGACTTCTTACAATCCCGGGTTCAAATCATAAAATAAAAATATTTACATTTTGAAAGCAAAATTCTCTTTATTAGCAACCGTTATCAGCACAATCTTTTTTTCACAGGTGAAGGACAGCACGTCCACAAAAACCATGTCCTACATCGCAGAGAAATTTCCTATTACGCGTGCCCTGAATGTGGAATATAATCAGTTAACACCTTACAACTTTTCTTCTACATTGAGAGGTCAGGAATTGCCGGAAGCAAAAGTGAAAAATTTCTACCGCGCAAAAATGAGTGCCAATATCAATTTAATTACAAAACAAAAATTTGTATTGAGCACTAACCTTAATTATCGTTACATGTCAGCAAACACGGAAATGAATGATCCTGCAGGCAGCGTATTTTTCAGAAGCAAAGAAGATTATCACTATCATTCGGAGAGTTTGAGTCTTACTTATTTTTCAAAATTGTTCAACAGGATGATGATCTATTCGGCCAGCGCCTCAGTGGACGGGAGTGAACAACATTTTGAAAGACTGCGCGGAATAGCAACCGCAACGATGGTTTTGAGAGCCAATGCAAAGACCAAAATGACGGTGGGACTTTTGGTTGCTATAGATCCTTCCGTTCAGACACCTGTCATTCCGACGTTCACCTATGAGCATAAATTCAATAATGGTCTGATCGCCGACATTATTTTACCGAAAAGTGTGTACCTCAGAAAAAGAATTGCTGAGAATGGCAGGCTCTCGATCGGGAGTGAACTGGATGGGACATCATTGTATCTTTATAATATCGACAGTACGGATAAAAAATATGAATTCCGGCAGATAGAGATCAATTCAGGGCTGATGTATGAACATTATCTTGGAAATTCTTTTGTTGCAACATTGAAGGGCGGTGCGAAAAGTATTGTGGAGGGACGGTTATTTGAGAAATCTGAATCTTATGGTTCATATATTTTCCAGGCAAAGCCACAGACCACATTTTATGTGAACGTTGGTCTGTCTTTCGATCCGTTTATCAAGAAAACAGCACAGCAATAAATATTTATGAATCCAAATCATACTTCAATTGTGATTTGTCTCCCTAATCAATAATTTGTAACTTGGTTTCTTTTATACTAATCAGTAAATATGTTCAAATCTGATTTATGGAAACAATAGAACAATTTTACCAGCATAAATTCAATGAATTACCTGGTAATTTGGAATATACCATCGGACAGTTTAATGTGTTTCGTATTGAAAACCGATTGGACAGAAAAGAAGAATTGCCGTTGCACGTTCGCAGGAATTTTTTTAAAATAATGCTTTTTTCAGGAGAAAATGTTTTCAAATACGGAAACGAGGAAATAAAAGTTGAAGGCAACACCTTGCTGTTTTTTCATCCTGATATTCCCTATTCCTATCAACCTTTAACCTCTGATACAAAAGGTTTTTTTTGTGTCTTCAAACGTGAATTTTTTCTTGGAAACCACAAACTTGATGTAGATAATCTTTCCCTTTTCAGATCTTCTGTTCTCCCCGTCTTTAAATTATCCACGGATGACTGCAAAGAAGTAAAAAACCTCTTTGACAAAATGTTTCAGGAAGTAAACGGAAACTATATTTACAAATATGATCTGATCAGGAATTATGCCAGTGAGCTGTACTTTTTGGCAATGAAATGGATGCCTCCGGAAAATCTGTTTCAATATGGTGATGCCAGCAGAAGAATTACAATGGTATTTTTGGAATTGTTAGAGCAACAATTCCCCATCCAATACAGCACTGACAAACTTAAATTCCGTTTACCCAATGAATTTGCAGAAAAGATCTCCATTCACGTCAATTACCTTAACCGCTGTTTGAAAAAAGTGACGGGTAAGACCACAAGCCAGCACATAATGGAGCGGCTGAGTACTGAAGCGAAAATTTTGCTCAAACACACAGATTGGTCTGTTTCTGAAATAAGTGATAGTCTAGGTTTTGATGACCTTGCCCACTTCAATAAGTTCTTCAAAAAGCAAACAGGTTTAAACCCGACCTCTTTCAGGTTGGTTTGATTTATACAAATAATGTTTTTATTTTTACTAACGATGCTTCAGGTATCCGGACTAATTTTGCTGTAATAAAAAATATAAAAATGAATATTTCTAAAGTTTGGTACATTACAGGTGCGTCCAAAGGTATTGGAAGGTCCCTTGTAGAGCAATTGTTATTGAGAGGTTATAAGGTTGCTGCAACATCACGACAAATTTCTGCGTTATCTGATATCACAAACGAAAACTTTTTGCCTCTGGAGGTTGATCTGAAAGATGAAAAATCTATAGCAGTATCCCTGGAAAAAACCAACACTATGTTTGGAAGAATCGATGTGATCGTAAATAATGCAGGGTATGGAATCGGCGGAGCTATTGAAGAATTGACAGAACAAGAGATTAACGATAATTTCAACATCAATTTTTTTGCAGTCGTTAAAGTCATCCAACAGGCATTGCCTTTTTTCAGGAGCCAACATTCAGGGCACATCATCAATATTTCTTCTATTGCCGGTTTTGCACCAGGACTTGGCTGGAGCATCTATTGTGCTGCTAAATTTGCAGTTACAGGTTTATCAGAAGCTTTGACAAATGATCTAAAGCCATTGGGAATCAATGTGACTGCAATTTTGCCCGGATGGTTTCGAACTAATTTTGCAAAACAGGACTCCATCGCCTTCAGCAAAAAACAGATTGATGATTATGGTTTTTTGAGAACGGCACATCAAAAAATGAACGAAATAGATGGCAAACAGCCAGGTAACCCCGACAAGGTCGCTGACATTTTTATTGAACTAGTGAACAGTCAGAATCCTCCGACGCTTTTATTTTTAGGAAGCGATGCTCACAAAAGAGCTAAGGAAAAAATAGCCTTCTTATCACAGCAAATCGAAGAATGGGAAGATCTTTCAGCCTCAACAGACTTTCAACAATAAGCAAGTCACAAAAACATAATAAATTGATCCGTTGAATGTAGGAAATTACTTTTTCTCTGCTTTTTTCTTCATTTTATAGGTGAAATCTTCATCTTCCTGATCTTTACCCGATGTCAAATTTCTCTAAATTTCTCATCAGAAACCTGGTCCTTAGGATCAGGATTTAACGTATGCTTCTCGGTATTTCGATTTGCTAAATGCAGGTGGTTTTGATATCTGGGAGTTCATTTAATGGAATCCTTTTTTTAGTAAAAACTTGATGAGGATTTATCAATCTTTTTTAAATACATTTCTTTAAAGCTAAAATTACTGATTTACATTGAATTAGTTTGATAATCTGACTACAATAATTACCAATTGGGCTACTTTTTACAGCACATCAATCAGGAATTTTGTACTTGAAAATTAATTCGGTTAAAAACAAATAAAAAAAATATGCAAAAAAGAAAATTAGGAAATAGCGGGTTGGAAGTTTCCGCGTTGGGCTTTGGCTGTATGGGGTTAAACTTTCTTGACGGTAAAGGTCTTGATAAAAAAGAAGCCGTAACTCTTCTACATAACGCCGTTGAGAGAGGGATAACGTTTTTTGATACCGCAGAAGCTTACGGACCTTACACGAACGAGGAACTCGTGGGTGAAGGACTAAAGCCCTTTAGAAAGGAAGTCGTCATCGCTACAAAATTCGGCTGCAAAGATGCCAATCCGGCAGTAGGTTTAGACAGCAGACCCGAAACGATAAGAAAAGTAACCGACGCCTCTTTAAAAAGATTAAAAACAGATTATATTGATCTGCTTTATCAGCACAGAGTTGATCCGAACGTTCCGATAGAAGATGTTGCAGGTACGGTAAAAGACTTGATTCAGGAGGGCAAAGTAAAATATTTCGGTTTATCGGAAGCAAGTGCTAAAACGATTCGGAAAGCACATTCTGTTCAAGCGGTATCAGCATTGCAAAGCGAATACTCTCTGTTTTGGCGTGAACCGGAAAATGAAATCATACCAACATTAGAAGAGCTGGGAATTGGTTTCGTTCCGTTCAGTCCTTTGGGTAAAGGATTTCTGACGGGTATCATTAACAAAAAATTAGACGATATCGACCGCAGAAATGTTATTCCACGTTTCACCGCAGAAAATATAAAAGCCAATCTGGTTTTAGTGGATGCACTTTCTGAGATCGCCCAACAAAAAAATGTGACAACAGCACAATTAGCATTGGCTTGGCTCTTAGCTCAAAAGCCTTGGATAGTACCAATTCCCGGAACTACAAAATTGCATCGACTAGAAGAAAACATTGGCAGTACCAATATTGTCTTAACAGACGATGAACTTAAAAAAATTGATACAACAGTCAATGGAATTACGCTTGCAGGTGACCGATATCCCGAATTTTTAGAAAAACAAATTGATAAATAAAAATGAACAGCAATGCAAAATATTAAAGGAAAAGTAATTGCGATTACAGGGGCCAGCAGCGGAATAGGTAAGGCTATTGCCATAGAATTATCAAAAAACGGCGCAAAGGTTGTTTTGGGTGCGAGACGAACGGAACAATTGCAACAGTTGGTAAAAGAAATTAAAAATACAGGTGGTGAAGCCATTTTTTCTCAGATTGATGTGAAGGATAAAGCTGATCTCGTTCGGTTCGTCAGTACAGCAGTTGATCAATACGGAACATTGGATGTAATTATAAACAACGCAGGTGTAAGCCAGTTAAGCCGGATCGACGAATTGGATATAGACGGTTGGGAAGAAATGATCGACATTAACCTGAAGGGTGTATTGTATGGGATGGCAGCTGCAATTCCCATTTTCAAACGACAAAAATCGGGACATATCATCAATATTATTTCAACGTCAGGAATAAAGATCGTTCCAATGCAGGGTGTTTATGCAGGTACGAAAAATGCAGTTAGAACTATCGCAGAAGCATTTAGGCAGGAATCAGATGGAATGATAAGGATTACTGGTATTTCGCCGGGTGTTGTAAAAACCGACTTTGCTGATAGTATAAAAAATCGGGAAATGAAGACCATTATCACGCAGAATATGGAAAATTTAGCCATTAGCCCGGATGCCATTGCCAATGCGGTTAGCTATGCCATTAGTCAACCCAAAGATGTGGAAGTTGGTGAGATTGTGATTCGTCCGTCAAAACAAAATTGATTACATTCGTAAAGAAATGCAAACACCATCCGACATCCATCATATTAAAAGTATATCGCAATTGATACGGCTATTGGAACTTCCTGCACCACTGCACCCGCTGATCGCATTGGTTGATTACGGTAATGTTCCTATGGAGATATTTCCAAAGGGTCAAAAAGTAAGCCTGGACTTTTATAAAATTTCCTTTAAATCTACCTTTAAAGGACAAATAAAGTATGGACAGGGCTATTACGATTTTGAAGAAGGCGGATTGGCATTTTTGAAACCCAAACAAATCGTTTTCTCGCCGGAAGAAATTGAAAGCTATGAAGGGTTCGCCTTGTATTTTCATCCGGACTTTATCAGAAATTATCCATTAGGGAAAACAATAAATCAATATGGCTTTTTCTCTTATGATGTTTCGGAAGCCTTATTTTTATCGGCAAAGGAAAAAGAAATTGTAGCCAATTTATTTGCAACAATAGCAAATGAATTATCCAATAACATTGACGGCTTCAGCCAGGATGTTCTGGTGTCGCAATTAGAATTGTTATTGAATTACAGCAATCGTTTCTACAACAGGCAATTTATTACGAGAAAAGCCATCAATCACGACATCATCACTTCTCTGGACAAACTTTTAAATAAGTATTTTGAAGAAGAAAACAGTCTGAAAAACGGTTTGCCATCCGTGAAATATATCAGTACAGAATTAAAGCTGTCCCAACGCTACCTGAGTGATATGTTAGGTTCACTGACAGGACTGAACACTCAACAGTATATTCAAAACGCCATTATAGAAAAAGCCAAAGAAAAATTATCAACAACAAATCTTTCTGTTTCGGAAATTGCTTATGGATTAGGCTTTGAACATTCACAATCATTCAGCAAACTTTTCAAGGCAAAGACAGACGTTTCACCGTTGGAGTTCAGACAGTCATTTAATTAAATGAAGTACATAATGATTGCTGGTCTTAACTTGCATTATAAGTCGAATAAAAATCCCCTTACAAGTAAAGGGGATTTAGTTTTCGTATAATAAAGTATGATTGGTAACATTCCTTATTCAATGCTGTGCTGCTGAAGCTTAACATTTGGATTTTTTTGATCTGATCATAAATCAATTTTGTTATAAGGCTCCAAATAAAAACAATAGAGAGAAGTTTCAGGCATACATCGTTTTTTTTAACCATAAACTTATTCTAAATGGTAATTCTAAAATCTTATCTCCTTTCAGACTGAACATGAGTACAATCGTAAATAGTAAAGCATATAATGTTAACGGAGATATTTTAGGAATGAACTTTCTATTGTACCACTCCAAACCTTTCAATTTGATTAAAAAGTATGGTGGGAGAGGCGTTGGCTGGCAACAATACTTTAGCTGCCTTTTTACCGGGTTATTTTAAAATATTTTATTGGAAAATATATGACCGCATGTTTGGGATTATTTCAAATTTTAAAATCGGCGACTGGCTATGTCAAGAATTTGGCATTGGTTAAAAAATATCTCTGACGGTTATGGCTTCATAGATACTACAATGATATTATATTTAAATTCTTTCTTTTGGTCAAACCATATTCAGCAAGGTACTTTTAGTATAAGGATCATGGCTATTAACTTAAGAATAGCTATTTGACCATTTTATCTTTTAGAAAATTACTTGCATTTGTATTATTGGGATTGAGTTCAAGTGATTTTTTATAATTAATGATCGCCTCTTTCCGGTTTCCCATTGCTTCTAGAGTTTCAGCGTAACTATCATAAACATTCGCACTGTTTGGAAATAACAAGGTATTCAATTGAAAAACCTGTAAAGCCTCGTTTTTTTTATTTTGTTCTAATAATTGATAGCCCCAAGAATTGATTTCGTCTTCGGATAATGTGAAATCTTTGTTGGCTTTTTTAATTTTTGTGTAAAGCTTGTATCCATTTTTAAATTGACTTTCAATGAGTTGTTGACGTAATGATTTTAGATTATTACTCAGGCCGAAACCATTTTTAACTTTCATATCAGGAAAATAGTATCCGGCTATTTCATCAATGAACCATTCAGGATTGGAACCTTGAAGATTGGTCAAAACCACGATCGACAGATCATCCTTTGGATAGACGAATAATGCCGAACGCATACCTCCAACAGGTGCAGCAGCAGGATGTTCTTCTCGCTCGACTGTTGGCCAGCCCAGTGCATATCCGTTAGTCAATTTATTAAACCCGTCGATATGCCCGTCATTTAGTTTTACGGAAGTGAAAAGCTCTTGGACGCTATTTTTGTTTTGCAATAGCTTTCCATTTTGCAATGCAATAAGCCATTTGCTTAGATCTTCGGAAGTGGAAATGATCCCTGTGGCTGTTCTAAAGAATACCGGAAAAGTGGCAAATACATTATGCAGCTTTCCGTCATTAATCCATTTTCCGTCCGTATTGATAATTGTGGAATAGGCTCCGGCATTGTTTGGAATGATATCATTTGAATCTCCAAATTGTGTAGCAATCATATTGCAAGGTTTGAATTGATTTTCTTCGATGAATTTTGTAAAATGTTGACCACTTAATTTCGTGATGATTTTACCCAAAATATAATATCCCGTTTGGTTATAGCTGAATCTTTCTCCGGGTTTGAATTCCATTGGCAATGTCTTTACTAATTCCCAGTTTTTTTCTTCAACGCCATTTCCTAGAACCTGTTCTTTTTCATCTATATTATTGGGCAATCCGGAAGTATTGCTGAGCAATTGTTTGAGGGTAATAGCTTTCCATTCGTTTGGGATATCAGAAATATACTGGGAAATTTGATCATCGACCTTTAATTTTCCTTGCTCTTGTAATTGCATAATTGCAACTCCTACAAAAGCTTTCGTCATAGAGTTTATAGAGAAAGTAGTTTTTGAAGTGGTAGGAACCTGATGTTCTAGATTGGCAAAACCGTAGTTGCTTGATTTTTCTAGTTTACCATTTTTAATAATAGCCAGCTGAAGTCCGGGAATCTTCATTTGGCTCATTTTCTCTTTGATGAAAATATCGATGCTGTCCGAATTACTTTGAGCAAACAGCAGTTGTGAAAATGATGTTATTGATAGTATCAGGATAATTTTAGTGGTTTTAAAGGAATTTTTCATTAGATATTTTTTTATAAAATATAAATTAAGATGAGTACAACGATGCTATCAACTACCTAAATAAAGAATAGTGAAAATGGATGACTAAAGATTTATATCACATTTTTTAGTAATTTTAATTGATCCTAAAATTTACAATAAATTATGGATGTATAATTAACTTAATTGTATTTTTATTATTAGGACAATGTCGGAGGGGATTTTATTACATGGGATTGAAGGCTAATGTATTTCTCGTGCTAATGTATCACGAAATAGGACATATAAATCGTGACCTATTTTGATTTTTTTTTGATACCTGCGCTAAAACAAAAAACGCTGTAAACATCAATGTTTACAGCGTTTTAGCTTATTTTAGTTTCCCAACTGGCGGAGAGTGAGGGATTCGAACCCCCGGACCTGTTACAGTCAACAGTTTTCAAGACTGCCGCAATCGACCACTCTGCCAACTCTCCAGAAACTCCGATTTTATCGTCGTTTTCAGTGGTGCAAATATAGAAAGTTTTTGTTTATTGCCAAAATATTTATCAATAAAATTTTAACAAAACTTAATAATCAACTATAAATCAGAGAAATATTTTTATTACTGCAGGTTATAAGCTGTATGAAGAAGGTTTTGTAGTATTGATAATAAAAAAAACGCACTTCAAGAAATGCGTTTGTCTCAATTAGAATTCAATAATTAATGTAATTCTGCCAAATATTTTTCTGCATCCATAGCGGCCATACATCCGCTTCCGGCTG
Organism: Chryseobacterium lineare; assembly: GCF_977014045.1. Classification (NCBI taxonomy): domain Bacteria; kingdom Pseudomonadati; phylum Bacteroidota; class Flavobacteriia; order Flavobacteriales; family Weeksellaceae; genus Chryseobacterium; species Chryseobacterium lineare. The sequence goes on along the minus strand of NZ_CDRNIQ010000001.1, from coordinate 1,566,967 downwards.
CCGTAATCGCTTGTCTGTAAATATGATCCTGAACATCTCCCGCTGCAAAAATTCCAGGAAGGTTGGTTCTCGCAGAGCCTTTTTCAGTTAAGATATATCCATTTTCGTCCAAATTGATTTGGCCTGCAAAAATATCTGTATTCGGCTTATGACCGATCGCAATAAAAATTCCGTCAACATCCACCGTAGAAGTTTCCTGAGTCTGATTATTGATTACTACCGCTCTTTCAACCAGATTGTTATCACCTTCAATCGCGATTAATTCATGGTGAAATTTAACCTCGATGTTCGGTGTATTCTGTACCCTGTGAATCATTGCTTTGGATGCTCTGAAAGTGTCTTTTCTTACCAGCATGGTCACTTTTTTGCACAATTTTGCAAGATATGTTGCCTCTTCTGCTGCGGTATCTCCGGCTCCCACAACCACAACATCTTTTCCTTTATAGAAAAATCCGTCACAGGTCGCACACGCAGAAACACCTCCGCCCGCATATTTTTTCTCATCATCAAGACCCAGATATTTTGCAGTAGCACCCGTAGAAATAATCACGGTTCTGGCAAGAATTTCCTTGTTTCCTGAATATAATTTGTGAACTCCGCCGACTTCTTTAGAAAATTCAACCTTGGTGATCATCTCATAATGCACTTTTGTGTCGAATCTTTCGGCCTGCTTTTGCAAATCCATCATCATTTCAGGACCTGTAATCCCCGCCGGATATCCCGGGAAATTATCCACTTCCGTAGTTGTAGTTAATTGTCCACCCGGCTCCAAACCTGTGTATAACTCAGGTTTCAAATCTGCTCTTGCCGCATAAATTGCTGCTGTAAAGCCGGAAGGACCGGATCCAACGATCACACAATCTAAAATGTTTTGCTCCATAATTTGCTTTTCAAAAGATTTAAAATTTACGTCCGCTAAGTTCGTAATTTTTAATATTTATTTAAAGTTATTTTAATGATACTTGTCAATATCTAATATGTGAATGGTCAATTGTCAACTTTGAATTCTCTTCAGGTAAATTGACAAATGAAATGAATTGACTATTCACCATTCACTTCTTTATACTTTCATCTTAATTTTATCGACGTTGATAATCTTGTAAACCAGTTCTTTAATCAGTTCTGCTTCTGTCATATTGACTGCTCCCAGTCCTTTTCCCTTCATGTCGAATTCCCTTAAAATAGAGATCACTCTCGTAGCATGTTTTAGAGGATAGAGTCGTGCCGATTCTGCATAATCTTTTATAAAATAGGGATTTACACCCATCTGTGCGGCAATAACCTGCGGTGGCTGACCGGCCATCGTATTATAAATGATCACATTGGAAAAATAATTATAAAGACTTGCCAGCATCATGACGAAAGGATTGTTTTTCGGATTCTTACCCATAAAATGTGCAATTTTAAAAGCTGCATTGGCATTTTTGGTTCCTAATGCTTTCTGAAGCTCAAATACATTGTATTCTTTACTGATCCCGATATGATCTTCCACAATTTTGCCGTCCAGAATATCCCCGGGTTTGAGGATAATCTTTAATTTATTCAGTTCATTGGCAATTCTTGAGAGATCATTTCCAAGGTATTCTGCCAGCAAATGAGAGATATTGGGTGCTGTTTTTATTCCCAATGAAATACATTCATCAGCAATCCATTTCGGAAGATTATTTTCCCTGATAGATTCGCTTAAAAATAATGCATTGGATTTGTCTAAAGATTTCGTAACCTTTTTTCGGCTGTCCAGCTTCTTATGTTTATGGGCAAAAACCAACACTGTTGACGGTACAGGATTTTGAACATATACGTCTAAAGCACTGCTTTCACTTTCGGTCAGCTTCAGATCCTGCGCTTCTTTTACAATGATCACCTGCTTGTCTCCCATCATCGGAAACTGTCTCGCCAGGGAAAGAACTTCCTGATAAGACGTATCTTTTCCGTACACAACGGTCTGGTTGAATGCCTTTTCATCCTCAGTCAGAAAATCGTGCTCGAAGGCTTTTACAGCAAGATCTATAAAGTAAGGTTCTTCTCCGTGGAAAAAATAAATCGGTAAAACTTCTTTATTTTTAATATTTTTGAGGATTAAATCTAATTCTTTCATCTTATAAATGGAACTTCCAAAACTGAATTTTCAGGAAACTTTTGATTTTAAATTCAAGAGAGACAAAGATAAGTTTTTTATTTATGATTTGGTTCGTAAAACTTACCTTTTGCTCACTCCTGAAGAATGGGTGCGACAGCATTGGGTTCACTATTATCTCACCGTAAAATCTTATTCTGTTTCTGCTTTAATTACTGAAAAAAAAATTGTTTTAAACGGTTTGACCAAAAGAATAGATATTCTTATCACAGAGAAAACTCAGCCTAAAATTTTAATTGAATGTAAAGCACCACAAATAAAATTGACGGAAAAAACTTTTGAACAGACAGCAAGGTACAATTCTGTCATTGGTGCTAAAGAAATTATCCTCACAAATGGTCTGCAGCACATCAATGCCTATTATGATAACGGAGAGTACCGGTTTTATAAACCTGATTAAATGTAAGCTGAATGACAGCTTTGAAATATTTTATTGCTAATGATTGGGTTATTTTTTATTAATTTAGATAAAAGATTTTTGTCATTCATTTGTTATAAATGCTGAACTTTCCTAGCCGCGATTGAGCGGTATGTCTGAGCTCTTTCGTGGTTTCGGCGGGCGAAGCCCGCCGAAACCACGAAAAGCGAGTAGCGAAAGCGAGAAATTGCTCCTTAAAAAAATAAATAAGTAAATACAATTCGACGAAGTCAAAAAGCTTCAAATGAAAAATATATATTGCTTTCCGATGTAATCAAATTGCTCCAAAAAACAATTCGACAGAGTCAAAAAAGCTCCTTAAAAAATTAAATTACAAAATATGATACGTTCAATTTTACTTGCCGGAATTTTACTCACTTCAGGAAAATTTTTCAGTCAGAAACTGAAAACCGTTACTTATCAGGACGGTCCGCAAAAACTCAACGGACTGGTAACGTCTAACGCCGGGAAAAAGCTTCCGGGAGTTCTTATTCTTCCTGCCTGGAAAGGTATTGATGACGAAGCAAAAACAGCTGCTGCTGAGCTGGAAAAACAAGGATATATTGCTTTTGTCGCAGATATTTACGGAGAAGGGAATATCCCGACGAATATGGATACAGCGGCAAGAAATTCAGGATATTACAAGAAAAACTATGAAGCTTACCAGAAAAGAATTTCGCTTGCGTTGGAAGAATTAAAGAAAAATGGTGCTATAGCCAATAAAATTGCGGTAATAGGCTATTGTTTCGGAGGAACCGGTGCTTTGGAATCGGCCAGAGGCAATCTGCCTGTTGTGGGTGTGGTTTCCATACACGGAAGCATAGGAAAAGCTCAGGAACGAAAAAACGGACCGATTGCTGCAAAAATTCTGGTTGAAAATCCTGCTGATGACAAAAGTGTGTCGCCGGAAGACTATAATAATTTGATAAAAGAAATGAATGAGGGCAATGCTGACTGGCAGATCATTACGTATGCGCATTCAAAACATACCTTCACGGATCCGAAGTCACCGGATTATAACGAAGTAATGGCAAAAAGAGCCTGGAATCATACATTGATGTTCCTTAAGGAAATCCTTAAATAATATACCAATTTAAAAATGTAACAGTATAACAATTTAATCTCATTATTGTTATACTGTTACATTTTTAGATTATTACATTTTTCAATCCACTCCTTCATCTTCCCTGTGTACCGATTCCATGGAAAAGGCGGGAAGGCAGATGGAGACATACTCACATTCTTCAGGGAAAGGGTTGCTGTAGCGAATTCTTGCTCCTTTTTCGATGAAGATACTTTGTCCTTTTTCTAAAACTACAATTTCACCGTCGATTTCAAATTGCTTTTTTCCTGAAATAATAAGAGTAAATTCATCAAATTCGGGTGTCTGATGGGGTTCGCTCCAATCTGGAGGCGCTACCATGTGTGCGATAGAGATATTGGAGTTTCCAGTGGAATTTCCCCAGTGTTCCTCAATCAGTTTTCCGTCGGTTGTTGGTACTATAAATGGCGTCTGCTGAATTTTAAATTTTTTCATAACCAGTTTTCTTTTTTGATTTGATATAAGATATTCATTCTTGAAGGTTCTCCGAAGTAAGCGATTTCATATTCACCTTTGTTCTCTGCTCCCAGTTTTTCCATAGCGATTCTGGATCGGATATTGTCTTTTCCGACATGGAAATAAACAGTGTCAACAAACTGAAAGATATAATCGAGCATGAGTTTTTTGATCTGTGGATTAATTCCTTTTCCCCAGCACTTTGTTCCGTAGAAAGTGTACCCTATGAAAATGCTGTTTTCTTTTTCATTGTAATCATAAAAACGGCTGCTTCCCAGGACTTCGCCTGTAGATTTTTTAATAATTTTAAAAGCGCCGCCACTTTGTATCGCACCATTAAAAAAGATTTCAAAAACCTCTTTTTGGTGTCTGTCTTTATTGGGATGCTGTTTCCAGATTTCAGGGTCGGCAGCAACCTTATATAAAGACTCAAAATCCCCTTGTTGTAAGGGGATTAATTGATATTCCTGATTTTCTAATATAGTTTGAATAGAAAAATTCATCGGATAATATTTTGTGGATTCTGATCAGACAGAATATATGAGTTGAACGCTTAGCTCTTTGTTTTGGCAGCGTCAGCTTCTATTTTCTTTATTTCCTTTAGTTTGTCTGCAATTTTAGTTACAGCTTCAGGGCTTGAAGGTTTTAATGCTACCTCAGCCTGAGCCATGTCCCATTTTAAAACCAGATTTGCAGAATTTTCGCCTGTTGGATTTAGTGTGATTTCAAACCATTCCTGCTTATCGGCAAGCTTGTTTACCGGAACAGTAACATCCACGACATCCTGCTTAGGATCGTAAGTGTAAGCGCCCCACTGCTGGAAGTCTTTGTTTAATATTACTTTCCATTCTTTTTCGGTAGGAATGATGAATAATCCGTATGTTCCTGGCTGAACGATTTTTCCGCCAAAATTCACCGACTGCCCGAAAGTAATTTTGGTAGATGAGTTGGCGCCTGCTCTCCAAACCTGTCCGTAAGGCACCAGTTCTCCAAATATTTTTCTTCCCTTCACGCCCGGTCTTCCGTAGTCTATTGTAATTTTTGACATAGAAAACTGCTGTTCAACTTTCTGGCGCGGACTCACTGCCGGCACCGAGTAATCCTGAGCAAAACCTAATGCTGATACTGATATGCATAATGCAACTATTACTTTTTTCACTTTTAAAAATTTTGCCTAAAATACAAAAACGAGATCAAAATTCTATTTCTCTGAGATAATAAATTTATGTTAAAGAATCTAGGTAAGCGAATACATTAATCTAATTTCATTGTAAGCTTGTGATAAGTTTTTTTTAACCACAAAAGTTCCAAAAGATTAGAAGTTTCTATCTTAAGCCCTTTTTATAAAAAGAAAAAGCTAACAATAGTTTTTAAAAATCTTTGATTTTATTCTTTTGAAAGCTATGATCGGTTCATAAAACTTTTAAAATTGTCTTTTGCATCTTTTGCGGTTAATTCAATAATTGATTTAAAATCTTCCGGCTCTGTTCCATGGCCAGTCCGAAAATGATGTGTGAACCGAATTCCCAAACCCACCATGATGTGGGCATTTCAGAAACTTTTCCCTGTAACCCTAATGCCGGAACGGCAGAACCGTGTGTGAATGCCCATACCGCAATACCTGCTGCGGAGCCTTCACCTGCTTTAATGTATTTATTGTTATTTGCTAACAAAACATACGTAATTCCAATCGCGGTTCCTAATGTATAATGGATCGCTTTCATCGATTGTAAGGTGTCATTGTATGACAGTTCCTTATAGCAAATGTTCTTATAAATTTCTTTGGCCAATACTGCCGGCGGCATATTTTCCGGCTGATACGTAACATCTGCACCTCGTAAATCGAGTTCATCTGGTTTTGGTGGAAATAAGCTTTCACCCAGCTTTTGTAAAGGCGGTTCTGCGATAGATTTAATGAAAGAAGCCAATAATCCAACTGCAATTCCTTTTATAATATCTTTTGTGAGTGTGTTCATTGTTGAAAGTTTAAAATAGGAGAGTGGTTAATGCTGACTTTAATTACGCATCATGATGGTTTAAGTAATGCGAATAAAAGTCAAAACCATCCTGCTAGAGATGGTTTTGTTTTTATGCTTACTTTATTTTCTTCAGGATCGCGATCAGTTTTTCGGCTGCAGCTTCGGATGAAGCAGGATTTTGCCCGGTGATCAGAAGGCCGTCCTGAATAACGTGTACGCCCCAGTCATCGGTTTTGCTGTAATGCCCGCCGGATTTTTTCAGTTCATCTTCTACCAGGAAAGGAACAACGTCGGTCAGCTGTACCGCCTCTTCTTCAGTGTTAGAAAAACCGGTAACATTTTTACCTTTTACGAACGGATCACCATTTCCCAGTTTTATATCTTTAAAAACACCGGGTGCATGACAAACGGCTCCCACCGGTTTTTCCGTATTATAGAAATCAAGAATTAATTGTTGAGAATCTTTATCGTACGCCAGGTCCCAAAGTGGTCCGTGGCCTCCCGGATAGAAAACAGCATCGAAATCTGCGGCTTTCTGATCACTTAATCTGTGGGTATTGGCAATGATGTTTTGCACTTCTTCATCTTTGTAATAGCGTTCTGTAGCGGGAGTCTGGGCATCAGGATCTTCACTTTTGGGATCAATGGGTGCCTGTCCGCCTTTTGGCGTAGCGACTACAATGTCAAATCCTTCATCTTTAAATGAATAATAGGGTGCCGCAAATTCTTCTACCCAAAAACCTGTTTTTTTGCCGGTGTTTCCCAGCTCATCGTGGGAGGTAAGTACAAATAATACTTTCATATTGAATATTTTTAGTGTTAATTTAGAAAAGAGTCTTCAGGTTAAAAATATCGCTTTGTATGTTGCGACGAATCTTCAGACGATGTCCGGGATACTTACATACAAGTTTATTGCCAATCCGGATTGGATGTTCTGCAAAAACAAATTAGCCTCAATAGATTTAGCTTTGAGATTGAAGTGGGGAAGTGGTTGGGGACTGAAAAATGGTTCCGGGATGTTTTGAGGATAATCCAAAACAGTTTCTGTGTTGATTTATTTTCTTGCGGTCTTTCTGTAATTTCTTACCAGAATAAAAATGGCAAATAAAAAAATGATCACATACAGTGCCGATAAAGCGGGGTTTTCGAAAGTCCGGGTTTTGAAATCAAACTGTTTGTATAATGCTCCGCCGACAATAATGGCAACGATTGTCATCGTGAATACAGGTGCTTTGCTGTTCTCCATAATTTTAAAGTTTTGTTTTAATTAAGATATGGTCTTAACTAAGATGTTTATTAGTCGATCACAAATATAATAAACTGTGAGCAAAATAAATCTCCAAAGTATCAGCTTTGGAGATTTATTACAATAGAATGTTTAAACTAAATTAAATTTAACCGCAAAAGGTGCAAAAGACAATTTTAAAAGTTTTATGAGCTGTTCAAAACTTTCAAAAGAACAAAAATCAAAGATTTTAAAAACTATTGTGTTCTTTATTCTTAATGTTTATTAACTTTAATCAAAAGAATCTAAATCTTTTGTAGCTTTTATGGTTAAATAAAAAACTTAATTATTAATCAATTATTTTTTTGGTTTTAAAGAAAGATTATCTACATACACTGCCTGATGAACGCTATTCAGCAATACTTTCAGCCCAAGATTCGCCTCTTTTTTCAGAGAAATGGTGAATGTTTTTTTGCCTCCGGCTATTTTTGAAGGTTTAGCTATAGAAATATAAGATTTAGGATCGGAAGTATTGTTAATAGAGAAAAGTTCCAGAATGGTATCGCCTCCGTTATCTGAAATATCAAGCGTTAAAGTATAGTTTCCTGCCTTGATTCTAGGGGTTACCAGATACATATTTTCACCGGGATTGGTCATGGAATAAAATATGATCTTTTTGTCACTGGCGTAAAGCATTGCCTTTCCTTGCTGAGCAGTCCAGCATGGTCCGATCTCCTTCCAGGTATCAAAATTTTCTGTAATGGAGGATACCGGTTTGCACTGTGCATTTGCCATTAAAAAACCTCCTAAAGTTATTATTCCTGCGAATAGTATTTTTCTCATATACGTTGATCTATTATCACGTAAAAATAGGTAAAAAAATGGAGTAGGGTAGCATGATGAAAGGATTTAGGCATCTATAATGATAATGGGCTTAATTTAATACTTTCTTCAACGAAGTTTTTATTTCTCTACCTCCTCACTTTTGGTTCCGATCCCTCCGAGATGAGTATGCTTAAAGCCATCTGTAAATTTGAGGCCATAGCCAAAAAAACGATCCATCGCCGAATGACCAAACAGGATAACTCCTGCCAGTGAAAGGATGGAATTATCTAACCAAAATCCCAATGCAATAACGATAACTGCAACCAGCTTGTGATGGAAGAAATTATACGTGTAGGCCCCTGATTTATTGCCGAACAGATATCCGACCATCGATATATCAGGAAGCAATATGCATGCAGGAAATACCCACCAGGCAAAATTGAGTTGATTGAATAAAAGGATAGAAAGGATAAACTGCCCTGCCTGTTCAAGTTTCAAAAGGAGATCCATTTTACTGTTCATGACGATATTGATTTAATGAAGCAAAGTTCCCTCATTTCTGCAAAGTTCCTCTTGATAAAAGTCAAGAATTTGAAACCCGGCGTTTTCTTATCCTGCTGAAGGTTTCCGGCGACATCCCTAGAACCGAGGCGATGAATTGCAGCGGAACCTGGGTAAAGAGACTCTTATTCTGCTCAAAGTACAGATTGTACCGCTGCTCGGCGGTAAGCGAAAGGTGAGTAAAAATACGGTCTTCCATCATCGAAAAGCACTTCATGATCAATCTCTTTTCAATCTCAGACCATCTTGGAAAATCATGGCAAAGTTTTATGTAATCATCTTTAGTGATCGTCAGAAGCTCTGTCTCGGTAAGCGCCTGTATATTCCAACGGCTGGGTTGATCAAAAAAGAATCCCGAAACTTCAGTTAATAAAAAGTTTTCCTGAGCGAGCCATTGGGTAACTTCCTTACCATCTTCGGACAATGCATACAACCTTAAAATACCTGTCTTTACAATGCTCAGCCTGTTGCATATCTTTCCGGATCTGATAAAAAAGTCATTCTTTGTCAGTTTTTCTTCCCTGAAATAGGGCTCAATAAACGACAGCTCTTCATGAGATAACGTACCGAAATAGTTCTGTAAAAGATGATCTAGATGTTGCATAATTTAAAATAAACGTTGGTCTGCTCAGAACATTTTCTGGATTATCACAGTGAGTTAGGATAATACTATTCTTTGTATTATTTCCGATTTAAAGATAGTAATATTTCTTTTATCTATACACTGTTCAACCGATCCTTAAACTCTGTATCAGTGGTGGCTTCGAGTCACCTCAGCCACCAAGACTCTCCCACGATCAAACTCTAAAACCCTCCGACTCTAAAATTCTCCCAACCTAAAACACACACCTTATCATTGACTCCGTCGAATCTTCGATTTCCGTTAGGAACTCGACATAGCTGGTAATAGTAGCATGGAAAGATTCGGGCCTAGATCCTTATCGGGATGACAAGGTAACGTGGTAGCATCCGTTCAATGGTGGCTTCGGCTCCGTTCAGCCACCAAATACTCCCACTCTCATACTCTCAAACCCTCCGACCCTAAAACCCCCACTTTGTCATTGACTCCGTCGAATCTTCGATTTCCGTTAGGAATCTCGGCATCGTTGGTAACAGTAGCATGGAAAGATTCGGGCTTAGATACCTACAGGATGACAATCGGAGTGGTTAAAATGAAGGTGATTGTGTGGCAGTATTCTTACACCACCCCGTCAAAAATTCTTTGAATTTTCGCCACCCCTCCATGGGAGGGGAATTTTTACTACTGTCTTCTTACGGTGGAATTTCGGGTTACTGTAACAGGGGAACGTGGCGGCATCTGTTCAACGGTGGCTGAGCGGAGTCAAAGCCAAAAAAACTCCGGCCGGGAAATCTTTCCCAAACCGGAGTATCATCATACTATAAAACTATCCTATAAAAGGAGTCACTTTCCGAGAGGTGTTCTCATCGGTCGATGAGAACACCTTATCACGCTCGAGATAACCTCCTTATCACGCCCGATGAGAGACCCCTGTGTCGGGCGACGAAAGTGTCTCTCAGAAAATAGAGACTGATTGCTTACGCTATCGTCAGGATTTTATCGAGAGTTGCTGTTCTTGGGTCTTTTAATAAAGCTCCGCTGCTATATTGCGTCACCACTTCCAGCTGATATGTGCCTGCCGGTAATGCAGGAATCACTACAATAACCTCCGAAGGATTATTGGTTACCATATCGCTTTCTTCTACCATTGTTCTGACATTAGAGGCGGTATTGACAAAGAATACCCCGATAAAAGGATCATTGCCTGCTACCTTGATTTTGCTTCCGGCAATCTTGAGGTTTCTGCCGGGAGTAAGAAGATCATTAACCGAGCCACTCTTTACATCCGTTACCTGAAGAATCACGGCAGAAGCCTCTGCCACACCCAGGATTTCTACTTCAATATTGGGAATCTCTGCACGAAGTTTCTCTCCCTGGTTGAACTGGAAGATAATGCTGTGCTTATCCTTATTAAATGTCTCTGAAGGACTATCAAATACCCCACGGATGGTGGTATTGGCCATAAAGTAACCGGTATTGATGGAATACCCATCACACAATTGATACGCCATCTCTTTTAAGAAAAGCTCTGTGGCATGCTCCATCGCCGAAGCGGAGATATCGGCACCTCCACGACCTACAGCTGACTGGCAGATCTGCTGCACATTGAGACTTCGCTCACTTGCGGTGCGTGCGGTGAAATCATTAGGGTTGTCTTTCGTTAAAACGTTATCATAGAGATACGCTTTGATTTTATGAAGAATTGTTGCCATTGTTGTTTATTTTAAATGGTTGTTCATTATAATTTCTCGATAAAAAAGGTAATATTACTGGCGACTGTTGGGCTTGTCATATTATCATTACATAGCATAGTAATACGGTATATTTCTCCGGTGGCATGAAGGGCAACTAATATCCTTCCCTGATCCCTTTGAAGTGGGTTAAATGTCATATTCCAGCCAGTCCAGTTGTTAGCGGATAATGTAGTTAAAGTTTGTTGTGTATATGGAACACTCCCCCCGCTTCCTGTGAGTTCCCCCAGATTGACATTTGTGTTGTAACAGAAGGACTCAATTGAATTGAGTTAGCACTATTTCTTACATTAGCAACAAGTCCTCCATATCTCACTGATAAACTTCCGAAAGTCGTCTTGGTCGCATTCTGAACAGCAGCATCTGTGCTGATTACTTTCTTTAAATATTGAATCGGATTTACACTTATATTTTCTCCAACAGTAGCACTACAGCTCTGACCCAGAAAGCTTAGCGGAACTGAAATGGTATTGGGAGAGGTAAAGTTGGGTGTTCCGGATATAGAATAGGATATCGAACCATTTCCATAATTCAGCGTACCCGGATTTAATGTAAATGTCAGTCCATTCTGTGAGAATGAAGCTCCTGAAGTATAACTTCCTCCGTTACCTCCGGTATAAGGAACCGTAAGTGTTCCATTATAAGCCGTGCCGGAAGTAAAGGTTGCAGGAAAAGTAGAGGAGTCGGTACAATTAAGAGATACAATGGCAGGGGATATCGTAGGATTATTATTCACCGATCTCCATTCTGTTCCATTCCAGAATACGAAGCCTTTAAATGTTAATCCGCCAGTTCCTGTATTATAAACCATCAAACCATTAGCGGGAGAAGCGATCGTCGTTTGGTCTGTAGAACCTGTTAAAGCAACTCTGGGAATAAGCATTCCTTTGTTAGTAGAAGCCACTTCTAACGCAGCACTGGCATCCGGGCTGCTTGTTCCAATTCCGACCTGGCCATTATCTTTGGATACAAAATCCGTCCCTGCGGCTCTGGCTGTACCGTCAGCTTTGGTTCCCAATTTTACCAGACCATTGGTAGTGTCATTGATCCACGCATCGTTGGTGGTGTCACCCGATGCTGCGCCGTTCATTTTCTGCCATGCACTGCCATCGAAGTAATAGTAACCTTCTGTAGTGACATTAACGGTTTTGGTATCCGTGGGACTTGCTGCCGATTTGGCATAAACAATCACTCCTTTTTGGGCTGTTCCGTACGCCGCAGTTTTGAGTGAATTTCCGTCTAATTGCGGAATAAGAAGTCCTTCCGGCTTGCTGCCGTCAGTGGTTTTAGGAGTAATGTCTAGAGTGGCTTTGGGAGAAGTGTTGTTAATCCCCACTTGAGCGAATGTTGTGATGCTGAAAAGCAGAACAGCTGTTGTAATTAATTGTTTCATTGTTTTGTATTTATGTTTGTTTATTTTTTGATGACATTGTTATTTGAACACGAAGTGCGCTAAGATTTTTTTTATCTATGATGTGTTTTTTAGTTTCACAAAGGCGTTGCACTTATAAGGGCTCGCAGAGCTTTTAGAGTTGGAGAGTTTTAGAGTTTGAGTGTGGGAGAGTCTTGGTGGCTGAGCGGAGCCGAAGCCACTATTTCCCCTCTCAAACCCTCCGACTCAATAATAGCTTCGACAGGCTCGTCACTTCGAGTAGATTTTGAAAAAATCGTATCGAGAAGTTTGTGAGTTTGAGAATAATTTCATTCCCGATACATTTTTTCTTCACCTTGTTACGAAAAAACACTCGAATTGACGAAACACGAATGGCACTAATGGTTGAACACTCAATTCACAAATGTTAAGTGGTGAGATCCCTACGGGATGACAAATAGAGTGGATAATCTCCTTTGCTAAAGCATTTGTTTTTATTGGCGTTCAACAATTTGTGTCATTTGTGATAAAACATTAGTGTTATCCGTGTTTAAAATTGGGCGGAGGACGCCCGAAATGATTGATCATAATATGTTTTAGCTGGAAAGGATAAGGAATGATATAAATACATTTTTCTTTATCCCTTCTTGCGCTTGTTAATAGAAAAAAGGAAGATGGTATTGTTTTATGCTGAAGTTTTACCGGAGAAGAGCTTCCGATAACAGCCATTGAAGAAGAATTAAAAAGGAGTGCAAAGGTATGTCTGCCTGTTGGACTGCTTTTATAGAAAGCATTATGCGTTGGACTACTCATTGACTTCTGAGTGGAAGTTCTTGGAGAGGATCTTTTAATAATTGTTTTGGGCCACTTTTTAAAAGAGTCTTTTCTAAAAGTTTGATCGGAAATGTATATTGGAGAATCTGCATACAAATACGAGTCTTCGGATACAAAGACTACAGAATCGGATTGTAAAAAAGTTTGAGCGCTCAACAATGATGATACCAAGACCACCAAAAAGCACAACAATACCACGCAAAAGCGTTGGAGGGAGAGGGCTTTAGAGGGAAATATCATTTGTAGTCTCATGTTTTGTAAGAAAGTAGTCTATCGTAGACTACTTTCTTACATACAAGGCTCACCATTACAAGACTTCTTAAAAAACAGGTGTAAAACAGGGTGTAAAATTCCGGCTGTTTTGCGCCAATTTTTTCTTTAAAGACTTTATGATGAACAAAACTAAGGAATTAGAAAACAATTTGTTGTGTTTGGAAGTAAAAAGAATTTGTTTACATTTGTAGCTGAGAAAAGTAGTCTACGATAGACTACTTTTTTTGTGATGTTCAACCATTCCTCACCAAAGTCCATCAATAAAGAGTTTCAGAGAAAAAGGACTTGTTACCAAAATAAGTTTAAGAGTCCCTCATATATTTTAGATGGATGATTATGGATAAATTCTGTATATAATTCTTCCGGGAGCTGAAGGTTACAAACCGGATAGTGACAATGCCTGGTACAAAAGATCAAATAGGCTTGAAAAATAAAAGCTGCCCTATTTCTGGGCAGCTTTCATCAATTATAAAAGTAAAAAAATTAGTAACCTTGGTTCTGAACCAGATATCCTGGTGCGCTTGATGCTCCGTCTATTGCAGATTGTGGAATAGGAAACAGTCTCTTTCTCACATCTGTATTGGTTTTGGAAGTGTAGGTATCTTCGTAATGTCCGAAACGGATCATGTCTGTTCTTCTTGAATATTCCCAATAAAACTCAAAGCCTCTTTCTCTGTAAAGGGTGTTTAAATTAATACTGGTCAGTGCAGGAGGCGTAACAGCCGGCCTTGCAGTTCTTGACGCTCTTACGAAATTTACGTCTGACAAAGCAGCGGCGGCATTTCCTTTTCTTAATTGCGCTTCGGCTCTCATTAAATAAATATCTGCCAGACGTAAAAGAACGATATCTGCATTTCCCCTGTTTCTTCCTGTATCGGAAGTTCTGCTGAACTGATACTTCGATACTCGGTAACCATCTGCGTAATCTTTATGGCTAGGATCTTCAAGATCGACTTCCAGGACGTGGTTTACATAGTTGGTAAATCCGTTTCTTTGCTCGATCATCGGGTAGATTTTGTATTGTCCGTCCTTCATCTTGAAAGGCTGCCCGTTTGCAGGATTTCTCAGCCCCCACTGAATTCCTCTCTGGATTCCCCTGTTGATCTCATACGTAGATCCATCTACCAGGAAGTAATGATCTTCATCGTTGGCAGGGGTTACGCCGGTAAGGTCTTTTAGGTTTTGAGGAACCGTAAAGTTCTCTTTATAAAATCTGGCGTCTGCCTGAGCAGGATCCGTGCTTCCGTAAGCCTGCACCCAGGTCTGGTAGAAATCAGGAGTAATGGCAGGTCCGTCTGTTCCGTTGGCTTTTGGAAAAGCGGCAAGCGGATACTGACTTCCGGATAGTGACCAGTATCCCAATCTGTTGTGAGAAGTAGTAAGATCCTGACGCTGATCGATGGCAAAGATCAATTCTTTGTTCGTGTGATTGTTATCATCAAAAATAGCAAAGTATTCTGGAGATAAAGTGAATAATCCCGAATTGATCACTTTATTGGTGTACTCAATGACTTTATCCATATCTGCAGCGGCAAATGAAGGGGTACCGTAAGGATCTCTGTACACCGCGGCGTTAAGATAAAGTTGCGCTAAAAAGCCATTAACAGCAGCCTGCGACATTCTTCCCGGACGGGCGGTATTATCTAAATTGTTAACAACCGCTAAAAACTCACTTTCGATATAACTGATCGCTTCCTGTCTTCTTAAAATCTGGGAATCCTGACCTGAAGAATCTTTTTTAAAGGCAATTCCCCAATAATCAAGAAACAGCATATTATAATAGGCTCTCAACGCTCTCATTTCGGCAACAGCTTTAGCCGCATCGCTATTGGTGGCTGCTAAAGGCTGTAGTTTTTCAATGGCTGTCACTGTTCTGGAAAGCATCAGCCTGAAAGCATCCCATGTCTGCTGTACCACAACGTTGGTGGTGGTCATGGTATGCTGGTGAAGTTCAATATATTTTCCGCCATCGTACCAGTCGTTACCACTTCCTCTCGGAGGAAGGATTGCCTCATCTGTACTGATCAGCTGAAGTCCGTAGTTTTTGGTATGGGTAAAGGCATCAGGAAGCGGACCATAGGCGGGAGCAATAAAAGAAGCTACGATGTTATCCGATTGTGCATCCAGTGATTCATCGATTACCTGCTCTTCAAGGTTTGTACATCCTACAGCAACCAAAGCACTTAAGCTTAGTATAGAGATTAAAATTTTATTTTTCATTGTTTTCTTTTTTTAGGGTTTAATTAAAATGCGACGTTTACACCGAATACAAAGCTTCTTGCTTTTGGATAGGTACTGTAGTCAATCCCGAAAGACTGAATACCTCCCTGGGAAAGCCCTGTATTGATTTCCGGATCAAAACCTGAATATTTGGTAATCACAAACAGGTTCTGTGCAGTTAAAGAGAATCTTATATTTCTGATATGCTCACCGATACCTAAAACTTTCGGATTAAGGCTGTACCCTAAAGTAGCATTGTTTAGCCTTAAGAAATCTCCTTTTTCAAGATATCTTGTTGAAATTACATTGGTATTGTTTGTACTTTCATTAGGAAACTGGGTTGCAGCATCGGTTGTATTCTGAGAAAGTCCCAGTCTTCCTCTTGTAAATAAGGTGGAAGCGGTATTGTTATAAATCATATTTCCGGCAACTCCGTTAAAGTTTAATCCAAGATCAAAGTTTTTGTAGGCTGCTTTCACATAAAAGTTGTATGTAAAATCCGGAAGAGCACTTCCTGCGGCAACTCTGTCATTATCCGTAATAATACCGTCTCCGTCTACATCTCTGAAAATATTGGTTCCGTTGGCATTCAGTCCTAAAAATTCTTTTACATAAAATGTTCCGATCGGTTGTCCGTTGATATACCCGTTGATAACGGCATTTGTGGTTCCCGGCCCCTGTGCTTCACCCGTAGAAATCACACGGTACGGAGAATCTTTTACTTCATTCTTAATGAATGCTGCATTGGCGCCGATGCTGTAGGTAAATGCTTTCGTAGGTTCACTGTTATAGTTCAGAGAAAGTTCCCAGCCCGTATTGTTGATCGTCATATTGGGAATATTCTTCCACATGGTAGGTGCAGGCTCGATCGGGTCTACAGGGTTAATCTCCAAAAGGATATTATCGGATACTTTTTTAAAGAAATCTACAGTACCGGTCAATCGGTTATTGAAAATTCCGAAATCCAATCCTACGTTGGTCTGTGTGGTAACCTCCCATTGAAGATCCGGGTTGTCGGTTCTTACCAGGTACACCCCTACAGGATAATTCGAACTGTCATTTAAAGGATACGTTGCCTGCCCGCTGCCGTCAGAAGCAGATTTGTAGCTTCTTTTGGTCATTTTGCTCGGGATTTCCTGATTTCCTGTTTTCCCCCAGCTTACCCTTAGCTTTAAGTTGCTGATTTCATTTACACTGCTAAGAAAATTTTCTTTGCTGATATTCCATCCGGCTGCCAATGAAGGGAAAAAACCATAACGGTTGTTTTCTCCGAATTTTGACGAACCGTCTGCCCTTAACGTTGCAGTGAAGAGATATTTATCATTAAAGTCATAATTGATTCTTCCAAACCATGACTGCAGCTCGTTTTTATTCGCAATAGATGAGGATGTTGTATTATTCTTATTGGCAGCCCCGATTTGGTACTGAGGCTCTATACCGTTGTTTGGAAATCCTGAATAATCCCAGCTTCTTGCCACAAGATAAAGCCTTTGATAAGACTGCCCCGCCATTACATTGAAGTCATGATTATTGATTTTAAATTTATAGGTTAAAGTATTTTCTACCAGGGTATTGTTGTTGGAGTAATAATTTAAATTTAAAGTTCCGATTTCCAACGGTACTGCATGTGGCGTATTCTGAATTACCCTGTCGGCAGTAGAATAATCTATCCCCAGATTCAGCTTATAGGTTAAACCTTTAATGATCTCAACCGAAGGCGAAATATTGGCCAGGATTCTGTTATTGGCTGTAAAATCCTTATATATTTCCTGACGGATCAGCGGGTTGAAAGCTCCATTGCTGAAAACGGTAGTTGGCTCACCATTCGTATAAGCAGGGTACGTAGGATTTAAAGTAAGCATTGTAGAAACCATACTGGTAACGCTCGGTCTGTTATTTTCTGTTCTGCTTCCGTTGAGGTTGAAGTCGATATTTACTCGTCCGTCAAAGGCTTTCTGAGAAACATTGATACGCCCGGAATATCTTCTCAGATTACTGTTGTAAAGGATACCTTCCTGATTTTCATATCCCAAAGCTGCATAGTAATTTGAAGTATCCGTAGCTCCTGACGCAGAGAAATTCACAGTATTGGAAATGGCAGTTCTGGTCAGTTCGTCCTGCCAATCGGTATTTCCTCCCATATCGTCAAGCTTGGCTCCCATTGCAGTAACCTGTTTTCTGAACTCATCTGCACTGAAGACATTCATTTTATTGGCAAGGCTTGAAATCGTAAGATTGGAAGAAAGGTTCATCTGTGTTCTTCCTTTTTTACCTTTTTTAGTGGTAATTACAATAACCCCATTGGCACCTCTTGCTCCGTAAATTGCAGCAGCAGAGGCGTCTTTAAGAACATTTATGGATTCGATGTCCTGAGGATTAATGAAGTTCATCGGGTTGTTGGCAACTCCTACATTACTGTTATCCACCACAAAACCGTCGATCACGTATAGCGGCGTTGTTCCTGAACGTAAACTTCCCACCCCTCTGATGATAATATTCTGGTTGGCTCCCGGCTCACCACTTACATTGGATACATTTACCCCGGCTATTTTCCCCTGCAACAGCTGGCCAACATTGGCTACAAGGCCTTTATTAAAATCTTCACTCTTTACAGTTCCTACAGATCCTGTAACGTCTGATTTCTTTTGTGATCCGTATCCCACCATTACAATTTCGTCGATGTCTTTGAGTTTGTCGTTACTCGTGATGGTGTCAGATTCTTTTTTTTGTGCAAATGTTAAGCTGACACAACTCATCAAAACAGTTGGCACGAGGTAAATACGTTTCATTCCTTAATTATTTTGGTGCAAAATTAGGTTCAATTCCTCCCAATTGTCGTTAAATTACCGTTAAGTAACTGCTTTTTAAATTTAACAAAATGTAAATTTTATTGCGAAAAATTAAATTTCAGTGAACTTTGTGTTAAGCAAAATGTGGTAAATGGCTTCTAATGAGAGAATGAGCTGTTAATATTGCTTTGTGTATCATTAACTCTACTTTTTAAGACTTGTTTTTGATGTAATTTTGCCCGTTGTTTTTAAAATAATTAATTATCAAAATAATAATCAATATGTACTATGTTTGTAAAAGCCTTAATGTAAAGAGGATTGCTGCTTTTTTAATGCTTCTTTTAGAATCTTTTTTGCATGCTCAAACCCAAAAGCCTGTTAATATCATTTTTATGATCGGAGATGGAATGGGTGTTTCGCAGGTGACCTCTGCATTCTATTTCGGAGAGGATAAGCCAAATTTCCAGAATTTTAAATATGTTGGGCTTTCAGAAACTTCATGTACGAGCGACAGGGTGACAGACTCTGCAGCAGGAGCAACCGCTCTGTCGACGGGGCAAAAAACTTATAAAAGAGCCATTGGCCTTAATAAAGATTCTCTTTCTATCCCGACAATCCTTGAACAACTTCAGGATAAAGGTTACAAAACCGGTTTGGTTTGTCTCACAAGCATTACCCATGCCACTCCGGCTGCCTATTATGCACACGTAAAAGACCGCGATCTGCATGAAGATATCGCTCTGGATTTTATCAAATCTAATATTGATTTTGCCGCAGGAGGAGGACTGAAGTTCTTTAATAAAAGAAAAGACAAAAAGGATCTTCTGAAAGATTTAACTAAGAAAAATTATAGAATTGATACGACATCTCTCTCAAAACCGGTTGTCGGAAAGAGAAATTTATACCTGATGGCACAGGATGAACTTCCGAATAAAGTGCAGGGGCGAAAAGATTTTCTTCCGGAAGCGACCCAGACTGCACTGGATTTTCTCTCACATGATAAAAAACCGTTTTTCCTGATGATAGAAGGCTCCTTCATCGATTGGGGCGGCCACGCGAATAACGCCGAAATGATGGTGAAAGAAGTTCTCGATTTCGACAAAACAATTGGTGTGGTCATGGATTTTATTAAGAAGAATCCTAATACGCTTCTGGTGGTCACGGCAGATCATGAAACAGGAGGTGCAAGCATTGGGAAATTTATGGAAAAAGATCCGGCTGGCGGAAAAGAAAGAGAAGTAAAGGATAAGGTTCAGGTTAATTTTATTGACGGGCAGCACACCGCAGCGTTGGTTCCTGTGTTTGCTATGGGAAAAGGCGAAGAACTGTTTTCCGGAGTCTATCCAAACAACACGATCTATCATAAATTGGTAGAAGCATTAAAAAAATCAGGTATTCATATTAAGTAAAGATCATTATGTTTTTAAGTATAAAGAAAATAAGCCTTACAGTGGCAATGACGGTAGCAAGTATGGCTTTTGCACAAAATTATGCTGTTCATTCGCACAACGATTATGAGCAGAAAGTCCCTTTCTGGTATGCATTGGGTGCGGGAGCAACATCGATTGAAGCTGATGTTTTTCTTGTTGACAATGAGCTTTATGTTTCTCATGAACAGAAAGGTATCGGAAAAGAAAGAACGTTTGATGCTCTTTATCTTAGCCCCATTGCAAAAGCTTTGGAGCTGGGCATCATCAGCAATCAGCCGGTCCAGATTTTAATAGACCTTAAAACCGACGGAGAGCCGACTTTGAAAAATATAGTCTCTCATATTTCCAAATATCCTGAAATCATCAGTCATAAAAATATCAGCTTTGTCATTTCCGGAAACAAGCCGTCTCCTGAAAAGTTTACCGCTTACCCTGATTTTATAAAATTTGATTATCAGTCGCTGGAAAATCTTACGCCACCACAATGGGAAAAAGTAGGATTGGTCAGTTTAAATTTTAAAGATTACTCAGTCTGGAACGGCAAAGGCGGATTAACGACAGATGATCTTCCTAAAGTAACGGAAGTCATTAAAAAAGCAAAATCTTTCAAAAAACCTTTCAGGTTCTGGGCCATTCCTGACGGCAAAACGTCCTGGGAATTTTTTGCACACGCAGGCGTAGATTATATCAATACAGATCATCCGAAAGAATGTGCAGAGTATCTTAATAAACTGGATCAGAGAACTTTTAAGAATACCTTGGTAAGTGAAGTGTATCATCCTGAATTTTTGTATGAGAATAAAAATATTCCTGTGAAGAATGTGATTTTCCTCATTGGTGACGGAAACGGACTTTCGCAGATTTCATCTTCTGTTTTGGCAAATAAAGGACAACTGACTTTAACCCAGCTTAAAAATATCGGATTGATAAAAACAACTTCCGCAGATAATTTTACTACAGATTCTGCTGCAGGAGGAAGTGCTTTCGCCACAGGAAAGAAAACTAAAAACCGCTTTATCGGGGTAGATCCTTCAGGGAAATCAATTCCGAATATTACTGAGATTCTTTCTGAAAAAGGCTTTAATACAGGCGTTATCACCACAGACGAAATTACAGGTGCAACTCCTGCTGCATTCTATGCCCACCAAAAAGACCGCGGAATGGAGAAGCAGATTGCAGAAGATCTTACCAAATCAAAGCTTACCTTTTTTGCAGGAGGAGGGAAATCAAATATTTCCGGAGCGGATAATTTTAAAGTGGCCGGAAATACAAAGGAGATTGCAGGAAATAGGGCAGACCGCTTAGCATTTTACCTCTCCGACAACGGTGTGCCACAGGTATTAAAAGGCCGTGGAAATATTTTGGCAGAAACTGTAGAAGGTGCCCTTGAGTTTCTGAACAGCAAGAAAAAGCCTTTTTTCATTATGATCGAAGGAGCGCAGATCGACTCTGGCGGTCATGCAAATAACGTAGGAACGATCGTGACGGAAGGCATTGATTTCGACAGAGCGATCACAAAAGCCATACAGTTTGCCGATCGTAATCCCGGAACTTTGGTTGTTATTACCGCCGACCATGAAACAGGCGGCTTCAGTATTCCGCACGGAGATATGGCTTCAAGTACTGTGGAAGGAGATTTTACAACAGAAGATCACTCGGCTACGCTTATTCCTGTGTTTTCTTACGGACCGGGAACCGAAAACTTTATGGGAGTTTATGAAAACAACGAGATTTTTCATAAAATATTAAAGGTTTTAAAAGTCAAATAAAAATCAGATTCAAGACTTTAATCAATAAACATCCGTATTTCTGCGGATGTTTTTTTATTGGTTTAAATAATAAAGCATTGCTATTTGTTGAAGTAAGTTTATGCTTTGATAACTTTCTCAACATAGCTTTTGGCAATTCGGAGTGCTTCTTCAGCTTCATCAAAAAGAATATTCATTGAGATCTGAAAACCGTTCATCATAAAGTAGGTTACTTTACTTTCCATATTAAAACTCAGAAATGTTACCTGATCGGCATTAATAATCAATGGATAGCCGGCAACCTTTGCATTGTCAATGGTATTGGGTTTTCTTATACTGATGATGCAGGAAGATTTAATATAGATCAAACCATCTTTAGTCGTCTTTATCGTATAGGGCACTTTTATTTTTTTTGGCGAATGTACTAAAACCCTTTACAAAAACTTAAAACTGTGGTATTGTTTGATTTGTTAAATGTTGATTAATGAATATCTTTCATCATTCAGGATTCATCCTACAATGCTTTGGTTTCTGTATAGTTTGGGAGACATATGGTTGACGGATTTGAAGTATTTTCCGAAATGTGAGTTATCGGTAAATCCCAGTTCGTAGGAAATCTCTGTCACGGAAAGCGTAGTGTGCAGGAGCAGTCTTTCGGCTTCCAGGATGACACGGTTTTTTATTAAGCGGCCTGCGCTTAAAGCCATTTGATCTTTTATTAAAGTATTTAAATAATTTGGAGTAAGATTAAGCATTTCGGCATATGGAGCAGTGGTTTTGAATTGCTTGTAATGTTGATTCACCAACTCGGAAAACTTCTCAGCAATCTCCTTTTTATGGTCGGTAGCTATGCGGCGTGTTTTGGTCATTTTTGCCGCTCTGATGAATCGTAGTATAAAGATCTTAAGCTGCATACAGATAATCTCTTTTGAAAACAGTCTGGTGTTGTGAAATTCTTTTCTGATGGCCTCAAAGTTTTGCCAGTACTCATTCCTGGAGGAAGCTTTAACATCGATTGTTTGTGGCATGTTAACCAATGCGGTATCGCTTTTGATCAGTTTATTTCCTGTATAAACATAATTGTAGAAGGATTTGGTAAAAAGAAGTACATATCCCTCAGGCTCAGATAGCGGACTGAATTGGTACACCTGATTGTAGTTTAAAAAAAAGAAACGGTCTTTTCTGAGATCATATATTTGGTTGTCAATCACCACCGATCCTGTAGCGTCTTTAAAAAGAAAAACAGCATAGAACCTGTTTCTCAATGGCTGTTGCATGTTGATCTTCCCGAAAAGCTTTGCAATTGGCAAGATCTGCATCTCATTTTTGAGGGCATGTACCTTTTCCAGATGATGCAGCTGCAGTGTTTTGATGTCCTGTTCCAAAGTATAAAGTTTTCGTGATGCATAAAAATATAAAAAATACCGCAGATCATGCGGTATTTGGGTAGTATTTGTAATTATGCTGTTTCTTTTTCAGATACTTTCCTGAATTTTTTTGTGGTGATTACCTTTTTGTCGACATAATCCGAATTCATCGCCCGTAAGACTGCGAGGTAGCTCACTCCGAAATTAAGCTCGTCGCCCACTTTGATGTCTTTTTCCTTATTGGTGATGTTCAGGATCATCATATCGGAACTAGCACCCAGAACTTCTATACCTTCACTAAGTGGAGTAACCTGTTTAACATCAATATCAAGGACACCGAGATCCACAATCGCTCTTATCGAAGTCTTGCCTCTGTCTTTCTGATTGTATTCCGGGCTTTCTCCTGTAAGGTTTTTACCGACCTTTCCTGTTGGAACCATTGGTTTTTCGTGGAGTTCTATCACTTCTGCAGTCAGTTGAAAGACGTCCGTGTGCATTCCTTTCAGATAGGTATCGTTAAAAACATCGGTTCCGAAAAACAGACTTTCTCCTACACGGAAATGATTGATTCCTTCGGGGACGTTCCCGCTGTTAAGAAGAGGGATCGTTACAGATGATCCTGCACTGATGTATGGAATATTTTTCTTAAAGTGCTGTTCGGCAATTCTCCTGTATTTTACAAGCTTTGTTAGTTTCTCACGGTCAGGAAGAATTCCGTTAAGGCATTTCAGGTTGGTTCCGATTCCGGTAACCTCAATATTCGGGAGCTTCATGACTTCTGCGTAAAAATCGAGAAGAGAGTCGGCCATAATGCCTTCACGGAGTTCTCCCATTTCGATCATAATGACAATCCTGTGGATTTTATGCTGTCTGAATGCTTCTTCAGATAAAGCTTTTATAGTTTCCAGCTCGGAATTAAAGCTTACATCGGCATATTTTACAATGCTTTCGGCAAGGCGTTTTGCCGGAGGTTTGATGTAAACGGTTTTGGTTTGGGGTGACAGCTCTTTGATTTTCTTAAGATTGCTGAGCCGTGAATCGCATACATCCTTATCAATGACGGAAAGAAGGCTCTTCAGAAATGTTTCGTTTCCGCACAGAAGTTTGGCAACGACTGCCCATTCGATCCGGTGTTTTTCAAAAAGATGATTTAAATGATTGTAATTTTGAGCTAATTTTTGTGTATTTAAAGTAATATAAGACATGTTATTTTTTTAATCGCATTTCAATGTATTTGCTGGTGAAACCCATTTTTTCGTAGAGGTGTTTCGCCGGGTTTTCGTTTTCACAGTGGAGTGCGATATCTCCGTCTGTGCTTTCGATCACTTGTTGTAGTATTTTCTTTCCGATTCCTTGTCCTCTTACCTTTTTATCAGTGGCGATGTAAACCAGAATATTTTCCGGAATATATCCGCTCATACCGGTTTTATTGACAACACAGACTCCTCTGAGTTCTTCTGTGGATTCTTCTGTAGCGGTGACAATGAGTCCGCCGGGCTTGTTGTTTTCTCCAAGAGAGTAGCGTATAGCCTTGGCAATATCTGCTTCGGAATCTCCGTACTGTTCAAGATGCTTAAAAAGAAATCCTGTAATTCTTGTGGTATCGATTGGTTGTGTTGAATGTTGTGAACTGTATATTTTTAATGTTATCATCTAAATTAATTATTAACCCGGAAAGGGCATTGTAATATCATAGCCTGAGGGCTCTGAATTCTGTATTATAGTTTCTCCGTCTTTAAAAAACAATAATGGTACGGAGGTATTGTTAATGATCTGTTTGAAAAAATTCTCCGCAAAGAATGATTTCCAGCTTTCTTCGTCCTGGTAATTCAGGATGATAAGATCAAATTCTGCATCCTTTGAAGCTTTTGAAATTTCAACAGCTTTGTCGTTGCTTACCACAAAGGATGCGTAATATTCCGTATCAGTTCCTTTCAATGATTCCCGTATCTTTATAAAAGCTTTTCTGATCTCACTGATCTTTTCGTCTCCGGAAATACCCAGAAGACTTATGAATCCTTTGTTCTTTTCAGCAATGAGTTTTGAAATCTCCAGTTTTTCATTAAGTTTTTCAAGAACACGTACGGGAACCAGAATTTTCTCAAATGTGTATTGATGAGAGTTTTCCGGCATCAAAAGTACCGAACAACTGGCTCCGGTAAGGATCTGATAAGATGATGATCCCAAAATCAATTCCCTGATGCCCTGCTTTCCGGAAGTTCCTGTAATGACAATGTCTACGTCTTCAGACTGAATTATTTTATTGATACTGTTTATGATCGTATCGTTTCCTATAGCGGTCATAAAAGTAATATCATTATACGATTCCTCAAGGGAGTTTTTCATCCTTTCGAGACTAACTTCTGCCTCTTTATAGTGTTTGCTGACGGTTTCTTCTCCTACCATCTGTCTCCCGGTTCTGTCAATAATGAAGAAATTGGTGAAATTGTGGAAGAGAATAATACGTGCATGATGGCGCTTTGCCATGTGTACGGCAAGTATCGTTGCGCTATCAGTCTTTTCCGTAAAATCGATAGCGACGAGTATTGTTTTAATTTTTGCAGGTTTTTCCATACCATTGTGAATTGCGGTTACAAAGGTAGTCACATCAATACTCAGACCATGTCACGAATCATTGCAGTTATGGTATATTTTACTTGTGTATGAATGAAATCCTTATAATTTGATAGAAAACAGTCTTTTCTAATTTAAAATATACAGAGATTTGCATATTAAAATATCAATTTATTCAAACTGAATTTTTCGAAATAACAAAAATATTTTTGGAATAATGGATGATTTAATTTTCACACTTTTTAGATCAATTGATAATGTGCGCCAAAATGTTATGAATTTTTTTTAATTTTTTTTCAGACAATCAAAAAAAAGGAGTTATTGCTTATCAAATAAAGAAAGTAATAGAGATGTATTTAATAATAAATATGATATAAAATGTTGATATATATGATTTTAATGATTTTATTTAAATTGTTTTTTTAAGCTGTATTATTACTTCAGAATTACATGAAACTAATATCAAAAAGTAGAGTAATCATCTGATTTTAAATATTTTCCTTATTGATTTTTATTAAGTATTGTGTTCGTATTTATTTTTTTAGTACTTTTGATTTCAATACGCGGTGATATAACATCCCTTTGGAGAATATTTTGCCGTTATTTTGTATTAGAAATAAAGTAATTATTTATATTTTTACTATACTAAATTTGAGACAGATGTCTTATCTTTAGATATTAAAAATTATTTATTATGAAAATAAAACTATTATTATCAGGAATCTCATTATTGTCACTTTTAGCGGCTTGTTCGGATAGGAGTGAGGAATTCCCCTCGACACCTGAACAAAGTAAAAGTTCCCGGTTTTCCAAAACGTCAAAAGAAAATACGGAAACAGCCAGTACAGAAACAGCTAAAATAGTAGAAGATTCACTGAAAACCAAGGAGATTATCAATGCAACACAAGGAATCCCAGCCCCGCTCAACGCAGACGGAACCTCACAGCAGATTGGAGGGAACTCAGACGATACAATCGACCCGACAAAACCGGACAGGCCTAAGTAAGCTGATCATTGAGATCTCAGCATCTGCTTTTGTCGTTATCGCAGCTATATTGCCATTTCTGAACAATATAGTTGGGTATTTTATTGATGTAAATGTACAGTTACAAAATAATGCCGGTGAAAGAAGACTGGATCTGGATTCTGCGATTTACTTTTTATCAATACCGGTTTGTATGATACTGCTGGCATTGGGCGGATTGTTCAAAGCTAACAGATTTACATTTTACGCAGCTTTAATATCGGGATATTTTCACTTAAGTACTTATGTGAAATTTGTTTTTTTCAATGAGAATAAGATTTCAGCGATTGCAGATATGGCAATCGTATCTTTATTGATTGTAATCATTGTCCTGGTTTTTATGCTTGACAGTTATTATCGGAAGATTTACCTTCTTGATAAATTTAACAACAGCACGTTAGAGAGATTTTCTTCCATATTATTTAAACGAGTAGGAAAACATGAGTAGTCATAGAGAAAGATTAAAGATTCTTGTTGCTCTCTCGGATAAATTGTGGGAAGATTACGACAATACAGTAATATCTGAAGAGGAATATATAAGAAAAATGAATTTGGTAAAAAAAGAAATTAACAATGGTTTTATTAAAACCCTTGAAGATTTGGAAGTTTTTACTAGTGATCTTGGTTATTTAGTCATGTCTGTACCGACGAAAAGTTTTATGTACGGTTCAGAAAAGATTATAGTAAATAAGAACTAATTTTATTTAGCAGATAATTTTGTTGCTAAAAGTATTTCATTTAAAATTTTATTTTGTTCGGAAATCGCTTTACTGTATTTGTTTTCAATTTTATTGATCTGGCTTTGCAGAAACATTAAACTTTTGTCCTGAGTATTATACTGGGCAAAAAGATTTGCAAGCAGATCTCCAATTTTATCGTTAATATCACTACTATAAAGATCACCAGACTGGTGGTCTTTTTTCTGTTGTACGATGTCCGTTTCCAGTTCGCCATCTCCTGTAATCAACCAGATCAGGTTGTCATTCAGTTCCGGATATATTTTTAGAATCTTCGCAAGCTTGTCTACCCCAAGGTCACTTTTTAATCCAACACCTTTAAAATTCGACGCCGCAATCCCTGTCTCTCGGTAGAAAGATTCCTTTTTGATGTTCTTTTTTTCAAGGAAAAGTAAAATTCTTTCTTTTGTGGTCTGAATTTTGTCCATAATTATTTCTTATTAGTCGGAATTTAGTCTATATTTGTCAAAGATAAAACAAAATTATAGAATAATTATATAAATGAAAAATTATATGCAATCGGCGAATGACTATTACAGTCGTTTTGTTCATTCGAAAGATTTTGTTGAGTTTGAATCAGGGTATTTACTTTCTGAAGGGGTTTTTAAAATATCTAAGGAAGAAGAGTGTTTCTGGCTTTTACAGATTATATGTTTTCAGCCAAAAATTTCTGAAGATAATATTTTCGAATCCTGGACTTTTAAGAGAGAAGAAGGTTTAGCATATATTCTTAGAGCTAAAGATTATAACAGCAATATCCTTTTTGAAAAATCATTCCCGTCACCGGATTTTTTCTTTAATGAGATGATTATCTGGAAGGTGGGTAATTACCTACTGTTGCCGGGCGAATATGATGAATTTGTAAAAATGATCAGTAAGCAAAAGGATACACCTCATTGCTTCGACATAAATAATATAAAAAAGAACTGAAATGGAAAAAACACTTATTAAAAAAACTAGTTTCATGAGCATTAAACGCGCAAAAAAAAGAAATTCAGCCAATACATTATACGATATGTATAAATCAGCGGAGGATTTGTATCGCTTTAAGGAAGGATACAGTCTTACTCAGGGTGTTTTTGATTTAATTAGCGGTGAAGACTGCGATTGGCTGTTGGATCTTATTGTGGATGAACAATCAAAATTGAACTGTGATATACAAAACTGGCATTTGAAGAGAATTGAAGGAGAAAATTTCGCACTTTTATGTAGTAACGAAGATGGGGAGGTAATCAATCAGATAAATGATATTTCATTGCGTTTTTATTTCGATGATCTTTTTCTGGTGGTGAAGAAAAAATTAATATGTCTTCCGATCGAATCAAAGATATATTCTTAGTACTAATTGAAATACAGTATTGATCCGGATTTATAACCGGACAGTGGTGAAAAATAATTTTATATAAATTATTGAATAACCGCAGACAGCTTTCTTACCGTATGGGCAGAAAAATATCCCAAAGCACCATTGCTGATATTGCTCGGCGGATTGGCAGGAGTAATTCCACCACCTGCGCCATTATCAGAAAGCTGTAGAAGAGCAGAATAGAAGGTATAAACATTTTGGTCTATACACTGCATTTCTACGTTGATGTTGTCTCCGGGTACCACTTTTATATCGCCCGGATCACTGTCATCATTGGGTAATAGAAGAGGCCTTTGATTAAGCATACCATTGTTCACATTATCGGAAAATTCCGAAAAAAACTTCTTTGGATTATTATTCACGGTAAAGCTGAAAAGATAACGGTTTCCCAAGGCAGGCGGATCTGTAAAAACAGGCAAAAGAGTATAGCTGGTTTCTCCGGCGAATGAAAAAGAATCCTGTTGCAGACCGTCGAAAGAAACAGGTTGTGGCATTGTACTCTTTGCAATATATTCCTTTCCCTCTGCATTTACTTTAAGGGTGTAGGTTCTTCCCGGCTCACCTGTAAATGTTGATGCACGGTAATTTCCTTCACCTATGTATTGCAATGTTTCCGTATGTCCCGCATCATCACTAATGATAACCTGTGCATTTTCTACCGCAGGATATTGATTGGCTGATGTAAATGCGACAGATTTTGTGATCCTCACAAAATATGCCTCTGTCTGATCAGTAACATTGCCTTCAATTACAATCTGGCCGCTTTCATTCTCAAGGTCAAGGTCAATTTCTTTTTCACAAGAGTTTAATAGGAATATTGATGATATGATGAGAAATAGATTTTTCATAATTAAAATTTAAAATTATAAGTGATATTGGGAACCCAACGGAATAAAGAAGTCTGCATTGCTCTTGTTGTCCCCGGTTTATCAGGATTATCTTCGAAGGTAATGGTGTAGGCATTTTCACGACCGTACACATTATAAATTCCAAATGACCATGAGCCTTTAAAACGTTTATTGCTCTCTGGTTCATAAGTGGCATTCAGATCCATCCTGTGATATGCCGGCATTCGGTCTGCATTTCTCGTGCTGTACTGGAATACAGTCTGGCCGTTAAGCTCATATTTCCCGGTTGGAAAAGTCACTGCATTACCGGTGCTGTAAAGAAATAATCCTGAAAAAGACCATTTCGGATTAAGCTGATAAGTGGCTACTATAGAGAGGTCATGTGTTTTATCCATTCGTGCATTATACCACTCATTATTGTTGATGCCGTCGATCTTTCTTTCCGTTTTAGATAAAGTGTAAGAAATCCATCCTGTCAGCTTTCCGCTTTTCTTTTTGGCAATGATTTCAAAACCGTAAGCTCTTCCTTTACCGAAAAGAAGCTCACTCTCTACGTCGGCAGCCGTATCGAATGTGATCTGCGCACCGTTTTTATAGTCGATCTGGTTTTGCATTGATTTGTAATACAATTCGGCATTCACCTCATAGTTGTTATTGCTGAAATTCCTGCTGTACCCTGCACTTATCTGATCTGCAATTTCAGGTTTTACCGTGAAACTGCTTCCTATCCACTGGTCTGTAGGATTTCCGCTTCCGCTGTTGCTCAGCAAATGCAGATTCTGTGTATTTCTCGAATATCCTCCTTTAATGCTGCTGAAATCATTAAGTCGGTAGTTGGCGGTGATTCTCGGCTCAAGATTCACATATGTTTTTCCGAATTTACCTTTTTCAAGAAATTCAGAACCGGTAATATTCCCATTTTCATACGTATTAAAAGTATCACCACCTAATACGCTGAACAGAGAAAGTCTCAATCCGTAATTTACGGTTAGCTTTTCGGTCAGCTTATAATCGTCGTTGATGTAGAGAGCGTTTTCCCATGAATATCTTGGATTTCTTGGAAAACTGCTGACACTCGTTCCTGAAGCACTGCTTGGTGTAATGGTATGGTAAATCGACTGAAGTCCAAATTTTACGGAATGTTCATTTCCGGCAAACCATGTAAAATCCTGTTTAAGATTCCAGTCTTCGATCTTGGAAGACAACCCGAAAGTATTGTTATTGCTGGTTAAGCTTACATTATAGTTGTAATTACTGTAAATCAAAGAAGTATTGGAAAACAGTTTGCTGCTGATAATGTTGTTCCATCGAAGGGTGGCTGTCGTATTTCCCCAATCTGTTGAAAACGTATCGCCCAGTCCCAGGACATCTCTTCCGAAATATCCCGATAAATAGAGCCTGTTATTTTCATTGATCTGATAATTGGCTTTTAAATTTAAATCATAAAAATAGAGCTTGTTATCTTTAAAATCTTTGGTACTCTTCAGGAAAAGATCGGCATACGTTCTTCTTCCTGAAACGATAAATGAAGATTTTTCCTTTTGAATGGGACCTTCAACGCTTAGCCGGCTGCTGATAAGACCAATTCCTCCGTTGATGTTGTAGTCTTTATTGTTTCCGTCTTTCATTTTGACATCCAGTACCGAAGAAAGGCGGCCGCCGTATTGTGCCGGACTATTTCCTTTAATAATGCTTGCGTCTTTCAGTGCGTCACTGTTAAAAGTACTGAAAAAGCCAAGCAAATGAGAAGCATTATAAACCGCTGCCTCATCAAGCAAAATAAGATTCTGATCTGTAGCACCTCCCCGCACACTGAATCCACTGCTGCCTTCACCGTTGCTTTTGATTCCCGGTAAAAGCTGAATGGTTTTCATAATATCTTTTTCGCCAAAAAGAACAGGCAGTTTTTCGATATTCTTTATGCTTAAAGTTTCCGTACCCATTTGGGCGGAGGTCAGGTTTTTGTCCTTTTTGACACCGGAGATCACCACTTCATCAATTTTTGCAGTTCTCTCTTCTTCAGAACTTAGCTGCAAATCTTGTTTTACATCATCTTCAACCGTAATGTTTTGCTGAAAATCTTTAAAGCCGGGATTTGAAATGATTAAATGATAAGTGCCTTTGGGAACGGACAGAGAATAGAAACCATAATCGTTGGAAACCACTGAAATTGAAGGATCTTCGGCTACTTTCACCGTAACGCCGATCAGTAATTCGCCGTTTCTTATGTCTTTCACAGTGCCACTCACAGAATATTTTTGCTGGGCAAAAGCAAATGTGCTGAAACAAACTGCTGCTGCGGAAGTGGCAATTTTCAAAGAAACTATCTTCATTTGGTTTTTTATTTGATTGAAAATTAAATAATAATCCTGCTAAAATACAATTTTTATACAAGTGGGCAAGTCAATTTAGACGCAGTTTTCAGCAAATAGGTTTTTCTCAAAAGAAAAAAATTATTTAAGATTATTATTTATAAAATCAGCCAGCATTTTTGTATTTCCGCCGTAATGATGATCGCCGGTAATATGCTTCATCTGATAATTGTTTTTCAAAGTAATTTCCTGATAAGGAAAATGAGCAAATTCAAAATCGGAGAGAACGACCGTTACAGGGACTTCTGCCATTTTGTTAATTTCCGGAATCACTGCCAGGCTTCCTTTGATTTCCTGCCCGAAATACTCTTCAAGATGAATTTTAAAATCATTACTCTTAGATGGTCCGATGATGAAAACCTTTTGAATTTTACTTTTTAAATTATCAGAAAAACGATTATAAACAAAAGGAGTTACATCGGCTCCGAATGAAAATCCGAGAAGTATAACATGCTGATTTTTCCGGCCTTTAAGCTGCTTGTTAATATAACTTTCAATATCAGAAGAGGTTTGCTCAGGTGTTTTTTTATTCCAGAAATAGGTTTTTGTATTCAGGGCAAAAACATCGTAACCGAACGAATGGAGATTCTCTCCAAAGGTCTTTGAGAAAGTATTAAAGCCGGCATCACCGCTGATATAAAAAATGATCGGTTTGTCGGAATGGGAATTCCATTGGGAGATCTTAAAATCACTTTCAGAATGGCAACTGTTCATCAACAGACCGATTAACAGGCATATGGTTATTTTAAAAATATTTTTCACGGTTTCATTATTTTATTTAAAACTGCGGGCAACTGAAGCAGATCGAGGTCGTTATCATACACCAGGTATTTATTTTCCCAAAGATCTGCATATTTTTCCTTAAAGTTTCTCAGGGTCTGATAATGCTTAAAGCTTCCAACTCTCTGGTAAGCAAACTTCAGCACTTCTTCAGCAGTATTGTTGGGTTCTGTCAATCCTGCCATTGGTGTCATTCCCATATTGATAAATTTCAGGTTTTTAGCTTTAGCATAATCTACAAGTTTTACGATCAGTGCATCGGTACTGCCATTGGGAGCACTTTCCGTTTTTCGGATCATATCATAGCTGCATTCATCCGGGGCGCAATAGGGAATAATATTAAGAAAGGCAACACAATTCCCTTCGGGGTCGGAAATTGTGATCATATCCTGATTCTTTAAAACTTCCCGGTCAAACATTCCTTCGGCAAAAACGATTTCTTTCTTATCAAATTCCTTTAGCCATTCGTTGGAAACACGTTCTGTTTGATCCAGCATTTCCTGATCCAGCGGCGCATACTTTATTTCTGCCGAATATCCGGATTTCTGAAGGGTATTGATTCCGTTTCTCAGTGACTTTCTTTCCTTCCCTGTCAGACTGAAATTTTCAGCATCAAGAATCGCATCCTGGCCAATAAATAATTTCTGTTTCCTGAAAGGATCAAAATAGATCAGGCTGCTTTCACCCACACGGTAATATGCGGTTTTAAGGCTGTGGTTTCTACAGTGCATTTCAAATTCATGAATCAGGCTGGTTTTATCACGGTCTGCACAAACGGGATCTTCCAATACTACGGCAAATCCATTGGCTGTTCTGTAAGATAAAAAACCATCTCTGTTTTCAGCAAAAAATAGCTGTTTGTCCCAGGTCAGTTTAAAATAATCTAAAGAGGAGACGCCATATTCTTTAACCAGATTTTCTGCGTCACTATGATTTTGGTCATTATCCTGATTTTTATAAGTATTTGTTTTATAAAATGAAAAAATAAGCATCAGCCATGAAAGTATTCCCAGAATATAATTAAGCTTCTGAAAGTCTTTCGCAAAACCTGTATGTGGTACCAGCCCGGAATCTTTAAATAAAAGAAAAGTGTGTAATGTATAATAAAGTGCCTGTTGCTTGGTGAAATCTATCCCGAAATGGGATTTGCTGATGAAATAAAATGCCAGATAATTAAAGATGAAAATTGCCGTAAAAATACCTATAAACCATCCAAATCCCCGCTGAAGTGAGATTCTGTTTGTTTTAAAAGTATATTCCTTACGACTGTAGAATAATAAGCCAAGTGTAAACAGCGCAAAAAGTGCTTCTTCATAATCGAGGGCTTTAGCAACATTGAAAATAATAGAAGTTATTGCAAGAGCCACGGCAAAATACCATGCTCTTTTGGTTCCTTTGAAAAGATTTGCTGAAGTAACGAGTAACAGAACGCCCGCAATAAGCGTAAGCATTTTGGAGAGATGAATAAAATCTAATGAAAGGTAATTCTTCACAAGCCTTAAACGATCTGCCAATGCAGGAGTGATAACCGAAAGAATATTAATAATTCCCAATAAGAAAATCATGATAACGGGTAACAGCCTGGCAAATAGTTTCCTTCCGCTCCATAGAAATGCTGCAATCCCCAACAATAACGGCAGCCAGAATTCAAAAAAACGGTAAAGAAGAGTAATTCCCAGTCCCTCAGAATGCTTATATCCAAAATTGGAAAGAATGTATGTGAGTGAAAATTCAACTGCTCCCAAACCTCTCAGAAAAGGCGAAACAATCATCAGTAAAACAGAAATGACATAAGAGATCGCAGCTGCAGAAAAAGAATCCCGGACACCGAAGGCATACATGGCAATCAATAAATGGAAGACTCCGCAGAATTCTATAATAATGGATATGGCAACGGTGTACCAGAAATGTTTTTTATCGACCTCACTGCTGAAAATTTCCTCAGAAGAACTTATTATTTTGGGAAATCTCTTTTCAACAAAACGATAAAGCCCGTTTCTTTTTCTGAACGATAAAAAAATACCGTATAAAATGAAAAGCAGGCTGCATAATATCAAAATTCCGCTCCAGCTGTTATTCAGGTTTTTATTGATGGAAACAGCATATATAAGAAGAGGTATTCCTACAATAAGTACAGTCAGAAGCCCTACAAAGCCATAAATGGCACTGGCCTGATGAATTTTGGATGATTTATACCCCAATATCCTGATATTCCTCGGTAAATAAGCTAAAGAACTTACACCGCCGGCAGGAAGAAATACGCTTAAAAAATTACGTTTCAGAAACAAACCGACAGCATCGGAAATTTTTATATTCATACCGACACTTTTGAAGCTCGTCACATACATTAATCCCTGGAGAAGAATATAAACAAGAGACAGAAAGATTCCTGCACCTATCCATACCGGATCGGAACTGCGGAGTTGCGGACCAATGGATGTCAGTTCGTGCCTTTCGCTTCTGAAAAAAACAAAAGCCAGCAGCAGAATGACAACAGCCAGGATCTCTTTCCAGCGAATTTGTTTGATCACTCCTGGTATTTTGAGAGCTTTCATATCAGTTAATTTGATTTAGCTTTTAATCAAAAGTAATTAAAAATCCGGATTGAAAATATTGATGCTCAATAATTATAAATATTTAAAAAATCTAATTCATGTTTTACTAAAATTTATTGATAATCAAAAGCGAATAAATATTATATAAATTATAATTAAATGTGGTGTGTTTTGAATAAAATTTACTTTTTTATTGATTTAAATGAATATTTAAAGATTTTTAATTGTTGAGGAAAAAACAATTTTTTGTGCATTATTTTTTTCATCATATGCATTTGCGTAAATTTATTGTCTCTATAACAGAATTTATAATAATATCAATACAATGGAAGGATATAATTACGGGATGATCGGTCTCGGTGTCATGGGTAGAAATCTTCTCTACAATATCGCTGACAACGGATTCTCTGTGGCAGGTTTCGACCTTGATGAGGAGAAAGTAAATCAGCTCCACAGCAATGCCACCCCAGAAATGAAAATCAAAGGAACAGGCTCACTGGAAGAATTTGTAGCATCACTCGAAACCCCCAGGAAAATCATTCTTATGGTTCCTGCCGGAAACCCAGTAGATGCTGTTCTCAACAATATTTCGCCGCTTTTGACCAAAGGAGATATCGTTATTGATGCCGGAAATTCTTATTTTCAGGATACCAACAGACGTATTGCCGATATGGCATCTAAAAACCTGCATTTCATGGGAATCGGTGTTTCAGGTGGAGAAAAGGGGGCCAGAACAGGACCGAGTATCATGCCCGGTGGAGATGCAGAAGCATTTAATCTTCTCAAACCAATGCTGGAATCTATTGCGGCAAAAGTAGATAACGAACCATGCACCGCTTACATGGGGAAAGGGTCTGCGGGAAATTACGTGAAAATGGTACACAACGGAATCGAGTATGCCATTATGCAGCTGATCAGCGAAGCTTATGATCTTCTTAAACGAGGAGCAAATCTCAATAATGATGAGCTTTATGAAGTATTCAGAGACTGGAATAACGGCGAAATGAACTCTTTCCTGATAGAAATCACAAGAGATATATTCAAACAGAAAGATACACTGACAGATGGTGACCTTTTGGATCAGATCTTAGACAAGGCCGGCGCAAAAGGTACCGGAAAATGGACGTCCGAACAGGCAATGGAAATAGGAGTGTCAATCCCGACCATCGATATTGCCGTGACATCAAGAATTTTATCTGCTTATAAAGAAGAAAGAATTCAGGCTGCTGAAATATATTCAGAAAAAGAAATCACCACTCCTGAAGACAAAGAATTGTTTATCCGTGAAGTGGGAGATGCTCTTTATCTTGCAACTCTTATCAGCTATGCACAAGGCTTGGCTTTACTTATCAAAGCTTCAGAGGAATACCAGTTTGAAATTCCGCTGAAAGATGTGGTGAAAATATGGAGAGGCGGCTGTATCATCCGTTCTTTACTCTTAGAGAAATTTTATGCTGCTTACACGGAAAATCCTGAGCTGACGAATATTTTACTGGATAAGGATATTGCCGAACTGGTAAAATCTAAAATCAAATCATTACGAAAAACCTCTTCATTTGCCGTTTTAAACGGAATTCCAAGTCTCGGATTGCAGACAGCATTGGGATATTTTGATGCTTATACCACAAAATCACTTCCGGTAAATCTGATTCAGGCGCAAAGAGATTATTTTGGAGCGCATACCTATCAGAGAATCGACAGGGAAGGTGTTTTCCATACTTCATGGAACAGTACAAATCAATAAATTCGGAGAAGAATGAACGAAAATAAAACCCTGAGACCCACCACCATTATCATCTTCGGTGCGACAGGTGACCTGGCAAAAAGAAAACTTTTTCCGGCATTTTATAATTTATATATCGACGGAAGAATGCCTAAAGGGTTTAATATCCTTGCTTTAGGCCGGGCTGATAATACAGACGGAGATTTTAAAAGCTACGTCAAAGAAAACCTTGAAAGTTTCTCAAGAAAGAAACTGACTCAGGAAGACTGGGCGGGCTTTCAGGCACATATTACTTATTTCAGACATCAGCTGGATGAAGAAAATTCTTACAAAGATCTTCAAAAGAAACTCGATGATTTCGACAAGATCTATGGAACAAGGGCCAACAGATTGTTCTATTTATCCATCGGTCCCAACTTCATATCCACGATATCCAATCACATCAAAAGCAGCGCACTGGCTTCGGATCCTAAAAAAGACCGTATCATTATCGAAAAACCTTTCGGGCATGATAAACAATCGGCGATTGAACTGAATAATCTTCTCTCCGAAACATTTGAAGAAGAGCAGATCTACCGTATCGATCATTATTTAGGGAAAGAAACGGTACAGAATATTCTCGCTTTCAGATTTGGGAATTCTATTTTCGAACCGCTTTGGGATCATAAACATATAGAATCTGTACAGATTACCGTGGCAGAAGAAGTTGGCGTGGAGACAAGAGGAAGCTTCTATGAGCAGACCGGAGCACTGAGAGATATGATTCAGAATCATTTGCTGCAGATTCTCTGCATGGTGGCGATGGAACCGCCTGCATCACTGGAATCCGGTGAGATCAGAGACAGGAAAGTAGACGTTCTCAAGTCGATCCGCAGAATTCCTGCTGATAAAGTTGATCACTATGCAGTAAGAGGACAGTATGGAAAAAATATAGTGAATGGAGTAGAGGTAAAGGGCTATCGCCAGGAAAATGGTATAGCACCGGATTCCAACACCGAAACTTTCGCGGCTGTAAAATTTTATCTCGACAATGAGCGTTGGGAAGGAGTTCCTTTCTATGTACGCACCGGGAAAAAAATGAAAGAAAAGCATTCTTACATTACCATTCAGTTTAAGCCACTTCCGCATTCAACTTTTTCGGATACCCAACATCATTTGGCAGCGAACCGTCTTATTATTAATATTCAGCCTCTGATGGATATCAGGCTGCAGTTTATGGCAAAAAAACCCGGACTTTCATTGGCGTTAAAACCCGTGGAGATGATATTTGATAATTTTGTATGTCAGGAAGATACACCGGAAGCCTATGAAACTTTGCTGCTGGATGCTCTTTTGGGTGATTTAACCTTATTTATGCGTTCCGATCAGGTA
Source organism: Chryseobacterium lineare (assembly GCF_977014045.1). NCBI lineage: Bacteria > Pseudomonadati > Bacteroidota > Flavobacteriia > Flavobacteriales > Weeksellaceae > Chryseobacterium > Chryseobacterium lineare. Next base: position 1,528,550 of record NZ_CDRNIQ010000001.1, on the reverse strand, counting down.
GAAGAAGCCTGGGATGTGGTAAAAACAATTCAGGAAGCCTGGGCAAACAATAAAGATGCCTCATTCCCGAATTACAAAGCAGGAAGCTGGGGTCCGGAAGATAGTGTTGCACTGGTAGAAAGACAGGGACACAGCTGGTGGTAGAATAATATTAATGTAAAGAACTGAAAATGAATATCACAGTATTTGATGATTTAGATAAATTATATAAAGAAGCAGCGGAAACTTTTGCTGAGCTTTCAGAAAAATCAATACAGGAAAAAGGGAAGTTTGTTGTCGCATTGAGTGGAGGCTCTTCACCTAAAGCTATTTTTAAATTACTCGCAGATGAGTATGCCACAAGAATTGACTGGAGTAAAATCTATTTCTTCTGGGTAGATGAGCGTTGGGTCCCGTTAAATGATGACAAAAGCAATGCGAAAATGACTTTTGAAACATTGCTCGACAAAGTACCGGTAAACAAAGGTCATGTTTTCCCAATGTACAAGGATAACGTTCTTCCTGAAGATTTTGCAAAAGAATATGAAGCCCAGATCCGAAACGTTTTAGGAGATGAAGGTGTTTTTAATTTTATCCTTCTGGGCATGGGAGACGACGGCCACACGGCATCACTATTTCCGGGTGAAGAAATTCTCAATGAAAAAGATAAATGGGTTGAAGCCTACTATCTGAAACCTCAGGAAATGTTCAGAATCACACTCACGGCACCGATCATTAATAAGGCTGAAAATATACTGGCCGTTGCATTCGGTGAAACCAAAAGACATGCCTTGAATGAAATCCTGAACGGAGCCTACAACCCGGAATTATATCCGATGCAGCTTATTGAGAAAAAAGAAAACTTCAGATTTTTTACGGACCATAAAGCCATGGGAAATTAAAATGTAATCAAAATATACATAAAATCCTGCCGATTTTTCTGCAGGATTTTTATTTTGAAAAGTTAGCCAGTGGAGAGGATGGAGTTATTTGTAATATATCCGTTTTAGCCATAAGCTTATTCTAACAAGTACTATTAAAACAGGTACTTCTACTAAAGGACCAATTACTCCCACAAATGCCTGTTGAGAGTGAATTCCAAATATTGCAATCGCTACTGCAATTGCCAATTCAAAATTATTTCCTGTTGCTGTAAAAGCTATCGAAGCATTTTTATCATAAGGAATACCAAATGATTTGTTGATAAAGAAACTTACAAAGAACATGAGTACGAAGTACACTATTAGCGGTACAGCTACTTTTAAAACGTCAAATGGTAATTCTAAAATCTTATCTCCTTTCAGACTGAACATGAGTACAATCGTAAATAGTAAAGCATATAATGTTAACGGAGATATTTTAGGAATGAACTTTCTATTGTACCACTCCAAACCTTTCAATTTAGTTAAAAAGTATCGGCTCAGAAAACCTGCTAAAAATGGAATCCCTAAATAGATCAAAACACTTTCGGTAACATCTCTCATGGATACACTTACATTAAAATTAGCCAAACCTAATTTTTCAGGCAACACATTGATAAAAAGCCAAACCATAAAACTGTAACTTAATACCTGGAATATACTGTTCAAAGCTACCAGCAATGCTCCATACTCACGATTACCTTTTGCTAAGTCATTCCATACAAGTACCATTGCAATACATCTCGCCAAACCAATAAGAATTAAACCAATCATATAATTGGGTTCATCTCTCAGGAAAATAATTGCTAACAGGAACATTAAAACCGGACCGATAATCCAATTCAGTAACAAAGAAATTCCAATGGCCTTTTTGTCTTGAAAAACTTTAGGCAATAATGAATAATCAACCTTTGCTAATGGCGGGTACATCATAATGATTAAGCCAATTGCCAATGGAATATTGGTAGCTCCTATTGATAGGGAATTGGTAACCTCAGAAATTTTAGGAAAGAAATATCCTAAGCCTATTCCTAAAAACATGGCCAGGAATATCCAAAGAGTGAGGAATCTGTCAAGAAATTTTAATTTTGGTTGCATTACGTTTGTTTAAATCATTCTTATTTTTTTATCTGTGAAAAGACATAGAACATTTCAGCACCAATCTGCAAGCTTCTTTCCTTGTAAACCTTTGTCTGTTCAGATGTGCCATCTGAAATTTTAGGGTCTTCAAAAGTAATAGGAATTCGTTTATCTGCCCCTGCAATAAAAGGACATCCGCCATCCGCCTGAGAACAGGTCATAATTGCAGCAAACCCACTTGTAGGATTAAATGAACTGTCATATCTTTTAGAAAATCCAATAATTGGATGTTTATCTTCATTATACTTGATAGCATATACAGGATTTTCTGTATCAGAAATTTTACTGATAAACAGTCCCTGTTCCTGCAAAGTCTCTGCAACTTTAGGAAACATCGCTGTTTCTTCGGTTCCTCCTGAATAGCAGGTTACATTCGGTACATCATAATGAAAACTTGCAACCTGTGCCCAGACCTGTGATAAATGGCTTCTTCTTGAATTATGGGTACAAATAAAGTTAAGGATTACTTCTTTTTGTTCTTCCAGCCTTTTTTGAATAAAATCAATTAATGGTGCTAAAATAGCCTTTCTGTCTTCCCCGATTTCTTGATTTCTCAGTAATTCTATTGTTTCTGATAATTTAGGATACATAGTTTATTTTTTAATTGAATTTTAGCAACAGCCGGAATTTGGAGTGCAACAAGAAGCTTGATTATTAGAAAGTTCAGATAAATTGAGTTTTTGTTTTTCCGTAGGAATTCCGCAAGCATCCTGAGCCAAACACGCTGTTGTTTTATTTTTAAGAACAAAATTTTTCCCGTTAAATTCCAAATCAAATTTGCCTATTGTTGTATCTTGATACTCAACTTCAATTTCGCCATCTTCAATACCAAGCTTTTCTTCTGATAACTTAATAATATTTAAAAGTTTAGAAGGCTTTAAGCGATGTTCAAAATCGTCAGCATTCCACAATTGAAAATTAACAACCCTTTCCTTTCTTATGGTCCCTCCGCAGTCAATGAAATGTTTTATTATTGTTCCCACTTCTGTTACATGAAAGTGCTCAGGAACAAATGTTCCATTTTCTAATTGAAATTCAACATTATCTAATGTTGGTAAGATTTCTTTAATTTCAGATAGTTTCATAAACTTTTTATTTATTGGTTAAATGCAATATTACGATAGATGTATTTAAAAAAAATGCCTTAACAGCATTTCTGATTGGTAGTCGTCAGAATTATATTGGAAAAATAATCTTTTAGTATTCCAAACGTATTTTCATCGATACAGTAGCAAATCGCAGTCCCTTCAATGTTTCCTTTAATCAGGCCTGCATTCTTTAATTCCTTTAAATGTTGAGAAACCGTTGCCTGTGCTAGTGGTAATTCATTAACAATATCACCACAGATACAAGTATTTACTTTCAATAGATACTCAATAATAGCAACCCTTGCGGGATGTCCTAATGCTTTCGCAATCGTAGCGATCTTATTTTGTTCATCTGTAAAGTGATCTGTTTTAGTTGCTCCCATAATTTTATAGAATAATTATATCGCAATATTACGATTAATTGTTTTCTTTTACAAACTTTTTATAGATTAATTGGAAAATTAATGGCTATCTTATTTTTGATGTTATATGTTAAAGAAAATTAGGATAGATTAGTCTCACAAAACGATTGATGTATTATTTGAGACTTTGTCTAACCTTCGATAAGCAAAATAAAAGAGTCAATTTTAAACACTTGAAATAAGATAAATAATTGCGTTTCAATGATTTTGAAATATAACAGTTCAAAATTAATAGGTTAAAACAATATTCTTACATCTACAGATTATATTCTTGCGGTATCATCACGAAATACCACAGCAGGCATTACACTTTTGTAGTATTTTTAATAAAACGGTTAAAATTTTTAGGTAAAAAAGGTAACTTTATACTATAAAAATAACTGATTATGAAAACATTAATTAAAAAAATGAAATGTGTCCTGGGGATTTGCCTCTTCCTTTTTACCAGTGTTAGTTTCTCTGCACAAAACTATGTCGGGAAGGTTATCGATCAGCTGCGGGGGCAGTCTTTCTCTTTATATGATAACGGGCTGATCGTTCAGGACGGAAATCCGGGAAACAGAGGTTTTGTTCAGCGTGATCCTTCCGGGATGATGTTTCTGAGACTGCCGGCTGTTAATCCCTACAGAAATGCCTACTTCCTCGATTACCGTGGAAACTTTATCGAAATAGATTATGCCTTAGGCAGCAGGGTAATCGGGAGATACGATTTCCAGCCACCGGCGCCGCCGGTGGTAAATTATCAGCCTCCACAGTTCAATCCCAATATAGGAATTATGACGGCCAGTGGAAATGTGACACCCATTCCTGTCAATCTCGTAAACCGGGATCAGCCTTTCGGCGATGTGATGATCACCTCGGAGCAGGCTGCAGTTAATTGCTATAATCAGTCACTGACATCCAATAATCAGCTCAATCAAAATGCATTCGGTGACTGTATGATCGCCAGTATGACCGGAAAAAAAGAAAATGAAGTGTATAAATGTGTTAAGAATTCCGCGACCGTTGAAGAACAGACGCTGTGTATGGTCTCCGTAATGGGAGGCAGCAGAGAACAGCAATATGCCCAGACCCTTACCAAGTGTTACAGAGAATTTGGTGCCGACTACAGCAAGTATCCTTTGTGCCTGGCGGGGGAAGTTTCAGATCCCGATCTGCAGAAGCTGGTTTCCTGTGTAAAGCAGCAGGCACAGACTGGTCAGGTTAATTTTATGAATACCGCCATGTGTTACGGAGCAGATAAATTTAATCTGAATACCGAGGCAACGATTGCTGTTCAGTGTGCCGCAACTTCCGGCGGACAGCCCTATGTTTTTGTAGGTTGTGCCGGCGGACAACTTACCGCAATGGAGCTGAATAAGTGCTTAACAAATGGCGTTGGCGGCGACAGTGGATGTTTCGGAAAGAACAATACCATCGTAAAGACTCTGAATTCGCTGGGAAAAGAGATCAGCCAGCATTTTGGTCCCAACAATGATATAGTGAGAAACTTTAACAATGTAGTTCAGGATTTTACAGTCGGCCCGGGATATAATCATGAAGCAGTTAAATTACTGCGCAACACCGGAAATGAGCTGCGTAAAGCTGGAGGAAATATCGAAAGAGAAGTCAAGAAGGTTCTCCCGAGAATAAAATGGTAAATCTTTTATAATGTAGCCCTTCTTTACGAAGGGTTTTTTAATTTAAAAATAAAAACAAACAGCATGTAAAAGGAATAAATCACCGTTTTTTAACAGGCCGTCATGACGTGACTATGGTACTTTTTCATTAAATTTGTTAGAGGTCTGAAAAAATAATCACCATACACAAGTACTTATGAACACAAAGAAAACTACTCTGTCGCTTTTTCTGATACTTTCAGCAAAAATATTCTGTCAGCAGTTTTCTTTACAATATTGCATAGAAAAAGCGCAGCAAAATAATACCATAGTAAAACTTGCCGAGCAGTCTCTTGAAACAAGGCAGAAGCTTTTTAAAGCTACCCAAAATAACGGACTTCCCAAACTGGATCTTCTCGCGGGATACAACTACATCGGTGAACCGTTAAGGATAAATCTTCAGCAGGTAAAAGACGGCATCGTGGAAGGCTCGGCAAATCAGGCAGTCTATTCCGCCAATACTGTTTATCAGCAGGTGACAGGAAACCAGCTTTCTCAGCAGGTACAGGATGTTATTTATCAGACTTCAAAAGATATCATCGGTGCCGTGTATCCCAATTACAATCCGGAAATTACCAAGCAGAGTTACTTTCTTGCAGGGCTTGTCGTGCGTCAGCCGATTTATTTAGGAGGAAAATTAAAATCATCCCGCAAACTTTCCGAAGAACAGATGAAAAGCGGTGAAGCCAACCTTCAGTCTTCAAAAGATCTTACGGCATACAATATTGCCTTACAATATATTCAGGTGATGTATCTCAATTCAATGATTGAGAAACAAAAAAACAGCCTGGAATCTTTGCAGAAAAATGAAACCTACGCAGGCAATCTTCTGAAAGCTGAAATCATTCCGCCGTATCAGAAAAACTGGGCGGATATTGCCAGAGTTCATGGGGAAACAAACCTAAAGAGTTTGGTGATGGAAAAAGAGAATGCCTTGTATATCCTGAAAGATATGATGGGAATTTCTCTTGACGAGTCGGTAGAAATCAACGAAAAGCTGAATGAATCTACCGAAATTCCTGCTTTCATATCCTCTGAAAATAATGCAGATGTAAAGCTTCTCCAAAGCAAAAAAGCAGAAGCTGAAACCGGGGTGGATATTACCAAATCTTTATCAAAACCAAACCTTTTTGCCATTGGAAATGTTCAGTTTTTCAGGAAAGATCTTCCCGTCATCACCCCTCCCTGGCTGATCGGGCTGGAACTGCAATGGACGCTTTTTGATCCGGAACGCCGCTCCAGAAATCTTGCGTCAGAATCTTTGGTCAAAGAAGCAGATTTGCTAATAGAACAAAAACAAAAGTCGGTGAATCTTGCTACCAAAATAGCAGAGAACAAGCTGGTAAGTCTTAAAGAGCAGAGCGAAACGTTTGATGCATCAAGAAAACAGGCGTATAACACAACGGAAATGATTAGAAAAAGAATGGAAAACAGCCTTTCATCCGTAAAAGATGTGAATGATGCCCTACAACTGCAATACGAAACTGAAAAGTTGTATTACACCTCTCTGGTAGCGTATCAGACAGCATTGGCAACGTATTTTTATATTACAGGAAATCCTGAGAATATTACCAACTATATTCCGTGATAATCGTTTTAGATTAAAATAACCTTTAGATATTATATAAATCAATCATAAATCGGATGTGATCCGAAGTATAACCAACCAACAGATGAAAAACTTTATAAAAAACTACTGGGCTGTTTTTATTCCGATTGCTGTACTTGCGGCAGCGCTGGTTTATCTCCTGAAAGATAAATCTGCCGAAACTCCGAAAGATGCTGTGATCGGGATGGTAGATGCTGAATTTATAGATGTTTCGGCTTCGCTTCCCGGGCGTGTGCTGGATATTCCCGTAAAAGAAGGGGATGAGGTGAAAGAAGGTCAGTTGGTAGTTCAAATGAAGACTTCCGAGATTGAAACCATTCAGTCTCAGGTTGCTGATGCTGTTGAAATTGCCAGCAATCAGCTGGATAAAGTAGATCGTGGTGTAGAGCCTGAAGTATTGGCTTCGGCAAAAAATCTGCAGCAGATTGCTCAGCAGCAGATGGATCTGATGTCTAAAACCTACAGTCGGTTTCAGAATTTATATTCGGAGGGAGTGGTTTCCGGGCAAGAGCGGGATGTGATTTATTTTAAATACAAAGCTGCACAGAAAGAACTTGAAACCGCCAATCTTAATGTGCAGCTGTTGCAAAGAGGAAGCAATAAAGAGCTGAAAAACTCTGCACAGGCTATTCTTAATCAGGCTCAGAATGCGGAAAAGCTTACACAGGAAATTAAAGACAATGCTTCTCTGAAAGCGCCGGTATCAGGAAGAATATCAACTATTGTTTCCAATAAAGGCGAAATGGTGAATGCGGGATATCCGATGATGACCATCCAGAAAGACAATTCATTTTTTGTGAAATTCAATTTGCGCCAGAATCAGATGACCAAAATAGAGAAAGGAAGTCTGGTAACGATGAAAATTCCGGGCTGTATTCCGGAAACGGTAAAAGGTAAAGTATCTGAACTGGCTCCGGCATTAGGTTATGCCGACTGGGTTCCCGAAAAGCAGAACGGAGAATTTGAGTTGCGGACTTTTCAGATTAAAGTAAGGCCTGAAAATTTAAATGCAGTAAAAGGACTTCGTTCAGGAATGACTGCGCAGCTTATTTTACCATAATTAAATTTTAACTCCTTGAAAAAAATCAGCAATATCATGGTACGGGAATGGAAACGGATTTTTTCGATTCCGAATTTCTATGTGGTTCTGCTGGTTATTCCGCCTATTATTTTTCTGTTTTATGGCTTTATTTATCAGAAGCAGTTTGCCCGTGAGCTTCCGATGGCGGTTTGGGATGAAGACGGTTCTTCAGTTTCACGGACATTGACAGACATGATGGAGCAGAATGAGAACATTCATTTTACCCACGTGGTTTTCAGCAATGCCGAAATTGAAAAATTGATGAAGGAAGGAAAAATATTTGGAGCCGTTCATTTTCCTAAAAATATTGAATCGGATGCCAAGAAAAATCATCAGTCGAATATTACTTTATATACTAACGGTGCTTACTTGGTTCCTGCTAAAATGATCTACAAAGGCGCTGCTGAAATTATCATTAAAGGGGGTCTTGCCGTAGTTCTTCAAAAAGCAGAAAAGCAGGGAATGCCTGCCGATAAAGCGAATACGCTTGTTCAACCGATCAAACTGAATACAACAGTTCTCTACAATCCGGAATTCAATTATCAGATGTATCTCACTCCCGGGCTGGTAACGGTAGGGCTTCAGATGGCACTAATCGTGGCTTCGGTACTTATTCTTAATCTGGAATTTAAAAGAAATACAATCGACAGTCTTCTGAAGATCTCCACGTCATCTTCACAGATCGTTATCGGAAAAATGCTGGCTCATCTTTGTATCGCGTGGATTTTATTTATCCTGATCAGTTTTGTTGTGTTTCCTGTTTTTGATTTGGGAAAGCCACAAACGGATTTCAGCTTTTTTATTCTGTACACCTTACTGGCTCTTGCCTGTATAGGAATCGGAATGATGCTTTCCGCCATTTCCAATAATCTGCTTTTTGTGGTGGATGTAGCACTGTTTTTTACTTCTCCGGCATTTGTGTTCAGTGGTTTTACATTTCCCAGATGGGCTATGCCGTGGTATGATCAGATCTATGCGGATATAATGCCATACACTCATTTTCTAGACGGATTTATTAAGCTGTACTTCATGGAACTTCCGATCAGGTATGCATATCCTGAAATGGTTAAACTGCTGATCTTTACCGGTATCACATTTCCCATTGCGGTTGTCGTTTTTCAGAAGAAAATTAATCAATATCTAAAAAACATTCAGCATTGAAAGAAATTGTTGACATATTGAAAAGGGAGGTAAGAAATATCTCGAAAGATTCGAGTTTGTTTCTGATTTTGCTGATTGCACCTGTACTGTATGCTTTTATGTACGGCAGTATCTACCTTAATAAAGGGGAAGAAAAGGTAAAGCTTGCCCTGATCGATGCCGATGGAAGTGCAATTTCCCGGTTGTTGACGGATCAGCTTAATTCAACACCGATGATTGATATTATTCCCAGTTCAGATATTGCTGAAGCTCAGGAAAAAATGTATAAAGGTGAAGTGGAAGGATATTTTTATATTCAGAAAGATTTGGAAAAATATATTCTTTTACAAAAGCAGGCGAATGTTAATCTTGTTCTTAATGCATCGCGTTTCCTGCCTTCCAGTGATTTGCTGAGTACGGTGACCAAAGTCTGCCTTACCGTAGGAGCGGGGGTACGGAAAACCTACTTTAATAAGCAGGGAATGAATGAAGACGAATCTATGAAAATGACCAATCCCATCAATATGGATTACCGGCCGCTTTACAATTCCGGGATGACGTACGGTTCGTTTCTTTTGCCGGGATTACTGGCTATTATCCTTCAGCAGACCCTTCTGATTGGGGTAGCTGCGGGTTTCACATCAGAACGGGAAGAGAAAAAACTTCGTAGTCTTTATGAAATCTCAGGATTTAGCATTTCTAAAATAATTGTAGGCAAAGGAGTTCTGTATTTCTGTATTTTTATGATCTTCGGGTTGTTTTTTGCGGTGGTTAATTTTTCAATTTTCGGTGTAGCGGTAAGGGGTGATTTCGTAGATCTCGCTTTTATTACGGCGATCTTTATTGCTTCTGTCATTATATTGGGAATGCTGATCGGGAGCTTCTTTAAAAGCAAACTTTTTGCATTTCAGGTTCTTGTATTTTCTTCTTATCCGATATTTTTGGTGACGGGGTATTCAATGCCTTATCAGTCTTTGCCAAAAGGAATTCAGTTCTTTTCTGATCTCCTGCCGACTTCTCCGTTTCTGAAGGTGTATATTTCCATTGTTCAAGCCGGCGGATCGGTTGCAGATAATATGGGATCTGTTGTTCATCTTTTAGTATTGCTACTTGTGCTTGTAATTCTCCTGATGGCAAGGATGAAGTATCTTCTCCGTAAAGTTTAAATGCTGTCTGATCATCTGCAGGCGGGAGAATATTAATTGCAGGTGCAAGAATATTAATTGCAGGTGTGAAAATATAACTTCACATGACAAAAAAATGTTTTTGTTTATCTTTATTAAACCTGTGCATTTTGATTCGTTTTCATTCTCGATACATTTTTTCTTCACCTTGTTACGAAAAAAATCGAAGTGACGAATCAAATATCAAACAGATTATTAATAGTATCCTAAAACTTTCATCCAGAGTCCTCCAAGTCCCATATAGATAATAAGAAGAACGATTCCTATTTCCAGGCCGCGAAGCCACCATGACTTAAGATCTACATATCCGCTACCAAAAAATACAGGAGCAGGACCATGACCGTAATGAGTGAGTACACCATAAATTGATCCCAGGAAACCAAGCATCATCGCCAACAGCATTGGAGGAATTCCGACTGCAATACCGACACTTAACAAAGCGGCATACATAGCTGCAACGTGCGCTGTGGCACTTGCAAAAATATAGTGACTGAAAAAATATACGAGAATGATAACCGGAAAGGCAACCGTCCAGGTCATTCCGCCAATTTCGGCTTTGATCAGGTTACTGAACCAGCCGATGAATCCTAATTCATTGAGTGAACTTGCCATCATCACCAGAACGGCAAACCAGATAATCGTATCCCAGGCACCTTTTTCAGCTTTTACATCTTCCCAGGTAAGTACTGAAGTGAGCAACAGTAAAGTAAGTCCGATAAAAGCAGTAGTGGTGGCATCAATAGAAAGGCTTCCTCCAAAAATCCAGAGTGCCAGCAATATAAAAAAGGCGAGAAGCATCAGCCATTCGTTTTTGGTGATAGGTCCCATTTCCTTCAGTTTTTCAGCGGCCATTCTCGGAGCATCACTTGTTTTCTTTAATTCCGGCGGATATAATTTATATAAAACCAAAGGAACGATAAAAAATGCTGCCAATCCCGGAATAAAACCTGCGGCAGCCCATGACATCCAGGTAATATTGATTCCTAAATTGGCTGCGAATTTCTGGCACATCGGGTTGCTGGCAGTTCCGGTCAGGAACATGGAAGATGAGATGAGGTTCATATAATAACTGTTTAAGGTTAAATAAGAACCTAACTTTCTGTGGGTTTCCGGCTTTTCAGGTACCGAGTCGAAGCTGATCGCCATCGACTTCATGATAGGATAGATGATACCGCCGCCTCTTGCCGTATTACTAGGGATGGCAGGGGCAAGGCAGACGTCGGCTAATCCAAGTCCGTAAGCAAGTCCTAAGGAACTTTTACCGAAAATTCTAATGAATAGAAAGGCGATGCGGTTACCCAATCCTGTTTTGATGAATCCCCTGGCTATAAAGAATGATATTCCGATCAGCCATATTACTTTATCTCCGAAACCGGAGAGCGCTTTGGTAATTGATTTTCCTGCGTCTCCGGGAGCCAGGACCTGTGTCAATGCGGTAAAACCAATTGCCATCATACACATTGTTCCCATAGGAGCGGCTTTAAGGATAATTCCTAAAATAGTAGCCGCAAAAATCGCAAACAAATGCCATGCATTTTCGCTGACACCCTCCGGAGCAGGAATGAACCAGATAATGAGTGCTACAGCAAAAGTAATGGCAACATTTTTAATATTTATTTCTTTCATGATAATTGAGTTTAGTATTTAAAATCTGCTCTGAACCTGAATAATAAAGAGATTATTGTCGTACTGAGTTGTATTTTCTACCTGATATTTATAGCGGTCAAGCTGCATTCCCAGCTGAATTCGGGCTCCGTAATTTTTCAGGAATTCAAGGCCGAACATCGGGGTAATGGTCTGCCTGGGATTTGAGTTTAACCTGAAATTCGTATCCAGATATTCGTAACGGCAAGAAAGCTCAAAAGCGCTCAGGTTCCTGTGATTTACTTCATATCTTAGATTTGGCAGGAAATAGGCCCCGCGGATCAGATATTCATCGGGATTCTGAGGCCTGGTTTCCGGATTGGCCGCAAAATATAGGGGGTGATTGGTTGCCTGTTTGGCCTCGAGCTGCATATCCAGACTCCATCTTGGATCAAAATTAACCAGTGAACTCACATCTACGCCTACAGCATATATTTTTTTACCGAAAACTTCACCGACTCCACCGTTTAAGCCAAGATTCAGATGATACTTTTCTGATAAACCGAATACAAGCCGGCTTGAATACTGCTTGCCATTGTCATTATCATTAACCTGATTTTTACCATTTCCATTAACGACAGAAACGGCATATTGAAACGGAATTTCGCCAAGATTGAGCTGCCCTGTGGCGGAAAGACCGATCTGAAAGCTAGTCCAGCCCAGTTTTCCAAACTCTGTATATTGATTGGACCAGTCGAGTGATTTGATGATGTCAATAGGGTAGGTCTCCTCAATCCCGAACCACGGACGGAACTGTCCTGCAGTGAAAGCCAGCTTAGGATTGAAGGTGTATTTTAAATATGCATTTTCCAGTACTCTTGATTTGGGATCATTCTTGAAATCAGCAAGGTTGGCGAGTACGACAACTTCTGTCCGTTTACTTATTTGCGCACGCAGCTGAACTCTCATGTATTTGATCATGAAATTATTATCCGTACCGCTGTGATCGGAGTGGTGAAGGCCATTTACATCTATATCTTTGCTCATTCCTACCAGGTAACGTGCCTGGAACAGTCCTTTGATCTGAAGCTGTGGATATTTTACTTCTTCTTTTTCCTGATTAATGTATAAAGAATCGGGTTTTTGGGCGGCTGTTAAATAGAAAAGTATAATGAATAAGGGTATTGCAGTCTTTTTGATATGAAAAGCCATACTATTATATTTAGTGAGGTGGTTATTTCTGAATTAATTCAATCCTAAAAATTTCAAAGGATTTAATCTTTAAACTCGAATGACCTTTTCTTTACGTTGTCAAATTTCTGTTCCTTTGGCAAGATATTGGCGGGTATTTCATCACGCCAATCCATCGACCGAGCTGTAATTACGGTGTTTTCCGGACCTTTATAAACGACCCTTGTACAGGCTTTAAAATGGGTCCATAACTCTGTAGTAAGAGTGACTAATAATAGACTCAAGCATAATTTTTTCATGATATAGTATTTGGTGTGGTGCCGGAGATATTTAAAATGTTTAAAAATATCTCTTTTATTGTTGAAATAAATTTAATGAAAATTATGCTATAATTACCTTTTTTTGAATGATAAATGTTTTGATTTCAATTTTTAAATATCAAAACGATGTAAATAAAACATTGGGATAGGGGATCAGCAGATAGAAATCGCCGAATGTATCTTAGTAAATGATACTGAGAATAATGGGAAATATAGGATTCACAGGCAAGAGAAATTAGTGTACTCTTACACTAGGTAAATAATCTTAAGGGAAGCAGTCAATATCTGTATCTGAGCTCAGCCATTCATACGACAGCAGTGTTTGCTGTCGCATAAAGCATAATCCAGCTAATGATCATTATGTGTTTTGGCCAAACTCAATACGGATAATTAATTGAGCTCATAATTTTGAATAATCATACTCAGCATAAAATGAACGTAATTCTGATCTGCCTCTTTTCTGTTGAGAAGCTTGTTTTTGTAATTATACGAGCTTAATATTTTTGATAATTCCTGATACGTTTCAAAATTGTTGTCTTTGATTTTTACTCTCAGATTTCCATCTCTTCTTTGAACAAGTTCGTCATCAAGTGTTCTTACTTTAAATATAACCTCACATAATTTGGGATTAAAATTCATTTTTCCGGTATATCTTTCAATGATATTCACCTTAAATGTATCGAATGTGATCGTGTTAAAGACAAGGTTTGAGCCAGACTCCTGTGTATTGAGATCAAGCGTGTAATTCATAAATTTAAATTTGTACAAATGTAGTCAGAAGATGAAAAAATTCAAAATAATTAGGGCATCTTATATGCCATTTGTTAAAATTTTTATTTTTCTGCTGATTCCGATAGCCGTAATCTGTGATTTTCAGGCTATTTGCTGGCAAATTTCTTAACTCTTATTTTCTTTTCTTTTACTTTTATGTCGAAAGTGGTAAGCTGAGTCATTTTTCCGGCTTCCACTTTGAAATCCTGCACTGTATTTTCACAGTAAGTATTGGATGGAAGGGAATTTTCGTTCAGTTTTATCTTGTAGTCTCCGGATTCGATGAAAGAGATAATTTCTCCGTTATCGTCAGTAATGACATGTCTTATTATTTTTTCATTTTTATAAATTTCAAAGGCTATTCCTCCGGATTTGGGTTCAAATTCAACTGCCTTTTTGGTATCATAGACATAATTTATTCTACCCTGAACGGTCCCGTTCTGATGCAGCGGAATCTGTAAAGAATACTGATGGGTATTAACATCAAATTCAAATTCATCATAATACCAGCCCTGCTGAATAACCTGTCTCAGAGTATATTTGTTGTAAGGAATCGCCTTGTATTCTATATTTCCGTCTTCATTGGTTTTGAACGAGATATTGTTAAGCATAATGATGTATCCTGCTGCTTTTTCGTCTCCTTCATCATACACATTGTTATTGTTACGGTCATAATACACAAAAGCCTTAATATTACTTTTCTTTCCGGAATCCAGGTTATTGCTTCGTAAATTGATGGTAACGCCAACTTCAACGGTGAGAAGATTGTTGCTGAAATTATTCAGGGAATAATTGAACCACGATGAATTCATGTAAAAACCGTAACGCTCTTTTGAGTATTTCAGATTGACAAATCCGGAAGGCGATTTTCCGTAAAGTGTATCGTCGGTGTATGATAATCCTGAATTGATGCTCAGTTTGCCTTTAAGCATCGTATGCGTAACGAAAGCTGAAGCAGATGTTTTTTCGTAAGTGCCGGTACTTCCCAATAATTTTGAAAATGCATATTCTGAAAGATAATAGCTTCCGTATTGATAGATCAACTGAAAATTAAGCCATTTATAAGCATAATTTCCCGTAAATCTCATCTGATATTTTCCGGTATCGCTGTCGGGATAGTTTGCCAATCCGGTTTCTATACCTATAATGGAAGAGTGTTTTCTATCCGTACTCGACCAGCTTATACGCTCAACCAATCTTTTTGCGGTCATTTCTTTCAGCTCTTTATTTTCTGTAAGACCGAAAAAAGTATTATATGTATTGGAATTTTCATTCTGATACTGAAAGCTGATCCCAAATCCGAAATTCTTTCTCTTGGGAAAATTGAATCCGGTTTCAAGTCTTGCGCTGTTGGTTTCTAAATTATTGTTATAGAAATAAAATTTAGGCGAAAAATTAGAAATCATCATATTCGCATACACAGAGTGACCATTAAATATACTTCCTGAAACGTTTTGTTGGAGCTGGAAAATACCTCTCTGATTTCCGGGATAATAGTTTGAGCTAAAAGAATAGTTTCCGCTGATATTCACCTTGTTAATAGTCCCGGAATACTGGGTTTCCAAAGCTCCTGATGGCTTTGTCGTGTTGATGCTCTCATAAACGCTGACTCCGCTGTATAATTTGGCGGTAAGATTCCATTCTTTATTAAATGCATACTGAAAGTTGGTTCCCAGTAAATTATGCTTTACCTTTTCATAAGGATCATTTCTAAATACATATGCAGCTGAAATATTTCGGCTCGCATTGCTTGCTCCCAATGTTCCTCTGACGTAAAATCCGTAGCCTGATTTTAGGAAAGAGGTACGATCTATCAGACTGAAACTTTGATCAATGAAGCCAATTTCCAATCTTTTATTTTTATCCTGTGAGGTATAAGCATATTCTGCTCCTCGTCCGTAAAGGGAAAGTTCTATAATCTTGCTGATATTCCCGACTGTAAATTCACTTTTTTCCCTGCGATATGAGATGAAAGTATTATTAACAACAGGATCTTCGGGGCCATTGGTTTTATAAATATTTCCTCTGATAAAAACATATCCGGACGGAAGATTAAAACCTCCCGAACCAATAAGCTGATAGAGATAGGTTTGATTTCCCAGAAATCTGTAGCTTGTGGTAATACTGTTTTTGGTGTAATTAAGGTTGTTATTGTCTAAAGACTGGTAATGCTGTGTCGACGAATTGTTCTGAATAGATACGATGCTGTTTCCGAAAATTTCCTTATCCGGCTCTCTAAATCCGACGATGTTTACACTGAATTGAGGTGATTTCATTAAATTGCCTGATGGCCTGAAACGATAGATAAACACCGAATCTTTCTGTACTGACACGATGCCTTTCTTTTCCACAAAAAAACTTCCCTGATCTGCTTCAGGAATTTTAAATACAACCGTAACATGCTGAGTTTTGTTGCCTAAATTTGAAACCCTCGCTCTTACTTCGATAGAATCGGCTACATTACTCATGTAAATTAAAGGCGTATCTGTACTGATTGCCAGAGAATTGTTTTCGGGGATATCGTGGATGATCGTCTGTTTGATAACTTCTTTATCCGCTATATCTTTTATAGTAAAACTGATTTCACTTTTCCCGGAGGCTGCGTTATTGTTGATCAGAATTTTCACAGGCAGATAGATATTGCTGCCCGAATCAATATCGATTTCGGCCATATTCCCGGAAATGTTTCTGAATCCTGAAGGAACAGTCACATACAGTTTGCCTTTAAAATGGGTCTGGGAATTATTTTTAATTTCAATAATGGTGCTTATAATACGATCTCTTCCCAGACTGGATTCGTCGCGGATTTCCATGCTGATACCGTTACCTGTTTGCGCAGAAACCGTAAGCGAGATGCATAAAGTAAAAAATAAAATGAAAATTTTCTGTAGGTTATTAGGGGACATTTGAGTTTTTTATTGAGGTGTTATCTCATACTGGAGGGTTGCTGAATAGTCGTCTGATTTGGCGTTAATAAAGATTTCATCATTATGAATGGTTGAATATTTTACATCATAATAAACGGTATTGCCTTGTGTGGCATTTCCCTTGGCGACGAGCTGTGAGACTGCGCTTAATGAGATAGGAAAAACGCTTGTATTGGCCACTGTAGAGCTGAGAGACATCTTTACCGCATCGATCGGAATAGTATTTCCATAGGATGAAGTAAACTGAGATTGCAGTGATTTTAGCTTAATCTGGTAATTGGTATTGCTTTTTACGATTAAGGCATTATTGTAGGTTACGCTTACTCCGTTGGTATAATCATCTATGTTTTTAAATTCGAGTAAGGCATTCTGTGCGCTTGGAGCAAACGTCAATGAAAGCTCAGGAGCATCTACAGGAGGAACTCCGGAAAGCGTACCGATCTGCAGCTCAAAGTTATGATCCATTCTGCCGATTACATTATTGTACTGATCATACAATGTGAACTCCACAGGTGCGTAGAACTTGATCCAGGAAGGGTAGCTGCCCAGATAGGCACCTCCCATTACACTTAAACTGAATTTTAGCTGTAAGCTGTAATATCCGTTCTGCTGAGAAGGCTGATTGTAAAGGGTAGCATTGGATTTAGGGACCAAAAATACTTCCTGGCCTTCCTGAAGTACCACGTTAAGAGGCATCCCAATCTGTGAAATAGTGGGAACAGGACCTGGCTCGGCCTGACCTGATGACGAAACAGGATGTAAAGAAACTTTGTTTCCGGGCATCGTATAGAGTCCGTCATTAGTCATAATCGGCTGTTTAAGCTTTGCAGACAGCCTCCAGAAGGGAACGTTGAAATTGCCGTTTCCGCTTAACATTGCGGTATAGGCATCGGGATTAGTATTTCCATCGTAAGAATTGATTTGCAGGTAGCTATTGATCCACGAATAATAAGAAATTTGTGAATATAAAAACTGCCCTGCTAACAACAGTACGATTGAGAGTGTTTTAATCATACATAAAATTTAACTCGCCGAGTTCAAGATTATTATCACCGTAATCGATCATCACGGATGCTGTATATTTTCCTTTCGGAAGATCTGCGGGAAGAGAAATATCCATTTCTCTTTTATTACCCGGCATGGTGTAGAATACGATAGGGTCAATAGACACTTTTTTGCCATTTTCCATGTTGACAAGATCTGTGAACACTTTACCGTCTGTCCATATATTTCCTTCATTTTCGAAAAACAGTTCCAGCTGCTTTTTAGATTTCTCAAAAGTCAGATTCTGTATTTCTATTTTTTTTGTTTTAGCCGAAGGAAGAAGTTTATGGAATATTTTTATTCCTGACCGGATACTTACTTTTATCTTTGCACCTTTGCTGTCCACATCATCCACGGGATTCATCTGGTTTACATATAAAACTGCAGAATGCGCTTCCAATGTATCAGACAGTTTACTGGGAACTGTTATGGTAACATCAATATCCCTTCTCTCTCCCGGTCCTAATGTAAAATAATTGTCTTCTTTTTTTACACTGATCCATCCTGCGCAGGATACTTTCAGGGTATTGGCTGCAGACATAATGTTTTCACCCTTCTCATTGTATTCCCAGTCACCAAGGCTTATGGCCAAATCCAAAGAGTTTTTTGCACTCACATTGGTAACCGTTATTTTCTGTGTATTACTGTTTCCTACGGTTGATTCAAAATACAGCCTCGGAGGCGAAACCGAAATGCCGGTCTGTGCCTGAATCATTGAAAGAAAAGAAACCAGAAAAAAAGCTGAAAAAAAATGGAGTGAGTGGGTCTTGTTCATTGTAAAAGTAAAGACTGTGACAGCAGAAAAAAAATGCCACAATTACTTGTAGCATTCTATTTTTATTATAATCTACAGTATCTTATTGTGCAATAATAGTGTAGGTAAGTTCAGTAGTATATACCGTAGGATCCTGTCCTGCAATATAGTTGTCTAGGTATGCATTAGCACCTGCACCTTTGTATTCGATGTTGATTTTCTTGTCAACACCTCCTGAAGTGGAAGTTACTAAAGTAGTTTCGTTAGCAGATAGAGTAGCACCTTGTGTATATTGTGCTCCGTTTACGGCATCAGTACCTGCGCTGGCTTTAATCTGGATAGTGTTAGCCTGAATGTTTTTATTTCCGTTTTGTAAAGCCGAGTTAGCAGCTTTTACTTTCACCTGGAATCCTCCGGTACTGTAAATGCTCAAGTGGTCAGCGTTAAGGGATGATACACCATTAGCATAGTCATCTTTAGTTACGTAGTCTAAGTTAACGATTTTTTGTGAGTTGTTAACGACCAAAGTCTGAATAGGCTTTAATCTTACGTTTAGGGTAACGGTTTGTGCAGCGATTGTTGCAAATCCGAATAGAACAAATGATGCTAGAATACACTTTTTCATAAATGCGATTATTTTTTAATGTTATTAGTTCAAAAATCTGATGCAAATGTATAGACTTCAAATCAGAGCATTATTGTGAAAAATTGCTAATAATTTGTAATTTTTGTCGCTGAGAATTAGCGATATACAGTAATTTTTTTTATTGGATATTCAATAAAAATTAATTATGAAAAGAAAAATAACTCCACAAATAATAATATTTTATGATAAAAGTATTATTAATAAATTATGTATAGAAAATTAATAAATGGTTAAATATAAAAAAATATACTTTTAATTGTAATTTTTTCTTTATTAATTTGACATCATCGTTAAAATGTAATAATTCTGATCTTTAGATAAGTCTCTTTTTTTATTCTTACGACTGTCAATTTCAAATATTTTTTCAATCACTCCTTTTTTATAATTGATAAGGTTGCGAATGGTATCTTTTTCCAGAATGGCCTGATCTGTATTTTTGAAACCGGCTTTTCCGCTGTAAAGATCATGTTGCAGTCTTACCTCAAAACCTGAAGGGCTTGAAATCATAATAAATTTTGTATCCTGATCATCACTTTCATTATAAGAACTTTTGTCTGCATCTGCAGGATTGATAGTCAGTGTCTGAGTAGGATACAAACGTATGTTAACCGTAGTTCCGTCGTTTTGTGCACGGAAGTAAGTGAAAGTAATGAGGCAGATTAAAATAAAAAAATATTTGATATGCATCGGTTTGTTTTTCACCTTATGGTTACTTAACCAAATATACAATTATTTTTCAATAATTCCTCATTTCAGAAGGGTTTTTTTGGGTGTGCTTCTTAAAAAAATTTGTAAAATTTCCTTCATCGCTGAATCCCAGCTCATAAGCTATTTGAGATATGGTATAATTAGAATAACTCAACATTTTTTTAGACTCATGAATGAGCTTTTCTATTATAATATGTTTTGCTGTTTTGCCGAGAACATATTCTGTCATTTCAGTAAGCTTTCTGGGGGTTATATTCAGCTCGCTGGCATAATGGGAAACCTTTTTTGAAATTTTGTAATCCCTCTGGAGTACGATCTTGAACCGATTAACGCAATAAAGATAATCAAATTTTACATCTTTTTTTACCTCTTCCGTAGGAATGTGCAAAAATGCGTCTAAAATCAGTCTCTCAATAGCATTGTGTGCCGCCGAGACATAAAGACTTTTATCTTTCTTTCGAAAACTTTCCATTCGATCCATAAAAACCACACGCATTTCTTCCTTGTTGACAAAAGGGGCGATAAATATATCAGAATTGTAATTGAAAAAAAGCTGTGAATTCAGGAAAAGTGAGTCTTTTACAGACCTTTCATAAAAAGTTGACGAAAAAACAACGATTAAAACATCATGGCCTCGGGACGGGCCAAACTCAACATCCTTTTGGGGCCCTACGAAAACAATATTGCCTGCTTCGATGTCATGGGCGATATTTTCAACCGTGAGACGAATATTCTGCATGACGATATAAATACAATAAAATTCCAGAGTATTCAGCTTTCTTTTGTTATTGTTTCTTTTAATTATATGATCCAATCGATTTACACTGAAGCCAATATCTTTTAACTGATCTGTAATTATATACATTTTATATTGTGGTAAATTAGTACCCGACTAATATAATTTTTTGCATTATGCTATAAATATTATTTGATTAGAGATAATTCTATATCAATATTGAATTATTTCGGCACTTCCAATTTTAATTCATTTTATAAATATGAAATCTTATTTCTTGTTATAATGAAAGAAATAACATATCTGAAAGTTCTTAAATAAAGGAAAATCAAACTTTTCCGACAGTATGTAGATTTCAAGATGAGAATAATAGTATTTTACATTAATTGTTATTTTTGCTTGATATACACTTACATCGCCATTTGATGATATAAATTTTGTTAAAATGATACCGAATTTATTCTATATATGGTACCGTATTCGCGCGAAAGATCGTCCTGACAGGTGAAATTTTTATCTCTCATGTATATCTGATAAAGAAAATATGTTTTATATTGGATAAGAACAAGATTTGGCTTGTAAAAAAAATCTTTTACTATTTTTATAATCATTATATTTTTCACTTTTTCCAAGAATTAAATTAAATTTACAAATTCCCTATATCGGGAAAATATGTATATTTGCGGTGTTGGATTTTTTTTGATCTTGAGTTGAATTAAAGACAATATTCGTACCGTCTTGACAGTATAAATTAATTATCATTAATCTGTACATAATTGTTATATTTGGGTACTGAAATCATATACTGTTAAAATGAAACTGTTGTACCTTTGTTTTAATACTCTTTTGGGTAAAAATCTTTTTAATATTAGGGAGCTGGAGTGCTTCCATATGTATTCACCAGTTTTAATTTTTCTTTCAAATACTTTTTCTTATTTAAATTTTTCTTATTCTTGGCAAAAATTAAACTCTGAAATGCATTTTTGGAGAATGTTTTTGTATCGGATTTTTATAGTGAATGTTTGCCATCACAGCAGAAAGCTTTGTATTAATATTTTAAAACATAAAATAAAATTGATAATAAATGGTAATCTAATAAATGAACAAAAATTAATTTCAAAAAATATTTATATAAATCCCGCGAAGGTTAACATAATTTAATTTGGTTGTTTATCTGGTAATTACGAATATTATGTTTGAATTTTACATTAAAACATTATTTCGGCAAACAAATTGATTAAGATACGCGTTGCAAATTTTACATTTATTATAAAATAGTATATTAACCATAAAAATATTTAGTTCGCTCATTGAATAATCTAAAAATTGAGAGCGTTACCACAGTAGATTAAAATTACATATGAACAGAAATATTATCACTCTTCTGATATTAGTATCTATTACTTTATTATCATGCAAGCCCAAACAGAATATGGTGTATATGTCGAAAAGCAATATGGAAGAGGAAGTCGCCAAAGCGAAATTTCAGGGTTTACACATCCAGGAAGGAGATGTTCTTCTTATTCTTGTTTCCGCACTTGATGAAGCTGCTGTGAAGCCGTTTAACCTTAATACTGCAAATAAAGTTGGAGGTGATGCAAATACAGGAATAAATCAATATGCGCAACCCAGTGAATATCTGGTCAATGAGGAAGGTTATATTAATTTTCCGGTATTGGGAAGTATATATACGAAAGGTATGACTCAAATACAGCTGAAACAGGATATGGAATCACGTTTAAAAAGATATCTTACTGATCCTTTGGTTACAATTACGCTTAAAAACTTTAATGTAAGTATTTTAGGTGAAGTAAAAGAACCAGGACAAAAAGAGAGCTTATCACAAAAAATCAATGTATTTCAGGCACTTGGCCTTGCAGGTGATATGACAGATTTCGGGGACCGGACCAATGTAAAACTTATCCGTACGCAAGACGATGGTAATGACGAGATTGTCAATCTGGACCTTACGAGAGCAGATATTGTAAGTTCACCTTATTATTATATGAAACAGAACGACATATTGTATGTGCAGCCTGATAAGAATAAGCAGATACAGGCTAACTCAAATCCTAACAGAGCGCTTACTTTCCAAATTATTGGCACATTATTAACTGCAGCTACCTTAATTATTGCTTTAAAAAGATAACCATAAATATGCAGCAGATAGAACCTCAAGAGAAAGAAGATAAAATTGATCTAAGAAAAATAATCTCCCAATACCTTTATAAATGGCCTTGGTTTTTGGTGTCCGTTTTAGTTTGTGTAACAAGTGCTTATATTTATCTTAGATACAGTGTTCCTAAATACCAAACAAAAACCACCCTTAAATTTGATAAAAAACAAAATGATCTTACCTCGGCATTATCCGATCTCGATAATTTGGGGATAGGTTTAGGAAACTCAGACGAATTGAAAAGTGAAGCTGCAGTGGTAACTTCACGACCTATATTGATGCAGGTTGTTAAAAACCTTAATCTTAATGTTGAGTACTTTTATAGCGGGGAAATTAAAGATTCCCAGCTTTACACTAAAGTGCCCATTTCAGGAGATATCATCAAATTCAAAGATGGGTTCGTATCTTCAGAATACAAAATTTCGAATCTTAAAGGAGATGAATTTATTCTTGAGAATGAGAAGTATGGTAAATTAAAAGGAAAATTTGAAGTACCGTTGAACATTGATTTCGGAATAGTTGTTTTACACAGAAATCGTCAGTTTGACGTTAAGCCCGATTACAAAATAATTTTCTCGAATCCTATAGAAAAAGTTAAAAAACTTGAAAAAACAATTCAGGTAAATTTACCGGATGAAAAAGCGCTCCTTATGGATATCACTCTCATAGGAACGGTTGCGCAGAAATCAGAAAAAATTCTTGATGAAGTTACCCATCAGTACAATTTAGACGGACAGAAAGATAAAAACTTGCAGGCTGAAAATACGCAGAAATTTATCGACAAAAGACTGGAAGTTATTACTCGTGATTTATCAGGGGTTGAAAATCAGAAAGAAGACTTCCAGAACCGCAACCGCATTGTCGACCTTCAGGCACAGGCTGAACTCGCTTTGCAAAACACCAGTGATAATACAAAGGTGCTTCTTCAGCAGCAGGCTCAGCTTGACCTTTTAAATTCTCTTACGTCTGAAGCTGCAAAAGGTAACAACCAGCTTATGCCTTCTAATTTGGGGCTTAACCCTTCCCTAGAGCAGTCGATATCACAGTATAACCTTCTTCTTATCAACAGAAATAAAACGTTGAAGCAGGCTACCAATGAAAACCCTGCTGTGATCGAAATGAATCGGGAAATAGCTTCCCTGAAAGATATTATCCGTGACAATATCCGTGAACAGAAAGATGCTGTAAAAGCTACCATTTCAAAATTACAGAATGAGATCAAAACAACTAATAATGTTATAGAAAAAGTTCCGGGACAATCTAAAATTTACAGGGGTATAGAACGTCAGCAGAATCTTAAAGAACAACTTTTCTTGTTTTTGCTGCAGAAAAGAGAAGAAAATGCCATCAATTTATCGGTTGATGTTCCAAAAGCTAAAATTGTAAATCCGGCATACACTGATGATATTCCTGTTTCTCCGAAAAAAGATGTTATTATTCTCGGAGCATTTTTATTAGGTTTATTAATTCCTTTTGCTATTTTCTATTTATTGTTTATTTTGGATGATAAAATTTATACCAAAGAAGATATTAAAGAGCGGTCAAACCTTAGTATTTTAGTTGATATCCCTTCTTTGAAAGCAGATGATAACCATTTGGTACAAAGAAATGATTTTTCAGAGCTTGCGGAATCATTTCGTGTGTTAGCTTCCAATCTTAAATTTGTACTTCCTAAAAAAGATTCTGCAAAGGTTATTATGGTGACGTCATCCGTAAAAGGTGAGGGGAAAACCTTGGTTTCCGTAAATCTTGCGCTAACTGTAGCAAATAAAAACGGAAGAACTCTGCTCATAGGTTCAGACATCCGGAATCCTCAGATTCAGAGATATGACAGTGAGCCGGTGAAAAGAAAAGGTCTTACGGAATTTTTATACGATGAGTCTGTAAATGTTGAAGATCTCATTCATACATCTTACACTAATCCGTACTGTGACGTAATCTATGCTGGAACGATTCCTCCGAATCCTCAGGAGCTTCTTTCCAACGGAAGATACCAGGAGCTGATCGCTCAGATGGCCTCCCAGTATGCTTATATTATTATAGACTCTGCACCGCTTATGCTCGTATCGGACACATTAAGCATAGCAGATGTGGCAAATGCAACGTTGTATGTGGTGAGATCAGGAGTTTCAAGAAATGTACTTATTGATTTCGCTGAAGACCTTGTAAAAGACTCAAAATTAAGAAATGTATCTTTTGTTGTAAACGATGTTTCCAAAAAAGCAAGAGGATACGGATATGGTTATAATTATGGTTACGGCTATGGATATAATAATAAAGAAACTAAAAAAACTTGGTGGAGTAAAATTTTTAAGTCATAAAAATGGGTAAGATTTTAATTACGGGAGGAGCAGGGTTCATAGGCTCCAACCTTACGGAATATTTTTTAAATAAAGGCTACCAGGTAGTCTGTCTGGACAATTTTTCAACAGGAAACCGTCACAATGTTGAAGGTTTCTTAAAAAATCCGGATTATAAACTGATTGAAGGAAGCATCTGTGATCTCGAAATCTGTAAGGAAGCTGTAGAGAATGTAGATTATGTCTTGCATCAGGCTGCTTTAGGTTCTGTTCCAAGATCGATCAATGATCCCATTACAAGCAATGAGGTAAATGTTTCAGGTTTTCTGAACATGCTTGTTGCTGCAAGAGATGCCAAAGTTAAACGTTTCGTGTATGCAGCTTCATCTTCTACTTACGGTGATTCGGCTTCTCTTCCTAAAGTGGAGGACGTGATTGGGAGACCATTATCTCCTTATGCAATTACCAAATATGTTAATGAGCTGTATGCAGATGTGTTTTCCAAAACATATGGCATAGAATGCATCGGACTGAGATATTTCAATGTATTCGGGAGAAGACAGGATCCCAACGGTACCTACGCCGCAGTGATCCCTTTATTTGTAAAGCAGCTGATGAATCACCAGTCTCCGAAAATTAACGGAACCGGAGATTATTCAAGAGATTTTACGTACATTGATAACGTGGTCCAGATGAATGAACTCGCTATGCTTACCGAAAATCCGGAAGCAGTTAATACTGTTTACAACACGGCAGTAGGAGACCGTACAACATTAAATGACCTCGTGAACTATATTAAAAAATATTTGAGCGAATACGATGAGCAGATTGCCAATATTGAAATCTTACATGGGGCAAACCGTGTAGGGGATATTCCGCATTCACTTGCATCCATTGAAAAAGCTAAAAACCTTTTGGGATACCATCCAAGCCATACCATTGAAAATGGACTTAAAGAAGCCATTAAATGGTATTGGGAAAATTTAAAATAAACTGTCAAAAAGAATTTTTGTGGAAAAACAATATAAAATTGCCGTTATCGGTTTGGGATATGTAGGATTACCGCTCGCCCGTTTATTTGCAACAAAATACCCAGTAGTGGGATTTGATATCAATCAGAAAAGAATCGAAGAACTAAGAGGAGGAAATGACAGTACGCTTGAAGTGGAGGCTGATATTTTACAATCTGTTCTGGTAAACGAAAACCCTTTTAACAATGAAAATGAAAAAGGATTTTTTGCTTCAGCCAATATTGATGATATCAAAGATGCAAATATATATGTGGTAACCGTACCTACTCCTGTAGATAAGCACAACCGTCCTGATCTCACTCCGCTTTACAAATCTTCTGAAACGGTTGGAAAGGTTCTTTCTAAAGGTGATATTGTAATCTATGAGTCTACAGTTTATCCGGGTGCTACAGAAGAAGAATGTATTCCTGTGCTGGAAAGAGTTTCAGGAATGAAATTCAATGAAGATTTCTTTGCAGGCTATTCTCCAGAGCGTATCAACCCGGGAGATAAAGAACATACGGTAGAAAAAATTCTAAAAGTAACCTCGGGTTCCACGCCGGAAATTGGAGAAATTGTGAACGGTTTATACCAATCTGTTATCGTAGCGGGTACCCACCTTGCTCCCACAATCAAGATTGCTGAAGCTGCCAAAGTAATTGAAAACTCACAGAGGGATATCAATATTGCGTTTGTTAACGAGCTTGCTAAAATTTTCAATCTTCTTGAAATTGACACGCATGAAGTATTAAAAGCTGCAGGAACAAAATGGAACTTTTTACCTTTCAAACCGGGACTGGTTGGAGGTCACTGTATAGGAGTGGATCCTTATTATCTTGCCCAGAAAGCACAAGAAAACGGTTATCATCCTGAAATCATCCTTGCAGGTCGCAGGCTTAATGATTCTATGGGACAATATGTAGCATCTGAGCTGGTGAAATGTATGATTAAGAAAAACATCAACATCAATGGCGCAGAAGTTCTGAACCTGGGAATTACATTTAAAGAAAACTGTCCGGATGTAAGAAATACAAAAGCCGTAGACGTTATCTGCGGACTGGAAGATTACCAATTACAGGTCACTACTTTCGACCCGTGGGCAAATCCTGAAGAGGTAGTTCATGAGTACGGACTTACAGTAGTGAACGAAATTCCGGATAAGAAATTTGATGCGGTTATTCTTACGGTTGCCCATAAGGAATTTATGAACATTAACCTCAAAGATTATTTGAAAGAAAATGGTGTGGTGTATGATGTAAAAGGAATTTTGAAAGATGTTGACGGAAAACTGTAAAAAAAAATAATATTATATTGTAATGATAAAAAATCTTATTGTATTCGGAACCAGACCAGAAGCTATAAAAATGGCTCCTTTGGTGAAAGAATTTAAGAAGAATAATGTAGACTTTGAAACCAGAGTATGTGTTACAGCTCAGCATAGAGAAATGCTTGATCAGGTTTTAGATTTTTTTGAAATTATTCCGGATTATGATCTGGATTTAATGAAGCCGAACCAAAATTTATATACTTTAACAGCAAACATTATTGTTGAGTTAAAATCTGTTCTTGAAGATTTTAATCCTGATTATGTTTATGTGCATGGTGACACAACAACTACAATGGCTGCAAGTATTGCATCATTTTACTCAGGTTCAAAAGTATGCCACGTAGAAGCCGGATTGAGAACTCATGATAAACGTTCGCCATTTCCAGAGGAAATTAACAGGCAGGTTACAGGACGTATAGCAGATTATCATTTTGCACCTACTGAAAAATCAAAAAGTAATCTTCTTAAAGAAGGTATATCCGAAGAAAATATTTTAGTTACTGGAAATACGGTTATTGACGCTTTATTAGAGAGTTCTTCGAAAGTTTCTTCTATTAGCAATGACGAGATAAAATCCCTTAATGATATAATTGATTTTAATAAAAAGCTTATTCTTGTTACCGGACATAGAAGAGAAAATCACGGGCAGGGCTTTATCAATATTTGTGAAGCATTAAAAGAAATTGCATCTAAGAACAGTGATGTACAAATTATTTATCCGGTACATTTAAATCCTAATGTTACAAAACCAGTATATGATATTTTGTCTGGTGTAAATAATATTTTGTTAATTGAACCCTTGGCTTACCCTGCTTTTGTATGGCTTATGAATAAAGCCTACATTATAATTACCGATTCAGGTGGAGTACAGGAAGAGGCTCCAAGCTTAGGAAAGCCAGTTTTGGTAATGCGTGACACCACTGAGAGACCTGAAGCAGTAGATGCAGGAACTGTTATTTTAGTGGGAACTGATACTGATAAAATTATTTCAGAATGTTTTAATTTATTAGATAATACCCATATTTATCAAAAAATGAGCGAGCTTCATAATCCGTATGGCGATGGTAAGGCTTGTGAAAGAATAGTAAATTTTATTAAAAATATATAAACTTAGACAGATGAATTCACCCAAAGTAGTGACAATAGGATTAGGTTACATAGGTTTACCGACATCAGCATTAATCGCTAATAATAAGATTGCGGTACATGGTGTTGATATTTCTCAACACGTAGTAGATACAATTAATGCAGGTAAAATACATATTGTAGAACCGGATCTGGACAAAGCAGTCGCAAGTGCGGTAAAAGAAGGGTATCTAAGAGCCAATACAAAACCTGTATCGGCTGATGTTTATCTGGTAGTTGTTCCAACACCATTTAAAGGAAACCATGAACCAGATATTTCATATGTACAAGCAGCAACAGAAGGTATTATTCCATTATTAAAAGAAGGAGATCTTTATATTATTGAATCGACTTCTCCGGTAGGAACTACTGAGAAAATGATGCATCTTATTTTTTCAAGACGTCCTGAACTGGAGGGTAAGATTTATTTAGCGTATTGTCCTGAGCGTGTTTTACCAGGAAATGTAATGTACGAATTAGTTCACAATGACCGTGTAATTGGGGGGGTAGATGAAGAATCTACTCAAAAGGCAATCAATTTTTATTCGCAATTTGTAAGTGGAGAATTGCATCCTACAAATGCCCGTACAGCTGAAATGTGTAAATTAACTGAGAATTCATCTCGCGATGTACAGATTGCTTTTGCCAACGAATTATCTTTAATTTGTGATAAAGCTGGAATCAACGTTTGGGAGCTTATTCGTTTGGCAAATAAGCACCCTCGTGTTAATATTTTACAGCCTGGTTGCGGAGTTGGAGGACACTGTATTGCCGTTGATCCTTATTTTATTACTTCCGAATATCCATTAGAATCAAGAATTATAGGGCAGGCAAGAGAAGTAAATAACCATAAATCATTCTGGTGTGCGGAAAAAATTAAAGAAGCTAAAAAAGAGTTTAAACTGAAATATAACCGCGAACCGAAAATCGCTTTAATGGGCTTAGCTTTTAAACCGAATATTGATGATTTACGAGAATCTCCTGCAAAATATATTGTTCAAAGAGTTTTACAAGAAGCAAACGATGATGAATACTTTATTGTAGAACCAAATATTCACGAACATAATATCTTTAAATTGACGGATTATAATGATGCTGTTAAAAAAGCTGATATTGTTGCTTTATTAGTTTCACATAATCAATTTAAAAATATAGAATTTCACGAAAATCAGGTTGTATTAGATTTTTGTGGGGCAACAAATTAAAATGGCTCAAAGTACAAATAATACGGTTCAGACTTTTTGGGTAATGGTGGGTAGCCTTTCGGCATTTGCTTTTACTATTATTAGTTCCATGATTTTGAGCCGTTATTTTAACAAAGAAGATTATGGAACATATAAGCAAGTCATGTATGTTTACTCAACTTGTGTTGTTGTATTTACCTTAGGATTGCCAAAAGCATATTCTTTTTTTTTACCTAGGATACCTGATAATCAAGCGAAAGATCTGATTAATAAAATTAATAATGTTTTATTGTTTTCAGGTGCTTTAATGAGCATTATGTTGTTTTTGCTTAGCAAGCCGATTGCGGCATTTTTAAAGAATGATGATTTAGCCATTCCTTTGATGTACTTTTCACCAGTCCCTTTTTTGATGTTGCCTACTATGGGGCTTGATGGGATTTTATCTACATATAAAAAAAGCTTTCTCATTGCGATATATAATATTAGTACAAGAGTTTTAATGCTTTGTTGTGTTGCATTACCGGTATTGATTTGGAAAGGAGGTGTAAAAGATGCAATAATGGGTTTTACAATAGCTAGTTTTATAAGTTTTTTAGCTGCATTGTATTTAAAATCTTATCCTGTCAGACAACTTAAAAAAGAAAAATCGAATATTTCTTATAAAAAAGTATTTGAATATACTTTGCCGATTATGTTTGCTGGTATTTGGGGCACAATTATCAGTTCAACGGATCAGTTTTTTATAAGTAGGTATTTTGGTACCGAGGTTTTCGCTGATTTTGCCAATGGATCGTTAGAATTGCCTTTTGTTGGAATGATTATTTCTGCGGGTTCTGTAGTTTTATCGCCAATATACTCAAAAAATAACTTTCGTCAGGATAAAGATTATAAAAAGGAAACTTTGAGGCTTTGGCATTCTGTATTTAGTAAAACCGTAAAATTAATCTATCCTGTAGTTGTTTTTTTCTTTTGTTTTGCTGATATCATCATGGTTTTATTATATGGTGAAAAGTATCATACATCAGGAATATTTTTCCAGATTAAATTGGTAGTGAACTTTTTTACGTTGATTTCATATGGACCATTAGTTCTTTCTATCGGAGGTGAAAAACATTATTATCGTGTACATTTATATGGTGCTATATTATTAATTATTTTAGAAGCATTATCGGTATATACAATTAAATCGGCAATTGCCATAACCGTAATTTCTGTTATATGTCAAATAGGTAGAATTATAGCGATGTTATTTTTTGTGGCCAAATATTTTAAAATTGATTTTATTGATTTATTCCCTGTCAAATTAATATTGAACTTAATAGTTCCCTCATTTTTGATTTTGCTTCCTTTAAGGTATTTTTTTATAAATTACACAACTCTGGATAAATTTTTCATCGTTTGTATTTCTGCAATATTATACATTATATTGATGTTTTTTTGGACAAAATATAAAAAGATTGACTATCATTCTATTTTTAAACCATTATTACACAAATTCGTAAAATGAAAAATCTCATAAAAAATGTAATTTTAATATTGATACCTTTTAGTAAACAATATTTAGAATTTAGGAAATCAGGGCAAAAATCCAGCTATTTTGTTTTTTTTAAATTTAAAACAGGAATTTCAAAAATACCTTTTCCTATTGAAAAAGGTTGTCAGGTTGCTCATTATAAAAGAGTGAAAATCGGGATTAATTGTTTAGTGACAAGACCAGGAAATTATATTCAAGCGGTTGGAGGTGTTGAAATTGGAGATTATGTGCAATTTGGGCCTAATGTAGGAATTTTAAGCACAAATCATGATTTGTATGACCAGCGGAAATATAACCATAAAAAAGTCATTATTGGCGATTATTCATGGGTAGGGATGAATTCTGTAGTATTGCCTGGTGTAGAATTAGGCAAAAGAACTATCGTTGCTGCAGGGAGCGTTGTTACTAAAAGCTTTCCGGAGGGTTATTGTGTTATTGCAGGTAATCCTGCAAAAAAGATAAAAGATTTAGATCCAGATAAGTTTATTCCTTGGAAAGGGGAAGTAGAATATTATGGCTTTATACCTAAAAATAAAATTTTGAAAAAATAAAAATGCAAATAAATACCCTGCAAATATTAAGGGCTTTTGCCGCAATAAGTGTTTTAATTACTCATGTGTTCCAAAAAAGTAATTTTAAGCCTTTCGGCGAATACTTTTTATCAGGTCAGTATGGCGTTGATATTTTTTTTGTTTTAAGTGGATTCTTAATATATTTAACGACTAAAGAACAAGCAAACCCTTGGAAATATCTTAAAAAAAGAGTATTCAGAATTTATCCTTTATATTTATTTGCTTTACTATTTTATATTTTGTATAAAATAAATTTTCAGGATTTTAACCTAGATTTTAAAACACTTTCTCAAAATATTCTTATGCTTCCTTGGGATACAAAATGGTCTTATAATAGCCTAATTGTTGGTGTTGCATGGTCTACTTTATTTGAAATGTTTTTTTACAGTTTGTTTTTTATTCTTCTTTTTTTTAAAGTTCAGAAGAGAATTATTTTTGTTCTGATTCCATTGTTATTTTTGATTTGTTTTTCTCTTATTAAATTTACTTCGATTGAAAATAACATCCCTTTTGTATCTTTATTCGTAAGTCTGGCAGGCTCTCTCCATATGATTCTTTTCCTGGCAGGTTGTGTAATAGCAGAATTATTTATAAAGAATAGAATTCCTAAATTGAAGAAAAATGTATATAGTCTTATTCTGTTTGGATCTTTTGTTTTCATGATAATTGCAATGCTAATGCCTTATAATGATATACTTTCATTTTTTGCATGCATATTGTTATTTACTTCTGTTCTTCAATATGAAAATTATTTCTCTCTTGATATTAATAAGAGATCTACGGCATCTATGATTTACATGGGAGACATTTCTTATTCAATTTATATTTTCCATGTATTAATAATTAGCTTACTTATTATTTGGATAAAGAATATACCTGCTCTTTTAGCTGTAACAATATTATTAACATTAATAATTTCAAGCTTTACATATAATTATATAGAGAAGAAATTTATTACACTAGGTAAACAATAATCTTTATTTTTAAAAGACAAAATATATTATGGCAGTTTGGCAGAAAGAAAATAATGAGGATAAGGTAATAAAAATAATTTTATTCCTGGTTTCACCCATTCTCGCATTTCTATTTTCACTACGTACTTTAAAAACAAAATCTTCGTTCATTATTATCTTCCTGTTTTCTGTTTTTTTTGGTCTTTCTTTCTCGGTTGATAAAGGGAAAAATAGTAATGATAGTATCGACGGATCGACTTACCGCGAAAAATTTGAACACTATAGGTTTGTTACTGATTCAAAATTTTACAAAGATCTTATAGAATATTTTACTTTTGAAAAAGGGAAGCAGGATTATTATTTTGATACGGTAGCATTTTACGTATCGCGTTTTACATCCAATTACCATATCATGTTCATGGTTTTTGCAATCGTTTTTACATTTTTTGCCTTAAAATCCCTTAAATTTTTTATCGCAGAAAAAAATTATTCAACTTCTCTTGCCTGCTTTATTTTGTTGTATTTA
Organism: Chryseobacterium lineare; assembly: GCF_977014045.1. Taxonomy (NCBI): domain Bacteria; kingdom Pseudomonadati; phylum Bacteroidota; class Flavobacteriia; order Flavobacteriales; family Weeksellaceae; genus Chryseobacterium; species Chryseobacterium lineare. Next base: position 1,494,941 of record NZ_CDRNIQ010000001.1, on the reverse strand, counting down.
TTCATGATAAATCAAATATTCAATATAAACGGAGTACGGTTCTGGACGGCCGGCTGGATTGGAGTGTATAGTATTTTTCAGATTTTTAGAAATGGGAAGTATCAGTATTTTCTTTTGCTGTTGTGCGCACCATTTTTTCATGGAGCATTCTGGGTTTTCTTAGGAGTTAGTGTCATTGCGTATTTTGGCAAAAATTTTTATAAGCTGTGGACAATCTTATTCTTTGTAAGCTTTTTAGTATCCAATATTTCTTTAGACCTGGTTAGAAACTATATAGATCTATTCCCTACTTTTATTGTGAAAATGGCTGAGTCTTATACAGACGAATCTTATATACAAGGAAAAGCGAGTGGTGGTACCGGTTTTTATTGGATTGCTGCAACATTCGATTTTCTGACCAGGGTTTACATGAATTTTTTAGTGTATTTATTTATTAAAAATTCAAAAGAAATCATTGATAATGCTAAGACTAAATATCTGTTCTCATTTTTACTGGTGCTGATGGTATTTGTCAATTTTACAATGGCAATCCCTTCTCTTGGTGGAAGATATATGCTATTATCATACCCTATAATTGCCTATATTTGGCTGGTGAACTTCAAAGGAAGAAAATATAATAAGGTTGTGTATGCGATGCCGGTCATTTTTTCTTTCTCTTTTTATGTGCAGGCTGTTTTGTACATGAAAGTGCTTGAACCTGTTTTCTATTTTTCGAATCCTATTTATTTATTATATCTCTATTTGTAGATAAGTTATATCTCTAAATTTTTAGATCGAATATTGTAAGCAAAATTGTTAAATAATTTTATTCTAATTTAATGTTAAAAAAATATATATTAAGTGATTTATATCGGATTTATCCTAAAAATAAATATAAATTCAAAGATATTTTATATAACATGAGTAACCCGGGCTTTTGTTATTTAGTGTTTTTCAGAATGTGTTCGTTATCTAATAATAAGCTTATCCGGCTCTTTTCAAAATTTGTCATTCGACATTTAAGATATAAATTTGGATTTCAAATTGTTCCCAACACTAAAATAGGTTTAGGCTTTTACATCGGCCATTTTGGTCATATTATTATTAATCCAAAAGTGAAAATAGGAATCAATTGTAATATATCTCCCGGAGTAACTATCGGAAAAATTCATGGCGGTAATAAAGAAGGTGCACCCATTATTGGAAACAATGTTTGGATTGGAACAAATGCGGTAATTGTAGGGCGTATTGTGATTGAAGACGATGTTTTAATTGCACCTGGAGCTTATGTTAATTTTAATGTGCCAAGTGAAAGTATAGTCATAGGTAATCCGGGGAAAATAATTCCCAAAAAAAATCCTTGTTATAATATAATTAATAATAAAGTTGAATGAATATTTTAATAGTTTCCCACATGATCTATCCTTTTCAATCCCCTCGATCTTATCGAACAACCGAATTGGCTGTGGAATTAGCGAAAAATCATAATGTTACTTTAGTAGCCAATTGCTCTCCAGAAGAATATTCAAAATGGAATTTATTTAATAAAATTAGCTTAAAATCTTTTTCTAAACTTTTATTTATAAAAAAACATTCTAATAAAAAAGAAAAATATTCATTGATAGATAAAATTCTGTTAAAACTCTTCAGAAAAAAGATAATGTATCCAAATATTGAGTTTTTATGGAAGATTCCGCAGACATTAAAAGATTTTAGTGATTTTGATGTTTTAATTTCCATTGCTGCGCCACATGCAATTCATTGGGGGTGCTACAGAGCAATTCGCAGTAATACAAAATTAGCAAAAGTATGGATAGCAGATTGTGGCGATCCATTTATGATGAACGTTTTAGAAAATCCCCCTTTTTATTTTAAACAATTGGAGAAACAATTTATGGAACGTGCTGATTTTGTTACTATTCCTATAGAAAATGCCAGAAGTTCATACTATCCGGAGTTTCATGACAAGATACATGTAATTCCTCAAGGTTTTAATTTTTCAAATACTAAAGTTTTTGAGGGTGAAATACATAATTCTGTGCCTACATTTGCGTATGCCGGAGTTTTTTATCCGGAAATTCGTGATCCCAAATTGTTTTTAGATCATTTGTGTACCATAAAAGATGACTTTAAATTTATTATCTACACAAAAGATGATAGTTTAATCAAAGACTACTACAGCCGTCTTAATAGTAAGATTGAAGTGAGGGAGTATATACCCAGAGATGAACTAATTTACGAATTAAGTAAAATGGATTTTTTGATAAATTTTGAAAATAAAGAGTCAGCTCAATCTCCTAGTAAATTAATAGATTATGGCTTAACGAATCGCCCTATACTTAGTATGCAATTTGACATTAATAATATTTCTGATTTTGATCAATTTTTGAGAGGAAATTATAGCAATTCGCTGGAAATTGATATAGATCAATATAATATTGAAAACGTAGCCAATAGGTTCATCGAATTAATAAATACAAAATTATAATGATTACCCTTTTTTATTAATTAAATGAAGATATTATTTTTTATTGATAGTCTGGGTTCTGGCGGAGCCCAAAAGCAGATGGTTGAATTGGCTAAAGGATTTTTAGCTAATAATAACGAGGTGCAATTTTTAGTATACCATCCGCTGGATTTTTATAATGCTGAATTAAGTAATGCTGGAATTAAGATTAATTTAATTAGCCACAAAAATTATCTGCGAAGAATATTTAAGATTAGAAAATTTATACGAAACAATAATTTTGATGTCGTTATTTCTTTTTTATCAGGACCTGTTTTTATTTCCGAAATTTCGTCTCTGCCTTTTCGTCGATGGAAGCTGATTGTAGGGGAGCGTAGTGCAAATCCGGTAATGCAAATAAAAATGAAGTGGAAAATAATGAGACTTTTTCATAGTCTGGCGGATTTTGTGGTCTGTAATTCCCATCTAAACGCAAATATGGTAATTCGTTCCAATCCTTTATTAAAAAATAAATGTAAAACAATTTATAATATAGTTGATCTTGAAAAGTATTCTACTTCTCCAAGTTCGGATAATAAAAAATTTAATTTAGTAATTCCTGCCAGTCATCAGTATTTAAAAAACCTGAATGGGCTTATTGAAGGTATAGCTCTTTTACCTAAATCATTTCAGGAAAAATTGGATATTAATTGGTATGGAGAGGTTTTGGACAAATCCTTAGATGAAGGGAAATTAAAAATTGAAAAGTACGGATTAGGCAATATATTTAAATTTCATCATCCAGTAAAAAACATTCATGAGGTGATGCAAAAAGCTAATGGAGTAGGGCTTTTTAGTTTTTATGAAGGTTTGCCTAATGCTGTATGTGAAGCAATGGCTTGTGGAAAACCTGTTGTCGCATCTAATATTTCAGACAATAGTATTTTAATTGATAATGATTCGCTTCTATGCGTTCCGACCGACTCAACGTCAATCTCAACAGCACTTAAAAATATGCTTAGCTTAAATAAAACGGAACTTGAAGATATCGGTAAAAGAAATAGAAAATTTGCTGAGAAAAATTTTAACTCTTCTATAATTATTAAACAATATTCTAATCTTTTTGATAATGGCTAAAGCAAGAAAAATTCTTTACGTTGGTAATAATCTAAGCAAATACGGGAACACGCCGGGAACTGTAGAAACATTGGGAGTGTTGTTTGAAAAAGAAAACATCGAAGTGATCTATGCGGGCCATTCATTAAATAAAATTAAAAGGCTTTTTGAGATGTGTTTTTCTGTAATTAAAAACAGAAATCAAATCAAATACGTTTTAATTGATACCTATAGCACCAGTGCTTTTTGGTTTGCATTTTCAGTCGGGATGATTTCAAGGTTATTAAATATAAAATATATTCCTATTCTTCATGGAGGGAACTTACCTGAAAGATTGAAAAACTCAAAATGGTGCAGTGATCTCTTATTTAAAAATTCTTTTGAAAATGTTGCCGTATCAGGATATTTAAATTATCACTTTCAAAAAAACGGCTATAAATCCATTATTATACCCAACAATATTGAAATTGAGAATTATCAATTTAAAAAAAGAAATAAAATATCTCCAAACATATTATGGGTGAGATCTTTCCATGCAGACTACAATCCGAATTTGGCAATAGATGTACTGGAGATTGTAGCAAAAAAATATCCACAAACAAAATTATGTATGGTAGGTCCTGATAAAGACGGAAGTATGGAAGTATTTAAAAAATATGCTAAAAAAAAATCTTTAATGGAGAAAATTAAAATCACGGGCCGATTAGCAAAAGAAGAATGGCATAAATTATCTGAAGAATATGATATCTTTATCAATACTACGAATTACGATAATACACCAGTAAGTGTTTTGGAGGCAATGGCATTAGGACTTCCGGTGGTAACCACCTCTGTAGGAGGGATTCCATTTTTATTGGATCACAGCAAAGATGCTTTATTGGTTGAAAAAAATAATAAAGAACAAATGGCTCAAGCTATTATAGATCTGCTTGAGAATCAGGATTTGGTAAACAACGTAACGGAAAATGCACTAAGTAAAGTTTCGAATTTTGATTGGGAAGTAGTAAAACATAAATGGATTAATCTATTATCATGAAAATATATAATTTAATTTTAGAAAAAATGGTCATGCCTATTGGTGACATTTTATTTTCAACTCAAACAATGGTTGAATTAAAAAAATGGCGACTTATATCTAAACTTTCAGAATCTGAATTGATTAATTTACAAAAAGAAAACTTATCTAATCTCTTGAAATTTGCAGTTCAGGAAATACCTTTTTATAAAGAATTGAAAACTGAGACTGCTGAAGATCCGTTTAATTGGATAAAAAAATTTCCAATTATGAAGAAGAAAGACTATAAGGAAAATATAGACGTATTGCTTTCTGAAGATAAAGAAAAACTAATCAAAAAAATGACTAGTGGCTCTTCCGGAATTCAGGGTATAACGTATATGAATGTAAAAGAACAAGATGTCAATAGAGCCATCCAGATGCTATGGTGGGAATGGGCAGGATGGAAGCCCGGAAAACCTATATTACAGACTGGGATGACTATTAATAGAGGTATTTTAAAAACTTTCAAAGATTATTTTTTAAGAACAACCTATAGCAATGCTTTCGGAATGTCTGAAACTTCGTCTGCTCAGTTGATGAGAAAATTTCGGAACAGGAAAAATTATCATATAGGTGGTTATGCTTCATCGATTTATTTATTAGCAAAAATTGCCGAAAAAGAAGGATTCAAGGATATTCACTTCGATGGTGCAATTAGCTGGGGAGACAAAATGTTTCCACATTTTCGTTCTAAAATTAAAGAAGTCTTTGGATGTAAAGTTTACGATACATATGCTTGTTCAGAAGGACTAATGATTGCAGCGCAGCATGATCTGGATTATTATTATATCATGACCCCACATATTTATCTGGAATTACTTGATAAAGAAGGTAACGATGTTGAAGACGGGCAGTTGGGTCATGTGGTAGTAACTAGATTAGACTCGAGATCAATGCCGATAATTAGATACTACACTGGTGATTTGGCAATTCGCTTACCTCGCAATCAATATCCTGCTAATAGAAAATTTGCATTTCCTTTATTAGAAAAGGTAATTGGTCGTGATACCGATATTGTACATACCAAATCAAATAAATTTATGATTGTTCATTTTTTTACAGGGATTTTTGAATTTGAAACTGGAATAACACAATTTCGTGTAATTCAAGAAGATATATCTTCCATGAAAATTGAATATATTCCATCTAAAGAATATGATGAATCTGTTTTGCCCCGAATTGAGAAAAAAATCCATGACCATCTTCAGGAAGATTTTCCAATAGAATGGATTAAGGTTGATGAAATTCCACCAACGGCTTCTGGTAAACCCCAAATAATCAAATCTTTAATTAAGTAAGCGAAAACTTATAATAATATTTCTTAATGAGAATCCTACTATTACATCAGTATTTTTTAGAAGAAGATGATCCCGGAGGTTCCAGATGGAACGAAATCACAAAAACTTGGACTGCTCAAGGGCATGAAGTGACTGTTATAGCAGGAATGATGCATTATTCAGGATCGGAAAAAAGAGCAGAATATAAAGGTAAATATTTCGTAAAAAAAAGACAAGGCGAAATAATAGTTCATCGAACTCATGTTTCAGAAGCATATAACAAGGGCTTTATAGGTCGCTTATGGGGCTATTTCTCATTTATGTTTTCCTCTCTTTGGGCAGGAATGTTTAAGATTGAAGGGAAATTTGATGCCGTTGTTGTAACCTCACCGCCGCTATTTGTTGGAGGTTCTGGTTTTCTGATTTCAAGACTCAAAAGAATTCCGATGATTTTCGAGATTAGAGATTTATGGCCAGAATCAGCTATTGATACCGGAGTACTTACCAATAAATTTATTATTAAGTTTGCTTATTGGTTTGAAGCTTTTGTATATAAAAGAGCAAAACTTATAAATGTGCTTACTCCTGCATTTTATAAAACTTTAAATGAAAAAAAAGGTGTCGATAAAAGCAAATTGATTATGATACCTAATGCGGCAGATTTTTCTCTTTCGGAAGAAATTATGAGAAATTTTGATCGCAAAAGCTTTAGAAAAGAGCATGATTTGGAAAACTATTTTGTAATTACTTATGTTGGAGCACATGGGGTTGCCAATCATTTAGACCAAATTTTGGATGCAGGCAAAAAGCTTGAAGATACAAATGTTTTATTTTTATTAATTGGACAGGGTATGGAAAAAGATCGATTGAAAGATAAAGCAAAGCAAATGAACGTAATTAATGTACGCTTTTTAAATCCTGTTCCCAAAAAAGAGGTATTTAAGTATATTTTAGCATCAGAAATGGGAGCTTCTGTATTAAAAAAAGTAGAGACATTTAAAACGGTGTATTCAAATAAATCTTTTGATTATTTTTCATGTAAGAAGCCCATTTTGATGGCAATCGACGGAGTATCACGCGAATTAGTTGAAGAAGCCCGTGCAGGTATTTATGTTGAGCCCGAAAATGCTGAAGAATACAGTAAGGCAATACGTGAATATCTTAATGATGAAAAAAGGCTACAGATAGAAGGCCAAAACGGATATCAGTATGCGAAGAATAATTTTGACAGAGAGTTATTAGCTAAGGAATATTTGAAATCAATAAAACAAATCATTCGGTGATCATATTTTAAATAATATAATAATATAATGTACAATTTTTTTTTAAAAAGATTTTTTGATTTCATTATAGCGTTTTTAGGATTATTAATCTTATCTCCAGTTTTTATTATTGTAACCATTGGACTGTTTTTTGCAAATGAAGGTAAGCCATTTTTCTTTCAGGCACGTCCGGGTTTAAACGAAAGAATTTTTAAAATCATCAAATTCAAAACGATGAATGACAAGAAAGATGCTGATGGAAATCTGCTTCCGGATTCGGACAGACTTACTTCAATAGGAGCATTTGTTCGTAAAACTTCTCTTGATGAAATTCCTCAGCTTATCAATGTGTTGAAAGGTGATATGTCGTTGATAGGTCCCCGGCCCTTATTGCCACAGTATCTGCCTTTGTATAACGAGTCTCAGAAACGCAGGCACGAAGTTCGCCCGGGAATTACCGGATGGGCACAGGTAAACGGAAGAAATGCTATTTCATGGGCAAAGAAATTTGAACTGGATGTATGGTATATCGATCATTTGTCTTTTGCATTGGATTGCAAAATTATATTTCTCACTTTTAAGAAAGTTTTTAAAAAAGAAGGAATTAATAAGGAAGGGCAGGCAACGACAGAGGTTTTTAACGGAAATAATTAAACAGAAACAACATGTATTTATACGGAGCAAGTGGTCATGGCAAGGTAGTTGCTGAAGTTGCTGAAGAAAAAGGATACCACATTAATGGGTTTATAGATGAAAATATATCTAAAACTACACTGCTGGATTATCCTGTAATTCATAAACCGCCATCAAAAAGTATAGATATCATCATTTCAATAGGGAATAATCGAATAAGAAAGAATATTGTTGACCAGAATACGTTATTTACTTATGTTACCTTACTTCATCCGAAATCATCGGTCTCCAAAAGAGTAGATATAGAAGAAGGAACAGTTGTCATGTCAGGAGTCAGCATCAACTCTGCAGTGAGTATAGGAAAGCATTGTATTATCAATACCAATTCATCAATAGATCATGATTGTGTTATTGAGGATTTTGTGCATATTTCACCAAATGCTGCATTGGGAGGAAGCGTTTATGTAGGAGAAGGAACGCATGTTGGATTAGGAGTAAGCGTAATCCAGGGCATAAGAATAGGAAAATGGTGTACTATCGGGGCAGGAGCAGTTATCATCAGTGATATTCCTGACGGCGCAACAGTGGTCGGAAACCCTGGTAAAGTAATAAAAGTTACCGAATTATAAATAATAAAAATAAAAATTGAGTATGAACATCGAGGTATGGCTTTCTTCACCTCACATGGGAGGTGGAGAGCTAAAGTATATCAACCAGGCTTTTGAGACCAATTGGATTGCTCCTCTTGGACCCAATGTAAATGGTTTTGAAGGTGATTTGGAAAATTTTTTAAATCAGAAAACAAAGGTCGCAGCTCTTTCTTCAGGTACGGCGGCTTTACACCTTGCATTAATTGAATGTAATGTAGGGTATGGAGATGAAGTGATCTGCCAGTCTTTAACGTTTTCAGCATCTGCTAATCCTATCGTGTATCTTGGGGCAACTCCGGTATTCGTAGATTCAGAAAAGGACACTTGGAATATGTGTCCTGTGGCTTTAAGGGAGGCAGTGAAGGATAGAATTACCAAAGGGAAAAAGCCAAAAGCAATCATTGCGGTCAATCTTTATGGAATGCCCGCCAAAATGGATGAAATTTTAGCAGTAGCTTCAGAGTTTGATATTCCTTTGATTGAAGATGCTGCCGAATCATTAGGATCAACCTATAAGGGCAGAGCGTGCGGAACATTCGGACGTTTCGGGATCTTATCTTTTAATGGTAATAAAATCATCACTACTTCGGGTGGGGGAGCATTGGTTTGCCATTCTAAAGAAGATAAGGACAGGGCTGTATTCCTTTCTACACAGGCTCGGGATAAAGCACCACACTATCAGCATTCTGAGATCGGATACAATTACAGAATGAGCAATATATGTGCAGGAATCGGAAGAGGTCAGATGGAAGTTCTGAACAGCAGAGTAGAAGGCCGCAGAAAAATGCACGATTTCTACGCTGATGTTACTAAAGATATGGATGGTATTGAACTTTTTTCCGAGCCGAACGGAGATTTTTACAGCAATCACTGGCTGTCTGTAATTACGGTTGATAAGAAATTAGCATCAAAAAGCCACGAAGATCTTCGCCTGGCATTTTTAGAAGATCATATAGAATCACGTCCTATATGGAAACCAATGCATATGCAGCCTGTTTTCAAAGATGCACCATACTATGGAGGTAACTTTGCAGAAACGCTCTTCAATACTAGTTTATGTCTTCCTTCGGGATCTAATTTGACAGATGCTGATCGAAACAGAATTGAAAAAGTCATGGTTAATGTTTTTTCAAATAAAAAGATTTTAGTTTCGTAAACCACACCACACACCTACCATTGAATAATTTAATTATTCATAAAGACACCTAATAAAACTAAAATTAATACTAGTCCGGAAAATACAAGCCAGAGATAATTAAGGATTATCTCTGGCTTTTTATTCTAAAGAGCTCTTTTGAAGCTGCTGAAACATCTTAATGAAACTTCCTGTTAGAGTTACTATAACTATTGGTATTTAAACCATGGAAATTATTATAAGTATAATATAAATCTTTAAAATAAATATCAGTATCAGCATCGTTTTTCTCTACAAAACCAGCTTCTTTTTGCTTTCTGGTAACGCTGTGGGCATATTTCTTTTTAGAAACTGTTTTCCTCTTTGTACATCTGCAATACTGGTAATCCTGCTTTTGATGCTGATGAAGATCAACGATTACGATTTCCGAATTTTCATAGTTTTTAAACTTTACAAAAGTACTTTTATCAAGAGTAAACCATGGCTCACCATGATAAAAAAAATGATCGATGATTTCAGGGTGATGAACATCTTTTTTTTCTAAAGGAGCCGCGGAGTAATAGCCATTGCAATCCTTGCACATAGCAACTTGTATTTTTATAGACATAATTTTTTGATTTTAGTGTTGCCTTTGCTATATCAGAAGTTGTGCCATACACACAATTCCAATGTAAAATTATACTCACATTAAATTATTATTTTTTTATATGCTTAATGGAATATAAGGAAATAATAAACTTCTGCTTCTTCTTTTGATTTGCTGTAAATGCGTGCAGAATACAGGGTATATTTAAGGTTAAATTTGTTCAACGGTATGTTATCATAAATTAATTTACAAACTTTCATTAATATTTCCTTTTTAGCATAATTTTATGATCTTGGGTATAAAAACGGTAAAGAAAAAAACGATTTTTTTGAGTATTTTAACCCTTAAAAGTGTTTTTTTTACACTTTTTAATAAAAAAGTTAATATTTTTTTTAACGTTTCTTATCATAGTATTTTGTAAGGAAAATTTCATTATTATTTTTTAACATTTTTTTTACAAAGTGTTGTAAACTCATATTTTAAGATCAGGATAAGTATATAAAATATGATAACCTTATCATATTTTATATACAATTGTTATCATAAAAAATCGATATGTAAATTATTGATATGTAGGTAATAGCAGTAAATTTATTTTTTTTATTCATTTGAATTTTTATATTTGTGATGTTACATAAATGTTAACAATTAAATGAGCCCTAACTTTATTCATACGTATGTATCTGTAGATTGTGTAGTATTCGGATTTGATCTCGAAAACCGCCTAAATATTTTATTGGTTCAGCGACATGTGGATGAGATCCCTTTGGAAAGACAGAGAAAACTTCCGGGCAGTTTGATTTTTAGTGATGAAGATGTAGATGATGCCGCTGAAAGAGTACTTCACGAGTTGACAGGAATCAGGAAAATGGTCCTTAAGCAGTTCAAATGTTTTGCAGATCCCAGTCGTGCCAACAATGAACATGATATAAAATGGATGGGAAAGGAGTATAAGCATCATATAGACAGGATCATTACAGTAGCATATTTATCGCTCTGTAAGATCGATCATAAGATCAACAGCACAAAATATGACACAGTAGACTGGTTTCCGATTGATGAAGTGCCGACCTTGCCGTTCGATCATAATAAGATTATCAGCGAATCGCTGGTGGAGATCAGAAAGTGGATAGAATCCGACTTCTCCATTATTTTTGAGCTGCTGCCGAAGAGGTTTACGATCAGGCAACTGTACCAGCTTTACAGCGCATTAAGTGAAAAATATATTGACATTAAAAATTTTCATAAAAAAATATCATCCTTCAACTATATTGTACCGTTGGATGAGATTGAGAAAAACGTTTCGCACCGTGCTGCAAGATATTATAAGTTCGATGCAAAGATCTACAAGAAAAATAATACTAAACTAATCAAATAAATACGCTTCTATCTAAATTATGTACTTACTAGGCTATGACATCGGCAGTTCTTCTGTAAAAGTTTGTCTCATCGAGGCATCTAGCGGAAAGGTGATTGCTTCAGAATTTTCTCCAAAAAAGGAAATGAAAATCACCGCCATCAATCCCGGATGGGCAGAACAGAACCCCGGTGACTGGTGGACAAACCTGAAACTGGCTCATGAAGCTGTTATGCATGAATCAGGAGTACATGCGGAAGATATTAAAGGAATTGGCATTACATGGCAGATGCACGGGCTTATCCTTGTAGACAAAGATCAGAATTTATTAAGACCATCCATTATCTGGTGCGACAGCCGCGCAGTGCCGTATGGAGAAAAGGCTTTTAAAGAAATTGGTGAAGAAAAATGTTTATCTCATTTATTAAATTCACCGGGAAACTTTACAGCATCAAAACTAGCATGGGTGAAAGAAAACGAACCTGAAATTTTTGATCAGATTGATAAAATAATGCTTCCCGGAGATTATATCGCTATGAAACTGTCCGGACAAATCGGAATAACGATCGAAGGGTTGTCGGAAGGGATTTTCTGGGATTTTAAAAACAATTGTATTTCGGAAGACGTAATCGGCCATTACGGAATTCCTAAAAGCTTCTTCCCGGAGATTATTCCTACGTTCGGGATTCAGGCTACGGTTTCTGCAGCAGCAGCTCAGGAATTAGGTTTAAAAGAAGGAACACCGATCTCATATAGAGCAGGAGATCAGCCAAACAACGCACTTTCACTAAATGTTTTTAATCCGGGAGAAATTGCTTCCACTGCCGGAACTTCAGGAGTTGTGTATGGTGTGCTCGATCAGCTTGAATATGACAAATTATCAAGAGTCAATACATTTGCTCACGTTAATTATACACCAGAGCAGATCAGGCTGGGCGTTTTGCTTTGCATCAATGGGACAGGAATCTTGAATTCATGGCTGAAGCATAATTTTGCAACGTCATTATCTTCATACGGAGACATGAATGAGCTGGCTTCGCTTTCGCCTGTAGGTTCCAAAGGATTAAGTATTGTACCTTTCGGAAACGGTGCAGAAAGAGTACTGGAAAACAAAGAAACCAACTGTTCAATACACGGAATTAATTTTAATATCCATACAAAAGGAGACATATTGCGCGCAGCGCAGGAAGGAATCGTATTTTCTTACGAATACGGAATGAATATCATGAGAAATATCGGGATGGATATTCAGGTGATTCGTGCAGGAAATGCCAATATGTTTTTAAGTTCAATTTTTCGTCAGTCACTTTCCAGTGTCAGTAATGCAGTAATTGAACTTTATGATACCGACGGAGCTGTAGGAGCTGCAAGAGCTGCGGGAATAGGAATAGGGTTTTATGCAGATTCTAAAGAAGCATTTTCATCACTCGAAAAAATTGCAGTGATAGAGCCTGAACACGAGAAACAAGAACAATATCTGGAAGCCTATACAAGATGGAAGCATCATCTTAATGAAATAATCTAAAAACGAATCAGCGGAAAAATTCCTCGGCACTTACTGATCTTTCTACATCAGTGAGAAGGGAATGACTACGCAAACTTTAAATAAAAATAAATAAGAAATATGAACACTTTAACAGGTACGAAAGAGTTTTTTACAGGTATCGACAAAATTAAATTTGAAGGGAAGGAAAGCAGAAATCCAATGGCATTCCGCTATTATGATGCTGAAAAAGTTGTCATGGGAAAACCTATGAAAGACTGGACACGCTTTGCAATGGCATGGTGGCATACCTTATGTGCAAACGGAAGCGATCCTTTCGGAGGAGCTACCATTCATCATCCTTGGGATATCGGTAATGACGCTGTTACAAGAGCAATGCACAAAATGGATGCAGGTTTTGAGTTTATGTCTAAAATGGGCTTCAGCTACTATTGTTTCCATGATATCGATCTTGTAGACCCGGCCGACAACTGGAAAGATTACGAAAAAAACCTTCAGGCAGTGGTAGAGTATGCAAAGCAAAAGCAGGCAGAGACTGGAATCAAGCTTTTATGGGGAACAGCAAATGTTTTTACCCATGAAAGATACATGAACGGGGCTTCTACAAACCCTAATTTTGATGTTGTTGCGTGTGCAGGAACTCAGGTGAAAAATTCCATCGACGCGACAATTGCTTTAGGGGGTGAAAACTACGTATTCTGGGGCGGAAGAGAAGGATATATGAGCCTTCTGAACACAGATATGAAACGTGAAAAAGATCACCTGGCACGTTTTCTTTCAATGTCCAGAGATTATGCACGTCAGCAAGGTTTTAAAGGGACTTTCCTGATTGAACCTAAACCGATGGAGCCTACAAAACACCAATATGACTACGATTCTGAAACGGTGATTGGTTTCTTGAGACACTATGGATTGGATAAAGATTTTAAATTAAATATTGAAGTTAACCACGCTACGCTGGCAGGCCATACTTTCGAGCATGAGCTTCAGGTTGCTGTAGATGCGGGACTTTTAGGTAGTATCGACGCTAATAGAGGAGACTATCAGAATGGCTGGGATACAGATCAGTTCCCTGTAGATTATCTTGAGATGGTTCAGGCTTGGCTTGTATTGCTTCCTGCAGGAGGTTTAGGAAATGGAGGAGTTAATTTTGATGCTAAGATCAGAAGAAATTCTATCGATCCGGAAGATTTATTTATCTCTCATATTTCTGGGATGGATGTATTTGCAAAAGGACTTCTGGCAGCGGCCGATATCCTTGAAAATTCAGATTATAAAAAATTAAGAACAAATCGCTACGCTTCTTTTGACAACGGAAACGGGAAGGCATTTGAAGAAGGCAACCTTAAATTGGAAGATCTTCAGAGAATAGCACATGAAATCGGGGAACCTGAGCCAAAAAGTGGAAAACAAGAATTGTTTGAAGCTATTGTGAACATGTATATCTAATAAAAAATGAAAAGGCTGCTAACACTAAGGATTTTCAGAATTATAATTATTAATGGCCTTTTTATTCAACCCTAATATTTAAAAATAATAATTATGAACCGATTTTATTTAGCTAAAACCAATAAGGCGGCCTTATTTTTTGCCATGGCCTTATTACCTTCCGGCTTGGCGTATTCCCAGGTTAAGAAAGATACGGTGCCTAAGGAGAAAAAGATAGAGGAAGTAGTCATGATCGGATACGGTACCCAAAGAAAAGAAGCCGTAACAGGATCTGTGGCTACCGTAAAAGGAGATGCACTTCGCGAGGTACCTTCTGCCAACATTACCCAGGCTTTACAAGGGAGAACTGCAGGTGTAGATATTTCTCAGTCATCTACCAAACCTGGCGCAGCATTACAGATAAGAATCAGGGGAACTCGTTCTTTAGGAACAAGTGCAGGTGCAAATGATCCTTTAGTTGTTCTTGACGGTATTCCTTTTGCAGGTTCTTTATCAGATATTAGCTCAAGTGATATTAAAAGTATTGACATTTTAAAAGACGCTTCTGCAACTGCAATTTATGGTTCCAGAGGTGCAAATGGGGTAATTTTGGTAACTTCTAACAGAGGAACAAAAGGGCAAAAACCTCGTTTTTCATATAACACTTTTACGGGTGTTCAGACACTATTTTCAAAATATCCGGTAATGGATGGACCAAAATTTGCGAAGTTACGTGCAGATGCTGGGATATATACAAATGGTACGAATGAATCTAACAATAATAATACCGATTGGCAGAAGCTATATTACAAACCAGCAATGATTACCAGTCATGACGTTGGAGTTTCTGGTGGTACAGAAGGGGGTAATTATAATGCGGGCATATCTTATTTTAAACAGGATGCAATAATTCCTCTTCAGAATTATGAGAGATTCTCGATTCGACTAGCACTTGATCAGCAAGTGGGTAAAAGTTTCAAATTTGGTTTTACTACTAATACCAACTATACTGAAACTGAAGGTAATGGTATTAATTCTGGAGCTGTTGTAGGATATTCTCCGCTTGTTAATCCTTATAATGCTGATGGCAGTTTATTACCTTTGATGAATACTGCAGGAGGCAACGATAATACCTGGATCTACACCCGAGAAAGATTGAATGGCTTGGGTGGAAAATATGTAGATGAAAGTAAAATATTTGCCTCTTATAATAACCTATATGGAGAATTAACCTTGCCTTTAAATGGTTTAAAATATAGACTTAATGTAGGCTTGGATTATCGTACTACCAATAGTGGAAATTATACAGGAGTAGGTGTATTCAATACAAATCCTGCTTCAGCATCTTCTGCAGGAAGAGGTAATAATCAAACTTATCACTGGGTGCTGGAAAATTTGCTTACCTATGATCGTACGTTTGGAAAGCATAAGATTAATGCAGTCGGTTTATATTCGGCAGAGAATAACAGATATATCAGTACTTATATGAGTGCATTAAATGTTCCTGCAGATTTTTTCCAATATTATAACCTGGGACAGTCTCCCCAAGCTGATATTACCGTAAATCCTAATGATCAGGCATATTCACAGACTGGTCTTCTTTCTGCAATGGGAAGAGTAATGTACACTTTCGATAATAAGTATATGTTGACGGCAACACTTCGTGCAGATGGATCCTCAAGATTGGCTCCGGGAAACAAATGGCATACTTATCCAGCAATATCGTTGGGTTGGAATGTAACCAATGAATCCTTTATGCAGAATGTAAAAGCGCTAAATCTGCTTAAATTCAGATTTGGTTGGGGGCAGACATCCAATCAGGCTGTAAATCCATATTCTACCTTAGGTGCGTTAACGGTTACTCCTTATAACTTTGGTACGACCAACAGTAGTGGTGTTTATGTAAATCAAGCACCAAATGCTGGACTTGGTTGGGAGTACTCAAAAACTCAGAATTACGGTGTAGATTTTGGATTGTTCAATAATAGATTGACAGGATCAGTTGAATACTATAGAACTCATACTTTTGACCTTTTAGCTAATAAGGGACTTCCTGCCTCTTCAGGACTTTCTTTTGTAACTAAAAATGTTGCTGAGACAGAAAATAAAGGTTTAGAGGTTTCACTTAATGGTTTGATTATTAATAATCCTGACGGTTTCTCGTGGGAGGCAGGAGTTAATTTTTATAGCAATAAAAATAAGATCTTAGCTTTATCATCCGGAATTGACAGGGACGTAAATAACCTTTGGTTTGTTGGTCACAATATCAACTCACTATATGATTATCAATATGTAGGACTTTGGCAAGCGGGTGATCCTTACCAAAGTATTTTGGAGCCAGGTACAGCTGCCGATGTAGTAGGATCTATTAAGGTTCTTTACACTGGAGGATATAATGCAGATGGAACTCCAGTACGAGCAATAGGTCCAGATGACAGACAGATTATTGATACAGCTCCTGACTGGCAGGGTGGTTTTAATACTAAATTCTCATACAAAAACTTTGAATTAAGTGCAGTAGGCGCATTCCAGCATGGGGGCGTTTTGATCAGTACTCTTTATGGATCAGCAAGTTATCTTAACAGATTGACAGGTAGGGGAAATAACGTAGATGTAGATTATTGGACTCCTGAAAATACAGATGCATATTATCCACGTCCAGGCCGTCACTTAAGTGGGGATAATCCTAAATATTCTTCTACACTAGCAATGTTCGATGCATCATATTTAAAAATCCGTACCATTACTTTAGGATATAATGTAAATAAAGATTTCCTGAAAGATCTTAAGATTAATAGTTTCAGAATATATATTACAGTAACCAATCCTATCGTGCTATTCTCTCCTTATCACAAATTTTCAGGCATGGATCCGGAACCGAACTCTACAGGAGATCAAAATCAGGCGGTTAGTGGATATCAAGCTCGTCAGCTAGTTATAGGTACTAATAACCCTTCGACAAGAAATTATTTAATGGGCCTTAATTTAACTTTTTAAAATAATACAATCATGATAAAACATAGTAAAAAAGTGATAATAGGGGCATTCTTCTTATCACTTACATTAACAGGATGTAATGAAATCTTAGATGAGCAACCTAGAACAACTTATACTGTTGATTATTTTAGTACTACCCAAGGACTTAATGAAGGAGTTACTGCTTTATATAGACATCTTCGAAGCTTGTATGGGAATGGATATTACATGAGTAATTGCCAAAATGGTACAGATGAATCTACATGGGGGCAAAGTGCCGATGGAAATTTTAAGGAATTAGATATGTCTGGCCAGGGAAATATCAACTCTAATACTTTTCCAACTAGTATGGTCTGGAATTCTGTATTTCCTTATATTAACACTGCCAATGGAATTATTGAGAAAGGTCCGGCGTTAGGAATTTCTGAATCATTAATTTCAGAAGCCAAGTTTTTTAGAGCATTCGATTACTTTCTGTTAGTGCAAACTTACGGTGGAGTACCTTTGGATTTGGGTTCCGGAGAGTTGGCATTTAATATCAACCCGTCTGCAACATCAGTTAGAAATACAGTACCAGAAGTGTACAGTAAGGTAATATTTCCAGATCTCAAAAAAGCTATAGATAATTTACCTGCAACACCACGTGTAACGGGAGGAGTTACAAAAAATGTAGCAAGACTATTTTTAGCAAAAGCCTACCTCACGTATGGTTGGTGGTTGCAGAATCCTAATAATATTCCAACTTATCCGGAAACTGCAAGAACTGATTTAGATGGTCATAATGCTCAATGGTATTTCCAACAGGCTTACGATATAGCTTTAACAGCAATCAATAATCCCGGACCTTATGCTTTACAACCTACTTACTATGATGTGAATGTGGGGTCCAATGACAGAAATAGCGAATGTATGTTGTATGCGGATCACACACAATCAAGTTCTTATTATAATGAAAGTAATCCTGTTGGACAAGGCAGTGGCTGGAGTCCGGATAACTTTGCAGCGTGGATGCAGACTTGGAACTATACCAATATTAAAAGCAGTAAAACAACAGCTTGGGGTCCTACAGATATTTCAAGTTCTGTGCAGCGTGCAGCTACCCAACCGTTAGGTCGTCCTTGGGTTCGAATGGCTCCTCCTATAGGAGTTATAAAGAATACATTTGCAGATAAAACAAATGATTCCCGCTATGATGGAACTTTTGTAACTAGCTATAGAGGAAATTGGGACAAGGAAGGAACAGGACTTACAAGTTATACAACTCTATACAATGCAAATAATTTACCAGTTCATCCAGGTGATCCAATCCTATCCTTTCTATATGATGATTCACAAACACCAACGTACCCTTCCGGAGGTGGACAGAGTGGTGTGGGAGCAGGTGTATTACCCGGAAGAGCAGATTGGGTGATTGCGCCAAACGGTATTAGCAGAATGGTTTTCCCTGGTTTGTGGAAAATAGGAACCTATCGTACAGATAATGGCAATGGCCTGGGATATCCTAACGCAGGATTGACACGTCCATTTAGTGTGGCTAAGTTCTCAGAATTCTATTTCATTGCGGCAGAAGCTGCTGTAAAAGGAGCTTCCGGATCGGTGACAGCAAGAGATTTGATTAACGTAATTCGTGCCAGAGCAGGAAAATGGAAGTTTAATAATGCTCAAAATGTGACTTATGTAGCTGATAACAGCGCTGCTATGGTTGCCGCTACACCTTCTGTCATTACTATTGATTATATCTTGGCAGAACGTTCAAGAGAATATTATGGTGAATTTTACAGATGGTACGATCTGGTACGTACACAGAAATGGGAAGAATTTGGTGCTTCATATCAAATTGGAGGTACTAACTATGGAGACCACACACCTCAAACAGTAACACGAAATATTCAGAAATTTCATTACTTGAGACCGATTCCTCAAAGTCAGCTTGATGCAATGGAAGTTTCTGCTGATGTGAAAGCAAAATACCAGAATCCTGGTTATTAATTGATTTTATTCTTACATTCATATTAACAGCAAAGTAGGTGTTTACCAAAAGCACCTGCTTTGTTTAATGAATAAAAATTTTTAAAGATTATGGAAAAAACCTGGCGCTGGTTTGGTCAGAAAGACAAAATAAAATTAAATATGCTCCGTCAGATCGGTGTGGAAGGTATTGTTTCTGCTCTCCACGATATTCCGAACGGACAGATATGGCCGGTGGATGCCATTCAGGAATATAAACAATATATAGAAAGTCACGGTCTTCGCTGGTCTGTAGTGGAAAGTCTTCCTGTAAGTGAAGCCATCAAATACGGAGGTGAAGACCGGGACTCTTTAATAGAAAACTATATTCAGAGCTTAGAGAATCTGGGAAAAACTGGCATTAATACCATTTGCTATAACTTTATGCCGGTGCTGGACTGGGCGCGTACCGATCTTTTTTATCAATGGGAAGATGGTGCTTCATCACTTTATTTTGATAAGGCTAAATTTGCTTATTTCGAAATTCATATTCTGAAAAGAGAGGGCGCTGAAAACGATTATAATTCAGAAATACTTGAAAAAGTAGAAGAATTTAAAAATACCCTGACAGAATCTGATAACAATGATTTGATTGATTCAGTTATTGTCAAAACTCAGGGATTTGTCAATGGAAATATTAAAGAAGGCGATCAGAATCCGGTAGCTTTATTTAAGAATTTATTGAGTTTATATGACGGGATTGATAAAGATCAGCTTCGTGAAAACATGAAGTACTTTCTGGAAAAAATCATGCCTGTCTGCGAGCAATGGAACATTCAGATGTGCGTACACCCGGACGATCCGCCTTTTGCTTTGCTGGGCTTACCGAGAATCGTGACTAATGAAGAAGATATCGACTGGTTCCTGAATGCAGTGGATAATCCTCACAACGGACTTACTTTCTGTGCAGGCTCACTGAGTGCCGGTCTTCAGAATGACGTTCCCAAGCTCGCCCAAAAATATGCACACAGAACAAAATTTGTTCACCTCAGAAGTACCAATGTTTTCGAGAACGGCGATTTTATAGAAGCTACACATTTATCAGGAAGAGGTAAACTTATTGACGTGATTCGTGTATTTGAAAAAGAAAATCCTTCACTTCCGATGAGAGTCGATCACGGAAGGCTTTTAACCGATGATGTTGATAAAGGTTATCATCCAGGATATTCATTTTTAGGAAGAATGCTGGCTTTGGGACAGATTGAAGGCGTAATGGCAACTGTACAAAACGAAATGTCGAAGGGAAATTAATATTACGTTTAGATCAATTATTAATCATCAATTATCAATCATAATAATGAACGAAATATTCAGCATAAAAGATAAAGTGGCCGTTATTACGGGAGCTTCAGGAGTTTTAGGAGGAAGTTTGGCGAAAAGCTTTATAGAAGCCGGAGCTAAAGTGGTAGTACTTGGAAGAAATCAGACAACTTTGGATGCTCGCGTCAAAGAATTGAGTGATTCAGGCGGTGATGCCTTTGCTGTAGAAGCGAATGTAATGGACATCGAAAGTCTTGAATCAGCATCAAAAAAGATCACAGAAAAATACGGAAAGATAGATATCTTATTAAATATTGCCGGTGGAAATATTCCTGCTGCAACTTTATCTCCCGAACAGTCATTCTTTGATATGAAAATAGAAGGCTGGAATGAAGTGACCGACCTTAATATCAACGGAACCGTTTATCCAAGCTATGTTTTCGGTAAAGTAATGGCAGATCAGGGAAGCGGAAGTATCGTTAATATTTCATCGATGGCAGCGTATTCGGCGATTACAAGAGTTGCCGGCTATTCGGCCGCAAAATCTGCGATTACCAATTTTACCCAATGGCTGGCTTCTGATGTTGCCTTAAAATTTGGTGATAAAATACGCGTTAATGCTGTTGCTCCGGGTTTTTTCATAGGTGATCAGAACCGGGCTATCTTATTGAATCCTGATGGATCTTTAACCGACAGAAGTAAAAAAGTTATCGCTAAAACGCCAATGGCACGCTTCGGAGATGTGGAAGAGCTCAACGGAGCGGTACAGTTCCTGTGTTCAGATGCTGCAAGCTTCATTACCGGTGCATTATTGCCTGTTGATGGCGGTTTCAGTGCTTTCAGTGGTGTTTAAATTGTAAACTAAACTTAATTTTCTTCATATAGAGGCAAGGCTCTGTGAAAGTTTCATCGGGTCTTGTTTTTTAAGTTAAAAATTAATTAATCTTAAGGGTTAATAAAGACAGTCACAGGTGAAAACTGTGCTATGTAATATAATAAGGCTATTAATAATGAAGAGTTTCATTAACAATAAAGAAGTTTTCGGAGAATCGTTTTTGTTGGAATCAGCAAAAGCTGAAAATCTGTATTTTTCTTATGCAAAAGATCTCCCGGTGATCGATTATCACAATCACCTCGAACCTGATGTCATTGCAAAAAATCAAAATTTCCGTTCTCCTGCAGCAATTTGGCTGGATGGCGATCATTACAAATGGAGAGCTATGCGAAACTTCGGAGTACAGGAGAAATTCATTTCCGGAAATGCAACAGACGAAGAGAAATTCAACAAATGGACAGAAGTAGTACCTTATACACTCAGAAATCCTTTATTTCACTGGACCCATCTGGAGCTTAAAAATCCGTTCGGAATCACAGAATATCTTTCCGGGAAAAATTCGGAAGCGGTGTATTCCAAAATGAATGATGCGCTTAAGTCAGATAGTTTCAGGCCGCAACAGTTGCTTCAGCACTTCGGGGTAGAAACGCTTTGTACCACAGACGACCCCTCAGACAATCTGGAATTTCATCAGGATATTAAAACATCTGATTTTAAAACTCGTGTGTTTCCTGCTTTCAGACCTGATGTTTACATCACTTTTACCGATGAGGAAGCTTACCGTAAAAATGTTCAGAAACTTGAAAATGCCAGTGGAGTAGCTATCCAATCAGCTTCTGATCTATTGGAAGCATTATACATAAGAATAAATTATTTTCACGATAACGGAGCCAGAATTTCAGATCATGGATTTGAATTTTTTCCGGATACTACAAAGTGGAACAGTACTTTAGACCATGAGTTCCGTGAGTTTTTAGCGGGTAACCGAAAAACATTTTCAGATCCTGAAGCCTTATCCGGCTATCTTCTGAAAGAGCTTTGCAAAATGTATGCGGCTAAAGGCTGGGTACAACAGTTTCATGTAGGCGCAACCCGGAATAACAATTCGAAAATGCTTCATCGTATCGGTATAAATGCCGGTTATGATGCTATCGGAGAATCATACTTTGCCCAAAGAATGAGTGTGATGTTTGACGAACTCAATGCGGAAGATAAGCTGGCAAAATCTATTATCTATACCCTCAATCCAACGCTTAATGAAGTTTTGGCAACCATGGCCGGGAACTTTAATGAAGAAGGAATCAAAGGAAAAGTACAGTTCGGGGCCGCCTGGTGGTTCCTGGATCAGCTGGATGGGATGGAAAAACAGATGAATACAGTTTCAAATTTAGGACTGATAAGCACTTTTATCGGAATGCTGACGGATTCGCGAAGTTTTCTTTCTTTTTCAAGACACGAATATTTCAGAAGACTTGTATGCAATATATTTGGCTCCGAAATGGAAAAAGGGCTTCTTCCCAACGACGAAGAATGGGTAGGAAAAATTATACAGGACATCTGTTATTATAATACAAAAAACTATTTCGGATTCTGAGAGTTTGAAATAAATCTAATGAGAAATTATTTCGCAGGAGCTTCTGAATAAGCTCCTGCCGATAATGAAAGTAAAAGATCATAAAGAATAAAAAATGAATTCAGGAAAAATACTTTGCTTTGGTGAGCTGCTTCTCCATTTCGCTCCGGATTCCGAAGGAAAATGGCTGAATGAACAGTCTCTGAAAATCTTCGTCGGCGGCGCAGAATACAACGTGGCTTCTGCACTTGCGCAATGGCAAAATCCTGTTAAATTACTTTCAGCTTTACCGGAAAATTTTGTCGGAAATCAATTGAAAATTCAGCTTCAAAATAAAGGAATCGAAATTTTAGCAGAAAAAAGTAACGGCAGAATCGGAACTTTTTACCTTTCATCGGATGGCGATATGCAAAATGCTTCGGTGGTCTATGATCGTTTTCCATCGGTTTTTACACAGTCCGACTTTTCTCAATTTAATTTTGATGAAATTTTTTCTGAAGTTAAATGGCTTCACATCAGTACAATTACGCCGGCGTTGAGCGAAAAAGCTTATCGGAAATGTTTCGATTTGATGAGTGAAGCTGCAAAAAGGAATATCACCGTTTCTTTGGATTTGAATTACCGTGCAGCGCTTTGGCAGGGAAAAAATCCATCAGAATTAATCAGAAAAATGATGCCTTTCATCAGTGTTTTGATGGGAAATATCTGGTCGATTCAGCAGTTTATGGAAATCCCGATTGAATACGAACTGAATGGAAATTTTGATGACGAAAATCTTTTAAAACAAGCCGAAAAATCTGCGTTGGAAATTCAGAAACAATTTCCGAATGTGGAAATGGTAGCGAATACTTTCCGTTTCACAATGGGTGAAAAAGTGAATTATTATGCGACTTTGTTTACTGACCAACTTTTGGTTTCGGAACAATATCAATCTGATAAAATTGAGGAAAGAGTTGGCAGTGGAGATTCGTTTATGGCTGCATTAATTCACGGAAAAATCAAAGGAAATTCTTCACAGCAGATTTTAGACGATGCGACAAAAGTTGCTTTCAAAAAACTATTTGTGAAAGGCGACACCATCGATGAATCTATAAATATCGAAAAATTATGAATCCAATCATACAAAAAATAAAAGACCAGAAAATTGTTCCGTTGTTCTACAACGAATCTTTTGAAGTTTCAAAAAGTACAGTAAAAGCCCTTTATGACGGCGGAATCCGTGTTATAGAATACACTAACCGTGGTATTCAGGCTTTGGAAAATTTCACCAAGCTTAAAGAAATTTCCTCCACAGAATTTCCCGGACTTTTATTGGGTATCGGAACTGTTAAAAATACAAACGAAATAGACGATTATGCTAATGCAAAAGCCGATTTCATCATTACACCTGTCATTAGCAGGAAACTTATAAAGCATTGCATAAAGAAAAATGTACTGCTGATTCCGGGCTGCTTTACCCCGTCGGATGTTAATCTGGCCTTTCAGAGCGGACTTAATCTGGTTAAAATATTCCCAGCCGATGCTTTAGGTAAAAATTATATCAAATCAATTCAACCCGTTTTTCCCGGAATGAATTTTATGCCAACAGGTGGCGTAAATGCCGATGTTGAGGACATCAATGAATGGTTCCGAGGTGGTGCAATGGCAGTTGGATTGGGAAGTTCTTTGGTAAAATCAGATGTGAAAGAGCAGGAACTTACAGAAAAAGTGAAAAAATTATTACAACAACTTAATCAAAACTAAATGCAGGCTCCTAAAAACCGAAATATCAGATGGTTTATGCTGTCTTTGGTCTTCCTTGCGACGACCATCAATTATCTCGACCGTCAGGTAATGGGCTTGCTAAAACCTGTTCTTGAAAAGGAATTCAGCTGGGACGAAAAGGATTACAGCTACATTGTGATGGCTTTTACGACAACTTATGCCATAGGTTATCTTGCAATGGGACGATTCATTGACAGGGTTGGAACTAAAATCGGATACGCCGTTTCTTTGATTGTCTGGAGCTTAGCGTCTATCGGACACGGTTTTGTAAAAAGTACGGTCGGGTTTTTAGTTGCGAGAAGTACTTTAGGAATCAGTGAAGCAGGAAATTTTCCGGCAGCAATAAAATCTGTCGCCGAATGGTTTCCGAAAAAAGAAAGAGCCTTAGCAACAGGAATTTTCAATTCGGGCGCAACAGTAGGAGCCATTTTGGCACCGCTGCTGGTTCCTTTTATTTTGGGACATTACGGCTGGAGGGAAACTTTTGTCTGGATCGGTGCACTGGGTTTATTGTGGATTGTTTTGTGGTGGAGATTTTACACCATTCCGGAAAAAACAAAAAAACTAAGTCAGGAAGAGTTACAATACATTAAAAGTGACCAAGACGGAAAAACACAGGAGCAATCTAAAGTTCCTTTGTCCGAAATATTAAAATATAAGGTAACCTGGTCTTTTGCCATTGGAAAAATCCTTACCGACCCGATTTGGTATTTCTTTATGTTCTGGCTTCCGGCGTATTTTGCAGACGTTTTCAAAATGGATTTGACCAAGCCTTCCATCCCGTTGATTATCATTTACAGTGGAACCACAATTGGTAGTATCGGCGGTGGTTATCTGTCCTCATTTTTAATTAAAAAAGGCTGGGGCATCGGAAGAGCGAGAAGTTTTACAATGTTACTGTTTGCCTTAATGGTCGTTCCGGTAATGTTTTCAAAATACGTCGACAATATGTGGATGATTACGATTATCATTGCTTTGGCAACAGCTGCACATCAGGGTTGGGGAGCGAATCTGATGACAACGGTCGGAGACAAATTACCCAATAATTACGTGAGTTCGGTTATCGGTTTTGGCGGAATGCTGGGTTCAGCAGCCGGAATTCTCTTTCCACTTTTCATCGGGATTGTGTTAGATACATTTAAAAAAGCCGGAAATATCAACGGCGGTTACAACATCATATTTTTCATTGCCGGTGTTTCTTACATTGCGGCGTGGGGAATTATTTGGCTGATTAATAGAAATGCAACCGGAAATTCTGTTTCAGAAAAGAAAATTTAAAAAAATGAACTTCAAGCTTTCCATATTAACCTTTCTTTTCCTCAGCGGATTTTCCTTTGCTCAAAAAGGAGGAAGATACAAGCTTTGGTACGACAAACCTGCTAAACAGTGGGTGGAAGCATTACCAGTTGGAAACGGAAGGTTGGCAGCAATGGTTTTTGGCGACCCTTCTCAGGAAAAAGTTCAGCTGAATGAAGCTACTTTTTGGTCAGGCGGACCTTCCCGAAACGATAATCCCGATGGCCCGAAAGTTTTAGATTCTATCCGATATTATTTATTTAATGGGAATTACAAAAGAGCGCAAATCCTTGCTGATAAAGGTTTGACCGCCAAAACACTTCACGGTTCAGCATTTCAGAATATCGGTGATTTTACGCTTGATTTTAATAATCTTAATAATGTTAAAAATTATTACAGAGAATTAGACATCGAAAAAGCAATTACTACAACTACATTTTCAGCCAATGGGATTAATTTCAAAAGAGAAGTTTTTGCTTCAATTCCGGACAATGTGATTGTAATTAAATTAAGTTCAGACAAAAAAAATGCCCTGAGTTTAACCGCTCAATTCAACAGCGAACTCAAAAAAAATAGTAAAGCCATTGATTCAAACACCTTGCAAATGGACGGATTGTCTTCAACTTTAGACGGCGTTCAGGGTCAGGTTAAATTCAATGCACTCGCAAAATTCATCAACAAAGGTGGCAAAACGGAAGTTTCAGAAAACGGAATTTCCGTAAGCAATGCCGATGAAGTGATGATTCTCATTTCAATTGCGACCAATTTTACAGATTATAAAACTTTAAGCACCAACGAAGTTTTAAAAAGTAAAAAATACATCGAAGTATCAGAAAATAAGAGTTTTAATACTTTATTCAAAAATCATCTTGCTTCTTACCAAAAATATTTCAAAAGAGTTGATTTTAATTTAGGAACTTCCGAAGCTTCAAAAAATCCAACCGACGTTCGAATTAAAAATTTCGCAACCCATTACGACCCGGAACTTGTTGCTTTATATTACCAATTTGGTCGCTATCTTTTGATTTCGTCTTCACAACCGAATGGTCAGCCGGCAAACCTTCAGGGAATCTGGAATAATTCCAACAAACCCGCCTGGGACAGCAAATACACCATCAACATCAACACGGAAATGAATTACTGGCCGGCGGAAAAAACCAACCTTTCCGAGATGCACGAACCGCTGATTCAGATGGTAAAAGATTTGAGCGAATCCGGAAAAGAAACGGCAAAAGTAATGTATAAAAGTAGTGGCTGGGTCGCGCATCACAACACGGATATCTGGAGAATCACAGGCGTTGTAGATTTTGCTAATGCAGGCATGTGGCCAATGGGTGGCGCTTGGCTTTCGCAACATCTTTGGGAAAAATATTTGTACAGTGGCGACAAAAATTATCTCAAATCCATTTATCCGATTCTAAAATCTGCCACTCAATTTTATGAAGATTTTCTGATTGGGGAACCAACGCACAAATGGCTGATTGTAAGTCCGTCAATGTCTCCCGAAAATATTCCGGACGGACATAACGGAAGTGCTTTGGCAGCCGGAAATACGATGGATAATCAGCTAATGTTTGACCTGTTTTCTAAAACAAAAAAAGCAGCAGAAATCCTTAATGTAGATTCAGATAAAATAAAAGTTTGGGACAATATTATCTCCAGATTACCACCGATGAAAATCGGAAAATATGGACAGCTACAGGAATGGGCGGAAGATTGGGACAACCCGAAAGACAATCACAGACACGTTTCGCATCTCTACGGATTATTTCCGTCTAACCAAATCAATCCTTTCACAACGCCCGAATTGCTGGATGCTTCCAAAATCGTTTTACTGCATCGTGGCGACGTTTCCACAGGTTGGAGTATGGGCTGGAAAGTCAATCTTTGGGCAAAATTATTAGACGGAAATCACGCTAACAAATTAATCAAAGACCAATTAACCTTGGTAGAAAAAGACGGTTGGGGTAGCAAAGGCGGAACGTATCCCAATCTTTTTGATGCACATCCGCCGTTTCAGATTGACGGAAATTTCGGCTGTACCTCGGGAATTACTGAGATGCTTTTACAGACTCAAAACGGTTTCATCGACATTCTTCCCGCACTTCCCGATGAATGGAAAAACGGAAAAATATCAGGACTGAAAACATATGGCGACTTTGAAATCAGCATTGTCTGGGAAAATAATAAAGCCAAACAAATCACCATAAAATCAAATTTAGGCGGAAACTGTAGAGTCAGAATTCCCAACGAAATGGAATTATCAGGTAAAATAAAACTCAAAAAAGCAGAAGGCAGAAACCCAAATCCTTTTTTTGATACACCTGAAATTAAAAAGCCACTGATTTCCAGTGAAGTAAAATTAAATCCTGTCGAAATAAAAGAATCTGTGATGTACGATTTCCCGACGGAAGCAGGAAAAACTTATATTTTAAAAATGAAATAGAAAAAAGAACCCGAAGGGTTTAACAACAATAGCCACAAGTGAAACCTGTGGAATGATAACAAAACAAACCACGAACCCTGAAAGGGTTCAACAATAACAACAAAAAATTAAAAATTATATGAAAAAGATAACAATGAATCCAAATTTTCTAAAAAACAAAACCAGCATTTTTGCTACGCTGGCTTTACTTTCTGTAACCAGTTTATCAGCACAGACTTTTACCGATTTCCAATATAAAGGAAACGACAAAATATATAACAATAATCCGTTAAAATCAGACGAATTCTATTCTCCGATTCTTCAGGGCTGTTACCCAGATCCAAGTATCACCAAAAAAGGCGAAGATTATTACTTGGTAAATTCTTCATTTTCAATGTTTCCCGGTGTTCCGATTTTTACTTCCAAAGATTTAGTGAATTGGAAACAGGTTGGTCACGTTCTCGACAGGCCTTCTCAGCTTAAAGTAGAAAAAGGAGGCGTTTCTCAGGGAATTTACGCACCAGATATCAAATACAACAAATACAACGACACATTTTATATGATTACCACGCAGATTGCGGGTGGAGTCGGAAATATGGTCGTGAAAACCAAAGACCCTGCAAAAGGCTGGAGTGAAGTTCAAAAACTGAATTTCGACGGAATCGACCCTGCTATTTTTTTCGATGATGACGGAAAAGCCTACATTGTTCATAACGACGCTCCCCCAAAAGGAACAGAGCAGTATCAAGGTCACCGCGTCATCAAAATGTGGGATTACGATTTGGAAAAAGACCAGGTTGTGGCAGGTTCAGATAAAATTATCGTAAACGGAGGCGTCGACCTTTCTCAAAGACCAATTTGGATTGAAGGCCCGCATTTGTACAAATTTAAAGGAAAATATTACCTGATGTGTGCCGAAGGTGGAACAGGAGGTAACCACAGCGAGGTTATTTTTATGGCAGACTCTCCGAAAGGACCGTTTATACCGGCTAAAAACAACCCGATTCTTACGCAAAGATATTTCCCGAAAGACAGAAAGGAAAAAGTGGATTGGGCAGGTCACGCAGATTTGGTGGAGGGTCCAAACGGACAATGGTATGGCGTATTTTTAGCGATTCGTCCCAACGAAAAAGGACGTGTAAATCACGGTAGAGAAACATTCATTCTTCCGGTTGACTGGAGTGGAACATATCCTGTTTTTCAAAACGGTTTGGTTCCGATGAAGCCAAAATTGAAGATGCCGGAAGGTGTTCAAAATCAAAACGGACAAAACGGGTTTTTCCCGAACGGAAATTTCACATACAATGATAGACTAACTGATAAAAATCTGGATTTCCGTTGGATTGCAATGCGTGGACCTCGTGAAAATTTCATTACGGCTACGAAAAATGGAGTAAAAGTAACTCCTTTTGAAACCAATATTAAAGCGTTAGCTCCGGTTTCTGCATTATTTCACAGACTGCAGCACGAAGATTTTGAAACTTCAGTAACATTAGATTACAAACCGAAATCTGACAAAGAATTAGCTGGAATCACGCTCTATCAAAGCGAAAGATTCAATTACGTTTTCGGAGTTACAAAGAAGGACAAAGACTTCTATATCGTATTGGAAAGAACCGAAAAAGGGACTTCAAAACTGATTGCAAGCGAGAAAATTTCATTGTCTAAAAATATTAAATTCCAGGCTGTTGGCGAGAAAGATGACATCAGTTTTAATTATTCTTTGGATGGTAAAAACTTCAAAAATTTGGGTGGTCCGGTTTCCGGAGACATTCTTTCAACAGATGTTGCAGGCGGTTTCACAGGAAGTTTAATCGGTTTATACAGCACTTCGTCTAACGATATTGTGCCGAATTAATATTGAAATAATCACATACGATATCAATAGGGGCTTTAGCCCGTTTTCAAAGAAGAATAGTCAATTTGGCTTTAGCCAAAATTTAAGATAATATGGGCTTTGATATGATAAGCCAGTTTGAAGTAAACAGTTAGTATTAGCAATGTTACACTGAGCTTGTCGAAGTGTTTTTAAGATTGATTAAAATAAATTAAATCAAAGCCAAAATATCAAAACCGTGAATATTAAAAAATCATTTTATATAGTTTCTTTTTTGGGATTTATCGGGCTGAATCATATTTCAGCCCAGATAAACCCTTTTCACAAGAAAGTAACAGACTTTAAAAATCCCATCATTTGGGCAGATGCACCGGATTTGTCCATCACCCGAAACGGTGACGATTTTTACCTGATTAGCACCACGATGCACCTGATGCCGGGCGCTCCGGTGATGCATTCTAAAGATTTGGTCAATTGGGAAATGTCGAGCTACGTTTTCCAAACTCTGAATGACAATTCTAAATACGATTTGCTGAACGGAACTGTTTACGGACGAGGACAATGGGCGTCATCCATCCGTTTTCACAAAGGAAAATATTACGTTTTGTTTTCCCCGAATGACGAGCCTTTCAAGTCTTATTTTTATGTTTCCGATAATCCTGAAAAAGGAAACTGGAAACTGCTGACCAGAACCAGACATTTTCATGATGCTTCTTTGCTTTTTGATGATGACGACAGGGTTTATGTTTTCACGTCCAACAAAGTTTTTGAGCTGAGTCCGGATTTTAAAACTATTATCGGAAACCCGGATGGAACAGAAGTTTTTCAGAAAGATGCTTCAGAAACCGGACTTTTAGAAGGCAATCAAATCATTAAAAAAGATGGCAAATATTATATGATGATGATTTCCTGGCCGAGAGGTGGAAAACGCCGTCAGGAAGTGTACAGAGCCGATAAAGTGACCGGACCGTTCGAGAAAAAAGTCATTCTTGAGGATAATTTTCTTGGATTTTCTTACGCCGGACAAGGTGCTTTGATTGATGATAAAAATGGCAATTGGTATTCACTGATTTTCCAGGATAGAGGTGGAGTGGGGCGCGTTCCGATTTTGATTCCTGTAAAATGGGAAAATGACTGGCCTGTTTTAGGAGATAATGGTAAAATTCCTTTAAATGGCGAGGTTCCGCTTCCTCCATTTAAACCAAAAAATAACATCGTAGAAAGTGACGAATTTTCTGATAAAAAGTTAAAAATCCAATGGCAGTGGAATCATAATCCTGTGAATGAAGCCTGGTCTTTATCCGATAGAAAAGGGTTTATGAGGCTGAAAACGAGTCGTATGGTAGATAATCTTTACGCTGCTCCGAATACTTTAACTCAAAGAATGACCGGTCCAAAATCAAGTGCTATTGTTGCATTAGATTTGAAAGGAATGAAAGATGGCGATGTCACAGGTTTCAGTGCGTTCAACGGCGATTCTGGGGTTTTATCGGTGGTAATGGAAGGCAATAAAAAATTTGTTGTTTTTTCAACCAATGAAGTCAGTTTAGACAATAAAACCAAGGCGGTTACGGATGTCAAAAAAGATGAAAAAAAGAGAATTCCGTTAAACTCAGACAAGGTTTACTTTAAAATTGATGCCGATTTCAACCTCGGAAAAGATTTGGCAAATTTCTCATACAGCACCGACCAAAAAAACTGGACGGAAATGGCGAAGGATTACAAAATGATTTTCGATTACCGAAGATTTTTTATGGGTTCCAAGTTTGCGATTTTCAATTATGCAACCAAAAATCTTGGCGGTTTTGTTGATGTTGATTTTTTCAGAGTCAGTAAAAGTTCAGAGTAATAAAGGCTAAATTAATTTTTTAGGATAGCTTATCCGTTTGAAATTTATCCTGAGCTTGCTAATGGCTCTCAATCTTTTTGTAGACGATTTCAGAATAAATAGAACTAAAGTAATGCAAAAAGCTCCGCTCAGGTCGGGCTACGAGCGTTCGGTATTTAAAAAGAATAAAAACTAACGCTCTGTAGGAACAAACTGTTAATAGATAATTCTTACAAACCATAGCAAAGTCTCGTAGAGGCGACCTGTTAAAGGTCACGAAAAACTAACAATAAAAATGTAAAAAAGATAAAACCTTGCCAGTATTATTTTTTTGTCTAAATTAATAAGTGTAAAAATTACAAATAAAAATATATGAGAAATTCACTAGTATTGACTATCGCTTTTTTGTTGTCGGGACTGTTTGTTTCCGCTCAAAATACTGAAAGACAGGCACCGCAAGGTTTCGATGTTGAGAAAAAAGATATTCTCCACGGAAAAATTGATTCTATACAATACGCATCTAAAACTGTAGGAACTATAAGAAAAGCATTGATTTACACACCGCCGGGATATAAAAAGGGTAATAAATATCCGGTTTTATACCTGCTTCACGGCATTGGCGGAGACGAAAAAGAATGGTACAAAAGCGGAACGCCTCAAATCATTTTAGACAATCTCTACGCGCAGGGAAAACTCACGCCAATGATTGTCGTTTTGCCCAACGGAAGAGCGATGAAAGACGACCGTGCGACCGGAAATATTATGGCAAAAGACAAAGTGGAAGCCTTCGCAACATTTGAAAAAGATTTGCTGAACGACCTGATTCCGTTTATCGAAAAAAAATACTCCGTAAAAAAAGACCGAGAAAATAGAGCAATTGCCGGACTGTCAATGGGTGGCGGACAAACCCTGAATTTCGGACTTGGAAATATCGATAAATTTGCTTGGGTCGGTGCTTTTTCCTCGGCTCCAAATACAAAAGAACCTCAACAATTACTCCCGAATCCTGCCAAAGCTAAAGCATTAAAACTGCTTTGGATTTCCTGCGGCGACCAGGACGGACTGATGCCGTTCAGCAAAAGAACCAGCGATTATCTGAAGAAAAATAAAATTCCACACATCTTTTACATCGAACCGGGCGGTCACGATTTCAAAGTCTGGAAAAACGACTTATACATTTTCTCACAGCTCTTATTCAAGTCGGTTGATAAAACACAGTTCGACAATTTTACCGTTTTGGGAACGCCTGCAGCAACCAATATCAGGAATGCCCAATATCCTCAAATCCTTCCCGACGGAAGGGTGATGTTCAAAGTGAAAGCTCCAGAAGCGCAAAAAGTTCAAATCGATTTAGGAAAAAAATATGACCTTAAAAAAGACGCTGAAGGCTTCTGGACGGGAACGACCGAGCCTCAGAGTCGAAGTTTTCATTATTATTCTTTGTTAATTGACGGTGCTGCGGTTGCAGATCCTTCAAGCCAGACATTTTACGGAATGGGAAGATATGCCAGCGGAATCGATATCCCTTTTGACGGCGATGATTTTTATGCTTTAAAAGATGTTCCGCACGGTGACGTAAGAATTAAAAATTTCTATTCTAAAGTCACTAACTCGTGGCGAAGGGTTTTCATCTATACACCACCTGGTTACGACCAAAATACATCTGAATCATTCCCAGCTTTGTATATTTTACACGGTGGTGGCGAGGACGAAAGCGGTTGGGCCAATCAGGGCAAAACCAATCTGATTTTGGATAATCTGATTGCGGAAGGTAAAGCCAAAAAAATGGTCATTATTATGCCTGATGCCAATATTGGTCAGGGCGGAATCCGAAACTTTGGCGAGCGTAATCTTCAGATGTTTGAAAAAGAACTGAAAGAGTCCATCATTCCGTTTGCAGAATCCAATTACAGAATTAAAAAAGGTAAAGAAAACCGTGCTTTGGCCGGGCTTTCAATGGGCGGAATTTACACCTTGTATGCCGGGATTCAGAATTCAGATATGTTCACTAGTCTGGGCGTTTTCAGTTCAGGATATATGTTGCCGATGCTTCAGGATGTTGCCGATAAACAGTACAAATTTTTAAGTGAAAATAAATCTGCCTTTTCATCAAATGTTAAAAATTTCTGGATCTCAATGGGCGGAAAAGACGATATCGCTTATGAAAATGGTCAGAAAATGCTGAAGGAACTGGATAAAATCGGAATCAATTATTCGTACAGAGATTATCCGGGTGGTCACAGCTGGCCGGTTTGGAGAGACAGTCTTTATGAGTTTGCGCAGGAGCTTTTTAAATAATCAAACTTAAGCCAACAGACTGTTAATATTCTAATCTAAAAAGTCATAAATCAATGAATTTCAATAATATAAAAATAAAAACACTCATTATCACGATTGTTATTGTGTCGGGAAATATCAATGCACAATCTTATCAGAAAACAGATTCAGGTTTGAAATTTTCTGCCGATAAGATGAATGTTGAATTGAAATTGTATGGAGAAAATACGATTAGAGTTATTAAATATCCTTCAGGAAAATCATTTGAGAAAAACAGCTTGTCTGTCATTAAACAAGAACAGAAAACTAAATTTTCAGTTTCAGAAAATGACCATATTATTTCATTAAAAACGAATGATTTACAGCTTTTTATTGATGCTAAAAATGGAACGATTACTTACAAAACACCATCCGGAAAAGAACTTCTGAAAGAAAAAGGAAGTGATTTCAAAACTTTTAATGACGCCGGAAATCCAACTTATTCTGTAACCCAATCTTTTCAATTAGAAAAAGAAGAGCCAATTTACGGCTTGGGAATTCTTCAAAACGGAAAATTATCCCAACGGAATCAGGACATCAGAATGGTGCAGAACAATACTTGGGATTTCGTACCTTTTTTCCAGTCTGTAAAAGGTTACGGCGTTTTTTGGGATAATTATTCTCCGACACAATTTACCGATAAACCGGATAAAACATCATTCTCTTCGGAAGTTGGAGAAGGTGTGGATTATTATTTTATCTACGGAAAAAATGCGGATGGCATCATTGCCGGAATGCGAAATCTGACAGGAAATGTGCCAATGATTCCGTTGTGGACTTACGGTTATTGGCAAAGCAAAGAACGCTACAAAAGTCAGGATGAATTGGTAGATGTGGTAAAAAAATACCGTGATCTGAAAGTTCCTTTGGACGGAATTATTCAGGATTGGCAATATTGGGGAAACAATTACCATTGGAATGCAATGGATTTCATCAGCCCCGATTTTCCTGATGCCAAAAAAATGATCAATGACATCCACGGAATGAATGCGCATTTATCTGTTTCCATCTGGTCGTCATTCGGACCGATGACGAATCAATATCGTGAAATGGATAAAAAAGGAATGCTTTTCAATTTTAAAACCTGGCCGGAATCAGGCAGAGAAGTCTGGCCTCCGGATATGAATTATCCTTCCGGAGTGCGTGTTTACGATGCCTACAATCCCGAAGCCAGAGATATTTATTGGAAATATCTGAACAAAGGCGTTTTCAGTCTTGGCGTAGACACTTGGTGGATGGATTCTACAGAACCGGATCATCTTAGCCAGAAACCCGAAGATTTAGATACCAAAACATATTTAGGCTCTTTCAGAAAAGTTAGAAATGCGTATCCGTTGATGGCTGTTGGTGGCGTTTATGACCATCAGCGGGCTACAACGAGTGATAAAAGAGTTTTTATTTTGACAAGATCTGCCTTTGCAGGACAGCAACGTTATGGCGCAAATACTTGGTCGGGTGACGTCAATTCTTCCTGGGAATCGTTGCGAAATCAGGTTCCGGCTGGTTTAAATTTTAGCCTTACCGGTAACCCTAATTTCAATTCGGACATCGGTGGATTCTTTGCCGGAAGTTACAAAAAAGGCTGGAGCGAGAGTTCAGGTTCAAAAAATCCGATGTTTCAGGAATTGTACGTTCGTTGGCTGCAATACGGAACATTCACGCCGATGATGCGCTCTCACGGAACTGATGTACCAAGAGAAATTTACCAGTTCGGGCAAAAAGGCGATGTGGTTTACGATGCGATAGAGAAATTTATCAAGTTGCGTTACACTATGTTGCCGTACATCTATTCTGTTTCGTGGGATGTTTCCAAAAATAATTCGAGTTTTCTGCGCGCGCTTTCGATGGATTTTTCATCAGACAAAAAAACCTGGGATATCAATAATGAATATCTTTTCGGTAAATCATTCTTAGTTGCGCCAATTCTTAATCCTCAATACACATCTGAAAAAATTGTAAAAACAGATGAAAATCAAGGCTGGGATAAAAAAGAGGAAAGCAAAGAAAATACACTTTCCAATGTAGATTTCACACAAAATAAAACCGTGAAAGTTTATCTTCCGGCAGGATCAGACTGGTTTGATTTCTGGACGAATGAAAAACAAAAAGGCGGTCAGGAAATTCAGAAAACGGTTAATCTTCAAAGCATTCCGTTGTATGTGAAATCGGGAAGCATTATTCCGTTTGGTCCCGATGTTCAATATGCAACAGAGAAAAAATGGGATAATCTTACCCTGAAAGTCTATCCGGGTTCAGATGCAGATTTTGTATTGTACGAAGATGAATTCGACAATTACAATTACGAAAAAGGCGATTACACCGAAATTCCAATGCATTGGAATGACAAATCCCGTACACTTACCATTGACACTAGAAAAGGAAAATATAAGGGAATGATTGAGAACAGAAGCTTCACCATTATTCTTCCGGATGGTCAGCAGAAAATGGTGCCTTATTCAGGTAAAAATGTTAAAGTTATTTTTAAATAATGATAAAACTTTAAGTAGTAGTCGACAACGGCGGTTACGAAAAAACTATTTGAAAATGGATGAAAGTTCTTATAAAAGATAAAATTAAAATATGAAGATTTTAAAAAATATTCTCGCATTCTCATTATTTATTTTTACTTTGAATAATGGATTTGCTCAATCTGAAAAAAGCAAAACTTCCTTACAGAAAGAATTTCGCTACACCAATCCAATTACGAGAGATTCCGCCATTTCGATGCGCGATCATTTTATTATTAAAGTAGATGATATGTGGTATTGCGTGGGAACTTCCAACCCGGTCTGGACAGGCCCGAATCCCGGTGTCCGAATGTTGGTTTCTAAAGATATGATCAACTGGAAGCAGCATTCTTTTATCATTGATGCCAAAAAACTTCCGAAAGACACGCCTTACAACGGCAGATTCTGGGCTCCGGAAATTCATTTTATTCAGGGGAAATATTGGCTTACCGTGAACAGCGGAAAAGTTACCAAAGAAGACCCGAAAGGAATGGCGACGCACAGCGTTTGGTTGTTTTCAGCAGATAAAGTGACCGGTCCTTACAAATTGGTCAACGGACCTTTGACGCCTCAATATAATAATGATTCAACCTTGTTTGAAGACGAAGACGGTCAGGTTTACTTGTATTGCAGTGGCAACGGACTTTTTCAGGCTAAAATTGATTTGAAAACAGGGAAATTAACTACACCTATTCAAAAATTTCTCGACAAAAAACAACCCGGATGGCCGGAATGGATGGTTGGCGGAATCGAAGGACCTTTCGTCATCAAAAAAGAGGGTACTTATTTTATGTTTTTCTCCACCTGGACTCGAGGTTATGAAGTTGGTTTATTGAAATCAAAATCACCTCTTGGACCTTGGGAACTGGCATCACCTGAGCCTATTTTCGGAACTCGAAAAAAAGGTTACAGAACCGAAATGGCAAAAGAAAACGGCTACGATAATCTATTTTTTACAGATACAGAAGATCCTTATCAGGAAACCGGACATAATGCACTTTTCATCGGTCCCGACGGAAATCTCTGGAATTCCTGCCATTATTTTATGTACAAAAAAAGACCGTATCCATACAGTCAGACTTTCCAGCCTTGGGAATTAGGTCCGCAAATGGGAATCGAACCCGTTCATTACAAAGACGGAATGTTTTACATTACAGGTCCGACGTGGACAGAACAAATCATTAAATATTAAATTCAAAAAAACTAATTATGATTAAGAAAACATTTTTAAAATATACTTTAAATATAGGATTACTGCTGACAGGATTTTCGCTGTCTGCCCAAAATCCCATCATTCAGACCAAATTCACGGCTGATCCTGCGCCGATGGTATATAAGGACACCGTTTTTCTATACACCAGTCACGATGAAGATGATGCATTCGGATTTAAAATGAAAGATTGGCTGTTGTATACTTCGACCGATATGGTCAATTGGACAGACCACGGCGTTGTGGCTTCATTAAAGGATTTCAAGTGGACTGACCCTGAAAATGGAGCGTGGGCGCCTCAGGTTATCGAAAGAAACGGCAAGTTTTATATGTATTGCCCGATGCCCGGACAGAGAGGAATCGGTGTTTTGGTAGCCGACAGTCCGTATGGGCCTTTCAAAGACCCAATCGGGAAACCGTTGGTTAAAAATTCAAGCGATGATATCGACCCGACGGTTCTCATTGATGATGATGGACAGGCTTATCTGTACTGGGGAAATCCCAATTTATGGTACGTAAAATTGAATAAAGATATGATTTCTGTGGATGGACCGGTCGTAAAAGACCCTTCGATTGCCAAAGTCAAAGGTTCTCCCGATCCGTTTCATTATCAGGAAGGACCGTGGGCGTGGAAAAGAAACGGAAATTATTATATGGCGTATGCGTCCACTTGTTGCCCGGAAGGAATTGGTTATGCGATGGGCAAATCGGCAACCGGTCCGTGGGAATTCAAGGGAATGATTATGGACAGCGACAAACGCTCCAATGGAAATCATCCCGGAATCATAGATTACAAAGGAAAATCTTATGCCTTCGGTTTCCATTACAATCTGGGAAAACAAACAATAAGCAAGCATTATGAGCGCCGTTCCATTTGTGTAAGCGAAATGACTTATAATGCCGATGGCACCATTCAAAAACTGCCGTTCTGGAATCCTGAAGGCGTGAAAAGAATCGCAACTTTGAATCCGTATGAAAAAGTTGAAGCGGAAACCATTGCGTACAGTGAAGGTTTGAAAACAGAAAAAATGACCGAGTGGGAAAGGAATAATCCTTACGACACAGGCAAAAAAATTACCGATCGTCTCGTGGTTTCATCAATTAACAACGGAGATTACCTCAAAGTTCAGGGCGTTGATTTTTCAAAAGGAACAAAATTTATTGAAGTATCAGTTGCCTCAATGAACGGTGGAAGCATAGAAATCCACACCGATGCTGTTGACGGACCCATATTAGGAACCGTTCAGGTCACCGGAAAAGCGGAAGGCGATGTTTTTAAAACCATAAAATCTTCGGTAAAAAATATAAAAGGCGTACACGATGTGTATTTCGTATTCAAAGGGAGCAAAGACCTTTTCTATTTTGATTGGTGGAAATTCAGTGCAAATTAAAAATTACACAGACACTTCGACTTCGCTCAGTGTGACATTTCATAGTAGACGTTTGAATTTTAGTGGAGTCGAAGACTAGGTGAAGTTATGGACAACTCTATATTTTTTAAACGCAATAAATCATCTTAATTAATTTCAAAAATGTACAGATTTAAACTCTTTATTCTCAATTTTCTCATTGCCGGATGTTGTTTAAATGCACAATCCATCGTTTGGCTGGACCAATTGGATTTGAGCGTCGCCACGCAAGGTCACGGCAAACCCGGAATCAATACTTCTGTGGATGGAAAAAAAATGACGATTGCAGGCGAAACTTTCGACAGAGGTTTTGGAACGCACGCTGAAAGTTCCCTGTTGATTAAATTAAATGGAAAAGTCAAAAAATTCTCAGCTTTGGTAGGAATTGACGACGAAATAAAAGGACAAAATCCTGCCGTCGAATTTGAAATTTATGGTGACAACAAAAAACTCTGGTCAAGCGGAATTATGAAATTGGGCGACAAAGCGAAACCTGTTTCTGTATTATTGAAAGGAATTAAACAATTAGAATTAGTCGTTGCTGATGGTGGAAACGGCCCGTATTACGACCATGCCGATTGGGTGAATGCGAAATTTGAAACCATCGGAATCAATACGCTGGAAACATTCAATCCAATTGCTTCGGAGCCTTATATTTTAACCCCAAAACCAACTCCGACCCCAAAAATTAATTCGGCAGGCGTTTATGGTGCTCGTCCGGGATCACCTTTTCTTTTCAGAATTCCCGCGACAGGCGACAGACCAATGATTTTTTCGGCAAACAATCTTCCAAAAGGTTTAACAATAGATTCGGAAACCGGAATTATTACCGGAAAATTGGATAAAAAAGGAACTTATGAACTTGTCTTGAATGCAAAAAACGCAAAAGGGTCAGCTTCAAAAAAATTAAAGATAGAAATAGGCGACAGAATCGCACTCACGCCAACAATGGGCTGGAACAGCTGGAACTGTTTCGGACACGAAGTTTCTGCTGATAAAGTAAAACGCGCAGCCGATGCTTTGTTGAAATCCGGCTTGGTCAATCACGGTTGGAATTATATCAATATTGATGATTCCTGGCAATTTAACAGAGACGGAAAAGATCCGTCTTTTAAAGGAAAAATGCGGGATGAAAACGGTTATATTTTAACTAATTCCAAATTTCCTGATATGAAAAATCTCGGCGATTACATTCACGGAAACGGTTTGAAAATGGGAATCTATTCTTCGCCCGGACCGTGGACTTGCGGTGGTTGCGCCGGAAGCTACAGTTATGAAAAACAGGACGCAGAAAGTTATGCCAAATGGGGCGTGGATTATCTGAAATACGACTGGTGCAGTTACGGCGGTGTGATTGACGGTTTGCCTGATAACGATCCGAACAAAGTTCCTTCACTGGCTTTCAACGGCGGCGGAGATTTGGATAAAGGTGTGAAACCATTCAAATTGATGGGCCGTCTTTTGAAACAGCAACCGAGAGATATTGTCTATAACCTTTGTCAATACGGGATGGGCGATGTCTGGAAATGGGGTGACGAGAGCGATGCGCAATCCTGGCGAACCACCAACGATATTACTGATACCTGGGCAAGTGTAAAAAACATTGCATTAGCACAGGACAAAGCCGCGCCGTATGCAAAACCCGGCAACTGGAACGACCCGGATATGCTGGTTGTCGGCATTGTAGGTTGGGGAAATCCGCACCAGAGCCGTTTGAAACCCGATGAACAGTATTTACATATCAGTTTATGGAGTATATTTTCTGCGCCGTTGCTAATTGGTTGCGACCTTGAA
This sequence comes from Chryseobacterium lineare, assembly GCF_977014045.1. Taxonomy (NCBI): domain Bacteria; kingdom Pseudomonadati; phylum Bacteroidota; class Flavobacteriia; order Flavobacteriales; family Weeksellaceae; genus Chryseobacterium; species Chryseobacterium lineare. The sequence goes on along the minus strand of NZ_CDRNIQ010000001.1, from coordinate 1,453,474 downwards.
AAACTGGATGATTTTACCTTAAATCTTTTAACGAATGATGAAGTCATTGCCGTTAACCAAGACGTTTTAGGAAAACAGGGTGTTTGCCTGCAGACGATCGGCGAACTTAAAATTTATGTCAAAGAACTGGAAGACGGCGGGAAAGCGGTGGCTTTTGCCAATTTCGGAAGAGAAAAAGTAAAGATTTCTTACAAGGATTTCAAATCGTTAGGAATTTCGGGAAATCAGGTTGTGAGAGATATCTGGAGACAAAAAGATATTGCAAAAATCAATACAGATAAGGAAAATCTGGCTTTGGATATTCCGGCGCACGGCGTTTCTTTTTATAAATTCATTTCAAAATAGTTCAGTGAGAAATCCAAATCAAAATGAATAGCATCAAAAATCATATCGTTAAAAATATCTTCCCAAAAACAATTCTGTTGATGGTTTTGTTTGGTTTTTCTTATTGGATTTCAGCGAATAATTTGATGGTGAAATCTCCCAATGAGAAAATTATAGTTAGTCTTTTCAACTTAAATAATACCGAAAACGGGAAATGGTCTTTGAATGTGAAATTTAATGATAATGGAAAAATTACAGAAGCCATCTCGGCAATTGATTTGGGATTAATTCTTTCCGAAGGCGTTTCTTTTGATGAAATGAAATTAATGAAATCGTCAAAACTGCTTTTAATAAAGGAAAATTATTCGATGCCTCACGGAAAATCTTCTCAAAGACAAAATGAAGGAAATGAAGTTGTTTTTACCTTTGAAAATACAGAAAAGAAGAAATTAAATATCACTGTTCGGGTTTATAATGACGGCATTGCTTTCAGATATTCACTGTCAGGAAAGGGAAATTTCACCGTTCAGGATGAATTGACTTCCTATTCTGTCAACCAGGAAGCCACACGTTGGACAGAAAAATGGAATCCGGCAAATGAAGGACTTTATGCATCAATGGTTGGCGACAAAATTCAGCAGGAAGAGTGGTGTTATCCGGCACTTTTTCAGACCAAGGATAATTGCTGGTTTTTACTGCACGAATCGGCTGTTGATGGAACTTATTGTGGTTCTAAATTAAGCAACAAATCAGATAAAAATAAATATAAAATCACGTTTCCAGACCCGAAAGACGGTCGCGGAAAAGGAGAATCTTTGCCAAAAATCACTTTTCCGTGGAAATCTCCATGGAGAGTCATCATCCTTGGGAATCTTAATGATATTGTAGCTTCCACTTTGGTGGATGATGTTGCACCGCCTTCGGTCATTAAAAATACGGATTGGATAAAACCGGGCACAGTTTCCTGGAATTATTGGTCGAGTAATCACGGGACCAAAGATTTCAAAACGGTTTGCGAATTTGCAGATTTGGCGGTTGCGATGGATTGGCCATACACGTTGCTCGACTGGGAATGGGACTCGATGGGAAATGGTGGAAACCTGGAAGATGCTTTGAAATATATTCATTCCAAAGGCATCAAACCTTTGATGTGGTACAATTCGGGTGGCGACCATACATGGGTTTCTTCTACGCCAAAAGACAGAATGCTTACGCACGAGAATCGTATGGCAGAATTTTCAAAGCTTAAAAAGCTAGGCGTTGCTGGTGTAAAAGTAGATTTTTTCGAAAGTGAAAAGCAGGATATGATTCAATATTACATTGATATTCTGGAAGATGCTTCTCAGTTTGAAATGATGGTGTATTTTCACGGCTGTCTGGTTCCGAGAGGCTGGGCCAGAACGTATCCGAACCTGATGACGTACGAAGCGGTTCGCGGTGCCGAATGGTACAACAACGGTCCTGAATTTACCGCAACTGCGCCTGTTCACAACACCATTCTTCCTTTTACCAGAAATGTGGTTGGTTCTATGGATTACACACCCGTAACATTTACCAATTCACAGTTTCCACATCTGACTTCTTATGGTCACGAGTTAGCCTTAAGCGTTTTATTCGAATCTGCACTTCAGCATTTCGCCGACAGACCGGAAGGTTATTATGAATTGCCTGATGAACCCAAGAAATTTTTAAGAGAAATTCCGACAAGTTGGGACAAAACACTTTTATTACAAGGCTTTCCCGGGAAAGAAGTGGTGATGGCAAGGAACAAAAATACGCAATGGTACATCGGTGGAATCAATGGGGAGAATACTGAAAAAATGCTCAAAATTAAGTTTCATTTTCTAGATAAAAATAAAAAATACAAACTGAGATTAATCAAAGACGGGAAACATGATAAACAGCTTTTAACCGATAATTCTGTCATAGAAAGTACGGATTCTATCGATGTGAAAGTGTTGCGACAAGGCGGTTTTGTGGCGGTGATTTCTCTTCTGTAAAAGTTTAATTATGAGATTTAAAATAATAACATATTGGCTTACCGTTCTTCCCATTTTAGTTTTTGGACAACACTATTTATCCTATAGCAAGAATACTGAAGAGGTTTCTGTGAAGCTTTCTGATGGATATTTAGTCTTAAGACCTATGAATGAAAATGCGGTAAGAATACAGTTTATAAAAGAAATAAAACCGGAAGAAAATCAGTTTGTTTTTATCAATGAAAATAATTCTTCAGATTTTAAATTTAAAGAAAATACCTCTTCTTTAAAACTGAAAACTAAAAATTATGCTGTTTTGTTCAATAAAAAAACGGCTCAGCTTACCTTTCTGGATAGCAATGGTAAAGTTTTGCTTTCAGAAGCTGTAAATAGCCGAAAGCTTACAGAAAGTAGAGTCTCTTCTCAATCATGTTATATTGCAGAGCAAAGTTTTATCAATGATAAAGATGAGCAGCTTCTGGGATTAGGTCAGTTTCAGGATGGTCATTACAATTTGAAAAATATCAGCAGAAAACTCATTCAGGTCAACAGCCAGATTGCTTTGCCTTTTTTGTATTCTTCAAAAGGATACGGAATCTTGTGGAATCAGTTTGGATTAACCTGGTATAATCCGGCAGACGAATCAGTTCCTTTGGAAAAAGAAGCCGTCACTGATGGGGTAGAGAGAGAAGTAACCGGTACTTCAGGAACCGTAAAAGTTTCTCAGCAACAAGCCTTGCATACAGGTAAGATTTTAATTAAAAAAGATGGAGAATATACTTTTATGCTGGACTTGGGGAATATGGATAACCGTCATTTTCTTTCCATCGATGGAAAACCGATAATAGACCAGTCTAACCTTTGGCTTCCTCCTGCCGTGAGTACTAAAGTTTTTCTTACGAAAGGGGAACATCATTTTCAGGTGATTTGTAAAGCAACCAACAGCCCTTCATTACAGTATAAATCGGCGGAAGATATTTCTACATTCCGTTCACCGCACAGTAAGTCATTAGATTATATCCTATTTGTAGGCAATAATTCAGATGAGATTATTTCGTCTTACCGGGAAATCACAGGTAAGGTGCCGATGTTACCAAAATGGGCTTTCGGATATTGGCAATGCAGAGAGCGATATACTTCTGCAGAACATCTGGTAAAGACAGTAGAAGAATTTAGAAAGCGTAATTTACCGGTAGATGTCATTGTTCAGGATTGGCAGTATTGGGGAAAATATGGTTGGGGCGTACCTAAATTTGATGAGCAAAACTATGCTGAACCCGAAAAGTTTATTGAAAAATTGCATCAGCTTCACTCAAAATTTTCAGTATCCGTTTGGGAAAATTTAGATAAAAAATCTGAGGTAGCCAAAGATTATGATGGGCTGTACATCCCAGACAGCCCGTGGATTGATATCTTTAATCCGAAAACACAAAAAATACATTGGAATGCGTTGAACAAAAATCTTTTTCACAATGGAGTAGATTCCTGGTGGATGGATGCTACAGAACCGGAAAATGATGCATTGGTCGGGAAAAATACTTTTTTTGGAATTGGTGAATTTTACAGATTGACGTATCCGTTTTTTGTGAGCAAAGCAGTTTATGAGGGACAGAGAGCAACTAATCCTGATAAAAGAGTAGTCATTTTAACCAGGTCTGCATTTCCCGGGCAACAGCGGTTCGGAACGATCAATTGGTCTGGTGATATTGGCTGGGATTGGGATGCTTACAGAAGGCAAATTGTGGCCGGACTTAATTATTCCATCTCCGGAATGCCTTACTGGACAACCGATATTGGCGGATTTTTCCGTCCCGGTTCTTCCCAATATTCTGACCCAAAATACCACGATATTTTGATGAGATGGTTTCAGTGGGGTGTTTTTAGTCCGGTTTTCAGGATGCACGGTTATCAGTCTGAAACAGAACCTTGGAAATATGGAGAAAAAATTGAAAGCGATATGCGCGATTTGATGAATCTTAGATATCAATTATTGCCTTACATCTATTCTCAATCCTGGGAAATTTCAAAAAATAATTCTACCATTATGCGGCCTATGGTAATGGATTTTCAAGGAGATAAAAAAGCTATTGAACAGTCTTATCAGTATATGTTTGGAAAATCTATACTGGTTGCTCCTGTTATCAAACCAAATGTTGAAAATTGGGACGTTTATCTTCCTAACGGCTATTTCTGGTACGATTTCTACACCAACCAAAAAAATAATGGTGGGAAAACCATTTTAGCCGATGCTTCGCAAAATAAAATTCCACTTTTTATAAAATCAGGCTCTATAATTCCTTTTGGTCGTGTAATGCAATATTCCTCAGAAAAATCTAATGAGGAGCTTACTATAAAAATATATGCGGGCAATGATGGAAATTTTACTTTGTACGAAGACGAAGGTGATAATTATAACTATGAAAAAGGGAATTACACCTTGATTCCTTTCAAATGGAATGATAAAAAAAGAAAATTACAGATTGAAACCCGTTCTGGTTTTTATAGAGGACAAACAAGCCATAGAATTTTTAATCTTGAGATTATAGGCATCAATAAGGAAGTTATTACCAAAAAAATTTTTTACGAAGGGAATGAACTTACCATTAAATTTTAAAATAAAAAGAAATATATGAAAAAAATAGTAATAACCTTCAGTCTGATTTATTGCGGCTTAAATACAATTTTAGCTCAGAATCCGGTTATCCAAACCCACTTCACGCCTGACCCTGCGCCGATGGTTTACAAAAATAAACTCTATGTTTATACAGGAGACGACCAACCGGGATTTGATTTTTATACGATGACCAAATGGAGGGTGTATTCCACCGAAGATATGGTCAACTGGACAGACCACGGCGCCCCGATTTCACTGGAATCTTTCAGTTGGGCAAGAGACCGGGCGTGGGCGGCACAATGTATTGAAAGGAATGGTAAATTTTACTGGTACATCTGCGCTCAGACGGTTGATAACAATATGGCAATCGGCGTTGCGGTGGCAGACAGTCCGACAGGACCGTTTAAAGATGCTTTAGGCAAACCTTTGGTAACAACGGGAACCTGGGATAATATCGACCCGACCGTTTTTATTGATGATGACGGACAGGCCTATCTTTATTGGGGAAACAGCAAATTATTTTATGTTAAACTCAATAAAAATATGACGACTTATGATGATAAAATTACTGAAATTCCACAATCGGTAGAAGCTTTCGGCGGATTGAGACGTCCCGGAAAAAGTGAGGAAATTTTACAGAAACAGGAAAAATTTGAAGATGTTTACGTGGAAGGACCTTGGTTGTACAAGCGTAAAAATCAATATTATATGATGTACGCCGGAATGACAAACCGCACAGAATGTCTTTCGTACTCAACAAGCTCTTCACCAACCGGACCCTGGAAATATCAGGGGAAAATAATGACCGACCAGCCAACCAACAGTTTCACTAATCACGGCGGAATTGTCGATTATAAAGGGAAATCCTACCTGTTTTATCACACAGCATTATTACCGAATGGCGGAAGCTACGGTCGTTCAACTTCGATTGAAGAATTTAAATATAATGCCGATGGAAGCATCCCAAAAATTGCAATGACCAAAGAAGGCGTAAATCCTGTGGGAACTTTAAATCCTTACCAAAGAAATGAAGCGGAGACGATGGCGTGGTCAGAGAAATGTAGTACGTCGGAGAACAAAAAAACTGGTGTTTTTGTTTCAGATATCAGAGTGGGAGGTTATATTAAAGTTCGTGCGGTAGATTTTGGTAAAGGTTCGTCTGAGTTTTCAGCTTCTGTAGGGGCAGGAATCGATGGTGGGATTTTAGAAGTCAGACTGGATAAATTAGACGGAAATAAAATTGCTGAAATTGAGGTTCCTCGAACTGGAGGTTGGGAAGAATTTAAAATGTTAACTGCGAAAATAACTGAAGCTGTTTCCGGAGTTCACGATGTATATTTTGTTTTTAAAGGAAAAAATATCACGGCAGGAAGAAAGCTTTTCAATTTTGATTACTGGAGTTTTCAGAAAAAATAAAATTAAATTCTTTTGTCATAATTAATAGCATAAGACTTTTATAAGCTTTAGCGGCTTTGTGAAACCTAAAAGAAAATATTTTTAATTAAAAACTTTGTGGGCTTAGTGTTCAGACTCAAACAACAATCAAAAAATTAAATATGAAAAAAACAATAAAATCAATCGTAAATATTTGTCTAATAGGATGTTCGGGAACATTTTTATCTCAGAATCCCATTATTCAGACCAATTACACCGCCGATCCGGCGCCAATGGTCTATAATGACAGGCTGTACGTTTACACCACCCACGATGAAGACGATTCCACCTGGTTTACGATGAACGACTGGAAAGTCTATTCTACCAACGATATGGTGAACTGGACAGACCACGGAACCATTCTTTCCTATAAAGATTTCGACTGGGCAAAGCGTGATGCATGGGCGGCGCAATGTATCGAAAGGAATGGCAAATTCTTTATGTACGTTCCGATGATTAGTAAAACCAATAACAAAGGTGCAATTGGTGTTGCGGTGGGCGACAGTCCGTTCGGTCCTTTTCACGACCCGCTTGGGAAACCGTTGGTGCAGAGCGAATGGGGTGATATCGATCCGACCATTTTCGTGGATGATGACGGACAGGCGCATATGTATTGGGGAAATCCGAAACTGAAATATGTAAAGCTGAATCAGGATATGATTTCCTATTCCGGTGATATTGTTGAGGTTCCGATGACGGCAGAATCTTTCGGCAAAAGAGATGGAAAAGAAAACCCTGAAAGACCTACAAAATACGAAGAAGGACCTTGGCTTTACAAAAGAAAAAATCTGTATTACCTTTTCTGGCCGGGCGGTCCGCTTCCTGAATTCATCGGATATTCCACAAGTAAAAGCGCACAGGGACCGTGGAAATATGGCGGAATTGTGATGCCTTCAGAAGGAAAATCATTTACCAACCATCCCGGCGTGATTGATTTTAAAGGGAAAACCTATTTTTTCTATCACAACGGTGCTTTGCCGGGCGGAAGCGGATTCACAAGGTCAGTAAGCGTGCAGGAAATGGAATTCAACAAAGACGGTTCGATTTCGCCTTTCAAAATGAATAATGGAATAACAAAAGCCATTGCAACGGTCAATCCTTACGTTTTCAATCAGGCGGAAATGATTGCGTGGTCGGAAAATGTAAAATCGTATCAGAATAAAGAAGCCGGCGTTTTCATAAAAGCTAAAAAAAGCGGTGCTTACACCAGTGTGAAAAATGTCGATTTTGGTAAAAAAGGTGCAGTCAATTTTTCTGCAAGAGTGGGAACGACGCATAACAGCGAAGTGACAATGGATGTTCGTGTAGACAGTCTCAACGGAAATGTTATTGCGTCGGTAAAAGTTCCGCTGACCGGAGGAGACGACCGGTGGCAAAACGTGAAAGCTGAATTAAAAGAAAAAATTACGGGCGTTCATGACATCTATTTTGTGTTTAACGGAAAAGCAGAAAAGGATATTATGTTTTTCGATTCTTGGACATTTCTTGAAAATAATTAATTATGACTAAATTTATTCTAAAACTATCATTCATCCTAAGTGTTTTGTTGCTAAACACTTTTTCAGCACAGGTGGCGGAGGTTTCAAGCCCTGATGGAAAACTGAAACTGAATGTTTTTTCGGAGAATGGAAATGCATTATACTCTGTAACTTTTCAGGGAAAGCAGATGTTGGATAAATCTCCGTTGGGTTTAATCACCAATGAATCTGATTTTTCTAAAAACTTGAAATTCATTGACAGTAAAAAAGACCAGGTTTCTAAAAAATATTCCAACGGAAAAATTAAAAAATCGGAGGTTGATTATAAAGCCAATTCTTTAACGGTTAATTTTACCAATTCAGACCAATTCAATATCGGAATTGAGTTTCAGGTCAGCAACAACAATATTGCTTTCAGGTATGATATTGCACCGATGAAAGAGCGTCTGAGTGCCGTCGTGCAGTCAGAAATTACGGGTTACAGATTCCCTTCCCAAACCACAACTTTCCTTTCGCCTATGATGAAACCGATGACCGGTTTTGCCAGAACGGCGCCAAGCTACGAAAGTGGTTACAAAGCAGATGCAGAATTAGGAACAAAAGCCGATTATGGTTATGTTTTTCCAGGTTTATTTCACGTTGGAAATGACGGATGGATTTTACTTTCCGAAACGGGTGTGAACAGTCTCTATTGTGCCTCTCATTTAGATACGACTTCCGAAAAAAATCTTTATCAGGTTGCTTATCCGAATATGGCGGAAAACAATGGTTTCGGAAGTACCGGAGCCGCGATTTCACTTCCGGGAAAAACGCCGTGGAGAACCATCACGATTGGCGATTCTTTAAACCCAATTGTCGAAACTACAATTCCTTTTGATGTTGTTGAACCAATGTATGAACCTTCGCAGAAATACACTTTCGGAAAATCTACCTGGAGCTGGATTCTATGGCAGGATAACAGTATGAATTATGAAGATCAAAGTCTCTTTATCGATTTAGCATCAAAACTTGGTTATGAATACATTTTGATGGATGCACTTTGGGATAAAAATATCGGAAAAGAAAGAATGAAAGACCTCATTCAATACGCAAAATCTAAGAATGTAGGTGTTTTATTATGGTACAATTCCAACGGTTCGGCCAACGATGCGCCTATGGGACCGAGAAACAAAATGAGCAGTTCCGTAGAGCGAAAAAAAGAAATGAAATGGCTGAAAGAAGCTGGCGTGAAAGGTCTTAAAGTTGATTTTTTTGGAGGAGACAAACAAGAAACAATGCGTTTATATGAAGATATTTTGTCGGATGCCAATGATTTTGGACTAAAGATAATTTTCCACGGTGCTACTTTGCCGAGAGGTTGGGAAGTGATGTATCCGAATTATGCAGGAAGCGAAGCGGTTCTTGCCTCAGAAATGCTGTACTTTTCGGAAGATGTGCGCAAGCAGGAAGCGTTTTTTGCGGCTTTGCATCCGTTCATCAGAAACACGGTCGGGAGTATGGAATTTGGTGGTACTTTCCTTAATAAATATCTAACGAAATCCAATAAAGAGAAAAATAAGAGACACACGACGGATAGTTTCCAGTTGGCAACCGCAGTTCTGTTTCAAAATCCGGTTCAGATGTTTGCTGTGATGCCGAATAACCTTGCAGACGCTCCAAAATTTCAGCTTGATTTTATGAAAGAAATTCCGACGCTTTGGGACGAAACAGTTCTCATCGAAGGTTATCCGGGGAAATATTCGGTGATTGCCAGAAGACATCAGAATCAATGGTTTATAGCGGGAATCAATGCGGAAAAAACGGTGAAAAAACTGAAAATCAATCTTCCAATGTTAACCGGAAAATTGGTGAAAATTATTAACGACGATATGCAGGGAAATTCATCAGAAAAAGAAGTGAAAATAAGTGCTAAAGGAGATTTCAATGTAGAAATTCAGCCAAACGGAGGTTTTGTTTTGAGGAATTGAAATAATTTAAAAATAAAAAATTATGAATAAAATAAAAATATTTTTTCTCGTCGCTTTTTTCGGATGTTGTCTGCAAATTGATGCAACAGAACCATTTATCAGCACAGAAAAAAAATCAGAAAATATCGTTTTAAAAGAAAAATTCGTCAATCTTTCCATTTTCACCAATAGTGGAATCGACAATGGAATTTTGAGAGCTGTTAGGAATCTGCAATCAGATTTTCAGAAAGTGACGGGAACTCAGCCAACGATTTTGAATCAGATTTCAGAAATGAATTCGCCTTTAATTATCATCGGAACAATCGGAACAAAATCGGTGATCGATGATTTAATTAAACAAAAGAAGATCGACGGAAAATCTTTAACCGGAAAAAACGAAAAATATATCATTCAGAATATTATTAATCCATTTCCAGGTGTTTCTGAAGCAGTAGTAATTGCGGGAAGTGACAAACGCGGAACGATTTACGGAATCTACGAAATGTCTCAGCAGATTGGCGTTTCGCCGTGGTATTATTGGGCAGATGTTCCGGTTTCGGCGAAGGAAAATTTATACTTCAAAAAGGGAATTTATACCGATGGCGAACCGGCCGTAGAATACCGCGGGATTTTCCTTAATGATGAAGAACCTTCATTAGGAAGTTGGGCGAGAGCGACTTTTGGAGGAATTAATTCTAAATTTTATGAGAAAGTTTTTGAGCTGATTTTGAGAATGAAAGGCAATTACATCTGGCCTGCGATGTGGGGCAAAGCGTTTTATGACGACGATGCTTTGAGCGGACCATTGGCGAATGAAATGGGAATCGTAATGGGAACTTCGCACCACGAACCGATGGCTTTGGCGCAGACCGATTGGCACCGATACATCAAGAAAAATAATCTGCCTAATGTTTGGGATTATGCCAAAAACGAGAAAGTGTTGAAAGAATTCTGGAAGTCAGGATTGGAAAGAAGCAAAAACTGGGAAAAACTTGTGACTGTCGGAATGCGTGGGGACGGCGACGAAGCGATGGGAGAGGGAACGAACATTTCCCTTCTGGAAAAAGTGGTGAACGATCAGCGGAAAATCATTGCGGATGTCACAGGGAAACGAGCCGATAAAACGCCTCAGGTTTGGGCTTTGTACAAAGAAGTTCAGGATTATTATGACAAAGGAATGCGGGTTCCGGATGATGTTATTTTGCTGTTTTGTGATGACAATTGGGGAAATGTAAGAAAACTTCCGGACCTTTCAAAACCTTTACACAAAGGTGGTTACGGGATGTATTATCATTTTGATTATGTGGGCGGACCGAGAAATTCTAAATGGATCAATATCAGTCCGATTCAGCGCGTTTGGGAACAGATGAATCTTTCTTACGAACATAAAGTAGACAAGGTTTGGGTCGTGAATGTCGGAGATTTGAAACCTATGGAGTTCCCCATCAGCTTTTTCTTAGAAATGGCCTGGAATCCCAAACAATTCAATTCAAAAAATCTTTTAGATTACACGGAAAAATGGTCTGCTCAACAGTTTGGTGGAAAACATTCAAAGGAAATTGCAAGAATGATTAATCTTTATGCTAAATACAACCGCAGGGTAACGCCGGAAACGTTGGACAGCAAAACATTTAGCCTGGAAAATTATAACGAATTTGAAACTGTTTTGAATGATTACAGAGCGTTGGCTTTAGAAGCTTTGCGATTGAAAGAGCAGATTCCTGCAGAATATCAGGATGCGTATTATCAGCTGGTTTTATATCCGATTGATGCTTGCACTAATTTATATGAAATGTATTATGCCGTTGCTAAAAACAGGGAATTGGCTGCTAAATATGATCTGAAAGCCAATTATTACGCAGATAAAGTAAAAGAATATTTTGACAGAAATGCCTATTTGGACAATCAATACAACAATGTGATTGCCGGCGGAAAGTGGCAACATATGATGGATCAAATGAAAATTGGATACAAAACCTGGGCAGACGGAAAACAGAATATTATGCCGGAAGTGACTTATATTTATGATGATAATGCTTCTAAAGACAAAGTGTTTCAGGAGAAAGATGGTTACATTTCAATTGAAGCGGAAAATTTTGCAAGAATGAATAATTCGGACAGAATTCATTGGGAAGTGATTCCTGATTTCGGGAAAACCAAATCCGGTGTGACGACTTTTCCACAAAATGCGTATCCGAAAACTGATGAAAATATTTACCTCGAATACGATATTAATTTTGAATCCAAAGGTGAGTTTGATGTTCAATTATTATTGGCTCCAACTTTAAATTTTAACCATAATAAAGGACTTCGCTACGAAATTTCTTTCGACGGACAGACGCCACAGACAGTTAATTTTAACGGACATTACAAAGGCGAACTCGGAAGATGGCAGTCTGAACACATCATTAAATCCATTACAAAACATCAGATTTCACAACCCGGAAAACATACATTACGTTTCAGAGTTTTAGAACCGGGAATCGTTTTGGAGAAAATATTAATAGATACGGGTGGTCTAAAACCTACTTATCTCGGAGCACCGGAAAGCACTATGCTTCATTAAAAACTAATGTACAACCAAACACACCAATTATTATGAATACATGACTCCACTTTAGATTTCGTGTTTAAATATCGTTCGACTTAGCAAGAATTGAATACGAAGGAGGATTTGCCACGACTTTATTTAAAAGATTCTTAGCCTGACTTTAATAGTCAGGAAGGTTTCCCGATGGCGGATTTAATCTTACTCATCCTGAAACAATACCTGAAATATTCCTTCACCATACATGGCTGAAGCATTTAAACCAATCAAAATAAAACTATGAAAAAACTGGCTCAGCGTATTGCCCTGGCTGTCGTGTGTTTACTGACAAACATCACCATATTCGGGCAACTTACCACAGTAAAAATCAACAAAAACATTACGTATCAGAAAATAACAGGTTTCGGAGGCTTCGTCTGCAGTCCGCAGTTTGGTTATAATCATATGACGACTTCGGAAATCCAGACGCTTTGGGGAGCTAATAGTCAGGCTGGCTACAACATCATGAGGCTGTATATCCCGGAAGGAAGCAGCAACTGGAGTTCTGTGCTGCCAACGGCGCAACTTGCAAAATCTATGGGACTTACCATTTTTGCCAGTCCGTGGACCATGCCGGCCGCCTGGAAAACGAACAATAGTGTGAACGCGGTGTACACAGATGCCAATGGCGTACAGCAGATCGGTTATCTTAAAACAGAAAACTATCAGGATTATGCACTCTATCTGAATAGTTTTGTGACTTATCTGCAAAATAACGGAGTGACTTTAGATTATATTTCTATTCAAAATGAGCCTGATGAAATGGCTCAATATCAAGGGTGTATCTGGACGCCTACGCAGATTGCAACTTTTGTAAGGGATTATGGACATCTTATTAACTGTAAGGTGATTGCTCCTGAAAGTGTGGGTTTAACGGATAATTTTGCCAATGCGATGCTGAATTCCGCAACGATGGATAATTTTGAAGTGTATGGTGGTCACCAGTACGGACTGATGCAGTCTGCCTACAAGCAATTTCAGAATTATAATAAAGAAATCTGGCAGACAGAATACCTCATCAACTGGAATCCTTCCAATGCTACGCCGCGTAATTTTGACTGGAATCTGGATGCGTTTAATTTTGCTACCAGCATCAATAATACAATGCTTGGAAATGTGAATGCCTGGATTCATTACTCTGCGAAACGCTATTATGGGTTAATGGGAGACGGAACCAACGGAACTACTACCGGTGTTATGACGAAAAGGGGTTATATTCTTTCTCATTATGCTAAATATACGACCGGAAAAACACGTATCTCCTCTACCTGGGGCGATAATACAGGTGTACTTCAGGGATCTTCCTATATTTCACTGGATGGCAATCAGGTGGTATTAATGGTGATCAACCCTTCGGCGAATTCTTATGATCTTAAAGTTGATATTCCCTTTTATACCACGTCGGGGACAAAAGTGCTGACCGATGCACAGAACAATATGACGACCACTTCTTTGACGATGGCTCAGACGTTCCGTCCGGGAGTTACGATCAATGCTTCAAGTGTGATGACTTTTGTATTCAATAAAAGCGGTGACCGTCCCGTTTCACAAATGACAGGAAGTGATATTCGTTACAATAAGATTGAAACCATGACACCTACGAATGCTAATTTCGGAACAGGGTACAATATCAGCAATACGACTGCGACATTCTCCAATGCAAGTCCGCTCTTTAGTTCAAATACTACAGCATCCAACGGTTATTTACAGCTTAACGACCGTTACAACAAAATGGTTTTGCATGTGAACAGTTTTACCACCGCAGGACAAAGTTATTCAGACAATACCACACTGTATTATATTAATAGTCAGGGCGCTGTAAAATCTTATAATTACGGAAAAATAAATTTCCCGACCGGTGGTAATTTTGATATTACGCTGGATATTTCAAGACAGGTGCTTACTGACGGATGTAAAGGAATTTTAGGACTCCGTAATTCCAATTACAGTTCTGTCCTTACCCTGAATTTAGGCGATGTATATTTCAATATCGGAAACGAAGTGGCCTCTAAATTTTCAGGAACATATTCTGATGGCGACAGCAACCTGATGGATGCGTTGGAAAATGGATATTATACTTCAGTAGATTTTAGAAATACCACTGGAACTACATCGGCCAACAACTGGCAACCGGCGAGTGCTAATTCCAACAGCATTTATTACATACCCAACACAGTGACTTCATCCAGCAACAATGTAATTTCAGGAACCAGCTGTACCAATCTTGTACTTTCAGATCAGGGGAAAGATTTCCAGGTTCCGTTTGCCTTTAATGCTACGGCAGCTTCATATTCTCGTACATTTAATGGTTTGGAAGTTATGATATTACCTTTCACTGCGACCATTCCTTCCGGAGTAACCGCCTATATGATGACACCGGGAACTTCTGCTATCACATGTACTACGATTACCAGCGGAACGATCCCTGCGAACACTCCTGTACTCATCAATGCAACCGGAAACATTACCTTCCAGGGAACAGGAAGCGTTTCCACTCCGAAAGCCATCACCGTAAACCAAATGAACGGAGTTTATAATATCATAAAAGTTCCTGCCAACAGCTATGTTTTAAAAACCGTTAACGGAACTACAGGCTTTTATAAAGTGGCAGCGGGAAGCGAACCTCTCATCAATCCTTTCAGAGCTTATCTTACGGAGGAAAATACTTATACGGCATCTGTCCTTCCGTTAAGTTTTACAACACTGCGTACCAATGATATTCTTGCAGAAAAAGATGGTGTAGCACTTTATCCAAGTCCGGCTAAAAGTGAGATTTTTATAGAGCTGAAATCTTCAGGTACCGCTTCTGTATTTGATGCTAAAGGGACCCGGGTTTTAAATGAGCAGCCGCTACGCTCCGGTAGAAACCGAATCGATATCGGGCAGCTTCCTTCCGGAATTTACGTGGTTGAAATTTCCCAGCCCAATAGTAAATCTGTGGAGAAAAAGTTTCTTAAGCAATAAATGAATTTAAGATTTATTACTCATATCTATTTAAAAGCCACCATTTTTTTGGTGGCTTTGTTATTTATGAATGGATTTTAATGGTAATTAAAAACTGTAGAATATTATTTTTTCTTGTCAATAAGGTCAAATGCTTTCAGAAGCAAAAGATCTTCTTTATTTCTAATGCTTTCAACAGTAGGTCGCACCACAACATCCGGTTTTATACCGATGCGCTGGGTTTCACCTCCGTCCGAATAGTAAATACCAAGTCCAGAAAAAATGAGAATATTACCGTCTGTCAGCTTGATTGAAGTTTTATTACCGTCGGCCCCTGCCGTCTGGCTGCCTACGAAAATTACATGAGGCACTTTTTTGAAAACCATGGCCCACATTTCTTCCGCACTTTGAGTATATTCATTAATAAGAACGACCACCTGTCCCTTGTACGGATCAGGATTATCTTTTCCTGCAAATTTATAATCCTTATTAACAATATTATCTACAAAACAGAATTTACCCGGCTGACTAAAATCGGCCTGCGCTTTTATTCCATACACCACGGGCTTGGCGAGTAAATAATCAAAAACTTTAAGCAGGGAAGCATTGTCATTGTAGCCGCGCAAATCAAAAACCATCCCCTTGGTATTTCTGTATTTTCCCATTAAGGCAGGAATTTCCGCTCCCTTCAATGAAGAAAACTCGAAATACACCTTATCATCTAGCTGAAAACTTGGGTTAAGGCGGCTCTCTTTCTCATTATAGGTTAAATACTCGTATGTTTTTCCTTTATAATTTAATTGATAATTAGGAACACCTTCCTTGTCCCACTCATTGTTAAAAATACGTGTTGCCCTCTCCATTGCTGTTTTGAAGGGTTTTCCGTCCTTTTTCACGCCTTCTATAGCAATTGTTTTTTCATCTCCGCTGAAAAGATAACTGTATGCGTCACGTATCTTTACTGATTCATTGGAAAATGCAAAATATTTTGATTTGTCATTTATATTTTTAACAATCGATTTGCCGTTAATTTTAGTAATAAGGTCACCAATTTCCAGATTGGCTTTCTTCATTTTTGCTTCATCTTTAACTCCGGTAATAAGCACCACATTGTCAACGATCTGAAAAATGAATGGGGAAGAAAGCTTTCCAACCACATTATACTGATAGGTCTTTTCTATACTGGTATGAGTATCCTGCAGTTCAGCGGCCAATTGCATAACTGCTGATTCATAATCTTTTTCATTATTTATTTTTTTAAACAATGGAATATACTTTTTCAAAATATGGTCCCAATTATGATCAAGAAGATATTTATAAGGATAAAAATATTCAATGGCATTCCATATTCTGAACAGCTCCAGCATCTTGATTTCCACTGAAAATGTATCGTAAACTTTTTCATTTTTACTACTGAAATAAATATCATTTTCAGGCGGATTAGAATAAAATGAACCTACATTATTGGGATGATTGATAAGATCTGATAAACGCTTTTTGCTTTCAGGACTGATCTTATTTAATTTTTCAATCCATGAAGAGTCAAAATTACGAAGGGTGATACTGTCGCATCCGTTGTCTTTTTTTATGATCTCATCAAATTTATTCTGATCTGCTATATTCATCCAATTCTTTATAATACCATCGGGTCCGGACTTTGGATTATTGCGTAAAGTTTCCAGCAAAACAGCGTCCCAATCTGCTTTTCCCTGTGATATAGCAGGATGGTAATATTTTATTAATCCCCAGACTTTTCCTATTTCGTATAAATCACGATCAGAAAATTTACTCAGCTGAGCAGACAGCGCAGAGGCCATAAAAAATGAGATGAGAACGATGTATTTCATATGCAATTAGTTTGAATTTGATTTAAATTCTTCAGGCTGTGAATTTAATTTAAATTTTCGAAATGATATTATTAATTCTATTGTAAGATAAAAAATGGCTATAAATTCTCTCTCATCCAAAAAACAGATCAATTTTATTTCTAAAATTAAGTGTTAATTATACATTTATTTAAAATAGAATACTATATTTGTACTTCTCACAATGATTATGATAAACCATTGATGAATATTTAAATGATGAAAAGCATAAAGATCGTATGACCATTTACATTCCTATATGAAAAAGATAGTATCAGGCATTGGCCTCCTCATTGTTACCACATCATCATTATCTGCACAGGCAGGAAAAACTGAACCGTTCAGGAATTCTAAACTTCCGGTAGAGCAACGTATTGATAACCTTCTTGGGTTACTTACCGTTGATGAAAAAATAGGAATGATGATGGATAATTCTAAAGCTGTTCCACGCCTTGGAATTCCGGCATACGGATGGTGGAATGAAGCACTTCACGGCGTAGCAAGAGCTGGGACAGCCACCGTTTTCCCACAGGCCATCGGCCTGGCAGCAAGCTGGGATGTAACGGAGCATCTGAAAACTTTTGAAATGATTTCTGATGAAGCCCGTGCCAAGTACAACAAGTCTTTTGATGAAGCCGCAAAAACCGGGCGATACGAAGGCCTTACATTCTGGACGCCCAACATCAATATATTTCGGGATCCTCGATGGGGAAGAGGGCAGGAAACCTACGGAGAAGATCCTTATCTTACGGCAAGCCTTGGAGTGGCTGCTGTAAAAGGATTACAGGGAAATGATCCTGATTATTTTAAAACCCATGCCTGCGCCAAACATTTTGCTGTACACAGCGGCCCGGAATGGAACCGCCACTCTTACAATGCCGAAATTTCTCACCGCGACCTTTACGAAACCTATCTTCCTGCATTCAAAGCATTGGTGCAGCAGGGAAATGTAAGAGAGGTGATGTGTGCATACAATGCCTTCGACGGGCAGCCATGTTGCGCCAATGATTTCCTGGTAAGCGATATCCTGCGTGGGAAATGGAAATATGACGGAATGGTCGTTTCTGACTGTTGGGCACTCGCCGATTTCTATCAGAAAAAATACCACGGAACCCATCCTGACGAAAAATCAACGGCTGCTGATGCTTTAAAACACTCAACCGATCTCGAATGTGGAGATACCTATAATAATCTTAATAAATCCCTCGCAAACGGACTGATTACCGAGAAAGATATCGACGCTTCCATGCGCAGAATCCTGAAAGGCTGGTTTGAATTGGGTATGCTTGATCCTAAATCATCCGTTCACTGGAACAGCATTCCGTACACTGTGGTAGATTCTGAACCCCATAAACAACAGGCATTGAAGATGGCACAGAAATCAATCGTGCTGATGAAAAATGACAAGAATGTTCTTCCTTTACATAAAAATAGTAAAAAAATCGCCATAGTTGGGCCGAACGCTGATGACGGACTGATGCAGCTCGGCAATTATAACGGAACACCTTCTTCCATTGTAACGATTTTAGACGGAATCAAAAGCAAATTGCCTAATACAGAAATCATTTATGAAAAAGGAAGTGAAGTTGCCGATCCGTCTTCCAGAACTTCACTTTACCAAAATTTTCTGAGCCGCAAAAATGGTGAAAAAGGAATGAATGTGGAGTTTTTTAACAATAATGAATTTAAAGGAACACCTGCGAATATTTCAGTCAATAAAACAGGAATCAGCTACAACAGTTTCGGCGGTACGCAGCTTGCCCCAAATGTCGGTAGGGAAAACACTTCTGCGAAAATTTCAGGAATTTTCAAAAGCCCGTACACCGGTGATGTAATTTTTTCAGCTTCTACATCAGATATATATACCCTTTTTGTGGACGGAAAAGAAATTGCCACCCGTAAAGGCCCCGACGCAAGACATCCGTCGGAATTTCCTGTAAAGATGGAGAAAGGTAAGGAATATCAGATTGAGCTTCGTCACAGTCAGAAAGGAAAATATGTAAGCATCAGCTTTGAAGTCTACCGTAAAGATCCGGTGAACTTCGCGGCCGTAAAAGAAAAAGTAAAAGATGCCGATGTAATTATATTCGCAGGCGGACTTTCCCCAAGCCTGGAAGGAGAGGAAATGCTGGTGAATGCCGAAGGATTTAGAGGAGGTGACAAAACGAATATTGAGCTTCCGAAAGTGCAGCGCGAACTTCTTGCCGAATTAAGAAAAACAGGAAAACCCGTTATTTTCGTACTGTGTACAGGAAGTGCCCTGGGTCTTGAACAGGATGAAAAAAATTATGATGCTCTCGTAAATGGATGGTATGGCGGACAGGCAGGTGGAACAGCCGTAGCAGACGTTTTGTTTGGTGACTATAATCCATCCGGTAAATTGCCTGTTACTTTTTACAGAAATATCGAACAACTGGATAATGCTTTATCTAAAACAAGCAAACATCAGGGATTTGAAAATTACGATATGCAGGGAAGAACGTATCGCTATATGACGGAAAAGCCACTGTATCCTTTCGGACACGGGTTGAGCTATTCTACTTTTTCTTACGGTAATGCAACGCTCAGCAAAAATACCATTAGCACTGATGAAAACATGACCATTTCCATTCCTGTAACGAATACTTCGGGAAGAGATGGAGAAGAAGTTGTTGAGGTTTACGTAAAACGAAATAATGATTCTTTGGCTCCATTAAAAACATTAAGAGCCTTTCAAAGAGTAGCCATTCCATCCAAAGCTTCTAAAACGGTTGAGCTAACGCTATCTGCAGATTCGTTTATGTTTTATGACGAAAAAGCAGATGATTTAGTATCAAAACCGGGAGATTATACCATTTTGTATGGCGGAACTTCTGCAGATTCAGGGTTAAAAAGCCTTTCGCTGAAAGTAAAATAAGATTTTTTGCCATCAGCACATATTATTTTTAAACCTAAAAACTAACCATTTTTCAGATTAAATGAAAACAAAAAATAAAATCTATACCGCTGTTATTTTTCTTACGGCTACCTTTTTCTCTGCTCAGAATAAAAGCAAATCAACTTTTACACTTGATCTTAGCGGAGCTTCTACCGGAATTAAAATCCAGCCTACAATGTATGGGATTTTCTTTGAAGATATCAATCAGGCTGCGGACGGAGGAATTTATGCAGAACTCATTAAAAACAGAAGCTTTGAATTCAATGAGCCGCTGATGGGATGGCAACAGCCTAAAACCGTTACCCTTTCCGAAAACAAAAACTCCGGTTTTATCACCATGATTACCAATAAAGATAAAGCCAATCATAACTACGCCCGGATTACCATCAACGATGATAAAGGATATGAATTGTATAATGAAGGATTTAAAGGGATCGGACTGCACCAGGGAGCCGGATATGATCTCAGTTTTATGCTTCAGAATGTGTCAGGAAATATTTCATCCGTAAAAGCCGAGCTGTTGGATGAAAATGGCAAAACAATAACAGCTTCCGTTGTTCCGGTCAACAGCAGTGAATGGAAAGAATACAAAGCAGTTATCACTCCTGAAAGAACTGTAGCCAAGGCAAAGCTCAGACTGACTTTTTCCGGTCGTGGAGTTGTAAACATGGATATGATTTCACTTTTCCCGCAGGATACCTGGAAAGGCAGAAAAGGCGGATTACGGAAAGATCTTGTCCAAAAACTGTATGATCTTAAGCCTGGTTTCTTACGCTTTCCCGGCGGATGTATTGTGGAAGGAAGAACCCTTGCAGAGCGCTACCAATGGAAGAAAACAGTCGGCAACGTTTCCGACAGGGAATATCTGATTAATAAATGGAGTTCCGGATTTGCCCACCGTCCGGCACCGGATTATTACCAGTCTTTCGGATTAGGATTTTTTGAATACTTCCAATTGTCTGAAGACCTCGGTGCAGAACCATTACCGATCTTAAGTTGCGGAATGGCCTGCCAGTTCAATACCGGAGAACTTGTAAAACTTGATGAGCTGGATCCTTATGTTCAGGACGCTTTGGATCTTATCGAATTTGCCAATGGCGATTCCAAAACTACAAAATGGGGGCAACTTCGTGCCAATATGGGGCATCCTCAGCCATTCAATCTAAAATTTATCGGAGTTGGAAACGAGCAATGGGGACCTGATTATATAGATCGCTACAAAATATTTGAAAAAGCCATTCATGCGAAATATCCTGATATTAAAATCATTTCCGGAAGCGGACCGTCTCCGGATGGCGAATTCTTTGACTATGGATGGAAAGAGCTGAAAAAATTGAACGCCCAGATCGTTGACGAACATTACTACAACTCCCCGGAATGGTTCAGAAAAAATTCGGCAAGATATGATGCTTACGACCGTAATGGCCCTAAAGTTTTTGCAGGCGAATATGCCGCCCAGTCAGTAGGCGTGGTAAAACCTGAGAATAAAAACAACTGGGAATGCGCTCTTTCCGAAGCGGCATTCATGACAGGCCTTGAAAGGAATGCAGATGTGGTGTACATGACTTCTTATGCGCCGCTTTTGGCTCATGCCGAAGGATGGCAGTGGACACCGGATCTGATCTGGTTCAATAATCTTACTTCCTACGCAACACCTAATTATTATGTTCAGAAACTTTTTTCCAATAATAAAGGAACGGAAGTGCTGAAAATCACAGGTAACGGAAAACCTGTAACCGGGCAGGATCAACTGTATGCAACAGCCGTAAAAGACGCAACGACCAAAGAAACCATCATCAAAATAGTAAATACGGATGCAGAGAGTAAATCCGTAAATATCAATCCTAAAAATATAAACTTAGGAAAAAAGCTGACCAAAATTATTCTGACTGCACCGCAGCTTTCTGCTGAAAACAGTTTTGAAAATGAAATAATTCAGCCCAAAGAAGAATCAGCAACCTTTAAAAAAGGCAAAATAACGCTGGAAATTCCCGGGCAATCATTGGTTATTTTAAAGATAAAGTAAAGCTAAAAACTTTGATTATCAATAAATATTAAAAATTAAGTGTAATTATTACATTTAATTAAA
Organism: Chryseobacterium lineare; assembly: GCF_977014045.1. Taxonomy (NCBI): domain Bacteria; kingdom Pseudomonadati; phylum Bacteroidota; class Flavobacteriia; order Flavobacteriales; family Weeksellaceae; genus Chryseobacterium; species Chryseobacterium lineare. Next base: position 1,431,298 of record NZ_CDRNIQ010000001.1, on the reverse strand, counting down.
AAGAATCTTATATTTGTTTAAATCTTTTAAAACGGAAATCAAGGAATTTTCGTAGACAGGATTAATAACATATTATAACAATAATTAATAAGTATCACGTTAATGAAAAAATACGTTATAGGATTAGATTACGGAACCGATTCCGTTCGGGCAGTACTTATCGATACAGAAAACGGAGCAGAACTTTCTTCCTCCGTAAGCTATTATCAGCACTGGAAAGAAGGCCGTTTCTGCAGTCCGGAAAAAAACAGCTTCAGGCAGCATCCTTCAGACCACATCGAAGGACTGGAGAAAACCATTACCGAAGTCGTTCAGCAGAGCGGAGTACAGCCGGAAGAAATCGTAAGCATCTGTATCGACACGACCGGATCATCACCACTTCCTGTCAATCAGGATGGAGTAGCCCTTTCATTAACGCCCGGCTTTGAAGAAAACCCGAATGCCATGATGGTATTGTGGAAAGATCATACTGCGATCCGTGAAGCCGAAGAAATCAATACTTTGGCGAGAACATGGGGTGGTGAAGACTATACAAAATTTGAAGGAGGTATTTATTCCTCCGAATGGTTCTGGGCCAAAATCCTGCATATCAATCGTGTAGATGAAGAAGTGAAAAATGCTGCCTACAGCTGGATGGAACACTGCGATTACATCACATTTCTTCTGTCAGACCAAAAAGATTTAAAAACTTTTAAAAGAAGTCGCTGTGCTGCCGGTCACAAAGCAATGTGGCATGAAAGCTGGGGCGGGCTGCCGTCTGAAGATTTTCTCAACAGGCTCGATCCGTCTCTGGGGCAGCTTAAAGAAAGGCTTTACGAAAAAACATATACTTCAGACGAAGTAGCGGGACACCTTAATGAAGAATGGGCGAAACGATTAGGTTTAACCACTTCCACCGTGATTGCTGTCGGAACTTTTGATGCACATTCCGGTGCGGTAGGTGCAAAAGTAGAAGAAAATACGCTTATCAGAATTATGGGAACTTCTACCTGTGACATTATGGTAGCTCCAAATGATATTATTGGTGATAAAACCGTAAAAGGAATCTGTGGCCAGGTAGATGGATCTGTCATTCCGGGAATGGCAGGGCTGGAGGCCGGACAGTCTGCCTTCGGAGACGTACTGGCCTGGTATCGTGATATTCTGATGTGGCCGGTAAACAATATGCTGAACCATTCCGAAATCATTTCTCCTGAACAAAAAGTGCAGCTCAAAGAAGAATTTGAAAACAACCTTATTCGAAACTTAACAGCGGAAGCGGAAAAGATTTCAAATGATGAAGCTATTCCTGTTGCCCTCGACTGGGTCAACGGAAGAAGAACTCCGGATGCCAATCAGGAATTGAAAGCTGCAATCAGCCATCTTTCCCTGGGAACGAAAGCACCGCATATTTTCAAAGCGCTGGTGAATGCCATCTGCTTTGGAGCTAAAAAAATCGTAGATCGTTTTGAGGAAGAAGGAATTACCATCAACAAAGTAATCGGAATTGGAGGAGTAGCGAGAAAATCGCCTTTTATCATGCAAACCCTAGCCAATGTTCTGGATATGCCGATCATTGTTGCTTCTTCGGATCAGGCGCCGGCGTTGGGAGCTGCCATTTATGCTGCTGTTGCAGCCGGAATTTACCCTGATGTTCAGCAAGCAAGCCGTACAATGGGATCGGAGTTCGAAGCAGAATATCTTCCACAGCCAAGAGATATTCAGCAATATCGCCAACTGATGGAGCAATATCAACAACTGGCCGATTTCACAGAAAATATAATAAAGTCTAAAAACAACCTTGAAGGCTCGTTGGTCAATTAAATCTGATGAAAATGACATCCGAAAAATATAGAAAATGAAAAAATATAAGGAACTTCAGAGAGAATGTTATGAAGCCAATATGCAGCTTGATGCATTAAAGCTTGTAGTGTACACTTTCGGTAACGTGAGTGCGGTAGACCGGAATGAAGGGATTTTTGCCATTAAACCCAGTGGTGTTCCCTATGCAGATCTGAAGCCGAAAGATATCGTCATCCTGGATTTCGATGCGAATGTTATTCATGGTAAACTTAGGCCTTCATCCGATACCAAAACTCATGCATATCTTTATAAAAACTGGGAAAATATAGGGGGGATATCCCATACCCATGCGATCTATTCTGTAGCGTGGGCACAGGCTCAGATGGACATTCCGATTTTCGGCACGACTCATGCCGACCACCTGACTTCCGATATTCCGTGCGCCCCCCCGATGGACGATAGCCTGATTGAAGGCAATTATGAATACAACACAGGAATCCAGATTCTGGACTGTTTCAGAGAAAAAAATCTTTCTCCGGAAGAAGTGGAAATGGTTCTTATCGGAAATCACGGGCCGTTCACCTGGGGTAAAAACGCTGAGAAAGCCGTTTACAACAGCAAAGTCCTGGAAACCATCGCGGAAATGGCCTATCTGACAAGACAGATCAATCCTGATGCTTTACGTTTAAAAGATTCTTTAATCAAGAAGCATTACGAAAGAAAGCACGGCAAAGATGCCTATTACGGACAGTAATTGGCAGCTAGTTGTTGGCTTTTTGCTTCTGGCTTGATAAGAAAATCCGAACCCGAAGGGTTTAATATTAATAGCCGTAGGTGAAAACCTATGGAAAAAATATCAAGCATGACCAAAATAAACCTCATAGGTTTTAAAACTTATGAGGTTTGATAAGAAAATCCGAACCCGAAGGGTTCAATATTAATAGGCATAGGTGAAACCTATGGAAAAATATCAACAATCATTCATCAACAATCATTTATAACAATGTTAACACCTCTCAATACAAAAGAAATCTGGTTCATTACCGGAAGCCAGCATTTGTACGGTCCTGAAACATTAGCTCAGGTTGCCGAACATTCAGCAAAAATCGTAGAAGCACTGAATGCTTCATCACAGATTCCTGTAAAGGTGGTTTTAAAGCCAACTGTAAAAACTACGGAAGAAATTTTTGAAACCTTAGTAGCTGCCAATCATACTGCCAACTGTATCGGCATTGTTACCTGGATGCATACGTTTTCACCCGCTAAAATGTGGATTCGTGGACTCACCGCTTTACAGAAGCCTTTACTGCATCTTCACACCCAGTTCAATCAAGACATTCCCTGGTCGACGATGGATATGGATTTTATGAATCTGAATCAAGCCGCACATGGTGACCGTGAGTTCGGATTTATGGTCAGCCGTCTTCGTAAAAACAGAAAAGTAGTGGTTGGGCACTGGGCCGAAGAAAGAGTGCAGAAACAGATCGGCGACTGGAGCCGTGTGGCTGCTGGCTGGGATGACTGGCAGGGAGCAAAATTCGCCCGTTTCGGAGATAACATGAGATATGTAGCCGTTACCGACGGAGATAAAGTGGAAGCGGAAACCCAATTCGGATTTTCCGTGAATACATGGGGAATCGGTGATCTGGTAGGGGTAATTAATGGAATAGGGGAAGGCGAAGTAAAAACCCTTATCGAAGAATACGAAGCTTCTTATAGAATGGCTGAATCGCTTCTTAGCGGAGGAGCCAACAGAAAATCGCTGGAAACGGCTGCCCGCATTGAGCTTGGACTTGAGAAATTCCTGAAAGACGGAAATTTCAAAGGATTCTCCGATACTTTTGAAGATCTTCACGGAATGGAACAGCTTCCGGGAATCGCCGTGCAGCGACTGATGGAAAAAGGGTATGGTTTTGCAGGTGAAGGCGACTGGAAAACAGCGGCTTTAGTAAGAGCCATGAAAACCATGGGGCAGGGATTGCAAGGAGGAAATGCTTTCATGGAAGATTATACTTATCATTTAAATCCATCAAACCCATCCATCTTAGGTTCTCACATGCTGGAAGTAGATCCGGTGCTGGCTGCAGACAAACCTTCGTGCGAAATCCATCCGTTGGGAATCGGAGGAAAAGCAGACCCGGTAAGGTTGGTTTTTAATTCCAGAGGAAATATGGATTCGCTGGTGGCAGCATTAATGGATTTCGGAAACCATTTCAGGCTTCTGATCAACAAAACAAAATCTTTAGATATTATCGAAGAGCTTCCGAAGCTTCCAGTAGCGAGAGTTTTGTGGAAACCTCTTCCTGATTTATATACAGCTGCTGAAGCCTGGATTTTGGCCGGCGGTGCGCATCATACCTGCTACAGTGAAAACCTGACGGTAGAACAGCTGGAAGATTTTGCTGAAATGGCGGGAATTGAATCATTGGTGATCGATGAGGAGACTAAAATCCGCGATTTTAAGAATACTCTTCGCTGGAATGAAATTTATTATCGTTAATTCTTCAAAAAATCTTAACCATTATGAAAAAAATAGGAGGCAGTTTACTCATTTTGTTAGCAGTTTTATGTATTTTCGGCTGCAATAAAAAAGAAAACAATAATAAGACTCATTCAGAAAACATGGAAAATGTACAGGTTTCAGACTATGGTGTTACGGCGAAAGGTGATTCCATTAAAAAATATACGCTAACCAACAAAAACGGGATGAAAGTGGAGATCATCAATTATGGTGGTATCATCACTTCTCTTACGGCACCTGATAAGGACGGGAAATACCAGGATGTAGTTTTGGGATTTACCAGACCTGAAGATTATTTCAATGGAAATCCGTATTATTTCGGAGCATTGATCGGAAGATATGGAAACAGAATTGCCAATGCTAAATTCACACTGGAAGGCAAAACATACGATATTGATAAAAATGACGGACCGAACAGTCTTCACGGTGGAAAAGAGGGTTTTCATACTAAAATATGGACAGTAGAACCGGTAAAAGATGCTAAACTTCCAACTTTGAAACTGACCTATGTAAGTGCCGATGGTGAAGAAGGATATCCTGGAAAACTAACAACTACGGTTCTTTATACTCTTACGGACGATAATGCCCTGGAAATTTCATACGAAGCAGAAACGGATAAAGCGACGGTAGTGAATCTTACGCAGCATTCCTATTTTAACCTTTCCGGAAATTTTTCCAATTTAATTACAGATCATGAGCTTCAGATCAATGCAGATAAGTTTTTACCTGTTAATAAAACGCTTATCCCTGTTGGTGAAGAAAAAGGGGTGAAAGGTACTCCTTTTGATTTTACAGCATCAAAACCAATCGGTAAAGATATTAATGCTGAAGATGAGCAGATTAAATTAGGAGGAGGATATGATCACAACTGGATCCTGAACGGAAACGGAATGAGAACCATTGCTACTGTTTATCACCCGGCAAGCGGAAGGGTGATGGAAGTAATGACCGATCAACCGGGCGTTCAGTTCTACTCCGGGAATTTCTTAGACGGAAAATTTGAAACCAAAACCGGTGGCAAATACGAAAAAAGAAGTGGATTCTGTCTGGAAACACAACATTATCCTGATTCTCCGAACCAACCGGCTTTTCCTACTACAGAATTAAAGCCTGGAGAGAAATACCATACTAAAACCATTTATAAATTCTCTGTTAAAAAATAAACTATGGGACAATTAGCAACCATTGATATCATCATATTCCTTATCTATTTTGTGGTGGTAGCCGGATACGGACTCTGGATTTACAAAAAGAAGAAATCTGAATCTACCGGAAGTAAAGATTATTTCCTTGCCGAAGGATCTCTCACATGGTGGGCCATCGGAGCCAGCCTTATTGCTTCCAACATTTCGGCAGAACAGTTTATCGGGATGAGTGGAGAAGGATTTTTCGTTGGAGTGGCCGTAGCTGCCTACGAGTGGATCGCAGCCGTGGCGCTTATTATTATTGCTGTGTGGTTTATTCCGATCTATCTTAAAAACAAGATTTACACCATGCCTCAGTTTCTGGAAACCCGTTATAATAAATCGGTTTCTCTGATCATGGCCGTATTCTGGCTGTTTTTATATGTGATTGTAAACCTGACTTCCATCCTGTATCTTGGAGCATTAGCAATTGATACTTTGCTGGGAGGCGAGCATCTTCACATCATTATGATTGTCCTGCTGCTGATGGCTTTGCTGATCGGTTTGGGAGGAATGAAAGTAATCGGATATACCGACGTAATTCAGGTGGCTGTACTTATCATCGGAGGTTTTGCAACGGTGTATATGGCTTTGCAAATTGTGGATCAGAGAATCAACGGAGTTGCGGTAGGAAATGCACTGGCAGGATTTAATACGTTGATGAATGAAGCGCCGGGACATTTCAAGCTCATGCTCGACAAGCCTACAACTACGACGACGACATTAGGCATGCCTCAGAATTTAGAAGTTCAGAAATATGTAGTATTACCCGGACTGGCCATGTATTTTGCAGGACAGTGGATTGTAAACCTGAACTATTGGGGCTGTAATCAATATATTACCCAAAGAGCTTTGGGAGCAGATCTTAAAACCGCAAGAACCGGAATTCTTTTTGCCGGATTCTTAAAACTTTTCATGCCGATCATCGTAATGCTTCCCGGGATTGCAGCCTATGTGCTGTACACCAAAGGACAGCTTCCTGGATTTAATGGTGTAAAAGACGGTGCTTATTCTGCGATCCTTACCTTCTTGCCTTCGGGACTTAAAGGTCTTGCAGTAGCGGCATTAACGGCAGCAATTGTAGCTTCCCTGGCCGGAAAAGTAAACAGTATCTCTACGATTTTCACCCTTGATATTTATAAAAAATACCTCAAAGCAGATGCTACCGAAATCCAGATGGTGAGAACGGGAAGATGGGTCATCATTATCGCGATGATGGTTGCCCTGGCCTTTACCTGGACAGATGTTTTAGGGATCGGTGGTGAAGGAGGTTTTACCTTTATTCAGAAATATACAGGATTTATCAGTCCTGGAGTATTTGCCATGTTCCTTTTGGGGATGTTTTGGAAAAGGACAACCGGAACTGCAGCATTAGTAGGTGTTATTTTAGGTTTCGTACTGGCTATTTTCTTCAACAGCTTTGCCATCGGAATTTTTGGAAAAGAAACCTGGCTGTACACTGCCTTCACCTATGAAAAACTGGAAAATGGAGTGGTGCATACGATCACGGAAATTCCGTTCCTGATTAATATGGGATGGTCATTTTTCATTACTATTGTTGTCATGGTGCTGATCAGTCTTGCCGGACCAAAAGTAAATCCTAAAGCTTTTGCCATCGACAGCAAAATGTTCAGAGTAGATGCAAGAACTATGGTTCTGATTGTAGTTACTTTGCTTCTGCTTACGGCTTTGTATGTAAGGTTCTGGTAATTTTTTAAATTTAAATTAATAAAAAAACAGGATACCGGAAATGGTATCCTGTTTTTATTCTGTGTAGAAAGATCATTTTAATGTGTACAGCACGCCGTAGATTCTGTGCTATCTAAATGAAAACTGTCGCAAAATATTGAACTCCTCCGAAGTTCGGATATATTTCTCTTATGAATACTACACTCATACTGCTACTTTGGAGCAAATTAATTTAGGCAACTATATTTTTGATTTGATACATTCAAATCTATAGTTGCCATGTTTTCTTAGAAGAAATATTGATTCAGTTCTTCTACAAAACTTCTTTCAGAAGGTTTCCAATCTAATTTTTCCTGAGTCTTCAAACTTGTTGCCGGACAATTTGCTCCAACAAAAAATGTCATCCAAGTGAAATATTCTGGTGCTTCTTCTTGTGACAAGGATTTTACAGGAATATCAAGCTTTTCACCAATTAACTCTGCAAATTCTTTCATTGACAGTTGTTTATCATTATTAACTGCATTATATCTCGCTCCAACTTCTCCTTTTTCAAGTGCCAGACGAAATAGTTTTGCAGCATCTTCACGATGAACAGAAGGCCAGACATTATTTCCCTCTCCAATATAAGCTGCAAATCCTTTTGCCTTCGCCAGTTCAGCAAGGATTACTCCAAAACCTCCTTTGAAACCCGATTCAGAATTTCCATAAACACTTGGGGAAAGACGGATAATAGATGCCCTAACACCAGATTCGGATAATTCTACGAAAGCTTTTTCAGAGAATCTGATTGACTCTGCCGGTGCTTTACTTTCTTCTGTGATTTTTCCGTTGATAAGTGGAAGTCCTAAGGTTCCGCCTGTCACCACAATGGGTTTATCGGTTCCTTTAAGAACTTCGCCCATTGCTTCAATGGCTTTCTGGTCTTTGAGCGCATTAGTCTGATAATCTGAAAAATCGTGAATAAAGGCTGTATGAATTACGCCATCCGCATCCCTTGCTCCTTTTTGCAAAATATCGAGACGATCCAGATCTCCCATTAAAACTTCCGCTCCGGCCTCTCTGATGGATTTTGCAGATTCTTCCGAACGCGCCAATCCAACTACCTGATGTCCGTTTGATAATAATTCTTTTACAACTGCTGAGCCTACAAATCCTGAAGCTCCTGTTACAAATACTTTCATATTCTTAAATTTTGTTTTGTTATAATTTCTGATACAAATTTAGTTATGAATAAATCCCAAAAACGAGGTCATTTGACACAATTTTTACACTAATTCAATAAAAAAGAATTAATTTTATATATAATTTCAGTTTTGAAAAATGTCAGAGATTCTTAAAAATTATTTTCAGAAGGTCCTTCCCGATTTTACGGATGAAAAGTTTAATTTCATTGTATATAAAAGTCAATTGATAAAACTTCAGCGTAAAGAGATTGTATGCAAACAGGGCGATATTTGTAATCTGAAAATCTTCGTTGCGAAAGGACTTTTGCGAAACTATTCAACCTCTGAAGATGGCAATGAACATATTCTTCAGTTTGTTAACGAAATGTCCTGGACAACAGATCCGGAAAGTTTCTACAACAATACGCCTTCCAAACTGACGATTGAAGCAATGGAATCCTCTGAAATTTTCGTCTTTAATCTTGAAGATTTTGCTGAACTGCGAGAACAAATCCCTGAACTCAATATTTTTGTAGAGAACATTCTGACAAGAAAATCTATGGAAATCCATAAACGGCTTTTGATGAATATCAGCAGCAGTCCGGAAGAAAAATACCTGGATTTCATCAACACTTATCCTGATATTTTCAATAGAGTTCCTCTTCATATGGTTGCTTCTTATTTGGGGCTTTCCAGAGAAACATTATCGCGTGTCCGGAGAAATATTCTGAAAACCGTGATTTAAACTATTATAATCAAACAAAAAAGAGTTTCAAATTAATGAAGGCAGCTATATATTTGGATGTGCCAAATCAAAAATGCTAGGTGTACATTCAAGTATATTATCACACTATTTTTATTCTTAAAAAAGATCATTATTAACTACATTTGTATAAATATTCTCCCGTGAAACCTTACCTCATGTTTATCGATACGGAAACCACTTCCGTTCCCAAACGCTGGGATCTTTCGTACTCTGAAACGGCCAACTGGCCTTCAGTGGTTCAGGTTTCCTGGATCGTCTGTTCGGAAGATGGTGAAGAAATCAAAATGGAAGACCGATACATTTTTGAGGACGATCTTGTCATCAGTGAAGAATCGTTCAGAGTTCACGGTATTACTGAAGAATTCCTGAGATCCAGAGGGAAAAACCGGAAAGAAGTATTAACAGCTCTTGCTGAAGATATCATAAAATATCAGCCTTTGATCGTCGGACATTTCCTTGAATTTGATCTTCATATTCTGGCTGCTGATTTTCTGAGAGCAGGATTAGCCATTCCTTTCGAGAACAGTCGTTTTTATTGTACGATGCTGAAAAGCAGGCAATATACATCCGGAATTTCATCCACCTACATGCGTCTGCCGGAGCTGTATCGTTATCTGCTGAATGAAACGGCAGAACCTTCGCACAATGCACGTATCGATGCCGGAATGACAGCCCGTTGCTTTTTTGAAATCGGCCGGCGAAATCAGTTGCCTGAAAAAGACCTTGAAGAAAAGCATCACCTGATATCCGGAAAGCTGCACTTTCCTGTTTTAAAATTTATTTAAGCTTATGGAAAACCTGATCCCGCTTTTACAAAGAACACCACCTTTCAGCCTTTTGCCCGAAAGTGTACTTTCGGAGGTTGCCGAAAGCATGCAGAAGAAAATATTTCCTAAAGAAACTTTAGCCTACCGCCAGGAAGTGACTGAACTTCAGGGCGTGGATATCATCATGGAAGGAGAATATCAGACCTTTTTCTTTGATACCTCCCAAAATAAAAGATGCATCGAAATTCATCATTCGCCTTACTGTTTCGGCGGAATTTCCGTAGTGCTGAACAGGGTTCGTGCTTTAAAATCAGTGATGGTGAAAAAAGGTACCATCGTCTACACGCTTCCCAAGAACGAGTTTATGGAGCTCTGCAATGCCAATGAAGAGTTCTTTCATTATTTCACTTCGGATTTTGGCAAGAAAATGCTGGATGAAGAATTTGCCCATTTTGTGAAAACTCCGGCTTCCTTTGAGGAAAGTTATTTTGCTGCAGATCAGTTGTATTCCCGTAAAATAGAGAGTATTGCTTATAAGGACATCGTTTCCTGCTCAGAAAATACGCCCATTTTCGAAGCGGCAAGGATCATGGCTCAAAATAAAGTAAGCTGCTTATTCATCAGACGTGAAACAGATCAGAATATTGTAGGCTATGCCACCGATATTACCCTTCGCGATAATGTGATTGCCCGATGCATAGATCCACAAAAACCCGTGGCGGAGGTGATGGATAATCCTATCGTTTCGATTTCCAGCGATGCTTATCTGTATGAAGCGGTGCTGATGATGTTTAAAACCAAAACAAGATATCTGCTGGTAGAAAAAGACGGTGAAATGGTTGGATTTCTCAGTCGAAACCGCCTTCTGAGCGAGCAGGCACAATCACCGCTCGTTTTTATACAGTCGGTAAAGCAGGCCGGGAACACAGCAGAGCTTCGTAAAAAATGGCTTCAGGTTCCGGATATGATTAATCAGTTGCTGGGACGTGGAGTACATGGTGAAATTGCCAGTCAGATCATTACCACTATTGCCGATACGATTACCATAAAGGTTATTGAAAACACCATCCGGCAGATCGGGAAGCCGCCGGCACGCTTTGTTTTTATGGTTACCGGAAGCGAGGGGAGAAAAGAGCAGACCCTGAGTACCGATCAGGATAACGGAATCATCTATGAAGATAAAGCCAATGAACATAGGGAAATGGTGCGTGAATATTTTCTGGATTTTGCCAAAAGGGTTTCCGATGACCTCAATACCATTGGTTTTGTGTATTGTAAAGGAGAATTTATGGCCAGCAATCCGAAATGGACGCACTCTTTATCCCACTGGAAAAGAAATTACGAAGAATGGATCAATGAAACTGTTCCGGAAAATGCTATGAAATTTTCTACCCTTTTCGACTGCCGTTATATTTACGGTGAAGAGGCTATTATTGCCGAACTGAAAGATTTTATACAAGAACAGTTGCAGGTCCCGAATGAAAGGTTTTTCTCATTTATTGCTAAAAATGCTTTGCAGTATGAGCCTCCTTTAACCTTTTTTAAAAGGATTAAAACCCAGACCATCGGAAAAGCGGAAGTCTTCGACATCAAAACCGCTATGAGTCCGATTGTTGATCTGCTTCGGGTATACGCTTTGAAGCATACTATCGACAGTGAAAATACAGGTGAAAGAATGAAAAAGCTTCATGAAGCCGGCGTATTCAGCAAAGAACAATATCAGGAACTGCATCACTCTTATTATTATCTGATGGCATTAAGGCTTAAAAATCAGGTGTATCAGATCAATATAGAAAAGAAAATGCCTGATAATTATATTGAAATCAGCAGGCTTACAAAAATAGAGCGTGTAACGCTGACCGAAATTTTCAAAACGATCAGTAACTTTCAGCAGGGAATCAAAATGAAATTTACAGGAAGCCTATAGAAGATTTCTGTTATTAGCAAAACAATATTCTGCTTCATATGAGTAATGCCTTACTTACCTCGGGTATAGGTCTGGTTACCTTGAGTATTGTCTTACTTAGCTCGGGTACAAGTCTAGTTACCTTGAGTATTGTTTTACTTACCTTGGGTACAGGTCTAATTACCTTGAGTATTGTCTTACTTACCTCGGGTACAAGTCTAGTTACCTTGAGTATTGTTTTACTTACCTTGGGTATAAGTCTAGTTACTTTGAGTATTATTTTACTTACTTCGGGTATAGGTCTACTTACCTTGAGTATTGCTTTAGTACATCAGATTTTAAACATAAATCCTTCCGCGATTTTCTTATTATATTTTTTCTCATCGAAACGATACAAAAAAGAACCCTTTTTGGAAGAAGTCATATCTTTTTCTTCTGTTTTTACAAGGATATCCAGCGCATTGATTTTGCTTATGAAATTCCGTTTGTCGTATTTTTCGTTAAAAATAGCTTCATAGAGACTCTGAAGATCTTTCATGGTAAATTTTTCCGGGAGAAGCTCAAACCCGATGGGTCTTGTGGAAGCTCTTCTTCTCAGTCGGAGAACGGCATCTTTTACCATTTCATTATGATCAAAGATAAGGGTAGGGAAGTCCTGAAGATCAAACCATTTGGCGCTGTATTTTTTATTGATCTGGATGTTTTTTTCAATATTAATAAGCGCATAATACGAAATAGACATGATCCTGGCGGTTGGTTCACGATGAATTTCTGTATAGGAATTCAGCTGTTCGAGATAGATATTTTCCAGGCCGGTCAGGGTATTAAGAACACGGTGAGCCGCTTCATCAGAAGTTTCTTCATTGCCGATAAAGCCCCCCATTAATGACCATTCTCCCATTTTGGGTTCAAAATCTCTTTGTACAAGAAGAATTTTAAGATTTTCGCCGTCGAATCCGAAAATAATACAGTCGACAGCTACCAAATGTCTGGGAAATTGAGAATAATCCTGTGTCATCTATTACATTTTTTTACAAATGTAAAGTATTTAAGATTACGATAAATATATAAATGTTTTTTTTACACTTTTTTTTAATGATTTATTTTTAAAAATGTAAAATTCATCTGCCGGAACTGATTTACGGAGAAAAAATACCCATGTTTAAAGTGATTTTTTCTCTAAATTCTATTAATTGCAGGTGAAATTAATGTTAAAATTATGTTAATTTTCAACAACGGTTTCATTTAACCATTAAAAAAATAATTTTTCAACCTTAATATTAAAAATACGATAAGTTGTTGATGATATTATTATCGATTCTTTTAAAACGTTTTGTATTCATTTTGTACACAATCATTTAGTTTTATCATTCTGATATTCTTATTGATTCATAATCTTATTTTTTATGATAAGTATGTGTTCTTTATTTGGATTTTATGGTTTTATTTGCCGTTCTTTATTGAATACAATATCGGCAGGATTCCAAAAATGTTTTGTATATAGATTCTTTCCTTTATTTTAGAAATGTTGAAATAACATTTATTAATGAATAAAAAACTCCCTGTTATATTATTAGGTTTTGCATCATTAGCTTTTGCCCAGGTAAAGCAGGAAATTCATTATTTCCCGCTGAGAGATGTGAGATTGTCGGAAAGCATTTTCAATAAAGCCATGCAGGCCGATAAAAACTATATCCTGTCTATGGAACCTGACAGGCTTTTGGCACCTTACCTCAAAGAAGCAGGACTGAAACCTAAAGCAGAAAATTATCCTAACTGGGAAAATACCGGACTTGACGGACATATCGGAGGGCATTATCTTTCGGCGTTATCACTGATGTATGCGTCTACAGGAGATCTTAAGATCAAGCAGAGACTGGATTACATGATTGATGAGCTTGATCGTTGTCAAATGTCGTCCGGAGAAGGTTATGTATCAGGTGTTCCCGGTGGAAAGAAGATATGGAAAGAAATCTCAGAAGGTAACATCCGTGCTTCCAGTTTTGGACTGAATGACCGATGGGTTCCTCTGTATAATATCCATAAAATTTATGCGGGACTTCGCGATGCCTATTGGTATGCAGGAAGTGAGAAGGCAAAAAAAATGCTCATCAAGCTTACCGACTGGATGGCGAATGAGGTTTCTGCATTGTCTGATGATCAGATTCAGGATATGCTGAGAAGCGAGCATGGCGGGCTGAACGAGGTTTTTGCTGATGTTTATGACATTACTAAAGATAAGAAATATCTGAAGCTCGCCCATAGATTTTCTCATCAGGCGATTCTTAATCCATTGCTTTTGGGTGAAGATAAGCTTACCGGAATTCATGCCAATACACAGATTCCGAAAGTGATCGGTTACAAACGTATCGCTGATCTAGAAAATAACCAGCAATGGAATAATGCAGCCGATTTTTTCTGGCACAACGTCACTGAAAAAAGATCTTCCGTTATCGGAGGAAACAGTGTGAGCGAACACTTTAATCCTGTCAATGACTTCAGCAGCATGATTAAAAGTATTGAAGGCCCCGAAACCTGTAATACCTACAATATGCTGAAGCTTACGAAAGCGCTCTTTGCAACGCAGCCGAAGTCATATTACATGGATTATTATGAGAAAGCGCTTTATAATCATATTCTTTCCACCGAAAATCATGATAAAGGAGGTTTTGTATATTTTACGCCGATGCGTCCCGGACATTACCGCGTGTACTCGCAACCACAAACAAGTTTCTGGTGCTGCGTAGGTTCCGGACTGGAAAATCATGCCAAATATGGGGAAATGATCTATGCACATTCCGATCATGATTTATATGTTAATTTATTTATTCCATCAACGCTCAACTGGGCAGAGAAAAAAATACTGATCAGGCAGGAGAATAATTTTCCTGAAACGGCGAAGACAAAACTTATCTTTGATCACGCGGGTAAATCACTTGTAAATCTAAGGCTGCGTTGCCCTGAATGGACGAAACCTTCAGAGGCAGTCATAACTGTAAACGGAAAAAAACAAGATGTAACTGCTGACAAAGACGGATATTTTAACCTAAATAGAAAGTGGAAAAAAGGAGATGTAATCGAAATGAGTCTTCCGATGCATCTTTCCGCAGAGCAATTGCCGGATCAATCCGATTATTATGCTTTTAAATATGGGCCTGTTGTTCTTGCTGCCACCTACGGAACAGACAATCAGCAGGGATTATTAGCAGATGACAGCCGCGGCGGACACATTGCACACGGACCACAAATTCCGTTAAATGATATTCCTGTTATTTTAGGAAACGGTAAGGAAGTTATTAATCATGTGAAACCTGTTAATAATGATAATCTTACGTTTAGTCTGACAGGACTTTATCCGTCCGACAAGTTCGGTAAAGGATTTAAGCTTATTCCGTTTTATAAAATCCGGGAAGAAAGATATATTTTGTACTGGCCACAGGCAGATCAGGATAAAATAGAGACCATTCAGAAAAAGAGGGCCGCAGAAGAAGCAGAAACCAGAAAACTAGATCTTATTACCACAGATAAAATTCAACTGGGAGAGCAGCAGCCGGAATCCGATCATTTTTTTGAAAGCAAAGATTCCAATACCGGATATATGGAAGACCGCCATTTCCGTGATGCGAAAGGCTGGTTCAGCTACCGAATGAAAAATCCGGGTAAAGATGCAGCCTACCTGTATGTTTTATATTTTGATGCGAATACCAACCGTGCTTTGAATATAGATATTAATGGTAAAAAAGTTTCATCAATGAAGCTGCAAGGGAAAGCCGGAAACTCACCACAGTTCATGCTTTTGCCGATCCCTGAAACAGAAAAGAATAAAGAAACCCTAAGTGTGAAATTTTACACTGAAGAGCAGATGACGACTTCAAAGATCATTGAAGTACGTTTGCTGACTAAAGATTATAATAAATCTGATTCATTAAATTAAAAAAGATTTTCCATGAAAATATATTCTTCTAAAACTTTATTTTTAATTATAGCCATTTTCAGTTTTAGTTTATTTGAAGCTAAAGTAAAACTTCCCGCATTGGTTTCAGACGGAATGATTCTTCAGAGGAATCAGAAGCTGAAAATCTGGGGCTATGCAGATGCAGGCGAAAAGGTAAATATTAAATTTTTAAATAAAACCTATTCAACGACCGCAGATAATGCCGGAAACTGGGATGTCATGCTTCCCGAGCTCAAAGCAGGCGGGCCGTTTGTCATGACAATTAATGATATTATCCTTAAAGATATTTTAATTGGTGATGTCTGGGTAGCATCAGGACAGTCGAATATGGAACTTCCGATGAGAAGGCTTAAGCCGCTTTACGGGGAAGAAATGAAAACCGTTAATAATCAGAATATAAGATTTTTTACCGTTCCACAGAAATACAATTTTAAAACTCCACAGAATGATTTAGATGGTGGAAAATGGGAAGCAGCCAATCCGCAGACGATTCTTAACTTTTCCGGAGTTGCGTATTTTTTTGCTAAAAATCTTAGTGAAAAAAACAAAGTGCCTGTTGGGATTATCCATACAAGTTTAGGAGGTTCACCAATTCAGGCATGGATGGATTCAAATTCACTAAAAAAATATCCTGAATATCTGGAAGAAGCGGAAAAATGGAAAAATGATGATTTAATAAAATCTACGGAATCTAGCGAGCAGTCATTAAGCAAAGCGTGGTATGCCGAGCTTGATCAAAGTGACATTGGTTTGAATCAGCACTGGGAAAATTTTGACCTTGACGATTCTTCCTGGAAGACTATGAATGTTCCGGGATCATGGGAAGATCAGGAAGGTCCGTTTGAGGGTTCTGTTTGGTTCAGAAAAGAAATAATTCTGCCGAAAGGGTCGTCGCAAAAGACAGCTTTTCTTAATCTGGGGAGAATAAAAGACGCTGATGTGACTTATATCAACGGTGTAAAAGTAGGAAACGTTACTTACGAATATCCTCCGAGATGGTATGATATTCCTGCCGGAGTTTTAAAGGACGGAAAGAATATTATTGCCGTAAGAGTTACCAACGGAAGCGGAAAAGGACAATTCATTGCGGATAAACCCTACTATCTTGAAACCGGCGGACAAAAAATAGATCTTAAAGGTCCTTGGAAATACAGAATTGGTGCTAAAATGGAGAAAATGGCTCCGGGACAGACTTTCATTCGTTGGAAACCGACCGGACTTTACAATTCAATGATCAATCCGCTGATCAATTATAAAGTGAAAGGATTCCTTTGGTATCAGGGAGAAAGTAACACCGGAAAACCTAAAGAGTATGGCGATCTTTTAACGACAATGATCAACGACTGGCGTTCCAAATGGCAGGAAAAAGAAGCACCATTCCTGATTGTTCAGCTTGCTAATTTTATGGAAACTAAAAATCAGCCTGTGGAAAGTAACTGGGCGGAACTCAGAGATCAACAACGTAAAGTTTCGCTCAATGTTCCAAAATCAGGACTTGCCGTAATCATAGATATCGGAGAATGGAATGATATTCATCCTCTTAACAAAAAAACAGTTGGTGATAGATTGGCTTTGCAGGCTTTAAAAATTGCCGATAAAGAAAATATTGTTGCAGATGGACCTGTTTATCAGTCAATGAAAACTGACGGAAATAAGATCATTCTATCCTTTAAAAAAGGAACTGATGATTTTATTCCGGTTTCAGAATTAAAAGGCTTTGCTATTAAAGGAAAAGATGGAAGTTATCAGTGGGCAAAAGCCAAAATTCAGGGTAAAAATATCATGGTCTGGAATGAAGAAATTAAAGATCCGGTTTCCGTACGATATGACTGGGCAGATAATCCTGACGGAAATTTAAAAAACAAAACCGGGCTTCCCGCTTCACCTTTTACAACAGAATAAAAATAATTTAAAGAAATCAAATATTTGAAATGAATAATCAGCCACAAAAAATATCGGTTATAGAAAAAGTAGGCTACAGTTTGGGAGATCTTGCTGCCAATCTTGTTTTTCAGACACTGGTAACGTATCTCGCTTACTTTTACACGGATATTTACGGATTGAAGGCAGAAGATGCTTCGGTAATCACGCTAATTGTAGGTTTAATTGCCGGTTTCGGCTTCAATCCGATGATCGGGGCTTTGGCCGACCGTACCAGCACCAAATGGGGAAAATTTCGTCCATGGATTCTTTTTACTGCGGTTCCGCTTGGTATTGCTGCTTTATTGGCTTTCAGCACGCCCGGCTTTTCTTATAAAGGAAAAATGATTTATGCTGCAGCAACTTACTCATTATTATTGCTATTATACGCTGCCAATAACTTACCTTATGCAGCGTTGAGCGGTGTTATCACAGGAGATATGAGCGAAAGAAACAGTATTTCATCGTATCGCTTTGTAGCAGTGATGTTTGCCCAGTTCTTTGTTCAGGTTTTTATGCTGCCGATTATTTTATCCGCAGGTCATGGTGATAAAGCTGCCGGTATCGAAACCGTTATGACTTGGCTTGCCGTGATAGGCTCTGTAATGCTTCTGATCACTTTTTTCACCACGAAAGAAAGAATTATTCCAAAACCGGAACAAAAATCTACTTTAAAAGAGGATTTAAAAGATATTTTCCAGAATCGACCATGGATTATCATGCTGACCGTTACGGCTTTCATCTTCATTACACTGGCAATGAAAGGAGGGGCATATGTGTATTATTTTAATAATTATGTAGATGAAACTTCACTTAAAAGCTTTATTTCGCCAATTACTACATTTTTCAATTCAATCGGAATGAATTTCTTCGGTGAAGATCCCAAATCAGCAGGTTTCGGATTATTTAATGCGGGAGGAATCATCATGATGATTGTTGGAATTACTTTTTCTAAAAAGTTTGCCGATAAATACGGAAAACGCGATACCTTCATTGCATCACTTTTCATTTCCACTTTATTTGTCCTGTTCTTTATTTTTTATCCTCCGAAAGCAGTAGGAATCATGTTCCTGTCACAGATTTTACATGGATTCTTTTACGGAATCAGCACGCCTTTACTATGGGCCATGATTGCCGACGTTGCAGACTATTCCGAATGGAAAAACAACAGAAGAGCTACGGCTATTATTTTCTCTGCGATGATGGTAGGTTTAAAGGTTGGATTAAGTATCGGAAGTTCTTTAGTAGCATTAATTATCGGTAAATACGGATATATTTCAACGGAAGGCAGCGCACATGTCGTTCAGCCTGAAACGGTAGCAGCCGGTGCCAAAATGCTGGTGAGTATTTTCCCATCGATACCCTTTTTCATCGCTTGCGGACTGCTTTTATTTTACAAAATTAACAAGAAAATGGAAGTTCAGATTGAGAAAGATCTGGCGGAAAGAAGAAAACAATAATTATGAATATGAAGCGTATTATTTTATTTGGTTTAATGACTTTGGCTGTTTCAAATGCAGTGGCCCAAAAATCTGAGAATTCTCTAAAGAAAGCTTTTAAAGATAAATTTTATGTAGGAACGGCAATGAGCCTTCCGCAAATTAACGGAACGGATGTGAAATCGGATAAGATCATCACCTCACAGTTCAGTTCAATCGTTGCGGAAAACTGTATGAAATCAATGTTTCTGCAACCTCAGGAAGGAAAATTTTTCTTCGATGATGCCGATCGTTTTGTGGCTTTCGGTGAAAAAAATAAAATGTTTATCATCGGTCATACGCTGATCTGGCATTCGCAATTACCTAAATGGTTTTTTGTGGACAAAGACGGAAAGGATGTTTCTGCTGAAGTCCTCAAGCAACGAATGAAGAACCACATTACCACCGTTGTTTCAAGATACAAAGGCCGAGTGAAAGGCTGGGATGTTGTGAATGAAGCCATTATGGAGGATGGAACGTACCGAAAGAGTAAGTTTTATGAAATTCTTGGTGAAGAATTTATCCCGCTGGCATTTCAATATGCACAGGAAGCGGATCCGAACGCAGAATTATATTACAATGATTACAACGAATGGTTTCCTGAAAAGGTAAAAACGGTAATCAATATTGTTAAAAAGATGAAGTTCAGAGGGATAAGAGTTGACGGTGTTGGTATGCAGACACATGTTGGTTTGGATACTCCGAAGCTGGCTGAGTATGAAAAAGCGATAGTAGATTATGCTTCCGCAGGAGTAAAAGTAAATGTTACGGAGATGGAAATCAGCGCGCTGCCTTCACCATGGGGAACTTCTGCCAACGTTTCCGACAAAGTGGAGTATGAGGCAAAAATGAATCCTTATACCAAAGGACTTCCTGAAAATGTGCAAAAGGATTGGGAAAACCGTTATCTTGATTTTTTCCGTCTCTTCATCAAACATCAGGATAAGATCAGAAGGGTTACTTTATGGGGGGTGACTGACAATCAGTCCTGGAAAAATGATTTCCCGGTAAAAGGCCGAACCGATTATCCATTACTTTTCGATCGAAATTTCAAAGCAAAACCAGTGGTTGAAAAAATTATTCAATTAACAAAAGAGAAAAATAAATGATAATTGTTGAATAACTATAGTCATCAATTATCAATCATCAATCATCAATCATCAATTTATCATTTATAAATCTATTATCTATCAGTCTATTATCTAAATATCTAAACAATGAACAAAGCAAAATACCTTTTCCCGAAAGACTATATGGCAGATCCTTCCGTACATGTTTTTGAGGGTAAAATTTATATCTATCCTTCCCATGATCGTGAAAGTGGCATTGAAGAAAATGATAATGGTGATCATTTCGATATGAACGATTACCATGTTTTTTCTTTAGACGATGTGGAAAACGGAGAAGTTACCGATCACGGTGTCGTACTTTCCGTTAAGGATATTCCATGGTCGGGGAGACAGTTGTGGGATTGCGATGTTGCTTTTAAAGATGGTAAATATTATATGTATTTTCCGCTAAAGGATAAGAATGATATTTTCAGAATCGGTGTCGCGGTAAGCGACAAACCGTATGGGCCTTTTGTTCCTGAAAAGCATCCGATGTTGGGAAGTTACAGCATCGATCCATGTATTTTTGAAGAAAACGGAAAGCATTATATGTATTTCGGAGGAATCTGGGGCGGACAATTGCAGCGTTACCGAAACAATAAAGCGTTGGAATCTGCCATAATTCCTCAGGATGATGAACCTGCCATTCCATCCAAAGTTGCTTTGTTAAGCGACAATATGCTGGAATTTGGCGAAGAGCCTAAAGATGTTCTTATTCTCGATGAAAACGGAAATCCTCTTCTTCACGGAGACAAACATCGTTTCTTTGAAGCCTCGTGGATGCATAAATACAACGGGAAATATTATTTTTCTTATTCTACCGGTGATACCCATTTGCTTTGTTATGCGACCGGTGACAATCCTTATGGACCGTTTACTTTTCAGGGTGAAATATTGACACCGGTTGTTGGCTGGACTACCCATCACAGTATTGTCGAGTTTAAAGGAAAATGGTATCTCTTCTTCCACGACAGTGTTCCAAGCGGCGGAAGAACCTGGCTCAGAAGTATGAAAGTTGTGGAACTGGAATATGATGCCGACGGTAAAATTAAAACTATTGAAGGATTGGAAGAAAATTAAGAAACTTTGTCAAAGTTTTAAACCAATTTTACAGGCGAACCCGAAGGGTTCAACAATAATAGCCGTAGGTAAAACCTATGGAAAATTAAAAATTAAAAAAAATTACAATGCAGCATTTCCGAATGTATTTCATAGTATTCCTACTAATTCCGTTGTTCATCTTTGCGGAAGACGGAAGTCAGCTTTGGCTTCGCTTTCCGGCAAAAAATGGGATATCGGCAGATCAGATCATTGCTAAAGGAAATAGTCCGACTTTAAATATTGCCAGAAAAGAATTAAGCAGTCATTGGCAAGGACAAACTATTGAACTGAGAACTGATAAATCATTAAAAACTCTGAAAGACGGTTATACCATAAAATCAACTCAGAATAAAATTGTAATTTCTGCCGGAAAGGAAATAGGCTTGCTGTATGGAGTGTATCATATTTTACGACTTCAGCAGACCCATGTTTCAACTTTAAATTTAAATATTACAGAAAAGCCTTCTTATGATGTAAGAATTCTTAACCATTGGGATAACCTTGACGGAACCATCGAACGTGGTTATGCAGGCTATTCGCTTTGGAAATGGGACGATCTTCCTACAAAAATATCCCCGAGATATGAAGAATATGCAAGAGCGAATGCTTCTGTAGGTATTAATTCTGTAGTATTGAATAATGTTAATGCCTCTCCGAACATGCTTCGCGAAGATTACCTGAAGAAAGTAAAAGTGCTGGCAGATATTTTCAGACCGTATGGAATCAGGGTTTATCTTTCCGTAAATTTTTCGTCCCCTAAAGTTCTTGGAGGAACAGAAAATTCGGATCCGTTAAATAAAAATGTTCAGAAATGGTGGAAGGATAAAGCTTCGGAAATTTATAAATTAATTCCGGACTTTGGAGGATTTTTGGTAAAAGCTAATTCTGAAGGGCAACCCGGACCTCAGGATTACGGAAGAACACATGCTGACGGAGCCAATATGATGGCAGATGTTTTGAAACCGTACGGAGGAATCGTTATGTGGAGAGCTTTTGTGTACAGTCCAAGTAAAGACGACCGTGCCAAGCAGGCTTATCTTGAATTTGTCCCTCTTGATGGGAAATTCAGGGATAATGTGATCATTCAGATTAAAAACGGACCGGTTGATTTTCAGCCTCGTGAAGCATTTAATCCGCTATTTGGTGCATTAAAGAAAACTTCGGAGATGGTGGAATTTCAGATCACGCAGGAATATCTGGGACAGGCTAATCATCTGGTTTATCTCGCTCCCTTATTTAAAGAAACTTTAGAAAGCGATACTTATTCTGATGGTGAAGGTTCTACCATTGCTAAAATTACCGACGGAACATTAAGACCCTCGAAAATTACAGCCATTTCCGCTGTGGCCAATATCGGAGAAGATGTGAACTGGACAGGTCATCATTTTGCACAGGCCAATTGGTATGCTTTCGGACGTCTGGCCTGGAATCATGAGCTTACGGCAGATCAGATCGCAAAAGAATGGATTACAATGACTTTTACGGATAATGAAAAGTTTGTCAATCCTGTTAAAGAAATGATGCTGACCTCAAGAGAAACTGCTGTTGATTATATGATGCCTTTGGGTCTTCACCACATTTTTGCTGGGGGACATCATTATGGCCCCGAACCTTGGGGAGATTACAAAGGCGGAAGACCGGATTGGTCGCCGGTATATTATCACCGGGCAGATGAGCAGGGACTTGGTTTCGACAGGACTAAAACGGGAAGTAACGCGGTTTCACAATATTTTCCTCCTCTCAACGAAATCTACGGAAATATTAAGACATGCCCGGAAGATCTTATTCTGTGGTTTCATCATGTGCCGTGGGATTACAAAATGAAAGACGGAAAAACCTTGTGGGATGAGCTGTGTTATAAATATGATTCAGGAGTTCACGAGGTGAGAGATTATCAGAAAATCTGGGATCAGATGGAGCCATATATTGATGCACAGAGGTTTATGGACGTACAGTCAAAATTGAAAATTCAGGCCAGGGATGCCGTTTGGTGGAAAGATGCCTGTTTATTGTATTTCCAGACATTTTCTAAAATGCCGATTCCTTATGAGATCGAACGACCAGTGCATGAGCTGGGCGATCTGAAGAAAATAAAGCTCAATATGGGTCACCATAATTAAAAAAATAAGGCAACTCTTTCTCCGTGATTTGAAAAGAAGAGTTGCCTCATAAAAAAATAACTGTACGTAAAATTTATCCGGTATTAATCGGAATAACTATATAAATTTAGTCTATAGCTTAAAGAAATTTATTATTTAAGAGAAATTATTTTATTGAAAACATTTCCGTTTTCTTCTACTCTTATGATGTAATTTTCTGATGTTTTAGGATCAAGATTAAATGTAAGATCCAGTGTTCCGTCAGCAGATTGTTTTGCTTCGCTGTAGTAGCTGTTATTTGCAAAATCCAGCACTGAAATATTCACAGGCTTGTTTACGTCAGACATATGTAGCTTTACAAAATTCCCTGAAATGGTATATTCCGGTTTGTTGATTACGCTTACCGGATTTTTTTCAACTTTCAACACATTGTCTTTCCCGATGCTTATTTTGTATTTTTCAACTTTTGTTTCAGATTCTGCTACGAGGTAATAAGTTCCGGAAGATAATTCCTGCAGATCGTAAGATTTTGATACTGCATTTTCCGTATCTAATTTTTCTGAAAATAATTCACCGTCGATATCGTTATAAACAAATAAGGAAACGTTTTTAGCGTTTAATACCTCAAAGTTTATTGTTTTTGCATTCACATTTCCTAAAGAAATAGAGAAGTCTCTGTCTTTGCTCATCAGGCTTGCAGAGATCAATAAGAAGCCTACAAGAAAACTGGATTTTAATAATGTATTCATAATGATAAGTTTTTTGTTATCAATAATTTATACTGCAAATCTACAGCACTAATCTTTTCAGTTATACAATATAATTTTCATATATATGTACAATATTAACCTAATTTGTATATTAATTAAATATTAATTGTTAATTTTACACATGTAATTTTTGTTTAAGTATGAAACATTCACATCCTGCTTTTGAAGCCATAAAACCTAATATTGGCAGTAGTTTTACGAGTCTGAAGTTTCTCAGGAATGAGAATATAAAATCTCATGTCTGGCATTATCATCCCGAGATAGAACTGATATTCGTGTGCGGAGGTTCGGGGAAAAGACAGATCGGAAGTAATATTTCTTATTTTTCCGATGGCGATCTTGTGCTTATCGGAAGCAATCTTCCTCATTGTGGACTTACCAACGAAAATACCAATAATGATTACGAAATGGTGATGCAGTTCAAACCTGATTTTCTGGGTGAAAATATTTGGGAAACACCAGAAATGCAGAGAATCTCAGCTTTGCTCGAAAAATCAAAAGCCGGAATTGTTTTTGGAGAAAATCTAAAAAAAACTGTCGGTAAAAAAATAGCCGATATGCATGAATCATCATCACTCAGCAAACTTATCAGCTTCCTGGAAATACTGGAGGAGCTTGCCACGACACAGGATTACAGAATTTTGAACGCCGGAAAATATTACCTGCAGACGCAGGTGGAGGATAATGAAAGGATCAATCATATTTTTAATTATGTGAAAGATCATTTTAAAGAACAGATCACCCTGGAAGAAATTGCCGATCTTGCCAATATGAAAGTGCCGTCTTTCTGCCGTTATTTTAAGAAAATTACTAATAAAACATTTACTCAATTTGTCAATGAATACCGAATTACGCATTCTCTAAAACTCCTGGCAGAACAACCTTTAAGCATTACTGAAGTTTGTTTTGAATCAGGTTTCAATAATTTCAGCTATTTTAATAAAACTTTTAAAGAATACATTAAAAAAAGTCCGTCACAGTACAGAAAAGAGTTTAATTATTTTATGGAATAATTTCAAACATCAGTTATTGTTTATTTGAAATATACGTGTAAATTTAACACTTATAAATTTAAATATAAAATCTTTGTATTTTGATCCAGGAAAAATTAATTAATAAAACAAAAGAAGCATTCCGGATGAATTTTCATTCGGAGCCGGAACATATTTTTCTTTCTCCCGGAAGAATCAATATTATCGGAGAACACGTTGATTACAGCGATGGTTTTGTTTTGCCTGCGGCAATCGATAAATACATCTGCTTTGCGGTGGAAAAGGTAGATTCTGAAACCTGTACTTTTTTTGCAAAGGATTTTAATGAAGGCTTCAGTTTTAACGTTAACGAAAAGCAATCGCCTGTTGTACAGACCTGGGTTAATTATCTGCTGGGTGTTTTCAATGCCATTCAGGAAGAAGGAAAGACAATCGGAGGATTACGGATCGCTTTCAGCAGTACAATACCGATGGGTTCCGGACTTTCTTCATCCGCGGCGCTGGAGTGCGGATTTGCCTTTATTCTTAATCAGATTTTTAATTTAGGTTTTTCCAAAAAAGAAATTTCCCTGATTGGTCAGAAATCAGAACATACTTTCGTTGGCGTAAAATGTGGAATTATGGATCAGTTTGCCTCCGTTTTCGGAAAAGACGGAAAGGTTATCATGCTCGACTGCCATTCGTTGGATCATCAATATTTTAATGCAGATCTTAAAGGTTACAGTTTGGTTTTGTTCGACAGTTGTGTAAAGCATACGCATCTCACTTCGGGCTATAATGACCGACGCAATGATGTTGACAACGGGAAAAAAGCTTTGTGGAAAAAATTTCCGCATATAAAGAAATTCAGGGATTTCAGTTTTGAAATGCTTGATGAAGTGCGTGAAGAAATAGGAGATATTTCATATAAACGATGTCTTTATCTCCTGAAAGAAATTAAAAGGGTAGAGCAGGCTGCAAAAGCTTTATCTGAAAATAATGTAGATTTCCTCGGAAAACTTCTTACCGAAACACATTCAGGACTTTCCACAGAATTTGAGGTCAGCTGTGATGAGCTTGATTTCCTAGTGGAGCAGACTTTAAAAGAAAACGGAGTTCTCGGCGCAAGAATTATGGGCGGAGGATTTGGTGGCTGCAGCATCAATCTTATCAAAGAAGATTGCGTAGATCGGGTCATCAAAACAATAAGCGAAAAATATCAGGCTGAATTTAATATTCAGATGAAAATATATCAGGTGAAAATTTCCGAAGGAACAAAAGAATATACAACCAATGAGTTCAGCATTTGACAGTAAGCAGCATCCGCACAGAAGATACAATCCGCTTTTGGACGAATGGATTTTGGTTTCCCCGCAACGCGCCAAAAGGCCTTGGCAGGGACAGACAGAAAAGCCAATAGAAGAAAAGCTTTCCCGATATGATCCTGAATGTTATCTGTGTTCAGGAAATGTTCGGGTGAATGGTCAGAGAAATCCGGATTATAAAGGAGTATATGTTTTTGATAATGATTTTGGATCTTTGCTCAATGAAAAAGTTGAATTTTCTGAGGATCATTCAGATTTTTTCTCTCTCAGACCAGAACGCGGAATCAACAGGGTAATCTGTTTTTCAGAAAATCATAGTCTTACATTACCTGAAATGGAAGTGAAAGATATTAAAAAAGTCGTGGATACCTGGCAACAACAATATGAAGAACTCGGTGCTGAAGATTTTATCAACCATGTACAGATATTTGAAAATAAAGGACAGGTGATGGGATGCAGCAATCCTCATCCGCACGGACAGATTTGGGCGCAGTCATCTATTCCGTCGGCTGTGGTAAGAACTCAGGAAAATCTCAGGTTTTATTTTGACAAAACCGGAAGATCTCTTTTGGAAGATTACCTTAAAAAAGAATTGGAAGCAGGCAAAAGAATTATTTTAGAGAACGAAAGTTTTGTTGCACTGGTTCCTTTCTGGGCGGTATGGCCTTACGAAACGATGATTATCAGCAAAAGAAAAATAAATAATATACTTCAGTTTTCGGAAGATGAGAAAATATTGTTTGCAGAGATTATTAAAGATCTTACAACGAAATATGATAATCTTTTTGAGACATCATTTCCTTATTCAGCGGGTATTCACCAATCTCCGACAGATGGACTGGAACATCCCGAATGGCATTTTCACATGCATTTTTATCCGCCGTTGCTTCGAAGTGCTGAAGTTAAAAAATTTATGGTAGGCTATGAAATGCTTGCCGAAGCCCAGAGAGACATAACTCCCGAACAAAGCGCGGAAATTTTGAAGAATCTTTCCACAATACATTATAAATTGAGAGATTAGAATTTAAAAAAACAAGAGAGCTCCTAAACAGGGCTCTCTTACTTCAATGA
The DNA here is from genome assembly GCF_977014045.1 of Chryseobacterium lineare. Classification (NCBI taxonomy): domain Bacteria; kingdom Pseudomonadati; phylum Bacteroidota; class Flavobacteriia; order Flavobacteriales; family Weeksellaceae; genus Chryseobacterium; species Chryseobacterium lineare. Next base: position 1,403,721 of record NZ_CDRNIQ010000001.1, on the reverse strand, counting down.
TATTATAGAATAGTCATTAATTTAATTCCTCCAGATTTTCAAATTTCGCATAAGAAGATTTCAGGTGATGAAGATGATCGGAAACAACCTGTGAGCTTTCCGGACAAAGATCTCCGCTGTCCAATGCATCCTGATAGGCATTAATAGCCGCTTTTTCTCCAAAAACAACATTTTCAAGAGTAGATTCACCCTTGTTTCCTGTGAATGAATTTTTAACATCAATCCATGCTCTGTGGAATGCTCCGGCCGTACTTGTCGTATTGTCTACCTCACCTTCACGCTCACTGATGAGTCTGATAAGATCAGATTTCATTGTCTGAGACTGTGAAGCCATTTGATCATAATCATTTTTTAACGCAGAATGCGTATCCCATACTTTGTCTTCAACTTTAGAAAATCCTTCAATTCTGTCATTCGTAATGTTCAGTAAATCGTTTAGTACTGATACAGTTTTTTCGTTGTTCATATTAAATTTTTTATTGGTGTCATTGGAAAGTTACAATAAACATGCCTCTTTACTTTAATTATTTAAAATGTAAAAATAGAAACGTTTGGCATAAAAAATGTTGATGGTTTATTATTATACTAAATTTATATTTTATAAGTATATTTATAATCTAATATTCAAAATCATGAATTACAAAATGACAAAAGAAGTCATTGATCTTCTGGAACAATTTGAAATTGAAAATACAGATCGTCATTATTCTTCCGATATCGATGGATTTAAAGAATGGATGTGTAATAATTCATCAAACGAAAATAAGCAAAAAGAAGAACCTTACTGGGAAGGAAAAGAAACAGGAAGAACTCCTGAAAGTGCCATAAGCACACTGATTGTACATCTCAACAGATATGCAAAAACCTATTCCAAATCTGCTATTTCGGATTCCGGTTTTACCACGCAGGAAGATTTTATTTATCTGATTAATCTTAAAGCTTTTGGTAAAATGACAAAAATGGAATTGATAAAGAAGAATATTCATGATAAACCTGTCGGGATGCTCATTATTACAAGATTGTTGAAGCGGGGCTGGATAGAGCAAACGGAATCTGATATCGATAAAAGAAATAAATTCATCAACATTTCTGAAAAAGGAAAAGAAGCACTGGAAAAGCAGATGAAAAAAATAAGGGAAGCAACCGAAATCGTTGCCGGAAATCTTTCTTACAAGGAAAAAATGGAACTTATCAGGATCCTTAATAAACTTGATCGTTTTCATTACCCGATTTTCTCAAGAAATATCGACAGCAAAGATCTGATTAAAACCGTTTACGAAGAATATTCATTTAAAAATTAAGCATGAAAAAGAAAATTGCGGTAATCGGATCAGGATTTTCAGGGCTTTCTGCTGCGGCGTATGCTTCAAAAGAAGGTCATGAAGTTCATCTTTTTGAAAAAAACAGTGATATTGGAGGAAGAGCAAGAAATTTCAAAACTGAAAACGGTTATACATTTGATATGGGACCGAGCTGGTACTGGATGCCTGATATTATAGAATCTTTTTTTAATGACTTTGGGAAAAAAGCTTCTGATTTTTACACCCTTGTTCCTTTGGATCCACAATTTGAAATGGTTTTTTCCGATGGGACGATGAATATTCCGCACAACTATGAAGAGATGAAAGACCTTTTTGAAAGAACGGAAATCGGAGCCGGAGAAAAATTGGATGCATTTATGAAAGATGCACAGTACAAATATGAAGTCGGAATGCAGGATTTTGTTAATAAACCCTGCCATTCATGGTTTGAATTTATTTCACCTAAAATAGCTAAAAGCGCCCTGAAGCTTGATCTTCTCACGAATTTCCAGCGCTTTGTTCGAAAATATTTTACGCATCCTAAGCTGATTGTTTTAATGGAGTTCCCTGTTATCTTTCTGGGTGCTGCACCAAAGGATATTCCTGCGTTGTACAGTTTAATGAACTACGGAGGATATAAGTTAGGGACATGGTATCCGATGGGCGGTTTCTCAAAAATTATCGATGCAATGAAAAGCATAGCAGAAAAGCAGGGAACTCATTTTTACGTTAATGCAGATGTAAAAAAAATCAATGTAAAAGATAAAAAAGCTTCTTCATTGATGGTAAATCAGAAGGAAATTGATTTTGATGTCATCATTGCTTCTTCAGATTATCATCACACGGAATCGAAACTTTTACCACAGGAATTCAGGAATTATAATGAAGAATATTGGGAAAAACGTGTTTTTGCTCCTTCATGTCTTATCTTTTATCTGGGTTTCAAAGAAAAAATCCCTAATCTTAAACATCACACCTTATTTTTTGAAAATGATCTGGATCTTCACACAGAAGAAATTTATAAGGATAAAAAGTGGCCGACAAAACCTCTGTTCTACGCCTGTTGTCCTTCAAAAACCGATGATTCCGTAGCACCCGAAAACTGTGAAAACGTTTTTCTCCTGATGCCTGTCGCTCCGGGAATAGAAGATTCCGAAGAAATAAGAGAACGATATTTTATGGGAATGATCTTGAGATTAGAAAAACATACAGGCGCAAACGACCTTCTTCTGAAAATCGACTATAAAAGAAGTTACTGTGTAAAAGATTTTAAAGAAGATTACAACGCTTATCAGGGAAATGCATACGGCCTTGCCAATACATTATCCCAAACCGCAGTGCTGAAACCTTCCCTCAGAAATAAAAAAATAAAAAATCTCTTCTATACGGGGCAGCTTACCGTACCCGGACCGGGTGTACCTCCATCCATCATTTCAGGAAAAATAGCTGCACATGAAGCCACAAAAAATTAACTGCTATGAAAAAACTATTTGACGAACTTGCTTACAAGGTCAGTAAAGAAACCACAAAACAATACAGTACAAGCTTTTCACTGGGAATTTTAGCCCTGTCTGCTGCTATAAGAAACCCTATCTATGCCATTTACGGCTATGTACGTCTGGCAGATGAAATTGTAGACAGCTTCCATGATTATAACAAAGAAAAATTATTAAAAAAATTCAAAGAAGAAACCTTTCAGGCACTGGAAGACCGTATTTCGCTGAATCCCATACTACAATCTTTCCAGGAAACCGTGCATCATTACAATATTGATGAAAAGCTTATTCATCAGTTTTTAAAAAGTATGGAAATGGATCTTCATAAAATCGATTATAATTCCGATCTTTACAAGGAATATATTCTGGGTTCTGCAGAAGTGGTCGGGTTAATGTGTCTTCAGATTTTCGTGAACGGCGACAGGGAGCAATATGAGAATCTTAAGCCTTATGCGATGATTTTAGGATCTGCTTTTCAGAAGGTCAATTTCTTAAGAGATATGAAAGATGATTATGAGACATTGGGAAGAAGCTATTTTCCAAATCTTGATATGACTTTATTTGATAATAATGTGAAAAATTCCATTGAAAAAGAAATAGAAAAAGAGTTCAGGCAGGCACTGATCGGGATTAAAAAGCTTCCCGCATCTTCAAGATTCGGAGTGTATCTTGCGTACAGATATTATGTTTCTCTGTTTAAAAAGATAAAAAGAAAATCTGCCCAGACCATTATGAGCGAAAGGATCAGAATATCCAACGGAGCTAAAATCTCCCTGATGATGAGCTGTTATGTACAGTACAAAACCTCTTTTTTATAATGACCATTTATACCAATTAAAAAAATGAATTTTCTAATTGTAATAGCTACTTTTTTTGTGATGGAGGGCATGACATGGCTTATTCATAAATACATCATGCACGGCCTGCTTTGGGTATTGCACAAAGATCATCATGACCACAGCAACGGAGGACACATAGAAAAGAATGATTATTTTTTTGTGATATTCGCTGTTCCTACCATTATTCTGATGTACTACGGAACAATTCAGGATTTTAATTATTGGTTTTATATAGGATTGGGAATAGCAATTTATGGGATGGCTTACTTTTTTGTACACGATATTTTCATTCATCAGAGAATAAAGCTATTGAGAAATACTGAAAATCCGTATCTTCTCGCCATCAGACGAGCACACAAACAACATCATAAGCATACCGGAAAAGAAAAGGGCGAATGCTTCGGATTCCTTTGGGTTCCCGTCAAATACTTTAAAATGTACTTTAACAACCATAAATAAATGCAACAATATCTCTATCTTCTTATTAATTTTTTTACTGTCATTATATGTTTTATTTTTTCTTTCCATCGTAAGATCAGATTCAACAGATACTTCAGTGAATTTCTATCAGCCTCATTGCTTGTAGGTTTTGTTTTCCTCATCTGGGATGCCTGGTTCACAAAAATGGGAGTATGGTGGTTCAACGATAAGTATTTGCTGGGGATAAAATTTTTCAGATTACCATTAGAAGAAATACTCTTTTTCATATGTATTCCTTTTGCCTGTATCTTTACCTACTTCTGTCTCGATAAATTTTTTAAACTCGACTGGAAACCTCTTCCTGAGAAGATCTTTGTTGTCGCAGCCATCATTGGTTGTTTAGTGGTCTGCAATTTTTACTGTGAAAGGATTTATACTTTCGTTACGTTTTTATCAACAGGCTGCAGCTTATTTATTCTCTATTTTATATTCAAAGCAAGATGGATCGGAAAAGCCTCTTTCGTTTATCTCCTGCTCATGCCAGGGTTTCTCATTGTTAATGGAATTCTTACAGGAACCGGACTGGAATCTCCTATCGTCAACTACAATCCTAACCAATTCATGGGACTGAGAATTTTTACCATCCCTGTTGAAGACACCGTTTACGGCTATGAACTCATTCTGTGGAATATATTTTTCTTTAAGCTTTTTAAAAAATCTGAAGAAGCACCACAGGTTGAAGTGGAAGCTTAATTCCCCACTTTCAAATCATTTTTTTAAACTAAATAATGATTTGTTGACGTTACAGAATATTACAGACAGGTATTTAAGTCAATTGATGAGGTCTGTTAATGCTTCAGGTCTTTAAATAACCTTCTCACCATTGTAAACAACGTCTCGCGGGACTTTATACAACCCCAAAATACACGTCATAAACCCCGCCGGACAGGCAATTAACGTCGTCGAATAGGTTATACAAAGTATCTGTTGTGGTCATTAACGTCTCCGGACCATTAAATAACGTTTCTTGATATGTCCGGAACCTATTTGGATATGTTTTTAATGGATGAAAATGTGACAAAAACTCAGGATTCTGGCTTTATCTAAGGTAAAAGTGCTTCAAAATAAAAAAACATTCTCAATTCAATAGAGGTGAGCTTTAATCCGCTTTCTGTAATGAACGCTTCATTCGGCTTTAGCCAAAATTTAAATATAAACTTTATATAAATTCAAACTCAATTCCTTTTTCAGAAATACAAAATTCTTTATAAAAGCAAATAATGAGATAATAAATTTACGACATTACGTAAAATATCTTATTCGGATTTTTATTTAAAATGTTACAAATCAATGTTTTAATATTTTAGGTTGTTTTTTGGCAAAGGTCAAGGAAATAATCTATAACCTTAAAATATTTTGTAATGAAAAAAACTAAACCCATTATCGCAGCTGCTGTTTTATCAGCCTTACTATTTGTTTCCTGCAACAAAGAAAACAAAACTGAAAATCAATCTCAGAATACAGCGCAGACTGCTGCCAAAGCAAGAGCCGAATACATCGAAGTTGAGCCCAATGTGAGACTTCACGTAACCGACCTTGGTGAAGGAAAACCTGTTGTTTTAATTCACGGATATCCGGTGAGCGACGCTTCATGGGAATATCAGTATCTTCCTTTAATCAAAGCAGGATACCGTGTGATCGGGATCACTTTAAGAGGATTCGGACAGTCGGATAAACCATACGGAAAATACGACTACGATCAGTTTGCTGCCGATATCAAATCTGTTCTTGATCAGTTGGATATCAAAGATGCAACACTAGGCGGTCATTCAATGGGTGGCGCTATCGCTTTGCATTACGTGGCAAAATACAATAGTGCTCACGTCAGTAAATTAGCATTATTCGCCGCTGCAGCACCTGTTCATACAAAAAAAACAGATTATCCTTATCCATTATTTACGAAAGAAGAAATCACCAAATGGGTAGACCTTGTCAGCGTAGACAGGCCGGGATTGCTGAACACAATTGGTGAAAGATTCGTTTTATCTCCAACTTCTGTTTCACCGGGTATCGGTGCATGGTTAGGCGGAATCGAAATGCAGTCATCTGCGTATGCCATGGAACAGGCATTAATCGCTTTAAGAGACGAAGATCTAAGAGGAGACTTGCCGAAAATTAAGATTCCAACCCTTATTATGCAGGCAAAACAGGACAGGATTGTGGCGTATGCTTTAGCAGAGCAGATGAACAAAGCCATCAAAGGATCTACCTTAATTCCTTTTGAAAACAGCGGACACGCATTATTCCTGGAAGAAAAAGATAAATTCAACACAGAACTCCTTAAGTTTTTAAAACAATAATTAGCCCCGATTGCCTGTGGCCAAGGTTGCGGGCAATTTTTTCTTCAGATTTAAAATAAAATACTTTAACAACCAAATAAACTTTTATGAAACCATCAACAAAACTATTATCTCCCGACAATCATGCCCTTGTACTGATTGATTTTGAAGGCCAGATGGCATTTGCCACAAAAAGCATCGCAATCAGTGAACTGAGAAACAACGTTGCCATCATCAGCGGAGCATCCAAAATTTTCAATGTTCCGACGATCGTGACAACGGTTGCCGAACAGAGCTTTTCAGGTCCTGTTTTTCCCGAAGTTCAGGAAGCATATCCTATGGAAACTTCAAACTATATCGACCGTACTACGATGAATACCTGGGAAGATGAAGCGGCTTATAAAGCGATTACAGGAACCAAAAAGCAGAAGCTTGTACTCGCCGGTTTATGGACTGGGGTTTGTATCGTAGGACCTGCCTTATCTGCATTGGAAGAAAACTATGATGTCTACGTCATTACCGATGCCTGTGGAGATGTAAGCGATGAAGCCCATGAGAGAGCTATTCAGAGAATGATCCATGCAGGTGTGAAACCTGTAACGTCTGTACAATATCTGCTAGAGCTTCAGAGAGACTGGGCCCGTCAGGAAACCTATGTAGCGGTAACTGACCTGATGAAAAAATACGGAGGTTCCTACGGACTTGGAATTCACTATGCTCACAATATGCTGAATCATTAATATTTAAAAATTAAAATGTTGAAGTCTTCATATTTCATATCCTGCCTCTCCGGAATTTTAATGGTTATCTTGTTTTCGGGAAAGATCTCTGCGCAGTCTTTTAAGCTGTTGAGATACGATGAAAACTATGAATATCTCAAAGATTCTGCAGACACTTTTTATAATAAGGTGAAATTTCTTCCGCTTAACAATGAGAAAAATATCTATCTGTCTTTCGGGGGAGAAGCACGCTATGAATATGTAGATTTCAACAATGAAGACTGGGGCAGGCTGAATATCGGGCACAATAATTTTTTCCTTCAACGGTATGATCTGCATGCAGATATTCATTTGGGAGAGCGTGTCAGAATATTTTCACAAGTGCGGAGTGCCTTGCAGAACGGAAGAAAAAATGGTCCACGAGGAATCGACGAAGATGAGCTGAGTATTCAGAATCTCTTTGTTGATGTTAAAGTTTTAAAGAATCAGGATAAAAACCTGGTGGTAAGGGTTGGAAGACAGGAACTGGATTACGGTTCCGGGCGATTAATATCTGTAAGGGAAGGTCCGAATGTAAGACTTTCATTTACCGGAGCCAAACTTATGTATTCCCAAAAGAATTTTTCTGTGGATGCATTTGCGATGATGGCAGACAGCATTAACGCCGGAGTTTTTGATAATACAATATCGAAACAGCTTAATCTTTGGGGAGCTTATTCTAAAATCATCTTTCAGAAAGCCGGGAATCTGGATATGTATTATCTGGGAATACGCAGGGATAATGCGGTTTTCGAAGCTGGAATTGCCAAAGAAAAACGACATACGTTTGGTGCACGTTTCTGGAAATATGGCGGAGGATTCATCTACAATCTGGAAGCCGCCTACCAGTTCGGGACTTTCGGAGATAAAGCGATCCGTGCATGGACAGGCTCTGTAGATCTCGGATATTTATTTGAAAATGTAAAGTTTAAACCCAGCATTAATCTCCGCAATGATTATATCTCGGGAGACCGCTCCAAAGATGACAATACGCTTCAAACCTTTAATCCTTTGTATCCTAAAGGCGGTTACTTCGGTTTCAGCCCGCAAATCGGGCCGGTGAACCTTATTGATATTCATCCTTACGTTACATTAGATCTTTCTTCAAAACTTAAAATGCAGGCCGATGTTGTGTTCAACTGGCGGTATTCTCTTCAGGATGGCGTCTACAGACCAAGCGGAGCCCTGAATCGTCCGGGCAGCAGCTCTGATAAAAGATATATCGGGACTGCATATTTAACCAATTTTACGTACAGCTTTAACAAATATATGGCATTGGTAAGCGGTATCCAGTATTTCAGGAAAGGGGCTTTCATTGAAGACATTATTCCCGGAGCCAAAAGCGGTATATTTTATAATATCCGTTTAGGCTTTAAATTTTAATTATCACTTAAAAAATTAACAACCTTGTTTAAACTTTCCATTTAACCGCAAAAGATGCAAAAGATTTAGATACTTTGAATTAAAAGTCAATCAACATCGAAAATATAGAACCCAATAGTCTAAAAATCTTTGATTTTTACTCTTTTGAGAACTTTGTTTATCTAAACTTTAAAATAGCCTTTTGTCTCTTTTGCGGTTAAATTTAAATTAGTTTAAAAATTAATTACTAAAACTATTTATTATGCAAAATGTAATATCAAAATATTTCGGAATCTCAAAAATATTACTCGTAGCAGTATTTGTAGGAGGTTCAATAACAAATCATGTTGCGGCTCAGCAAAAAGCAGAGGTAAAAACAGCTGTCGGGACAAAGAAAGTATGGGGAACAGTAGATGGTGTAACCATCGAAGGTTTGGTGAATGGTCCTTCTGCAGCGGTAGCAGATCTTCAGATTGCCTGCGTTTTTGAATATACGGAAGGCGATATTTTTAAATCTCCGGCGCTTCCTGCAGAACTGAACGGGATGGTACACTTAGATGAAGCATTGAAAGGAATCATCACTGAAGTAAGAAAAACCGGGAAATTCAAAGGCTATGCTTTGGAAACATTACTGATGGATCCACCAAAAGGAAGCATGGGTTCTAAAAAACTTTTGCTCATCGGACTTGGCGACAGAAATACTTTTGATGCCGAATTGATGAAAAAAGTAGGAAGCGTAGCCATGAGAGAAGCTTTAAGGCTGAAAATTCAGACCGTTTCATTTGCCAGTGACATTAAGGATGCAGGCATTGATTCTCCTACAGCGCTTGTTGCCGGAAATGTAGTGTTGGGGGCTTTTGATGCTTACCGCGCGCAGGCTTACCTGAATATTCAGCACGTATCGGAGAAAATGACCGTGAAAAAACTGATCTTATTGGCCGGACCTTCATTTTTTACCGTTGCCGGTGGCGGAATTAAAGATGCGATCGATCAACTTAATGCCAAATAACCATGACAGCAGATCTTATTTTATATAACGGAAAAATCCACAGCTTCAGCAATGAAGTTCAGGATATTTCAGCAGTTGCCATTAAAGAGGGAAAAATTATCGCAGTAGGAAATGACGGATTGACAGATCAGTTTGCCGGCGAAACGACTACAATCATCGATCTTAAAAAGAAAAGAGTAGTCCCGGGAATCAATGATTCGCATATTCACCTGATTCGTGGCGGACTGAATTATAATCTCGAGCTGAGGTGGGACGGTGTTCCTTCATTAGCCGATGCGTTGCGTATGCTGAAAGATCAGGTAGACCGTACGCCGTCTCCGCAATGGGTGCGCGTCGTTGGTGGCTGGTCAGAATTTCAGTTTGCGGAAAGAAGAATGCCGACGCTGGAAGAAATCAATGCGATTGCTCCCGAAACTCCTGTTTTTATTCTCCATCTTTATGACAGAGCATTGATGAACAGGGCCGCTTTGAAAGCAGTAGGCTATACCAAAAATACACCGGCTCCTCTCGGAGGACAAATCGAACGCAATTCCAACGGTGAGCCGACAGGACTGATCATCGCAACACCGAATGCCATGATTCTTTATTCAACTTTGGCCAAAGGTCCCAAGCTTTCTTACGAACATCAGCTGAATTCTACGAGACACTTTATGAAAGAGCTCAACCGTTTTGGGATCACGAGTGTTATCGATGCAGGAGGAGGTTTTCAGAATTTCCCGGATGATTATCAGGTGGTGAATGAATTGAATCAGAATAAACAGTTAACGGTAAGAATTGCCTATAATTTATTTACCCAAAAACCAAAGCATGAATTTGAGGATTTCAGCGAATGGATTGATACGGTAAAACTCTATCAGGGTGACGATATGTACCGTCACAACGGTGCCGGGGAGATGCTGGTTTTCTCTGCAGCAGATTTTGAAGACTTTTTACAGCCAAGACCCGATCTTCCGGAAAATATGGAGGAAGAATTGGAAAAGGTTGTTCGTTTGCTGGTTGAAAATCGCTGGCCTTTCAGGCTGCATGCTACTTATGATGAAAGTATCTCCAGGTTTTTAAATGTTTTTGAAAAGATCAATCAGGAGATTCCATTCAATGGTCTGCCATGGATTTTTGATCACGCGGAAACGATCAGCGAAAAGAATATTGAAAGAGTGAAAAATCTTGGTGGTGGTATCGCCATACAAAGCAGAATGGCTTATCAGGGAGAATATTTTACCGATCGTTATGGCTCAACAGCTGCTGAAAATACGCCGCCGGTAAAGAAAATGCTTGCCATGGAAGTGCCTGTTGGAGCAGGATCTGATGCCACAAGAGTGAGCAGCTATAATCCATGGGTTTCTATGTATTGGTTAACGGCTGGTAAAACGGTTGGCGGTCTTCAGCTGTATCAGGAATCAAGGCTGGACAGAGGAACAGCACTCGAACTTTACACCAAAGGAAGCGCGTGGTTTTCTCAGGAGCATCATAAAAAAGGAGACATCAAAGTAGGAATGTTTGCTGATCTGGCAGTCCTTGATAAGGATTATTTCACCATTGAGGAAGAAGATATTAAAAATATTGAAGCTGAAATGACGGTTGTAGATGGTAACATTGTTTACGCAAAAGGAGAGTTTTCATCATTTGCTCCGCCATCTGTTCCAATTCTTCCGGAATGGTCACCGACAAATCTGTATAATGGTTATTATCCTGTCGGGGGATACGCTCAGAAAGAAATTGAAAAGAATTCAAAGTCAGCGCATAAAGTACCGCTTACTTCCCAGATTCACAGTTGTGCCGGAAGTTGTGATGTTCATTCCCACAATCATGATCAGGCAAGGATGAGTAATTTGCCGGTAAATAATTATCATGCGTTTTGGGGAGCTTTAGGATGTTCGTGTTTTGCTTTTTAATTTAAAAACTATGGAAATTATACAACAGATTCTCCATTCGGATGTAGGATCATCATTTAACAATGCAGCGTTGCTGGCCTTCAGAATATTGCTGGGATTTGAACTTTTCAGGGTACACGGACTGAAGAAATTCAGACTGGAAAACGGAAAGAAGGAAGTTATTCCCAATCCTTTGGGACTTCCAGCGAAACTGAATGCTCTTGTGGCATCTTTTGCCGATCTCATAGTACCTTTTTTAATTATTCTCGGCTTAGGAACGAGACTCGCGGTACTTCCGACAATTGGTGTAACGGCTATCGGATATTTCATCGTTCACAGGAAAGATTCTCTTGAAGTGCGGGATGTCCCTTTCATGTACACATTGTCATTATTATTAATTCTTGCCTTAGGCGCAGGAACGTATTCACTTGATTATTATTTATTAAATACACTTTAAAATGAAAACTTCAATCGGAATTAAAAATGAAAATTTAGCAAAAGTTGCTGAAGTATTGGTTAAAGTATTAGCAGACGAATTTGTACTGTACACCAAAACAAGAAAAGCCCACTGGAATGTGGAAGGCGCGGATTTTTACAACAAACATCTGTTTTTTGAAGCTCAGTATCAGCAATTGGACGGTATGATTGATGATCTGGCAGAAAGAATAAGAATGTTGGGTCATTACGCACCAGCTACTTTGAGAGAATATCTTGAATTAACACACCTTTCGGAACATCATCTGGAAGCTAATGACAGTCTGATCTACATCAAAGAACTTCTTTCTGATCATGATAGCATTCTTATTCACCTTAGGGAAAATATCGATAATTTTGCTTCTGAATTTCATGATGCAGGAACCAGCGATTATATTACAGGCTTAATGGAAACCCATGAAAAAATGGCCTGGATGCTGCGCTCACATTTAAAATAAACATATGGAAATAAAAACGAATATAGGTTTTGTAACCTTACTTCTCACCATGATTGCCGGGTATTGTGATACGGTAACTTTCGTATCTGCAGATTCCATTTTTTCCGCTCATGTCACGGGTAACTTTATTGTATTTGCCTATCAGCTGATAAAAGGATCTGAGCTTAATGCGTGGGTAAAGCTGCTGACTTTTCCCGTATTTATTATGGCTGTGATTACAGGCGGAAGAATGGCGTACAGATTTACCAATCATTATTCCATTATGTTTTGGGAAGGCTTGCTATTGTTGTTAAGCGGAATTTTCGTAGCCATATTTACATACATGGGAATTTTTGAAAAATGGATGATGTATGCCGTAGTGATGGCTGCAGTATTTGCCATGGGATTACAGAATGCATTCGGAAAACTATATGCTAAAGAAACATACGGGCCAACTACTATGATGACGGGAAATGTAACACAGGCTTCTCTGGATTTCGGAAATTTACTGAGAAACGGATTTAAAGATCCTGAGGCAATAGCCAGTCTGAAAAAGCAGATGATAACCATCTTCGGATTTCTGACAGGATGTTTTCTGGGCGCCTTTGCCGGAAAGCAGTTCGGATTGGTAACGCTGATTGCTCCGGGAATAGTAATGCTGATCTGCTATTTTTATCACCGTAAAATTTAGCTTAAATTTACAATTAAACAGGATAATGAATTATCTTTAAAAAATGAAGTCCAATCGTTGTTTTTTCTGCAAAAATCCGTTGATGATTTGTTTTTCATTAACATTGATTCTTTTAAATATCTCTTTGAAAGCTCAGACAAAGGAAAATCCTTACCTGCTGTCGAAGCAAATATCTTCTTCAAAAAGTGATAATGAAAAGGCTAAATTATATCTCAGATTGGGAGAATATTATTTAACTAAAGCAGGAGAGGAGAAAAAAGATCTGGACAGTGCTGCTTTTTGTAATAAAGAGGCTCAAAAAATCGGTATAAAAACAGGGAATAAGATCATTAAAGGAAAGGTAATGCTCTTAAATGCCAAAATCGATAAAGAAAGCGGCAAATGGGACATTGCAATTTCCAAGATGAAAAAAATGGCGAATTATTTTGTTGCCAACAAAATGAATGAACAGGCGGGGGATGCGTACAATGAACTCTCTTATATGTACAATAATGATCAGGAAAATTTTGATACTAAAGTAAAGCTTAAAGAAAATGCAATAAAATATTTTACGCTGTCAAAGACTATGGAAAAAAAAGCTGCCGTATTGAAAGATCTGGCAGAATTATACAGCATAGCAGATGATCCTGATAAGTCGATAGAACTCCTTAAGCAGGCATTATCTGCTTATCAATCTGTGAAATACAAAGAAGTACAGTCCGTTTATAAGCTGTTATCTTTGGCAGAAGTTCAGAAAAGTAATTATAATGAAGCCCTGAAATACGCTCACCTTGCAGAAAAAACTGCTGAAAATGTAGGAGACCATTCCGTGGAAATGACTTCTATTTACAATCAGATAGGATTAGTTTATTATTATTTAAAGAAGAATCAGAACGCTTTGGAGTATTGGGATAAAGCTTTGGTAATTGCCAAAAAAAATAAAGATAAACCTTTTGTACGCCTTGTTGCTTCTAATATTTCAACGATGCTGATCAGGCAGAAAAAATTCGATGAAGGTATTGGAATGATTAAACAATATAAAAAGCTTTATCCACTTGATGATATTATGTTTGAAATGAGGGAAAATTATATTCTTTTTCATACGTACACTACACTGAAACAGATAAAGAATGCTGATGCCTATTATAAAAAGCTGGTAGAGTATTATGGAGAATACGGAGAATCGGGGGGCGGGCAAAATACTGTATTGCTCAGTTTTGCCATGTATCGTCTTTATAAAAAAAATTATCCGGCATTTTACAAAAGTGTAAAAATACTGGATTCCGTTAATGCTAAAACGGGAAATGATATGGTGCGTTCGCAGAATTATCTGCTTTGGTTTAAAGCAGACAGTACCAGGGGTAAATATCAGGATGCGATCACGCATTATCAGTTGTACAAAAAACACGCGGATTCTGTATCTAATGGGGAAAAGATGAGACAGATCAACAGCCTTCAGGTTCAGTTTGATACCGAACAGAAAGACAAGAATATTCAATTACTGACTCAAAAAGGGAAACTGCAGGAAGCACGTATCGGCACAGACAATATTCTGCGATACGTTTTTATGGGAAGTATCATTGTCCTTATCCTTTTTGCTGCGCTTTTGTATAACCGCTCCAGGCTTAAAAACCGGGCTAACAAAAACCTGGAACTGAAACGTCAGCAGATCGATGAGCAAAACGAGCAGCTCAAAAAGCTTCTTTCTGAAAAAGAATGGCTTCTGAAGGAAATTCATCACCGAGTAAAAAATAATTTACAGATTGTGATAAGCCTTCTGAATACCCAGTCTGCTTATCTTGATAATGAAGATGCTTTGTTGGCTATCCAAAACAGCCAGCACAGAATGCACGCGATGTCGCTGATCCATCAGAAACTTTACCAGTCTGATAATCTGGCAACCATTGATATGTCATGGTACATTTATGAGCTTATTAACTACATTAAAGAATGCTATTCTTCAGAAAAAAACATCAGCTTTGTCATGGATATCGAGAAGATATTTCTTGATGTTGCTCAGGCGGTTCCGCTGGGGCTTATTCTTAATGAGGCAGTAAACAATACCATTAAATATGCATTCCCCGTAAGCAGAAAAGGGGAAGTTCAGGTTTCATTTAAAAAGACCGAAAAAGACAATTACAGACTTATGATTTCTGATAACGGAATAGGACTCCCTGACGATTTTAATATCGATGAAACAGAATCTCTCGGAATGAATCTCATGCGCGGTCTTACCGATCAGCTGGACGGAAATTTTAGCCTTGAAAGCAAAAACGGGTTAAAAATAATAATCAATTTTAGAAAAAATACAGATATTGACAGTCAGGATTCAGACTTTGATATCGTAACAGAATAATGAAAGAAAAAATTTTAATTGTAGAAGATGAATTCATCGTGGCCAATGATCTTAAGCTTATGCTCAAAAAAGCAGGGTATCAGGTCACAGGAATAGCTTCTTCTGTAATACAGGCAAGGAAATCTATTGAAGAAAAAAGACCGGATTGGGTGCTTATCGATATTATGCTGAAAGGCAACCTCACCGGGATTGATCTTGCATGGGAATTGCGCAAGATTAATTTACCTTTTCTTTATATTTCTGCCAATACCAATCAGTCTATATTGGAGGCGGTTAAAGAAACGCAGCCCTACGGATTTATGGTGAAACCTTTCCGTGAACGAGATCTTATCGTAATGCTTGATATTGCAAAGTATCGGTTTGATATTGAAAAAGGTTCCAGTGTCTCACAAGTTTCAGGAATACAGGAAATAGAAGGAATCATCGGAAAAAGTGAAGCTCTTCGGGATGTGGTTGAAAAAATAAGAGTGGTTGCCCCTACAGACACTTCGGTTCTTGTGGTAGGAGAGAGTGGTACGGGAAAAGAAAAAGTTGCCCATTCTGTACATGATCTTTCGGGGCGTAATCAAAACCCAATTATCATAGTAAACTGCGCGGCATTGCCACATTCCCTCATCGAATCAGAACTGTTTGGCCATGAGAAAGGGAGCTTTACAGGCGCTAATACCATGAGAATCGGAAAATTCGAGCAGGCTAATGGAGGAACAATATTTCTGGACGAAATCGGGGAACTTCCACTTGATTCTCAGGTTAAACTGTTGAGGGTTTTACAGGAAAAGGAAATCGAACGTCTTGGAAGCAATACAACCATAAAAGTAAACGTAAGAGTTGTAGCAGCTACTAATCGTTCGCTCGAAAAAGAAGTAGCAGAAGGAAGATTCAGGCTGGATTTATATTATCGTCTGAATGTATTCCCGATAGAACTGCCCCCACTTAGAGAACGAAAAGAAGATATTGAACTGCTTGCCCATTTTTTCCTGAAAAAATATGCGGCTGCTTCAAAACGAAACATCAACTCAATAAGTAATAAAGCAATCGAACAACTTTTGAATTATCCCTGGCCGGGAAATATCAGGGAGCTTGAACATCTTATGGAAAGGACTGTTCTTCTGACAAGAACATCAGAAATTGAAAGCTTTGATCTTCCGAAAGTAATGGAACAACAAAACGGATCTTCAGGAATATTAAAATCGATGGAGGAAATGGAGAGAGATCACATCATGAATGCCCTTGAAAGCAGTGGCGGAAAAGTTTCCGGATTAGGAGGAGCAGCCGAACTTCTGAAAATGCAGCCTCAAACTTTATATTCTAAAATGAAGAAGCTGGGAATTGATAAAGGATATAAATAAAGTCTGAGGATCAGTAAATTCAATAGAAGCGGTTATTATCCTGAGCCTGTCGAAGGAAGCCGCTTATCGTTAAATGTAAAATAAAGGCTTTAGCCGAAACATCATTCAAAACAATTCACTTATTCAATAAGCGAAGCATTATCTGTGTATAATCATTAACATTAAATCACATCAACTATGGAAAAAGAAACCGTACGAATCGAAGGCTTCAGCGATGCTGTTTTTGCCATTGCCATTACACTTTTAGTGCTGGATCTTCATATGCCGGAAGAAAATTCTGTGAAAAGCGGTCATGATCTGCTCATCTTTCTTAAAAACCAATGGCCTGCATTTTTAGCATTTCTCCTTTCGTTTTTCAGTATTTTTATCATGTGGGTAAACCATCATAAAATCTTCAAACAGATCTACAGCCGCAATTCCGGAATTATGTTTTCCAACGGGCTGATTCTCTTTCTGGTTTCTGCTGTGTCATATCCTACCTCTCTGCTGGCAAGATTTTTCAATGGTGAGGCATCTTCTGTCGTTGTAGGAATTTATACAGGAACATTCGTACTGATTAATCTTGCTTATAATCTTCTTTGGTTTCTGGCAAGCCGGAATAAAGAACTGCTTCGCCCGAGAATCAGCGATGTAGCTATACGGAAGATACAGAACAATTATCTGTATGGATTTCCGATTTATCTGCTGGCATTGCTATTTTCTTTCACCATTCCTGCTGCTGCATTGATTATTATTCTAGGGCTGTGGATTTTCTGGGCTTTATCATCCGGAAAAATAGAAATGGGAATTAACAAAGAAATGGGCGCTGAGTCTTAATCCTTACTGTTTAAAAGATTTAATCTTTAGGTTTAAAATAATGTTGCTTATGGATGCCGAGTTTCTGCATCTTTGAGATCAGTGTGGTGGAAGGAAGTCCCAGCAAAACCGCTGCGCCCTGTTTACCTGAAATACGACCATTACACTTTTCGACAACCTTCAGGATATGTTCTTTTTCAATCTGATGAAGCGTTTTAATCTGCCATTTCTCTGAAGTTTCCTGCTGAAGATCAGGGACTTTCGGAAAGATCATTTCTTTGATAATATTATCTTTTGCGGTGATGATGCTTCGCTGAACCATATTTTCAAGCTCGCGGATATTTCCCGGCCATGGATTGCGACACATTTCCTGCAATACGTTCTGTGAAAATCCGGTGATCTTTTTCCCGGTTTTCTTATCATGCTTTTCCAGGAAATAGGTTGCCAGAAGAGGAATGTCTTCTTTTCGTTCTCTAAGTGGTGGCAGCTCTATCGGGAATACATTCAGCCTGTAATACAGGTCACTTCTGAATCTCCCTTCTGCCACTTCTTTTTCCAGGGAACGGTTTGTAGCGGCAATGATTCTTACATCAACTTTAATCCTTTTATTTCCTCCGATTCTCTCCACTTCTTTTTCCTGCAGTACCCGAAGCAGCCTTCCCTGCAATTCCAAAGGAAGCTCTCCGATCTCATCAAGGAAAATCGTACTGTTGTTCGCCTGCTCGAATTTCCCCTTACGCTGTTCCGTAGCACCCGTAAAGCTCCCTTTCTCATGTCCGAACAATTCCGATTCGATGAGGTTGGAAGGTATAGCTGCACAATTGATTCTTACCATTTTTTTATGTGAAGCCGGGGAAAGATCATGGATGGCCTGTGCGATCAGTTCTTTTCCCGTTCCCGTTTCTCCGTAAATTAAAACTCCTGACTGTGAAGGGGCAACCATAGAGATCTGCTCATATATTTTTTGCATCACTGCACTTTCTCCGATAATTCCCTGAAAACCTTTCTGAAACTTTGTTTCCGTCTGTTCCTTTTCTTCGGCAGATACTTTTAGCGAACCTGCCATTTGTAAAATCTGAATAGTACGTATGCTAATCGCCAATTGTGTAGAAACTGCAGTGAGTATTCTTTCCGGAATATCTTCAGAAGTCAGAAAGTTTTTATAAAGAAGAAAAAACACGCTTTCCTGTCCGTGAAATGAAGGCAGTGCGAGTCCTACAGCAATACGCATTCCTGTATTCTTTGAGGCAAGCACGGAAGAGATTTCCTGATTGCTTTTGTCAATGAAATTTTTAAGATCAAACACGATAGGTTCTGCAGATCGCAGGCACTGACTGAGGATGTCATCTTTTGGATGGTAGAGAACATGATTCTGATATTTCCTGTCAGCGAAGCTACTGTGGAAAGTTTTAAATCCTTTCTCATCTTTATCACAGTTTAGAATGATAATCTCATCATATTTCAGTACCTCTTTAAAATGATTTTTCAATGCCGCGCCAAACTGAGAAAGATCCAGCGACTTCGACAGTGCCATATTCACAGCCGATATGCTCGACTGCTCTTTCTGCATTTCCTGAAGTCTTTTGGTAAGTAAGCGATTCTGATCAGATGTATCCATTTCCCTCGATTGAAAGTTTAAAGATAATGAAATTGCTTTTTATTTGTAATCTTAATGACAAAAGAGTATGTTAATAATATATGAGAAATTCTTGTGCTCGCGCCAGCATTGAGAAGTGTTAAAAAAAGGTTATTTTTTTATCAGCAATCAAATTTATTTGTTCTTTTGTAGAAAATACAAAATAGGAAAATGATAAAAAGTCTAAAAATTACCGGAGTATTTCTGCTCTTGCTTTGCTCACAACAAATCTTCTCTCAGCAAAAATCAGATGATGATGTTTTGAAATTCAAAAGTGAAAACACCAATAGAAATTTAAAAGATAAAACAACCGTTTTTACAGGAAATGTTTCTTTATCATCAAAGTCCATCAGCTTTGAAAATGCAGAAAAGGTAAGTGTTGATGAGATAACAAACGAAGTGAAAATTTACAAGCCAAAGAATTTTAAGATTATTCATGTTGACAGTTTAATGAAAATAGGAGAAAAGTCGGATGATGATGTCATTGTTTATAATACCAAAACAAAGACCCTTTCAATGTAATTTTTTATTGAAATAAAAAACAAAAACCTGCCAAACGGCAGGTTTTTCCCTTATATAAAAATAATATTTAATGTCCTGATTTTGCATCGGTATCTTGCTTTACATGTCCCAGATATTTGGTACAGTAAGCTCCGAAAATCAGAATCACGACATAGCAGAATACCGGAATGATAAACGAATGCTGCACTCCGAAAACATCAGCAAGGTATCCCTGGAAGATAGGAACGATGGCTCCTCCCAAAATAGCCATTACAACTAACGAAGAACCCTGACTGGTATATTTACCCAATCCTGAAATAGCCAGTGTATAGATATTTGAGAACATAATAGAATTGAAAATTCCGATTCCTAAAATACTGTACATCGCCATCTCACCATGATTTAACATAGCGGAAATTAACAGAACGACATTCACTGCCGCAAAGATGGATAGCGTTCTTGCCGGAGCTGCTTTTCCGATAAAAAATGCAATAAAATTTAATGCAATAAATACAAGGAAGAAGCTGATCTGTGCAAAAGTAAGATCTACAATACTGAAGATCACCAAAAACACAGCCGCTGCTGCTCCCAGCATATACAATGCTTTTTTACCCTGACTGAGAGAATGGTTCAATGAAATAGCCCCTAAGAAACGCCCGATCATCGCCCCGCCCCAGTATAGGGAAAGATAGTTTTTACTCACCACTTCGGATAAATTCATCACCTGAGGCTGCTCAAGGAAACTGATGATAAAGCTTCCCACGGCTACTTCTCCGCCCACATAGCAGAACATGGCTACCACTCCAAAGATGAGATGATTATGTTTCAGGGCTCCAAAGCCTTTAACAATTTCTTCACCTTTTACCTGAAAATCAGGAAGCTTCACTCTTGAAATCAACAAAGCTACCAGTAAAAGAATACCTGCAAAGATCAGATAAGGAATCTTAGTCGCTGCCGCCGAGAAAGAGCCGTCCGGAGCAGAAAACAATTCGAAAATCAGATGTCCGCCCAACACCGGTGCGATCGTTGTTCCGAAAGCATTAAAAGCCTGGGTCATATTCAGTCTGCTGGACGCCGAATCTTCCGGCCCAAGCAGGGAAACATAGGCATTCGCAGTGATCTGCAGGACTGTAAATCCTAATCCTAGAATGAACAGTGCTCCTAAAAATAATCCATACGAAGCAAAACTTGCCGCAGGATAAAATAGAACGCAACCTAATGCTGCAAGAAAAATCCCGAAAAGGATTCCTTTTTTATAGCCCACTTTATCAATCGGGTCGCCCTGTGTGGTTGATATTAAAAAATAGATCAGCGAACCGATAAAATAAGCCCCGAAGAAACAGAACTGTACCAGCATTGATTCGAAGAATGACAGGCTGAAGAGCTGTTTCAGATAAGGAATCAGGATATCATTCATGCAGGTGATAAATCCCCACATGAAAAATAGAAGGGTGATGGTTATCAGAGGAACCGTATAGTTCCTGCCGGTAGTCTTTACATCATTGATCATAACATTCATTTATTTAAAAAAGTGGTTAAAGATACCTATTTTACCGATAAAATCTTAATTTGAGATAATAAACTTATCATGAAAAACCATTTATTCTGATATAAAACATTAAGAAGCTGAGCAATTAAATTTAGAACAAGTTTATGGGGGTATAAAGCATTGAATTAAATAAGATTTAAAAACTGCAGCCTCTCTAATGTTATATTTTTACGGTTTAATATCTTCAAATTGTGTATCAGCAGCAAACACATGCTGAACTTTCTCTACCGTAATTTCTTTAGGAACCGAAAAATCAACGGTTTGTCTGATATCCAGAGAAGAGGCTCCTACAGAAATTTTATAATTTCCTGCTTCGGCAATCCATGCACTTTTTGACGGAACATATGATGCCAGATCTTTCGGCTCTAAGGTCAATGTAATAGTCTGAGACTCTCCCGGCTTTAAATCTTTAGTTTTGGCATAGGCTTTTAACTCAGATTTTGGCTTGTCGATAGATTGATTCGGTGCTGAAAGATATAATTCTACCACTTCTTTTCCATGTACTTTTCCGGTGTTTTTAACCTCAAGGCTTACTTCCAGTTTGTTGTTAAAAGTTTTTGAACTTGTTTTAATATTGGAATAAGTAAAATCGGTGTAAGATTTTCCGTAACCGAATTCATACGAAGGTTTTACCCCAAAAGTATTAAAATAACGGTATCCGACATAAATACCTTCCTGATAGGTCACGTCTTTCGGATTGTCTGCAGGTACTCCCGGGAAATTCTTTGCTGAAGCATGATCTGTATAATTTACCGGGAAAGTCATCGTCAGTTTTCCTGAAGGATTTACTTTTCCTGAAACCACATCTGCAACGGAATGTCCACCTTCCTGTCCGGGTTGCCATGCCAGCAAAATAGCATCTGCCTTATCCTTCCATGAAGCGGTTTCGATAACGCCACCAATATTTAAAATAACAACTACCTTTTTCCCTTTAGCATGGAATGCATTTGAGATCTTGTCCAGCATTTCTATTTCTTCTGCCGCCAGATTAAAGTCATTATCAACAACTCTGTCGCCACCCTCCCCGGAATTTCTTCCCAGCGTCACAAAGGCAATCTCGGAAGTTTCAGCTTTTTTAGCGATAAAAGCATCATCCATTTTCATTTCCGGAAGTCTTTCAGGTAACGCCAGAATTCCTCTTGCTTTTCTTCTTTCTTTTTCGGCGGCAACTTCTTTTTCAGCATGAGGTTTATATAAGTCGACTAATTCTTTGTCTAATTTATAACCGGCAGCATTAAGACCTTCCAAAAGAGAAACGGTATGCTTATTATTCACGCTTCCGCTTCCGGTTCCGCCTGTAATCCACGCATAAGATGTCACTCCGAATAATGAAACTGCTTTTTGTTTATCGGCAAAAGGCAGCGCATTATTTTCATTTTTAAGTAAAACCATTCCTTCTGTCGCGGCATTTCTTGTTACTTCGGCGTGGTCATTCAAATTTGGCTTGTCGCTGTATTTGTACTGTGCGAAAGTTGGTGTTTTAAAAATGTATTCTAAAATTCTTTTTACATTTAAATCAGCCACTTGCTGGGATAGCTTTCCTGAATTAAGAGCTTCCAGCAATACTTTTTTCTGCGCAGGAATTCCCGGCATCAGGAGATCATTTCCGGCATTCATTTGTTTGACAACATCAGAAATTCCACCGGTTCTTATCGATTCAAATCCCGGGAAACCTCCGAACCAGTCGGTCATCACGATTCCTTTGAAGCCCCATTCATTTCTCAAAACCTGAGTCAGTAAATCTTTTGAGTCTGATGTATAAACACCATTCACTTTGTTATAAGATGACATTACTGTCCAGGGTTGGGATTCTTTAACGGCAATTTCAAAATTTCTCAGATACAATTCTCTCATTGCCCTTTCGGAAACGTGAGCATTAATCGTCAAACGATTCGTCTCTTCATTATTGGCTGCAAAATGTTTAATAGAAGTTCCCACACCCTGAGATTGAATTCCATTAACGATTGCTGCGGCAGTTTTTCCTGAAATTAAAGGATCTTCGCTATAATACTCAAAGTTTCTTCCGTTAAGAGGATTTCTGTGGATATTAAGGGCGGGAGCAAGCAATACATCAACGCCGTATTCTTTTACTTCATTTCCCATGGCTTTTCCTACCTGCTCAAGAAGTGTTTTGTTCCATGTCGAAGCCAAAGCAGTTCCCACTGGGAAGGCAGTAGCATAATATGTTTTGGAATCATTTGCTCTGGTCGGTGCAATTCTAAGTCCTGCAGGGCCGTCTGCCACTACCGTTGCCGGGATTCCGAATCTTGTCAATTCCGCAGTTCCTCCCGCAGCACCGGGAACAAGTCCTTGCTTAGAATCTCCTACAGGCCCGGTAAGAACTTCGATCCCCGGCATTCCTGTTCCTATCAGCAGATCAACCTTTTCTGCATTGGTCATCTGTTTGATGATGGCATCAATCCTTTTATTGGCTGAAAGTCTTGTATCTTCCCAGGCATCAAGTTTGCCGTTTCCGTTGAAGTCTTTAAATGTTTTTCCGTTAACCGTTACTGTTGTATTATTCTGTGCCTTAACAACTGGTGAAGCTGCTAATAATGCCAGAAACAGCGCTGAATATTTAGCTTTTTGAGAAAGTGCTGTTAATGTTGATATATTCTTCTTCATAATATTTCTTTGTTTGATATTTAATTTCTTTTTAATCACAAATCGAAGATTCGACGAAGTCAAAAAGGCATAAATTTTTTTTGACACATGAGTCACATTAGATTTAATTTAAATAGCTTGAAAATGTAAGAACACATAAGATGAAAATCAAAGATTTTCAAAGTGCTTTTGATGAACTTTAAAAGTTTTTGCATTCAGTTTTATAGGCAAAACTTTTGTGACTTTTGACTTCGTCGAATCTTCGATTTGTGGTTTAAATTTTAAGGGTTTATAAAAATTTGTGGAATTTCAGCCAATCCAGATAGATCTCCGACCATTTATCGACAGGCAAATTCTGTTTTGCCATTCCGAATCCGTGACCGCCTTTTTCGTAGATATGCAGTTCTGCCGGTTGCCCCGCCTGCAGCCATTTACTGTAAAGCAACACCGATTTTGGCGCGAGCTTCAGCTGGTCGTCGCTGGCTGCACAGATAAACAGCGGTAGGGTAGTATTCGGTATTTCTGTATTTAAGATTTCTTGACTCGGACCTCCGTAAATGGAAGCGGCAAAGTTCGGTAATGTAGAAGCATCTTTGCTGTGAAGTACACTTTCCAAAATGACACTCGCTCCGGCAGAAAATCCAATAACACCTAGTTTTTCTGTATTGATATTTAATTCTTTTGCATGCGTCCTGATGTAGGAAATCGCAGTTTTGATGTCTTCTCCGGCCATCACTTTGATCGGCGCCGTTTTTGCATCGAAAGCTTTTCTGTCTTTGATGTTTTCCATCATTTCGCGAGCCGGATCTCCGGTTTTGGTTTCCAGCAAACGATATTTTAAAACAACAGCCGTAATCCCTTTCTCCTGAAGAATTTTTGCTAAATCTCTCCCTTCTTTATTAATAGAAAGACTTTGAAAACCACCACCGGGAGCGATGACGATCACTGTTCCATTGGCTTTTGCCTTTGGCGCTTCAAATATTTCTATTGCGGGAGCAGCAACGTTGTAAACCAAATGGGTTTTGAATAAATCAGAATCCATTTCTTTTTCAGAATACGTCCAGTTTTCTGAACCGGGCGCTTTTCCTTGGTATAATGGAATTGATTTTTGAGCATTAATGGTATTTAATCCGAATAGGAAGATACTTGCTATGATTAATTTTTTCATTTTTAAATTATTTTGATTGTAAAAATTTTAACGCAAAGAGCGCAAAGTTTTTTTGATTATTAAACTGTTTTAAAGTTCGCAAAGGCGTTGCACTCAGCTAAGGGCCAAATTAAATAACAGTTACTTTTGTTATTGATTTTAACAGCGAATCTCACGCAGCCCGACCTGAGTGGAGCTCTTTTGCCGAAGAAAATCAGAGGCAAAAAAGCGGGAACGGAGGGCGGATTGAGCTGCCCCAATAATTAATTTTTTATTTAAACAATAACGGCACAAACTCGTTCAGATATGTTCTCCAATTGCTCCAGGTGTGGCCGCCTTCGGATTCTACATATTGATATCTGAAATTCATTTTGTCGAGTTTCTGACGGTAATCCGATACATTTTTGTACAGGAAATCTGTTTTTCCGATTCCGATCCAATACAGTTTATAAGTATTGTTCTGCTGGGCTTTCAGCTTTGAATCTAAATTCTGGTAAACCGGGCTTTTCTTTTCATCCGGCGGAAGAATAGCGGGAGAAAAAAGTCCGACATAATCGAACGTTTTCGGTTGATTCGCAGAAATGTACAGCGAATGAAAACCTCCCATTGAAAGTCCTGCAATCGCACGGTTTTCGGCATCGGCTTTTGTGCGGTAATTTGCTTCAGTGAAATCCATAATTTCCTTGAAATAAGTCTCCATATCACCACTGAAAATATCCGGTGTTCTCATATCGATTTTGTAAAAACCTTTTGAAGATTCTCCGGGTGCAGCGGAATTGCTGGTATGACCATTCGGCATTACGACGATCATCGGTTTTGCTTTTCCTTGAGCAATCAAATTATCCAAAATCTGGGAAGCTCTTCCTAATGTCATCCATGCTTCTTCGTCTCCACCCATTCCGTGCAATAAGTATAAAACAGGATATTTTTCTTTGGAGTTTTCGTAACCCGGCGGGGTGTAAACGGTTAATCTTCTGTCTTCTTTCAGTCCGTTTGATTTGTACCATCTTTTAGAAACGGTACCGTGCGGAACGTTCTGAACTTTGTAATTTTCCGACTGTTTTCCATCAACCAAAACCATACTCATCACCGATGAAACATCACGTACCTGATAAGAATTATTCAGATCATTGGCTTTAACACCGTCTACCACGAATGAATAGGTGTATAAATCCGGTGTGAAATCATTTTTACTGAATGACCAAATGCCGTCTTTGTCTTTCTGCAAATCGACAGAACCAGGCTCCATTCCTTTTGAAGGAAACCAGTTTCCCTGCAGTTTTACGCTGTTCGCATCGGGAGCGAGCAAACGAAAGGTCACATTCTGACCATTGATTTCCGGGGAGACCAAATTTTTCTTTCCGCTGAAATCAAGGCTTTCCTGAGCAAACATCATAATTGATGAAGTCAAAAGCAAGGTTAAAACTATTTTTTTATGAATCATTTTTAATTTTTTTTTAATGTGGTTTAAAAATAAATACCAGTCAGAAAACCAATATTCTGACTGATAATTTTCCAATTATTAAAATTCATCTTTAGGAACATTCAAATCCTTTCTATACTTGTCTAATCTCGCCTGTAATTCCTCAGTTACTTTTTCGTAACCAGGTTTTCCGTAGAGATTATTCATTTCGTTCGGGTCATTTTTCAGGTCGTACAATTCATTGTAATTAATATCCTCTGCATCTGTGATGTAATCAACTTTTTTAAGCAATTCCAAAACTCTGTATTCTCTGTAACCCGGAGTTAACTGAAATTTTGTTTTTGCTGCCTTCAAACCACCATCTCCGTAGAAATGAATCAATTTGTAACGGTCTGTTCTCACACCATCGTGCTTTCTCACCAAATGGAAAGCCGGATAATCGTAATAATGATAGTATA
The DNA here is from genome assembly GCF_977014045.1 of Chryseobacterium lineare. Lineage (NCBI taxonomy): Bacteria > Pseudomonadati > Bacteroidota > Flavobacteriia > Flavobacteriales > Weeksellaceae > Chryseobacterium > Chryseobacterium lineare. The sequence goes on along the minus strand of NZ_CDRNIQ010000001.1, from coordinate 1,376,927 downwards.
AACTGTTTCGCCAGTCTTTCGGTTCTTTGCCTGAAAATAGTGGTTCTAAAGTATTTCCGGGCATTTCAGGAGATTTTTCTGCACCTGCCATCGAAATAAATGTCGGCGCAAAGTCAATATTCTGAACTAAAGCCTGAGATTTTGTTCCTGCTTTAATTCCTTTCGGATAGCGCATCAACAAAGGTGTTCTGAAAGATTCTTCATACATAAATCTTTTGTCGAAATAATTATGCTCGCCCATATAAAATCCCTGATCAGACGTGTAGACAACGATTGTATTTTCTTTCAGTTCCGGGTTTTTATCGAGGTAATCTAAAATCTCGCCTACAGAATCATCCACAGATTTTACGACTCTTTCGTAGTCTCTCATATAATTCTGATACTTCCACAAAACCAGTTCTTTACCCGTCAGTTTTGCTTTCAGAAATCTTTCATTTCTAGGCTTATAAAATTTATCCCAAACGACTCTTTCTTCTGGTGTTAACCGGTCTAATTCTCCGGAAAGTGCTACAAATGAAAATTTGTCATAAGGTGTTTTTGCCTCTGCATTCAACTCTCCAACTTTCAAATCCTGCACAAGTTCGAGGTCTTTTGAAATGGTCATTTTCTGCTCTTTCGCAGCAACCCCTTTTCCTTTGTAATCGTCCCAAAAGTTTGATGGAAGCGGAAATTCCGTGTTTTCATAAAGATTTAAATACTGCAATTCCGGCATCCAGTTTCTGTGTGGTGCTTTGTGATGAACCATCAGTAAAAATGGTTTGTTTTTATCACGCTTATCTAAAAACTCGAGAGAGTGCTGTGTAATCAGTTTTGTTGCATAACCTTTTTCCTGAACATATTTGTCGTTGGTCATTTTACTTTTGAAAGTCGGGTTATAATATTTTCCCTGGTCATCTAAAATATTATAGTAATCAAAACCTTTTGGACTGGTCGACATATGCCATTTTCCAACTATAGCCGTTTGATATCCAACATCGTGAAGTGATTCTGAAAAGAAAACTTTTGTGGAATCAATACCTTCTGCCAACTGTTTTTGTCCGTTCTGATGGCTGTAAAGACCAGTCATCAGAGCAGCACGACTTGGAGTACACAAAGAATTTTCAACAAAAGCTTTTTCGAAGAGAATTCCTTCTTTTGCCAGTCTGTCTATATTGGGAGTTGGAGCCAGTTTTGAAACTTTGCTTCCGTATGCGCTGATTGTTTGATAAGAATGATCATCTGTCATGATATAGATGATATTGGGTTTTTTCTGAGCGTAAGAAATCTGGAACGCCACAGCTAATGTTAAGAGTAATAGTTTTCTTTTATACATTGTTATTCTTTCTATAAATTAATATGAGTTCTCATTTTCACTATATTCGGCAACACATCGGAAGCCTGTATTTTCAAGACTTGTATCGGGTGAAGATGCCATTCTGGATGATACTCTGTATCCAGAGCAATACATTTCATTACACATAAAAGAACCTCCTTTTACTACTTTCACAGCAGTATTGGGCATTCGCGGATCGTAGCTTTTGGCAGATCCTTGAGGATTCTCCGACACGATGTTTACCAAGCTCTGATAGTAGTTCTGGTCATAATTATCAGCACACCACTCCCAAACATTTCCTGCCATATCATAAAGTCCGTAAGCATTTGGAGCAAATGATTTTACTGGTGCTAATCTTTTAAAGCCATCGGTTTCCGTATTTAAATAAGGAAATTTTCCATCCCAGGTATTTGCTTTCGGTAAACCCTGATAAGGTTCTTCATTTCCCCACGGATATATCTGATTTTCTAATCCGCCTCTTGCCGCATATTCCCATTCAGCTTCTGTTGGCAGTCTTTTACCCGCCCATTTTGCATAAGCATTAGCGTCTTCCCAAGTGATATGTACTACCGGGAAGTTTTCTTTACCTTCTAGGTTACTCCCTGGCCCTTCAGGATGTTTCCAGTTGGCTTCCTTTTTCCATTCCCACCAAAGTCCTGGATTATTGAGAGGTACAGGGCTTGATGATTGTTTAAAAACAAGAGATGAAGCCGTCAGGAGACTGTCTGCCGGTTTTGGAGTTCCTTTGGGAAGTTGTTTTTTCAGTTCATTCCAGTTCGGTACCCTCTCTGCAGTTGTAATGTAACCTGTTTTTTCTACAAATTTTAAAAACTGCTCATTAGTCACCTCAGTTTCATCAATATAGAAGCTATTAACCTTTACTTTGTGCTGTGGATATTCATCTTTTCTGCCTTGGTTATCAGATGCACCCATCAAAAATGTACCTCCTTTAATCAAAATCATCCCATCCAGCGACCTATTTTCAGAAATAGAATAATTCTGTAAAGTTGTTGCTTGAAAACGTTTTTCGAGGGGGTGACAAGAAAGTCCCTGCGCATTTCCTTTACTAAAAAAAGCAGTTAATAAAACTATCATTAAAGGCACTTTTTTCATCCTTTTTGTTTTTCTTTAATATTAAAAAATTGCTGCCGATCCAAATCAAAAAATAAAATTCTGAGCCTATGTAAAACAGACTCAGATTCTAATCAATTACTTTTTATATTTCTCAGTTCTGGCATCTTTGATCACGCCGGACCAGTTCATTCCGTATCCGAAATCGTAGTTGTGATCTTCGGTGTCTTTATGCGTTTCCATATCGTAAGGGACGTCTTCTTTTTGCTTTTCAACGGTTGACATATTCGCAGGCATCTGAAGAGGAAGCAACCCTGAAGGCTCGTATTTCCCTGTAATGATATCTAAAACAGCCTGATTCGAGACATTGAAATTCATCAAAATTGCATCAGCGTGCTTTTCAAATTCATTAAAAACCATCGGTTTTGAAGCAGTTACAGAAACAATGACTGGTTTTCCGTTCATTGCTTTGTAGGTGTTCTGAATGGTCAATAAATCTGTAAAGTTGGTTGCTGTGGATGTTTTATTTTTAAACGTTCTGTCGTGAACATTCGGTGCCACAACCGGGTCGCCGGCTGCAATACTTTTTTCACGGGCTTCTGTCGCTGTATAAGTCTGATACTGAAGAGAAATCGGGACGTAACCATTTCCGCCTTCTTTGGCATCGATGTCGCTGTAACCACCTTCTTCACTATGCGGACTTTTCACAAAAACCAATGCGAAATCGGCTTTTGCAGGGTCTTCAGTAACGTTGAAATGCTTTTTTACTTTCTCAATATCAATAGGATAATCTAAAGACGGAGCGGTATAAATTCCCCACCAGTTGAACGTTGCCGGAGAATATCTCTTCGGAATATAAACCGTTTTTCTTTCTTTAATCGGAAGAATGTTGGCTTTGTTTTTCAGCATCACGATGGATTTTACCTGCGCTTCGTAACCTGCTTTCATAAATTCAGGATTACCGACGATTTTCTTGGTTTCCTCTACGTTGACATAAGGATTTTCAAACAACCCTGTTCTGAAAAAATTTCGTAATAAACGAACGGCAGACTGCTCAAATTTTGCACGATACGCTTTTTCACCGTGCTCTTTTACACCCATCTGATACGCTTCCAGAACGGGTCCTTTATCATTATTTCCTCCGAATTGGTCAACACCGGCTTCTAATACTTTGTAATGACGTTCTGCGATGGATAATTTTTCTGCGCCCCACGGTTTTCCGGCAAATCCGCCGGGAGTTTTTGGTTCGTCTGCGGTGATTAACCAGTCGGTGCAGACTACGCCGTCATATTTGTATTTTCCACGAAGTAAATCTGTAATTAAATATTTGCTGAATCCGTTTCCGACATTTTCGCCATTTTTTTTATCCTGATTAAAGCTAATCGTGTAATAAGGCATTACCGCTGCAGCTTCTTTCGTTCCTCCATTAAGTTTGAAAGCACCTTCTGTAAAAGGTTTTACATGGTTTTGGAAATTATTTCCCGGGTAAACGGCAAATTTTCCCATAGCCCAGTGACCGTCGCGGCCGCCTTCTTCGGGTCCACCTCCCGGCCAGTGTTTTACCATGGCATTCACACTTTTGTTTCCCCAGCCGTTTTTACTTCCTGTAGTTGTCTGGAATCCGTCGATATAACCTCTCGCCATATCTGCGGTCAGTTCAGGGCTTTCTGAGAAAACGTAGGCAATTCTGTACCAACGCGGTTCTGTACCCAAATCGATCTGAGGCGACAATGCTGTTGAAATTCCTAGCGCTCTGTATTCCTGTGCGGCGATATTTCCGAACTTTTTAACCAACTCAGGGTCAAAAGTTGCGCCCATTGCCAAACCGTCCGGCCAAAGTGAAATCTGTCCGCCTGCACCTTCATTAAATTCTGCTGTAACCGTTGCCGAATGTCTTGGGTCTGTACTGTTGTTGGCAGGAATTCCTAATCCTAAACCTTCAATATACGCCTGAATATTATTGCTCCATTTCGCGGCCACTTCGGGAGATTCTACTGTTGTTACCAGTACGTGACGCAAATTATCTTCCTTTAAAAATTTCTTCTGCTGATCGGTAAGATCCCATGCGTTGGCTCCGCTTTCTTTATACAATTTTCCATTATATTTTCCTGCTCTGAAACCGTCTGCCGGAGCAGGAACCGATTGATGACCGCTGTATAGCATTAATCCTGCGATCTGTTCGATGGTCATTTTTGAAGCCAGATCTTTTGCTCTTTCATCAACAGGTAGTCTCCAATCTTCGTATTTATCCAGTTTTCCGTTTCTGTTTAAATCTTTGAATTTATTTCCGCCAATTGTCAGAATTTTCACCCCTGAATCTGTGGAATATCCTAAAACAGGACCTTTGGAATTCGTAACCGTCTGAATATTTTGTGCAAATGCTGTTACTCCTAAAAATAATGCAGCAATATTTAAAACTGTTTTTCTCATTTTTAAATTTTTAGAAATTAAAGCTTACGGAGAATTGTCCTGTCAGTGGCATAATGTACGTTCCCGTCAACAATTTTCCGTAATACGGACTTGCATCGGTAATCAATTCGGCACCGTTAATGGTTCCGCTGGCTCCTCTTTGATTAAGGAAGTTGATCACTGTCGCGCCAACATTGATATTTTTGTTAACCGTATAGCTTACCCCGCCGAAAGTTTCCCATCTTGGTGCAAAGTATAATGCATTCGTAAGGTTCGCATATTGTTTTGAGAAATATCTGAAACTCGCCCAGAATCTCCATTTGTCAATGGTATAGCTTGGGTCGATTTCCATCAATACTTTAGCAACGCCTAACACATTGTTGTCACTGTAATTGTAGTCTTTTCCGAAAGCATTGAAATTAAATTTCTTATACACCGGATTCTGGAATGTAACTAAGTAATGTAAATTGAATCCTTTGAATGGTTTTAAAACAAAATCCGTCGTCCATCCTAAAGTCTGAATATCGTAATACACTGTTGTCGTCTGAGCCTGAGAACTATTGGCCGGGTTTACGAGGTTATATCTGTTAAGATTGTTGTTCTTTTTAAGATAAGTAGCCTGAGAAATCAACTGAATCCAGTTGGTATTCCAAAAAATCCCGAATGCTCCCAACGGGCTTTTAATTTTATTGGTATTCGGTTCGAAAGCCTGAGAGTAACTTTCCAGTCTTCTGTTTTCTTCTGTGTATAAGAAGTTGGCTAAAACTCCGAAGTTTTTGGTAATGTTGTACGTTGCATTCAGGCTTCCTGCAATCTGGAAGAAACTTTGACTGATATGATCGAACTGAGCAGAATCTGTAAAGTTAAAACCAATCGTTCTTGGCGTCAAAGAATATTCTCCGTCAAGGATGTGGTTTCTCAAATGTAAGCCGTAGCTTACATTAAAGTTGTCAGTAACTTTCCATTCATCTGTTCCATAGACTGACAATTTGTTTTCCGTTCCGCTGTGATATTCTCCACCTGCGTTGTAATTGTAGAATCCGTCAGCATCGGTATTGGGACCAATCAGTCTCTGAGGTTGTGGTTCAACAGTCTGGAAGAAAAAAGTACGGTCAGATGTGAATTTGTCAACGTGATAATATTGTTCTAATACTCCGAATGTCACATTATGATTTCCGAGCTGTTTATTTAACGAAAAACGACCGGCAACGCTGGTAATCGGAGTTTCCGGTGTGTACATTCCCAGAATAGTTCCTACTTGTCCGGAATAAGGCTGACCAGTGGAGGCCAAAGTATATCCTGCTGAAGAATCAGCGTTAAAAATGCTTAAAGGAATCATATTAGACATTTTCACTTTAGAAAAATGCGCTCTTGTTGAGAATTTAAAATTCCAGCCGTTGTCTAAAAAATAATTACCGAAAATATCGATATTATGCGATTTTGACCTGTTATCATTTCCACTCATTGACCTCCAAGAGTATTCTCCGGTAAGAATATCTTTGACTTTCATCAGTCCGTCTCTCACCACGTAAGAATCTCTACCGATTTTAAAATTGTCGAGCTCAGTTACTTTACCTTCTGCACCGTATTCGAAAACAGCATAATTGGTGATGCTATAAGAATCTGCATATTTGTATAAAACCGAGATTTTTCCCTTATCATTATTGAAATATTTGGTAATGCCTGCCCTGAAGATCTTTGTTTCATCAGCATTTCTTGCAAAGCCTAATTTGTAGGTACTCGGGTCAAAGTTTGCAAAAGCACCTACGGTATAAGTCCAGCCGTTTTTAGAAATCGGCCCGGAAGCGTTTACGTCACCTTGTAGCCAACCAAAAGTACTCGTCGTAAATTTTCCTTTCAATTTGAAATCCTTTGTTCCGGTTTGAGAGTAAGAATTCACTGCAAAACCAAGGTCGCCCATTGTATTGGCCAATTGGTCCATTTTCAGAAGTCCTGTTTTCTCAAGACCTACACTCTGTCTCCATGTTTTGTTGGGAAGTTCAGGCCAGAAGAAATAAACTGCCGGAAGGTCGTTTTCAAGAATAGTAATTCCTCCAACTGTTGATGGTAAACCGATATTCACGTCCCTTGGACTTGTATTGTTGGCTGCGTTCAACATTACATTTCTGTTGTTGTCTTCTTTGGAAGAAGTGGTAACGATTTTTACGCCTTCTTCATTTTTAACCACTGCTTTTACTGCTGTTTTCACTGAAGCACTGTCGGTTTCCTGTCCAAAAACGGTTGTGAAGGAAATCACCAATGCCAATGCTGAAATCTTAAGAGTTGATTTTCTCATTGCTTAGTTTTCTAAATTCTATATAGTTGTTATCGTACATGTTTAAAGGCATAGTTCATCCTGCATCCAAAAAAATGTATGGATGAAACTTTATTTCAGCACCGGGATTGTTTTTACAGCCGGTATTCCTCAGCATCAGGTTTCTCGAAATGGGGTCAGCAGCGTTTGCTTTTTACTGATCTGCTTTCGATTCAGTGTAAAAGACGGTTGTCTTTTCGATTCATTTCTTTAAATCCAAGAAAGTGTAATCGTCGAAGCAATTTCGTTCAGATTAGTGTTTAAATTCATTGCTTCTGTATGAAGCAATACAATACTACATTCTTTTGTTCAATTATCCAAAAAAATGTTAATAAAATTTAATAATGGTATTTAATTATTTATTAATCAGCGTTTTGTTAATTTGTTTTTAAATTTTTTTTTAATGTTTCTCATTGAAACAATGCTTGTAATTAACCAAATTGTTCCCCAAAAAGTATGACAATACGACCCTTTTTAAGTTTTTTCAAAATTTTTACTAGATTTGCTCAAATAAAATTTTCCCTAATTTTTCCAAATGGATTCTAAACAAAAGATTTTAGACAAGTCGAATGAACATAAAGAGTTTTTCTTACCTCATCTCTCTGCAGATCCTGTGATTTTCGGATTTGATCAGAATGAGCTGAAGGTTCTGCTTCTTAAAATGAATTACCGCAAACAATGGCTTTTACCTGGCGGATACATCCGCAAAGATGAAGATCTGGATGAAGCTGTGGTAAGAATTTTAAAAGAAAGGGCAGGGATTACCGATGTTTATCTTGAAGAATTCGGTGTTTTTGGAAAAAAGAACAGGAGCGAATTTTATTTCGAAGATTTTGATGAAACGCTCTTTCACAAGCAGAGATTCGTCACCATAGGATATTACGCGCTTTATAATCCGGACCGGTTTAAGCTGATTGCCGATGAATACAGTGAAACTTGTGAATGGATCTACCTGAGTGAGCTTCCGGAGATCGAACTTGCTATGGATCACCGTCATATTATTGAAAAAGCTTTGCTGACTTTGAGGGAAAAAATTTCGCATAAGCCGATAGGATACAATTTATTACCTGAAAAATTTACACTTTCTGAGCTTCAGAAATTGTATGAAGTGATCCTTGGAAAAGAACTTAACAGAGGGAATTTCTACCGGAAGATCAAAAATCTCGGGATTCTGAAAAAGCTGGATGAAAGACGAAAAGGAGGCGCGCATAAAGCTCCGGATTTATATTCTTTTGATGAAGAAAATTATGCAAAAGCGCTGGAAAACGGATTAAGTAGCTGGTAATTTTATGAAGATAAGTGCCGGAATTCTATTGTTTAAAAGAGAAGAAGGAAATTTCTTTTACTTTCTTCTGCATCCCGGAGGGCCTTTCTGGAAAAATAAAGACCTGGAAGCGTGGTCTATCCCAAAAGGCGAAGTTTCTGAAGGCGAAAATTTACTGGAACATGCCAAGACTGAATTCGAAGAAGAAACAGGTAAAACTATTGACGGAGATTTTATAGAATTAGAGTCGATTACTCAAAAGGGTGGTAAAAAAGTCTTTGCATGGGCTTTGGAAAGAGATATTGAAACTTCTGACATGAAAAGCAATGTAATAACGATAGACTGGCCGCCAAAATCCGGAAGAAAGATGGAAATTCCCGAAGTAGATCGTTGGGAATGGTTTTCTTCCGACGAGGCAAAAAAAAGAATAAATCCCGCGCAGGCAGGACTTATTTTTCAACTTGAAGAAATGCTTTCGTTCAAAAAATAATTTTTATTAATCGTTTGTTTCTTTTTTAAAGCTTACCACTTCATAATTCCCGTCGGAACAGTATTTTTGGCAGCTTTCATCATTAAATGTTTCCGGAGATTTCAGAAAATCTTCAATAAATTTGGCACTTTCATCCGTGTTGGAAGGGGTGATGACCACATGAAAAAGATTTAATACAGATTCATCAGCATTTTTCAGTGATTCTTTTTTATGTTCTTTAGCTTCTTTGAAATTCATACTACTATTTTTAAGTTTTTTGGCTAATGAATAAATTATGCCATCTCAGCTATTTTTATGTAATAATTAAACCTTTATGGCATTTCTGTAAAATAATTTCAATTTCTATGGCGTGATTTTAGATAAGTGTAATTTATTATACTCAAAATTACATGCTGATGGAAAGGTTTAAAAGAATAATTTTAAAGGTTCTAAAATGGTTGGGGATTTCGATAGCATCCATTCTTTTTTTAATGTTTATCATACCCATTCTGTTTCCGGGAACGATCTCGGAGCAAGTAAAAATATTTGCCAATCAGCATCTTGCAGGAAAGCTGGATTACAGGAAAACGCATCTTACATTTTTCAGGCATTTTCCGTCGCTTACTGTTTCTGTGGATGATTTTTTACTGAAAGGGTCGAAGCCTTTTCAGAACGATACTTTACTTGCCGCAAGGGAAGTAGCAGTAGGAATCAATCTTAAAAATCTTATATTCGACAGAGAGGTAAAGATCGATGAAATCTACGTTACCGATGCGTACGGAAATGTGTTTGTCAATAGTAAAGGAGAGGCCAACTACAATGTCTATGTTTCTAAACCTTCTCAAAAACCAAAAGATACAACAGGTTCGGAGACTTCTATAAAGCTTGACCTGATCAAACTTAAAAACTGGAATATTAAATACAGAGATCATTCTGCAAAAGTGCTGGTGGATGCCAAAGGTCTTAATTATACCGGAAGAGGCGGCCTGAGCGAAGATATTTTCGATCTAGAAACCAATCTGGATATTGACAAAATTGATTTTAGTCTCAACAGGATTTATTATGCCAAACAGAAAACCGTGCATGCGGACCTGATCACAAGGATCAATACCAATGCACTGACTTTTGTTTTAAGGAAAAATGAATTAAGAATCAACGATCTGCCGCTGAAATTTACAGGTTTTTTAAGCATTCTGAAAGATGGATATAATCTGGATATCAGAGCTGCTTCCGAAAAAACGACTATTCGTGATATGATCTCCGTGCTTCCGCCACAGTACCTCGATTGGGCAAAAGACACTAAAATTGAAGGTAATAGTGATCTATTTTTCAATCTGAAAGGACGGTTTAGTGAACAGCAGAATCTTAAACCAGGACTTAAAGCAAGATTACTGGTAGAAGACGGTTTGGTTTCCAATGGAAAAGCACCGGTTCCGATGAACAATCTCAACATGGATCTTAATATAGATCTGCCATCTCTCGATACGGAACAGCTTGCCATTGATCTTAAAAACTTAGGTTTTGATCTCGGCCGAAACAACAGCTTTAAAGCCGTAGTTAAAACAAAAGGATTAAATGAAATGCAGGTAAATGCTGATATAAAAGGTACTGTTGATCTGCAAATCCTTGACCAGGCGCTTGGACTGAAAGATATCGATGTCCGAGGTTTAATGAATACTAATATTAAATCGAATGGAATTTTCAGTCTTGATAAAAAATTATTCCCGAAAACAAATGGTTACCTGAATCTTAAAAACGGCTGGCTTAAAACAAAATATTACCCGAATCCTATTCAGAATATCAATATTGTAGCGAATATCGTTAATACAGATGGAACTTTTAAAAGTCTTGGCGTAAAACTAAATCCTTTCAGGTTTGATTTTGAAGGTAATCCTGTGTTCGTAAATGCAGACCTTCAGAATTTTGAGGATGTTCTGTATAAAGTTCGGGCAAAAGGCGTTCTGAATGTCGGTAGGATTTACCGTGTTTTTGCCAGAAAAGGTTTTGATGTCAGCGGACTGATCATGGCAGATTTATCTTTAAATGGAAGACAAAGTTATGCAACAACAGGCCAGTATAGCAAGCTGGATAATAAAGGAACTTTAATTTTAAAAAATATAAAGGCGACCACAGAATTTTTACCCAAATCATTCTTTATTAAGGAAGGAAATTTCCGTTTTGAAAATGAAAAAATGTGGTTTACTAAATTTCTTGCTACCTACGGAAAATCTGATTTTGCATTAAATGGCTATCTTTTAAATACAATTAATTATTTTATTGAAAGAAAAGGAACGCTCCACGGAAAATTTAATTTGAATTCCAATTATATTCTTATTGATGAATTCATGGCTTTAAAAAATGGAGATAATTCAAAAAAATCCATTGACGTTGAATATGCCAAAGTAGAAAATCCAAAAAGCAGTGGAGTAGTGATCATCCCAAAAAATCTGAATGTTTCTCTCCAAACCAATGTCAAGAAAGTAGAGTTTAAAGGATTAGGCTTAAACCATCTTAAAGGCCAGGCTTCTGTGGGTAAAGGTGAGGTTTATCTTAAAAATACGTCGTTTGACATTATCGGAAGTAAAATGAATATTGATGCACGATATCAGAACGAATCTCCGCTTACAGCTAACTATGATATTGCGCTCAAGGTGCTGGATTTTGATGTTCAGCGGGCTTACAAAGAAATTGATATGGTGAGGGAAATGGCTACTGCAGCCAAAAATGTCAAAGGAATTGTTTCCATTGATTATAAATTAAAAGGAGACTTTGATAAAAATATGAAGCCTATTTATCCATCGCTTGAAGGTGGTGGTATTGTTAATCTTCGTGATGTTGAAGTTAAAAATTTAAAAATGCTTTCTGCAGTGGGAGATAATATCGGTGCTAAAGCATTCAATAATCCCGATATGAAAGGGGTTAATATTGAAACCCATATTAAGAATAATCTTATTCATGTGGACAAATTTACCTTCAGGGTTTCTATTTTAAGGCCGAGCATCAGCGGAACAACAAGTTTCAATGGATTGCTCGATCTCAGGGTCAGAATTGGAATTCTTCCCGGCGGTCTCATCGGATTTCCTATTGTCGTAACCGGAACACACGAAAAGCCGAAGATTAAAATTTTCAGTAAGAATGGTCAGGGCATTCTGGATGCAGCTTACAACAGGAAGCTTAATAAAGTAATCCGTGAAGAGCGAAGAGCCGAAAAGAAAACAAAAAGGCAGCAGCGTAAAGAAAAAGAAGCGCAGGAACAACGGGCGAAAAATGCTGAAAAGCAGATTACTAAAGATTTAAAAGAAAAATAAAATGAGCCAGTTAAGTTTATTTGGTTCAGATGAATATTATGAATTTCCGGAAGAACTTCTGGAGTATACAGATCATTTTTTAACAGGAAAAGAAGCAACGGAGCTTCAGGAAAATCTGATGCTTACAACACCATGGAAGCAGAATACACAGAAAATGTACGACAAAACGGTACTGACTCCGCGTTTAACGGCCTGGTATGGCGACAGCAACAAAATGTATCATCTTGGAAATAATGATTTTACTGTTAATGAATGGTCACCGGAATTATTTACTTTAAAAGAAAAGATTGAAACATGCTCGGGTTATATATTCAATTCTGTCCTGCTCAATTTGTATCGCGACGGAAATGATTCGGTGGCGTGGCATCGGGATAAGGAAAGTGAACTGGGAAACCGTCCTGTAATTGCTTCTGTAAGTTTAGGACACGTAAGAAATTTCGACTTTAGAAAAGTTGATGATCACCAGAAGAAATACAGCCTGGCTTTAAATCATGGTTCATTATTAATCATGAAAGGTGATCTACAGATGCATTGGGAACATCGGATTGCAAAATCATCCCGGATGATGAAGCCGAGAATCAATCTTACATTTAGATTAATCCGTGAAATTTAAGCAAGATATTATATAAATAGAAATAATTATTTATTAATACCATAAAATAGTAAAAATAATATGTCTTAATATAATTTGGCAAAGAAATTGTCTATTGATAACCAAAGTATTAAAAACATCAGCTATGAATATTTCTTATTACGATTTTAAAAATATGCCTAATCAGGATCAATTCAGTTTAGTGATGAATGAAGGACGGATCATGAATGAAAGAACGGTTAATACGCTGAGGTATGTTCTCTATGAAATTTCACATTTTACGGTTGAAATGATTTATAATATTCAGAAAGATAAAATCGAAGGAATTAATGTATTTCAAAATAAAGGAGCATATTCAATTTAATTAATACAAATAGATCTAATACAGAGCAGCCTTCGGTTGCTCTTTTTTTTATTGTTTCTTTTTAAATTTTGTACGATTTATATGTTTGGATTAGTGATAAAAGCATTCATTTTATGATATTAATAACAAAATGATTCATAAAAACAAAAAATCCTCAGAAAACTGAGGATAAAAACTAATAACCATGAAAACTCAAATTAAACATGAGTAATAATTAGTATTAAAATATTATGCCATTTGATTTCCTGATAGAATATTTTTAATAGTAATTAAGATATTTTAAGAAAAAATAACAATTCGGATTCTTGGCACGGTTTATTCTGTACCAACTAAAATAGAAATCATGGCACACAGAAATTTTAGAAAAGAGGATTTTGTAAAAGATGAATCCTCGAAACAATATCAGATTGAATTCCGCAAAGGGAACGTCGGTACAGGCTCTGATCTTATTGTTGAAAGAGAAAACGAAGACGCCGAATATGAAACACTTCAGGCTGAAATCCGAAGACACGAAGACAGTATTTTTATAAGTTGGAGCGAACCATTTAACGGAAGAGTAATTTTTGATGAATAAAAATAAGAATCCTGAATAATCTTCAGGGTTTTTTATTTAGTCGTATAAATTCGCTTATGGCATAATAATAGGTTCTTTTAGGTAATTAACCAAAACCAATCACAAAATGAAATCCAATAATGAAATCCAACAAAGCCTTAAAGGAAAAACAGTCGTCATTACAGGAGGAAGCAGTGGAGTAGGGAGAGCTGCAGCAGAAGCTTTCGCGCTGGAAGGCTGTAATATTGTTGTAGCAGCAAGAGGAAAAGAAGCGCTGGACGAAACTGTCACTTTGTGCAGAGATCTTGGAGTTGCCGCACTGGCGGTCCCTACGGACGTTTCGGTGGCCTCTGATGTGCAGAACCTCGCCAATAAGGCATTACAATTCAACGGAAGAATAGATATATGGATCAACAATGCGGGAGTGATGGCAAGCGGGAAATTTGAAGAGATCCCGATGGATGTAAATGAGCAGGTTATTAAAACCAATCTTTTCGGATATATGCATGGCGCCTATACGGTATTGCCAATTTTTAAAAGACAAAATGAAGGCATACTCATTAACAATATTTCAATCGGAGGTTTTATGCCTGCACCGTACAGTGCTGTGTATTCTTCTACAAAGTTCGGAATTCGTGGGATGATGGAGTGCCTGCATGGCGAAATTTCGGATTTTGCCAATGTGCATATCTGCAATCTTTATCCTCAAATTCAACGTTCTACCGGGAATATGCATTCCGCAAAGTTTTCAGGTCTTGATTTCAAAATTCCGCCATTTGCTGCAGATCCCAGAGATACAGCTGCAAAATTTGTCGAACTGGCAAAACATCCTAAAAAAGAACTTTTCCCGGACCTTACTTCAAGAATTCTGACAGGTTTATATGGATTATTCCCAAAACCAATTATCAATACTGCTTCTGCTGGCATGAGACTCATGATGAAACTGAAAAATGCACCTTCTGATTCAGGAAATGTTTTAGAGCCTTCTTCCGAACCCCACAGAATTTACGGTGAAACAATTTTGCCGGTACCTTCCAAAAAAACAAGATTAGCAATGATGGCCGGGCTTGGTCTCGGGCTTGCCTTTATGTTTCTTAAAATCAAATCTTCAGGAAGTAAAGAGTAAAACTTTAAAGTTTATAACAAATAAAAATTAATTCGGATAGACATTAGATTTATCCGATTTTTTTTATCAAAAATCCTGGAGAATTTGATTTTGAAAATAATCTGTTAAATTAACCTGTTATTGTATGCATAATTAATATTAAACTGGTATTTTTGCACCAGTGAATGATTGATGGGAATTTAGGCATAACAATTATTTTAATCAATATTAAAAATGATCAAAAAGCCTTTACACAATTTCCATATTCCTGTAATGGGATTGGCGTACACTATAGACAGCCCTGTCCGTGTAGCGCAATACGGTATTTCATCCGTAGTTTCTATAATTGATGATGAGATTATAGAGAAAATGAAAAATTTTTACAATGCTAAATTCAACCTTAATTACGCAAGTATTTCTAACAGGGTTGAAGATTACCGTGCCAAAAGGATTACCGCTTATCTTGATATGATGGATGATATCGTCAACGAAAAGTTTGAAGCATTTAAAGAAGAAATCTCAAAAAATAAAACGGCACTGATGAATTTTTTGGAAATGCTTCCCAACACATCAGAACTTACAGCCGGTCTACAAAATCTACTGAATCAAAAGGACGGAATTACCTCATCGATAAAAAACTTTATTGAAAAACATCTTTCTCCGGGAAGTATTGACGTCAATATCATGACAAAAGTGGATAAGGATAATTTTAAAAATCATCATCAGCTGCCTGTAATATACAATGATGCTCATGCCTCACTACGCGGATTTGCTAAAAGCAGACTTTCCTCATCAATGGTTCTTTCTGCGGGAATGAATCCACGTTTATACAGTTATATTGAAGAATTTGATGATTTCTATCCTGATGAAAACGGAAATATTAAAAAGAAGATTATTCTAAAAGTAAGTGATTTCCGTTCGGCGATGGTTCAAGGGAATTTTTTAGCTAAAAAAGGACTTTGGGTTTCAGAATACAGGATTGAATCCGGATTGAACTGCGGTGGCCATGCCTTTGCGACAGAAGGCCTTTTGCTTGGGCCAATTCTTGAAGAATTTAAACAGAAAAAACATGAGCTTGTAGAATCTGCACATAGCATGATGAATAAAATTCTCGAACAAAAAGGTAAATTTATGGTCGAAACCCCTTTGGAGATGAAAATCACAGTGCAGGGTGGAGTAGGCACTGCCGAAGAACATGAGTTTCTTTTAAACACTTATCATGTTGACAGTATCGGCTGGGGATCACCTTTTCTGCTGGTGCCTGAAGCTACGTCTATGGATCAGGAAACAAGACAGCTCCTTACAAAGGCAAAGGAAAAAGACTTTTATATAAGTAATCTTTCACCGCTTGGTGTGCCTTTTAATACCGTAAAAGGATCTTCCAATGAGATTATCAGACATGAAAAACAGCGAAAAAGCCGTTATGGAAGCTCTTGTCCAAAAAAATTACTGGCCTTAAGCAAAGAATATTCACCGGAAGGAATTTGTACAGCCTCAAAAAAATACCAGGATATAAAGCTTCACGAACTGGAATCTGAAAGGCTGCAAATAACACCTGAAATGTATAATAGTAAAAAAGAGAGTATAACTGAAAAAGCCTGTCTATGTGTAGGTTTGGTGAATGCCGCCTATATGGAAAACGCAATTGAAATAAAAGGTGAAAAGCAAGGTGTTGTGATTTGTCCGGGACCAAATCTGGCTTATTTTGACAAGGAAATATCGTTATCTGAAATGGTAAGGCATATTTATGGAAAAACAAATGTTATTTCCCATAAAACAAGACCCAATATGTTTATTAATGAATTGAAAATGTATGTTGATCATCTTAAGAATGACATTATAAATTTTACAGGAAACATTACTGCCGGTCAGATAAAAAAATGGAAAAACTTCAGAGAAAATCTGCTTGACGGGATTAATTATTATGAAAGTCTTTTTGAAACTTCCCTTTATTTCAGAACAGACTTAAATATAAAATGCCATCTGCAACACTATAAATCAATAATTTCTCAAATTGTAATTCCTGAAAATTAGGAGTAATACATACCTTCAGTTAATTTGAGGGTTTGTATTTTTCATTTTTTTTAAAAATATCAAAAAGCAAACTATTTAAAATGTTTTTGCCAATGTTAAAATTTTTTTTATATTTGCACCACTGAAAAACGACGATAAAATCGGAGTTTCTGGAGAGTTGGCAGAGTGGTCGATTGCGGCAGTCTTGAAAACTGTTGACTGTAACAGGTCCGGGGGTTCGAATCCCTCACTCTCCGCCAGTTGGGAAACCAAAATAAGCTAAAATGCTGTAAACATCAATGTTTACAGCGTTTTTTGTTTTACGCTGGTATCAAAAAAAACCAAAATAGGTCACGATTTATATGTCCTATTTCGTGTCCCATTCAAAAAATTACAAAAATGGGTCACGAAAAATCAGGCAAAGCCCGACCAATAGGCAGTTTAACGATTGTACATCTTGCAAAAAGTGGTAACAAAAAGTAAATTATTAAACCATTAAAGTTATCACACAATGAACAAAACATTCAACCTGTTATTCTTTATCAAAAAGAACAAGATCAGAACAAACGGAACCGCTCCCATCTACTTACGAATTACGATAGACGGCAAGGCAGCAGACATTGCTGCCAAAAGGTATATCGATCCGAAGAAGTGGGATGTTAAATCACACAAGGCATTGGGTAATTCGCAGGAAGCTAAAACACTGAATCTTTATCTTAAAACTTTGGAACAAAAAGTTTACGATTTCCACTACCTGATGCTGAAAGAAGAAAACTTTGTAACAGCAGAAAGTTTAAAATCTAAACTGCTTGGAATGGATATTGAGAAAAGAATGCTTATTCCGATATTCCAAGAGCATAATGACAAAGTAGAAGCCTTGGTCGGTCAGGATTTTGCCCCGGGAACGTTGGAGCGTTATAGAACATCTTTAAAGCATACACAGGAATTCATTAATTGGAAATACAAAGTTTCTGATATCGATATCACGCAAATCGATCACGGCTTTATCAGTGATTATGACTTCTGGCTGCGCAGTGTAAGAAAATGCGCAAACAATACGGCTGTGAAGTATCTCAAGAATTTCAAAAAGATCATCCGATTATGTATGGCGCACGGATGGATTATAAAAGATCCTTTTCTCGGCTATAAAGCAAAGATTAAAGCTGTGGAGCGTCCATATCTTACCAAAGAAGAAATTCAGATGATCTATGAAAAAGAATTTACATCAGACCGATTGAATCAGGTTCGCGATATTTTTCTATTTAGCTGCTATACAGGTCTGGCCTATGTGGATGTCAAGCATTTATCAAAATCAAACATAAACGTCGGCATTGATGGCGATCAATGGATTTTTACCCATCGTCAAAAGACCGATACCTCAACCAGGGTCCCGTTATTGCCTGTGGCTCAGGAACTGGTTTTAAAATACGAGAATCATCCTCAGTGTGTCAATTCAGATGTTCTATTTCCGGTTCTCAGCAATCAGAAAATGAATTCGTATCTAAAAGAAATTGCCAATGTATGTGGCATCAATAAAGATTTGACGTTTCATATTGCAAGACATACGTTTGCTACTACAGTTACATTGTCTAATGGTGTTCCCATTGAAAGTGTGAGTAAAATGCTGGGGCATACGAATATCAAAACCACACAGCATTATGCGAAGATTTTAGATAAGAAAGTGAGTGATGATATAGCGATTTTAAAGGATCTACTTAAAACCAAATAATAAATTAGTATAGTGTAAATTATGAATTAGTTAATACTTAATTATAGCTGTAATTTTATTTAAAGATACTGTAAAGAAATTCCCAATCATTTTCAACCTAGTTAACATTTCTAGAAACTTTCTAAGGTTATATTTATTTCCGGTTCCTTCAACAAGTCTAAAGTTAAGCCCATTGATTTGTTTCAATTTTAACTAACGTCCGTTGTAATTGTAAGAAATACTTTGCTTTACTACTGTAGTGCTTCTTTTTGTTTCCAATAGATAAATTGTCTCAAAATATTAATATCAGTCTGTCCTTCTTTAGAATTGTAAAATTTAACTTCTGCTTTCTCTAACTGTCCAGAATAGTTGTCTACAATAATATCATACATTAAATTGGTATCAAGTGTTTCACTTAAAATAGTAAAATCTTCTTCTTTCAAATCGGCTTTAAAAGATTTTTGCAATGTTATACTTTTTATTGTTGATACAAATGCGATTAAAAATTTCTTTACATTATTTGGGTCTTTATTAAATAAAACTGAAAAGTATTCACTAAGCTCTTGCGGATTATCCTTATACCAAGTAGTTAATAAAAAAGCTAAATTGTCACCTGCAACCTCGTAAATTGGAGTAATCTCATCACTTTCATTTAAAACAATCTCTTTGAGAGTTCTCGCAATTTCAATGTTTTGTTTCTCTTCAAAAAGCTGGTCATTTTTATTTTTAGCACTTCTTATAAAATATTCTAAGGTGAAAGAGAAACTTAAAGAACTTTTATAAAGTAAAGATTTAAAAAATTCGAAAATATCTGGCTGCTCCTTATTAATCTTTAGAAAATGGCATATAAGAAATGCTACTTGGTTTGTCTCTGTAGAGATTCCAAAATTCTCATTATCTGCAATATCAGAGAATGTACTAGAAATCTTAACTAAGGAAGTGATTAACTTTTTTGTAGTTTTCCAGTCAAAGTCGCTATCATATAGATTAATCTTATAAATAAATTCTTCTAATCCTATTCTGGCAATAAAATTTGCTAATACTTCATCTATATTTTCATAATCATCTTTTTTCATTACCGTTAAGATTTCTTCGAATTCATTATCAGAAATTTCGTCATCTGAAAGAGAATAAGAAAAGTATCTATTAAAATATTGCGATGACCCTATTCTTTTCTCTCTTATCCATTGTTTAACTCCTTGTTCCAAAAAAGAATTGTGAAAAGCTTCGGTAAGACGTGGAAACAATCTTTCCAATAAATTTTTTACAGCGACTTTTTCTTTTCTTGTCAATCCATCTTCAAGCTTTTCTAAACCTTCCGTTAATTCCTTTTTTCGTTCTTCTACTTCATTTCTATTAGTTCCATAATTAGTTGAATAGGAAGCCAAAAACAGCAAGGGGTTATTTTTTACGAATTCATAATGTTCAAAATAAAAGATTTTAAGGGCTTCTATGAGCATTAAATCAACCAAATTAACTTCACCATCAAGAATTGGTAATGAAAAAGATAAAACATTACAGTACCTTACTGCCAATCGAGGAGTGCTTAAACGGAGTAAAATACTTTCGTTAAATTGTGTTGTAAAATCAATTGCTTGATCTTTATTAATATTGATTTTGTTGTCATCTATAACCTTATCAAGTAAACTTATAAAATAACTGTATAGCGAACTTTTTCTTGCTTGTGGTATTTTAAGAGGCACTTGAATGATTTTTTCTAAGAAATTGCTTCCTGATTCTCGATTTTCACCAAATCTTTCTCCAATAGCATTAGAAACCATCTTTTCATCAAATGATAAAAGATATGTTGTTTTTTCAAAATTTGCAGTAAGTTTTACAAGTCGGAATACGGAATAGATCTCATTTTTATCAAGACGGTCTATATCATCAATTACTACTACAAGTTTATTATTACCAGCACTAAGCGCCCCATTGACTCTTTCTTTAAGTGTTTCAATATTTTTTTCAGAAATAACTTTTCCTATAGGGCTTGCGTCATAGCCAAATAATGATCCAATGCTTCCGTACTTATTTAGAAATTCTCCAAATTTTTCTTTATTTGTATTCAATTGGTAATCAATTAAATTTGCTACTTTTTCCAAAAAGCTTTTAAGCAAACTCTCTTCATCAGTATATCTCCATGGGTTAAAATTTAGAATAAGGATATCCTTATCATTTTTTAATTCTTCTATAATAAAATTTAAAACGGTTGTTTTTCCCTCGCCCCACTGTCCATAAATTCCGATTGTTATGCCAATCGAATCGCTACGGTTGATTATGGTTTGGGCTATTCTTTTGGAAAATTCATAGCGCGAAAAACGGTCATTATTTCTTAAGTTTACTGGCTGATCGTTTAAGTAAATATTAGACATTCAATGAGGAAATTATTTAATTGTAAAAATAGAAACAGTGATTAATAATAATGGGACACCTAAAATAATAACAGTATACCAACCATATCTAATCCAATAATTACTAATGATAATTTGCCATTTCTTATATGAATCAATTTTAGTAAAATATTCTCTGTGATTTAATTGAAAATTTTTATAGTCAATTGATATGTGATTTTCGTATTTGCTAAGAATTATATTATAATCTTTAGATAGTTGTTTAGCAAATTTTTCCTTTTCTTCCAAAGTCTTTACTGTACTAAGTGTTTTAAAGATTCTTAATTGATCATACAAAATAGACAGTTCTAAACCACAACTATGAAAATTGTTTGCTCTTAATTTATAGTCTTGAGCATTTTCATGTAATGACAGTACTAAAAGTATGATACTTAAAGCTGTTACAATATAGTTAATGAAATCAAAATCCAGATTTGATTTAATATTATACACAGAGATCAATCCGGCAATAATTAGATAAGCTGATAATATTGCAAGGCTTATATTAGACATTCTAGAAATTATTTTTAGCCTTTTATTGTAAACTTCCCTGAAAATGTATCCATTTAAAGATAGAGTTTTTGCTTTAAAAAACTTTAAATTTAAATATGAAAAAGAGTAAGTATTCAGAGAGTCAGGTTTTTGGAATTTTGAAAGAACAAGAACTTGGGAAGAGTGTGATAGAAATATGCCGTACTCATGGTATTACACAAGGTACATTTTATCGTTGGAAGAGTAAATATTCTGGGATGGAAAGTTCGGATATTCAAAAGATGCGGGATCTGGAATCCGAAAATTCTAAACTTAAAAAACTTTATGCAGAAAGATGTTTAGAGATTGAAGCTTTAAAAGATGTTCTGTCAAAAAAGTGGTAAAGCCTTCTGGACGGCGTGAAATTGTCAACTTTATCCGGGAGAAATATAATTTCAGTGAGAGGAAAAGTTGTTTAACAATTGGTATCAGCAGGCGCAGCTATCGGTACAAAAGCAGAAAGAACGACGATGAATTAATTGATGCTCTGACCAGACTTTCGCAAGAGCATCCAGGTTATGGTTTTTGGAAGCTATATCATAAACTTAGGAATTTGGGATATATTTGGAATCATAAACGGGTTCATAGGGTTTATGTGGCCTTAAAAATGAGCATTCGCAGAAGGGTAAGAAAAAGACTTCCCACCAGAATCAAAGAAAACATCAATATTCCTCTGGAGCCTGATGAATGTTGGAGTATGGATTTTATGAGCGACAGTTTATATGACGGGAGAAGATTCAGAATATTAAATATTGCTGATGATTATAACCGGGAATTACTGTCTATGGAAATTGATACAAGTATCTGTTCTGCAAGAGTAGTGAGAGTTTTAGAACAGTTAAAACAACAAGGGCGTAAGCCTAAACGCATAAGAGTTGACAATGGCCCTGAGTTTATATCTAAAAATCTTCAGCTATGGGCTCAGGAAAATAAAATAGAGATCCATTATATACAACCAGGGAAACCTACACAAAACAGCCTTATTGAAAGACTGAATAAAAGCTGTAGAAATGAGCTTCTCAATATGTATGTCTTTAAAAATCTACAGGATGCCGAAGAAAAAGCAAATCAGTGGTGGATAGAATATAATTACAACAGACCGCACGAAGCATTAGGAAATATAAGCCCTAAAAAATATAAACAAAAAATGAAAGAATCTATCATTTAGAATGGTCACAAAATTGGGTAGCTTACAATGCTCATTCATATTTTTCAGGAGCATAATGACAAAGTGGAAGCTTTGGTCGGTCAGGATTTTGCTCCCAGTACATTATTCCAAAGTTTTTCTTAAAATCTTTTAAAGAGAAGAATCTTTTAACCTTACCATTAAAAAGCAGCAGATCCGCATCTAGAATTTCAATCCTGTTTCGTTGGTTTTCATCGAGCAGTATACTTTCTTTTACAATACTTTTCGAAGTTGTTCCAGATTTCTTCTTGTTATGAAACGGTTTGTTTTGTGCTTTTCTTTTCTGTAATTTAGGTCTTTATTTCCTTCGTTTTTACAAGCAGCAAGGATTAAAAATAAAAAACAGAGAAACTGTGTTTTTTTCATTAGATGATTTTTATAGTTGCCTGAGGTAGTAATAAAACAAGGTTTGCGTATCTTTTTTATTTAGTCATACCAAATTTTTTAATTTCAACTAACAAGCTGTCCAGAAACCTTTGCTGCTGTGCATCTTCCTTGAAAAAACGCTGATAGGTCACGCTGCAATCTGAGATATCAGCGATATTTTTTGTATTAAAGCTCCAGTCATCGGGGTTTTTGACCAAAACGCCCAACTCCCCTTCACAGCTTTGCCACATGTCTGAAAATTTTGTTTTTTGATCATCATTCAGTTTGCTAAAATCTGCATAGACCGAATATCCTTTCATCTCAGGATTGAAAAATTTTCTGATCATATATACAGGTATCCCACCCCAAAGGATCGTTTTTCCTTTTGGCAATTCTATATTCATTAGCTTTCCTTCATTCATTATTCTTTCCTGCCTCCCTTCTTTTAAAAACTGTTCCTCATATGTTAGTTTTGTTCCTTTAGGAAATGCTATATTCTTAACTGTCATAGGCTCTGTCGTAATAAAATACGGGTAATCAGGTGCTCTGTATCCATTTGGATTCCCCATGCTTCTCAAGCCATCAAGTATGATGATAAATCCTATTGCTAACAAAGCCATAAGTGCCAAAATTCCTATGATTATGTAATTTCTTTTTCTCATTAAACTTTTAAATCGCTTTATTGATTTTATTCTTTACTACAACTATATTTTCAGTAATTGCAGCAATGCTAATTTACCTCATTTTTTATACTAAAATACCACTTATGAAAATTATTCCCAAAATATCCTATCGTTTACCGTTTTTTATTCCAGAACATCATACACTTCAGCTGTATTTTAATGTGAATTTGATAATATTTGTTTGGTTTTAAATACTTTACGTAAAATAAAAAGCACAAAAATGATCAAAAATTTATAAGAAAAATTACTCTTTAAAGAAGTTAATATGACCATTCTCCATAGAAGACTGCTGAACGTTATTTTGGCAAAAGGAACTCCTTGCATCCAGCTTAAAGCCTTGTAACACGGTCACTACTTCGAGTTCACGTTAGTTTAAGAGTTTATGTGAGTTTCATCAAAGTAATGTATCTGACTACCAGAAGACCAAAAAAATTAATTAAATTTATAAATGGGAAGCGGATAAATATAAACTGATTACATTAGCCGTAAAATTGGCAGAGTACTTGCTTTATATTGTATACTTACTAAAACGGAATGATTTACTACACTCCGTTGTAGATAGTTTCAATAATTTTTAAAAGGTAAATGTGACGGATGAAAGTTGACTTTTATAAACCTAAAAACAGTATTCTGAAAGAACATATTGCAGGATACTATTTTGTTTCAGAGGATAGCAGTTCCAAACCTGTAAGTTATCTGACTTTCCCTAACAACTACTGTATCCTTTCCATATACCAAAATGCGGAAGAAGCATTTTCAAAAAACCGCTATATCATAAGACCTTCCAAAGAAAATAAGATTGTTTCCAGTCTATTCTCCAAATATTCAAAACCTATTGAAATTATTTACGAGAAACTGGTCAATGAGATAACTATTTATTTTAATCCAATCAAAATAAATCATTTTATTCGCAGTCCAAAAATATTCGAAGAAGCACAGATTTCAGATTTTACGCCCTATCCTGATCTTGAAGAAAAAATGGAATTGATTTTCAGCAATACTTGCAGAGACAGACAGAGCAAACTTTTGGAGGATTATTTAATATCAAAATTTATACAGAAAGATCTTACTGTCATTGAGCGGATATTATCAGATATTGATTCAGGTCTGAGACTTGAATACATTGCCGAAAAATTTAATTTCACAAGACAGCATATCAACAAGATATTCTCAAAAAACGTCGGAAAAACACCATCCGAGTACAGAAAAGTTCAACGGTTCAGGAATGCTCTGCTTAAACAAAAAATCAGTGCAAACCTTACCGATTTGTCTAACGACAACTTATATTTCGACCAATCTCATTTCATCAAGAATTTTAGAGAATTAACAAATGAGAAACCAAGTGATTTCTTCAAAAAAGTTGATGTAGATAAAGAAAATATCTGGCTTTATCTTTAGACTTTTCATTTTTACAATTATACTGTTTTTAAGTAATCTATATTTACATCGTAGTCGGAGGTAAAACTTTATAATGGGATTTATACTGCGGATTTTTAGAAAAATATTCCAACTCTGAAATTCCGAAAATTAATTTAGACTATGAAAAAGAATTTTTTTCTATTAGTTATTTTTCCAATACTGCTCGTTTCGTGCACGGAATTAATGAAATCGAAAAATTATTTGCTAAATACCTTAAAGCAACAGCTCTTAAAAATGTAAGCACTTATATAATAAAATGTAGAATTTTATACAAAAGAAAAATGACGCAAAACAAAAAACTGCTACTTTTTATAACCTTGCTGATGTTTATCAGTATAAACTCACAGGTAAGCAAAACAAATAAAAGTACTTTACCTGATTGGAGAAAGGAAACTTTTGAGTATGCAAAGCAGACCATTCCTTCAAAAACAAACAATAGCAATAGCGGCGAGGAAATTCCACTAACCTTAAAAAAAGCATACATCACTAAAATAGATAATAATCCGGTTGTATTAGCTATCTGTACTCTTGATAATAAGGAGAAAGATACATCATCATTTACCTATTTTTTTATCTCTCCCGAAACAAATCAAAAGATTTCAGAATTTTGGTCTGTATCAACGGTAAAAGGTTGCGATTTGACTATTCCTGCATTCGTTATTAAAGATATCACTGGCGATAAAAAGGATGATTTTATCTTTTTGGAATTGTATAATGATAAATGCAGTGGCAACTATTGGATTTTGTCTAATTTTCATCAGATTAAACCTAAAACTACAAAAAATGAGTTGGATTTTTATCTGAAACTTAGAAATGATATGAGAATCAATAGAAAAATTAAATTGACCGAAGCAGGTCTGCTACAGAAAAAGCTGGAAGAAGTAGTGAACGAATTATTTAAGAATTAATGACATCAGCAAATATAGTCTTGAGAAGAAATAACTGTCAAATTTATATCATTATGAGAAATAACGTTAAACTCTTACTTCTTTTAATATCATTGATCATTACCTCCTGCAATTCTCAGGAAAAAAAAATGGTTGATTTAGCAAAAATATCGAACGATTTTGATATCTCAGCATTTTACAAAAACAAAGTGAAAAAGACCAATGAAATTATTGCCACGGAGCCTAAGAGTGTAAGTAAAGAAAAAGCTTTGGAACTATTAAGTAATTCTTTTTTTGTAAAAGATACTTTGGGCTACTTTAAAACGGATGGCAGATTTCCTACGGATTTGTCCTTAGAACCAACCAACGACTGGATGGTGAGAAAGAAAAAACCGACTGAAATATTTGGTTATGGTTATAAAACTGTTGCCTATGATCCTGAAAAAGATACTATAGCTGTTTTAAACACAGTACCTTTCCCTAAAATGGATATGGTGGAAGACAAAAAAGGTAACTTAATGTATCTTACTGTTGGTAAAACCTCAAAAAATGCCGCTGATTTTAATAAAATTAAAGAATACATTAGCAAAAATTCCAAAAAGATAACCGTTGATATGGACGACCCAAACGTTTCTTATTGGGAAGGGAAGTTATTTTATTATTTTTTGTCTAAAAGAGAAAATAAAGAAGAGGAAGTGTCTTATGATTCACAGGGAAATAGAAAGGCCAAATCTATCGATGTGATAGAAATCAAATTATCAATGTTCGAAAAATCTTATGTTAAAAAGATGGAGAATCTTCAGATCTACTCACCGGGTTATGAATTTTGGAAAAAACCGCTGTAATGAAAATTGACGACAAGCAAACATAAGGTAAAAATATTTTAAAAATGAAAATACATAAAGGCTTAAATTTTATAATTTGTGCCAAGTTATAGCGAAATAGGTAACCCAATTGGAAATTCTCTTCGTAAGGAAAGTAAACAAATCTATTTTTTTGCTCTGGATAATGACTGATCAATAAAAGTTATGACATTCAGGATGTTAAGGTAATTAAAGCTAATTAAACCGTAGTATTTCTGACCTACATATATTCATTTACCTTTTGGATTAATAAAATAAACTTAAACCCAATTGCCTTATTTTATCCGATCCAGATTCACAGTGATTACCACATAGGAATTAAGTTTTGTGGTAACATTTGGTTTTTATGAAAGTAAGATTTGGGAACGGAAATAAGGAGATTTCACAAAAGAGATAAAGGAGTATTAACCATTTTTATTCTTCAGTTGATAGGTGCCATTCTGTGCAAATACATTGGCATCCAAAAAATGACAGAAACAAATGATCGCTGCAACTGCTAATCTTTGAAGGGTTGTTTGTCTGGAAAATTCACAGTGTATAATCCTAAAATTGTAATTCAAAAAGTTATATCAGTACCATTCAGTTTAATAATGCTGATCTAATTTTTTCGGTATATGATGAAGATGTCTCTAAGTCCTGCTGGAAAACTATATTTTCAGTTGTTTTATCCGTAATAGTCAAAGTATGGAAGGTCTTTCTGAAAATTGAAAAAAGTGGTCTGTCTTTCATTGCTAAAAAGCGCTCCGTTATGGTGAAATGGTGTTCTGATCGTGCAAATTCCTGTTTATAGATACGAACGATTACATATCCGGAGTTTTGGTTAAAGGCTTAAAACATAAAATTCAATCATTGAATTTTAACATTTGCAATCCTCAGATTGAGTGTTAAAAGTTTGGGATTGTATCATTTAATGGCTTCCAAAACGGAATAAAACTTGAACCCCGGCATGAGAGATTCAGTAGGTAGTAAGTAATTCTTACTCTGCATAAAATGAAGTATATTAGCATAAAAACAATTAGCATTGGGCATTCATAAGTAAGCAAATGAGAAATAGAAGGTATATTATCATAGGAGTTTTATCATTCGTTGCTGTCCTGGTCATGGGCGTTCTGATCATACTTGATGGATTGAGCGGTATGGGAAAACCAAACGGAAGTAGGGCGCCTGATTATCATTATTTTATAACCACAGAACCTCTAATGGTCAGAAATTTAAACTTGCCTAGTGGAACAAAACTGACGTATGAAGAAAGCTTTTTCAAAGAGGGACAGCAGTACAGGATTATGAATGAAAAAAATCTGACCACGATCGAGCTTCCAAAAGGAAAACCTGTCATCATTCTGGGGCGGCGTTCCGGTTTATATGTTTTTGAAATTCTTTAATCCTGAGATGAAAGGATACACTGTGAGTGCAGCTTTTGAAAAATTGCCTAAAAACGAAATAACTAAATTTTCAGAAATTTGGCAGAGTTGCGGTGGAGAATTATCAGTTCTGGTCAATAATACAGAAGATTGGAGTTTTAATACAAATAATATTGAGGATATTTCAAGCTGCAGTGTCATCTATCAGCGTTTTTTCAAGAAGATGAAGAACAGCAAAGATTTCTGGATACCCTATTCAAGGAACTGAAAGTCAACGGGAAAATTAAACAAAATGAAAAATATAAACCTTTACGCTTTGTTTATTCTAATGTCTGTTCCAATGTTCTTATCAGCTCAAAAAGGCAAGGTTAGGGACAATTATAGCTATCAGGTACGGGATGAATATGGCGATTTAAATAATGATGGAAAAGAAGACAAGGTATTAGTTAAGATGGACACCATAGATGAGACAAGAACCCTGAAATTGCAGATCTTTCTTTGCCAACCCGACGGAAAATTAATTTTGAAAGTATCTTCTACTAAGATCATCGAACCTCAATATCCTGCAGAGAATAAAGGGAAATCCAGTGGTTTTCAGATTCCAAGTTTTTTTATAGAACATGGCATTTTGCAAATGCGGAGTGAAATAGAAAACGGAAATATAACCTATGACTTCAAGTATAAAAACGGAAATTTTGAATTGATTCATGTCAGCAAGCTTACCAATAATTCAACAAAAGCTTATGTTGATGAATATACAATTTTCACTGATACTCAGTTTGACCTGGTCACAGGCATCAGAACTGAAACTGATGATAAATTAGGTTCAATAAAACCTTTGGCAATACGGAAAAAGAAAGTCTTAATCAGGCCATTGCCGAAAATACAGGATATGAAATTTTCTGATACAGGCTTATATTAAAAGCCATAATATCAAATTAATCAAACGAAATATAAATTATGAAAAGCATCATCACCTTACTTCTTTTACCGTTGCTGATGGCCTTTCAGACCAATAGTTTTGATCTGGATAAATTATCATTTATTTTAGTCTTAACAAGTATTCACCAAAAAATAAAAAAACAGAAGCCAAAGATAATTCGCTTCCCAGTCCAACAGCTAAATTCTGTCAAGGTCAAGTCCTCCGGATTTTCAGAAAAACTTTTTACGTATAAAATCTACGCAAAAACTTTTTCCAAAAAACCTTGACAGAATGCCACGCTCATTTTCAAAAGGCTTTCTTTTTTTCTTCGTTTTCTTTTAAAAATATTTCAAGTAGGAAATTTAATGAACAAAGAGAAGGACTAAATTCTTGGTTTGAACTCTAAAAAACTTGTTCAAATTTGGTCTTTTACTTGCAGGTTTGGGTAGAAATTTTTACTTTTACTACGTAAAATTTAAATTAGGATTTTACCACTTTTTTGCAAATGTCCTATTTGAGGACATCCACAAAGATGCTACAGCGAAAATCTTATCTATAAAGCGATGAGGAATGGGTACAAAATCCCTCATTCTCCGCCAGGTTAGAAACCAAAACAAAAAAATCAAAATTAGTCACTATTTTGGTGACCTTTTGATTTTCCACTGGCAACTGATTCAAACACGGTCTCCCAATTCTTTTGATTCCAACATTTTCTTTCTATATGTAATTAAATGCATAAGCCAAACATTCCAGGATTATTTATCAGGATTGTTCAGATGATATTACAATTGTTAAATATATGTAGGCTCACCGAAAAACAGTACAATTTTAAAGTGTAAAAATTATTAAATCACCTTTACAAGAAGCCGCCAAACTGTTAGAAAATTTTAACATCAAAAACATTCAAGATCACGATTAAAGGTATAAATACGAGTGCAAAAGCAAGTGAATAAGCAAAATATCTCACTAATGTCTTTCCTTGTTTTCTGAAAAGTAAGCCTATCAAACGAACTATAAAGCAAATCACAGAAATAATGAAATTAACGGCAACAATCATACTTATATAATAGGCCATAAAAAATGCAGGGGCAGTAACAATCCCTGAACTGATCCCGTATAAAGCTCCACAAGAAAGTGATGCAGTTAATATCACCAATGCATAACGGATTCCGTTTTTGAAATAAAAAATAAAGTTTAAGTTCTCCGGCGATTTTTCTTTTGATGCTTTTCCAGCAGTTTTTCCGAAGTTCCTGTTTTTCCGTTGTTTCCTATACCTAGGCCACCAGATGATGATGCCGGTTATAAACAATGTTGGGGGAATTAAACTACCCAGTAGTGCCAGAATACGGGTAGGCCATCCGCCGAATGTCCCATAATGAAGAGGTGTGACCCAGCTTAAATACGATTTTCCTGTATTGGGAAAATCAGTTTCACTGTTGACCAGGATCTTACCTGAGTATTGGTCCACAATAAATAGCATACGTTCTCCTGTTTTCGGAACACCTTTTTTATACACATCAAAACGATAAGACCCGTTCTGCTCTTTTGGGATAGAAATCCCTTTAATTTTAATATCAGGGAATAGCTTATATATCTTTTCGCTCAGCTGTTTAGGAGATAATGGTTTTTGATGTGGGATAACTGTTGATTTAGATCCAAAAATAGAAGCTGTAGATTGTGGAGACCTGCCGTTGAACAAAAACAACAATGCAATAAATACTGTGTTGAAAGTAATCACCAGACCTGTTAAGGCCAGACTTATCACGACAGGGGCACTAAAAACCCCTAATACATTGTGCCAATCATAATTCTGTCTTTTGAAGCTTGCCTTAAAATCAACCGAAAGGCTTTTTCTCAGATGCTTGATTTTTTTTGGCAACCATAACCTGACGCCACTGATCGTAAGTATAATTAAGCAAAGCGCTGCCAAACCCACAATATACCTTCCTGCCTGGGGAATAAGCAAGGTTCTATGGATCGTCGTTACCACTCTTATGAATGCGCTGCTTGCGATTCTTTTCCCCGACAACTCTGCTGTATAGGGATTGATAAAATATTCCTGTTTATCATCGGAACCATAGAACCGATAAGTTGACAAAGGATTATTTTCATCAGTATCCATAATATATTCGAATTTGATACCCGGATATTTGGATTGTATTATGGGGATGATCTCTTCTATCGGAATTCTTTTTTGTGTTTTTGCAACTTCAAAAAGTTCCGGGTTGAGTGCCTGATCGATTTCATCCTGAAAAACAAGAATACTGCCGGTAAGTCCTACGATGGTTAGTATTAATCCGGCAAAAATACCTACATACAAATGCCATTTTCCAAACCATCGTTTCTGATGATAGGCCCATTGCATCTTTTTTAATTTCCTGGATCGGAGCGCTCGTATTTTTTTCAAAAACATAAAAATTAATAGTATAAAACCGGTAAAATCTACTGACAGAGTTCACCGGTCATTAGTGATATAATATAACTAGAATTTCAAGGCAATACTTGCGATGATCTGGCGAGGCATCTGAGGCGTAACAGACCAGTTTCCTGTCCAGATCTCTTCATTCAATAAATTGTTGGCACGCAATCCTAAGCTGTACTTAAGAGTATCATAAGATATTTTTGCGCTGACCAGAGAGTAGGCCGGAGCAATGAAAGCACCGTCCGGATTTTGGTTCATCACAAATGTTTCACCTACATAATTGATTCCGGCACCAACACTCATATTCTTAAGGAATGTTTTAGTAAAATGGTAATGCCCCCAGATATTAAACTGGTTGTACGGTCCGGAGCCAGCCGGTCTGAGTCCCTCTATGGAAGGATCTGCCTTTGTCATTTTACTGTCGTTGTAAGCATATCCTACCATTATGTTGAGTTGCGGAATTGGGTTACCCAAAAGTTCTGCCTCGAAACCTTTACTCCTTTGTGTCCCGTCCTGTATACTGAAGAATATGTTGTCAGGATTTGTTCTTACTTTATCATTAACAATGATATTATAATAGCTCATACTTCCTGTGAACAGTCCGTTAAAGAACGCAAACTTGACGCCCGTTTCCCACTGAAACGCATGTTCAGGTTTGAAAGAATTGTTTTTTTCATCCGTCCCTGCAACGTTCTTAAATCCTGACTGGTAGTTGGCAAATAAGGAGACTTTGTCCAGGACAGGTTGGTAGACGATACCAAATTTTGGAGAAAAGGCGGTCTGGTTGTAGCCTCCTTCCCAAGTATTGGTGATTCCGTTATAGCTTCCTTTGGCATTGAAACGGTCATATCTTACCCCGGCATTCAAAAGAAGGCTTTCAGTAATATTGAGTACGTCATTCACATAAGCACTGTAGATATTCGTATTGCTGCCGTAAGTGGTTTTCTTTGCCTGATTGTTTTGTAATAATTTATCTACTGCATAACGTTCAAAATCGTAGTAATTGGGATTTTCTCCGTTAATTTTTACAACATCGAAGATAGATTCGTAGGGAACAGTGAATAATTTCCCGGTATAATTACGCCAGTTCGAAACACCATTGTAATGATAATAATCGATTCCGATGACCATACGGTTCCTGAGTTCTCCTATATTGAAATCTCCTATAAAATTCTGTTGGATATCGTGCGCATCTACGGAACTCTCATATTTCCTTGAAGTTCTGGCCATGTAATCTGCTCCGGGCGTTCCATATTTGATTTGTCCTGTCGGAAAGGAAGTAAGAACAGCCTGTACTACATTCGGTAATATGATATGCCTGCTTTCATATCCATCGTCAGACCCCGAACTGAAAATACCTGCAGTCACAGATTTCCATTGTGGATTTATTCTGTATTCTGCCTCAAAATTAATATTAAATCCTTTTGAGCCGGAGGTCATGTTCTTATTTGTAAAAGAACGTTTGCGGTCCAGACCGATTTCATTCACGTTATTGGTTCCGAAAGCATCTTTTACGGTGGTGGGCAATTGACTTACGATTTGATCTATATTGGCCTGCGGAACATTTTGACCGGTCAGGATCTGTTGTAGATACTGCTTCACGGAAGAGGGAAGGATAGAAAACATAAAGGCGTTTACTTTTCCCGCTGTCTGTGTGCTGAATATTTCCGTATTGACCGTAAATTTTAGATCATCATTGGGTTGATAGGAAAATGATGGCGCAACCAGAATATTTCTCACATAGCCTCCGTTATCCATAAAGGTTCCCTGATTGGTATAAGATGCATTGAGTCTCGATAAAAGTGTTTTTTCCTGATTTATCGGTAAGTTGACATCCACCCCGACTCTCTGGAAATTATATGAACCGACACTGGCTTCTGTAGCGACATTCATTTCCTTGTAAGGCTGTTTTGTAACCCTGTTGATCAAGCCTCCGTAGGTCGTAACGACCCCTCCGAACAAGGTGGCAGAAGGCCCTTTGATCACTTCTATTCTGGAAACGTTCTGAATATCTGTGGTCAAAGCGATATCACTTGCCAATCCGTTGGTTGCACGTATTTGAGTTGAAAAGCCTCTCATGACAAAACTGGCTCCGCCATACATGATATTGCCGGCCCAGCCATCATTGGATTTATTCAGTCCCGGTGCATAGCGTACGACATCTTCCAGATCGTAAATTTTTTGTTGTGTAATGAGCCTGCTGGTAATTCCGGTATAGACCTGTGGATTTTCAAGATTTTTTAATGGGATTTTTCCGACATACTCACTCTTATCAGCAATAACGGATTTTGTTCCAATGATTTCAACCTGATCAATATCTTTCGATTTTAACGAATCATTCACTTGTTGCGCACCTAGAAATGCTGATAAAAGCAAACAAGGAATTACTGCTTTCTTCATAGTATATAAATTTTCGGCAAATTTATATAATTTTTATTTATTCTAATTAATAATAATGAAAATTTATTTAAATAGATTAGCAATATCAATTTGTTAAGGTTATAGCTATCTACGTAATTATAATAATAGAATCTTCTGAAGCATTTTAAAAGCGGGAAATGTTTTAAGAAAAAGAGGACTAAAATACTTGGATATACACATGCAAAGTTATGACTGAAAGTTGAAGAAGTTTGTCGAAAACTGCAAGTTAGAAAGAGAACATTTTCTACTGTATTCATAAGATAGTTTAATAAATGAGATTGACGTAATCCGTTACATTGCAGTTAACTGCAATGTAACGAAAGCTAAAACATTTAAAGTGTATATACAATTAGAAAAATATTTTAAATCAAGAACTGAAATTGACGATAAGACACTTTCTTATATCTCCTCATATTCCAAATTTAAAAAGACCAAACGAAACGAGTTTCTGTTGAAAGAAGACGAAATCTGTAAACATTTCTATTTTGTAAATAAAGGTTGCATACGACTTTTTAGCGTTAATAAAGAAGGAGAGGAGGCCACAAGATATTTTCATTTTGAGGATGCTTTTGGAACTGCGCTGCCAAGCTTAATCAATCAAAACCTTTATGCAGACTATTGAACCTTCGGAACTGTTAGTTATAAACCGCGATGACTACTTTCATTTGGTTGAAACAGTTCCACAGTTTGCTTTTATTTACAGACAAATTCTAGAATTAGCCTATATAAAATCCCAAGAACGTATTTACTGTTTTCAGGGTTTAGAAGCAATAGAAAAAGTTCGTTGGGTTTTGACCAATCAAACAAAATTGTTGACAAGACTATCAAACAAAATTGTTGCATCTTATCTGGGACTTACCCCTCAAACATTAAGCAGATTAAAATCAAAGCTCTAAAAATGTGAACATAGGACATGCCGATGCAAAAGAACCATTGATAATCCATTGGTTTAATGATAGTTTTGTTAAGATACCTGCTTTAAAATAATAATATAAACTTCCGATAAATTAAATTTTTATCTTAATTTGATTATCAAAATAAATGATAAGATTAATGAATATTTTCAGACTTCTTATAATCTTTATATCTAAAGACAGTATATTTTCGCTGACAATTAGGGTTTAAAATATTTGTCAGTTATTCTTTGTTGTCCTTACTTCGAAAAATAAGGATTTTTTGTTTTCAGCAAGTGTTTCCAATAATTTCTCTTTTGTTATAGGTTTATTGTCTAAAAACGTTTGTATAGCAAATGGTGTTTGCGATCTTAAATAAAGCTTAGACTGTTAACCTGTTATAAACCTGCAAATATTCCTTTTTACTACAACTTCGCGAATTTTGGATACATCTGCTCAGCGATATTGGCAGAACTTTGCATCAACAATAACAGAAAAAAATGGATCTAAAGAATAGCACCATCCTGATTACAGGAGGAACGAGCGGTATAGGGTTGGAACTTGTCAAACAACTTACCCAGCTGGGATCAACGATCATCATTACAGGTCGTAAACAAGAAGCCTTAAATGATACCAAGAGGCATTTTCCAAAAATACAAGTTTTTCAGAGCGATGTAAGTAATCCGCACGACATTGAGCGCCTCTATAAAGAGATGACGCAACAATTCCCTGATCTGAATATAATCATTAACAATGCAGGTGAAATGCGGTTACTGGACGTTC
Organism: Chryseobacterium lineare; assembly: GCF_977014045.1. NCBI lineage: Bacteria > Pseudomonadati > Bacteroidota > Flavobacteriia > Flavobacteriales > Weeksellaceae > Chryseobacterium > Chryseobacterium lineare. Next base: position 1,341,318 of record NZ_CDRNIQ010000001.1, on the reverse strand, counting down.
AGGACACAGGCAAGGATTTGGAAAACATGACCCGTGAGATCGATATCAATCTCACAGGAACGATCCGGATGGTTCATCAGTTTTTGCCACACCTGATCAAAAAGCGTTCGGCGGCCATTGTAAACGTTTCCTCTGCCATTGCTTTTATGCCTTATTCCACCGCTCCGGTTTATAGCGCTTCAAAAGCAGGAGTTCATGCTTATACTCAGGCCCTGCGCCTGCAATTGAACAAAACCAGTGTCAAGGTATTCGAACTGGTTCCCCCAGGGGTGAATACCAACCTTCAGAATGATTGGGTGCTGCCACCAAATCCGGGTCAAATGATGGAGGTGGATAAACTGGTCAGTGTAGCCATCAAAGGACTTCTGAACGACCAGACTGAGATCAAGCCATTCCTGGTGAATGTGATAAAATTTCTGAGCCGCTTGATGCCTAACCAATTGATGAAGTTTGGGCACAAGGAATTTGAAAAATTTAAACAACTTAATAATTAACAATAAATAATCAGTTATGAAAAAAACAATTTTAGCACTGTTTACGATGCTGTTATCACTGGCATCCTTTGCACAGAAACTACCTGCGGATCAAATTATCGGAGTTTGGAAATGTGATGATTACAAGATTGAGCTGTTCAAAGTGGGCAACACTTACTCAGCCAAACTTTTATGGTCGAAAGAGATGTTCGAAGCCGATGGTAAAACATCAAAGAAAGACATTAAAAATCCTGATGAAAAACTCCGCAACAGGTCTGTGCAAGGTCTTACACATATCACCGGTCTTGTCTATAAGGACGGCGAGTACGTAGACGGTAAGCTGTATAGCATACAGGACGGAAACACCTATAGTTTGAAAGGAAAACTGAAAAGCAGTAATGACCTTGAAACCCGGGGCTACAAAGGGATTCCAATGGTGGGGAAATCATTTAAATGGAAAAGGGTTCAGTAATTAATTATAAAAACAATGCTCATGAAAGATAATAAAGACAATTTGTCGAGGTTTTGGTTTGTTGTGTCCAATGTCGTTCCCCCTATAGGGTTCTTCCTGTATTTCAGGCACAGGAAGGCATATCCAAATAAAGCCAGGAAAGCGTTAACAAGCGCAATAATCGGTGTGCCGATCGCAATACTCGGAGGTTATATCATGAATACTTTTATCCTTAGTTAAACCATGATGAAAAACATTATTTCCACAGTATTGCTGCTCATTTCGGTAGTACTTAGTTTCAAACATGCTTGGGATTCCGTATATTACAAAAACAATCCTGAGTCTGTTAAGATGATAGAGAGTTTAGGGATCGGCGAAACATTCATGCCATATATGACTGCTGTAGCTGTAGTAATTGGGATACTTTTGCTGATCCCGGACACTTTTTTCCTTGGCAATATGCTAAATGCGTTTCTGATCGTTATGATCATGGGGCTTGCGCTGCGGGCGGGAAATTATCGTATTGCGTTGATAGAGATCCCGTTTTTAGTGATGCCATTAGTGATGATATGGCTCAAATATCCGTTTAAATTTAAATAAATGCAACATGGCTAACAGTAGTACACCTTACCGAATCAGTTCCATAACAGAAATACACCGTTTGATGGGACTTCCAAAACCTCATCACCCGCTGATCAGCATCGTTGACCTGAAAGGCCTCAGAAATGATACAGGTATAGATGCGGTCGTATTCGACCTGTATGTGATTTCAATGAAAAGAGGATGTGATGGTTTGCATTACGGGCAACAGAAATACGATTTTGATGAAGGATTAATGGCTTTTATGTCTCCCGGTCAGATCCTGCGTGGTGAAGACAGCGGCGTACCTCCGGATCTGGAAGGCTGGATGCTTTTCGTACACCCTGATTTTCTCTGGAACACATCACTTGCTGCCAAGATTAAACGATACGAATACTTTAGCTATGCTACCAGTGAAGCGCTGTTCCTCTCAGATAAGGAAGAGGAAGTAATCAATGACTTAGTTAAAAATATTAAAACTGAATATCATTCCAATATCGACAGGTTCAGCCAGGACATTATTATCTCACACCTGGAAACCTTGCTGAATTACGCCGAACGTTTTTACCAGCGCCAGTTCATCACCCGGAAGATCACTAACCATCAGGTGTTAAACCGCGTGGAAGAGCTCTTAAGCACATATTTAGACAACGAAGCACTGCTGTCTGAAGGATTGCCAACTGTACAATACTTTGCCGGTGCATTGAACATATCCGCTAAGTATTTAAGCAGCCTGTTGAAACAACTGACCGGTCAGACGATGCAGCAGATCATCCATGAGAAACTGATCGAGAAAGCGAAAGAAAAATTATCCACAACGCAGATGTCTGTAAGTGAGATTGCCTATCAGCTTGGTTTTGAGCATCCTCAGTCGTTCAATAAATTATTTAAGAGCAAGACAAAGCAAAGTCCGTTGGATTTCCGTCAGTCCTTCAATTGAAATACTCATATAAGTTTTGAACCTTCGGATATTTATCTTGGAACTCGGTTTTGAATCTCTGTCTCGTTTTTTCCGTTGCTTTCAAAAAAGAGTTTGGGATAGTTTCAACCTCTCTTTTAAGGCATAAAAAAAAATAATTGATTAACTTCGTTTACTAATGATCGTTAGAAGTTATGCGCAGTAACAACACTTTTCCCGAAAATCTGAGTCAAAACAAAGGACTTTCTATACGTATTGTTTCCCCGGAGTTCGGGCATGTATCTCCGGAGTTGGCGGCTCAATATGTTTCTGCTCAACGTTTACCTTATTATTTCCTTCTTTTTGTGCTGCATGGGAGTAGTCAGGAGGTTATCGACGGGGAAACCATCACGGTTAGCAGGCATGAGCTTTTATTTGCATTACCCTATCAGCTCAGGCAACTGACAGCTGGTCACAGCGTAGATTACTATAAACTGGGATTTGACGACGAATGCCTTTCGCGGTTGCCGGGAAAGTTCCCATTTTTGCTCAACCCTCTGAACCAGCAGAAAATCAGTTTCCCGCCCGATGCTGCACTTAGGCTTTGTACTACATTCAAAACCTTAAATGACCTGCTACGTACTGCCGATACTGATCCGGAACTGATCCTGGCTTACCTGAACAGCCTGCTTACAGAAATAAACGCCGCCTATTTTGTAATGCATAAAAAGCACACGGCAGGAAACCTTGATAAATTTTTAGGGTTTAAGCTATTTGTGGAAGAGAATCTTACTGATCAGCCGTCCATAACAGAGATCGCAGAAAAGCTGGCTTTAAGTACAGATGGTTTGTACAGGATTGTAAAACAGCATTCCGGCGTTTCCCCAAAGGAATTCATCACAGACCGATTGATCATCGAGGCAAGGCGTAGAATATATCATAACCAAAAAACATCGGTAAAGGAACTGGCATTTGAGCTCGGCTTTAATGACCCCGGGTATTTTTCGCGTTTGTTTAAAAAAGTAACCGGTAAAACAATAGCCGGCTTTTATCAGGATTTGTCCTTATAAAAGCGGTTTTTGTCCACACCTGACTACTACATTAACCCCACCTTTGTCTAAAATAATTTAATTATGGACAGACAATTTGGTAAAATATTGGTAACAGGTGCAACCGGCCAGATAGGTTCAAGGCTTTTACCCCGCCTTGTTGAAGCAGGATATGATTGTTTCGCACTGGTACGTGGAAAACAGGTTGCGGCCGGAATAACGGCTATAGATGGAGACTTGTTTGATCCCGCATCGCTGGAAAAAGCAGTAAAAGATGCAAAAGCCATCATTCATCTGGCAGCCGTGTTTCGTTCACCGGACACGGATCTCATCTGGAAAAGTAACCTGGAGGGTACGCAAAACCTCATTGATGCTGTAAAACGCAACTCCCCGGATGCCCGCTTCATTTTTGCAAGTACCAGCCATGTTTACGATATGAACAATCCTCACCCCGGCCGGGAGGATGATGCACTTAACCCGCAGCATGCCTATCCGGCCAGCAAAGTGGCTGCTGAAAATGAGTTACGCAAAAGCGGATTGAACTGGTCAGTTCTTCGCTTCCCATTTGTGTATGGGGATGGTGACGGCCACTTGGAAGACTTGCCTAAACATGTAGTCGCGGCTAAATATCATCCGGCGATGCGGATGAGCACCATTCATCATCGCGATATATATACGGCTATAATGATGGCTTTACAAGGGATTATGGATGGGCGGGTGGTCAATATCGCAGATGAGGCGCCAACCACACTTTACGAATTATTGCGCCTTGTTGGTGAAACCATGACTTCATCCGCAGAGCCGCTGGTGAATCCTTGGTATCTGCATGCTGATGCATCATTGGCCCGCACTTTGGGCTTTCAACCTTCCGTAAGGACTGTTTATCAGGCGGCGCGGGAAAACATGCTCTGACAACTTACGCAATTTGTCAGGCTCGCCTCGTTTTTTTACCATATGGTAATTAAGTGCTTTTCGATGTGCACTATCTTTACTTGATGGAAGCGATGATAAATCTTATCCTGCAGTTTGGTGACCTGAACAAACAGCAGATCAAATTTTTACTGAGCAAAGTTGAAACGCTCGAATTTAAAAAGAACGACTACCTGTCGGAAGCAGGTAAGGTGCCCCGTTATGTAGCATTCGTGTTGGAAGGTGTGTTCCGCTTTTGTTATTATAACAACAAGAGTGAAGAGGTCACCAATTATTTTGTGGACGAAGGCAATTTTGTAGTCGATAACGAAAAGTTCGAATCGCAGATCGCTGCTTCAGAATATGTACAGGCTGTGACCGACTGCAAGGTGCTTGTTTTTAATAAAAAGGATTGGGACGATATATCTAATACCATTGTGGGCTGGGAAATGATGAAGGCGAAGATGGTAAAAAAATGCCTTACGCTGGCCATGGAGCGGCGCAGTCCGCTGGTCTCAGAAGATGCCACTACACGTTATCTGTCATTCATTGAGGCGTTCCCCAACCTCATCAATCGCATCCCGCTGTCATACGTGGCTTCATATCTGGGCGTCACCCAGCAATCATTAAGTCGTATACGCCGGAATATCCGTTAATGATGCTTTTTACCATTTGGTAAATGTTTTTTTACTACTATTTTCAATATTTGCATATTCATTTAAAATAATAAAAAAGATGAGCAAAAAGATCGTATTAATAACTGGTACAAATAGTGGTTTTGGCTGGCTGACCGTCCAAAGCGTAGCTGCTTTAGGACATAAAGTGTATGCTACGATGCGCGATACTCAGGGCCGTAATGCTGATAAAGCGGCTGCTCTTGCGGCCGTAGAGAACGTGACCGTTTTGGATGTTACCCTGACAGACGATGAGAGTGCGAAACAGGCTGTTAACACCATTTTGGAGAAAGAAGGCACTATTGATGTGCTGGTGAACAATGCGGGTTATGGCATGACCGGTGTGGCCGAGAGCTTTACCGTAGCCGATGTGCATACTACCTTTGATATTAATGTTTATGCACCTTGGCGACTAATGAAACAAGTGCTGCCAGCCATGCGCAAACAGGCCGATGGACTGATCATTAACGTAACCAGTGGCTTTGGAAGGGTAGCATTCCCGTTCGCTACCATTTATGCTGCCTCAAAATTTGCACTTGAGGGAATAAGCGAGGGACTGCATTACGAGGTAAAACGTTTAGGTATTGATGTAGCTATTGTAGAGCCGGGTGCTTTCCCTACGGAAATGCAGCAAAAAAACAACCCTGCATCTGATCAGGAGGTATTTGAGGGCTACGGTGCCATTGCCGATATTCCCAACAAAATGGTAACCGCATTGACCGCAGAGATGCAAGCTAAAACTCCTAATCCGCAGGATGTTGCTGATGCTATTGTAAAACTTATCGCTACTCCAAAAGGCACCCGGCCATTACGCACCGTGGTTGACCCCATAACCGGACAATATATAGAAGCCGCCAACCAGGCCGTAGCCGAACAGTTTGCCAGAGGCTTGACGGTATTCGGGATGGGTGAGCTATTGTAAACGGAAAAAATTTAATGAGAGCGGCAGTGGCATGACTACTGCCGTTTTTGTTTGAAAATATGTTGAATGCCATTCCGGTAAGACTATGGCGTTGGCTACGCATGCAAGCAATTTTAGGATGGGGTCAGAATTTGTCCAGCATGCAATTAACTTAAAAAAAAATTGGGTGTAAGAATTGGAAAATAGTTTATTTTTTATAAGTTTGGACTATGCAGACTATTAGTATAAATGACTTTTTAGATCAATCAGAAATTAGACACAAATCTAATCCGGGCAACTTTAATATTCTGCGGATTACAGAAAAAGACCCTTGTGCGTTACGACCTATACCTTATAACCGAAGGTCATTTTATAAAATGAATTTACTTAGAGGCTCCTATAACATTCATTTTGCTGAAGAGACCTATAAAGTCCGGAAAGCCGCAATTTTTTTTGCTAATCCTTTGAGTCCGTATAACTGGATACCAAATGATGGGGAGCATAGCGGGGTTTACTGTATTTTTAATACTGACTTTTTCCATAATTTTGGTTCATTGGGAGCTTACTCCGTTTTCCAACAAGATGGATTAAAGGTGTTTGAACTGGAAGAGGAACAGTTTTTTCGTTTAGATGACATTTTTAAAGTGATGGAAGATACGCATGATAGCGATAATGAACACAAGTATGATTTAATCAGGAGCAAAATATATGAACTTCTTCATTTTGCTTCGAAACTGTCTCCCCAAGATTCGAATGTAGATAGGCATAATAAAACTTCGACACGTATTATAAAAGCATTTCTGGATTTACTTGAACAACAGTTCAATACAGAAATAATGCCGCATGGTCGTATTTTAAATAGAGCTTCTGATTTTGCGGAGGCATTGTCCGTACATCCGAACTATCTTAACCGTATTTTGAAGGGAAACATGGGAAGCTCCACAAAGCAGCTTATCCAGGAGCGATTTTTACAAGAAGCGAGACTGCTCTTGAAGCATACCGATCTTGATATTTCGGAAATTTCCCATCGTTTGGGTTTTCGCGAACTTACCCATTTTTCGGGCTTTTTCAAAAAACACGAAGGTATATCTCCATCCATGTATAGAAAAGTTTGATTTTTATAACTATTGGTTTTTATTTCGTTAACTACCAATATGTCATTAGTTCGAAATTTGCCCTGTAAAAAAGAACTACTATGAATAAAAAATGGTTTATTACGGGCACATCAAGCGGTATAGGACGTAATTTAACGGAACAACTTTTAGAGGCAGGACATACGGTTTTTGCCACACTAAGAAAGCCGGAACTGCTAAATGATCTGGCTGAAAAACACTCTGGAAGACTTCATGTGGATTATTTGGAGCTGACGGATTTGGCAAGCATCGAAAAAGCGGTCACCAATGCTTATAAAAAATTGGGACAAATTGATATTGCAGTCAGCAATGCAGGAATAGGTGTTTTTGGGGCAGTAGAAGAATTGGATAGTTCAATAATCATAAAACAACTGGAGGTAAATTTATTGGGTTCCATCATGCTGATAAAGGCTTTGATTCCCTTTTTAAGAAAGCAATCCGAAGGTGGACATATTGTTCAGGTATCATCTGAAGGCGGACAGATTACCTATCCTGGGTTCAGTCTTTATCATGCCTCTAAGTGGGGAATCGAAGGTTTTGTGGAAGCTACTTCCCAGGATGTCTCATCATTCAATATCAGGTTTACCATTGCAGAACCCGGGCCTACCGGTACTAATTTTGGAAACAGCCTGAGGATCGCTGAACCTATGGACGTTTATCAAAGTACCCCGGTTCATGAAATTCGAAAATTTATCGACGCGGGCTTTGGTGAACTGGATAATGTTGCAGATGTTGCAGGGGCGATTATTGAATGTACTGCATTAAAAAATCCTCCCTTACGTTTGCCTATTGGTTCAGTAGCTACAAAAAATCTCATTACTGGTTTGCAAAAAAGGCTCGATGCCATTAAAATGATATAGCATAAACGAGTTACAAACTTCCTCGGGTGTTTTGTCATATTTGCCATGTGTACTAGATAAAGGAAATTGTTAATAGCTTGAAGCTCTTTTGGTTCTACTAAATATAATGCGCCCTGATAAGATATAATTAGTCTTCCATTTATACAAACTGCCAATTGAGCACAAATAACCGACTTCTGGATACTTTTTAGTTAATGGAGATTATCAATTTTGTACCATCAAAATTAAAGGAACAAAGTAATGAAAGCTACATTAATAACAGGAGCATCAGGTGGAATCGGAGAAGCCATAGCCCTGAAACTGGCAGTAAGAAAACAAAATCTGGTATTGGTGGCAGTCAAACACCTTTGGTATTTAGGAAGTCGTTTAATTTAAAAAGTACAAGTCTGGAATTGCTGACTTTGCTGGGATAGTTGAGTTTATTTCAAGATTTATTTACATATAAATGTACTTAAAAGTATTCATTTTATTTTTAATTAACTTTTTATCAACCTAAAGTAGGTGCCTTTCCGAATTTCTTTTTAAATGCGTGAGAAAAATGAGAGAGGCTTTCGAACCCAAGATCTAGGTAGATGGATGAGGGCCTTTTGTTTTTACTTTCAATTAAGTGCCGCGCCTCATTCAATCTTTTGTCCTGCAGCCATTTTCGTGGTGGCATTTCAAAGGTTTTCTGGAAATCTCTTTTAAATCCTGAAAGACTTCGTCCTGTGAGCTGTGCAAACTTTTCTACCGGAACATTGAAGCGATAATTGCTGAGCATAAATCTTTCAAGATCTATCTTATGAGGCTCGGAAAAATCGAATAGAAAATTGCGGAGCACCGGTGCAACATGCAGCATTAATTTAATGCCTTCCTTCACCTTTAAAAGTCCCATTTCGTCTGTCATTTCAGCACCCGAGTTTCTGGCATAGGGAACAATGGATTGAAAATACCCTTTCAGAAACTCGTTATTCGGGAAAATGAGATTTGGAAGCCCATTATATTTAGCATAGGCTTCCATTTTCTCTTCCAGAACTATCTTACGCATCAGATCCTCCTGAAGCGAGATGACGATGGTCTCGTAATGTCCGCCCGGCTCAGGCGTTTTGGTAAGAGTTCCCAGCTGATTTTTGTGAATCAGCAATACTTCGCCGGCAGACATCATCAAATGTTGCTCCGAGGTCTCCAGAACCATCTGACCCGAAACCTGCATGACCAAAGTATGATGATTCCAGATGCAGGCTTTTTCTTTCCGTTCCGAAGAAAGGTAAGAGTAGAATATAACACCGGGAAGGATTTCTGCTGGGCTTTCCATTTATCTTTGAAGATAGGTCTCGCCTTTGATGGCACCTATTGCAAATGTAGTGTTTAAAATGTTCATTTCTTCAGGAGTAAACACAATTTCCATCGCGGCGATATTTTCAGGCAGCCTTGACCTGCGACTCATACTCACCAATGGCATGATATGATCGCCTTGTTCTTTCACCCAGGCAATAGCAAGTTGTGTTGGTGTAAAGCCTTTGTTAATAGCCATCTGTTTAAGGACTTCTACTTTTTCAAGATTATGGATAAGATTCTCGCCTTGAAAACGGGAGAAATAATTTCGGTAGTCATCTTGTGAAAGTGGTGCTTTTAGATCACCGGTTAACAAACCTTCGGCCGTATTGGCAAAAGCTACAACACCGATTCCTAATTCTCTGGCGGTGGGTAGTAGATCATTTTCGATCTGACGGCCTGCCAAAGAATAACCAATTTCCAGTGCACTGATCGGATAAATATCGTTAGCAGTACGAAGCTGCTCAGCAGTGATCTCTGATACCCCGATATGGCGTACTTTGCCTTCCTGAATAAGGCCGGCAATTGTTCCGATGATATCCTCGATAGGTACGCTGTCATCCATTCTGCTTGGCTGGTAAAGATCAATGGTCTCTATTCCCAGCCGGGTAAGAGAGTAGTTGACAAAATTCTTGATCGCTATTGGGCGGAGATCCATCCCGATCCATTGCCCATTATGAAAGATTGCCCCAAATTTGACACTGATGAAGGTTTCATCACGTTTTCCCTTGATCGCTTTGCCAATGAGCATCTCATTGTGACCTGCTCCATAGAAATCCCCGGTATTAAGAAAATTGATCCCACTGTCCAAAGCCTGGTGAATGGTCGCAATACTTTCAGCTTCATCCGGCGTGGGCCCGCCCCAGATGGATGACATTCGCATACATCCCAAACCAAGTTTAGACACCATAGGTCCGTTATGACCCAATTGAATTTTAGTAATTTCTGACATTTGATTGATTTAATGTGATAGGACAAAGGTCTTCATTTATTAACTAAATTACTTTCTTCTACGGTTCAATTTACTTGTCTGTATGGTTCAACATGGAGATAAACAAAATAAAGTCATTCGTATAATATGCAACTTATCATAATCTACTATCATTTTTCACACGAGATCACTTCTTTTTCCAATTGCTTGTTGCCCCAATGGTGCAGATGTTTGATGAACGGAATTAGGTTTCACTGAGAGCGTATTCTACTTGAGTAAGCAAATTAATTCATAGTAGAAACCATTTCTATATACATCAGAAAATAAAGCAAATTTTTGGAAGACTTATACTTTGGCTCTACCTGACTTCGAATTTTGGTGAGAACACTGTTTAGTTTATTATGCACTGTCTTATCAGTAATACCAAGTATTTGAGCTGTTTCTTTTACCGTTTTATTCTGGCGGATCCTCAAATCATATACCTTCTGCTCTGTATCAGTAACACCATATAGAACATCTTTAATCATTGCAAATAGCTCCTGTATATCGTTCTCTTCAAAAATTTCAAAATATTCTGAAGCACTTATATCATCTAATAGATCTTCTGAAATATCTGAATTTTCAGGATTACTGCTTGAGGCATGGTAAAAATCAATGACTCTGAAATGCATGTAACGAAATAAATATTTTCTAGCGCATTGCTCATCGTCAACCTGAACAAATTCCGGGTTTTCGAAAATTTTCAGCCATAAATTCTGAAGCAATTCTTCAGTACTATATTTATTTTTTGTTCTTACAAAGACCATTTTATAAAGGCCCTCATAGTAACGGTTATATAGAAGTGAAAACGCATTCTGGTCCCCAGTTCTAATTTTTTTTAGAAGAACTAAATCCGTCTTACCCATGAGACAATTTTTACACTACAAAAATAGGATGTTAATGTTAATTTTCGATGAATAAATCCATAGTTGATTGTTAATTAATCATTAATGATTGTAGTCTGATAATATTTTAATAATAATTTAAATGCTTGATATTTAGAATTTTAAATTATTAATAAAACTTTATTTCATAATATGTTGATATGTAAATTTGAAAAAATGCTGAGGGAGTATTTAAGATTTTACCTGTTATATAAATAGAGAGGGTAAGTTCCTTACATTCTTGCATTATACAAAAGTAAAAAATTAATCTATTAGAATGAAAAACAATAAAGACAATAAGCTAAAGGCATTTATTTTCTTTTTCTGGGGTAGGGAAACATCAGGTGAAACTTTGACAAAAAATGAAGCTGAGCTTTCAAAATTGTTGGAAGAAGATGCTTTAAAAGATCTGGATATCCAACATCTGGATCTAACAAAGAAACATATATTGTTGAATATAAAACAAAGTTCTGTAGTTACTCTTCAAAAAAGCAGCTATTTCACTACAAAAAGGCTGTTAACGTTTATACCAGCTGCAGTTATAATATTGTTACTATCATTGAGTGGTATTTCTATTTACAAAACATATTTTCAATCGGATGTTTATTTTGCCAAATCTGTAAACCAAAAAATAATTTTGAAAGACGGTACTGTAGTTACCTTATTAAAAGGTGCAAAATTGACCGTTGAAAAGTCATTTCCTGAAGATACCAGGTGGGTAAGCTTAAAAGGTGATGCAATCTTTTCGGTGGCAAAATCAAAAAAACATCCATTTGTGGTTCAGGCTGAAAACTTCAGTACCAAAGTGCTAGGTACAGTGTTTAAAATCTCACAGTCCGGGAATAATAAGGCAGTAGATTTATATGAAGGTAAAGTTGCTGTTTCTTATGAAGGCGCACCTCTTTGTTACTTAAAACCTAATCAGGTTTGGACCAATTTCGGGATCGCTCGTACAGCAGCAGTTTATTCAAAGAATATTGATGAGAAGTCGGGGAAATCCGTGACAAAAATAGAATCCCTGAGTTTCAATGAGGTTCCATTTGGAGAAATTATCAGTGTTATAAAAAATCATTATAAAATAAATATCATCTATCCTACAGGAATTGCCTCAAAAAGAATTTCGGCAGAACTTAAAGGAAGTATTGATGATAATATTGAGGTATTAGCCTTTGCGGTTGGCCTTCAAGTAGAGAAAGACAATACAAACACCTACACACTTAAAAAATAAAAAACTATTCATAAACAAATCAAATAATTAAGGAAATCAATTATAATGAGTAAAATAATGAAATGCGGGCTTACTGTTGCTGTTGTATTTTTTGCAGTATCATTACATGGACAGGAATTGATACAAAAGGTATCGTTTGAGGTTTCTGCGAGTAGTCCGTTGGTTAGAACACTTGATGAATTTGCCGTAAAAACAGGTTTAGGATTAACATATTCAAAAGAAGATTTTAAAGGATTAAAAGTAAAAAATATAAAGTGTGAGAGTATTTCGATTAAGGAATGCCTGCAGGAAATTACAGATGGTCTGCCTGTGACATTCAGAATGCGTGGAAATCTCGTGTCATTGAAATATAATGGAGACCACTCCGATATTTTGGGAAACGGAAGGCTGTCGGGAAAGATCGTAAATGAAGTCGGGGATCCCGTTATTGGAGCGGAAGTGATCGTAGGGGGAAGAAGGGCCATTACAGACAACAATGGTAATTTTACGCTGGATATAACTGCCGGAGAATACACCCTTACTGTGGTAGCAGATAAATATAGTCCTTTACGTGTAGAAAAGCTTTTTATAAAAATAAATGAAACCAATGCAGTTTCTTTTGCATTAAAACCACTTTCTAATAAAGAAACTTCTATAAAAGAAGTGGTAATCACGGGCGTTCGAAAAGCTGATACACAGGCAGGGTTATTAATTCAGCAAAAAAAAGCGGCTCAGATGAGCGATGGGATCTCGGCTGAACAAATATCCAAAACACCAGATAGCGACGTTGGTGCAACGTTAAAGAGAGTCACAGGCGTCACTACAATTGATAACAAATATGTGGTAGTGCGCTCGATGGGTGAACGTTGGAATACAGCGGCAATGGATGGTATTAATCTACCAAGTACGGAAGCATATAATAATAATTTTTCTTTTGACATTATTCCGACTGCAATGGTAGAAAGCATTGTTGTAAGCAAAACTGCAACGCCTGACATGAACGCAAGTTTTGCAGGAGGTTATGTTGAAGTAAAAACCAAGGACATCCCGAATAAAGATTTTATTACCATAAATATGGGAACATCTTATAATGATATCTCTACATTTAAAGAATTTCTTACCCGTAAACGTGGAAAATACGACTACTGGGGATATGATGACGGGACGAAGGCCTTTCCCCAGGGATTAGAGCCTATGGATTGGAATAACCAATTGTTTTTTGAGCAGTCAAAACAGTTTAAAGATAACTTTTCAACTTATCAAACAACAGCTGACTTAAACTCCAGCTTCCAGTTGGCATTTGGTAAAAGTTTTCAGCTTAAAAATAATGATAAATGGGGATTTGCGGGAGCTGTAACTATAAGAAATGAACAGAATAAATTAAATATTGATCATACAGGAAGAGGAAACTGGCTTGACACTTCGTACTTTACGGATGAAGCAACATCCTTTAAATTTTATAATTTTAAAAACAAGGGAGCGTCCTTCAACTACAATTCAACAGCAGCAGCAATGTTAAACTTTGGTTTGCAGCTGGGAAAGAACAGGTTTTCATTCCGTAATTCATATACCCACATCTATGATAATACGCTTACAAAGGTAACAGGCTGGAACGAATATACTAACGGAAGCGGACTGCCTGAAAATGCAGAAGCATCTTACAATTACTTCTATAATGGTGTAATTCCGAATAATGATATTTCTCAACTTTCAACTTTGGACAGGCCATATACCGATAATACAGATTATCCAATTTATCAGACCTTATTACAAAATAAACTGGAAGGAAGCCACAAAATTGGAAATACCGAATTAAGCTGGTTTGCTGCAAGAACTGGAGTAGAGGCGGATACGAAAGATTATACAATGCATCAGACATTTTACGATTTTATTGGAAGTGAAATTTTAACGTATCATAAAGTTTATAATTCAGGTAATAATTTCGCAAGAGGTATTATAAAAAATAAAGAAACGGATTATAATTTCGGAGTTTCGTTCAAATGGAGTTTAAATATCGGTAACTTCAGAAATGATATTAAAACAGGATACGCAGGAACCCTAAAAAATAATACCAATCAACAGGAAAAATTCTTTCTTAGAGTTGATGAGAACAGGGATGTTCCAAATACTGAAAAAAATTACTTATTGATGTATGGGTCACTGTCAAACTGGTTCAATGGCTCATACTATGTGCCGGGGGGAATAGGTTGGCAAACCCGCCCTTTATATAAAAATAACAAATATGAAGGTAAAGTTACTCAGCATGCTCCCTATCTGATGTTTGACAATCGTTTTGGAAGTAAGCTCCGTTTGGTTTGGGGTGTGAGGGCTGAATATTTCAAATACGATCAACTTTCTCAACAGATCGATGAGGAAGACTCAAGAAATCTAAATAGAGAAGTAATCGACGACAAAGCCTGGCAGTGGATGCCCTCCGCCAATTTTACATACAGTCCAACTAGTAAGATCAATCTCAGACTGGCCTACAGTAAATCAGTCATTCGTCCCCAATTTAACGAAAGAACCGGATTGCCCTATTTTGATCCCGTTGCCAACGGTCTCATCTATAATACACAAATGACATCATCTGTAATTAAAAACTATGATTTCAAGTTCGAATGGTTTCCGGGATTAGGTGAAATTATCTCTGCCGGGCTTTATTATAAAGACCTTGATCTCCCTATTGAACGCGAAGGATATATATCTAATGAGGGTAATTTATACCTCTATAACGGAAATTCTAAAAATGCAAAACTGAAAGGTTTTGAGGTTGAAGTCAGAAAGAACCTTGGTTTTATTGTAAAGGATTCCTTTTTAGAACATTTTTTTATCAGCGGAAATTTCACTTATAACGATACCAAAGTGATTGCTTTTAAGAATCGTTTTGACACAAAGAATAGTGCAGAAACATATGAAGTTGAACGGCCGCTTTACGGACAAACACCATGGGCATACAACCTCGGATTTTCTTATGAAAGCGATCGGTTGGGACTCAATCTTCTCTGGAATGCTAAAGGAGAGCAATATGTTACGGTTGGTTATGATTATAATGCCGAAGAAATCCAGCTTCCTTACGCTGTTGCTGATGCACAGATTTCATATAAGATGCTTAAAGATAGAAATCTGGAAATTAAACTTAATGCAAAAAATATTTTTAACAGGGTTATAGAATATTATAACAATAATAACTCCTATTCAGCGGAAGGTGCAACTCCCGGTACTTTTGTTACTACCCGAGAATCTATGCATCTCATACCCGGAGCCACTGATAAATATGATAGAAATATAGACAAAGTATTGTTCCGTGCATACAGAGGAAGAACCTTTGGAATAAACATAAGCTATACTTTTTAAAGTAAATGTATTTGGAAAATGCCGGATAAGAATTATATGAAATTTACACCAAATTCTAGATAGAATTTTAAAATACAATCGGCCTGTAAGCTGATAAGAATAGCGTTCATTGTTAATAGTAATATTACCTTGGAAAACCCGCCTTTCGGAGTGAGACCATTTGAGATTAAGAAATATCAACCATGCTCGTCAAGTGCCGGTTTTAATGGGGTAATTTGGTAAAGCACTTTTCATTGTTGTGCCTTTCGACATTGAAAATGTGAAGAAACAAAAAACAAAATGGGAGACAAAAGGCATTGTCTCCCCGAATTTAATCCGTTGTGGGCATAAATATAGCGAAGCCCACAACAAAAGTAACCAAATAACCAATATTATGAGAAATTTTCTTCTTGTAGCGATCGCAGCTTTGTCTCTGACAGCTTGTCGCCAAAACGATTCCGTAGCGGAAGCAGATTCTAACTTTGACATGCATTCTGCATCTGCAGATTATGCAGAGTGCTCTAAACCTGTACAGACGGTGTCAGGTAATTTGACAACGATGACTTGGACGTCAGATAAAATTTGGGAGCTTGATGGTATCGTAAATATTCCAAGTGGAGTAACATTAACCATTCAGCCGGGAACTTTTATCAAAGCAAAACCTAGCACCAATGGCGCGGCTACAGGTGTTTTAGTTGTACAGAAAGGAGGGGTGTTAAATGCTAACGGAACAGCTTCTGCTCCAGTAGTATTTACAAGCTATAACCTATTGGATTGTGATTCTGAAACAACCGGTGCTCCTGGTGATTTCGGAGGAGTAGTTATTTTAGGAGATGCACCAACAAATACAGGTACTGACACTACAATTGAAGGTCTATCTGGGTCTCAATATTTTTATGGTGGAACAAATTCAACTCACAACGGTGGTTCATTAACGTATGTTCGTATTGAATATGCCGGTTTTGACATTGGTATTAATTCTGGAAATGAGATCAATGGTTTAACATTGGGTGGTGTTGGATCAGGAACAGTTTTGGATCACATTCAGGTATCTTATGGAAAAGATGATGCTTTTGAATGGTTCGGAGGAACTGTAAATGCATCTAATTTAATTGCTTTTGCACAAGATGATGATGGGTTTGATTTTGATAATGGATATACTGGTACAGTTACAAATGCACTTGCCCTGGCTGATTATAACTCCACACATAGCTTAAGTGGTGGAAGTCCTGACTCTAACGGTATTGAGCTGGATAACAATTCAGGAGGTACTGTAACTTCGTTAATTACTCATCCGGTTATTAATAATCTGACGATTATTGGTGCACAAAACGGAACTCAAGGAGCTTTATACGAAAACGGAATCCATATCAGAAGACGTGGAAGCTTGACACTTAATGATGCATTAGTTACCGGATATCCTACAGGTATTCGAGTTGAAGGAACAGGTTCTGCCTTAGCACCACTTAATCTTTCAACGATTTATGCACACGGATTTACCAATGCTACAATAGGAACACCTACGATTGCTAATGTTGCTACGGGATCACCGGCTTCAGTGTTCTTCCTTACAGGAAATCCATTCTTTAATTCAGGTAGCTGGACTATTGCTCCAAGATCATGGAATTATAATGGTGTTTGGACAAAATACAGCGGTTTTTAATTTTTTTTAATATGTTAACAATAGCAGGCAGCAGTAAGCTGCTGCCTGTTTTTTATATCTAAATAATATGAAACAAATAATTATCAGCTTAGCGGTACTGCTAAGTATCAGCTTAAAATCACAAAACTTATATGTTGCTTGGGAAACAACCTTTGATACTCCTGCAGAAGTAGCAGGCTGGCAGTTTATCGATGGTAATAATAATAGCAATACATGGAATGTTGGGCCACACGTTGTTCGCCAGTCGAGTACCAACGTATACACTGAGGTAGCACCAAACTTTGTTTTGAGACATACTGCGTATATTCCTAATGTAACAGGCAGTCCTGCTAACCTTAAGCCAGGCTATGAAAATGATGTTGAAGACTGGGCAATTTCCCCACAAATTGATCTGTCAACATATAGTGGAGAAATTACTTTAGCGGCAATGATCGGAAGAGTGATTACCTATAACACGACTTCTGCAAGTAACAATACCTATAAAGATATTTTTGTGTATGTAAGCACTCCAAGTAAACCAGTACCGAGTGTTTCCGATTTTCAGGCAATACGTGCTAATATTGTGGCGGCTTATGCCACTAATCCTAATGCATTGCCTCCAAGATTAAATATCACCAATGCAGATTATATTGCGGCAAGCAATGCTTTATTTGCACAGGCAACAGCAGATCTTTCGCAGTATGCAGGTCAAAAAATTTATATAGGTTTTTGGACCAACCGCAATTACTCAGGCGGTATTGGATTTGATCAGTTACCTTTTCTCAATACAAATTCAAGTTTAAGTTTTCAAATCGATGAGATGCAGATTTTTGCAACACAACAATCAACCTTATCGACTCGTGAAGCAAATCCTAAATCAGCGGTAACGATATATCCGAACCCTGTAACTGATGTGCTTTATCTGAAAGAGATGACTAAGGCTTCTGTATTAATATACAATGCAGCAGGGCAACTGGTATTAAACCAAACAGTAAACAATGGGCAGATTAATGTTAGTACATTGCCAAAAGGTATTTATATGCTGTCTATAAGTGCTGATGGTAAATCATACAATACGAAATTCATCAAAAAATAACCATTTTTCATCTAAACTGTAACAGTCTTTATATATTGTTAGTTGTTTTATTGCCCCTTATATCGAAAAACTTAGCACAATGATGTAAGCTTTATCCGAATCAAATAGAAGATATATTGTTTAAATACGTCCACAGGTGATTGATTTTACCTGTGGACACTTAAAAACTGCAGTAGGCAGTCTAAAAGTAGCGTTCATGGTTTTTATCAGCTTAAACAGAATCAGGGAGAACTCTTAGTTAATATTGAAATAATTAAAATAAATAAAATGAAATCGAATATTCTCGAATTCTTAAACGAAAATAAACGCAAAATAGCTAAAACAATAAGTATAATGGCTAAAAATATTATTACATTTTCTGTCATAGCAATAGGTTTATTTTCATGTACAGACGAAACTTTACAATTGAATGATGCTGACCAGAAATATGGAGAAGTAAACATTAAAGGATATTCCAATCCTGATTTATTACAGTTAAGGTTTAATGGAGAACCCGTAGTAATTGGGGGAGCGACTTCTTACACCAATAATATTTTAACCCAATTAAAATTTGTTTTGGATAATGGTGAAAATAATTTACTTGGCATTTACAATAGTAATACGGGGAAGGAAATTAAAACATTCAATATCAACTATGATAATATAGATCAGTATAAAACGATAAATTTTATCAGTTTACCCACAATTTTTCTCCAAACATCAGTAACCAAGCCGACAGTAAATCTGGGGAGAGTCGGCTTTGAGTTTATTTTTCCAAATTTGGGAGAATTTTCGGGTTCAAGCCTCCAAAACGTTAAGGGTATTCTCAAAAGAGAAAGTTCCGGGGCTGTCCTTGCAACTTATGATAACATCGGAAAGAATACTTTCACTGAATTAAAGCCAACCATTACCTATTTTACTGGAAATGTATTGCTTGAGCTCTACAAACCTAATTCCTTAGATCCTTACGCCGGAACTCCTTTAATAACAGTAAAAATGAGCACGGCCTACATCAATAATAATAGAGCAAAGCTTATCGTCCTGCAAGAGGTAATGGAAAATGGAATGTGGACAGTGAAGGGAGATATTGATATTGCTCCGTATTTATAATTTTAAAATAAAGAATAAAAATTAATGAAAATTTGGTTCTTATTACTGTTTGTTTTCACGCTATTTTCCTGTAACAGGATTGATGATGAAGACTTCAGGCCCGATTTTGCCGAGGGAACAACTGAATCCGTGAATCTTTGGGTTCAGGATTCAATGAAACGTTACTATTATTGGGCCGCAACCATGCCTCTAAAACCGAATTACAGTCTTCCAACACAGGAATTTTTTAAAAGTCTCCTTTCTCCGGAAGATAAATTTTCCAATATTTTAAATAAGAATGATGCCTCGACATATTCCAAAACTACGAGAAGTTTATATGGTTTTGATTACTCTGTTTTACAGCAGAATGGGAAAACATTTGCCATTGTTAAATTAGTAATGAAAAATTCTCCGGCCCAAAATGCCGGTTTGCAACGTGGAAGAATTATTACGAAAATAAATGGAACTGCAATTACTTCTGGAAATAAAAATCAGGTTGAATCGTTGATTATCGATTCTGCTTCACCGATAAAATTAACGGTTGGTGTTTGGGATAATGGAAATATCGTCAACGAAAATGAAATTACAATATATCAAAGTTTTACATTTGATCAACCTTTAGTTTCCAGGATTTTTGAGCATAACGGAAAAAAAGTCGGCTACTTATATATTTATAATTTTCAAAATGGACTTGCACAATCTTTGGTTAGTAAATTTACAGAGTTTAAATCTGCAGGAATTTCAGACTTAATTTTGGATCTTCGCTACAACTACGGTGGAATACTTGCATCTTCTACCGCTCTTTGTGCAATGATTCCATCAGGAATATCGGCTAGCTCTCCATTTATTATTTATAAAGGAAACAAAAACGGCGGTGAAGTAACTTTAACTTTTGCCCAACAAATAGCCTATGACAACTCTGCTCCAAGTTTTAATACTTTATTAAATCAAAACTTAGGACTTAATAAAGTCTATGTTTTGACAACGGCAAGTACAGCATCCGCTTCCGAAACGGTGATTAATAATCTCAAACCTTACATTCAGGTAGTACAGATCGGTGAAAAAACAATGGGGAAAGATATGTCGGGTTGGGATATTACTGACCAACGAAAACCACCGAAAATTTCTTGGCAGATTCATCCGATGATTTACAAATTATTTAACGCTGGCAACGTGGGAAATTACAGTAGTGGATTATCACCAACCATTATAAAGAACGAATTTGAAACCTTGCCAATCTTAGACTTAGGTGATCCTAACGAAACCTTACTTAAAAAAGCTTTACAGGAAATTAATTAAACCCAAATTAATATTTTGGAAAATATATTTTACATATAATTTTCAATTAAAGAATTAGAAATATTGAAAAAAATTGATACTAAAGAATATCAGGATTTGGTAGATCTATTTGAACGGTATAAGCTATTCCATCAGAAATACGGAAATTTTACAACAACTGAGCAAGAAGATAAAATCTTGCGCCATAACATTTTGAAATTGAAAGGTTCTTATGCTCAATATGAACTGCTTCTATCAGAACTTAAAGCTTGTATTCAGAACTATCGGACTACCAAAGACTTCATAAAGGTAAAGTTAAATAATCAAACCCGAAAAATGAATAGTATTATTAAAAACAAAAAATAGCTCTTTTCATTCTTTTTTTTAATTTTATAGGAAGTTGACAGCAGTTGGCTTTCTTTTTTTATTACATCATTTTAAATCTTTAGTTAACATTTAAATATTTTTAAAAATTTGATATATTTAAATATCTAAAATTTTTATATGCTCAAAAACTTTGAATTTTATCTTTTTTTGGTTCTTTTAATTACAATGCTCATCATGCTGGCCAAGAAAATTCAGGTTGCATATCCGGTTTTATTGGTATTAGCCGGGCTTTTTATAAGTTTTATACCTGGCGTGCCACCAATTAAAATAGAACCCGAATTATTATTTATCATTTTTTTACCTCCTTTACTATATGAAGCTGCATGGTCGACCTCTTGGAAAGAACTTTGGAGATGGCGCAGGATCATTTTCAGTTTTGCTTTTGTAGTCGTTTTTTTTACCGCGTTATCAGTTGCTGTTTTTGCGAATTATTTTATTCCGGGATTTTCTCTGGCCCTCGGTTTTTTATTGGGTGGAATCGTTTCTCCACCAGATGCAGTTAGTGCCGGAGCAATTCTGAAATTTGTAAAAGTGCCGAAAAGACTAGCTTCAATTCTTGAAGGTGAAAGTTTGCTGAATGATGCTTCTTCTCTCATCATTTTCAGATTTGCAATGATTGCTGCTGCAACCGGACAATTTGTATGGCATGAAGCAGCCGGGAGTTTTGTATGGATGTGCTTTGGTGGGTTGGGAATCGGACTTGTTATTGCGTACATCTTTATGAAAATGCACAAAATTTTACCTACCGACTCAAATATAGATATTCTACTGACTTTTATTGCACCGTTTTCAATGTACCTGGCGGCAGAACAGCTTCATGCGTCCGGAGTTTTGGCGGTAGTCACTGGCGGATTATTTCTTTCTTACCGGAGTCATGATTTTTTAAGCAGTGCATCAAGAATACGTACGGTAACAGTTTGGGAAAGTTTATGTTTTTTGTTAAATGGAATTGTTTTCATGCTTATCGGTTTAGATTTGCCGGAAATTGTTTCAGGTTTAGGGGAAACAGATATTTACACAGCAATGGGTTATGGAATTGCAGTTACCGCTGTACTAATTATTGTAAGAATTTTGGCAGGTTATGCAGCGGTAGTTACAACCTTGATTATGAGAAATTTTATCAACGTTGCAGATGCACAGCATCCCGGCTGGCAAACGCCTTTAATTATTGGCTGGACAGGAATGAGAGGCGTAGTTTCTTTGGCAGCAGCACTTTCCATTCCCTTGACTCTGGATGATGGAACTCCTTTTCCGCAAAGAAATATGATTCTCTTCATCACATTTATTGTTATTTTGTCAACACTGCTGCTACAGGGGCTTACGCTTCCTTTTTTACTTAAAAAATTTCCACCGGTAGACCGCGACTTTATAAAAAGTGAAAAAGAAATAGATTACGAAATTCAGAATAGTTTGGCAAAAGTAGCGATTGATAAAATTCGAAGCGATTATGCCCACAGGATAGAAAGTTTCCCGGCACTGAAAGATCAATTGCAGAAATATGAAAACCAATTAAACAGTTCTGAAATTATTCTTAATTATAAGCAATATAAAAATATTTATCTAGACATTCTCGACACTCAAAGAAACTGGCTCATCAATAAAAACCGCGAAGAACTTTTGTTAGATGAAGAAATAATTAGAAAACATCTTCGATTACTTGATCTTCAGGAAGAAAGATTGAATATGAAGGGCTAAGACGTGGTTAACTAATAAATTTAAGGCAGCATCAATTACCAATACGGGATTTTCTTCAGACAGTTTTATAGATGATTTGGTTCGTTTGAGCCAAATTAAATAGTAATAGACTTTTACAAAAACTCAAAATTTTTCATCTTCAATAAATATTACTTAAAATATTCTGCAAACGGTCATGTACTTTCTATAAGTGATTAAATTATTTTTTAATCATAAAGATATTATGATGATAATTTTTTTTGCTATTTCTTAAATATTGTAATATTCAAAAGTTATAAACAATTATTTTTGTCTAATTTGTAAAAATATTTAATTTTTTTAGATAACTTAGTTTGCACGATGAATAAATACCCACTTCCCGAGAATGAAGCAGAACGATTGAAGAAATTAGACTTTCTCAATTTGTTGAATCTGGGCAAAGATCCACAGTTTGATGTGTTTGCAGAAACGGCATGTCTGATTTCGCATTGTCCTTCATCATTGATTGCCATTATGCGAAGTGATGAGCAAACGATGCAAAGTTGTGTTGGACTTTCGATAGATTCTGTGGACAGAAAAAATACGCTTTGCCAGTATTCCATAGCTTCCGGTGAAGTCGTTGTAATCAATAATACACTTTTAGATGACCGCTCTTCTGATAATCCTATAATTCTTGAAGGAGGGATAAAATTTTACGTCGGAGTTCCAATTATAGACGAGGACGGCTTTGCTTTGGGTACGATCTGCGTAATTGATTATGTTCCTAAAACAATTTCTGAAAATCAGATTGGTGCCCTTAAAAAACTTTCGGATGTTATTGCAAAAATTTTGACATCCAAAAGAAAAACCGTCAATGCCGAATATTTCCAGCAAACTTTTGATATATCAAATAATATAATCTGCGTTCTTGATGAGAAACTGAGATTTAAGGACGTTAATCCTGCATTTGAAAAAATATATTCTATCAAACGAGAAGATGCTGTCGGACAGTATTTTCCAGATGTTTTAGATCAAGACGGCCAGTTCTCGTCAGTCCTAAATGATTTTGAAAATGGAAAAGAAGTATCATTTACAACATCCACAAGAAACCGCAATGATACTTCTACAATTGTTGAGTGGTCTCTGAAGCAAAACGAAAAATTTTCTGAAGTATTCTGTTTCGGTATCAATATTACATCGCAATCGGAAGAAAAGCGTCAGCTGGAAAGTTCCGAAAGGCGCTTCAGGAGTTTTTTCGAGAATGCAATAGGATTGATGAGTATGCACGATATGGAGGGGAATATCATTGCTGTTAATGAAAAAGGCCGTGAAACCCTGCAATATTCTGCCGGGGAAGTAGCAATGCTTAATCTCAAGGATTTGGTTCCTGAAAATAACCATCCTTTACTGATGAAATATCTAGAGCGCATTAACAAAAATAAAGAGGATTTTGGAACAATGATTCTCAAAACTAAGGAAGGTGCTGAATTGATATGGATGTATCATAATCTCGTGGAGATGGATCAGGATGGCAGACCTTATGTTGTAAGTACAGCGCTCAATATAACAGAGAGAATGAGTCTGGAAAAAGACCTGCTTCATACAAAAAAAATGCTGGAGCAGACGAACTCTGTGGCTCAGGTGGGCGGCTGGGAAGTGAACCTGAAAACCAATACTATATTTTGGTCACAAAGTACTAAGGAAATTCATAAAATAGAAAGTGGTTATCAGCCGGATCTCGAAAATGCAATTGGTTTTTATAAAGAAGATAACCAGGATAGGGTTAAATTTTTATTCAACAGAGCGGTTACGGAAGGTATCCCTTATGATGAAGAGTTTCAGCTGGTCCGGAATGATGGTGTTACAATCTGGGTAAGGGTGAAAGCGATACCGGAATTCGAAAACGGTGAGTGTGTAAGAGTCTTTGGTATTATCCAAGATATCAATAAGTTCAAGAATATGTTGCTAGAGGTGACAAAAAAAGAAGCAATGATGCAGTCTTTTGCAACGTATGCTCCCGATGCCATAGCGATGTTTGATAAGGAGCTTAACTATCTTGCAGTCAGTAGCAGCTGGAGGGATGAGTTTAATATGAATCATCCGGATCTTATCGGACAGAATTTGTTCACTGTTTCACCCAATGTACCGGAAGAAAGAAAGGAAATCTACCAGGCCGCGCTGAAGGGGGAAATTTACGTCAATGAAGATTTTATTCTAAACATAGAAGGTAAGAAAGAAACACAGCACTATAATCTGAAGGTGGGACCCTGGTACGTTTCTGATGATGAAATAGGAGGTGTGATTGTTTCTATTCAGAATATCACAAACGCAGCCATCATCAATAAAGAATTGAAAGAAGCCAAAAGAATGGCAGATATTGCAAGCAAAACCAAATCAGAATTTCTTGCCAATATGAGTCACGAGATTCGTACGCCGCTGAATGGCGTCATAGGATTTTCCGACCTTCTTCTGAGAACACCTCTTAATGAGATTCAGACACAATATCTTAATTATATCAATGAATCCGGTGAGAATCTGCTGAACATCATCAATGATATTCTTGATTTTTCTAAGATAGAATCCGGCAAGCTTGAACTCTTGATAGAACCTTACGATGTTTACGATATGGTAAGCCAGGTTATCAATGTGATTCTTTACCAGTCGCAGAAAAAGAATATTGAGCTGCTCCTTAATATCGAGCCGGGGCTTCCGAAAACTTTATTAGTAGACGGAGCAAGGCTGAAGCAGATTCTGATTAATCTTCTCGGCAATGCCGTTAAATTCACAAAAGAAGGTGAAATAGAACTTAAGGTTGAAAAGTTGAATATTAACAATCAGAATATTAAATTACGTTTTTCAGTAAGAGATACGGGAATAGGAATCCCGCCGGATAAACAAAAGTACATTTTTAATGCCTTTACACAGGAAAACAGCTCCATCAGTAAACGATATGGTGGAACGGGTCTTGGGCTTACCATATCAAATAATATTTTGGGGTATATGGGAAGTAATCTTTCCTTAATTAGCGCCCCGGAAAAAGGGTCAGTATTTTTCTTTGATATAGAGATTCCGTACGAAACGTCCGAAATAAAAGATGAAAATGAATTTATTTCGATTAAACGTGTCCTGATTGTGGATGATAACGAAGCAAACAGAATCATCCTGAAACATATGCTTGATTATAAAAATGTGGAATCTGTGCTTGCTGCTAATGGTATGGAAGCATTGCAAATGCTATTGAAAGGTGAACGTTTTGATGTGATACTGATGGATTATCATATGCCGATTATATCCGGTCTGGAGACTATTGATAAAATTAAAGAGCTGTTTAGCCAACGCAACGAGGTTTTGCCTCTGATCATTCTCCATACTTCTTCCGAAGAACACGATGTCATCAATTCCTTCCGAAAAGAAGATAATTCTTACTTCCTGATGAAACCCATTAAGTCTGAAGAGCTGTACAAAACGCTCAGACGTGTGGAGAAGAATAGTTTTAAAGAAGAACCTGTTGTTGTAAAAGATATAGAGAAAGACCATGTATCTGTTTTTCAGGAAATGGATGTATTGCTGGTTGATGATAATCCGGTTAATATGGTTCTGAACAACAGGATGATGAAAGCAATCTCGCCTCATTCCGATCTTACAGAGGTGGTGAACGGACTTGAAGCTTTAGAGGAATGCAGGAAAAAGCAATTTTCTATAATCCTGATGGATGTGCAGATGCCGGTGATGGACGGCATAGAAGCTACGAAACAAATTCGGCTTTTGCCGGGATACGAAACTGTGCCGATTATAGGTGTTACGGCCGGAAATGTACTGGGTGAAAAAGAAAAATGTCTGGAAAGCGGTATGAATGATTTTCTCCCAAAACCTTTAAGACAAAATGATCTGGAAACAATGTTGAAAAAATATTTTCCTGTTATTGATAACCCTAATGATAGTAACGATTCAAATACTCCGGATAAACATATTGACATGCCTATGCTCAACGGACAAATAGGCGATGATGCAGAATTTCGAAATTTGTTTCTGAATCTCGTTGTTCAGCAGTTGGATCAGGCAATGAAAGATATTAAAACTGCGGAAGATGCTAAAAATGTATCAGATATGGAGATAATCCTTCATAAGCTGAAAGGGACGGCAGGAACAGCAGGACTTTTCAGACTATCGGAATATGCTCGGGAATGGGAAATAAAATTGAGTAAGAGCATGGATTTTGCATCGCTTTACAAAGAGATAAGTGAAGAAATAAGAATAGGATTAGAAATAATTAAAAGTTTAATAAAATAAAATTTACATAAGTATGCTGATTTTGGTTGCAGAAGATGATGAGCTGATTCTCAAAACAATCGAACATAAATTAATAAAAGAAGGACACGAGGTAATCCTGACCAGAAACGGAAGAGAGGCCATCGATACCCTGAAGGAAAAAGATGTTGATGTCGCCATTACCGATATTATGATGCCTTTTGCTTCCGGGATAGAAATACTCTCCGAATTGCAGTCTATGGGGAAGCAGACCCGTGTGATTATGCTTTCCAGTATGGGACAGGAAGAGGTGATTCTCAATGCTTTTGATTTGGGAGCTTCCGATTTTATTGTAAAACCGTTTAGTCCTAATGAACTCATGCTGAGAATCAAAAGATTTATACCTAAATAAAATTTAATGCTAATAATTTCATCGGTACATTTTCTTTTCATTGTATTTATGATAATGCTGTCATTGGTGATGGCATTGATTATCGCTGTCCTGATCTACAACTTTCTAGAATATAAGCAATCTCTCCGCATAATCAAGTGGTCTGATATTATCAATAGAAAGATTTCTGAAGTGATTGTGTATTGGGAAGAAGGGTCGATAGATGATGATGACCAGTTCAAGATTCTCAGCCAAAATGCGTCATTCAGAAATTTATTTCTCCAGAAACTGGTGGATTCCGAAAAAAAGTTTTCAGGAGGTGCCAAGGATAAAATAAAAAGTTTATTCAATGATTATAACCTTCAGAAAGAAGCGCTTAAAAAACTTAATCAGAAAAAACCACATCTCATCGTAAGAGGCATTACGGAGCTGACGGTGATGGACGTAGAGGATGCTGTGCCAAAGATCACTACATTTTTATTACATCCTTCCATTCAGGTATATCAGGAAGCACAATATGCAATGGTAAGATTCAAAGGTTTTGAAGGCTTATATTTTCTGGAAAAACTTAGTTCAAAAATTTCGGAATGGCAGCAGCTGAGGTTGCTCCTTTCCATATCATCAATACCTGAAAATTCCGATGCCACCATTGGGAAATGGTTGGAAAGCACCAATGATTCTGTAGTGATTTTCGTACTTAAACTGATAAAAAAGTTTCAGATGCTGACCCTTTATTCTAAAACCATAGAATTGCTTAACAGAGATTCTGTTAAGGTCAGAATTGAAGTCATTAAGGTACTGATGTCATTAGAAAACCCTGAGACGGTCGCTTATCTCAGCGAGATATATGATGAGCAGCCGGAGGAGGTGAAGCTAGAGATTCTTCGTGTTATACAGATCTCCAAAGATCAATGTTGTACAGATTTGCTTAAAGATGAACTGAAAAATGAGTTATCACCAGGGATTAAAGTTAATGCGGCACAGGCGCTCTATAAGCTCGGACATCAGGATTATTTATCAGAGCTTGCCCATCGCGAAGATTCGTCCGAAGAGCTGATTCAAATTGTAAAATACGCTTTACAGGAAAAAGTATGTTAGAGTTTTCACACATAGTATATGAAGTTGTCATCTGGCTATATATTTTATATGGTACAGCCATCGTTATTATTTATGGTTGGGTAGGCATTTATGCTTTCGGAGCCGTTCTTCGTTATAAAAAAGAAAATGTTTTTACAGATTACAGCATTATTGCTTCTAATCCCAATGCGCCCGTTTTCAGTGTTCTCGCGCCTGCATATAACGAAGGAATGACCATCGTGGAAAATGTAAGGTCGCTTCTGTCGCTTTATTATCATAATCTTGAGATCATCATCATCAATGACGGCAGTAAGGATGATTCTATGCAAAAGCTTATAGAAGCTTATGACCTGGAATGTGTGTCTTATTTTGTGCAGGGTAAGATTGAGACTAACAAAATCAGGGGCATTTATAAGAGTAAGAATCTTGCTTTCAATAAACTGCTTGTTGTTGATAAGGAAAATGGTGGAAAGGCCGATGCTCTCAATGTCGGGATCAATGTTTCTTCAGGGCAATATCTGGTCTGTATAGATGTGGATTGTATTCTGGAACAGGATGCGATTCTTAAGCTGGCAAAACCATTTCTTGAGGAGACTGATAAAAAGATTATTGCCTGCGGAGGTGTTATCCGTCTTGCTAATAATTGTGTGATTGAAGACGGAAAAGTTGTCAGCGTCAATATGCCGAAAACATTGTTAGGAAGAACGCAGGCGTTGGAATATATAAGAGCATTTGTACTAGGAAGAATGGCGTGGTCAAGAGCATCCGGATTAATTCTTATTTCAGGTGCCTTCGGCGTTTTTGACCGGAAAATTGTTTTGGAATGTGGGGGATATGACAGAAAAACTGTAGGTGAGGACATGGAGCTGGTAGTACGGATGAGGAAATACATGGAAGAACGGAACGAACCTTATGAAGTTCTGACCATTCCGGATCCGCTTTGCTGGACAGAAGTTCCCGAAACGAAAGATATCCTCAAAAAACAGAGAAACCGCTGGATGCGCGGCACTATAGAAACTTTGTGGAAGCACCGTAAAATGATGTTCAACCCGAAGTATAAGAAATTGGGTATGATTAGCCTGCCATATTGGTTTTTTTTCGAATTTTTAGGCCCATTGGTAGAGTTTTCAGGATATTTTGTTTTTATCATTTTTCTTCTTTTAGGGCTTATCAGCTGGCCTTTTTTCTTTGTTCTTTTCGCGCTTGTTCTTTCGTTGGGATTTCTATACTCTGTTTATGGAATACTTGTCGATATGCTTAGTTATCAGGTTTACAGTAAGAGAAAAGATTTCTTTGCGCTGATAGGAACTGCGTTTTCAGAACCGTTTTATTTCCATCCGATTACCGTTCGTGCAGGAGTGAATGGCTTCGTGGATTATTTCAAAAAATCACATGGCTGGGGAGAAATGACGAGACAGGGATTTAATCAGAATACGCAGAATCTTCCATTAGGAAAAAGGATTTTTACAATTCTGAAATTCGGTCTTAAACAGTGGGGTACAATTGCGCTTACATTCACTGTTCTGTTTCTGCTTGGCCTTGTAACAGAGTGGCTGTGGTATCATTACAATTTTAAAGGAGTTGATACATCGGCAGTTATCGGAGCTCTTTTCATAGATAATCTCCTATTTTTGTTGGAATTGATTTTCGGATTCGGAATCATCTATCTGCTGATAAATTTTGTTAAAGAAAATTGGGCGAAGAAATTGGCTATTGCTGCCTGTGGACTAGTCGTTGTGCTGCAATATATTCTGTTTCTCTATTTTTCCGAGACAGGAAATCTGCTGGGATCAGACCTTATTTATTACAGTAAAGAAGAAATCAAACAGATTCTTGAAGCCAGCGGAATGCTTAATTTTAAAAACTATGCATTATTAGGGATTTTATTGGCGGCTTCTTTCATTCCGTTGTGGTTAGCAAGCAGATTCCGTCTAAAGTCGGTTTATCCTTCATTATCGATTTTTATTTTGGGATTGGTGGCATTCTTTGTCCCGACAAATAGTTTACACTCTGAAGAATTGAGCAATGCCAATGAATTTAATCAGAATGCAGCTAAAAGCAAGTGGGCTTATTTCTTTAAGGCCAATGAAGAAAATTTTATAAGCGAACATCCTGAGATTAATGAACTTTTCAGCGAAAAAGAAAATATCAGCTATGAAAAAAACATTCTGAATGAAGCTTTTCCATTTTGGAGAAAAGAAGATACGCAGGATTTTCTTGGTCAATATTTTAATCACTCCGAAGAAGTTCCTAACCTCGTGTTTGTTGTGATGGAAGGTTTCGGACATGCCTATTCTTCGCCGAAAGGCTATATCGGTAATTTCACGCCTTTTCTGGATTCTCTTTCCCAGAAAAGCCTATATTGGGAAAACGGTTTGAGTTCTGCAGGTCGTACTTTTGGTGCATTGCCATCGCTCACGGGTTCTTTGCCTTTTGGGAAAAACGGATTTTTAGAAATTGAAGACACGCCCGATCATTTTAATCTCTTCAACATTCTCGGAGCCAATGGTTTTGAAACCGGATTTTATTATGGTGGTAATCTTTCATTTGACAGGTACAGAGAATATTTGAAATATAGCAAAGTCAATAATATTATTGATCTGAAAGCTTATGATAAAACGTACCGAAAACTTCCGGCTAAAAACGGCAACCAAAGCTGGGGTTTTGAAGACCAGGCTGTTTTCAAAAAAGTATTGGATGTACAAAAGGTAGATTCTAAGCCTTATTTCAATATGATCCTTACCCTTTCTACTCACAATCCTTTTGCAATAAACAACAGTAGTTATTATGAAAAATTATATAATGAAAGAATTAATTCAAACCTCTTGACATCAGAGCAAAAAAAATGGAGCAGACAATATAAAGATCAGTTGGTTTCAGTTCTTAATGCTGATGATGCACTGAAGCAGTTCTTTAATAGCTACAGCAAAAGAGGAGATTTTGCGAAAACTATTTTCTTCATCACAGGTGATCACAGTATGCCGGAGATTCTACTAGAGTCGAAGATAGACCGGTTCCACGTTCCGATGATGATATATTCACCGATGCTGAAACAGGCAAAAAGATTCCAGAAAATTGTAAGTCATTTTGATATTGCGCCTTCTCTCTTAGCCTATTACAAAAAGAATTATAACCTGCGTACACCTTCCACAGTGGCTTGGGTGGGAAGAGGCTTTTCTCCGGATTCAGAAATCAGCAAAGGTGATATTCCGATCATGCAGAGTAAAACATTGCTTACGGACTTCGTTTCAGAAAAATATTACCTGCACGATTCTGATCTCTTTATTCTCAACAATTCTGAAGAGGATGCACTTGACAATCCTCAGATTTATAAAAAAATAGAAGGGCGTTTCAACCGTTTTAAAAGGATGAATTCAAAATTTTATCAGAGCAAAAAGCTGATTCCGGATTCTGTCTTTACCAATTTTATGAGGAAAGGAAAGTAATGTTTTAGAATTTTCTGGTGTAACCGACCGTTACATCAATCTGGTTTCCTTTGGTGTGAGGTTGATATTCCTGGTTGTAGTACATTGTTCCCACTGAAAATAAGTTTCTGTCTATAGAGAAATTATATTCACCTCCGATTTTGAATGTTTTAAGTTTATAGACATCATTTTGAAGCAGGTTGTTGATAGATTCTTCCGGACTGATTCCGGTCCCAATCTGAAACGCAAAATAATCCTGGCCGCTTTTGGTATAATAACGTACAGTACCTGTGTATGAATGTGAAATATTCTGATTATCAGGTGTAAGATAAGTTCTAATATTAAACCAGAAATTTTTATAATATTTCCCCACAGAGGCTGTGTACATCCAGATATTGCTGCTAAAGTAGAGTTGTCTGTAACCGATCTCTGCCTCAAAGCTTTTTGGGAGATTTGCATTCAGTGAAACACCTGTTCTGTATTTTGGAAAAATCCCTACATCTTTAGAATAGGCACCTCCTACATAAAGGTAGAACATATCAGATAATCTTGGATAAGCCTCCAGTTCAAACTGAGCGCCATTTTCCGCAAATTTATTGGCATAGTTGGCCCGCAGAATGATTGAACCAATTGGTGTCACCCTTTTGTAACCAACGCTCACAATGTGCCAATCATTGGCAAATTGCTTATCAAAGTGAGAATAATTATAGGTAATGCTTACTGCATTTTTAGAAGCAAGGTCATTGATTCGTACGGCAAGACTATTAGCTTCAGTATTTTTTGGATTAATCTTCAGCACATTTTCAATAGCATTCTTTGCAGCTGTGTAATCCTTCGCAGAATTATAGCTTTTCGCCTTCAATAGCCAAAGCGATTCGGACTGAGAATGATATGAAAGACCTTTGTCAATGATTTCTATAGCTTTAGTATTGTTATCATTCCAATATTCCAGAGATGCGTACGCGATGAAATAATCTTCATCCTGTACATTTTTTTTATCAAGCTGCTCAAAAACAGTTCTTGCAGAATCAGGGTCTTTATTCCAGGTGTATAGCCTGCCGAGAAAAACTGAAATATCAGTATAGTTGGGCGCTATTTCCAGTGCCTGTTTGGCAAGTGATATCGATTTTGGATAATCCTTTTTCTCAAATGCTTCGGTTCTGGCATTCGCAAATAATTCGTCAGCAGAAAGTTTCTGCTGGCTGTAAGCCTGAAAAGGAAGTAATAATAACAATAAAAATTCAAAATGTTTTCTCATCTAAAATGAATAGCTATGTTGAAATCTTATCAACAAATATATTGAACTTTTATATTAAAAAATTAAAAATTGATGGAAATATAGATTTATTATTATCTCTATTTTTATAGCTTAATATTTATGGTTGATTTATCAATAATAAATATGACTATTTATCTCTGTTCAAAGATTTCAGCATTCCGTCTTCATGATATTCAATCTCATAACGCGAACGTTCATTGTTGATCATATTATTGGGAAATACTATGGTTACGGCAAAATTCCTTTTTATTATGTCGGATGCACAGTAAAGCAAGCAAATAATTCCTTATTGAAAAGAAACGGATAAAAACCATATCAATCATGGGATTTTCGGAATTCCAATGGGGAAAGCCCCATCCGTATCCTGAACATTTTGCTGAAAGACTGTGGATGTTCAAATCCCAATTCATAGGCTATTTCAGCCACTGTAAGGTCCGTGCCGGTCAGTCTTTCCTTCGCCTTTTCGATAAGCTTTTCACGAATATACTGCTGGGCGTTCTGTCCAATATGTGAGCGCAACATATCACTCAGATAACCGGGGGATATATTCAGCTGTTCCGAGAGATAATGTACTGTTGGAAGGCCCTGATGCAGTGATACCTGATTGTTGAGATAGTCATCCAGGATGCTTTCGGTTTTCTGGAGAATATCATTGTTAACCACTTTCCGGGTAATGAACTGACGCTTGTAAAACCTGTTGACATAGCTCAGCAGCAACTCAAGCTGGGCAATCACGACTTCCTGGCTGAACTCATCCACGCGGCTGTTAAGTTCCTGTTGCATAATTCTATAGACGGAAAGAATAATCTCCCTTTCAGCATCTGACAGATGCAGCGCCTCATTGGAAGCGTATGAAAAATAACCGTACTGTTTTATTTTCCGGGCTAAAGGATGACCCAACAGGAAGTCGGGATGGATCAGCAAAATATAACAATAGGTTTCGCTGTTATAATCAGTACTTCCCACCAACTGATTAGGTGCCAGAAAAAGCATACTGCCTTCATCGTAATCATAATAATTCCGGCCATACTTCAGCCTGCCTCTATTTCTTGTGATGAAGGTGATCTTATAGAAACTCAGAACATCATAGATTGGCGCCATTGCCGTATTAAAAGGATTTTCCTTGTTGAAATGTACAAGACTGATCAGCGGATGCTGCGGCGCCGGCAACCCGAAGGCCTGATGGCTTTCCGATATTGATATAAAGCGTATCAGTTTATCTTCTTTAGCTTTCATACTATAAATGTATAAAAAACCTATGACCAGCAATCATAGGTTTTGTATTAAAAATCTACCAGGGAAGAATATTGTCTTTACCACTGAAATTGGCAGGACCGGTAAAGCTTCCGGTAGGAAGATCCTCTGCCAAAGCAACACGAATCGGTTCTTTTGAACCCTCTTCCACGGAATCTGTTCCCTGAAAGTTATTAAGCGCTGTAGCCGTAAATCCGGGACTAACCATATGAACCTTAATGCCGGTATTCTCCAGATCAATAGCAAGGGATAAAAAGATCCCGTTGAGTGCAGTTTTTGAAGCGCCATACGCCGCATCAAAATTAGATCGGTAAGGATTTTCCGGATTGGCATTGATGGTAAGAGATCCCAAGGCACTGGAAACGGTCACAATCCTTGCACTGGGCGCTTTATGCAATAAAGGCAAGAAGGCTTGTGTTACAGCAAGTGTCCCGAACACATTTGTCTCCCACACTTTTTTTAGCTCACTAATGGGTACGATTGAGGCACGCTGCGAACCCAGCACTTCTTCCATTGTGCGCCCTGATGCGCCTGCATGAGAGATCGCAGCATTGTTGACTAATAATGTCAGATATCCGGATTCATTTTCAATAGTTTTTACTGCTGCATCAATGGAATCAGAATCTGTAATATTCAATTGAATAGCTTTAGCTGATCCGCCTAGCAATTCTACCGCTGCTTTACCTTTTTGAAAGTCACGGGACCCCACATACACGGTATGTCCGTTCTCCACAAGGGCTTTAGCGATCTGAAATCCCACACCTGTATTGGCACCTGATATCAGGGCTACTTTATTTTCATTGGTCTGCATAATATGT
Source organism: Chryseobacterium lineare (assembly GCF_977014045.1). Classification (NCBI taxonomy): domain Bacteria; kingdom Pseudomonadati; phylum Bacteroidota; class Flavobacteriia; order Flavobacteriales; family Weeksellaceae; genus Chryseobacterium; species Chryseobacterium lineare. The sequence continues at coordinate 1,306,067 of NZ_CDRNIQ010000001.1, read as the reverse complement.
ATTGATTTATATTGATAAAGCAAAGATGGTGCTTAAAGTGCTAGAATATGTAGTCAAATCGAGACTATGTGAAGCCCTATTGAGGGTATGATAATTTTTTAAACTTGCTTACATTTCAAAAGATATTCATTTTTGTTTCCCTTTTGCCAGCTTATAGGTGAACAATGTTTTTTTGTCCTGAAGATTCCAGGTTGATAGCTCTTCTGCAATTTCATTCGGATATTTTTTAGAAATATCGCGAAGCGCATTTCCAACCGATTTTCTCAGATATTCACTGTCTTCTGATCTGTATCTGCTGATACATTCTATGGCAACTTTCTGATGATCTTTGAAATAAGGTCTGCCCGTCCAGATGCGCAGACCTTCGATCACGGCTCGCTTTACATTGGGATTAGGATCTGAGAGCCATTTTTCTATCTTGGGCAGACTTTGTTCATACCCAATGCATTTGCAATAATTATCAAAAGCTTTGGCGAGCATCTCCTGCACACGCCAGTTCGGGTCATGTGCTACTTTCGTTTCCAGAATTTCTAATGAGTCTGGGCGAACGGCTGAAAGCTGTCCCAGTATATAAGTGCCGAGCATTCTTACCTGATAAGTACTGTCGTCCAAAAATTTAAGGGCCAGTTCAAAATGATTTTCATTTTTATCTCCTAAAATCTGGTCACCGGCTTCTATAATATGCTTAAAGCCATGTTCTATCTGTTTAATATGGTCTGTTATCAGTTTTATCATGGTAATTGATTTAATGCCAATTATAATTCAGAGCATTGCCTTCAATGTCCTGAATAAAAAATGACGATCATAAAGTTACAAAAAGTCCACATTACATTAGGTAAATCACAAACACTTCGAATGAGTATTCTTTAAAAATAACCCTTTTGTAGTATTTCCTGGCCTTCGGAATGGTATTAATTTTATAAAAAAATAACCAGACCAATATAATGTGTAATAGTGTTGGCAAAAAAATTAATATCATGGAAAAATTACTCAATCTTGTGGAAAGTATCTTTGATACAATAAAAGATAATGGACTTTTTATCTTTCTTGCGGTCTTGTTTCCGGTGTTGCTTTATAAAGTTGGAGCCGGACAGGAAATAGTCTTAGACCTGGCATATCAGCAGGATGACAGAAATAAAGTTTTTTTTGCCGTAGCATCTTTTCTTTTTCTTGGTCTCAGTATTTGGTGTATTCCTACGATTTCTATTTATATTTTTAAGTTTTTCACCAAAGTACCCTCTGAAAAAGTAGAAGCAATATTGGATAAACTGCTGGATCTTTACAATGCCAAACCGAAGGCTAATAATGCAAGGAAGATTTTGCAAATTCCGGTAAGATATCTGGCCATTATACCCTGGATTATATTTGTTTTTTCTTTAACGAATGTGTATTTCGGAAAAGGAATCATGATTATTACAGGTATTGTTATATTTATTATCATTAAAGTGCTTGATTCTTATTCTTCTCTTCTTACCACAACTCTTGATACAACATTTTTACAGTTTAAAAAATATTGGGAAATACTTGTACTAGCCGCAGTGTTATTGGTTGAACATATCATTTTGCAGTTTGGCAAAGGTGAGCAGTTCACTTATGTATTTACTTTTGCCAATATTCTGGGAGTTATTTTATCATACTTATTTTTTCTGGTGAAAGAAAATTCGGAAGACTATCCGGACGGAGACCGCCGTAAAATGAAAATGATTCACAGGAAAACCTTCTATACGCATATCTTTTTGCTGATTATTGCAGCAGGAACAATGATAATTTATTATATCAAGCAGGTCAACGGAACGATCAATCATATCTCGCCCATAACAATCGGTACAATGGTAATGAGTTTTTATATTCTTATCATAGAACTTTTTTTTACCTCACAACTACTTCTTGCGAACATTATGCTCAAAGGATTTGATACTAAAAGTTTTCGTTTCAGATTGTACAAAGTCATTATTGTAGTATTTGCTGCCGGATGGGTTCTTCTGTTGTTTAAAAGTACCAATACACATGCAATTAACAAAACACAGGTTATTAATGATAAAGAATATTATCAACGACAAACTATTGAAGATCATTTTGAAAATTGGTATCAGCGGCGCGCTCCAAAAAATGGTGATTCTTTGGAAGTATATTTAGTTTCCGGACAAGGCGGCGGATCAAGGGCCGGATACTGGTTTTTATCAAATATGTATGAACTGGACAACACATATAAAAATTTTTATGACAATTTATATTCAATCTCAACTGTTTCCGGATCGAGTTCGGGGGCGCAGATGTTTTTGGCATCTAAGAAATATTATAAGTTGCCTTCTCTTGGTAAAGCTAAAGATGTAGCGAAAAATATTTATTCAAGAAATTATTTAAGCAGCGCGCTCTATGGGCTTCTTATCGGTGACTTTATAGATTCAATGGAAGGTATTTTTGAAGGCGTTGAAAGAGACCGGAATTATTATTTTCAAAAGGAGGAGGAACGTGCTTTTGCTGAAGCACATCAGGAAGAAGATGGAATAAAAATAGGGAAAGAATCTTCAGATAAATTTTTCACCAGAGATTTCATGTATCATTATACTAAAAAGATGGATAGCGGTAAGTATAAAACGCCATTGTTTTTTCTGAATACTGCCATTATAGAAAACGGAAAGAAAGCTGTATTCAGTCCTGTTGAGCTGAATACGCCTATTTGCCATACAATCGGTAAATCAGCACATAAAGATCATGCATTATTTACTTTTTACGAAGATGCTTATGGAATATTCCGTCATTGTGAATGGTCTCTTAATAAAGAATTACCCATGTCAGCCTGCGTAAATGCCAGTCAGGCATTCCCTATAATTAATGCCTACAGCTTTCTTCATGGGGTAGGACGTCTTGCCGACGGGGGAGTTTTTGAGAATTCCGGAACCTCTACAACGATGGAGGTATATATTGCACTCAAAAAATATCTGGAGAAAAACCCTTCTTACAAGGTGAAATTTACAATCATAAATATTCTGAATGGAACTATAGACAATGAGTCAGCGGTTAATTATAGTGCGGCATCTATTCTTAATACTTTGACGGTGATGAGTAAAAATCCGTTTACGGGACATCAGCTTATGGCGGTTAAACAGCTTTATAAAAGTGTTGATCTGTTAAATACTAATCAGAGCGACAGAATTCTGACATTACAGCCAATCGGTGAATATACATTAAGCAGAATGCTCAGTAACAAAACTATTGATGAAATGAGAATAGATTTAGATAGTGTTAAACGTAAGAGTGAACTTTATAATATGCCTTCAAAGAATAATATGCAATATATTGTACTTCGTCATCATAAATAAATGTATTATACAATTAAATAAGCCTTTAAAAGCTCATGTCATATGTATTTTTAACGTTTTTTTAATCTCTTGTCTCTTGTGGCCAAATTGAAGTTTGCTTAGATTTGTACCTGCAATGAAAGGAAGGTTTTATCAATATGTATATAGCTTGCTGTTTGCCCTGCTGACTGTTCTGGGTTGGTATTACGGGCAGGTTCAGCAATATATGTCAGGAGATGAAAATTCCGGCATTGTATTCGTTTCCGATACGGGTCTTTCGCAAAATAAAAAATCGGATTCTTCCTTTCTATTGACAGAAAATCACAATACAGCTGATCATTACGGTATCAGCCATCCCCATTACAGTAAATTAAAGGCAAATCTTTCTGAAAACGACAATGAGAATGATGACAATATAGATTCATCAGAATCCTCGGAAATGCTCAGCATTTTGAGAGGTGGATTCTGGGATCTGATCTCAGGTTTTGTCACTACATTCCACGACAGGAAAATTGCCGTCACTCTTGCTCATTCCGGGCTTCTAAAAACTCTGCATGATGATCTGTACATCCAGTACAGGGTCATCAGACTGTGATTTTTATGATACTTTTTACGTAAAACTGTGGCTTTCCCAACGAAGGCCCGAACCTCTATTTTTCAAATTTAAATTATTATAAATACTATTATCATGGTCAAGAAAAGTCTCATGTATGTAAACCTGTGCCTTATTCTTTGGTGCGTAAGCTGTCAGTCTGAAAAGAAAGAAAAAACCGAGGCGGCAACATTTAACATTACAAGTCCCCTTGTAAAAGACACGTTGATCGACAAAGAATATGTTGCGCAGATCCGTTCCATCAATCATATAGAACTCCGGGCGCAGGAGAAAGGCTATATCCAGTCGATCTATGTAGATGAGGGGCAATTTGTACACAAAGGTCAGCTGTTATTTAAAATCATGCCTAACCTTTATGAATCTGATGTAAACCGTGCCAAGGCAGAAGCCAAATATGCCGAAATCGAATACCAGAACACGAAAAACCTTTCCGACAAAGATATTGTAGCTCCACAGGAAATGGCAATGGCTAAAGCAAGATATGAAAAAGCGAAAGCCGAACTGTCTTCTACCAACACTCATCTTCAGTTTACCGAAATCCGCGCTCCTTTTTCAGGGATTGTCGGGAAGCTGCATGTACGTAAAGGGAGCCTGGTAGACGACGGAGAATTAATCACGGAACTTTCCGACAACAGCAAAATGTGGGTTTATTTCAATGTTCCTGAAGCAGAATATCTCAATCAGATGGCCGATCATAAAAATGAGCCGCTTCACGTCCGCTTAAAAATGGCGAATGGTAAAGAATTTAGTCAGGACGGAATTGTAGAAACTATAGAATCTGATTTTGACAATGAAACCGGAAATATCGCTTACAGAGCTACTTTCCCGAATCCTCAGGGACTCTTACGGTACGGTGAAACCGGAAATATCCTCATCACTTCACCATATCCAAATGCTGTTATGATTCCTCAGAAAGCCACCTTTGAAGAGCTGGAGAAAAAATACGTGTATGTGATTACCAAAGATAATAAGGTAAAAGCAAGGGAAATTAAAATCGCTGCCGAATTACCGCACGTCTATGTTGTAGCTTCAGGACTCGGAAAAAATGAAAGAATCCTTCTGGACGGTCTCAGACTGGTACAGGAAAACCAGAAGATCACCTCAAAATACCAGAAACCTGAAAAAGTAATGTCGAACCTGGATCTGTATGCAGAATAACCCAAAAGCTGAATTATGTTTAAGAAAGTAATACACAGACCGGTTTTTGCCATTGTCATATCGGTGGTGATCTTATTTATCGGCGGGCTGGCGATTAAGCAGCTGCCTACAGAACAATTCCCCAAAATTGCCCCGACCACAGTCGCTGTTTCCATCGCTTATCCGGGAGCCAGTGCGGATGTATTGGTGAAATCTTCATTAATTACCATCGAAAATGCCATCAATGGTGTTCAGGGTATGCGATATATCACAACCGATGCTACCAGTGCCGGGGAAGCAACCGTCAATGTGGTTTTTGATCCCGGAACAGATCCCAATGCCGCAGTAGTATTGGTAAAAACCAGGGTCGATCAGGTAATGCCGCTTCTTCCGGAGCTCGTGCAGAAAGAAGGGGTAGTGGTAAATCCTATTCAGCCCAGTATGCTGATGTACGTGAACCTGTACAGTACCAGTAAAGACATGGATGAAAAATTCCTGTATAACTATGCCACCGTCAATATCATCCCGGAAATCAACCGTATTCACGGGATTGCCAAATCCCAGATTCTGGGAAGCAGAAGATATGCCATGAGGATATGGCTGAATCCTGACAGGATGCGTGCCTACGATCTTTCCGTAGATGAGGTAATGAAAGCCATCGGTGAACAGAGTATCATCGGGCGTCCCGGAAGGATCGGGCAGAGTTCCGGGATTGCCGCACAGTCGCTGGAATATGTGTTGACATACAAAGGCCAGTACAATACCCCCGAGGAATATGAAAACATCATCGTCCGGTCCAATTCCGAAGGAGAAAATATTAAGCTGAAAGATGTTGCGAAAGTGGAGCTGGGAAGTGAATTCTTTGATATTTATTCCAACTTGGACGGGCATCCGTCTGCTTCCATCGTTTTAAAACAGAATTATGGAAGTAACGCCAATGACGTGATTAAAGATGTAAAGGCAAAGCTGGAAGAAATGAAAACCAACTTCCCTCCGGGAGTAGATTATAAGATCAGTTATGACGTTTCTCAGTTCCTGGATGCCTCGGTAGAGCAGGTGATGCATACCCTGCGGGACGCCTTCATTCTTGTAGCGATTGTAGTATTTATTTTCCTGGGAGACTGGCGCTCGACATTAATTCCGATTATTGCCGTACCGGTATCCCTGATCGGAACTTTCTTTGTGATCCAGCTGTTCGGATTGTCGATCAACCTGGTAACACTTTTTGCATTGGTACTGGCGATCGGTATTGTGGTAGATAATGCGATTGTGGTCATCGAAGCAGTGCACGCAAAGATGGAAGAAAGCGATATTTCACCATACAAAGCCGTAAAAGAAGTAATGGGCGAAATTGCCGGGGCTATTATTGCCATTACAGCGGTAATGGTAGCCGTATTCATTCCTATATCGTTTATGACAGGACCTGTCGGAACATTCTATCGTCAATTCTCCATCACCATGGCAAGCTCCATCGTGATCTCTGCGGTAGTGGCACTTACGCTTACACCGGTATTGGCAGCAATGTTATTAAAAAACAATCATGGAAAGCCGAAAAAATCAAACCTGTTTACCAAGTCTCTGGATTCCTTCAACAAAGGTTTTGATAAGATCACAGGAAAGTATGCTTCATTCTTAAGAAAGATCGTAAGCCGTAAAGTAGTGACTTGGGGAATTCTTATCGCTTTCTGTGCAGGGATTTTTGTCATTAATAAAACACTTCCGGGAGGTTTTATTCCTAATGAAGATCAGGGAACCATTTATGCCATTGTCCAGACCCCTCCGGGATCTACGCTGGAACAAACTAATAAAGTTTCAAGAGCATTGCAGAAAATCTGTCAGGGGGTAGACGGTGTTGAATCTGTTTCTTCACTGGCGGGGTATGAAATCATGACTGAAGGACGTGGTTCCAATGCCGGAACCTGTCTCATCAACCTGAAAAGCTGGGGCGACCGTGAGCATAATGTAAAAGAAATCATGGAAGAGCTGGAAGAGAAATCTAAAAACCTTGGGGCAACCATCGAGTTTTTTGAACCGCCTGCTGTTCCGGGATTCGGATCTTCAGGTGGATTCTCCGTACGATTGCTCGATCTGAACAGAACCACCAATTACCAGGATTTCGATAAAGTAAATAAAGCCTTTATCGCGCAGCTCAAAAAACGCAAGGAGCTGACGGGAGTTTTCACTTTCTTCGCCGCCAATTATCCTCAGTATGAATTGGTTTTTGATAACAATGCCGCCATGCAGAAAGGCGTTTCCATCGGTAAAGCCATGGATAATCTCAACATATTGATCGGAAGTACCTACGAACAGGGATTCATCCGCTTCGGACAGTTCTTTAAGGTTTATGTTCAGTCCTCTCCGGAATTCAGAAGGCTTCCTTCGGATATTATGAATCTGTATGTGAAGAACGATCATGGTGAAATGGTTCCGTATTCCGCATTTATGACCTTAAAAAAAACACAGGGGCCAAACGAGATTACGCGGTACAACATGTACAATTCAGCGGCGATTCGTGGGCTTCCGGCCGAAGGATATACAACCGCCGATGCTATTCAGGCGATTAATGAAACCGCTGCGAAGAGTCTTCCTCACGGTTATAAAGTGGCCTGGGAAGGATTATCCTATGATGAAGCACAGCGTGGTAATGAAGCCATCTATGTATTCCTTGTGGTACTGATATTTGTGTATCTGGTGCTGGCGGCTCAGTATGAAAGCTTTATCATTCCTTTTGCCGTGCTGCTTTCCCTTCCTGTAGGAGTATTCGGGTCTTTCCTGTTATTGAAAGCAATGGGACTGGAAAATGATATCTATGCACAGGTAGGACTCATCATGATTATCGGATTATTAGGTAAGAATGCTGTGCTTATCGTAGAATTTGCGGTTAAAAAGCGGCAAGCCGGAGATTCTATCCTCGATGCGGCCATTGAAGGTTCAAAAGCACGTTTCAGACCGATCCTGATGACTTCATTTGCCTTTATTGCAGGGCTTATCCCTCTGGTTTTTGCCAGCGGGGCAGGAGCAATAGGGAACCATACCATCGGTGCTTCGGCATTGGGAGGAATGCTGATCGGAACCCTGTTCGGGGTGATTGTCATCCCGGGACTCTATTACATTTTTGCCAAATTATCAGACGGCAGAAAGATGATTAAAGACGAAGACGAATCACCACTAAGCGAAGACATGATCCATTATGAATAAGAACAGAAATAAACTTTATCAATATGCAGGATTGTCTTTGCTGTTATTAAGCCTTGCAGCCTGCAAACCCATAGAAATACAGCAGCGTGCGGAAAACAGATCCGTACCTGAAAAATATACCGCTGAAAATAACGACACCGAAAACTCGGGAAAGCTGAAATGGAATGAATACTTCAGCGATCCCAACCTTCAGGCACTCATTAATGAAGCATTGAAAAACAATCAGGAGCTGAATATCATGTTTCAGGAGATTGAAATTTCAAAGAACGAAATCAGAGCAAAAAAAGGGGAGTACCTTCCTTCCGTAGGCCTTAAAGCCGGTGCGGGTGTAGATAAGGTAAGCCGTTACACCAATATCGGAGCGATGGAAGCCAATACCGAGATCGAACCGGGAAGGGAAATGCCGGATCCGCTGTTTGATTTTGGCGTAGGCGTGCAGGCCAAATGGGAAACCGATATCTGGGGAAAACTTCACAATGCCACGAGAGCTCAGGTACAGAGATACCTGGCAAGTATTGAAGGAAGAAACTTCATGATGACCAACCTGATCTCAGAGATTGCCGATTCTTATTATGAGCTGCTTGCGATGGATAATGAGCTGGTTATCTTAAACCAGAATATCAAAATTCAGAACGATGCCTTAAGCATTATCAAAGAATTAAAAAAGAATGCCCGCTCCAATGAGCTGGCCGTGAAAAGGTTTGAGGCTCAGGTACTGAAAACCCAGGGAATGCAGTATGATATTCAGCAGAAAATCGTGGAGACTGAAAACAGGATCAATTACCTGGTAGGAAGATTTCCCCAGCCTGTTGAGCGTAGCCACGACAATTTTGATGAGGTCGTTCCTCAGGCAGTCTATGCCGGGATACCTTCGGAGCTTCTGGAAAACCGTCCGGATATCAAGCAGGCAGAATATGAGCTGGCTGCCACAAAGCTGGATATCAAATCTGCCAAGGCAAGATTTTATCCTTCGCTGGATATTGGTGCAGGAGTAGGCTTACAGGCTTTTAATCCTGCTTATCTTATCAAGCCGGAGTCATTCCTGTTTTCGCTGGCGGGAGAACTTACCGCTCCGCTCATCAACAGAAGTGCCATTAAAGCAGCCTATTACAATGCCAATGCCAAACAGGTACAGGCAGTATATCATTACGAGCAGACAGTTCTGGGTGCTTATATTGAGGTGGCCAACCAGCTGTCTAAGATCAAAAACCTGAACAGCAGTTATGACATCAAGGCAAAAGAAGTGGATGCCTTAACGAAGTCCATAGATATCTCCAACGACCTCTTCAAATATGCAAGAGCCGATTATATGGAGGTACTGCTTACCCAGCGCGATGCGTTGGAGTCTAAGTTTGAGCTTGTTGAAAAGAGAGTCGGCCAGCTGAAAGCCAGCGTCGCAATCTACAGAGCACTTGGTGGAGGATGGGATCAGAATGCGCTGACTCCTCCAAGTATTATCAAGAAATAAATGCTTTACTAAATTTTTTATGATGGGGGCTTACCGCAAGGTAAGCTCCTTTTGTATGTAATCTTCAGTAATAGTAAATCACAGACGCTCTCTAAACTCTTTATTGATGCGCTTTCCTGAGGGACGGTAGAACATCACAAAAAAAGTAGTCTAGGTTAGACTACTTTTTACAGCTACAAATGTAAACAAATTCTTTTTACCTCCAAACACTAAGATATTGTTTTCTAATTTCTTGCTTTTTTGTATCATAAATCTGTTCATTACAAATTTTTGGAGCAAAACAACCGGAATTTCGCACCGTTTTTCATCTGTTTTTTACGACGTTTTATATTGGTCAGTTTGTTATGTAAAAAAGTAGTCTAACCTAGACTACTTTTTTACACAAAATAATGAAACTACAAATGATCCCCTCTAAAACCCTCTCCCTCAAACGCTTTCGCGTGGTGTTGCTGTGCTTTTTTGTGGTCATAGTTTCATCATTGTTGAGCGCTCAAACTTTTGTATCCTCCGATTCTGTAGTCTTTGTATCCAAAGACTCCTATTTATATGCAGAATCTCCAATATATATTTCCGGTCAGAACTTAAGAAACGATTCTTTTAAAAAGTGGTCCAGGGTTTTGATCAAAACCTCTTGTTCCAAAGTTTCCCATAAGAAGTCCATAAATAGTCCAGCGGAGAATACTTGCTATAAAAATGGTCCAACAGGCAAACATAGTCTTGGACTCCTTTTCAATTCTTCACTTACAGCTATTATCGTAAATCCTTCTCCGATAAAGCTTCAGCATAAAATAATACCATCATCTTTTCTTCTATTTATAAGCGCAAGAAGGGATCAAGAAAGACATGATTATGTCACTTTCTATCCTTTTCAAATTATACGCATTACCATCAATCATTTCGGTCGTCCTCCGCCCAATTTTAAACACGGATAACACGAATGTTTTATCACAAATGACACAAATTGTTGAACGCCAATAAAACAAATGCTTTAGCAAAGGAGATTATCCACTCTATTTGTCATCCCGTAGGGATCTCAACAAAAAATTCCACATAACATTTGTGAAATTAGTGTTCAACCATTCGTGCCATTAGTGCCATTCGTGTTCGTCAATTCGAGTGTTTTTTCGTAACAAGGTGAAGAAAAAATGTATCGAGAATGAACTTATCTTCAAACTCACAAACTTCTCGATACGATTTCTTCAAAATCTACTCGAAGTGACGAGCCTGTCGAAGCTATTATTGAGTCGGAGGGTTTGAGAGTGGGAGGGTTTTAGGTTTGGAGAATATGGGAGGATTTAAGAGGGGAAATAGTGGCTTCGAGTCACCTCAGCCACCAGGACTCTCCTACACTCAAACTCTAAAACCCTCCAACTCTAAAAACTCTGCGAGCTCTTATAAGTGAAACGCCTTTGTGAAACTAAAAACACATCATATATAAAAAAATCTTAGCACACTTAGTGTTCAAATAAACGCTTACTAAGTCATCAAAAAATACAAACAACAAACATAAATACAAAACAATGAAACATTTAATTACACCAGCTGTTCTGCTTTTCAGTATGACAGCATTCGCTCAGGTGGGGATTAACAATACTTCTCCTAAAGCAACTCTCGACATTACCTCCAAAACCAACGGAACCAAACCAGAAGGACTGATCATCCCACAATTAACCGGAGATCAGATCCGTATAGCCACCACAGCAACACCCACACCGGTGTACGGAACGGCACAAAAGGGTCTCATCGTCTATGCATCCACCGCTGATTCAGCTCCGGCAGGGGCAACGGCCAGTATTACCGCTCCGGGATATTATTATTTTGACGGCAGTGTTTGGCAGAAAATGACAGGGACTTCTGCAACAGATGCTACTACCACGGCTAAGGGGATTGTTCAGTTGGCCGGAGACTTGGCAGGAACCGCCACATCACCTACGGTTGCTAAAATCCAGAATAATGCGGTTTCGGCAACGGCCCCAAGCAGCGGGCAGGTGCTAGGTTGGAACGGAACAGCCTGGGTTCCCACTGCTGTTGACAATACTAACGATGCGTGGACTAATGATACAACTAATGCAATGGTAAAGTTAGGAACAAATTCAGATGGGACAACAATAAGAACCACAGGAGCAGATTTCGTAGTAAAAGATAACGGACAAGTCGGAATAGGCACAAGCGCTCCGTCTGCTAAGTTAGAAGTAAACTCAGGTACAAGTAATACATCCGGGCTAAAATTTACAAATTTAAATAGTACTTCTACTTCTACCACTAATGCGTCAACTTTAGGAGTAGATGTCAGTGGAAATGTAGTAGTACAAAGTGCCGCCCCGGTACAAACCAAGTTTAAGTCTTTCTCTATTGATAGTAATGTAGCTACCAATTCATTATTTTCTATGGGAAGTCTGGAGTTTAGATTTACAGGAACCTGTATCGATGGTAATAGATACCTACAGGTAAGATCTGCCTCTGGAGCAAATAATGCAGGTATTTTTCATGGAGCTTTTACAGATAATCAATCAGGATCAGGTTTTGTAAATGTTATGCCTGTCACGCTTTCAACAACCTTTTCGGATCTTACATCGTACCCGCTCAACTGTGTTTACGACGGACATGCTCAATTCTCTTTTTTCTCCTATACTGATCGTACATATTACAGGGTTAACGTTCACATTGCTGATGGAGATGGTTTAGGATTTGGCGCACTAGGATATATATACGTAGAATATCAGAAGTAACGATACGTAATTCCTCCGCTGTTGTGTTCGTGTCAATTTTAGATAGGATGTGGTCACGAATGGAATACGACAGCAGTCCAAAATCTAGTTTTATACCTTTTACACTAAACCTCACAGGTTTTCAAAACCTGTGAGGTTTTAATAACCAAAATTCAATATATCAATACTTAAAATAAACAACAATGGCAACAATTCTTCACAGAATCAAAGCGTATCTCTACGATAATGTTTTAACCAAAGATAATCCCAATGATTTCACCGCCAGAACGACAAGCGAACGAAGTCTCAATGTACAACAGATCTGTCAGTCAGCCGTGAGCCGTGGCGGGGCAGATATCTCCGCTTCGGCGATGGAACATGCCACAGAGCTTTTCCTGAAAGAAATGACGTATCAATTGTGCGATGGGTATTCCATTAATACGGGTTACTTTACAGCCAATACCACCATCCGCGGGGTCTTCGATAGTCCTTCGGAGACTTTTAATAAAGATAAGCACAGCATTATTTTCCAGTTCAACCAGGGAGAAAAGCTAAGGGCAGAGATTCCTAATATTGAGGTCGAAATCCTGGGTGTGGCGGAGGCTTCTACAATAATCTTGCAGGTAACAGATGTGAAGAGCGGTTCAATCAATGATCTTCTTACTCCGGGCAGAAACCTTAAAATTGCAGGGAGCAAGATCAAAGTAGCGGGCAACGATCCTTTTATCGGGGTATTCTTTGTGAATGTAAGCACTAATCTAAGAACGATGGTAGAAGAAAGTGATATGGTAACCAATAATCTTTCGGAGGTTATGGTGGTGATTCCGAACTTGTCAGCAGGAACCTATCGCTTAGAGATCTTGACGCAATTTACCCAAGGTGCCCTGCTCAAGGAACCGAGAACCGCTACATTCGATAAATTGCTTACGGTAGTATGATGAAGAAAATCAGTCATATTTGTCAACACCTCGTTGACCGCCCGATCAAGGGGGTGTAGATGGTAGCATCAACGAGGTGTTGACCGTACTGTCAAGGGTGTGTTGACGGTACGATGTAAGCGGTGTTGACAATACGTGAATATTTTAGTAGAGAGGCTGTCCGGAAGGGCAGTCTTTTTTGTGGGAGGGTTTTGGAGTTTGAGAGTGGGAAATCTTGGTGACTTCGGCTCCGCTCAGCCACCGAGACTTTATTAAGAGTTGCTATGATTTGCTGAGCATTATAGTTTATGCTGAGCCTGTCGAAGTACCTTTGCGAACGGAAAATGTGCGCAATTAATTTAAAAGAAAATCCTTGCATCCTTGCGTTAATATCTACAGCTTCTTATTATTAGAGATTCTTCACGCCGCTTCACTGTGTTCAGAATGACAGGGACGTTGTAACAATACTCAATTGTTTTTTGAACACGAAGCCCACTAAGATTTTTGAAAGCATTACGTATATTTAGTTTCACAAAGGCGTTCCACTTAAAAGAGAACACAAAGCCCCTATTGTAAAGGCTGGCTGCAATTGATAATAAACACAACTTCTAAATTCCACTCCCATGGAGGGGTGGCGAAAATTCAAAGAATTTTTGACGGGGTGGTTCAAGAATCTAAGCGCGAATCTTTCCATGCTAACTTTTAAAAGCTATGCCGAGATTCCTACCGGAATGACAAGGTGTGTGTTTTAGAGTCGGAGGGTTTTAGAGTATATGAATATGGAATTTTCTATGGAACGACTAAAAGTAGTCGGCTGGCGGACCCTGAGGCTCCCTAAGGTTCGCGTACACTGGAGGGAAAGGTGGCTTCGAGTTGCCTCAGCCACCATAGGAATTGAAGACTTTTGTATTCTCTGAGCGCTTTATAAGTGAAATCGAAGATTCGACGTAGTCAAACGCCTTTGCGAAACTTATGCGTCCCCGTAAAAAGAAACCTTCGTGTTCTCCGTGTTCAAGTAACTGCGCGCATCACTTCGCTACTATCATTTGCTGAGTGTTATAGTTTATGCTGAGCCTGTCGAAGTACCTTTGCGAAAGGAAATATACGCGATCCTTTAAAATAAAACCTTGCGAAATCGTTGCGCTAATAGAGATTCTTCACTCCGCTTCGCAGTGTTCAGAATGACAAAACAACCACCAATAAGAATACAGTTAAAATACTGTTTGATCAGCGGTGATAATTGATTTCAGAGAGCGGGCGACTCTTTTTCCGGCGGTATCACAGAAATCAAGACCGGAATAATCGGGATTGAGTCCTGCAATAAAAGGAACTGCCATGATGAAAAGATAAGGACTTGCTTTTCCGTAATAATCGAGTGCCTGAAAATGGTCGTTGATATTAAGACCGTCAACACGCAGGTAAAAATGATCGGGTTCTACTTTGAGAATATTTCCGTTATTATGCTGAAACTGCTCTTTCCCGGCATCGGTATCTTTGAATTTAAGATATCCCGAACTGATGATTCCATCTTCACGCAAGGTGCTGAAAGGAATATCATTGAACTGTACCGGCTGCTGCCCGATAGCATCTATATACATTTTGTAATGATCAGATTTTTTATCCCCTGTATGATCGGTGTAATGATAGACAATACCTTCTCCCGAGTGGGGTTCTACGTAGCTTTCGTCGTCCACGCTTACCAGTCTGATCAGTCCTGCATTGTAAAGGGCGATGATTTCTTTATACGATGACTGGGGTAATGAAGCAATGATCACGGAAATGAGGGGAAGCAGTGTCTTTCTCATGCGGATCATATCTTCTGCCGCGAAATGTTTGGCAGGATAATTAATGGCATAGCTGAATGCTGCCAGTGTTTCCTTCCAGGCAATAGTCTGGTGTCGTTCTATTGATTTCTGTGCCTCATCGTATTCTGCTTTAAAAAGCTCAAAACTATCCAGTTCTTCGCGTATGCTGAGCATTTTCTCTACAAAATCCTCGATACTGAGGTCTTTGATCTCGTTGTAGAATTTTTCATTTTTCTTTCTTAGCGGCTGCTTGAAATTCCGTTCAAATACATAATCCAGATCTACAAACCCGCCGTGGCTGGCTTTATATTCAAAAATTTCGTCCTGCGACATAATCCAGCCTTCAGAAAATGCGCTTCCTTCCGAGTGGAAGCGTAATGCGGGTAGATAACCTCTTTTAGAGAAAAGCGTAAGGGAAAAATCAGGGCTTCCTTCATTCAGGGTATAAATAATTTCATCCTTTTCTTCACTGAATTTACCATTGAGACGTGCCAGTGTTTTTATCGCATCGACAGCGGTAAGGGAAGTCCCGCGTATGGCTACGGGATGGTTTGTGATTTCTGAGAATTTTGATGGGGGATAAGGGGAATCATACCATCCCGGAACTTTTTCTTCATGTATTTTGGGCCAGTGATGACCGGTGCAAATGATGGTCGCAGAGCATTCGTAAACATTATCGTCTTCGGTAACAATTTCAAAAGAATCTTCTTTTTTGCGGATATCAGTAACGGTTGTTTCGGTGCATACTTTTACCTGTGCACCCATTTTCCTGATGTTTTTCAGGAGAATTTTAAACTGCTCCTCAAGATAATCGCCAAGAACAAGCCTGGGGATTACTTTATATTCATTAATATCCTGGTCATTGCCAAAACCTTTGTAGTCCTTATGTGGTTTACGTTCAATGAATGAAGTGAAGCTTTCCGGCAGTTCGGGAAGTTCATTCGCCGAAACATTGGCCACATGCTCGTGAGCAGCACCCTCCCGGCTGTAGGGCATTCCTGCACCAAGTCTTGTGCTCTTTTCGAAAATATATATCGTTTGAGGGCATACGTTTTCGGAGATCAGATGCTTCACAACGAATAGTGCTGCCGGGCCGCCCCCGACAATTCCGATACTGTCGATTTTTTTCATATCTATATTTCTATTTTTGCAGTGATACAATGTATAAACAAGAATATCAATAGCTAACGACTATTGAATCTGTGATGTATTGCAGTCGTTGTGTCTCATTCAAAGCGTATGCCAGTAGCAGCCTGTTGTAGAGCGTGTGGTATGATAAGTTATTATTAAAATTAAACTTTGATACTAAATTTGAGCTATCACTCAGCTTTTTTTCAGCTCTTTTAACGCGAAGTTTTATATTTCTCTGTATATAGTTGAAGAGGCAAAGAAGACCAGCAAGCTGATCTGATAAAGCTTACGGATGATACGCACGCTTAATCAGCGGCTTTGTCACCTTACTTCACTTCCTTAAAAATAAACGGAATGATGATCGAACTTTGCGTTTAATACGATGAGTTTTCTAAATATGGGTTTACGTTGAAAGATGACAGATCAAAGCTTTACAACGAATCATTCAATCATATCATCCGAGCAAATTCTTCGGCAAAGAGTTTTACCTGAAGGGGCCTTTTTTTCTCATCCACATCAAGCCTGTTGTAGAAGCCCGTCTTTACGATAACCATTTGCTTCTCCGGGATCATGATGATAAACTGTCCCAAAAAGCCGTAGAAAAACCGGTATTTGAGTTGATGTTCGTCGTCTGCCCAAACCGTAAAGCAGAAAGCATCATTGGCTTTAGTAGGAGTGAGCATTCTCTGGCAGTAGTCTTCATTGATGAGCTGTCTGCCTTTCCAGTTACCGTTCTGCATGATGAGCTGTCCTATTTTAGCAAAGTCTCGCGGGGTTGCATGGATACAGCAAAAAGCTTTTTCAACTCCCTTCTCGTCTATGCTCCATTGTGCAGGGCGCTCCATTCCCAGAGGTTTCCATATTTTTTCGGAGAGGTAGGTTGTGAGGTCTTTTCGGATAACTTTCCTTAAAGCCAAACCGAGCAGCTGCGCCGCAACGCTTTGATACTCATAATTGCAGCCCGGCATTTCTTTAAATTCTACTTCGAAAGCCTGTTGGGCAAGATCTTCCACAAAATACTGCTTAGAGTTTTCCGAAAAAGGGTGGTGGTATTCTTCCTTCCAGTTCAGTCCGGTCTGCATGGTCATCAGGTGAGCGAAGGTAAGGTGCTTTCCGTAACGGTTGTTTTTATACTGAGGAAGAACCGAGGATACCAGCTGATTTTCAGATTCCAGATAACCGTCATCAATGGCGCATCCTACGAGTATCGACAGAATGCCCTTAGCCATTGAAAAGGAATTCATCAATGAGGAAGCATCGTGATCTTTCCAGTAGTTTTCATAAAGAAGCTTGTTATTGCGGATGACAATGAGCGATGAAGCACGTGTTTTTTTTAATTCATCGACTAAGCTTTCGCTTAGATTTAAGGTATTATAATCCTTATCTTTCTGCCACGGCTCGGGATGAAGATTGGGAATGCTGCGTGATGGAAATTTTTCTGCATCATCGCTTGAAGGGGTGATCGGCCCTTTCTTCACATTCATTACAAAAGCTTTAAAGATAAATCCGTATCCGGACAGGTAAATGCCTGCGACAATCGCTGAAGTTCCGGCTATAATGGCAGTCAGGGTTTTTTTCATATTTCGTACGCTCGGTGTATCTTTCTGTTATAAGAGAATGATGATTTAAATAAAGATTAGATATATTAACATTTTATCCTTCATTCAAAGGCTGTGCCGTCACTTTTTGCAAATGATAAAGGAGACCATGCCGGTCTCCTTTATTGCTGATATAATTTTTGATTGATCGTCAATGCTTTTAAATGCTTGCTTTCTGACCAATCAGATTCTCGATCTTTACAAGTACATCATCGATATCAAATGGCTTGCTTACAAATTCATCAGCGTTGCATCTGCTGGTTACTTCCGTATCTTTTGCGTGTGCGCTCATGATCATAATCGGGATATTGGCCGTTTCCGGAGTATTTCTCAATTCATTGCATACTTCGATTCCCGATCCGTCGGGCATCATAACATCCAATATAAAGATGTCAGGCTTGGCAGACAGATCTCTTTTGTTGAATGAATCTACCGTGG
Organism: Chryseobacterium lineare; assembly: GCF_977014045.1. NCBI lineage: Bacteria > Pseudomonadati > Bacteroidota > Flavobacteriia > Flavobacteriales > Weeksellaceae > Chryseobacterium > Chryseobacterium lineare. The sequence goes on along the minus strand of NZ_CDRNIQ010000001.1, from coordinate 1,287,752 downwards.
AAAAAGAACGTACATCATAATCTTCAAATGACAGGAGCAATTGTAATGCATCTCTGATGCCTGTCTCATCTTCAAGTATAAAAATTGTTTTCATACCCTTGGCGGGCAAAAACAAAGCCAATCTTTAATTATTGCTTAAACTTTTTATTTAACCACAAAAGTTACAAAAGATCTTCTCTTATTATTTAACCTGAGTTCGGGATAAGAGATATTTTAAATAATTGATTTTCAAAATAAAATTATTTTATCGCAAAGAGAAACAAAGAAATGTTTAATTTTTGAAGCACTTTTAAGTTAAACAATGCCACTTCGTTTATTAAAGTAATACAAGAATTTTGTATTACTTTGATAAGTTTCACGCCTTTGTATATCTTAAATTTTTAAAAACCATGTGATTAATACTTTTGTTTAGCTTTGCGTTTTTATATAAAATTATCCCGAACTCAGGTTATTTAGCTATTCAAAATAGGGAAAAATGAGAATGAAAAATCATACATTTATAAGCTTTTGAATTTCTTATTTTCAATAATTTCTTTTGAACCTTTTGCGGTTAAATTTTATATTAGTTTAAACAGATCTAATATAAAAATTGAATATTAGTTAAATTTTTTTCTCTGATAGTTAATAAAGTTCAGCTTCATTTATACATAAAAAATCCGTCCCAAAACCGGGACGGATGATTGTTTTTTCGTTACTGACGATCAATAGTCTGCAGAACGATTAGTTTATTTTAAGGATATTAAGTCCGGACTGTCCTGTAGCTACAAAAGCAAGATTGCTATTGATGTAAATGTAGTTTGCAGAACCGCTCAGTTTGTAATAACCTACCACTTTAAAGGTGTTTTTGTTCAGAACGATTACCCCGTCTGTACCGTTAGCCAGATACAGGTAGCAGTTGTTTACGGCAACAGCATTGGTAAGCCCGGTTTGGCTGAATACATTCTGATTGTTTACCTTGAAGTTTCTAGGTACGAAATTATTCATCAGCTGTCCGTCGTTCAATCTGATTTTAGCTACCCCTTTGTCACTTAAAGCAACATACACATACTCCTCATCAAGAACAATTACATTCTTCCCGTCGGTAACCGTTTGTGTAAGAGCCGGATAATTGTACACTTTCGGATTGGAACCGTCGTTATTGGCAACTCTCAGTGATGCTCCGTTGGTCTGAGTTGCAAAAAATACCTGATACGTATTGTTGTGTGCCACATATTTTGCTCTGTCTCCTGCAAAATTGAACTGCTCAGATACAGTATATCCATTGTTCGGATCAAGTTTAAAGAATCCTCCGCCGGTTGTCCCTGTGGATGCATACAGATAATTGTTGTAGAAATAAGAATTTTTAGCAGTAGAGCTAGGTAGTGTATAAGTTAGGAATGAAGAAAGATCCTGAGTATTAAACACATTATTGTTTAATGGAGCGGTAACGAGCTTAGAACCGTTTTTGTCTCCACCTACTGCATATAATTTGTTATTCGCAACATCTACATTGTTGAATTCTATATTGTTGAATAATGCTTCGCTCACCAAAGAAGGAGCGCTGTAATCTGTTACATTAAAGATTCTGATTGCACCTTTTGTAGTACTTCCTGCAACAGCATCATTGGTATGGTAAGATACATAAGCGAAACCGTTGTTCATGGTAACACCTGTTGCGCTCAGCGTAGTATTGGTGATAGATGGGCTTACTACATTTGCCACCAGCGTGAACTGCAACTGATCGTCTGAGCAAGGCGCTATACCTTTCTGAGGAGTACATTCTGCTGCCTGGATGTATGCATTTGAATTTAAAGTAACCTGGTTATTAATCTTATTATTGCTCTGAAGTACAGTATAAGAAGTATTAACAAAGTTCATGTCAATAAGTCCTGTGAAGGCCGGAGATGCATTAAGATTCCCGAAAGACATATTTGAAAAATCCATTCTAGCAAAACCGCTTCCTGTATTGCTTACTTTACCGTCTACCGATACGCTTCCGCCGGTAACATCTGTGTAAGACTGAGGCTTCAGGTTCAGTACTCCGGAACCATTGATATGGAATCCTTTCTCGAACGTAAGATATCCTTCGTTGTTCAGGTTTGCGTTCAGGTAATTATTCTGTGCATTGAAGACCATTCTGCAGTAGTTATTTACTGTAGAGCTTCCGTTAAGGCTTTCAGAATTGCTGAAGTTTAGGTTGTTGTAGTTGTTGATTATACCGTCGACAGATCCTGTAGTGTACGTCACGAATCCGTAGTTGTCTAATCTACCTCCTGAATTCAGGTGGAAATTGGCTGAACTTGAGATTTTACCGTTGTTTCCTACTTCTACTTTACCACCGTTGGGAACATTCATCCAATTTGAACCACCCAGCTCACCAAGAATAATGATCTTTCCTGCTGAATTGAAGTTGAATCCACCGGTAAAAGTAGTTCCTTCCGGGATGTAATAGGTCTCTCCGTTGTTGATGTTATACCAGTTGCTGCCTACCGCTGCTATTGCACCGGACAGATTAGGGGTATACGTTGTTTTGTTCTGTGATGCAGAAAGTTTCTGACCGCTCTGATCGAATTTGATAAAGTTAACAGCAGCGTTCTTTAGTTCAATACTTTTGCTGAGATCGCCGCTTCCGTAACGAAGGGTAATGTCGCCATTGGTAATAGAATTAGAACTTTCACTGTTTTCAGTAAGCGAACTCTCTTCTGAAGAACACCCGGTTGCAGCAACAAGAAGGAAAAATCCCATTGCTACGCTTAGTTTTTTTGTCATTAAGGGTAAATATTATTTTATTAGGGTCTTATTATTAAATATCATGCACCGAATTCACGGGCTTTTTTAGAGGTTTTCTGAGGGTTCCAGGGGTCTTTATAGGAATCATAAAAGAAGAATTCATCAAAATAGGCAATTGTTCTTACGATACGCATAAAGTATCCCATATACAAGGGATAAAGCGGAACATAAATGATTTTTGAGAAATATTTTCTTTTATTTTTCACTATTAACAAGCAAATAAGAAACTGCATGAAATACAGCAGCAAATATACTAAATATTTGAAAGGCAACCAAAAAAGTAAGAATTCCGGGTTCTCAATTATTATTCTAAGCATATAAATCAGCCAGGTGATATCCAGCACCAATCCGAAAAATACATTTTCGAAGAACGAAAAAAAGTTTGTCCATCTGAAATTCTTATTGGGCAGCCATATATCATAATGTTTTCTAAGTCTGAAACGTACCAGCGAACGCGACCATCTTAACCTCTGCTTGGCAAGCTTTCCCCATTCTATAGGAACGTGCGTATTGCAGATCGCTGTCTGTTCAAAGTGAATATCATAACCAATCTTTCTGATCTTCACCGTAAGATCACCATCCAGGCCAGGCCCCACATCCCATCCGCCGATTCTCTGCAGTATAGTTCTCGGAAAAACACCGAAAGCTCCTGAAATGATCTTGTAAAGCCCCAGACTGGAAGTCACAATTCTCGATATGCTTATCGATTGCTGATATTCCAGATACTGCATGGTTGAAGTAAGGGAGTCTTCATCATTCCTTACCATCAGGTTTCCACCTACACCTCCTAAGTTTTTGTACACATAGAAGGGGAGTAGTGACTTTTCAATCGCATCATTGTCGAGTGACGAATCGGCGTCAATATGTACAATGAATTTCCCTTTCGAGTATTTGAGGCCAAGATTGGCTGCCGATGCTTTACCACCACGGATTTCGGAGCGGAGAAATTTAGTGATAAGCCCTCTTTCTTCAAACGATCTCCCGATAATTCCGGTGTGGTCGGTAGAACCATCATCCACCACAATGATTTCAATATTCTTATACGTCTGTTTCTGCATAGACATCACCATTTTGTGGAGATGCTTCCCTTCATTATGTCCCGGAACAAGAACCGTTATCAGCGGAAGCTCATTCATCAGTTTTTTACGTGCCAGCTGCCATTCATCTTTGGCGAGAAACCGCTTTCTGAAGGTTACGAAAAGTACGATGATTTCCAGAACAAGAAACCTTGGAATATCTATGATAAAGACATACCAGCCCCAGTTCAGGATTGTAGACCAATCCGAATACCTTAAGTTTGAATAGATAATTTCCCAGAAACTGTCCACGTCTGCTTTTAATTGAGAATTTCGTTAATTGCTTTCTGAGTAAGCTCGTAATTGTAAATCTTTTCCAGGTGCAGCTCAGCAGGGGCCTGCTCTGTTTTACAATTGATACAGTGTACCCCGATCAGAGGTTTCTGAAATTCATTCTTACATTTTTCGTTCAGGCAGTAAAATACTTTCCCGGGTTTGTCATAATCAACTCCCAGATTTCTCAGCTCCATGCTGCATTTTGGGCAAATGAGCCTGTCTCCCTGCTGAAAACTCTGTTCTGTAGCAACATGAGCGCATCTGAAATGATGGATCAGAACTCTTACCTGAAGGTTGTGTTCTTTGCACTTCGGACATTCTTCCCGGTAGTTCAGAAATCCGGAATGACATTTTTTGCAGATATGCGAGGTATCTACATATTTTCTATGAAGAAGATCATCCTTGTAAGCATCATGCAATAAAGCTCTTCCATTGATATACGCATCGGTAGTACCATCATAATAGGCTTCAATTCTCGGGTAAGAATATCCGTTGAGCGAGTTGGCACTTTCGTAGAAATCAATATCTTTATTTCTTGAATGATAATACAGCAATGTTTTTTTCAGCAAATCTCCTTGATGAAGGGAAGCATCAAGCTTTGCTATGAAATTTAAAATAAACTGTATGTAGGGTATTTTATTTTGAATATTTAAATCCTGAATATACCCGTCGCACAAATGTTTCAGGTTATAATTCTTAAATTCTTTATAGATTTTCTTTAAATCTTTCTGCAGGAAAACCGGTTTTAGAAAAACCTTCGGATCTGGATGTCTGATAACGGAAATTAAAAATTTTCTTACCTCCAAGGCTTTTTCGTTGTTGATAATCCAGATGTCCGCAAGGCTGGTATCAGGTATTTCATTTCTGTCGATACAGTCAGACAATAATTGAGCTCTAATTCCGTTTTCAAGGGTCAGTATTTTATCAGGCATCGTTTTATGTAAATTTTAGTTTCCTTACTTTCACCGGAATATTACTGATCTTTACGTTGTCCCATGATTTTCCGTCTAATGGTACAATATCAATGACTACTCCGTATTTATCTTCATTAACATTTTTATTGATCATGGTATTATCCTTTATCTCCGATATAGAATAAATTTTTCTTACTTTGCCGGTAAGTGTTTTATTGAATCCGTATGGCAGTTTAATGGCTACATGATCACCTTCATGAAACTCATCTACATCACTGATATTGATATAGGCTTGTACAAACTGTCCTTTACGGATTACCGAAGTGATGATATCAGATTTATATCCAACCTGTCCGTCTGTCACACGGAAACGATCTATATTCCCATTAACGGGTGAAATGTAATAATTCTGAATGGCAGCTGCTTTGTTTTCCTCTTTTGCGAGAAGATTTTTATGATTATTGATCAGTGAGATTTTCCCCTTCTCATCATTGAGAGCCCTGATATCTGCAACAAGAGAGGATATCTCGTACTGGAGGTCATCTATTGAGCGCTCTACATTGGCCAGCTCATTGGGTGTAATCTGATTAATGTACACCAGCTTTTCTTTTCTGCTTTTTTCTTTTTTCCAGAAGTCAACTCTTTTTCTCAAATCGGCAACAAGGCTCTGTTTTTTTGAAATCTCTGAGCTGATGGAAGCAAGATGATTTTCAAAAGTCGTATTGTCGACAAGATTTTTTAATGAATCCTGTACAGAATTTTTGCGAAAATTGGCATCATAGAATTCATAGCTGAATAGGGTATCTCCTTTTTTTATGGCAGCACCTTCCTTTATGTTATAATTAAGAATTCTTACATCGCTGGTAAATTTCACATCAAACTGCTGCTGCTTCAGGAAGCCGTCGGCATAATCAAAGATCCAGGATGAAATAAGCCACCTCAGAACAGAAAATACGATCAACAACATGATGGCGAAGTAAATCCAGCGGTCCCATTTTCGTTTTTTTATGGGTTTTTCGTAAGACTCTTCGGTTATTTTATCGTCGTTAAAATTGATTTCCATTATGGTTTAAAATTATTCATTTGTGATAGATCGTAGTATCCTATTTTGGTAACACCAGCCGTCTGAACCGCTTCTTCGGCGTCCAGCAGATCACTGAAAGCCTGAAAATCATTAATACGGAATACCCAAACGTAATAATCCGGACCTAATATATTTCTAATAATGGCTGTCTTATTGAGCTTTTTGTCAAGGCTCAGAACATCATAAGCCATAATGTAAGCCATAGTGTTGTTGTCATGTAATGCTGTTGCAACTTCCGCCGGCAGCTGCATCGGAACGCTCACTCCAAGATCCATATTGTTCTGGATACACCATGTTTTTGAGTTGGTAAACAGATTGATGAGCCTTTGTGCATAAAGATCAACATTGGCTTTATAATCATCAAAAGTATGAGGCTCAATATCAAGGTGAATTCCAGTAAATCCAAGGGTTTTAGCATCTTCCATCACCAATTGCAAGTCTGCAAATCCATCATCTGTTTTAGCATAAGAATTTTCACCGATAAGACGATACACCTGAATATTGTTTTCTGCGGCTTTCGTCATAAAGTCTGCTACTTTTACCATATCCGCTACTTTTCCCACCGACAGAAAAACCCTGTTGATGTGCCAGTGGTTCATCAGATTGATGATATATGTATTAGAATAGTTTGTAAAGAAACTGCTCCAGATATAAGTTTCCTGCCCTGCGTTGTCGTCGTTGGTCTGGTTTTGTAAACCTTCTGTTTTATTGTCTGTTCCTGAAATCATTCTGTATTCAAGATATTTTTCGTACAGATCAGATTTTTTGTCACAGATCTGTATCTGGTTGTTCAAAAATTTTTCAGCTGTAGCGAGATAAGCTGCCGGACTGAAGGTATTGCTCTTCTCGTTGGTAGAATTTACTTTAAGTTCAGATTCCAGATAGGTGCTTTCGCTTTGTAATATTTCTATTTCAGATTTCAGAAGATAATAATCTCTGTACATATTGCTGAGATTATTACGATAAATCATCTGCATATCCTGAAGGCTGTTTTCCTTAGCTTTCAGATCGTTATCACTTTCAAGATCAGTTTTGCTTTTGCTTAGCGGAAGGTTGATCGTAGCGCCTACGCTGGCAAAATTACGGTCTCTTGATAATGCTGAGTAATAATTATAACGAAGCTTAAACCTAAGATCAAGCTGCTTGTCTCTCTTGCGTTTGATGTCCAGTATTTCCTTTTCCATCTTTAAAGCCATGGCCTTATCCTTTATCAATACGCTCAGATCAATATTTTCTACAGGGATCAGATCCGGGATATCTGTCGTAAAAATCTCTTTGTTTACAGGATTTCTGCCAGAAGTTTTCAGAAGATCTTCCAGTGATTTTTTTTCAATTGAAATTTTTGCCAGAAGATATTTTGACTGTGCAGCTTCAGCATTGTTCTTCAGCCCGATTTTATTCTGGTTGATTGTAAAATCGTTCAGAAGCTTTAAAATTTTCTCGTAATCAGATAAAAGGCTGATCTTTTTTTCGTCAAAAGCGGCTCTTACATGATCAATATTGAGTCTGTGGTCAATTTCTCTTTTATATTTTACTTTTTCTAAAAGATCAATATTTCTTAGTTTTTCATTCAAAGAATTCTGGATTCTCTGGTTTTTTGAACTTCCTTCTCCCAAAGCCAGCCAGTCTAGCCCTGAAGATACCCTAGCGCGATAAAAGATATTTTCATCATCACCAAATCCGGGGCTGAAATTGTAGCTCATTTCGGAAACCCAGTTCAGATGAAGCCTGTTTTTGTCTTCAGAAGTTTTGGTGTTGAAAGTGAAGTCATTTTTGTGTAGTGAGACATCAGCAGATGTAAAATCATAGTTGCTTTTTTCAGCAGTACTTTTATTATCAGCCAATAAGTTTGAAATAATTTCCTTAGCAGACTCATAGATTTTATTATACTCTACGGTAAGAGTACTTAATGATTTAGAGTTGATGTTTAAGGTTGATTTGTTTTGAGCATTAAAGAAAATGAAAACATTCAGTACTAGTAGAATTGGTAACGTTTTCCGCATAGATTAAAATAATTTTTGCGCAAAGTTATAACATTCTATTAAAATTTTAACGAATAAATAAAATATTTGGTATATATTTCAAAAGATTTCAAATGTCTTAAAATAGTGAATAATCATGCGATTGCTTACTGTGTAAGCTGTTAAGGCTAATATTGTTACACCGTTCAAAAGCTTTTTTATAGTTATTGATTTTTTCTAAAATTCTTATTTATCCTAATACATCAGATAACTTCCTAAGAAATTGCTGATTATTATCATGCTTTTTAAAGTTTTTGATAAGAAATTATGATTATTTACTAAACATTGAGTAGAGATTTACACTTCGGACAAATTCCACTGATGATGAAGTTATAACTGTGTGCAATGAAATTTTCAGGAAGTTCGATTTCAGGAACTACATTTTCTATGCACGTTACAAGTTTACAGTTTTCACAATTAAAATGAAGATGATTATGAGAATGTTTATCTTCCTTACAGTGATGACATTTTGCATAATTTATCACCCCATCAACATTTACAATTTTGTGAATTTTTCCCTCTTTTTCCAGTCGCTCAAGAACCCTGTAGATCGTTACACGGTTGCATAATCCATCAAGTTTTTCCTGTATTTCGCTGTGTGACAAAGCGCTTTCTGTATGATCAAGAAGATTCAGTATTTCCGTTTTTGCCTGAGTATTGCGTATTTGTCTCATGATAATGCAACAGTGTTGCTTTTTTAATTCTAATGACTATCTTTGCAACAAAGTTACAATAAGAATTCTAAATCTGAAATTTAATAATTCTTTAATGCAACATTGTTTCAATAAATAAGTTTTATATCTAAATTGCACGCCTAATTTCATTGTAATGGACAGACGTAAGTTTTTAAAAGGATCGGCTTTATTGTCGGGAGCATTAACATTAAATTCCTGGGATTTATTAGCTGGCCAACGCAATTTGTCAGCAAAAAGAAAGCAGGCCCAAAACATAATATTCATGATCAGTGATGGGATGAGCTCGGGAACATTGGCTATGGCCGATCTATATTCGCGTAATATCATGGGCTACGGCGGAAACTGGATGAATCTTTACCGGGAAAATAAAATCTCAAGAGCTTTGATGGATACTGCTTCTGCAAGTTCTATTGTTACGGATTCTGCCGCTGCCAGCTCTTCTTTTGGTGGTGGATTCCGGGTAAAAAATGGAGTTCTCAATGTCGGACCGAACGGTGAAAGATATTTTCCTCTTTGGCAGAAATTCAAAAGATCAGGGAAAAAGACAGGTTGTGTAACGACGGTTACGATCACCCATGCGACACCTGCCGGATTCTGCATCAATTCCGACAGCCGAAACGCCGAACCCGAGATTGCCGAAATGTATGCCAATATAGGATTCGACTTGATGATGGGCGGTGGAGACGAATTTTTTAATCCTTCAAAAAGACAGGATAAAAAAGATTTGTATAATCTTTACAAGCAGAAAGGGTATCAGGTTCTCAAAACGAAAGCTGATCTGAAAAATTTAAAAAAAGATACAAAAACGCTCGGTATTTTCAATACAGGTGCATTGCCTTACAGTATCGACAGACAAAATATCCCTGAATTGCAGACTATTCCTACACTCGCGGAAATGACCTCATCGGCCATCTCGCAGATGAAGGATCATAAAGAAGGTTTTGTGTTGCAGGTTGAAGGTGGAAAAGTAGACTGGGCGGCTCATGCCAATGATATTGCTGCTTTGCTTCATGATCAGATTGCATTTGAAGAAGCCGTAAAAGTAGCGATGGATTTTGCAGAAAAAGACGGTAACACACTCGTAATTATTACTACCGATCACGGAAATGCAAATCCGGGAACGATTTATGGTTCGGAGGCGACTGAGAAATTCAACAGCATTGCCAACTACAGATATACCAATGAATTTATCCTGAATTCCATTCATGCAGATTTTAATATTCAAGAGATAAAAGACTGGATCTATGAAACCAATAAAATAAGGCTGGCCGATGACGAAGCCAAATATATGCTGAGTTTTTATTCAGGTCTTGAAAAACAGGAAGCAGGTCTTTACAATTACAAAAAACTTCCATTTAAAGCATATTCTGAAATTCAGAAAAAACATAATTCCGTAGGATGGATCAGCATGGATCATTCCGGAGATTATGTAGAGCTGGCCATGTTTGGCCCCGGAAGTGAACTTTTACAGCCTTTTATTAAAAATACAGATTTACATTACCTTATGCTGAAAGCGGCTTTAGTAGAATAAACGAGAGCTTTTACCCGCACTATTCCTTTACAAATCATATCAGTTTTGCAGTTCATTTACTGGCAAGACAGGACTGCTGTTATCATATTTTTTAATTTAAATAATACCTTATGAAATCAATCTTATTTTTTAGCGTTCTGCTGAGCAGCATTTTACAGGCTCAGTCAGATCCTTGTACCTCAAATCTTGGCGGTGGAGATGATCCGGTTTTTATTGAGATCAGGATCAATAATACTGCTTTCGACCATTTGACGTATTCATCACTTACGTCTTACTATCACAGCTATCCTGCAATAGGACAGACGACAGCAACGTTAGTAGCCGGCAACAGCTATGATATTTATACTTCTACATCTTCAGAAGCTGTAACCGCCATCTGGCTGGATTTTAACAATAACGGATTGTTTGAAGATCAGGAATATAAGCTGTTGACAAATTCGATGATTACACAGAATACCTCATCTTTTTCTGTTCCGTCTTCCGTTCCTTCCGGAAGTATAAAAGTAAGAATCCGGTCGCGCGCCTACGGAAGTTCTATCCTGGCAACCGATGCATGTTCGACTTTCGGATCCGGTGAAACAAGAGACTATGTATTTCAGATAACAAATAATTCTTTATCAACTTCGGAAACGCGGAAAGTAAAGAATGTTAAAATTTATCCAAATCCTGCTCAGGATGAAGTCAATCTTGAAAGCGAAACCAAAATCGATTATGTAACGATCTCTGATTTTTCCGGGCGGGAACTCTTTAAAAAGGATATAGGAAAGGTAAAAAGTACTTTAAATATTTCTCAGCTGCCTAAAGGAAATTACCTAGTTACCATCTATTCGGATGGAGACTTGAAAAGCTCAAAATTCATTAAAAATTAAATAAGCTGCCCCGGAAGCGTATCTTTTGGGGCAATTTAAACTTTATCGTCATTTTACCTCTTTTGCCAGATGCCGGATTTTTGGGGTCAGCAGCTTTTGTAAACTGTGATGGTGGTTTTTGTAGTTTTTAATGCTTACTTCTAGAATATCAGTCTTCCAAAAAGTTCATCTCTATCATGATAATGATGGAAATGTTTATTTCCTATTAAACAGAATAATCTTTTTATCTGAACTGCAATTAATCAACTTAAACTGTATTTTTTTATATACGACATATTCCATTGTGTTGATTAAAAATTTCTTCCATAAATACTTTTGTGGTATCATAAATAATTGATTTTAAAAACTTTGGCAAATTAATTGTTACTATCAGCGATAAGCAATATTCTTTGCTGTTTTATTTAACCATTTACAATTATATTATGAAAAATTCAATTTTAACTATTCTGGCAGTGGCTGCTATGGTAGCCTGCAAGAAAAAAGAAACAACGAATTCTGATCAGTCTGCGGATAGTACGGCTTCAATGTCTGCACCCGCCGATACTTCGATGGCTACGACAGATTCTGCTACAACTGCTGTGTCAGATACCAATACAGCAACGGCTACACTGAGCGCTCAGGATAAGAAATTTGCAGATGCAGCAGCAATAGGAGGAATGATGGAAGTCATGATGGGACAGCTTGCCGCGAGCAATGCAAGTAATGCAACCGTAAAATCTTTGGGGGCAATGATGGTGAAAGATCATGGAAAGGCAAATGATGAGCTTAAAAAGTGGGCATCAACTGCAGGATATACATTACCAACGAGCCTGGATGCAGAAAAACAGAAAATGTATGACGACCTGAAATCTAAAAAAGGGGCAGAATTTGATCGTGCATACACTGATTTGATGGTAACCGATCATAAAAAAGATATTGCTGAATTTAAAAAACAGGCATCTGAAGGTTCAGAAGCATCTCTGAAATCTTTCGCAAGTACAACGCTACCTACTTTGGAGCATCACCTGATGGAATCTGAAAAAGCGAAGAAAGCCGTTAATTAATTTCTAAATATATTCAATTATAAATCCAATCTATTCCGTAGAATTAGCGCAAGTTTAATTCTACGGAATTTTTATTTGGTGAATAATTGCAAAAAAAGGAATACGTGGTAAAGTACACATATTCCTTTTTTACTATTTTAATTTGTAAATATTTAAACTAAAAGGTTTCTTATTTTTGAAACGATCACATCAAGGTCAAACGGTTTGGCAACAAAGTCGTTAGCACCCGCATCTGAAGCAATATCGTCACCGTCTACACTCGCCGAAAGTACAATTACCGGAAGATCTTTTATCTCATTGGTGCTTCTTATTGCCTTTAAAACCTGATCACCGGAAAGAAGTGGCATCCATAGATCCAGCAGGATAAGATCCGGATTATCAATATGGATTTGTTTAATCAGATTTGTACTGTTAATTTCTGTAAATACGGTAAACCCTTCCGATTCTAAAAGCATCTGCAGGACATCCAATATACCCTGATCATCATCACAGACCATTATCTTTTTACTATTCATTTCCTTAGTGATTTTTCATTATGGGTAACGTAAAACTAAATGTTGAGCCTTCTCCGACCTCGCTTTCGACCCATAGAGTGCCGTTGTGGTTGGCTACGATTTCATGCGAAATATAGAGTCCTATACCAAGCCCCGGAAATTTTTTCTGTATATCTCTTGCCCTGTAAAATCTGTCAAAAACTTTGGCTTTGTCCTGCGAGCTGATTCCCATTCCGTAATCTTTTACCGAAACTTTTACAAAATTCCCAACTCTGTTGATATAAACATCTACCTTATCTGAGCCGGGAGAATACTTGATAGCATTGGAAATCAGATTATTGATTACCTGTGATATCTGTAGCTCATCTCCTAAAAGTGTTGCGTTGGTAGTACCGGATAATGTGATAGTATGACCGGGAGCTGATACAGACAGATTTTCAACAGTATCATGGATTGTCTTATCAATATCAAATGGTTCCACATGAAGTTCTATATTTCCCGATTGTATTTTGGAGGTGTCTAAAAGATCAGATATTAATATATTAAGACGATCTACGTACACTGATACTTTATTTAATGTTCCATTGTATTTCTCAGAGGAACCATCGGGTTTCATTCGCTGAAGGAGTTGTACCAATCCTTTGATGGTTGTCAGCGGTGTCTTCAGCTCGTGGCTTGCGATGGAGAGAAAATCGTCTTTCCGGCGGTCAATTTCTTTTTTCTCAGTAATATCTTCAATAGCAATGAGTATTCGGTCTTTATACTGTCCTTCAAATTCAATTCGGTAAGCATTAAGAAGCATAACCTTTTTACCGATATGTGGAAAATCATGTTCTACTTCATAATCAATAACCGGATTATTAGTCGGCAGAATTTTCATGAGAAGCTCTCTCAATGTATCAATATCCCATTGATGATTTCCTAACTCAAACAGAATTTTACCTACCGTATCTTCATGAGTTACTTTAAATGAACTTAAAAAATGACTATTGGCACTTAAAACCTTGTAATCGGCATCCAGAACAAGCAAACTTTCTCTTACCGTCTGAATAATACTCGAAAGAAACGCTTCATTATCAACAAGTTCTTTAGTCCTTTCCTGAATTTTCCTTTCTACAGAAGATTTCTCTTCTCTTAATTCGTGTTCTGCTTTTTTCCTTTCCGTAATGTCATTCTGAACACCAATGAAATGGGTGATAACACCATCATCATTCTTTACGGGAGAGATAAAAAGCTCATTCCAGAAAAGATTTCCTTTTTTGTTGTAGTTTCGTATTTCCACCTTACAATCTTTTCCTTCTCTTATGGAGTCTTTGATATATTGTCTTTCGGGTTGGGATCTGTCCTGAGATTGCAGAAACCGGCAGTTGTGACCGATAATCTCGTCGTGAGAATAGCCGCTTATAGTTTCAAAGGCTTTGTTACAATACACAATAGGATTGTCAGGCTGCAAATTATCTGTAATAATAATCCCACAGTTTGCCGAGTTAAGTGCCTGTATATATATTTCAATGTTGTTATTCATCGGATATAGCTGTTTTGTGAAATAGCTTTAAACTTTCATTGATATGCAAATATGTGGAAAAGTCCGTCGGTTTGCAAATTGCATATTCAATAATCTCCAACGCAAATAATATGCCTACAATATAATAATATGCCTGATTATTTTACAAAATTTCATATTTCTGTGATCTGATGTTAGTTTAAATTCAATATCTTTATCCTTTATTCATGGGGAATAACAGAGATTTCTTTTAATTATTAAATTTAAATGAAAAAAATAGGAATTATAGGATTTCGGATGGCTGGGATCGAGAATTGCTGATCATCTGGATGGAAAATTTGATATTTACGCGACAACTACATCTTCTGATAAACTCCATGGCATTCAGTCACAGGGATTTCATGCTGAAATAGCAGTGTTCAGTAACAGTACAGATAATGGTTATCCGGAATCCTGGGGAATAATTCATCAGCTTGATGCTGTGATCATTACCATTCCGTTATCGGAAAGAAGATCGTCCCGAGAGTCATTACAAACAATACTTTCAAAGCTATTTTCATTTATCGGAAAACATGAAAAACAAATGTTTTTTACGAGTACAACAGGTGTTTATCCCAATCAACCGGGAATTTATACTGAAGAAATGATGCCTGTAGAAAATGTGTTTATAGAAAACGAAATATCTAAAAAGTTTCCGCATATTAATATCCTGAGACTCGGAGGATTGATGGGCGACAGGAGGCTCCTGAAAAATTTTACAGTTTCAGATCTCGGAGGTATTGTTAATCATATTCATTATAATGATGTTGCAGAAGTAATACGGATCATGATGGAAAAGAATGTGGAATCTAAAGTTTATAATGTTGTGGCACCACTTCATCCGACAAAACAGGAAGTTATCTCGGCTCAAAATAATATTCCTCTCAATGATAGGCTTTATAATGATGAACAAAGGATGATCTCATCTGAAAAACTAGTTTCTGAGCTTGGTTTTATTTTTAAATATCCTGATCCCAGAAGATTTCATTTGGAATGATTGCATCAGAAATTTTATAATTTTAAAAAGTTAAAAAATATTTTAATGTTTGTTAAAAATTGGTCTGCTTTATGCTAAGACTATAATAAGTCACACCAGACACCAACACTTAAAATATTAAATTATGAAAGAATTTACACAATGGGAAAATTCCCCGTCTATTAACAGAGAGATTGAACGTCAGAAAGCCTTAAAAGCTCTTGAAAAAGCAAAAATGATCAAAAGAAAAGTCGTTTTTCTTCCTAAAGGAGCATCAGGAAGTCCCAAATTCAACGATCTTTTTTAATGGATGTATTTTATACTCTTTTAAATATAAAGATTAGAAATAGAATGATCATTAAACCATAGCAGTTGTTCCTGTTATGGTTTACTTTTTCCCATTGCTGAACTACATTATTCTGTACTGTGAATTTGAAATAATGTTCTGCAGTACAGACAGTATTACATTTAATAATTATATTTAATAATATTTAGCAATATGAATTCTCCGGAACAAATTGAGGCAGAAAAATTACTGTCAGTACTTTTTTACTCTCCCAATGCTACTGCTGTTTATCAGGGTGATAACATCAGGATTTTAAGCGCCAATCAGGCAATGCTTGATTTTTGGGGTAAGGACAGAAGTGTTGTTGGTAAAGATTTTCGGACTGTTCTTCCCGAGTTGAATGAGCAGCCTTTTTTTACTATTCTGAAGAATGTCTGGGATTCGGGAGAAACTTTTAAGGCTAAAAATTATCCTGCCGTTCTGCTTACTGATGAAGGACCCCAGGAGTTTTATTTTGATTTTGAATATAAAGCCATTCTGGATCAACACGGAAAAACAGAATATATTCTGCATACCGCATTTGAGGTTACCGAAAGAAAAAAAGCCATGAATATGGTAGAAGAAAAATCCAAATCCGAACAGAAGCTTATTAATGATCTTTCTGCTTTAAATGAAGAATATCTCACCACCAACGAAGATCTTTTTTCTAAACATGAAGAGCTTTTTGCTACAAACAGTGAACTCCTTAAAATAAGAAAAGAATTGCTCACTGCCAATCATACTTTGACTGAAAATGAAAAACGTTTCAAAACTTTAGTTGAAAAATCACCTGTTGCTATGGCGTCCCTAAGAGGCGAAAACTTTGAGGTGGAAATTGTGAATGATTTGGTTCTTAAAATCTGGAACAAAGATCGTTCAATTGTTGGAAAGCCTTTGTCAGAAGCTATTCCGGAGTTGAAAGGGCAGGTGTTTATTGATGTTCTTTTGGAAGTGTACAGAACAGGACAGCCTTATTATGGTAAAGAAATCAAGGCTTTAATACAAAATGGAAATGAGCTGAATGAATATTATCTAAACTTTGCATATCAGCCTATTTTTGACGAAAACAATAAAAGCACTTCGATTCTTGTGGTGGCAAGTGACGTTACAGAGCAGGTAAATGCAAGAGATGCTGTTTTAGAATTCAAAAACCGTCTGGAGATCGCTATGGATGCAAGCCGATTGGGATCGACAGAAGTGAATCTTGCCACCGGAACAATGGAAAGTTCGGCTCAGTTTAAATATAATTTTGGTTTTTTACCGGATGAAGAATTTAATTATTCCGATCTCTATGAAGCAATTCTCCCGGAATACAGAGAGCATATCAGAGGATTGGTGCAGGAAGCCATCCGTACAAACGGAATTTACAAAGCTGAATATCCTGTAAAGTGGAAAGATGGTTCCATCCACTGGATTCAGGCAAACGGCCGCCCGAGATATGATAAAAATGGCGTTGCCGACAGAATGGTAGGGATGACCACTGAAATTACAGATAAAAAACTGGCAGAACAGCGAAAAGATGATTTCCTGAGTGTTGCCAGCCACGAACTTAAAACCCCTCTTACTGCTGTAAAAGCTTCTATACAGCTTCTTAACAGAATTAAACATCAACCGTATTCACAAACACACATACGATTGATCGAGCAATCCGATAAAGGTATAGAGAAGATGTGCCTGCTGATAGACGATCTGCTTAACATGAGCAGGCTGGGGCAGGATCAGCTTATGCTAGAATATAAAAAGTTCAATTTATATGAGATGCTTAACAAAAGCTGCCATCATGTAAGGCTTGAAAATAAACACCGGCTCATTCTGAAAAGTAATGAATCTCTTGAAATATTTGCCGATGAACACCGGATCGAACAAGTAGTGGTCAATTTGGTGAATAACGCTGTGAAATATGCGAAAGAATCTCCTGAGATCCATATCTTTGCCGAGTCGTTTGATGATCATATTAAAGTGTCTGTGCAGGATTTTGGTCAGGGAATTTCAGAGTCCGTTATTCCTAATCTTTTTGATCGTTATTACCGTGCAGACCATTTGGGAGCTTCCTATTCGGGACTTGGTCTGGGATTGTATATTTGTTCGGAGATCATAAGGAAACATTCCGGAACTATAGGAGTTGACAGCAAAATAGGTGAGGGAAGTACTTTCTGGTTTACTATTCCTAAAAAGGAAGATTATACTACAGTTGATGCCGCCGCTGCAGTTTAAATAAAAAACAAATCTTAAATTATTACTGTAAACTCCTTACATTAACATTCGGAGATTCTCCTTTAGGTACAATAAAGATAGCGTCATCACTTACAGAATCTCCACCATCAAGATAATATCCTGCTACGATTGGGATAACAAAGCTTTGGTATTTTCCGTCCTTTGCATAAGCCCAATAAGTAACATTTACATTTTGTGCTTTGAGCTTAAGCTCAATTTTTTTTGAGGTTAGTTTTGCGCCGGTAGCATTGATGCAGTTAAGTTCTACTAATGAAGTATTAGTGACAATTTGTGGAGCATTGCTTAATCTTACAGTATAACTTTTCTGAGAATTGTTCACCAGCTTGGCAGATACTTTATACCGGTCAAAATCCTTACCTGAAACAGTAATCGATTCCTTATTCAGTATATTGAATGTAACGGATAAACCATTAACATCGATTGTCTGTCCATCCGATATTTTCTGAGCTTTCAAAAAAGAAAAAGCCATTAGAAGAATAAGGATTGAAAAAGAAGTCAGTTTTTTCATTAGTATAATATTTTAAGGTGAAAGGTGTTTTCATTTTAATTAATTAAAAATACCAAAAAAATACTGATAACTTATTATTATTGAAGATTATTACTACGAATTCAGTGGTGTTTAATAAAAAAGCTCCGGTTAGATGACCGAAGCTTTGTTGATTTAGTGATGTCTTACGCCTTTCTGATGATAAGTGATATTCTGATTTACGCTTTCGTAATTTTTCGGAATTGTATTGGAATGCTCGTCGAATGCATGATTGCCCGACTTACTATGTTCCATTACAGGAGTTTCAAAATGAATTTGTTTTCCGTTCTTATAGAGTTTATTGTCAAAGGTTCTGTAAAGCTGGTTTTCCTGATAAGTATTCCCATCCGGTGCTGTAAATGTTTTTAGCTTCCCGTTTTTCTTTCTTTTGATTCCCCAGGCAACAAGAGCTCCTGCTCCGATAAGCGCTAAAGCGACTTTTATTTTACTGTTCATAATATGATGATTTAATTTGGTTTAAAAAATTTCACAAAAAAGCTGATTACTTCCTGTACAGAAACCCGAGCCATTACAATCAGATGTTTTAATATTTATGCTGATATAATTTATAAAACTGATGTGGTATCTCTCTGGAAGCCATTCAGCTCATATATAGCAATGAGCATTCCAAGCTTTAAAAAAAATAGTTTTTATATGAATTCTTGCAATAATACAATTACTGTGAAACAAATATTTTATCAAACATTTTATGACGTCGGCAAGATAGTTGCAGAATTCTAAAAACCAAATGACAACTCATATGAATCTTCAATTAACCCAAAAACTAAAAAACCGAAACGAAGAAAATCATAAGGATCATTTTCTGGATGATGTTCTTACCGGTCTGCAAAGTACTCCCAAACATTTGTCTTCCAAATATTTTTACGACAAAAAAGGTGATGAGCTGTTTCAGAAAATAATGGCTATGCCGGAATATTATCTGACAAGATGTGAGCTTGATATTTTTAAAAACAAAACAGCAGAAATTGCAGACTGTATCAAAGCTCATCAGGAGCCTTTTGACCTGATAGAACTGGGAGCCGGAGATGCAATGAAATCTACTTATCTTTTAGAATATCTTAGCGAAAAAGAACACCATTTCACGTATATGCCTATTGATATATCAGGAAATATTCTTTCTGTGTTGAAGAAAAACTTAAAAAAGAAGTTGCCGCATATGAATGTTTTGCCACTCGAAGGAGAATACTTTCAAATGCTGGAAAAGGCAATGACGCTTTCATCAAAAAGAAAGGTAATTTTGTTTCTGGGTGGAAATATCGGAAATATGAACAGAAAAGAAGCGGAAGGGTTTTGCAAAGAGCTTCATCGTTTGCTAAATCCTGAAGATATCGTTTTAATAGGTTTTGATCTGAAGAAAAATCCTTACACAGTTCTGAATGCATACAGTGATCAATCCGGAATTACCGCGCAATTTAACCTTAATCTTTTATCCAGAATTAATCGGGAGTTGGGAGGTGATTTTACGATTGAAAAATTTCAGCATTATGAATCTTACGATCCGATCACAGGAGCTTGCCGTAGTTTTCTGATAAGTCTTGCCGAGCAGGAAGTGAGAGTTGCCGGTAAAATGATCACTTTTAAAGAAAATGAAGTTATTGATATGGAGGTTTCTCAGAAGTTTTCAAAACCCGACATAGAAGAGCTCGCAAAAAAATCAGGGTTTACAATAACAGGAGAAATCAGTGATTCAAAAAACTGGTTTGTAGACAGTATTTGGATGGTTAACAAATAATATATAAATATGGAAACCGATACGATCATAAATTCTCTCGTTAAAAGATTTAAGGAGATCAGAATGCATTCAGAAGAAATATGCAAGCCTCTTGAGATTGAAGATTATGTAGTTCAGCCTATTGTGGATGTAAGTCCTCCCAAGTGGCATTTGGGACATACAACCTGGTTTTTTGAGACGTTTATATTAATAGCTTACGATCCTTCTTATGAAGTTTTTGATCCTCAATATAATTTTGTCTTTAACAGTTACTATGAAACCATTGGAGCCCGTGTCATCCGTACAGACCGTGGAAATTTAAGCCGTCCTTCTGTTTCTGATGTTTACAGATATAGAAAGTATGTGGATGAAAAAATGGCTGATTTTCTTAACAGCGATCATATAAATGGCTCGATTGTAACATTATTGGAATTAGGTCTTAATCACGAACAACAGCATCAGGAATTGCTGCTGACCGATATTAAATATATTCTGGGACATAATCCTCTTTTCCCTGTTTATAAAAATAAGTGCGAAAAAGAAAATAAAATAGCTGCAGAGAAAACAATGCTTAGATTCTCAGAAGGCATTTATGAAGTGGGCTTTGAAGGATCCGGATTTTGCTTTGATAATGAATTGACAAGGCATAAAGTTTACCTTAATGATTTTGAAATTTCGGATGGTCTTGTAAATAATGCAGATTATCTTGAATTCATGGAGGCAGGAGGCTATGAAGATTTCAGATACTGGCACGCCGACGGTTGGAGCTGGGTAAAAGAGAATAATATAAAATCTCCTTTATACTGGCATAAAATTGATGATCAATGGATGCATTATACATTAAATGGTTTGAAAGAAATTGATCCAGAAGAAGAGCTTTGTCACATCAGTTTTTATGAAGCCTCCGCGTATGCTTCATGGAAAGAAATGCGTCTTCCTACCGAACAGGAATGGGAAGTAGCATCTTCTCATTTTGAATGGGGAAAACGGTGGGAATGGACGAACAGCGCTTATCTTCCATATCCAGGTTTCAAAAAAGAACCAGGTGCAGTAGGAGAATACAATGGAAAATTCATGATTAACCAGATGGTTTTGCGAGGAGCATCTGTAGCGACCCCGCGAGGACACAGCAGAAACACATACCGCAATTTTTTTCAGCCGGATCTGAAATGGCAGTTTACGGGAATAAGGCTTGCCAAATAACAATCTATCAATGTATCAATGTAACAGTTTACCGGTGAGCATTGTTAAATTGGTATATTGATAGATTGTTACATTAATGAATTTTCATTCTTCACCGCATTGATCATTTCTCTTTTTCCCGGTGGCCCCTGCTTCTTTTCTACTTTGAAATTAAGTTCCTGGAGAATCCTTCTTACGCTTCCTTTGGAAGAATAGGTTGTTAACAATCCGTTAACCGCCATTTTGTCAGAAACCATTTCAAATAAAGGTTTTTCCCAAAGATCGGGTTGTACTCTTGCCCCGAAGCAATCATAATATACAAGGTTTATTTTTGGTAAGTCAATGTTTTTCAGGTCGAAAAAATCGCATTGTATCTTTTTTAAAGTAAAACCATTAATGATTTCAGTCTGTTTTTCCCAGTCTGCCTGATGAATTTTTTGATAAATATTTTTGAATTCCGGGTTATCAAAGAGTTCAAAATATGCCAAATCGTTCATTTCCGATTCATTTATGGGATATTTTTCAAGGGTAAAATAGTTGATGACATGATTTTTGTCAGTTTTTAAATATTCATTAATTGTCACCAAAACATTCAAACCTGTTCCAAAACCGAGTTCTAAAATATTAATTTCATAATCATTTATTAAATTTAATCCATTTTTAATAAACACGTGTTCTGCTTCCTGAAGCGCTCCGTGATGGGAATGGTAGTTTTCATTTAAATCGCTGATATATAATGTTTTACTACCATCATTCGTGGTTTTAATTTCTCTTTTCAAGCTATTTTTTTACAAATTTACTCTAAAATTTTTATATTTAGAAAATTATGTTAAATTTGTAGAACATCATAAAAAATTTTAGAAATGATAATTCAAAAAACTGAAAACTCCCGGATTTCTGCATTCGACCCAAACAATTTTTCATTCGGAAATACTTTTATTGATCATATGATCATCTGCGAGTATGAAAATGGAAAGTGGGGTGATGTAAAATTGGTTCCTTATGGTCCTTTAATGTTTACTCCTGCGATGATGGGCGTAAATTACGGACAAGCTTGTTTTGAAGGTATGAAAGCCTATAAAGACAAAGACGGACAGGTTTTCCTTTTCAGGCCTGAAAAGAATTTTGAACGTATCAACAAGTCGGCAAAACGTCTGGCAATGCCGGAAGTAACGGAAGAAATGTTTCTTGACGGATTAAAAGCATTGGTAGACATCGACAGAGACTGGATCCCTCAGGGTGAAGGAATGTCATTGTACATCAGACCATTGATCTTTGCTACCGAAGAAGCTCTGAAGGCAAGAGTTGCCAATAAATATATGTTTGCTATTGTGGCGACACCTGCAAAAAGCTATTACACAGAGCCCGTTTCTGTAAAAATCTCTGACCATTATTCAAGAGCAGCAAGCGGTGGAGTAGGTTCTGCTAAAGCTGCAGGAAACTATGCGGCTTCTTTTTATCCTACACAATTGGCTATCGAAGAAGGCTATGAGCAGATCATCTGGACCGATGATTCTACCCATGAGTACTTTGAAGAAAGCGGAACGATGAATGTATTTGTAAGAATCAACGATACGATCTATACACCGCCAACCTCAGAAAAAATTCTTGACGGAGTTACCAGAGACAGCTTTATTCAGTTGGCTAAAAAGAGAGGAATTGAAGTGAAAATAGAGCCTATTAAAGTAAAAGACGTGATCGAAGCCCAGAAAAACGGAACACTTAAAGAAGTTTGGGGTGTTGGAACAGCTGTGGTGACAACTGTTTTCCAGGCTTTAGGATACAATGGTGAAAAACTTCAGTTGCCAAGATTGTCTGACGAGGAAAGCTATGCTGAATTGCTTAAGAAAGACCTTGTCAATATTCAGAGCAATCTTTCAGAAGATCCTTTTGGATGGAGAGTTCAGGTAGATCATGTATTGGAAACTGTTTAATTTTTAAACTTAAAATAATTGTAAAAGCCGGGATTTCCCGGCTTTTTGCGTTTAAATAATATCTCTACTCCTTTCATTCTGAACAAAATGAAGTGAAGAATCTCTAACAACCTGATAAGATTTTTCCTCACAATGACAAAAAATGGCTTCAGCCCTAGCCTGATTGGAGCAATTGTCTGAGCTCATTTTTTCAGTTTTGGCGGCGCAGCTCCGCTGCGCCGCCAAAACTGAAAAAATAGCGAGTGCTGAAAGCCGGATAAAGCTTCAAAGACCAAGCTGGTACATTTAAAAAATGTGTTCAGAATAGCAATAAAATGTTTAAACTTTAGTTTACAAGTTTTGTTAATCATTCCTGAAATGTGTATTTTCGCAAAAGTTTATGAAAAAAATACTCTTCATATCGGTTCTCAGTTTATTTGGCTGTAGCAAGAATGCGCAGACGCATCCACCTGTTGGGGGAGTTCTCAGCAAGAATGATCTTGATATTTCCAGGCAGCGAATGAAAAACCTGAATGCGCAGGAAAGATATCATATCCAGGAATGGATCAACAATCAACCTGTGAAATTTTATCCTACCCAGCTTAATTATTGGGTGAATATTCAGGGATTTGACCAAAGACAGAGAAGGCAGGACGATAGCTTCATTTCCTATTCGTATGATCTTTATGACTTTGATCAGACCAAGATTTATGACCGGCCGATCCAGAGAAGGGAAGCCAGATTCGGACATTTTGATGAGCTGAAAGCAGTAGAAGATGCTTTGCGTTTTATACATGATGGTGAGGAAGTTACAATTTTGGTCCCTTCAGCGCTTGCGTACGGTACGTACGGAGACGAGAAGAAAATAGACAACGATATCCCGTTAATCATAAAATTAAAAGCATTATAATCAATGAAATTGTTTAACAAGAATATAATTCTGGCAGCGGCAAGTATTTCGCTCATGAGTTGTACACCAATTTATAAAAAAATGAACGTAGACAAAGAAACTTACGAAGGTCTTAATGACGGACTTTATGCAAATCTTCAGACAACGAAAGGTAATATGATCGTAAAGCTTGAAGATAAAAAGGCTCCTGTAACTGTGGCTAATTTTATTGGTCTTGCAGAAGGAAAGATAGACAATAAGGCAAAAGCGAAAGGTGTTCCTTACTATGACGGAACGATTTTCCACAGAGTAATTAAAGATTTCATGATCCAGGGAGGAGATCCTCAGGGAACAGGAATGGGAGATCCGGGATATAAATTTGAGGACGAAAGAAACGACCTTAAGCATACAGGAAAAGGAATCCTTTCTATGGCAAATTCAGGACCGAATACCAACGGTTCTCAGTTCTTCATCACGGAAGTAGCTACCCCTTGGTTGGACGGGAAACATACGATCTTCGGGAAAGTGGTAAAAGGAGAAGATGTGATCGATACGATTGCCAACGTAGAAAAAGGACCTCAGGATAAGCCTAAAACAGATATCGTATTAGAGAAAGTTTCCGTTTTCAGTAAAGGTGATGAATACAAAAACTACGATGCTGCCAAAACTTTTAATGAAGGAAAAGCAAAAATCGCTGAAAATAATAAAGCTTATTTAGCTAAAGAAGAAGCTGAAAAGAAGAAAAAAGAAGAGGAATTCAAAGCAAACCAGGAGAAAATGGTGGAGAATTTAAAAGCAGGAATGCAGAAAACAGAATCCGGACTTTACTATAAAATCACCAAAACCACTGACGGAAAAGCTCCGAAATCCGGTGACAATGTTTCTGTACACTATGCGGGAAAACTGGTTGACGGTTCCGAGTTCGATTCTTCATTCAAAAGAAATGAGCCGATCGAAATTCCTATCGGGATGGGAAGAGTGATCAAAGGCTGGGACGAAGGAATTCTTTTGTTAAAAGAAGGGGAAACGGCTACCTTACTAATTCCGCCGGCAATGGGCTACGGAGAAAGAGGTGCAGGAGGGGTGATCCCGCCAAACGCGTGGTTGATCTTCGATGTTGAGCTTGTAAAAGTGAAATAATCAGACTTTACAATATATTTTAAAAGCCGTCCGGAAGGATGGCTTTTTTACGCACCTACACAAAGATTGTAACAATCTCTCAGAATCCTGCGACAGATCAGAAAAAACAACGTCACTCTGAGTAGATTTTAAAAAAAATAGTATCGAAAAGCTTATTTAAACTAAAAAGGCCTCGATATATTTTTTCTCCATTTCATTACGAAAAACATTCGAACCTGACGTTAATAAAGTTTAAATTAAATTATGAAAATCAAATCACTTCTATTGCTGTTCGTTTTATTGTCGTTCTCATCATTTGCACAGACAAAAGCCAATCCGGACGACGCGGCCATCAAAAAATCGCTTACTTATTTTGCTAACACTATTAAAACCAAGCAGATCAATCAGGCAGTAAACTGTATTTATCCCAAGTTTTTTACCGTGGTTCCGAAAGACCAGGTGACTCAGCTTATGAACATGACGTACAATAATCCCTTCATGAAAATTGATCTTCAGAACCTTCAGTTTGGAAATATTGAAAAACCGGAACTCATCAATGGAGAATATTTCTCAATTGCCCACTATATTTTTACCATGAAATGCAATATGAGTTCCCTGAATGATGAGATGAAAAAGCAGCTCAGTACAATGCTGACAAAAAGATACGGTAAAAACAACGTAAAATATCTGCCCAAAGAAGGTGCTTACCTTATCAATGCCACCATGAAAGCCTGCGCGGTTTCCAAGGACCGTAAATCATGGAAGTTTGTAGTACTGGAAAAGGAATATAAGCCTCAGCTGGTAAAGGTGCTTCCGAAAAAGGTATTGGATAAAATTTAGAATTTTTAATGTATTATAGAAAGCTGTCCGTTGGGATGGCTTTTCTATTTTCACATCCTCACAAAAAAACCTTATTTTAGCCATAAAATAAGTTAATGCAAAAAATCCTATACTCACTCTTCCTATTCTCAGCAGTTACAGTTTTCGGACAGTCTAAAAAGTTTTTTGAAAAAGGAGAAGTGCAGATTTTGCATCCGGTCGAAAAAGTAAATCTGAGATTTGAAAACAATCTGCCATTTGTGAAAGTGAGCATCAATGGGAAATTCTATAACTTCCTGTTTGATACCGGCGCGCCGACTGTTATTTCTCAAACGATTTATGAGGAACTCAATCTTAAGAAAAAGTATAAAAAATCCATTAAAGATTCCGACGAAAAGGTACAACAACAGATCTTCACCGAGCTTCCGGAAATGAAGATAGACGGACTGATCTTTAAAAATGTAGGGGCAATTGTTCTCGATCTCAATTCGGCGGAGCTGGGGTGTCTGAAAGTCGATGGTATTATTGGAGCCAATCAGATGGCTAAACTTTTCTGGAAGATTAATTATTCAGAAAATTTACTGGAGGCATCAAATGATATTTATGCTTTTAATACAAAGGATTATGAAATAGTCATTCCTTTCGAGAGCCAGCCACAGAAAACTCCGGTAATAAATATCTCACTGTTGAATAAAGATATAAAGCTTACTTTTGATACCGGATTTTCCGGCAGGCTGGAAGTATCGGGTGATAATATAGATCCGAAAACACTTCAGCATGTAGTAAAAACTTTCGGGACCCGTACCACCGGTGCATTTGGAACTGCCATGCCGGCACCGGGATATATTTTCCGGGCAGATTCCGTGAAAATGGGAAATACTATGTTTCAGAAGGAAAGAATGGCTACCGGAAAAACGGATCTCATAGGCAACGAATTTTTTAAGGATTTCATTTTTATCCTCGACTGGAAGAATAACAGGATTTATATGAAAAGAATCAGTACCAGTCCTTTTACTCTTGAATCTTTCGGATTCAGCTACCGTTTTGTTAATGGAAATGCGATGGTCACTTTTATCTTTGAGGATGAAAATTTCCCGCTGAAGATAGGGGATGCGATCCTCAGCATCAATGGCATAAAGCTTGAAAATCTTGACAAAGATACGGCCTGTCATTATTTCATCAACCGAGTGGAAAAAGATCAGAATACCCTCAATCTAAAGATTAAAAGAGGCGGAGAAACCTTTGAGGTAAAGCTTGATAAAAAAGTTTTTTTGACGTAGGATATTTTCCGTTCGCAAGGGCTGAACTTCGTTCGTAAACCTTCAATTTATATTCAACAAGTAATCGTACGCTTTGGCGATCAATAATTTGATGTTTAAAACATCGCTATCTTGTTGCGAGGGTGCAACATACTTTCTGGGTCACCGGAAAAGTCATTGCGAGGGTGTGACAAACTTTCTGGGTTACCCGAAACCTTGTTGCAAGGGTGCGACAAACTTTCGGGTGTTCCCGAAAAGTCATTGCAAGGGTGCAACAGCTTTTCGGGAAAGAAATACAATTAGAGATAATTTCATAAAAAACCGCTCTTTTAAGGAACGGTTGAATATATTTACCAGTTTTTATCAATCATATAAATAAGCTGTGTCATCGCCACTGCTCCCAGCAGAAGCTCTCTGCGATTTACCTTTTCAAAAGTATCTTCTTCCGTATGGTGGATATCGAAATACCGTTGAGAGTCGGGAACCAGCTCTGCGGTCGGAATTCCCATATCGTGAAGCGGATAAAGATCAGTTCCGGAATAGGTATTTTTAAAATCATAAATTCCGTATGGCAAAAACAGATCTGACCAACTCTGAATCTGTTTTCTTTTTTCGTTATCCATATCAAGAGAAATTCCACGCGGGGTAAATCCACCGGCATCAGTTTCAATGGCAAAAAGATGTTTCTCATTATTCTCTTTAACCGTTTTCCCATACTGAACACCGCCTTTTACCCCATTTTCTTCATTAGCGAAACAGACTACGCGTATGGTATGATTGTTTTTAATTCCTAAATTTTTAAAAGTCCGCAACACTTCAATACTCTGAACGATTCCTGCTCCGTCATCATGAGCCCCTTCACCGACATCCCATGAATCAAGATGTCCACCTACTACGATCACACTTTGATCTTTTTTGCCGGTAATTTCCCCGATAACAGAATGGGAAAGTTTTTCACCTTTCATCCCGCAGTTAGAATTAAGTTTGGCGACGGTTTTTTGAGATTTTAAAAGCAAAGCCAGTTCATCAGCAGTGGTACTTCCGATAGCTACGGCAGGAATTTTCTTATCGTCTGCATAACGCATCGCTCCCGTATGCGGAACATCGTCAAAAGCAGAAGAAAGTGAACGGATAATAGCAAATTTACCACCCTTTTTCGCTGTTAAAGAAGCTGCTGTTGATCTGTATTTGGCAGCATCACTGTATCCTCTGAAAGTCTCGATATACGTCTGGCTGAAAGGATAATTAAAGAAAACGATCTTATCTTTCACCTGATCCGGTGACAGTTTCTCATATTCATCCATTGACCTCACCATGATGATCTCCCCGGTAACATCTTTTCCGCCTGTTCCCTCGGAATTTCCAAGTGAAAGCATTTTGAGATTCTTCCATTTTCCGTTGGCAGTTTTGATCTGTAATGATTCTTTTCCTCTTACCCAGACCGGGATCATCACTTCCTGAAGCCATACTTTATCAGCTCCTGCATCACGAAGTTTCTGTTCTGCCCACTTGACAGCCTTTTCATAGGATTCTGAACCGCTGAGACGGTGACCGATATTTTTTGTCAGCTCCCGCAGTTCGGTATAGCTTTTCCCTTTATTTAAGATCTCTGTGGAAATTTCTGCAAACTGTACAGAATCTTGTTTTTCCTGTGCGGAAACTGTCATAGTACCCAACAATATTGCAGCTGCGATAATATTTTTCATTTTCTTCTCCTGTTATTCGTTCGTTTAAATTTTGATTTCAACATTCAATTGTCTTCCTTCTGCTGCTGCTTTTTTATCCATTGATGTTCCTACCGCAACGCCAATGGCCATACCAATCGGTAATCCGATACTGAGAAGGGCTATATTTCCCATCAGCAGGCCAAATGCAACGCCAATCGGCAAACCGAAAGCTCCCATACCTGCAGCCAGCCATAGATTCCTGTAATAATTAATAGGGACGATCTTATGTTCTTTTTCAAGGATCTTAATGATGTAGGTTTGCTTTTCCTTCAGCATTTTATGCAAAGCTTTATCCTTTAAAGAAGTGGAATTGATCGTTTCAATCTCCCTGTTGATCGTATCTGCTGTTGTGACTGATATTTTCTTTTGCTCAAGCTCATTCAGCAGATTTTGCAGCTGATGATAAAGAGCGTTGGTTTTTGTATCGGTAAGAAGTTCGGGTTTCAGGTTTAATTTAATGATTTCCATTTATTTGTTTTTATGGTGTTTAATTTATAATGATGCTTATTTGAACACTAAGTGTGCAAAGGTTTTTTTTATCACTGAATATTTTTAAGGTACATAAAGTCATTTGACTTATAAGAGTGATCAAAGTTTTGTTTTTGGGATAAAGGATTAAACTATGTCGATTAAGCCAATTACCAGTTTTTATCGATCATAAAGATCATCTGTGTCATAGCGACCGTACCCAGCAGAAGTTCTCTTTTATTGACTTTATCGAACGTATCTTCTACCGAATGATGGTAATCGAAATATCTTTGCGTATCAACAACCAATTCAGCTAATGGAATGTCCAGTTTTTTCAGCGGGGAAATATCCTGAATGGCTTCGGTCTGGTCGAAATCATAGACACCATACGGAAGGAAATAATTTTTCCATTCAAAGATCTGCCTTCTTCTCTGGGGCGACATATCCAGTGAAAAGCCTCTTGGCGAATACCCTCCGGCATCGGTTCCGAGTGCAAAAACGTGCTTTTCGCCTTTTTTCTTAACATAGGTGGCATACATTTCCCGGCCCTGTCCGCCATTTTCACTGTTGGCATACAGCACCACACGAATCGTATGATTATTGTCGATGCCAAGTGCTTTGATGGTTCTCAAAACCTCGATACACTGTACAACACCGGTTCCGTCATCAATAGCTCCTTCCCCAAAATCCCACGAATCCAATTGCGCTCCGAGAACAATTACTTTAGAATCTTTTTTACCCGGTATTTCGGCAATGATGTTGGGATTCGTTGTTTCACCTTTCGACTCGGCGGTCATATTGATTTTGGCGGTCACTTTCTGTTTCTTAAGCAGCTTTTCGAGCTCATCTGCAGATTTTGCACCGATAGTCATAGCTGGAATCTTTACTTTATCATCCGGCTCATAATAGATCATTTTGGCGTGTGGAGTATCGTCGTTTGCGGTGGTCAGTGACCGTATGATTAACGCTTTAGCGCCTGTTTTTGCAATCACGGAAGGGGAGATGAGCTTTGATTTTGCCGTAATCAGGTAAGAATCGCTGGTGTTGATGATTCTTGGGTCCATAGGAAGGTTGACAAATACTATCTTGTCCTTCAGCTGTCCCACGGACATGGCGTTGAGTTCGGAAGTGCTGTTGATGAGTACGATTTCACCGACCATATCTTTGCCTTTTGTCCCTTCAGAGTTTCCGAAAGACAGCATTCTGATGTTTTTCCATTCCCCATTTCCCGTTTTTATCTGTAGGGATTCTTTTCCCCTAATCCAAATAGGAGCTTTGGCTTCCTGTCTCCAGATCATTTCGATTCCGATTTCCTTCAGCTTTCTTTCGGCCCATTCTACGGCTTTCATATAGCCGGGAGTCGCACTGAATCGCGGTCCTATGCCTTTGGTAAGTTCACCAAGGTTATTGTAGGCGGTTCCGTTCATCATGATCTCGTCGGAGATTTTTTTAAACTCATCATGATAGTTGAGTTTTTGTGTGATGCCGGACTTCTTTACCGGTTTTTTCAACGGTTTTTTTTGAGAAAATAAAAATCCACCCAAAAAGAGTGGAATGATAATGAAGATCTTTTTCATTTATTATTTACCTTTCTTTTTCCATGCTAAAAGTAAGGAAAAATTGATTAGTTTTTACTGTTTCATATCGTACATCAAAAGGGCAGTAACGAGTTTAGGCTCAATGAATGTACATTTTGGCGGCATGCTCAGCTTCAGATCGGAAATTTTAATCATATCGTTAAAACTCACAGGGTAAATCCCGAAACCTGCTACTGCTTCACCATTGTCCACTTTCTCTTTAAGATAATTGATTCCTTCAAGACTGGAAGTTCCTTTTACATAGTCTATCTTTTCGGAGCTGTCGGGATCTTCGATCTTTAATATGTTTTTGAAGATAAATTTATCAAGAAGATGATGATCAAGATTATCTAATGACATTTCCTGAGAACGCAGATCATGCTTTACGTGAAGTGAGTAAAATTTTCCGCCCAGATACATCGAAATATGGAATTTCTGTGAAGGGAAATATGCCGTTTCTCCTTTTTCGTGAATGAGGAAATATTTTTCCAGTTCACTTAAAAATTCTTCATTCGAAAGTCCGTTAAGATCCGTCACGATTCTGTTGTAATCATGAATTTTAATAGACTGGTTGGATACGATAAAGCTATAGACGAAATTGTAAAGTTCTGTTCCGTTATGTCTTTTGTTTTTATCTTTCTGGTGTTTGGCATTAAGAGCCGTAGAACCGATCCTATGGTGGCCATCGGCAATGTAGAAAGCATCTATCTGGTCGATCACTTCTTTAAACTGCTGCAGTTTCAGACGGTTATCGATTCTCCATATCTTATGCCTGATTCCTTTGGTATCCACATGATTGAAGATCGGAACGTTCTTTTCTTCATGATTCATCAGCAGTTCAATCTTGGAATTGGCAGGGTAGGTAAGCAATACAGGCTCTGCCTGAATATTTACCTTTTCCAGATAATGAGCCAGTTTTTCCTTTTTTTGAGGAATGGTACTTTCATGCCTTTTGATCTTTCCACTCCAGAAATCCTCGATGCTTGCCAATCCTAAAAGCCCTCTGAAAACCTGTTTGCTGGGATAGATCTGCTCATAAAGATAATACGCCGAATTGTCCTGAACGAGTTTGTTCTCATCCATTAATTCTTCAAACGTAGACCGGATTTTTCTTAAATTCCTGTCGATATCTTTAGATTTACTGACAACATATGGCTTTATCATATTGATGTAAGTATCTTCAACTTGAGCTTTTTCCGCTATCTCTTCTTGGGTGAAATTGTCCAGAGGATGAGTAGGGAAAGTACTCTCATAGTCTTTATGAGGTCTTATTCCGCGAAAAGGTTTAAAAACAGGCATATTTTATTTTATAGTTTCTTTTATCTTGATAATCTGTTCTGCAAGCTCTATTCCGATTTTCTCCTGAGCATCCACTGTGTTTCCTCCTACGTGTGGTGAAAGTGACAGGGCAGGATTCATAAGAAGAAGTACTTCAGGATTGGGTTCTTTTTCAAAAACATCCAGCGCAGCACCGGCTACTTTTCCTGATTCAATAAAATCGATCAGGGTTACTTCATTAATGACGCCTCCTCTTGCAGTATTTACGATGTAGACTCCGTCTTTCATTTTTTCAAACTGAGGCGTGTCTATGATATATTCATTGGTTTTAGGGGTGTTGATGCTGATAAAGTCTGCTTCTTTAAGGAAAGCATCCATATCATTGGTGGAAGTGATCTCAAACTTTACCGACTGTCCGTCGAAAAACTCAAGGGTAATAACTTTTGTCTGAGGCTTTCTGGTAAGAACAATTACTTTCATTCCCAGAGAAATTCCCATTTTCACGACTTCCTGTCCTATGCTTCCAAAACCGATCACTCCTAAGGTTTTTCCTGAAAGTTCATACGCCTTGCTGAAGGACTTTTTCATGGCATCAAAATGCGTTTCTCCTTCCAGAGGCATCAGTCTGTTGGATTCGTGAAGGAATCTCGCCAATGAAAAGAAATGCCCGAAAACAAGCTCTGCCACCGATTTTGACGATGCGTTTGGTGTATTGATAACATACAGACCTTTTTCGATAGCATATTCCACATCGATATTATCCATTCCTATACCGCCTCTTCCGACGATTTTCAGCCCCGGACAGGCATCTATAAGTTCCTGTCTTACTTTGGTGGCACTTCTTACGAGAAGAACATCAACCTGATTGTCGTTGATGAATTTAATAACATGATCCTGTGCAACTCTGTTGTCCAGAATTTCAATCCCGGCATCTTTCAATGCCTGTTCGCCTGCTTTGGAAATACCGTCGTTAGCTAAAACCTTCATGGAGTTTTATTTAATTTAAAGATTTAAAAATTAGAATATTTAAAAATTCTAAACCGACTCGCAAATTAAGAAATTTTAAAATAATGATACTCATCTTTTAATCTTTGAATTTTTTACTATTTAAATTATTTGAACGATTTCATTACGTCTACCAGAACCTGAACACTCTCGATTGGTAAAGCATTGTAAAGGCTCGCTCTGTAGCCTCCAAGACTTCTGTGTCCGTTCAGTCCGCTGATTCCTGCAGCTTTCCAGGCATTGTCGAATTCCTCTTTTTTGCTTTCATCGGTAATTTTGAAGGAAACATTCATTAAAGAACGGTCTTCTTTTACGCAGAACGTTTCAAATAACGGATTGCTGTCAATTTCATCATACAAAAGTTTTGCTTTGGCTTCATTTCTTGCTTCAGCACCGGCAATTCCACCATTGTTTTCCAAATGTTGTAATGTAAGTAAAGACGCATAAACCGGGAAAACCGGTGGCGTATTATACATCGATTCCTTGGCAATATGTTGAGAGTAATCCAGAATGGAGAACATGTTTTCTCTTCCTGTTTTACCCAGAATTTCTTTTTTAATAACAACCAACGTAACTCCTGCAGGTCCCATGTTTTTCTGAGCTCCGGCGTAGATCAGGTCGAATTTTGAAAAATCCAGCTGTCTTGAGAAAATATCAGAACTCATATCGCAGACCATTAAGGTATCCACTTCCGGGAAAGATTTCATCTGCGTTCCATAGATGGTATTGTTAGAGGTACAATGGAAATAATCATATTCCGCACCCACCTTATAATCTTTTGGAATAAATGAATAATTTTCTTCTTTTGAAGAACCTACAACATCTACGGTTCCAACTTTTTTGGCTTCTCTAATAGCTCCTGCAGCCCATGTTCCTGTATCAAGATAAGCTGCTTTACCACCAACTTTCATTAAGTTGTAGGGAACCATGGCAAACTGTAAGCTTGCTCCGCCTCCCAAATATAAAACTTCGTAATCATCTCCTAAGTTCATCAGTCTTTTTACAATGGCGCGGGCTTCATCCATTACCGCAACAAAATCTTTGCTTCTGTGCGAAATTTCAAGAAGAGACAATCCAATCCCGTTAAAATCTAAAATAGCCTGTGCCGATTTTTCGAAAACTTCCTGAGGTAAGATACATGGTCCTGCGCTAAAGTTGTGTTTTTTGCTCATAGTATTTATTTTTTGGTTGCTGTAAAAATGTACTCTTACAGCTTCATTTATAGTTTGTTGATGAAAAATAAAGATTTAATATATAAAAAACCGCCTCATGATGTATGAGACGGCAGTTTTTATTCTCCGTGTAAGAATGCTTTTTTATTTAGCAGTGCTTCTTCAGTTTCTACGTGATCTTCATCCGGAACACAGCAGTCTACCGGGCATACTGCGGCACATTGTGGCTCTTCATGGAAACCTTTACACTCTGTACATTTATCTGTTACAATGAAATAAACATCATCACTTACAGGTTCCTGTGGTGCATCTGCGTCTACCGTAAGGCCTGATGTTAATGTTACAGTACCTTTTAATTCTGTACCCTCTGAAGCTTTCCAATCTACTGCTCCTTCATAAATTGCATTATTTGGACATTCTGGTTCGCATGCCCCGCAATTAATGCATTCATCAGTTATTTTAATAGCCATTGCTAATTTTTTTTAAATTTGCACAAAATTACAAAATATTCCCCAATTTTACAGTACTTATGAATATTGAAAATAAAGTTTTAGGACTTATAGAACTGAGTCGTTATATATCAGGATTTTTAGCAAAAAAAAGTGAAGATTATAACGAAAATGACGTTGATTTTGAGCTTTTAATAAAAAAGTCTGAAATTGAGAATCCATGGTTTATCGTTGAAAATCAGAAATTTGCTTTACAACAATGGGCTAATCTGCTTACGGAGGATCATATAAATAACTGGCTTAAAGAATATTCCATTTCAAAAACACAGAAAAGGGTAGGACTTATTCTGGCGGGAAATATTCCTTTGGTTGGGTTTCATGATGTAATTTCCGTTGTATTGAGCAATCATATTCCCGTAATCAAATTATCATCAAAAGACAGATATATGATTCCGTTTTTGCTTAAAAAATGGAATGAATTTTCCGGAGGAAATGTGAAGTTTGAATTTGTAGAAAGGCTTGAAAACTTTGATGCAGTCATTGCTACAGGTAGCAACAATACCGCAAGATATCTAGAGTATTACTTTAAAAATCACCTGCACATCATCAGAAAAAACAGAACTTCAGTCGCGGTTTTAAAAGGAGACGAAACCGAAGAGGAATTGAAACTTCTGGCTGAAGATATTTTCAGATATTTCGGATTGGGTTGTAGAAATGTGACGAGACTTTTTATTCCTCAGGATTATGTAATCGACAGGATTTTTGAAAGTTTCCTTGATTTTCAGGAGATTATCAATCATAATAAATATGCCAACAATTATGAATATAACAGAGCAGTTTATCTTTTAAATCAAGAAAAATTCTGGGACAATAATTTTGTGATGATGAAAGAGGATGAAAAGCTCTTCAGTCCACTTTCGGTGATCAATTTCAGCAGATACTCTTCTCTGGATGAAGTAACAAATTTCATTACTGAAAATGAAGAAAATATTCAGTGTGTGGTAGCAAAAAAGGAGCTTGGTTTAGATTCAATTGATCTTGGAGAAGCTCAAAACCCCGGCCTGGATACTTATGCAGACAATGTTGATACGATGAAATTTTTATCAGTAATATAATTCTTCGTATCTTGCTGTCAACCAATCATGATTTATATGAAAAAAATATTTTTGATCTGTGCCGTT
Source organism: Chryseobacterium lineare (assembly GCF_977014045.1). Lineage (NCBI taxonomy): Bacteria > Pseudomonadati > Bacteroidota > Flavobacteriia > Flavobacteriales > Weeksellaceae > Chryseobacterium > Chryseobacterium lineare. The sequence continues at coordinate 1,251,605 of NZ_CDRNIQ010000001.1, read as the reverse complement.
TTCGCTTTTCACTGGGCATTTTCCCAGCAAAGTAAAATAAAAGTAATTGAGAGCAAGAAAATTGAGCTTACTTCTGAACTGAGCAAAGACAAAATTGATTTTTACAATCAATCTTTCCTCAGATTTGTTGATGCACTGAAACTTTCCGATAAAGAGAAGCTCCAAACGATGATATCTGATAAAATAAAATACTATATTTCTGATGATATCATCAGAAATTTGGTTGGCGGAATAAGCTTTGACAGAAAAACGGAAGTTTATAAGTCGGGATATCAGAAATTGGATGAAAATGAAATCTATCCTGCCATTCAATACAAATATGCTGATGACAAGCAGGAACCGCCAAGGGATATCATCACTGTAATATTTGAAAATGATGGTAAAATTCTTGGTGTAAAGCCTGATTACAGCAGATAATTAAAGATAGTAATTAAAAAATTAGATAAATAAATGAAAACTATGATGACAGATGTTCTTGTCGGACATTCTTCTGATGTGGAGAAAGCTGACTTTTACAAAAAAACTTATATTCACGTTGCATTAGCAATTCTTGCGTTTATCGGGGTAGAAACTGTTTTATTACAAATAGTTCCGGATCAGCTGATCTTTGCCATGTTTGCTCAGAGATACATTTGGTTGCTGATTATCGGAGTGTTCTGGTTAGCTTCTGTTTTAGCTACAAAATGGTCTCTTTCGCTCAGTAAATCAACACAATATTTCGGTCTTGGGTTTTATATTTTGCTTGAAGCGATTATTTTTCTTCCATTGATTAAAATAGCAACGCTGTATGCAGGTCCACAGGTAATTTTTCAGGCTGCAATGCTTACCATTGCGATGTTTGCAGGAATTTCTGCGGTAGCATTTACTTCAAAAAGAGATTTTTCTTTCCTTAGAAACATTATTGTTATCGGAGGATTTATTTCTCTCGGATTAATCGTAGGAGGAATGTTGTTCGGGTTCAATCTCGGACTTTGGTTCTCCGTAGGCATGGTAATTCTTGCTTCTGCAACGATTCTGTATCAAACGAGCAAATTGAAAGATTCTTACAGTACAAATCAGTATGTTGGCGCATCTTTGCAATTGTTTGCTTCAATTATGCTTTTATTCTGGTATATTTTGAGCATTTTAATGAGCAGAAGAAACTAAATTTAGTGATGATTTATGAATTATAAGTTATGAGTAAATCGACATTTTATAATTCATTTTTATAAACCCAAAAAATCCTGATGTTTATTCATCGGGATTTTTGTTTGGAAATTTAAAGGTAAGCTTCGCAAAATTTATATTTCGTATTTATTGAAATTTTAAAATCTCTCAACTTTGAAATAAGATTTTATTTGTCAATCGATCCTAAAACCTTTTGAGCAAATGAGTTTAAAGCATCTTTTTCGCTCATTCCGTTTTGTACATTAGCATGAACCTCAAGAGCTCCGCAGATATTGGTAATCAGTTCTCCGGCAACATTCATATCTTCTTCTGTAGTTCCTCTGAATTCTGTGAAGCTTTCCAATACTTCTAATGTCTTTTCCAGATTTTCAGGAGTCTGATTCTGATAAAACTGTCTTATAATTGGTAATTTCATTATAATTCATTAAATAAGTTAATTAAACTTTCTGCCTGGTTAGACTGAACCTGATTCACCAGTTCACCATTTCTGAAGATGGCAAAAGTCGGCAAATTATCTACTTTAGCGAGTTTTCTGCTTTCCGGCAATTTTTCTGCATCTACATAAAGAAAAGGAATATTATCATTTTCAGAAGCTAATTTTTTGAATTTCGGCTTCATAATTCTGCAGTTTCCGCACCATGTTGCGCCGTACTGTACGACTACTTTTTCATTTTCGCTTACGATATTCTGAAGCGTATCTTCTGTTAATTCTGTGTACATAAGTTTATTTTTTATAAAAAAATAAACAATGTAACAATCTAAAATTTATCAATCTAACAATTCAAAAAACTGCTTTTAAAAATTGTTACACTGTTAGATTGTTACATTGTCATATTAAAAATCTTAATTTTTCGCTAAATACTCAGCAGTAGAATTTCTGTCAGCTTTCATAGCTTCTTTTCCTTCTTCCCAGTTGGCAGGGCAAACTTCACCGTGCTTCTGAACGTGAGTATAAGCATCAATTAATCTTAAATATTCTTTTACGTTTCTTCCCAGCGGCATATCATTTACAGACTCGTGGAAAATTTTTCCTGTTTCGTCGATAAGATAAGTTGCTCTGTACGTAACGTTTGAACCTGTGAAAACTTCCTCGCCTTCATCATTATATTCAAAATCCTGATCAACAATTCCTAAAATATTGGCTAATTGTCTGTGAGTATCAGCTAAAAGCGGGTAAGTAACTCCTTCAATACCACCGTTATCCTTTGAAACATTAAGCCATGCAAAATGCACTTCGTTTGTATCACAAGAAGCACCGATTACTTTAGTGTTTCTTTTTTCAAACTCTCCTAGAGCTTCCTGAAAAGCGTGAAGCTCAGTCGGGCATACGAAAGTAAAATCTTTCGGATACCAGAACAAAAGAACTTTTTGCTGATTGGCTGTAGCTTCTTCAAAAACGTTGATTCTAAGATCATCACCCATTTCAGACATTGCATCAATGGTTACATTCGGGAATTTTTTTCCTACTAAAGACATAATTTCTTGTTTTTATTTAAATTTTTCTAGTGCAAATATAGAAATATTACATCTATCAATCAACTTGATATTGATAAATAAAATCTATAATTATTTTTATTCTATCAGATTAAAAAAAGTCCTGAATTCAGGACTTTCACTTTATTTTAATAACCGAAAATTTCAGTTAAGTTTAATTTTTTCACTTCACCGAGTTTCTGCATGTCTGCTTCACTTACTTTATCCTGTGAAGCGACCAGACAATAGGTGTAGTTCTTGTTTTTCATTTCCTTGTCGTGGAAATTGTTGATATCTGCAAAAGTCAGTTTCGGAGCCTGTTCATAAACGTTTTTACGAATATCTGTATTGTTCCCAAGTTTTTGTGCTTTCAGATAGGTAAAGATAATTCCGTCCTGGGTAATTCTTTCTGCAGCAATAGATTTTTTCAATCCGCTTTTTGCTGTTTCAAATAGCTGATCAGACTTAGGAAGTGTTGTTAAAAGCTCATTCATCGCTGTTGTAGATTCATTGAACTTATCTGCCTGGGTCCCAACATAAGCCATGATCATATCCTTATCTTCTTTTTTGCCCGGAAGTGAAAAATATGAATACGTAGAGTAGGCTAAAGCTTTAGATTCTCTGATTGTCTGGAATACCACAGATCCCATTCCGCCACCGAAATAGTTGTTAAATAAATTTACCGTCGGCGTAATGCTCACGTTGTAAGGATCACTGTTTCTTACCCAGAAAATTTCTGCCTGAACCATATCGTAATGCGCAAACAGAACTTTATTTTTATCCGTTGCAACCTGCGTGAATGTCTTAGATTTCGGCATTTCCTTCAACGAATTAGGAACTTTATGAATCAGCGTTAAAGATGAAGCAACTTCATTGGCAGATTTAGGACCGTAGTGAAGGATTTTATGTTTAAAATTGAATAAATCATGAAGTACATTTACTAAATCTTCCGCTTTTAAAGCATCTAATTCTGCATCACTTAAAACATTATTAAAAGGATTCTGCGGTCCGTACTGAGCGTAGCTTCTTAATCCGTTCATAATGGTTCCTTTATTCTGCTTGGCATTTGCTCTGGATTTCTTTACTCTCGCTTTATAAGCTTCCAACGCCTGCTGATCCGGCTGACAGTTTTTGATTAAATCTTCGAATAAAGCTGCAGTCTTATCAAAATTTTCATTTAAACCTTCCAGTGTTATATAGGTTTCCTCATTTCCTGCGCTTACGTTGAAACTTGATGCCAGTTTATAAAATTCTTTACTGATATCCTCGGAAGACTTGTTTTTCGTACCTAAATATTGTAAATATTCAGCCGCCAGCGGAAGTATTTTATTATTCCATTTTCCGGAATCGAAGTAATAATATAACCTGAATAGTTCATTATCTGTATTTTTTACAGAAAGAACATCTACGGTTTTTACTTTACTTTTAGCAATATCTTTGTCGAAATTCAGCCAAACCGGAGAGATCGGAGCTTCTGGCATATCATCAACCTTTTTCAGGAATGGTGATTGATCTTCTCTGTTTACGGAAACAGGAGTAATGGTAGGTTTGTCTACTTTTACAATGTTTTTATCTTCACCTTTTCTTTTGTAAACCGCTACATAATTGTTGTCTTTAAGATATCTGGCAGCAAAATCCATGATGTCTTTTTTCGTCAGTTTTGAAATCTCTTCAATATATTCCAGTTGCGTTTTATGATCAACTTCAGAAGTGAATTCATCCATCAGAGATTCTGCCCTTGAAGTATATTTTTCATATTTCTGAATAGTATTTTTCTTTTCGTTATTAATGATTGATTTCATCAAATCATCCGAAAACTCGCCTTTCCCTAATTTGTCGATTTCCTGAAGCAAAAGATTTTTCACATCATCCAGAGACTGACCTTCTACAGGATTTCCCTGTAGCAAAAGAACAGAGTAATCTTTCAGAACATAGGGATATGCATAAGCTGCTAATAACTTTTGCTTTTTGATAAGATCAAGATCAATTAAGCCTGCCTGTCCATTGGTCAGCATGCTTCCGATAAAATTCAGCATTCTTGCATCTTTAGTCGTAGCTCCCGGAAATCGGAATCCGATCATGATGTTTTCAGGAGTAGGGCCATATACTTCTCTTGTAATCGGTGCTGTAATCGGGTTTTCCTGACCTACTTTATATTCAGGAATTGTTTTAGGCTTCATGTAAGAAAATGCCTTGTCGATCTTGGCAATCATTTCATCAGGATTAAAATCTCCCGACATGATAATTCCCATATTGTTTGGAACATAATAATTGTTGAAATATTCTCTGATAGCTTTTAGTGAAGGGTTTTTCAAATGCTCAATTGTTCCGATAGTTGTTTGTTTTCCGTAATTATTATTGGGGAAAATAGCTGCAAACATGGCTTCATAGACTTTCCTTCCGTCATTATCAAGTCCTCTGTTTTTTTCTTCATACACTGCTTCCAGCTCTGTATGGAAAAGTCTGAGAACCGGTTGTCTGAATCTTTCAGCCTGTACTGCCAGAAACTTATCCGTTACGTTAGCCGGGATATCTTCTGTATAAACGGTCTGCTCGTAAGAGGTAAAAGCATTTGTTCCGTCGGCACCCATACCGGCCATCATTTTGTCGTATTCGTTGGCGATGGCATATTTTGCCGCTTCTCCGGAAACTTTATCAATTTCTTTGTAAATTTCCTTTCTTTTGGCTTCGTCCTTTGTCGAATTATATTTTTCGTAAAGGGCATCAATCTGATCTAAAAGAGGTTTTTCTTTTGCCCAGTCTTTAGATCCGAATGCATCTGTTCCTTTGAAAAGCATATGCTCAAGATAATGTGCCAATCCGGTATGATCTGAAGGGTCGGTTTTGCTTCCTGCTTTTGTAGCAATGAAAGCCTGGATTCTCGGATCTTTTTTAGTCGGACTTAAAATTACGGTCAAACCGTTTTTTAAGGTATAATATCTTGCTGAAGTAGGATCATTGGTTACATATTTATACGTGTAGCCGTTTGATTGTGCTTCTTTCCACTGGAAATCCTGTCCGTAAGCATATCCGCAATAACTCGCTGCGGCGATACTCGTTACAATGGTAATTCTCTTTAAAAAGTTCATTTGTCGGAGTTTTTAGTTTTATTTATAAATATTAATTAACTGAATTTTCTAATGTATTCTTTATTCTTCTCATTGCTTCAGTAAGCTCTTCTTCAGAAGCAGCGTACGAAAATCTGATACATTCAGGGCTTCCGAAAGAAACACCGCCTACGCATCCTACATGTGCATTTTCAAGAAGAAACATGGCAAAATCATCCGAATCCTTAATTTCTGTTCCGTTCAGGGTTTTTCCGATATAATGTGATATATCAGGAAAGAAATAGAAAGCCGCTTTTGGCAATACAACTTTAAATCCCGGTATTTCTTTCATTAAATCATACACCAGGTCTCTTCTTGTTTTAAACGCATCGATCATATATTTATACTCTGACGGATCGGCCTGTAAAGCTGTGATAGAGGCTCTCTGAGCAACTGTATTTGCGCCGCTTGTCATTTGTCCCTGAACTTTTTCGCAGGCTTTAGCCAGCCATTCCGGACATGCAGAATAACCGATTCTCCAGCCTGTCATGGCGAAAGCTTTTGACATACCGTTGATAACGGCCGTCTGTTCGTAAACTTCAGGAAACTGAGCAATAGACGTTGTTTTAGTTTCGTAATTAATGTATTCGTAGATCTCGTCTGAAATTACCGTTATCTGAGGGTATTTAGCAATAACTTTGGCCAAAGATTTCAATTCATCATACGTATAATATCCGCCAGAAGGATTACAAGGTGAACTGAATAATATAGCTTTTGTTTTATCTGTAATAGCTTCTTCGAGTTGTTCAGCCGTGATTTTAAAATCGGTTACATAAGATGTTGGAAGCATTACAGAATTTCCACCCATCATTTTTACCATTTCATCGTAGCTTACCCAATAAGGATTTGGAAGAATAACTTCGTCTCCATCATTAAGAAGTGCTGCCAGAACATTTATAATAGCCTGTTTTGCACCGTTGGAAACACAGATTTGAGAAGGTTTGTATTCTAAATTATTATCTCTTTTCAATTTGTGAACAATAGCTTCGCGTAGCTCCAGAAATCCCGGAACAGGAGAGTAGTGACTATAGTTTTGATTGATGGCATCGAAAGCAGCTTGTTTAATATTGTCCGGAACGTCAAAATCAGGTTCCCCCAAAGTAAGGCTGATGACATTTATTCCATTGGCTTTCATTTCTCGGGCCTTATTTGACATAACAAAAGTCTGTGAGTAACCAAGTCTATTTACTCTTTCTGAAAGTTTCTCCATTTAATTATTCAATTTTAACAAATATATTAATAAAAAATAGTTGATGAAAAATTAATAGGTTTTGTTCGGGTTAAAGTTTATCACTATGTTTGTAGTTATTCAATTTGAATTTTAAATAAATATTTGAAAAATGTACAAATTTCTTTTCCTTTTTATAATGTCATTCGTTTCCGCTCAGCATTATCGTTTCGTCTACGAATACAGAATGAAGCCTGACGTTAATAAAAAAGATTCTGTGATTACAGATGTTATGAATCTTGATACGGATGGCAAAAAGTCTTATTTTTATAATGCCGTAAAATATGAAAGAGATTCAATCTACGCTGCAACAAAAAGTTATAAGGATTTGCTTTTATATAAAAACTATGATCAGAATCTTAGCTATATTGTTGAAAAGGATTATGTTGCAAAGACTGTTAAATTCTATGATAAATTCAAAACCGTCAATCTCCTGATTCGCGATAATGAAGTTCCTGAATGGAAAATTGAGAAAGAATTTTTAAAAATCAACAATATTGACTGTCAAAAAGCCACCACAAACTTTAAAGGAAGAAGCTGGGAAGCGTGGTTCAGCAAAGATTATCCAGTTAATGACGGACCATACAAATTTTCCGGGCTTCCGGGACTTATCGTGAGCGTAAAAGATTCAGAAAATAATCATGTTTTTAATTTAATTCAGATCAAAAAAATTAACACAATTTTTTCACTTTTGCCGAAGTCTACCAAAGAGATGTCTTTTGCCGATTATAAAAAAACGATGCGCAGTTTTACTTTTACGACGGATGATATCGAGAGTAAACTAGATCAAAAGATTCTCCAGCGTTTAAAAAGAACGAATAATTACATTGAAAAAGACTAAAAATGTTGACGTAAGAACCATCTTATTTTTTTTGAATTTGAATAAAGCTGATAAAAAACTTATTTTTGCTTTTTATAATATTTCACATGTCTACAACGTTACTATTAAAATACTTTCCGGATCTTACAGAAAAACAGCTTGAACAGTTTGATAAACTGGAAAATCTGTATAATGAATGGAACGAAAAAATCAACGTGATTTCAAGGAAAGATATGGAATCTCTGTATGAGAAGCATATTCTGCATTCCCTGGCAATTGCCAAAGTAATGGAATTTGCTCCCGGAACAAAGGTTTTGGATATCGGAACAGGTGGCGGTTTTCCGGGAATTCCTCTCGCTATTTTATTTCCTGAAGCAGAATTTACGTTAATTGATTCTATCGGAAAGAAAATAAGTGTAGTAAATGCTGTTACTGAGGGTGTTGGGTTAAAAAACGTAACTGCCATTCATGGACGAGCGGAACAGCTGAAGGAAAAGTTCCATTTTGTGGTGAGTCGGGCGGTGACGCAGATGCCTGAATTTTTGAAATGGCTGAAAGGTAAGTTTGAAAAAGAACAGTTTAACCCGAAGCATAACGGAATTTTATATTTAAAAGGTGGTGATCTTGCTGAAGAACTTGCCGGAATTAAAGCTGAAATCTTCAATCTTAAAAATTATTTTGATGAAGAGTTTTTTGATACTAAAAAAGTTGTTTATGTGTCAAAAGGTAATTTTAATTCTTAATTTAGCATAATTAGGGAACATTATTTGATAAAAATATATTAATAATCAAAATTTGTAGTTATGAAGAATTTTCTCCACTTTGGTTTTTCTGCATTTTTTTTAGGATTATTTTTTATTTCTTGTAACGATGACGACGATTATCAAACCATAGAATCTGTTGACAAAGTTAAAATTGACAGTGTGAAGATCAGTAATGACACCATGGATGTCTTTAGCATTCAGAGTATTAAAACATATTCAACGTATTCGTCTCATTGTGAAGGTTTTTATGCTTATGATTATGTTCATGATGATAATTTAACAAGAATTGTTACAGCTTATAAATACACTACCAGCGGACCTTGTACACAGGCAACTTATACATCTGCCGGCCAGATCAATTTCAGCCCGCAAAAGGTTGGTAATTACACTTTTAAATTTTGGAATGGTGGCAGTAACTGGATCACCAAAACAATTGTAGTTCAATAGAAGAAAAATGAAATGGATTTTTATAGCCTGTTTTCTGGTATCCAATGTGTTATATAGCCAGAAAATATATTGGCGGGAGGATGTAAAATTAAACTGGAGTAACTTTAAAAGTAAAGTCAATAATCAAAGAGGAGCTAATGTTGTCGCTTATACAAACTGTGGCTGGACTTATTCTTACGTCAAATCCTCAAATCCGAAAGCACCGATCAAAATAGAAATACAAACCTTATTTAATGAAGATAAATCCTGGAAAGATGTTAAAAGGATCAATGATTATGTACTTCTTCATGAACAGAAACATTTTGATGCAGCTGAAGTTTATGCCAGAAAACTTCGCAAAGAAATAGCCGAAAAAATAAAGACATCTTTAGATTTTGATAAATATTTTAAAGTTATTTATAATAGAAATCTTAAAGAATATCAGGATTTTCAAAGAACGTATGATCGTGAAACGAGAAATGGAATGCTGGAAGAAAAACAATCGGAATATAATCGTATTATTGCTGAAGAATTGGAAAATTATAAAAGCTATAAATCGTCTTGAAATTCCTGAACAAAATTGTTAATGAACTGCTCGCGCAAAATTCTGATCTATCTGAGTTTAACATTATCTTACCCGGAAAACGTCCGGTTGTATTTATCCGTGAAATTTTAAAAGAAAAACAATATTCTGGATTTCTCCCTAATTTTTTTACGATAGAGGAATTAATAAACAGTATTGCCGGTAAACAAGGGATTGACGGTATTTCTTTATGGCTCTTTTCATTCGATGTTTATAAAAGTCTTAATCTTATTCCGAATGATGATTTTTCAGATTTCCTGAAATGGTTTCCTACGCTTCAGAAAGACTGGGATGATATGATGAAATTCTCAGAAAGTGATCAGGCAGTACTGCATTATATGTTTGATGAAGAAAGGATAAAAGACTGGGCACAGAATCTGGGAGAAGACGATGATGTTCCAAGAAAAAAATTCCTTAATTTTTGGAAAAATATGAATGTTTTTCTTCCGGTACTCAAACAGAAACTGCAGGAAAAAAATTGGGCAACTTCCGGAATGATTCATGAAACGGCGAAAGCCAAGCTTAATGATTTTGCCAAAGATACGAAAGAACAATTTGTTTTCTGTGGCTTTAATGCTTTTACGCCTGTCGAAGAAAATCTGGTGAGAAGTCTTTTACAGTGGAATAAAGGACAATGTTTTTTTCAGGCAGATCATTATTATTTTGATGATGAAAGACAGGAAGCCGGAAAATTTCTCAGGAATCATAAAACATGGAAGGAATTCAATGATAGTCGGATTTTTAGTTGGATTGAGGATGACTTTAACCAACCCAAAAATATAAAAGTCTACGAAGTTTCAGGAAACATTACCCAGACAAAGATTTTACCTGAAATTTTTAAAGAAATCGAAGATAAAACATATTCAAATACGGCCGTTGTTTTGCTGGATGAAAATTTGCTTCCGGCAAGTTTAGATGTCATGTATGGAATTCAGAATCTGAATATTACGATGGGCTTTCCATTAAAAAATCTTTCTTTTTCAAATGCGGTTAAGCAGCTTTTTTACCTTCAGAAACAATTGGAAAAAAATAAATCGTCCTACTATTATCGGGACATTTTTCCGATTCTTGAAGAGTTGCCAAAATCTATTGAAGATGAGTTAGTCATTAATAATTTTAAAACTAAAGTTGAGGAAAGAAACATCGTGTACATCTCCAAGAAGCTGATGAATGAATTTTTAAGCGGTCTTTCATACTTTAATCTGCTTCAGAAAGCTTCTTCTACCAACGAATATCTCGATGCCCTGATAGCGTTTTGCAGGCAGATTAAATGGCTTGAAATCGATGATATTCAATATGAAAATATATCTCATTTCGAAAATGCTTTCAGAATCATTAAAAACCAGCTTGCCCCGTATCAGTTTGAGATTAAAATGGAAACGCTGGAAATTCTTATTAATCAACATATTAATTCAGAAAGTATCGATTTTCAGGGGGAACCGTTGAGAGGATTACAAATTATGGGACTTTTGGAAACACGTCTCCTGAATTTTGAAAATGTTATTTTGCTTTCGGTGAATGAAGGTAAGCTTCCACTCGGAAATTCACAGAACACGTATATTCCTTTTGATGTTCGGAAGTTCTTTGATCTTCATACCTTTTTGGAAAACGACAGTATTTACGCTTATCATTTTTATCGATTAATCCAGGATTCAAAAAATGTTCATTTACTGTTTAATGCATTGAGTTCAGGAGTCAATACTGGTGAAAAAAGCAGATTTATCACTCAGATCGAAATGGAAAGTTCACACCATATCGAGCATCTCATTATTGAGAATTCTTCCGAACCAATCGTTACTCAGCCGATTGAAATTCCAAAGACAGATATTGTTCTTGAAAGGCTTGAAAAATGGAAGTCAAAAGTTTCTGCTTCACATCTCACAAGCTATCTTTATAATCCTATTGATTTTTATCTTTCCAAGATTTTAAATGCTTCAGAAACCGATGAAATTGAAGAAGAATTATCCGTGAAAAACTATGGAAATCTTGTTCATTATTCACTTCAAGAAGTATATGAAGAATTGAAAGGTAAAGTATTAAAAGAAAATGATTTAAAAAAATCAGTTAAAGCTATAGATGAATATATTAATATTGCTATTAATAAGCTGAAACATCAGCCTGAATTTTATGAAAAAGGAATGAATTTTATTCATAAGGCAATTGCTAAAAAAGTAATAGAAACGATCCTTGCTCATGACCTTGATCTGATAAAAAACGGAAATACACTGGAAATTATTGACATCGAAAAAAGATTTGAAAATGTCGATTTTTATCTTAATGAAAATGATAAAATTTCCTTTTTCGGATTTATCGACAGAATTGACAGATTGAACGGAACCGTTAGAATTATTGATTATAAAACGGCAAAGATCAAAAACCTGACAGTTAAAATTGATGAAGATAAGATCGATGAATATTTCCATAACAGTGAAAGAAAACAGGCCTTACAGCTTTGTATCTATCAATATGTAGTTGAAAATCTTCCTGAGTTTTGGGGAATGCCGGTTGAAACCGGAATATGGAGCTTTGCAGAGGCAAAAAAAGGTGTTGTTTCGTTACAGTTTGAAAAAGGAAGTATTGAGGATGCCATGAAGTCTGTTAAAAGTTTAATTGAAGAAATTCTGAATCCTGATATCAATTTTATTGAAGAAATAAAAGCATATTCGAATTAGAAGATAATAGGTGGCTCAAGAATCCCGAAGCCACCTATTATTCATATTATTCAAAAAGCATTAATTCCGGTAATATCTAATCCGGTAATTAATAAATGAACATCGTGTGTTCCTTCATAAGTAATCACCGATTCAAGGTTGGCAGCATGACGCATCATCGGGAATTCACCCATAATTCCCATTCCACCGAGAATCTGACGTGATTCTCTTGCAATATCAATAGCCATTTTCACATTGTTTCTTTTAGCCATAGAAATTTGTGCAGGTGTTGCTTTATGATCATTTTTAAGATTGCCTAGCTGTAAGCAAAGTAATTGAGCTTTAGTGATTTCCGTTAAAAATTCTGCCAGTTTTTTTTGTTGAAGCTGATAAGATCCAATCGGTTTTCCAAACTGTTTTCTTTCTTTAGCATATTGAACTGCTGTACAATAGCAGTCAATTGCTGCGCCGATCACGCCCCAGGAAATTCCATATCTCGCCGAATTTAAACAAGATAAAGGCCCTTTCAATCCTGTAACCCCGGGGAGAAGGTTTTCCTTCGGAACTTTTACATCATTAAAAACCAATTCTCCTGTTTTTGAGGCTCTTAAACTCCATTTATTGTGAGTTTCAGGTGTTGTAAAACCTTCCATTTCTCTTTCAACAATTAATCCCTGAACTTTACCTTCCTCATTTTTAGCCCAAACTACCGCAATGTGGCAAAGTGGCGAATTGGTGATCCACATTTTAGCACCGTTCAACAGGTAATAATCTCCCATATCTTTGAAATTGGTTTCCATAGAGCTTGGGTCTGATCCGTGATTAGGCTCCGTTAAACCGAAAGAGCCAATCATTTCTCCGGCTGCCAGTTTAGGTAAATATTTTCTTTTCTGTTCCTCAGAACCGAATTCATTAATTGGAAACATTACCAGTGAACTTTGTACAGAAGCCGCAGAACGTACCGCAGAATCGCCTCTTTCCAATTCCTGCATAATCAGTCCGTAAGAAATCTGATCTAATCCCGAACCGCCGTATTCAACAGGAATATAAGGGCCTAAAGCTCCGATCTGTCCCAATTCTTTCATTAAATTCGGAATATCGGTATGGTTCTGTGCTGCGTGATCTATCTGTGGCATTACAAAACTTTCTACCCAGTCTCTTACAGACTGACGGATAAGTTTGTGTTCTTCGGTGAGTAAAGAATCAATCCCATAATAATCGGGAATGGTCGTAAGGGAATAATATGACATTATATTTTAATTTTTCTAAAAATAAGACTTTTAAAGTATTTCGGAGAATTTTTTTTGAATGTCTGTTATTAGTTGATTTTTAATGTTTTAAATAAGAATTAAAACGTAAAGGACAATAAAATCAATTTTCATTGTCTTCATTTGAAATAGGGTATTGATGGGTAGGAGTGTAAATTCTGTTTTTAAACTTGTATAAATAGGGAGCTTTGTTAGCAGATCCGTCATAAAGTTTTTCAAGTCTGTCTAAAATATTTAAGCTTAATATTTTGCGCTGAAAATTATTCCTCCTGAATTTTTCGCCCAAAATAGTCTCATACAGGCACTGAAGATCTTTCATCGTGAATTTTTCCGGAAGAAGATTGCTTGCCGCAACCTCTGTATTGATATTCATTCTTAAATATTCCAGTCCGGTTTCAATAATTCTGTCGTGATCAAAAGCCATATTGGGTAAATTGTTGACTTCCACCCATTCGCAGGTTTCATTGAAAGCATCAGGGAAAGTATTGGCAATTGAAAAATCGATGAGACTGCAGTAGCCTACAGTAATGAATCGCTGAAAGATCCAGTGGTCTTTAGGAACTTCTATTCCCTTATTTTTTAATAAAATCTGGTGAATATTATTCTCCGTTCTGTCAATTCTCCCGAATGTATGAAATTGCTTCAGGAAAATGTCCTTCAGATGGGTTCTTTCGTATAAAACACGTGCAGCAGCTTCACGCAAATCTTCATCGTTGAATACAAAACCTCCGGGAAGGGCCCATAAATTTAGGTCGTGGTACTTCAAAAGCAAAACCTTCAGGATATTGTCATGAAAACCAAATATAGTGCAGTCAACCGATACATGTGCTACAAAGTCTTTTGTATCAATGAGTTCCTGAAGTGTTTCCTTGTTTTTTTCGGTATTGATTTTCATGGCAGTAAAAATAAAATTATTTTCTAAATTTTTTATCTGCAATTTTAAAATAAATTAAACTTATTGTAAACATCACAATAACAGCACATAAAATATAGACGGAATAAAAACTTAAAAGCTGGTTTCCAAATAGGACCGCCATAAGAATCGAACTTACAGAACTGCCCAGTGAAGAGAAAATAACAATGAGTGATGTAAAAAGACTGGCTTTTGCCTTATCAATTTTAGCAATCATTTTTGAATTGATAACAGGGTAGAGTGGAGACAGGAATAAACCGATCACCGGGAATAAAAACAAGAGTGATTTGGAGTCATCCGTATCAAAAAACTGAATTCCGATGATGATCGCCAACACCAATATAATGAGTGACAAACAGAATATATAGTATTTCGATAATGAAAACCTATGAATCACGTTTGCTGTAATTGTTCTTCCCACGTATGAAAATAATGCTAAAAATGAAGATGCCTGCAACGCAAAAAATGAATTGACCTTCAGGTGATTTTTATAAAAAGACGGTAACCATGAATTGAAACTTTGCTCCACAAAAACAATTGAAAAAATAATGGCTAAAAAAAGGATTAACAAAGGATTAAGTAGTGTTGTTAAATCTGTTAAAATATTTTGATCATTATTTTTTACCGGTTCGGAAATAGAGAGTTTTGAAAACAAAAAAATCGTAATTGCCGATAACACTGAAATTGATAAAAATCCAAATTTCCAGAATTCAGAGAATTGGCTTGATATCAGCCATCCAAAACCCGTATTTACGACGAAAATTCCTATCATGAAAGATGCCTCTACATTATTCATCGTCTTTGCGAGTACTTTTTCGTCTGAAATATTATTCCTGATAATGCCAAAAACACAAATCTTTCCTACGGCGAAGCATGTTCCGATAATCGCAAACCACAGTTTGTAAAACCAGAAAACTTCGACAAATGGTAAAATCAAGGAACAAATCCCAACAATTGTTAAAGCCAGAATCAGGGATTTTTTTGTTCCGAATTTGCTGATAAAATTTACAGCAAAAAGTGAAATAAATGCAATCGGAATATCCTTAAATGATTCTAAAAAACCAAGCTTCTCATACGTGACTTTTGCCTCCGAAAGTTGAAGGATCACAATGCCCATGCAATTTAAGACCATGGAGAAAATTAGAAAAGTAAGCTTTAGTGGAAGTGATATTTTTGAAAGTTTGGTTGTCATTTTGGGGACTCTTATCATTAAATTTTAAGGAAATTTGGCAGTTTTTAAGATAAAAATTATGCCTTTAAACCCCCAAAAATAAACGAAAAATTAAAATAATTATTAATAAAATGTTAAATAATTAAAAAAAAATATATTTTTATTGTCTCAATTTGAGAATTAAAAAACTAACTGTATATGAATGTAAGAATATCTAGAAGTTTGGGGATGGTTGCAGTGCTCTATTTCACTGCCAATTTCAATGCCCAGAACACAAAGAGTGACACCCTTCCGAAAGAGCAGAAAATCGAGGAAGTGGTAATGATCGGTTACGGCACTCAGAAGAAGAGTAATGTTACCGGAGCGATTTCAAGTATTAAAGCAAGCGATATCGAAGCTATACCCGCCGGAAAACCGGAGCAGGTTCTTCAGGGAAGAGCTGCCGGTGTCAATGTTATCTCGAATTCGGGACAGCCTGGATCAAGTGCAACTATTAGGGTAAGAGGTGTTACCAGTTATTCTTCAAACAACGACCCGCTGTGGGTTGTTGATGGTATTGTTGTGGACGGTATCGGATGGTTAAACCAAAGTGACATCGAAAGCATTGAAGTCTTAAAGGATGGTGCATCATCAGCAATTTATGGTGTATCTGCTGCAAGAGGGGTAATTTTGGTTACTACTAAAAAAGGTAAAAGAGGTAGGCTTAATCTTACTTATAATGGCTTTTATGGATTTAGCAATGCTGCAAGAAAGTTAGACCTTTTAGATGCAACTCAATATGCAACAATAATAAATGAAGGCTTTGCGAATGACGGTAAAGCTATTAGATTTCAAAACCCTTCATCATTTGGAAAAGGTACAGATTGGCAAGATCAGATTTTTAGCACAGGAGAAAGACAAAATCACGAAATCAGTGTTCAGGGGGGAAATGATAAATCGTTGTTTTACGGATCTTTTGGATATTATGATCAATCAGGTATTGTAATGAGTGATATCTCTTATTATAAAAGATTAACAGCAAGAATAAACTCAAGTCATAAAGTTACAGACTGGTTAACTTTAGGTCAGACATTTGGTTATACACATCAGAAAAATCAAGGAATTAATTCTAATGGTGAGTTTGGGGGACCTTTAAGCTCTGCTGTAAACCTTGATCCAATTACCCCTGTAGTTGTTAGAGATTTCTCAACCGTAGATCCCAACATGTATTCAAACCCATACATCATAAGAGATGAAAATGGAAATCCTTATGGGATCTCTCCATATGTAAATCAGGAAATGTCTAACCCAAAAGCTTTCAGATATACACAGCTAGGAAATTTTAACTGGTCTGATGATTTCATAGCAAATGTTTATGCTGAAATTAAATTTTTAGATCATTTTACTTTTAAATCTTCTTTAAATGGTAAAAAAGCATATTGGGGAAGCCAAAACTTCACTCCATTATTTTATTTGAGTTCTACCTATAGTAATTTAGTTAATAATAGTTTAAGCCGTACTACTCAAAATAAATTTGAATGGAGTATGGAAAATACATTAAACTATCAAAATAAATTTGGTAAGCATAATATAAATGTTTTATTAGGAACAGGATATTATGATTATAATATTGGAAACGGACAAACAATTACTCACACTAATCTTCCTATTACAAGTTATCAAGATGCATCGTTTAACTTTGCTTTACCTTCTGAAAATAGAACTTCAAATGCATGGGATAATGTAGAGTGGAATAAAGCTTCTTATTTCGGACGTTTAATTTATGACTATGATAACAGGTATTTATTGACAGGAACCTTACGTTATGATGGATCTTCTCTTTTTGGACCAAATCATCATTGGGGGCTTTTCCCATCTTTCTCTTTAGGGTGGAATGTTAATAATGAAAGCTTCTGGCCTCAAAATAATATAGTTAATAGTCTGAAATTCCGTGGAGGATTCGGTACGTTGGGTAATGATGGTATTGAGGCATTTAGATTCTCAAGTTTCTTTTTGTCAGGATTTAACTACACTAATGGAAATAATACCGTAATGACAGGGTATGCACCTGGTTCTCTTGCAAATCCTGATCTTAAATGGGAGACAACAAGACAAGTAAACATTGCTGCAGATCTTAAACTATTTACTAATTTTAATTTGTCAGTTGATTTTTATAAGAAAAAAACTGTTGATATTTTACGCCCTATCAAAATTCCAGGATATGTTGGGGTAGCAGCTCCATATATTGCAAACGTGGGGGATATGGAAAACCGAGGAGTAGAGGTAGAGCTGGGATACAAGAAAAATTGGAATGATTTTACTTTTTCATTAAATACAAATTTTGCATATAATGAAAATGAGGTATTAACACTTGAAACCGGCACTAAATACTTAGATGAAGGAGGTTTTCAATCTATGGGACCAACACAAAGAACAATGGTTAGCTATCCTTATAAATCATTCTTCGGGTTCCAGACACTCGGAGTATTTCAAAACCAATCGCAAATTAATTCTTATGTTAATGCAAATGGACAAATGCTGCAAGCAAACGCAAAACCCGGAGATTTTATATGGCAGGATGCAAACGGAGATGGCGTAATTGATGATAATGACAAAGTATATCTTGGAAGCTCTATACCTAAATATAATTTCGGAGCTACACTAAACTTAAGCTACAAAAATTGGGATTTGATGGTATTTGGGCAAGGAGCTGCCGGACATAAAATTTTCCAGGGTTTAAGAAGACTTGATATGCTTGATGCTAATTATCAAACAAAAATTTTGGATAGATGGACCGGGGAAGGATCTACTAATGAAAATCCAAGAGTAACAAGAGATGATCCAAATAAGAATTATTCCAGAATGTCGAACTGGTACTTGCAAAAAGGAGATTATTTCCGTATCAAGCTTGTTCAGATAGGATATACATTACCTACTAATGTTACTCAAAATTTTGGAGTGAGTAAACTTAGATTATATGTAACTGGTGAAAATCTTTTTACATTCACAAAGTATACGGGCTATGATCCTGAAATTGCAGCGGGAGATTCTTTTGGCATTGACAGAGCTTTTTACCCACAGGCAAGAACATTCATGTTTGGTGCTAATGTAACTTTTTAAAAAAAATATAATGAAAAATAAATTCTTAAAAATAACTGTTGCGGCTTCTTTACTTTTGAGTTTGTCTGCAATCAATATATCTTGTACTGACGCTGATCTTGAGGAAAAAACAAATCCTGGAACATTTTTATCAGAAAACTTTTTCCGAAACGAGCAGGAATGTTTTTTTGCTCTTGTAGGAACTTACGATCCATTACGAAAGTATGCTGGAGGTTTCGAAAATCTGGTAACCTTTTACAATGCTGCATCAGATGATTTTTATGCTGGAGGTGGAAGTGCAACAGATGGAGCAGGGATACAAGGTGCTTCAAGTTTTCAAATTAATCCAACTACAATGCCTGCAAGTTATTGGAGTGACTATTATCAGGGGATCGCTAGAGCAAATACTTTGATATTGAGAGCTCCCAATGCAGTAATGGATGAAAATGTAAAAAGTAGATTTATTGCAGAAGCAAAAGTTCTTCGCGCATTATATTATTTTGATCTTGTACGTATTTTTAAAAATATACCGTTAATTCTAAAACCTTTTACAGCAGCCGACGATCTTTTTAATGTTCCACAAGCTGCCCCTACAGCAATATATGCCCAGATAGAAACAGATTTATTAGAGGCAATTCCTAATCTCCCCATGACTGTTACTGGAGAACAAAAGGGACGCCTGACCCAGGGAGCTGCAAAAGCACTTTTAGGTAAGGTTTATTTATATGAGAATAAAAAAAATGAAGCAGCTGCACAACTTGCTGATGTAAATGGAACTCCTGGTGGGACCAGTCAATACGGATATAAATTAGTCGCAAATTATGCAGATCTATTTAAGTCTGCACCCGTCACTGAGGCTAATGACCCTTATAAGTTCAGTACTGAATCTATCATTGAAGTGATGCATACTAATAAAGCAAGTTCTGACTGGAGTTTTTGGGGACAGGGCAAAGACGAAGGAAACTCTATCTGCATTATGACCGCACCTAGATCTTATAATAGAGTCCTTCAACAAAATCCTACAGATAACGCTCCAGATATTGTTTCTGGTTGGGCTTTTAATACAGTTACAACAGACCTTTATAATTTCATGCAAAGCGACCCTAGAAGAGATGTAACCATTCTAAATATGAATTTGTTAAAGCAACAGGGAAAAGCAGATTATTCGCCTGCATATATGGATACTGGGTATTTCTTTAACAAATTTATGCCGACAAAAGATAAAATGACCAATTTGCCTGGCCCTTCAGAATTAAATTATAGACAAAATTATATTCTTATAAGACTTGCAGATACATATCTTATGGAAGCTGAAGCTCTTAATGGTAGTGGATCGAGAGCCCAGTCATTACTTGATGCAGTAAGAGCAAGAGTTGGTCTGGCATCAATACCGGTAAGTTTACAGGCTATCAAAGATGAAAGAAGAAGAGAATTAGCAGGCGAAGGACATAGATTCTTTGATCTTGTAAGATGGGGAGAAGCTTCCACAAAATTAGCTTCCAAAGGTTTTGTAGCAGGGAAAAATGAAATAATGCCTATACCATTAACAGAGCTTACAGGAACAATTTTAAAACAAAATCCTGGATACTAAAAAATTATACTATGATAACTAAATATATCAATAAAAGTCTTTTACTAGTTTCCTCAGTTTTTTTCTTGGGGAGCTGTACACCTGATACAGTTGATGGCGATGGAAATGGTATTTCTCAAGGAACTTTAGATGCCTCTTTTGAAGTAACCAAAACCTCAGAAAACCATTATTTATTAAAAAGAAATTATAACAATTTTATTAATTCCAGATGGAATATAGATGATGACGGCTACAACAATGGAAAGGGGGAACAAAGCCTTTTTCTTCCTGATGCAGGTACTTATGTTATTCAACATCAAGCAGTAGGTGTTGGAGGTGTAGCTGGCGGAATAGCAAGCGAAACTGTTGTGGTTCCTACATCAGATCCAATTTCCGGAAATATAATTCAGGGAGGAAGATTTGATACTCCTGATGAAATTTCTAAATGGAATATTCATAAAATCAGTCCATCGGGGGCACAATGGGTTTTTGCAAATGGTAAAGCTACTATAGTAGCTTCTGGAAATAATCAACAGGCAATTTACCAACCTGTAAATGTTGTTGCTGGGCAAAAGTATTCTATTGATATGGTAGCTTCTTCAGATACCGCTCTAGTAAATACGTGGTTTGAAGTTTATGTTTTAAATAGTATTCCGGCAACAGGACAGGATGTTGGAGGAACGGTCTACAGAAATATTAATACTTGGGACGGTTGCGGAACCAGTCAATTTAGAGGGAAAGTTTCATCTGTAGGGTGTAATGATTCTAAAAATGGAGGAGTATATACAGCTACAACTACAGGAACTGTGTACTTAGTGATAAAATGCGGAGGGCAAACTATTAATAGCTTAAGCATTGACAAGGTAGAATTCCGAAGAACACAATAATCAACCTAAACTTAATTAATGAAATTACAATATTCACAATATTCATATAGTTTCGTACTTAGAAGTGCTGCACTTTGCGGTGTAGCGCTTCTTTCTTTTTTAAACTGCAGTAGTACATCTTCGGATCTGGCTGGCAATAATGATAATTCAGGAAACAATGGAAGTGGAAATACATCCGGAGATCCTGTACAGGTTTGGGTCACCAAAGGAGATCAGTCGGTGAAATTGCAGCAACAAAATACGGCATATTTTTCCGGAAGCTCAACTTCAGGAACATCTATTGAAGTAAATGCTTCACAGGTTTTCCAGACGATTGATGGCTTCGGATATACTCTTACAGGTGGAAGTGTTCAGGTGATTAATCAGTTAAGCGCTGCAAAAAAACAGGAATTATTAAATGATCTGTTCAGCAGTTCAGGTATTGGTGTCAGTTATTTGAGAATAAGTATCGGAGCTTCCGACCTTAACAGTGAAGTTTTCTCTTATGATGATATTCCGGCGGGGCAGACAGATCCTACATTAGCTCAATTTAGTTTAACTAAAGATCAGGCCGTAATTCAGATGTTAAAAGATATTTTGTTCATCAACCCGAATATCAAAATATTAGCAACACCTTGGTCACCACCGGTTTGGATGAAAGATAACGGAAGCAGTATTGGAGGAAGTCTTAAGTCTGAATTTTATGGTGTTTACGCACAGTATTTTGTAAAATACATTCAAGCAATGCAGGCGCAGGGAATTAAAATTGATGCGATTACGCCTCAAAA
Organism: Chryseobacterium lineare; assembly: GCF_977014045.1. Classification (NCBI taxonomy): domain Bacteria; kingdom Pseudomonadati; phylum Bacteroidota; class Flavobacteriia; order Flavobacteriales; family Weeksellaceae; genus Chryseobacterium; species Chryseobacterium lineare. The sequence continues at coordinate 1,229,732 of NZ_CDRNIQ010000001.1, read as the reverse complement.
CGAACCTTTGCATCCGGGAAATAATCCGAGTATGTATATGTCTGCAGGAGATCAGGCGACCTTTATCAAAAATAATCTGGGACCAGCTTTCCAAGCTGCGAATATTACCACAAAGATTATTGCGTACGATCACAACTGTGATAATCCTGCTTATCCATTAGCGGTTTTAAATGATTCTGCTGCAAATCCATATGTTGACGGATCTGCTTTTCATCTATATGCAGGAGATATTTCCGCTTTAAGTACTGTTCACAACTTATTTCCTAGTAAGAATGTATATTTTACTGAACAATGGACAAGTTCTACAGGAAATTTCGGTGGAGATTTGGATTGGCACACTAAAAACATTATTATTGGGTCAATGAGAAACTGGAGCCGGACAGCCTTGGAATGGAACGTAGCAAATGATGCCTCATTTGGTCCTCATACACCTGGAGGGTGTACACAATGTAAAGGCGCAGTTACTATAAACGGATCTGCTAATTATGAAAAAAATGTTGCTTATTATATCATTGCTCATGCTTCGAAATTTGTTCCGGCAAATTCCCAGAGAATTGAATCTACACAAGGAGACAATCTTTCAACGGTAGCGTTTAAAACGCCGGCAGGAAAAACTGTATTGATCGTTCAAAACAGCAATTCAACGGATAAAGCATTCAATATTAAATATAATCAGAAAACAGCTCCGGTAACAATTCCGGCAAGTTCAACAGCGACTTATGTTTTTTAAGGTTAACATGATTATCTGAAATTTTTAATTAATTAAAAATCTTTCGGATTTTGCTTAAAGACAAGACAAACAGCAGATAGTCAAAAATAAAATTATAATGAAAAGAGTTTATTTCCTATTGGCGATAACAGCGTTTGGAGTGAATGCATTCGGACAAAAGACAATCGATCAGAAGGTTTCTGATTTGTTGTCGAAAATGACGCTGGAAGAAAAAGTGGGACAGTTGGTTCAATACAGCGGTTTTGAATATGCCACCGGACCACAAAATTCCAATTCTGCAAATGTATTAAATGAAATAAAACAAGGAAAAGTAGGCTCAATGCTCAACGTGGCAGGGGCAGAAGAAACCAGAAAATTTCAGGAATTAGCTTTAAAATCAAGATTGAAAATTCCATTGTTATTTGGTCTAGACGTGATTCATGGCTACAGAACAACATTTCCGGTAAATATCGGGCAGGCGGCAAGCTGGGATTTAAGTTTAATAGAAAAATCAGAAAGAATTGCAGCAACCGAAGCTTCAGCGTATGGAATTCACTGGACTTTTGCGCCGATGGTAGATATTGCAAGAGATCCGAGATGGGGAAGAGTGATGGAAGGTTCGGGTGAAGACACCTATCTGGGGACACAAATCGGGCTGGCAAGAATCCGGGGTTTTCAAGGCAAAGGACTTGGAAATCTTGACGCAATCATGGCCTGTGCAAAGCATTTCGCAGCATACGGAGCAGCAGTGGGTGGAAGAGATTACAACTCAGTGGATATGAGTTTAAGACAATTAAACGAAACGTATTTACCTCCTTTTAAGGCAGCTGCTGAAGCTGGGGTAGCAACGTTCATGAACTCTTTTAATGATATCAATGGAATACCGGCGACGGCCAACAAGTATATTTTAAGAGATTTATTGAAAGGAAAATGGAATTTCCAGGGATTTGTCGTTTCTGACTGGGGAAGTATCGGCGAAATGGCCAACCATGGATACGCAAAAGATAATAAAGAAGCTGCAGAAAAAGCGATCATAGCCGGTAGCGATATGGATATGGAAAGCCGTGCTTACATGGCTGAACTTCCAAAATTAGTTCAGGAAGGAAAAGTTGATCCTCAATTGATTGATGATGCCACAAGAAGAATTTTAGTTAAGAAATTTGAAATGGGATTATTTGATGATCCTTACCGTTTCAGTAACGAAAAAAGACAAAAAGAGCAGACTAACAACGCTGAAAACAGAAAATTCGGCAGAGAATTCGGCTCTAAAAGTATCGTTTTATTAAAGAATGACAAGAATATTCTGCCTCTTTCAAGATCAACAAAAACGGTTGCTCTCATTGGTCCTTTCGGGAAAGAAACTACTGCTAATCACGGATTCTGGTCGGTTGCATTTAAAGATGACAATCAAAGGATTGTAACACAGTTTGACGGAATTAAAAATCAATTAGATAAAAACTCAACATTACTGTACGCAAAAGGTGCGAATGTCGATGATCAGGACAGATCAATGTTTGCAGAAGCTGTAGAAACGGCTAAGAAAGCAGATGTTGTGATTATGACTTTAGGGGAAGGCCATGCGATGAGTGGTGAAGCAAAAAGCAGAAGTAATATTCATTTTTCCGGGGTTCAGGAAGATCTTTTAAAAGAAATTGCTAAAACAGGGAAACCGATTGTTTTAATGATTAATGCGGGTAGGCCTTTGGTTTTTGACTGGGCTGCAGACAATATTCCGGCAATCGTGTACACTTGGTGGCTGGGAACAGAAGCGGGGAATTCTATTGCAGACGTCCTTTTCGGAACAGTAAATCCAGGAGGTAAACTTCCCATGAGTTTTCCAAGAACGGAAGGACAGATTCCGGTTTACTACAATCATTATAATACGGGAAGACCGGCCAAAAATAATACCGACAGAAATTATGTTTCGGCCTATATTGATTTGGATAACGACCCGAAATTTCCATTTGGATATGGCTTGAGCTATACAAAATTTGTCTATTCAGATATGAATTTGAGTTCAACAAATCTTAAAGGCAATCAGACATTGAACATTAATGTAAAAGTTTCCAATACCGGAAATTACGATGGGGAAGAAGTCATTCAGCTGTATATAAGAGATTTGGTTGGAAAGGTTGTAAGACCTGTTAAAGAGTTGAAAGGCTTTCAGAAAGTCTTCATTAAAAAAGGGGAAAGTAAAATGGTAAATTTCACTTTAACTCCTGAAAATCTGAAGTTTTATGATGATGAATTAAATTTCGACTGGGAAAGTGGCGAATTCGACATTATGGTCGGAACTAATTCACAGGATGTTCAGACAAAAAGAATTAATTGGTCTAAATAATACAGGTTTACTAAACTGAGAGCGGGATAATACCCGCTTTTGGTGGTAGAATGCATAATGTTGTAACAAACTTTTAATATGAAAATTAAACTTCAATATATTTTTAATGTAATCATCGGAGGAAGTCTCGCTTTTTCTTTGTTAAATTGTACCGCTAATAAGTATTCTGGCCAGAAACTGATATGGTCGGACGAGTTTAATTATAAAGGATTACCCGATTCTACCAAGTGGAATTACGATGTTGGAGGCCACGGTTTTGGAAATGAAGAATCGCAATTTTATACTAAAAACCGCCTTGAAAATGCAAGAGTAGAGAAGGGAAATCTTATTATTGAAGCTAAAAAGGAAAACTGGAAAGAAAGTAAATATACTTCTGCAAGACTTCTCACGAAAGGTAAATTTTCTTTTGAATACGGAACTGTTGAAGTCAGGGCAAAACTTCCTAAAGGTCGCGGTACGTGGCCGGCCATATGGATGATGAGTGAAAATATGAAAAAATGGCCGGATGACGGTGAACTGGATATTATGGAGCATGTAGGATATAACCAGGGTTTCATCCATGCTTCGGCTCACACGAAGAATTATAATCACAAGATTAATACTCAGAAAACAGATACTATATTTGTGAAAGACGCAAGCGAAAAGTTTCATGTTTACAAAGCCGACTGGACTCCTGAAAAGATTGAGATATATGTTGATGATAAGAAATTTTTCACCTATGAAAATAAAGAAAAAACCTATGGCGCATGGCCTTTTGATCAGCCTTATTTTATTATTTTAAATCTTGCCGTTGGTGGATTTTGGGGCGGAAAAGAAGGAATTGATGACGCCATTTTTCCTCAGAAGTTTGAGATAGATTACGTGAGAGTCTATCAAAATAAATAAGACAAATCAAATTTTCTTCTGATGAAATTCTTTAGAATTTTTGGCAAGGAAAATTTATATAAAAATAGAAAAGAAATAATGAAGAGATTAATTGTAAGTTGTTTTGTAGTAGGAGTTGCTTTCAATGCAAATGCGCAAAATTACTGGAAAAAAAATGCAGGAAAAACAGCAAAAGTAATTTTCACCAGTGCATCAGCCAACGAAAAAATGGTCGATAAAGGAACTGTGAAGTTTGAAAAAATGGTTCAGCCTAAAGAAACTGATGCATGTATTTTTGTTGACCCTGACTTTAAATATCAAAAACTCATCGGTATCGGTGGTGCCATTACAGATGCCGCAGCAGAAACTTTGTATAAACTTCCGAAAAATAAACAGAAAGAAATCATAGATGCCTACTATGGAAAAAATGGACTAGGCTATACTGTTGTACGTACCAATATGAATTCTTGTGATTTTTCAAGTGATTCGTACACTTATGTGCAGGATAATGATACTTCTTTGAAGACCTTTAATGTGTCTCATGATGAAAAGTATAAAATCCCGATGATTAAGGAAGCGCAGAAAGCAATAGGGGAAAATTTTACCTTTTACTTTTCACCATGGAGTCCGCCTGCATGGATGAAATCAAATAAAAGTATGTTGAAAGGGGGAAGGCTTGAAAACGTTTTTTACCAGACCTGGGCAGATTATTATGTTAAATTCATAAAAGAATACGAAAAAAGAGGAATTAATGTATGGGGATTAACGGTACAAAATGAGCCAATGGCAACACAGACTTGGGAATCGTGTATTTATACCGCCGAAGAAGAGGGTGATTTTCTTAAAAACAATTTAGGGCCAACGCTTTGGAAAAACGGTTTTAAAGATAAAAAAGTAATGATTTGGGATCACAATCGTGACCTTATTTACCAAAGAGCCACGACTACTTTAAGTGACCCGGAAACTTCTAAATACGCTTCAGGAATAGGATATCACTGGTATGAAACCTGGAATAATAAAACACAGCTTTTTGATAATCTTGCTGAAACTCAAAGAGCTTTTCCGGATAAATTTCTGGCGTTTACAGAAGGTTGTAAGGAACAGTTTGATATGTCTAAAATTTATGATGTAAAATTGGGTGAACTGTACGGAAGAAATATGCTGAATGACTTTAACAAAGGTACCGCTTTATGGACAGACTGGAATGTTCTCCTTGACGAAACCGGCGGTCCGAATCATGTCGGAAATTTCTGTTTCGCTCCTATTATTGCAGATACAAAAACAGGTGAAATTCATTATACCTATGAATATTATTATGTGGGACATGTTTCAAAATTCATTAAGCCTAATGCACAAAGAATAGGGAGTTCATCAAACAGAATAGCACTTACATCGACAACCTTCATGAATGAAAACGGTCAGCTGGTAACGGTAATTATGAATGATTCTGATACTGATATTGATGCCAATCTCTGGATCGAAGGCATGGCTGCAAAATTGCCCGCTCCGGCACACTCTATACAGACTGTAATTTTATAAACTTCATATTAACATTATTTTTTAAAGTTTCGGCGGCATCGAAGATGCCGCCGAAACTATTTTCCAGGATGTACATTGGAAAATGTACAACAAAAAAGCCGGAACGAATGTTCCGGCTTCTAAATATCTTTACGAACAATTATTTGTCCTCTGTATCATATTTACTGATTACTTTTTGTGTAACGCCTGAACTGCTGAAACCTCCGTCGTGGAAAAGATTCTGCATCGTTACTTTCTTCGTAAGATCAGAGAATAGAGTTACACAGTAATTTGCGCACTCAAGAGCGGTAGCATTTCCTAGCGGAGACATATCTTCAGCATATCCAAGGAAACCTCCAAAACCTTTTACACCACTTCCTGCAGTAGTCATTGTTGGAGATTGAGAAACTGTGTTTACACGCACTTTTCTTTCTCCCCAATAATTCCCGAAAGTTCTTGCGATACTTTCAAGATATGCTTTATTGTCAGACATATCATTATAATCCGGGAATGTCCTTTGAGCAGCGATATAGCTCAATGCCAGAATACTTCCCCATTCATTCAGACAGTCTTTTTCCCAGGCAACACGCATTACTTTATGGAAAGAAACAGCGGAAATATCCCAGCCTTTTTCCAACCAGTCATAGTTCATTTCTGTATAATGTTTTCCTTTTCTTACGTTGATAGACATTCCGATAGAATGAAGAATGAAATCGATTTTCCCAAATTTTGCAACTGCAGCATCAAAAAGTTTTTCCAGATCTTCTACAGAAGTTGCGTCTGCACCGATTACTTCAGAACCTGTTTTTTCTGCTAATTCGTTTAGTTCTCCCATTCTTAGCGCGATAGGAGCATTAGACAAAATAAATTCAGCACCTTCTTCATGACATCTTTCTGCCACTTTCCAAGCGATCGATTGTTCATTAAGGGCTCCAAATATAATTCCCTTTTTGCCTTTAAGTAAACCGTATGACATATTTTTTAATGTTTATTAATGTACAAATGTAACGATATTTGTGTTTATTACATAATAAAAAACGGAGCCTTCGCTAAAAAGACCCCGTTTTTCTTGAAAATATTTATATGACTGAAATTTAATTTGTTTTTTTCTTCCATTCTGCCTTTACATCTTCGGCTGCATCTTTGGTTTTTTCCCATGCATCATTGGCTTTATCCTTTACATTTTCCCATGTATCAGATACATTATTTTTTGCTCTGTCTAGCCAGTCTTCATGTTTTGCTTCTTCATCATTGGCTCTTTTTTCATTGATATAATCTTTTGCTCTGTCTGCAAGCTCTTCAACTTTCCATTTTGTTTTGTCGGCTGCATTTTTTAAAGAGTTCTCAGTATTATCTACTGCATTTTCTGCTTTGTTGTATTCTGAATTGTTCATAATAAAATATTTTAGTGATAATTGTAATTAACCAATAACTATTCCTAAAACAATAAGTCAATGTTAAAGTTTTCATAAAAAATAATATAACTTTTTCTTATTTTTTTAAGAGTTAATTTTTTTTATGTCAGCAATTCTTATATTTGTGATTCAAACCAAGAATTAAACACGAAAAAAGATGAAAAAACAAACAAAGCTTTTTTTAATATTAGCGATTACATTCTTAATATTTTCAAACTCAGTTAAGGCACAGGTTGGAATAGGGGTATCTGATCCTGCTCCCTCTGCAATGTTGGATATTACTTCGAGTAACAAAGGACTTCTGATACCAAGAATAGCTTTGGCTTCCACAACAGATGTTACTACAATTCCTTCTCCTGCCAATGGTTTATTAATATGGAATAATGGTCTTGGTGCTGTCTCTGCAGCAGGATTTTATTTCTGGAATAATTCCAAATGGAATCAGATAGCCACAACTTCTACAGCACCGCCAAGTTCAGCCAGCTGGAGTACTTCAGGAAATAACATAGGAAATTATAGTGGGGCTGATACCAATTTATCTCTTGGAACTTCAGCTTATGATGATCTTATTTTTAAAGTAAATTCAGCTATTGCCGGTAGATTAGGGGTAAATAACTCTGTGATTTTTGGAAATTCTTCTTCTGCCGGACAAGATGCCGTTTCAGTAGGTAAATCCTCAAATGCAGCACAAAATGCTGCTGCCATGGGAAATACTGCAAAAGCAAATGGCTATCAGTCTCTTGCAATAGGCTTTGAAGCGGAAACAACTGCCAATAATGAAACTGCTGTTGGTTTTCAGACTAAAACTTCAGGACAGAATTCCACTGCTTTAGGTTCAGGGGCAAAAGCTCAAGCGCAATTCTCTACAGCAATAGGGTATAATGCTTTAACCTCTCAATCTAATGCCATTGTTTTAGGAAATAACAATGCCAATGTTGGTATTGGTACCAGTACACCTAATACTACTGCAAAGCTGGATGTCAATGGGCAATATAAATTAGGGATCAATGGGTCGGTGCAGAAAAGCCAGATCAGTTTTGAAGTCTGGCCAAGTGTCACAATTACTAATCTCCCGTCAGGCAAAACAACAACGATGAATATTTCTGTTCCGGCAGGTTTTACTCCTTCTGCTACAAGAGCTACGATTATTGTAACGCCTGCGAGTGACTTTGCCGGAAATTCTACCTTTTCAATATCAAACCCGAGATTAACGTCGACTACTAATATCACTATTAATCTGACGAATATTTCCGGTAATGCAGAGAATTTAAATTCAGCACATTTTTATGTAACAATCAATGAATTTTAGAATAATTATTGCCAATAATTGTTTTTGTTTTTTTTAAATGGAAAAAGGATTTCAATTTGAAATCCTTTTTCGTTAATATTTTCTCTTAAATATAAATCTACTTAATAATTCTTTCCAAAACCCATTCAATCAATTTCTTTTCAGAAGCATGATGATCGGAAGAGAACTCGCCACGTCTTCTGTTGGCAATCACATTATTTACGGTGATGGCTTTATGGCCTAAAAGTTTTGAAAAAGCATAAATGGCAGATGTTTCCATCTCAAAATTCGTTACACCAAGATCATTTAATGTTTCCAGGAATTTATCATCTAAAGCTTTTAAGCGCAATTGTCTCCCTTGTGGAGCATAAAATCCCGGGAAGGTCGCCGTATTTCCGTGATATTTGGCATCTTTATACAAATTCCCCAATTCTTCAGACCATTCTGAGAAATAAAGCATCGGTTTAATTGTAGAATATGGAAATTTATCCAGAAAGTTTCTTGAAAACTCGTTCTCAAATTTATAATCCTGATAAAAATGCATCAGGCCGTCAAGACCCACTACATTTTGGGTCACCAGCATATTATCTACCAGCACATCGGGGTTTACACTTCCGCAGGTTCCCATTCTGAACAGTTGAAGTGCCGAATGTTCTTTTTTAAACTCTTTATTTTTAAGATCGATATTCACCAGAGCATCAAGCTCATTCATGACAATATCAATGTTCTCCGTACCGATTCCGGTAGACATCACCGTGATTCTTTCCCCGCGCAGCGTTCCTGTATGAGTATAAAACTCTCTTTTGTTTTTTCTTACCTGTATGGTGTCGAAATATTGTGAAACCTTCGCAACACGGTCCGGATCTCCTACAAGAATAATCTTTTCAGCGATATCTTCAGGTAAAAGATTAAGATGATAAACACTTCCGTCTTCGTTCAGAACAAGTTCTGAAGCAGCAAGTTTATTGAGCATACTATGTTTTTTATTTGAATTAAAGTTTGTATTAAATCCTCCCCAAATATCCTCCATCATTTAAAAGATCCTATAGAAACAGATCATTTAATCGTGAATGTGATTTCGGGGTTTAAAATTAATAAAAATTCCTATATATAAAACGTAAAGATTATTTAATTCAAATTTAAAGTTGTGGTAACCTCGAAACAGTTTCCTATCAATAGTTTTGCGCAAAAAATTGAAATGAAGTTTTATCCGTTGGCTGTTATTTTTATGTTGCTGGGCATTGCCATAATGTCTTTTAATCCCAGACAAAAAGGTTTAGAAACCGAAAATTCCACCATCAATACAGGTTTAACGGATTTTAAAATAAAACTCGATCATTTAAAATCAGATGCTTACCGCTTTTCTGAAAATAAAATATCCCTTGAAGATCTCCGGAAAACATTAAAAGAGACAAGAAACGCTTTCAAGGAAATAGAATTCTACGTTGCCTATCATTATCCCGAATTCACCAAGACACATCTCAATGCAGCTCCATTATTCCATATTGAAGCGGCAGGTACGTCTTCTTACACGCTTCCTCCCGAAGGACTTCAGGTTTTGGATGAAATGATATTTTCTGATGAAGCAGAAGAAAAAAAGGAAGAGATCAAAACAATCACAGACTTTCTCTTCAACAGCTATGCAAGCTTTTATTTAAGCTCAGTAAAAAATGGTTTAAGCAAAGGAAATAACAAGACTTTACCTTTAAGAATAGAACTTATACGGATATACAGCTTAGGAGTTACCGGTTTTGATACTCCAGGTTCCCTAAATATTTCCGAAGAGGCCCGCCACGCTTTTTCAGGAATGAAAAAATACATCAATGACGATCCTTATTTTAAAAATTATAATACTGAGAAGGCAGATCAGTTATTGAGTTCAGGAATACAATATCTTTCAGCCCATACCGATTTTGAAACGTTCGACAGGATAGAATTTTACAAAAAATACATTCAGCCTTTATACAAAGAACTGGGAAGCTGGGATGGAAGAAGCGACGATCTCAAAGAATTTTCCGGTTGGAATGTCGGCAGTACAGAATTTTTCAGCAGTGATTTCCTTGATCCGTATTTTTATACTTTGCTGAAGAAAGAGGATGACAGCGAAGCCTTAAGAAAACTCGGAAAACAGATTTTTTATGATCAGAATCTAAGTGATAATGGAAGAATGAGCTGTGCCACCTGTCATCTTCCCGAAAATGCATTCACGGATCTGAAGGCAAAATCCCAAAGCAATGTCGATGGAAAGACGGTTCTGAGAAATTCTCCAACCTTATATAATGCCGTTTTTGCCAAAAGATTCTTTTATGACCTGAGAGCATTTTATCTTGAGCAACAGGCGGAACACGTTATTTACAACAAAGACGAATTCAATACCAGCTACGAAAACATCATTAAAAAATTAAAGAAAAAGCCTGAATATAAAAAAGCATTTGCCAAAGCTTTCGGTAACAGCAATATCAGCCGTGAGCATTTCTCCAAAGCCTTAAGTTCATACGTTGCTTCATTATATTCCTACGAAAGTGATTTTGATAAATTCATGAGAAATGAAAAAGAAATCTCTACCGATGCCCAAAAAGGTTTCAATCTTTTTATGGGAAAAGCCAATTGCGCGACCTGCCATTTTGCGCCCAACTTCTCCGGACTGGTTCCGCCATTCTTTAATGAAAATGAATCTGAAGTGCTTGGTGTAACGGCAAAACCTATTAATCAAAAGCCTGTTGAACTCGATGCCGACAAAGGAAGAATAAACAGTCCGGTAAAAAAAGAAAATTCATGGATTTACGAAAACTCTTTTAAGACCGTCACCGTAAGGAATATTGCCCTCACAAAACCGTATTTTCATAATGGTGCTTTCAATACGCTGGAAGAAGTGCTTGATTTCTATAACGAAGGCGGGGGAGAAGGACTGGGGTTAAAAATGAAAAACCAAACCCTCGATTCCGAAAAGCTCGATCTTTCAAAGACCGAAATTAAGCAAATTATTGCATTTCTAAATTCACTTACCGATATTAGTAAAACGAAGGTCAGGTAATTACTCTCGCAGATTGAGCAGATTTTAAAAGAAATCTGCATAATTACCATGATCTGTGGGAGCTTATTTTCAGACGCACCGACATTCATCTCCATTTTGACCAGGTGCGAAACGCCATTAACCTATTACGAATCGATATTTGTCTGCAATAATCACCATTTACCTGCTGCAAATCCATTTTAACCCAGTGCAAAACGCCATTTACCCATTGCAAATCAATATTTGTTGGCAATAATCATCATTTACCTGCTGCAAACCCATTTTAACCCAGTGCGAAACGCTATTAACCTACTGCAAACCCTTTTCAATCACGTGAAGTAAGGCTTTAACCATGAAAAACCGCCGCCAACCATGTGAAGTAGATAAAAATCCAGGTAAAGTAAGCAATAATTCATGAAAAACCGCCAACAGCCATGTGAAGTAAGCAAAAATCCATGTAAAGTAAGCCATCATCCAGCTACAGTAAAGAATAATTCATGAAAAAGACATTCATGGCAAACAAAGTCATCCCCCCATGAAAATCTCAGATTTTCATTCTTATGTGTTCTAACTATCTTCACGCATATCCACTTAAATCTTTTGTGACTTTTGTGGTTGAAAATCTAACCCGTTTTCACTCTCTTATTAATCCTGAGCAAAAATTTAACACACCCGTAACTCAATTAACATTAAGTTCTTCAATAATTAATATTCAGAGAGGTTTATTTAAAGTCCTATTAATAGGCAGTTCACAGTAAAAAAATAGTTTTGCTACGTCTTAATAAATCGAAATTTAAAATGAAAAGAAAACTACTAACAGTTGCAGCTCTTGCAATGGTCACGGGTTCATTATTGAATGCCCAGACTTTTATCTTCAACAAGAATTCTTCTTGGAAGTATAATGACACCAATACCGCGCTGGCTTCACAATGGAAAAATGCCAATTACGACGTATCTGCATGGTCACAAGGTAACGGACCATTAGGATATGGCGATCCTGTAACAACAACTACTGCTAACGGGCTTATCACCGCTTATTTTGCTAAAGATTTTACCGTAAATCTTAATGATCTGTCTAACGACATGGAGTTGGGCGTAATGAGAGATGACGGGATCATTGTGTACCTTAACGGGGAAGAGGTAGTAAGAGACAACATGCCTTCAGGAACTATTGATTTTACCACTTGGTCAAGCACCATCATCAGCGGTTCTGCAGAAAATGTTTACAACGTTTTTACCATTCCTAAATCTAAATTTGTAAACGGAACCAACAGGATTTCTATAGAGCTTCACAACAGAGGGGCAGACAGCTCAGATTTAAGAGTGGATGCTTACCTGAAAACAACCACTACGGTTAATCCTGTTTCGTGTAACGCTACCCATATCAGCTGCTTCACGTCTATTGTACCGACAGCTCAGACAAATAAACTGATTATCCCTACCGAACATAAATATCAGCTTATCCTGAAAGAAGGAGACAACTATACAGAAGGAGGAGGATTAGTGGGCGGACAGAATGACTTCACGGGATATGTCGCTAAAAACTCAAGCAGTACCAACGGTTATCTTTCCGTAAACCATGAGACGAATCCGGGAGGAGTTACCATGGCGGAAATTAATTATAACGCGACGACTAAACTTTGGCAGCTGACAAGATCCAGAGCGGTAAGCTTCTCTGCACCTAGCCTTGTACAGACGATCAGAAACTGTTCAGGAGGTGTTACCCCTTGGGGAACCATCGTAACGGCAGAAGAGCAGACGACTTCCAATGACGTGAATGCAGACGGAATGAAAGATTACGGATGGTTGGTAGAAATTGATCCTGTAACAGCTCAGGTGATTTCTCAGAATGCTGACGGATCTAAAGGAAAACTATGGCAGATGGGTATCATGAACCACGAAAACGTCGTGATCAATAATACCGGAACTATAGCTTATTACGGTGAAGACGGCGGTACGCACATGGTATATAAATATGTAATGGATACACCGAATAACCTTTCTTCAGGAAATCTTTATGTATTAAAACTTGATCAGGGATTAAGCGGGGGAGATCCTGTAGCAACGACGGCAACATGGGTTCAGGTTCCTAATAAAACAAAACCCGATCAGAATAGCACAGCATCTTTAGCAGCATCTCTTGGAACGTCTTTCAATGGTGTTGAAGATGTGGATATCAGTCCGATTGACGGGAAAATTTATTTTACTGCTAAAGGGTTGAATAAAGTATATCGATTAAAAGATGACGGAACTACCGCTTCACAGGTGGAAACTTTCGTGGGAGGTCTTACTACCAACTATTCTTTTGAAACTGCTCAGGGAACAAAAACAGAAGCTTGGGGAGACGGAAACGACAACCTTACGTTTGATGAGCTTGGAAACCTTTGGGTGCTTCAGGATGGTGGTAAAAACTACATCTGGGTAGTGGCACCGGATCATACACAGGCCAATCCTAAAGTGAAATTGTTTGCTTCCATGCCGGCAGGTTCGGAGCCGACAGGTCTTACCTTTACCCCGGATCATAAATTCGGATTCTTCTCTATTCAGCATCCGGATTCTACCATTTCTACAGATATTGATGCTACCGGAAATACAGTTGATTACAGAGGAAAATCTGCAACGATTGTCGTAGCCCTTAAAAACAATCTGGGAACAGAGGGAACATTAGGAGCTATCGATACCCATGCAGAAAATACAGTAACTGTTGCACCAAATCCAACCTCAGGAATCGTGAAAATCAATTCTCCGAAAGGCTTAAAGAATATTGCGGTAACAGCTTACAGCATAGATGGTAAGATTGTTTTCACTCAGAAATATTCTGGAATGAACAAAATGTTAGATCTTGATTTTACGAAACAGCTTGAAACTTCAAGAGTGTTGATTTTAAACATCGAAGCGGAAGGAGGATTCCAACAGACGGTAAAATTGTTGAAAAAATAGATTATTAATATTTATATAGCTGCCGGTAATATTGTGTTGCCGGTAGCTTTTTCTATTCTATGAAAAAGTTATTTTTTTCTATTTCGTTACTCTTCCTTTCACTGGCAAAGGCACAGATTGACCCTGTAAAATATCCTACCTACACCAATGTCGACGAGGCATTGAATAGCGGGAAGACGGTCTACAGCATGAGCTTCAGGGGTAAAAAGATCTTTAATCTTCCGGCTGATATCCAGAAACTGAATTCCATATTCTTTCTGAATTTAATGGAAAACAAACTTGAAAAAATGGATGAATCGATCTTTAAACTGAAAGAATTATCGATCTTAAATCTGAATGAAAACAGCATCAAATATATTCCGGATGAAATTGCAGAACTTCAGAAGCTGGAAAGCTTTTCCATTAATTTAAATAGCCTGACAAGCATTAACCCGAACCTGGCGAAACTTCAAAGATTAAAAGTTATTCATCTTGATGCCAATAATCTTAATGTTTTTCCGGAAGCTTTATTACAAATTCCAAGTCTGGAAGAAATTAATCTGCAGGGAAATCAGATCAGTTTTATTGCGAAAGACCTTGATCAAATTAAAAATTTAAAATCATTAAATCTCGCATCCAATCAGCTCAACGATCTGGGAGAACTTGAATTCCCGAAGCAATTAAAATATCTGGAATTACAGCAGAATTCCATCAGAAAGCTTCCTGATGATTTATTCAGATCAAAAAATCTTGAGTTTTTAAATGTAAGTCAGAACAATATCCAGGAAATTTCACCCAAAGTAAAAGGATTGAAAAATGTGGTCAGCATGAATCTGGCGAATAATAATCTGAAAGATCTCCCGGAAGAATTTTCAAAGCTGAAAAACCTGAAAACACTGATATTGATCGGCAATCCTATGGATAAATCAACTATTGAAAACCTGAAAAGAATAATGCCGGAAACGCAGATTTATTTTTAACCATGATCTGTAAAATTGAGAATTGTTTTTAACGCGATGTTCGCAAAGAATTTCTTATAAAGACTAACTGTTAATCTGTTCGCAAGGGCACTTCGTTCAGCAAATGATATAAAAAAAATAAGCTTTTGCGAGTGATTTGTAAAAGTATGAAGGCAAGAGTTGAGAATCGTTTTTAACACAATGCTTGCGGAAATCTATAAGTATAAGTTTCGTAATTTTTTCGTACTCGTATTTAATTACATCTAAGTCTTCAATTTCAATTGATTTCAAAGTTTCTGCTATCATTTGCTGAACGAAGTGCCTCCGCGATCAAAAATATACGCAATCATTTCAATTCAAATCCTTGCGATCCTTGCGTTTAAAACAAGGCTGTAGTAAAACAAACCTATCCGCCGACTCTTTTGGTTTTATAGCCCATTTCTTTAAGGATATTCATTATTTTATCACGGTTATCCCCCTGAATAATGATCGTTCCATCCTTTTCAGAACCACCTATTCCTAAGGTGGTTTTTATTTTTTTTGATATTTTCTTAAGGTCTTCCTCACTGCCTTCCCAGCCTTCAACGATCGTTACAGGTTTACCATTTCTGCCTTTCTTTTCAAATTTGCAAACCAAAGGCTCTTGTTGCTTGAATTGCTCTTCAGGCATTTCAAAATCCTGCTCCTCATGTTCAGGAAAAAGGTTTTTCAATTGATCTCTTAAATCCATATCGCAAAATTAATAAATATTTATCTAAACTTTCTCCGCTAAGGTCCTGCGGAAATTGATTTTAAACAAATTTTAAGCCCTTCAATTCTTAAATTCATTTCAAAATAGATAAATTTGTAATACAAAAGTTTATACAAAATGTCGAAAAAAGCAATATTAGCCATCCTCGACGGATGGGGATTGGGAATGAATCCGGACGTTTCAGCCATTGACAAAGCAAACACTCCATTTATAGATAACTGTCTTAAAAATTTTCCACATACCACACTGGAAGCAAGCGGACTGGCGGTAGGTTTACCTGCAGGACAAATGGGAAATTCAGAAGTAGGACATATGAATCTGGGTGCAGGAAGAGTAGTCTACCAAAATCTTGTGAAGCTGAATATGGCTGTTGAAAATGGATCATTGGGTCAGCAGAAAGTTATTCAGGATGCCTTTGAATATGCTAAAAGAGAAAATAAAAAAGTACATTTTATAGGTCTGGTTTCCAACGGTGGGGTGCATTCTCACATCAATCACCTGAAAGGTCTTTTAACCGCGGCTCATGAATTCGGTTTACATGAAAATGTATTTGTTCATGCTTTTACAGACGGCCGCGACTGTGATCCTCATTCCGGAAAAGGATTTATTGAAGATCTTCAGAATCACATGGAAAAAACCGTTGGTAAACTGGCTACTGTGGTGGGAAGATATTACGCAATGGACAGAGACAAGCGATGGGAACGTGTAAAAATTGCTTATGATGCGATGGTGGAAGGTGTTGGCGCTCAGACGACCAATGCATTACTGGAAATTCAGAAGTCTTATGATGAAAATATTACCGATGAGTTTATGAAGCCGATTATTGTGATCGATTCTACAGCGATTGGAAATGTTGTTCCGGTAGCTAAAATCACTGATCATGATGTCGTGATCTGCTTCAATTTCCGTACAGACAGAGGGCGTGAGATCACAGAAGTACTTACGCAGCAAGGTCATCCGGAATATTTTATGAGAAAACTGCCGCTGTATTATGTGACTTTAACCAATTATGATAAAACTTTTAAAGATGTACACGTAGTTTTTGATGAAGAAGTTCTTCATGAAACAATGGGCGAAATTCTGGAAAGAAATCATAAAACTCAGATCAGAATTGCAGAGACAGAGAAATATCCTCACGTAACGTTCTTCTTTTCAGGAGGAAGAGAAGAGCCTTTCAATGGAGAAAAGAGACTGCTTTGCCCAAGTCCGAAGGATGTTCCGACTTATGATCTTAAACCTGAAATGTCTGCTTACGACATTACGAATGCCATCGTTCCTGAGCTGGAAAATGAAACAGCAGATTTTATATGTTTAAATTTTGCCAATACTGATATGGTAGGCCATACCGGTGTTTTTGAGGCGGCTGTAAAAGCAGCGGAAACGGTAGATAAATGCATTGAAAAAGTAGCGACAACTGCTTATGAACACGGTTATGTGGTTTTCATTCTTGCAGATCATGGAAATTCTGACGTGATGATTAATCCGGATGGTACACCAAATACGCAGCATTCCACGAATCTGGTTCCTTTTATCGTGATGGATAAAGACCATACCTGGAATCTGAAGCCCGGTAAACTCGGGGACGTGGCACCAACTATTTTAAAAGCAATGGATATAGAGATTCCTGAGATTATGACAGGTGATATATTAATCAGTTAGAATAATAATATTACGTTAAAATTGCCGTTGTATTTTATATAGCGGCAATTTTTATGATGAATATCAGAAGAATTAACAGATTATTATGTTTTAAATAATAAATAAAACTCTAAATTTGCAAATTAATCCTAAATTTAAAGAATGTATCAAAAGCTTGTAAGAAAAGAAGTAATGGGAATTTTGGAAAAGGAAGTAGGCTCTTTTCTGGATAAATTTTTAACGCCAATTGAAAAGATCTGGCAGCCTTCCGATTATCTTCCTGATCCATCAAGCTCAGATTTCAAATATGATTTAGAAGAAATCCAGACTTTTGCACGTGAAATGCCTTACGATCTTTTCGTAACATTAATTGGAGACTGTATTACGGAAGAGGCTTTACCTTCATATGAATCCTGGTTGATGGGCGTAGATGGAGTAGATCAGGAACAGAAAGAAATTGGCTGGGCCAACTGGGTAAGAGCCTGGACTGCCGAAGAAAACAGACACGGAGATCTTTTAAGCAAATATCTTTACCTGTGCGGAAGAGTAAACATGAGAGAAATGGAAGTAACAACACAATATCTTATCAATGATGGTTTCGATTTGGGAACAAGTATGGATCCGTACAGAAATTTTGTTTACACAAGCTTCCAGGAAACCGCTACCAATGTTTCTCACAGAAGAGTAGGAACTTTGGCAAAACAGTCCGGAAACGGAAAGCTGGCTAAAATGTGTGGCGTAATCGCTGCAGATGAAGCAAGACATGCCAAAGCATACAAACATTTTGTAACGAAAATTCTTGAGATCGATCCTTCTGAAATGATTCTTGCATTTGAAGATATGATGCGTAAAAAAATTGTAATGCCAGCCCACATGATGAGACAATCCGGACAGAAAGCGGGAGAACTTTGGGGACATTTTTCGGATGCTGCACAGAGATGCATGGTATATACAGGACAGGATTATATCAATATTCTTAAAGATCTTTTGGATGAATGGAAAATTGAACACATAAAAGGTCTTAACGAAAAAGCCGAGAAAGCACAGGAATATCTGATGAAACTTCCAGGAAGACTTCAGAAAATTACGGACAGGATTTCTACGCCTGACCTGCAGTTTCAATTCAAATGGGTCAAAAGCTAGTCAATAGTAAATTATAAAACTCATGAGTGCCGGATTATTTTGGCACTCTTTTTTGTATCTTTGCGTTTTTAAAAAATAAATTCACATAATGAATAATAAGAAAATTGCTGTAGATTTCGACGGGACTATTGTTGATGATGCCTATCCGGCGATTGGTAAAGCAAAAATTTTTGCTTTTGAGACATTAAAAAAGCTTCAGTCAGAAGGGTATCGCTTGATTCTCTGGACATACCGTCATGGAAAAACACTTGATGAGGCCATTGAATTCTGTCAAAAGAACGGTATTGAATTTTATGCTGTCAATTCAAGTTTTGAAGGTGAAGTTTTTGATTCTGAAACCCAATCAAGAAAAATAGATGCAGACTGGTTCATTGACGACAGAAATCTGGGTGGTTTTCCGGGATGGGGCGAAATCTACAATATTATTCAGGAAAGAATAGAATTCCGTGTGGAAGGAAAAGAGGTTTTGGCGTATTCAAAACTTAAAAAAGAAAAGAAAAAAGGATTATTCTGGTAAAGAATAAATCTAACAATATAACAGTTTACCAATTTTTGATTGTTACATTGTTAAATTTTTAAATTGTTACATTATTTATGATTCAATTAAAAACAATAGACGAATTACGTCTGATGAAACAGAGTGCTCAGTTGGTTTCCAGAACATTAGGAATGCTGGCCAAAGAGATCAAACCGGGAATTACCACTTTGTATTTAGATAAACTGGCACATGATTTTATTAAAGATCACGGCGCTGAACCCGCATTTTTAGGATATGGAGGTTTTCCGTATTCTTTATGTATTTCACCGAATGAGCAGGTTGTTCACGGCTTTCCTAGTAAGGAAGAAATTAAAGAAGGTGATGTTTTATCTGTGGATTGCGGAGCTATTTTAAATGGTTTTGTAGGAGATCACGCTTACACATTTGAAATTGGAGAAGTAAAACCTGAAACCAAAAAACTTCTGAAAGTCGCTAAAGAATCTCTTTACAAAGGTATTGAGCAGTGCATCAGAGGAAAAAGAATAGGAGATATTTCTCATGCCATCCAGGCTCACTGCGAAAAAGAGGGCTATGGAGTCGTAAGAGAACTTGTGGGGCACGGCGTAGGAAGACAGATGCATGAAGATCCGCAGGTTCCGAACTACGGAAAACAGGGAAGCGGAAAAGTGATCAAAGATGGTTTAACAATCGCTATTGAGCCGATGATTAATCTCGGTACCGAAAAAGTGAAATTTCATAATGATGGATGGACGGTGACTACTCTAGACAATCAGCCATCTGCGCATTTTGAGCATGATGTTGCAGTAATTAACGGAAAACCGGTGCTGCTTTCTACGTTTCGGTATATTTACGATGCTTTAGGTATTGAAAGTAATGAGGAAAAAGCTTTCCAATTGGATTTTTAATGAAAAAGGTTGCCAAACTTTTATTAAATAAAATTCCACGTCCTATGCTGATTAAAATAAGCATTTGGGCGAGGCCTCTCATTTATCAGCTTTTTAAAGGTGACCGTTTTATTG
Organism: Chryseobacterium lineare; assembly: GCF_977014045.1. Taxonomy (NCBI): domain Bacteria; kingdom Pseudomonadati; phylum Bacteroidota; class Flavobacteriia; order Flavobacteriales; family Weeksellaceae; genus Chryseobacterium; species Chryseobacterium lineare. The sequence continues at coordinate 1,209,656 of NZ_CDRNIQ010000001.1, read as the reverse complement.
ATCCTATCGACGGAAGATCATACAGAAAGTTTCTTCCTTACGGATATGGAAAACAACGTGAAAATGCTTTATCACCTGGAACTTTAAGTCTGGAAAGACATCGCCAGATGTGGCTGTATCTTCAGAATGAAACCGATTTTTTTATTAAAAATTATAAAGTTCTGCATATTGCTCCCGAGCAGGAATTTCTGAGAAAATTTAAGAGAATGAGAAACCTGAATTATATTTCAGCGGACTTATTTTCTCCCATCGTGGATGTAAAAGCAGATATCTTGGATCTTCCTTTCGAAAATGAAAGTTTTGATATTATTTTCTGTAATCATGTTTTAGAGCATATTGAAGATGATGCGAAAGCTATGAGTGAATTGTATCGTGTGCTGCGTCCCGGCGGATGGGGTATTCTGCAGGTTCCTATGAAGAATTCTCTGGAAAAAACCTATGAAGATTTTACGATCAAAGATCCTAAGGAACGTCAGAAACATTTCGGACAGTATGACCACGTGCGTTGGTACGGAATGGATTATTTCGACAGACTTCAGAAAGTAGGTTTTGAAATAGACGTCAATTTCTACTCCCAACAGTTTTCAGAGGAAGAAATTACAAAATATGGGCTCAGAAAAAATGAAATTCTGCCCTTAGTTTATAAAAAATAATAAAACGCCTCCGACTGCCGGAGGCGTTTTCTATTTAAAAATTTTTCTTTAATAATCTTAATGCGAAGAAACCGCTTTTAATCCGATAACAGAGCTTATCAATGTTATTATAAAAAATATCCTCCAAAATGTTACCGGTTCTCTGAATAAAAATATACCCACCAGTACCGTTCCTACTGCGCCGATTCCGGTCCAGACCGCATACGCCGTACCGATAGGAAGTGTTTCTGTCGCTTTGATGAGTAAAAGCATACTGATTGTAAGGGAAATAAGAAATCCTGCAAACCAGAAGTACATGGTAGCTCCTGTCGTTTCTTTCACTTTGCCCAGGCATGATGCGAAGGCCACTTCAAACAATCCTGCAATAATTAAGATAATCCAATTCATTTTTTAAGTTTCTGCTGCAAAGTTCTGAATTTAAAAACAATTCAGTTGTTTATAGCTAGGGAAACATTAAAATTAAATATAAATTTTCCTGTTGATAATTTTCAGAAAACCTTCTTTTTCTAGTTTTTTGATGGTTCGGATTACCGTTTCTACTCTCAGAGCGGTAATTGAGGCAATCTGTTGCCTTGTAAGAGGAACTTCAAATGAGAACTTCGAATCGTCGGCACTGAAGCTTTTCTGATAGCGTAAAGCGCCTTTAATCCGGACATCCGGACGAAGAGAAGTATTGTTTTCCAGCATGATGTATTTATAATACAGGCGCTCAGACAAAAATTTATTGATATCCCTTGAAATTTGCGGATTCTCATCCAATAATCTCACAAAACTATTTTTCGGTAATTTCAACACAGTCGTTTCTTCAAAAGCTATTGCATTTACAGGATATGTTTCGTCAATAAATAATAATAATTCACATACACTAAGCCCTTTATTCAGGATGGCGAGAATGAGCTCTTTACCATCTTCATTGTAATGATTAAGCTTTATTCTTCCTTTTACGATCTGATAATAATACTTAGGAACGCTGTTTTCCTCAAATATGACGTAAGAAGATCTAAGGTCTTCGAGTTCTGCTCCGTATGATAATAAGAGTTGTTCTTCAATTAACATATAATAAGTTTTTTAATTTGATACTGATAATTTAAATTAATTATTATAAAATCATCCTTGCAAAATCTGTACACTTTAATTATATTTTAAATACAAAAACAATAAACCCCCGAAAATACAGGGGTTTAAAACTTGAAAGTATATATTTAAGTGAAAAAGTGTTGTCAGCTAATATTCAAACACTGTGCCGTGAATTATATTTTTTTTAGGAAATTTATTTACAAAATATAAAGTTTCAATTAATTTTATTCTAAAACATTGATTTACTGGAATAAATATTGCTGCGTACTTAGAGATTTTTTTTACCCTTAAAAATATATTCGCATTAATGTGGTATGCAGGCGGATAATCGCTAAAATGTTAGTATTATTCGGAATTTTGTGAGTATTTTTGAGGTTAAACTAAATATAATTAATTATTGATTCTATATTTCTATGATCTTAATTGTTGATGATAACCAAAGTAACCTCTATTCGCTGAAAAAACTGCTGGAATCAAAAGATTTTCAGGTTGATACAGCTGATTCTGGTGAGGAAGCATTGGGAAAAGCGTTGAAAAATGATTATGCCTTAATTATTTTAGATGTACAGATGCCTGATATGGACGGCTTCGAGGTAGCGGAAACCCTTGCAGGATACAGTAAAACGAAGGAAGTACCTATTATATTCTTATCCGCGGTAAATACTGAAAAAAGATTTATAACACGAGGTTATGCATCCGGGGGTAAAGATTACGTGACAAAACCTGTAGATCCGGAAATTCTTTTATTAAAAGTTAAAACCTTCTACAACCTTCAGGAGCAGAATATTGCCCTGAAAAAAACGCAACAGAGTCTGGAACTTGAAGTAAAAGGCAGAAGAGAATCGCAGGTAACTCTGAAATCTCAGATCGACCATTTCCATCTGATGCTGGAGTCACTGCCCCAGATTGCTTTTACGCTGACTAAAGAAGGATCTGTAGATTTTGTGAACTGCAAATGGTATCAGTATTCCGAATCTGAGAAACAATTCCCGGAAACACATCCCGATGACTTCAATATTAAAGAAGAATTTGAGCGGTGCAGAAAAAAAGGAATCGCTTTGGAACTTGAGGTCAGAATTAAAAATATTGAGTCGGGAGATTACCGCTATCATCTGCTTCGCGTTACTCCGGTATATGACGGCGATGCCATTAAAAACTGGGTCGGAACTTTCACAGATATCGACGACCAGAAAAAAGTAGAAAAGGAAAAGGATGAATTCCTGAGTATTGCAAGCCATGAGCTCAAAACTCCTTTAACGAGTATTAAAGCTTATGTTCAGCTTCTGGAAAGAAAATTAAAACTGGATAAGGAAAGTGCTGAAGCAGGATTTGTGACAAAAGTTCAGGATCAGATAGAGAAGCTTAATACGCTGATTACAGATTTGCTGGATGTTTCCAAAATCGAAAACGGCAAACTTAAAATAAATAAAAAGCCTACCAATCTTGAAAATGTGATCAGCAATGCGATTGAAACTATTCTTCAGACTCATGATGAAAGTCGTGTTAAAATAAAAAGGGACGGTGTAAAGCCCGACATTCTTATTCCGCTTGATGAGATCCGAATTGAGCAGGTTTTAATCAATTTTTTAACAAACGCCATTAAATATTCCCCTAAAAACAATCAGGTGATTGTCACTACTTTTGTAGACGAAGAAGAGCAGGAAGTAAAGGTGAATGTTACCGACTTCGGAATCGGTATTCCGGATTTTAAGCAGGAAGCTGTTTTCCGTAAATTTTACCGTGTGGAAGAATCTTCTCTTCAATTCCAGGGAATGGGAATTGGTTTATTCATATGCTCTGAAATCATCAAGCAGCATCACGGAAATATTGGTGTTTCCAGCAAAGTAGATGAGGGATCTACATTTTATTTCACATTACCATTAAATTAATTTTCAATGCCGAAAAAAATTATAAGAAATCTTCAGTTTGGGGTAGGACTCTCTTTAGTCATCCTGATTGCGAGTTCCATTGCATCTTATGTCAGCATACAGAAACAGATGGAAAATCGCGAAAATCTTTCAAAAAGCCGAAGATCCATCACAGCAGTAAAAGATGTTTTAATTTCTTTACTGGATGCTGAAACGGGTAATAGAGGATATCAATTGACCGGCAGGGAAAGTTTTCTGGAACCTTTCAACAGGAGTCTTGTCGAGTTTCCCAAAGCTATAGAAAGAGCTAAAAATTTAGACATTAAAGATAAAAGGCAGGTTAGCCGATTGCATGAGCTTGAAAGAAATGTTAATACTAATATTTCAAATCTAAAACATTTTGTAGATAACAGGAAAAGAGGCATGACAATGACTCAGGAGCAGATTCTTCTAAGTAAAGGTTACATGGACAGATGCCGAAAACTTGTTCAGGAATTCGTTCAGTATGAGGAGGTTCAGCTTGCCATGAAGAATAAAGATCTCAACAGATCATCCAATACAACTGTTTTATTTATTATTATTTCAGCTATCGGTGCTATTGTAGTGACTGCATATTTTTATATAAAACTGAGAGCAGACCTTATTCGTAGAGATAAATTAGAAAAAGCGCTTCAGGCAAAAGATATTGAAATCAGCAGACGGGTAAGTGCTATTCAGCAGATTGCCAACCGAGTAGCCAACGGAGATTACAGCCAACGGGCGATAGACAATTCTCAGGATGATCTTGGTGATCTTGCAGAATCCCTGAACAATATGACGGAATCTCTTAAGATTTCTTTTGATAAAATTAATGCCAGCGACTGGCGCCAGAAAGGACTTGCTTTACTCAATGAATCGATGATGGGAAACAAGTCTGTACAGGAAGTTTCTGATAATGCATTAGATCAGATCATAGAATACGGTAAATGCATCAATGGTTCAATTTATCTTTATGATGAAGGATTGCTTAAGCTAAAAGCTGCTTTAGGCCTGGAAAACAACATGAAAAAGATTTTCGAACCTGGTGAAGGAATGGTAGGTCAGGCTTTTATTACCGAAAAAACTCAGGTTTATAATAATCTTCATGAGGATGATTTTGTGGTAACATTTGCCAGCAGCAAAATCAAAATTTATGGAATATTACTCCTCCCGATTTTTGCGGATGGCAAGGTCATAGGTGTTCTGGAATTAGGATCTACCAATAATTTCGATGAAACTAGGGTGAACTATTTTGTTGAATGTACCCGAAATATAGGCGTTGCATTAAGCGCTGCGAAAGGCCGTGAAAAAGAGCAGCAACTTCTGGAAGAAACCCAGGCACAATCTGAAGAGTTACAGGTACAGCATTCTGAACTTGAGAACCTTAATACAGAACTTGAAGCGCAGACCCAAAAATTACAGGCTTCCGAGGAAGAACTTAAAGTACAGCAGGAAGAGCTGATGCAGGCGAATGCCGAGCTGGAAGAACGATCAAGATTACTGGAAGAAAAAAATCACCTGATTGCTGAACGTAATAATGAGATTCAAAAAAAAGTAGAAGAGCTTGCGTTGAGCACCAAGTATAAATCGGAGTTCCTGGCGAACATGTCTCATGAGCTGCGTACACCGCTGAATTCAATCTTGCTTTTATCCCGTCTGATGGCCGAAAACCCGGAAGAGAATTTAAATGAAGACCAGATCGAATCGGCAAAAGTAATTCAAAGTTCGGGAAGCAGCTTACTGACGTTAATTGATGAGATTCTTGATCTTGCCAAAATCGAATCAGGTAAAATGACACTGGAATACCAGGAGGTGATTGTTGATGATATTGTTAAAGATTTAAAAAACCTCTTCAACCCGGTATTTCAGGAAAAAAGGCTTCAGTTTAACATACAGATCGAAAATGATTTACAGCCAGCCATTGAAACCGATCGCTTACGAGTAGATCAGGTGTTAAGGAATTTATTGTCAAATGCTTTGAAGTTTACAACGCAAGGAAGCATTAGTTTAAATATTAAGAAAGATCCCAGGAAGAAAGATTTTATTATTTTCTCCGTGAAAGACACCGGAATAGGCATTGCAGAAGATAAGCAGAAAATTATTTTTGAAGCATTTCAGCAGGCAGACGGTTCTACGAGAAGAAAATTTGGAGGTACAGGCCTTGGATTATCAATCAGCAGGGAAATTGCCCGACTTTTGGGAGGAGAGTTGAATCTGGAAAGTAAAGTGGGTGAGGGAAGTGAATTCAGCCTCATCATTCCGGTAAAAGCGATTGCTGAATATGAAATTGAACACATAGAAACAGATCAGGACTTGGTAGATATTATTCGTGAAGATGTAGTGGAAATTAAAAATATTCTTGATGATGGCGAAGAAGAGTATTACAATACGATCAATGATCTGAAAATCCCTGAAAATGTAAATGACGACAGGGAAAATATCCGGGATGGTGACAAGGTGATTTTAATTATCGAAGATGATACCAACTTTGCAAAAGCTCTGTTAAAGTATGCTCATCTGCAGAATTATAAAGCAGTGGTAGCCGTAAGGGGGGATCATGGTCTTCCGGCTGCATTACAGTACCGTCCGCATGCTATTCTCCTGGATGTACAGCTTCCGGTAAAAGACGGATGGCAGGTGATGGATGAGCTTAAATCAAACCCTGAAACCAAGCATATTCCGGTGCATATGATGTCTGTATTGCATGTGAAAAAAGAAAGCCTGATGAAAGGTGCCATCGACTTTATCAATAAGCCTGTAGCGCTGGATCAGATGACCGAAGTATTCAGAAAAATTGAAGAAGTCATCCGCAAATCTCCGCAGAAAGTTTTAATCGTTGAAGAAAATGCCAGACATGCTAGTGCGCTTTCTTATTTCCTGGGCAATTTTAACATCTCATTATCGGTAGAAAACAATGTTGAGGATAGCGTTAAAGCACTCACTACCGATCACGTAGATTGTGTAATTCTTGATATAGGATCATTAAAAGGAGATGAATATCAAATCATTGAATCCATAAAAAGCTATGACGGTCTGGAAAATCTTCCGATCATTATATTTACGGAACGGAATTTGTCTAAATCAGAAGAATTAAAAATAAAGCAGTACGCTGATTCTATCGTGGTAAAAACAGCGCATTCTTATCAGAGGATTTTAGATGAAGTAGGCTTATTTTTACATCTTGTAGAAGAAAAGAATAATTCTACTGAAACAGTAAGGAATAAAACGTTAGGATCTTTAACAGAAGTCTTAAGCGGAAAAAAGATACTGATCACCGATGATGATGTACGGAATATATTCTCTCTGACAAAAGCTCTGGAGAAATACAAAGTGGAAGTAGTAGTTGCCATGGACGGAAAGCATGCACTGCAGCAAATTAAAGAACATCCTGACGTAGACGTTATTTTAATGGATATGATGATGCCGGAAATGGATGGATACGAAACAATAAAGCAGATCCGGAAAATGCCGATGTTTACAAGATTACCGATTATTGCCATCACTGCAAAATCGATGATCGGAGAGCGTGAAAAATGCATCACTGCAGGAGCTTCGGACTACATTTCGAAACCGGTGGATATCGATCAGCTATTATCCTTACTTAGAGTTTGGTTATATGAAATTTAAACAGCTAAAATTCTGATGAACAAAAAAGTTTTAATTGTGGACGATGATCCGCGAAATATATTTGCTCTAAAACTGACCCTGAAATCAAGGGGATATCAGATCGAAAGCTGTACAATGGGCCAGGAAGCTATTGATATTCTGAAGAAAGACAATCAGTTCACCGCTGTGCTTATGGATATGATGATGCCGGAGATGGACGGTTACGAAGCGATAAGAATAATAAGAAATACACCTTCTATCAGTGGAATTCCGGTAATTGCCGTAACGGCGCAGGCTATGCCCGAAGACCGTCAGAAATGTCTTGATGCCGGAGCTCAGGATTATGTATCGAAACCGATAGATGTGGATCAGTTAATAAATGCTATTGAAAAACTAATGTAAATGCTGGAGCCTAGTATCATAAAAGATGAAGAGGTAGAATACTTGATTAAAGATGTTTATGATATGTATGGCTACGATTTTTCCGAATACAGCAGAGCGTCGTTTAAACGCAGGGTAAATCGTATTTGCTTGATAGACAGGTTTACCAGCTTTGCAGAACTGCGATATACCATTCTGAACGATCCGGAATACCTGAAACGTTTCATAGAGGAAATCACGGTTAATGTTACGGAAATGTTTCGTGATCCGCTATTTTTCAAGACTTTAAGAGAGAAAATCCTTCCTCAGCTGGGAACCTATCCATTGATAAGAATCTGGGTCGCCGGCTGTTCGACGGGTGAAGAGGCTTATTCGATCGCTATTTTGCTGAAAGAAGCCAACCTTTATCATAAATCTCTGATTTATGGAACAGATCTCAATCCTTCAGTTCTGGAAACGGCCAGAGCAGGAGTTTTCCCATTGCAGCAGATGAAACTATATTCTGAAAATTATATTTTATCAGGAGGGAAAAAAGATTTTTCAGATTATTATACCGCAAATTATGACAGTGTAAAATTTGATAAAAGTTTACAGGAAAAGCTCATATTATCTACACACAATTTGGTTTCAGACAGCTCTTTCAACAGCTTTCAGCTGATTGTATGCAGAAACGTTCTGATCTATTTTGATCGTGGTCTTCAGGAAAGAGTATTCCGTTTATTTGATAATAGCTTAGAAAATTTAGGTTTTTTGGCATTAGGAGCGAAAGAAACACTAAGATTTTCTAAATTAGATGAAAATTATCATCAGATCGACGATCAGAGAATCTGGAAAAAATTGGATCATAATTAATGATATTGAACAAAGAAAATATAAATACCGAACTGATAATTATCGGAGGCTCTGCGGGGAGTCTTCAGGTAATTATTGAAATGATTAAAAAACTGAATGATAAAATTGCAGTTCCTGTTTTGCTAGTCTTGCATCGTAAGGCGCATTCCAATAATATTCTTCAGGCACTGCTTCAGCAGCTTTCACCAGTCGAGGTGGTGGAAATTGACGATAAAACGGAAATTGAATCCAATAAAATATACATTACCCCTGCAGATTATCACCTGCTTTTTGAAGATAAAAAAACAATGTCGCTGGACAGTTCAGAAAAGATGAATTATTCCCGACCGTCAATTGATGTTACTTTCAAATCGGCGGCGGAGATCTATGGCGAAAATCTTATCGGCGTACTTCTTTCAGGAGCCAATGCCGACGGTGTAGAAGGTTTATCTTATATAAAAAAGAATAACGGAACCGTATGGATCCAGGATCCCGAAACCGCAGAGGTTGATTACATGCCGAAACATGCCATTCAGGAAGTGAAATATGACCTCATCATTAAACCGGAAGATCTCCCAAAATACATAAATCAATTAATAAATAAAGAAAATCCCTAACAATTACGTAAGAATATGAATAAAAAGAAAATCCTGATTTTTGATGACGACACAACAATTCTTGAAGTGATCAGCATCATTTTTGAAGAAAATGGTTATCAGGTGGAAATTTCCGAAACCTCGCACGATATTCTGGAAAGAGTGGCACAATACAAGCCGGATGTTATTCTTATGGATAACTGGATTCCTAAAATCGGTGGGGTGGAAGCAACAAAACTTCTGAAAAATCATGATGAATTTAAAAATATTCCCGTCATCTATGTCACGGCGAATAATGATATTGTTGCTCTGGCAAAACAGGCGCAGGCGGATGATTATGTTGCCAAACCTTTTAATCTGGAAGATCTTGAAGAAAAGGTGGCAAGTTTTTTACAATAAAGAATTATCGTTTATTTAAAATAAAGTCCCGGATTTATTTCCGGGATTTGCTATATTATTTCCACCTGCTGAGAATCAGATTCTTTTGCAGATTTCATTTTTTCCATAATGAATTCCCTGCTGCATTTTTCGTTATTTATCTCTGTTATCAATGATGTTAAAAACAATTTAATATCTGGCCTTGACAGTATTTCATTTGTAAAAGTAGGCGCAATAATTGTTTTTTTTGATACTAAATTTTCTGTAAGTATATATTCTTTTTCTAAATTTATATCGATGTCGAACTGTGATTTAACACATGAAGTTAAATAATTTCTGATCATTTTTCTTATTTCGAAGCTTTGTATCATCCTTGGTATTTTTATTTATAGCATAAAATATTCGTGCCACGATTGGGTTAAAAATAATTATTTAGCATATTTTATTATTATTCATTCTAATTAAATAAAAAAACGGATGATAACATATTATGTTCATCACCCGTTTGCTAATGAGGAATGTTAACTTTATTTTCCGCCGCCGCCGTTTTTCTCAACATCGGTTTTGGTATTTTCTTTTACTTTCTGGTTTCCAAAACGTTTTACAAATGAAATGGAAGCGCCATACCAATCCCAGGTCGAAGCACTTCGTACAAATCCCTGTTGGTTGTAAGTAGTTGCATCATAATTCGGTCTCTGGAAAATATTCATCAGCTGAAGGCTGACTTCCATTTGGGTTTTAGGAAATATTTTGGTTACAGAAATATTGTGAAAAATATTGGCTTTGTTGGTTGTAGAGTTTCCATTATTCTGGTTGGAAATCTCCATCCATGCACTTATGTTAATATTCTTATTGAAAAGATTGGTATAAGAAAGATTTGTAGATGCACTCAGATAGCTGATATATGGATCGCCTTTAATACCATTTTTCGTATTAAAATCACTGTTATCAATATAATACCATCCAAGCCCAAGGTTTACCGTAAATTTATTTTTAAAAAACGTCTGATTGGTATTGGCATACAAATAATATTTGTGAACCTTTCCGGTAAAATTGGACGGCTGGGTGATATTGATCGTCTTTTTTCCGGTACCATCCGGAATATCTTCCTGCAGGTAATCGGTCCAGTAATCCTGATCTGTGTACATATATCTTGCGGAGATAAAATATTTCTTCATAATTCCGAGCTTCATGTAAAGCCTGTCACTTGGATTAGGATCCAGATCAATATTTCCGCGGCTGTAAATTCCGTTGGTATTTGGTGTCATAAAAGGATTGAATTCTGCGTACCATGGTCTCCAGATATTACGGTTATAGGTCAAACTTAAATCATATTTATCCGAGAATGTATATTTCAGCAAAATATTAGGCAGGAAAGTACCGTAAGAGTCTTTTCTCGAAGCACCCGCCACATCCTGACGGAGTTTATAATCGATATACTCGTAACGAAGGCCAATCCTTGTTTCAAGCTTTTTAAAAAAAGTCCTGCTGTAATTCGCATAAAGTGATGCAATATAATCTTCGTAATGGAAAACATCATGACTGCTGAGACCGCTCAGCATATTCCCGTATAAATTGTTGGGAATGACATTATTATTAAAATTTATTTTTCCTCCGACTTCAAAGTTTGCTCCGGATTTACCCAAAGGCTGGGTGTAATCTATTTTTGCATAATAATTCCTGTTTTCTGTATCTGTGAGAACTCCGAGACTCTGGTTTGAAGGGCCGTCTTGTGCTGAAAGAGTATTTCTGATAAAATAACTGTCTTCCGCCTGTCCGTAATAATTGGTTCCGAGATTTACATCGAGAATTTTATTCTTTTCCTTATCGTACCATTTATAAAAAATATTGGTTCCCAAATTACGGTTGAGTCCCGTTGAATTCTGGTTCTGATCAAAAGAACTTTTAAAAATATTATTAAGATAATCGCTTCCGCTGGATTCAGAATTTGAAGTTGAATTGCTCTGGTAATATTCCAGGATGACCCCCACGGTATTTTTGGCATCAATCTCATATTCGGAAGTGGAAGAAACGGAAGGGCTTTTGCTTCTTCCAATCACATAGCTGTCGATCTGGTTGGTAGAATTGTCGGCATACCATGAGTAAAAACTTGAATCTTTCTGCACATAAGTGTTATCACTATAGCTTCCAATGAGCGTTTGGGTGAAATTCTTTTTATGGTAATTCAGGTTAAAATTGGTGTACTGGGAATTTTTTGTATTCTGTCTGTTGTTGAGTGTTACGCTTCCTTTTAGCCCTTCATCGTCACGCTTTTTCAGAACAATATTAATAACGGTTCCTGTTGCTTCGTAACGTGAGGACGGACTTGTAATCACCTCAATTTTCATAAGATTGTCGGCAGGAATAGTCTTTAAATATTCTTTTAATTCCTTTCCTGTGAAAACAGATTTTCTGTCGTTGATATATACCGTTACCGATTCTCCTTCTGCTTTTATCGCATCATTATTATCAATACTCACCAGCGGAGTCATTCGCAGTACATCCCAGGTTGTATTTCCGGCCAGTATTGAGCTGTTCGCAACATTAAACACAGTACGGTCAACTTTAGATTCTACGGTGGGTTTTCTTACCGTTACCGTTACGCCTTCTATTTCCTTTTCCTTGGTAGATTTTATTGTATCTTTTTCAGTTTGTGCAAATGTCAGAATGCTAGCCAATAAAGCAATAGGTGTTAAAATGGTTTTCATTTAAAACTAAGTTTTAGATATAAGACACCCTGGGGTGTCTTATTGTTACATCTGTATGATTAATTTTGCAATATTTTTTCTTAACACCTGATTTATAAAGGGCTTAATTGTTTTAAATAATATAAAAAAGTTCAGCGATTAAGAATCAAAATTAAAAAATCATATTTTTGCTGAAATTCAAATGACCTATGAAGAATGCTTTAAGCTGGATCCTTGTTTTGTTTCTTCTTGTTTCAGTTTTAAATAATTGTCTGAACAATTCTGTACAGAAAGAACTTAATCAAAAAGCTGATTTCATGAACCATCTGCGAAAATTATATTCGTCAGGTGATGTTTCAACATGGCCAAAGCCCATTCTGGATCCGGAATCTGTTTCAACATTTTCCGAAATCGGTCATTTGCCGGATGTTTCTTTTCCTGCAGACAATCAGTATTCAGTTGAAAAAGAATTGCTGGGGAAAACACTTTTTTTTGATCCGCGCCTTTCAAAATCAAATCAGATCGCTTGCGCATCGTGCCATGATCCGGAATTGGCCTGGTGTGATAACAGAACATTTTCTTTCGGTCACGACCGCCAGTTGGGATCCCGAAATGCAATGAGCATTTTTAATGTGGCGTATGCAAAATCTTTATTCTGGGATGGTCGTGCCGGATCGCTGGAAGAGCAGTCACAAATGCCGATCCAGGATCAAAAAGAAATGGGCGAGCACATGGACGTGGCAGCCGGCAAAATTGCCAGTATTAAAGGATATCAAATGTTGTTTGAAAAAGCATTCGGCAATAAAACTGTCACAAAAGAACGTATTTCAAAAGCGATTGCCACTTTTGAAAGAAATGTCAAAGGCACAGCGAGTAAATTTGATCAGTTTATTGATGGTAAACCGGATGTATATACCGATGATGAGCTGATGGGACTTCATCTTTTCAGAACTAAAGCGCAGTGTATCAATTGCCACAACTCAGGATACTTTTCTAATAATAAGTTTGAAAATATCGGAACGGCTTTGTTGGGTGAAAAAGGAGAGGATCCCGGGAGGTATCTCTTTACAAAAGATACAAACGATGCCGGAAAATTCCGTGTTCCGGGATTGAGAGAGGTTTCCCGTACAGGGCCTTATTTTCATAACGGATCAATGGCAACATTAGACGAAGTGATACGATTTTACAGTAAAGGAAATCCCGAGTATTCTCAGAAACGCTCTACGGTTTATGAGGGAATATTATTGAAGTCTGAAAGATCCGGGATGGTACGAATGCTGGAATTGTCTGATCAGGAAGTCCATCAGCTGGAAGCTTTCCTTAGAACTTTATCTGCAAATCCTCAAAGAATATCTTTACCTGAATTACCGAAATAGTTTTACGAATAATTTATTTAAAATTCAAATCATAGTTAATAAAAAAGCAGCTGAACAAAATATTGTAAAGCTGCTTCCCCTAAGATTAATTTACTAATTTGTAAAATTTTTATCGTGTATATGTGTATTTCATTTAAAAAGAGAGAGCCCCAGAATAGGAGCATCTCTCATTATAAAATATTCCCTTTACTTTTTATTAGATAAAAACGTTAAAAGCATTATCGTTTTTAGCGTTTTATTTTAAGTAAAGATAGAGATAAAGAATAATGTATTAACGATTGGTATTAAATTAAGTAAATAATTCTTTTATATTATTTTTAAAAAGAATAAATTACTTTATATTTGAATTAATTATAACATATAAAGAATATTATTCTATGGATCAACTTGATGATAAAGATTTGCAGCTGCTCAGATTGCTTCAGAATGACTCAAAACTAACGGTTAAAGAACTCGCAAAGGAAATAAATCTATCACCGTCACCGGTTTTTGAAAGAGTAAAAAGGCTCGAACAGGAAGGATATATAAAGAAATATGCGGCATTACTTGACGCCGAAAAACTCAATCTTGGACTAACAGTATATTGTCAGCTGAAATTAAAGAGTAATGACAGTTATCTGGCCGTGGAATTTGAACGCGAGATCTTGGAAATTGAGGAAGTGGCAGAATGCTACAGTATTTCCGGCGATTTTGATTTTCTTCTGAAAGTCTACGTTCGGGATATGAAGCAGTATCAGAACTTTGTCTTTAACATTCTTGGTGCCGTTCCTTCCATTGGCAGCACTCACAGTACTTTTGTGATGGCTCAGGTGAAAAACACCTATGGATTGACGATCTAATGATAATGAAGAAGTCGGGATTATATAAGAAAAGAGGCCTTTAAAGACCTCTTATTATTCTTGTAGCTTAGTATTGCTTACATAGCTTTGCTGTTAAGGTTGGTGTCAGCTACTTTAGTTAAAAGTTCGTCACATTTCTTCTCTTCATTCAATGTTTCAAGAAGATATTTAAGACAATCTTCTTCTTGTAAGACTTTTGCAAATGCTGCAAGTGTTCCGTATGTTGCAATTTCGTAATGCTCTACTTTTTGTGCGGCAGCGATGATACCTGCATCTCTTACAGTTCCAGGTTCAGTTTCTTCGATGATGCTTTTCCCTTCATCAAGAAGTCCCTGCATGGCATCACATTTTTTTGCCTGAGCCTTTTTGCCTAAAGCTTTAAAACATTCTTCCAGTCTTTCCACATGAGTTTCTGTTTCAGCAAGGTGATTTTCGATTGCTGTTTTCAGCTTTTCATCAGTGGCATTTTTCATCATTGTCGGTAATGCTTTTACCAATGCTTTTTCTGCCCAGTAAATATCTTTTAATGAATCTTCAAAAAGATCTTTCAGTTCTTTGGCTGCACCTTTCTTGGCAGGAGTTTTAGAAGTTGATTTTGTTGAAGTTTTAGAAGTTGTTGTTTTTGCCGCTGTCTTTTTAGCTGGTGTTTTAGTTTCCATAATAAATTATATTTAGTGATTATTGATTGGTGATGAATCTGCAACTATAAGACCATCTTTGTCGAAAACGGTTATATGTGGTATCAAAAGATTTATCTTATAAATTGAAAAATGTACTTATCTGAAATCAAGCAGTCCTTCCGCAAGCACTTTCCACTGTATTTTTGAAATTCCGAATATTCCGCCCAGCGCAATCATAGAATTCCTGATTTTATCAATAAAAGTTGCATTGAAATTAGGCTTTTCATTACGACCATAAATTCCGACTTTCAGTACATTACCATCTTTAATAATCATAAAATTAGATGTTGCAGAATCACTATAAAAATGGGCAACATGCCCCTTCGATTTATTCGGTAATTTTGAAGGTCGGCATGAAACAAGGTACGATTCATAATCACCTGTATCTCTGTGGGCAATATTGATAATTTCCACCCAATCATAACCATCTGCTTCCTTTGCACCCGGGCCAGGAATGCCGATTCTTACAAAATCTCCCCTTTGAGGAACTCTGTCGACCGGATGCCCGGATTCACTAAAATGTTTAAATTCAGATGATGCTTTCCCGCAGTAGCTTTTCCATTCATTAATAGAAAAGAAACGTTTTTTCAGGATTTCAAATTTAGCATTTACTTCAATTGTTTTAAATTGCTTTATGCTTTCAGTATCATGAAATCCCCCGCTTTTCTGGCGGGGAACTCCCGGAATTTGTTTAGGTTTCATATGCTTTCTTATAGGTGTTGAACAAAGATAGCATCTATAAGGTTAAAGTATTATGAGCAAAATCACAATAAATTTTCATCTCCCGATGATTACAGTCATATTTTTAAGAAAATATTATTTACGAAATTCGACCTGATCAAACAAATAAGCGTAACATTATTAAACTATGAACGGAGTAATTATTCAGTATTTCCACTGGTATTATAATGGTAACCTTTGGAATGAATTTGCCGAGAATACAGAATATTTAAAAAGTCTCGGTATTACCGCAGTATGGCTTCCTCCGGCTACAAAGTGTAATTTGGGAACTGATGGAAGAGGTTATGATGTCTATGACCTTTATGATCTCGGAGAATTTGATCAGAAAGGCGGAATTCCTACCCGGTACGGTACGAAAGAAGAATATATTAAGGCTATTGAAAAAGCCCATCACTCCGGTATTGATGTGTATGCCGATATTGTGCTTAATCATAGGATGGGAGCTGATGAAGCAGAAAAAATAGAGGTTCATGAGGTAGACGAAGAAAACAGGAATACTGTTATTTCCGATACTTTTGAAGTTTTGGCTCAGACCAAATTTACATTTCCCGGCAGAAAGGGTAAATATTCCGATTTTATCTGGGATCATAATTGTTTCAGCGGAATCGATATTGTACGGAAAGACGGCGAAGAAATGGTTGGAATTTTTAAAATTCATAATGAATATGGCACAGTATGGACGGATGATGTAAGCCATCAGTTCGGAAATTATGATTACCTTATGGGTGCTGATGTAGAATACCGGAATCCCGGTGTGATAAAGGAAATGAAAAATTGGATCAAATGGTATCTTGAGACAACCAAAGTGGACGGTCTGCGACTGGATGCGCTCAAACACATTTCTTCCGGTTTTTTGAAAGAATGGATTACCTATATAAAAACAGAATTAGATCCCGATTGTTATGTTTTGGGAGAATTCTGGAAGGATGATGTGAAAAAGATCACTTATTTTTCAGATAAAATGAATAATCTTATTTCATGCTTTGACGTGCCTTTGCATTATAATTTTTTTAAAGCTTCGGAAAAAGGAAAAGATTATGATCTGACGCAACTGCTGAAAGGAAGTTTCATGGAGTGCAAACCTGCATCATCGGTTTCATTTGTTGAAAACCACGATACCCAAAATTTGCAGGCGTTGGAGTCTGCCGTTCAGGCTTGGTTTAAACCGCTGGCATATGCAGTTATTTTACTGTCTGAAGATGCGTATCCGTGCATATTTTATCCTGACCTTTACGGAGCGGAATACACCGATACAAAAGATGGAAAAGAAGTGAAAATTGTTATGCCGAAAATTGAAGCTCTACCTAAGTTACTTATAGCCAGAAAGCAATTTGCTTTTGGAGAACAGATGAAATATTTTGATGATCCTAACTGCATCGCCTGGGTGAGAATGGGAAGTGATGAAAATTTCGGATGTGTGACCATAATTTCAAATGGTGCCGAGAGCTTTAAAGAAATTAATCTGGGAAAAAGAAATGCACATTTAAAATTTAAAGATTTTCTGGATCACAGAAAAGAAGAAGTAATTACAGATGAACAAGGAAAAGCAGCTTTCCTCGTAAATTCCTGCTCAGTGAGTGTTTGGGTTAAAGCTGATGTATTATGAACATAATTTAAATGACTTTAGAACAAAAAGCCGGAAACTTCAATTTGAAGTTTCCGGGCTTCTCTTAATTTACCAAATTCACTTTTTACTTTACTTTTTATTTAATCAATTTCTCACTGTTTTATAATCTTTTTTACTGAAGTTTTTCCGTTGTCAAAGGTTGCTCTAAGGAAATAAACACCTTTAGGAACATCAGAAATATCAACCTTCTGATCTGTAATTTTTGTATTCATAATCTGTCCTGAAACACTTATTACTTCAGCAGATTTTATTTTTTTATTATTTTTAATAATAATTATTCCCTTTGTAGGGTTTGGATATACCATGAATGAATCATCTTTTTTAACATCATTTACGGCTAAAGCATTCAAAGAAATTCTTTTTACAATGGTTCCGTTTTGAGAATAGGCAAGAACAAGATAATTGTTAACCGGATCTATAGCGATATCATTATAAGTACAAACTCCTGATGAGACAAAATCGCCTCCTACCTTTTCCCAGTTTCCTGTAGAAGCATTTAATGTGTATACAGTGTTCCTTCCATGATCCGAAAAAGAGCTGTCCCAAATACAGGCAACTACATATGGTGTACCGTTTGGTGAAACCGCAATGGCCGTATTGTTGACTACAGTATTAGAAAAGTTGGCATTACCAACCTGCACCCAGGAAGTTCCGTCAAATTTCTTTACATTCAATTTTCTGCCTTCAGCTGTACTTGAGACATACACTACATAAGGCATATTATTATATAAAGCTATATCTGAATAAGAATTGTCTGAACTATAGGCATTTCCTGCAGTAGTTCCGCCAACCTGAGTCCATGAATCTGTAGAGCTTGCATTAGCATTTATACTGTACACTTTAACACCACCGCTATTTACTTGACATGTATAAATGTTGTTATCTGAACCTACTATCATCTTTGCAAATGTTGCTCCACCTGCAAAACCTGCATTTCCTACCTGCTCCCATGTGCTGTTATTGTATCTTCTTACCGTTCCGGATCCATCTGATGCATAAGCAAAAAGAGTATTTGAAGGCGAAACTGCCATGGCCTGATAAGTGGTAGCGGAAGTTGTTGCAGATGCCAGCTGGCTCCATGATCCTGCACTAAATTTTCTTACTTCCATACCGGTAGAAGGATAGCTGGCCTGATTGCTGTAATAGATATTTCCCTGAGTATCTGCGGCCAGTGCATTATAGGTGGCAACACCGTTGGTAATTCCCGGTGATCCTCCAAGATATGACCAAGAAGTTCCGTCGAATTTCTGTACGGAGCCCTTGGCTACAGATACATCATAATAAGAAACGTAATAATTACCCGACGCATCGACTGTCAAATTATTAAAACTCGAGTTGCCTGCTGAAATAACATCTGAAGAACTTACATTATCCCAAGACTGAGCGCTTGCAAAAAAAGTAACTCCCAGCCCTAATAGAACCACAGCCTTTTTGAATTTAAAAGAAGAGTTTTTTACCATAATAATAATGTTTAATAAGCGTGAATTTTTAGATTTTTAGTTTTAATATAATGTGAATTATATGGTTGTATTTCTTCAGGAATATTGTATAGCAAATGTATGTATCGATTTAAATAATTCCTATTTTTATTGATGATTTAATAATAAATAAGATACTCATTTGATACTTTTATATATTATATAGTCTTATTTTTAATGTTTTAATAAAATTAGAAATTTTTGGATATTTAAAAATTTCACTATTTCTTATCAATTAATTCTAATTCAATACAGTATAATTTTGATAAATTTTAAAATTCACGGTGTAGAAATGAATGTCTTTTTACTGTTTAATTCCACAATAATTAGAAAAATATTGACCTTGCTTTCACCACTATCAGTTTTTGAAATGCATAAAAATATTTCAACACGATTTATATGATATAAAATTTTCGGATTGTAAATAATCTAACAGTAATATTTTATGAATACAGAATATGAAAGTATATTTATTTACTATATAAAATTGACTATTATTTTTATTTTACACTTGAAAATTTAATTCTTAACATTTTGATTTACTGATATTTATTTATCCAAATGTGTTGAAAAATATTTTCAGGATCAAAAAATATTTTTACATTTGTTTAATGACCTTTTACACTTAAAATGGTTTAATATTATACAAATGATGAAAATATGAAAAACGAAGATCAAGACTTTAAAGCAGTCTTTGGCACTTCACGTACCTTTACAGACTGGCTCCAGGATCCTACAAACCCCTTGGTTTATTGTCTGCTCACATTGGATGGGAAAGATTTTCTTTCAAAAAACAGCTACACTGTAGAACTTCACCAGAAAACAGCCGACCATGATTGCTTCACCATTACCGTTCCGGATGACGCTATAGATAGCTTTGAAGGCTATGTGATGGAAAACTCTAAAAATCTTTTAGGTAAAAATCTTACTATTAATTATTGGCGTTTCGGAAAACTCAGGCAAACATTTTCCGGAGTTATCAGCGGTATCCGAAACAAAAAAGACGAAGGCGGAGGATACGGAATATTGTACATTACAGGTTATGCTCCGAGTATTTTACTGGAAAGTGGTAAAAACTGTCAAAGCTTTGAAGAGAAAACGCTGGAAGATATCATAAGGGAAATCACCGAAAATTATCCTCAGGAAGCCAGAGTAAAAACAGATTTTCCTAATACCAAGCACGCTTTAGCTTATACTGTACAGTATAAAGAATCTGACTATCAGTTCATCAGGAGACTGGCTATACGCCATGGAGAATTTTTCTATTACAATGGAGAAAATCTCATTTTCGGAACAACAACCCAGCCACTCATAAACCTTGAAGAAAATATCGATTTGATTGATGTGGAATTTGATCTAAAAATGCAGGCTCAGAATTTTAGTTTTACCAGCTATGATGCCATAACCGGATCAAAAACAGAAAAAGACAGCAGCATATTGAAATCCGAATTTAAGGAAAACCTTTTCCAATCGATTGGTGTTAACCGTTCAGCGAAAATCTTTTCAAATAGCCCGAAGATGCACTTTAATCATACAGGAATCAGCAGTGATTCTGAAAGTGAACTGGAAGAAGCTGTGCTTCTGGAAAAGGAACGCCGGGAAAACCTGATGAATATAAAAGGGAAAAGTAAAGACCCAGATCTGAAGATAGGCGGAAGAGTCAGACTCTTAGACATTAATGGCAAAGCAATGGAAACATACAGGATTATTGAGATCAGACACATTCATGCAGGCGGTGATGATTATTATAACGAATTTATGGGGATTCCGGATTTATTTAATGCTGCTCATTATATTGATACAGAAGCAGTACCAAAAGGCGAGGAGCAGCCCGCGAGAGTGATAGAAAACAATGATCCTCAGGGAATGGGAAGAGTGAGAGTACAGTTTCCATGGCAACAGGATAAGGGAGAGAAAACGCCGTTTATAAGGATGATACAGCCGTATTCCGGGGTGGGGAAAGGTTTCTATTTTATCCCTGAAATCGGTGAAGAAGTTTTGGTTGGCTTTGAAGGAGGAAATGCAGAAAAACCTTTTGTAATGGGAACGCACTACAATGGAGCTGAGACAAGCTCTTATCATACTTCAGGCAACGATAAAAAAGTCATTCATACCCGGTGCGGAACTAAAATTATATTAAATGATGCAGAAGGAAGCATTTTTATAGAAGATCCGAGCGGAAACACGTATCTGATGGATGGACAGGGAAATATTAATTTGAATGCAACAAATGATATGAATTTTACGGTAGGGAAAAACTTAACTATTAATGTTGGACAGAATATGACGACGAGTGTAGGGCAAAACCAAAATAATACAGTAGGAATGAATATTATGGAAATGGCGGGAATGAATATTTTCCAGAATGCAACATTAGATTTTAGCCTTAATGCAACCAATATTACCAAAATAGCAAGTGAAACCTATAGCTATGAAGCTAATGATATTCACAAAAACGCAATGGAGAATATCGATGTTGCGGCAGGTAAGGATTATATACAGAACAGTGAAAAAATGGTACATAACCTTGCCGGAGAAAAGGTAAATAACACATAACTCCAAACTTATGGGTGAACAAAAAAAAGGACAAATTTTGATTATTGCCAAGAATATTCGAGGAACAGCATCCGGTGTAATTTTGGAAGAAGGAAAGTTTACGAGAAATATTGCCGGTGGAAAATTTTATCAATGGGGTAAAACTGATGGGGTAAATAATGATGTAAATAAACCTAGAAAAGAGGCTTTAAAAGTTATTAAAGTAGAGGGTCCTTTTGATGAAAATGAGAAACTCGTTGATTCTATTGCGAAGGAAAAATGGTACACTTACAAGGCAAAATTTAATAGAACTCCGGAAAAGGACGAATTAAAAACCTTGAAATGGGCTTGCGAATACAATGAAAGTGGTAAAAAAAATCTATTATTTGATGTTTCAAATAAAGAAAAAATTGAAATTGCACATAAAGTTTTGCGATATAATAATAATTTGAGGCTTAGAATTTTTGCATTTTTCCAAACTCCACTTACAAATACTAAAGCAGAAATTATTCAGGGAGAGGTTTTACTTGTAGTAGGAACTGAACAACACTCTCAAACGTATGGTAACAAACTAATGTTTCCTGCGCAGGCTGTACGAGAATTAAGAGAAAATTACAAAAATCATCAGTATGCAAATATTGTTATTTTTAAGGATGCGTTCACAAATATGCAATTAAGCATCATTAAAAGAGATGCAAAAAAATGGAATATAAATTTATATATGAAACAAATTAATTCAGTTACTGAATTAATAAACTATATTAATAAAGGAGACGGAAATGTAAGTAGAAGTAAAATCAAAATTTCTACAATTAAATTTTTTTCACATGGTTTACCGAGTGTTTTAGATTTTGGTTTAGATGGAGATCATGAAGAGAATCAACGGTTTAAAATAGAACATGTCGCTAGACTAAAAAAAGAATCTTTCACAAGTAATCCAGAGATATATTCTTATGCATGTAGAACTGGAAATAGCGATGGGAGAACAGTAACGTTAAATCCATCTTATAAATATGATTCTGAATCAATTAAACTAGTAAAGCCTGAAGAAAGCCTCGCTCAAAAATTAAGTCAAAATTTAGATGCAAAAGTTTTTGCTTATTTAAGAAGGAGTAATTATATGTCAACTTGGCTTGATGGAGGTAAAGAAGAGTATAAATCTAAATATATTACAATCGAAGATGAAAATGTTAGCAATCCTTTTAATCCTAAAGACTGGTTTCGTAAGGGCTGGGATGAAGCTCTTTGGAATCCCGATGGGGCTTTTTTGCCACCAAAATCAGGAGACTCTCCGGCTGGATTATTACAAAGTGGATTATTTATATTTGAAAAGGATAAAACCCCAAGACTAAAATAATAAGATATGAAATATTCTAAAAAGGTACTATTTTTTCTTTTAATATTAGGATTATCCTACCTTACAACATATTTTTCAATGTATGAATATTCAAAAGAGAGCTCATCTTCTTGTTTTGATTGTTCATATCAAAGAGATGTTTTCATTTTTTCACTTTTTTCATCTATAGCACTTATGATTATTTTCATATTACTAAAAAGGTTTCTAAAAAAAGAAATGGTAATTTTCTTTTTTATAGTAATTTATTTAGTAATAATTTTTTTTAATAATTACAATATTTTTATTGATAGAGTTTCTTCATGGAGTAGTTTTTCATTAAAGGGTGAACTTATTGGAGTTTTCTCCAATTCCTATTTGTATCTAATTGTTGGCTCATCAGTAGTATTAGTTTTTACAAAATTTCTTAAAGTTTAAAGTTAGTAAAAAGGCTTCCAATTCATCACCGAAATCAGCCAGGAAGTATTGGTTGGTTTTGAAGGCGGAAATGCAGAAAAACCTTTTGTGATGGGAGCGCATTATAATGGAAGTGAGACAAGCTCTTATCATACTTCAGGCAATGATAAAAAAGTCATTCATACCCGGAGCGGAACTAAAATTATATTAAATGATGCAAAAGGAAGCGTTTTTATAGAAGATCCGAGCGGAAACACGTATCTGATGGATGGACAAGGGAATATTAATTTAAATGCACCGAAGAATATAACTTTTTCGGCGGGAGAAAATATTACTATAACAGCAGGAATAAATATTACGTCTAATGCAGGAATGAATATTTCTGAAACAGCATGTGCAAGTCATAGTAGTTATGCTGGGGAATGATGATTCAAAATGCGGTTGTAGATTATTCTTTAATGGCAGCAAATATTACGGAAGTCGCACAAGGTTGTAAACTACCCTGAAAGTAAAAATTTCCCTTAAATATGAAAAAAATAATTTATATGTCAATATTTTCAACAATATTCACTCTATTTGGATGCAAAAGCAAAGAAGAAAAGTTTTTGCAAGAAAATAAAATTATTTATTATGACTCTAAAGAATTTGAAGACTTTGAAAAAAAAGCTAATATAAGTATAGTCGAAGCCTGGAGAATTCAAAAAGAATATTCAAAAGAAAAACACCAAAATCCAGAAAATTGGCTTTTTTTTATTATTAATGATTATTATGTTTTTAATTCGGCATTAACACCTAAAGAAGCTAAAGCTTTTGTAGGGGGTGTTTGGGTAGATTCAAAAACAGGAGAGGCAAGATTTAAAAAATCAAAGATAAGATTAAGATATAAGAATGGGTATAATGGAGATGGGTATAGATTTCCTTTTTAAATAATAAAGGACAAATTAACAGAATTCAAAGATCAAATCTTAACGGAAGGATATTACCGTTTTCAACGAGCATTGGAATTTATTGAAAGAGAATATACATCTAAATATGATATGGAATATTACTCCAATTGGATAAACAAAAATATTTAATAAATGAAAATTAAATTTCTTATGGGAGGCTTTGATATGTGCTAACCTTGGTTCGAACGAAAGAAGAATTATTTAGTTCAACAGTTATAAATACTTATAATTTATATAAAAAACAAGAACTTAATCTTGTTATCACAAATGCAAATTTCTATGATTTATCAAATGCTGGAATGATTGATGCTTTTAATGGACATGATCCTGTCCCGGCGTCGGAAACAACTCATATATTTTATATTTCAATATTGGTTTTATTTATAGCGTCTTTAATATACTCGTATCTTATTGTATTTAACGATTTTACAGCAGATTCATTTGATTAGAAAACCTTTTGTAATGGGGAACGCATTATAACGGGAATGAAACGAGTTCTCATTATACTTCAGGAAATGACAAGAAAGCAATTCACACCAGAAGTGGAACGAAGATTATTTTAATTTTAAACAACTCAGAAGAGTAAAGATTGAATTTTCATGTAGAATTAGTTATACAGTATCAATCCAGTTATAGATATCAACCGATTGAGGAATTTCAAGCTTTTTTCTGAGTCTGTATTTTTTATTCTGTACGGTTCGTGTCTCGATGAAAGTATATTTAGCGATCTCTTTGGTCGTCAGTTTTAGTTTCAGCAGAGCACAGAATTCTATTTCAGATTGCTGAAGATCGGGGTTAAGTTTTAATAATTTACCGGAAAAATCTGGAAAAGCCTTTTCAAAGGCAAACATAAAAGCAGGATCATTATTCTGTACAAGGATGATAAGGTTGTTAAACAATTCGTGTAGATTCTGGTTGTTTTCAACCGTTTTTTTCTTTTTTAATTTTAAATAAAAAAATACAGATCCTGCAAGAACCATAAGGATGGAAAGTCCCCAGATGAAAAAATTACGGGTTAGTTTTTTGTCCTGTTCCTGCTCATCTTTACTGATAACTTCCTGCAGAGAATTGTATTTACTCTGAAGCATCTGAAGATCATTCTGTTTTATTTTATTTTCATAATAATCTGCGCTGTCTTTTCTCCCTGTTTCGATGTAAATTTCCTGAAGTGATTTATATGTATCATTTATATTTAGTTCTATTCCTGTTCGTTGAGCGACTTTAAGTGCTTTGTGAAAATTTCGTACTGATTCTTCATAGTTCTTTTTTTTCATGTAATATTTTCCGAAAACCGTAAAATTGGTAATCATTGATTTGTCGTCAGAGATCGCAGAAGGTCTTATTTCAACAGATTTTTTAGCAAAGAAAAAAGCAGAATCAAGATCATATTGAGAATAAATACTTGAAATATTGGAATAATTAACATATTGAAATCTTGCGAATTCATTTTTATCCTGTATTGCATTTCCACTTTTTATCTCTTCCCGAATTTTCTTTGCAGCATTTCTAGGCTCATCTTTATCCAGGTAAACATTTGCAAAACTGCTCAAAACATTAGCTTTTGCATAGAATATTTTCTTACTTTTTGATTGGTCTTTCTGCAGTATCGAATAGGCATTATTGAGATGAACAATTGCTTTGTCATAGAGTTTATTTACAGAATATGTTTCTGCAATATAGACATTAGCCATGGCCTCATAATACACATTTTCATACTGTGCTGAAACTCTCTGAAGTTCTTCAGAGGAAATAATAAGGCTATCAACAAGGTTTTTATTGTAAAAATAACGGCTCTTTCGTTCCAGTAACTGCATCTCGGCCAATGAATCCCTGAGGATTCTTGATGTTTTGATTAACGGATTAAGATCGAGATAAGCTTTGTTGATATCTGTACGAAATAATTCGGAATTTACTTTTAATTTATTTTTAAATTCTTCACGAGTTTTCTGAGACTGAGAATAACCCAGCGAATAGAAAAAAAGGATTAACAAAAAAAATAGCCGCATATTTTTCATCATTACATCAAGTACAATTACGAATTCTCTGTAAATTTAATAATAATATTAATATTCTGCTGATAATTTATGGTATGAGATGCAGAACTAAAAGAAATACGAAATAGTATTTACCAATACTTAAATATCAATTTCTTACACCGCCAAAATCACATTAAATAATAAATAATATATTTGTATAGAATTAATATAAGGCACTGAAAATATTTTTATGGATGACATCAGGATGATTGTAACGGATATGGATGGAACTTTTCTGAACTCAGAACACCAGGTGAGTCCTGATTTTCCGGAAGTATATGAAGAACTAAAAAAGAGAAATATTTTATTTGTACCGGCAAGTGGAAGACAGATGCTCGGAATAACGAAATATTTTGGTGATATTGAAAGCGAAATGGCCTTTATTGCTGAAAATGGCGGATACGTTATTTATAAAAACAAAGAGCTTTTTGCAGATAGGATGGAAAAGCAATATATTGCCGAAATTATCAGATCTATTCGCAATATTTCCGGGGCGACTGCTGTTTTATCGGGAAAGAAAAAGGCTTATGTGGAAACAGACAATCAAGATTTTATCACCTATATATCACAGTTTTACACCGATAATCAGGTTGTCGGTGATTTGACGTCAGAAAATGACGACAGTATTTTTAAAATTGCAGTGTATCATCCCGAAGGTTCTGAATTAAACGTTTATCCTTTTCTAAAAGACTTTGAAAAGTACAATCTTGAAGTTGTCGTTTCAGGGAAATATTGGCTTGATATCATGAACAAAAATATCAATAAGGGAAATGCATTGGAAAAACTTCAGAATGCACTGGATATTACTCCGCAGCAGACAATGGCCTTTGGTGATTATATGAATGATATAGAAATGCTGAAAAATTCCAAATATTCTTACGCAATGAAAAATGCGCACCCTTCGGTAAAACAGGCGGCCAGCTTTGAAGCATGCTCTAATGATAATTTTGGCGTTTTAAAAATCATAAAAGATTATTTAAATATCAATTAAAATTAAATCGTAAAAAAGATGCTGCTTCAATGAAGCAGCATCTTTCTGATTGGAAAATATATTATAATTAAGATTCGGTGCCTACTAATCCGTAGTTCATTGTTGCCGGCTCTTTTCCGAAAAGGCAAGAAAAAATATTCTGAAACTCATGAATATACTTGCATCTTATTGAATTTCCGTAGATTTTCAATCCGTCTACAATTTTCCTGGAACTAAGATCGATGTCATATTTTATAAAGGCTTCCGGTCTTTCATATCTGATACGCTGATCAGAAATATATGTTCTTAAAAAACCGAACTTTTCCAGCCATTCTTCAGTAATCTGAATCGGCTTGATAGAATTGGCCGGAACAGAAAAACTGTGAATCTCATTTTCAATTTTCACAAAATAATCTTTTTCATTATTATCCTGAAATATCTCAGTGATATTATAAATCTGATTTTTGTATTCTACTAGATTTTTAATTTTTAGATCTGCAACGTTCATGATATTTTGTGTGTTTGAGTTATTATTCAAATTAAGTGAATGTGTTGTGTGTATACTTTTACAAATACTATGCCTTATGTTTTGAATAATATTTTAAACAGATGTTAAATTTTAGATATAATAAATTATAAAACACCTTTATATAGTCCTAAGCAAAGGATATTCATCATATTTAAACAGGAAAACAATAATTGAAAAACATGGTATCATTGTGGTATCTGTAGATTTTAATTTATCTATTTAAAGTGATTTATAAGGTATGCGGCGATGAGATATTAATTATTAATCCCAGTTTCGGGTCGTTATTTAATTTTATTTTCTTAAAATTAATGATAAGGAATTCCTTTAAATCATATCAGCAACATATTACTGATTCATTAAAAATACCAATACTTTCTGCAGGTATTCGTCTTCTTTTACAACCTTATTGTAAGACTGCCTCGCATAAACAAGGGAGAGTTCGTAATTTTCAGGGTTTGAATTAATATCTTCATTTTCTATATAATTGAGATGGCGCGTATAATCTTTAATAAGCTTATTGATTGTTTTTCTTTTCATTTTACAATAGGTATTATTCTTTATCTTTTGTAAAGAGTTTAAAATGAAAGATTTATCTCCGTGAAAGTTTATGATATTTTTCGTAAAGGAAAGGTTGTGGCTATCCTGTAATACAGAATGTTCATCTTCAAAAATCATGATCGTTAAAATTGTTAAAGAGTTAAAAATAATTTAAAAACACTTAAGTATATGACATTAAAGAATCACATTGACGGGAATCGGAAAAGACTTTCTGAGTACCTTGATTAGGCAGTCTTTTGGTGTGATAAAATGTGTTGGCATCATATTAATTTAATGTTGGTGTGTGAATGGAAAATATAATCTGTATTTAAAATTCTTTATTCAAATATCTAACCAAAAGTATATTCTCTTTTTAAATATATTAAATTTTGTAATAAAATTATTAAAATTTGCAATAAAGTTCACGAAATAATAAAAATGTGGTATCTTTTTATTGATTTCTTTTTAACATTAAAAACGGCGAACAACAAAAACCTCTCTGATCAGGAGAGGTTGAATAAAATTGACTATGTATTGAGTTTTAATTCAATCTATTTATGGTTTTCCAGCCATTTCAGACGGCGTTCATCGGGCAAATGCTTTACTGTAAAATTTTCAAAAGCAGCATTAAATCCTTCTCCGTCAGGGCAGGCTGCCATAAGGCCTACCATTACAGGAGAATTATCCTGAAGATAGGCATTACGCATCATGATATAGTTTTTATCGTCAAAAGAATAGAATATTTCTACAGCATCAAGTCTTCTTACCGCTTTTATCCAGACATTTGAAGGTATTTTATCCAGTGCTATCACACTCCAGTCACTGGTTGTGTGGGTCACAACAGTGCTGAGATTGTATTTTCCGTCTACAAATTCAATTCCGGCTTTGATATAGTTTTCCTTATCTATTCTCAGCATAAGTCCCATCTGATCGAATCTCGTTTTGTAATTTCCTTTAATTTTCACTTTCGCTTCAAATTCTCCACCATATATATTATACAGGAATGGAGCATCATCAACTGTAAAGCCATAGTGCGAGATCCTCCAGTAATCACTTTGTGGAGTGACAAACATGCTCAGCGTATTGTTTTTAATTTCCCATTTTGCAGGCTCGTTAAACCACACCATCTTTTCCAATGTCTGCGCATAGCTTTTACTGATCATACTTAATGCACATAAACTTAAAAATATTCTCTTCATTGTATTCCAGGTAAACACAGTACGTGTAATTATTGTTATTTTAGCAAAAGTATTACTAAAAGCTATTGTATCCAATACTGAAAAATAACCATTTTATGGAAATTGTAAAAACACTGAATAAAGCTTTACTTCACAAAAAACCTGAAGCTGGTAAAGTATGTCCCATGGATATTGAAGAGTTCAAAAATATGGCGAAAACCTATACCAGAACAGAAAATTCAGTAGCAGTTCTGAGTGATATGCAACATGATAAAAGCTATATTTTCAGTTCAAAAACGGCTCTAAAGTTAGGGTTGAATTTAGCTGATCATCCGGCGGTTATTGATTCAATCTGGGAAGAAGAGATCCTGAAAAAGATTCATCCGGACGACAGAATGAAAAAATACGTTCATGAACTAAGGTTTTTTAAATTCTTACAGTCTATGGATTCTGAAAAA
The DNA here is from genome assembly GCF_977014045.1 of Chryseobacterium lineare. Lineage (NCBI taxonomy): Bacteria > Pseudomonadati > Bacteroidota > Flavobacteriia > Flavobacteriales > Weeksellaceae > Chryseobacterium > Chryseobacterium lineare. The sequence goes on along the minus strand of NZ_CDRNIQ010000001.1, from coordinate 1,179,880 downwards.
CGTTCCGAATACAGCGTTCTATCAAAAATACGAATGGATAATAAAAATGGAATCTATCAATTTGTAAGGCACAGAATGTTCTATTTTTTCTCGCCATACAATCAAAAACTAAGATTTGCTCTTTGTCTGTATGATATCGATTGGGATCAGTCGGTAGTGTCATCAAGATTTCTGATTATCAATACTGTAAAAGGAGAAATAGCTATTGAAGACAAATTGAATTACAACAAGATTCTTTCCCCTCGTGAAATGGAAGTGCTAAAATATGTAGGCGAAGGATTTACAAGCAAAGAAATCGCCGTTCTTTTATCCATAAGTATCAATACGGTTAGCCGGCACCGTCAAAATATTTTGGAAAAACTGAAAGTGAAAAATTCTGTAAGCGCATTTAATGAAGCTTTTGAAAAATTTATTTGAATAAATTTATTGACAATCATATAAATGTTTTATTGCATTGATTTCCTTACTTTTAATTTATTAATATTATTTATTCAAAAATATTGAGAATATGAAAAATATTTAAGATTTTTTAATACATAACATTCTTAATATTTCAAAAATTAATGAAAAATTACAATAATTTAATTTAAATAAATCCTATATTTGTTATATAAACAATTAACACTTATAGGATGAATATTAATTTCTCAACAGCGACTTTTAAGGATTTTGAAAATATTCCGGGATTTGATATGATGGAACGCGCGGATATTTATTACGATTTCCTTGAATATATGAAAACAAACGGCCACAGGTATAGATTGCAAAACAATACAGGATGCAGCTCTGTCATGAATGTTGGTACAGAAAATGTAACTAAGGAATTTGTGAGTTTTGTAACCAGCGATTACCTGGGATTCACCCAACATCCGAAAGTAAAGCAGGCGGCCATAGACGGAATAGAAAAATATGGTACAGGTACTGCTGCAACGCCACTCATTGGAGGATATTACTCTTATCACAATGATCTTGAAAAGAAAATATCTTCATTTTTTGGCAGAATGCAGGATGAAGTGGCTATTTTCACTACAGGATATACGGCAAACAGTGCTACATTGCAGATTTTGCTTCAGAAAGAGGATATTGCTATCGTCGATATGGCAGTGCATGCAAGCGTTTATGAAGGATGTTTACTTACAAACAGGAAAACATTCCCGCACAATAACCTGGAAGCACTGGAAAATATTCTAAAAACCTCTGAAAACAGGTATCGTACAAAATTAGTTATCATTGATGGTGTATATTCTCAGGATGGAGACATTGCACCTATTGAAGAAATTTATAATTTAGCAAAAAAATATAATGCCTATCTTATGATTGATGATGTTCATGGAGTAGGTATATTGGGAAAAACAGGAAGAGGCACTATTGAAGATACAGGATTACTCAATAAAATTGATATTATTACAGGAACATTCAGCAAGACATTTGGTAATCTTGGAGGATATGTAATTGCTAATAAAACATTGGCTAATTTTATACGATTCCAGTCTCGACAGCAGATTTTCTCTGCAACAACACCTCCTTCCACAGCCACCGGTATCATAAAAGCTATTGAATTAATAGATGAAGAACCGTATTGGCGCGAAAAGCTTTGGGATAATATTAATTATTTTAAAAAAGGACTTGATGATTTAGGCTTAAATACAGGAACTACAAGTTCAGCGGTGATTCCGGTAAAAATCGGTGATCCCCATACAACAGGAGATGCAGGTAAAATGCTTCTTGAACGGGGCATATACACCAATCCTATTATTTATCCGGCGGTAGCTAGAAAAGATGCGCGTATCAGGATGAGTATGACGGCTGCACATGATCGGGAACATCTCGACAAAACACTCAATGCATTTGAGGATATCAATAAAAAGTTGCATATTGCGAAAAAATAATAACAAATGGCTAGAAAAGTTGTCCAAGGCCCTATCAGGGACAAAGAAAAAACGAAACAGAAACTGTTGGGCGCAGTAGGGAAAATTTTAAGAACAAAAGGTTATGCAGGTCTGAAAGTAAGTAAGATAGCCGCTGTAGCCGGATTTGACAAAAAGCTGATTTATGAATATTTCGGAAGCACCGAAAAGCTAATTGACGAATACGTAAAAACGCAGGATTACTGGAGCAGAATGAACCAGAACAATATCGAAGTTGATGTTTCTGATGGCGGAAAAGAGCTTTCAAAAGTAGCGATTCTTAATCAGTATGAATTTATTAAAAAGAATAAGGAACTTCAGAAAATTATCCTTTGGGGACTTTCGGAAAGCAAACCGATTCTTAAAAGAATTGCAGATGAGAGAGAACAGATGGGAGAGCTTTTATTCAGCAATATCGTAGACCCTCATTTTAAGGAAAAATCTACAAGGTACCGCGCTATCGCTGCGATTCTTGTATCAGGAGCATATTACCTGAATCTATATACTGCACATAATGCAAGCACATTTTGCGGGATTGATCTGAAATCTGATGAAGGGAGACACGAAATTGAAAAAGCTATTGCTGAAATCATTGATTTCGCGTACGAGGAAAAATAATGATGAGAAAAAATTTTCCTATTGACCAATAAGTTTTTGTGGATAAATTGAAATCTAAAATTTTCAGATTACAACTATATTTCTTACTTTTGGCCAATGGAAAATTTTATCGTATCTGCACGAAAGTATCGTCCACAGCAATTTGATACTGTTGTTGGGCAATCTCATATTACGGATACTTTAGAACATGCAATTGAAGAAAATCAGCTCGCCCAGGCTTTATTGTTCTGCGGACCCAGAGGTGTCGGGAAAACTACCTGCGCAAGAATTCTTGCAAGAAAAATCAATGAAAAAGACGGCTCCGTATCAGATGACGGTTTTGCTTATAATATTTATGAGCTTGATGCAGCATCAAACAACTCAGTTGACGATATCAGAGAGCTTATCGATCAGGTGCGTTTTGCACCACAGGTAGGTAAATACAAAGTGTACATCATTGACGAGGTGCATATGCTGTCTTCCGCAGCTTTTAATGCTTTCCTTAAAACACTTGAAGAACCACCGGCTCATGCTATTTTTATTCTGGCAACAACCGAAAAGCATAAAATAATTCCTACAATTCTTTCCCGTTGCCAAATCTATGACTTTAAGCGAATCACAATCGAGGACATCCAGCAACATCTCATAAATATTGCTCAAAAAGAGAATATCCAATATGAAAATGATGCTTTGTATCTGATCGCTCAGAAAGCCGATGGTGCTTTGAGAGATGCATTATCTATTTTTGACAGGCTTTCTACTTTTTCACAGAAAAATATAACTTTAGCAAAAGCAGCTGAAGTATTGAATATCCTTGATTATGATCAGTATCTGAAAATTGTAGACCTAGCCAAAGAAAGTAAAATTCCGGAAGTTCTTTCCGCATTTAATGAAATTGTAAAGAAGGGCTTTGATCCTCATATTTTTATAGCAGGACTTGGAAATCATTTCAGAGACCTGATGATGGCGCAGAATTCATCCACTATCGATCTTATCGAAGTTGGTGAGCAAACGAAAGCTAAGTTTGTCCTGCAGGCTCAGAACTGGAATGCCCAACAGCTGATTGATGCGATTGAAATTTGTAATCATGCGGATATCAATTATAAAAATTCAAAAAATCCAAGACTTACCGTAGAAATTGCTTTGATGCAAATGTCTTCTCTTACAGCTAACGGAGGAGATATTTCTAAAAAAAAAAGTTTATAATATTAGCGCCGTTTCTCAGTGAAAAGCAGGAATTAAAAATTCCTGAAAAAAGCATTGAGAAGAAAGAGGTGAAAATCAGCCAGCCACAAACTGTAGATCTCAATAAACCACAGGAAGCTGAAATTAAAAAAACAACCAAACCTCTTACAAAACAGATAATATCTACAGGCTTCAGCATTAACGCATTTTTAAATAAAGAAGATAAACCTCAAGATGAGGAAGATAAAACAGCGGTAAAGACTGATCATCTCCCAAAAAATCATTTTACTGAAACGGATCTTCAGGCAGAATGGAATTTATTGTTAAAGCAACTTCAGAAGAAAGATACTTTTGTTTTTAATGCGATTAAATCGTTTAAAATAATCAAATCCGGTGAAAATCAGATTACGGTTATGTTTCCGTCAGATTCTGCAAAAGTAGAATTTGACAAAGTAAGCAGGGAATTTTTTAATCACTTCAAAACGAAAGTACATAATTTTTCAATCGAAATAATTTACAAAAGAGACGTTGAAAATCTTAAGATTGAGGTGATGACAAAACGTAAGATTTTTGAAAAATTTGTACAAAAGAACCCGCTTCTTAAAGATCTTGATGATTTGATGAGATTTGACCTTACTTAAACAAACAAATCTCTTAAACAGATTTTTAAAATCCCGAGTACCATATTTAAATAAATTTTATATATTTGCTAAATAATTGTTGAAAAAGTAATTATTCAATAAAAGCAATTAATAAAGGAAAGCATATCAATCATTAACAGTGGAAAATTTATTGAAATCATATCAATCTTTTTTTACACCCGCTACATATTTTAGCGGTGATTTCTGCTTTTCTTCAGCATATTTTAGAAGTTCAGGAAGAAATTATCGATTTTATTATTGGTATTTTTAACTGAATTTCTTTCCAAAAAATAACAGGAAATCCGAGTCTTCGGTCCTGATTCCATTAATTAAAATTTTAACGGCATTTTTTTAGAAAGAATTATAAATCAGCTTTATAATGCAATTGCTATTGATATGTATTAACAAATAAGAATAAAAGAATTAAGAATAATGAATTTAAGAGAATTACAGAACGACTGGATCAATGCTTTTTCGCAGCCCATGATGATCGCCGGACCATGCAGTGCTGAAAGCGAATCTCAGATGCTGGAAACAGCCAGAAGAATTAAAGAAACCAATGCTAATGTACCAATATTCAGAGCTGGAATTTGGAAACCACGTACGAAACCAAATGGATTTGAAGGAGTAGGAGTGATCGGTTTAAACTGGTTAAAAAAGGTAAAAGAAGAATACGGATTTAAAACTGCTACTGAAGTTGCCAATGCGCATCACGTTTTCGCTGCTCTTGAAGCGGATGTTGATATTCTTTGGATCGGAGCGCGTTCTACAGTAAATCCGTTCACCGTTCAGGAAATTGCGATGGCACTGAGAGGAACTGAGAAAACCGTCCTGGTAAAGAACCCCGTAAATCCTGATCTTGCATTGTGGATCGGTGCCTTAGAAAGACTTCTTGGTCAGGGAATTAAAAACCTTGGAGTGATTCACCGGGGATTTTCTACCTATCAGAAAACGAAATACAGAAATAATCCCAATTGGCAGATTGCCTTGGATTTTAAAAGCCAGTTTCCTAATATTCCGATGCTGATTGATCCTTCCCATATCTGCGGAAACAGAACAGGGCTTGCAGATATTACTCAGGAGGCATTAAATGTAGGTTACCAGGGAGCCATTATTGAAACCCATGCAAATCCTGATGAAGCCTGGAGTGATGCGGCCCAGCAGATTACACCCGAAGTTCTGGCAGAACTTATTGGCAACCTGAAAGTAAGAAGCACAGATTTGGCAGGTTTTGAAGGTGATATGGGAAGACACAGAACATTAATTTCCGATATCGATTTTCAGCTGATTGAACTGCTTTCCCAGCGAATGAAGATATCAGAGAAAATTGGTAAACTTAAAAAAGAAAATGATATTGCCATATTTCAGCCGGAACGCTGGAAGGTTATCACGGAATATGCAACTCAAAAAGCTGTAGAAACCGGTATGTCGAAGGAATTTATCGAAAAGGTTTTTAAAGCCATTCACGAAGAATCCATAGAGGTTCAGAATAATATTATGATTGACAGATAAATCATTTACAGATAATATAATTAGGGCTTAGATTTCAGGAAATAACGCAAAATATTTTAACCTGATTTCTAAGCCCTAATTTCTTATATTTGCACCAAGTTAAAATATGAAAGGAAAAATCATTAAATCTACAGGAAGTTGGTATCAGGTTTTGGAAGTGGAAACCGATAAAATCTTTGAAGCCAGAATTCGTGGTAAATTTAAATTGATCAAAACCAGACTTACCAATCCGCTTGCTGTAGGAGATTTTGTAGAATTTCAGCTGGAACAGGATGACATTGCCTGGATTACGAAAATCGAGCCTCGTAGAAATTATCTGATCAGAAAATCCGTAAACCTTTCCAAAGAAGCACATATCATTGCTTCTAATATTGATCTTGCCTGCTTCATATTCACTCTGAAACATCCGGAAACGTCTCTCGGATTTTTGGACAGATTTCTCGCATGTTGCGAAGCATATAATATCACTCCGCTGATTTTATTCAATAAAATGGATGTTCTGCATCAGGAAGAAATTGAAATTGTGAAAGATATAGAATTCCTTTACAATGAAATTGGTTATGAGACTCTTGAAATCTCATCCTATTCAGGTTTAAATTTAAATAAACTTAAGGATATTTTAAAAGATAAAACTTCAGTATTTTTTGGACATTCCGGTTGTGGAAAATCTACCTTGGTTAACGCATTACAGCCCGGACTCAATTTAAAAACTTCAGAAATTTCCGATACTCATTTAAAAGGTAAGCATACAACAACATTTGCACAGATGTACTTCTGGGATTTCGGTGGTAATGTTATAGACACACCAGGTGTCCGTGAGTTTGCCATGATTGATATCGAAAAAGAGGAAGTGCAGCATTATTTCCCTGAAATTTTCAAAAAAAGAGAAGAATGTAAGTTCCACAACTGCCTTCATATTAATGAACCTAAATGTGCTGTTATTGAAAGTCTTGAGACAGGAGAAATTCAACATTCAAGATATTCTACTTATATCAAACTGATGGAGGAGGCAGAAGAAAATGCTCAGAAATAATTCATCTGTCCGTAACAATAAATTCATTTTAACATTCATTGATTTAAAACGAAGCAATAAGTATTTGATTTCGTTTAATTTGTCATTTATTTGAATCTGAAATGCAGTCAAATCCTCTGAAACACCCATCAATAAAAAAACCCAGCCGAGGCTGGGTAAAAACTAATAACCATGAAAACTCAAATTAAACATGAGAATCGGATTGAAATAAACAATTATTGTGCCAAACTTTAAATTACCATTTCTTAATAAACGTTTTTTTAAGTTAAAATTTGTTTAAAATCGAAATAACCGATTTTTTTTGTACTTTTGCGCCATTAAAAAAATATTACATATATGTCTAACATTACATTCACCATGATCAAGCCTGATGCAGTTGCTGACGGACATATCGGTGCTATATTAGGTAAAATTGCAGAAGGAGGTTTCAAAATCAAAGCATTAAAACTTACTCAGCTTACAGTAGCTGATGCTAAAAAGTTCTATGAGGTTCATGCTGAAAGACCATTCTACGGAGAATTGGTTGAATTTATGAGTTCAGGACCAATTGTTGCAGCTGTTCTTGAAAAAGACAATGCTGTTGAAGATTTCAGAACATTAATCGGTGCTACCAATCCTGCAGAAGCAGCAGAAGGTACAATCAGAAAGATGTTTGCAAGAAGTATTGGAGAAAATGCCGTTCATGGTTCAGATTCTGATGAAAATGCTCTTATCGAAGCTAAATTTCACTTTTCAGGAAGAGAGATTTTCTAATAAGATCCACTTAAAAATACGAATCCGGAAAAGCACTGCTTCTCCGGATTTTTTTGTTACGAATTAAATCGCTTAATGAGTAATAAACCCTCATGGATAATCATATTAAGTATAAATACGGAAAAGCAAATTCAGTGTTTTTACTGATATTTTATATGTTCTTTTTTACCAATTTTACATCATAATTACTACACAGAAATTATTAAGCTAATAACCATTAAAGACTCTGATTCGGTAAAAGAGAAAGGCAGCTCATTGAGCTGCCTTTTTGTCATATAATAGTTGAAGTGTCATATTTTCAACAATTCAATGGTTCTTCCTGGGTTTTCTGCTGAAAAAACGGCATTTCCTGCCACAAGAACATCTGCTCCTGCTTCAAATAGTTTGGCAGCGTTATCGATATTCACGCCTCCGTCAATTTCAATGAGTGCTGTAGAATTGTTACTTAAGATAAGATCTTTCGTTTCAGCTATCTTTTTATAGGTATTTTCAATGAATTTTTGACCACCAAACCCAGGATTTACACTCATAAGCAATACCAAGTCTACATCGGCAATGATATCCTCAAGCATCAATACAGGGGTTGAGGGATTTAGGACAACACCTGCTTTTGCCCCCAAGCTCTGAATATGATGAATTGTTCTGTGAAGATGAGTACAGGCTTCGTAATGCACAGAAACAAGATCAGCACCTTGATTTATAAATTCTTCAACGTACTTTTCAGGTTCTAGGATCATCAGATGTACATCAACAAACTTTTTGGCATGCTGCTGCACGGTTTTCATTACCGGAAAACCGAAGGAAATGTTTGGAACAAATCTTCCGTCCATGACATCCACATGGAACCAGTCAGCCTGTGAATTATTTATCATTTCAATATCTCTCTGCAGGTTTCCGAAATCTGCGGCCAACAGAGAAGGAGCAATAAGCTTAGTTTTCATTTTACTATTTATACTTTACTTTATTATTACATTTAACTTAAAAAAAACGAAGATCTTAATCTATCTCTACAATATTAATTAATGATATTTCAGTTTCATTTCCGGTTGAATTTTAAGAAGAGTTTCATAAATCAACCTAATAACATTCCCCACATCTTCTTTAGAAACCATTTCCACCGTTGTATGCATATAACGTAAAGGTAATGAAATCAATGCACTTGGAACACCTCCGTTAGAATGGGCAAAAGCATCTGTATCAGTTCCTGTCATTCTGCTGGCAGCAGCTCTCTGGAAAGGAATCTTTTTCGTTTTGGCCGTTTCGATAATTAATTCTCTGATGGTATGGTGAACACTTGGTGCAAAAAACACAACCGGCCCGTCACCACACTTCTGGTCGCCTTCCTTCTTTTTTTCGATCATGGGAGTCGATGTGTCATGGGTAACATCGGTCACAATGGCAATATTGGGTTTTATTGTGTCTGCGATCATATCTGCGCCATACAATCCCACTTCCTCCTGAACGGAATTGGTGATATACAATCCGAAAGGAAGCAATTTTTTATTTTCTTTTAAAAGACGTGCTACTTCAGCGATCATAAACCCGCCAATTCTGTTGTCCAACGCTCTGCAGACAAAATAGCGATCATTCATTTCGAAGAATTCGTCAGGATATGTTATCATGCAGCCAACGTATATTCCCATTTCTTCTACCTCTTTTTTTGAAGTGGCGCCACAGTCGATAAATATATTTTCGATTTTGGGAGCTGGCTCATTCTGGTTAGTTCTTGTATGAATAGCCGGCCATCCGAACACTCCTTTAATAATCCCTTTTTCTCCATGAATATGAACTACTTTCGATGGAGCAATCGTCTGATCAGAACCTCCGTTTCGGATTACATAGATCAATCCGTCATCAGTAATATAATTCACGTACCAGGAAATCTCATCTGCATGAGCTTCAATAACTACTTTAAATTCTGCTTCAGGATTGATAATTCCATAGCATGTGCCATAATGATCCACTTCAATTTTGTCAACATATGGTTTAATATAATCCATCCAGATTTTCTGTCCTTCATGCTCATAACCTGTCGGGGAAGAAGTATTTAAATATTTTTCTAAAAATTTCAAAGATTTCTTATCAAATTTCATAAAAAGGAATGATTTTTGCGTTTAAATTTCTTTATAATAGCTGTAAAAATAATGAAATTTAGCAAGATTATTTGTCTTTATCTTTTCTTTTTTGGGGTGAGTGTTTTTGGTCAGAAAGATTCTGTTATTGCAAAACCGCTAAGCCAATATCCTCAGGAATTGCTGAAGGTAGACGAATTCGGAAATAAATATTTTTATGATGAAAGGCAGAAGGCGAAGATTTACGAAATAAATGGTGAAACAGTTGTCGTAATGGACGAATTGATTTTGCTGAATAAACCTAAATTTAATAACCAGTTAGACAGAAACTATTACTATTTTCTCAACAAAAAACTGTACAGAGTTTACCCCTTATTTGTAACTGCTTTGCAGCAATACAGGGATATCCAGGGGGAAATGAACAATATGAACAGCAAAGCAAAAAGGAAATATCTAAGAGACCGTCAGAATATTCTCGCTGATCAATATGAAAAGCAGCTTCGGGATCTTACAACAACTGAAGGACAGATATTTACAAAACTAATGAACAGGGCAACAGGAAAGAACGTTTATGAAATCATAAAAGAACTGAGAGGAGGCTGGAGTGCATTTTGGTGGAATTTAAAAGGCAAAATGGCAGATATTGACCTTAAAGAGAAATATGATCCACATGTCAACAGAACAGACGAATATCTTGAATCATTACTTCAATCCAATTGGAATTCAGGGTATCTGCAGCCTTATCCGGGAGCCAATAACTTTAAAATCTACAAATAATAATCAGCATACAAAAATTCCTGTAAATTTTTTTACAGGAATTTTTCTTTCAGCTTATCAAAAACAATTGCATCAACCGGTAGGACAAAAGGGTTATCGGGTCTGTTGATATCAATCCATTCTGTTTTTTCTATACAAGGATCGAGAATGAGAAAATCTTCTTCGTTAATGATATTCACGAGATAATAAATAGTAAGCAGCTGCTCATTTTCCCGGAATCGTGATACCAGAAAATTTTCCTGAGTATAGAAATGTTCTTTTACTTCGATTTTTACGTTTAGTTCTTCATCAAATTCACGGTGCAGACATTCTATTACGCCTTCTCCAAATTCCAATCCGCCGCCCGGAAATTTCATTAAAGGTTCACCAGCATATTCTTCAAACAAAGCCAGGACTTTTTTATCCTTCACTGCACATGCATAAACCCTAATGTTTATCTTATCTATCATATGTAATAATTTGTATCGCTAAATTAAGAATTTATATGCAAAAAGGGCCGTGAGAACAGTTAAAAAGATTTTATCTTTAAGATCTTCTTTGAATTCAATAACTAATAATTTTCAATCCGTTTTGAAATAAATTAAATTTTAACTACCTTATTTAAGATAAACGTTTAACCAAAATAAGTATCAACACAATGAAAATATTAGTATTATCCATAAATTTTTGATAATCGCTAAATTGTAAATAGATCCAAGTGTTTGATTATTAATATTTTGATAGATTAATGTTTAAAATTTAAAAAGCCGCTAAACTACAATTATTTTTGAAACGGCCAAAAAATAATGCTATTGTTTTTTTACCCTATAATAGAATAATTTTGCACTAAAGTAAACCATCATGAAACGAGCTTCTATAAAAGACATTGCAAGAATCGCGGGAGTTTCCGTAGCAACGGTATCATATGTTCTTAATCGAAAAGAAGGAAGCCGGATCAGTGAAGCTACACAGAAAAAAATCCTGGAAGTCGCTGAGGATATTAATTATACACCGAATAAAATTGCCAAAAGTTTAAAGATGAGCAAGAGTAAGCTGATCGGACTTATCGTGGCAGATATTTCAAATGACTTTTATTCCAATATTGCAAGAAGTATTGAGGATGAAGCGATGAAACTGGGATATACACTCCTGATCGGAAGCTGTGATGAGAATCCTGAAAAATTTAAAAAGCTGACCGAACTGTTTTCCGAGCAGCAGGTCGACGGAATGATCGTCGCACCGGTTGTAGATTCCGACGAAGCAATTATCAAACTGATTAAAGAAGAATATCCTATTGTAACTATCGACCGCTACCTGAAAAATGTAAATCTTCCGGGTGTAATGATTAATAATTCGGAAGTCTCGGAACAAATTTGTGATTATTTGCTTGAGAAAAACTTTAATGAGCTGATTTATGTTGGTTATGATACCCGATTGCCACATCTTCTTGACAGGCAGCATGGTTTTGAAAAAAGAATTGAAAAATCTCATGTTCCGGTAAAGAGAATTTTAACCGGTATTCATAATATCACGGAAGAACTGCATGAAAAACTGAAAAATAATCTGAATCTTTCTAAAAAAACAGCTATTTATTTTTCAAGTAACAAGCTGGGAATTGCCGGCCTGCGATATCTTATTGACAACAATATCAAAGTTCCGGAAAATATTTCGCTGGTTGCTTTTGATGAAACTGAAGCGTATTACCTTTTCCCTGCGGAAGTGAGTTTCGTGCAACAACCTTTGGCGGAGATGGCACGGGAATCTGTAAAACTCCTTGACAAACAGATCAATAATTATACACCGGATGGAAAAAGAGTAACCTTTCAGGCAAAATTTATGGAAAGAAACTCTGTAGAATAACAATTTTAATGTTTTAAATTAAATGAAAGATAAAACCTATATAACATGTTTCGGAGAGGTTCTGTGGGATATTTTCCCTGAAGGTTCCAGAGCAGGAGGAGCGCCTTTTAATGTGGCATATAATGTCCATAAAATGGGTATTGATGTAAAGGTACTCAGCAGAACAGGAGATGATGAACTTGGAAAGAAACTAATACAAAAGATCAGTAATTGGGGAATTTCAACAGATTACATACAGGCTGATAATGATCATCCAACCGGTACAGTAATTGCGAAGATTGATAAACAAAACGAAGCAACTTATGAGATTATTAATAATGTGGCATGGGATTATATTGAATATTTTCATGAACATAAAGAATTAATATCCAATGCTAAAGCGTTTGTCTTCGGAAGTCTTTCTTCAAGAAGTGAAAAAACAAAAAATACCCTGATTAAGCTTCTTGATATAGCAAAGCTTAAAATTTTTGATGTTAATTTAAGACCACCTTTCATTGATGTAGAACTAATTAAAACTCTTTTGCATAAATCCGATATTGTCAAAATAAATAAATCCGAACTGCAGCAGATTGTAGATTTTACAGATGAAAAATTTAATACTGAAGAGGAAGCTGTACAAGCGATCCAAAGACGTTTCAACATTACGGAAGTTGTTTTAACTAAAGGAAGTGACGGAGCAAGGTATTTTGTAAACGATAAAAACTACACTTTTGCAGCATTACCAATTACAGTTGCTGATACGGTAGGAAGTGGGGATGCTTTTTTATCAGGATTTATTTCAAAAAGAATCCGGAACAAAAATCCGGAAGAAATTCTAAAACAGGCAATCGCTTTAGGAGCGTTCATCACATCACAATCCGGTGCATGTCCAGAATATCAGTATTCAGATTTCGAAAAATTTAAAAAGGAAAAATTTGGGTTGAATGAACAGGCTACCACATAAATGCAGATCATGAAAATTTTCATGTAAAATCTGTAATAATTAAGAACGGATTTCGTTTTAAATTAGATCAACAAAAGTAAAACGATATGAAAAATTTAAAGAAACTTACAAAAACAGAACTTAAGTCATTGTACGGCGGTGAACCAAAAAAGTATTGCGTTTACTGTGAAAGATTAAACAAAACAGTCTGTAGCGAAGTTCCAATCGCACAATGTCCTTAATCATTTATCAACCGCTTTTCAGGCGGTTTTTTTATTATCATTTTCTATTTAGCATTCACTGTATTTATTTTACCTAAAAAACCGAGTCATAAAAGATATTATACCACAAAAATTAATACATTTGACGGTATAATTAAAACTGTAGTGAATCCCATTCTAGATGTTGTTATCCGCTCCGTTTGTGTTTACCTTTTCATGGTGATCGCTATTCGTCTTTTTGGTAAAAATCAGCTTTCACAGCTTAATGCAGGCGATGTTGTGCTGCTTCTGCTTATCTCTAATGCCGTTCAGAATGCAATGGTGGGCGAAAATACTTCTCTGGAAGGTGGTCTTGTAGCAGCGCTTGTTCTTTTTGCAGCTAATTTTATCGTTAAAAGATTAATGTTTTCCAATAGAAAATTTGAAAGTTTTATGGAAGAAGATCCGGTAGTTTTGATAAAGGATGGCAAAGTAGACGAAAATGCTTTAAATAAAGTAAAGATCAGTAAAGATGAACTGGAGGAAGCAGTAAGAGAGCATGGTGTAGACGGAATAAAAAAAGTGAAATTATCAATTCTTGAAGTCGATGGAAATATCAGCGTGATCTCCGAAGATGAACAAAGTAAACAGACTCATTATTCAAGAATTAAAAGAAAATACAGACATAAATACCGTTGATATGAAGAACTATGAACTTAGAGAAATGCTTCCTGATGATATACACAGGGTTTTAGACATCTTCAGGCAAGGTATTGAGAGCGGTATGGCAACTTTTCAAACGACAGTTCCCACTGCTGAAGCCTGGGATATGGAATATCACAACGACTGCCGTTGGATTCTGGAAAATGAAAATCAGGAAATTGTAGGGTGGTGCGCTTTAAAACTTGTCAGTAAAAGAGATTGCTATCAAGGTGTCGCGGAAATAAGTATTTATTTTGATAACAATTATCAGCGTAAAGGTTTGGGTTCAGTGTTACTTAAAAAACTTATTTTAGACAGTGAAGATCACGGTTTTTGGACGCTGCAGGCAAATGTATTTCTAGATAATCAGGCTTCTGTAAAGTTCCATCAGAAAAACGGATTCAGAATAGTAGGCGTGCGGGAAAAACTTGCAAAACTCAACGGAATCTGGAAAGATGTCATTCTGCTTGAAAGAAGAAGCTCTGTAATTAATTGATTATGTTTTATCTATTTAATTAGCTTTAAGCGTTTGTTTAAATAATTTTACAAATCGCCGAAAAGTTCCTGCTCATTTTGGCACTAACCTTGTTCACCATATCCCGGAATTTGAAAAGTGAAAAAATGAAAAATTTGATTAAAATTGTTGGAGTTACAGCAATTATGATGATGACTTCATGTATTGTTCATGAACATCACGGAAGAAGAGGGATGCCTCCGGGACAAGCGAAAAAAGTTTATATTTATGAAAGAGGGCCGGGACATGACCATGGGCACGGGCATCACAGAGGGCATGGACGCCATAGATAAATTGAAAAAAATAAAAAAAGCATCGATTTTTTCGGTGCTTTTGTTCTGATATAAATTATCAAATAAGAGTTACTTAAAATTATACAGCAGCCTTTATTTAAAATCTTGATTTTTTAGGATTTAAAAAAGTATTGAAAATCATCACTTCCTGTCCAAACCTGGCTTCAACATGTTCTGCGATATTTTGCAGTTCGCTTTTCACAAAGTCTTCTCTCAACTCATCATTATCAAAAAGAAGCAGAAGATTATAATTTTTTCCTTCTTCAATGTAGTCACTATGCACTTCTGAAAGGATATATTTATTAACGTCCATTAAATTTTCCGTCATTAAAACCAATGTTTCATCGATATAGTTTTCCCATTTTTCCAGATTGTTTTTTGTGCAGTGGAAAGTTATACTAAGCAGGCTCATATTTTATGATATTTTTAATGTTTTGAGTAAATTTCTACCGCAAAAATCGACAAATTTTTCGTAAATTAGCCCGTTAATAAAAATTCAAAAAAAATAATTTTCAGACGTATAGCTAAGGGTCTGACTGTCATTATAATAAAATTTGTTTATGCAAAAAGAAGGAGAAAGACTGATTCCCATCAACATTGTTGATGAAATGAAGTCGTCTTATATCGATTATTCGATGTCGGTAATCGTTTCAAGGGCGTTACCTGATGTAAGAGACGGCTTAAAACCCGTTCATAGAAGAGTACTTTACGGTATGTATGGATTAGGGGTTTTTTCTAATAGAAAATATTTAAAATCTGCTAGAATTGTTGGGGACGTTTTAGGTAAATATCACCCTCACGGAGATTCTTCTGTATATGATGCAATGGTAAGAATGGCTCAGGACTGGAGCCTCCGCTATCCTCAGGTAGACGGCCAGGGTAACTTCGGTTCAATGGATGGTGACCCACCGGCAGCGATGCGTTACACCGAAGCCAGGTTGAAAAAAATCTCTGATGAAGTACTTTCAGACTTAGACAAAGAAACGGTAGATTTCCAAAATAACTTCGACGACAGCTTAACTGAACCAACGGTGATGCCTTCAAAAATTCCTAACCTTTTGGTTAACGGAACTTCAGGTATCGCAGTAGGGATGGCTACCAATATGGCTCCTCACAACCTGACGGAAGCTGTAAATGCAATCTGTGCTTATATTGATAACAGAGAAATTACGATTGATGAGTTAATGCAGCACATCATCGCTCCGGATTTTCCTACAGGTGGTATTATCTATGGATATGATGGGGTAAGAGATGCTTTCCATACCGGTAGAGGCAGAGTCGTGTTAAGAGCTAAAGTTGCTTTCGAAGAAATAGGAAACAGAAATGCCATTATCGTCAATGAAGTTCCTTATCAGGTAAACAAAGCCGAGATGATCGCCAGAACCGCAGACTTGGTAAAAGACGAGAAAATCCCCGGAATTTACGAAATCAGAGACGAATCTGACAGAAGAGGACTTCGTATCGTTTATGAATTGAAAAACGATGCAATTCCGAATGTAGTTTTAAACTTATTATATAAATATACTTCACTTCAGACATCTTTCAGTGTTAATAATATTGCATTGGTTCACGGAAGACCGGAACAATTAAACCTGAAAGATATCATCCACCATTTTGTGGAACACAGACATGAAGTAATTGTAAGAAGAACCAAATTTGAGCTTAGAAAAGCAAAAGAAAGAGCTCATATTCTGGAAGGTTTCATGAAAGTAATCGGAACGCAGGATGCTTTAGATAAAGCTATTTCTATCATCCGTCATTCTGCCAATCCGCAGGCTGCAAAAGAAGGATTGATCGAAGCTTTCGAACTTTCTGAAATTCAGGCTCAGGCGATTCTTGATCTGCGTCTTGCCCGTCTTACAGGAATGGAGCTTGATAAGATCCGTGATGAGTACGACGCTATCATGAAAGAAATTGCAGATCTGGAAGATATTCTGACAAATGAACCAAGACGATTCCAGATTATTAAGGATGAATTAATTGATGTTAAAGAAAAGTACGGCGACGAAAGAAGAACGGAAATTGATTACTCAGGAGGTGAAATGTCTATCGAAGACATCATTCCGAACGAATCTGTAGTACTTACTATTTCGCATGCCGGATATATCAAGAGAACTTCACTTTCAGAATACAAGGTACAAAGCAGAGGAGGTGTGGGTAACAAAGCGGCAACAACAAGAGATTCCGACTTCCTTGAATATATTGTTTCTGCTACCAATCACCAGTATATGCTGTTCTTTACCGAAAAAGGAAGATGCTACTGGCTAAGGGTGTTTGAAATTCCTGAAGGTTCTAAAACCGCAAAAGGAAGAGCTGTACAAAATTTAATTAACATCGAACCTGATGATAAAATTAAAGCTTATATCCGAACCAATAACCTTAAAGATTCTGAATATGTAAACCAGATGAGCGTGGTAATGGTTACCAAAAACGGTACCATTAAGAAAACATCATTAGAAGCATATTCAAGACCGAGAGTGAATGGGGTAAATGCCATTGAAATCAGAGATAATGACCAGTTGTTGGGAGCATACCTTACAAATGGTACATCTCAAATTATGATTGCCACGAAAAACGGTAAATGTATCCGCTTCCCTGAAGAAAAGGTAAGAGAAGTGGGCAGAGGTTCTATCGGGGTACGCGGTATCGCCATGGAAGATGATGATGAAGTAATCGGTATGATTGTAGTAAACGACGTAGAAAAAGAAACTGTTCTTGTAGTATCTGAAAAAGGATATGGTAAGAGAACAGCTGTTGAAGACTACAGAATTACCAACAGAGGAGGAAAAGGAGTTATTACGCTCAACATTACTGAAAAAACGGGAAACCTGATTGCTATTCAGAATGTAACGGATGAAGACGGATTAATGATCATTAACAAATCCGGCGTTGCCATCAGAATGGGAATGGACGAGATGAGAGTAATGGGAAGAAATACGCAAGGGGTAAGAATGATTAACCTTAAGAAAAATGATGAAATTGCTGCTATTGCAAAAGTAGCAATGGACAAAGAAGTAGAAGATACTGAAGAAATAGAAGAAATAGAAGGAACTGTAGCTGATAACCACGAAAACGAGACAGAAACACCGCAGACAGATAATAATGCGGGAGAAAATGAAAGTTCTGATTCGGAAGAATAATATTGTACAATTAATATAAAATAGTGATTATGAAAAAGCTAATTTTAGGTATGGCTATCGTAGCGTCAGCTTTTGTTTTCGGACAGAAAGGTGATGTGAACGCTCAGCTACAAGAAGCTAACAAAGCAGCAATGGATGCATACAACGCAAAAAACTATGCTGTGGCGGCTCCTAAGTTTATGGAAGTTTACAACTTACTGAAGACTAGTGGACAGGACAATAAAGTATATATGTATTATGCAGGTCTTAATTATGCTTTGGCAAATGATATTCCTCAGGCTACAAAAATATATACCGATCTTATTAACTCAGGCTACACCGGCGTTGAAACGACTTATACGGCCAAAGAAAACAAAACAGGACAGGTGGCAAGCTACGATAAAAGCACCTGGGAATTGTTAAAGAAAAGTTCTTCAAAAGATTATTCTGATTTCAAATCGGAGCAGACTCCAAGTGTGGAAGCTGATCTTTATGAGACTTTATCAACCCTTTTGCTGAATGCTAAGAAAAATGACGAAGCTTTAGCCATTATTGAAAAAGGTCTTGCCAAATTTCCTAACAATACTAAATTAAAGGAATATCAGGGAAGTGCATTATACGCATCCGGAAACACGGATAAATTTATGCAGAACCTTAAAGAACAATTGGCGAAAAACCCGAATGATGCAACCAACTGGTACAATCTTGGAGTTCTTCAGTCAAAAAATCCTGAAACGGTAAATGATGCTATTGCTTCTTTCCAGAAAGCTATTGAGCTGAAACCAGATTTCTCAAATGCTTATCAGAACCTTGTTTACACCGTGATCGGTGATGATGAAAAAGCAGTAAGTGAAATCAATGCATTGAGAAAATCAAAGCCGGACGATGCAACGAAACTTATTGAAGCAAGAAAAGAAAGATTTAATAAATCTTTACCTTATGCAGAAAAATGGTATCAGGCAATGCCGACAGATATTACTGCTGTTCAGGTATTAAAGGACATCTATAATACAACTAAAAATACGGCTAAGTATAATGAAATGAAAGCTAAAGAAGCTGAACTTCAAGCCAAGCAGCCGAAATAAGTCAATCAAATAAAAAACCGAAACATCAAGTTTCGGTTTTTTTATTATTAAATTTTTGATTTAAATTAATTTTCAGATTATCCCAGCACAGTTACACCTTTTTGGATCATTTCATAAATTGCATCTCTTCCGTTATCAGGTTTCACATTTACGGCCTTCGTTCCGTTGAAATGCAGGCATGTGACATATCCACTGCTCACGGCATCAGTGCAGGTGAATTTTACACAGTAATCCATGGCAAGGCCTACAATTTCCAATAATTGAATGTCATGGTATTTCAGAAAATCATCTAATCCTGTTTTCATAAAATGATTATTGTCCTGAAAGCCACTATAGCTGTCAATTTCAACATTTTTACCTTTCTGGATAATATGGGTGACTTTATCCCGGTTAAGATCTTTGTGAAATTCTGCCCCGAAAGTTCCCTGGATACAATGATCCGGCCACATAAACTGCGGAACACCATTCAGAATAATACTTTCGCCGACTTTTCTGCCATTATTGCTGGCAAAACTTTTATGATTTTCAGGATGCCAGTCCTGAGTTAAAACAATCTGATCATACTCGTTTTCATTCATCAGAGCATTGATGTAGGGAATCACCTCATTTGCTCCGGGAACTGCCAATGCGCCGCCTTCACAAAAATCATTCTGCACATCTACGATTATTAACGCTTTTTTCATATTTAATATTATCGAATTTTTGATAAATTTACAAAAACTAATATTCAAAAAATTGTCCAAATAAAATTTATCGGACAAATAGGCATTATGAAAACATATATCATTGATAAAGGATTCCTGAACAATAAAAAATCTATTCTCACTGTTGATGAAAAAACCTTAACGCTTAATGGTGTTGTTTTGATAAAAAAGGAAATTATAGGAATCCGATATGGGATACATTTCATCAGAGGATATATGGCAACGATCGGGAGAGAATATCAGATCTTTATAAAAACAGTTTCCGGTAAAGAAATGAAGATTTCCTTCAGACTCTTTTATGGAAGAAAACTCAACGAAAAACATAAACTTTACTGTGAGATTATTGATACGCTTTGGGAGAATTTTTACAATGATATTTTAAAAAATTATATTAATAAGTTCTTAAATAAAGAAGACCTGATAATAAGTGGCATTAAAATTTCTAATGATAAAATTACTTTCGGTAAGGAGGTAATTCCATGGGAAAATCTAATGATTAAAAAATACTATCACTATTTTATAATTTTCTCAGAAACAGATCAGTATCACAACAAAATGTTATATTATTTAAATGATCAGGATGCTGTTATTTTATCAGAATTATTAAATTACATAATTAAAAATGAACTCTATAGAACAGAAAAAGTTTCCCATAGGCAGGTTTGAGGAACCTGAAAACATCTGTGATGTTAAACTGGATGAATACATAAAAGTTATCAAAGATTTTCCGGGAAGACTGAAAAACCTGATTGAAGATTTTTCGGATGATCAACTCGATACACAATACAGAGAAGGTGGCTGGACAGTAAGACAACTCGTGAATCATATTGCCGACAGTCATATCAATAGTTTTATACGGTTCAAACTGGCTCTTACGGAAGACAATCCTACAATAAAACCATATGAAGAAGCAAAATGGGCAGAACTTCAGGACAGTCAGAATATGCCTGTAAAACCCGCAATGAGAATGATAAAAGGAACTCATCAAAGGTGGACGGCATTACTGAAAAGTATGACCAATAAACAGTTTGAACGAACATTTCATCATCCTGAGCACAATAAAAACTACGATCTGAGGAACTCTCTCGCTATATATGCATGGCACTGCAATCATCATTTTGCTCATATTGAAAACTTAAAGAAAGAAAAAGGTTGGTAAAAAAAAGTCTTCATAACCCATTTTTTTTCGAAGAGATTATAAGCAGAATTTATTGTTTACATCAAAATTCAAAACCGATATGGGGAAAAATGGATGTCTGCCAGATGATGAAACACTGTAATCAGGTTCTTCAGGTTCCGCTTGGGAAAATTGAGCTTCCAAAAATTAACCTTTTATTTAGAGCCATAGGAATTGTTACAAAATGGGAGATTCAGATTTTTAATAACGGAATTCCTCCAAATATGCCCACTTTTCAAAAACTTATCGTTAATTTTGAGTGTGATTTTGAAGAAGAAAAGAAAAGTCTTCTGAAAACGCTTGAAGAATACAGAATCTGTTTTGAAAACAAAAATCTGCCCGATCATCATGTTCTTTTCGGTAAAATGAAAGAAAAAGACTGGGGATTTCTGGAATACAAACATCTTCATCATCATCTAAAACAATTTAATGTATGAGTTTTTTTGACAAAATATTCGGTGGAAAAGAAGAAATTTCTGACAAGAATCCGATCTGGAAATATATAGAATCTGAGGAAGATCTGAAAAAAGCTATTGAAAGTTCATTCAACCATAAAATTGCTATATTCAAACATTCAACCAGCTGTTTTATAAGTAAAACGGTTCTAAGAAATTTTGAAAAGGAAATTGAAAATTCAGAGAGTAAGCCGGAACTGTATTTCCTGGACTTGCTCGCCCACAGAGCCATTTCAAATAAAATTGCAGAAGATTTGAATGTAAGACATGAAAGCCCGCAATTACTCGTCATTGAAAACGGAAAAGTAATGAATAGCGCATCGCATCAACATATATCGGCAGACCAAATTGTATAATGAAGAATATTAATAATTATTTATCTAAAGTTCTTGATGTTCCGTTGGAAAAGGTGAACATGTGCAGTGTGCATTATGAAGTAAAAAAGGTTCAGAAAAACCAGTTTCTGTTACAATACGGGGAAATCTGCAGATATATTTATTTCGTTGAAAAAGGGTTGCTGAAAATGTACTCTATTGATAAAAACGGAAAAGAGCACATCATTCAGTTTGCACCGGAAAGCTGGCTTACTTCAGATCGAAGCAGTTTATATTTTAATGAAAAATCAATTTATTATATCGAAGCGGTAGAAGATTCTGAAGTTCTTCTTTTACATCCTGACTTTATCAATAAGCTGATTGGCGAGTTTCCGAACAGTCTTGAGAAAAGTGACATTCTTTTACAAAAACATATCAAAAGCCTTCAGGACAGAATCAATTCTTTATTGGGAGAAACTGCAGAAGAGCGTTACATGAAGTTCATTAAAATGTATCCGGATCTTCTCCTGAGAGTTCCTCAGTGGATGATTGCTTCTTATCTCGGGATCACTCCTGAAAGCTTAAGCCGTGTAAGAAAGGAACTTGCCCGGAAAAATTTTGTTCCCGACAGTAAATAAAAATTTAGCACTCACAGCTAAGTTGACATATTTCTAGTCCGCCAGGTAAATCTCCTGGCGGATTTTTGCTTATGACCACGATCATAGTATAACAAAAATTATAGGTCTATCTTTAGTAATCACACCACTAAAATATAATATGAAACTTCCCTCCAAAAATCCGACAAGTCAGCATTCACCCGGCTGATCAAAAACTCATAAAATCTTTTTGACCTTATTTTAAAATATCAATTTTAAATCATTTATTTTAATAGATCATAAGAATATTTATTTTGAAATAGGAAAACAAGAAAAATTAAATATATCTAAAATCTTGCTGATAATATAAGCATTACAATTTTTGATAGATTACAATACTCGTTTGTCTTTAGAAAAGCGAGATATTTTTATTTATAATGCAATATTAAAACTAATTTACTGCTGATAAATTGACAATAGAATTAATTAATTATCCAAAATGTAATAAGGTGCGAAATTTGTATTTAGATAAGAGATCAATAATTATTTACTAGGAATGCTTATACAATAGAAGAAAAACATCAAAAACAACTGACATGGTTATTAAAGAAGAAATTCTGCGTTCAGTAGGAGCAGTTACGAGACATTATAACCCCGCGGATATTATTTTTAAAGAGGGTGATATTCCACATTACTATTATCAGATCGTCGATGGAGAAGCAAAACTTAACAATTATACTGACGACGGAAAAGAAATTATACAAACACTTTTAGAACCTGGTCAAAGCATTGGCGAATCTTTGCTTTTTTTGGACAAAGCCTATCCTGTAAATGCTATTGCTATTACAAAATGCACTGTCCTTAGAATTCCTAAAACCATTTTTCTTGATCTCATGAAGCTTTATCCTGAAATATCTTTAAACATGAACAAAACCCTCTCGCAAAGGCTTTATTTTAAGCTGATAATGGCACAGAACCTATCTTCTCAGAATCCGACAGCAAAGCTTAAAGTGCTGATGGACTATTTAAAAAGCTTTCAGAAAGAACAATCTCCTTATTCCTTTATGATTCCGCTAACCAGACAACAAATGGCAAGCCTTACAGGTCTTTGTGTAGAAACAGCGATAAGAACAATTAAGGTAATGGAAAAAGAAAAAATAGTAAAAATCAAAGACCGAAAAATTTTATATTAATTTTGTTTGAATACTAATTTTTTTTACGACCTTTTAGAAAAAATAACTGTAGAAAAATGAAAACGATCAGCTGCATGAACATTGAGCCCGAACTTCTTTACTCATACGGTGCCGAAAGAAAATCTTATAAACAGAAAGAGATCATTTACAGAGAAGGAGACCATGCCGCATATTATTATCAGATCACAAAAGGAAAAGTAAAGCTTAACAGCTACGACGAAGGAGGCAAAGAATTTATTCATAATATCATCGGTGAAAATCAAAGTTTTGGAGACTCATTGATTTTTATTGAAAAAATTTATGTTATGAATGCAGTCTGCCTTACTGATGTAGAAGTATTACGACTTCCAAAAAACAACTTTATCGAGCTTCTCGAAAACAACCCGAAAATTTCTCTGGAACTGAATGCATGTCTGTCTCAGAGACTGTATTTTAAAGCCATCATGTTACAGAACATGTCTTCTCAGAATCCGGTGATACGCCTTGAGGGATTACTCAATTACCTGAAAAGCTATCATGACGGTGACTGCGAACAATGTTTCCCTGTAGAACTAACCCGCCAACAGATCGCCAACCTTACCGGACTAAGGGTAGAAACTGTTATCAGAAATCTGAAAAAGATGGAAAAGCAAGGCAAACTCACGATAAAAGACCGAAAAATTTTATATTAATATTTCCAACATGACTTGGGTCATAAAATAGTGATATATTCTAACGTACATTTGAGTTAATAATTCATCCATATTCTTAAACCTCATTCGAGGTACATATTAGCTTTAGCTTATATGTTCAAATAAATTTAACCAAAAACTCATTGCTGTCTAATACTAGTCACGGCCAGCAATACCATCACTATAATATTAATATAAAAATTCAGTTATGAACACTAGAAATTCAAGAAATCGTAGTTCCAGAGGGAATTCAGATTCATCAAGTAATTTAGAAGAAATTTATCAATTAGGTTATGACCATGGTTATAACGATGCATCACAGGACGAAGAATATGATGATGACTTCTCAGAGTATGAAGATTACTTTGACGAAGACTATGATGATGAAGATGAGGATTACGATGATGACTATGATGAAGATTACGACGACGATGATGAAGATTACGATGATGACGACGATGATAATAGAGGAAGAGGAAGATCAGGAAACGGAAACCAGCAGAGAGACAACCAGGGAAGATTTACTTCCGGAGGTGGTAGAGGTGGTTCTCGTGGAGGATCAGGATCAGGACGTGGTTCAGGAAGAGGGAGAAATTCAGGAGGATCAGGGGGATCAGGTTCCGGAAGCAGAGGCAGGTCATCGAGAGGTTCATCAAACTCAAACAGTGACAACTACGATCGTAGACACGATAATCCGGGAAGACCAAGAGGAAGCAGAAACGGAGGCGGAAGATCTTCAGGATCAAGCTCTAGCTCAGGTTCAAGTTCAAATTCAGGAAGATCCGCATCAGGTAGCGGCAGAGGCGGCTCAAGATCCGGAAACAACGGCGGTTCAGGTCGAAGTTCAAATTCAGGCTCCGGCTCAGGATCATCAAAGAGAGGTTTCGCTTCAATGAGTAAGGCTGAACGTACGAGAATTGCCCGTATGGGCGGACAGGCCTCTCATGGAGGCGGAAGATCTTCAGGTTCGGGCAGATCCGGATTTGGCGGCAGACGTAATAATTCATAATTCTTTTTCCACGATTACCTCTTTATTGATTAAGTAAAGGGGTAATCTTTTAAAACCAAACACCACATTCACATTATGGCAACTAAAACGCTAGACAACAAAGACAGCAGTACTACAGGTACTTCATCTACAACCACAACTGGTTCATTAAAAAAAACAGCATCTGTTGATAATGCTACTGTAGATAAAAACGAGATGAAAAATTCTCCTTTACATAAATTTTTTGTTTCCGCTCTTAAAGATATTTACTATGCAGAAAATGCTATCATTGAAGCATTGGAAAAAATGCAGGAAGCAGCTACTACAGAAGAGCTGAAAGAAGCATTCGAAGATCATCAGCTGCAGACTCAAAAACATGTAAGCCGTCTTGAAAAGATATTTAAACTTATCAATGAAACGCCTGAAAAAAAAGAATGCAAAGCCATTAAAGGAATCATTGAAGAAGGCGAAGAGATAATAAAATCTACAGAAGAAGGCTCTATGACTCGTGATGCCGCTCTCATTATTGCGGCACAAAAAGTAGAACATTACGAAATTGCAACCTACGGGGGCCTGGCACAGCTGGCCATCACTATGGGACACGATAAGGCAGCAGATCTCCTGGAAAAAACATTGCAGGAAGAAGAAGACACCGATTATGATCTGACGGAAATTGCCGAAACCTACATCAATTTCGATGCGGAACAGGAAGATTAAACTTGAACATAAAGCCATGTAGAGCTTCTCTATATGGCTTTGTTCATTTACAATATTAATATTTAGGTATGTGAATTGCAATAAAATTATAAAAGCTTGAACAGGAACCAAAGAGCTCAGGAAGATACTTTTTTATCTTTTCTTTAAAGACTCGTACTGATTTGAAAAATATTTAAAAACAACAAATGAATTAATAACTTCTTAAAGAGAAAAATTATTACACCCAACAAATATTAAAGAATTATGAAAGACAAGAAACCAACCAATGAAAAGCTTAACCAGCTGGAATCTCACATGACCTCCAATGAAAATGAAAAACTGACCACCAATCAGGGACTGAAAATCAATAACAACCAAGATTCCCTGAAAGCTGGTGACAGAGGGCCTACTTTATTGGAAGATTTTATTTTAAGAGAAAAAATTACGCATTTCGATCACGAAAGAATTCCTGAAAGGGTAGTCCATGCTCGCGGATCCGGTGCGCACGGAGTTTTTAAACTTACAGAAAGCCTTGCAAAATATACGAAAGCAAAATTCTTAACCGAAGTGGGAAAGGAAACTCCTGTATTTGTAAGATTTTCTACCGTTGCAGGAAGCAGAGGAAGTACGGATCTGGCAAGAGACGTAAGAGGTTTTTCCGTAAAATTCTATACAGATGAAGGCAATTATGATCTTGTAGGGAATAATATGCCGGTATTCTTCATTCAGGATGCCATAAAATTTCCGGATCTTATCCATGCTGTAAAGCCCGAACCGCACAACGAAATACCACAGGCACAGTCTGCTCACGATACATTTTGGGATTTTATTTCTTTAATGCCGGAAAGTATGCACATGATCATGTGGCTGATGAGTGACAGGGCAATCCCAAGAAGCTTTTCAAGAATGGAAGGATTTGGGGTACATTCATTTAAATTCATTAATGATGAAGGCAAAGCACATTTTGTTAAATTCCATTTTAAACCAAAACTGGGCGTACATTCAGTTGCCTGGGACGAAGCACAGAGAATTTCCGGAGTAGACCCTGATTTTCACAAAAGGGATCTTTGGGAATCTATAGAAAACGGTGTTTTCCCGGAATGGGATTTCGGGGTACAGCTGATTCCTGAAGAAGATGAATTTAAATATGATTTCGATCTCCTTGATCCAACCAAAATCGTTCCCGAAGAAGTAGTACCTGTGCAGTTGGTAGGAACTTTAACTTTAAATAAAAATCCGGAAAACTTTTTCGCAGAAACAGAACAGGTTGCTTTCCATCCGGGGCATATTGTTCCGGGAATCGATTTTACAAACGATCCGTTACTGCAGGGAAGGCTGTTTTCCTATACAGATACACAGCTGATCAGATTAGGAGGTCCTAATTTTCACGAAATCCCGATCAACAGATCTATAAATGTGGTTCACAACAACCAGAGAGATGGCCACATGAGACAGCAGATCGCCAAAGGTAAAGTCAGCTACGAGCCGAATTCGATCGGCGGAGGATGTCCTTTCCAGGCGATGATGAAAGAAGGAGGTTTTGTATCTCAGGAGGCGAGAGTTTCCGGGGCTAAAGTAAGAGAACGAAGCCAGAGCTTTGTAGATCATTATTCGCAGGCCAAATTATTCTACAACAGCCAGTCGGCTCCGGAGAAAATGCACCTTCAGAATGCATTGATCTTTGAGCTTTCTAAAGTTACAATACCGGAGATAAGAGAAAGAATGGTAAGCCTGCTGAATTTTGTTGATAAAGATCTCGCCTCGAAAGTTGCAGCAAAATTAGGCGTGGAAGTGAAAAAACTTAAGTTCCCGAATCAAAGTATTCCGGCAGATGCAGATCCGTCAACATTACAGAGTGAAGAAAGGGAGCCTGATACTCAGCTCTCAGATGCCTTAAGCATGCAGAATACTGTTAAAGATACCATTATGGGCAGGAAAATCGGTTTCATTATGGCAAATGGCGCAGATGCAACAGCTATTAATGATTTAAAAACCAAACTGGAATCCGGAAATGCAGTCGTAGAAATCATAGGAACAAGTATGGCTCCGGTAAAAACGGATGACGGATCTCTACTGACTCCTAAACATTCTTTAACGAGCAATGCCAGCGTTTCTTTCGATGCTCTTTATATTGCGGCAGGAGAAAACTCAACGAAAGAGCTTCTTACTCAGGAAAATAAACAACATGCTTTGAATTTTATCAACGAGGCATACAAACACTGTAAGGCTATTTACTTCGGAGAAGGAACCGAACCTCTTTACATGAACAGCAATGTAAGCACGAAAAGTCATATCGATCCTGCCATCATTGTTGCTGAAGACGAAAATCCTTCAGATAAATTCATTACAGCTATTGCCAATCACAGAGTCTGGGATTTAGAATTAGAAAGAAATGCCCAAAATTAATCAGATATAAACACACTTTACACCACACTAAATATTAAAATTATGAAAGCAGCAGTTATCCACGGACCGGGACTCATCAAATGCGATACGGTCGACGATCCGATTATTAAAGATTCTCGGGATGTTATTTTAAAAGTTACCTCAACAGCCATTTGCGGAAGCGACCTGCATATGTATTCAGGGGGAATTCCCCAGGCAAGGCCTATGGTTATGGGGCATGAATTCATGGGGATTGTTGAAGAAGTGGGACAGCACATCACCAACCTTAAAGTAGGAGACAGGGTAGTGGTACCATTCCCGATTTCCTGCGGAAGCTGCTATTTCTGTCAGCATGATCTTCCGACAGCCTGCGAACACAGCAACCCTGAGCATTATGGACCGGAAGGTGGGATTCTTACCGACAAAGGCGGAGCACTGTTCGGTTATTCAGATCTCTATGGAGGTTATGACGGTGGCCAGGCACAATATGTAAGAGTTCCTTACGCTCATTTTGGCCCTAGAAAAGTTCCTGATAACCTTACTGATGAGCAGGTTTTATTTCTCACTGACATTTTTCCGACCGGCTACACAGGAGTAATGTGGGGCGAATTAAAAGGTGGCGAAACGGTGGCCATCTTCGGAGCCGGACCTGTAGGTTCAATGTCGGTAAAATCAGCGATTCTGCATAATGCAAAAAAGGTAATCGTTGTTGATACCCAGCAGTACAGGCTGGATCAGATTAAAAACCTTACAGGCTGTGATACGATTTTATGGGAAGACGGCCAGAATGTGATCGATCAGATCCGTGATATGACAGATGGGAGAGGAGCAGATCTTTGCATCGATGCAGTAGGCTTTGAACCGGACAGAAATTTGATAGACCGTGCGAAAGCCGTGATCAATTTTGAGAAGGGTTCTATTAAAGTTTTAGAGGCCTGCATGAGTGCTGTAAGAAGAGGCGGAATCGTTTCTGTGTTGGGAGTTTATCCTGTAAACTATGATAATTTTAAACTTGGACAGATTTTTGATAAAGGAATTACTATAAAAGCCGGCCAGTGCAACGTTCATGCGATCATCGATGATTTGCTGGACCATGTACAGAGCGGCAGAGTACAACTGAATGACATTATTACCCATCGTCTGTCTTTAGAAGACGTTTCTAAAGGTTACGAAATCTTCGACAAGAAACAGGACGGATGTGTAAAGGTTGTTCTTGATCCGTGGAAGGCTTCAAGTCTCTAAAAAATACACACAAACACATAAATATTAGAATTATGGAATTTCAAAAAAATCTTCTGGAGTATATCAGCCAGTCTTTAATGACCACAGACGAAACCATTTGCGTGGTGGAAAGCGTTACATCAGGCTGTTTACAATTGGCTTTCTCACAGATGCCGAATGCCTCTATGTTTTACAAAGGCGGTCTTACCGCTTATACTCTGCAGGAAAAAGTAAGATTACTGAATGTAGATGCCCATGAAGCAGAAGAATGCGACTGTGTTTCAGAAAATATTGCAGAAACAATGGCGCTGAATGCAGCAAAGCTTTTCCAGTCGGATTGGTCGATTGCTACAACAGGATATTGTACACCAATACGCAATTCTTCTTATAAAATCTTTGCCTACTTTTCATTTTCTTATAAAGGCGAAATCGTTTTAACAAAAAAATTGGAGCTGCATCCTAAAACGCAGGCACTGAATGCACAGCTGTATTACACAGAGTTTATTTTGGGATGTCTTAAAAGTGAAATAAATCAACTGTTAATTTTAAAGTAAGAATGATGAACAGGAAAAATGAATATGCGCTGATTACGGGAGCAACCAGCGGGATCGGCTATGAGCTTGCTAAACAATTTGCAAAAAACGGTTATGATCTCGTTATGGTTGCCCGGAATCATGACGAACTGAAAACAAAGGCAGATGAATTTAAAAACTATGGCGTTAATGTAATTACTATTGCTAAGAATCTCTTTATTGAAGAAGATGCCTATGCTTTATATTCAGAGTTGAAGCTAAACGGAATTAGTCCTGCAATTCTCGTAAATGATGCAGGGCAGGGTGTGTATGGCAAATTTCAGGATACCGATATTCACCGGGAAGTTGATATTATTAATTTAAATATTGTTTCTGTTATTATCCTGACAAAAATGTTCTTAAAAGACCGTCTACCCAAAGGATCAGGGAAAATCCTGAATCTTGCCTCGATTGCAAGTAAGGCTCCCGGCCCCTGGCATTCGGTGTATCATGGAACAAAGGCATTTATTCTATCCTGGTCTGAAGCGATACGTGAAGAACTTAAGGATTCAGGAATTACGGTAACGGCTTTACTGCCGGGACCTACAGATACAGATTTCTTTAACAAAGCCGACATGAATGAAAGCAAAATTCTGGAAGATAAAGACAATCTTTCTTCGCCCGAAGAAGTTGCTATTGACGGATTCAATGCTTTAATGAATGGTGATGACAAAGTAGTTTCAGGCCTAAAAAACAAACTAACCGTAGCCATGTCGAATATCGCAACAGACAGTATGGCTGCACACAGAATGGCAGAAATGCAAAAACCGGTAAATGAAAAGTAGATGAGTATGGGGAATTTAAAATTAGAAAATAAAACTGTCCTGATCACTGGAGCAGACAGCGGAATCGGTAAAGCGGTCGCTTTACTTTTCGCAAAAGAAGGCGCAAATATTGCCATTATTTATTATTCTGATGATAAAGACGCAGAAAAAGCGAAATCAGAAATAGAAGGTTTAGGAAGAAAAGCGGCCATATTTAAAGGAGATGTTAATGATTATCAGTTTTGCGAAGAAACTACTCAAAAAGTGGTTTCGCAATTCGGAGGCATTGATATTTTAGTGAATAACGCCGGCGTGCAGTTCCCTGCAGATAATATCATTGATCTTGAGGAAGAAAATATCCGAACAACTTTTAATTCTAATATTATAGGAATGATTCTTCTTACTAAAGTTGTTTTTCCTCATTTAAAACAGGGAAGCTCTGTTATCAATACGACTTCGGCAACAGCTTACCAAGGGCATGAAGAATTGTTGGATTACTCGGCTACAAAAGGAGCAATCGTTTCCTTCACCCGTTCGCTGGCATTACAGTCCAAACCTAAAGGAATCCGTGTCAATGCCGTGGCGCCGGGTCCGGTAGCAACACCATTAACCAAAGAGACTTTCGGAGAAGAAGAAGACGATCCGAACAAACCACCTTTCGAAAGAAATGCAACCCCTGAGGAAGTGGCGACCAGCTATCTGTTCCTTGCAAGTGATGATGGGGCTCAGATCACCGGACAAGTACTTCATCCTAATGGAGGCCTTGTTGTGAATGGATAATATTTTAAAAACAAAAAACATTTGTGATTATGAAAACAACCACTTTAGTTTTAGGAATTTTAAGCATGTTCGCATTTTCATCCTGCAGATGCGGGTTTGATGAGGACGAACCGAAAAACAAATACGACAACAAGAATTCCGACAGCAATAAAGCAGAAAGCGACACATTGCAGATTAAATAAGTTTAACGAAAATTCTAATTCATGTACAGAGACGGAGCAAGAAAAAGTATCTGGCAGGAAGAAATCAGGAAATTTTCCTCGGAGGCCGACCTTCAACAGCTCTACGATGTAGCAGTAGTCGGGGGCGGGATTACCGGGGTTTCCACTGCCTTGAAGCTGCAGCAGGCCGGGAAAAGATGTATTCTTCTGGAAGCTGCCAATATTGGTTTCGGAACAACCGGAGGAACAACCGCACACCTTAATGATTTCTTTGACACCACTTTTAAAGAGGCAATTGATGATTTTGGGTTAGATAACGCAAAACTCTTTGCCAATGTAGGCCGGGAAGCTATTGGTATCATAGAAAGCAATATTCAACACTTTGGTATTGACTGTGATTTCGAAAGAAAGACAGCCTATCTTTTTGCTTTGGATGAAAAACAACAGAAGCAGCTGAAAGATATTGCGGAAGGCGCTTCAGAGGTAGGCCATGAGATGACGTATGTAGAAGATATTCCTTTTCCGATTCCGTTTAAAGAAGCGGTGCGTATTCCTGACCAGGCACAATTCCATCCTATAAAATATATTAAGGGATTATGTGAAGCTTTTCTCAGCTTGGGAGGTGTGATCCTTGAGGAATGTCGTTGTGAAAGCCATGATGAGCAGGACGATTATGTTGTTTTGGAAACATCAAAAGGTGAAATTAAAGCCAAAAATGTCGTTTATGCCACTCATATTCCTCCTGGTCTTAGTGTTTTACACATTACCAACTCACCTTACAGAAGCTATGCCTTAGCTTTCAGCCTGAAAGACGGAAAATATCCGGAAGATCTGGGATACGATCTCATCGATCCTTATCACTATTACAGAGTTCAGGAAATTAACGGACAGAAACTACTGATCGCCGGTGGTGAAGACCATAAAACCGGTCATGAAGAAGATACCGGAGAATGCTTTTCAAGGCTTGAAAATTATGTCAGAAAATATTTTGATGTAGAAACAGTATATTACAGCTGGTCAAGCCAATATTATGAACCTGTAGACGGATTCCCCTATATCGGTAAACTTCCGGGAAGTGACGGGAAAATATTTACCGCAACAGGGTTCAGAGGAAACGGAATGACATTGGGAACCATTTCTTCACAGATTCTTTCAGATTTAATTATTAAAGGAGAAAATACATATGAAGACATTTTCAGTCCGTCACGCATCAAGCCGATTGCAGGCTTTGCTGATTTTGTGAAAGAAAATGCGGTGGTAGCCTACGATTTTATTAAAGATAAACTGTTTGCCGAAAAGATCCATTCGCTTTCAGAAGTAAAAGAAGGACAGGCAAAAGTGGTGAAATACGAAGGGGAATCCTACGCTTTGTATAAGGAAACGAACGGAACCGTACATCTGGTGAAAAGCACCTGTCCGCACGCCAAATGTGAAGTGAGATGGAACAGTGCAGAGCTCAGCTGGGATTGTCCGTGCCACGGGTCACGATTCAATATCAACGGAAAACTGCTTACAGGACCTACTGTGAGAGATCTGCCGCGGGTGGATGCCGATTCGGGAATTTAATCTTTAAAAATATGTCTAAAAAAGGATTTTTATATCGAAACAGTTTAAGTATTGTTCTGATCATTTTTATGATTTCTTGTCTTACTGCACAGTTTTTTACAGGCTGGAAAACAGAAAATAAGGAACTCATGGAAAATGGAAGTGCTGCATTAAGTTTAGGACAATACGTTTATAGCGGGCATTTCATACAGGCTACATTTGAAAACTGGGAAAGTGAGTTCCTGCAGATGATGCTGTATGTGTTATTGACGGTTTCACTTCGTCAGAAAGGTTCAAGCGAATCTAAATCTTTGGACAAAGAAGAGGATGTCGATAAAGAACCCGTACCACATGTCAATGCCCCATGGCCGGTAAAAAAAGGCGGTATATGGCTTAAGATGTATAAACATTCCTTATCAATGGCTTTTGCCGTTCTGTTTATTATCAGTTTTTCGCTTCATTTCTATGGAAGTCTGAAAGAGTATAATGAAGAACAGATCTCAAAAGAAAAGCCAACCATCAGTGCATCACAGTACATCACGGAATCCCGTTTCTGGTTTGAATCTTTTCAGAACTGGCAAAGCGAATTTCTCGCTGTTGCCTCACTGGTGATTCTTTCGATCTGGCTGCGTGAAAAAGGTTCTCCGGAATCTAAACCTGTGGATATGTCTCACGATGAAACACCTTAGTTTCCTCAATTCATTACATTATAAAACAGGCTGCATCGATGTGATGCAGCCTGCTCTTTTTCATAAATTTACTATTGTTAAATTTTTGCTTTTCCTTCAACACCGTCGGAATTATCGGTAGTCTTGCCGGTAACAGCCGCAGTCACAAAGTTCATCAGACTTACCAGCTTGCCAACTTTTGTATCCCAATAATAAGATTCTCTTGGCTCTAAGCGGATAATCGAAACATTAGGATCATCTTTACCGTCTTCAAACCATGCTTTTGCCATTGGCGACCATTTGTCCTCAATTGTTGAGCGGTCTTTATAAATGGTAGCATCTCCAAAAACGGAAAGATATTGATAGTCGCCATTATTCATAAAGAAAAGCTGGACTCTTTTATCTTCTTTAATCTCAAAATTTTTGTTGCTGGTATCACTGCTGATGAACCAAAGATTTCCTTCATCATCAGTTTCCTGTAAAGACATCGGTCTGGAATTGATCGGCAGCGTATCCAATTCTGTACAGAACATACAGATTTTTGTACTTTCGGATAAATCTTTGATTTTTTTTACAGCGTCGTGGTGTGTAAGATTTTCTGTTGACATAATATTATATTTTAGTGATTGGATAATAAAAAGTACTGATTACTATTCAAAAATCCGACCATAATGAACGGTGTGTTCAAAATTTACATACAATTAAGTAGCATTTATAAATGTTGTTCTTTTCAATATAGAAACTTGAAATATTTAGAACCTGTTTAAATTCTAATATATTTTAACATTAAGGAATTTAGGTTTAATTTCTTAATTAACTTAATCTAAATCAATTAATTGATTTCTTAATTTTTCCCGCTTAATAAACTGAATTTCTTAATGTTAATATTAAGAATAAACTTCGTTTATTTAGGTGAAGCAACATTAAGCAGAAGTCCATAAAAAATTATTAGATTAAATTTAAATATTCTCTTAGCTTGAATCCCTGCTGGTGCCAGTGTCCCGCTAGTGTCCTGTGATACCTTTCCCTTAGAAAGCGAGAAGTACGAGCGAGACGTTCGCACTAGCGGATATAATACAATGATGCGGAGGTATTACAAAAAACCTGCGCAGGTTTTGCTTAACGGGTGCTTAGGTTTTGATCAAAAGCTGCCTAGGTTTTAGGTAAAAGGTGCGCAGGTTTTAATCGAAAGGTTGTTGGTTATTTTTTCACATTACAGCAAGGACTTCGTATTTACTCTAAATTATTTCTGATTCTGAAACTTTCTCAGTATTTTTACTGAAGTTTTTAATTAAATATAAAATGATCCAGTATTTAGATAATATTCATCACAAAGATTCAAAAAACTTTTTTCTTATTGCAGGACCTTGTATCATCGAAGGTGAAGATATGGCGCTTAAAATCGCCGAAAAGGTAGTTGAGCTGACTAATAAATATAATATTCCTTATATCTTTAAAGGAAGCTTCAAGAAAGCCAACCGAAGCAGGGTAGATTCGTTTACCACAATCGGAGAAGAAAAATCTCTTGAGATCCTTAAAAAAGTAGGAGAGACCTTCAATATTCCGACAACAACAGATATCCATGAAAATGAGCATGCGGCTCTTGCTGCTCAATATGTGGATGTACTGCAGATTCCTGCGTTTCTCGTGCGCCAGACAGATCTTTTGGTGGCTGCTGCAGAAACAGGAAAGTGTGTGACTTTAAAGAAAGGACAATTCCTTTCTCCGGAATCCATGAAGTTTGCCGTTCAGAAAATTACAGATTCCAACAATCAGAAAGTGGCCATTATCGAAAGAGGGAATTCATTCGGATATACAGATTTAATCGTAGATTACAGAGGAATTCCAACCATGAGAAATTATGCTCCGGTGATTCTTGATGTGACCCATTCTTTACAGCAGCCGAATCAAAGTTCAGGTGTTACAGGAGGTAGACCGGATCTTATCGAAACGGTGGCAAAAGCCGGAATTGCAGTAGGAGCAGACGGAATTTTCATTGAAACACATCCGACACCGGAAACTGCTTTATCCGATGGTGCCAATATGCTGAGACTTGATCTTTTAGAAGATCTGTTGCAGAAATTAACCAGAGTAAGAGAAGCGATTCTTTAATTTATTCTTTTATTCTTATTAAACGTTTTGCAGCTATCTTAACAAATGTTAATAAAGTTTAAATAAGTTAAAATAAAATTTATATATTCACGTTTGAAATTCTAAAACATTTCTTTTGAAAAAACTAGTTTTACCATTGAGCCTTATGGTTCCTGCATTAGTATTCTCTCAGGTAAGAAAAAAGAAGGATACGATGAAAACCGCAACGATTGAAGAAGTGGTGTTTCAGAAAAAAGTAGCAGGAAGAACCAATGATCTTACCACTGTGAAAATTTCAGCTAAAGATGCTCAAAATGTAGCGAGCATTTCCGGAGGTATTGAAGGAATTATTAAAACATTACCTTCCGTAAACTCCAATACGGAGCTTTCTTCACAGTATATGGTTCGTGGCGGAAACTATGACGAAAACCTTATCTACATTAATGATATTGAAATCTACAGACCTTTTCTGATCAGAAATTCTCAACAGGAAGGTTTAAGCATCATTAATCCCGACATGGTTTCCACTGTGAATTTCTCTGCCGGAGGTTTTGAGCCGAGATATGGTGATAAAATGTCTTCAGCATTAAATATCTACTATCGTGAACCTGAAAAATTTGAGCTTTCAGGAGAAGGCAGCTTAATTGGCGGAAGGCTGACTACGGGTTTTGCGGCAGGAAAAGATCAGGAAGGTAACAGAAAATTCACAGCCTTATTTTCAGGGAGATACAGAAATACAAACCTTGTTCTCAATACTTTAAAAGAAGATACAGACTTTAATCCTAAGTATATGGATTTTCAGACGTATCTCAATTATCATTTCAGCCCCAAATTAACGTTGTCATTTATAGGATATTATTCTAAAAATGATTACGAAATGATTCCGAAAACAAGAGAAGTTGATTTCGGAAGTCTTTTGCAACCGCTTAAGCTTAATGTAGGATATGTCGGCAGCGAAGATGATAAATATAAGAACATGATGGGGACCGCATCAATGAACTTCAAGCCATCTGATAAATGGCGTTTTACCCTTGATGCCTTTGCTTACCAGAATCGTGAAAGAGAGTATTATACAATAAATTCCAGTTATTCCTTAGAAACTTTTGATCCGGTAACCGGCGCTCCCGTTACTTCGTACGATTCGGGTGGTCAGATAGAACATGCAAGAAACGATTTATATGTGAAAACTTATGGAGCGCAGTTCAGAACCCGTTTTTCGCCTAACGTCAATACGGATATCGAACTGGGATTCAAATATGAGAAGGAAAATTTAAAAGATCTTACCAACGAATGGAAACTGGTGGATTCCGCAGGATACAGTCTTCCTCATGAGGAATTCATTGATCCAAGAAATGCTGGGGACCTGCAGCTGATGTATAATATTGCAGGTAAAAATCATATTCAGCCGACGAGATTTTCTGCCTATGCACAATATTCTCAGAAATTTTTCTGGGGCAGCAGTAAAGTTTTCCTGAATGCGGGTGCCAGAGTTGCCCACTGGAGCTTTAATAATGAAACGATTTTTTCCCCACGAGCACAGTTTGCCATCAAACCGGATTGGGATACGGATATGTTGTTCAGACTTTCGGGAGGCGTATATTATCAGGCACCATTTTATAAAGAAATAAAAGACCTTGATGGAAATTTCAACTCTTCTATAAAATCTCAGCGATCCATTCAGGCTATTCTTGCCAATGATTATGAGTTTTATATGTATGACAGACCTTTTAAACTGACAACGGAGCTTTATTACAAGAAAATGAATGATCTGATCCCATATTATATGGATAATGTCAGAATTCGTTACACAGGTAAGAATAACGCTTCAGGATATTCATACGGAATTGATACAAGACTTTTCGGAGAGTTCGTTCCGGGTGTAGACTCGTGGCTTTCGGCAAGTTATGCAAGAGTATTTGAAAACATCGATGATAAAGGAAATATTCCAAGGCCTACGGACCAAAGGTTCAGATTTGCGATGTTCTATCAGGATTATATGCCGGCATTTCCACAAATGCGTGTCAATCTTACATTAACCTACGCGATGGGGCTTCCTACAGGAGCACCGGTGCTTACAGATCCCTATCAGTATCAGAAAACTTTACCTTCCTACAAAAGGGTAGATCTTGGACTTTCTTATGCGTTTATAGATCCTAAGGAAAAAAAAGGAGGATATGGATTTTGGGGTAATTTCGATGAACTGACTTTAGGTGTGCAGGTTTTCAATGCATTTAACATCAGAAATACAGTAGCCAACCAATGGATTACTGATGCGAATACCAATTATATGTATCCTGTTCCGGTACGTCTTACAGGAAGATTCTTTAATGTAAAGCTTGAATTTAAAATTAAATAATTTAATATAAGCGCAAGGAACTTCTGATATTCAGAGGTTCTTTTTTTGATAATTCTTTAACAACAATACGAAATTTTATACCATAAGCTCAGTATATATTTTTAAATTTGCTTTAAATAAATTATAAAGAAAAGTAGATATGAAAAAATATATCATTACGGCCGTATTCTCTATATTATCAATAATTTCAGTCTCTGCGCAGGTAAAGAAAGATGCAAAAATTTCCGGATTGTATCATAATTATATTGCCATAAAATCTGCTCTTGCTTCTGATGATGCTAACAAAGCCTCACTAGCAGCTACACAATTCATTAAAACATCTTCCGAAATCAACAATAAAACGGTTTCTGAAGCGGAATTGAACAATCTGCGAAAAGATGCCAAAATAATTGCCGGCTCTAAGAATATTTCCGCACAGAGAGAATCTTTTCATAAACTATCGGATAATATGATCGGCTTGGCAAATGAATTTAAATTATCACAAAATCCGGTTTATGTGCAATATTGCCCAATGGCCGACGGAAGCTGGCTGAGTGACGAATCTAAAATTGTAAATCCATATTATGGAAAGTCTATGTTGTCTTGCGGAAAGGTAAAGTCAACAATTAAATAAACTATCGTAAATTACTTATAAAAAGTCTTTTATATCATTAAAATCAACAATAACTTTAGACAGTATTTTGAAAAAAATTATAAAGAAGTCCGACTTGGGCTTCTTTTTATTTTAAAAAAATTCAATATCGTCAAATAAAAAAGACGGAGTCTGAAAATCAAACTCCGCCAATATTTTTAACTTAAAAATTATTTACCTAAATAAGATTTTAAGATCTTACTTCTGGTATTGTGCTTCAATCTCTTGATCGCTTTCTCTTTGATCTGACGCACTCTCTCTCTCGTAAGGTCGAAAGTTTCACCGATTTCTTCTAAAGTCATAGGATGTTTTCCGTTCAAACCGAAATACAATCTTACAAGATCCGCTTCTCTTGGAGTCAGCGTATTCAATGCTCTTTCGATTTCGATCTGAAGAGATTCAAGCATCAGATCTTTATCCGGGCTTGGAGATTCTCCTGAACGTAATACATCATAAAGATTGGAATCTTCACCTTCTACCAAAGGTGCATCCATAGACAAATGTCTTCCGGAGTTTTTCATCGATTCCTTGATATCTTCCTCGCTCATATCAAGAACTTCAGCCAATTCTTCCGGTGAAGGAGGTCTTTCATTTTCCTGTTCAAGGTGAGCGTAAGCTTTATTGATCTTATTGATCGATCCGATCTTGTTCAATGGTAATCTTACAATTCTTGACTGTTCTGCCAAAGCCTGTAAAATCGACTGACGGATCCACCAAACTGCGTAAGAGATAAATTTGAAACCTCTAGTTTCATCGTACCTTTTTGCCGCTTTCATCAGTCCTAAATTACCTTCATTAATTAAATCCGGCAAAGAAAGACCCTGATTTTGGTACTGTTTGGATACCGATACTACGAAACGAAGGTTGGCTTTGATTAATTTTTCCAGCGCAGCTCTGTCGCCCGCACGGATTCTTTGTGCCAATTCTACTTCTTCGTCCGCAGTGATTAGTTCCACTTTACCAATTTCCTGCAAATACTTGTCTAATGAAGCAGTTTCCCTGTTGGTTACCTGCTTAGTGATTTTTAATTGTCTCATCTATTTATTCCTCAAAAAAGAGTTTGTATATATTATACGTATGAGATATCAAAAAGGTTACAACCTTTTTAATAATTTTTTATTTAATTAAATTGGATATGAAAAATTAGTTGTAAATTATCGCTCTTGTGATACGAATATCTTTTTCCTCACCCTAAATCCCTCTCCCGAGGAGAGTGACTTTTTAAGAATGCTGCTGTAATGGGAGAGGTCTATTTATTTGTTCTTTCAAACTGCCCTAGTTTCAACGAATAAAAAAAGCGGAACCAAAGCTCCGCCTATATATACTTAATCGAAAAGTAAATCTTACTTTGGATTAATCATTAATTAACTAAAAAGATCATTCAGCCATTTTGCAAGTCTCAAGCCTCCTGACAAAAGCTGTCTTTCCATAACATCATTGAATTTGTACTGATAATCGTAAGACAGTTTAGAATCCATAGGGGTTTGTGCATAGATTTTGTTAGCAATTTTGTGAGAATCATATAGCCAGTCCTCAAGCGTTCCTTTCTGGATCTGTTTTACTTCATCGTTGGATTTAATGTCGAGAAGTTTTGCATACTCTGTATAGCTGTATTTTTGAGAATCAACCAGTTTTCCATCCCATACAGAGTGAAGGTTTGTTTTTTCTCCGAAATAGGTAACATTAATTTTATTTCCTCCTAAATCATCAGCTCTTCCGACATGCATTGGCTGTGCAAGATCTCCCATAATGTGGATCAGGAAGATTAAAGCAATTTTTCTGTCTTTTTCGGAAGTTTTTTCATCTTTGATCTGGCTGGATAGAACCTTTACCTGAGTATATAAACTTGGTCCGGCCTGAGCTTTTAGTTTCCCTTCAAAAACTTTGAAATCAGTTTGTGGATCGATATTTACATAATGCCAGGCTGAAGCCTGTTTCCAGGCACCGGTAGTATCAGATTTAATAAAATCCGGCCAGTTTGCCCAGTAAGCAAGCTTTTCTCTTCCCATCATTTTTTTAATCTCCCGTCTTGCCTTTCCGGAAAGATGGTTCTCCGCAATTTCTGCAATAATTCTGTGTCCCGTCAATCCCCACGCATATGAATAAAGTGAAGATGCGATAAATGCTAAAATCAGAATTTTAGAATAAATACTTTTCATTGTACATAACATTTTCAGGGAGCAAAGATACAGTTAATTTTAAGGTTAAGATTAAGGTTGAGAGAAGGATTGGAAAAATTTAATTAAATCTTAATTTAAGTGGAGAAGGTTAAAGGTTGAGGCTAAGGCTAACATTTAGTCAAGTTGTGACACTGATTTATTCATATCATCTCATTCTCAGGCTCAGTCTTAATCTTAACCTTATTTTTATTTTTTTCTTCTTTTACTCATAATTATTTACTATTTTTAGAATAAAATTAAGGTAAAAATATTTTTTCAATATTTTGAGATATACTATTTTTACAGCCAAAATCACAGCGAACACTATGTATGAGAATAATATTGTAGAAATGCATTACAATAAACTGCAGACAGATTTCAAAGCGGAAGCTGTCGCAGTGAACCTCTTGAAATATCACAGAGCAGTAAGCAATATTTTTATCGAAAGAATCGGGATCAACGACCGTGCTTATCTTAAGGATATAAAAAGTATAACAAGCGATTATCTGGGTTTCGATGAAGAGGTTTTCACCATAGAAACCTACAGAGAAGGTATTTACGACTACCTTCCGGAGGGTCTTTTCCATCCGCCGTCGCTTGGTGCCACAAGAAAAAATGTGGAAAGCGTTGTAAGGGAAATCCGTAAACAGAAAAGGGTAGAGGAAGATGCAAGAAAGTTTTTCAAGCCTTTTGAGCTGGAAATTTTTTTTACAGAAATCGGAGCTTTACTTAAAGAATATGACTTTGATGTTTCCAGTGACACCGATGCCCTGCTGGACACGATCAGCGAACTGTGGCCTCTGATCAAAATGATGGACAAGCAAAATGCTTATGTTTTCATCTATATCTTACCGTTTTTTCATCAGATCCGGGGAGATAAATCGTGGTTTGAAAGATGTATGTCTGCTTTTCTGCAAATTCCTGTTAAGGTAACTTTTGCTCCCAATATTATTGACGGTATAGAGGAAGACGATTCCATGCTGCTGGGAAATTCAAGGCTTGGCGTCACCTATATTCCGAGTGGAGATCACATGGACGGACAGCGAAACTGGGTCATAAACATCGGGCCTATCCCTTATACGGAAATGAAAAAGTATATTGACGGAAGTTCTTTTCGGAAGGTTCTTCAGGCCATGTATGATTATTTTCTTCCGGTAAGCGTTGATATTGAGGAGAATTTCATCACCGAAAAACAGGAATATTCTTTCGCTCTGGAGGATGATGAGAGAAATGCAAACCGGCTCGGATACTCTACATTCCTCTGAAAATTTTTAACTATATTTACTTCACCAATTAAAAATATTAATTCGAAAAAGACACATGGAAATTTCTTCAGTAAAGGGAATCTTTTTAAGGTATATTTTAATGCCTTTATTTGCGGTAATTATGATGGTAATTCTTGGAATTATCAGACGAAATAAGCCTGCCATAAAGATTAAAACCATTATCATATACGTTCTGTTGTGCAGTTTGTGTCTTGCCATTCCGGGAATTTTCGGTTTTGCAGGGAATTTGTTCAATCCGTACTGGTATCTTATTGCACAAATTATTTATATTATTCTGGGAATTATACATGTAAATCTTTCCGACAGATATTTTAAAAAACATTTTAATTCTTTAACAAAAAGCATTCTGTTTGAGTCGATATTATCGATTACATGCGTTGGTTTGGGAGGATATCTGTTTTATCTGATATTTAACTGGATAAGCAGAGGAACGGGTTATCCGATAATGGCAGCCACCAGTATTCTCACATTTCTGGTTCCACTTGTTTTTCATTACTGCTATATCCAGCTTATAAGTATTCCGGTAGACATCTATAAAACCTGGAGATATTCGCCAGACCAGAGACTTCCTGATTTTGAAGGTGCAGATTTCGACAGATTAATGGTACTTAATGTCGAGCTAAGCAAAAATCTTGAAGATGCCAACAGATTCAGAATTAAAGCTAAAACATTACCGACAGGAGTAACTTTCGGCGACTGGTTTTACAGGGTGGTGGATGACTATAATCACAAGAATCCCAATTCCATCATTCATTTGTCGGATCAGGAGAGAGAGCCTTATTACTGGATTTTTTATACTAAAAAGTCATTCTTCAGCTTTAGAAAATATATTGATTTCGATCAGGATATCACAGAAAACAGGATTGCCGAAAACGACGTCGTTATCTGCAAAAGGGTAATCCAGCATGAAGAGGAAGGAGTAAGAAGAACACCATCACACACAGTTTAAAAATATTGAATATGATACAGCCTATTAAGCATTTTGCCATCAATTGGGTTGACGGGATGAAGGTTTCCCAGAGACATCTTAATGATCAGGATAATTTTTTAATCGATACCATCAGGGATGCCAATTCATTGGCAATCACGACATATAATTATGGGCTTTTGCCTATTTCGAATGAATTTACGGACCGTACGATTTTTGATGTCCACAATACGGCAACAAACGATGTGCAGCTGGTAATCAAGCACTGCAGCGCCGTAACACTTGCCGGTTACAGAATTGAGCTGAACGATAGAAGAGTCAGTGTAAAGTCGTTGGCAAAAATGATGAATGATGAGCAGGCAGACGGAGATTATTATATTTTAATTTCCGTAAATCCTTTTGATAAAGTGCCGTTCGGGGATATTGATCCTGAAGAAATTCCGCCGCGCCACCCGAATACGCAACCTAATCATCACATTGAACTTCTTCCTGTAACATCTCTGAACAGCAGCTATTCCGGAGGAAATTATCTGATCATAGGGAAAGTAGACCTTAAAGGAAATATTGCACAGGTTGATTCTAATTTTATTCCGCCATGTACCTCAATTCAGAGCCATCCGGCGTTGTTGGATTATTATAACAACTTTGCAAAATCTATCGGAAACCTTCAGCAATATGCTTTTAAAATTGTCCAGAAATCTTCTCATAAAAACCAGAATACGGCTTTGGCCCAGAATGTTAAGTTCCTGTGTAATACCATGATTAATACATTCGGAGATATGTATTTCCAGTTCAGGAATATTACGCCTTATCAGCCGCCGGTATTTCTGATCGAATCTTTT
Source organism: Chryseobacterium lineare (assembly GCF_977014045.1). Lineage (NCBI taxonomy): Bacteria > Pseudomonadati > Bacteroidota > Flavobacteriia > Flavobacteriales > Weeksellaceae > Chryseobacterium > Chryseobacterium lineare. The sequence continues at coordinate 1,135,546 of NZ_CDRNIQ010000001.1, read as the reverse complement.
GCAAAACTGGCGCTTCGTCTGTATAATGCCACTCAGGTTCTGGTTCCTGCAGAGTTGGAAGAAATGCTTAATTATAGTCTTGAGTGGAGTGAAATTGCCCCTCATACCTTGCTTAATCAATTATCAATCGTAGCCGAAACCAATTATGATCATCACAATTGTGGCGAACCATTGCTATACATTCAGCAGATGCTGAGAAGCCTTGAAACAATTTTCTCTAAACTGAGCGAGCTGGATTATATTGGCCAGAGAAAAGAAAATATCATCGTCAACGAACAGGAAGTTTCAAACAACAACAATCCAAAAAGAGGTTGGAGTGTTTTAGATTAAAATAAATTCAACATACCTATTATAAATCCCGTTATTCTCTTCGGGATTTTTTATGTAAAATTGTTTCCGATAAATTAAAAAAAATGGACATATATAAAATAAGACACGACATCAGGGGACTGGAAGACAAGAAAATTTTTCTTAATAATGCAGGATCTTCATTAATGCCAGCTGTAGTTGTTGACTCTATGGTTAATTATTTGCAGCAGGAAGAACAGTCAGGAGGTTACGAAGTTGCAGAAAGAAATGCAGATCATCTGGAAAAATTTTATAACGAAACAGCAGCATTAATCAATGCTAAACCTTCCAATATTGCTTTTGCCACAAGCGCTACAGAAGCTTATGCTATGGCATTATCAAGTATTATTTTTAAAGAAGGTGATACTATTATTACTACTGCTGACGATTATATATCCAATCAGATTACCTTTATTTCTCTTCAGAAAAAACTGAATCTGAACATCATCAGGATAAAAAATCTTCCGGATAATGAGCTTGATCTGGATGATTTGGAGATTTTGATCAAAAAATATCATCCAAGGCTTGTGGCAGTCACTCATATTCCCACCAATTCGGGATTAATTCAAAATGTGGAAGGTGTGGGGAAAATCTGCCGTGAATACGATATTTTATACTTAGTAGATGCCTGTCAGTCAGTTGGGCAAATGGTTGTTGATGTTGAAAAAATAAACTGTGATTTTCTTACGGCAACGGGAAGGAAATTCATGAGAGGACCTAGAGGAACCGGATTTTTATATGTTTCAGATGGAGTTCTTGAGCAGAATTATGCGCCGTTGCTTTTAGATATGAGAGGAGCGAAGTGGTCAGAATTTGACGATTATGAGTTATTTGATTCTGCTAAAAGATTTGAGCATTGGGAACTTTCGTATGCTTCTTTGCTCGGATTTACTGAAGCTTTACAATATGCTAATGCTATCGGTATGGATGCTATTGAAAATTACAATAAAAACCTTTCACAGACACTGCGGAATAATCTTCAGAACAGTGGTTTTAAGATATGGGATATTGGTAAAAATCTGAGCAGTATTGTTACGTTTTCCGGTCCTGAGGGAGATCTTGAGAATATTCAGAAGGTTTTGAAAGAAAATAATATATTCTTTTCAACAACTTACAAAAATTCTGCATTAATTGATTTTACGAAGAAAAACATCAATGGTATTGTGCGTTTATCCCCACATTATTTTAATACAGAAGAGGAAATTGAAACAGTATCAGAGCTGTTAAAACAAAGCCTGCTTTAGCTGCATAAGATATTAATGATCATTTTTAAGGGCAAGCTGGTTACACGTAATATCAGTTCAACTTAAATTCTATTTCACTGTTTAATTTTCACAAGGCCAGGAAACCTTAGTTCTTATTTAATGCTTCATTCAAAAGGAGACCGTCAACTGATGAAAAAACAATTTATAATTGTGATTTTGTTGACCTGCAAAAGAAATATGATTCTCTAGCTTGAATAAGATATTAATAATATTTATAACCTTTTGTATTTTAATAACATACACTCATTTTTAAAATTTAAAGATGGAAAGCTCTTAAATTTATCAAGATAAACTGATCAAATTATCAGGATAAATCCGAAAAATAATGCTGATAATTTTTCCAATTCATCCTGATAATTTTTTTGAATGATCAGCATTAATCAAAAACGGAGATCCCAAGATTCATAAAATTAAACAGAAAAAAAGAATTATTTTTTGAAATTACAGGATAAAAGTTTAAAAAATCTACAAACTGTTTAATTTTCCCTATTAATTTAAAGAGCGTCAGTTCGGGTAGGTTTTTCGGAGTGCAATAGAGAAAACCGTATCGAGAATTTATAACAAAAACACCATTCTCAATATAAAATTCTTTCAGAATTTCATTCGAATTGACGTAAACTTACCTTTAATCTAATCTAACAACTACACACTATCAACCAAAAAAGAGAGCCTTGCGACTCTCTTCATTTTATTGTTCCAGCTTTTCTTTAATATACTTGGCTGTGTAAGATTTTTTGTTTTTTGCCAGATCTTCGGGAGTTCCTGTAAATACAACTTCGCCGCCGTATTTTCCGGCTTCCGGACCGATATCAATAATATAATCTGCACTCTTGATGATATCTGGCTGATGTTCAATGACGATCACAGAATGTCCAAGATCAATCAATGCCTGTAAAGATTTCAGCAGTTTCTTAATATCATGGAAATGCAAACCGGTAGAAGGTTCATCAAAAATAAAAAGGGTCTTGTCGGTAGTCGCTCCTTTTACCAGGAATGAAGCCAGTTTTACACGCTGTGCCTCACCTCCGGAAAGGGTAGAAGAACTCTGTCCCAGCTGAAGGTATCCTAAGCCAACTTCCTGCAGAGGTTTCAGTTTGGTCACGATTTTATCTTCATTATTATCTTTGAAAAACTCCAGGGCATCGTCTACCGTCATGTGCAGAATATCCGAGATATTCTTTTCATCATATTTCACTTCCAGGATTTCGTTCTTGAAACGTGTTCCTTTACAAACTTCGCATTCAAGCTCAATATCTGCCATAAACTGCATGGACACGTTGATTACGCCTTCACCTTTACATTCATCGCATCTTCCTCCGTCTACGTTAAAAGAGAAATGTTTAGGTTTATAGCCCATCATTTTTGCCATTTTTTGCCTGGAAAATAAATCTCTGATGTCATCATAGGCTTTCAGATACGTAACAGGATTGGAGCGTGAAGATTTTCCGATCGGGTTCTGATCGATCAGCTCAATATGCTTAATCAGTTTTTTAGGAAAATCCACGGAATCATAATCGCCTTTTTTACCACCCATCCCAAGTTGGATCTGGATATCATTGGTAAGGATTTCTTTCATTAAAGTTGATTTTCCACTTCCCGAAACTCCGGAAATAACGACAAGACTCTCGAGAGGGACATCTACATCAATATTTTTAAGATTGTTCTGGCGAGCGCCCTTTATATGGATCCATTCTTTTGCTTTTCTGCGTTTTTCAGGAACTTCAATTTCCAGCCTGCCGGTAAGATATTTTGAGGTTAATGTATCTGCATCTTTCAATTCTTTATAGTCTCCGGCAAATACCAGTTCGCCACCAAGGTAACCTGCTTCAGGGCCAATGTCAATAATATAATCCGCCGCTTTCATGACATCTTCATCGTGTTCTACAACGATAACGGTATTTCCAAGATCACGCAGGTTTTTCAGAACACCGATAAGATTTTCCGTATCTCTGGAATGCAGTCCGATTGAAGGCTCATCCAGAATATAAATGGAACCCACCAGTGAACTTCCCAAGCTTGTTGCAAGATTAATTCTCTGACTTTCACCTCCTGAAAGTGTATTGGATGTGCGGTTCAGCGTTAAATATCCTAACCCAACTTTTAATAAAAACTCAAGACGTGTCGTGATTTCATAAAGTAATCTCTTGGCAACTTCCTGATCGTGTTCAGATAATTTTAAACTGTTGATTAAAGGAGACAACTCATCTAAAGGAAGCTCGATCATCGACTGGATATTATGTCCGTCAATTTTCACCCAGCTGGTTTCTTCACGAAGCCTTAGTCCTTCACAGGTAGGACAGAGCGTTTTTCCACGATATCTGGAAAGCATCACCCTGTACTGAATTTTGTACAGATTTTCCTCAAGCATTCTGAAGAAATTGTCAATGGATGGGAAAGTGTTTTTGCCATCGCCTTTCCAGAGGTATTTCTTCTGATCTTTGGTTAATTGATGATAAGGCTTATGAATAGGAAAATCTTTGGCTTTTTTAATAAAGTCTTTCTTCCATTCGCTCATGCTTTCTCCTCTCCATGATGCTACTGCATCTTCAAACACTGACAATGTTCTGTTGGGGATCACCAGATCTTCATCAATTCCGATTACTTTTCCATATCCTTCGCACGTCGGACATGCGCCATAGGGATTATTAAAACTGAAAAAATGAATATTAGGTTCCAGAAATTCTATTCCGTCCAGTTCAAACTTGTTTGAGAATTCCTTTATTTTTCCGGTATCCGTATTTTTTAAAGAACAGTATCCCTGTCCTTCATAGAAAGCCATCTGGATAGAATCTGCAAGACGCTGAAGAAAATTTTCGTCTTCTTCGTAAGTGAAACGGTCAATCACAAGATTGATTTCCATTCCTTTTTCAGGGGCAAAACCGAAGCTTTCAAGGTCTTCAATCCCTGCTACATTTCCGTTGATCTCGAGTCTGGTAAATCCTGCAAGCTTAAGAACATTCAGGTTTTCCGAAAAATTATCAGCATCATATTCCAGTGGAGCCGTCAGCAAAAACGAAGCATCTTTTTGGGAAGATTTAATAAAATCTACCACATCAGAAACGAAATCTTTCTTTACTTCCTCGCCGGAAACCGGAGAAAATGTTTTACCGATTCTTGCGAAAAGAAGCTTTAAATAATCATATATTTCGGTAGAAGTTCCGACCGTTGAACGTGGATTGGAGGAAATCACTTTTTGCTGGATCGCTATCGAAGGCGCCAGCCCTTTGATATCATCAACTTTCGGTTTTTCAAGCTTACCTAAAAACTGTCGTGCATAAGAGCTGAGACTTTCTACATATCTTCTCTGTCCTTCCGCATAAATGGTGTCAAATGCCAAGGAAGATTTTCCGCTTCCGGAAACTCCGGTGATGACGATAAGTTTATTTTTAGGGATAAGAACATCTATGTGTTTCAGATTGTTAAGATGTGCATTCTTAACAAAAATCTGTTTTTTAATATCTATATCTGTTGTATTAGCCATAGTAAAATTAAGACCAACAAAATTACGAAATTTTTAGCGGATTTTCTGTTATTAATTCCGGTTAACTTAGACAAATGCTTTTCATTCAAAACAATATCGATGCGGTGGGAATTATTTAAGTTTAATTTTATCCTTGATAAACAATTAGACAAATTAATATTATTACATTAAATTTTGATATTTTAACATTATTTTAATTGTTTAGTATTGCTTTATATTATAAAATTCTATAAAATTGCAATAATAAATAGATAATACAGAAAATGAGAAAAATTTTCGCCATAATCTGTTTATTTATTTAAAGAGGAAAAATAACGAAATTACTTCCCCGAAATGCAGTTTCCCCAACTGCATTTTTTTTATGACAACTATCATTTGTATGTGTTGCAGAACTCCATTACTTTTGGCCCAGTAAAATAATCAACTATAATTCTGACATATGATTAAAAAAGCAGGAAGTATTTTTTTTCTTGGAACATTGTTCTTTGCACAGGCACAGGAAAATTCAACGGATATTGAAACCATTGAAATTCAGGGTAAATTGTTTTCTACGCCCTATAAAAGTGCCAACCAGAATATAACAGTGATTACCAGAGAAGAAATCATCAATTCTCCTGCAAAAAGTATCGATGAAGTCCTGCAGCAGGTAACAGGAATGGATATCAGAAGGAGAGGAGCCAATGGGGTACAGAGTGATATTGGTTTTCGGGGAAGCTCATTTGAACAGGTTCTTTTGCTTTTAAATGGTATCAGGATGAATGATTCCCAAACCGGACACAATTCAATGAATCTTCCGGTAGATCTTGATAATGTAGAAAGAATTGAAATCATAAAAGGTCCTGCCGCAAGACGTTTCGGGCAAAATGCCTACGCAGGTGTAATCAATATTATCACAAAGATAAATCCGGGAAAAAGAGTAAAAATCAGTGCTGAAGCCGGAGACTATGAAACCTATGGCTTAGGACTAAATGCTCAGCTGGGAAATGAAAAATTCTCAAATTCTTTACAGGTTAATTCCTCATCTTCGCAGGGATATATGTATAATACGGATTATGAAATCAGAAACATTTTTTATCAGAATAAGCTGAATATCAAAAATGGTGATATCAGGCTGCAAGCGGGATTTTCAGAGAAAAAATTCGGTGCCAACGGATTTTATTCTTCACCGAAAGCAGTAGATCAGTATGAAGAAGTTCAGGCTTCGATAATAAGTCTGGCACATCAGCAGACCTTTGGTAAATTAAAATTAAGCTCAAATGTCTATTGGAGAAGAGGGCAGGATATGTATCTGTACAACAGGGAAAAACCTGAAATCTACAGGAATATGCATATCGGGAATAATGTTGGCGGAGAAGTAAATTCCAATTATGAATGGGGGTTGGGAACAACAGGAGTTGGTGTTGAGCTAAGAAAAGAGTTTCTGGCAAGTAATAATCTTGGCGAAAGAAACAGATTTGTTTCTCAGGTTTTCTTTGAGCATCATTTTTCTTTGCTAGATAAAAGGCTAAACATCAGTCCGGGAATTTCGTGGGCAAATTATTCCAAAGAGGGAAATTTTTTCTATCCGGGATTGGATGTGGGGTATAATTTTAACTCTAATAATAAAATATACGGAAATATTGCCAAAGTTCACCGTATTCCGACCTTTACCGATCTTTATTATGTAAGTAAAACAGAACAGGGAAATCCCAATTTATTGCCCGAAAATGCAGTGTATGCAGAAATTGGTTATCAATTTCAGACAAAAAATATATTAGCAAAAGTAAGCGGATTTTTAAGAGATTCTGATAATGCTATCGACTGGACAAAAATCAAGACTGATGACAACGTCTGGTATGCACAAAACATAGGCGCAACAAACGTTAAAGGAATAGAAGCAGAGCTTAATCATCGCTTGACAGGCTGGCTGAAATATACTGTTGGCTACACTTATCTTGATAATAAACTTAAAAATCCGGCCGATTTTGTAGCGAGATATGTTTTGGATAATCTCAAACATCAGTTTATCTCAAAGCTTGAAACAAAATTCCTGAAAAACTTCACCAATGAGATCATTTACCGTTATAACGAAAGACTGAATAACGGTAGCTACAATCTTTTGGATGACAAATTAAGTTTTGTTAATAATGATTTTTCGATATATATTCTTATTAATAATTTAACAAATACTTCATATACGGAAACTTTTGGAGTACAAATGCCTCAAAGATGGTTCCATATTGGGTTATCTTACAATATCAATATTAAATAATTGTTAACTGTTATTGAATTAAAGTTAATATTAACAAATTGTTAATTCATTTACATTTGCAAAAATTTTTTTTAGATGAAATTGTCAGTAGGTTTAGGTCTGAGTTTATTTTTAAGTACAACATTTTTCAAGGCACAGGAACATATTTCCAGCTTTAATGCACTTACGATTACTTATAAATTTCATCCTAAATTTTTCCTCTTTGCAGAAGGTCAGTCAAGAGGAATTGAAGAATATTCTTATCCCGATTATTATGAGATAAAAGGAGGATTGGGCTACAATCTTACCAAGAATCATAAGCCTTTTGTGGGATTAGGAAGATATGCAACCTATAAAGAACATGCCATTAATAAAGAAGAATTCAGAATCTGGCTACAGGATGTGATTGATTTTAAAAAAGGAGTGGTAAAGTTTGAAAACAGATTCCGTGCAGAGAAATCATGGTTTTATGAGCCTCAGACGGATAAAAGCTCTCAAAGAATGCGTTACCGATATCGTCTGAACGTTTCTGTTCCTTTGAATGCAAAAAAGATAGGTCCCAAAACATTATTTGCCAATGTGTATGATGAGATTTTCATTGTATCGCCCATAAAGCCTGCTTTTGCAAGAAACAGGGTATATGGTGGCCTTGGATATCAGATCAACGAAAACTTCGGAGTTTTAGGAGGCTATCTTTGGCAGAGAGAATTTGAAGCCAAAGGAAATAAAAACTTTCATTTTGTTTATCTTGCTTTAAACATCAATATTGATGATACAAATCCTCCTGCAAAAACATATCATTTCCCGGGAGCAGATTAAAATATTTCAATTTAATTAAATCCTCCAAGATCCAATCTATGGAGGATTTATTTTAATATTTTTCAATCAGGTAATGATAGGCTTTCAGGTATTTATTGAATCTTTTAATATCTTTCGGGGTGAGTTCTCTGTTTACCCTTCGTAAATCCATATTGTCGCGGAGGTCATTCAGTTTTACGGCGACAGCCAGTGGAGAGCGTTCGGTTCTTCTTACAAAATCGTCGTAATCCTCTTCCGGATCAAATTTTGTAAGACAGCTTATCGCAAAAATAATGTATTCCGGAAAGCCTTCGTTTCGCAAATAATCCAGGCTGAACTCCTGCGGATGATCTTCAACAACATCATGTAGTACGCCTACAATTTTTTCATCAAGAGTTTTTCCGTATTCCATTACACGCATAACATGGGCAATGTAGGGTGCATGATATTTGTCTGTCTGACCTTTGTGTGCCTTATCGGCTATTTTTATGGCTCTGTTGAGCAGTTCTTCTTTTGTCATTGTATCTAAAGTAGAATGCAAAAATAAAAAATGCCCCAAGATTTGAGACACTTTTTGATGAATTATTTTGATATATTTTTAATTCGTTTTTCTTTACAGAAATCTTATTTTACTATTCGTTTTTAGGTGGCAATTCCGGCTCCGGTTTCTCAGGCTTTAAGGAGTTGAGCATTTTATAATCTGTAGTATCTTTTCTTTTGTCCTTAAGGCTTGAGTACATCGATTCATCGGGTTTTACAGAAGGTATTTCATACATTTTCTTTTGATGATCTGTAGCTTTCAGATCCTGATTGAGGGGATCAAATGTATGCACTTTCGCAGTATCCTTTTTAGGTAATACAAGTTTCTTTTGCTGTGCTGAAACTGACACTGAAATTATTATAAATGAAGTTACTACTATTTTCATCTCTAAAAATTAAATAAAATTATACTTATAAATGATACGACAATTCAAGGTTCAATTTTATTACATTTAAATTTAATTTTATCTTTTTCATTAAAATAATTTAAATGAAATATAGCTTACAACAAAATAAAAGCGTCCCAAAAAATTGAGACGCTTTGAAATCAAATTTATATATAAAAGACTAATAAGCTCCTTTTTCGATATAATGGGCAGCGATTTTCTCTGTCAGTGCCACTACATTCGGATGGTTGGTGTATTTTGTAAATCTTCTTAAACCTGAAAGCATCATTCTCTGTTCGTCGCCTTCAGCAAAGGAAACAATTCCTTCTTTTGCAGCAACAGTGATTTTTTCTACTGCTTTATAAAGGTTTAACTGAGCCATGGCTGATTCTACAGATTCAGGAGAAAAATGTTTTTCTGCTCTTAGAACAGCAGATTCTGCCATATAAATCTGGTTAAGAATTTCAGAAGCATTCAATAACAAATGTTGCTGTTTCTCAATATCCATCATATATTTTTGAAGAGCTGCTCCGGAAACCATTAAGAAAACTTTCTTAAGATTCGCAATAATTGCTTTTTCCTCGCTCATAAATGTGGAATAATCAGGAACATCGAATGACGGAATTCCCATCAATTCTTTACTGATCGCCATTGCAGGAGATAATAAGTCCAATTCTCCTTTCATTGCCCTTTTGATCAACATTCCTACTGAAAGTAATCTGTTGATCTCATTGGTTCCTTCGTAAATTCTTGAAATTCTTGAATCTCTCCATGCTGCTTCCATTGGCGTATCTTCTGAGAATCCCATTCCGCCGTACACCTGAATTCCTTCATCAGCTGTATGTTGGGCAAGATCTGATACGAAAACTTTAAGGATGGAACATTCCACTGCAAATTCTTCAACACCTTTCAGTTCTGCAGCCTGATGATCCATTCCACCAGCAACCAGTTCATCAATCTTATCCTGAATATTTTTTGCTGCTCTGTAAGAACCAGCCTCACTTACGAAGACTCCTGTTGCCATTTCAGCAATTTTCTTTCTGATCGCCCCGAAAGTTGAAATAGAAACCCCAAACTGTTTTCTCTCGTTTGAATATTGAATAGAATGGTTTAAAATTCTTCTTTGAGCATCCAGACAAGCTGCAGCTAATTTGATACGACCAACGTTCAGTGCATTTAAAGCGATTTTAAAACCGTTGTTTCTTTCTCCTAAAAGATTCTCGACAGGAATTTTCATATCATTAAAGAAAACCTGGCGGGTAGAAGAGGCACGGATTCCCAGTTTATGTTCTTCCTCACCGAAAGTAAGGCTTCCCGGATTTTCCAGCTCTGAACGATTAATTACAAAACCTGTAATATTTTTATCATCATCAATTTTTGCGAACAAAGTAAAAGTATCCGCAAATCCTGCATTGGAAATCCACATTTTCTGTCCGTTAATGATATAATGTTTCCCGTCTTCGGAAAGCTTTGCTCTTGTTTTTCCTGAGTTGGCATCAGAACCTGCATCCGGTTCAGTAAGACAATATGCTCCGAATTTTGTTCCTGTAGCCAAATCCGGAAGGTATTTTTGCTTCTGAGCTTCAGTTCCATATAGAACAATTGGCAACGTTCCGATTCCGGTGTGTGCTCCATAAGCGGTTGCCAATGAACCTGTAACTCCTGAAAGGTAATCGCAGGCAAGCATTGTTGTCACGAATCCCATTCCAAGACCGCCATATTCCTCGGGAACTGCAATACCTAACATTCCCATTTCACCAAGCTTACGCATTACTTCTTCTGTAAAAGCATAATCTTTTTTCTCGAAACGTTCCTTTTGCGGAACTACTTCTCTGTCTATAAATTCCTTCGCAGAATCGCGAAGCATTTTTTGTTCTTCGTTCAGTTCTTCAAGACTGAAAATTTCGCTGGCAGGAACTTCTTTGATTAAGAATTCGCCCCCCTTAAGTATTTTATTAATTGTAGTCATTATTTTATGATTTTAAATTTTATATTATAAATTTTAAATTATTGATTCTCGTTTATAAATTTTCAGATGAAGTTTTGATAATTTTAGTTAAAATATTAATTATACTTTCAATTTCTTTCAAATAAGTATCAACTTCGATTTGAACTAAATCTGATGATTGATAAAGCCTTAGCCAATATCTGGTTTCTCTTGCTTCTTTATTCGCAATCGAAAGTTTTGAAATAAAATCTTTTTTTGACTGAGCTGCAATTGCCTCTTCTACATTTGCACCGATTGAAGTTCCACAGCGAAGAATTTGTTTTGATAAAATGAATTCATTTTGAGATTTACACTGAGTATAAAATTTAATAATTCTTAATGCAAAGTTGAATGTTTTTAATTGAATCAAATTATCTTCTTTGTAGTTACCCATCTAAAATTTATAATTTAAAATCTATAATTAATTAAAGAAGTTCAAAGATTGAAGCTGCACCCTGCCCCGTTCCTACACACATCGAAACCATTCCGTATTTGTTTCCGCGTTTTCTCATTTCGTCAAGTAGTTGAACAGTTAATTTTGTTCCGGTACATCCAAGCGGGTGACCAAGAGCGATAGCGCCTCCGTTCACATTGAGAATATCAGGGTTTAAGCCTAATTCTTTTTTAATGGCAACAGATTGTGAGGCGAATGCTTCGTTTAACTCGATTAATTCGATATCTTTTAATTCCATGCCGGCTTGTTTCAAAGCTTTTGGAATAGCATAAATTGGTCCCATTCCCATAATCCTCGGTTCTAATCCTGCAGCTGCGTAGGCAACTAATCTCGCTTCAGGTTCCAATCCTAATTCTTTTACCATTTCCTCACTCATCACCATAACGAAAGCCGCTCCGTCGCTCATTTGAGAAGAATTTCCCGCCGTTACGCTTCCTCCGTTGGCGAAAACAGGTCTTAATTTTGCCAAACCTTCCAGAGAGGTATCTGCTCTAGGACCTTCGTCCACTGAGAAGTCGAACTTCTTAGTCTGCATTTTCTGGTTTTCATCAAGGAAATTATATTCCACAGGAATCGGAACTATTTGACTGACAAATCTGCCTTCCTGATTCGCTTTTAAAGCTTTCATATGAGATTCGAAAGCAAATTGGTCCTGTTCTTCTCTTGTGATATTGTACTGTTTTGCAACTTCTTCAGCAGTGTAGCCCATTCCCCAGTAATAATCCGGATTGGTTTTAGCAATTTCCGTTTCCGGAACCGGTTTGTAACCACCCATCGGAATATAAGACATGGATTCTGTACCGCCTGCAATAATGCAATCCGCCATTCCGGCCTGAATTTTTGCAGATGCAATCGCAATCGCCTCACTTCCTGATGCACAATATCTGTTTACCGTAACCCCAGGAACTTTGTCCGTATTTAAACCCATTAGTGAAATCAAACGTGCCACGTTTAATCCTTGTTCAGCTTCAGGCATTGCATTTCCTACGATAAGGTCGTCAATTCTGTTTTTATCTAATTGCGGAAGTTCAGCCATTAATTTTTCAATTACGGTTGCCGCCATTACATCGGGTCTTGTAAATCGTAAACTTCCTTTTGGAGCTTTTCCAACGGCAGTTCTGAAACCCTTTACTATATATGCTGTCTTTGACATTTTTTGTTTTTTATTTGTTTGCAATCGGGTTTCACCCGATTCTATTATTGTTTCGCCCTTTCAGGGCTCAAAAACCTGGTTACTTTTACCTTGGTTATTTAGTTTCTCAACGGTTTACCATTCTGTAACATGTACTGAATTCTCTCCAATGTTTTTCTTTCTCCACAAAGCTGTAGGAAAGTTTCTCTTTCAAGGTTCAATAAATACTGTTCCGTTACGACTGTCTCTTCCGAAAGATTTCCTCCAACCATTACGTTGGCTAATTTATCTGCAATCTTCTTATCGTGTTCAGAAATATAGTTTCCGGTTAACATCTGGTCGGTTCCAACATAGAACATTCCCAATGCATCTTTACCTAAAACTTTTACTTTCTGCTCGATTGGCTGAGTATAGCCGTGTTCTGCTAAGCTTTTTGCCAGCATTTTGGCCGTTTTGATCTGAGTTCTTTTATCAACGGCAACAATATCTTTTCCATGCTCAAGAATTCCCATATCGTAAGCTTCATAAGCTGAAGTGGCCACTTTACCCATCGCAATGTTCATGAAAGCTTCACGAAGACGGTTGTTTTTCACATCATCTTTATGAAATTCCCTTGAGGTTCTTAACGTAAGCTCTTTCGTTCCGCCACCACCGGGAATTACACCAACTCCGGTTTCCACCAATCCGATATAGGTTTCTGCGGCTGCAACAACTCTGTCGGCGTGCATCGTCATTTCACATCCGCCGCCAAGGGTCATTCCGTGAGGAGCGACAACCACCGGAATCGAGGAGTAGCGAACTCTCATCATTGATTTCTGGAAATAAGCAATTGCCATATTCAGATCATCCCAATCCTGCTCGATGGCCATCATTAAAATCATTGCTAAATTGGCTCCTACAGAGAAATTAGTTCCTTGATTTGCGATTACCAAACCATCATATTCTTTTTCAGCTAAATCAATCGCTCTGTTCAACCCATCCAAAACTTCACCTCCTAAAGAATTCATTTTAGAACGGATCTCAAAGTTGATAATTCCGTCACCTAAATCTTCAATCGCAGCACCGGAATTACTCCAAAGCGTTTTATTTTTTCTGATATTATCTAAAATAATGAAAGCGTCCTGTCCGGGAATTTTGTTGTATTCTCCTGAATTTTTATCAACATAAATACTTTGTCCTTCTTCATTAACTTTGTAGAAAGTTTCTACATTTTTTACCCAGTCTGAAACTTCGTATCCTGCTTCTTTAGCCAATTCAATACCTTTCTGAACGCCAACGGCATCCCAGATTTCAAATGGCCCGTTTTCCCATCCGAAACCTGCTCTCATTGCATCATCGATTTTATAAACTTCATCGGAAATTTCAGGTACTTTGTGCGAAACATAAGCAAATAACGCTCCCAGGGATTTTCTGTAAAGCTCTCCGGCTTTGTCTTTTCCGCCAATTAACAATTTAAATCTGTCAATCGGCTTATCAATATTTTTAGTTAATTCTAACGTTGCAAAAGAAGATTTGCCCTGAAGTTCGTATTCTAAAGTATCAAGATTTAAACCGTGAATTTCAGATTTTCCTTCTGCATTTTTTACCTTTTTATAGAAACCTTGCTGTGTTTTTGAACCGAGCCATTTATTATCAACCATCTTCTGGATGTAATCAGGAAGTGCAAAGACATCGTTGAAATCATTGGCTTCTGCTCCGCTTTGACGAACGCCGTTTGCCACCATTACCAATGTATCCAGTCCGACAACATCCGCAGTTCTGAACGTCGCAGATTTTGGTCTACCGATAACAGGACCTGTTAATTTATCTACTTCAGAAACAGTAAGTCCTAATTTCTGAACATTATGAAGCAAATCCATCATAGAAAAAACTCCGATTCTGTTGGCGATAAATGCCGGTGTATCTTTTGCTAAAACGGTTGTTTTCCCTAAGAATTTCGCTCCATAATTCATGTAGAAATCTATCACTTCAGGAGTTGTATCGTTGGTAGGAATGATCTCTAAAAGAGGAAGGTATCTCACCGGATTGAAAAAGTGTGTTCCTGCAAAATAGTACTTAAAATCATCACTTCTACCTTCCGTTAAAAGATGAATAGGAATCCCGGACGTATTGGAAGAAATTAAGGTTCCTGGTTTTCTGAACTGTTCTATTTTTTCATAAACAGATTTTTTGATGTCCAGCCTTTCAACAACAACTTCAATAATCCAGTCGGTATCCTTTATTTTTGACAGATCATCATCAAAATTACCGATCTTTATTCTGTCCGCAAATTTCGGAGAATAGAGTAGAGCCGGACTTGCTTTTTTCAGTTTTTCAAAGTTTTCTGCCGCGATTCTGTTTCTTACCGCTTTATCATCTTTGGTCAAACCTTTTTTCTGTTCCGCTTCAGTGAGTTCAAAAGGAACGATATCCAACAGCGAAACCTGTACGCCAATATTGGCAAAGTGCGCAGCGATACCACTTCCCATAATTCCTGAACCAAGAACTGTAACGTGTTTGATTCTTCTTTTCATTTGATTTATTTGATTTGTTATATTATTTTCTGTTATTTAGATCTGTGGCAATTTTCATGATCTCGGTCATCACTTCTTTAAAAGTTTCAAGCTTTTCGGGAGCAATTTTCTCCATGATCTTCTTGTTGAAGTTGACAACCACTTCTTTTGACATATTTCTTGAATTCAGACCTTTATCTGTAAGCTTTATAATAACCTCACGTTTGTCTGTAGTTGTTTTTTCTTTATATATATATCCATTATCCTCAAGAAGTTTAATAATTCTTGTGAGAGAAGTTGGCTCAATAGCCATTTTTGGTCCCAGATTGGTGCTTCTGGTTCCTTCTTTAGGATCTATTTTAAGAAGAGTAAGTGCCTGTACTGCCGTAGAATCATGTTCCTGAGCCATTTCTGTGTACATCTTAGAAACAGCAAGCCAGGTTTGTTTAAGAATTAAATCAACGTTTTCTATTTTATCTTTTTTGTTATCCATCATTTTACGATATCAAGGTTTTACTCAAATTTAGTAAAATATTATGCATGCATAATATTTATTTACGTTAAAATTTGTTAATACGTTGAAAATAAATGGATTAATTGATATGACTAGCATAATACTATGCATGCATAATATATCAAGTTAATAAAGAAAGATGTATATTAATAAATGGTATTCAATAAAGTTACAATTTCTTCAAAAGATTCACATTGATAATTATCTTTAAAATGAGAGATAATCCAATAATCCTTAAATTCGAAGGTCAATAAAGAAAGGTCAATAGGAAAATTTTTCTGCAAAAGTGAATATAGCATTTCCTTGTAGACGTGAGGAGCAACAATCTTTGGAGGAACGAAATTTTCATTCATCTGAAATAAAGTAGGACTCGTAAGCTCATCATGTTGCAAGAGAACATCTTCTACAATTCCTGTATATAATTGATTATCTTTAACATACCATATTTTATCGGCAAATTCCTTAGCTAAACGCCAGTCATGTGATGAAAAAAGAATAAGTTTCTGATGCTCCAAAGCTAATTTTCTGAGAATTTTCAGGATCATAACTTTGTTTTTCTCATCCAGATGCGTTGTAGGTTCATCAAGAATAATAACAGGTGAATTTTGTGTAATGGCCCTTCCGATAAAAGCCTTTTGAAGATTGCCGTCCGAAAGATTTTTAAGTAAAGTATCCTTGTATTGCAGCAAGTCCAGTTCTTCAATAATCGATGAAACTTCATTCCGGTCTTCTTTATTAAGCTCAAAATAAAACGGATAATGAATGTATTTTCCCAACGAAATGAGATCTTCAACCGTATAATTCTGTGGAATTACAGCTTTTGAAAATACAACAGCAATATTTTCCGCTATTTCTTTCACTGAAAGATGTTTGATATTTTTACCATGAAGATAAATTTCTCCCTGTAAAAGAGGAATTTGATGTAAAATAGATTTGATTAATGTTGTTTTCCCGACACCGTTGTTACCAATTAACAAGCATACTTCTCCCAAATTCAAATTGGCTGTTGCATTTGAAATTAAGGTCTTATTGTAGCCTATATTTGCTTGGTTGACTTGTAGGTGCATTTTCTTTTTTATTTGCCCGGAGTTCTCGCGGATTTAGACAGATTTCATTTCCTTATATTATTTTGTTATCTGTAAAGTTAACTTAGATTCTACAAAATGACAAAATGCTAAATATTTTATATAACTTAAATTCAACATTCATTTTTCATCCTTTATTCTGTCTCAAAAGCATCATCAGAATAACAGGAATTCCGAAGATAGAACTTATCACATTGATAGGAATCTGAGTTTTCTCTGCTATAATCGAAAATATAAGCATAATACACATTCCCAATAGCATATTTAATATCCATTGCTGCCAGAGCTTCGAAGGATTGTAGATCAGTCTGCAGAAATGAGGAATAATAATACCAATGAATAAAATAGGACCCAAAAATGCGGTAACTGATGCCGAAAGCAGTGAAGAAGATACAATGATGAGGATCTTCAGCTGATTTAAATTAACACCTAAACTCTGCGCGTAGGATACTCCCAAAGAATTTCCGATCAAAGGTTTTATGGTTCTAAAACAGATGAGTAATCCTCCAAAAATTAAAACTGACAATACATAAATCTGATTTCGGGAAACCATATTATTGGCTCCGAAAGACCATAGAATATAATTTTTTAAACTTTGATTTTCTGCATAAAACTGAAGCAGCGAAACGATAGCTCCTGCAAAAGCGGAAACAAGAAAACCAAATATAATCAGATAAGATTTATCATGAAACCGGCTGGAAACAGAAAGCAAAAGAAACATCAAAACCATACTTCCGATAATGGCCGACAAGCTCAGAAAGGTATTCTGGAGAAAATCCGGCAGCACAATATTGTATGAAAAAAATATATAAAATGCCACGGAAAGACTTGCCACAGAAGTAATGCCCAGAATATCAGGACCTGCAAGAGGATTTTGAAAATATTCCTGCATGAGAAATCCCGACGTAGGAATTGAAATTCCGGCTAAAAGCATTACCAAAACACGGTTTACACGAATTTCAGCGATAAGGCTATTAGAAGACTCTGTAAAGAAATCCTGAAAATTTAAACTTAAAAATCCTGTATTCAGATTAATTACCATTGCCAATAGAATAGCAAGCAATAAAACCGAACACAGAATCTTAAATTTATCTGACATAAAAGTCTGACGTTTATTTTAAAAGAGAATTGATTTTTTCGTTGAGCTGTTCTTCGCTCATCATTCCTAAAGTTTCATCAGTTTTATCGCCTTTTCTCATGTACGTAAACGGTATTGCTCCGCCATCCCATTTTTTAAAATTGGCTGCAAAAAAATTACCTTCAAGATTCTGGCCATCAAGTAATACCGTGTTCTTCCGAATTCCTTGTTCATCCACAAACTGAGATACTTTTGTATTCCAGTCTTCCTTGTTGTCGAGACTTATAAATGTAATTTTCACGGGCTTTCCGTTCAGTTCCTGTATTTTATTTTTAAAGTGAGGAATTTCCTTTACGCAAGGTCCGCACCAGGTTGCAAAAAAATTAGTAACGTAAAGTGTGTCATTCTTTTTACCTAAAAAAGCCGAAGTTTCCTGAGAGGTCAGCATTTTCAAAGCTTCAGGAGCTTTGGAGTTTTCTGATACAGAAGCAGAATCTGCAGCCATTTTGCCGTCTTCTGTTTTTGTATCCTCCTTTTTACAACTGAAGAGAGATACGAAGAAAAGCGTTGATAAGATTATCTTTTTCATTATTTTTTATCTATTTTTGAATTGAAGTATGGAACAACAAATCTATAAAGGGAAACTTACAAAGTTTCATTGGTTAAAAATAACGAAAAAGGAAGAACTGACCAAAAATACTTTCTCACTGGAGTTTGAAATTCCCGAGAGCCTGAAGGAGAATTTTAAGTTTGATGCAGGGCAGTTCGTAAGCATAAAATTTCATTCCCACGCCAAAGATGTTATCAAAGATTATTCGATGACATCGGCGCCATTCGAGAAAAAGATTGCTTTAGGGATAAAAATAAATTCTCCGGAAAGTGATGCTTCAGCATTATTCAGAAATTATAATATCGGTGATGAATTACTGGTGAGCGAGCCGGGAGGAAGGTTTACGCTTGTTTCAAAACCAAGTGAGTTCAGAACTATTGTAGGTTTTGCTGCAGGAATAGGAATTACCCCGATTTTAAGTCATTTTAAAAATATTCTTCATAACGAACCGAGAACGAGACTTTTTCTTTTTTTCAGTAACAAAACCCGTGAAGATCTGATTTATCGGGAACAACTGGATAATCTTGCCAGAAACTGTGGCGAAAGACTTCAGATATTTTACTTCTATTCACAGGAAAAAATATCAAACACTTTCTTTCATGGAAGGCTCGATGAGAAAAAATTAAGTCTGATCATTAACCAAATTCTGCACCTTGACGATACCGATGAAGAATCAACCATCTGGGATGCGGTCGATGAAGTATTGATATGTGGCAAAGGCGATATGATCAAAACGTTGGCAAATGCCTGTTATCACCACGGAATTCCTAAGAAAAACATTCATTTTGAGCTTTTTGAGGAATATAATGACGATATTTATCCTGTAGAAAAAGAATTTCCTTTGATTGAAAATATTGATGTGGAATTTAAAATGCTTGGCAAAAAATATTTTACAGAATTACCGGATAATAAAGAGAAGATTTTACAGCAGTTATTAATTCAGAAATTTGCTGTTCCGTACTCATGCAAGTCTGGGATTTGCGGAAGCTGTGAGTGTATTCTTGAGGAAGGTGAAGTGGAATTGCTGGAAAACGAGTATTTAACAGAAAGGGAAGAGGAAAAAGGACATATCCTTGCGTGTATGTCGATAGCAAAAAGCAAGAAAATAAAGCTTAACTTTGATCTGAGTTGAGAATAATTAAAAACATATTTAACCTGATTTTCATATCAACAGAAATGATGATTCTGCTGATATGTCTTGCTAATGCATGGGTATTTGCTCTCACGGACGGACGGACTTATAACAAAATATCCAAAATTCCGCCGAGAGAAGTGGCACTGGTTTTAGGTACTTCACCAAAAATGAGATCAGGTGCATCCAATCCTTATTTTACAAAAAGAATGGATGCCGCCGCATTGCTGTATCATCACGGAAAGATCAGGAAAATCCTTGTAAGCGGGGAAAAAAGCAGGGGATATGATGAACCGGCCGCTATGAAGAACTACCTCATTTACCAGGAAGGCGTACCGGAAGAAATTATCATAGAAGATCCGAAAGGATTTAATACCTACAGAAGCATTCTGCGTTGTAAAGATGTTTACAAAAAAGACAATGTAATTATTGTATCCCAGGGATTTCATAACCTTCGGGCATTGCTTTTTGCAAGAAATAATAATATGAATGCTCTTGGATTTGACGCTCAGGATGTTACAAAACCTGAAAGTTATTACAGAAACCAGTTTAGGGAAATATTGGCCAGAACAGTTGCTGTCGTTTATTTTGCGTTGGGTATTTCTCCTGATTAGAAAGGATATCCGAATGCGATATTCAGGGTTGGCTTAAATGGCTGGAAATATTTCAGTCTCCAACGCTCTCCTTCCGGTTTGTTGGGATCGTACATTTTATAAGCAAGATCCAGTCTCAGTGTAATATAAGCAATATTTACCCTTAATCCGAAACCACTGCCGATACCGACCTGTTTTAGGAAACTGTTAAATTTAAATTCGTCCCCCGATCCGTCATTGGTGGTTTTCAAAGCCCAAATGTTACCGATATCTGTGAAAAGGGCACCCTCATATGTATTATTAAAAGGAACTCTGAATTCAACATTGGTTGTCAGTTTCATATTTTCCGTCATGAAAGTACGAACTCTTTCGTCAATCTGTGAACCTGCAGGACCAAGGCCGCCAAAAGGAATCCAAGCCCTGATATCATTAGCACCACCATTAAAGTATGATCGTATTACAGGCATATTGGAGGAATTCCCATACGGAATCCCAACGCCCACGAACTGACGGAGAACCAGAGTATTATTATTAAATTTAAAATATTTTCTTACGTCAAAATCGAATTTCACAAACTGAGCATACGGAACCCCAAAAATTGTCCTTTCCGGGCTGGTAATAACTCCGCCGTCATTTCTTTTCTGATTAAAAATACTGAAGATATTTCCGGCAAGTTCTATTTTTCCATTAAAATAAAAAGAATTCGGATAATCTTTTTTACCGATTTCGTTGTAAACAAAATTATAGATGAATGAAGAAATCAGAACATCCTGTGTCTGACGGTCTTTATTAATTAATGAGCCTACAAAGGCAATAAATCTGTCAGCTCCTTGTTGATTAAGCCCTGATGCATACTGTTGATCCAGCGTTATCAACCTTGAAACTTCATCTATTGTCAGTTTTCCTGCACTGAAATCTTGGGCTACAGAAGGTTTAAAAGCAAAATAATCGTCAAATATTTCACTTCTTATCGCTTCGTCATTTACAAAATAATCATAATAAGCGTCTTTATTTTTGGTCAAACTCAGTTGAGTATTGAATAAAGTCAGCCTGTGAGAAACTTTATCGTTTACCGTTGCAAGATAATTTAAACCTGTATTAAAATTGACTCTTCCCAAACCTATGTTATTCTGAACCGAAGCTCCCAGTACAATCGATGAAGTAGGGCTGTATTTTTTAGGCAGTAATTTGTAGTAATCAAATGGCAGCAGCAATCTGGGGAAACTTAAAGAAGCCTGAGCCGAAATTTCGTAAGCCAAAACTCTTTTGTCGATATTTTTCGTACTCCTTATCGATCCGAATGTCCCGGCAAGACTGGTAGAAAGATTTTCTGCACCTCCGAAAATATTCCTTGTAGTCAAATCCACAGAAGGAGACACTCCGAGATTCAGCAGCTGAGAATAGTTGATGTCAGTACCTACTTTCAGTTCATATTTCGGAAGAGGTTTAAGAACATACATTACATCGATGATACTGTCATTGGGAACAGCTCCGCCGCCATGTCTTAAAGAATCTCTTGACTTAAGAATACTGAAATTATTCATAGCCAAAAGGTTTCGTCTCGTAAGATCAAACTTTTTCTGGTCGTACACCTGTTTGTTTCCGATAGTGATAGCGCGCCAGATCGCCCTTGAATTGTATTGATTATTAACTTTGTGAAATCTTATTCCTCTTAAGCTGTCTTTTTTTGTATTCTTGGGATAATCTCCAATTTCATCAACAATCGCTACATCTACATTTCCGATCGTAGAAACTTTATAGGGCCTGTCGAGAGAATCTTTATGAATTTCAAGGGTTAAAGGAACCTGTTTTCTGCTTTTAAGGGAATCTGCCACAAAATAGATCTCATCACCAAGATTATTGAATTTATAATAACCATAGTCTTTCATAAGGTCATTAATTCTTGTAACTTCTTTCTCAAGAACCGTCTGATCCAGTATTTGTCCCTGTTTGATCAGGCTCTCTTTTATTTTCTGCTGATAAATATTCTTTACGTTCGTATCGGTAATATTGTAATAATATTCCTTGATATACGTAGGATCTCTATGGGTAATAAAATAAGTAACGGCAGCCTTTTTTGAAGCCGAATCAAGATCATGTTTAAATTTAACTTCCGAATCCCAATAGCCACGGTAAGTGAGTCTTTTCTCAATTGATTCTGCACTTTTTTCAGTTTTTGTCTGATCCAGAATGACAGGCGCTGAACCCCAATTGTGATACAACCTGTCGAAAAACAAACTTTTGCCGACACTGCTCTTCATATTATATTTAATGAAAAGAGAATCTCTCAGTTTCTGGTTTCTCAGTTCATTAGGATAGGTCATGTATTCATTGAGAAGGGTATCGTATTTAGGGTTTGCAGCATTGTACAGCCATAAGCTGAGCGGCATAAAAAGAAACTGTCTCTTATTGGGTTTTTGCTGTACATAGTTTTTAAGCTCACTATCAAAAGGAGCCTTTTTATCTTCAAATTGAAAGTTATTGGAGACAAGCAAATATTCCCCTTCAGGAACCTTTTTGGTGGTACTACAAGCATAAAGGAGACCTACAAATGTTGCAAATGATATAATTTTATAATACTTTTGAGGAGAATTCTTATAATGCTTACAGCTCATACAATAAAAATTTTACAATCTTTGGATAAAAAGAAGTTCAGGCAAAAATACAATTTGTTTTTGGTTGAAGGCAATAAAACAATCACTGAACTTTTTAATTCTAACTTTAAAATTAAAGAAATATTTTCTACCGATCCGCAAAAACTGGACCGCCCGGATATCTCTATCACCCATATCTCTGAAAATGAGTTAAAAAAAATCAGTTTTCTGCAAAATCCAAAAGATTCTGTAGCCGTCTGTTATCTTAATGAAGAAAAAAAATTGGATGACAGCGACCTTCAGCTGGTTCTTGACGGAATTCAGGATCCCGGAAATATGGGAACAATTATACGCCTGGCAGACTGGTTTGGTATTGAACAGATTATCTGCAGCAAAGATACTGTTGATTTTTATAATCCGAAAGTTATTATGGCAAGTATGGGATCTTTCACCAGAGTGAATATCATTTACCAAGATCTGGGGGAATATCTTTCCGAGACAAAAAACGTCAATATCGGAACAGATATGGAAGGAGAAAACATCTACTCATTTCAAAAACCTGAAAAAATGAATCTTATTTTAGGAAATGAAGGTAATGGAATGCGCCCTGAAACGGAAGAATATGTGGAAAAAAGCCTTATGATCCCAAGATTCGGAAAGTCTCAGTCTACCGAAAGCCTGAATGTTTCGATGGCGGCGGGAATTATTTTAGGCCAATTGTTCGGAGTGAGAGAGTAATAGAGCTGGAGGGTAAAGTGATTGATATCAACTCTCCAACTCTAAAACTTCAGATAAGCTGTTCCATGCTTGAAACACTTTGATTTTTCTGGTAATTTTCCAGTTTCTTTCTTACAAATCTTAATGCGATCGGAGCAAGATAAATTAAAGCAACTCCTGCAACTTTTCTTTTCCAATTTGAACTTTTAAGGCTTTTCCTTGCATAATTTCCTACGATAGCAGTTACTCCCAGTTTGATTAATGTATCTACCGCATCTCCTTTGAAAGCAGAGCCTGCAATTCCCATTGCTGTATTTTTATTGATAAACGCTCCCTTTATCTCGGAAGTGATCTGTTTAGCAATTACGTCTTTTCTCAGTACCACTTTTTCGTCACCATCTTCATCTACTTTTTCCTGCAGGTACTGATCGGTTAAACCATTAGTGAACGCACTCAAACTTTCTTTTGTATTTTTGAATGTCAGAAGATCCTCAAGACCGTCTATTTCCTGTCTCAAAAGTTTCTTCTTTCTTCTTAATTCTTCTAAGCTCTCATACTTTCTGCCCATAGTTTAATGATTTAAAAATTTAATAACCTGATCTGCCACATAATTTACGAGTTTCTTTTTAAATATCATAAGAATTATCATAATCACGAAGTAAAATGCTGATACGATAAGAAACCCGTACGAACTGTTTCCCAATGCTTTTCCAATCAGGAATGCGATCCCAAAGTTGAACAGGATAATGAAAAAACCAAAGGCAACCAGCATTAAGACAAAGTATGTGATGACTCCGGCCGAAAGTGATGATTTTTCTGTGGCTTCAATTTTCAGCAGATCAATTCTTTTCGATGCGTATTCTTTAATAGTTTCAATCATTGTTTTTCTTTAAAGTTACAAAAAAAGGAACTTTCGTTTATAAAGTTCCTTGTGATAATTTATCTTAAAAATAAATTATTATGATTTTAGATCATTCAGTTCAGATTCTACATTTTTTACAACATCTGCAGTCTTTGAAACAATCTGATCTTTGTATTTGTCATATCCGTCTTTCACCGTGTGAGCAACGTTATTTGCTGTTTCTTTAAAAGTAGAAGAAATATTACCATATTGATCTTTCACTTTTTCGGAAACTTCTCCGTATTTGTTTTTAGCCTGATCTTTAAGATCATTTGCCTTATCTTTTATTTTTTTTCTGGTTTCTTTACCTTCTTCCGGAGCATAAAGCATTCCTAAAATTACACCCGCCGCAGCACCTGCAAGAAGTCCTGCCAAAATACCCGCTGTATTGTTTTTTTTAGACATTTTCGTTTTTTTTAATTAGTTAATAATACTAGTTTTACTTGCTAATAAATGTACAATTAATATACCAAAGGAGACATTAATCAATTAAAAATGTTAAAAATTTTTGATATGAGACAGAATACTTTCAATCGTCTCTTTTTTAGAAAGGTGAGTATTATCAATAATTACAGCATCATCCGCCTTCTTCAAAGGAGCTATTTCCCGCTCACTATCAATCTTATCACGTATGATGAGATTTTTTTTCACCTGCTCTTCATCCGCGTCAATTCCAAGACTGAGAAGTTCCTGATAACGTCTTTTTGTTCTTTCATCAATGCTTGCTGTCATGAAAAATTTATAGTCAGCATTTGGCAGAACGACTGTCCCGATGTCACGCCCGTCCATAATAATACCACCTTTTTCTGCCAAAGAACGTTGCGCCTGAAGAAGAAAATCCCTTACTTCTTTTTGTTTTGCGACAAAACTTACATTTTCTGACACTTCATTTGTTCTGATAGCTTTGGAAATATCGATATGATTAAGAAAAAGAACTAATTCTCCGCCATCATTTTTAAATTCAAGATCGATTTGATCGAAAGAAGAGAATAACTTCTGAATATTTATAGATCCGTCCTCATTCAGGCAATTCTGAAGTGCAAACCAGGTAACTCCTCTGTAAAGCGCACCCGTATCAAGATGGATAAGCCCCAGCTTTTCGGCAATGATTTTAGATATAGAACTCTTTCCGGTAGACGAGTACCCGTCGATCGCTATTACAGGTTTTTTCATACTGCAAATTTCAAGAAATTTTCTTAAAAATCAAGAAACCCTAAGATATTTCTTAAGGTTTCTGTTTTATTTTAAATTAACTTGTTTACATCTAAAATCTTATGAATTAATTTCTAAAGCATAAAATTTATGGTTGAAATCTAATAACCTGCATGACTGGTAAGATCTATAGAAACCCCGATCTGGTTGACATTTGAGGAGTTATGGTATCTTACATGAGCATAATCGATACGGAATCTTGACAATTTAATTCCGAATCCGGCGGAAAGGCCCGAGAAATTTCTCTGATCTGCCACTGCAAGTTCATTACCTCGTTTTACGTTATAACCGAGTCTGATATTAAATCCTTTTTCAGGAAAAAGTTCTGCACCAAGAGAGAAGTGGTCGGCAATTTTCCTTCCGGCATTTACTTCCTGACCGTTGACGTTGTATTGAGAAGAGATATTAAATTCCTGTAAATCGTGTGCCGTAATGGTAATCGCCAAAGGAATCGCCTTTAAAATCCTTGTATATCCTAAATCTACCCTGAAAGGAAGATTCTCTCTTGTACCGTTAAAAGATTTGAACTGATAGCCGAAGTTTCTGAAGACCAAAGAAGCTGTTTCTTTATTCTTTTTATTATGATAGGTAATTCCGGCGTTTCCTGAAATGGCAGAAGAAGTATAGTTGTCAATTTTGGAAGTGATAAAATTCAATCCTCCGCCGATGGTCCAGTCTTCCTCAAACTGATAGGCATATCCTGCACCGATAGCAACATCAGAAGCTTTAAATGTACCGTTTTCAAAACCACTTTCATCAGTTCTTGGAATATCTCCATAGCTCATATAGCGCGCATTGATCGTTGCCATATGACCATTGTCAAAATCTCTGGCATATGCTATTGTTCCGTATTTTGAATCTGCAAGATAGGCAGTTGCATTTACAGAAAGTTGGTTATCAGAATCTTTATTCAGCAAAGATGGGTTTGCAATTGCAAAGGAAACATCATGATCTCTTACAGAAATGGCATCACCGCCCAACGCAGCCTGTCTTGCAGATACAGGAATATTCAGAAACGGATAAACGTTTGTTCCTGTTTGCGCATAAGAAACAATTCCTGACAGAAATAATGAAAAAATGATAATTTTCTTCAATTCAGTTTATTATTAATGCAAAAATAATCCTTTTTCGTACTTGTCAAAATATTTATCGCACTATTTACGAGTAAATATTTGAGTTTTGTGAAAATACCTTGTTTTTTGTGTCATTTTAAATATTAAAGGCTCGTCATTTTTATTAAAAAACGGTCTATAGAAACAACTTAAAAAGGAACATTTAAAAATTTAATGCAGAATTAAAAATCAATATTATTAATGATTATATTTGCAAAGTCAAATTTCTAACCGACCAACAAATAAAAGTTATTTAAAAATAAAGATGAAATATAAAAGAATCCTTCTGAAACTTAGTGGTGAAGCCTTGATGGGGAACAGACAATATGGTATTGACAACGAAAGGCTACAGGAATACGCAGCTGAGATCAAAAAAGTAGTTGACAAGGGCTGCGAAATTGCCATTGTGATTGGAGGAGGAAATATTTTCCGTGGTGTGGCAGGAGCGGCAAAAGGAATGGACCGCGTGCAGGGGGATTATATGGGAATGCTTGCAACCGTAATTAACGGAATGGCACTACAGGGCGCTCTGGAGGATGCAGGAATTAAGACAAGACTTCAATCTGCCATTGAAATGGATAAAGTTGCTGAACCTTTTATCAAAAGAAGAGCGGTAAGACATCTTGAAAAGGGTAGAGTAGTAATCTTCGGAGCTGGAACAGGTAACCCTTATTTTACGACCGACACTGCAGCAACATTAAGAGCGATCGAAATCGGAGCTGATGTAATTTTAAAAGGAACAAGAGTAGACGGAATCTACGACAGCGATCCTGAAAAAAATGTAAATGCCGTAAAATATAATTCATTATCTTTCGACGAAGTGTATGCTAAAAATCTTAAAGTGATGGATATGACAGCATTTACTTTAAGCCATGAGAACAAATTACCGATCATTGTTTTTGATATGAACAAAGACGGAAATCTTGAAAAGATTGTTGATGGAGAAAACGTTGGTACTTTAGTTGATTTGTAGTTTAGAGATTACTTATTAAGTATATCCGCTTCTTAAATTCATAAAAAAATTAATTGCCCGGATATTAGTTGACAGCTAATATTCGGGCATTTTTCATAAAGCTCTGCAACTTTCTAAAATTCATGGACCGATTAATATTTCAGACACAGATTTCATTTCAACAAGATGATTTGATTTATAATAAATTATTTAAAAATTTAAATCTCTGTAAGGAGAAATTTATTATATTTGATTTACAATCAACTAAAGTATTAATTATGAAAAATCTAAGAAAATTGCCGAAGAAAGAATTGAAAACCATTCAGGGTGGAAGGCCACCTCTGGGGTGTAATGATTGGAATCAGACAAAAGGTTGCTGTAGATCTTGGGATCCCGGTTATTGTGGAAATACAACATGTCCGGATTCACCACCGCCACTTTGCTAAATCTATAAAGCTCCTTTGTCTCAAGACTTTGGAGCTTATTTTTATTCATAATATATTTAATGAACAAAAGCCATATCAAAATAGATTTACTTATTCTTTTTATATATATTTTTCCTTTCCAAAATTCAATTTTCTCAATTTTAATTTTTTTAGCTATAACAGCATTTTCCGGATATTTTACTATCTTTGGAAGCAGTAAAAAATAGTAAGAAAAACAGTAAAAATAAGCGTTTGTAACGAACTTACAGAATTGTAATTTACTGATAATCAAAAACTATTTAGTATGTGTAACTTATCAAATTTTTATTATATAATGGAAGAATTAGATCTTATAGTAGAGTCTGTACAATACGATATGGAAGCAGCTGTTAAGCACCTGGATCATGCATTTCAGAGAATCAGAGCCGGACGTGCGTCCACCAATATGGTTCAGGAT
Organism: Chryseobacterium lineare; assembly: GCF_977014045.1. Lineage (NCBI taxonomy): Bacteria > Pseudomonadati > Bacteroidota > Flavobacteriia > Flavobacteriales > Weeksellaceae > Chryseobacterium > Chryseobacterium lineare. Next base: position 1,107,051 of record NZ_CDRNIQ010000001.1, on the reverse strand, counting down.
GTAATGGTAGAATATTACGGAGCCCTGACACCGATCAATCAGGTTGCGAATGTTTCTATTCCGGATGCAATGACGATTTCTATTCAACCCTGGGATTCTAAAGCGATTAATGATATTGAAAAAGCAATCATTAATTCAAATCTTGGTTTTGCACCTTCCAACAACGGTATCAACATCATTCTTAACGTCCCGCCATTAACGGAGGAAAGAAGACGCGAACTGGCAAAACAGGCAAAAGCAGAAACTGAAGACACAAAAGTCGTGGTAAGAAATGCCAGACAGAACGGATTGAAAGAACTTAAAAAACTTGATGGCGTATCTGAAGACCTGATCAAAGGTATTGAAGCAGATATTCAGGTTCTTACCGATAAATATGTGAAAATCTGTGATGAGCATCTTAAAGTAAAAGAAGCTGAAATTATGAAAGTATAATTCAGAAATTTCAAATATTAAAAGCGGCTCTTTCGAAGCCGCTTTTGTTTTTACAGGCAGTTAATATTCCCATTTTTATTTTTATTTTTCAGGATAAGCTGATATGTTTTCATCAATTCCGAAATATCGCATTTCGTTTCCTTATTGGCAATACTGCCCGGATCCTGATTATTTCCTTTAGACCGTACGGAATAATTTTTCTCGAAACACTGTACCGCTTTATTATTCAAAATGTATATTCGTTTTTCTTTAATATCGTCTTTCGTTTCCGGCCTTTCAGGAGTTCCACCATCATTAAAATTCCAGACGGTTTCATTATTAAAAATGAAAAATACCTGATCATCTTTCACAAAATATTTTGTTGAGGAAGAAAAATGACTGTGTTCAGAATAAAAATCCTTTACCACTTTAAGCTTTTTGTCCTGATAATAAAGGGTAACTTCGCCTTCTCTTTCATCACAGTTATAGGTAAATGTTGTTGAATCAAGCTTTTTTGAAGTTAATAAATTGTTGACATTTTCATACTCTTTTTTAATGTCAGCTGTATTCTTTATAGAATCATCAGGAATTCGCAAAGAATCATTCTTTACCCTTAAACTCTCTTTTGAATCACTATTTTGCAATGTTTTTGTTCCTTCTTTCTTGCAGGACATAACCAGTAGTAAACTCAGAATCAGAACTGTAATTTTCATATAGATCAATATTTTGGTTCCATTAACATATACAAAAAATATGCTGTGATAATATTTAAATAAACAATGTTTTTTATTTAACCACAAAAGTTACAAAAGATTAAAAATTTCTATCATAAGAAAAAAGCTGACAATAGTTTTAAAAATCTTTGATTTTTGTTCTTTTGAAAACTTTGATTAGCTCATAAAAAACTTTTTAAATTTGTCTTTTGTAACTTTTGCGGTTAAATTCAATATTAGCTTAAACAGGTTTATAATAAAAAAGATCCGGAAAAAATCCCGAATCTCTTAAAGTAATGCTGAATTACTGATATCTTTTATGCTCTTCTTTTTTGACGAATAGCTTTGTAATGGGTTTGAAGAATGCTTTGTATTTTTCTGCATCGAATAACTGAGAATCTGTCAAAGCTTTATAGGTCATCCAAATCCCGAAAGGAAAAAGAACGAGATTGGGAACCCAAGCAGCCAGATAAGGATTAATTTTTCCTGACCATGCCATATTCTCCACACCTACATTAATTACATAAAATATAATAAAAATGACGATCGCAATAATCACGGGAAGCCCCATTCCCCCTTTTCTGATGATAGATCCAAGACTTGAACCGATCAGGAAGAATATAATACAGGTAAAAGAGTAGGTGACGATTCTTTGCTGATAAATCACTACTTTACTATAATATTTCACACCGGGATCAATCTCATTGTTCTTAGATTCCAGAGTACTTTTAAGATTGTCCAGCCTGCTGTAGGCATTGTTGATGATATCAAGCTTTTTGTCGCCTTTTACAGTATCAAGTTTCAAAATCTGCTTCGGTTTTACCTTCGCTTTATTTTGCTTGGCATCCATATAGGTCATTATCGAATTCGTTTGACTCAAGACATCATTATTGATATTCGTAAAGAATTTATCATTTTCTTTTTTGGTCTGATCGATCGTTTTGTTCAGTTGGTTGAATGTTTGAAAACGATAATCATCCGTTATCTTTTCCTCTTCAATCGCCTTATTAATAATTTCACTAATGTCAAAATGCGAAACCAGTGAGTCAAATTTAATTGCCTGATCCGGCTGCTTCAGACGAACATTTTCTGCTTTTCCGGCAAAATTATCTTCGTAAACATATCCGTTGTAAAGTACAAGCTTAAGGTAATTATTATTGACTGCAGGAACAAATTTTCCTTTTTCTGCAACAATTGTCTGTTGATTTTCGTAGCTCGTTGCTTTTTTATGAACAAAAACGCCTTCGATATTTTCTGCGTTCTCGCCATAAATTTTATCAAACTTAACCATGTTACCTGGAATCTGATCAATAAACTGTCCCGGCGTAAAATTGAGTGCCGGTTTTGTCTGAGCAATATTGAAAAGCATATTTTTTGCTTTCCGCTGAAAATCCGGGATAATATTATTGGAGAAAAAATAAAGCATGACCGAGAGAATAACCGTCACTCCCAGTAAAGGAACCATAACTCTCGTCAGAGAAATTCCTGCTGCCTTCATGGCTGCAAGTTCGTACCGTTCGCCGAATTCTCCAAAAGACATAATACTCGCCAAAAGAATGGTAAGTGGCAGAACCATACTGATAACGCTCACTCCAAGGTAGAAAAGCAACTTGACAATCTGAAAAGTGCTGAGCCCTTTCCCCATGAACTGGCCTAGCTGAACCCAGATAATATTCACAATAAATATGAAAAACAGTACGCTGAATATAAAGAAAAACGGTCCGAAGAAAGTTTTTATGATATATCGGTCTAGTATTTTTAACATTTGCCAAAATTAATGAAAAAGCCACAAAGTTTCCTTTGCAGCTTTTATATTTTATGAAATTTTTATAATAATTGAAATCGCCAAATTTTGAAACGTAAAAACCTTTAGAAGAAAAGGTTTAACCTTACCCATTTACGATTTTATTTTTTAAAGCTCGGTAATAAGATAATTTTTGAATTTATTCTTATCAAACATAAACATTCCCGGATCAAGATTCTGGTTTTCCTTGTACTCTTTAATGGCAATCACCGCAACATCCTGATTGCTGCCATGTTGTTCAAGTTTTACCATCTGCTTCTTTGCAGAATCTACAAAGAGATATACATACTTTATTCCGTTTGATTTTACAGGAGTCAGTTTAATAAAATCCGTACTCACACCATTTACGTTTTTCTTTCCGTTATAAGTTACGTTATAGTCGTTTCTGTAAGTCGAAAGATAATTGATAGGGGAGAACATAGAGCCGCTTCCATTTGGTTTGGCGATCGTCACTTCCATATCTTCTGTGTTGATATTATAAATTTTGCTGCCATCAAAGATCTGTTCAGTTTCCATGATCTTTAATTTGTACTTATCTCCGGCGGAGTAATAAATTCCAGGCTCTGTTTTGGAAATCTGTCCGCTGGCTCCTGTTCCGAAAGAAAATTTAAAATAAGAATTCTTTTTGGAATTATAGTTTGCCGTGATATCATCCAATATTTTTTTAGCCTTTGCATCAATTTTTTGCGCATTGGCAATATTTACCGCTCCTACAACCAGACTGCTTACTATAATTTTTGAAATAATATTTTTCATTTTTATTTAAATCTTTTAATCTTTAGACATTTTCAAATGCTGAAAGTTAAACTAAAATATCAGTTTATTCTTTTAACTGCGCAAATCTTCCAAAAACTGTTCCAAAGAATGAAGATCACTGATCAAAACTTCCCTTGCCTTCGCCCCATTGAATCCTCCAACAATGCCGCTTGCTTCCAGCTGATCCATAATTCTACCTGCCCTGTTGTATCCTAATTTTAACTGTCTCTGCAACATTGATGTAGAGCCTTGCTGTGTGGAAACAATAATTCTTGCCGCATCTTCAAACAACGCATCTTTTTCGTTAGGATCAAAAGCAGCTACACTACCGGAAGAATCTTCAGACACATATTCAGGAAGGATAAATGCCGAAGCATACCCTTTCTGCTCGCCGATATATTCAGCCAGCCTTTCCACTTCCGGTGTATCCACGAAAGCACACTGAAGCCTTAAGATTTCATTTCCGTTAAAATAAAGCATATCTCCTTTACCGATCAGCTGATCTGCACCTGGAGAATCTAAAATCGTTCTTGAATCTACACTTGAAATTACTCTGAATGCCGCTCTTGCAGGGAAATTTGCTTTAATCATCCCCGTAATAACGTTTACAGACGGTCTTTGCGTAGCAACGATCAGGTGAATACCCACCGCTCTGGCCAGCTGCGCCAATCTCGCAATCGGGAGCTCAACTTCTTTTCCTGCAGTCATGATCAGATCTGCAAACTCATCAACCACCAAAACAATATAGGGTAGGTAACGGTGACCGTTTTCAGGATTAAGTTTTCTTTCAGTGAATTTTTTATTGTATTCCTTTAAATTTTTACAGAATGCATTTTTAAGCAGATCATACCTTGTGTCCATCTCAATACAAAGAGAATTCAGGGTATTGATTACCTTATTTGTATCTGTAATAATCGCTTCCTCAGCATCCGGAAGTTTTGCCAAATAATGTCTTTCTATTTTTGAATATAATGAAAGCTCTACTTTTTTAGGATCTACCATAACGAATTTCAATTCGCTCGGATGTTTCTTATAAAGGAGAGAAGTTAAAATCGCATTAATCCCCACCGATTTACCTTGCCCTGTAGCACCTGCCATCAGTAAGTGAGGCATTTTGGAAAGATCGGCCATGAAAATTTCATTGGATATTGTTTTACCGAAAACCACCGGAAGATCCATATCCGTATTCTGAAATTTTTGTGAAGCAATCACCGAACGCATGGAAACCATCGTAGGATTTTTTCTCGGAACTTCAATACCGATCGTACCTTTGCCCGGCATCGGAGCAATAATCCTGATTCCCAAAGCCGAAAGATTAAGGGCTATATCATCCTGGAGTTTTTTAATGGCCGCAACACGAATTCCCGCCTCCGGAACGATTTCATATAATGTTACTGTCGGGCCGATGGTTGCTTTAATTTCCGCAATTCCTACGTTAAAATTTTTCAGCAATCCGACAATCTTATTTTTATTTTCTTCTAATTCTTCCTTATTAATAGAAATTTCCTCATTTCCGTAATCTTTCAGCAAATCTACAGTTGGCATCTGGAAATTCGCAAGATCCAGCTTATGATCATACAGACCATGTTTTTCTACCAATTCCTGTGATTTTCTGTCGGAATCATCCAGAATATCAATAACAGGAGCTACTTCTACTTTAAATTTAATATTATCGTCTGTCGCAACGGCTGTAGAAGTTGTAGATTTAATATCAAAAGCCTGCTCCGGAGTTGATACGGGAACTGAAGGTTTTGGGGTTAAATTTAAATGCAATGATTGTGAAAAATCATTTTTATCTTCTTCGAAAGAGGTCTTATTTGGTGTGACGATTGTTTCAACATCTGAAGCGGCAGGAACTTCAAGAGCGTCATTATTTTTTTTAGATTTTAAAGTTTCTGTAACGGTAATTTTAGATGGATTAATTTCTGTATTTTCAGATTCTTCAATAAGTTCGTCATCCGCTTCAAAATTCTCGTCAGAATTAGGAAACATAGATTTTACCCTGCCAATCGTATTTTCATTAATATCATTAAATTTTGACTTGATAGAACTCGGGCGAAGATTAAATTCCAAAATAAAATACAAAGCAATACTCGCCACCAGAACCAGCCAAAGACCGATTGTACCGATGATGGCGTTGAGCGAATCCATAATCTGATACCCATACACTCCGCTAAGAACCCCTTGGCCTTTGGTAACAGCACCGAAGAAAATGGGCAACCAGCAGATGAAAAACAAAGAATGGCCAACGGTTTTCCAGGGTTTGAACATTTTCTTTTTAAGAATAACGGTCCCGAACACCAAAAATAAAAATGCAATAATAAAGGAAGCCACTCCGATACTTTCAAAAATAAAAATATTTCCGAGCCAGTCGCCGAGTTTCCCGAAAAGATTCGAAGATTTTATGCTTTTATCCAGCATGGTTCCTGCCTGACTCTGATCTGCCTTCCAGTTCATGAGATATGAAACAAAAGAGAAGGTAAGAACGACGGAAAAAAGTATAAAAGTAAGACCGAAGAACACTCTCGGCTTCGATAAAAATTTGCCTTTTTCAGGCGACTCCTGTTGTTTTTTTTGCGTGTTTTTATCCATAATATGTTGTGGCAAATTTAATGTTTTTAGACATTAAAAATGTGTGTTTACTTAAAAAGAAAATATAATTTTTTGAGAGAAAATCATTACCGTTTTCCTGTTTCCATGACTAAAATATTTAAAATAATTTAAATATGATTTAATTTTTCCTCCAACCTTTCTTTAAAATAAAATAAGATATTGGAGCCGTTTTTCATTAGCAACACCTCTTAAATTACTTTAAAATATTATAAGTACAGCAATCATCATCAAATTCAAAAAACAGACTCTGAATCATTCAATATTTATCAATAAAAATATTATTATTAAGAATCTTTAAAAATAACACTTATCGCCTTCAAAGTGATAAAAAACAGTTTTTTTTAACGGCTTTATAGTTTATCATCCTTATTTTTGCCTATCAAGTATATATTTATCATGAAGAAGATCCAGGATATTCTTATCTCGACCAGAACAATGGCTGTGTTGCTGCTGGTGTACGCATTTGCGATGGCATATGCAACGTTCCTAGAAAACGATTACGGAACTCCGACAGCAAAAGCATTAATTTACGAAGCGTGGTGGTTTGAACTGATCATGCTTTTACTCATCCTCAATTTTATAGGAAATATCGCAAGATACAGACTTTGGAAAAGAGAAAAGTGGCCGGTACTGGTCTTTCACCTTGCATTTGTGCTTATTTTTATTGGTGGAGCGATTACAAGATACATCAGTTTTGAAGGTACAATGCACATCAGAGAGGGCGAAATGTCTAATGAAATTGTAACGGACAAAAACTTTCTTAAAATTCAGATTGAAGAAAAGGGGGATGTCCTTAATTATCAGGATATTCCTTATTTAATGTCTCCTTTACACAAAGATTTGCAGGCAACGTATGATTTTCACGGAAAAGAAGTGAAAGTAATTGCAAAAGAATATGTTCAACGGAAAAAAGACAGTCTTGTCGCTGATCCGAATGGTGCGGAATACCTACATCTGGTATCCACAGGACAGACCGGAAGACAGAATATTTTCATCAAACCTGGTGAAACAAAGTCGATCAACGGAACTCTGGTAACTTTTAACAGAGCCATTGAAGGCGCCGTGGAATTCAAAAATGAAAACGGTAAATTATTCATCAAAACTCCTGTTGATGCAAGCTATATGACCATGGCAACCCAGGCGACAGGAAATACAAAGAAAGACGAATTTCAACCGTTGGCCTTAAGAAGCTTATATTCAATTAACGAGCTTAAACTGGTTGTTCCTGAAGGTCTTAAAAAAGGAAAATTAATGTCTATTGAAGGTGACAGAAAGAAAGATCAGAGTGTTCCTGATATGTTAACGGTTGAACTTCAGGGTCCAAAAACAAAACAACTGGTAGAACTTTCTGTTGAAAAAGGAAACCCGAATGCTTATAAACAGGTAACGATGGACGGACTGAATATTATGATCGGTTTCGGTCCTAAAATTTACAACACACCTTTCTGGCTTAAATTAGATGATTTCGTTATGGAAACTTATCCGGGAAGTTCATCTCCGAGTGCTTATGAAAGCCATATTAAAATTGTTGAAGATGGAAAACAGACTCCTTTTAAAATTTATATGAACCATGTTCTGAATCATAAAGGATACAGATTTTTCCAGTCAAGTTTTGATCCCGACAGAATGGGGACTGTACTTTCCGTAAACCACGATTTCTGGGGTACGCTGATTTCCTATATCGGTTATACTTTCTTATTCGGAGGGATGTTCTTCATGTTCTTCTGGAAGGGAACTCATTTCTGGAAATTAAACAAAATGCTGAAAGACGTCAATAAAAAAAGAGCGGTAACGGTATTTTTATTGTTGTTAAGTTTCGGTCTGAATGCACAAAAAATAGAAACACACGGGACAACCGACGGAAGCAAAGAACACATTCATACAGAAGGGGACGGACATAATCACGCTCCTGCTCCTGAAACGGTTCAGCCACAAGGAGCACAGCCATTTACAAAGATGAAAATGGTTTCAGCTGACGAAATTATTGCCAGAAATAAAATAGATAAGGAACATGCAGATAAATTCGGGTATCTTTTGGTTCAGAATTTTGAAGGAAGAATAGTTCCTATTAATACGGAAGCTCTGGATGTTTTAAGAAAACTGTATAAAAAAGATGAATTCAAAGGAACAGATGGAAAATCACTTACTGCGAATCAATGGTTTTTATCAGTCAATATTGATACGCCAAGTTGGACAATGGTTCCGATGATTAAAATAGGAACAAAAGGAGGTGATGAACTGCAGAAAAAAACAAAAGCAAATGATGAAGGATACACTTCTTTGATGAATCTTTTCCCGGCAGATGCCAACGGAAATCTAAGATATATTCTTGAAAGCGATTACAACACAGCATTTCGTAAAAAAGCTTCTGAACAGACCAATTATGACAAAGAAGTTATCGCGGTAAACGAAAGAGTTCAGATTTTTAACGAATTTTTCAGCGGTCAGTTTATGAGAATTGTTCCCGTGAAAAACGATGCTAATCATACATGGCATTCATGGCTGGACCAGAAAATGGAGCCAGATACGGAATCTCAGGAGGTAATGGGACCTTATTTCGCGGAAGTTTTACAGGCCCAAAAATCGGGTAACTGGTCAAAAGCCGATGAGCAGCTGGCTAAGCTTTCAGATTATCAGCAGAAATGGGGTAAAGCAGTCGTTCCTGCGAAATCAAAAGTAGATCTTGAAGTTTTCATGAATAAAGTAAATATCAATTTCAAATTATTGATTTTCTATACTATCATCGGAGGGCTTCTTCTTATTTTAGGTTTCATTGAATTATTTAAGCCGAAAAAAGTTTTAAATAAAACGATCAAAGCAATCATAGTATTAGGAATTGTAGGATACTTGTTCCATTTCCTGGGCTTGGTAGCGAGATGGTATATTTCAGGTCATGCACCCTGGAGTAACGGTTATGAAGCGATTATTTTCATTTCGTGGGTTGGAATTTCAGCAGGTTTATTATTGTACAGAAATTCAAATGCACTGATCCCTGCTGCCGGATTTATGGTAGCGGTTATCATGATGGGATTCGCGCATGGAGGTTCTGCTCTTGATCCACAGATAACGCCGCTTGTTCCTGTACTGAAATCTTATTGGCTGATTGTACACGTTGCGATTATTACGTCCAGCTACGGATTCTTTGCCCTGTCGATGATTATTGCCGTGATCAGTTTAGTATTTTATATCATTTCCAATAAAAGCACTCATACCATTCATCACGATACAACGTTGAAGGAACTGGCAATTGTTTCAGAAATGTCGCTTACGATAGGATTATTCGCTCTTACAGTCGGAAACTTCTTAGGAGGAATCTGGGCCAACGAATCCTGGGGAAGATACTGGAGCTGGGATCCCAAGGAAACCTGGGCTTTCATCTCCATTATGGTGTATGCGTTTGTACTTCACATGAGATTGGTTCCGGGGTTGAGAAGCAGATGGGCTTTCCATGTGGCGACGATGTTCGCTTTCTGTTCGATGGTAATGACGTATTTCGGAGTAAATTACTACCTGAGCGGACTTCACTCTTACGCAGCTGGGGATCCTGTTCCTGTTCCGGCCTGGGTGTACATCGGACTTGGAACCATGTTGGCATTGGCCATTGCATCTTATGTTAAATTTAAAGTTCTGACTAAAAAATAGATTTTTCAATGTATAAAAACAGAATCCCGGAAAGCAATTTTCGGGATTTTTCGTTTGTTAAAAACACAATATTAGAATTATTATAATCAACTAATATTTATCAGACGCAAAGTTTGCAGGTACTGACATATAGTATAAGTAGGCAAAGAAAGGATCAGCAAACTGATCTGATGAAGGCGTGTATAACTTGTACGCTTTATCAGCGACTCTGCCGCTCCGCTCTGCTTCCTTCAAAAATGCAAAATCATAATAAGACTTTGTCGTCGATTTTATTCACGTTTAAGAATCATTAGCCTATCATTAAATGCATATTGATTAAAAAACTTTTAGTATAAAATATAAATTGTCATTGATTAAATTGAAATTTATTCATATCTTTATGATATCAAAATAATATCAAATTAAAAAAAATCAATATCATGGAAAAAGTTCTAAAACCAATGTCGGGATACCTTACTCTGGTTATTTGTCTGGTACTGTTTGTTGCCTCAGTGTATTTCTTTATCACAGGAGTTGACTACAGTATTACTTTTGTCGTTTTGGCATTACTCTGTTTTATCCTTTCTTGTTTTTTCTTAAAAGGATTAATGATTATCCAGCCAAACCATTCAAGAGTACTGAATTTCTTCGGAAAGTATGTAGGAACAGTAAAGGAAAACGGACTGTTTTTTATCAATCCTTTATATTCGTCTCAAAAAATCAGTCTTCGTTCTGAAAACCTTCAGGGACAAACGCTGAAAGTAAATGATAAAATGGGAAATCCGATTGAAATTGCTGTTGTTATCGTCTGGAAAGTTGGCGATACTTACAAGGCTGCTTTTGATGTTGAACGGTATTCAGATTTTGTAAAAATGCAAAGTGAAGCCGCAGTACGGCATCTGGCAATGAGTTTCCCTTATGACAATCTTGAAGACGATCACGCCCCGATTACATTAAGAGAAGGTGGAGAAAAAATCAATGCTATTCTTGAGCAGGAACTTACGGAACGACTTTCAAAAGCAGGAATTACTATTCAGGAAGCGAGAATATCACACCTTGCTTACGCATCGGAGATCGCAGGAGCCATGCTTCAGAGACAGCAGGCCACAGCCATCGTAGCAGCAAGAACAAAAATCGTAGAGGGCGCAGTCGGAATGGTAGATTTGGCTTTGAAAAAACTTTCTGAAGAAAATATTGTTGAGCTTGATGATGAAAGAAAAGCCGCGATGGTAAGTAATCTGATGGTAGTTCTTTGTGGTGAAAAAGCTGCGCAACCTATCCTAAATGCAGGAACTTTGTATAATTAATAATGAAGCGTTAGAAATTAATATACGTCTTTGCGAATAAAAAATATTCATAATAAATAAAAAAAATCTTTGCGTTAAAAACCAAAGCATGAGGTAAAAATCAGAAAAGTAACAAAAAAATGAAATCAGAAAAAACTCAGAATTCTTCCGAAAACAAAAGCAAAAAATCTTTTGTTATAAGGATAGATGAGTCTACGTACAAACTTTTGGAAAAATGGGCAAATGATGAATTCAGGAGTGTAAATGGACAAATTGAGTATTTGCTTCATCAAAGTTTAATGGATTCAGGCAGGAAAAAGAAACAATAATTTAGTAATAAAATTATAATTTTTTCTTATTTTTGTATAAAATAATTCCCACATTATGATAAATACAGTGCTTGAATTTAAGAAATACCGGGACAGTATTCCGCAACTTATTCAGAATTCTGATTATAAGACAGGATATTTCATCAATCTATTGGGTCTTAAAACCCCAACTTATTACCGGAAACTTAAAGAAAATTCTTTTTCTGTGGAAGAGATTGAATTGCTGACCAAAGCATTATACCCTAAAGAAGCACTTTTAATGGAACTACAGGATGCGGAAGACGATTATGCAAAGGGCAATGTAAAAGAGCATGAAAAATTTACGGAAGAACTAAGGCAGGAGTTTCTTTAATTTTTCAGGGTTCTGATAATTATTCCAGAAAGATGCCAGCAGGATTTCATCCTTCTCGGTTAATCGGTAGTATAAATAAATTTGTTCTACAATTAAATATTTTCTGTAATGGGTATTTTCTTCGTAGGCAGAGCCTATATACGGATTTTGAGAAATGTTCACCACAGCGATGTCTACCAACTTCATGAATCTTTTGATTTCTTTTTTAGTCCAGAACTCTTTTAAATAAAATAAATTATCTCTGTAGTTTTTCTGGGCTTTGACGGACCATACTACTTTTTTCATCTGAATGTTTTTTCAAAAATATAAAAAACACAGGAATAGAGAAATACATAATTTATAATAAAATACTTAAACAACAAAAAATCAGAGAAATTTCTCTGATTTTTTATTTTATACAGCTTTGAAGTGTATCTGCACCGAAGTAAAATATCACGAGCCAGATCAGCCCTTTTATGGTAAAGAAGGCAAATCCTGCCCAGCCAACACGTTTAAACCACTTCTTAAACTTCGAATTATTTTCCTGAGAGTTTTCCATTTCTGAGTGTCAAAAGATTACTATACAAAGATAAACATGTTTATAATTAGTCCAAATAAAAAGTCATTAAAAAAAATTAAATTTTGCGGTTCGCATAATATTTTTAACTTTAGGGAAAACGAAAAGTAAATTTTTTATGTCTAAAAAAGTAAAGGATTTTGGGATTGAAAAAACGCTCAAAAATCTAGGAATTAAGGATGAAAATAAGGGAACTTCAACAGGCGGAAAATACTTTGCAACAGGAAAAACGATAGAAAGTTATTCCCCGGTAGACGGGAATCTTATTGCTAAAGTGAAAACCTCCGGAGAGTCGGACTACAACAAAGTACTTGAAGCTGCAGAAAAGGCTTTTAAAGAGTTCAGGCTGATTCCTGCTCCCAAAAGAGGAGAAATTGTAAGGCAGCTGGGCCAAAAATTAAGACAATATAAGGACGATTTGGGGAAACTCGTTTCTTATGAAATGGGAAAATCTCTGCAGGAAGGTTTAGGTGAAGTTCAGGAGATGATCGACATCTGTGACTTTGCCGTAGGAGTTTCGAGACAGCTTCATGGATATACAATGCACTCGGAAAGACCTGGCCACAGAATGTACGAACAATATCATCCGCTGGGAATTGTAGGAATTATCACCGCTTTTAATTTTCCTGTCGCCGTATGGGCGTGGAATACTGCCCTGGCATGGATCTGCGGAAACGTAACCATCTGGAAACCATCAGAAAAAACACCGTTTTGTGCATTAGCCTGCCAAAATATCATGAACGAAGTTTTAAAGGAAAATAATCTTCCTGAAGGAATTTCAAGTGTTTTGGTTGCAGATCATGAGATCGGACAAAGACTTGTTGATGACAAAAGGGTAGCTTTAGTATCTTTTACCGGTTCTACAAGAGTAGGAAGAATGGTTTCTACAAACGTTGCACAAAGATTCGGAAAATCTATTCTTGAATTAGGAGGAAATAATGCCATTATCATTACTCAGGATGCTGATATCAATATGTCTATCATCGGTGCCGTTTTCGGAGCTGTAGGAACAGCAGGACAGAGATGTACATCTACAAGAAGGCTTATCATTCACGAAAGTGTTTATGATGAAGTGAAAAACAGATTGGCCAAAGCATACGGACAATTAAAAATCGGAAATCCGCTGGACGAAACGAATCATGTGGGACCACTTATTGATACTGACGCGGTGAACCAATATCAGGAAGCGATCAAAAAATGTAAGAAAGAAGGTGGAAAATTCATCGTTGAAGGTGAAGTACTAAAAGGAAAAGGTTACGAATCCGGATGTTATGTAAAGCCATGTATCGCAGAAGTGAAGAATTCTTACGAAATTGTGCAACATGAAACATTTGCGCCGATTTTATATCTTATCAAATATAAAACGCTGGAAGAAGCCATAGCTATTCAGAATGATGTTCCTCAAGGTTTATCGTCTGCCATCATGACCCAAAATTTGAGAGAAGCGGAATTATTCCTTTCTCATGCAGGCTCAGATTGCGGTATTGCCAATGTGAATATCGGAACCTCAGGAGCAGAAATCGGCGGTGCATTCGGTGGTGAAAAAGAAACCGGAGGCGGAAGAGAATCAGGTTCAGATGTATGGAAATATTATATGAGAAGACAGACGAATACAATAAATTATACAACAAACCTTCCTTTAGCACAAGGAATTAAATTTGATCTTTAAGCATAAAACATCAGGAAATTCAGAGATTTAAAAATTAAAAATTGTCAACTTTTGAATACCATAATCTCTTTGTTTCTAAATCATTAATTTTTTATCATTAATCAACCCTAAGATTAATTAAAATGGAACAAACAATTGATATACAAATAAATAAAGTAAAAGAAACAGTAGGAAAACACGTTTTAGCAGACGGATTCGACTTCGTGATGGATATTGAAAAATCACACGGATCATGGCTTTACGATAAACTGACGAACAGAGAATATCTGGATATGTTCTCCATGTTTGCATCAGCATCCATAGGCTACAATCATCCTTATCTGGTTGAAAAATCAGCATGGTTGGGGAAAATGGCTATCAACAAACCTACTTTAGCCGACGTTTATTCTGAAGAATATGCTCATTTTCTGGAAGTTTTTGAAAGAGTAGTGATTCCTGAAGAGCTACAATATGCCTTTTTCATCGAAGGCGGCACATTAGCTGTTGAAAACGCAATGAAAGCGTGCTTCGACTGGAAAACACGGAAAAATTTTGAAAAAGGACTTGACATTGAAGCTGGAATGTGCATTCATTTCAGACAGGCTTTTCACGGAAGAAGCGGATATACATTAAGTCTTACCAACACTTCGGACCCAAGAAAATACCAGTATTTCCCTATGTTCGAATGGCCAAGAATCCTTAATCCCAAACTGACGTTCCCAATCACGGAAGAAAATCTGGAAGAAACCATTAAAAATGAAAGATTAGCTTTATTAAATATCGAAGAAGCTATTCTGATGAATCCTAACAAAGTCGCATGTATTATCATTGAACCCATTCAGGCAGAGGGCGGCGACAATCATTTCAGAGATGAATTTTTATCAGGATTAAGAAAAATCTGTGATCAGAATGAGATCCTTCTTATTTTTGATGAAGTACAAACCGGAATAGGAATCACAGGAAAAATGTGGGCTTTCCAGCATTTTACAGCGAAACCTGATATTATTTCTTTCGGTAAAAAAACACAGGTTTGCGGTATTCTAGCCAATAAAGAAAAGTTTGATGAAATTCCTGATAATGTCTTCCGTGAAAGCTCAAGGATTAATTCTACTTTCGGTGGCAATTTTATTGATATGCTCCGTTTTCAGTTGGTAATGGAAGTTATTGAAAAAGAAAACCTTGTAGAAAATGCAAAAGTAGTAGGTGACTATTTATTAGACGGCCTTAAATCTTTAGAACAAAAATATCCTGAAAAATTATCAAATGCAAGAGGAAGAGGATTGATGTGTGCAATTGACCTCCCAACCCACGAGCAGAGAAACGCTATGAGAGACGAACTCTGGAATGACGGAATGATCATTTTATCCTGTGGTGATCTGTCTTTACGTTTCAGACCACACCTTAATGTTACAAAAGAAGAAATTCAACTTGCGCTGGATAAAATAGAGAATAACATTAATAAAATTTAAATTACGGATTTGTAATTTTCAAAAAAAATTTATAAATTTAGATACTCAAACGAAACAGAACATGGAAAGAAGTACAAGAGTATCAGTTTTTGAAAGTGACAAACCTGCAGAAATTCAGCTTATTAAATCAAAGCTGGATGATGCGGAAATCAAGAATTCAGTAGAAAACAACTACCTTACTTTTACAACTACGCCAACGGCAACATCACTGAAAGTATTGGTAAAACTGGAAGACGAAAAAAAAGCATTTGAAATAATTGATGCTTATCTCCAGCAAAGTGAAAATCAATAAAACAATTTCATAATTTTAAATTTTACTACTTCGAACCGAAAATTAATTAAAGTTAATTTTCGGTTTTTTGTGAACAAACTTTAAAGGAAATTATAAGATTATATTTAGTTTATATTCTTAATAATTTTTTACTCTAAATAATATACTTACAGCAATGGATTCAGAAATCAAAATGAGAAAGGCAGAAATGGAAGACAGAGATATAATCTGGAATATTTTGCAGCAGGCCATAGAAAGAAGACGAAAAGACGGAAGTACACAATGGCAGGAAGGATATCCCAACATCAATACTGTGGAAAGCGATATTGAAAAAGGATTTGGATACGTAATGACCGTTGACGGTGAAATTGCTGTCTACGTAGCTTTGATTTTAAATGACGAACCAGCTTACAGCACCATCGAAGGCGCATGGCTGAGTAACGGCGAATTTGTTGTCGTACACCGAGTTGCTGTGGATGAAAAATTTGCAGGTCAGGGAATGGTCAAAATATTATTTGATCATATCGAAAAATTTACAAAATCCCATAAGATTCAAAGTATTAAAGTAGATACGAATTTTGATAATATTGCAATGCTTAAAATTCTGGAAAGTAAGGGATATACCTATTGCGGAGAAGTTTTTCTTGCAGGTGGTATGAGAAAAGCTTTTGAGAAGATTATAATTTAATCCAAAAGTTAAATCCATTATCATTGATTGTTTTTAAAGCAATAGATTTATAAACTCTATTGCGTTTGTTCGTTTAGTTCAGAACTAATTTCTACTTTTGCTAAAATTTATATACCATGCATAAGAGTATAGAAATTGATGAGAAAATTTTTCAGGATGCCGTGAAATTCTATGGTACGGTTTTCAATTTACCTCCACTGGCATCAAAAATATATGCGTATCTTTTATTTGATTATGAAAAGGTGGGCATAGCTTTTGACGAATTCGTGGAAGTGCTTTCTGCAAGTAAAAGTTCGGTTTCTACAAGTATTTCACTTCTTCTGAATGCTGAGCTTATTGTAGATCATAATAAAATGGATGAACGGAAAAGGTATTTTTTCATCAATGACGGTTACAAGAAAATCAGATTTGAAAAGATTGTACAGAAAATGAAAGATGAACTGAAGCTGTTGGACGATCTTGACGATTTTAAAAAAAATCATGATGTAAGTCACAATGAAAAGATTGAAGCATATAAAGCTCTTTTAAATAAAAACATAATTAATATTCAGCAATCTCTTAATAAACTATAAAATGAATAATAAGCTAGTTATACTTTCTGTTGCGGCCCTTTTTTTAGTGGCCTGCAAAAAAGAAGCTCCTAAGCAGGATGGCCCTAAACCATATCCTGTCGTAAATGTGGAAGCAAAAAATATAGTGGGCTATCAGACTTTCCCGGCGACCATTCAGGGTAGAGTAAACAATGATGTTCGTGCCAAAATTCAGGGATATATTACACAGGTTTTGGTAGATGAAGGGCAGTATGTAACCAAAGGGCAGCCTTTATTCCGACTGGAAACCAATATTCTGAACGAAAATGCAGCAGCTTCCAAAGCGGGCATCGGCGCCGCTGAATCTAATATTGCTGCGGCCCAGGCTGCCGTGAGTGCAGCTAATGTGGAAGTAAATAAGTTGAAACCGCTTGTCCAGAAAAATATCATCAGTAATGTTCAGCTGCAGACAGCGCAGGCCAATTTAGCTCAGGCTCAGGCTCAGTTGAAGCAGGCCCAGGCAGCTAAAAGCCAGGCTGTTGCCAATTACAAAGGAATAGAAGCCAATATTGAATATTCAATTATCCGTGCGCCTATTTCAGGAGTTATCGGTAAACTGCCTCTGAAAGTAGGAAGTCTTGTAGGACCTTCAGATCAGACTCCTCTGACGACTATTTCAGATACTTCAGAAATTTACGCTTACTTTTCAATGAACGAAAAAGAATATTTTGATTTCCTTGAAAAAACACCGGGTGCTACCATGCCACAAAAGATAAAAAATCTTCCGATGGTAGAATTACAACTGGCCAACGGAAGCATTTATCCTGAAAAAGGAAGAATAGAAGCGATCACAGGACAAATTGATCCTACAACAGGAACCATACAGTTCAGAGTAGTTTTCACTAATGCGCAAAAGCTTCTGAGCAATGGTAACAGTGGAACTATAAGATTCCCTCAACGTTATGATAACGTACTTGTCGTTCCGGAAAGTGCAACCTACGAACAACAGGGAATTGTTTACGTATATAAAGTCGATAAAAGCGATACGGCAAGAAATGTTGTCATCAATGTGATCGACAGAATCGACAATATGGCTTTAATAAAATCCGGAGTAAATAAAGGTGAAACCGTTGTCGCAGCAGGAATCGGAGGATTGAAACCCGGAACTGCAGTGAAAAAACAGCCTGTAAAAATGGATAGTCTTGTTCAATCTATAAAACCGAAATTCTAAAAAATGATTAAAAATTTTATAAACAGACCGGTTTTATCCACGGTAATCTCAATCTTGATTGTGATTCTCGGGGTATTGGGACTGACTGCGCTTCCGGTGACGCAATACCCTGATATTGCGCCTCCTACGGTAAGTGTTACGGCAAACTATACCGGAGCCAATGCAGAAACTGTAATGAAAAGTGTGGTAGTGCCTCTGGAAGAGCAGATCAATGGGGTGGAAGGTATGGATTATATAACATCCAGCGCTGGAAATGACGGTTCTGCCAATATTCAGGTATTCTTTAAACAGGGAATTGATCCTGATATTGCAGCGGTAAACGTTCAGAACCGTGTAACAAGAGCAACGCCGCTTTTACCAAGTGAAGTCACACGTTCCGGGGTTGTTACGCAGAAACAGCAGACAAGTGCTTTGATGTATATGTCTTTCTATTCTGAAAATAAAGATCTTGATGATGTTTACCTTCAGAACTTTTTGAATATCAATGTTATTCCAAATTTAAAAAGGATTAACGGAGTGGGTGATGCCAACGTTTTCGGTGGGAAAAACTATTCCATGAGAGTGTGGCTGGATCCTGCAAAAATGGCAGCTTACGGAGTAACGCCAACCGACGTTACCAATGCGATCAACGAACAGAGTAGAGAAGCAGCAGCTGGTTCCATCGGGCAAAACAGCGGAAGCTCTTTTGAATATATCATTAAATATGTAGGTAAATTCAATGACAAAGAGCAGTATGACAATATTATCATTAAATCTCTTGCCGACGGACAAAATTTAATGCTGAAAGATGTTGCCAAAGTAGAATTGGCTGGACAGTCTTACTCAGGAATCGGGGAAAACGGAAACAATCCAGCAATCAGTATGGGGATTTTCCAGACTCCGGGATCAAACGCTCAGGAGATTATTAAAAATATTAAAGCATACCTAAAATCATCAGAAGGAAGCTTTCCGGAAGGGATTAAATACACTTTCAATTTTGATACCAATGAATTCCTGGAAGCTTCGATTGAAAAGGTAGTTCATACCTTAATTGAAGCATTTATTCTTGTATTCATTGTCGTGTATATTTTCCTTCAGGATTTCAGATCTACACTTATCCCGGCTATCGCTGTTCCGGTTTCGATTGTGGGAGCCTTTTTCTTTCTGAATTTATTCGGATATTCATTAAACTTATTAACGTTATTCGCTTTGGTTCTGGCCATCGGTATTGTGGTGGATGATGCCATTGTCGTCGTCGAGGCAGTTCATGCCAAAATGGAACATGGGATTTCAGATGCAAAAAAAGCTACGGTGGAAGCAATGGACGAAATTACAGGAGCAATTATTTCAATTACGCTGGTAATGGCATCTGTATTTATCCCGGTAACATTCATTACCGGTCCTACGGGAGTTTTCTACCAACAGTTCGGGATCACCCTGATTGTTGCCATCTTTATCTCTGCGATCAACGCATTGACTTTAAGTCCGGTTTTATGCTCATTATTCTTAAAACCTCATGATGCACATCATACAGAATATAAAAATTTAAACTTTCTTCAAAAGTTTTTCTATAAGTTTAATATCGCCTTTAAAACAACAACAGAACGTTACGGAAGGGGATTTGTTTTTCTTCTGAGACATAAATGGGTAACCCTGATCATCTTTGCCATTACAGGAGGAATCTTATACTGGGCCAGCACCACTATGAAAAAAGGATTTGTACCTACGGAAGACAGAGGGATTATCTTCACCGATGTTCAGCTTCCTCCGGGCGCTTCTATGGAAAGAACATATAATGCTTTAAAAACACTTCAGGCTAAGGCTTTAAAAGTGCCGGGTGTTCAGAACGTTACCATTTCCACAGGTAGAGGTTTCCTTTCCGGGAACGGAAGCAACAATGGTCTTGCCTTTGTTAAGCTAAAACCATTTGACGAAAGAAAAAAAGACGGACAAACTTCGGAAGATATTACCAAAAAATTATTCGGTATTACGGGGGCAGTTCCTGACGCTAAAGTCGTATTTTTCCAGCCGCCGAGTGTTCCTGGTTTTGGTAGCAGTGCCGGTTTCGAGATGGTTCTGCTGGATAAATCCGGTGGAGAATATGCCGACCTGGATAATAAAACGAACGAATTCATTGGTAAACTTATGCAAAGACCTGAAATTGAGTTTGCCCAGACTTCATTCAACACGAAATACCCGCAGTATGAAATGCAGATCAACGTTCCTTTAGCCAAGCAGCTTGGTGTTTCTGTAAGCGACATCCTCGCGACAATGCAGGGCTATATCGGAGGAATTTATACAGCTGACTTTACCAAATACGGAAAACAGTTCAGAGTAATGGTTCAGGCACTTCCTGAAAACAGACAAAATATTGACAACCTGAACGAATTGTATGTAAAAACAGGTTCAGGCGTAATGTCTCCGATCTCACAGTTTGTGACATTGAAAAAAGCTTACGGACCACAATCTGTCAGCCGTTACAACTTATTTACTTCTGTGAAAATTACAGGTGCCAATTCAGCTGGATTCAGTTCCGGGGACGCTATTACGGCAGTGCAGCAGGTAGCAAAAGAAACATTAAATCAAAATTATGATGTCGAATTTACAGGATTAACGAGAGAGGAATTAAATTCCGGATCTCAGACCGTTCTGATTTTTGCTTTAAGTTTGATTTTTGTTTATTTCATTCTTTCTGCACAATATGAAAGTTATATTCTTCCTTTGATCGTTGTAATTTCACTTCCTCTCGGGGTAATGGGAGCTTACTTCGGACAGAAAATCATGGGATTGGAAAACAATATTTATTTCCAGATTGCCCTGATCATGTTGGTGGGACTTTTAGCGAAGAATGCCATTTTGATTGTTGAATTTGCAGTTCAGAGGAGACATCACGGAGAAACAATCGTCATGTCTGCCATCAATGCAGCAAAAGCAAGATTAAGACCTATCCTGATGACCTCATTTGCATTCATCTTTGGTCTATTGCCTTTGGTTTTAGCAAGTGGAATCGGTGCAGTTGGTAACAGATCAATCGCTACAGGAGCAGCAATCGGATTGTTGATAGGAACCATCTTAGGGCTTTTTGTAATTCCTGTATTATATGTTATTTTCGAATATCTGCAGGAAAAAGTAAAACCTCTTAAAAAAGAAGAAATCAATTTAGCAGAATAAATTATTGGACAAGTTAGAGGTTGGATTGAGCTTTAATCTAACTTCTAACGTCTGATTTCTAACTTCTAATTAAAAGAAATGAAGAATATTTTAAACATCATAAAAGGACTTGCTTTTTCATTTGTGCTTCTTGCTGTCGTTTCATCATGTATGGTAAGAAAAGAGTACAACAGACCCAACAATGTGGTTGATGAAAAGCTATACCGTACCGATATGCTTTCTTCCGACAGCACAAATATCGCCAATGTTTCCTGGAAAGAGATTTTTACGGATCCGATCCTTCAAAAACACATTTCTAAGGCGCTGGAAAATAATCTTGATATCAGAATTGCACTGCAGAGTATCGCTTCCGCGGAGGCTTATTTAAAACAAAGCAAAGCAGCTTATCAGCCTACATTATCCGTCGGACCCAACTATACATTCCAGACCCAGTCTATCAATACACAGTTCGGGCAAATCATCGGAGAAAGAAGATACGTGAATCAGTTTGATATCACTGCGAGCATCGGATGGGAAGCTGATATCTGGGGAAAATTAAAGTCACAGGAAAAAGCTCAGTTTGCGGCTTATCTCGGAACTGTGGCAGCACATAAAGCGGTAAAAAGTGATCTTGTAGCTTCCATTGCTTCGGCATATTATCAGTTGCTGACGTTTGATGCGCAAAAGAGAGTTATTAATGAAACTATCGCCGTTCGTGAAAAAAATCTTGAAACCACAAGAGCTTTAAAAACTGCGGGAACATTGACGGAGGTTGCCGTTCAACAGAGTGAAGCGCTGGTTTTCAACGCAAAATCGTTACTGATTGACATCGACACTCAAATCCAGCTTTTGGAAAATACCATGAGTCTTTTGATGGGAGAGCCTTCCCATACCATAGAACGTTCTACGTTGGAAAGCCAACAGCTGCCTATAGACGTAAAACTTGGATATCCGGCACAGCTGCTTGCCAATCGTCCTGATGTCATGAGAGCAGAGTATAATCTAATGAATGCTTTTGAATTGACTAATTCAGCAAAAGCTCAGTTTTATCCTACTTTAAAGCTTACAGGAAGTGGAGGAATACAGTCTGTGGATATTGATCATTTATTCAGTGTGAATTCATTATTTGCCAACGTTGTAGCCGGTTTGGCGCAACCTATTTTAAACAGAAGAGCCATCAGAACCAATTATGATGTGAGTCTGGCCAATCAGGAAACAGCTTATCTGAATTTTAGAAAAGCAGTACTCACCGCAGGAAAAGAAGTGTCTGATGCCATAAGAGTTTTCTCTGTTCAGGATTCTTTCATAGAATTAAAACAAAAAGAGCTGAATGCCTATAAGAACTCGGTTGAATATTCCCAGGAACTCGTAAATTACGGTATGGCTAATTATCTTGAAGTATTAAATGCAAGTGTTAATTCATTAAATGCAGAACTGAATATTACCAATGCGGAATACAATAAAATGAAGGCTGCTGTAGAGCTTTATCAGGCTCTTGGAGGTGGTTGGAAATAATTTCAATATAAAAAGTAAGAAAATGCACGTTAAAACTCATTAACGTGCATTTTTATTTTAAATCGAAAACCCTTGAAAAATTGATGATTAGCTACAAATTTCATATTCTCGTTAAAGAAAATTTAATAAAATGTTTGTATATGTGGTTTAAATACTTACTTTTGTACCGCTTCAGAAAACTGATCCGAAAAAAAGGGGAATTAGCTCATCTGGCTAGAGCGTTAGACTGGCAGTCTAAAGGTGACGGGTTCGATCCCCGTATTCTCCACAATTTGTTTATAAAACAAAAACTATGAAGAAAATATTTTTACTTTTATTCACCGCTTTTTTGTTTATTGGCTGCGGCAAAGATGAAGACACCATCTATGACTTCATAGGAACCTGGGCCGGAAGATACGAAGGAACAGAAAAAGGCAGCTGGAACATCGTAGTAGCAACCGACGGAAAAGTAACCGGAACATTAGATTCTGAGCAAACTTCAGAAAATTATACCATTTCCGGCCAGCTGAGTGACTCCGGAGAACTTAATGCGACAATCGGTTCACCTTCTGACGGCGAATTCAAAGGGACTCTTACAAGAGATAAAAAAGCAAGCGGAACATGGGTAAATGCAGTTCCGACACCAACCCGATCCGGCACATGGAAAGGTGAAAAAACATCCAAGTAATACATCATTCATTATACAAAAGCTATTCAGACGAATAGCTTTTTTTATTTTTACATATTGCTAATGAATTATTTCATACCACAAATTGAGCAAAACGAAAACATAATTTATATATATTTGTATTGATTTTGTGTGTAAAATAAAAGAATTATGAAGAACCGCCTGCATTATAAAAGTCTACATTTAAAAACAATTCATGTATTACTCATTGCATCTTTAATTACAATATCATGCGGAAGTTCAAAAAATGTTGCTTCCGGTAAAAATACAAGTACAAAATCCGTTTCCAAAGCCGAAAATCTCAGAAATCTGGAATCTAAATTTAATGGTAAAATTTCCAGATCAATAAATGAAATTCTTAAAGATGCTGAAAAATATCTCGGCGCCCCCTACAAATTCGGTGGAAATACTTCGTCAGGTTTTGATTGTTCGGGATTTGCACTAAAAGTTTTTGAAGAAAATGATTATAAACTTCCCAGAAGATCGTCAGATCAGGCAGAGACCGGAAATAAAATTGATATCAAAGAAGTAAAGCCCGGAGATCTTTTGTTCTTCGCAACCGCTGGTGGCACAAGAGTTTCTCATGTCGGAATCGTTCACGATATCGGAAATGACGGAGAGGTGAAATTTATTCACGCTTCCACCACAAAAGGAGTCATCATCTCATCGCTGAATGAAAAGTATTGGAATAAGGCTTATCTTCACGCTCAGAGAGTGCTTTAATGGCACATTTAAATAAGAAATATTTAGTAACAAAACGGTTTCCTACCTTACAACTGTCAGAATATTTCCCTTAACTTTTGTATCTTTGGCGCAAATAATTTTAAACTAGAAACATGTCGTTACAACAAACTATTGAAAACATTTGGGATAATAGAGAGCTTTTGCAGAATGAAGACAGCCAGAAGGCCATCAGAGAAGTTGTTTCTTTATTAGATTCCGGAGAACTTCGTGTTGCGCAGCCTACAGAAAACGGATGGCAGGTGAATGAGTGGGTAAAAAAAGCAGTGGTAATGTATTTCCCGATTCAGAAAATGGAAACCATTGAAGTGGGGCCGTTTGAATTTCATGATAAAATTCCTTTGAAAAGAAACTATGCAGAAAAAGGAGTAAGAGTTGTACCTCATGCAATCGCCAGACAAGGATCTTTTGTTGCGTCAGGTGTTATTTTGATGCCTTCTTACGTCAATATCGGGGCATATGTAGATTCAGGAACAATGGTAGATACCTGGGCTACAGTAGGAAGTTGTGCGCAGATCGGTAAAAATGTTCACCTGAGTGGCGGCGTAGGAATCGGTGGTGTTCTTGAACCCCTTCAGGCTGCTCCGGTAATCATTGAAGATGACTGTTTCATAGGTTCAAGATGTATTGTCGTGGAAGGTGTTCACGTAGAAAAAGAAGCTGTTTTAGGAGCCAATGTTGTTCTTACGGCATCTACAAAAATCATCGATGTTACAGGCCCTGAACCCATCGAAATCAAAGGGAGAGTTCCTGCTCGTTCAGTGGTCATTCCGGGAAGTTACACGAAACACTATCCGGCCGGAGAATATCAGGTTCCATGCGCTTTGATCATCGGTCAGAGAAAAGAATCCACAGACAAAAAAACGTCTTTAAATGATGCGTTGAGAGATAATAATGTTGCTGTTTAAGAGTAAATTTTAAACTAAAACTAATATTTTGAAAGATAAATTTCTTAAAATAATCCTAAACCCTAAATATATATTTGGGGTTTATCTTATTATATCGGTAGTTACCGCAATTTCCAAATACCTGAGAGGAGATTACGCCATCAACAATTATCTGATTTTTAAAAATGTTTTTTTTAATACCATCAATCAGAAAAATCTGTTCATTCATTATCCCGATCTTTATTTTGATTTAAATCATTACGGTATTTTCTTCAGTGCGCTCATTGCTCCTTTTGCAATAATGCCCGACTGGCTGGGGATTTCTCTCTGGAATGTTGCCAATACGTTTATCTTTATTTATGGTATTTACAAACTCCCGTTTTCCGATGCTAAAAAAGCTCTTTTTGGCCTTTTCTGTTTACAGGAATACATTACAGCTGCTTTAAGCTTACAGTTCAATGTTGCTCTTACAGGTCTTTTGTTGCTGTCTGCAGTGTACATTTATGAAAGAAAAGAAGTAAAGTCTGCGACATCAATTTTAATTGGTGTTTTCGTAAAAATCTATGGGATTGTCGGGCTTTCACAGTTCTTTTTCATTAAAAATAAAATGAAATTCATCCTGTCAGGATTGGTTATAGCATTAATATTTTTTGTTCTGCCTATGGCATATTCAAGTCCGAAATTTGTGATTCAGTGCTATGCAGACTGGTTTCAGTCTATCGTAGAAAAAAACAATGAAAATCAGGTTTTGGGGAATATGCAGGATATTTCGCTGATGGGCTTTTTCAGAAGAATTCTTGGG
The DNA here is from genome assembly GCF_977014045.1 of Chryseobacterium lineare. Taxonomy (NCBI): domain Bacteria; kingdom Pseudomonadati; phylum Bacteroidota; class Flavobacteriia; order Flavobacteriales; family Weeksellaceae; genus Chryseobacterium; species Chryseobacterium lineare. The sequence goes on along the minus strand of NZ_CDRNIQ010000001.1, from coordinate 1,081,032 downwards.
GATGCTTCTATTTCAAATCTTGTGTTTCTTGCATTCGGATTACCGCTTTTTGGAGCGCCATACATTAGAATCAAACAATACAAAAACTACGCTTTCCAGTTGATGATTCTGGCTTCTACATTATTATTTTTGGTATTATTCAGTTCAAGTTCAGAATCTCCTACATATATCATTGCCGTTGTAGGCGTGCTGATCTGGTTTTTTCTTCAAAAAGAAAGAACGCCTTTTATCATAGGACTACTGGTTTTTGTGATTATTTTCACCTGCTTTTCCACATCGGATCTGTTCCCGAAATTCGTGAAAGAAAATTATATCATTAAATATTCTTTAAAAGCTGTACCTTGCATTGTAGTTTGGCTGAGGGTAATTTATGAGCTTCTTACCAAAGATTTTGAAAAAAATTACAGCCTGAATTAATATTATTATGAAGAAAATTTCCATTGTCATTCCTGCCCATAACGAAGAAGGAAATGTTGCTTTGGTTTATGAAAAAATCGACGCTGTTTTTTCCGGATTAAGCGATTATGATTTTGAAATAATCTTTGTAAATGACGGAAGCAGAGACAGAACTCAACAAAAACTGGAAGAGCTTTCGCATCAGTATGAAAAAGTAAAATTCATTGAGTTTTCCAGGAATTTCGGGCATCAGCCTGCCGTAAAAGCAGGGATGGATTATGCCCGCGGAAATGCGGTAATTTCTATGGATGGTGATCTTCAGCATCCGCCGGAACTTATTCCGCAAATGATCAGAAAATGGGAAGAAGGATACGATATTGTTTTTACGGTAAGAAAATATCCTAAAGAAATTTCAATGTTTAAAAGGAAAACCTCAGATTTCTTCTACAAAATCCTATCGAAAATGTCGGATGTTGACCTTACCAAAGGCGGAGGATCAGATTTCAGGCTAATGGATGCCAGTGCAGTGGAAGTCATGCGAAATTTCAATGAAGACGATCTCTTTTTACGCGGACTTACCAGCTGGATGGGCTTTAAGCAGACCGGAATTGAATTTACAGCTAATGAACGTGTTTCCGGACAGAGCAGTTATAACCTGAAAAAGATGATTACTTTTGCTTTTACAGGAATCACTGCTTTCAGTGTAAAACCGCTGTATATCGCAGCATATCTGGGATTTTTATTTTCAGGGATTTCTGCGGTAGGCTACGGAATATATGTGATTTATTCATTTATCACCAAAACGGAGATTTCCGGCTGGGCATCGCTGATTATGACCATTGTTTTCTTTGGCGGATTGCAATTGATTATTCTTGGAATTATCGGAATTTATTTAGGTAAAATATTCAAACAGGTGAAAGACCGGCCGAATTACATCATTAAAAACAAAAATTTTTAACATGGTTTTATTGAGTTTTGATATCGAAGAATTTGATATGCCATTGGAATATAAAGGTGAAATCCCCTTCGAAAAACAGATTTCCGTTTCCCAAACCGGGCTTGAAAGAATATTGGATCTCCTTAAAAAACATCAGGTAAAAGCTACTTTTTTTTCAACTGTAGTTTTTGCGGAAAACAGCAAATCACTTATTGAAAGATTACTGGAAGAAGATCATGAACTGGCTTCTCACACCTGGTATCATTCAGAATTTGAAGAAAAACATTTGAAGGAGTCAAAAGAAAGGCTGGAAGAATTATTTTCCACTCACATAACAGGTTTAAGAATGCCACGAATGATGCCGGTAAGCAAAAATGCAGTGGAAGAAGCTGGTTATTCCTATAATTCATCCGTTAATCCAACGTTTCTTCCGGGAAGATATAACAACCTGAAAGTGTCGAGAACCTATTTTAAGGAAGGAAATGTAACACAGATTCCGGCTTCGGTTTCTCCGAATTTCAGGATTCCGCTGTTCTGGCTGAGCTTTCATAATTTCCCTTTATCATTCTATAAAAAAATAGCTTTAGATACCTTAAAAAAAGACAATTATCTTAATGTTTATTTTCATCCGTGGGAGTTTGCAGAAATCAAAGATGATGCATATAAATTACCGGGTTTTACTGTTAAAAATTCAGGAAAAGATATGATTAAGCGTTTTGATGATTTTATTTCGTGGCTTAAACAAAAGAATTACACCTTCGGAACTTTTCAGGAATTTCAAAAACAAATCGGCTCATGAAAATAGCTTACGATGCGAAAAGATTCTTCCATAATACATCAGGACTGGGAAATTATTCCCGTGATCTGATAAGAATATTGGCAGATTATTATCCTGAAAATGAATACATTCTGCTCAATAAAAACAAATCCGAAAGAGGAGAAAACATTTTGAATCATAAAAGTGTCCGTTTTGTGGAAACGTCCAGAGGCAATATGTCGAGACAATTCAAAATGGGAATAGATGCTCAAAACCAAAATGCTGATATTTTTCACGGACTGTCGGGCGAACTTCCGCTAAAATGGAACAAAAAACCGATTCGGAAAATAGTGACTATTCACGATCTCATCTTTGTCCGTTATCCGCAGTATTATTCATTTTTTGACCGTAAAATTCATTTATGGAAATTTAAAAAAGCCGCTGCTTCGGCAGATAAAATTATAGCAATTTCTGAACAGACTAAAAGAGATATTATTCAATTTATGAATGTTCCTGAAAGTAAAATTGAAGTGATTTACCAAGGGTGTCACAAGGTATTTAAGGAAAATCAACCAGATGAATATATTGAGTCGGTAAAAGAGAAATTTATCTTACCTGAAAGATTCATCCTGAATGTCGGAACCATTGAAGAGCGCAAAAATCTTCTGAATATCGTTAAAGCTGTAAAAGACAAGGAAATACCTTTAGTAATAGTCGGAAGAAAAACAAAATACTTTAAAACGGTAGAAACTTTCATCCGAAATAATAAAATGGAAAAGCAAATCAGTTTTCTTGAAGGCGTTTCTATGGATGAGCTTGCAGTGTTGTATAAACTTGCAGATATTTTTGTGTATCCAAGCCTTTTTGAAGGATTCGGAATTCCTGTGATTGAAGCGCTTTTTTCTAAAACTGTAGTCATCACAAGCAATACAAGCTGTCTTCCCGAAGCCGGTGGTCCGGATTCTGTCTATATTGATCCAAAAAATCCTCTCGATATCCAGGCAAAAATTAAGTTTTTATGGCAAACCGAATCGGAGAGAAAACGCCGTGCTGAAAAGGGTTTTGAGTTCGTTCAGAAATTTAATGACAAGCCTATTGCGGAACAACTGATGAACCTTTATCGAAAAATAATGTAAAAAAATTTGCACGTCTCGAAAATAATCTCTTACCTTTGCATTACAAATTTCAACAATGAAACCGATTTTTTTAACAGTACATCATTATCATCATCATCTCTGCTAAGACGGAATTGATTGATCGATAATTTATGTTAAAAATCAAAATAATTAAAAACCGTCTGAGTAAATAGACGGTTTTTTTGTTTCTGAATATCCCGGGAATTTTCTTCAATTCAACCAGTTTTTATTTGCTCAGGCCCAAAACCATCAAAATGAGTATATTAAAAATTGCCATTCAGAAAAGCGGACGTTTGTACGAAGACTCTCTCCAGCTTCTCAGAGATTGCGGTATAGACACCAATAACGGAAAAGACCAGCTGAAAGTTTCGGTAAACAATTTCCCGATGGAAATCATGTATCTGCGAAATTCTGATATTCCGCAATATCTTGAAGACGGCGTAGTAGATGTGGCCATCGTAGGCGAAAACCTGTTGGCGGAAAAGCAGAAAAACAGTGATATAGTTCAGAAGCTGGGCTTTTCAAAATGCCGTGTTTCCTTAGCCGTTCCGAAAGAGGTGGAAACTGATGAACTAAGCTATTTTCAGGGAAAAAAAATTGCAACTTCCTATCCTAATACCCTTACAAGATTCCTTTCCGAACAGGGAATTAACGCTGACATCCATGTAATTTCCGGATCAGTGGAAATCGCTCCCAATATCGGACTGGCAGATGGGATTTGTGATATTGTGAGTTCAGGAAGTACTTTATTCAAAAACGGACTAAGAGAAACCGTTACACTTTTGCGGTCTGAAGCCGTATTAGCAAAAAGTTCTTTATTAAATCCTGAAAAGGAAGCTATTCTTGAAAAATTTCTTTTCAGGATCAAAGCTGTTCTTAAAGCCAAAAATTCAAAATACATCCTGATGAATGTCCCTGATGATAAAATTTCAGAAATTTCTGCAGTCCTTCCTGTTTTAAAAAGCCCGACCGTGATTCCGCTAGCAGAAAAAGGGTGGAGCAGCATTCATTCTGTGATCGACGAAGACAGATTCTGGGAAGTGATCGATCAACTAAAAGAAAAAGGAGCGCAAGATATTTTAATTATTCCAATCGATAAAATGGTCATATAATGAAAACATACAGATATCCCGAAAAAACAGCATGGAAAACATTGACCCAACGTCCCGTAATTCAGAGAGAAGAACTCTCCGATATTGTCCAAACCATATTCGAAGCGGTACAGTCTCAAGGTGACAAAGCATTACTTGAATTCAGTAGAAAATTTGATCAGGCCAGTCTGGAAATGGTTGCTGTTTCAGAAATTGAAATCAGAAATGCCGAGAAAGAAATAAGTGAAGAATTGAAAGTCGCTATTTTAAAAGCTAAAGAAAATATTACTCTTTTCCATACAGCTCAGAAAAGCGAAATCGAAAAGATTGAAACTGTAGAAGGCGTAATCTGCTGGAGAGAAAACCGTGCGATTGAAAAAGTAGGAATCTATATTCCCGGAGGAACCGCTCCTCTATTTTCAACTGTTCTGATGCTGGCCATTCCTGCGCAGCTCGCCGGATGCCGGGAAATCGTTTTATGTACACCGCCGGATCAAAACGGAAATATCAATCCTGCAATTTTATATGCAGCCAAACTTTGCGGAGTCAGCAGTATTTTTAAAGTTGGTGGTGCACAGGCCATTGCGGCAATGACATTCGGTACCGAAAGTATTCCTTCCGTTTATAAAATATTTGGTCCGGGAAACCAATATGTTACAGCGGCAAAAGAGTATGCCCAACGTTTCGGAGTGGCTATGGATATGCCTGCCGGACCCAGTGAAGTCCTCGTTATTGCCGATAAAAATGCGGTACCGGAATTCTGTGCGGCAGACCTTCTTTCACAGGCTGAACATGGTAGTGACAGTCAGGTAGTCTTTATCACTACAGATGAGGAAATTTTAAATGAAACTATTAAAGAAACTGAAAAACAACTGAAAGCACTACCAAGGAATGAATTTGCAGCTGAATCTTTAGAAAACAGTTATTTCATTTTATTAAGCACCATAGAAGAAGCTCTTGAATTCAGCAATCTGTATGCTCCTGAGCATTTGATTTTGGCGGTAAAATCTTTCGAAAATTATATCCCAAGAATTCAGAATGCCGGTTCGGTTTTTCTTGGAAATTATTCCTGTGAAAGTGCCGGAGATTATGCCAGCGGAACCAATCACACGTTACCAACTAACGGATTTGCCAAAAATTACAGTGGAGTTTCACTTGACAGTTTTGTTAAAAAAATCACCTTTCAGCACATAACGGAAAATGGACTTAAAAATCTTGGAAAAACCATTGAAATTATGGCCGAAGCAGAAGGTCTGCTGGCACACAAAAATGCTGTATCCATCCGTTTAAAATCATAATAATGACAACATTTACCATCAATAATTTAGTAAGAAAAAATATTCTGCAGCTACAGCCTTATACAAGCTACAGAGATCAGCAAAATCCTGAAAATCCGGTATTGCTGGACGCCAATGAAAGCCCCTTTGGAACGTATAACCGCTATCCGGATTCTACTCAGAAAAAACTTAAAATTAAACTGGCAGAATGCAAAAACATTTCCCCAGACTGTATTGCTGTTGGAAACGGAAGTGACGAACTGATCGATCTGATCATCAGGATTTTTTGTGAGCCTAAAAAAGATTCCATTCTGGTGATGAATCCTTCATTTGCGATGTATGGATTTTATGCCACTGTTAATGAAAACAAAGTGATAAAACTGAATCTTAATGATGATTTTGAAATCAATAAAGAATATTTTTTAGATGAAATAAAAAGCAACTCCTCAAAAGTATTCTTCATCTGTTCGCCTAATAATCCTACAGGAAACAGTGTAGATGATCTGGAATTTTTTATCCGGAATTATAACGGAATTGTCGTAGTGGATGAAGCTTATATTGAATTTTCTGAAAAAGATTCTGCTCTTTCGCTTCTGGAAAAATATCCCAGTCTTATCGTACTTCAGACCTTTTCAAAAGCTTGGGGAATGGCCGGCGCAAGGCTAGGAGTTGCCTATGCTTCCGAAGAGATCATTAACTTAATCAATACCGTAAAAGCACCGTATAATGTCAATAGTATCAGTCAGGAACTGATTCTTAATGCGCTTGACGATCAGGAAATTTTTAATGAAAATCTTAAAAATATTCTTACTGAAAGAGAAAGCCTAGAAAATGAGCTTAAATCTGTTCCATGTGTTATTAAAATATTTCCAACTGATGCCAATTTTTTCCTGATCAGATTTAAAGATGCTGAGACCGTATATCAGACTTTATTAGATGAAAATATTTTCACAAGCAAAAGAACGCCGCAGATTCCGGAATGTATAAGAATCAATGTCGGCAGTCATGATGAAAATCAGAAACTTATTAATGTTTTAAAAAATATTAACTCATGAAAAAAGTATTATTTATAGACCGTGACGGAACGTTGATTATAGAACCGGAAGATTTTCAGATTGATACACTGGAAAAACTTGAATTTTATCCGGATATTTTTCAAAATCTGTCAAAAATTGTCAGAGAACTGGATTATGAATTGGTCATGGTAACCAATCAGGACGGTTTGGGAACAGATAGTTTTCCAGTAGAAGACTTTACGCCTCCGCATGAAAAGATGCTGAAAGCATTTCAAAATGAAGGTATTATATTTCAGGATATTCTAATCGACAAAAGTTTTGAATATGAGAATCTTCCCACCAGGAAACCCGGAACAGGAATGCTGAATCAATACATTTACGGCAATTATGACCTTAAAAATTCTTTTGTTATCGGAGACCGTATCACGGATATCCAATTGGCAAAGAATCTTGGAGCTAAAGCTATTTTCATCAATGATTTGGAAAATAGTGAAGCCGAATTAACGACCACAAAATGGGAAGATATTTATCAGCATTTAAAGCAAATTCCGAGAAAAGCAAAAGTATTTCGTAAAACTAATGAGACCGAAATAGAGATCGAAATTAATCTCGACGGCAAAGGAAAATCTGAGATTTCAACCGGTTTGCATTTCTTTGATCATATGCTGGAACAGATTTCAAAACACGGAAACCTTGATGTAGTGATAAAAGTTAAAGGTGATCTGCAAGTAGATGAACATCACACCATTGAAGACACCGGAATCGTCTTAGGAGAAGCTATTAGTAAAGCCCTCGGAAATAAAAAAGGAATTGAACGATACGGTTTTTTACTTCCTATGGATGATTGCCTGGCGCAGGTGGCTGTAGATTTCGGAGGTCGTCCCTGGCTGATGTGGGATGTGGCATTTAAAAGAGAAAAAATAGGAGATGTTCCTGCTGAAATGTTTTTTCATTTTTTTAAATCTTTAACTGATTCCGCCAAATGCAACCTGAATATCAAAGCAGAAGGAAATAATGAGCATCACAAAATTGAAGCAGTGTTCAAAGCTTTTGCAAAAGCAGTGAAAATGGCGGTGCAGCAGACTGATACCAATTTTAACATTCCATCTACCAAAGGAAGTTTATAATATGATTGCAATTATTAAATACAATGGAGGAAACGTGAATTCCGTCCAAAATGCACTTAACCGCTTGAATGCAGATTCTGTAGTCACAGATGATTTTGAAACCATACGGAATGCCGACAAAGTTATCTTCCCCGGCGTAGGCGAAGCATCATCCACAATGAAACTTCTGAAGGAAAAAGGACTTGATGAGTTGATTCCCAATCTGAAACAACCTGTTTTAGGCATTTGCCTGGGAATGCAATTGATGTGCGGTAGAAATGAGGAAGGCAATACTTCCGGAATGGGAATTTTTGATATTGAAGTTAAAAAATTTCCGCCTCAGGATTTAGTTCCTCACATGGGATGGAATACATTTCATAATGAAAAATCCTTTCTTTTTTCAGGCTTGAGACAGTGGGATGATGTTTATTTCGTTCACAGCTATTATTGTGAATTATCAGATTACACAACTTCGGTTTGTAATTATATTCTGCCTTTCAGCGCTTCTTTACAGAAAGATAATTTCTTCGCAGTACAGTTTCACCCTGAAAAGTCAGGAGCTGCAGGAAATGAAATTTTAATGAATTTTTTAAAATTAAGCTAATGAAAATTATTCCCGCCATAGATATTATCGACGGAAAATGTGTACGGCTCTCGAAAGGAGATTACAGTACACTTAAAATATATAATGAAAATCCGGTTGAAGTTGCTAAAGCATTTGAAGATCACGGAATCAAAAATCTTCATCTCGTGGATCTGGACGGAGCAAAATCAAAGCATATCGTCAATCAAAAAGTCCTTGAAACGATCGCCCGTGAAACTGATCTGAAGATTGATTTCGGTGGGGGACTGAAAACAAAACAGGATATTGAAATCGCTTTTGATTCCGGAGCCAGCCAGATTACAATCGGCAGTATTGCCGTTCAGGATCGGGAGTTTTGTTTTGGTCTTGTCAAACAGTTCGGTTCGGAAAAAATCATTCTGGGAGCCGATTGTGAAAACCGCAAGATAAAAACTTCCGGCTGGCTGGAGAAAAGTAATCTTGATGTGATTGATTTTATCCTTCAATACCAGGAAAAAGGAGTACAAAATGTAATCTGTACCGATATTTCAAAAGACGGAATGCTGGAAGGACCATCTTCCAATTTATATCAGGAAATTTTAAATAATACATCCATTCAGCTGACGGCGAGCGGTGGGATTTCCTGCATGGAAGATCTTTATAAAATGAAAGAAATTGGCTGTTCGGGAACTATTGTCGGAAAAGCGATATATGAAGGGAGAATCAATTTAAATGAACTGCAGAAGTTTATGGAAGTATAAAAGTAAATCATAAAAGTTTATTAATGTTAAAAAAAAGAATTATCCCTTGTCTGGATATCAAAGACGGAACCACAGTGAAAGGAATTAATTTTGAGGGTCTCCGAAATGCCGGAGATCCTGTAGAACTGGCTAAAAAATATGAATATGACGGCGCCGATGAACTGGTATTTCTTGATATCACTGCTACTTTGGAAGAAAGAAAAACTTTTGCGTCGCTCGTTCGTACCATTGCTGCAGAACTCAGCATTCCTTTTACGGTTGGAGGCGGAATTTCCTCGCCGGAGGATGTAAGAATTCTTTTAGAAGCTGGTGCTGATAAGATCAGCATCAATTCATCGGCCGTCAAAAATCCGGCTTTAATTTCTGTTCTAGCTAAAGAATTTGGCAGCCAATGCATTGTTGTAGCTGTAGATACAAGATTTGTAAATAGTTCAGATTGGGTGCATATCAAGGGCGGAAGAGAAATAACCCAACTAAAAACGCTTGATTGGGTTCAACAGGCCGAATCATTGGGCGCCGGAGAAATATTACTGACTTCCATGGACGGAGACGGTACCAAAAACGGTTTTGATCTCAGGATCACCGGAAAGGTTGCAGATCTTATCAATATTCCGGTTATTGCTTCAGGAGGAGCCGGAAAAGTAGAAGATTTTGAGCAGGTTTTTATGGAAACAAAAGCTTCCGGGGCTTTAGCCGCAAGCGTTTTCCATTTTGGAGAAATTGAAATTGAGAGTCTTAAAAGAGAATTAAAATCAAAAAAAATATCTATCCGATGAATATAAATTTTAGCAAAAACAACGACGGTTTAGTCCCTGTTATCATTCAGGACGACAGAACTTTGCAGGTACTTATGCTGGGCTATATGAATGAAGAAGCATTTGAAAAAACTTCACAGGAAAGTATTGTAACATTTTTCAGCCGCTCTAAAAACAGACTTTGGACAAAAGGGGAGGAGTCCGGAAATTTTCTGACAGTAAAAAGTATTGACATCGACTGTGACAATGATACAATTTTAATTAAAGTTATTCCCCAAAATGTAGTCTGCCATAAAGGAAGTTTCAGTTGTTTTGGAGAGAAAGATGCAAAAGGTTTTCTTTACGAACTGGAAACAATGATTAATCAACGTATTGATGAAAAATCAGAAAATTCTTATACGTATTCTTTGTTTCAAAAAGGCATCAATAAAATAGCTCAGAAAGTAGGCGAGGAGGCCGTGGAACTGGTAATCGAAGCGAAAGATAATAATGATGATTTATTTAAAAATGAAGCCGCAGATCTTTTATATCATTATTTAATTTTGCTTAAAGCCAAAGGAATGCAAATGCAGAATATTGAAGAAATATTGGAACAGCGTAATCGATGAATGTTAAAAATCAAATATATGCATTTATTAAACGGTTTCGGCGGGCAAAGCCCGCCGAAACCTCATTTTCTTATATCAAAATTAAATTATTTTCCGATAATGACTTTTCGTACTGCAGTTTTTCCATCTGCTTTTACATTACATAAATAAACACCGTTGGTTAATCCTGAAACATTAATTTTACCCGCATTTTCTTTATTCAAAATTAAACGTCCATTCATATCTGTAATTTCAACCTTAAAACTTTTAATTTCTTTCGGCAATTCAATATTCAGATAATCTTTTGAAGGATTGGGGTAGATTTTTACAGATTCCAGAGAATTTAAAGTTAATTCTTGTGTACCCAATGATACTGTCGTAGCCGTAGCAAAATGCTGTAATGCTCCTACAGCTGCTTTCCCTACATTAAATACGTAAGTCGGATCTACATTGGCAAAAGTATCATTTACCGTATGTTCGTTATAGCTTCTTACGTTTTCGTAAAATCCAGTGATGATATCTCCATTTTGTTCGAATGGGATGTAATCTGAAGAATAAGCATTAGACATAACAGTCTGCAATGGCGAATAGAGCGTGGTGCAGTTAGCCAATTGCTGAGTAAATGCAAGAGATTGGGCATCATTTGTAGTTAAACCAGCCTGATCACTTTCACATTTTATGGCATTATTATTATTTCCAATTTTACCTCCAACCTGATCTATATTGAAAACCAGTCTCACATTTAGCTGTCGGGTATTATTCTGAAAAACGACATTATCCGCATAATGACCGCTTCCTTGTAATCCCTGCTCTTCACCGGAAAAATGAATAAACTTAATGGAATACTCTGTAGGAACATCTTTTAAAATTCTTGCGGCTTCGAGAATAATTGAAGTTCCGCTGCCGTTATCACTCACACCGGGACCTGTAATCGTATCGTAATGTCCGCAAATGATAACATAAATATTAGGATAAAGCGTTCCTGTCTTTGTTATAATTAGATTTTTAGAACTTACATTACCGCCAAATGTGAAAGGATCCTCAGTAATCTGACTTGTAGAATAACCGTACGACTGATATTTTGCTTTAAGCCAGTTTAAGGCATTGGTATTTGCTGCTGACCCGGTAGTTTTCACCCCGAGATTTTCAAAATCCTGAAGAAGAGTGGTAATATTGGTCTGTGAAACCTGATTGGCTCTGTTCTGATAGGCCTGAATAAAACTTTGCCCATTAAATGCCAATGACATTAAAGAGAAAAATAAAACGGTAACTGATTTTTTCACTTGTACAAAAATTAATAAAAGCAAATGTATAAATAAAAAAATCCCGAGCAAAGCCGGGATTTATATTGATAACAAAAATTTTACATTATTTTACTTGATCTACAACTGCTTTGAAAGCTTCAGGGTGATTCATTGCTAAATCTGCTAAAACTTTTCTGTTAAGCTCAATGTTGTTCTTTTTAAGAGCTCCCATAAACTGAGAGTAAGACATTCCCTGCTCTCTTGCACCAGCGTTGATACGCATGATCCAAAGGGCTCTGAAATTTCTCTTTTTCTCTTTTCTACCACGGTAAGCATATTGCATTGCTTTTTCTACCGCGTTTTTAGCTACAGTCCAAACGTTCTTTCTTCTACCGAAAAAACCTTTAGCTTGCTTTAAAATTTTCTTTCTGCGAGCTCTTGAAGCTACGGCATTTACTGATCTTGGCATAATTTAAATTGTTTTTTTGAAAAGGGCGACAATCTGTTTCATTGTACTTGGTTGCTCCGTTTCAGGGTTAAAAATTCTGAATTGTTTAATTCTTATAAACCGAATTAGATTTATAAAAACTACTTGATTGCTAATTGACGTTGAACACTTTTCTCGTCCACTTTAGCAACATAAGAAGTAGTAGTAAGATTTCTCTTCTGCTTAGTTTCTTTCTTAGTTAAGATGTGGCTTTTGTAAGCGTTTTTTCTTTTGATCTTACCAGATCCGGTAAGAGCAAAACGTTTCTTAGCACCTGATTTCGTTTTTAATTTTGGCATTGTCTTGCTTTTTATTGTTTTGTTATCAATACTTTGGTTATCGGCTAAAAGCTTTTGGCAATTAGCTTTTCGCGCGTGTCCCTCGCTCATTCGTTCCGCTTTGCTCCACTCACTCACTCGGGCCGGGCTATTCATTGCAAGTCCTCACTCAGCGCTATTTTCTTCGCTTGTTGCGGGCTTTTCATATTACTATCCCTCACGCAATAATTGCGTCTGCAAAATTACTAAAAATAATGATACAAAAGGAGACTTTCAAAGAAAATCTCCTTTTGTTTATTTTAAATCATTAAATAAAGCATGAACTTTAAAATTAATGATTATAATTATAGATTATTTAGCCGGTTTTTTAGGACTCATCATCATAATCATTCTTTTTCCTTCAAGTTTAGGAAGCTGATCTACTTTTCCTACATGCTCCAGTTCCTGGGCAAGTTTCAAAAGTAGGATTTCTCCCTGGTCCTTAAAGATAATCGAACGTCCTTTAAAAAATACGTAAGTCTTTAATTTTGAACCTTCTTCAAGGAATTTCTCAGCATGCTTCTTCTTAAACTCGTAATCGTGTTCATCAGTCTGAGGTCCGAAACGGATCTCTTTTACAACCACTTTTACCTGCTTGGCTTTCAGTTCCTTCTGTTTTTTCTTTTGCTCATATAAGAACTTTTTATAGTCCAATATCCTCGCAATAAACGGTTCAGCCTTATCGGAAATTACTACCAGATCAAGCTCTTGCTCCTGAGCAATTTGTCTTGCTTTATCTGTAGGATATACTCCCGGCTCTACGTTATCGCCCACCAAACGAAGCTCTCTCACACGAATTTTATCGTTGATCAAGTGTAAGTCCTCCTGTACAGGACGTCTTTGTGGGCCCCTGTTGTTAAATCTTTGTGCTATTGTATTATAATTTTATTGGTTAATTCTAATTTATTAAATATTCAAAATTAAATGATTAAAAGATTATTTTACATGAAGTAATTTTTCAATTTTTAAATCCTTTAATCTTTTAATGATTAAATCGCGGCTTCTTTCTTGAAATAAGAAACGAAATCTTCTAAATTCATCACTCCCAAGTCGCCTTCACCACGTCTGCGTACAGAAATTGTGCCATCCTTCTCTTCATTTTCTCCTACCACCAGCATGAATGGAATTTTATTTAATTCCGCATCACGGATCTTCTTACCGGTCTTTTCATTTCTGTCGTCAATCTGACCGCTAATATCGTGATTTTCTAAGAATTGTGAAACTTTTTTAGAATAATCAACATATTTCTCACTGATTGGTAGAATTATAAACTGATCCGGACTCAGCCATAATGGAAAATCTCCCGCAGTATTTTCAAGCAAAATAGCAATAAAACGTTCAAGAGAGCCAAATGGCGCTCTGTGAATCATTACCGGTCTGTGCTTTTCATTATCATTTCCGATATAGTGAAGATCAAATCTCTCCGGTAAGTTATAATCAACCTGAATGGTTCCAAGCTGCCATTTTCTACCCAAAGCATCTTTTACCATGAAATCCAGTTTCGGACCATAGAATGCGGCCTCACCATATTCAACAACAGTTTTCAGACCTTTGTTTGCTGCTGCTGTGATGATCGCATTTTCTGCTTTTTCCCAGTTCTCATCAGAACCGATATATTTTTCTCTATTATCAGGATCTCTTAATGAAACCTGCGTCATGAAATCTTCAAAACCTAAAGATTTGAAAACGTATAATACAAGATCAATTACCGCCTCAAATTCCCCCAAAAGCTGATCAGGAGTACAGAAAAGGTGAGCATCATCCTGGGTAAATCCACGAACTCTTGTCAGCCCGTGAAGCTCTCCGCTTTGTTCATATCGGTAAACGGTTCCGAATTCTGCGTATCTTTTCGGTAAATCCCTGTAACTCCATTGTGAAGTTTTATAGATTTCACAGTGATGCGGGCAGTTCATCGGCTTCAGCATAAATTCCTCTCCTTCATTCGGCGTTTTTATTGGCTGAAAGCTGTCTGCCCCGTATTTATCCCAGTGTCCGGAAGTTACATACAATTCTTTAGAACCAATATGAGGAGATATTACAAATTCATAACCTCCTTTTTTCTGAGCATCTGAAAGGAAATTTTCCAGTTTTCTTCTCAAAGCAGTTCCTTTTGGCAGCCAAAGCGGCAAACCGGCTCCAACTTTTTCAGAGAAAGCAAAAATTCCCAACTCTTTACCTAATTTTCTGTGATCTCTTCTTTTGGCTTCTTCTAATCTTTCAAGATATTCTGTCAATTCTTTCTGTTTAGGGAAAGAAATACCGTAAACTCTTGTTAATTGAGGATTTTTCTCATTTCCTCTCCAGTAAGCTCCGGCTGCATTTAAAATCTTTACCGCTTTTACAATACTCGTATTCGGAATATGTCCTCCACGACAAAGATCTGTAAAATCGTCATGCGTTACGAAAGTGATTTCTCCGTCGTTAAGATTAGAAATCAGTTCTACTTTATAAGGATTATCTGCATAAACTTTCAATGCTTCCTCCTTAGAAATAGGATATAGTGAGAATGTTGAGCCTTTTTTGGCATTTTCCAATACTTTTTTCTCAATCTTCTCAAAGTCTTTTTCAGATAAAGTTTCGGCACCGAAATCTACATCATAATAGAATCCGTTTTCTATAGCAGGACCGATGGTCAGCTTAGCATCAGGATAAAAATCAAGGATCGCCTGCGCCAAAAGGTGGGCCGAAGAATGCCAGAAAGCCTTCTTTCCAAGATCATCACTCCATGTTAATAGCTGTACCGTAGAATCCGTGGTGATAGGCGTGGTCGTCTCTACTTGTTTGTCATTAACAATTGCGGAAATGGTATTTCTAGCCAATCCCTCGCTTATAGATTTTGCCACGTCTAGCGGAGTAACTCCTGCCTCGAATTCTTTGACGCTATTGTCTGGAAGTGTAATTTTTATCATTGTTTACTAAGAAATTTTTAAGAGGCAAAAATACGAATTTTTTAATTAGTATGCTACATCCGCCCATATTTACAGCGAGATTTAATACTAAAATGAAATAAAAATCGTTTTTACTGTTTGGAAAATATTCAAAACATTGATTACTACGAATTTAACAATTACATTAATTCTTTCTTTTGTATCTCACTTTTTCCTTAATAATCTCAATCACATCCACGTTTCTTAATTTAGATTTTACCCAGCCGTGAATATCTATATACAATAATGACCTTCTGTAATATTCGTTATCAGCAAAAAAGCCCAGTTTTCTATCAAACTTTCTGAAAGATCCCAATTGCTGATCAGGTGCTACATCATTTAAATTTTTGAAAAACTGAATGCTTTCAAAATGAAATTCATCAGGCTTTTTCATCTTTTTTACAAACTTTGAAGTTGCTTTGATAAATTCATCATAGTCTTCATCATTTCCCGACTCATGTTTGGCCATTAAGATCAAAATCCGTGTATGAAACAGCAAATCTTCCTGCACATTGCCCTTTGAATCAATAATCTTTACAGAATATTTTATTGATTCCTTAAACTTTTTACTTCCAAAAAACATGGCGGCCATTTTTAGGTACAAAATCATAAAATGATGCTCATCAATTTTATCACGAAGTTTATCCATTTTCAACTCAATTTCAGGAATCAGTTTTGAGCCGGAAAAGAATTCACCTTTTACAAAGTGAATATTCATTAAAGTATTGTAATGTGTCAGAAAAATAAGAGATTGCAAATTCTCATTTTGAGCAAAACTTGAAGAATGAACTCTTTTATTAAACTCCATGAAACTATTTTCTAAAATATCAATATTTCCATACAGAAAAAGAATTTTCAGGAGATACGTATTTCCTTTGATATACCAAACGGGGTGGCTTATAATCATCTCAGGATTTTTGTGAAATAAATCGACCCATTGAAAAGCGTACTTCAATGTATATTTATATTCCTGAAGCAATTGATTTTTCCAGACATGAGCCTTAAAGTACCATAGCTTCTCAGTAAAATTCAATTTTTCAAAAGCAATTTTCTGAATCTGAGCATTGAAAATCTCCATGATCTCAGCGCGGTCTTCATCATTTTTCACATAGCCGTGCGTCAGCATTTCACTGTATAATTTCAGGGAAAGATTAGACAATTCTGTGGCATAGTGATTTTGCTTGCTGATTTCCGTAGATTGCCTGATCAGCTCATCCGCTCTCCCTTCAATACTTCTTGTAATAAACTGTGATTCAATTACTTTTTCTAAATCTATAATTTCCGAAGCAATTGTTTTTTCGTCAAGTTCTAATGCTGATTGTTTTGTTTTATCTAAAATTTTCAAAGCCTGTTTATAAAGACCTTTCTGGTAGAGAATATTCGCAAAATCCAATTGCTCACGTAGTTGTATTCTGTAGTTTTGATGACTCGGGTTCAGCCTTAAGCTTACCAGAATCTGTTTGTAAAGATGAGCTTTCAGGTTTGACAATTGTTGTTTCGTCGAAATTTTTTTATCAATGATAATATTTTCATCGTATTCCTTCATCTTGTCCATTTCTGAAAAGAGAAGGAGAAATTTTGCATCAACATTAATTCCGAGACGGTTTACATACAGCTTAAATTGCCTTTTTTCTGAAGTCGTCAATGATTTAATCAGTACAAATAAAAAATCTTTATGCAATTCTGCCATTGTAAATTCATGAAATTTAAAATAATGATAATCAGATATTTAAAATTAAAATATAATATTTTGAGTATTGTATTTTTTTAAAACTATGAAAAGAAAAAAACGTTTCAACTCTCTAGTTTTGATTCAAAATTAAGTAAAAAACTTCATTATGAATTCCGAAAAAGTCGAAATTTTTGATACCACGCTGCGTGATGGAGAACAGGTGCCGGGTTGTAAATTGAATACGGAGCAAAAATTAATTATAGCCGAAAAACTGGATGAACTTGGAGTAGATGTTATCGAAGCTGGCTTTCCTATTTCAAGTCCGGGAGATTTTCATTCCGTTTCGGAAATTTCAAAATTAGTGAAAAATGCAAAAGTTTGCGGGCTGACAAGAGCAAATCAGAAAGATATTGAAACCGCGGCGGAAGCTTTAAAATTTGCCAGAAGACCAAGAATCCATACAGGTATCGGAACATCGGATTCTCATATCAGATATAAATTCAATTCCAACAGGGAAGATATTATTGAAAGAGCGGTACAAGCCGTAAAATATGCTAAAACTTTTGTGGAGGATGTAGAATTTTACGCTGAAGACGCCGGAAGAACGGATAATGATTACCTGGCAAAAGTTTGCGAAGCTGTAATTAAAGCAGGCGCTACCGTTTTAAATATTCCTGATACAACAGGATATTGTCTACCCGAAGAATATGGCGCAAAAATAAAATATTTAAAAGAAAATGTAAAAGGTATTGATAAAGCAATTCTTTCCTGTCACTGCCACAACGATTTGGGAATGGCAACTGCTAATTCCATAGCAGGCGTGATCAACGGAGCGAGACAGATCGAATGTACCATCAACGGACTGGGAGAAAGAGCCGGAAATACCGCTTTGGAAGAGGTTGTGATGATTCTCAGACAGCATCCGCATTTACAGCTGCATACTGATGTCAAGTCTAAAATGCTTAATCCTATAAGCATTTTGGTTTCAGAATTGATGGGTATGCCTGTGCAGCCCAATAAAGCCATCGTGGGTGCTAATGCATTCGCGCACAGCTCAGGAATTCATCAGGATGGGGTAATTAAAAATAGGGAGACATACGAAATTATTGATCCGGCAGAGGTTGGTGTAAATGCTTCAACCATTGTATTAACCGCAAGAAGCGGACGTTCTGCTCTGGCTTATCGATTCAAGCATATTGGTTTTGATGTTACCAAAAATGAACTCGACTTTTTGTATGAGGAATTTCTGAAAGTGGCAGATCGTAAGAAAGAAGTTGATAATGACGACTTAAGTTTAATCATCGAAAATGTAACGAGAAAAATAGGATAGAAGGATAGATTTTCTTTTAGATATAATTAAAAATGAATAACGATAAAAAAACACTTTTTGACAAAGTCTGGGATGCACACGTAGTAGAAACAATTCCTGACGGGCCTCAAATTATATACATAGACAAGCATCTGATTCACGAGGTGACGAGTCCGCAAGCTTTTGCAGAGCTGGAATCCAGAAGTCTGGAAGTTTTCAGGCCAAAGCAGATTGTAGCCACGGCAGACCACAATGTTCCGACATGGGATCAGGATAAGCCGATACGCGATGATTCTTCCAGAAATCAGGTTGAACAGCTAACTGAAAATTGTAAAAAAAATAATATTGAATTATATGGTTTAGGCCATCCTTATCAGGGGATTGTTCATATCATTGCTCCGGAGTTAGGCGTTACACAGCCTGGAATGAGCATTGTATGCGGCGACAGTCATACTTCAACACATGGCGCTTTCGGATCTATTGCTTTCGGAATCGGAACAAGCCAGGTCGCACAGGTTTTTGCAAGTCAGTGTTTATTGCTGAACAAACCTAAATCTATGAGAATTACAGTAAATGGTCAGTTAAATAAAAACGTTCAGCCAAAAGACGTGATTTTATACATTATTTCTAAAGTCGGAACCGATGGCGGAACAGGGTATTTCTGCGAATATTCCGGAAATGTCTTTGAAGAAATGTCGATGGAAGGCAGAATGACGGTTTGCAATATGAGCATTGAAATGGGCGCCCGCGGCGGAATGATCGCTCCTGATGAAACGACATTTAATTATGTAAAAGGAAGAACCTTCGCACCAAAAGGTGAAGAATGGGAAGAGAAATTAGATTACTGGAAAACTTTGAAAACGGATGACGACGCAACTTTTGATGCAGAATTTTCTTTCGATGCGTCCGAAATTTATCCGATGGTTACATACGGTACCAATCCGGGAATGGGAATTTCCATCAGACAAAATATTCCGAATCCGCAAAATGATTCTGAGGAAAAAGCATTGAAATATATGGGATTAAAAGCCGGACAGGCACTTTCTGATATCAAGGTGAATTATGTTTTTATCGGAAGCTGTACCAATGCAAGAATTGAAGATTTCCGGTCTGCGGCAAATTATATTAAAGGAAAAAGAAAATCAGAGCATGTACAGGCTTTAATTGTTCCGGGTTCACAACAGGTGGTAAAACAGATTTTTGAAGAAGGTCTGGATACTATTTTTAATGAAGCCGGGTTTCAGATCAGGCAGCCGGGATGTTCCGCATGTCTGGCGATGAATGACGATAAAATTCCGGAAGGTGAATATTGCGTATCGACTTCCAACAGGAATTTTGAAGGAAGACAGGGACAAGGTGCAAGAACAATTCTGGCAAGTCCGTTGACAGCGGCTAAAGTTGCCGTTGAAGGGAAAATTTCGGTTTTTGAAAACTGATTTAAAGGTGAATTTTTTTAAAATCAATAGTTAATCGTGAATATTCAGTATGAAATAAATTGATCACTCACTTACGAAGTTAAATTCACTTTTCACATTAATAATTTAGATAAAAATGCAAAAATTAATCACAATAAAATCCACGGCGATTCCTTTGCCGGTAGAAAATATAGATACAGATCAGATTATTCCGGCCAGATTTTTAAAAAGTATTGATAAAAAAGGGTTTGGAGATCATCTTTTCCGAGACTGGAGATACAATGTTCATACAAATGAGCCGAATCCCGATTTTGTTCTGAATAATCCAAAATACAGCGGTGAGATTCTGGTTGCAGGAAATAATTTCGGTTGCGGAAGCAGTCGTGAGCACGCGGCGTGGTCTTTAACGGATTATGGTTTTAAAGTTGTTGTTTCCAGCTTTTTTGCAGATATTTTTAAAGGAAATGCTTTAAATAACGGGTTGCTGCCTGTAAAAATTTCCGAAAGTTTTTTAAAAGAAATTTTAGCGGATATTACTGAAAATCCTGAAAAAGAAATATTAGTAGATGTTGAAAAGCAAACGATTACTTTTAACGATAAAACAGAAAGTTTTGAAATTGATTCTTACAAAAAAATATGCCTGATGAATGGTTACGATGATATTGACTTTTTAATCAGCAGAAAGAAGTCAATCACAGAATTTGAATTAAAAACACAAAAAGTTTATGAAAACTAACTTTAAAATTGTAGTTCTTCCGGGAGACGGAATCGGGCCGGAAGTAGTAGCGGAAAGCATTAAAATTCTGGATGCAATTGCTGAAGCTTTTCATTATCAGTTTGAATTTAAATATGGGTTGATGGGCGCCGAAGCGATTTATAAAACAGGAAATCCTTTACCGGATGAAACACTGGATATTTGTAAGGAATCAGATGCAGTACTTTTCGGTGCCATCGGAGATCCTTCTTTTGACAATAATCCTGATGCAAAAGTACGCCCCGAACAAGGCTTGCTGAAACTCCGTAAAGAGCTCGGGCTTTTTGCAAACATCAGACCGTTGAAAACTTATAGTTCCTTAATTGAGAAAAGTCCTTTAAAAAAAGAAATCATTGAAGGAACTGATATTCAGATTTTCAGGGAGTTGGTGAGCGGAATTTATTTTGGTGAAAAATTCACGGATGAAGAAGCCGGATATGCTTACGATATTTGTAAATATAACCGTGATGAAATTGCTCCGATCGTTCACATGGCTTTTCAGGAAGCACAGAAGCGTAGAAAAAAATTAACGCTAATCGATAAAGCCAACGTATTAGATACTTCCAGGCTGTGGAGAAAAATATGCAAAGAAATTGCGGCAGAATATCCCGATGTAGAACTGGATTTTATGTTTGTTGATAATGCTGCCATGCAATTGATTTTAAATCCAAAACAGTTTGACGTTATTGTAACAGAAAATATGTTCGGAGATATCATTTCGGATGAAGCGAGTGTGATCGGTGGTTCAATCGGATTGCTTCCTTCAGCTTCGATAGGTAATGGTAATGCTTTATTTGAGCCTATTCACGGGTCTTATCCACAGGCGAAAGGAAAAGGAATCGCCAACCCGATTGCTTCCATTCTGAGTACGGCGATGATGCTTGATTATTTAAAGCTGGAACAGGCAGCGGAAAAATTAAGACAGTCTGTAGAACACGCTATTGAAAATAAATATGTAACGGTAGATCTGAATGCTGAACAACCTTATTCTACGAGTGAAGTGGGAAGTTTTATTGCAGATTTTATTAAATATTCCGAGAAATCTTATTACAACTTTGAAAATGTAAAGCTCGGAAAATCTACCATTGTCTAATATGAATTTCGCTTCGCTGCAATTAGATAAGTAGTAAAGAGTCCATAAATTCATACGGCGGAGCGATTTTCTTACGGTTTGATTTTTATTTGTATATTTTTTTTCTGAAAAAGGTTCCGCTTCTTTTGAAGCAGAACCTTTTTATTATTCTTCAGTATTATCCGTCTTTCCTGATTTATTGTTGTTTGAAGATTTCTGAACATCTTCTTTATCTACATCAGACGGATTTGTCTTTTTTGATGATGCAGGAATATTCGGGAAATCCTGATTTTGTTTTTTTGTTTCTGCGGAGTTTGCAGATTCCTGCTTTTTGTCTTTTTCTTGCGGTTCCATAGCTTTTTTACGTTTTACAATTTTAAAATACCCAGCTTTCCTGTCTGGTCTTCTATCTTGTAATCCAAAGCCTTTGCCAAAACAAAAATAGTATTAAGATTTTCCATTAATTGCTGACGGCCTTCATTTCTCAGCCTGTTCTGATCGATTGAATTAATTGCGGTAGTTTTGGCTTTCTGTGTTACATTTTTAATATCCTTTTCAGAAATCCTGTTAAAGAAAGAATCATCAAGTGACTGGATTTCAACACTTGGGGTAATTCTTATTTCCGCTTCCGGCAATTCTGTAATAATGAGTTTTTTATTGACAGAATCAACCTCAATTTTCATTTTATTAAGATCATAAGAAACCTGCGCATTGGTTTTGGTATAGGTAATAATACTGTTGCTGGACATTTCTTTTCCGAAAAACTCATAGCCCATCTTTGTTTTCTGCATTGATGAAGTATTCTGCTCAAGAACGACCATTTTATTCATCTTTGAAATCTGGTTGGTCAGAATATAATAATCTGATTTTTCAGTTTTCTCCGCAGGATTGAAGCAGGATTTAAAGCTGAAAAACAGGATAACCATTAAAACAGCTCCTGCCAGAAACGGTAGTATTATTTTTAGATTTCTCAAAATTTATTTATTAAAAATTTCTTTGATTACTGATGTATCATCTTTTTTTAATATCTGAACCAAATCTCTTTCGATGTATCCTGTAGTAGGCATTTCTATGATTCTCCCGATTTCTTTACCATATCTTTCTAAGATGATCGTAGGAACTTTCTGAATATTATAGCGTGCTTCATCTCCTGTTGGCGATTCTTTTTTGCGATTAACGGCAATGATCGTGAGCTTACTTTCAGGATATTTCACTTCCTCCAGGATTTTCATCAGTCTTGGGAAATCTCTGTGGCTGTCTTCGCACCAGGTTCCCATAAAAACAACAATATTGTAACTGTTAATTTTATCTTTTTTAAGTTCGCTGATGGCTTTCTGATCCATTGCATATTCGTCATGCTCTTTTACATACCAGTCGGCATAAGGAGCTTCGAGAAATTTTTCTTTAAGTTGGTTTCCTAAAAGCATTTTGCCATCGCTGGTAGTTTCCACTTCACGGCCCACTACTACTTTTTGTGCAGTAAGTTGTTGATTTGCCATTAATAAAGCGGAAGCGGCAACAAGATTTGTAATAATTTTTTTCATGCTATTTTTCAATAATGGTCTTTAAATCTGCAGGGGAGTAATATTTGTTCTTCAGAACTTTATGATCTGCTTTTCTGTAAACATTAAACTTTTCACCAGATTTTTCATAAAAAGATTCTACGTCTTTTTCTTTGTAAAATTCAACGGTTTCCTGTGCCTGTTCTTCATTATCACACGCTTTCGACATATTGGATCGCTGAACTTCGTTGAACAGTTCTACAAATTTACTGCCAAGTCCGAATTCGAGAACAGCACCGCTTAAAACATACTGCAAATCACACAATGCATCGGCAATTTCCACGATATTATTGTCGGCAATAGCCTGCTTTAATTCGTTCAGTTCTTCCTGCAAAAGTTCTACCCTCAAATTACATCTTTCCGGTGAAGGAATCTGCGGAGTTTCTAAAATGGGTGCTTTAAAAGTGGTGTGGAATTCTGCTACCTGGTTCAGACTATCAATTTTATCCATGAATATTTTTTATTTACGCAAATATAAAAATAAGGTTTCATAAATCAGGATTTGAGACTTAGGTTTTATTTAAATTTAGGTAAGTATATACAAGTTTACCGCAAATAAAAATGAGAAGTAATTTTGTAAGTTTAAAACAACCACTGGGTCATCTTCGGTACTTGCTCACTCATCGATTAGACATTAGATGGAAAGCCTTTTAGAATATCTTGAAGTAAACTCAAAAAAAGAGGCTGTCTCGCTTTTGAGACAGCCTCTTTTTTATTCAGCTTATTTTATGCACACATTTGGCTATCTGGTATACATTGATAGGGTTTTCCTTTGATACAGCATTTTCTATATCCTTGAAAACAATCTTGAATGCATGTTTCAATTCCTCCGTGAATTCCTTTTAATCCAGATCTTGTAATTTTTTTTAAATTTTCCATAATGTTGATTATTAGTATTTTATGTTATGGTGAATTTAAACAAATATTTTGAATAATACAAGAATGTTTAGTTTTAATTACTTAATTTCACTTAATTTGAATCTTATGCTTATGAAATAATAAGCTCCATTGAGGATTAAAATGGTTTCATAAAAAAAGACTGCCCGTTTTCGGACAGTCTTCAAATTTAATTGAATAAGCTATTAGTTTTTAATGAATCTCTTGGAAGTTTCTCCGATCTGAATCAAATAAGCACCTTTGATAAGATTGCTTACATTCACAGAGCCTCTTTCAAGTTTTCCTGAATTGATTAGTTTTCCACCCATATCGAAAATTTTGTAATCTTCTGCTTTCGTATTTGAGATATATAAGATATCTTTTGCAGGATTCGGATATAATTTAATATCTGTAATAAGATCTTTTATCCCTGTTTCATTTCTTCCGGATGACACAATATTTAAAGTATAATCTTCTACCTGTCCGTATGTATAAGTTCCACATGATGAAGAAGGAACAGAATTATACTGCATCATAACTCTCATTCTTGTGCTTCCTATTGTTGCTGTAGACGGAATGGTGATCGAACCGGTTGCAGGGCTTATTGTTGAACCTGTTTTAGACCATGCCAACTCTCCGCTGTCTGTAAAATCTCCATCTCCGTTATAATCAATGTAAACAGCGTAGGCCTCACTGTAAACAGTCGATGTCCAGACAGGAGTTACAGAAATAGTATAGGCAGTTCCTCTGGTAACATTGGTAGAAACAGATGTAAAGTTTTCATAACCGGCAGTTCCTGTCGAAGTATTATTAATCGAACCGAATTTTACATTTCCGATTCTTTCATCAGACGTATTATTAGCAGAAGCTGAACAGTAAGAAACGGTACTTCCTGCGAGCGTGGTCACACTTACTGTATTGCTTGAAGACGATACATTTCCTGCTGCGTCCTTCGCTCTTACAGAGAAACTGTATGTTGTAGAAGGAGTAAGGCTTGTTACGGTATAAGTGGTCGATGCTGTAGAACCAATCAGTGAAGATCCCTGATAAACATCGTAGCCAGTTACCGCCACGTTATCCGTCGCACCTGACCATGAAAGGTTAGTCGTTGTAGAAGTGGTTCCTGAAGCTGCTAATGAAGGCGCCGTCGGCGCTGTTGTATCTACCGTTCCGGATCCTGCATTTACCGTGATATTAGCATTATTAACATCAAAGAAAATATGATTGGATCCTTTTACCATGATTCTTCCCGTCGTCGTAGATGAATTCGGAATTGTTACTGCCTGAGAACCGTCATTAGGCGTTCCGGCAAGTAGAGTAGTCCATGTATTTCCGGAATTTGTAGACCAAAGAATATCAACATTCGCGGCATTTACACCATTTGCAGTAGTTCCGGCAACATTCCAGGTAACGGTTTGAGATGTTCCTCCTGTATATGTTGTCGCTGAATTCTGTGAGCTTACACTGAAAGGTCCGGCTGTTCCATTCACTGTAATTACTGCATCATCGGAATTATTTCCTGAACCTCCGGATCTGTTGTCACGAACTGTAAATCTGAAATTATAGGTTCTTGCTACAGTAGATAAAGCTTCCACCGTAATCTCTGAACCGGCTGTAATAGTTGCTCCGGCTAAAACAGAAGCCATTCTCGGGAAATATCTTACTGGTGAAGCTGTTGGAGTAAATGATCTGAAAGTAGGACCCGAAGATTTGGTAGCACTGGCTGCCGAACTTGCTCCCGTCTGAGATGAAGAAGCATTATCCATCTGTTCCCAGATATAGGTTAAAGAATCGCCGTTGGCATCGGTTCCTGTTCCGGTTAACATAAACGGTGTTCCTTTCGGGATGGTATAATCTGATCCTGCGTTAGCTGTCGGAATTGAATTTCCGGTGTTTGTGCTTACCGGGCAGGTTTTAGCTTTAATATTATTGGTAATCTGCTGAATACTGATAGCGTGAAAGAAAGCGTCAGAGTGCGGCTGAATATCCTGGCTTGTAATTCCTGCATATCCCATAATTGTTGATCCGGATCCAGGTTCCATATTGGCTCCTGTCCCTTCATTACTCATAGAAAAAGTGTGATTTCCGCCAAACTGATGTCCCATTTCATGAGCAACATAATCAATATCAAAATTATCACCCGACGGAATGGCATCAGCAGGAGAAGTATAGCCGCTTCCTTTTGATCCGTTGGTACATACACAGCCGATACATCCTGCGTTTCCTCCGCCTCCGGAAGCTCCGAAAAGGTGACCAATATCGTAATTGGCTTCACCAATAACGGACGTTAAAGTCGATTGTAGCTGAGAATTCCAGTTACTCATCTGCGATGCAGCAGAGTAGGGATCTGAAGATGCACTGGTATAAATTACAGCATCGTTATTGGAAATTAAAACCATTCTGGCGGAGAAATCTTTCTCAAAAACTCCGTTAACGCGGGTCATCGTGTTATTCATTGCGGCTAAGGCATTGGCTTTTGTACCTCCGAAGTACGCCGTATATTCTCCTGTACAAGATAAAGCCAGTCTGAAGGTTCTTAATTTGGCATCATCAGCATTAGGTCTTGCTGCCACATTACTTGACGTTGCAGCACCTTTTTGAGCAACATCCAGTACAGTACATTCAAATGCACTGAGATTATCTTTTTTATCAGATTTTTTATAAACAACATAAGCAGAAAGGTCTTTGGTAAACGGCTCAATGAAGACCGCAGATTTATCGCCATAGATTTCCATGGACGATAATCCCAAAGATGAAACACTGAAATAAACTGTTGAGGCAGGATTTTCAAGGCCTTCACCGACGTAAGATTTGATATCAGGATACTTAGCGGCAAGCTGTGGATCAAAATTGGAGTTTTCTCTGATTTTGAAATTTTCCATTCTTCCTTCAGCGTTCGGAAAAGAAATAATAATTTCCGATTTTTCTCCCGCAGTAAGCCTTTTAGGTGCTTTGGCAAGAACACTTTTTAATCCGTTAATATCAAGGCTGTAAACTTTAGGATTAATAATATTGCTTTTATTCTCAAAGATCTCAGAAGTTACTTTTCCTGAGTTTGGTGACCATAGCCGGTCGGTCTGACCGAATGAAATGCCGGAAAGAAACAGCATTCCTAACAATGATAATTGTTTTTTCATATATATTCTTTTTTGATTGTGGAATTCCAAAGCTAATAAAAATTTAATTACGAAAAACAAAATTATTTAAGAAATATTTAGATAATCCATCTAATTCATTATGCAATACATTACGACTTTACATTCCATAAAAATAAAATAGTACACGCAAAATACGTGTACTATTAACTTATTAAGATATAATTCTAATTTTTTAAGTCACCTATTTGGTGATATCTCTTCCGATGACCAATCGCTGAATCTCTGAAGTTCCTTCCCCGATTGTACAAAGCTTGGAATCTCTGTAGAATTTTTCTGCCGGGAAATCTTTGGTATAACCGTAACCTCCGAAGATCTGAACGGCATTGTTGGCAATTCTCACACAAGCTTCAGAAGCGTATAGTTTTGCCATAGCGCCTTCTTTAGTCATTTTCTGCTTGGCATTTTTCAGAGTAGCTGCTCTTTGAATCAGTAATTCTGATGCATCAATCTCAGTCGCCATATCTGCCAGCATAAAGTTGATGGCCTGAAATTCTGAAATTGACTTTCCAAACTGATGTCTCTCTTTTGCATATTTTAAAGCCGCTTTATAAGCCCCTCTGGCAGTTCCCAAACTTAAAGCCGCAATAGAAATTCTTCCTCCGTCAAGGATTTTCATGGCTTGTTTGAAACCTTCACCAACCTCTCCCAAACGGTGAGAATCCGGAACACGAACGTTATCGAAAATCAATTCTGCCGTTTCAGAAGCTCTCATTCCCAGTTTATTTTCCTTTTTACCAGAAGAAAAGCCAGGCATTCCTTTTTCTAATACGAAAGCTGTTGAATTATTCTTTGCACCCTTTTCACCGGTTCTTGTCATTACTACCGCGATATCACCGGAAATAGCATGCGTAATAAAGTTTTTCGCTCCGCTGATGATCCACTCATCACCATCTTTCACTGCAGTGGTAGACATCCCCCCCGAATCAGATCCAGTATTATGCTCAGTAAGTCCCCATGCACCGATCACTTTTCCTGATGCTAATTGAGGAAGCCATTTATTTCGCTGTTCTTCATTTCCGAATTCATAAATATGATTGGTACAAAGTGAATTGTGTGCTGCTACGGAAAGCCCGATAGAGGGATCAACCTGGGAAATCTCATCCAGAATCGTAACATACTCGTGATATCCAAGTCCTGAACCTCCGTACTGCTCAGGAATAACAATTCCCATAAACCCCATTTCTCCTAACTCATGAAACAAATCTTTCGGGAAAGTCTGACTTTCATCCCACTCCATAATATTAGGTCTAATATTTTTTTCAGCAAACTCTCTTGCCGTTTCCGCTATCATTTTAATGTTGTCAATAGTCTCTGTATTCATATAGATATATATAGTTAGTTCCCAAAGATAACCAAATTGACGGAACGTCCAAAAAAATTATTTTATGCATGATGAGTCACTCGCAAATTTTTAATTTTCAGTTTTTTATATTCTTAAAATCAAAAATTGCTTAATAAAAACCAAGCATATTAATTTACGATTAGTCATCCAATTTTTAACGTTGTAAGAAAACTTCCAAGTCCCGCAATGATTATCTTTTCCTATTTTACATCGCGGGCACCGGGAAAAGTTTGGATAGTCCTTTTTTGTTATAGCCACGACTTTATCTGACAGTTAGGGTTTTTAAATAATGATTTTATAGCACAGCGTAGGATACCATCATTCTAATTTGCTCCGAAGGAAGCAATATCTGTGTAGATCAATATCAGCATATTGTACCAGAACTCCGGAGGAGTTCTATCTTATCATAGCACACCTACAGCGTGCTTGCGATATTCTATTATTTTTTTCTGCTACACAGATATTGCTCCTCCGGAGCATAAAAATTACTTGTTTAATTTTCAGGCGTAAAAAAAGAGGCTGCCCAAACTTTTAGGACAGCCTCTTGGTTAGTCTTTTTTCCTGATTTCAGCAAGCTTCATAGCCTGCTTGATCAACTTACCCGGACGAAAAATAGTTTTCAGGGAAGTAATACAGGAAGCATTTACTTCTTCTGCAGTTTCTTTTCCTTCGCTGGAACCTCCGGCCTGGAGGGTAAAGTATTCCCCGACATAAACGATCTTACCATCAGCCACATCATCGGCAATTTTAGAGAATGTACTTTCCAGCACGGCAAGAATATCGGCCTTGGAAACCGTTGAAACGGTAGATGCGTATTTGGCAAGATCATCAAAAGTAGTCTGGCTATTTCCTACAATATCAGCGTAAAATTTTGGAGGTTCATTTGGAGCAAGAGGGCTTCTTCTCGAAATAACATTAAATGTAATAGGCATTTTTTTTCATTTTAAAAAGTTAAACATTTTGTATTTTGAGTACGAATGTATAAAAAAAACAGATACCACAAAATGATGAATAAATAAAAAATGATCATTTTTTATTTCCAGGTAAAAACATTCATCTGCATACCATTGAAAATTCATCCGCATCATTTCGGAAATTTATCAGGATAACTTTGTCATTTTATCCTGATGATTTTTCTGATTTATCCTGATAAATTCTGAAATCTTCTTAAGAACACCCCAAAAAAAATTTAGATTAAACCCTACAAATGCCCTGAAATAGGCTAAGATAAAGATTTTTCACCTGAACACGATGAGACACAAAGTAAGAGTTGTATAGAATAATTAATTTCTTAAAAAAAATTCCTTAAAACGAAGCTCCGTTTTTATGAAACTATACATTTGCCATATTTTGAAACAGAGTAAAAAGATATCCTTGCCTTTTCTGAAAAAAATTAAACAACTTCAAAAAAATAGGGTAAGGATTTGTTCACCGGTAAATATGATTATTAAAAATATTAGCCAATTTTACAATATGACCGTACCATATTTCATGAAAATTCATTAATTTGGTATTCTCTTCAGGCAAATGACAATTATGAAGTAACCAAGAAGTAGAAATTATGGACACACCAAATTACAGAATGCCTTTTGTTCCGTCGACCTTAATGACGGAAGGAGGAAGTATTGACACCTGCGACATGGGAGAAAGTATTGCCCATAATATCATGCTGCTGATCACCACCAAAAAAGGCGAAAACAGATATGATGAAAATTACGGAAACGACGTCTGGAATCTCGAATTCGACAATGGCGTCACCAGTGCTGTCTGGGAAAACGTTTTCATCAAAAGCCTCAGAAGACAGATCCAGGAATACGAACCACGCATTGTAAATCCGCAGATTGATGCTCATATTCAGATTGTAGAGCATACTTACGACACAAAAGAACATACCGAAATCAAGAAGAAAGTAAAAATTGCCATTAATGCCAAAATGGAAGCTACAGGAGAGCGTTTCAGCTTCTCCACAGAATTGTTTCTGAGCCCAATGTCAATTGATTAATTCCTTACCCTGTAACCACCATCTATGAACTTAGACCAGAATATTTATTCCAAAGAATCTGTAAAAGCACGAATGCTTCAGAACGCCACCAAAGTATGGGGACTAAAAAGTCCGCAGTCGCTGGATCCGTTTGTGAAATTACTGATCGATGCTTTCAGCACAGAAGTCTTTAAAGCCAACAACGAAATACAGACCGTTAATGCCAGAATCCTGGAAAAGCTTGCAAAATTATTAACGCCGTCTATTTATACACATCCGGTTCCGGCACATGCCATAGCATTTACGCAGCCTTACGAATCATCTGAAATTCTGCTGGAACACACCGAGTTTTTCTTCAGAAAACAGATGACTTCCACCGTAAAATCTGAATCGGACAAACAAATCAACATTCCTTTCACGCCGGTAGGAAATGTAAGGATCAATAAAGTGCAGACAGCCGTGATGTTTGTCGGCAATACCTGCTACAGCATTGATGAGAGACTGAATAAGATTCCCATCGCCAGATTCCAGGGCAGACCCGAAGATTACCGAAAAGTTACCATAGGAATCGATGTCAGCAAATATTCACAGGAAACATTTCCGAAATATTTAAGTATTTACTGCTCCAATCCTGCATTTGAGCATCTTGATTTTACCTATAAATTATTACCGTACATCACGGTAATGAGCAATGGAAATCCTCTTTTTATCAAGGAAGGATTAACCTATTATAAAAACAACCAGACGGATGGATACGAGCAGATATTTTACGAACAGTCTATCCGGAATAAAATTATTGAAGATGTAAAAAGCATCTACATGCATAAATTCATTGAAGTAAGTGGAATTTCGAGTTCACTCTTTTCCGAACCCGGAAAGCTTCCTGAAAATCTGAATTTTATTGATTATAAAGAAGAGATCACAAAACATATCGACGGCAAAAGATATCTATGGCTCACGTTTGAATTCCCTCCGCAGTTTTCCGCCGAGATCCTGGATAACTTTTCTTTTGTTCTGAATGCTTTCCCGATCTATAACCGTGGCTGGAAAAAAACAGAATACAGCCTTGATATCATGGGCAACAACATTCCGCTGGTCACGGATGAAGGCGAACATTTTCTGTATGTGGATGAAGTTCAGGATGGAGACGGAAGACGATATACAGAAATACCTTTTACGCCGAATGATGATCTTAAAAAAGGATTATATACCGTAAGAAAAGGTGGTATGGAAAGGTTTACCAACAGAAACGCCGTCGACATGATCGCTAATGTTCTCGAACTGACACGCGATGAAATCGCTGCTTTTTCCTTACTGAACAGAGATAATGTGAAAGGAATGCTGAGCGAGATGTCTGACAAGATGAGATCGATGGTTCAGAAGGTGAACAATGCAAAAAGAAGCATCAAACAGGAGCTGAACTATGTCATCATGGAGCCGGTCGATAAAACAGATCATACGTATGCATCGTTCTGGATAACTCACTGTACACTTGCCAATCATATGCGTCCCGGCACGGAACTTTCCAATCAGCTGAAATCACAGATCCTGGTACTTCTTTCTGAAACCATCGGCGGTGCGGAAGAACAGAAAGGAACAGACAGTATTCAGGCTTATAAATATGCTTTAACGACAAGAGACAAGATCATCTCCCTTGAAGATGTTAAAAATTATTGCCGAATGGTACTGAAAGATGAGCTGAAGGATGTACGTGTGAAGCGCGGAACCATGATCAGTAATAAGCCTAAAGAAGGTTTTATAAGAACGGTAGAAGTTGAAATCATCCCGAATAATTATTCATTCTATGGAAGAGTTTATTGGGAAAACATGGCCAATATACTCCGTAATCAGATTATTTTAAAAGCCATCGACGGAATAGAATACCTGGTGAAAGTAACTAATGAAGACACCGATTTCTCCTGATAATTAATACATAAATACCAACTTAAATAATATGAAAAAAATGATGATGATTGCACTCGCTTTATCAGTGAGTGTAACGGTAGTAAGCTGCAAAAAAGGTCTTGATAAAATAGAAAATGCAGTGAAGCAGGCAGGAGAAGATCAGTCTCAGGCTATTATTGATTTTAATAACAACTTCCTGGAATCTTACAAGAGTTCTTCGAGACATGTAGACAATATCATTAAATATGCTGAAGCGGCGGTTAAAAAATCGAAAGGCGAGACAGTCTACAGTATGCCTATGGTTATTAACTCGATGGATTATTCTTTAAGTAAAATAAAAGGAGTCCCTTCCGGTTTTGACAGTGAGCAAAAAATTATCGAAGCAGACCTGAACACCTATAAAGCAAAAAGAGAAAGCATCGAAAAAAAATATGAAGAACTGAAATCTTACATCACTTCCGAAGATTACAAAGATGATCAGGGTGCAAAAGCACTGGCTTTGCAGAAAGATATTGACACAGAAGCAAAAGTATTTTTTACGGTAGGTGAAAATATTGTGACAAAAATAAAACCTGCAACCGAAGCCGCCGAAGAAATCATTTTAAAAGATCACCCGCTGAGAGATTATATTGTTTCATCCAAATCGGTAATGAATGATCTTGATGCTGTTATGGATATTCTCGACAAACAATATACACAGGGTTTCAATGAAGCTGAAGCACAGAAAAAGTATAACGAACTTGAAAAAGCGGTTGATGTAAACACTAAAAAAGAATTTGATGTGAAGGGACAGCAATATGCTTACAAGAAAACCCTGTTTGAAAACTTCAATAAGAGAGCTACAGAATTTCTTGATAAATACAGAAAGCTGATACGGGATTCAAAGTCTTCCAACCAGATTCCGGACAGCAATATTCAGGAGATAAGCTCTGCGTATGACTCTGTTCTGAATTCTTACAATTCTTTTGTACAATAAAAAAGTTTTATTTTAAATAGACAAATACCGGTGAAATTTTCGCCGGTATTTTCTTTACTGTCAAATTTTTAAAAACCAAAAGCTATGTATTTGCGATAAATAATCTAATATTTTTTAACACAGAAAATTCCATAAAATTCCGTAATTTTGCACATCGTGATTTTCATGTAAAATCACACCAAATTATGAGTAAATCAACAGAATATATAGAAGTTTACGGTGCACGCGAGCATAATCTGAAAAACATCAATGTCAAAATACCCCGAAACGAGCTGGTAGTGATTACCGGGCTGTCGGGAAGTGGTAAATCATCACTGGCTTTTGACACCATTTTTGCAGAAGGTCAGCGACGTTATATTGAAACATTTTCTGCCTATGCAAGACAATTTTTAGGCGGATTGGAACGTCCCGATGTCGATAAGATCGAAGGGCTTTCGCCGGTAATCGCCATTGAACAGAAAACTACCAATAAAAATCCACGTTCAACGGTAGGAACAGTTACCGAACTCTACGATTTCCTGCGTCTCCTTTTTGCAAGAGTTTCAGATGCTTATTCCCAGACTTCCGGGAAAAAGCTGGTAAGCTATACCGAGGAACAGATTCTTGAGACGATCAAAAAGAATTATACAGGCGAAAAAATCATGCTGATGGCCCCTGTTATCCGATCCAGAAAAGGACATTATCATGAACTTTTCGTACAGATGGCAAAAAAAGGATATGGCCAGGCAAGAATTGACGGCGAGCTGCAGGATATTGAATATGATCTTAAGCTTGACCGTTATAAAACCCACGATATCGACATCGTTATCGACCGCTGGATCATTGGAGAAAGCGCCTCTGAAAGCAGAATGGAAAAATCACTGCGTACCGCGATGGAAATGGGAGAGGGACTTATCGGGATTCAAAAGCTGGGAAGTACAGATATTGAATATTTTTCCAAAAATCTGATGGATTCGGAAACCGGCCACTCGCTGGCTTTACCGGAACCGAATACTTTCTCCTTCAACTCGCCAAAAGGAAGCTGCCCGAGCTGTAAAGGTTTGGGAACTGTAAAAAAAATCAATACCGATTATTTTGTTGAAAATCCAAAATTATCGATTAATCAGGGAGGTTTGCTGCCCCTTGAGGATATGAAATCCAACAAATGGATCCTTTCCCAAATCAAGAACATCCTGGAGGTTTTCGGATTAGGGCTGGGAACACCCATGGGAGATATTCCGGAAGAAGCTTTAGATTATATTTACTACGGCTGCAACAAAGAAGTTACCAAAGTTCTTAAACTGGCAGGAATCACCAAGAAAGTTAAAATCAACTTTGAAGGTCTTGTTCCTCTGATGGACGAAATGATCGATGATAAAGAATCTTACGAAGCCATCTTGCTGGAAAGACACTTTACAACGGAAGAAAACTGCCCGGAGTGTAATGGTACCCGTCTTCAGCCTTCCAGTTTAAGCTTTAAGATCGACGGTAAAAATATTGCTGAGGTTAATGCTTTAAGTTTAATTGATTTAAAGGACTGGCTGGCGGATATCAAAAATAAATTTTCAGAGAAAAAAGCAATTATTGCACATGAAATTTTAAAAGAAATCGAAACAAGACTTCAGTTTTTGCTGGATGTCGGCCTGGATTATTTAAGTCTAAGCAGAAGCTCAAAAACTCTTTCCGGCGGTGAATCTCAAAGGATTCGTCTGGCCACCCAGATCGGATCTCAGCTCGTAAATGTCTTGTATATTCTTGATGAACCAAGTATAGGACTGCACCAGAGAGATAATGAAAGATTAATTAATTCATTAAAAAACCTTCGGGAT
The DNA here is from genome assembly GCF_977014045.1 of Chryseobacterium lineare. Classification (NCBI taxonomy): domain Bacteria; kingdom Pseudomonadati; phylum Bacteroidota; class Flavobacteriia; order Flavobacteriales; family Weeksellaceae; genus Chryseobacterium; species Chryseobacterium lineare. Next base: position 1,045,846 of record NZ_CDRNIQ010000001.1, on the reverse strand, counting down.
ATCGGGAATTCCGTACTGGTAGTTGAACATGACAAAGATATGATTCTGGAAGCCGATGAAGTCTTAGATATCGGTCCGAGAGCAGGAAAATTCGGGGGAGAAATCCTTTGGCAGGGGAAACCTAAAGATTTGTTGAAGGCAGATACAATCACTGCACAATACATTAACGGAAAAAGAAAAATCGAAATTCCTGAGAAAAGACGAAAAGGAAACGGGAAAAAAATTGTCCTTAAAGGGGCTACCGGAAATAATCTTAAAAATGTAACACTTGATATTCCTTTGGGTAAATTGGTCGTGGTAACAGGGATTTCAGGAAGCGGAAAATCTTCGCTTATTAACGGAACTTTATACCCGATTCTTAACAAGCATTTTTACAGAGCCGTTCAGGAGCCTTTACCTTACAAAAAAATCGAAGGCCTCGAAAATATCGATAAAATCGTAGATGTAGATCAAACTCCGATCGGAAGAACACCACGATCCAATCCGGCAACTTATACCGGAATGTTTACCGATATCAGAAATCTTTTCGCAGAATTGCCGGAAAGCAAGATCCGCGGCTACAAACCGGGAAGGTTTTCTTTTAATGTAAAAGGTGGAAGATGTGAAACCTGTCAGGGAGGCGGCTTAAAGGTCATTGAAATGAATTTCCTGCCGGATGTTTACGTGCATTGCGAAACCTGCAACGGAAAACGTTTCAACAGAGAAACGCTGGAAGTTCGTTACAAAGGAAAATCGATTTCCGATGTTCTGGATATGACGATTGATGAGGCCGTAGAATTTTTCCAGCCGATCCCTAAAATTTTTGCAAGAGTGAAGACTTTACAGGATGTCGGTTTAGGATATATCACCTTAGGACAGCAGTCGACAACACTTTCCGGGGGAGAAGCTCAGCGTATCAAGCTGGCTACAGAACTTGCCAAAAGACAAACAGGAAATACATTATATATTCTCGATGAACCGACAACCGGGCTTCATTTTGAGGATGTGAAAATTCTGATGGATGCCATTAATCAGTTAGTGGAATTAGGAAATTCATTTATCATTATTGAACATAATATGGACGTGATTAAATTAGCCGATCATATTATTGATGTTGGTCCGGAAGGCGGAAAACATGGCGGAGAGATCGTAGCTAAAGGAACACCCGAAGAAATTGTGAAGTCGAAGAAGAGCTTGACGGGGAAATTTTTGAAGAGGGAATTGGAGTAAGAAAATATTAACTTAATAATAGAAAAGGAATTTGTGAGTGCAGATTCCTTTTTTTATTTTTATAACAATTCTAATTCCATGAAAAAACTAATTATTTCCAATTTTATTTTTCTTTTGATAACGAATACTTTCTTATTATAAAAGAATTTATGTTTCCTTTTTATTCGGGTTACCGATTTGAAGATTTTACATATACAAAAGTAAAAGCCGAAGATAGTTTGGGTTTTGGTGTCTTTATAATAATCCAGAAAGAATTTAATTAAACAGTATGAATTAAATAATATTAAAGTAGTACACTTTGATTATACTGAATTTATCTATTTCAGACCTTTTTTGTTACCAAATTAATTCTCCAATATTAAATTTCAATCATTCTTAAAAATTAATTAACTGTAAATCAATAAATTAATTTTCAATGTTAACTGAATATTAACTAAACATGAATTTAATATGAATTTTTTCATACCTTTGATAGAGACAGCTAAAAAAAAGCTTAATGACATTAAAACCAAAGCGTTATGAAAAATAAAATTCAAATATTTATTGCCTTAATCATTTGTGGAGGCACAGTGATCTTTAGTACAGCCAAAGCGCAAAGTCGTGTAAACAATACGATTGAAGAAATACAGCTGATTAAGAATCAGACTTTTAATGATATAAGAACCCAATTGATAGAGAACTTTGATTTTACCAATACAGATTATAAGCAGGGAGTAGTGAACTCCGTAGTCAAATTTGATATTTCCAAAAAGGGTAAAATAGTGAATGTACATGCCAGTGGTGACTGCAAAAATGTAAACAAGGAAATTGAAACGGTTTTAAGTGACTTGCCTTACAAAGTAGACCGTAAAAAATTAACTGAAAATATGGTTGCTTATACTTATGTAATGCCGGTAACAGTAGATATCAACAACAGATAAAAGTATATATTTAATTGAAAAAGCCCCCGGAAATAAAGTGTTTTCGGGGGCTTATCATTTTAAATCTCGAGAATAGACCGAAAGACCAGATTTGTTTTATTAACTTTGCAGCTCAATATAATTTTTATGCACAAAGCAGGATTTGTAAATATCGTCGGGAAACCGAACGCCGGAAAATCGACCTTACTCAATCAGCTGATGGGAGAGAAGCTGGCCATTGTTACCCAGAAAGCACAAACGACACGCCACAGGATTTTTGGAATTTATAATGAAGAAGATTTGCAGATCGTATTCTCCGATACTCCGGGAGTTTTGGATCCGAAATACGGCTTACAGGAAAAAATGATGGATTTTGTGAAGGATTCTCTTCAGGACGCAGATGTTTTCCTGTTTATCGTGGATGTTACCGATAAAGCTGAACCTTCAGAATTCTTAATCGATAAACTTAATAAAATCCCGGTACCAGTTTTATTGCTGTTGAATAAAGTAGACCAGACCAATCAGGAAGGTCTTGAAAAGCTGGTAGAAACCTGGCATGAGAGAATTCCCAAAGCGGAAATTCTTCCCATCTCTGCATTAAATGCTTTTAATACAGACATTATTTTACCTAAATTAAAATCATTACTTCCGGAAAATCCACCATACTACGACAAAGATCAATATACTGATAAACCGGAAAGATTTTTTGTAAACGAAGCGATCCGTGAAAAAATCTTACTGAATTATGATAAAGAAATTCCATATTCTGTAGAAGTTGTAACAGAACAGTTTAAGGAAAAAGAAGGAATTATTTTTATTGATTCTATTATTTACGTAGAAAGAGATACGCAGAAAGGAATTCTGATAGGTCATAAAGGAGAAGCAATCAAAAAAGTAGGAACCGAATCAAGACTGGATCTTGAAAAATTTTTCAGCAAGAAAATTCACCTGAATCTTTTCGTAAAGGTGAAAAAAGACTGGAGAAAAAACGACAGAGATCTGAAGAACTTCGGATACCGATAGATTAAAAACCGCTGTATTAAAAGATTTTCATTATATTTAATTTAAATTTTAGCTTAATGAACTATTTGAACCGTACAAATTCTAATTCAGTTTTTAAAGATATTATTTTATTAATAGTAAGAGTATTTATTGGCTTCGCAATGCTGTCTCACGGATTTCCGAAACTTCAGATGCTTTTGGAAGGTGGCAATATTGAGTTCTATGATTTTTTAGGAATGGGGCCCACGATATCTTTAACACTAACTGTTTTCGCAGAATTTGTATGCTCAATTCTTCTTATTTTAGGTCTTTTCACCAGAGTTGCTTTAGGATTTCTGATCTTTACAATGATTATTGCAGGTTTTTTTGTTCACGGAGCCGATCCTTTTGAGAAACGGGAAATGAGCTTAATTTATCTTTCAGTATATCTGCTTCTCATGGCTTTTGGTCCCGGAAAAATATCTGTAGATTACATGATCGAAAAGAGGAAAAGAGCCAGTGACTGGTAATCAATAAAATACATGCAGCAAATTTTGCTGCTTTTTTGTTTGCCGTAATGATTTTATATAAAGGTAAAAAAATTCCTGGCGTAATAAATGAATGATCGAAAACGCTGTATTGATTGAATTCATAACAAGTTAAAGTTAGATTTTGTAATTTCAGGATTCAAAAATTAATCACCAAACCAAAAATCCTATGTTGCGAACCAATCAACCATTTTCCGACTATTTTGATAAGCTGTACAGCAAGAAGTCTCACAAAGAAAATATCACGTTGACCTCTTACGGTAAAGGTGATAAAATCCTCATTCAAAATGAATCTTCCACTAAAATAATGCTCATCAGAACGGGAATTACCAAATGCTATTTTGTGGAAGAAAATGATAAGGAGTACATTGTTGAGTTTCTCGGCAAAGGTGAAATCATCGGTGAAATTGAAGTTATAAAAAATATTTCCTGCCTGTGCACGATCGAAGCCATGACCGAAGTGACCGTATATTCGATGCCCATCCCATATTTCAGGACTTTACTTAAAAATGAATTAAAGCTGAATCGTTTTCTCCTTGATGTTTTTGCAGAACGTATGGTAAATACTTCAAGCAGGGCATCTTACCAGAAGCTTCGGGCTACAGAACATACGCTGACTCAGCTCCTGGAATTAAAATCAAAAGAAATGGAGATTTCAAAAGAAGACATGGCCGCTTACCTGGGAATTACGGTTAAAAGTTTAAATGAAACCCTTGAAAAAATCAAAGAAAACAATGTTGATGAATAGAAAAATCTTTGGGTATATTTGCAAATAAATGCCGTCGCTTTATGGAAGAACTGACCTTCAGAAATGCTGCTTTTGAAGATTTACCTAAAATCGTTGAAATTTATAATTCTACCATCCCTTCAAGAATGGTCACTGCCGATACTGAAGATATTTCTGTAGAAAGCAGAATTCATTGGTTTCATGAGCATAATCCGGAAAGCCGGCCGCTCTGGATGGTTGAAGATCACGAGAAAAATGTCTTGGGATGGGTCAGCTTTTCTTCATTTTATGGGCGCCCGGCTTATAACAGTACCGTGGAAGTCAGCATTTATATGGACGAAAGCTGCCGGGGAAAAGGGTTCGGCAAAAAAGTTCTGCAATATTGCATTGAGAATGCGAAGAATTTCGGTATCAAAACACTGCTGGGATTCATATTCCTGCACAATGAGCCAAGTTTAAAGCTTTTCAGGCATTTCGGATTTGAAAATTGGGGAACTTTTCCCAATGTTGCGGTTTTAGACGGAATAGAAAGAACATTAATAATTCTGGGTAAAAGGATCGACTGATTATCTGATTTTTTTCGCCTGCTCTACCAACCGTTTGATTCGGGAATCCAGATCTTCACTGGAAAGTGTCTGACGAAGACTGTCTACCTTGATCGGGAAACTCAGCGGAGTAAATGAATTGGCAAATTTCAGGATGATTTTTGATTTTTCAATTCTTTTGAAAGCTTCCACCAATCTCTGTTCCTGCAGCTGCATATTAAAAACTTCCGTATAAGCCTGCCTTACAAGGAAATGTTCGGGGTCATAATCTTCAAGTACCTTAAAAATTAATCCTGCAGAACTTTGCAAAGATTTGTTGGAACGCTGTTGACCCGGAAAATTCTGAATTACCATACCGGAAATTACGGCAATATCTCTGAACTTACGTCTCGCCATCTCTGCGGCATTGATACTTGAAATAACATCGGTCATTAAGTTGTCACGGGTTAAAATCTGTTCTAAATTATTTTCATTCAGCGGAATTTCCTTATCGCTGAAGAGCTCAAAACCATAATCATTCATCGCCATTGAAAATGAAATCGGAGCCAGTTTAGAAATCCTGTAAGCAATCAGGGCAGCCATTACTTCATGTACCAGACGTCCTTCAAAAGGATACATAAAGAGATGATAACCTTCCCGGTTTTTAATTAATTCCACCAAAAACTCGTTTTCGTCCGGAATATGAGATCGCTCTTCCTGATTGGTCAGTAACGGATGAAGAAATTTCAATTCTTTTTCAGATGATTTCGGATTAAGTGCGCCGGATAATTTTTGCCTTAAAAACTGCCCCAGATTCGAGCTCAACGGAAGTCTTCCGCCCAGGTAGCTCGGTGCAAAAGCTTTCCCTTTGGAAGCCCTTACAAATACAATCATATCCTTAATCATAACGACTTCCAGAACACGTCCTGCGAGGATAAATTTATCTTCTTTCTTTAGCCTTGATATAAAATATTCTTCCACCATTCCAATATATCCTCCTGAAATAAATTTTACCTTCAGCATAGCATCACTTACGATCACACCCATATTCATCCGATGCAGCATAGAAATTCTGCGTGATGTTACTTTATATAAACCGGTTTCATCAATGACAATTTTATGAAACTCTTCATAACTTTTTAATGCTTTTCCACCAATCGTTAAGAAATCGAGAATATTTTTCCATTCTTCCTCGGTCATTTCCTGAAAGGCAAATGTTTCTTTAATTATTGGATACATCTCGTCCGGATAAAATCCGTCTCCAATCGCTAACGTCATCAGAAACTGTACAAGAACATCAAAGCACAATACCTGCGGATCTCTCGGCTCAATGACATTATTTTTAACAGCTTCTTTTAATGCAGAAACCTCAATAAGTTCTAATGAATGTGTGGGAACACAATAAATTTTAGAAGTCTCAAAAGGAGAGTGACCACTACGCCCGGCCCGCTGTAGGAATCGTGCGACCCCTTTTGCAGAACCAATCTGAATTACGGTATCAACGGGCTTAAAATCAATTCCCAAATCTAAAGATGAGGTAGACACTACCGCTTTGAGTTTACCATTACTGAGATTTTCCTCAATCCAGATCCTTAAATGTGCATCTATCGAGCTGTGGTGAATGGCAATTTGCCCGGCAAAATCAGGATAAGCATCCAGCAGAAGCTGATACCACATTTCACTCTGACTTCTGGTATTGGTAAAAACAATCGTGGATTTGGAATTGAGGATAATAGGAACGACTTTATCTGCCAACTTATGTCCCAGATGTCCTGCCCATGGCAAAATTTCCACTTCATCCGGAAAGACAGACAGAATATCTATTTTCTTCTTTTCTTTAGCGGTAATTTTTGTTTTTTTAATATCGTATGGAATAAGAACTTCCATGGCCTCATCCAGATTACCAATGGTCGCAGTAATTCCCCAGATTTTCATTTTAGGAACATACTTTCTGAGCCGACAGATGCCGAGTTCAACCATTACACCACGCTTTGATCCGAGCAATTCATGCCATTCATCAATAACAATCGTCTGTAAATTCTGAAAAAAACGCTCATGATTTTTCTGTCCGAGAAGCAGATGAAGACTTTCAGGAGTGGCAACCAGAATTTCAGGCATATTTTTAATCTGCTGTTGCCGAACTTTCGGATCCGTATCACCGTTCCGTACGCCGACCGCCCAGTCCAGTCCGATCTCATCAATTGCTTCCTGCATCGCTTTGGCAATATCCTTTGAAAGTGAACGGAGTGGGGTAATCCAGATCATTTTCAGGCCTCTTTTATATTTTTCAGGATGGTTCAGAAAATCTGAGATCAGGGCTAAAAAAACAGAATAGGTCTTACCAAAACCTGTTGAAGCAACTACCATTCCGCTATAACCATTTCCGAACTTACGCCAGGTTTCTACCTGAAATCTGAAAGGGAAAATACCTTTATCGATCATCCAGTTTTGGATGATTTGGTAGCCGTCGGTATTTTCGAATGTTGTCAAACTTTGAAATATTGTTTATGTTAACGTTTCAAATTTTAAAAATAATTTTTGTGAATTTAGCGTCTAAATTTTACTGTATCAATTTCTTAATCTCATCAATATCATCGATCTCATCCACCGTTTTATCCTTCCTCCATCTTAAAATTCTCGGAAAACGAAGGGCCACACCACTTTTATGCCGGTTACTGAATCCGATTCCTTCAAATGCAATCTCGAAAACAAGCTCTGCTTTCACCGTACGAACCGGACCAAATTTTTCGATCGCATTTTTATTTACGAATTTACTGACCTCCATAATTTCTTTATCAGTCAGCCCGGAATACGCTTTGGCAATCGTCACCAGTTTATCTTCGTTTTTTACGGCAAACGTATAATCCGTATAATAGGCACTCCGGCGGCCGCTACCTTTTTGGGCGTAGATCAGCACGGCATCAATCGTCAACGGATTAATTTTCCATTTCCACCAATCACCCTTTTTCCTTCCGGAATGATACTGGGAATTCTTCTGTTTGAGCATCAGGCCTTCACTGTTGATGTCTCTGGAATTTTCCCTGATTCGATCTAATTCATCCCAATTATCAAACTCTATAATCTGGGAGATTTTAATGTTTTCCGGATTTTCATTTAACAATAATTCCTCAAGCATTGCTCTTCGTGCAGAGATTGGCTTTTCACGGAGATCATGATTTTCAAGCTCCAGCAAATCATAGGCAAAAACCTGAATTGGAATTTCTGAAAGCATTTTCTTTGTTAAAGTTTTCCTGTTCAGCCTTTTTTGCAACTCATTAAAATTTAAAACTTTACCATCCTTTACCGCAAGTATCTCTCCATCCATAACAAAATCACCTTTCATATTTTGAACGACATCTTTGATTTCAGGAAATTGTTCGGTGACAAGCTCTTCGCCTCTCGACCAGATAAAAACTTCATCATTCCTACGGATGATCTGTCCACGGATACCATCCCATTTGTATTCGATAAGCCATTCGTCCGGCTCGCCCAATTCATCCAGATCTTTTTCAAGAGGATAAGCAAGGCAGAAAGGATAAGGCTTTGAATTGTCCGGATTGATGTTTTCAGCGGAAATCAACTCACGAAAAGAAACTTCTTCCGGTTGCCATTTTCCCATCAGGCTATGCATTAACGTACTCGATTCCTGTTCGGTGAATTTAGTCAGCGCATTAATCAACGTCTTATCAGAAACGCCAATTCTGAAACTTCCACCCAGTAATTTATTAAAAATCAAACGTTCCGTATAATCCAAACCATTCCATGAACGGAGTACGAATTCTTTTTTTTCAAGATCGGTTTTATTTTTCAGTCCGATAATTTCATTCATCCATTCGGATAATGAACGTTCTATTTTTTCTTCAGGTGGCGGAAGAATCAGCGAAATTGTTTCCCCAAGATCTCCTACCGAAGAATAACTCTCCTGAAACAGCCAGAAAGGAAGCTGTGTAATTTCCAGCGCCCATTCTTTCATATAATTCGTATTGACATTCCGCTTCGGTCTTTTCCCTGTAAATAGAGCGATGAGCCAAACTTTATCTTCGTTAGGCGCACGTTCAAGGTAGTCGATAATGGCATCGATTTTAGCATTGGTTTTATTGGTACTTTCCAGAGCGTTGATAAGTTCAGCAAAATGTTTCATAAATTTCTGCGTCTATTTTCGTGGGCAGCTTTTTCCGTCTTCCACTCCCGCTTCCCGAGCCAGGGCTTTGGCATTACATTTCGGGAGAGCTCCGTTCAAGCCGGGCTGCGGAGAACCTTGTATTAAATATAGTCGTTACGACTGCTTTTCGTCTTTTATAATTTCTTTTTCTGTTTCCTCTTCATCATCGTCACCGTAAAGGGTTTCTACGACATCAGATTGTATTCCTATTTCATTTAAATATTTAGAAAAAACTTCTGTCTGTCCGTGGGTTACATGCACCAGTTCAGCTTCGGTAGCTTTTATGGCCTGCAACAAACCTTTCCAGTCGGCATGATCACTCATGGCAAATCCCGCATCAGCGCTTCTCCATCTTCTTGAGCCGCGTACCTGCATCCAGCCGGAACAGATCGCTGTTGCCGCATCCGGAATTTTTTTAATGACATTACTGTCCAAAAGGGCCGGAGGTACAATCACGATTTCACCCTGAACATGCTTTACACTTTCCCTGAAATCAGGAATTTCATAATCAGGAAGATCGATTCCTACGTTTTCAAAAGCTTCATTCAGCTTACCAATAGAGTAGTGAACGTGAATTTTTCCCAAACCTTCAACTGCTTTCATGATCCTTTGTGCTTTTCCTAAAGAATATCCGATAAACACCGATGTTTTCTGATTTTCTTTATTTCTTAATACCCAGTTCTGAAGTTTTTTATTTAAATCATCCACTTCCAACCAGTTATAAATAGGAAGGCCAAAAGTACTTTCTGTGACAAATTCATTACATCTTACCAGTTCAAAAGGGGTACTCAGTCCATCATCCTGAACTTTGTAGTCACCGGAGACGACACTTACATAGCCTTTATATTCCAGCCTGATCTGTGCTGAACCGATAATGTGACCGGCAGGATGGAGTGAAACTTTTACACCATTGATATTAACAATTTCACCATATCCAACACTCTGACATTCGATATCTTCACTGATTCTTTTGTATAAAATCGGCTTGGTAAAATGATGGCAAAGATATTTTTTCATCCCCCAGCGGGCATGATCGGCATGTCCATGAGTGATGACCGCGAGATCAACAGGTCGCCATGGGTCAATATAAAATTTTCCCTGCGGACAGTAAATACCTTTGTTTGTGAATGTGATTAATTTCAATGATGTAAGATTTGAAATTTTATATTCAAAAATCCAACCAAAATAGAGTATGCTGATTTTGTCTCATTTCAGAATCTTTTTAATATTCTCTGAAAGAATTTCAATTCCTCTCTCCATTTCATTACCATTGAGATTTCCAAATCCCAATCGCATAGCGGTAAGTTTTCGGTTTTGGTAAAGTAAAGTTTTTGGAATGAAAAGATTATCCTGAACACATTGCCTTGAAAGTTTCATCAGGTTTACAGGAACTTTCCACTCCGTCCAGATAGCTAATCCGCCGGAAGGAACTTTAAAGTCAATGTATTCACCCAAATTTTCTTTCAATAAAAAAGTGAAATAATCTCTGCGCTCCTTATAAATTTTAAGAGATTTTTTCAGATAACGGCTGATCTCTCCTTCCGCAATCATTTCACCAAGAACATGTTCCATGAGAATATCGCCCTGTCTGTCGATGATGCCGAGATATTTTCTCATTTCGACCATTATATTTTCCGGAGCCACAATAAAGCCCGTCCGAAAACCGGGTGCCAATGATTTACCAAACGAGCCTATATAAATCACCATTCCTTCTGTATCTGCGCTTGCCAAAGGAAGAATCGGGCTTTTATCATAATGAAAATCATAATCGTAATCATCTTCCAGAATGATAAAACCATATTCCTGAGCAAGATTTAATAGCTCCAGTCTTCTGGCTGCACTCAGCGTAACCGTAGTAGGATAGTGGTGATGTGGCGTAAGGTATAACATTCTGATTTTCTGTCTTTCACAAATTTTTCGAACTTCACCAACGTTGATTCCGTCTTGATCAATCGGAACTGAGCAGATTGTAACGCCGGTTCTTTGAACAATCATATTGACTGAAAAATAGCTCAGTTCGCCGACGAGTACAGTATCTCCTTTAGCTAAAAGAATTTCTGAAACAATGTACATACTCATCTCCGTACTTCTTGTGATGAGAAGATTATTCTTTGAGATCAGCAATCCTCTTGATAAATTTAAGTATTGTGACAGATTTTGTTTAAAAAATTCACTTCCGTCATAATTGTATTGCCCGATTTTATGGGCTTTTCTCTTTACAATAGAACTGTAGTTCCGGGAATACTGATCAACCTGCGTCAGCCGGATATCAGGAATTCCATCGTTGAAAATGTATTCACATTCAGAATGTTCAAAAGGATTGTCTAAAATATTCGAAGTTTTAAAAGAAAATCCTGTTGTTTTTGGATAATTTTCGAGATGAGTTTTCTTAAAATTTTTAATTTCAACAGCTTTATTCTGATCTTTTCCGATAATGAATGTACCTTTATTAGGAAAGCTTTCTACCCAGCCCTGGGCCAGCAATTCATCATAAACAGCTACAATTGTATTGCGGTGAACATTCAGAATGATACTTAACGTTCTTGTTCCCGGAAGTTTTGTTCCGAATGGAATGAATCCCCGCTGAATGGCATTAATCAGCTGATTTGAAATTTGCATATAAACAGATACCTGAGAAAATCTGTCAATTATTATAAAACTTTGATAGGGAATTTCAGCCGGACTATTCATTATCTTAAAACTGGTACCATATAACCATCCGGCAATATACTACTTTTGAACCAAAACAAATTAAAATGACAATTTATAATCTTTTAGAAAAAATTGTTCAGCATGATGAAACCCATGCCAGATGGCTGAATACATTATCTTATATGGAAAATGCAGGAGCCAGGAAAATTTCTGCCTGTGAGCATCCATCAGATGTAAATCTTATCCAGCTGAAGCATGCTGCAGAAGAACATCGACACGCATATTATCTTAAGAAACAAATCCTTAAGATTACTTCATCAATTTGTGAAAATTACAGAAATAAAGAATTGCTTGCATCCATTGCTACCAGACAATATCTTCACAATCTTGACATTAAAACTTGTAAATATTTACAAGAAGTTTTTCACTTAAATAAAGAAGAATTAAAATATGCTGCTTATCTTTTTGTAACCTATGCCATTGAGGTTCGTGCAGATGAATTATATCCTGTATATCAGGAAATTCTGACAAAATATTCTTCAAAAATTATGGTAAAATCAATCATTCTTGAGGAAGAAGGCCATTTGGAGGAAATGGTCAGTCAGTTGGATAAATTTTCACCGGATTGGAAAATTCATGCAGAATATATTTTAAAAATAGAAAATAATCTGCATGAGCAATGGATTAAGTCTATTTCACAGGAAGTTTTTCAGGAAAATTATGTTTAAGGATTTTCTGCAATTTGAAGAAGCTTTAGAAAAAAGACAGCAGAACGGCATTTTAAGAACTTTACAAGCCCGGAGAGATGGAATTGATTTTTATTCCAATGATTATCTTGGATTGGCAAGAAATAATGAATTTCAGCATTTACTACTGAAAACAGTCCAGGGAAATCCTGAATTACTAACCGGAAGCACCGGTTCAAGATTAATCAGCGGAAACTCTTTTATTGTTACGGAAACTGAAAATTTCATTGCTAAAGAACATCAATATGAATCAGCTCTTCTTTTTCCTTCGGGTTACAATGCCAATTTAGCTTTATTTTCAACACTTCTGCAACGTCATGATACGATTATTATTGACGAGAAAATCCATAGATCAATACATGATGCCTGCAAAATGTCCAATTGCAGAAAGTTAAAATTCAAACATAATAACTGCGACCACCTGGAAAGTATTCTGAAAAGACAGAAAGGTAAAATTTACATCGCAATTGAAAGCTTGTATTCAATGGATGGAGATATTGCTCCGTTACCCGAAATTGCTCAACTCGCAGAAAAATACAACGCGGAACTTATTGTAGATGAAGCGCATGCTTTAGGGGTTTTCGGATATGGTCTTGTTGAACAGCTTCAGCTTCAAAAAAAAGTTCTTGCAACAGTTGTGACTTATGGAAAAGCACTCGGAACACACGGAGCGGCAATTCTTACGAATAATCTGATAAAACATTATCTCGTCAACTTTGCTTCACCTTTTATCTATACAACCTCATCACATGATTTTCTATGGATGAGCATTTTTAAAGGATATCATTTTTTAAGTCGAAACTGCAAATTATTAACTCAGCTTCAGGAAAACATTAAAATCTTTCGCGAACAGAAAATAAAAACTCTTTCCCATGAAAACAGTCCGATACAAGCTGTAATTATTCCCAACAATGACCAATTAAAAGCATTAAGAAATACTTTATCAGATCAAGGATTTTTAACATATGTCATTTTCAGCCCGACAGTGAAGAAAGGCACGGAAAGACTCAGAATTTGCCTGCATAGTTTTAACAAAACGGAAGAAATAATTGGTTTAACTAAGATTATTAAAGATTTTTATTTAAAATGAATTACTATCGATCAATAGAACATGATGTTACAAGATAAAAAATCAGAAATACAAAATTGCCATCAACAATTACTTTTCGTTACCGGAATTGGTACCGAAATAGGAAAAACCGTCTGTTCAGCTATTTTAACGAAATATTTCAAAGCAGATTATTGGAAACCCTTGCAATCAGGTGATCTGGATTTTTCCGATACTATGAAGATACAAAACTGGGCCGGCAAAAATACAGTCTGCCATCCTGAAACGTACAGATTTCAGCTAGCGGCATCACCCCATCAGTCTGCAAAGGAAGAAGGGATCAAAATTGATTTAAATAAGTTTAAAATTCCTGAAACCAACAACAATATGATCATCGAAGGGGCAGGAGGGCTGATGGTCCCATTAAATGATAATGAATTTATAATTGATTTGATTGAAAAACTTAATGTTCCGGTTGCACTTGTCGTAAAGAATTATTTAGGCTGCATCAATCATACTTTATTGTCGATGATGATTTTACATCAAAGAAAAATTAAACTGAAGTATTTAATTCTTAATGGAAATTTTCCACCTGATACAGAGAGAATTATTATTAAAAATATTCATCAAAAAACAAAAATTATAAAAATTCCTCATTTAAACGAAATAACAAAAGAACAAATTGAAGCTGCAACAAAACAATTAGAAGAATTATGAAAGATACATTAACACTAAGAAACGACTGGACAAAAGAGGAAATTGAGAAAATTTATCACCTGCCGTTGCTGGAACTTATATACAAAGCAGCAACAGTACACCGCGAGTGGCATAATCCGGAAGAAGTACAGATGTCAACTTTGCTATCGATAAAAACCGGCGGATGTCCCGAAGACTGCTCGTATTGCGGACAGGCAGCGAGATATCACACCGATATCAAAGTTCAGGCATTACTGCCAACGGAAAAAGTCATCGAACACGCCAGAAAAGCAAAAGAAGGCGGTTCGTCCAGATTTTGTATGGCCGCGGCATGGAGAGAAGTTCGAAATAATCGTGATTTTGACAGGGTCATTGATATGGTAAAAGGAGTCAATGACTTGGGAATGGAAGTTTGCTGTACCTTGGGAATGCTAACGGAAGAACAAGCTATTCGACTTCAGGAAGCCGGATTGTATGCTTATAACCACAACCTGGATACTTCCGAGCAATATTATGACGAAATTATTTCTACCAGAACTTTTGATCATAGAATCAATACCATCAACAATGTAAGAAAAGCGGGTATTACCGTCTGTTCAGGAGGAATTATCGGTTTGGGAGAGACTCATGGCGACAGGATTTCCATGCTTTTAACGCTATCAACAATGCCAAAGCACCCGGAATCAGTTCCAATAAATGCTTTAGCGAGGGTAAAAGGTACACCACTTGAAAACAATGAGAAAACGGATACGTGGGAAATGGTAAGAATGATTGCCACAGCAAGAATCATTATGCCTTCTTCAATGATCCGCTTAAGTGCCGGCAGGATTGAAATGACAGAATTTGAACAGGGCTGGTGTTTTATGGCAGGAGCAAATTCCATCTTTACAGGGGAAAGAGAAACATTACTTGTTACTCCAAATCCTGGAGTTTCAGAAGATTTACAAATGCTGAGAACGTTGGGGCTTAAACCAATGGTGAAAGAAAAACAATGTGCTGAAAAAGTGAATGGTGAATAGTTAATTGTTAGTTTTTTAAAATACTTATGAATTTATCCGAACGCGACAGAGCTGTCAACTGGCATCCTTATACCCAGATGAAAACGGCTGATAATATCATTCCGATAGTAAAGGGAAAAGGTATTTATCTCTTTGATGATGAAGGAAATCAATATATAGATGCAGTTTCTTCATGGTGGGTAACGCTGCACGGCCATGCACATCCTTACATTGCAAAAAGAGTTTCCGAACAGCTGCATACTTTGGAACAGGTTATTTTCGCAGGATTTACTCATGAACCGGCGATACAGCTTTCTGAAAATCTTTTGAAAATTCTGCCGGAAAATCAAAAGAAATTTTTTTATTCTGATAACGGTTCTACCGCGGTAGAAGTTGCTTTAAAAATGTGTATTCAATACGCTTACAATCAAAAACATAAAAAAACAAAAATTCTTGCTTTTAAAAATGCTTATCACGGCGACACTTTCGGAGCGATGTCCGTAAGCGGAAGAAGTGTGTGGACAAATCCTTTTGGGGAAATGCTTTTTGAAGTGATCTTTATTGATGTTCCGACTTCGGAAAATCTTGACGATCTTAAGATTTTCATCAAAAGTATTTCAGATGAGATAGCATGTTTCATTTACGAACCGCTTGTACAGGGAGCAGCAGGAATGCTGATGCATAAGCCGGAAGATTTGTCAGAATTAATGAAATTCTGCAGAGAACAGAAAATTCTGATGATCCAGGATGAGGTTTTTACCGGTTTCGGAAGGACGGGAAAGCTTTTTGCCGCTGATCATCTTTCAGAACAACCTGATATTATGTGTTTTTCTAAAGGACTGACAGGCGGTACAATGCCAATGGGTATTATCAGCTGTTCTGAAAAAATTTTTGAAGCATTTTTATCAGATGATCAATATAAAACACTCTTCCACGGACATTCTTTTACGGCTAATCCACTGGCTTGTACAGCTGCGTTGGCAAGCATGGAACTTTTGCTACAGGCTGAAACGCTCAACAATATTGATCTTATTGTTAAAAAACATTCGGCATTTTCAGAAATTCTCAGCAGACATTCAAAAGTTGAAAATGTACGACAAACAGGAACAATTCTGGCCTGGGAAATTGTGAGCGGTGAAAAAACTTCTTACTTTAATGACATCGGCAAAATGTTGTATCAGGAATTTTTAAAAAGAGGAATTATCCTCCGCCCTTTGGGAAACATAATGTATCTGGTTCCACCTTATTGCATTACATCTGAAGAGCTGGATTATATTTATCATCAGATTATAGAAGTTTTAGATAATAAATATTTAAAAATTAAGATTACTTCTTGGCTTGTTATTTGAATTTTCCAGTAAAATAATTACAATATGTTATCCGTATTTCTTTTAAAGTTTGACTGGAAAGAACTTCTGATGGGACAGGAAGAATGGTCCTTCCTTCTCGAAATTGCACTTCGGACAATAATTATGTTCGTAACGATTATTTTCGGACTCAGAATTTTAGGAAAAAGGGGAGTAAAGCAGCTTTCACTTTTTGAACTTGTTGTTATCATCGGTTTAGGATCGGCAGCAGGAGATCCCATGTTCTACAGGGAAGTGGGCATTATATCTTCAATTCTTGTATTTGTACTCATTATTTTAATGTACACGATTGTGACTTATCTCATCGGAAAAAGCAAGAAATTTGAAACGTTGGTAGAAGGCAGATCAATTTGCCTTATAGAAAACGGAGAATTTTCTATTGAAAACTTTAAAAAAGAAAATCTCGGAAGTGATGAGTTTTTTGCAGAATTACGACTGAAAGGAATTTCGCAACTCGGTCAGATTGAGCAGGCCATTGAGGAGGTTTCAGGAGAAATAAGCGTTTTTTATTTTGAAGATGGAAAAGTAAAATATGGCCTTCCGATTATGCCCGGTTCGTTAAGCAACCCCTTATATGTTATTAAAGAAAAAGCATATTATTCGTGTACATTCTGCGGTCATACCGAAGAAAAACATTCGGGAAAAGCAGGCAGCTGCCCGAAGTGTAAAAAGGAAGAATGGGTAACATCCAGCAATAGAAAAAGGATTACATAAAACAAAAGGCCCCTAAAAGGAGCCTAAAAAAACACAAATGATGAAAAAAAATTATTTCGATTCACAAATATAGATAAAAATATATATATGTCAAAACTTAAAATAAAACTTATTTATAAAATATAAAAATTTTATTTTTATCCTGCATTCAGTTTCTGTGAAGTTGTAAAAAACCCAAGCGCAAGTAACGCCAAAACACTTACAGTAAACACTTTTACTGTTTTTTTGATTCCTTCCCCGTCAGATAATTTCTTTTCCTGAACAG
The DNA here is from genome assembly GCF_977014045.1 of Chryseobacterium lineare. NCBI lineage: Bacteria > Pseudomonadati > Bacteroidota > Flavobacteriia > Flavobacteriales > Weeksellaceae > Chryseobacterium > Chryseobacterium lineare. Next base: position 1,028,310 of record NZ_CDRNIQ010000001.1, on the reverse strand, counting down.
AAGAGCATTCCTTTGTTTTCATACATTAAAGTTACAAAATTTAAAAGAATCAAAACAAACGTGATTTCAATAAACAGCTATATGATTGTAATCATAAATAAACTATGCAAGACTATGTACTTTTGAAATAATATACTACACTCCATATTATTTCAAGTTTTAAAAGGCAACAAACTCCTCTTTACGGGGAGTTTGTTATATAAATTACTTATTAAAAAAATATCCAAAAATCCCTTTCCGAAAGAGAAAGGGATCACACCTAACATTAAGAAATCTGCTTTAAACAATAAACAAAGATGCAATTGTCTGAGCCTCGCTTCCTGTTAAAATCTCGTCATAGGCTGCCGAACCCGCTGCCGCTCCGAAAGCCATCGCAGTATTAAAGCCTGCCTGGTTAGTATTCTGTTCTCCTGCATAAACAGGGTTGGTTGCAGGAGGCATATTGCCACCATCTGCCAGTTCTATCCAGCCTTTATTTGCTCTCATTCTTCTTACCTGCGATGCGTGTCTAGCCTCTACAGAGTGAATCTGCAAAGCTGCCTGCAAAACAGTTTTGTTTGACATTACATTTCCTGCCTGTCCTTTGTAGGCACGAACTCCGGTATCTTCAAATGCCTGAGCCAACACCAGAAACTGATTGTAATCGGCGAAAGGCATAAAATTCCCCCCGGCCGTAAAATCAAATGTAGGCTTCGCTCCGGGAGTTACACCAAGTGAAGTTAATGTATTTTTCAGGAATGTAACATGAGCTGACTCATGTTTGGAAATCTGCATGAAAACCGTTCTGTCTGCATTAGGAATTAAACCGGCTGTAGAAAGGCCGATTGCATAATATTCATTTTCAAGATATTCAAGAACCAGTGCTAATTGCAGCGCATCAGTCAAGGCACTTTTAAAGGTATTATCTCCATTTAAAGGTGCTGCTTTTGCAGGCGTAGTCATCAAAGCGCCTAATCCCAATGGAATAGAAGCAATAGCTGCTTTTTTTCCGAATTTGGAAATCCCGGTAAGAGTATCTAATCTTGAGGCTTCTGTAGTAAAGAATTTATCGTCAGAAAGCTTATCTAGTAATTTAAGAATGTTCATAATGTAAATTTTTGAAGTGAGTAAATTATCCGATTCCCTGTTCTTTCCATGTGAAAGGAGTTTTTATAAATCCTCCGGCCACCATCACAATATCTTTAGGTTCTTTTGCCAGATCCAAACCGTTAGCATCAATAACATCATCACCTGAAAATGCTGCACTTCCGGGATTGATAAGGTTTCTGATCGCTGAAGCATGCCTTGCTTCTACGGAAACAATTTTTCCGGCAATCACAAGATAATCTGCATTGGTAATATATTTCCCGGCACCGTTATACGCTGCTACTCCTGTATCTTCCAGCGCTTTTGCCGTAGCCAGAACAGAATTCCTGTCATTAAAATTTACATTCGGATATTGAAACTCCAGTGTTGGCAGAACATTAGACGTTGCCCCGCTGATCGCAGCTTTGAAAAAATCTCTGTGAATAACCTCATGATGATAAAGGTCTGTGAAAATTTGTTTTTCCGCGTTTGAAATCCCGGAATAGAAATTATTGACCACTTTGGTATAAAAATCAGCTTCCAACTGTTCAAGTGCGTAAGCATAGTTTAAAACGCCAACATCACCTTTACCGAGATCGAAGACGCTGGTTTCCATGAAATCGAATTCATTATCGTCACAACCGATCAGAGTAAGTCCTGCCATTGCCAGCCCTACGCCGCTCAGTTTCAAAAAATTTCTTCTGCCTGTATCCAGGGTGACTCCCTGATTAGAAACATTAATAGTTTTTTTCATAATAATATTGTTTAAGTGTTGTTTTATCATAAAGAATATAAAAAAACAGCATACATAATATGCTGTTTCAACTAAAACCACTACGGCATCAAAACCGTATCTATAACATGAATCACTCCATTTGACTGATTAACATCAGCTATGGTAACTTTTGCATCTTTGCCTTTAGAATCTCTTACATAAAGATCTTTGCCTTTCGTCCAGAAAGTAAGTTCTTCGCCCTCTACGGTTTTCATCATGCTTTTCCCGTTTCCTGCTTTTACGGCCGCCCAGATTTGTTTTGCGCTATATCTTCCCGGTAAAACATGATAGGTAAGAATTTTGGTAAGCATTGCTTTATTTTCAGGCTTCACAAGATTTTCCACTGTGCCTTTCGGAAGTTTTGCGAAAGCCGCATCAGTAGGAGCCAATACGGTAAACGGACCTGCTCCCTCCAATGTTTCAACCAATCCTGCTGCTTTTACCGCTGCTACTAAAGTTTTATGATCTTTAGAATTTACGGCATTTTCAATAATGTTTTTAGATGGATACATTGGCGCTCCGCCCACCATAACTGTTTTCTCCTTCATCATCTGGGCAGACATTTTACCACTGAATGCAAATGATAAAGCTACCATACTAAAAACTGCGATTTTTGATCTAGTGTTCATTTTTTGATTTTTAAGTTAATATGTATTTGAATTTGTTTCTAAATCCATTTACGAGAGCGTTCTCATTTTAGTTTTATTTTTTTTCAAATAAATTATAACCAATTAATAGTCAATCAATTATTTTTACGTTAAACTTAAAATCACTTAAACCTAATTATTAAATTTTAAATGATTTTATATTTATCTTAAAGATTTTTAAACACTTCATTAATTTTATTAAGATTTTAAATGATGGTGTAAGTATTGCTTATTATCTGTTTTATTTTATTACATTTGGAAAGAAAAATATCAACTATTAAAACACAGTATTCGGAAGAGCAGCTGATCGTTTTGCTAAAAGAGAAAAACGAGAATGGTTTTCATTATTTGTATGACCATTATTCCGGTGCGCTCTATGGTGTTATTCTCCGAATCGTTCAGTCAAAAGACTATACCGAAGAAATTATTCAGGATGTTTTCGTTAAAATCTGGAACTCCATTCAACAATATGATTCTTCAAAAGGCAGGTTTTATACCTGGATGATCAATATTGCCAGAAATACAGCGATAGATTATTTAAAGTCTAAAGGCTTTCAGAATGAGCTTAAAAACCAATCGTTACCTGATTTCGTATATAATTCTGCAGAACTTTCCACGACAAACGACTCATCCGATTTTATCGGATTCAATAACGTGCTGGAAAGTCTGGAAAGCGATAAAAAAGAACTTATCGATCTGGCTTATTATCAGGGATACACTCAGAACGAAATATCAGAAAAGCTGAAGATTCCCCTGGGAACGGTAAAAACCAAGATGCGGAATGCATTGATGAAATTAAAAGATTTGTTAAAAGATTATCAATAAATTGAACACTAAAGAATACATATCATCCGGAATTATAGAATCTTATATTCTAGGTCTTGCTTCTCCAGAAGAAGCAGGCATTTTGGAGTGTGTGATGAAGAATAATGCTGAAGTGAAAGCTGCTTTCGAAGAAGCACAGAAAACGTTGGAAGATCTCGCTACAGCGCAGGCTGTAACACCTCCAGACGATCTCAGAACAAAGATCTGGAACAAAATTCAGCAGGAACAGACTCCTGAAGAGATAGCACCCGCCGTTTCTGTAGATATTCCCGCCGCAAAACCTCAGGACGAAATAAGAATTCAGGGAAACAGCAACTGGAAAGCATATGCCGTGGCCGCATCCGTTTTATTTTTGATCAGTGTTGCAGGAAATATTTTCTGGATGAATGACCAGACAAAGACCAGACAGGAAATTGCCAGAATGGAAACTGAAAAGAAAAATCAGGATCTCGCTATGCAAAAGATGAATCAGAAAATGGGAATGGTTTCTAATCCTGATATGAAAATGGTTATGCTGAAAGGCGTGGAAAAGCACACAGATTCCAAAGCAATGGTTTTCTGGGATACCAAAACAAAAGAAGTTTATCTCAATGCGGAAAGTCTGCCGAAAGCTCCTGAGGGAATGCAGTATCAGCTGTGGGCGATCGCCGACGGTAAACCTGTAAGTGCAGGAATGTACTCCGAAGAAAAAGACAGTAAAGTTGCGCTTGCCAATATTCCAAAAGCGCAGGCATTTGCCATTACGCTCGAAAAACAGGGAGGAAGCCCTGTTCCCACTATGGAAAATATGTACGTCATGGGCGAAATATAATCTCCTGACTTACCATAAAATACAAAGATCAGCAAATCGAATGCTGATCTTTTTTATTGATTAAATTATAAATCTACTCAGAATATCCTTTTAAGATCTGACGGTAGCTCATCAGTATAGTCGATTTCGAGATAAAACCGATAAATCTGTTTTGAGCATCTACGACAGGCAGATTCCATACTCCGGTGTCATCAAATGCCTGAAGGATTTCCAAGGGCTGATTTTCAGGATGAATAATAGCCGGAGGTGCTTTCATGATCTGGTTCATTGATACAGAAACCTCATCATTGGTGAACAGATACGGACGGATGTCATCTAAAGTCAGAATTCCACGCAAGATTTTATCATCATTAACTACCGCAAAAATATTTTTGTTTCCGTTCTTTACCAATTCAAATAATTCTGCAATCGGTGCATTCTCGTTAATAGCCTGCGAATAACGATCAATAAAGTCTTCGGTTTTTAATGAAAATAAGATGTTTTTATCATGTTTATTGGTAAATATTTTACCCTGATCAGCCAGCGATTTCAACTCCGGGGAGATAGGAGAGAACCATTTCGCAATCAGGTAAGAAATAATGGAAACAATCATCAGCGGAATAAAAAGATCATATCCGAAGCTAGATTCAGCAATAAGAAAAATCGCAGTAAGCGGAGCGTACATGACACCACTCATCGCACCAGCCATTCCTACCAGAACGAGATTTGTCACCGGTACATCAGGAAATCCTATATGCTGACAAATAATCGCAAATAAATAACCTACTGTTCCGCCTGCAAAAAGAGAAGGAGCAAAATTCCCCCCGTTTCCGCCACTGAAAATAGTGAAAGAAGTGGCAAATGCTTTTAACAATAATACTAGAATCAGAAATACAATAATCGTAAAATCGCCGATCTCAACATAACGGAACAGGCTGTTTTCTATAATTCTGTGCATATCGCCATTGGTAAAAGCTTTTACCGTTTCATATCCTTCCCCGAATAACGGTGGAAAAAGAACACACAATAACGACAGAACTGCACCGCCAAACATCGCCTTGCGCAGCCTCGACATTTTTAATTTTTTTATAAAATGTTCAACCTTCTGAGAAATAATAACGAAATATCGCGCATACAAACCGGTAACGATTCCTAAAATAAGGTAGTACGGGACGTTCTTATAATTAAATGCTTCCCTGGTATAAAACCTGAAAAGCACATCTTCCTGAAGAAGGATTCTCGACAGCAAGCTTCCACAGACTGCAGCCACAACAAGCGGAATAAAATCTGTAAAAACCACCCCTGTAAGCAAAATTTCAAAAGCAAACATGATACCCGCAATCGGTGCATTGAAAGCAGATGCAATACCGGCAGTAGCACCGGCAGCAAGTAAAAGCGTGCGTTCTTTATAACTTAAACGGTACGTCTGGGCAAAATTTGACCCTATGGCAGCACCTGTCACCGCAATCGGGCTTTCAAGACCTGCCGAACCTCCTAAACCAACCGTTACAGCACTCTGCACGATCTGTGAATACATTTTTACCGAAGAAACGATACTTGAGTTTTGTGCAATTTCGTATAAAATAGCACCAATCCCTTTTCTGTCCTGTCCTTTAAATATCGTCAGAACGATGCTTGTCGTTAAAACAATTCCCAGAAAAGGAAAAATAATATAAAACAGAATCTGGTACTCAAAATGAACTTTCGTGGTAATAAAATGATGAATCGCGTGAACCAACGACTTCAGAAGCACACCGGCCAGACCTGCAGTACAGCCCACAAGAATCCCTGACAGTACCAGAAACTGATTTCTGCTTAATCTGTTGTTGAGCCAGTGAAGAATGAGTTCGTAACTGCGCGCTTTTTCAAGTCCGTACTTCTGAAAGTCTCTTTTAAACTTAAGAAAGCTCAGAAACTTTTTCTTATGATGAATATTCACTTTTGAGATTTTATACCGTAAAAGAATATTTACAGCTCCGTAAATTTATGAAATATATCATGAATATTAAAATCATGAGTGTTCAGCAGTGTTTCTTTTCGGCCTTAAAATCAATCGGATTGAAGGATTGTTGGTAATGAAAAGTCGCAACCAATTGAACGCCAGCCGCACTTTGCTGCTAAAACTTACAAGCGGAATGATATGAATAAAAAGCCATGTGAGCCAAGCCAAAAATCCTTTAAATGAAAACTTCGGCAAATCGACCACTGCATTGAACTTGGAAATAATAGCCATACTTCCTTTATCGTTATATTCAAAAGGAATCAGAACTTTTTCGTCTTCAATTCTTTTGAAATTCTTTCCTAAGTTCTTAGCATGCTGAATGGCGACCTGAGCCAGTTGGGGATGGCCTTTAGGATATTTTTCCTCAGTAAGCTGTAAGGCAATATCGCCCAAAGCATAGATATTGGCGGTTCCGTTTACTTTATTGTAGGCATCTACCAGCAACCTTCTTCCTTTACCGATACTTCCTTCAGGAATGCCCGGAACCTCGCGTCCTATAACTCCTGAAGTCCAGATCAGGGTTTCTGTTTCGATGACCTGTCCGTCTGCGAGAATAACTTTGCAGTCGACATAATCTTTCACGGCCGTATTGAGAATGATCTTTACTCCCAACTTCTTAAGTCTTTCATAAGCCGCTTCCTGCGCCATTTTACTCATTGGAGAAAGAAGTGTCGGTAATGCATCAATAAGGTAAATACTGGAAAGTCCCAGTTTTATTTCCGGATATTCTTTTTCGGCGATGTAGCTTCCCATTTCGGCGATCATGCCAGCTAGCTCTACACCGGTTGGGCCTCCGCCGGCGATCACAATATTCTGAAGTTTCTGAGCTTCTTTTACATTTTTATTTTTTGCGGCTTCTTCCAGTGTCAGCAACATATAATTTCTCAGATAAAGTGCCTCATCGATCGTTTTCATCGGTAAAGCACATTTCTTTACATTCTCCATTCCAAAGAAATTAGATTCTGTTCCCAGTGCCAGTACGAGATAGTCGTATTTTAAGGTACCGCTGTCTGTTTCAAGAATATGATGTTCCGGATCCACCTTTACCAGACTTCCCATGTGAAAATTCACATTTTTATAATTGGAAATCATTTTACGAAATGGATAGCTGATGTTGGATGCTTCAATAAAAGAAGTAGCCACCTGATAAATAAGCGGTGGAAAGAAGTGATAATTGTTCTTATCTACCAGTGTAATTCTGAAACGGCTGTCATTAACCAGAGATTTAGTCAGATTAACTCCTGCGAATCCGCCGCCGACAATAACGATATGCTTTTTCATAAATATATATTGAAATGGTGCATGAATCAGTCCAAGAATAAAGCCAAAAAACGGCCATGTGGTATTAATTCATTTAAGATTAATGTAGGAGCTGTAGTGATGTTTTTTCTTACGTTTTATATTCAACATTAAAACAAGCATAAAATACTTATTTACAGCCAATTAATACACATTATTCTCATTTCAACATTATGGACCTGTAAAAACGTGAGCAGGTTTTGCCTGAAAGGTAAGCAGGTTTAACCCAAAACCTGCCTACGTTTTACTGAAAAGGTGCGCAGGTTTTAAAGGAGAACAGCTTTGGTTATTTATCAGCACAAATTGTTATTTACTTTCTGAATAAAAACAAAGAGATGAATGCAATTAATTCATCTCTTTAAAATTTAACTTCAGGATTATTATTACCGTCCGGAACTCTTTTCTTTAAATAAAATAAGAATTGCAGATAAACCGCTTATTGCTCCGAAAATATAAATTGACTGATAATTAAACCAACCCGCAATCAACCCGGCTACCGGACCGGCTACCCCCAAAGAAAGATCAAAAAATGCGGAGTAGGCTCCTAACGCAGTTCCTCTCATTTGGGACTGAACCTTTTTGATCGCCAATACTCCCAACGCCGGAAATACCAAAGAAAAGCCGATCCCCGTCAGTGCACAGCCTGCAATTGCCATCCATCCTGAAGTTGAAAACCCAATGAGCAATTGCCCTATAATTTCAACAGCAAACGACACCATTGCGACTTTATATCCTCCAAATTTATCCGGATAAGAAGCAAAAAAAAGTCTTGTGGCAATATAAAATCCGCCAAAACAAAGAAATCCTAACGAGGCACCACTCCAGTTTTTATCTGCGAAAAGCAATGCTATAAATGAAGCAATGCATGCAAAACCCATTGATGAAAAGGCCAACGCCAGTCCCTGATTCAGCACTTTACCAACTACTTTGTAAAATGGAATACGAATATGCGAAGCATCAGCAGAAATAACAGCCAGTTTGCCGGTTAGCAGCAAGCTTACAATCGACAAAAGAGTAATCAGAGCAAATGGAAATATAATCCCGGACTGATCTTTAAGCCAAATACTCAGAGGGGCACCTAACGCTATTCCTGCATACATGGCTATACCGTTCCACGTCATTACTTTTCCTGAATTTTGGACTCCGAGAAGCCCGATTCCCCAGGTCAAAGCCCCTGTAACGAGCATACTTTCTCCAATTCCGTGAATAATTCTTGAAATAATGAGTAAGCCTAAAGCCAACATAGGAAAACCTACTGAAAAGCCGGCGGAAATGTAGAGTAAGCCCGCCATAAAAATTAAGAAGACACCCCGGTGATTGCTTACTTTTGCTCCCAAAGTATCTGTAATTTTCCCTGCATAAGCTCTCGTGAGCAAAGCAGCCAACGACTGCAGGCCAATCGTTATTCCAATGGCAAGATTTCCGAATTGCAAATCATTTTTGATAAATCCCGGTAATACTCCCAGAGAGATCCCCATAGTAAGATAGACTGCAAAGACAGAAAAGATAAGAGGATAGAGAATATTCGTCAGTGATCTTTGTGTCTGAATAATTTCTTTGCCGGATGTTGTGACTGGTTTTGTATTTTTTTGTGTCATACCGTTTTATGTTTATTATTTACGGTGACAAAATTAAAGTGCTGAAGAAGTAGGATCGATGGCTAATTAAAGGGGATCATTGGACAAATGATGTTTTTTAATCCTAAATTGGGAAGCAGTATTGCCGGTATTCTTTTTGAAGAATCTTGAAAAATAAGCATGATCGTCATAGCCTAATTGATAGGCAATCTGCTTAATATCCAGATCGGTGTAATACAAAAGCCGCTGCGCTTCCAGAATAATTTCTTCCCTGATCCAATGGCTCGCAGAAAATCCTGTTATTTCTTTTACCATTTCATTTAAATAAAGCGGAGTAATGTTCAGTAATTCAGAATACTCTTTTACCTGTTTGAGTTTCTTGTACTGATGCTGAACCAGATGTTTAAATTCAACTACGGTTTTATATTTCTGCCCTCCAATTAGATTTTCAGGTTTTCGGTTTTGCAGTAAATTTTGAATAAACATTCCCAACAGACCGTCTGTAAGAGATATTGTAATTGAATCACTAAAAGCTTCTTTTTGCGTTATAAGAATAGATCTGAAAAGAGAAACAAAATTAAAAATAAGATTATCCGATGAAATCTGGCAAGTCTGATAAGCGTTAAGACATGTATTTAAAATTTCAAGATAAGGTTTGGCAATCAAAGAAGTTTCTATAAAAATAAGCCAACCTTCGTTATTCTCCTGATTCAGATATTGATGTACCTGGCCTGGGGCAATATAACATAGTGAGGGTCCTGATAAAATAACTTTACGAAAATCCAATTCCAAAGTAAAACTTCCTTTCTCCTGAATAATCAACATAAAATGGTCATCACGATGGGGAACCTTTTCTTTAAATTCAAGTCCTTCCATAGTAATGATTTCAATGCCTGCAGATTTCAGCTCATCCCGGTGAAAAAGTATTTCAGTCTTCGCCATGTCAATTAAATTGTGGTAAAATTAAAGAATATTATGTTTTTGAGACGTATCTGCACAATGTTTGTACCTGATAAGAAACCAAATAATTAAATATTATCATATGAAATCAGACATTTTAACGGAAAAACACAGATTAGGATTAGGAGGAGTAGCGATAGGAACTGCTTTTGAGCCGCTTACGGACGGGCAGTCTTACGAAGTTCTGCAGAAAGCGTGGGATCTTGGAATACGATATTATGATACATCGCCGTGGTACGGACTTACCAAAAGTGAGAGAAGATTCGGGAATTTTCTGCATGGAATGGACCGTGACGAATTTGTACTTTCCACGAAGGTGGGACGTTTATTTGTTGAAGTTCCAGAAGATGAAGTTCCGCCGACAATGTGGCAGGATCCGCTTAATTTCGACTTTGAACATAATTATACTGCAGACGCTATTAAGAGATCAATAGAAGAAAGCCTTGAAAGAACACGACTTAACCATATTGATATTGTGTATGTCCATGACCTTTCGGAAGATCAGGTAGGTGACCGGTATCCTTATTTCCTTAAACAGGCGAGGGAAGGAGCTTTCAAGGTTTTATCAGAACTGAGAGATCAGGGCGTTATAAAAGCCTGGGGAATGGGGGTCAATAAAATAGAGCCTATCCTGGATTGTCTTGATTCTGCGGATCCTGATATTTGTCTTTCCGCAACGCAGTATTCTATCCTTGAGCATGAAGATGCTGTTGACAGGCTGCTTCCGGCCGTTAAGAAAGCAGGCGTGAAGCTTGTTTCCGGGGCAGGGTATAATTCAGGATTTATAAACGGAAGACCACGATATAATTACAAAGATGTTATCCCTAAAGGCATGACCGAAAAGCGTGATAAAATCAAAGAGATCGCTAAAAGATATGATCTCGATATCGTAGATGCCGCGCTTCAGTTTGTACTCGCAGCCGATGAATTTGTTGCCATCATTCCCGGAGCAAGCCAACCGGAACAGGTAGAAGATAATGTAAATGCTCTTCACAAAAACATTCCGGCTGACTTCTGGAAGGAATTAAAATCGGAAGGATTAATTTATGAAAAAGCACAGGTTCCTGAATAATAAAAATCAATAGTATTACTTGGATGTATTTAGTTTTTTTAATACTATATTTTACGCTTATACTTTCGATAGAAGCCCGGACGAACTATTCCGGGCTTCTTTTTTAATAATATCACTAAGCATATAGGTATATTTATTATATTTGCTGTCTTTAAAAGATAAAATTAAATATATAATTAAGATGAAAAAGTTAATCACAGCATTTTCTTTAGCAGCAGGACTTTTCCTGACTACCAATATGGCGAATGCACAACAAAAAATCGGTCACGTTAATTCTGATGATATTTTTGTCAACCTTCCTGAAGCAAAAACAGCAGAAGCTTCTTTAGATGCTTTCACAAAAATGAAGCAAAGTGAAATCGAAAAATTGATCACCACTTATCAAACAAAGCTAAAAGCAGCTCAGGATAAGGAAAAAACAATAAGTGAGGCCAACAAAGAAACTGTCATTAAAGAACTTACAGCTGCGCAGACGGAGCTTCAGACTTTAGGAAAAGGTATAGAAGAAGCGAGAACAAAAGCAGCTCAGGATGTATCTAAAAAACAGTCTGAACTGTTTACGCCCATTCAGAAAAAAGTAAGTACCATGATCTCTACCGTTGCTAAAGAGAAAGGATTGGCGTACGTATTTGATATTGCTACTTCGCAGGGGAACAGTAATCTTGCATACGTAGATGGTGGTGAAGACATTACACAAACAGTAAAATCTAAACTTGGCGCAACTGCAGGTACTGCAAAGCCGGCAGCTAAATAATAAAGCTAAATATTTACCATAAAAAAGCTGGAAACTATAAATGTTTCCAGCTTTTTATTTTTCGTTTCTTATACCAGATTTAATCGAGTGGCTTTCTACCTGATATGAGGTTATAAAGAACTACAATAATTGCGATTACCAGCAATATATGAACTAAATATCCTGTATCCATTCCCGGTACGATACCTAACATTCCTAAAAGCCACACAACTATACAGATTACTGCGACTAACCATAATATACTTCTCATAATTAAATATTTTAAGTGATTCGATTAACTATATACACATATTGTGCCTTTTTATATTTAATTCTGTAAAAACAGATACCACAAAGAATAAAAAGAACTCTTGTATATTATAAAACCCGCTGAAAACTAAAGAACTCCAAAGTGAATGAGAGCTGATTCTATTCCATCGTTGTCAACATCTTTAGCCACATAATCAGCAATTTTCTTTACATTATCATTGGCATTTCCCATAGCAACACCAATTTTTGTGTGTTTCAGCATTGAAATATCGTTTCCTCCATCCCCAAAAGACATGGTTTCTGAAATATCAATACCGAAGTGATCGCAGAAATGCTCAATTCCTGTAAATTTATTGATCTCCCCGGGGTTCACATCAGCAAAAAGGGGAGTCCACCTGGATGCTATTGAATGCGGCATTATGGTTTCCATAAATTTTTCCTCATCCTCAGGTCCCAGGAAAATATTTGCCTGAAGTACACGTTCCATATCAATATTATCTTTATCGTGAACCGGTGGAACAGGAATATTAACATGACTATACATTCCCACCACCTCAGGAGTGGCATCACTGATTTCCACTTTATCTTCATACATTAATGAATAACTTAAAGGAAAACGTTGTGAATAATTCACAAGATTCTTTATATCTGCAGGATTAATGTATTTTTTAAACATTACTTTTCCATTGGTGGTAATACAATAGCCACCATTAAAGGTAATAAATCCGTCAAAAGTAATATGCCCGATATGATCCAAAGAATTAATGGAACGGCCTGTAGCCACAATTACTTTAATTCCTTTATTACGCAGGCTCTTGATCGCTTGTTCCGCAGATTCGGGGATCTTATTGGTTTTAAAGCTGATTAAAGTGCCATCGACATCGAGAAATACAGCTTTTATATTAAGTTTTTCTAGTGAACTCATATTGAATTTTGTGAATGATAGAACAAAAATACGCACAAAAAATCTATGCTCAACTTTTATTATTATTAATTCATAATTCCTTTAAATACGGAAATATGGTATCATGGTTATGCTACTAGGTATAATTCTTGTACAATTCTCATCACACCAAAATTATAATAGTATGAAAAATAAAGAAGAAGCATCAGTACTCAATGACCTGTTGCACATTACCAACGACCGAATTGAAGGATTTTCGAAAGTAGAAGGAAAAATCTGGGAAAATTATCCGGATGTGAAATCAGAATATGCACGCCTAAATTCACTTTCAAGAGTGATGAAAAATGAATTGATCAATCTGATTCAGGATGATGGGGAAACGCCGGATGACTCATCTTCTGTAGCAGGTGCCCTTCATAGAACTTGGATTGACATTAAAAATTCTTTTACATTGGGAAACAAAGAAGAATCTACCATTGAAAATGTTATTTTTGGTGAAAAAGCAGCTATTGATGCTTATCAAAATGCAATCGACAGCGGCAAGCTAAGCCAGGAAAGCTTAGATGTCGTTTCGGAACATTTAAAAAACATTAAAGATTCTTATCATCAGTTTGAAAATATGAGCAGATATAAATAATATTTAATCATATTAAAACTATATACCTTACTATAAATCAGGATATTTCTTTGAAATATCCTGATTTATTTTTGAAAAAAAATGAAAGTTTCCGTATTAATACCGAGATTTTGTTTTAAGTAAAATTACTCTTGATTGTAAGTGTATTTAAGATGTAAATTTATCCCAACTAATAACCATGGAGACCAGAAACCATTTCAAACGGGGCGCAATCCTGAAAAGCCACACGAGTAAGGAAAAAACACCTTAATTATGAATCACGTAAAGTACAGAGTGGGAAAATGGCTTCCATCCGACAGAAATTTCCTGAACCGCTGGATTGAGAAGAAAGTTGCCCAGGTAAATGCAAATCCGCTTCCGTTAAATCCGGCTATTGAAGACCTCAGAAATGCCATTTACAATGATGCGGTGCTCTATATGGGCTTTACCAGCATGTATGACCAGGTTCCTCAGGGATACAACGACCAGGTGAAAAACTTTGAAACCATGCTTCAGATCATGAATCAAATCTTACACGAAGGTCCGTGTTACAGCCAGATTGAAGACAAAATCGGATTGGTAGGATTTCCCATCAATGCCATTCTCGACTGGGCGATGGGAACACAAGGTGGATACCTGACATTTACCAATTCGATAGTCAATCAAAAACTGCAGATCATCCTTAATGAATGGAAGGCTTTCCTTGAATCTCCTGATTCAACTTATGTACTCGTAGACGGCCTTATAAATCAGCCACAACCGGACTATACCAATCCTGTAGGATGGTTTTCGCCGGTAGCTCTGGAAGCTATCGCCAGCATGGATCCGTTAAGAGGAAAGGGCAACGATCCGTATGATGCACTAAAAAATTTCATCTACAATTATCAATGTCAGCCAGACCAGCCACATTTTGGCTATAAAAGCTGGGACGATTTTTTCACCCGTGAATTCAATCCCGGAGTACGGGAAGTCAGTGAAGAAGATTGGGATCCGGCCGTAATTGTAAATGCCTGCGAATCGGCACCTTACAACTGTGTAACGAATGCGATGATGAAAGATAAATTCTGGATGAAAGGTCAGCCATATTCACTATTGGATATTATGGATAATCATAAACTTGCCCGAGAATTTGGAGATAACAGTACTGTTTATCAAGCATTTCTATGTGCTAAAACATACCATCGCTGGAACAGTCCGGTGGATGGGAGAGTGGTCGCCATTCAAAATGTTCCGGGAACTTATTACTCGGAAGCTCCTGCGGAAGGTTATGATCCAGCGGGACCAAATGATTCTCAGGGATATATCGCTGAATTGGCAGCACGTGCACTGATCTTTATTCAGTCTGATAACGATAAAATCGGGCTTATGTGCTTTGTAGCCATCGGAATGGCAGAAGTTTCCAGCTGTGAAATTACCGTTCGTGAAGGAGATCATGTAAGAAAAGGCGATCCGATTGGTACATTCCATTTTGGAGGATCTACCCATTGTCTGATATTCCGTCCGGGCGTTAATATAGATTTTGATTTTCATGGACAGACACCAAGCCTTAATACGTCTAATATTCCTGTGAAAGCGAGAATCGGCGTAGTACAATAAATAAATATTTTTGTATTGTGGGAAACCGTAATCACTTCAAAATCATTTAATTTATTTTTGGATATTCATAAAATAATTATTAACAATTCAAAAATTTATTAAAATGGGAAAATACATTATCCGTAAAACATCCAATGGTCAATATTGGTGGGTTTTGAGAGCTTCAAATGGAGAAATTTTAATAACCAGCGAAACGTACACTACAAAGCAAAATTGTATTGAGGGTATAAACAGTAGCAAAGTAAGCATAAAAGATTCAAATTTCAGAAGGCTTTTATCGATAAGAAATGAGCCATATTTTACTCAAAATGCCAATAATAATCAAGTGTTGGGAACAAGCGAAATGTACTCATCAACTTATGCCAGAGATTCTGGTATAGAGAGTGTCAAACGTTATGCGCCTGATGCTGTAATTTTGGCTGTCTCATTTTTTTAAATTAAAAAATTTGCAACTAAAGAAATCCACATCAAATTAAGACTTATATAAGAGTTAGAAACACATTCTATTTAACATAATATAAATTATAGGACAAATTTATTTCTCACAAAATCTCATTTAATTTTTATTATCTACATGAAATATTATTCACCCCAATTCATTATTGCTTTGCATTTTAAAAAATATTTCTATATTTGAAACAAGGTATATTTTCCATATTTGGTTCTTGTAAAATTAAGATATACAGAATTTTAAAAATTACAGAACCATACATGATGAAAAATTCAGAACACACTGGAAAACATTTTGTTATTCAAAAAGGAAAAGCAATTTGCGATAAAGGCACGAGCTTTCCAAACTTCAAAGTAACCAGCCACCAAAAACATTATTGGAACGATGCAAACGGAAAAGCCGATTATCTGGCAGTAACCGAAGACGATTTACAATTCAATCCTGATCTTGTTCCTTTCGGAAACTGTTCCATACAAAATGGACAGCCTTGCAGTTTCTCCCCCATTGGAAAATGGACAAAACCCTACGAAAAAGTAAAAGTAATAGGCAAAAGCTGCCTTACAGAAATCTCTGAGCTTCAATGCGCTAGCGGCGGTAAAATTAAAGTCATGAATCATGGACAAACCGTGGAAATCAGCAAGCAAAATCTGAAAAACGCAAATCCTATCATGATGAGTATAATGAATCCTGTTATTAACTTTAATGAATTTATTAATAAAATTGAAGAGAAAGAAGATTCCTTTGATTTTGAATAGAAATTCTAATAAAAACACAAATATGGAAACGCCAAAAAGAGGAATTTCCCAGATTACAGGTAAAACCGAAATAAAACTCGGTGAAAAAGCATTGTACAAAGTCAGCAGAATTTACCGCATGGAAGACCATGACAAAGTAAAAAATGCTTTGTGGAAAATTTATGTAAAAGAAAATGGCTCCTGGAGAGAATTGAAACCCAGTCCTACTGATCCGGTGAAGAAAGGTGACGAAGTTTCATATACTATTACCAATCAAAAATTGGTTGGAAAAGAACTTTTGATAGAAGCTTACATTTACAAGCCGGAAATGAAAATCCCTCCAGGGCTGAAAATAAAAGTAGTTGCAGGCGATAAAAAGAAAATTCACCGAGTGAAGCTTTTTATGGCAGATGATACGGGAAGAAAGCAAGTAAAAATACTGAAATAGATAATCCTGATTATATTGTACACCAAACTTATGAAAACGGAAAAGTAACAGATCACAAAAAAGTGTATGGCGAAACCTTAATTGAGGAAGTCATCATAAAAGGTAAATATAAAAAACAAATGGGCATCAATCCTATCGCAAGCACAGGAAGAAGTGTGAGTGTTGTAGGAAGTAATGACAAAACTGAAAAAATTAATAATTGTGGAGAACAATATTGTATTAAGAAAGGAGACAAAAGCGAATTGATAAGGGAAATTAACATCCGTTTAGCAGGTTTTGGAGGAAATATTCCTACTGATGAATTTACAGATAGAACAGAAAAAATGATAAAACAGTTTCAAAGACATTATATGGGTGTGCCAGAAACGGGAAAGATTTGTGGTAATGTTTTGAAAGCAATAGATGAGTTTCAGAATAAATATATTATTGCTTTTGATGATGTAAAATGTTCATGTGGTAAATGCAATGGTTTTGGAAATGGAAAATTTTCTCAACAAAAGCAAGATTCTAAAATAAAAGAGCTTTATCGTAAGTATGAATATCCTGGAATTCATAGAAGCTTAATTTGGGCATTAAGGGCTGCAATGTTTTATACAACTGTTATAGAAAAAGATTTGAAATATTCTGTTAAATGTATTTTTTCTGGTTATAGATGTCATGAAAATAACAGACAACATAAAAGAACATCAACAAACCATATGGGAAAAGCATTGGATATACATTTTGAAAAAAATAAAAAGCGAACACAAATACCTAAAGAAATAGAGGAAATACGGCAAAAAATATATGTTAAATATTTAGGCAATCAAGTTAGATGGGGAAAAATTAATCAGTTTTCATTAGAACCAGGTATACCTGTATATAAAGGTGAGTTTATTGCGAGTACATGGATTCATTATGATGTACGTCAATTTGAACTAAAATACTTGAAGGATGAATTTTTCGTAAAAGATATAAATCATGCAAATGGAGAAAGCATTGTTGCTATTGCAAAAAAAACTAACAAAAATATTTGTAATTGTGTGGGGAATGGCACAGTAAAAAAAATAAACACTCCCGCTATCCTTGCAACGTCTTTAATTAATAATTTTAATGAAAGAGACGCAAAAGAAGCTATTAAAATAATTTATGATAAATATGGAAGAGACATCGCTATAATAATTGAGCAAATGTATCGAGATGAGACACGTCACTTTCAGTCAGAACAATACAAAGCTTGTGGAACCGGAGGGATGGAAGTATTTGGTTCAGCTCCGTATTATGGCTGGGATAAAATTTTTTTTGAAGAAAATCCACAGTTTAGACCAATTGGCGTATGGAGTGCATATGAAAACAAAGGAATGAGTGGAAAAGGAGGAAATCAGCAAGTAACTGACCGAAAAAAGGAGTTTGTCATACTACCTTCTGTAATAGCAGGAATGGAATACAAAGCATTTTATATAAAAAAGTATAATGGAAATTGGGCAAGATGGCATTCAACTAACGAATCTAATCAAAAAGTATATGAAATCTACATAAAAAGTATAAAACCAAGATTTATAAATGAAATTGAAAACAAATAAAAACATGAATAAAATAATACTAGTCATTTTAACTTTATTGCTATTTTCTTGCAATGGAAAGCCTTTAAAAAAAGATACAAAAGGTCGAACCATTAATTACTCAAGCAAAGTATCTGATAATTGTTATGATTACCTTACAGAACTTGTGAGAAGCAGTAACTTTCCATTTTCAGAATGGAAAATGGAAAAAAATAAAGTAAATCTTTTAATTGATAATGATAATAATCGTATAATATCTTGTAAGGTATTCGTCGATACCGAAGGTACAGGAACAATTGGATGGATAGAATTTCATAAAAATGATGGTAAGTTATTTAATACTTCTGCCAATTTAGATAGACCTGTTGAATTAAAATATAATAAGAAATGGAAAGAATTGTTTGATTCTTGCTCTTCTAAAGTAATAGTAGAGAATACATTAGAAAAAGTTTATGGTATTTGTAATGAGCTTTCACTACCAGTCAAATATGACTTCGATGCAATAAATGAAGAAAAAGGGTTTATTGATATAGGCAAAGAATATTATAAGCTATTTCCATTTGAACACCAAGATAACTATAAAATGGCAAAACTGTCCACCATCAATAATGATATTAAACCTGTTATTTTAATAACACATGACTTAAATGGTCAATCAACTTGGTATCTTTTAGTTTTGAATAGTCAATATAAAGTAATTTCTAATATTATTTTATATACAAATGAAGAAATTGATAATGGAGGTTCAAAATATATAACTTATAATATTTCTAAAGACTATAAGATAAGTATTAATCAATTTTATAATGAAAAATTAATTAATAAAGCTGATTACATTATAACAAAAAATGGATTGATAGATAAAAAATAATAATGAATATTTTATTTTAATCATTTTATCTTTTTTTATTAATTGCAAAGAGCAAAATAAAGATGAAAAAACAAAACGAAGGGAAAAAAAGATCTAAAATTAGATGATTTCTTTTAACTTTAAATAAATCAAAAGCCGGATTAATTAAACTTTCGTATTTTGCATTTTCAAACATAAACCTTCATCCAACAATGACTACTGAAAAACTATCACCAGAAAAAAGCCGTGAATTCGTTGAAATTCTGAAAATTAGATTTGAAAAAAACCTTTCAAGACATCATAATATTGAATGGAAAGCCATTCAGCAAAAGCTGGAACATCATCCCGAAAAACTCTGGTCACTCCATGAAATGGAGATCACCGGTGGCGAACCGGATGTTGTAGATTATGATAAAGCCACGGGAGAATATCTGTTTTTCGACTGCTCACCTGAAAGTCCGGCACGCAGAAGTCTTTGCTATGATTATCAGGCCTGGAATTCAAGAAAAGCTAACAAACCTGAAGGAAATGCCCTAGATAAAGCGGCTGAAATGGGGATAGAGATATTAACTGAAGAGCAATATCGAAAGCTTCAGGAGTTAGGAAAATTTGACCTTAAAACGTCTAGCTGGATAAAAACTCCGGAAAAAATAAGAGAAATGGGTGGCGCTGTCTTTTGTGACAGAAGATACGACACGGTTTTCATGTACCACAACGGTGCTGAATCGTACTATGCAGCAAGAGGCTTCAGAGGCTGTCTTAAGGTTTAAAAATTTTTGGACTACAAATTGATTTGTTTACTCCAATTTAATTTTCAAATAAAATAGTATTGTTATTTTAGCCAAAATGAAATTAATCTAACTTAATAAAAAGGGATATGAAAAAATTAATCTTATTAAGCTTATTGTCAGTTTTTTTACTGAACTGCAACAAAAAGCCGGAAGCTCCTGTCGCTGAAATACCACAACCGGATACTACTGCCGCAACAGAAAAAATTGTTGATACCCTCGTTGCAAAATCTTTCTGCTACATGGGAGTAACCGGAAAAGACACCGTTTTTGTGAGTATTGATGATAATCTGGGAACAATAACCGGAAAAATGGCTGCCAAAAACAGCGAAAAAGACAGTAACAAAGGAGAATTATCCGGATTTAAATCAGGTGATACACTAAAGCTTACGTACAATTTTGCGTCTGAAGGCAAAACAGGAAATAAAAACGAAATCTATTTTCTCCAAACTAAAAATGGACTGAACGAAGGTATTGGAGACAGAGATCCTGAAACCGGAACAAAATATGCAAACGAGAAAAAAATAAAATATACAGGCGGACGAAACCTCAAAGTGGCAGACTGTAATCTTGTTGCAAAAGCTTTAAATTAAGAAACGTTCTAACATATATAAATGAAAACAGCCTGCAAATCAGGCTGTTTTTTATAATTCATTTTTAATAATCTCAATAAATTCATTGATGGGTTCATCGCAGGTATTCCATGAAGTGATCAGGCGGATGGCAGAAAAATTTTCATCAATTCTTTTCCACACGTAAAATTCAAATTTATCAGATAATTTTTCAATAAGATTATTGTCTAAAATAGGAAAAATTTGATTGGTATAAGTATCCGAAAGAAATTCGACTCCCCTTTCCTGCATTACCTTTTTCATTTTCATGGCCTGTTGATTGGCGTGCCTGGCCAGCTCAAAATACAGATCATTTTTCATCAGTTCCAGAAACTGGATGCCAAGCAGTCTGCCTTTTGCCAGTAAAGCTCCTTTTTGTTTAATGTTAAAAGCAAAATCCTGCTGAAGTTCTTTATTATTAATTACGATGGCCTCTCCTATCAAAGCTCCGTTTTTAGTTCCACCCAGATAAAAAATATCAGTTAGCTCTGCAACTTTTTCCAGTGTCAGGTCGCTGGTTTCGGCTGTCAGCCCATACCCCATCCTTGCGCCGTCCATGAAAAGATAAAGATTATTTTCCTTACAGAATTTTGACAGATCTTCAAGTTCCCCAAGCGTATAGATCGTTCCCAGCTCTGTAGAATTTGAAATATAGATAAGCTTTGGCATTACCTGATGCGGAACGTTTCTATGACTTTCCAAAACAGGAATAATATCTTCCGGGGTTAATTTTCCGTCTTCTTTATTAATACTCAAAATTTTATGACCCGTTGCTTCAATAGCTCCCGTTTCATTATTCAAAATATGTCCCGTACCTGCAGAAACCGCGCATTGGTAAGGCTTTAAAACCGAAGAAATAACAATTAAGTTTGCTTGTGTTCCGCCGGAAACAAAATAAATTTCCGAATCTGAATTTTTAATTTTTTGTTTAATTAATTCTTTAGCTTCCAAAGAATACTGATCTTCTCCGTAACCCGCCTGCTGATCAAGATTTGAAGATACTAAAGCCTGTAAAATATGAGGATGACAACCTTCCGAATAGTCGTTTTTGAATGAAAATTTCATAAGGTAAAATTAAAAAAACTAAGAGGAAGAACCGTATAATATTAATAAATATTTTGTTAGATTTGTAATACAAAGACTCTAACATTTTGAAAACAACACTCACGGAAGAAAATTACCTCAAAGCTTTATTTCATTTGGTCGACAGTGAAAGTAAAGTGACGATTAATGAACTCAGCAAGTTTTTATCCGTAAAAATGCCGAGTGTAAACAACATGATGAAAAAGTTTGCCGACAAAAACTGGGTCATCTATGAAACCTACAAGCCACTCATTGTTACAGAAAAAGGAAGACGTGAAGCAGCTTTGGTTGTAAGAAAACACAGACTTACCGAAATGTTTCTGGTAAAAAAAATGAACTTCGGCTGGGAAAATGTACATGAAATTGCAGAACAGCTGGAACACGTACATTCAACGATATTTTTTGATAAAATGGATGAAATCCTGGATCATCCGAAATTTGATCCTCACGGTGAACCCATTCCTGATAAAGACGGAAATATCATAGCGCAGGATTTGCAAAGACTGAGCTCATGTGAGGTAGGTGAAACAGTAACTTTCAAGTCTGTTACCCTTTCTGATGATGCTTTTCTCAATTATCTTACTGAACGGAATTTGCTTTTAAACAAGAAAATTAAGATTGTAAAAATTGAAAGCTTCGATAAATCTGTTACCGTGGAAGTTGATGGAAAGCAGGAAATTCTCAGCAGAAAGGCTACTGATAAGATTTTGGTTAAAAATAAATAGCTTATAACTTATCCACAAAAAAATGTGGATAACGTGTGAATTTTAACATTCAGTTATTGTATTTACGGATTTTTATTTCTACATTTACTATGAAATACAAACTGAAGTGGAAACATATTTTGCTTTTTTCAACTTTGAAATCGCATTTAAATTTATAAAAATTTAAGCACAGCATCGTCGGCTGTGCTTTTTTATTGTTGTCTAATTAAAAAAATGAGATGTTTTTATCTACTGAATCCGTTCCTAAAGAGCGGATTCTTTTATTTCTATTCTTAAATTTTTTTAATACATTTGAACCGCGGTCTCATAGTTCAACGGATAGAATAGAAGTTTCCTAAACTTTAGATCCAAGTTCGATTCTTGGTGAGACCACAAGTTTAAAAAAATAAACCGACAGAATATCTGCCGGTTTTAAAAACAAAAATTGATATGGATATGATTAAGATATGTGTTTCATATTCTTTCGACTGAAACAAATTTACATCTATTTAGAATTAATCTAAATAATATCGCGGTGATATTTATCATATTTTCAAATATATCTGTTCATGGCATTCTTGAAAGCTGATCCAGTTTTTTTAACAATGAAGGTATCCTGAAATTTCCATGCATCTCCTTCACTTTTATCTTAATTTCATCCACATCAATTCCTATTGCCGTAAGGAATAACGGTGCTATGCTATTTCCTCTGTACACCTCTCTTCTCATGTCATCCGCCGAATTGAATCCGTTTTTTGCAATTCCTATTACAGGAAATTTATGATCCAGTGCTTCAAAAAGGTGTCCGCCCAGACCAATTTTGCCATCATTATCCAATGTTACATATCCATCAACAATAATAAGATCTCCTTCTTTTAATTCAATATTTTTCAACAGATTGATAATGCAGGGCAGTTCTCTTTTGTAAAAAGCACCGCTCTCATAGTCGGATATAATTGCTGTTTTAGCATTGTAAATTTCTGTTTCCTGATCAGAATTCCAGTCTTCAAAGGCGATACAGACCGTATTAGCATAATTCTCAAAATAATAGGTGTCAAATGCGTAAATCATTTTTAAAAGTCATTAAAGCAAATGAATTTGCCTTTTTATGTTATTATTTATTAAAGAATTCCCCGAAATGCCATAGAATACCGGATGGATCGTGTACAAAACACTCTTTGCCCCAAGGCATTGTTTTTACAGGTGCCAACTTTGCTGTCGGATACTTATCAGTAAGCTGAAGACTCTGGAGATAATTCCAGAATTCATCGGTGTCGTCTACTTCAATAAAAAGCATGGTATTGTCTATCCAGTCTTTTACATAGGCATCCTGAAGATAAAATGAAATTTCTTTCCACTGAAATAAAGAAAGCTTTGGCTCAAGAATGATTTCTTTAAAACCAAGATCTTGGTAAAAATTCCTGCTGATTTCAAAGTTCTGAGACCCAATAAAAGGTCGGATAGATTTTAGATTTTGATTCATAATAATTTGTATTTAAATGAAAAATGGCAAACTGCATTTAACAATTTGCCTTCTTTTTGTTTCTTTGTTATTATTATTTTCTGTCTACTGTAATTCTCTCGGGTCTGTTGGCAAGCTCCCAAGCCGTTGTAAAAACCAGTTGAGTTCTTTTTGCCAGCAAATCATAATCGATTTTTTCAACATCGTCGGTCGGTTTATGATAATCTTCATGAATACCGTCGAAGAAGAATGCGACAGGAATATTATTTTTAGCAAAATTATAATGATCTGATCTGTAGTACAATCTTTGAGGATCGCTAGGATCATCATATTTATAATTCAGCTCAAGATTATTGGTTCTTTTATTTGCTGCTTCGGTAATCACTTTTAGTTGAGAACTCAGCATTTCAGAACCGATTACATACACATATTGCTTGCCTCTGTTTTCGGGATCATCGCGGCCGATCATGTCAATATTGAGATCAACTACCGTATTGGCAAGCGGGAATACAGGATTGCTGGTGTAATAGTCAGACCCGAATAAGCCATGCTCCTCTCCTGTCACATGAAGAAATAAAATAGATCTTTTCGGTCCTTTCCCAGCTTTTTTTGCACTCTGGAATGCTTTTGCTATTTCCATGACAGCCACCGTTCCGCTTCCGTCATCATCGGCGCCATTGTAAACCACACCATTTTTTGTACCTACATGATCATAATGCCCTGAAATCACAACAATCTCTTCTGGTTTTTCAGAACCTTCTATAAATGCCAGAATATTTTCAGAATCCGGAAGACTGTCACCTCCGCGCTTTTTCATAAAATCAGAAGGAACTTTCTGATAGTAAGAGCCTAGTGCTTTAGGATATGAAATTCCAAGATTTTTATAGTAATTTACCATATATTCTCCTGCCCTTTTCTGTCCGGGACTTCCGGTATCTCTTCCTTCCATTTCATCTGAAGCGATGATATACAAGTTTTTCTTCAAGTCAGATGCTTTAATCTCCTTATAAGCAGAAAGAAATGCCTTATCATTTTTTATTGTTGATGAATTCTGACCGGAAGAAACATCAGAACCGGTTTTTGCCGTTCCACAGCTTATTAACAGAGCTATTGAAAATATAGGGATTAATAATTTTGTCATTGTAAACTTAATTTGTTTAAAAATAACAAAATTTATTTAAATCTCTATGCATCTGTAAATTTCTTATATTTGATATCAATGCAAAATATATGGAGAAAGTTTACGGATTTACCCATTACTCCTTTTTTTCTGAAATGTCTGAGCTGGCTTTAAAAAATAACAGCTTTGACCTTTCTTTGGGTCTTGCGGATTTTGATATTGATCCTCACCTGAAAGAGTTTTTAAAGGAAGCAGCTGATCAATCAACACATCATTACGAACCTCTCGCAGGAAATCCTTTATTGATAGAAAGTATCATCCGTTATAATTCAAAAAGAAACAACAGTATTTTGCTGAATGATAAGCAGGTTACCATTACGCCGTGTGCAACCTTTACATTATATACTGCTCTTAAATGCATTATCAATCAAGGAGATGAAGTGATTGTTATACAGCCTTCTTATTATACGTACGGTCCGTCGATTGTTTTAAATCATGGAATTCCTGTTTATTATGATCTTGATAACGATTTCACCATCAACTGGGAAAAATTAAAAGATTGTATTTCAGAAAAAACGCGAGCAATTATTATCAATTCTCCACAGAATCCCACCGGAAAAGTATGGTCTCAAGATGAATGGAATCAGCTGTATGAACTCATAAAAGATCACGAGATTTATCTTATTTCAGAGGAAATTTATGATACGTATTGTTACGACGGAACTGAGCATTACAGTTCATTTTTGCATCCTGAACTTAAGGAAAGGACTTTCTGTATCTTTTCTTTTGGGAAAATGTTTCATTCTACCGGCTGGAAAGTGAGCTATCTTTTATCTTCTGAAGATCTTACAGCCAGATTCAGATGTCATCAGCAATATATATCGTATAGTGCTAATGCTCCATGTCAATACGCTATAGCTAAATATCTTGATATATTTGATCCTTCTGAAAATCAGCAGCTGATGCAGAAAAAGCGTGATATTTTTAATGATCTTATTAAAGAAACTCCTTTTATGGTTGAGAATAAAGCTGAAGGCGCTGTTTTTCAGGTTGTGAATTTCAGGAATATTTCCCAAACGATGACTGATGTGGAATTTTCAAAA
The DNA here is from genome assembly GCF_977014045.1 of Chryseobacterium lineare. Lineage (NCBI taxonomy): Bacteria > Pseudomonadati > Bacteroidota > Flavobacteriia > Flavobacteriales > Weeksellaceae > Chryseobacterium > Chryseobacterium lineare. The sequence continues at coordinate 1,002,284 of NZ_CDRNIQ010000001.1, read as the reverse complement.
TGGCTTACAGTAGAAAAAAAGGTCGCTTGCCTTCCACTTTCTGCTTTTTACAATTCGAAACAGAATTCAGATTATGTACGTTTCAGCTTTGCGAAAAAAGATGATCTTATTATTAACGCATTGGAACATCTTAGGAAAAATCTTTAAACTTAGGGCTATTTAAATTTGATCCAATAATTTTTTATGGACTTCTGCTTAACGTTGCTTCATCTAAATAACGAAGTTTTTTCTTAATATTAACATTAAGAAATTCAGTTTATTAAGCCGGGAAAAATTAAGAAATCAATTAATTGATTTAGATTAAGTTAATGAAGAAATTAAACCTAAATTCCTTAATGTTAAAAATATATTAGAATTTAAAACATTAGACATAAAAAATAAGCACCGCAAAAGCAGTGCTTACTATTATTTAGAAAAATTATTCCAGCTTAAAGACCCAAAACTCTTACGTCAATTCTTCTGTTTTTTGCTTTACATTCATCAGTATCATTGGCCACACATACGAGATGCTGCGAGCCATAACCTTCCGCTTCTACCCTGTCACCGGCAATTCCCAGCTCCAGTAATTTCAGTTTTGCAGTTTGCGCTCTCAGATTAGAAAGTTTCTGATTACTTTCCTCATTTCCTGTATTGTCAGTGTAACCCCCTAATTTTATTCTCATTGTCGGGTAAGCATTCATTATTTCCACCAGATTTAAAAGCTGTGCTTCAGCGCCGGTTTTCAATTCGCTTGATCCTGTTTCAAAGTAAAGATTTTCAATGGTAAACCATTTGTTGGGATCCAGCAGTGCCTGATCTTTAGTTTTAACCATTTCATACATATCATACAACTGGCTGTTTTCACCAATAGAAATTTTCTTTCCGCTTTCCAGCTGCACTTCTTTTAATGCTCCTGTATCGTAAACAAAATCACCATTTTCATTCAGATATCCTTTTACTTCCGTGGGAATAGCTACTACTGCGGTATTTCCTGTACTTTTAATTCCTGTTAAACTTTCGATTTTTGCTTTTCTGTTGGCTTCTATTTTATCTTTATGAAGAACAGCCAATGTCGGAGCAATCACTAATGAAACGATGGACATCAGTTTAATCAAAATATTCATCGAAGGGCCAGAAGTATCTTTAAACGGATCACCTACCGTATCTCCTGTCACGGATGCTTTATGAGGTTCTGAACCTTTATAATAAGTCTGTCCATTGATGTTTACTCCCTTTTCAAAAGATTTTTTAGCATTATCCCATGCCCCTCCTGCATTATTCTGGAACATTCCCATTAAAACACCGCTTACTGTTGCTCCCGCAAGAAATCCTCCCAGCACTTCAGGTCCGAAAATAAAACCGATTAGTAAAGGTGAAACAATAGCAATAGCGCCGGGAAGCATCATTTTTTTAATGGAAGCATCGGTGGATATGGCAACGCATTTTTCATATTCCGGTTGTGCTTTTCCTTCCAAAATTCCGGGGATTTCACGGAACTGTCTTCTTACTTCTTCCACCATTGCCATGGCAGCCTGTCCTACTGCTGTAATGGCCAGTGAGGAAAATATAAAGGGAATCATACCGCCGACAAAAAGTCCGGCTAAAACATCAGCTCTGTAAATATCAATTCCGTCGATCCCTGCAATTCCCACAAACGCTGCGAAGAGAGCAAGAGCGGTTAAAGCTGCTGAAGCGATGGCAAACCCTTTTCCGGTAGCTGCCGTTGTATTTCCTACCGCATCCAGGATATCTGTTCTCTCACGAACTTCTTTTGGCAATTCGCTCATTTCGGCGATTCCTCCTGCATTATCGGCAATCGGTCCGAAAGCATCGATGGCAAGCTGCATGGCTGTAGTGGCCATCATACCGGCTGCTGCAATAGCAACGCCGTATAATCCTGCACACAGATAAGAACCATAAATTCCTCCGGCCAGAACAATGATCGGAAGCAAGGTCGATTCCATTCCCACGGCAAGTCCGCCGATGATATTGGTGGCATGGCCTGTAGAAGATTGTCTTACAATACTGGAAACAGGTCTTTTTCCCATGGCCGTATAATATTCTGTTATGATACTCATTAATGTTCCTACTATCAATCCTACCATGATAGCTCCGAAGACTCCCATTTTAGAGAATTCGTGTCCCCGCAAAATCATTTTATCAGGTAAAAGATAATTCACCAAAAAATAAGAAAATATCGCTGTGATCACAATGCTTCCCCAGTTTCCCAGATTTAATGCATTCTGAACGCTTGATGTCGATGAATCTTCATTATCATTTATTCTTACAAATAAAGTTCCTATGATGGAAAAGATAATTCCTGTACCTGCAATAAGCATTGGCAGGAGAATCGGTGCAAAGCCTCCGAATGCATCTTCTGAAACCGTTTCTCTCCCTAAGACCATCGTAGCCAAAACCGTGGCCACATAAGAACCGAACAGGTCGGCGCCCATCCCCGCAACGTCGCCAACATTATCCCCAACGTTATCCGCAATTGTAGCCGGGTTTCTGGGATCATCTTCAGGAATTCCGGCTTCTACCTTTCCTACAAGATCAGCGCCTACGTCTGCTGCTTTCGTATAAATACCGCCACCTACTCTCGCGAATAAAGCAATAGACTCTGCACCCAGTGAAAAACCGGTTAGGATCTCAATTGTCCTTTCCATTTCCTCGGAGTCAACATGTGCATTCGGTGCAAAGATTTGTTTGATAATTAAAAAAAGAGTTCCCAACCCTAGAACTGCCAGACCGGCAACGCCCATTCCCATGACGGAACCTCCTGTGAAGGAAACTTTTAAAGCTTTTGAAAGTGAAGTTCTTGCAGCTTCTGCTGTTCTTACATTAGCTTTTGTGGCAATTTTCATCCCGATAAAACCTGCCAGTGCCGAAAATACGGCTCCAAAAACAAATGCAAGGCCTATACTCCAATGAGAATTCGCATTACTGGAACCCATCACGGCCAATAAAATAGCTACAACGATAACAAAGTAGGTTAAAATCTTGTACTCAGCTTTGAGGAAAGCCATTGCACCGTCAGCGATGTGTCCGCTGATTATTTTCATTTTTTCATTTCCGGCATTTTGCTTACTTACCCAGTTACTTTGAAAGAAAGTGTACAGTAAAGCAACAACACCAAAAATTGGTACTAACACAAATAGATCCATAGTTTAATATTTTTTTGGTAATAGAGTAATAAATATAATGAATTATTCTGATGAAATTACCGAAAAACATCATACCTGTTTAAAAATCATAAAGTTAAACGGTTAATCTTTATTCTAATGACTCTATTTATTCAAAAAATACAAAGCTTTTTTAGTAACACCGGCTTCATCCTAGTTAAAATCAAACCCTTCTCAGTACGTTTTATTAAACTCAACATTAATGGTGGCTTCGGCTCCGCTCAGCCACCAAGATTCCCCACTCTACAACTCTCCCACCCTAACACACACACTTTGTCATTCCGGTAGGAATCTCGGCATCGTTGGTAATAGTAGCATGGAAATATTCGGGCTTAGATCCCTATCGGGATGACAATTGGGATGGATAGAATGGAGGTTATTGTGTAGGCAGTATTTTTGAACCACCCCGACAAAAATTCTTTGAATTTTCGCCTCCCCTCCGAAGGAGTGGAATTTTTAATTTGTCCCTATTATCAATTGCAGTCAGCCATTACAATAGTTGGCTTTGTGTTCTCTTTTAAGTGAAATCGAAGATTCGACGTAGTCAAACGGCTTTGTGAAACTAAATATGCGCCATACTTTCAAAAAATCTTAGTGGGCTTCGTGTTCAAAAAAAACAATGCAATATTAAATTTAGCTATCATTTGCTGAGCAGAGCGCCATTGCGAACGGAAAATATGCGCAATTAATTTCAAATAAAACCTTGCGCTCCTTGCGTTTGAAATCCATTCCCATTATGTGAAGAGGATGTGACTTCGAGATCCTCAGTCACCGGCATTTTACAACTCTTTGTCGTTCCGTAGAAACTCTCATACTCAGATACTCAAAAACACTCTCACCCTCAAACTCAAAAACCCTTCCACAAAAAAACTCCGGCCAGGACCCAAAACCTAACCGGAGCGCAGACAAATGATATTAGCCGGACTTTATGATGAACTGCTCCTTTGCCGGCCGGAAAAGAGCTTCTTTTTTGCAATCCTATTGCATGGTACCTTGCAACCACCTTGCAAGCCTCGGTGTAAGAGCCTTGTTAGCGCCCTTGCATACCCCTTGCAAGCACCGTTGCAATCCTCCTGTTTTACTGTACGGTGAGTTCGCGGTCAAAAACAGCGGTAGGGGGTTCTTTGAGCGTGATACTTCCCGCATATTGCGTCACCACTTCCAGGTAATAGGTGCCTGCGGGTAATGGAGGAACCACTACGATAAGCTCCGAAGGATTATTGGTTACCATATCACTTTCCTCTACCATTGTTCTGACATTAGAGGAGGTATTGACAAAGAATACCCCAACAAAAGGATCGTTGCCTGCTACCTTGATCTTGCTTCCTGCAATCTTAAGGTTTCTACCCGAAGTAAGAAGATCATTGACCGAACCGCTCTTCACGTCCGTTACCTGCAAGATTATTGCAGAAGCCTCTGCCACGCCCAGGATTTCGACTTCAATATTAGGAATCTCTGCCCTTAGTTTTTCTCCCTGGTTGAACTGAAAGATGATGCTGTGCTTGTCTTTATTAAATGTCTCTGACGGACTATCAAAAACCCCACGAATGGTGGTGTTGGCCATAAAGTAACCAGTATTAATAGAATATCCATCACACAACTGATACGCCATTTCCTTAAGGAACAACTCTGTGGCATGCTCCATCGCTGAGGCGGAGATATCTGCCCCACCGCGGCTTACGGCTGACTGGCAGATCTGCTGTACATTGAGACTGCGTTCGCTTACTGTTTTGGCGGTTAGGTCATTAGGATTGTCTTTGGTTAAAACGTTATCATAGAGATACGCTTTGATTTTGTGAAGAATTGTTGCCATTGTTGTATATTTTAAATGGTTGTTAAAAGTTATTATAAACCCTAACAGGGTTGAGAACCCTGTCAGGGTTAGGATTTATTAATTTTATTGCTGAAATTCTACAATAAAACCACCTGCGTAGCCAATAGTTGTATTATTTGCTTGTACATCATTCCATGGGTGTGTACTTGTATAACCATTAACGGTTTTTGTATAAGCCGCATTTTTAGCGTGGGCATGAATAAATCCTTCAGTATTACCTGCATTATTGGGTTCTGTTGAATTAAACCAATTAACTTTTCTTATTGCTCCAGTTCCTCCCGCTGAATAATCATGATTAGGTTGTTCCCCCGTAATCCATTTTAATTCCGGATCTGGAGTCATAGCAGAACCTGCTGACCAAGAAAACTTAGCCATACCAATCCAAGCACCATTGGTATTGAATATAGTATAAGCTGTCAATAAATTGGTTTCAACATACTGCCATTCTGCATCAGTAGTGAATACGGCCAGATAGCCTCCCATGTTTTTTGCGGCATTATAAGCTTCATACCATGTTACAGATCCACTTGTAGAATACGATGCATAGGTATGCCCTCCAAATGTTCCCGTTCCTCTTCGTGTTGCGGTAGCAGAGCCCACTGTTAAAGTCGCCGGTGCATCTACGGAAGCTGTTGCCGTAGTGCTGGGTACGTACCCCAAAATATTAGGATCTGCAATAGTGGTGTAGCTTATTGTGCTCCCTGAGCTGTTTATCTTTTTCCATTTGGTTCCGTTAAAATAATAGAATCCCGGTTCGGTAATTTCTGCGGTAATGGTATTCGGAGCGGAAGGAGCCGCAGTAGCATAAATGATCGTTCCCACATGGTTCGACCCATAGGTTCTGTTCTGGATTTCAGTACCACTTAATTGAGGGAAAATCAATCCCTGAGGTTTGCCATCGGTTGTTTTGGCTTTGATATCGAGGGTAGCATTGGGAGTTGTTGTATTAATCCCCACTTGAGCGAATGCTGTAATGCTGAAAAGCAGAACAGCTGTTGTAATTAAATGTTTCATTGTTTGTATTTATGTTTATGTTTTGGTGACTTAGTCAGCGTTCATTTGAACACTAAGTACACGAAGATTTTTTTTATCTATGATGTGTTTTTAAGTTTCACAAAGGCGTTGCACTTATAAGAGCTTGTGGAGTTTCTAGAGTTGGAGGGTTTTAGAGTTTGAGCGTGGAAGAGTCCTGGTGGCTGAGGTGACTCGAAGCCACTATTTTCCCTCTTAAATCCTCCCATATTCCACTCCACCCTAAAACCCTCCCACTCTCAAACCCTCCGACTCAATAATAGCTTCGACAGGCTCGTCACTTCGAGTAGATTTTGAAAAAATCGTATCGAGAAGTTTGTGAGTTTGAGGATAAATTCATTCCCGATACATTTTTTCTTCACCTTGTTACGAAAAAACACTCGAATTGACGAAACACGAATGGCACTAATGGTTGAACACTAATTTCACAAATATTATGTGGAATTCTTTGCTGAGATCCCTACGGGATGACAAATAGAGTGGATAATCTCCTTTGCTAAAGCATTTGTTTTTATTGGCGTTCAACAATTTGTACCATTTGTGATAAAACATTAGTGTTATCCGTGTTTAAAATTGGGCGGAGGACGCCCGAAATGATTGATCATAATATGTTTTAGCTGGAAAGGATAAGGAATGATATAAATACATTTTTCTTTATCCCTTCTTGCGCTTGTTAATAGAAAAAAGGAAGATGGTATTGTTTTATGCTGAAGTTTTACCGGAGAAGAGCTTCCGATAACAGCCATTGAAGAAGAATTAAAAAGGAGTGCAAAGGTATGTCTGCCTGTTGGACTGCTTTTATAGAAAGCATTATGCGTTGGACTACTCATTGACTTCTGAGTGGAAGTTCTTGGAGAGGATCTTTTAATAATTGTTTTGGGCCACTTCTTAAAAGAGCCTTTTCTAAAAGTTTGACCGGAAATATATATTGGAGAATCTGCATACAAATACGAGTCTTCGGATACAAAGACTACAGAATCGGATTGTAAAAAGGTTTGAGCGCTCAACAATGATGATACCAAGACCACCAAAAAGCACAACAATACCACGCAAAAGCGTTGGAGGGAGAGGGCTTTAGAGGGAAATATCATTTGTAGTCTCATGTTTTGTAAGAAAGTAGTCTATCGTAGACTACTTTTTACATACAAAGCTCACCATTGCAAAACTTCTTAAAAACAGGTGTAAAACGGGGTGTAAAATTCCGGCTGTTTTGCTACAAGTTTTTTTTTAAATGTAAACTTCCCTGAAAATGTATCCATTTAAAGATAGAGTTTTTGCTTTAAAAAACTTTAAATTTAAATATGAAAAAGAGTAAGTATTCAGAGAGTCAGGTTTTTGGAATTTTGAAAGAACAAGAACTTGGGAAGAGTGTGATAGAAATATGCCGTACTCATGGTATTACACAAGGTACATTTTATCGTTGGAAGAGTAAATATTCTGGGATGGAAAGTTCGGATATTCAAAAGATGCGGGATCTGGAATCCGAAAATTCTAAACTTAAAAAACTTTATGCAGAAAGATGTTTAGAGATTGAAGCTTTAAAAGATGTTCTGTCAAAAAAGTGGTAAAGCCTTCTGGACGGCGTGAAATTGTCAACTTTATCCGGGAGAAATATAATTTCAGTGAGAGGAAAAGTTGTTTAACAATTGGTATCAGCAGGCGCAGCTATCGGTACAAAAGCAGAAAGAACGACGATGAATTAATTGATGCTCTGACCAGACTTTCGCAAGAGCATCCAGGTTATGGTTTTTGGAAGCTATATCATAAACTTAGGAATTTGGGATATATTTGGAATCATAAACGGGTTCATAGGGTTTATGTGGCCTTAAAAATGAGCATTCGCAGAAGGGTAAGAAAAAGACTTCCCACCAGAATCAAAGAAAACATCAATATTCCTCTGGAGCCTGATGAATGTTGGAGTATGGATTTTATGAGCGACAGTTTATATGACGGGAGAAGATTCAGAATATTAAATATTGCTGATGATTATAACCGGGAATTACTGTCTATGGAAATTGATACAAGTATCTGTTCTGCAAGAGTAGTGAGAGTTTTAGAACAGTTAAAACAACAAGGGCGTAAGCCTAAACGCATAAGAGTTGACAATGGCCCTGAGTTTATATCTAAAAATCTTCAGCTATGGGCTCAGGAAAATAAAATAGAGATCCATTATATACAACCAGGGAAACCTACACAAAACAGCCTTATTGAAAGACTGAATAAAAGCTGTAGAAATGAGCTTCTCAATATGTATGTCTTTAAAAATCTACAGGATGCCGAAGAAAAAGCAAATCAGTGGTGGATAGAATATAATTACAACAGACCGCACGAAGCATTAGGAAATATAAGCCCTAAAAAATATAAACAAAAAATGAAAGAATCTATCATTTAGAATGGTCACAAAATTGGGTAGCTTACATAAAGACTTTATGATGAACAAAACTAAGAAATTAGAAAACAATTTGTTGTGTTTGCAAGTAAAAAGAATTTGTTTACATTTGTAGATGAAAAAAGTAGTCTACGATAGACTACTTTTTTTATGGGATTGACATACTCCCGGAAATGTCGATCAATAAAGGATTGAATAATTTTCCCAATCTTAAAATAATAATCTTATAATTCTTTTTATTTAAACGCCGAAGGAATTACAACTAATGAAATATTGAATCATAGGAAAATAAAAAAAGGATAAACGAAAATTCATTTATCCTTTTTTTATGATGTTTAGAAGAAAATTATCCTCCGTATTTGTTTGCGTAATCTTCCTGAGAGGCTCTGATTACTTTTTTAGCATGCTCAGCACCGTAAACTTCCTGGATTCTGCATTTTGCAGGTTCATCCGGTAAGTTTTTATACGTTAAAAAGTAATGCATTAATCGTTTCACTTCCGCTTCAGGCAATTCTGAAATATCTCTGAAATGTCCGAAAGCATGATCACCGATCATTACAGCAACGATTTTATCATCAGCTTCTCCTCCGTCAATCATTTTGAAACCACCGATCGGAATAGCTTCCATCAATAAACCTCCTGCATGAATATTGTGCGAGCTAAGAACACAGATATCCAACGGATCGTGATCTCCCATGGTAACATCATTTGCCCCTCTTTCGATCGCTAAATTCATTACACCTGTATCACAATAGGTTCTTGGAACGAAACCATACAATGCCGGAATAATGTTTGAGAATTTCTGAGGCCTGTCTACCTTTAAAAATCCTGTTTCTTTATCCACTTCATATTTAATGGTATCCGAAGGAACAATCTCCACGAAAACATTTACAACATTTGGCGCATCTTCTCCTGCAGAAACCCCGTGCCATGGATGTGCTTTAAAATTTGGAATCATTATTTAATTTTATTTTTTTAGTTAAGCTATTATTAAAATTTCTCTTTTCAGGTCTTCAATGGTCGCGGTTATATAATCTTCACCATTAATGAAATTCATGATAAAGACTGTTTTGAATTCATCAAGCGTTGCATCTCCACTGATCTCACGATACGTTTTATGGAGCAGCTCAATAACGGCGTTTTTGGAATCCATGATATTTTTCCATGAATTTTTGGTAATGTAAAGCTGCTGGGAAGAGTTGTAATCAAATTCTTCATTGATCGTTTTTTCTGTAAGGAAAATGAACTCGTGAACGGCAAGATCTTTATCAAAACGCTGAATAAGATTGGAAGGTTTAATTCTTTCCATAAAAAGCGTCATCCTTTCGTAAGACTGAACCTTGTTGCCGCTATTTGATTTTACGGCAAGTAACTTGATTTCCTGTTCTTTAAGTTTAATGTAAGTAAATACAAACTGTCTGAGCAAAACCAGAAACGGTATCGCAATAATTAATGCAAAAGCATACGGTAAATATCCTGAAAAACTTGCCATAATTTGAGGTAGCAAAATTAACGATAATTTTAGAATAATTATGCAGACTTAGCCATTATTTGATGTTTGGAATTCTGATAGGCAATAAGCGACAAAATGATAATCAGATAAAAGCCTACCATCATCCTGTTTACCAGACTCGGAAACATAAAAAACCGGATAAATACAGTGAAATAAACGGCCAGGAAAAGCCCAAGATACATAAGACTCTTTCTGTCCTTTTGTTTTAGCATTTTATAATTCAGAATAATCATGATAAAAATCAAAAGCAGCGGAAAGTAAGAAGTATTGAACTCAAAAAGCAACTTACTTTTAATACAAGCCAGATATTCGTAAAAATTAAAAGAATCCGGATTTGATACCGGATAAAGCTGAACTTTCGTAAACTGATTCATAAATAATACCGACCAGGAAATCTGATTGAAATATTGTATGACACCAAAAGCTAATGTAAAAAAGATAAATGTAAAAGCAATATTTCTTGCCTTGAAATTAAAATCTGATCTGAAAATGTATAATACTATCAATAAAAAACTGTAAAAAATAAAATATTCCGGTCTGGTAAGAATACATAAAACTCCGAAAGCAGCGGCGATCCAGAGATTTCTTTTCATAACAGCAAAATAAAAACTCAGTAAAAGAAGCAATGTGGAAAGACCATCAGGCGTTGCGTGGCGCGAAGTATCTAAAAGCGGCTTAAATAAAGAGATTAAAATGGTTAAGGCGAAAGCCAGATAATAATTTTTAAGAATATCCGATAGAAAAATAAAAATGAGCGCTACAATTAGAACATAGGAAATTATAGTAATCAAAAAAGTAGATGTAGACGCATCAAACCCAAGTCTGAAAAAAACTGAATTAACAAAATTGTACAATGGCTTCACCGTAAAAAGATGCAGTTCTTCTTCATACGCTTTTGGATTTTCAGATATAATCTGATAGTAAGTATTTTCACCTGCAGCTTCTTCCTTATGGCTGAGATCACTTTTACCGGTATCAGAATCTTTCGATTTAAGCTCGTCGTACACTTTTTTGTGGATGTCTTCAATCTTCATATCAGGAAAATTGTACTTGTAAACGATCCCCATATATGCTTCAATATCTGCATTGTAATATTGGTGCGTGTACAGATAATATGACATTATGCATAAATAAACTGTTAACAGAAAACCGACGATACCCTTACCTGCTTTTGACATTTTAATTGTTTTTTTAATTACGCTTACTAATAAATAAGTGTCCTGTATTCAATTTAAAAACTTTTATCAACATTTCTTTCTTAGAATGTTTTATAAATGGATAAGGTTTCAGCTCAGGTCGAAAACCTCTAAAAAATTCTTCAATGGCCGGAACTTCACTTCCTTCGAAATCGAAAATCTTTTCTTTTATATTTTTTCTGATCACATCATCGATGATAACTGAAGAGCCGGCAAGCTTTACAAACTCACGATCATTGAATGTTCCCAACAAAACAGATGTTTTTTCATCATGATAAATTGCGATGGCATTAATGATTCTGTTTTTATAAAAGAATGCAGAAATGGTAAGAGATCCCGACTTATCAAAATCCTCAAAAATCTTCAGAAACTTATTTTTGTCATCATCATTTTTTGCACCGATCATATTTTCTGAGATAAAGTCACGTGCTTCAGTTATTCTTATATCACGGATTTCAGATACCGCAAGGACATCTTCATCCAATCTTAATTTTCTCTTTCTTTTCGGTGAATATTTTTGTCTTACCTTTTCATATTCATCAGGATAGATCAGGAAGTTTTTTCTTTTTTTTAAAGAGCTTATAAATGAATTTTTATCATTAAAAGCATAATACCATATGTTATAATTCTTCTTAAAATAGGTAAGGAAACACTCATTCAATTTCTTATCATCTTTTTCTGAAAAAACACCCAATTGCTGGCACAGTCTGGGATTGATGACGATTTTTATTCCGAATCTTTTGATAAAAGGTACTGGCATTACTGCTTCATAATCATTAAAAATTAAAACTTCCCAATTTCTTCGTGATGTGATATCAAGAAAAAGTCTGGACGCAGAATATTTCCGCTGCTCAGAATTTTCAAGACATTTTATATATTTTTCGAAGTCGATTTCGTGATATTTCAGTCGTCTAATCATAGTAATCCGTCGTCTGAGAAACTAAAATATGAATTCTGCGTAATAATAAGATGATCAAGGAGCTGAATACCCAGTATTTTTCCTGCTTCTTTTATCTTTTGAGTAATCTCTATATCTTCCCTGCTCGGTTTTAAATTACCTGAAGGATGGTTGTGTGCCACAATAATTCCCGTTGCAAAATGATCGAAAGCAGTTTTAAACAAAACTCTTATATCCACAATCGACTGGCTTATTCCGCCTTGTGTGAGCTGCGCCAGATAAATAACTTTATTGCTTTGATTAAGAAAAATAGCCCAGAATTCTTCTGTCCTTAAATCTGATAATTCATCTTTAAAAATTAAATAAGCATCATTACTGCCTGATATCACTTTTTTCTTTGAAATTTCCTGTTTGGCTCTTCTCCTGCCTATCTCCAACGCAGCAGTTATACTGATGGCCTTAACTTCTCCCACTCCTTTAAATTTCATCAGATCACGAATAGAAAGCAGGCTCAACTGATGCCAGTTGTTGCCAACGGAGGCTAAAATTTTCCTCGCCAGTTCAACCGCTGTCTCGTCTCTGCTTCCACTTCCCATAATGATAGCCAGAAGCTCGGAATCAGAAAGCGAACTTTTGCCTTTAAGCAGAAATTTTTCCCGTGGTCGGTCGTCTTCAGCTAAAAATTTAATAGACATTTTAAGAGTATAAGTTAAGAATTATGAAATTGTTTAGTAAAACGCATATAAGATCACGGGCTGTTTCGATTCGTCTATATATTTTGCGGTCTTGTTAAAAGCATTTTTTGAAAGCATCGGGCAGCCAAAGCTCAGGCATGTAACTTCTTCAGACTCTTTATCAGGAACACAATAATATGAATGAAGAACTATTGCTCTGGATCTTGCATTACTGTTTGTCTCATCAAGGCCCTCAAGACGGTAAGCTTTTCCGAACTTTCCGGAATAACTTTCTCTGATTTCGTATTTACCTAACGAAGACTGATGTGAGCCGTCAATATTACTGAAACGTAAAGTCTGTGAATTCTGAACAACGGAACCGTCTCCGTGTGCAACAATCGCTTTCTGTAATATTTTATCATTTTTCAGATCGTAGACAAAATATCTGTATTTTCCTGAATGGATTTTAAAGTTGATAAAAATAGCAAGATCCTGATTATAGTTTTTTCCTCTCAGATAGTCTTTAATCTGCGAAATTTTAGATTTTGGCAAATCAGAATAGGTCTGAATCTGAGATTCAAATTGGGAGCATGAAAAGAATAAAAGGAATAAAAAAATAAAGTGTTTCATCATTTGCGGAGCTTTATTTATTCGATGATCATCCCATCTTTCATCACAAGTTTCCGGTCAGTGATTTCTGCAAGATTCGGATTATGAGTGACGATGATAAATGTCTGGTTATATTTATCTCTCAAATCAAAAAATAATCGGTGAAGGTCATCTGCGTTTTTTGAATCAAGATTTCCTGTTGGTTCGTCCGCAAAGATAATTTTCGGTGAATTGATTAAAGCTCTCGCCACTGCTACCCTTTGTGCTTCACCACCGGATAACTGATTGGGTTTATGGTGCAGACGCTGTTCAATCCTTAAATCTTCAAATAAAGCATAAGCCTTTTCAATCGCTTCTTTTTCGTTCGCTCCCGCAATTTTTGTGGGCAGTAAAACATTTTCCAAAGCTGTAAATTCCGGAAGCAACTGATGAAACTGAAATACAAAACCAATATTTTGATTTCTGAATTTAGAAAGCTGTTTATCATTCATATTGATAAAAGATTCTCCGGCAATACTAATTTCCGTGTCATACTTACCGGAATTTGTTGGTTGGTCCAATGTGCCGAGAATCTGCAAAAGAGTTGATTTCCCTGCTCCGGATTCCCCTACAATTGAAACAACCTCACCGACTTTGATATGAATATCAACCCCTTTCAGTACTTCTAAATTCCCATAAGATTTATGGATATTTCTTGCTTTAATCATAGTTCAAAAATAGTGAATTGATTTGAAATATTGGATAGTTTTAAATGGATTTATATCTTGAAAAATTCTCTTTTTCGTCAAATATTTACCTTCAGATATAAAGAAATGCTTCGACTGCGCTCAGCATGACATTGCGAATACTAACTGTTTTTATGACCATTACATAAATTTATGAATATTAAATAAATAATATTGAGATGTCTTGCTGAACCTGTCGAAACATCTCATTTAAATATAATCAAACAAAAACGCTCCTCAAAACTTGAGAAGCGTTTTTATATTCAAAACGTTAGAAATTACAGTAACAAAGTTAAAGGATTTTCTAAATATGTCTTTAAAGTCTGCAGGAACTCAGCACCAGTAGCTCCGTCTACCACTCTGTGGTCACAAGCTAATGAAAGCTTCATAATGTTTCCGACTACGATCTGACCGTTTTTCACAACAGGCTTTTCGATAATCGCTCCTACTGAAAGGATCGCAGAGTTTGGCTGATTGATAATACTTGTAAAGGTCTCGATTCCGAACATTCCTAAGTTTGAAATTGAGAAAGTAGAACCTTCCATTTCATTAGCTTTAAGACCTTTGTTTTTCGCTCTTGCTGCCATATCTTTTACTGCGGCAGAAATCTGCGTGTAGTTCATCTGGTCTGTATTCTTAAGAACCGGAACAACCAATCCGTCCGGAATTGCAACTGCTACACCGACATTGATGTTTCCTCTGTGAATGATCTTGTCACCAGCCCAGCTTGAATTTACCTGCGGATGCTTTCTTAATGCAACAGCTGTTGCCTTAATGATCATATCGTTGAAAGAGATTTTAGTATCCGGTAAAGAATTGATTTCTTTTCTTGCTTCAATCGCTTTATCCATATTGATTTCTACCATCAGATAATAGTGAGGCGCAGAGAATTTACTTTCAGAAAGACGTTTTGCGATAACGTTTCTTACTTGCGAATTCGGAGTTTCTGTATCTTCACCCTGAACGAAGCTTAATGCAACCTGAGCCGCAGCAGGACTTGCTGATGAAGCTGAAGCTGCCGGTTTTGCAGAAGGCTGATAATTTTCAATATCTTTTTTAACGATTCTTCCGTTTTCTCCTGAACCCTGAATACTGTTAATATCAACACCTTTATCCTGAGCCATTTTCTTGGCTAGTGGTGAAATAGCAACTCTGTCTGAAGATGAAGAATTTGCAACCGGAGCAGCTTTTTCTTCTGATTTAGCTTCCGGTTTTTGTTCAGCCGGTTTTTCTTCTGATGATGAAGCTGCTTTTGGAGCACCAACTCCTGAAACATCTGTTCCTTCAGGTCCGATGATCGCTAAAACTGAATCAACAGGAGCAGCACCACCTTCTTCAACACCTTGCTTCAACAGTACTCCGTTGAATTCAGATTCGAAATCCTGAACGGCTTTATCTGTTTCGATCTCCGCAAGAAGATCTCCTTCTTTTACAGTATCACCTACATTTTTGTGCCATTTTGCTACTTTTCCTTCCGTCATTGTATCGGAAAGACGTGGCATGGTAATGACTTCTACTCCTGCAGGAATTTCAGCATCAGCTTGCTCTATACTGGTCGAGTTATTTTCTGTTTTATGATCTTCATCGACTTTTTTCTCTTCAGAATCATTGGATTTCGGAGCCTCACCACCTGTTAGTTCGGAGATATCCTCTCCTTCATTACCGATAATTGCCAAAACAGAATCTACAGCTGCCGCGCCACCTTCTTCCACACCAACGTATAAAAGGGTTCCTTCTACTTCAGATTCAAAATCCTGAACAGCCTTGTCGGTTTCAATTTCAGCTAAGATATCTCCTTCCTTTACTTTATCTCCTACTTTTTTATGCCATTTAGCCACTTTTCCTTCCGTCATTGTATCGGAAAGACGTGGCATTGTAATTACTTCTGCCATAATTTATTTTAATTTGAAAATTTGGTAATTTGTTAATTTGAAAATTAAAAAAGATATGATAATAAATCATTTTCAAATTTTCAAACTTTCAAATTGACTTATTATCTTTTAGTTTTCTAATTTGTCTAAGAACGGATAATCTTCCTGAGAATATACATACTCATAGATTTTTTCTGCATCCGGATATGGTGAATTTTCCATGAATTCGATACATTCCTCAACAAAGTCTCTTGATTTGTTATCCATTGCTTCCAATTCTTCTTCAGTAGCCCAGCTGTTAGCCAGAATTCTTTGTCTGATCAATTCAATAGGGTCATCATTTTTGTGGATCGCAACTTCTTCTTTAGATCTGTAAGGTTCAGCATCAGACATTGAGTGTCCTCTGTAACGGTATGTTCTCGCTTCGATGAAAGTAGGACCATCTCCTCTTCTTGCTCTTTCGATTGCTTCATAAGCAGCTTCCGCCACTTTTTCAGGGTCCATTGCATCTACTGCAAGACAAGGCATTTCATATCCTAAACCTAATTTATAGATATCTTCGTGGTTGGCAGTTCTTTTTACAGAAGTTCCCATTGCATACTGATTATTTTCAACAACGAAAATTACAGGAAGTTTCCAGTTCATGGCCATGTTAAACGTTTCATGTAATGATCCCTGTCTGGCTGCTCCGTCTCCGAAAAAGCAGATGTTCACCGCTTTTCTGTCGAAATATTGGTCTGCAAAAGCAATACCGGCTCCCAATGGAATTTGTCCTCCAACGATACCGTGACCTCCGTAAAACCGGTGCTCTTTGCTGAAAATGTGCATAGATCCACCCATACCTCCTGACGTACCTGTAGCTTTACCACAGAGTTCTGCCATAATTCTTTTAGGATCTACTCCCATCGCCATAGGATGGATGTGGCATCTGTAAGCAGTGATCATACTATCTTTAGTTAAATCCATTGCATGTGTAAATCCGGCAGGAATGGCTTCCTGACCGTTATACAAATGTAAAAAACCTCTGATTTTTTGTTTTAGATAAAGAGAACGGCATTTGTCTTCAAACCTTCTCCACATTGTCATATCTTCATACCACTTCAGGTATACCTCTTTAGAAAATTCTTTCATGTGTTGAGCTCTTGCTTATTTATTATGAAATAGTTGAGCAAAATTATAAAAAAAACTTTGTTTTTATTGTATAGATACCAATTGTTTTTTTAGTTATAATATTATATTTACATGGTCAAACTTAATTATGGAAGAAAAACAGCCTTCATTCATTCGTAAAATTTCAAGAATTATATCAGATTTTTTCAATCCTTTAATTTCGCTGGTGATTTTTTTCATCTACATGAGCATCAAAAATTACGCTGTGAAAGACTCTCTACTCTACTTTGTTCCGATTTTATTAATGATTATCCTTCCCATCATAATCTGGTTAGTATGGAATGTAAAGACCGGAAGATATACGAATATGGATGTATCTGACCGCAGGCAAAGAAAAAGCCTTTATTTCTTCATTGCAGGATGTGTTATTTCGTATCTTATTTTTAATTATTTTGAAAATGGATATGTTGATTTTGTAATGCTTTTCATTTTCATTCTGCTTTTAACCATGCAGATCAGCAATTATTTCATTAAAAGTTCCATGCATACGGCATTTAATATATTTGTTGCCGCACTCTTCTTTGCGATGGATAAATATATGGGACTCCTTTGGCTGGGTATTGCAACTTTGGTAGGCATTACAAGGATTATTTTAAAGAGACATACTCCGAAAGAAGTATTCATGGGCGCCGGCATTGCATTTGTGGTATCTTTTCTATATCTTTATTGCAATATTCAGTTTCAACATTAAGAATTCTATATGAAAATAAATCATCTTACATCCGCGGAGGAAAACTTAATGAGATTATTGTGGAAACTAGGGTCTTTTTATCTGAAAGAGATTATGGAGCAGCATCCGGATCCCAAACCACACCAAAATACAGTTTCTACCTATCTGAAAATATTGATTGAAAAAGGATATCTATCTACACAGAAGGAAGGCCGAATATTCAGGTATCAGACAGTTGTTCCATTTGAAGAATACAGAAAATTTTTATTGACAGAACTCGCAGAGAATTTCTTCAATGGTTCCGGAAAAGAAATTTTAGGATTTATGATTGGTGAGCATATGGTTTCACCAAAAGATTTAAAAGAATTTAATATTGACATTAATCCTGTAGAAAGAAAAGAACCGGAGTTTGATTATGTAAACGAAATTCTCAACCCGAAAAAAGATAAGAAAAAGAGCAAAAAGAAGAAAAAAAAGAAAAAGGAATAATTTTCCTGATTTAAAGAATAAAAAAGCGGCTTCAGATTGAAGCCGCTTGTATTTTTACCAACGTTTTCCGCCGCCGTTACCGCCACGGTCTCCACCGCCGTAACCACCGCCGCTTCTGTTGTTACCTCCGTAACCACCACCGCCGCTTCTGTTGCTGCTACCTCCGTAACCACCGCCGCCTCTGTTTCCGCCTGCGTTGTTACTACCGAAAGCTCTTCTTGGCTTTTCTTCTCTTGGTTTAGCTTCTGAAACATTAAGTGTTTTTCCGTTGAAATCCTTTTGATTAAGAGCTTCAATAGCTTGCTGACCTTCAGCGTCTTCCATTTCGATAAAACCGAAACCTCTTGAACGCCCAGTTTCTTTGTCTGTAATGATTTTTACTGAAGAAACTTCTCCAAATTCTGAAAATAGATCTTGCAACTCATAGTCTTTAGTTGCGTAATTGATGTTTGAAACAAAAATGTTCATCTGAGTAAAAAAATTAAAAATGTTAAAAATGATTTGGTTTATAAAAGAAAAACAACATAAAGAATGAACAAATATTGATTCCAGATATAAGACAGGTGCAAGATACGATTAATAATTTCATATCAAAACGTTTTTTGATTTTTTTTTATTAAAATTTTCAATCAAAATATTACTTTGTTAAAAAGTATTAATTCATCATTAAATATTTATGAATATTTAGTAAAAAACTCATTATCATTAAAATTGTTGATAATAAAGCAATTCTTAAATAATTGAGAATACAAAGCGATCCTTTACCTCATTTATCATCGAGAAAATAAATAATTCTCTTTATCATACTAAATATAAATCCTTTGATGATGCCGGTTTTAAATAGTAAATTTGTACCCGGAAATATCAGGAATTATGAATTATCACACAAGAAAATGGGTAAAACCCGAAGATCTGAACCCCAACCAATCATTATTCGGAGGAAGACTTTTACAGTGGATTGATGAAGAAGCCGCTTTGTATGCAGTTATTCAGCTTGAAAATAAAAAAGTAGTTACAAAATTTATCTCAGAAATTAACTTTGTAAGCTCAGCCAAACAGGGAGATATTATTGAAATTGGCATCGAAGTTTCTTCTTTCGGATCTACTTCTCTTACGCTAAGGTGTGATGTAAGAAACAAAATGACCCATCAGACGATCATCACCGTTGATAAAATTGTCATGGTAAATCTTGACGAACAGGGAAATCCTGCACCGCACGGAAAAACTAAAGTCGAGTTTGTAAAAGACAGATTAAACATTCAGAATCAGGAATGAGAGTTTTTATAAAAAATATGGTGTGCGGAAGGTGTATTGCTGCAGTTTCAAATATTTTTAATGAAATAAATGTTGAAGTTAAAAACATCAGCCTCGGAGAAATAGAAACAGCATATGATATTTCAGAAGAAAAACTGGAAATTCTGGAGGATCTGTTGGAAAAAACAGGTTTTGAGAGGATAAAAGATTCCGCACACCAACTGATCGAAAAGATGAAAAACCTCATCATTCAAAAAATCAGCGAAACTGATATTGATGAAAACTTTCTCCTGTCCGATTTCCTGAGCAACAGGCTCCATAAAGATTACAGCACCCTTTCCAAAACTTTCTCTCAGAACGAAAACCTCACTGTTGAACAGTTTTTTATTCTTCAAAAGATTGAAAAAGTGAAAGAATTGCTCCTTTACAATGAATTTACGTTAACAGAAATTGCAGGAAAATTAGGTTACAAAAGCGTTCAGCATCTATCTTCTCAATTCCGGAATGTCACGGGGTTCACTCCTACCGAATTTAAAAAACTGAAAGTTCATAACAGAAAACCACTCGACCAAATTTAAGTTGGAGGGTTTAAGAATGGGAGAGTTTTTTGGGTTTAAAGTCTCGTAGATTGCACAGATATTTTTGTAGTTTCTCTTGTATTAAATTAAAAAAAACCTTCGTAAACCGCCTGATCTACAAGAGAAATTTAATACATTTTCCTACTCTAAAACGCTCCAACGCTAAAACTCACCTACTTTAAAAACAGAATTTTATAAACATTATCCTTAAATTTATAACAGCCTTCCGAATGCATTTTGGAAATTTGTAGTATAAATAAAGAATCATGGAACATCAATATAAAATTCTCGGAATGACCTGCTCGGGCTGTCAGGAAAAAATTACTGAAAAACTCAATAGCCTGAAAGGCATCAAAGCTGACATCAATCTCGAAGAAAATACGGCCGCGATCATCTCTGATAAAGAAATTGAATTACATGTTTTAAATAAGGCTCTTGAAGAAATCGGAAACTACAAACTTGAGGACCCGTCGAGTCCGGATAAAACTTTTATAAAGCCACAGGATCGAATTTCTCCGTCTTCGGTATATTATTGTCCGATGGAATGCGAAGGCGAAAAAGTATATTTTCAACAGGGGAAAAGATGTCCGGTCTGTAATATGTACCTGGTTCCGATTGAGGAAAAACAAGCCAAGGATCCAAATTTTAAACCTGCCTATTCTTCGGCCAACCTTCCTGAAAACTTTAAAGATAATATCGGAAAATACTACTGCCCCATGTTCTGTGAGGGAGACAAGATTTATCCTGACAAAGGAGATTGTCCGGTTTGCAATATGCATTTAGAAGAAATTACGGAAGATCTGGTAAAAAATGGAGAAGCTCATTCACATCACTATCATCATAACCATCATCACGAAGCTCCGAAAGTGACGGATGAAATGGCCGGTAAATACTATTGTCCCATGTTTTGTGAAGGAGATAAAGTATATAATTCCAATGTCGGATGTCCGGTCTGCGGAATGGATCTTGTGAAATATCCTGAAAAGAAAACTGCAAAATACACTTGCCCGATGCATCCTGAAATTATTCGGGATGAACCGGGAGATTGCCCAATCTGCGGAATGGACCTTGTCAGAATCCCCGAAAAAGACGATGATGAAGATGAAACCTACCGTATTTTAAAAAGAAAATTGATCATTTCTCTGATATTCACAGTTCCTGTTTTTATCCTCTCAATGGGCGGAATGCTGATTAATTTTCCATTTTCCCACCAAGTTCAGGGAATTATTGAATTTATATTAACCCTTCCTGTACTTTTTTATTCCGGTTGGTTTCTGATGAAAAGGGGCTGGGTTTCATTTAAAACATGGAACCTGAATATGTTCAGTCTTATCGCACTTGGAGTGGTTGCGGCTTTTGTTTTCAGCATTGTGGCGTTGGTTTTCCCAGATAGTATTCCTCATGAAATCCGTGGACATAATCATGAGAGTCCGTTATATTTTGAAGCTGTTTGTGTTATTTTAACTCTTGTTATTTTAGGTCAATTGATGGAAGCTGCAGCACATAGAAAAACAGGAAATGCCATCAGAGAGCTGATGAATCTTTCTCCGGACGAAGCCCATCTTATCATAAACGGAGAAGAGAAAAAAGTACTGCTTTCTCAGGTTAAAATCGGTGATTTTTTAAAGGTAAAGCCTGGTGAAAAAATACCTGTTGACGGAAAAATAACAGAAGGAAATTCTTACGTCGACGAAAGTATGATTACGGGCGAACCAGTGCCTGTAGAAAAAAATGTGAATGATAAAGTTTCATCAGGTACCATCAACGGAAACCAGGTTTTTGTGATGCAGGCAGAAAAAGTGGGCGACGATACATTATTGGCCCAAATAATAAAGATGGTCAACGAAGCCAGCAGAAGCAAGGCTCCTATTCAGAAATTAACGGATAAAGTTTCCAAAATATTTGTGCCTGCAGTTGTTTTGGCAGCTGTTCTTACTTTCATTCTCTGGCAGCTTTTCGGTCCTGAAGGAAAGAAAAGCCTGTTCGCTTTCGTTAACGCCGTTGCGGTACTAATCGTCGCGTGTCCTTGCGCATTAGGTCTTGCCACGCCGATGTCTTTAATGGTAGGAATCGGTAAAGGCGCCAAAAACGGAATTTTAATCAAAAATGCTGAAGCACTTGAACAAATGAATAAAGTAAATGTTTTAATTACCGATAAAACAGGCACTTTAACCGAAGGAAAGCCATCTGCCGAATATATTGAAGCGATTGATGGCAATAAAAATTTAATTTTGAAACTCGCCTATTCTTTAAATCAAAATTCAGAGCATCCGCTTTCGAATGCCGTGATAAAAAAAGCGAAAGAAGAAAATATTAAACCCGAAAAAGCAGAAAATTTCGAAAATATTTCCGGTAAAGGGGTAAAGGGAAATATCAACGGAAAAACAGTCTACGTAGGAAACGAAAGTCTTTTAACCACTCATACTATTTCAATTCCTGAAAACCTGAAACAAAAAGCCGCCGAAGTACAGGCGAAAGCACACACTATTTCTTATGTTGCAGAAGATGATAAAGTACTGGGATTTATTAGTTTTACTGATAAAATTAAAGAAAATGCAAAAAAAGCGATTCATCAGTTAGCCAATGAAGGAATTGAAGTCATCATGATGACCGGAGACAATGAACATACCGCAAAAGCTGTCGCCGATGAGCTTGGAATAAAACATTTCAAAGCTGGTTGCCAGCCTGAAGATAAATTAAATGAAGTGAAAAAGCTACAGCAACAGGGAAAAATAGTAGCCATGACCGGCGACGGCATCAACGACTCTCCTGCCCTTGCACAAGCCAATATCGGAATCGCTATGGGAACAGGAACCGATGTTGCGATTGAAAGCGCTGAAATTACTTTGCTTAAAGGCGATATTTCGGGAGTGGCAAAATCCAGACTGCTGAGTGAAAAATTACTTAAAAATATCAAAGAAAATCTATTTTTTGCCTTTATTTATAATGTTTTAGGTATTCCGGTTGCGGCAGGATTATTGTACCCATTTTTTGGAATTCTGCTGTCACCCATGATTGCTGCGGCAGCGATGAGTGTAAGTTCGCTGTCTGTCATCTTAAATTCATTGCGGCTGAATTCTGTGGATTTAGATATCAAATAATATAAAATTATGGAAAAGGGAAATCTCTATATTGGATGTTCAGGTTTTTACAATAATGACTGGAAAGGCACATTATATCCTGAAGATGCCAAAAGCAAAGACTTTCTTATTTTATATTCTAAGGAATTCAACTGTGTTGAGATCAACTCAACTTTTTACAGAAAACCCACCGCGAAAACGCTGACGAAATGGTTTGATGAAACCCCTGACGATTTCAGGTTTTTTATAAAAATACCGAAGACAATTTCCCATGAAAAAAGGATGAAAGATTCCAAAGAAGAAATTGCCGCTTTCTGTGAACATATTCAGGTTCATTTAAAAGAAAAACTCTCCGGTTTCCTGTATCAGTTTCCGCCGTCATTTAAAAATACTCCGGAAAATTTAGATATGCTTTTTACTAATATCGATTCCGGGTATTTAAACGTTATTGAATTCCGTCACGAATCATGGTGGAACGATGAAATCTTTAATACTCTGAAAAAAAATAATATTGTTTTTTCAGGAGTAAGTTTTCCAGGAAATCTGCCGAAAGATGTTATCATCAACCATCCTGACATTTTGTACTACAGACTTCACGGAAAGCCTGTTCTCTACAAATCCGAATACAGCGAAGAATTTCTAAAAATCTTAGCCGACAACCTCAAAAAATCTCATCATAAAGCATTTGTATTTTTCAACAATACGTGGGGAACTTCAGCTATTAAAAATTCGCTTTATCTTAAAGATATTCTTGAATAAATTGTTTTTATTAAAATAAAATTAAAAAACAAAATTTAACAAAATCAGGCATATTTATTGTTAAAAATTATTTGTGAAATTTAACATTTTTTAACAATAAATTCCATTTAATTTTATGACAAAAAACTTTGCGGAAAAGTCTGTAAAAAAGACTTTTCTAGGGATGTTTGCATTGATGAGTGCAACTTCGATTTTATGTAACAGCTGTAATCAGGAAAAAAGCAGGAAAGAATCAGAAAAAATGATTCAGAAAGATCATCCCGTCGCAAAAATTGTCCCTAACATTGGTGATGAAAACGTTCCTTCCGACAAGAGAGTTATTTATCTCACTTTCGATGACGGCCCCAACCGTGGAACAGAAAATCTCCTTAAGATATTGCACAAAAGAAATATCTGTGCAACTGCCTTCCTTGTCGGAAAACACGCTTACGGAAGTAAGAAACAGCAGGAAGATCTTAAGCTTCTCAGAGAGGATAAACTGATAGAACTTGCCAACCACAGTTTTACGCACGCACACAATAAATACACCGATTTTTATAAGGATCCGGTAGCGGTAGTTCGTGATTTTGACACTGCAAAGGACAGCCTGAAACTCTTTGATAAAATTGCCAGAACGCCGGGAAGAAATATCTGGAGGCTTAATGATATTACGGTAACCGATCTTAAAAGTTCTTCTGAAGCAGCCAATAGTCTGAAAAAAGCAGGCTACAAATTAATCGGATGGGATCTTGAATGGAAACCAACTCATAAAATGACCCTAAAAGGAAACCACGAAGCCATGCTCAAAAAAGTAGACAGCATCTTCTTCAATGACCTTGAAAAAACGTCCAGACATCTTGTATTTCTTACGCATGATCAATATTTAACGGATGCAGATTCCATTGATGAGCTGGATCTTTTTATTGAGAAGCTCCAAAAAAGCAATCGTTTCGTTTTTAGAAAAATCTCGGAATATCCTCATATTAATGAAGTTTTAAATTAATCTCATCAGATGCATATAATATTATGTTTGTCATTCTGATCGAAACAAAGTAGAGTGAAGAATCTCTAATATAGCTTAGATTCCTCTTTCGTCAGAATGACAAACATTGTGTTTTTACCTCAATAAAATTCTCAATCTAAAAACTTTAATATTCGTTAGCTTTTCCTCTTTAAAATTCGGAAATTTGCAGTTATGAGTATTCAGGAAAATTACAGCCATATCAAAAATCAGCTTCCAGAACATGTACAGTTGGTTGCCGTTTCTAAAACGCATCCTACTTCCGTCATTCAGGAAGTTTACGATCTCGGACAGAGAGTTTTTGGTGAAAATAAGGTACAGGAACTGACAGAAAAGTATCCTCTGCTTCCGAAAGATATCCAATGGCATCTGATCGGCCATCTGCAAACAAACAAAGTAAAGTATATTGCTGAATTTATTGACACCATCCAAAGTGTTGATTCTGAAAAACTGATCCGGGAAATTGATAAAGAAGCAGCAAAGCATAGCCGTAAAATAAAAGTTTTGCTTCAGGTAAAAATTGCAGAAGAAGAATCCAAATTCGGGTTGGAAACTGAAGAAGCAATACATATCTTTCAAGAATACCTCAGCGGAGAATTTCCAAACGTTCTCATCACGGGATTAATGGGAATGGCAACTTTTACAGACGATGAAAATCAGATAAAAAAGGAATTTTTAAACCTTAAAAGACTTTTTGACGAATTAAATCAACTAAAAACTCTCGAAACTTTATCCATGGGAATGAGTGATGACTTCCCTATTGCCATTGAATGCGGCGCCAGTTCTGTGCGTGTAGGATCGGCAATTTTCGGCAGAAGAGATTACTCAAAATAGATGATTAGGTATGGTTTTTGCTAATAATTCAATCAAAAAAATCTAAATTTGCAACTATGCAAAAAATCCTTATTGTAGAAGACGAAAAAACAATTTCAGGAGTACTCCAAAGTATTCTTTCCGATGAACTTACTGACTATGAATTCGTTATCGCTGAAGACGGCCTTGAAGGTTACAAACAGATAGAAAAAGAAGATTTCGCACTGGTGATTTCTGATATTAAAATGCCTAAACTTTCAGGAACTGAGCTTTTGAAACAGAGTTTATCCTTAAAGCCGGAATCCACTTTCATTATGATTTCAGGGCATGCAGACATCGATTCTGCCGTTTCCTGCCTTAGAGATGGTGCGTACGATTTTATTTCAAAGCCTATCGATATCAACAGATTGATTACCAGCGTAAAAAATGCTTTAGCTAAAGAAACACTGAAGAAGGAGAACAAAAACCTTCAGACAGAAAACAAAACGCTAAAGAAAAAGGTAAGCAAAAAGTACCAGATGATCGGTGAATCTGCAGGTTTGAAAAAGATTCAGGATATGATCGAGAAAGTAGCGGTATCTGATGCAAGGGTTTTAATTACAGGTCCAAACGGAGCCGGAAAAGAACTTGTTGCTCACGCTATTCACAACCAGAGCGACAGAGCGAGAGGCCCGATGGTAGAGGTAAACTGTGCCGCAATTCCTTCTGAATTAATTGAATCTGAACTATTCGGACACGTAAAAGGTTCTTTTACAGGAGCAATCAAGGATAAACAGGGAAAATTTGAACAGGCTAACGGTGGTACCATTTTCCTTGATGAAATCGGTGACATGAGCCTGATTGCACAGGCTAAAGTTTTAAGGGCTTTACAGGAAAGTAAAGTTTCTCCCGTAGGAAGTGATAAAGAAATAAAGGTAGACGTAAGAGTTCTTGCCGCTACCAATAAAAATATGCAGAAGGAAATTGAAGCAGGAAGATTCCGTGAAGACCTTTACCACAGACTTTCTGTGATTGAAATCTATGTTCCGCCATTGGATGAAAGAAAAGAAGACATCAAATCACTGGTTGAACATTTCGCAGGAGTGATCTCAGATGAACACGGCACAGCCATTAAAAAATTCGATGATAAAGCTATCGAAGCTTTAAAGTCACTTTCCTGGACAGGAAACATCAGAGAGCTGAGAAACGTTGTGGAAAGACTAATCATCCTCGGAGGAAATACAGTTTCTGCCGAAGACGTTGCAAGTTTTGTAAGGAAATAATGTAAGTATTATTTTAAATAAATTATGAAAATTGCAGTATCATTTGTTACTGCAATTTTTTTTGAATAAAACTGTATGAACCATAAAATATCATGAAATTTTTACATAAAAACTATACGAAAGAATGCCTTACCCTGGCTCTTCCGGTCATGCTGACGCAGGTAGGTCAGGTCTCGGTGAATCTTTTCGACAATATTATCGTGGGAAAATTACTGGGAGCCGACGCACTGGCATCCGTATCTTTAGGAAATGCCGTATTTTTCTCAATGTTTGTGCTGGCATTAGGCTTTTCTTTTGCCATTCCGCCATTGGTTTCGGAGGCACATTCAAAGCATGATCACCCAACAATTAATTCAGTATTCAGCCATGGATTTGTTATTAATATGACCGTGGGAATTATACTGATGGCTGTCCTTCTTTTAGGAATGCCACTACTCTACCATTCCGGACAACCGGATAAAATAATTCCCGATACGGTTGATTTCCTTACGATTATGGCGATCAGTATTGTTCCGTTTATGGCGTTTCAGACTTTGAGGGAAGTTTCTGAAGGTTTATCGTATACCATCGGCGTAACGAAAGCGACAATTATTGCCAATGTGATCAATATCGTTCTTAATTATGTCTTTATCAAAGGACTTTTCGGGCTTCCGCCAATGGGTGTAAAGGGTTCTGCTTTAGCCAGTCTTATTGCAAGAATTTTCATGGTGGTGTTCCTTTATTTTGTTCTTTTAAAGCAAGATAAAACACGACGCTATATCAAAGATTTTTCGCTAAAAGTTGAAGCCTTTTCGAAGAAAATGTTTGAAAAAATGATACGTTTAGGCCTACCGACAGCACTACAAATGTTTTTTGAAGTTACCGCTTTTGCCGGCGCTGCTTTTATCTGCGGATTGATTTCAGCTCATGATATCGCTTCTCACCAGATTGCATTGAGCATGGCTTCATTTACATTCAATTTATGCATCGGGTTCAGTGTTGCTTCTACCGTCATGATCGGAAGAAAGCTTGGTGAGCAGAATTTTATTGAGTTAAGAAAGGTAGGAATTAATAACCTGAAGATCGCTTTTATTTTCATGGCGATCTGTGGAGTGATGTTTATTTTAGGAAGAAATATCCTGCCTACATTTTTCACGAAAAAAGAAGAAGTTGAAGTGATTACGCTAGCTGCAAAGCTAATGATTATTGCGGCGCTGTTTCAGCTTTCGGATGGAATTCAGGTGACCGCTTTGGGTACACTGAGAGGTATGCAGGATGTAAAAATTCCTTCTATCTACACATTTATCGCTTACTGGATCATTACTATTCCGTTAGGATATTTTCTTTGTGTAACCCTGAAAATGGGCGCTTTCGGAATGTGGATTGCACTTGGTCTCGGATTGACGATTTCCGCAGTTTTTTTGGTTAAAAGATTCCTGAATATGTCTGCTAAGAGAATAAGAAAGATTGCTGAATCAGATATTATTAAAGATAAAATTTAAATAAATATTCTGTAAAAGAATGAATGTACAGACAAAAAGTATAAACGTACAGCAGGAAACATTTACGCTTACCAATCAAAGGGCTTTATTCTGGGAAGAACAAAAAGCCCTTATTCTGTCGGATTTACATATCGGAAAAACTGCACATTTCAGGAAAAATGGCATTGCTCTTGCGAATCAGATCATGAAAAATGATTTGGAAAGGCTTTCAATACTGATCGAATATTTCAAACCGGAGAAATTCATTGTTGTCGGAGATTTGCTTCATGCAGGTGACAATTCCGATGTAGATGAATTCTGCGAATGGAGAAATCAGTATAATGATCTTCAGTTTCATCTTATAGAAGGCAATCACGATAGAATATCAAAAAAGCTGGAATCGAAATTATGTTTAAATTTTAAATCTGAATCATTGGAAATTGATGATTTCATGCTGATTCACGACTTTGAAAAAAAACACAGGAAATTTCAGATTACCGGTCACATCCATCCCGGATTTGTCATTAACTCTCCTGTTAAAAAAATAAAACTGCCTTGTTTTGTGGTGACAGAAAACCAGCTTCTTTTGCCTGCCTTCAGTGAATTTACAGGTCTGGATACAAAAAATCTTCCCCAAAAAGGAAGATTCTATGTTTTTACTGATGCTGAAATTTATGAAATATGATTTCAGCAACCGCTGTTATACAAATAAAATTCTGTTAAACGCTTCCGAAGCCCTATGTACCTGCACCGTCCAGTCATCTGCAGCATCGCTTCCCGCATCGTCAGAGATATATTTCAGACAAAGAAAAGGTATTTTCTCTTTCATAGCAATCAGAGCCAGCGGATAGGCTTCCATATCAACAATATTATAATCTTTTTCAGAATGATTCATTTCAAAGCTGTCTCCGCTGCCGCAGATTCCTTCAGGAAGATCATGTTTTTTCAGTCCGTATTCCAACAACGGAGGGATTCCTGATAATGGCGTTTCGTATAAACTAAAGCCAAGACCTGTTACATCCATATCTCTCTGGATAAATTTTGTACAGCACACGACTTCTCCTTTATGAAAACTTTTGCTTCCGGCAGAACCTAGATTAATAATCAATTTAGGCTTTCTGCGGTGAATTTCTTTGGTAAGCTCCATCGCGGCATTTACTTTTCCGATACCGGTAATAAGTTTATTTTTATCGTTAAAAACTTTTCCCGCTTCAGAATCCAATGCAAATACAAAAAGAGTTTCGTCTAAGGGAAACTGGTGGTCTTCATTTACTTTAATCATAATAAAACTGGGTATTTTTAAAATTTACAGAAGCTGAATTTAAATTAAATACTACAACCATCTGCATCACACGAATTTCCATCACCTGAAAGATTCTTTAACGGAAATACCGTTTCATCATACGTCTGTTGAAGGGCACTGACAAAAAAATCGACAGGCTGCGCTCCTGACACAGAATATTTTCCATTTAAAATAAAGAAAGGAACTCCTGAAATTCCATGACTTCCTGCTTCGGAAATGTCATTTTGTACATCATTATCAAATTCTTCCGACACTAAAACCTGCTGAAC
Organism: Chryseobacterium lineare; assembly: GCF_977014045.1. Lineage (NCBI taxonomy): Bacteria > Pseudomonadati > Bacteroidota > Flavobacteriia > Flavobacteriales > Weeksellaceae > Chryseobacterium > Chryseobacterium lineare. Next base: position 972,275 of record NZ_CDRNIQ010000001.1, on the reverse strand, counting down.
TTCATCTTTATCGAGTCCTAAAGATTGGGCGATAGAAATCAATGTATCTCTATCTCCCACATTTCTTCCGTCAACAAAATGAGCAATAAAAAGTGCTTCTTCCATCTTGTCGGCCAATTTATATTTTTTAGCTAAATGTAATAATTTATGAGAGGAAAAAGTATTGGTAATCAACGCTTTTTCAAAGTTAAATTCAATACCGGCATCTTTTCCCATCTGGGATACCTGCCCTATCATTTGTTTAGCCTGTGCTTCGGGAAATCCTTTTTTTTCTTTAAAATATTCAAAAGTAGTTTTTGTCTCATCAGCATTTAAAGTAGGATCAAGCTGAAAACTTTTCCATTCTACTTCCACTTCATCTTTGAAAGGTAATTTTTCAAGTGCTCTTTCAAAGTTATTCTTCCCGATATAGCAAAACGGACACATCACATCCGACCAGATTTCTATTTTCATAGTATTTATTTTTCGATTGAATTATATTAATTTTTAATTTTTCTGCTAAAAATCAGATGAGCAGTCAGGGCAAGTATTCCCATCGAAACACCTACAAAACAAACGCCGCCCCATTGGAAATGTTGCCACGCGATTGAAGCCAGCCAGGTTCCCATAGATCCACCGATAAAATAGGAAACCATATAAACCGTATTCAGTCTGTTTACTGCATTAGATTTTATCAGAAAGTAATTCGTCTGATTCATGATGTGACTAGACTGTACGCCCAGATCCACCAAAATTACTCCTGCGATCAACCCCCAATACGTTTCACCTGCAAAATAGGTAAAGGCCCAGCTCATCAGAACCACTATTAATGCATAAAAAATAATCCTGTTGAGATCCAGTATCCTTTGTAATTTGCCAACTTTCGCAGCTGCTAAAGCTCCTACTGCTCCGGCTAAACCAAAACTCCCCACCACCGACGGACCCGCACTAAAAGGAGGTTTCTCCATATGAAAAACCAATGTTGTAAAAAGAGCGCACATCGAGCCGAAAGCCATTGCACCACGAAATGATGCCAATCTTAAAACAGGTTGGGTTTTAGCTAAATGAAAAACCGATTTCATTAACTCTCCATAAGTTCCTTTGAAGTTTGGATGAAGCTCGGGAAGCATTTTGTAGACTGCCAGCCAAACCAGAATCATCACTCCTGCAGCGATTCCAAACATGGCTCTCCAGCCAAACACTTCTCCAACGATTCCGCCGATAAATCGGGATAAAAGTATTCCCAACAACAAACCAGACATTACCAAGCCTATATTTGACGATTTTTCCTTATCAGGAGACAGTTCTGCTGCCATCGGAACAAACAACTGCGGAATAACAGAAGTTGTACCTATGAGCAAACTCGCAGCGTACAGCATCCATAATTCTTTTGCGAAAGTCATCCACAGCAAAGAGGCAAAAACCAGAAAAAGATCAATAAGAATAAGTTTTTTGCGGAAAAATTTATCGCCCAGAGGAACAATAAGCAAAAGTCCTGCAGCATATCCTAACTGGGTAAGAACAGAGATTTTACTCGCCGCAGCTTCCGGAACATGCAAATCTTCAGCAATAAGTGAAAGTAAAGGCTGATTATAATAAATATTTGCTACAACAAGTCCCGAAATGACCGTCATCAACCAAATTACAGTACGTGAAATACCGTTGGCAGAATTCAAATGCATAGATTTTGTTTAAGAATTAAGAAATTTGAAATACAAAAATACTTAATTTGAAACAAAAGAAAATAAAGAATGTATCGGTTTTACGATGATTTCAATTGATAGAAAACTTTCAAAGATCAGAAATTAGTGCAAAATTTATAATACCAATTTACCTGACGTAGAGAAAACGATAAAACTAAGGATTAACAGCAAAGAAACATAAGAATTGTTAGAAAATTTTGTGAAAGTTATTCTACTTTCACAAAAAGAAAAAATGGTTTAAAGTTCATTAAACCATTTGTAAATATCAACTGTTGACGCAATATTCAATTTTTTTCTAAGCCTGTTTTTCCTGTTTTGGATAGCTTTAGGAGTAACATAAGTGTATGTTGCGATTTCCTTTGTTGTTAAATTAAATTTTAAATAAATACAGAAAATCAGTTCAGAATTTTTTAAATCAGGCTGAATAGCAGCAAGTTTCTTAAAAAATTGAGGATCCACTAGTCTGAATTTACTCAACAGACGTGGGGAATTTTCTTTTGCTAATGCCAGAATTTCATCCTGTACAAAAATCTTTTGGTTTAAATCTTCTAAATTGAATTCAGTTTTTTCGTTTTTCATAATATTTTCTCATCTCTAGTAATCCTGATGCTTTCGTAAGCTTCTGCATTAATTTTTTTCGCTTTCAACTTCAGTAAAGATTTATTCTTTATTTTTTGAAGTTTTCCAATTTATTCATGATATTTTATCATTTTGAAAATCGGCATGCATTAGTAGCAATTACGCATTCTTGATTATTGTATTTTAATAGGTAAATATTTCTTCAAATCTTCTATTATACTTTTAAATAAAGGCAAAGAAAGAAAAAATGATTAAAATTTTCCTTAATTAAAATACCACATACATACCACGAATAATTTTAATACTCTCTTTATATTACATCAGGATATATAATATTTCATTAATCTGAGAACAAAACTATTGTTTTATAATTTTGTTTTTTATGATTATAATCAATAGACCTAAAAAATATGAGTTATATTTATTATGAATTACATAAAGTATTCATATTTAAGATCAACTGATACGATTTGTGGTACCGTTATGGTAGCACCTTATATGATCAAATTTCCAACAATATAAGAGTTTAACTCTTACTTTTATACTATAAAAAAACGACTAATATTTAATATCTGAATTATAATGATAAATTTTTAAATAAATGAATAATGAATCACAAAATTGAATTTTCAATAATCTATTGTTCAGAAAATAACGAACCAAATTTATATTTTGAAACAGCTAAAATGACAGCTGCATCAGTAATTTAAATTTTATATATTTAATTGATTCTGGAATTCCTCAAAATATTTTGCCAGATGAAAGCCATCTGCAAGCCCGTGATGAGCCTCCACAGAAACAGGGAGAAATTTTCTGCCATTTCTTACGCCAAACTTTCCAAATGTAATTTTCGGGACAGACTCGGTTTTATCGAGTGGCGTCGGATGCAGAATTGCAGAAAAAGAAGTCCACGGAATCGTTGAATGCCTTATCAGGTCCTTACCCAATTCTCCATTATTCATTCTTAATCCTGCAGAGTTTTGTACTTCATCAATCTCTTTCTGCAGTTCAGCATTAAAAATCTCAAAATCCTCTGAAAAATGAATATATGCAAAGCCAAACGTTCCGTCTGCCCTGCCGATGGTGGTTCCCGCGTTAATCATGTCATAAAGGATAATTTGCCCGTCAACAAGTCTTAGCTTTAACTCTTCAACAGCATTCACCGCAATCATCGATTTTTGAAGGTATGTTGCAAAGAAAGATTGTCCATTATCTTTTGATTTCTCGTATGCCATCGTACAATCAACTTCAGAGGTAAAGCCGAAATAAGGACTTGCCATCTTGGAGAAAAACTCGAAATGTTCTTTTCTTTTCCAGCTTTCAATATCTATAATCTGCATTAATTTTTATTTAAAACTTTTAAAATTTTCTCAAAAGTATTTATATTTCTACTTGTAAACTGGTCTTTCATGGTTTTCTTCCCTAAAATTTTACCGAAATTAGAATCCAGAGTATTTCCCTTAGAAATCTGCCAATAAAAAATATGGTTAACGATTTTCGCATCTTCATATTCAGTCTTCGAACCATTTTCAAATTCTTTCATTAAAATATTTTCTATACCATTATTTCCTATAAAAGCATAGCAATGAAGGTGATCCTCCTTTAGAAAAGGATTTCCGTTCCAGAAATTTTCTATTTCCTCCTGAGATTTTATGAATAGAAAAGCATCATAGGAAAAATGCTCAGACATTGATTTCTCAAGTAGTACTTTTAATTCTTCGGCTTTTCTTTCAGATGAAAATATTATATTTCCTGAAGCCAATACAGAAGTAACATTCTCAACTCCTGCTTTTTTAAAAACATCGCAGACTTCGGCCATTTTCATATTGGTTCCTTTGACATTAACGCCGCGGAGAAATGCACAGTATTTCATTTTGGTTGTTTTATAAAATTGAGATTATGGTTAAGAATTTTAAATATAAAATTTAACTTGTATTCCACCAAATTAATCAATCCTTTCGTATAAATTATAATCTGATCCGGAAGGCTTCAAAATGTAGATTTTTTCAATAATCCGATGAGTGCTTTTAAGATGGTCTTTGACACGGAATTCCTTAATGAGCTTATAATGTATTCTGAAATATACAGCATCTTTTCTTTGGTATAAATTATCATAAGTAAGCAGATATTTCGGTTTTCTGTCCTTTACGGTATTGATCCAAAAATTTGGTTTGTCTTTTAGAATCTCTCTCTGGACTCCTTTGTCTACCAAGCCAACTTCGTCGATCGTTTTTAAGCCTGAAAAATAAGGTATATAACCCGCTGGTTCCAGAAAAATCCATTGATTTTTGTCTTTTTCGTACGTGTTTAAAAATAATCCGATACTTCTTCTGTAATTCCATTCTCCATTCCCTGTTGCTATAGAATGCACAGTCTGGAAAACGAGCATCGGTATTATATAGAAAGTCATCAATAATAAAAGCCATAGATTTCTTTTTACTCTTTGCTCTAAAACAAAAATTAAAACCGGAACAAAAAGCAGTATTTGAGGAACCCAGTAATACCAGTCGAACAGACTTCTCTGAGACAGAAAAATCAATTGTTTTATCCATCCGAAAACAAAGATTATCCAGAGGAAATAGTTTCTATACTTTTTTTGCCTGATTAAATAAATAAAGGATAACAATTCAAATATCAGCAGAAAAACAGTCAGCGGATTAAAATTTCCCGGAAGCTTAAGCATTCCCCAAAAATTTCCAAAATTCTGGACAAAATATTCAAGATTCTGCTCAAGCGTAAAATCGTTGTCATAGGCAACTTTTTTAGCTACGATCGTATTATTAATGAACTCTCCGAAATATAGCCAGTTGAATCCCAGCACTGCAGAAATTCCTAATATTCCTCCCAAAATATATGACCATTTCACTTTTTTATTCCAGAAAAAATCAATTAAAAAAACGGTTCCGAGAAAAATTGCAGTATCAATTCTTGTAAATAAAATTAAAACCGGAAAGATGATCTGAGCCCATTTTTTACTTTTATAAAAGCCATAATACAATAACGCCATTTCAAGAAAGAAGAGCAAACCGTACTCCATTCCCAGGATGGAAATTTTTATGGATGGCGGTAAAATTCCAATTAAAAATATAAATATTGCTTTGTTCCAGGCATCTTTCAATAATAAATGTGAGAGAAAAAGACTTCCGATGGTAAAAAGGATTGAATTGAAAATCAAAAGCGGTTCAATGAAATTTTCTTTTCCGAAAATTGCATTAAAAACATAAGAAATAAAGACGTAAAGATGTGTTGTAGAGGCGGAAATTTTTGTAGGACCATTAAATCCTATCACTCCGTAATCCAAGAGATTCTGAGCTACCCGCCAGGTGATAAATGCATCTTCCTGAATGTAGTGTGTGAGTAAAAACAGCAGTTTAAAAATAACCGTAAACAATACGGCATACATCGGGATCTTTTGAGTTTTTGCTTCTGACATTGTGTTTCTTTGATCTCGCAAATATAATCTTTTATACTTTTGAATCCCAACATAAAAAAACGGAACCGAAGTTCCGTTTTAAGTTTTGTTATTATTGCGTTGCTTTAATAATCGAATTGGTGATCTGTGCCTCCTTTTCTTTTGAGTAAGTGGAATCGAAAGGTTCCATCACATCAAATAAATACTGGTAGAATGGCGTAATCTTCTGTACCTGCTCAGATTCATTCATTGCTTTTTCCTTGCCCATTTCTTTTAGATTCTCAATGAATGTATTGAATTTCTTATCAATTGGTTCAATGGATTTCACAAGATAATCATAAGCCTTGTCTTTCTTTCCGATTGTTGTATAACCATCTGTAACAGCCGAAACAACTAAGGAATATTCCATTGGTTTTGTTCTGATCTGTCTTCTCAGATAGCTTTGGTCAGATTTACTCAGACTCATATAATAATCGTACTCTTCGAAAATACCTTTTTTCAGAACTTCCGCCAGCTTCAAGCCTTTAGCTTCCTGTCCTGAAACGATATATCCGTAAACCATTGAACTTAATGAACGAGGATCATTGTATTTTTCTGCAGGAATTTCTTTTGATGCGAGATCCAGTAATTCCAGCGCTTTTCCTTTTTGTCCCATTGTTGCTAAGGCCGCTGCTGCTCTGCTTGCTGAAGCTCTGTAGCTCATAATGTTTGAAGTTGCTGTTTCGTCAAAATGAGTATTCAGATTTTTAAAATTACCCCATCTGAAGTTTTTAACGACATTGTATAGAGAATTCGGATCTACTCTACCCATCTCTCCGTCCGGGGTCTGAGGTGTATGGATCGGGATCAGTCGGTAACTGAATCCGTCAAACTGGAGATATTCATCAAGATAGAAAATATTTTCACTGTCATAAATTCCTCCTGAAGAGAAGCTAATTGGTTTTTTCCAGTCAAAGTTGGCCAGAATATCAAGCATAATCAGATTATTCTTATATAATGTGTTGGCTTTATAAGTAATCATAATCTGGTTTACCGTGTTGGGAAGATCTGCCGCATTGATGATTCCTGCTTTTACCGCATTTTCTTTATTGACAGGAAGGATGAATTTATTAACCGGAAGAATGTTATATTTCTCAAATTTTTCTTCACCGAAATACATTTTAAGGAGTTCATTTTTCGCAGGAGATGAATATTTAAGGAAGCTTATTGCCTGTTTCATCGTCATTGAATCCTGCGTAAGATACTTTCTGAATTCCGCAAACTCCGTCTCAGGTGCGCCCTGTTCTTTCAACATAGAGAAAAGCCCTTCCCAGTCTGATTTTTTCATCATGTAGATCTGGTCGTTTACGCCATCTCTGTAGTCATCATGCGTTAATACTCCCGGAACCGGTGCCGCATTATACGTTCTTCTTTTGATCTGATCGATATTCCATGGAGTTGATGCTAAAGTAAAGTTCACTACTTTTACATCGTCTCTGAATTGTTCAGTCTCCTGAATGGCCCAAACCGGATACGTATCATTATCTCCGTAAACAAATAAAATATCGTTTTTAGGTAATGATTTTAATACAGAATATCCGTAGTCATAAGAAGTATATCGGTCGTGTCTGTTGTGTACATTATAGTTCTGGAATCCCATCATAAAAGGAACTCCCAGCAAAACCACACCCGCTACAATATTGGCAGCATTTGATTTGATTTTAGATTGTAAAAACCAAAGAATAGCTCCTGCTCCCAATCCGATCCATATGGCAAAAACATAGAATGAGCCGACCATTGCATAGTCTCTTTCTCTGGGTTCAAAAGGTTTTACCCCTGTATAGAAAATAATTCCTACACTCATCAATACAAAAATTGAAAGCATAGCGTAGAATCTTCCGAAGTCTTTATTCAATTGGAAAAAGAATCCGATAAGCCCTAAAATTAGCGGTAAAAAGAAGAATTTCACCGTACTTTCATTCTTGAATTTTGCAGGCATTTTACTCTGATTTCCCCAAAGCGCATTATCGATGAAAGGAATACCTGAGATCCAGTTTCCTCTCGTGCTTTCCATATTTCCTTCAAGATCATTCTGACGACCGACAAAGTTCCACATCAGGTATCTTACAAAATAATATCCGTTCTGGAATGTGATAAAGTAATCTAAGTTCTGTCCCAGAGATGGTCTCTGAACGTTAAGAAGATTGTAAGGTCTTACCTTTAAATAATCTGAGGCGGTAATGGTTCCGTCTTCATATTTTTTTCTCAGCTCATCAAAAATTTGTTTAGCTTCAGGACTGTCTGCAACATCTTCATTTGAATAGTTAAAAGTAAAATCAGGCGCACCATACATGGAAATATAGTTGGCCATGACATCTTTATCTTCATTAAACATTCTCGGCATGAAGCCTACATGCGCTTTATTAAATACATAATTGAATCTGTCACCAGTCTTTCTGTACGTTCCTGTTTTTTCGTCTTTTTCGTAAATTTCCCCGGTTTTCTGGGTTTTAAAACTTCCGTCTTCATTTTTCTCAATTCCGTTGGCATCAAGATAAGCTGTATAATTCTGACCATAAATTGTCGGCCAGTCACCATACTGTTCTCTGTTATAATAATCCAGCATTCCGATGGCATTGTCAGGGTCATTAAGGTTCATCGGAGGATTGGCGTTGGCTCTGATAGGAATTACCATCCAGCAGGAGAATCCGATCATCATAAAAACAACTGATAATGCAATCGTCTGATAAACATTTCTCTTCATCTTTCTGGTGTAAGAAATCAGGAAATAACAGATCGCGATCATTATGATAAATGCAGCAATCGTCCCTGAATGAAAAGGAAGGCCTAATCCATTAACAAAGAAAATTTCCAGCTTCCCGAACATCGTCATGATAAACGGGAAAATTCCTTTAAAAACTATAGCCAAAATCACTAAAGTAATCACATTTGCCCAGATAAAATTTTTCCAGGTAAACGTATATTTTCTTGCATAATATACGAGGCAAACCGCCGGGATCGCCAGCATACACATCATGTGAACCCCCACAGAAAGTCCCAGAATAAAGAAAATTAAGATAATCCATCTTTCATTATCCGCCGCCAGATATTCATTTTCCCATTTGGTAATCAGCCAGACTAAGAGTGCGATAAACATAGACGCCATGGAATATACTTCTCCTTCCACCGCAGAAAACCAGAATGTATCTGAGAAAGTGAAGCATAACGCTCCTACAATTCCGGCAAAAAGAATAGAGATTTCCTGATGTTTTGTGATTTCATCAAAATCTTTGTTTAAAAGTCTTCTTACGAAGTGGGTAATCGTCCAAAACAAAAACAAAATCGTAAACGCACTGAACAATGCGGACATCGCATTGATCACGATAGAATAATTTTCGCCTTTTCCTAAAGCAAAAATGGCTGCCACAGCACCCACAATCTGGAATAAAGCAGCTCCCGGAGCGTGCGTTACTTCAAGTTTTACCGCAGAGGAAATATACTCGCCACAATCCCAAAAACTGAAATTCGGTTCTATGGTGGACAAGTACGTAATAAATGCAATGGCGAAAATCACCCATCCTAGAACGGTGTTCCATTGCCTGAAAGCCCAATTTTTCATAGTATTAAATCAATTACGCGAAAATAAGGCTTTTATATGATTTTAGAGGGTTTTTAACAAAATTTAAAGGTTTTGGCTCACTTTTTGAAAACTTTCATCGTTGGATAGTGAGGGAAAAATAATTTTTATCTATTTTAGACGTTAGAAATCAAAACAAAAGTTTAGAAATAAATTTATTTTTTTGTATTTTTGCCGACAGATTTTTATTGAAAAATAACAAATAATGAGTAATGTTTACGATAATATACTTGGCCTAATAGGAAATACTCCTATGGTGAAGCTTAACACTGTGACGAAAGATATTCCTGCAACCGTTTATGCCAAGTTAGAATCATATAATCCTGGACATTCCACTAAAGACAGAATCGCACTTCATATTATAGAAAACGCTGAGAAAAAAGGTTTATTAAGAGAAGATTCAGTAGTTGTAGAAACTACTTCCGGGAATACAGGATTTTCAATCGCAATGGTTTGCATTATTAAGGGATACAAATGTATTCTTGCGGTAAGTGACAAAACAAAGCCTGAGAAAATTGCCTATCTGAAAGCCCTTGGCGCTACTGTTTATATCTGCCCTGCGAATGTACCCGCGAACGATCCAAGATCATATTACGAAGTGGCTAAAAGAATTGCCCTGGAAACTCCTAATTCTATCTATATCAATCAGTATTTCAATGAATTGAATATAGATGCGCATTATCAGACGACAGGTCCGGAAATATGGGAACAGACACAAGGTAAAATTACCCACCTTTTTGCATGTACCGGAACCGGTGGAACATTATCAGGCTCTGCAAAATTCTTAAAAGAAAAAAATCCTGATATTAAAATCATAGGGGTAGATGCAGACGGATCTATTCTTAAAAGCTATCACGAAACAGGAGAAATTCATAAGGAAGATGTTCATCCATATCAAATCGAAGGTATGGGGAAAAATCTTATCCCTTCCGCTCTTCTTTTTGATAAAGTGGATGAATTTGTAAGAGTTAATGATGAAATGTCGGCCTACAGAACCCGCGAAATTGCATTAAAGGAAGCCATTATGGGAGGATATACAACCGGAGCGGTTACCCAGGCTTTGATTCAATATGCACAATCTCATGAATTTACTGAAAATGATTTAGTTGTACTTATTTATCCTGACCACGGTTCAAGATATATCACAAAAGTCTACAGTGATAAATGGATGGCCGAGCAGGGATTTATTAACAACTGTGTACACAATTATGATGAAGTTTTTAAAACTGAATTCATCAAATAAGGATAAAATAAATTTATACAAACCAAGCCTTTTGTAACCATAAAAGGCTTTTTTAATTAAAAATATTAATAAAATGTTGGATATTTTTGACAGAATAAAAGAAAATCCAGGACCTCTTGGACAATTTGCAGATTATGGTGAAGGGTATTTTATTTTCCCTAGATTAGAAGGACCGATTGGCCCAAGAATGCAGTTTCAGGGAAGAGAAGTTATTTTCTGGAGCGCTAATGATTATCTGGGAATGTGTAATCACCCCGAAGTTCTGGAGGCTGATGCAAAAGCTGCTGCAGAATTCGGAATGTTTTATCCGATGGGTGCAAGAGCAATGTCCGGAGAAACTGAACAACATCTGCAACTGGAAAGAGAGCTGGCTGATTTTGTACAAAAAGAATCTGCATATTTATTGAATTTTGGATATCAGGGAATGGTTTCCACGATTGATGCTTTGGTTGGAAGAAATGACGTGATCGTTTATGATGTTGATTCTCATGCATGTATTGTTGATGGTGTAAGACTTCACGCCGGAAAAAGATTTACTTACAGACATAATGATATTGCAAGCCTTGAAAAAAATCTTGAAAGAGCAACTAAGGTAGCGGAAGAAACTGGTGGCGGTATTCTTGTTATTACAGAAGGCGTTTTCGGGATGAGAGGGCAGCAAGGTAAACTTAAAGAAATATGTGAATTAAAATCAAAATATCAATTCAGACTTTTGGTAGATGATGCACACGGTTTCGGAACTTTGGGAGCAACCGGAGCCGGAGCTGGTGAAGAGCAGGGCTGCCAGGACCAAATTGATGTTTACTTCTCGACTTTTGCAAAGTCAATGGCAGGATTTGGGGCTTTCATAGCCGGTGACAAAGAAATCATCAGATACCTGAAATTTAACTTAAGATCTCAGATTTTTGCAAAATCTCTGACTATGCCAATGGTAATCGGAGGTTTAAAAAGACTGGAGCTTCTGAGAACAAGACCTGAGATTAAAGCTAAACTTTGGGAAAATACAAACAAACTTCAAAACGGTTTAAAAGAAAGAGGATTTAATATCGGTGATACCAATACTTGTGTAACTCCGGTTATGATGCAGGGAACTCCCGTAGAAGCAACACTCTTAGTGAAAGACTTGAGAGAAAACTATAGAATCTTCACATCTGTAGTTGTTTATCCTGTTATACCTAAAGGAATGATTTTACTGAGATTAATTCCTACAGCATCTCACACAGACTCTGAAATCAATGAAACGCTTGCTGCTTTTGAAGCTATTCATGATAAACTGGTAGGTGGCTATTATAAAGATCAGGAGCAAAAACTGCTGGCCGAACAAGGTTTAAGTTTTAAAGAAATTTAAAAATTATAAATAGAAACCACTGAGTGATCAGTGGTTTTTTTTGAAATTATATATTTTGAAAACCTTAACTTTGCAAAAATTTTACTGTTGAAAGACCTTCTCCTTATCACTCCGCCTTTTACACAACTTAATACTCCATATCCGGCAACGGCTTACATTAAAGGTTTTTTGAATACAAAAAATATTTCAAGCTATCAGGTTGATTTGGGAATTGAAGTAATTTTGGAATTATTTTCAAAAGACGGACTTCATAAAATTTTTGATAAAGAAATTGATATTCAGAATGTTTCAGAAAACTCGCAGCGAATTTTTATACTAAGAGAAGAATATAGTAAAACCATTGATCAGGTTATTTCTTTTTTGCAAGGCAAAATGCCTACACTGGCAAGGCAGATCTGTTCAATGAATTTTCTTCCGGAAGCCTCAAGATTTAATCAGCTGGATGATATGGAATTTGCTTTTGGAAACATGGGCTTACAAGATAAAGCTAAACATCTGGCTACCTTATATTTAGAAGATTTATCCGATTATATCATAGAAAATATTGATTCTGATTTTGGCTTCAGCAGATATGCGGAACGTTTAGGTAAAAGTGCCAATTCATTTGATGAATTATATTCAAAATTATCCGGAGATCATACATTTATTGATAGTATTACTTTAAAAATTCTTAAAGAAAAATTAGAATTAATTCAACCAAAGCTGGTTTGTTTTTCGGTTCCGTTTCCGGGAAATTTATATGCTGCATTTCGGTGCGCGAAATTAATAAAAGAAAATTTTCCTCATATCAAAACTGCGATGGGCGGCGGTTTTCCGAATACCGAATTGAGAGAAGTTAAAGACACACGTGTTTTTGAATTTTTTGATTTTATTACCTTAGACGATGGCGAACTTCCGATCGAATTGCTCTGCGAAAATATCTTTCTTTCCGAACAAAGCGAAGAGCTTCAATATAAAAGAACTTTTTTAGTTGAAAATCTAGAAGTAGTCTATAAAAACAATTCTACAAGACACGATTACAAACAAGCCGACATTGGTACTCCCGATTATGCTGATTTACAATTAGATAAATATATTTCCGTTATTGAAATTGCTAACCCCATGCACAGTTTATGGAGCGACGGAAGGTGGAATAAACTTACGATGGCTCATGGATGTTACTGGGGAAAATGTACTTTTTGTGATATTTCTTTAGATTACATAAAAATTTACGAACCTATTTCAGCAAAAATTTTAGTTGACCGGATGGAAGAACTGATCCGGACAACCGGAGAGACAGGATTTCATTTTGTAGATGAAGCTGCCCCGCCCGCTTTGATGAGGGAAGTTGCTTTGGAAATTTTGCGAAGAAATCTTGTAGTAACCTGGTGGACGAATATCCGTTTTGAAAAAAGTTTTACTAAAGATCTTTGTTTTCTATTAAAACTTTCCGGTTGCGTTGCGGTTTCGGGAGGACTTGAAGTTGCAAGTGATCGTTTGCTAAAACTTATTGATAAAGGAATTTCCGTTGAGCAGGTTGCGAAGGTGACCAGAAATTTCACGGAAGCCGGAATCATGATTCATGCTTATCTGATGTATGGATATCCAACGCAGACTGTTCAGGAAACTGTTGATTCTTTGGAGATGGTTCGCCAACTTTTTGAAATGGGAATTTTACAAAGTGCATTCTGGCATCAGTTTGCTATGACTGCCCACTCACCTGTCGGATTAAATCCTGAAGAATTTGGAGTTACACCAATAAAACAGGAAATTTTGTTTGCCAATAACGATATTGATTTTAAAGACAAAACCGGAATCGATCATGGAAAATTTAGTTTCGGTTTGAAAAAATCATTGTTTAATTATATGCACGGAATTAATTTTGAACTTCCATTACAAGAGTGGTTTGATTTTAAAATTCCAAGGACAACGATTCATCAGGATTACATTCATGACAGTTTACTTGAAGATGATGATTTTATATTTAAAGCCAATTCAAAAATTATTTTTTTAACCAAAAGCGTAATCGCTGAGAATCGTGTAAAAACAAAAAAGAAATACAATTACTCATACACGAAAATTACGATTCACTTAAAAACGAATATTGTCAGCATAGAACTTGATAATCAGCATGCAGATTGGCTGATGAAAATATTCAATGAAAATACTATTGAAAATCCCAAAAAGGTTACCCTTCAGCAACTTAAGACTCAATTTGAAGAAAATTTTGATGATTTTGAATTGTTCTGGTTTTCAAAACCGGTACAGCAACTTAAAGAAAATGGTGTAATTTTAAGTTTGTAAATTTTTTATAAAACTTTAATAACTTTGATTTTTATGACAAATTATTGAAAATTTAAATAGGAAAGTTTCAGATAATTTTTGGAACTCTGATAGATTTTGGCTAAAGCCAATTGAATGTTCTTTACTAAAACTAAAACGGGCTAAAGCCCGTTTCTATTGATGTTTATTTCTGAACTCCGTCCTTAGTGACTTCCCCTACAATTACTTTTTCCTGAAATTTAATAAAATTAGGATCCAGAATTGCCATTCTTTCCGCAATAGCTTTATAAGTTGGAAATTTCAGAATTGATGCTCGACCGGACATTTCTCTATATAAAGTGAAAGTTTTTCCGCCGGCGGTTTTTATTTGTTTTGTGGTGGTGATATATTTTCCGATATATTTGCTGTTGGCATCATAAATTTCTATATCAACAAAAGTTTTATCGGCAATAGTATCATCCGCTCCGAAACTTACAGGTAAATTTGTAAAATAACCGACTGGTTTTCCATTACTTAGAATTTCACCTACCGTGTTGACCGTGATATTTAACCTGTCAATCTTACTTCTGATGGTATAGGCATCTTTTGTTTTGGTATCCAGTTTTCTTTTAGGAGAATTCTTGAAAAGTTCATCTAAATTTTTGATATTGATTCCTCTTTCATCAATAATTTTTAAGCTTTTAACACAAGTATAAGCCGCTGATTTTTCCTCACCTGAAAATGCCGATGGTGAAATATAATCTAACTCAAGGGTTTTATCTTTATTATAAATTCTGTTTAGTTTTATATAACTGTCTCTCACAGAATCTACTATACTTTTATCTACAAATTCTACGGTATAGATCGGGGTTTCTTTAAGATCCATGAAAGTGTATATATTGGATTTATTTGAAATCTTAGCAACGTGTACTCCTTCAAGAGTTACGATTCCTCTTTTGATCTTGACCGTTTGGGCATGAAGCAAAAATCCTAAAATTGTAAACACTATAATTAAATTCTTCTTCATAAAAACCAGATTTTACATAACATAAAAAAAGTGTAACCAAAGTTACACTTTCTTGAAAATATATTTAGCTTTTCATTTAATTATTCACAAAGGATGATTCCTTTATTATGATTAAATTCTACAACACCGCTTTTGATAGGATAAGAAAAAACAGAGTCTTTCTCATTTTCTTTGGTAAAATATTTATTATACGCTTCATCAACAGATTTTGTGTACAATTTCACTTTACCACCGATTAAAGAAGAAACAATTCCTGCGTGGTTTTTCATGATGTGGAATTCACCATTTTTTCCAGGCAATAATACTGAGTCTACTTCTCCCTCAAAAACTACGTATTCTGGTGTTAAAATTTTTATATTCATTTTAATTTAGATTAAAAGATTAAAAGATTGAAGATTAAAAGATTTTGACAAACATTAAATGTCTCTCATCTCACATCTAAAAATCTTATGTCTAATTAAGCGTTATCAGCTAACATTTTTTGTCCGGCTTCGATAGCTTCTTCGATAGTTCCTTTCAGGTTGAAAGCAGCTTCCGGTAAGTGATCCAATTCACCATCAATGATCATGTTGAATCCTTTGATCGTATCTTTGATATCTACCAATGATCCCGGAATACCTGTAAACTGTTCCGCTACGTGGAAAGGCTGAGATAAGAATCTCTGAACTTTTCTTGCACGGTAAACTACTGATTTATCTTCTTCTGAAAGTTCTTCCATACCAAGGATGGCGATGATATCCTGAAGCGCTTTATATCTCTGAAGGATTTCTTTTACTCTCTGAGCACAGTTATAATGTTCTTCACCGATTACTTCCGGCGCAAGGATTCTTGAAGTAGAAGCCAATGGATCTACCGCAGGATAAATACCCAATGAAGCAATTTTTCTGTCTAGTACCGTTGTTGCATCCAAGTGGGCAAATGTAGTTGCCGGAGCCGGGTCCGTTAAGTCATCCGCAGGTACGTAAACCGCCTGTACTGAAGTAATTGAGCCATTTTTAGTAGAAGTAATTCTTTCCTGCATCGCACCCATTTCAGAAGCAAGTGTCGGTTGATAACCTACCGCAGATGGCATACGACCAAGAAGTGCAGATACCTCAGAACCAGCTTGTGTAAAACGGAAAATGTTGTCTACGAAGAAAAGTACGTCTCTACCTTGTCCGCTTTCACCACCATCTCTATAATATTCAGCTAATGTAAGACCGGAAAGTGCTACTCTCGCTCTTGCACCAGGTGGCTCATTCATCTGTCCGAAAACGAATGCTGCTTTAGAATCTTTCATAGCTTCCATATCCACTTTAGAAAGATCCCAACCTCCGTTTTCCATAGAGTGCATGAAATCCTCACCATACTTGATGATACCAGATTCCAACATCTCTCTTAAAAGGTCATTTCCTTCTCTCGTTCTTTCACCAACTCCGGCGAAAACAGAAAGACCTCCGTGTCCTTTTGCAATATTATTAATCAACTCCTGAATCAATACTGTTTTACCTACACCGGCACCTCCGAACAAACCGATTTTACCTCCTTTTGCGTAAGGCTCGATAAGGTCGATTACTTTAATACCTGTAAATAAAACTTCTGCAGAAGTTGAAAGTTGATCAAATTTTGGAGCTTCTCTGTGGATAGGAAGACCTCCCTCCTTAGAAATATTCTGAAGCCCGTCGATAGCATCACCAACAACGTTAAAAAGTCTTCCGTTTACAGCCTCTCCGATTGGCATTGTAATAGGATTTCCGTATCCGATTACATCCTGCCCTCTTTTAAGACCATCAGTAGCGTCCATTGCGATACATCTTACTGTATCTTCTCCAATATGTTGTTCTACCTCTAAAACTACTTTTTCACCGTTATCCTTTGTAATTTCTAACGCGTCATAAATGCTTGGAATTGCTTCCACATCAGTAAAGACAACGTCGATTACCGGACCAATAATTTGAGAAATTTTACCTTTAATTTGGTTTGCCATTGCTAAATTTTTTCTTGGTGCAAATATAATGATTCTTGCTTAACCCGCAATTGGTAAAAAACAGATTTTTATCATACTTTTCAAGCAATGTAACAATACAGCAATTTACCAATATAACAATAGATACTATTAAAATTATTGATACACTGTTATATTTATACATTGTTACATTATTTCATATATTTGCAGTCAAATTTTTTCCGGTTGAAAGTTTTTAAGAATTTTAATGATTATACTCCTCAAAAGCCTTTAGCATTGTCTTTAGGGATGTTTGACGGGGTGCATCTTGGTCATAAAAGTATTATAGATGAATTGATAAAAGTGGGTTCAGAAAACAATTTGGAAACTGCCGTTCTTACTTTCTGGCCGCATCCGAGATTCGTTTTCAATCCTAATGAAGATCTTAAACTATTGAATACAAGGGAGGAGAAAAAATTTTTAATGGAAAAATATGACATTGAAAATTTATTTCTGAAAGAATTTGATGAAGAGTTCAGAAACTTAACGGGTGAAGAATTTGTGCGTCAGATTTTAGTAGACAAATTAAATGTAAAATATCTGATCATTGGTTACGACCATTCTTTCGGCAAAAACAAAAGCGGAAACTTCAAACTCCTTCAAGAACTTTCAAAAGAACTTGGTTTTGAGGTTGAACAGATGGAAGCCATTAATATTCATGAAAATAACATCAGCTCTACCAAAGTACGGAATGCTCTTTTAGAAGGAAATATTAAACAAGCCAATGAAATGCTGGGCTACCCCTATTCTGTCTCCGGAACTGTGGTACACGGAAAAAAAATTGGAAGAACCATCGGCTATCCTACGGCAAATATTGAAACGGATTCTATAAAACTTTTGCCTAAAAAAGGAGCGTATATCGTTGAAGTTTTTGTTAAAAATCAGCAATACAAAGGAATGTTGAGCATCGGGACCAACCCTACCGTAAATGGAGAAAAACTAACAATTGAAGTTTATATTCTTGATTTTGAGGGTGATATCTATGATGAACAAATTACCGTAAAATTCAGAGATTTTCTTCACGACGAAATAAAATTTGAAGGGCTTGAGAAATTAATTGAAAGACTGGATGAAGATAAAAGGTTGACTGAAGAATTTAATTTTTAAGAATCTCTTCTTTTGCTTTTTTCGTCAAAGAATTGAATACCAAATCATACGAATGATCGATCATTTTTAAAATCAGATCTTGTTTTAAACCTTCTACCATAACCGAATTCCAATGCGTTTTATTCATGTGATAGGCGCCTGTGATCTGCGGGTACTGCTCACGAAGTTCGGCACTCCATTCCGGATCTGTTTTTACATTGATTGCCAACGGTTGTTTTTCCAGTGCCATTAATAAAAACATTTTTGTTCCTACTTTAAGTACAAGAGTTTCATTATCAAAAGGAAAACTTTCTGTCACTCCTTTCTTAGCAAGACAATAATCTAAAATTTCGTTGGCATCCATTGTTTATGAGTAATAAGTAATTGGTAATGGCTATTTTTTTGATAATTAATAATTGATAATTGATGTTTATCTAAAGTTATCTTTCTTTACCGTTTATTGCTCCAAATTTAGTAAATTTAAGAAGCAAACAACAACTTCACAAACGAGATTATTATGAAAGCTTTAGTCATCGGTGCTACAGGCGCTACGGGAAAAGATTTGGTTAATCAACTGCTACAGGATAAAGATTTTGAAGAAGTCAATATTTTTGTGCGAAAACCTATTGATATTCAGAATGAAAAGCTAAAGGCACATGTCGTAAACTTTGAAAATCCCGAAGAATGGAAAGATAAAGTGAAAGGTGATGTTGCTTTTTCCTGCCTGGGAACTACATTAAAAGCCGCAGGAAGCAAAGAAGCTCAAAGAAAGGTTGATTTCGATTATCAATACGAATTTGCCAAAGCAGCTAAAGAAAACAACGTTGACGATTATATTCTTGTGTCTTCTTATGGAGCCCATCCCAAATCCAAAATTTTTTACTCCAAAATGAAAGGAGAACTGGAAGAAGCCGTTAAAAAGCTCCATTTTGAGAAAATTACTATTTTCAAACCAGGAATGTTAGAAAGAAAAGATTCCGACAGAGCCGGAGAAGTTTTGGGAAGCCGGATTATAAAATTTGCCAATAAGTTAGGACTTCTTGAAAGTCAGAAACCATTACCAACAGATGTTTTAGCGAAGGCTATGATTAATTCGTCAAAGATAAAAAGCAATGGCTATTCAAGTATAGAATTAGGGAATATATTCTGTTTCGCAGAGAAATGATACAATAATCTAACAATGTATCAATATAGCAGTATAACAATTTAATAATTCCGAACTGAATTGGTAAACCGCTACACTGTTATATTGTTATATTAAATAATACTGTTATTTCAAATACTTTGTAATCGCCTCGTCCGTAGGCTTAGTGGTGCTTACAAAAGAATCGATTAATTTTCCGTTTTCATCAATTAAGAATTTGGTAAAATTCCAAAGGATGGTAGTATTTTTTACACCGTTTAAATCTTTTTCAGTTAAATATTTAAAGATCGGCGCCGTATCCTCCCCTTTTACTGAAACTTTTGCAGCCATAGGAAATGTTACCCCATAGTTTTTCTGGCAGAAAGCACCAATTTCTTTATTGGTTCCCGGTTCCTGTCCTCCAAAATTATTGGCAGGAAATCCTACAACGACCAATTTATCTTTATACTCTTGTGCAACTTTTTCAAGATCAGCGTATTGAGGAGTAAACCCACACTCTGAAGCAGTATTTACAATAAGAATTTTCTTTCCTTTAAAATCTGCAAAATTGATCTGTTTGCCTTCTTCCAGAGCATCAACTTTGAAATCATATATTGATTTTCCCATAAGTTCTTTGGTTTTAGCTTTAGAGACATCGCTTTTTTTCTGAGCGCAACTATTGAAAAATGCTACAAATGAAAGCAGCATTAAAAATATTTTTTTCATAACTTTATTTATTAATTAAAATTTAAATGTATTGGCAGGAAACACTTTGTTGATATCGATTCTGTTGATTAGCATTACATAATCTCCATCTTTCTTTGTACTGGAAGATTCAATCCTGAAAGGCATATACAAATTTCCAACCTTTTTGTATTCCGAGTACAGTAAAGTTTCATCTTTTTTCACTTCTTTTACAAGCATATAATCTTTTGTATCGAAATAATAGATGTTTTTATTTACATTTTTCGTTAATTCCACTTTATGACAGTAAACATTTCCGATCTTTTCTTTTCCAAGATATTTTGCATCAAAACCTTTGCTTTCCCAATCGATAAAATCATTGTCAAAACTTTCTGCAATATAATCCGGATATTCCTGAACTTTATTGGCCGCGTAATTCATTGCATACCCTTTGGTTCCGTCGTAGCCTTCGATCGCTGTGTCTTTTCCTCCGATTGTGATCACTGTCTTTGTAAGATTCGGACGTTGCTGATAAATTTTTATCGGGTATTCATCTTTAATTCCTAAAATTACTTTACCCTGAAGCAATACAGAATTTAAAAGCTTCCAGTTGGTTAATCCTCCGGATAATTCAATGTTTTTATCAATGATTTCTTTTGCGGTCTGTGCAAAAATTGACTGTGAAAATATCAGGACGAATACTAAAAGTAACTTCTTCATTAATTTTATTTATAAAGTCAAATATAAGGTTTTATTAATTTACCGATGTATCAGTTTAGCAATTAATTGGATAACAATTTCCGGGCTTTCTCCAAATCTTCCGGCGTATCGATCCCGACTCCTATGAAATTGGTCTCTATCATCTTGATTTTCATACCATATTCGAGATAACGGATACACTCAATCTTTTCTGAAATTTCAAGAGGTTTCATTTCTAATTTTGAAAACTGAATCAAAGCATGCTTTCTGAAAGCGTAAACGCCAATATGTTTAAAATAATTTACATCATAAGAAATTTCCCTGTGAAAAGGAATTACAGAACGGCTGAAATATAAAGCAAAACCGTTGTTATCCGTAATAACTTTTACATTGTTCGGATTTTCAATTTCTTCTTTTTTCTGAAGTTTTATTTTTAATGAAGCTAAAGAAATTTCCTGGTTTTCATCATGATGAAAAACTTCAATTAACTGTTGTAAAGGTTCTAATTTAAGAAAAGGTTCATCACCCTGAACATTAATCACAATATCACAGTCAATATTTTGTACAGCTTCTGCAATTCTGTCGCTTCCGGTTTCGTGTTGTCCGGTCATTACGGCTTTTCCGCCATTTTCAGCAATTTCATTAAAGATAATTTCCGAATCGGTGGCCACAAAAACTTCATCAAACAAGCCCGTTTCCACAACATTCTGATAAGTTGTCGTAATAACGGTTTTCTCGCCCAGCACCTGCATCAGCTTAGCCGGAAAACGGCTGGCTTCGTAACGCGCGGGAATAACTGCGATTATTTTCATAACAAAATGTATCGATATAACAATGTAACAGTTTAGCAATAAACGAATTCAACATTGGTACATTGTTAAACTGTTACATTGATAAATTTATTTAAGATTGTTCAAAGCATTTTCCAATTTTGGCATCATCGTAGAAATTTCTTCAGTAGCCAAACCTCCAACAGAAGCTCTGAACCAAGGCTCAGATTTTTCTTCTCCGAAGGCAGAGAAAGGTACCAAAGCAACTCCTGCCTCATTAATTAAATAGAATACCAAATCAGAAGAATTTTCTATCACAGAACCATCCGGTTTTGTTTTTCCGATATAATCTAATTTAATAGTCAAATAAAGCGCCCCCATTGGTTCAATACTGTCAACTGCAAGACCTTTTCCTTTCAGATCCTGAATTCCGGCGTGAAGAACTTTTAAGCTAGCGTCTAATTTTCCTTTAAAATCTTCTACAAAGGCATTTACATCATCCGGATTTTCAAAATATTTTGCAGTAGCTTCCTGTTCCGGTTTTGGCGCCCAGGCTCCCACGTGCGTTAAAAGAGCCTTCATTTTATCTAAAATATGAGAAGGACCGAATCCCCAACCCACACGAACTCCGGTTGCTGCCAAGCATTTAGAAATCCCGTCAATGTAAACGGTATATGCTCTCATTTCAGGAAAAAGAGATACAGGATCAACGTGTTCTGAACCAAAAGTAAGGTTAGAATAGATTTGATCATACATTAAATATAATGGTTTTTCGTCTTCTCCTCTTTTTTTGTTCTCTGCCAAAATTAATTCACAGATTTCAGAAAGCTGTTCTTTTGTAAACATTGTCCCTGTAGGATTTAATGGCGAACAAAGCGCTACCAAAACCGCTCCTTCTAAATGAGGTCTTAAATCATCTGCAGTCGGCAAGAAATTATTTTCCTGAGTTGTTTTTACTTCTACGGCATCAGCTGAAGTAAGGTACGCATAGTGGTTATTATTCCATGAAGGTATCGGGTAAACTACTTTATCTCCTTCATCAACGATTGTCTTATAAACCGCATAAATTAATGGTCTTGAACCAGCAGTGATTAAAATATCGTTGGGCGAATAATCAAGGTTCCATCTTGTTTTTAAATCTTTGGAAACTTCTTTTCTTAAAGATAAAAGTCCATTTGCAGGCGGATAATTTGTCAGATTATTCTGATAAGCTTTCTGAATTTCCTCCTTCAGTTTGGCAGGAATCGGATAAATATTAGAATTAAGATCACCAATCGTAAGGTTAGCAATCTCCGCACCTTTTGCCTTTAAATCGTTTACTTCATTACCAATTTTTACAATTTCAGAACCGATCAGGTTCGCCGCTAATTTTGAAACTTTCACTTTATTTTTATTTAATTATTTTAATGTAACAATATAACAGTGTAACAGGATAACAATAATTGGTATATTATTACACTGTTACATTGTTAGATTTAGTTATGTTAGTTGTAAATCTTTTTTCACCTGATTAATTTTCTCCTCCAAAGATTTTAATTTGTCTCTGAAATCCGCTTCAGAAGTAATCTCATCTTTTACCGAGATATAAAACTTGATTTTCGGCTCTGTTCCGGAAGGTCTTACACAGACTTTTGTTCCATCCTGAGTATAATAAATAAGCACATTCGATTTTGGAATGTCGTTCATTACTTCTTTTTCTCCTTTTGATACGATGAAATTTGTCTGCTCTTTAAAATCCTTTACTTCTTCTACCGGAGAACCTGCCAATTCTTTTGGAGGATTTTCACGGAAATTTTTCATCATATTCTGAATTTCTTCCGCACCGTCTCTTCCTTTTCTTACCAAATTCACCAAACCTTCGTAATACATTCCGGTTTCCTGATAAATTTCAATAAGATACTGGTACATTGTTCTTCCGTTGGCTTTGCACCATGCTGCAATTTCACATGCAAGCACGATACTTCCGCAAGAATCTTTATCTCGAACGAAATCTCCTGTCATAAATCCGAAACTCTCTTCTCCACCGCAAACGAATTTTTCTTTCCCTTCAACATCACGGATCATTTTTCCGATCCATTTAAATCCAGTCAATCCAACTTTACATTCAACACCGAATTTCTGAGCAATATCAAAGAAAATATCAGAAGTTACAATCGTAGAACCGATGAATTCTTTTCCTGTAATTCTATCCTGCTTTCTCCATTCATTTAAAATATAATACGTTAAGATTGTATTACACTGATTCC
Source organism: Chryseobacterium lineare (assembly GCF_977014045.1). Lineage (NCBI taxonomy): Bacteria > Pseudomonadati > Bacteroidota > Flavobacteriia > Flavobacteriales > Weeksellaceae > Chryseobacterium > Chryseobacterium lineare. The sequence continues at coordinate 948,535 of NZ_CDRNIQ010000001.1, read as the reverse complement.
CATTTAATAACTGAATTTCTCCATCCAGATTTCTTACGGCAATTCCCAGTCTGTCGCCATCCGGATCTGTCCCGATTACGATATCAGCATTGGTAATTTTTGCTAAATCCATTGCCATTTCCAACGCAGCAGGTTCTTCAGGATTTGGAGAATCAACAGTCGGGAAATTTCCGCTAGGAATCATTTGTTCCTTAACTAAATCTATCTTTTTGAAACCTGCTTTTTTCAAAGCTTTCGGAACTGTAGTGTAGGTTGTGCCGTGGATGGATGTGAAAACAATATTTAAATTTCCTTTTCCAACATTCTGATAGGTAGAATTTTCGATACATGCATCGATGTAAACTTCGTCCTGCTCCTCTCCGATCCACTCGATTAAATCATCATTTCCATTAAATTTAATTTCGTCAAATTTTACGGAATAAACTTCATTGATAATCGCTTCATCATGTGGTGGAACTATTTGTGCGCCGTCATTCCAATATACTTTATAGCCGTTATATTCCGGTGGGTTGTGAGAAGCTGTCAGTACAATCCCTCCATTACATTTTTTATCACGAACGGTGAAAGACAATTCCGGAGTAGGTCTGTGATCTTTAAAAAGCAACACTTTAATTCCGTTTGCCGTTAAAACATCAGCAACCAATTTTCCGAATTCTTTTGAGTTATTTCTTACATCATAAGCAATCGCTACTTTAATTTCTTCATTTGGAAATTGCTTTAACATATAATTCGCAAGTCCCTGTGTTGCTTGGCCTAACGTATATTTATTTAAACGATTGGTTCCAACACCCATAATTCCTCTCATTCCTCCTGTTCCGAATTCCAGTTCTCTGTAAAAAGAGTCTTCCAGATCAGGTGAATTTCCATCAATCAATAACTGTACAGCATTTCTTGTTTCTTCATCAAATGATTCGTGCAACCAAAGTTTTGCTTTTTCTAATGTTGTCATATTTGTATTTCGTATATTTTTGGGCCGGAAATTGGAAGATAGAAGCATGAAGTCTTCCAGCTTCAAACTCCCAGCTAATTTATTATTCTTTTATCTGGTTTCTAAATGCTATAATCTGGTTCATTATATTATAGCTTTCATTATATAATTTATCAAAATCATCTTCTGAGATATATTTCCTATTTTTCGCTTTATATAAGCAGGTTACAACTTCAGCTAAAGAGCGGATTGAGTATCCTAAAAACTTTCTAAACTCTAATCTTGACTGTAAAATACTTCCTTCAGAAATATTAAGAGCAACAGAATCAGAAGCCCTTCTTATTGTGATCTTCTTAATCTAGTTTTTTATTTTCTACACGAGTTGTTTTATCAATTTTAAACGCCCGGATCGGATCATCATAATAAATAAATTTCGCAGTATTCTGCACATGTCCTTTTAATGAATCTTTCACGTTTACTTCAGCGTAATTCCCATTTTTTGAATCAATAACCAAATTTTCAATTTTCCAGTAAGGTGCAATCAAACTTGCTGTATCAGAGATCTTTATCACAGCATCTTTCGTTTGACCTAAAAAATTAGCTCTGCTTCGGTTCAGCATTTCAACTTCCGCTCTTCTTGTATTTACCGAACCCATAAATGTAGCGTAATTTTTTAAATTAAGCCTAAAATTGTCAGTCTTAATTTCACTTGAAATGTTCATTTCTACCGAATCAGAAATGGTAACTTTTTCCAGATTGTATTTTGAGTAAATCGTAATATTATAAAAATCTACGCCTTTAGTGCTGCGCTTTTCTTTAATTGTCAATGTTTTATCTTTTACATCAACATCGAGATTATCAGCTACATTCGGATAAGTTTCAATCTCAACAAAATTTTTTGCTCCTCTTGCATAAAATACCCGAAATTTCCCTTCGAGATCAAGATTTACAAATTCCGAAACATCTACATCTTTCCTTTCAATATTTCCTTTCGGAGAAACCTTTCCACAGGAAACTAACGCTACCAGTATGAATGTGTAAAATATATTTTTCATATTTAATTTAAAACATTTTATATAAAATCAAACTTATCGCCGAACTTTCCACTCCCATCAAAACATAAAGAACTAATACTCTCCACAGTAAGCCTGTTTTTGAGTATGAATTTTTAAAAGCATTCCAATAAGTTATTGCCGGGAAGATAATAGAAAGACCGAATATAATTTTGTCGATAAATTCGAAAATTTTTGAAACAGGCTGCCACAGACCTATTAAACTCACGATATCATCTAACAAAAATATGATTAAAATTCCTAAAAGACTAACCGTTCCAATGATAAAATGTTCCGCAATGTTCAATTTGACTTTTTTAAAAATGAAATAAGCATTGCTTGCAAGCATCGGAATAATCACAAATAATATTGTTTTGGAATATTTTGACAGAAAATTCCTTATTTCAAAATCATCTTCAAAAACTTCAGGTGGTGCAAATTTTTCGTAATAATGTATTCCTAATACATTGAAACTGAAAAGAATCAGCAACAACGGTATAAAACTGCTGTATCTGATTCTTTTTCCTGAAATATAATCCATTGCCGTTTCACCGGGTCTGAAAAAAATATCTTTTAAAGTATTGAAAAATTTCGTTTCGACATGCCAAATCGATCCAAGAATATCATTTTTGATAAGAGAACGTGGAGTTATTCTTGCTGTGTCGGTTTTCTGTCCGCAATGAGGACAAAACTCATCGGAAACTGAATGACCACAGTTCAAGCAACTTTTTTTGTTCATCTTTAAATCACCTCGTCAATATTGTAATTTTTATGTTCTCTGTTTGTTCTGATAATCATTTCACCTAAAAATCCTGCTACGAAAAGCAATGTTCCCATCAGCATCATTGTGAGAGCAATATAAAACCATGGATTATCTGTGATTAAATGTCCGTAAATCCCTCTTGCAACATCAATTAATTTTGAAATTCCCAGCCAGAGCGCTGAAAGAAATCCGACAATAAACATCAAAGTTCCAACCGCACCGAAAAAATGCATTGGCCTGCCGCCGAAACGACTTACAAACCAAAGCGTTACCAAATCCAGAAAACCTCTGATAAATCTTTCTGTACCAAATTTTGAAGTTCCGTAAGGCCTTGCCTGATGCTGAACTTCTTTTTCTGTAATTTTTCTGAAACCCGCATTGGCAGCCAATACCGGAATATAACGGTGCATATCTCCGTAAACATCAATGGTTTTTACTACTTGCTTTTTGTATGCTTTTAAGCCGCAGTTGAAATCATGAAGATAAACTCCTGAAACTTTTCTCGCCGCTGCATTGAACAATTTTGACGGCACATTTTTCGTCATGACATTATCAAAACGTTTCTTTTTCCATCCGGAAACGATGTCGTAATTTTCATTGACAACCATTGAATATAATTCCGGTATTTCTTCCGGAAAATCCTGTAGATCAGCATCCATGGTAATAATAACATCGCCGCTGGTTCTTTCAAAAGCAGCATGAAGTGCCTGGGATTTTCCGTAATTTTTAGAAAACTTGATGGCATGGATCTGTGGATTCTGAACTTTAAGGTTTTCAATAATACTCCATGACAAGTCTGTACTTCCGTCATCTACAAACCAGATCTCGTAAGATAAACTGTTGGATCTGCACACATTATCAATCCGTGAAAAAAGCTCTTCCAAAGATGCTTCCTCATTTAATAACGGAATAACTATAGATAAATTCATTTAATTCTGATAAAAAATTATTCTTTGATTTCTGTTTCCTGATAGATTGTTTTTGTTCTGAAAAACGCTCCGAAAAACAACGACAAAACTACGTAAAATATAAGTATCGCCGCAAAATATCCTGAAAAATGACTTGCTGTGAGCATATCTTTTCCTTTAACCGCTTCTGGTGTAAAACTTTGAATCCTTTCTTTATACTTGTGATCAAGCTCGTCGATATCTTTCTGATGCTTTAAAATCTTTCTGGCAGAAGTATATTCTTTGTCCAGCTCAGATTTTTGTCTCGTAACATACTGATAATTCAACAGCTTTTTTGCATCTGTATCAACAAAATTCAGAAATGCATAAATGCTTAAAATCGATAAAATTCCACCGATAAACATCGGAACAAAAGCTCTTTTAAAAGCTTGTTTAAAACTTACCACTTTATGGCTGCTCCAATATGTTTTTACTGACCAAAAGGCTGCTCCGGCATAAATGATCGGTAAAATGAAAGCATTGGCTTTCAATGAAATATCAAAATATTCAACTCCTGAAAAGAAGTAATACACCACGAAAAAAACGATCATCGTAGCTCCAAATAATAAAATTCCTAATGTGGAATGGCTTTTTGTCATATCTAAATTTTTAGAAAATTTCTGAAAATTATTGCTCTTAATCTCAGCAATTTAGCGTTGGTTAAGGCTTTTTCCAATTAATTTTCTTTGATAACACTTTTAATTTTATAAAATATTCCTATCTTTGCAACGGCAAGTCCTAAACAACCAGCTCCTGAGAATCCTCCAGGGTGGGAACGCAGCAAAGGTAATTGGTCGTAGCGGTGTGATTTAGGTAGCTTGCCATTTTTTATTGGTTTAAGTTGAAGAGAGGTAATTTGAAGATTATCTTTTTTTATGTCTAAACTTTCCAACATTTCTATTTTAATTTTCAAATTACCTTTCAACTTTATTTAAAATTCGAACTCCTCTCCCAATTTTGGTAAAACAAGTTCTACGTTTTTATCTGCAAAATGTTTCATTGCACTTTCGTGATTGATCTCAATCGCAGGAAACGTATCAAAATGACATCCGATCACTTTTGGTGTTTTTAATAATTCTGATGATGCGAAAGCCGCTTTTCTAGGACACATTGTGTAATGACTGCCAATCGGAAGAATCGAAAGGTGTAAATTTCCGTATAATCTTGGAAATAACTCCATATCAGCCATTACGCCGGTATCTCCTGCCATATACAGATTTTTACCTTCAGGAAGTCTGAAAATGTATCCTACAGGAACACCTCCGTAGCTTCCGTCCGGAAATGAACTTGTATGATGAGCCGGAACCATCGAAATTTTAAGATCATCGATTTTTGCCGATCCTCCTAAGTTTACATCGTCTTTGTTTTTTGCATTTTTAAAATATCCGCAGATTTCAGGAACAGCAATAATTGTTGCTTCAGGGTGATAATGCAAAACCTCTTCAACATCTGCAATATGATCTCCGTGCGCGTGAGTCAATAAAATATAATCGATTTTCTGAGCAGAAATATCAAACCCCGATTCTGCTTTTTTATAGTTGTAAAAAGGATCTGATAAAATTGTTTTGTCTTTGTATGTGAATAAAAAACAATTTTGTCCTAAGAATTTTATTTTCATTTTTAATTTATTTTTGAAGATTATTTAATTAAGATGCTTCGACAAGTTCAGCATGATGTGGAGCTAACAAACCAGCTTTTAATGAAAGAAATTAAGCCCTAAAGCCGTAAGCACTGCCATCATTAAAGTCATAATTCCTACCTGTTTTAAGAATGGATCAAGCTCTCTGGGATTTTTTACGGTCATTATTTTTCTCCTGATCTTCATCAAAGGAAGCATCAAAATCATCACAATGAAAACATAATAATTCTGAGTTTGGAAAAACCCATTTACAGCTAAAAATATCAGCATTAAAATTAAAGGAAGCTGCAAAAGAATCATCTCATAAATCATTGCATTTTTAAATCCAATTCTTAATGCAAGGCTGTTTTTTCCGGATAATTTATCACTTTCGATATCTCGCATGTTGTTCAGGTTTAAAACAGCCATACTCATCATTCCAACCGCAGTTCCTGGCAACAACATATCCCAACTGAATGTTTTTGTAAATAAGAAATAACTTCCGCAAACAGACACCAAACCGAAAAAGATGAACACGAAAACGTCTCCCAGTCCCATATAGCCATACGGTTTTTTACCTACTGTATATCCGATTGCAGCTAAGATACTTGCTGCTCCCAAACCGATAAAAATGTAAAATTCATTCATATAATCCGGAATGAAAGCTACATACAGCAAAGCAACCGTTGCTGCAAAAGATAAAACTGAAAGCAGAATTACTGCATTTTTCATCTGTTTTGCGGTAATTTTTCCTGAGGCTACGGCTCTTGCTTCTGCCTCCGTAGCTCTTTTTGCGTCGGTACCTTTTACTCCGTCACCATAATCATTTGCATAGTTTGACAGAACCTGATACAGCAAAGTCACTAAAAGTGCCAGAGCAAAAATCTTCCAGTCCCAGGCTCCGCCTTCGCCATATAATCTCCATTTGGCAATGAAAGCTCCCATAATAATCCCACTTAATGAAAGTGGTAATGTTCTAAGCCTTGCGGCTTTTATCCAATCAGTCATAATTTATAAGTAATGGGCAATGAGTAATTAGTAATGGAAAAAAATTGCTCATTACTAATTATTCATTACTTATTTTGTTAAGATATCCATTGATTTTCGCCGAAATCCGGTTTTCTTTTTTCAAGGAAAGCGTTTCTTCCTTCCTGGGCTTCTTCCGTCATGTAAGCGAGACGCGTTGCTTCTCCTGCAAAAACCTGTTGCCCTACCATTCCGTCGTCGGTGAGGTTCATGGCGAATTTCAGCATTCTGATGGAAGTCGGAGATTTTGCTAAAATTTCCTGTGCCCACTCATAAGCGGTATCTTCCAGCTCAGCGTGAGGAACCACTTTATTCACCATTCCCATTTCAAAAGCTTCCTGAGCCGAATAATTTCTGCCTAAAAAGAAAATCTCACGGGCTTTTTTCTGTCCAACCATCTTAGCCAGGTATGCAGAGCCATAACCACCGTCAAAACTTGTTACGTCAGCATCTGTTTGTTTGAAGATAGCGTGTTCTTCACTTGCTAATGTTAAGTCACAAACCACATGAAGAGAGTGTCCTCCACCCACAGCCCATCCCGGAACAACGGCAATCACAACCTTTGGCATAAAGCGAATCAGTCGTTGAACTTCAAGAATATTCAAACGATGTCTTCCGTCTTCACCAACATATCCCTGATGTCCTCTTGCTTTTTGATCACCACCACTGCAGAAAGCCCAACCTCCATCTTTCGGACTCGGTCCTTCTCCGGAAAGCAGAACAACACCTATCGAAGGATCTTCGTAAGCGTCATAAAAAGCATCGTACAATTCTGAGGTAGTTTTAGGTCTGAAAGCATTACGAACTTCCGGTCTGTTGAAAGCGATTCTTGCAACACCATTACATTTTTTATAGGTAATATCTTCGTATTCTTTGGCGGTTTTCCACTCGATCATTGTTGTAAAAATTTTTCCCAAAGATACGGAATTGCATAGAATTTTAACATTGATTTCTAATGATAATGAGGGGAAAAATTCAGTTTTATGATAAAAAATTAACGAAATTCGATTTTATCATTAAAGATTAAATGGAATTAAATATAACCATTTAAAACTTAAATTTAAGGTATAAAAAAAGACGCCGGTTCAGCGTCTCTATTATTTGTAAATACTTATATTAAAGCATTTTAAGATTATTGACTTCCTGTTCTGTAAGGATTCTCCAGTGTCCTCTTTTGATATTCTTTTTAGTAAGTCCTGCAAACATCACTCTGTCAAGTGCTTCCACTTCGTATCCTAATCTCTGAAAAATTCTTCTGATCACACGATTCCAGCCAATATGGATCTCTATTCCTATTTCATTCTTAGGTTTTCCTTCGATAAAAGAAATCTGATCTACTTCTGCTACCCCTTCATCCAGACGAATCCCTTCAGCAATAAGCTTCATGTCTTCATGAGTAAGTTTTTTATCTAAAGTCACGTGATAAATTTTCTTCGCATCAAAAGACGGATGCGTAAGTTTTTTGGTCATATGCCCGTCATTTGTTAAAAGAATAACTCCCGTTGTAGAGCGATCAAGCCTTCCCACCGGGAATAATCGATAAGGTGAAGCATTTGCCACAAGATCCATCACTGTTTTTCTTGCTTTGTCATCTTTTGTGGTAGAAATATATCCTTTAGGTTTATTCAAAAGAACATAAACAGGTTTTTCAGGGGTAATATTCTGTCCGTCAAAAACAACTTTGTCCGTCTTCTGAACCTGATAGCCCATTTCAGTTACCACTTTCCCGTTGACCTCAACAAGTCCCTGTGTAATAAGATCATCCGCTTCTCTTCTGCTGCAGATCCCTGAATTGGCGATATATTTATTCAGACGAATAGTGTCTTTATGTACATCCTTTTCAATTTTGTTCAACCTCCTTTTCTGTACAAAAGATTTATTTTTATCTTCACGGTTTTCTGTTCCTGGTCTTTTTCCGTATTTCAGGCTGCCTCTTTCGTATTTATCTCTGGTATCAAAATTATTGGGTCTGCTTCCTCCTCTTTTCGGTGCAGATTTTCCAAAAGATTTTTTTTCTTCCCCTGAACTGGTTATAAAAGGTTCCTGTTCCGTTTTTCCGTATTTCTTATCCATTCGAGCCTGGTAACTGGTGTCACCGCTTCTCCTCGAATCTGAATTTCTCTCTCCTGCTTTCGGGAAAGACTTTTTAAAAGGTTTTGACTCTGAAGAATTTCCAGATCTGGAAGCACGAGAATTATCAGAATTTTTCTTGGTTGAAATTCTTGGTCTCTTTGGTCGTTCTGAATTATTATTATCTCTGCTCATTCTAAAAATTTCTGCAAAGATAGTATATTTAATAACGAGTTAAAAATTAAGAATCATAACTTTGCAATATAGTCTTATGTTAACTAAACAGAAAACCCAAAAATGATAACAGTATTAAACGATAATTTTTCTCAGTTAAACGATTTTTTACACTCAAAATCTTTCAGCAAGATCTTTATTCTGGTTGACGAAAATACGCATGAATATTGTCTTCCTGTTCTGTTGGGAAATCTGGAAACGGATCTGGCTTTTGAGATTCTTGAAATCGAACCGGGTGAAGAAATGAAAAACATCACGACAGCCAACCAGCTCTGGGAAATCCTTACAGAAATGCAGGCGGACCGTAAAGCTTTGGTAATCAATCTCGGAGGCGGTGTGATTACAGATATGGGAGGATTTGTAGCGTCTACTTATAAAAGAGGTGTTCCGTTTATTAACATTCCTACTACCCTTTTGTCTATGTGTGATGCTTCCATTGGTGGGAAAACCGGAATTGACCTGATGCATTATAAAAATATGGTCGGAACATTTACTTTCCCGGAACAGATATTTGTTTATCCAAAATTCCTGGAAACCTTACCTTATAAAGAATTAAGAAGCGGTTTTGCAGAAATGCTGAAACATGGTTTAATTGCAGATGAAAAACACTGGGAAAATCTTATCCATATTTCTAAACTTGATTTTGAGTCGGTTATTCCTCATATTTCTACCTCTATGGAAATTAAGCAAAATGTTGTTCAACAGGATTTTCATGAAAAGAATATCCGTAAAACGTTAAATTTTGGGCATACCATCGGTCATGCTATTGAAAGTTTATGTTTAAATCAGGGAAATCCTATTCTTCACGGTGAGGCTGTCGCTATGGGAATGATTACCGAAACTCATCTATCTTTTTTGGAAGGGCTTATCTCGGAAGAAATCTGCAACATTGTTATTGAAAATATTCAGAAATGTTATCCTTATCTGGACATCAGTGATTTTAAAGATGATGATATCTTCGAATTGTTGATTAATGATAAAAAGAATACGGATAGTAAGATCAATTTTTCATTGATTTCAGGAATCGGATCCTGTACATTTGATTATCAGTGCAGCAAGAAAAATATCTCCTCTTCCCTGGATTTTTACAGAAAACTGAATGATGCCTAGAGATTTTTACGGCTGATAAAGCCTAGAATCATTAAATATTTAACAAAATTGTCAATTTAGAGCATTTCTAAACATACATTTAATTAAATCTATAAAAACAAGTAATACAATAACTTAGCATTTAATTTCATTATTACTAAATACTGTTTTTCGCTGACATTTATCATAATTTATTTTTTTGGCAAGCAATTTGAAAGATACTCCCCGTCAAATTGATTGACAGTAGTAAAATTTAAAATTAGAAAAAGTAAATTATTAAAAATTACAGTTATGAAAAAGTTAATTTTAGGAATAGCTCTTACAGCTGGTTCATTAGCGTTTGCTCAGACTACAACAGGTTCTTCAACAAGTCCAATTAGATTCGGTGCGAAAGCAGGAATGAACGTAGCATCCCTTTCTAAAGATGCAGGTCTTGAAGATCAAAAATCAAAGATTGGATTTAACGCAGGTGTTTTTGCCAACATTCCGTTAGCAAGTTCATTCAGCATCCAGCCGGAGGTTATGTATTCTCAGTATGGTGCTAAAATCGAAAGCGTAAATGAATCTACAGTACTTGGTACTACAACAAGAACAGTAAACTCATCTTCTACACACTTAGATTATATTACAGTACCAGTAATGTTCCAGTATAATTTCGTGCCTAACTTCTATGTGGAAGCAGGTCCTGAATTCGGTTTCAACGTAACTGCTAAAAACAAAGGAGACAGAACTGTGACTACTAGCAACTCTTCAGGTAGTTCAAGCGCAACAACAAGTTATTCAGAAGATATTGATAAGGATAACATCAATACTTTTAACTTCGGTATCGGTTTAGGAGCAGGATATTATTTCACAGATAATATTGGTATCACAGCAAGATACGTAGCAGGTCTTACGGATATTGCTAAAGACAGACCAAGTGGCTCTGATGCTATCAGAAACAATGTTTTCCAAGTTGGAGTAGCATTTAAGTTCTAGGAATTAAAACAATTTTGATTTCAATAAAAAGGTCAGGTTTTATGATTAAACCTGACCTTTTGCTTTATATAAATGGAGATATTTTAACTAAATAATTCTACTTCTTCACCTTTTCCTACAGGATATTCTTCCGTAAAACATCCGAAGCAGTGATTGGCAGAGCCTAAAATCTCTTTTAAATTTTCTACACTTAAAAACTCTAAAGAATCTACTCCGAGATAATCTCTGAGTTCAGGTATCGTCATATTCGCTGAAATAAGATCATCTTTCGATGGGGTATCAATCCCCAGATAACAAGGAGCTATGATCGGCGGAGAAACACTTCTGAAGTGGATTTCTTTTACACCGGCATCTTTTAAGATTTTAACAAGCCTTTTGGAAGTTGTCCCTCGAACAATAGAATCATCGATAATAACAACTCTTTTATCTTTTATTTCTGAAATGATCGGGTTCAGCTTAAGATTTACCACTCTTTCTCTCATTTCCTGAGTAGGAACGATAAAACTTCTTCCGATGTATCTGTTCTTAATTAAAACAGGACGGAAAGGTATCCCTGAAGCCTTGGAAAAACCGATTGCAGCCGGAACTCCCGAATCAGGAACTCCGATGACAACATCTGCCTCTACCGGCGCCTGATGCCAGATCTTCTCTCCCGATTTTTCTCTGATTTCATAAACGTTAATATTCTCTAACGAAGAGTCAGGTCTTGCAAAGTAAATATATTCAAAAGAACATATTCTCTGTTTTCCTTTTGCTTCATCTGCCATGTAAGAATGTAGTTTTCCCGGTTCGTTTTCATTGGTATAAACAATCTCACCAGGTAAAATATCACGAACATACTGAGCGCCTACTGCGTCCAATGCCACAGACTCCGATGCAACAACATAAGATTTTTCGTCTATTGCTCCCAACACAAGAGGTCTGATCCCGTTGAAATCTCTGAAAGCAAAAAACTTATTTCTCGTCATTCCCACCACCGAATAAGCTCCCTCAATCTTTTCCATGGTCATTTTGATGGCACCACGAAGTCCGAGATCAAGGTTTTTCTGAATTAATCTCAGGATCACTTCAGAATCAGAAGTTGCCCTGAAGACAACTCCTTCTGCTTCCAGCTCTGCCTTCAGCTCTTTTGCATTGGTAAGATTACCGTTGTGCGCAATCGAAAGGATGATCTGGTCATATTCATTCTTTGCAAAGAAAGGCTGGAAATTATACTTTTTCTTGTCTCCTGCCGTGGTATATCGAGTATGTCCGATGGCAGAATTTCCCATAAAAGTTTCAGGATCATGGATCTCTTTATAAACGTCCAAAACCAAACCTTCATCTTTCATATTGGTAATTTTTCCGTCTTTTAAAACAGAAATACCACACGCTTCCTGGCCTCTGTGCTGTAATGCAAAAAGCCCGAACTGTGAAAGTGAAAACGTATCGAGATCACTATCAGAATACATTCCGAAGATACCACACTCCTCATTCGGAGCATCCAGTCTCTCTTCTTCCTGCGTTCTGAAAAGATTTCTTCCGTAGGTCTGAGTTTCAAACTGTTTTAAATATTCACTTTTATGAATGTCTAAACTTTTCATTTCTATTTTTTCTAAATTAGAAGTTAGTTATTAGATGTTAGAAATTAGTCTAAGTTAACTTCAATTATAATTTTGTTAAATAACAAATCATTTTCAGAGCCAATCTAGCATCTGATGTCTAAGATCTGAAATCTTACTTATTAAGTACAGTTTTCAATCTGTTATAGATCTCAACATATGCTTCGGTTACTTCTCCAAGATCTCTTCTGAATCTGTCTTTATCCAGCTTCTTCATGGTATCTTTATCCCAAAGTCTGCAAGTGTCCGGAGAGATTTCGTCTGCAAGGATGATCTCGCCGTCTGAAGTTTTTCCTAATTCGATTTTAAAATCGACTAAGATAATATTCATTTTGTCGAAAAGATCAATCAGGATTTCATTGATATCTGAAGTCAGTTCGTACATTTCGTCAAGCTCCTCATACGTTGCAGCACCTAAGAAAACGGCGTGGTGATCGTTGATAAGCGGATCTCCCAACTCATCCTTCTTATAGCAGATATCGAAAATGGTAACCGGAGATTTGATCCCTTCTTCCACTCCTAATCTCTGAGCCATACTTCCGGCAGAATAGTTTCTTACCACCATTTCCAGAGGAATTATTGATACTTTTCTTACCAGCTGCTCTCTTTCGTTCAATTGTTTAATGAAATGAGTCTTGATCCCTTTTTCATTTAAATATTCAAAAATAAGAGTCGTGATGGCGTTGTTCATTTCTCCTTTAAGATCTACAGATCCTCTTTTTTGAGCATTAAATGCAGTAGCATCGTCTTTGAAACGCACGATTACCTGATCAGGATTGTCGGTTGCAAATACTTGTTTTGCCTTACCTTCGTACAACATTTCTTTCTTTTCCATTTCTAAATTGTCTTTATTAGATTTATATTTATTTGATTACTATTCCCATTAAAACTGCCATTCCGAAGCTGAGGAGCGTACCGATGAGTACATATTCCGTGAGCTTTCTCTGTTTGGCCTGTGCAAGATCACTGAATCTGAACACCGACTTTGCTGCTACCATAAAACCTACGCCTTCCCAATGATCTACCATAATAAAGGTAAATACCAGCAGACGTTCAAGAATTCCAATATATTTTCCTGCATTTGATAAAGAATCAGTCTGAATGTTACCGGCAGTTTCCGGAGCGGGTGTCCAGGAAGACAGCAATATTCTGATGATTACAGATGCAGGCGTCGTTAAAAACAAAGCTGCTCCCAGTATTTTTAAAATAGTATGATCCTTGAGAAAATCAAAGCTGAATTCATTACTGTAAAAAGATATTGCTGCAATGACCAAAACATGCAGAGCCTGATCAACAAAAAACCAGCTTTTTTTATTCTGTACCGTCTGAAAACTCAGTTTTGAAGCATCGATAATAAAATGTGAAACTCCTACCAAAGCAGCAATCCACCAAAGCTGAATATCCCAGAGAAACGCAAAGCTCAAAACCGTATGAATCAGCACATGAATGTACAGATATATGCTTTTCAGCTTTTTGCTTTCTTTGTCTGCAACCCATGAATCCGGCTGGAGAATAAAATCTCCGAGTAGATGCGCCAATATGAGTTTAATAAAAATCATGCTTAGAGTTCTGAAATTTTCTTTCTGAAATATTGATTGGTTTCCACGATGAGTTCGTAGTTGGAACGCTTCAGCCTCTGGCTTACCGAGGACTGTGAGATGGCAAATTTCTTCGCAAGGTCTTCCTGTGTGATCTCCTTGTTCATAATCATTTCGTGAATGATCTCTGCTGTTGCCATCGTCCAGTTGTCAAAATCTTTAGATGACCATTTCAGTAAAATGTTAAGATCCCTGTCTACAGAGTCATTGGAAGTTTTGATAGATACGGTGTGGCCGTCATTTTTAAGATCGTTGAGAAGTCTTCCTGAGTGAACGTAAGCGGTTCCGTTGGATTCTGTGATCTTATCTGAAGAGAAGTTTTCTTCACCGATACCGATGGCAATTCTTACATCTAAGTTTTCCTGACTTTTAATTAATGATTTTATCGCTAAGAAACGCCAGAAAACATCATCAATATTACATTTGAACTGAAATTCGTCCCCCCTGTAGATTTCCCATGTGTTAGGGGCACTTCCCCAGTTTTCGAGAAGATTTTTAAGTCTGGTAATCCAAACTTCCGTATCCGCCTGTTGTGAATTTATAATATCTCCGGTAATGACAGCTATCATTCTGCAAATATAAGCATAATTACTTATAAACAAAAAATATAAGGTGTACCCCTTATAGATATTAAGTATTAGCGAATCTGCTTATATCGATTTTAATGTGGTTTTCTGTTTATTGTATGTCCAATAGCAATGATACATATGAATACCCTAGCCTTGATTGCAGCGGCATCCTTTTGGGTTGCGGCTACAAGCCCCTCTCCTCGGGAGAGGGATTTAGGGTGAGGAAAAAAGATTCAGCTCCAGAAAAAATAAAACGATCCGGGTATAAATCTTGAGTCATTTCCTTCCTCTTTTTAAACTCATACTTATGATCCGTTAAACTCCTGCGCAGGAGTTCACCAACTCTTGCTTAGGAGTTGAGCAACATGTGCTTAGGTTTTGTCAACTCCTGCGCACGAGTTGAAAGACTTATAAGTAAGGATGTATTTTTGGATATAAACTTCATTTATTACATCCTGCACACTCTTAGTAAAGGATGATTTACTCCATATCTTGCAACCTTCCGGGATTACTGCTGAGGATTTTTCCTATTGATAAAATAATATACCGGAAGCCCAATCAGCACCATCACAAAACCAGGCCAGGTGTACTGCTGCTTGTAGATCAATAATAATATACAGAAGCCCGTCCCTATCAACAAATAGATAACAGGCGTAACAGGATACAGCCATGTTTTGTAAGGCCTTTCCAGCTCAGGTTTTTTAAATCTTAAATAAATAACCCCGAAAACGGTAATCATGTAGAACAAAACAATGACAAAGGAAATCATGTCGAGAAGGTTTCCGTACTGTCCGCTAAGACATAACAGCGAAGCCCAGATGCCCTGCATCCAGAGTGCATTTTCAGGAACATCATTTTTATTGTTCTTTTCGGCCTGTCTGAAGAACATTCCGTCTTTGGCCATGGTCTGAAAAACTCTTGCTCCTGCCAGAATCAATCCGTTGTTACATCCAAAAGTAGAAACCATCACAAGAATAGCAATGATAACGGTTCCTGCACTTCCAAAAATAAAATGCGAAGCGGCAACTGCTACCCTGTCATTTTCTGCGAAGGCAATGGAATCTCTGTCAAGTGCATTCAGGTAAACATAATTAACGGCGATATAAAGAATCATCACTGCTGTTGTTCCATAGATCATGGATTTGACTACATTCTTTTTAGGGTTTTCAATTTCACCCGATACAAACGTTACGCTTTCCCATGCTACGGAACTGAAAACCGAGCCTACCATCGCTGCAGCGATTCCTCCAAGAAGGGTCATCCCGCCGATAGGTTCCCAACCTTCTTTCAGGAAATTACCAAAGCTGTCTTTTGCAAGATTATTAAAAGCATCATACCCGAAACTAAAATTTTCTGCAAGCTTGGAAATGTCTACCAAAATAAATCCTGCCGCAATAAGTCCAAGCAACGCAATAATTTTAGATCCAGTAAAAACATTCTGAAGTAATTTACCACTTTCAACGCCCCTTGTATTAATGTAAGTAAGTAAAAGTATAATAGCAATGGCCAGCATCTGGATCCACGTAATCTTGAATTCACCACTTTGGAAAATCGGTGCTGCATCATTGAGAGAGGGAACCAAATAAGCGGTAAATTTGCCGAAAGCCATAGCCACAGCAGCAATCGTTCCGGTTTGGATTACCGTAAAGAGACCCCATCCGTAAAGAAATCCCATCTTTCTTCCAAAGATCTCTTTGAGATAAGTATATTGCCCACCCGCTTTAGGAAATAAGGCTGAAAGCTCACCGTAGCTTATCGCTGCAGCAACCGTCATGATTCCTGTGATAACCCAGACAACGATTAGCCAGAAGCCCGATCCGAGGTTACGCATCATATCAGCACTTACAATGAATATTCCGCTTCCGATCATTGAACCCATTACCAGCATAATGGCATCCCATAGTTTTAGTTTTTTCTGCATAGTGAAGTATAGGCTTCAAATATAAATAATTATAGGATTAGTTTGTTTTAAATTATGACTAAGGTGTCTTATTTGTTTTTAACGCAACGGTCGCAAGGATTTTATTGAATAACAGGAAGCATATTTTCCGGTCGCTAAGGCGTTTCACTCAGCTAATGAGAGCACAGTTTATTGAATGATCAAGAGGCATTTATTGTTTTAACGCGAAGGAAGCGCTAAGGTTCATTGAATAACAGGGAGCATATTTTTCGGTGCGAAGGCGTTCTATTCAGCAAAGGCTTTACGTATAATACGCTGCTCTCATTAGCTGAGTGAAACGCCCTTGCGAACAAATTAGCAGGATGATTGATTATTTCTTTGCGGACTTTGCGCTTAAAAATAAAGCTATACTCACAGAAAGATAACCCGTTTTTTATCAGGTATTCAGCAATTTTATCATTCAGATTTTATTAGTACTTTTGAAAAAAATATTAAAAATGAAATTCAAATCATTATTATTGACAGTTGCAGTAAGTGTTTCCACTTTGGCTTTTGCACAGGAATCAAAAAAATTCGGTCCACCGGCAGGAAATGCTGTTGTGGGTGATACTTATGGCGGAGGCGTTGCTTCTAACGCAGAATCTAAAGCTATCTCTGTAGATAAGCTAAGCAAAAAGCTGAAGAAAGACAATAAGAAAGTCGAAAATGTTGCCATAAAAGGCAAAGTAACAGATGTATGCGATAAAAAAGGATGCTGGCTGACCATTCAGACAGAAGACAATTCTCAGTTCTTCGTAAAGATGAAAGATTATGCTTTCTTTGTTCCGACCGCTTTGAAAGGTAAGAATGTAGTTCTGGAAGGTTCTGCAGAAAGAAAAGTAACTTCCGTAGACGAACAGAAACATTATGCAGAAGATGCTAAGAAGCCTCAGTCTGAGATCGATGCTATCACAACTCCGAAAGAAGAGATCAGGTTTGTAGCCAACGGAATCAAGGTTGTAAACTAAACTTTTTTCATCAAACAAAAAGCCTTTAACGGCTTTATCATAAAAACAAAAGCGGATCCATAATGGATCTGCTTTTTTTTAGTCTTCTATTATGAAATTTACTTCTGTATCAAGTTTGGGATATTTAGTAGGAGAAACAAACTTTTTCCCGGTACAGTCTATTTCCAGCCATCCTTTTCGTTTCTTCACATCTCCCACTTCCATAACAAAAGGGATAAAAGATATATCATCTTTGCCATCTTCTTTTATTTCGTGGTACTGAACAGCAATATCCAGGACACACTCATGATCGGTATTCAGTTTTACATTTCGGTAAATAATATCGTAATGCGTTTCCTTATTTTCCGGAATCTCCAGATAAGTTTCCCAGCCTTCTATGCTTGAATTAAGTTCAACGATTGCTTTTAATGCATAATATAATGCGACAGCGTAATATTTTCGGGTTTCTTTTCTTGTGTAATCATTTATAAAATGTCCTCCTTCAAAAAGAATTGTAGGCATTCCAGCTTTGATGAAATTATCTCCGGTAGAAGCAGGATAAAATTCATCAGAATATCTCCCGATCTGGTTTGGGATCATCTCTTTAAGATGATTATAAACATTGGCGATTACAGCCATACATTTCTTTCTGTTTTCTGTAATGGTACGTTCAACATTTTCAGAAGGGGCTAAAAAAGAAAGCGTAGAAGGATGAATTCCGTCAGTTGTAAAAATCGTTCTCTGCTCATGAAGGTTCAAAGCATAATTATATTTTTTCTTTGAGGCAACTTCTTTTAACACTTTAATCTCCTTGCTTGCTTCATTGTGAAAATCCCTGTTAAGATCAATATCCGAAGCATTCATTCTGGTCCATTTTTCTGACCCGTCGGGATTTAGCATGAATATAAAATCAAGCTTTACAGCTTCAAACAATGTATCCTTTAATTCCGGAGCTTTATCTAAAGTTGTCAGAAGATCAAGCATAGCATGAGTAGCATTCGATTCATTTCCATGCATCTGCGACCAGGCCAACACAGAAATGTTGCCATTTCCTATGGTCAATTTGTAAATAGGTTTCTCCAAATGGGATTTTCCGATCTCCTGAATATAATCGCTGAGATTCGTCTGTAAGTAATAAAATAATTTTTCGGGTGCAATATAACGATTAGGGAAGTTAGTATTCTGCTGATAGATCTGTTCAAAAGTCATTGTGTAATAATTTACAAGAGTCAAATTTAACGATTTTTTGCCAAAATATATGATTAACATTTGTAATTGAGTTAAACAATGTTAATTGCCAAAATGTCTGTGGATAAAATTGTGGATTAATAATAATTCAATAATATATATTTAATTATTTAAAATTGAGTTATTTATAATTTTTACTTAAATGTTAATTTTAAGATTACTTTAAGTAGTAAAAACTGTGGTTTTCTACATTTGCGTGTAATTCTGTCAAACAAGTACAGCTGTGGAAAATTTTAAAATTCATTCAATATACAAATGTGAATTGTTAATAATTTAGAAGTTTAAATCCTAAATTCTGATGAAAATTGAAGAACTTTTAAAAATGTAACTTATTTTAATGATTGAAAAATATAGGCATATTTTAGTTTTGAAATGTACTATCAAATATCAATGTTAATAGTACTTTACAGGGTTCATTATATTTAAAATTATATGATTTATCGATTATTTTAGCAGTTAATCAGAGATTTACGGATATCTACTCTATTCTCTCAGATATTTGCCTCCAAAAGCCAGCTATCATCCACTAACACTAAGAAAATTATCTGCAAATTATCTCTAATTAATCAATATTTCACTTACTTCATGTAATACTTGAAGTACAATCTAATATATTACAGTCTGTGGAAAATTTGTTAAATAAAATTTCTTGTATTATATTTATTTAAGTATAATGTTTTGATAATCAATTGGTTATTTATTTACATTTGTATATCAAAATACTTGAAATTAATTTACTTTTGTATTTTGCAATTGTAAATTTTATTTTTACATTTGTAAAGTGAATATAAAGCGTATTTTATGAGTCTAAATGAAAGAATTTCTAAGGTCATTGATTATTCCGGGCTGACTCCTTCTGAGTTTGCCGATGAGATTGATGTACAACGCTCTTCTATCTCGCATGTAACATCCGGAAGAAATAAACCGTCTCTGGAATTTATCATCAAAATAAAATCCCGCTTTCCGGAAATTCTTTGGGATTGGCTCGTAACCGGTGAAGGTCAAATGCTGAAATCAGATTTGCAGGAAATTAAAGAAGCTGAAAATAAAACTCATGATTTACCTGAAGAAGAAAAAACAAAACCTACTTCTCTTCCGGATCTTTTTACAATGATGAATGATGATGAAGATTTTGGCATTGAAGAAAAAGAAATTGAAACTGAGAAAGTAACCTCCGGAGAATCGTTTATATCATCCCAACGTAAAGCACAGGAAAAAATATCAGATTCTCAGCGATTAGAAAATTTCAACATTCCATCTATAAACCAATCTGCTGGAAATCAAGGAAGTACTATAAAACGTATTGTTATTTTTTATGATAACGGAAAATTTGAAAGTTTCGAGCCATAAAAGTGGTAAAAATTATCGATCATAAAAAAACCTTGCAAATTGCAAGGTTCTATCTATATTAAAAAAAACAGAAAATTATCTGCTTTGCTTTCTTCTTTCAAGTTCTTTCTTGATAAGACCAAGTTCTCTTCCGGTCTGTCCGGCTACAGAAGTATTTTCCTGCGCTCTTCTGGTAAGATACGGCACAACATCTTTTACAGGTCCGTAAGGAAGGTATTTCGCTACATTATATCCCTTATCTGACAGGTAAAATGTAATATTATCACTCATCCCATACAATTGCCCGAAATAAACATGAGGATTACCATTTTCAAGGTTTTTATTCTTCATTTTATCCATCACAAGCTCAGAAGAAATTTCATTATGTGTTCCAAAAAAAGCTGAAACTTTATCCAGATGATTCATCACAAAATCAATTCCTGCATTATAATTTTTATCAGAAGCTTCCTTATTTGGCTGTATCGGATCAGGATAACCTTTTTCCGCAGCTCTCGCACGTTCTTTTTCCATATAAGCACCACGAACGATTTTATAGCCAATAAAATATCCTTTCTCCCTTGCTCTCTGTAATTGCTCCTCCATATACTCCAGTCTTCCGGTGCGGTACATCTGAATGGTATTCCAGACGATAGGTTTTTCCTGGTTGTATTTTTCCATCATCTCTTCGCAAAGCTGATCTGCAGCGTCCTGCATCCAGGTTTCCTCAGCATCTACCATTACTTTTTTATCATTTTCATGGCATAATTTACAAACCTCATCAAATCTTCTCACTACTCTTTCCCATTCTTCTTTCTGGCTTGAAGTTAATTCTGCATTGTTCCCAACAGCATCATACAAATCTATTCTTCCGAAAGCGGTGGGTTTAAAAACAATAAAAGGAATAGCAGGATTCCCAACGGAAAATTTAACGATATCTTTGATCTCATTGCATACTGCATCAAATGTTTCTTCATCTTCCTTTCCTTCAATAGAATAATCAAAAATACTCCCTACACCTCTTTTAAAAAGCTGCTTTACAACTTTCATACTTTCTTCACGTGTTTCTCCACCGCAAAACTGTTCAAATAAAGTATTTTTTACAATTCCGGTAACGAATGGAAAATTGTTGTGAACGGTAAAATTAAGGACAGAAGTTCCGACTTTTGTGAGTGAAGGCTGTTCAATCAATTTGAACATCCAATACGCTTTTCTTAACTGTGCATCAGATTTATCCGCAAATGCGATTTTAGTATCGTTAAAAATGGGCATTACTTATATAAATTTAAGGTTTTGCAAAGGTAAGCATAACCGTAGGTTTTTTAAAGAAATTTTTCTACAATTTACCTTCCAGACCACTAAGAAGCATAGAGATAATTCCAAAAAAAACCCATAATCTGAGGATATTAATGGTCAGGAATTTATTTTTTCTTGAATGATTGATAATGAAGTAGATGCACAGAATAAAAACAAAAAGTCCACCCGCGAAATAGTAAGCCATAAACCCGGCAATCCCTGTACGCAGAATAAGTTTCATGGAAACAGCCATTGTTACAATCATCAGAGAAACGATAATTCCGTTTGTTGTTTTAGCATTAAAATAATTTGGAATAGTGGTATAGCCAAACGCTTTGTCAACACTTTTTGTCAAAGTATCTTTCACAATATCAATACATAATAAAATCAGAAAAAGAAAAATGGCCATCAACAAAATTTTTTTTGAGAAAGTTTCATAGTACACCATCATTCCAAAAAAAGGGTACAATGTAAGGCTTACAAAAGTAAGATTGTTTAAAATCAAAATACGGCTCAGCTTATGGCTGTAAAACCACATGAAAAATTGATAAACAATAAAAAAAGCAAAAACCTTATGTGAAATCATCCAGGCGACACTTAAAGAGATCAAGCTCAGGAAAAGATAAGCATACAGGAAATATTTCTGCTTGATAAAACTTTGAATCCTTGTTCTGAAAGGCTTTACCACATGATCTTTTTCAAAATCATAGAACTGATTAATAATTCCTCCTGCAAGAATGGTGAGTACGGTACAGAAAATGATCCCGTGAACTTTGAAATCAAAGACAAATTTCCTAAAACTTTCATCCTGATTAAACAGGAAAAATGTTGATACGTACAGCGCAAAAGTAAGCAGAACTGCAACAAAAAAGCGAGCTCCCAAAAGGAAGCCCACAAATTGTGAAAATCTGTAATATAAAGATTTTTTTATATAATTTTTCTCCTGGAAATTTTCCTTTTCAGAATTCATTTCCAATGATTTAGAATCTGTAAATAACTTCTTTATTGAAGCCGTCAAGCATTTTTTCAGCTTTCTCGTAATCTTTGGTAAAACCTAAAATATATCCACCGCCACCGCTTCCGCATAGCTTTAAATAATACGCATTAGAATCCAGACCTTTTTTCCATACATTGAAAAGACTTTCCGGAATCATCGGACGGAAATGCTCGTATGCCCAGTGCGAAAGTTTTTTAAGGTTTCTGAAGAAAGGATTCATATCTTTTTTCAAAAATGCATCAATACAGGCGTTATTATAGCGGATAAATTCTTCTTTCAACGTTTTTCTAAAGCCTTCGGTTTTCATTTTTTCAAAGAAAATCTGAACCATCGGCCCGGTTTCGCCGGTCATACCGGAATCAATAAGGAATATAGCTCCTTTTCCTGCTTCACTTTCCGGGATCGCAACTCTGTCTACACTTTCTTTGCTTTCAATAAGGATTGGAAGATTCATGTAACAGATCAGAGGATCTATCCCCGAACTTTTTCCATGGAAATAGCTCTCCATTAAACCAAAAACATATCTAAGACTTTTTAATTCGTCTTTTGAAATATTGTCTGGTTCATGTTTTGAAATAGAATAACGCTCAAAAATAGCTGCTACAAGCGCTCCGGAACTGCCTACTCCATATCCCTGAGGAATATTGCTGTCGAAAAATAAACCTGAATAAATTTCTTCTTTAAATTTTGAAACATTTAGTTCAAAAGTTTGTGGAAGTTCCAGATTTTCAAGATAATCGGCATATTTCTTAAGATGTTCATTAGATTTTTTTTCAAATTCGGAATCTAATGATGAGAACTTGAGGGTACCTTTATAAAAACTATAAGGTAATGTCAAACCTTGGGAATCTTCAATGATTCCATATTCTCCGAACAAAAGAATTTTCGCGTAAAATAATGGGTTTGTCATTTAATGTAAATAAATTTTTTGCAAATGTAAAATTATTCTGTTGAATATAAGCAAAACCCGCGCCGAATTCTAACATAATTTAACATTTGTAATAGTGACAAATTTTAAATATTAAAAAAACGCTTAATTTTTATTAAAGTTAATAAAAAAGCCTGATTATTTCAGGCTTTAATTGTATTTTATTTAAAATTATTGTTTAATTAATTTCTTGGTAATTTTCTGTTTTTCCGTTTCAACTGTAACCACATAATTTCCGGTTTGCATTGAAGATATATTAACATCAAATCTGCTTCCTTTTAATGATGATTCTGATCTTATCAAACGTCCGGATTCATCATAAATCTTAAATGATTTCAAGCCATCTTTAGACGAAATGGTAATACTGCTTTTTGCAGGATTAGGGTAAATACTTACAGAATTATCTTTGATATTCACATCTTCAATTGCCAAAACTGCACATGAAAAATTGGCTTTCCATCCTATATCATTTTCAGCAGGATCCGAGACAAATCTTACGGTGATTGCTCCGGAAGGGTGTGTAGAAGTGAACGTTCCCGGTAATGAAGCTCCCGTTAAACCATTTCCATTCGCAAACATTGGTGAGCTTGTAGAGGGACCATTATAGATATACATAAAATCATAGTCTTCTTCCAGCCCGAATTCTGTAAAGTTCATTGTCAGCGCTCCTGAGCTTGGATAAAACGTTTTTACAATCGTCTGGTTGTTTCCATAGTTAGCCGTCGTACCACCCGTATCTGTAAAAATAGTATCATTGCACCAGTCACCATCTGTCATAAATAACTGTGTTCTCTGGTATCCCGCAGAACAATCAGTTCCAACCGATAAAAGATAATATGTCGCAGGCTGAAGACTTGCAAGACTCAAAGACTGAGTAGAAGTCGTACCACTTGAAACACTAGTACCGTCAAATTTTGTAAGTCTGTATTTCCATGAAGTGGAGGTCGCATCTGTAAAGGCTGCATTGGCCGAAATCTGAGTGATATTTGACACAGAAAGTCCTGAAACGGTCGTAGGACAAGCTGTAATACAATTTGTTCCCAGACAGGCTTTGGAATCAACCGTATTTCTTATGAGAGCTCCCGGCTGAGGTCCAAAACCATTGCTGAAATTAATGCCTACTCCTGAAATCAAATGACAATAGCTCATAATGGTTCCTTTTTCCGTTGTAGAAGGAATTGGCCCCGTACAGCCTTCATCAGCTCCTGCTGCAGGCCCACAACCGTCAATGGCTGTATTGTTGCCGTTCCATGCGCATGCGTGTGTATGTGGAGAACCCATACTGTGTCCCATTTCGTGGGTCATTGCCATGATCGTCCATGAATATACAGGAACGTTATTATAAGTCTGTGCAGCACCTGAATAAGCGTGTCTGCTGTTTGTACAAAGAGAGTTCACATAAGCAACACTCGTTGTAGAAGGCTGGTTAACCAAATGTGCCAAATCTCCATTAAAGGTCTGCCGGTTTGTTCTGAAACTTCCCAGATTAGCATTGGGAGTTCCTGTATAAGGATCTGCGGTAGTCCAGATATAAATCTCATTAAGGGCAATCTTTACATCATCGTTATTATATAGTGTTGAAATATTGTTATGAATGGCCGTAAGCCAGTTAGTTGTCGTTGTCGTATCGGATCCGTTGTTAACATAAGGAGTATAGCAAATCTCATAATAAATCCTTACACAGTTCTGAGTCAGTAACTTACCGCTTGTTTTGCCGGCATTGGGGTCAAAAGAAGTTTTTTGTTTGTGATTTTCCGCCAATTCTTCAGCACCACAGATAAAGGGATTAATACCTGTGAGTTTTGAATCTGAATAACTTACAAAATCTGCAGAATTTTTTACTTTTCCTACTACAATATTTCCTGACTCCGGTGTCGAAGCAACACCTACAATATCATTATCAAAGAAACTGAAGGCAGCAACTGACCGGTTATCTCCTTTTACAATTCCCTGATAGTAGGCGCCGGGAGTATAATTTACAATTTCACCTTTACTGGTTCTTACTTTAAATTCATTTGTAAAGATATTATTTTTGTAAAGTTCCATCGTGATCTGCTTTCCGTCAAATGGAAATGATATTTCAAAGTATTCAGGCTTCTCATGCACTAGCTTTTTCAGTTGCTTAGCATCAATATTAAGAACAGAAATATCTGTTGCTGACCTTTTGTATTCAGCTAGCTTCTCTGAGGTTTTATTGACTGTAAACAAGTCATATTGTTGAAAATCTTTATTTTGATTGTGATATTCGGAAATTTTCCGGGCAACAGGTTTCAAATCCTGTGAAAAACCAAAAACTGCGCATTGTAGTATGCAGAATATGAGTATTTTTTTTATCATTTTTATATTCAATTTACGATTTACAAATAAACAAAAAAAATCTAGAATTAGTATGAATTTAACACATGTTCCATTAAAATAATAATATTTATTGTCTTTAAAATAAAATCAATATTATATAAAACATAAAAGACACTTTTGCAAGTGTCTTCCATATTGTTATTTATTTCTATTAATTATTTTTGGGAGGATTCAGCTTTAAAAACCTTATCAGTACTAATCCTACAAAGAAGAAAATTGCCATTGAAAATGCTGCAAACCTCATCCCCGAAGCCGAAGGGAGGACGATATCAATCTTAGCAAAAATTTCTCTTA
This sequence comes from Chryseobacterium lineare, assembly GCF_977014045.1. Taxonomy (NCBI): domain Bacteria; kingdom Pseudomonadati; phylum Bacteroidota; class Flavobacteriia; order Flavobacteriales; family Weeksellaceae; genus Chryseobacterium; species Chryseobacterium lineare. The sequence continues at coordinate 922,729 of NZ_CDRNIQ010000001.1, read as the reverse complement.
AAGAATCATATTTATCAATGAATAAAGCAAAAACAAAGGTACCTACAATAATTGCAATTTTTTCCAACACATCATAAAAGCTGAAAAAAGTTGTATTTTCCATTGAATTTTCTGGTAAAAGCTTGGAGTAAGTAGATCTTGACATTGCCTGAAGACCACCCATCACAAGCCCCACAACCGCAGCAACCCCATAAAACTGATATTCAACCGTAGGATTTTCTTTATTAAGGAAATACGCCCAGATGCAGGCTACAATCCATAACACAACAGCAATTGAGATTACATTTTTATTTCCAATTTTTCTTGATAATCTTGAGAAAATAACAGCTCCGATGATCGCTTCGATCTGGATAATCAAAAGAGTTCCTATTAATTTATCCTGCGGAAGATTGATTTCACTCTTCCCGAATAAAGTAGCCATCAGGAAAATAGTCTGCATTCCCACGCTATAAAAAAAGAAACTTGACAAGAAAAATTTCAGGTTTCTGTGTTTGAAAAGCTCTTTACCTACTTTAAACAGTTCATTGAAACTTTCTTTACCGATATCTTTATAGAAACAAAGGTTGTCTTTTAAAACCTCGAAAAAACCACCCTGCTCTTCGTGTTTTTTGAAGATATTTTTATAATTCAACAATACAAGATCTTTCGGAAGTTTTTCTTTAACATCCCCAAACTGAGGCAAATGCTTGAAGGTATATTGTGAAAAGCCAAACCACCATGCTCCCGTCAACAAGAAGCTGACTCTTGTGAATATAAGCTGTTTTTCAGGATCTCCTTTAGCTACTACCTGAATTAATACCAGGCAGATAATCACCAAAACTACAGAACCGATATATCCGTAAACATAGCCTTTTGCGGAAAGGGCATCCTGCTTATCACGGGTAGCTATATCCGGCAGGAATGAGTTGTAAAATACCAGACTTCCCCAGAATCCGACACTTGCTGTGATACTGAAGAGTAATCCTAAGAAAACGTTATGCATCCCTGTAAACATTGCTAATCCCATACATGAAGTTGCACCCAGATAACAGAAAAACTGTAAGAAAGATTTCTTATTTCCGATCGTATCTGCTAATGAAGACAGAAAAGGTGATAATAACACCACGATAAAGAAAGAGATTGTGAGTGAGTATCCGTAGACAGCGTCCGGCTGGTATTCTTTACCGAAAATGGTAATCATGTGCCGCACAGGAACGTCGATATAGGATTTTGTTTCCTGAACATATTCTTTCTTTTCGTACGCAGTGGTAAGAATAGAATAATAAATTGGGAAGATAGTAGAAGTAATCACCAAAGAATACACCGAATTGGCCCAGTCATAAACAGCCCATGCTTTCATGATCTTTGGATTATTCTTTATGTTTTGAGTTTGCAGATTCTCAATTTCAGACATTTCAAATAATATTAGTAGCACAAAAATAGGAAAACGAATGAATATTCTAAGGTTTTTATTTTGTTTGGGAGAAATTTTATTATTTGGTTAAAATTGGTTTTGGTTAAGAGCTCCGCTTTGCTCCGCCCGTAAACAAAAAGATATAGCACTTCGACAGGCTCAGCATAAATTCCAAACGGGATTAAGCTTCTAATAAAAATAAAACAAAAAATCCGGAAGTATAAAACCTCCGGATTTAAAGTATTTAAAAATAAATTATTGCATATTTTCTATAACGATTGCCGAAGCGCCGCCGCCGCCATTACATATAGCTGCCGCACCGTATTTACCATTATTTTGCTTCAACACATTGATCAGAGTAACAATAATTCTTGAACCTGAACTTCCCAGCGGATGTCCGATAGCTACTGCACCACCGTTTACATTCACTTTAGAGGCATCTAATCCTAAAATCTTATTATTGGCCAGGCCAACTACTGAAAATGCTTCATTGAATTCAAAGAAATCAATATCAGTAAGTGCTAAACCAGCCTTTTTAAGCGCAATAGGAAGCGCTTTTGAAGGAGCTGTCGTAAAGTCTTCCGGAGCCTGTGCAGCATCAGCATAAGAAACTATTCTTGCCAGAGGTTTAAGACCTAATTCTTCCATTTTCTCTTTAGAAACAAGGATCAATGCAGAAGCTCCGTCATTAAGTGTAGACGCATTTGCAGCTGTTACCGTTCCTTCTTCTTTTTTGAAAACGGTAGGAAGCGTTGGAATTCTGTCGAAATTTACCGTTTTATATTCTTCATCTTCAGCAAAAACAATCGGCTCTCCTTTTCTCTGCGGAATTTCTACTGGCACCACCTCATTGGCAAATTTTCCTTCATTCCATGCTTTAGCTGCTCTTGTATAAGATTCTATCGCGAAATTATCCTGATCTTCTCTGGAAATACTGTAGTCCGTTGCACATTTTTCTGCACAAACGCCCATATGTACTTTGTTGTAAACATCTGTAAGGCCATCTAAAACCATTCCGTCCTGCATCTTTACATCGCCTAATTTTGTAGCATTTCTAGCATTGTAATAGTGGGGAACGGAAGACATATTTTCCATACCTCCGGCAATGATCACATCAGCATCGCCTGCTTTTATAGCCTGTGCAGCCATTGTAACGGCTTTCATTCCTGAAGCACAAACTTTATTCACGGTTGTAGAAGGCGTTTCATTTGAAAGTCCCGCTCCCAGTGCAACCTGACGTGCAGGAGCCTGCCCTTCTCCGGCCTGCAAAACATTCCCCATATAGATTTCCTGAACCTGCTTCGGATCAAGATTAATTTTGTCTAATGCACCTTTTACGGCAACAGCGCCCAACTTTGTAGCCGGTACAGTTGCTAAACTTCCCAAAAAACTCCCCATTGGAGTTCTCACTGCTGAAACGATGAATACTTCTTTCATTTTTATAATTCTATTTTTTATTTAAATATACCTTTCAGATTATTGATTTCACAAAATATTTGTCTGTTTGTATTAATTGCAATCATTTTAAGAATCGATCATTTTTTCTGTTCGCTGCAAAAATGATGATGAAAGCACCCAGAAACTCAACGATCCAACCCCATTTTAATTTTACAATTCCTGCCAGTTTATTCTGCCATGATTTAAAAGGCATAAAACTGAAATATTCAGAAGCCTGAAACTTTATGGCAAATAAGGTAAAAACAAATAAAATCACCAGCAAAACACCAAAAACCTTAACCGTTTTTACACTGTTGTTGACAATCCCAAACAGAGCTCCTGCGGCAAGAACCCAGCATGCAATCGCAAGAAAATGGTCGAGTTTCCAGTAGTTCCAGTTTCCGATTATGGGTACATGAACCAGTGGCAGAAAACTTCCTGCAACAACCAATATTAAACCTAATAACTGAATATTTTTCATAAATCCTAAAGTGCCAAAATACAAAAAAAAACACACTTACAATAAGTGTGTCTGAAAACTAAATTTTATTCAACAATCATTTATGAATGATAATAGAATTAATAAAAATTTAATTATTATATAATATAAAATGAAAATCATTAGGTAATTAAAAACTTGCATTCAACAATTCTATTCCGATCTGAAGTCCGTATTTGCTTCTGAGATTCGCATTATTGTTAAACGCCGGTGTAAAATCTTTCTGAACGTACAGATTGAATCCTGCATATCCTACCCCCAGTTTTCCTCCGAAAATAATATCGTTCACTCCGTGATTGATCGTTTCTCTTTCTACAATTCTCTTACTATAGTCATTAGAATACCTGTTATAGATATTACTGGCAATTCTTACGCCTCCATACACACCGGCGACAATAGTAAACTGGCTTACTCTGTTGTTTAAATATTTTACACCATTGTGTTCAATATATTTAGGGTTCAGAACAAATTTCACTTCGACAGGGACAAAAAGATAATGGTTATTAATATGAGTGTCTTTCAGGTTACCTTTTGTGAATTCTTTGGTATCCAGTGTCAGATTCTCCTGGGTAAAAGTTTTTCCGTATTTAGCCTTCGACTGATCCCAGCGGTAGCCCAGTCCTAACCTGTAAAAAAATGGGCTTGTAAAACTTCCGAGCTGACTTTCATATCTTACCATATACACTGCGGAATTGAATACTGTATTTTTAAATTCTGAATTATTATTTAAAAATGCCAAAGGTTTATCTTTAGTCGTATAGCTCGTCCCCACCAATGCTACGACGTATTGCCACCTGCGAAGATAGTCAGCCGGTTTAGTTTTATCTTCATCCATACGTATTGATACACCACCCAGCCCGAAAACGATCTGATTTTTATCTTTATGCAGCGAATCCAGGGGCTTTAAAACGGCGTCTTTTACCGCCTGTCTTGTAAATTCCTCAAAATCTGTCTTATGAGCATCTATTTTTTCATTGATTGTCTCTTCATATTTTGAGGCAATATCTGCTCTGAGCTTCTGTTTCTCATCACTGGTAATTTTGTTTTGCTTAAAATCGTGATCAACACCATCGAGTTCCTTATTCATTTTTATCTTTTCAGAAACTACGATGCTGTCAATCATTTTGGAATAATTCTTCATAGAAATATTCATATCCGAAGTTTGCTGTGCAAATGAATATGAAAAAGCCATGAATGCACTCATTAACGCAATTTTTGTTTTCATGTATGTTTATTTTTTTTTAAACAATACTGATAGCAATGTCCGTTTTCTGAACAATGTTTCAATATTGAAGAATTAATAATTTACTTGGATTCTACGTACACTGTTACGCCCAAGACGGTCACATTTTCTACATCAGGAACCGGTTTATCAAAATTGAGAATACCTATTTTTATATCTTTTTTATCATAATTCCCAGATGCCTTGTCAAACTCTCTTCCCAAAAGAAGCTCACTGGAATTGATATATGTTGGTCTTGTTTTTTTCACTTCCACTTCCGCAATTACCGGGATCTGATTTTCTATTTTCGGAGGTTTTATTGTCATCTTTTCATCCTGACTTACTGTAACATTTTGTGTTTTAATATCTAAAGATTTCGTAATGGTTATTTTATCATCGCTTTCGTGAAGCAAAACCGGATCAGTAGAAATTTTCTGATGTTGAACAACAACTTTTTTATTACTTTCTGTAAGATCAATTTCCTTTACTCCCATGCGATTTTGAAATTCGGGATTAATAGGGTTAACCGTTTTATGTAAAACTTTCCTGACAGCGTAATCCGTTTCTTTATAATTGAAATTATTACTTAATGAATTAAAATAAAATATCGCTCCTAAAGAGATAAAAAGTAAAACAACTGCGGCATATTTCCACCATTCAAAAGGTTTTTCTGAAATTATTTCCGGCTTTTCCTCAAGCTTCTGCTCCAGTTTACTCCAAAGCTCAGAGGAGGGCTTAATTTCGAGCTCTTCGTACCCGGATTTTAATTTATTTAGCATATTGTTTTTCATCCTTTTTTTGTTTTAAAAAATCTGTGATCCATTTTTTGGATTTACTCAGCTGGCTTTTGCTTGTGCCTTCAGAAATATTGAGGATTTCTGCTATCTCATGATGTTTTCTTTCTTCAAAAACATATAGATTGAAAATGAGTCTGTAACCATCCGGCATTTTAGAAAAAATTTCCTCGAGGTTAATTTCTTCCATTTCCTCTTCCCATTGTTCTTCCGGATATTCAAGATCATTCATTTCAACATCCGAATAAAGAATATTTTTGCTTTTTCTGATAAAATTTATGGAATTATTAACTACAATTTTTCTCAGCCAAAACGGGAAGCTTTTCCATTCTCTGCATTCTTCAATCTTTGAAAAACAGACAAAAAAAGAATTCATTATGATATCTTCAGCATCATGAATATTATTTACATAAGAATTTGCAATGGCCAGCATTTTTGTCGAAAACATTTCGTAAAGTGCTTTCTGCCCTTTACGGTTCTGCTTTTTTGCCAGTTTAAAATTCTCTTCTAAATGCTTCATGTATCTGTTTCTATATATAAGACGATAAAATTTTCAGATGGTTGCCTGCAAAAACAAAAAAATTGCACTTTTTTTGAAAGTGCAATTTAATATATTAATTATCAATGTATTTATTAATGATTAATTTTCGAAATTTCTGCAGGATTGTGCTTGTGTCTGAATAATACAGCAAACAATATTGCCAATATCAAAGCATACGCCGCAAAAGTAAGCCAGATATTATGCCAGTCTTTTATCATAACAACGGATGATAATGTTCCGTCCGGATTTACTGCAGAATTAAAACTTTTCTTTAAAATTTTTAAAAATGTAGTGTTTTCGGGAGTTGTTTCAAGATACGCCGACAAAGATGAAACTGTCGTAAACTTATGAGTAAAGAATCGGTCGATAGCCCAACCAGCCGCATAACTTCCGAATACGGCCCCGAAACCATTCGTCATCATCATGAATAACCCCTGTGCAGAAGAACGGATTTTTTTGTCTGTTGTCGTTTCCACGAAAAGTGATCCTGAGATATTGAAAAAGTCAAATGCCATTCCGTAAACGATACAGGAAAGGATGATTAAGCTTAAACCAAATCCTTCAGGAACTCCGTAAGCAAAGAATGCAAATCTCAAAACCCATGCAATCATAGACATCAGCATTACTTTTTTAATTCCGAATTTTTTTAAGAAGAAAGGAATTGCAAGGATAAACAATGTTTCAGACACCTGTGAAATCGACATAATGATGGTCGACCTCTGAACAACAAAAGAATCTGCATATTTTGGAAAATGTTCAAATTCACTTAAAAATACATCTCCATAAGCATTGGTAAGCTGTAAGGCGGCTCCCAACAACATTGAGAATAAGAAAAACAGTGCGGTTTTGTAATCTTTAAATAATTTAAATGCATTAAGACCCAGCTGTTCTGTGAGTGGTGCCTCTTCATCAATAAGCTTTTGTGGAGGGCATTTCGGTAATGTTAATGCGTAAATTCCCAGGAAAACGGCAACACCTCCTGCGATATAAAATTGTCCTTCCGTAGCTTTATTTCCTGTAAGATTGGTAATCCACATCGCAACAATAAAACCGATGGTTCCCCAGACACGGATGGGTGGAAAATCTTTAACGACATCCAGATCACTGTTTTTTAGAATAGTATAAGAAATTGAATTAGCAAGGGCAATAGTAGGCATGTAAAAGCACATGGCCAAAAGCATCACATAAAAGAAAGAATCGGGGTCTGCTGAATGTGGCAAAAAGAAAAGAACAATTCCGTAAAGAATATGTAATATCGAGAATATCCGTTCTGCATTCACCCAACGGTCAGCGATAATACCGGTAATGGTCGGCATAAATATGGAAGCAATCCCCATCGTTCCAAAAACAGCTCCGAATTGGGCACCGTCCCAGTGTTTTGTTCCGAACCAAAAATTAGCCATCGTGATCAGCCATGCTCCCCAAACGAAGAACTGAAGAAAACTAAGGATGGTAAGTCGTAATTTTAAATTCATATCAGTAATATCTCTTAATCAATTTTCTTTTTCCTCCTTTTAATTTCCTCCTGAATTTCCAGCGCAGTATCATAATCTTCTTCTTTTACGGCTTCATCCAGTAATTTCTGAAGCTCTTCCATGGAAACGGATCTGAGACTGTCTTCTGTATTAATGGTTTCTGAAAATGTTTCTTCCTCTTTGGCAACATCTTCCAGCTCCAGAAGAATTCCGGCTTCATTCAGAACCTGCTGAGTAGTAAAGATCGGAGCATCAAATCTCACGGCCATCGCCACTGCATCTGAAGTTCTCGCATCAAGAATCAACTCTTCTTCTGTCGCTTTGTTTTTGAAATTAATATTTGAAAAGAAAACACCATCTACAATCTGATAGATGATAACAGAAACCAGTTCATAATTGGCAGAAACTATAAATTTTGTAAATAAATCATGCGTAAGAGGGCGAGGAGGATGTATATCTTTTTCAAGACCAAGAGAAATGGATTGCGCCTCGAAGTTTCCTATAACAACAGGTAATTTTATGTGTGTTTCTTCATGTTCCAATAATAATGCGTACGCCCCTGATTGGGTCTGGCTGTACGATATTCCGCGAATAATTAGCTGTTTATAATCCATAGCTACAAATATAGATTAATTTTTGAAAGTTTTTTTTACTTTTTAGACAAAAATAAAAGCCCGGAAGCCGAGCTTTTATAGGTGAATTATCATGATGGTGAATTGTAAATTTTATCTTATAAGTCAATTTTGCTTTGCCAGTGAATTTTAATTTAAATAATTCTAAAATTGACAAGCGAAGCGAATTGACCATTCACAATTGACCTTCCTTATCCTTTAATAGCTTTAATTTTCTCTGTTAATGCAGGAATAATCTGGAAAGCATCTCCTACTACGCCATAATCAGCTGATTTGAAGAACGGTGCTTCTGCATCGCTGTTGATTACAACAATAGTTTTTGAAGAGTTTACTCCGGCAAGATGCTGAATTGCTCCTGAAATACCTACTGCAATATATAAGTTCGGAGAAATCGCTTTACCGGTTTGTCCAACGTGTTCTGTGTGAGGTCTCCATCCGATGTCTGAAACCGGCTTGGAACATGCCGTAGCCGCTCCTAAAACATTGGCAAGATCTTCGATCATTCCCCAGTTTTCAGGACCTTTCATTCCTCTACCTGCAGAAACTACGATTTCAGCTTCTTTAAGATCTAATTTTCCTGAACTTTGCTCGTGAGAGATCACTTTCGTATCTTCATTCGCAACGGATAAATTTTTCACTTCTTCTGATCCTGAAACTGCATTTTCTTTAACTCCGAAAGCATTTTGAGAAACCGTGATAATAACTCCTGCTGATTCAGCTTTTGCATGCATAAAACCTTTTCCTGAAAAAGCTCTTCTTTTCACCTGAAATGGAGAAAGACTTTCAGGAGCAGCCAGTACGTTAGTGATTAAAGAATGTCCGTTCATCACTGCCAACATTGGAGCGATGGAAGAAGCATCTGTAGTGTGTGGGAAAACGATGATATTTCCGTTTGCCACTTCACTTACTGCCTGAGCATAAGCTTTAGCCGAGAAATTTTTAAGACCCTCGTCTTTAATATTGATTACGTTTGATGCTCCATATTTATATAATACATCTGAAGCATCTGTCGGGTTTACAGAGATCGCTGTCACGGTATCTCCGGCTTGATCTGCAACAGCTTTAGCATAAGAAACTGCTTCAAAAGCTGCTTTTTTGTAAACTCCGTTTATATTTTCTGCGTATACGAATACTGCCATTTTTTTTTAAATTAAAAGATTAAAAAATTTAATGATTAAAAGATTAAATCACTTTTGCCTCTTCGTGAAGTAATCTTACCAATTCATCCAGATTATCGGGAGAAACCATTTTTACAGCTGCTCTTGGCGGCACGCTGTCGTAAGAAACGCCCTGTACTTTCACTTCAGAAGAAGTTGGTTCTATCACCTGCAAAGGTTTTGTTCTTGCAGACATAATTCCTCTCATATTTGGGATAATTAAATCTTTTTCATCTACCAATCCTTTCTGACCTGCAATTACAGCAGGTAATTTTACAGAAATAGTTTCTTTACCGCCTTCAATTTCTCTTACAGCAGTTGCTTCACTTCCGTTAACATCCAAACCTACAGATGCATTTACGAAAGGCTGATTCAATAACTGAGCAACCATTCCCGGAACAGAACCACCATTATAGTCGATAGATTCTTTACCGCAAAGGATCAGGTCATAACCTCCGTTTTGTGCAACAGCAGCGATTTCTTTAGCTGTTGAAAAACTGTCTTTAGGATCAAGATTTACTCTCACGGCATCATTAGCACCGATAGCAAGCGCTTTTCTTATCACAGGCTCTGTAGAAGCATCACCTACATTGATTACCGTTACGACAGCTCCCTGAGATTCCTGCAATTTAATTGCTTTTGTTAATGCAAACTCATCCAAAGGGTTGATTACCCACTGAATTCCATTTTTGTCGAATGCGGACTTATCCGCAGTAAAGTTAATTTTTGAAGTAGTATCAGGAACACTACTTATACAAACTAATATTTTCATATGTTGTTTTAATTTTATTGCTTTAAAAGCCTAAAGTTTCATTCGCTAATATAAATAAAAAATATATTATGCATGCATAATACTTATTAATTTATTATTCAGCGCATTAGATGTATTTAATTGGCTGGCTTTGTTGCCCTGAATTCAATCTTGCTAGGCAAAACTCTTGGATTCATTTTTAAAATATCCAGAATAAGGTTTCCCATATCTTCAGGCTGAATCTTCCAGGCATCTTTTTCGGATGGGATATTTCCATTAAAATTCGTTGCCACCGAGCCAGGCATGATAACCGTAGATTTGATATTGTATTTTCTCAGATCAGTCATGGCAGCCTGCGTAAAGCCAACTACACCAAACTTTGAAGCATTATAACCTGCTCCTTTCTCAAAAAAATTGGCACCAGCCAAGCTTGAAACTGTAATGTAATATCCTTCCGTTTTTTTCAGTTCTTCCACAGAAGCTTTTAAAGTATAGAAAACGCCTGTCAGATTTGTTTCGATCATATCGTTCCACTCTTCAGCAGATAATTCGTCAACAGGCTTAAAAACTCCTAATCCGGCATTAGCAATAACAAAATCGAGTCTCCCGAATTTTTCCATAATATATTTTACAGCTTCCTGTTCGCTCTCCAGGCTTCTTACATCCGAAACAATTCCTAAAACATTTGCTGAATATTGTTTTAACTCTTGTTCAGCTTTTTCTACATCATCTCTTTTCCTTCCTGAAAACGCAACTGAAACTCCATTTTCCAGCAATACCTTTGCAACTCCGAAACCTATACCCTTCGTTCCTCCGGTAATATAAGCTACTTTATCTTTTATCATAATTTTGGATTTAGTTCTTAAAAATAAGAAAAAACGATCTAAATTAAGTTTGTTTATTAACTAACATTTGTCAGTAGTTTCAATATAACAAAATAAAGCGCTCCTTAATGAAGCGCTTTAAGTATTTGAATATTTTTCCTTAATGAAAAGATTCGCTTAAAATAAAATTTAGTCTTTAATTAGCTTTTGAATGTAAACTTTACCGTCGCTGGCTTTCACTCTTAAGACATAATTTCCTTTTGCATAGGAAGACATATTTACTTCATTAACATTTTTGCTGTTGCTGATAGAAGTAATTACTCTTCCGCTAAGATCATAAATATCAATAGATTCAGATTTTAAGTTATTAAAGAATTTGAACTTAAGAATATCTTTAACAGGATTAGGATAAATCTGAAGATCTGGAGAATTAATCACTTCTGTAGTCCCCAAAGTAGCATTTTGACCTGTAATTGTCATTACCCATCTTGCTGAAGCAAAACCAGCCAATGCACCTGTACCGGTGGCTATAGGAGTTGTAAGCCCACAAGTTTCAGAAGAAAGATAAGAAGCACCTGTTTGTGCAGTAGCATTTGTTCCCATATAAAATCGTTCAAATGGATCCGCAGTAGTACCCTCATGTTCTGCGAAACCATCATGCCAGATCTCAACCACAAAATTAGACCCTGCAGGAATAACTTGGTTTACACTTGTACCTGTATTTACCATCGCCGCATTATTAGCAGAAGAAACATTTACAGTAGTAAGTGGATTAGTTCCAGAAACCGAAGTCATGGATGTACTTGGTGTAGTACCCGATGTGGTATAAAGCCAAACTTCAACAGGAAAAGTTCCCCCTATATCTGTAGAACTTCCTGCAACTGTTCTTGATGCCAGTTGCACACCAAAAGCAATATTAGTAATTCTGTAGTTATAATTAATCCCATAATCTGACAACTTAAACAATCTCATATAAGAATTATCAGCTGTATAATAATTAGTACTTGTAGCACCACTTGCACAAGAAACTGAGCCTGTTGCAGCAACTGTGTTAGGCGTTGCATTCTGTGTAATAACTTGTGCATTCATAAAACCTGCTGTAGCAAAAGCCAGAAAAGAAAATAGAACTTTTTTCATAGTAATTATTTATTTTTAGCTAATATATAAAAAAAACCTATAAAAGTTACTCTAAAAATAATAATATTTCATTTCAAGTTCATTTCACATAATTTTCAAAAAACATCGGAATACTTTCAATCCCTTTATAAAAATTAAACAATCCGTAATGTTCATTTGGAGAATGGATTGCATCAGAATCCAAGCCGAATCCCATTAACACAGATTTAGCGCCTAAAACCTGCTCAAACATTGATGTAATAGGAATACTTCCGCCTCCTCTATAAGGTAAAACTTCTTTTCCGAAAGCAGATTCCATAGCCTTTTTTGCGGCTACGAATTCTTTTGTATCCGTTGGTAAAACGTATGGCATTCCTCCGTGATGCGGTGTAATTTTCACTTTTACATTTTGAGGAGCGATTTTTTCAAAATATTTCGTGAATTTTTCTGTAATCTCTTCAGGCGTCTGATAAGGGACCAATCTCATTGAAATTTTAGCAAAAGCTTTAGAAGGAATCACTGTTTTTGCACCTTCGCCGGTATAGCCACCCCAAATTCCGTTGCAGTCAAGGGTCGGACGGATAGATGTTCTTTCCAATGTTGTATATCCTTTTTCACCTTCTACTCCGTTTAATCCGATGGATTTTTTGAACTCTTCAGGATTGTCCTTCAATTTATTCATATCTGCTCTGTCGAACTCAGAAACCGTTTCCACATTATCATAGAATCCGTCAATAGTAATATGACCATCTTCATCAATAAGCTTGGCAATCATTCTGGAAAGAACATGAATAGGATTCGGAACTGCTCCTCCGTAAAGTCCTGAATGCAGATCTCTGTTTGGCCCTTCCACCTCTACTTCTACATAACTTAAACCTCTCAAACCCGTCGTAACCGTTGGTTGCTCGTTGCTGTAAATATGAGTATCGGAAATTAAAATACAGTCACAAGATAATTTCTCCTTATTTTCATTGACAAAATCTCCCAGGCTTACTGATCCCACTTCTTCTTCTCCTTCTAAAATAAATTTAACATTACAAGGAAGAGTTTGCGTTTTCATCATGGCTTCAAAAGCTTTTAAATGCATGAAAAACTGGCCTTTGTCATCCGCCGAGCCTCTGGCAAATATTGCTCCTTCAGGATGGAGTTCTGTTTTTTCGATATAGGGTTCGAAAGGTGGTTTTGTCCACAATTCTAATGGGTCGGCAGGTTGAACATCATAGTGACCATACACCAAAACCGTTGGTAAATTTTTATCTAAAATTTTCTCTCCAAAAACGATAGGATATCCTTTTGTCTGGCAAACTTCTACGTTGTCGGCACCCGCATTTTTTAAATGTTCAGCTACGATATCGGCACATTTCAAAACATCTTCTTTATATGCCGGATCAGCAGAAATGGAAGGAATTCTCAGTAACTCAAATAATTCATCTACGAAACGCTGTTTGTTTTCGTTGATGTAATTTAATGTCTCTTGCATTGTAAAATATTATTTTGTTAAAAGTAAAAAAATTGCCACGCAGGAACAAACAAAAACATATAATTTTCTTCAGGTTTATGATATATGGTTTGATTAAAATGTGATAAATTGATAAAATCACCGAATCTATAGCCCTGATTGAAGCATTTGTCTGAGCTCATTTTTTTGTTTTTGGTTGCGGCGGCTCCGCCGCCGCAACCAAAAACAAAAAAATAGCGAGTGCGGAAAGCAGGATAAAGCTTCAAAAAAAATGCCCCACATTTCTGTAGGACATCATTATATTTCGACTAATACAATTAGTGTTCAGCTTTAGGAGTCTGAGAGCCTTCCGGTAATGGAGCTTCAGAATGTGATTTTTCTTCTTCATGTTTTATAGCTCCGGCAGTATCTGTTTTTGCAGGAGTTTCATGACCATCATGTGCGTCGCCTCTGTATTCAGAAAGGTTGTCCTGCTCACCGCTTGTCTGTTCGTCATCAGAATATCTTTCCGCACCCTCTTCAAGTTTAATAACGTCTTTATTTCCGCCGGCCTGGATTTTCTTACAGCTTACCGCAACAGTAGCAAGCGCTAAACATATAACTAGTTTTTTCATATTGAAAATTTATTTTTTTAAGGTAATACGAATTGCGATTGTTTTTATAAGGAAAGCAATTTGTACTCAGATTTTTAATTTGTCCAAAATTAAGAAATCCTACATTTTACAGCAACATTTTTATACTGATTTTAAAATTATTTTTCCTTTTTTGGACTGTGTAAAAATAAGATAATTTTCACCGCCATCTCTCAGATTGTATTTTTTCTTTATTTCCTCGGGTTTTAAAGGATAATTTTTTGAAATAACATTAAACTGGCTTTTCTTTTGAATCTGTTTAGCTTCAATGAGTTCCATCTCAAAAATTCTTCCCGGAAAATCGTTTATTATTTGATCTGACGTGTAAAGATGTGTATTCGGATGAAGTTTTTTTAATCCGAATCTTTCAGAAATCAAATTAAATATTCCTGCTTTTAACACCGAATTATTCGGAATGTAAATATACTTCTCCGGCTCTCCAAATTCTGCGATTGATTTTTCTTCTTCTCCAAACCTGAAAACACAAATTGGTTCTTCGCTCTCAAGGTTTACAACATTGCAGATGATCTCTTCCGAATTTATCTTAGATAAAAAGATAACTACTTCTTTTACATCATTTTTCACCGCAATAATATCGATCCTGAAAATACCCGGTAAAACCGTGATAAGATATTTTAAATCAATAAGCGGTGAAAGTTTTATCATAATTTCCTTAGAAAAGGAGAGTAATTTTTCCTGAATTTCAAGAATATCGGGCGATAAATCTTCCAAAAGAAAAACCTTATTTTTGTGTTGATCCCTTCTGGCCGGATCAAGATAAATTACATCAAAATTCTCTTTATTTTCATTAAGAAAATCTTCAAGCTTCTGATTGATAAATCTGGCTTTTTTTCCTAAAACAGACCAATTATGTTCAACAATCTTGAGAAGATCTGAATTTTGCTCTACCAAAGTAACTTCATCAAAATTTTTGGATAAATAATAAGCATCAATTCCAAATCCTGCTGTAAGGTCAATAAATTTTTCCCCTTTCAAAATTTCGGATTTATAAAGTGCTGTTTTTTGCGAAGAAGATTGTTCTAAATTAAGCTGCGGCGGGAAAATGATTCCGTCATTCAGTAAAAAAGGAAATTTTTTCTGTGCTACCTGCTTTCCTTTGATCTGCTGAACGATTTCCTGCATGGAAACGTCAGGAAAAGGAGATTTTTTCAATAATAAAGCATGCAAATCTGTATTTAGATTGGCATTAATGTAATGTTGTACGTTTTGATCTAATAATTTATTAACCACAGATTAGATCAATTTCATCTTTTATAAAAAATATAATCCGTTAAAACCGGTTCAATTCCGCTTTGTTTTAATAAAGAATTGATTTGTCCGCGATGGTAGGTAGAATGATTGATAGCCTGAAAAAGCATTTCAAAAATTTTATTTTCAAATTGGGTTCCTTTTGAATTTTGATATTCAGCTTTTTGATTAAAATCAAATTTTTCTACAATTTCAATACTTTTATTAAAATTTTGCCGATTGATTTCCTGAAGATCTTCAAACGGATTAATCTGCCAGACTTCAAAAGTCGCTTCCCCTAAAATCCGGGAATTCCAAATCTGCTGAGCGTTAAGGGTATGATTAATTAAACTGATTGTTTTTTTGTCAGTTTTGGAAATATTTTCAGAAATAACCTTAATCATTTCTTTGTTAAAATGATATGTATATTCTAACAAATCAATCAGCTTTTCTTTCATCATTCAAACATTTCGGCCCAACGAACCGCTTTAATATCCTTTTCGTTATACAAATCTTCAACAGATTTTTTCACTTCCAATTTTGGATATAAATTAACGCCAATCAGCTTTATTTTACCTTCTTCTACCCATTTCTGTTCTTCTACAGCATGTTCATAAATCTGTTTCTGGATGATTCCTTGCTTCATTAGAGCCAGATAGCCTCCATTTTCTTCGATTTCAACAAAATAAGTCCACGCTTTTTCAGCAATCTGACGGGTAAGGTCTTCTACAAGATAACTTCCGTTGGAAGCATCTTCAAAAACATTGATGATACTTTCATAAGCTAAGACAATCTGTTGCTTAAAGGATATTTCTTCCGAATTTTCCGTTGTTTTCCCAACCAGATAATCATTACTGAAAACCGCATCAACACCTCCGATCATTGCAGAAGCCAATTCTAATGTTGAACGGATCAGATTATTTTCATGATCTGATGCCGATTTATTTCTAAGTGATGTTTCCGCAAAAATATATGGAATTTCATCTAAATTATACTCTTTTGACAATTGGTTAAAAACCAGTTTAAAAGCTCTTAATTTTGCCATTTCAAAGAAATAATTTCCACCGATGGCAATTCTGAAAATTAATTTATTTAAAATTTTCTCACCATATACTTCAGCTATTTCTTTAGTTTTAGCCAATGCAATTCCCAATTGCTGATAAATGGCTGCACCGGCGTTCTGATGAAGGGAAATATCAACACAGATATTTCTCTTGAATTGCTTTGCCAATAATTCTTTAACCAACTGGTCATTTATTATAGTTTCTTTTTCATCAAAAACATCAATTAACGAAAAATACTGATCTTCCTGCTTTGGACTTATATGACCTGCCAGATCAACATTGTCAACGAAAATAGTTTTATCCAAAAGATTTTCAACATTTTCATCCAGAAGAAAAGCGAAAACATCTTCTTCAAGACTTTCGTGATATCTTGCCACCAGATGTGTATTTTCTTCTACTTTCGGAAGATTCACCAATTGATCCTGAACTTCGTCATAGAAAGGTTTTACAACAATTCCTTCTAAATTTTCTTTAGTGAGAACAGGATAAATATCTTCGGTTTTAAGTTGTTTTTTAACTAAATTTTCCCAAGCTGTGTTTGACATAGGTTTGTTTTAAAGTGTGAAGTGTGAATTGCCAATTCACTCTGCTTATCCGTTTATATTCACTTGCAAAGCAAATTCACCATTGACATTTAACTTTTTAGAATTATTTTTTCGCGACTTTTGTACTGTCTACTACAAGAATAAAAATTTCTTCATTTGGCTTTTTCATAAAATAATTTTCTCTTGCGTATTTTTCTTTTTCAGATTTGTTGTTCATCAGCTTTTTATAAAAAGCATCATTTTTTTCATATTCGGTTTTATAATACTGAAGTTGTTCTTCATATTTATTAATTTCACCATTCAGCTCATTAATTACCAAAAACGATGTTTTATCAAAAAAAATCATCCAGACCAGAAACAGACATATCGTAATCGTATATTTATTCAAAATATATTTCTGAATAAATTTTAACATCTCAGACTTTGGCTGAATATCTCTGATCAATTTGTTTTCTTTCATTTTAATGTTTTCTCAAAGAGTTTTTAATGACAGTTGTTAAAAAATCAATCGCTACGGAATTTTGCTTCATATTCGGAATGATAAGATCTGCTTCATTTTTTGAAGGCTCAATAAATTCCTGATGCATCGGTTTCAAAGTGGTCTGATAGCGGTGTAATACTTCATTCAGATCCCTTCCTCTTTCCTGTGTGTCTCTACGTATTCTTCTTATAAGTCTTTCATCCGAATCTGCATGTACAAAAACTTTAAGATCAAATTCCTTTAAAAGTTCTTTGTTGGTGAGAACTAAAATTCCCTCTACCACCAATACATTTTTAGGTTCCACTGTAACATGGTCACCGGTTCTTGAATGGGTAACAAAGCTGTAAATCGGCTGCTCGATAGGTTCATTATTCTTTAACGCTTTTACGTGTTTTATCAATAAATCAAAATCGATGGATTTCGGATGATCATAATTTAAAGCTTCTCTTTCCACCAACGTAAGATTATGATTATCATGATAATAATTATCCTGGGAAAGGATATTCATTCCTTCAATATCAAGCTGTTGTATAATCTTGTCAACAACCGTAGTTTTGCCGGATCCTGTACCTCCTGCAATTCCTATTACAAGCATTCTTTTTTGTTTCTTTATAGTTGTTACAAATATACTATTTTATTTAAAAGCTGGAAGAAGGATGAAGGAAGATAAAGTTTTTTATGTTGAAAGACGAAAAGGCTTAATTTATCTGAAATTAGGTCTCAAGCAGATTTGGCTGATTATGAAGATTTTAAAATTATTCTTTTGAGCTTAACTTGAATTTGATAATATTTACTCTATTTTCAGCAAGGAAAACTTCCAGCCTATCAATATAATTTCCATTTCGTTTTAAGTTAATACAAAAAAATCCGGTAGTGATACCGGATAATTTATACTATTTCGCTTGTTAATTCTCTTGAAAGCAGTTTTTCGTGCATCGGCTTCAGAATATCCAAAGAACCCGTTTTCACGGTGCATTTACCTTTAAAATGAACTAATATCGTACATTGCTCTGCCTGTTCCAGCGTATGTTTACAGATTTCTATAAGGCAATCGATCACATAGTCGAAGGTATGAACATCATCATTATGTAAAACCAATTTATAAACTTCATCCGTATCGTCGAGCACAAGAACCTCTTCTTCATATTTACGTTTCGGATCGTCGTAATCTTTTATACTGTTATAAAAAATCATTATAATTTGTTTAAAAATTAAACCTCTCCTATTTTTTCTGCCAAATCATTGATATTGTTTGGTGCTTCATATACAAGCTCAACAAGTTCAACACTTTTATTATTCATTTTTAATATTTTAAAATGATAATTATCAAGGTCAAACTCCTGATTTTCTTCCGGAATATCTTCTAAGGCATGAAGAATGAAACCTGCCAACGTATTATACTCGCTCTCTTCTGAAAGAGGCAGTTTTTTAGGGATAAACTCATTAATTTCGTCTAAAGGCTGAGTCGCCTGAACCCAAAATGTATTCTCAGCAATCTTATCTACAACTTTCTCCTCGTCATCTTCTTCATCCTGAATCTCACCTACCAGCTCTTCAAGAATATCTTCAAGAGTAATAATTCCTTCTGTTCCTCCAAATTCGTCTATGACAATCGCTAGGTGCTGTTTTTTCTGTTGGAAAATTTTCAGGAGGTCTGATATTTTTTTGCTTCCCACAACAAAAAATGCATCACGCATTAGTTCTTTTAGATCTTCATGACTCAGCTCTCCTTTCCTTTTAACAAATTCTCTGATGATCTCCTTGGTATAAAGAATACCAATAACGTTATCAATAGAATCTACATATACCGGAATTCTGGAATATCCGCTATCCATGATTTTGTTGATAATTTCATTGACATCTTCTTCAAAATCGATAGATGTAATATTTTGTCGGGGAACCATGATCTGTTTGGCAGAATGATCCGTAAAATCAAATGCATTTTTGATGATTTCGTAGTTTTCTTCCTCAATTTCGCCGCTGTCTGCACTTTGTTTTACCAAAAGCTGAAGCTCTTCCGTAGAGTGAATCTCATGTTCTGAAGCTGGATGAATTTTTACCAATCTTAAAAATGTATTAGACATTAAATTCATCAACCATATAAAAGGTTTAAAAACAGTATAAAAAACCCTCAGCGGAATGGCAGTTGCCATCGTGGTAGCCTCTGATTTTCTGATTGCAATCGACTTCGGAATAAGTTCTCCGAAAACAATATGCATAATAGTAATTAAAACAAAACTTGTAATTACGGAAATTGAGGTGACCGTAGTTTCAGTAAGATTAATATTAAGTGAACTGAAAATATTTTCAACAATATGATGCAATGCACTTTCTCCTACCCAACCTAGGGCAAGAGAGGCCAAAGTAATACCTAGCTGTGTTGCAGACAGGTATTCATCAAGATGTTTGATGATATGCTCCGCCTGCTTTGCCATAGAATTTCCTTCTGCAGCTTTTATTTGGATTTGTGAATAACGAACTTTAACGATTGAAAATTCTGCGGCTACGAAAAAGCCATTAAGTAAAACAAGTAATAAGGCTAGCAAAAGCCTGACTATGTCCGAGTCCATTTAGAAGTTGTATATAATTTATTGATACAAATATATACAAAATAAAAATAACAAAAAAAGCATCGTGGTATATACGATGCTTTAATATTGTAGAAAATACTTATTTAAGAATTTTTCAAGGCTTCTGCTCCTGAGACGATTTCAAGGATTTCGTTCGTAATAGCAGCCTGTCTTGCTTTGTTGTAGAAGATCTTCAGATCATTTCTCAAAGCTTCAGCATTGTCAGTTGCTTTATGCATTGCGGTCATTCTTGCACCGTGCTCTGATGCCACAGAATCCAGAACAGCTTTGAAAACCTGTGTTTTTATCGATTTAGGAATCAGATTATCAAGAATTTCCGTTCTGTTTGGTTCAAAAATATAGTCTGTCTCTGTTTGAGGTTCGCTCGTTTCAGGCATAGAGATCGGAAGAAGCTGCTCTGTAGTTACTTCCTGAGTCGCTGCATTAACGAATTTATTGTAAATAAGGTAAACTTCATCAAACTTACCTTCTCTGAAACTCGTCATCACTCCTTCTGTAACGTTTGCCACCACATCAAAGTTCAGGTTATCATATACAGAGCTTGCATTAGTG
Source organism: Chryseobacterium lineare (assembly GCF_977014045.1). NCBI lineage: Bacteria > Pseudomonadati > Bacteroidota > Flavobacteriia > Flavobacteriales > Weeksellaceae > Chryseobacterium > Chryseobacterium lineare. The sequence goes on along the minus strand of NZ_CDRNIQ010000001.1, from coordinate 902,316 downwards.
TACACTGTACGATTTCTTCTTACAGCATCAAAAGCCTTTTTACCAACAGGAAGAACCTCAATTTCATATTGAGAATTATTCTGAAACTGTAGATTAAGCTCTTTTACAATAGAAGAGTTGAAAGCACCTGCCAAACCTCTGTTTGAAGTAACAGCGATGAAAAGAACTCTTTTCACTTCTCTTTTCTGAGCATAAACAGAAATCTGATCAGGATCTGAGCTGGAATTTACATTCTGGATAAGCTCCTGTAATTTTTCAGAATAAGGTCTTAACATTACGATAGCGTCTTGTGCTTTTTTCAGTTTCGCAGCGGAAACCATTTTCATAGCACGTGTAATCTGCATCGTAGATGAAATTGACGTAATTCTACCTCGTATCTCTTTTAAGTTTGCCATATTGGGTTAGTTGTTGGTTGTCGGTTGTTGGTTGCTAGTTTTAGAAAATTCTGTCAACTATCAACCAAAAACCATCAACTAATTTTTAGTTATATTTAGAAGCTAAATCATTAGCTGCCTGCTTAAGAACACCAGTGATTGAATCATCGATTTTTCCAGCTTTGATAGCAGCCATTGTATCAGGATGCTTAGATCTTAGGAACTCGATGTACTCGATCTGGAATTCTTTTACTTTTCTGATAGGAACATTTCTCAATAAATTCTCTGTTCCGGCGTAGATCATCGCCACCTGGCTGTCTACAGGAAGTGGAGAGTTTACCGGCTGCTTAAGGATTTCCACGTTTCTTTCTCCTTTAGAGATTACCGCTAGTGTAGCAGCATCAAGGTCAGAACCGAACTTAGCAAACGCCTCTAATTCTTTATATTGAGCCTGGTCTAATTTAAGTGTACCAGAAACTTTTTTCATTGATTTGATCTGCGCATTACCTCCAACTCTCGATACAGAGATACCTACGTTAATCGCAGGACGAACCCCTGAGTTGAATAGATCAGACTCCAGGAAGATCTGTCCGTCTGTAATAGAGATTACGTTTGTTGGAATATACGCAGAAACGTCACCCGCTTGTGTTTCGATAATTGGAAGAGCAGTTAATGAACCACCACCTTTTACGATTGGTCTTAAAGACTCAGGTAAATCGTTCATCTGGCTAGCGATTTGGTCATCAGCGATAACTTTCGCAGCTCTTTCCAGTAATCTTGAGTGAAGATAGAAAACGTCTCCAGGATAAGCTTCACGGCCCGGTGGTCTTCTCAAAAGTAGAGAAAGCTCACGGTAAGCAACCGCTTGTTTAGATAAATCATCATAAACGATCAATGCCGGTCTACCGGAATCTCTGAAGAACTCACCGATCGCAGCACCTGCCATTGCAGAATATACCTGCATTGGAACCGGATCTGATGCATTAGCCGCAACAATTACTGTATAAGCTAAAGCTCCTTTATCTGATAATGTTTTGACGATTTGTGCTACAGTAGACGCTTTTTGTCCGATAGCAACATATATACAATATACAGGATTACCTGCTTCAAAGAATTCTTTTTGGTTGATGATCGTATCGATCGCAACAGTAGTTTTACCTGTCTGTCTGTCACCGATGATCAGCTCTCTCTGCCCTCTTCCTACAGGAATCATAGAGTCGATTGCAACAATACCTGTCTGTAAAGGCTCAGTTACCGGCTGTCTGAAAATTACTCCGGGAGCTTTTCTTTCCAATGGCATTTCGTATAAATCTCCTGCGATAGGACCTTTACCATCGATAGGGTTACCAAGAGTATCCACTACTCTTCCTAACATTCCTTCTCCTACTTTAATAGAAGAGATTCTGTTTGTTCTTTTTACGGTATCTCCTTCTCTTACTAATTTACTTTCACCAAGTAGAGCAACCCCCACGTTGTCTTCTTCAAGGTTTAGTACAATACCTTCTACATCACTAGAAAATTTCACCAACTCTCCGTATTGTACGTTTTCTAACCCGTATACACGAGCAATACCATCACCGATGGTTAAAACTGTACCTACTTCCTCAACGTTTGATTGAGTATCGAAGTTGGCCAATTGCTGTTTTAAGATCGCAGATACTTCTGCCGGATTTATTTCTGCCATTGTATGGTTGTTTTTTCTTTAATTTAATTGAAAATCTTTTTTCACATGGTTCAATTTTGATCTTACCGATGCATCTACCTGCTGATCGCCAACTCTTAAAATGTATCCACCTAAAATTTCAGGCTTTACATTTACTGCTAAATCAAAATTTGAATTATTTACCAAATCGGTAGATTTCAGGATCTGTTCGATATTTTCATTGGAAAGCTGAGTAGCTATCGTAAGAGTCACTCGTTGTACTCCGTTGATATCTTCAACTTTATTGATGAATTCCTGAGCAATATTCTTCAGTTGTTTTTCTCTTCCGTGTCTGATAACCAAGGTGATCAAATTCTTTGAAGAAACTGATAAACCTTTGAAAATCTCATTTGCTACTTCTACTTTCTTTTTAGAATCGATGTAAGGAGTCATGAAGAATTTGTTTAGGTCCGCAGACTCTTTCATGATCTTCACTACATCTTTCATTTCAGAAAATACAGTAGCCGTCTGCCCTGATTCGTTTGTGAAATCAAGTAAACCTTGTGCGTATCTTTTAGCTACTTTAGATGTAAGCATTATTAGTTAAGATTTGATTTGTTTAAATAATTTTGAACTAATTCATTCTGAGCCTCGCTGTTATCAAGCTTTTGCTTAAGAATAGATTCTGCGATGTTTACTGATAAAGCACCAATCTGAGTTTTGATATCTGCCATTGCAGCATTTTTTTCAGCATTGATCGTTTGTTTAGCGGCTTCGATTAATTTATCACCTTCAGCTTTAGCCACATCTTTAGCCTCACCTACGATTCTATCTTTAATTTCTCTTGCCTCTTTAAGGATAGCATCTCTTTCGATTTTTGCTTCACGAATGATTCTTTCGTTATCCTCTTTTAAAGTTTCCATTTCTTTTCTTGCCAATGTAGCCTGGTTAAGAGCATCAACAATAGAAGTTTCTCTGTCGTTAATCGCATTAACAATCGGTTTCCAAGCGAATTTAGCTAGAAGAAATAATAGGATAACAAAAGTAAGGGTCATCCAAAACAAAAGCCCAATTCCAGGTTCTATAATTCCCATATCTGTAGATTTCTTTTTAGTGTTATTTTATGGATTTTTTAAAATTCTTAGCAGCAGCCAACCGCTTTACTGCTAAGAATGCTTTTTGTGAGGATAATTACTTGATGAAAGCACCAAAGATAATCGCGATAAGACCAGCTCCTTCGATAAGACCAGCAGCAATAAGCATTGCTCCTTGAATCTTACCAGCTTGCTCAGGCTGTCTAGCGATAGCGTCCATTGCATGACCTCCGATTTTTCCGATACCAAGACCTACTCCTAGTACTGCTAAACCGATACCTACGTAAATTAATCCTGCTCCAGTTGATAAATCCATAATAAATAAATTATATTAGTTAAAAATTATTTTTTTAATATTTTCTTTTAATTAGTGAGCGTGTTCTTCATGTCCATGCTCATGCTCGTGTTCTGCTACTGCGATACCGATAAACAAAGCAGATAATACAGTAAAGATATACGCTTGCAATGCTGCTACTAATAATTCCAATACGGAAACAAATAATGCTAAAGGCACAGACGCAAATCCTAAGAATGGAGACTTGAAAATGAAGATTAACGAAATAATCGCCAAGATCATAATGTGCCCCGCTGTAACGTTAGCGAAAAGTCGCATCATTAAAGCAAAAGGCTTTGTAAAAATCCCGATAATCTCAATTGGAACCATGATAGGATACAACAGAATTGGCACTGGTGGCATAAAGATGTGTTTCCAGTAATCTTTATTGGCACTGAATAGTGTAATTAATAAAGTTATGATTGCTAAAACAGCCGTAATCGCGATATTACCTGTAAGGTTTGCTCCAAAAGGAAAGAAAGGAATTAATCCGAATAAGTTATTAAACCAGATAAAGAAAAATGCTGTTAATAAATAAGGCATATATCTTTTGTATTTAACAGATCCGATATTTGGAATTGCCACTTCATCTCTTATGAATACAATCACAGGTTCCAATAATTTCCCTGCGCCTTTTGGTAACTGAGATTTTTTATAGTTTCTTGCCATTCCTATGAAAATAAATGCCATAAAAATTACTGACAGAAACATTGATGCTGCATTTTTAGTTATTGAAAGATCAAAGAAAACTTCATTTGCTTTTTGTTTTCCGCTGATTATTGAAAACAATGTTGCTTTTTGAATTCCTTTAGTAGAAACTACCTGTCCGTCTTCTAAAGTATATCCGTCATGTTCGTGGCCATGAGCGATACTTTTAGAAAGAAAAGTGTGCCACCCCTCATTATCCTTAATAATAACAGGCAACGGAACAGAAACATGATGCTCTTCACCACTGTCATCTTTTGTAGTCCATAAGTGCCATTCATTTGAATCACCGATGTGTTCCATGATCATTTTCGTAGCATTAAAACCTTCTTTCTGCTCTATCTTTTCTGCCGGCTCTTCGCCATTAGAAGCATGCTGAGCAATAGCTAAACTGCTCACAAACACAAGTAAAAATGCGAAAAACAATGAAGAAATCTTTCTATTCATATCTCTTTTTTAATCGTGTGCAAATATATCGATTTTATTAAACTTTACCAATACTAAAAATTGATTTTTATCATCAAAAAAATCAGGATTTATTAATGAGTTTTATTATAGGTATATATATAAAGAGTGATGCGACTATAAAACATATCACTATTAATAGAAAATTTTCTTTTGTTTTATCAATTATCATTAAAGAAATTATAAGCCAGATAATATCTTTTGATATATTAAGTGATAAGAACTTCATTGCTGCATTTGCTTTACCGTGAATATATCTCTTAAATAGCATGAATACAAAAACATTTAATATAAGGATCAGCAATATAACGATCAAACTATCCATAAAATTCATCTGGCAAAAATAGAATTATAATTTTGAAGTATCACAAATCTCTATTCTTAATATATAATATATACTAAAAATTTCCTTATTTTTGCAAACCTATAATTTACAATAAATATGTTTAACAGTTTACAGGATAAATTAGACAAAGCGCTTCATAATATTTCAGGACGTGGAAAAATCACGGAAATCAATGTTGCGGAAACCGTAAAAGAAATTCGTAGAGCATTGGTGGATGCCGATGTTAATTATAAAGTTGCAAAAGATCTTACCAAAAGAGTTCAGGATAAAGCTTTAGGACAAGACGTTCTTACATCGCTTACTCCGGGACAGCTGATGACGAAAATCGTTCATGATGAATTGGTAGATTTAATGGGAGGCTCCCAGGAAGGAATCAACCTTTCAGGAAAACCTTCTGTAATTCTTATTGCAGGTCTTCAGGGTTCCGGTAAGACTACATTTTCAGGAAAATTAGCTAATTATTTACAAACAAAAAGAAATAAAAAACCTCTTTTGGTGGCATGTGACGTTTATCGTCCGGCCGCGATTGATCAGCTTAAAGTATTAGGCGGACAAATTGGAGTTCCCGTTTTCACCGAAGAAGGTTCTACAAATCCTTCTACGATTGCTGAAAACGCGATTAATTTTGCTAAATCTAATGGTCACGATATCGTCATTGTGGATACCGCAGGTCGTCTGGCGATTGACGAGCAGATGATGAATGAGATCAAAACGGTTCATTCTACCATTAAACCAAACGAAACATTATTCGTTGTTGACTCAATGACGGGTCAGGATGCTGTAAATACAGCAAAAGCGTTTAATGATGCTTTAAATTTTGATGGGGTGGTTTTAACTAAATTAGACGGCGATACCCGTGGTGGAGCTGCTTTAACCATTCGTTCGGTAGTAGAAAAACCTATCAAATTCATTTCTACCGGTGAGAAAATGGAAGCTTTAGACGTTTTCTACCCGGAAAGGATGGCAGACAGAATCCTGGGAATGGGAGACGTTGTTTCCCTGGTAGAAAGAGCTCAGGAACAATTTGACGAAGAGGAAGCCAAAAAACTTCATAAGAAGATTGCTAAAAACGAATTTGGTTTTGATGATTTCTTAAAGCAGATCAACCAGATCAAAAAGATGGGTAATATGAAGGATCTAATGGGGATGATCCCGGGAGTTGGAAAAGCGATCAAAGATGTGGAAATCAGCGATGATGCATTCAAACATATCGAAGCGATCATTTATTCAATGACTCCTGAAGAAAGAAGAAGACCCTCCATCATCAATACTCAGAGAAAAAACAGAATTGCCAAAGGAGCAGGAAGAAAAATTGAAGATGTAAATCAATTGATGAAGCAGTTTGACCAGATGGGAAAAATGATGAAAATGATGCAGGGGCCTCAGGGTAAACAAATGATGCAGATGATGAGCAAAATGCCAAATATGCCGGGAATGGGCGGAATGTTCGGTAAATAAACACACCAAAAACAATTAAAAAAATATTACTATGGAAGTTTACGAAAAACAAGGAAATTACAATCAACCTTACAAATCAGAGAAAAAAGTAGCAGCCGGTATCCTCGCTATTCTTTTGGGTGGACTAGCCATTCATAAATTTTATTTAGGATATACTAAAACTGGAATTATTCAGTTAATTCTAAGTCTTGTAACCTGCGGTACCGTTGGAGGACTTATCGGTTTGATTGAAGGCATTATTTATCTTACAAAATCAGATGAGGATTTCGACAGAACCTATGTTCAGAATCAAAAAGAATGGTTCTAAAGACCATGTTCTTATTAAATTAAATATAAAATCCGACTCAGTATTGAGTCGGATTTTTTCGTTTTTATCTTAAATAAAATTAATTATTTATCAGATTTTTGAGCTTTTCCTTTGATGAAATAAGAGAAACCTACGTTTACTCCGAAAGTTTTCACATTTGTTTTTACATCTGTGTTCATGATCGTTTCTTTATTAGAGAATTGGTCATAAGAAACTCCCAGGTTAAGCCCTAAAGACTGAGTAGCCATATAAGTTACCCCTCCTTTTACTTTCCATGCAAGACCATCAGTAGTTGTTTCATTTGATGCAATCATACCCATGAAATTAGTTTCTCCGCTGTTTTTTACAGAAGCATACCCGATTCCTGCACCTAAGAAAGGAACCAATTTGCTAGAATTCGTAAAATAATAAGTAGCAGTTGGCATTACAGAGAAGCTGCTTGTTTTAGATTTAAGGCCTTCATACTTCGTTGTAGCGTTGATGTATCCAAGTTCGATACCTACAGCTAATCTGTCGATAACGAAATACCCTACTGAAGGAGAAACAGAGAATGTGTTTACTTTAGGTCCGTCTACAGACTGATCTCCAACTTTAACTGTAGTTGTAACGTTGTTGAAACCTACTCCGGTATCTCCACTGATTACCCAGTCACCTTTAGTCATTTGGGCATTTGATAATCCAAAAAGTGCAACAGCACCTGCTAGTAATAGTTTTTTCATGATTTTTTATTTATAAAAGTTTATTATTAATTATTTAGCAAAAACATATTTTACTCCGAACATCACCGAAGATAAATTAAGTCCAAAATTGAATGTATCAGTTCCGTTATCCTGATCTTTAATTTTTGTGTTTTTATAACCAAACTCTCCAATTGTAGCCTCAATCGTCCAGTTTTTATTGATAAAATAATCTAATCCCGGCTTCACATTTACACCAAAAGAAGTATATTTCTGTTCGATAGACATACTCTGAAAATATGTGTATCCATTAATATCAAAATAATTTAATTGTAAATCTGCCGTACGTTTTCCAATTTCAATGGGAACTTCAAGCTGTCCGAAAATATATAATTTATCTGAAAGCGTCCAGTATTTTCTGATGAATGGTTGTGCTGTAAAAGCATTTGTTTTAATGATTGTTTGCACCGTTTCAATACCAGATCCGATATTAGTAATATCTTTATGATCTGCTCTGCTTCCGGTATAACCGATTCCTGTACCGACAGCCAAATTAGGAGCAATAAAAATACCGACAGTTGGCACAACACTGAAGTTCTGATCTTTACTATCTGTATTGTTATCTTTTTCCTGAGAATAACCTACCTGTCCTGATAGATAAACGGTACCTGTTTTAATCTGGGCATTAGAAAGCCCGAAAAATGCGACAGCAGTTGCAAGCAATATTTTTTTCATGGTTTTAATTACAATAGTTAAAAGTGGAAAAGTCCTAAGCAAAAACTTAGGACTTTATCTTTGTATGTTTTGTTCATTATTTAGCAAAAACATATTTAACACCGAAAGTAACTGAAGATAAGTTTAATCCAAAGTTGAAGTTGTCAGTGCTTTTATCAAGATCTTTGTATTTGAAGTTATTGTATCCGAATTCTCCGATCGTAGCTTCGATAGACCAGTTTTTGTTTAAGAAATAATCTAACCCTGGTTTTACGTTTACACCGATTGAAGTGAATTTAGATTCAGTATTGAACTGAGAAGCAGTACCACTGTATTCAGCTTTATCTTTACCAAATGCCATTGGAACTTCCAATTGTCCGAAGATATAGAACTTCTCTCCTACAGTCCAGTATTTTCTTACGAAAGGAGCTACTACAATTGCATCAGTTGAAAGTTTAGTTTCAACATTCGTTAACGCACTTGTTGAAGTTGTGGAGCTGTTTGCATAACCTACACCTAAACCAACAGCAACATTATTTCCTACGAAATATCCAACAGTAGGTACAATTGTAAAATCTTCTACTTTAGCATCAGTATTGTTATTCTGAGTTGAAGAATAACCTACCTGTCCTGATAAATAAGTAGTTCCTTTAGCGATCTGAGCATTAGATAATCCGAAAAGTGCAACAGCACCTGCTAATAATACTTTTTTCATTTTATTAAAAATTTAATACTTTCTGGCGGCAAATTTACAGTGGTACCTCTGAATATTAAAATTTGTTAATGTGATTAATATCATTGACTAATATTAGCATTTTCCGGGAATAATGTTTATTAAAATATAGGCTTTGATTTTTTCACAATTTTTTGAATAAAAAAACTCCAATTTTTCAATTGGAGTTGAATATGATTGATTTTTAAAAATTTTACTTAAGGAAGAAATTTGCCCCAAAGTTGATCGCCCCGAAATTAAATCGGTCGTCACCGCGCCAGTAATGATCCTTATATTTGCTGCCAATATTCTGGAACCCAAGATAAAGTTCTACATTTTTCATCTGATATCCTACCCTTGGAGCCACATACAATCCGCTGTTAATATAATTTCTTGTGGAAATAGCTGCTCCCAGATCCAATCCTACGAAAAGAGGAAGCTTGTTAAATGTATATTTTCCGGAAACTGCAATAGGCACAAAACCAAAATCATCTACGTTGTCTTTTCCAAAAAAATGAGAATATCCTGTAGTTGCACCGATATCCAGCCCTTTAGTGATGTTCCACATATAAGCAGCATCAATGCCTAAAGTTACACTGGCCGCATCAGCTGCATCACCAAGTGGAGCACCAATATGCCCACCAAGCCTGAAACCCTCCTGCGCCTGCGCAACACCACCTAAAAGTGCAAAAGCACCCAGTAATAATAATTTTTTCATTTTTAAATAGTTTAAATAGTTAAATTATCTGAATTGTTATTCACGAAAATGTGGTATCTGAAAACCACAAAAAAAGCGGAACAAATTTTGTACCGCTTTGATTTTTTTGAAAAATAAAATTCTTAGTTTCCTCCGAATTTGAAGCCTACACCAACTTGTAAGAAGCTGTTGGTTAATTTTTCACTATCTTCTGGGTTCTTGATAAGATTAGAAACACCTAAATTGTACCTTGCATCAAAGAATAATCCGTTTTCGAGCATATATTCCGCACCAATGAAAGGGGCAATATTCAAAGTATTCGTCTGATCTTTAACATCAACTTTATCTCCAAGTGCAAATTCTGATCCTAGTTCTGAATTTGACACATTACCTGTTAGCTCATATTTAGTCTTTGCCGATAAAATAACCCCAAAGCTCGCTCCTGCAGAAACAGATAAATTTTCAGTAATAAAATATTTAGCAGAAATAGGAATCAATAATGTTCCAAAAGTAGTTTTAGCTTTAACACGAACATCTCCGCTAAAATCTCCCTCAAATGCTCCTGTCTCATCTACTTTACCTCCTAATGAAGAGTACAAAGCTTCGGCTTGAACACCAAATTTATCGCTGATTTTGTATTCAGCCATACCCCCTACGTAGAAAGTATGCAAAGGATCGGAGCTTTCAGATCCTGTATTATCTTTAGCTTTAAGTGTTGAAAGTGAATATCCTGCTTTAGGTCCGAATCTGAATTCCTGAGCATTCACGCTCATTCCCATGATGGCAACTGATGCCAGAAGTAAAAATTTCTTCATGATATAAAAGTTTTTTAAATAGTTCGATGGCAAAAATAAACTTTTTTTTCAAAATTCAAACAACTGTGAGTTTTATTTTATATTAAAAAAAATACAGGATAGTATAACTTCCTGTATTGTAATATACTTATAAGATATATTCTTAATCATTTCTATGCTTTTTTTCCTCATCGTTGTACGCCAGAATGATCTTTTTGACCACCGGATGCCTTACAACATCTTCTTCATTAAGGTGTACAAATCCTATTTCTTTCACATCTTTCAGAATCCTCATGGCTTCTTTCAGACCGGATTGCTGTTTGGGCGGAAGATCAACCTGGCTCGGATCTCCTGTTATGATAAACTTAGCATTCATACCCATTCTGGTCAGAAACATTTTCATCTGAGAATGCGTGGTGTTCTGCGCTTCATCCAGAATAACAAAAGCATCATCCAGTGTCCTTCCTCTCATGAACGCCAACGGCGCTACTTCAATCACTTTCTTTTCAATGAATCCTTCCAGCTTCTCATGAGGAATCATATCGCGTAGCGCATCATATAACGGCTGCAAATACGGATCCAGCTTTTCTTTAAGGTCACCCGGCAAAAATCCAAGACTCTCCCCTGCTTCTACGGCAGGTCTCGTCAAAACAATTCTTTTTACAGCTTTATCTCTCAAAGCTCTCGCCGCAAGAGCCACACTGGTGTACGTTTTACCCGTTCCCGCAGGCCCGATTGCGAAAACCATATCTTTTTTCTCAGTTTCTTTAACCAGTTTTTTAAGATTCGTGGTTTTGGCTTTAATGATTTTACCATTTACCCCTTTTACGATGATATCCTGATCAAAGACAAGCTGTTTTTCATGTTCATCTTTAATATTGAGAATATTTTCAACATCTTTAAGATCAATAGAATTATTTTTTGAGATAAATTTTACAATGTCATCCAGTTTTAGTTTAAAAATATCAAGCGCTTCCTGATTTCCCATTGCAAAGATATAATGGTCTCTACCTGTGATTTTAAGGGTAGGAAAAGTAGATTTTATTAAATTGAAATATTGGTTATTAACTCCATAGAAGATTTTCGCATCGATATCCTCCAAATCATATGTTAATTCAAACATGCAGTATTTTTATTAATTTAGAACTTAAATGTAAAACTTTTTTTGGAAATTTAAATCAAATTCTTTTCCACAATCTTTCGGGCATTCTTTTTATTTTAAATAAATTTGCATTTCTACTATTCTATAAACAATCAATGTCAATTATTACACTTACTTCAGATTTCGGAAATTTGGATTACAGAGTTGCCGCTGTGAAAGGCAGTATTCTTTCTCTGAATCAGAAAGTTAATATTATTGATATCACTCATGGCATCCAGGCTTTCAACCTTGTGCAGACATCGTACATTGTCAGAAATGCCTATAAACATTTTCCGAAAGGCACAATTCATATAATTTCTGTGGACAGTTTCCACAACAAATCAAGAAAAAATATTGTGTATAAAGCAGACGGACATTACTTTATTGCTGCCGACAATGGACTTTTAAGCCTAATTTTTTTTGATATTAAACCTGAAGCGATCTACGAAATTACTTTAAATAACCGATTTGACGATATTGTAAATTTTACATCAACCGATGTTTTTGTGCCTGCAGCAGTACACCTGGCCAATGGCGGACTGCCCGAAGTAATCGGAAGAAAAATCGATACTGCCAAGCAGCTTCTGTTCCCGAAACCTGTTTTTAATGAATCTGAAAAAATGATTATCGGCGAGGTAACCTATATTGATAATTTCGGAAATATAATATCAAATATCAGCAAAGATTTTTTTGAAAGTTCAGGTAAAGGATATGAAAATTTCACTATAAAATTCAGAAATTTAAGTCTTTCAAGAATATTCCAGAGCCACACAGAAGTAGTTTCTGACTGGGAAAGAGAAACGGAATTCCATGGGCAATCTGCAGCTATTTTCAATGACAGTCAGCTTTTGGAGCTAACGATCTATAAAGGGAGCAGAAAAAATGGCGCAAAATCTCTGTTCGGTCTTAATGTCGGAGAGAATATTTACATTGAATTTTTCTAAAATTTAATATTTCATAAAAAAATCGATTTTTTTTATATATTTGTCAAAATCTAAAAATTAAAAATGGCAGAGTACAAATTATTGCTTCCTTCCATGGGAGAAGGTGTTATGGAAGCGACAATTATCACTTGGTTGTTCAACGAAGGCGATATTGTAAAAGAAGATGATTCCGTAGTGGAGATTGCAACTGACAAAGTAGATTCAGACGTTCCGACACCAGTTTCGGGGAAAATCGTAAAGATTTTAAAACAGAAAGACGAGGTTGCAAAAGTAGGCGAAGCTATTGCTATTTTAGAAATTGAAGGAGAAGGAAATATTCCTGCCTCTGAAGAAATAACTGCAGAAACACAAGCTCCTGCACCGGATACTGAAATTTTAAAAACGATAGAAGAGCCGTTAAAAGTATCTGCTTCCACCGAGTTTTCGGGAGATCTTTATCTCTCTCCGCTTGTAAAATCAATCGCACAACAGGAAAATATTTCTGAAACTGAGCTGAAATCTATCAAAGGAAGCGGTTTGGAAGGAAGAATTACAAAAGAAGATATTTTAGCATACGTTAAAAACAAAGGAAGCCAGCCGGCCCCACAAGCGGCTCCGGTACAACAGGCTGCTCCTGCAATACAAACGACAGCAACATCTGCTCCTGCTTCTACTATCACAGCAGCGGCGGGTGACGAGATCATTCCTATGGACAGAATGAGAAAGATCATTGCTGAAAATATGGTAAAAGCGAAACAGATTGCTCCTCACGTTACTTCTTTTATTGAAACTGACGTTACCAACGTCGTAAAATGGAGAAATAAAAATAAAGCTGTTTTCGAAAAACGAGAAGGTGAAAAACTAACTTTCATGCCGATTTTCGTAAAGGCGGTGGTGAAAGCAATTCAAGATTTCCCAATGATCAACGTGTCTATAAACGGTGAAAATATCATCAAAAAGAAAAACATCAACATTGGTATGGCAACTGCTTTACCGGATGGAAACCTTATTGTTCCTGTCATCAAAAATGCGGATCAGCTATCTATTTCAGGATTGGCGAAAGCCATCAACGATCTGGCTTACAGAGCAAGAAACAAAAAATTAAGACCGGAAGACACTCAGGGCGCGACTTACACCATTTCTAATGTCGGAAGCTTTGGAAACCTTATGGGAACACCAATTATTCCTCAGCCTCAGGTGGCAATCCTGGCAATTGGAGCCATCGTCAAAAAGCCTGCAGTTCTGGAAACTCCGGATGGAGATGTAATTGCAATCAGAAACTTAATGTTTATGTCTCATTCTTACGACCACAGAGTAGTTGACGGTTCTTTAGGCGGAATGATGCTGAAACATGTTCACGATTACCTTCAAAATTGGGATCTGAATACTGAAATATAAGTAATTGGTAATTGGTAATTGGTAATTGGTAATTTTTCTAATATAAATACAAAACCTTCGGATTTCCGGAGGTTTTTTTGATTTATTTTAAACCTTAGTCCAATTCTTAGAAATGATATAATTTCATCTGTTGACACTAATCGGTTTTATTTTACTAATATTATTGATTTACTCCCACAATCTCTTGTATATTACAAATAATTTAAATACTTTTGCACCTCGAAATAATTAACAAATTTATTTACATTATGAACAATTACGAAACTGTTTTCATTTTAACTCCCGTTCTATCTGATGCACAGGTGGAGGAAGCAGTGAACAAGTATGTAGATCTTATCAAAGAAAAGAACTGCGAAATCGTTGCTAAAGAAAACTGGGGATTAAAAAAATTAGCTTACCCAATCCAATTGAAAAAGAACGGATTCTACACTTTAATCGAATTTAAAGGTGAAGGTTCTGTAGTTGCTGATTTAGAATTAGCATTCAAGCGTGACGAGAGAGTAATCCGTTACCTTACTACAAAACTAGACAAACACGCTGTTGACTACGCTGTAACAAGAAGAGCAAAAGTAAAATCAGCTAAAGCTTAATTATTAACCCTATTTTTTAAAAAAGACAAGACATGGCAATAGACGAAATGGCTAAACAAGCCTCAGCTGGAGGAGAATCTGAAGTAAAATTCCTTACTCCGCTTGATATCAATACAAAATCTGAAAAGAAATATTGTAGATTCAAAAAATATGGGATTAAGCACGTTGATTACAAAGATGCTGATTTCTTATTACAATTCGTAAACGAACAAGGTAAAATCTTACCAAGAAGATACACAGGAACTTCTTTAAAATACCAAAGAAAAGTTTCTGCTGCAATCAAAAGAGCAAGACACCTTGCGTTACTACCATACGTAGCAGACTTATTGAAATAAAAAAATTGCAATTAGCCACTAGCTTTGAGCTTTTGGCTTTTTGTTGCTGAATAAATAATTAATTCTAACTTGATTTTAGATAATAGATTTCAGATTATAAGACAGAATGTCTAATATCTGATTTTCTAACTTCTAACATCTAAAAAAGGACAACAACAATGGACATTATCCTAAAAAAAGACGTAGAAAACTTAGGTCTTGAATTTGACACAGTAAGTGTAAAGCCTGGTTACGCAAGAAACTTCTTAATCCCACAAGGGTACGCACTTTTAGCTACACCTAAAAATAAGGCTGCTTTAGAAGCTACTTTAGAAGCTAGAAAAGAAGAAGAAGCTAAATTAATCTCTGCTGCAAACGCTGTAGTTGAACAATTGAAGAAAACTTCTATCACAATCCCTGCAAAAGTAGGTTCTGGTGATAAATTATTCGGATCTATCAACAATGCAGATCTTTCTGCTGCTCTTGAAAAAGCTGGAGTATCTGTAGAGAAAAAATACATCAAAATCCCAGGAAATACGATCAAGAGAACTGGTAAGGTAACTGCAAACATCAGATTACACAGAAATGTTGAGTACAATTTCGAATTCGACATCGTATCTGACGCTCCGGTAGAAGCTCCAAAAGCAGCTCCTGCTAAAAAAGAAGAAGCTCCTTCTGAAGAAGCTTAATCAGAAAAGAATTTTCATTATACAAAACCATCTCTTTCGAGATGGTTTTTTTACATTCTATAGCAGTCTCTTTTATCTATTTTTTCAAAGTAACTATTTAATCATTCTTTAATTCACCTTAGGCAAATTATTTGCTTTAGTTTCGGAAATTTATTTTATGGAAATCAGTGACATCGTATCAAAACAAAAGGAATTTTTCAAAACTCATCAGACGAAAAATATTAAATTTCGGAGAATGTATCTTGAAAAACTGAAAGAGATTATTATCAAGAATGAAAATCTTTTATATGAAGCTATTGAGAAAGATTTTGGTAAATCCAGATTTGATACATTCACTACAGAAATTTCATTTATCATTAATGATATCAATTATTATCTGAAAAATCTGAAATCACTTTCCAGACCGAAAAAAGTAAGAACTAACCTTATCAATCAAATCGGGAAAAGCAGAATTCACCCGGAACCGTTGGGAAACATTCTCGTTATCGGAGCATGGAATTATCCTTATCAGCTTGCATTATCCCCTGTTGTAGCAGCAATCGCAGCCGGAAACTGCTGTGTAGTGAAACCCAGTGAGATTGCAGAAAGCACAATGAAAGTGATGACTAAAATCATCAACGACAATTTTCCTCCGGAATATTTATATGCTTATGAAGGCGGCGTAGATGAAACCACTGAGATTTTAAAATTGAGATTTGATAAAATATTTTTTACAGGAAGTACAAAGGTTGGCAAGATTGTTTATGAAGCGGCTTCAAAAAACCTTACTCCGGTTACTTTAGAGCTTGGTGGAAAGTCTCCGGCCATTATT
Organism: Chryseobacterium lineare; assembly: GCF_977014045.1. Classification (NCBI taxonomy): domain Bacteria; kingdom Pseudomonadati; phylum Bacteroidota; class Flavobacteriia; order Flavobacteriales; family Weeksellaceae; genus Chryseobacterium; species Chryseobacterium lineare. The sequence continues at coordinate 886,131 of NZ_CDRNIQ010000001.1, read as the reverse complement.
ACAAAAGATGCCAATCTGGAAATCGCAGCAAAAAGAATTGTCTGGGGAAAATTCCTGAATGCCGGTCAAACCTGTGTAGCACCGGATTATCTGCTTGTTGAAGAATCGGTACAGGAACAGTTTCTGGAAACGCTAAGAAAATATATCAAAGAATTTGATTATAAACCGGAATCTGAACATTATACAAGAATTATCAATGTTAAGAATTTTGAAAGGCTAACTCACTTGATAAATAAAGATAAAATTTATTTCGGAGGTAACTTTAATCGCGAAAAACTCTATATAGAGCCTACTGTTTTAACTCATATTAATTGGGGAGATGAAGTTATGCAGGAAGAAATTTTCGGGCCGATTTTGCCTGTTATTTCATTTACTAATTTTAATATTGCTTTAAACCAGGTTTCAGATCTGGAAAAACCTCTTGCTGCTTATCTATTTACCAATAATTCTGAAGAAAAAGAAGTTTTTAAGAATAAACTGTCTTTCGGAGGAGGTTGTATTAATGAAGTAATAATGCATTTAGGCAATGAAAATCTACCGTTCGGTGGAGTGGGAAATTCCGGTATAGGAAATTATCACGGTAAGTATGGGTTTGATACATTTTCACATCAGAAAGCAATTCTGGAGAAAGTCACCTGGGGTGAGCCAAAGATAAAATATCCGCCGTATTCCGAGAAAAAGCTGGGATGGATAAGAAAGCTATTAAACTTTTAAACTAAAAAACCGGGAAAACTGCCCCGGTTTTACTTATGACTTTTTTGGAGTCCATTGCCTGAAAAACTCTTTTACTTTTTCCAGACTGTAGCCCTTTCCTTCTTCCAATACGTCGCTTTGCTGAACATGGATCATCTTTCCATCTTTATCCAGAACGATAAATACTGGATACCCGAATTTATCACCGGGATTACCATATTTGGCAAAAATCTTTTCATTCTTATTGTCAGGCGAATAATTTAAGTGATAATACTCATAATTTGCATCAACGAGCTTCTTCAGTTCCGGTGTCGTCTGCACAAACTGGTTGAATCTCAGGCACCAGATGCACCAGTTTCCGCCCGCCTGAATCATTATATTTTTATTTTCTTTTTTTGCCCTGGCGATCAGATTTTGAATATCCTTTTCCGCATCAGCAGTCGGATCATAAGGTTTGGGTAACCTTGCCTTTTCTTCTGCAGCTTTCTTCTTGGCTTCGAGCTCAGATTGGTCAGTTTTTACCAGCAATGCCTTTTCATCCTTAGTTCTGTCGTCTGCCGGCTTTACATTCTGAGAGAAAGCAAAAAAGCTTAGTCCCAGAAAACCTATTAATGATAACTTTTTCATAAGTATAAAATTAAAAAAATAATACTATTTGCAGGCAAAAATACAACCATATTTTTATTATCCGTAAATTTGCCTGTTTTATGAATTTTCTAATCAAAATATTATACTTAATTTCCAAGCTTCCGCTGAGAGTTTTATATATTTTTTCAGATATTATGTTCTTTCTGAATTATTATATCGTCGGCTATCGCAAGGATGTTATTACACAAAATTTAAAAAATTCATTCCCAGAAAAGACGGATGAAGAAATAAGAAATATAAGAAAGAAATTTTATCTGAATTTTTCAGATTATCTTGTTGAAACCATAAAATCTTTCAGTATTTCCAAAACGGAATCCAGAGTGAGAATGCAACATATCAATCAGGAACTTTTTCATGAAGCGAAAGCAGAAGGAAAAAATATCATTTTACTGGCAGGTCATGTATTCAACTGGGAGTGGATCAATGCTTTGGCAACAGTAATTCCGCAAGACCACTGTCATCCCGTGTACAGAAAAGTAAACAACAGCTTTTGGGAAAACCAGATGAAAATTGTACGTAACAGGTTCGGCAATGAAGCCTTGGAAGCCAAAGAAGTGATTCTCAATATTTTTCGGTCAAAGAACAACGGAAGTTCGGCCTATATGTTTGTGGCAGATCAAACACCCCATTTTGCACATATTACCTACGGTTTAAACTTTCTCAATCAGAGAACTCCTGTATTCACAGGCTATGACAAGCTTGCTACAAGAATGGATCTTGTCTTTATTTATTGTGAAATGAAAAAGGTAAAGCGAGGATATTATCAGGTCAATTATCACCGGATTTATCCCGACGGAGAAAAATTTGTAGAACATGAAGTGATCAAAAAATTTCATAAACTTTTGGAAAATACATTACATAAAAGCCCAGACAATTATCTCTGGTCACATAGAAAATGGAAATATCAGGATTCTATTAAAAATTTTGATTCTGAAAATACATAGAGCTTAATGAAGAAAAAATTAGCAGTTGTCATATTAAACTGGAACGGAAAATCCTGGCTTGAAAAATTTCTTCCAAGCGTAGTACAATTTTCTCAACAAGCTGATATTTATGTAATAGATAATATGTCTACAGATGATTCTATTGATTTTTTACAAAATTATTTCCCTGAAATAAAGATTGTTAAAAACGATAAAAATTACGGATTTGCAGGTGGTTATAATGAAGGATTAAAAGAAATTGACCATGAACTTTACTGTCTCCTTAATTCTGATGTAGAAGTTACCGAAAACTGGATCGGACCTGTTTTGGATCTTTTTGATAAAAATCCGGACATATCGGCTATACAGCCTAAAATTTTGTCTTATGACCGAAAAAATTTCTTTGAATTTGCAGGTGCTGCAGGTGGTTTAATTGATAATTTAGGCTATCCATACTGCAGAGGAAGAATCTTTGATGATGTGGAAGAAGATCACGGTCAGTATGATGATGAAACGGAAATTTTCTGGGCATCAGGATGCTGTTTGTTTATCCGTTCAAAGGATTTTTGGGAGGAAAAAGGGTTTGATGAAAGATTTTTCGCCCATCAGGAAGAGATTGATTTATGTTGGAGGCTTATCAATTCAGGGAAAAAGATTTTTTATACAGGAAAGTCTAAAGTATATCATGTAGGAGGAGGAACATTAAATAAGCAGAGTGCAAAGAAAACCTTCCTGAATATGAGAAATAATCTTTCTATGCTGTTAAAGAATCTGCCATTTCCGAATATGATTGCGGTTGTCTTTGCAAGACTCTGCCTGGACGGATTGGCAGCCATATATTTTGGCTATAAGTATGGAATTTCTCATTTCTGGGCGGTAGGAAAAGCGCATTTTTCGTTTTATCTTCAGGCACCCGGAACATGGAAACGTCGTCAGAAATATCAAAAACATAACTTTTATCAATCAAAATGGTTGATTTTTAAACATTTTGCAAAATGAAAACTACTCCAATATTACTTTTATTGCTTTTATTTTTATTTCAATTTGGTTTTTCACAGAAAAGCAATTGGACTGTCATTGATAAAAGTTACAGCATAAGAACCATAGCAGAAAAAAGTGCTGATAATATAAAAGATACTGATCCTTTAAGTGTGGAAATTTATTCATTCCCCGAATTGATTGATAATATTGATCCGGCAAAAGAAAAGCCGGCTACCAGTAAAAATCTTACATTTAAAGATATTCGTGACAAAGTCGGGAATAAAAATAATCTGACTCTAAAAAAGAATTCGGTTTATTTATTAAAACTTCAGGAAGGCATACGTGGTGGCAGATTTCGTCTGGATATTAATAAAAATGCAGATCCGAAAAATATTGAAAATCTTAATAAATATCTTACCGAAAAGATAACTCACGGAAGCATACTGAAAGAAGCAATCGATACTGCTGAAAGAAAAAATATCACCACAGGTTTTATTATTGCGGTTACTACTGACGATCACTTTGATTTTGAAGCTCTTAAAAAGAAATTTAACAATAATATCATCACTGATATCAGCAAAGTAGCAACCAACAGAAGTACGATCTTCTTCAAAATAACAACATAATTCAATGGATTTTTGTGCATTAGATTTCGAGACTGCTACACACGAGAGAAATTCTGCGTGTGAACTTGGGATATGCATTGTTCAGGATTCTAAAATCGTTGAGACAAAAACCTGGCTCATCAAACCGCCTAGTTTTCCTTATTTTAATCCATTTAATATTGATGTTCACGGAATCGTTCCGGATGATGTGAAAGATGCTCCTACTTTCGACGAAATCTGGTATGAAGTGGAAGAAATGATGTATGGAACTTTAATGATTGCTCATAATGCAGGTTTTGATGCCGGAGTCCTGCGTGGCTGTCTCAATCATTACGGAATGTTCACCCCAAAACTTAATTATTTATGCAGTATTCAGCTGGCAAAAAAATCCTGGAATTATTTACCCAGGTATGGTTTAAAACATTTAGCAGAATATCATCAGATTGGGTTTAATCATCACCGGGCAGGCGATGATGCAGAAGTATGTGCCAAAATATCTTTACTGGCTTTCGAAAAATTATTTCTTACAAGTAATGAAGAAATCTCAGATTATATGAAACTTAAGATTAAGAAGCTTTAATTGCTTAAAACTTCTGATAATAAATTAAATTTAGGAATATCTATTTCAAAGTTCTCCTGAGTTTCCATATTTTTTACAAGATATTTTCCGCTCATATTTCCTACTCCGGAACGAAGCATTACATTGGAAAAATAAGCAAAATTTTCTTTGGTTGAAATTTCAGGTGTTAGGCCAATTACTCCGTCGCCGATAATTTCTGTATATCCGAAGCCGACATCAAAAATCAGCCACTTTCTTTTAAGTACTTTTATAGGAAAACTTCCGTCATTTTCAATGGTTATATTATACTTGAAAACATATCTGTTTTCAGACGGATAACTGTTTTTGCTATCATATTCGGGTATTACCGAAACTTTGATATTTGAAGTCATTTTTGAAAATATCATCTTAGTATTTAATTTACTGGATACAAAAATCTCGCCTTTTTTAAGGCGAGATTTAAAATTTATATTATAATTTCCTTAAATCTTATAATCCAAGACCTTTTCTTTCGTCTCCGTTCATTAAGATACCTACAGGATTGTCAATAGCTTCTTTCACCGCAACAAGGAAGCCTACAGACTCTTTTCCGTCGATAATTCTGTGATCATAAGACATCGCAACATACATCATCGGACGAATCACCACTTGTCCGTCAACCGCAACCGGTCTCTGGATAATATTGTGCATCCCTAAGATTGCAGATTGAGGAGGATTGATAATCGGGGTAGACATCATCGATCCGAAAGTACCACCGTTGGTAATGGTGAAAGTACCTCCAGTCATTTCATCAACTGTAATTTTTCCGTCTCTTACTTTGATAGCCAAATCTTTAATGTTGGCTTCAACGCTTGCAAAAGACATATTTTCAGCGTTTCTCAGTACCGGAACCATTAATCCTTTAGGCCCTGAAACGGCAATTGAAATATCGCAGAAATCATAGTTTACTTTGAAATCTCCGTCAATAGATGCATTTACATCAGGATACATCTGTAATGCTCTTGTAACCGCTTTTGTAAAGAAAGACATGAAACCAAGTCCTACTCCGTGTCTCTGAGCAAATTCTTCTTTATATTGTTTTCTCAGTCTAAAAATTTCAGACATGTCAACTTCATTGAAAGTCGTTAACATTGCTGTTTCATTTTTTACAGAAACTAATCTCTGAGCAATTTTTCTTCTAAGAACTGAAAGTTTTGTAGTCGTTGTAGATCTTGAACCCGTAGCAGTTACAGGATTTCCTCCGAATGCAGGAACAGCCGCCAATTCTGCGTCAGATTTTGTGATTCTTCCGTCTCTGCCACTTCCTGAAACCTGTGTGGCATCCATTCCTTTTTCGTCAAGGATTTTTTTAGCTGCAGGAGATGGAGCACCTGTAGCATATGTTTGAACCGCAGCAACTGCAGCCGGTTGAGCGGCAGGTTTCGGAGCTTCCTCTTGTTTTGGAGTTTCAGCAGCAGGAGCAGCACTTCCTTCAGGTTTTGCAGCATCCATATCGATTAAACAAACCACTTGCCCTACCTGCACTACATCACCTTCTTCAGCTTTCAAAGTGATTACACCACTTTGTTCAGCAGGCAATTCAAGAGTGGCTTTGTCTGAATCTACTTCAGCGATGGGCTGATCTTTTTCTACATAATCACCATCTTTTACAAGCCAGGTTGCAATTTCAACTTCTGTAATGGATTCGCCCGGTGAAGGAACTTTCATTTCTAAAACTGACATATCGTATTTTTTATTTTTTTAATTATTATTTTTTAGACTTTAAGATAAAAGGAGAAAGACTATTTCTAACCTCTAATTTCTATTTAAATTTAGGCTGTTACAGGTCTTTTTACCGGAGCATCGTTTCTGTCAAATACTCTGTTGATTACTGCGTTCTGATTTTTCTCAAACATTTTGTGACTTCCCGGAGCAGGAGCACCACTTGGAACCGGAGATACCACCTGAATACCTGTATCTCTGAAATTCCTCAGAATATAAGACCAAGCACCCATATTTTCAGGTTCTTCCTGAGCCCATACCAAACTTTTTCTGTTGTTATATTTACTGAAAACAGCTTCAATAACATCAGTCTGTAAAGGATATAATTGCTCGAATCTCACCAATGCAACATTTTCAGCGTTTAATTCCTCTTTCTTAGCTAATAATTCAAAGTATAATTTACCTGAACAAAGTACTAATTTTTCAACTTTTGAAGGATCAGCAGTAGGATCGTCCAAAATTGGCTGGAATCCTTTGTCTGAGAAATCTTCAAGTGGAGAAACTACTTTCGGATGCCTTAATAATGATTTTGGACTCATAACAATTAATGGTTTTCTGAATGGCCATTTTAACTGTCTTCTCAATAAGTGGAAATAATTGGCTGGGGAAGTAATATTTGCAACCACCATATTTTCATTAGCACAAAGTGTTAAGAATCTTTCCAGTCTTGCAGAAGAGTGTTCTGCACCCTGCCCTTCCGAACCGTGAGGCAATAACATTACCAAACCATCCTGAATTTTCCATTTTTCTTCTGCCGCCGCTAAATATTGATCCACAATAATCTGAGCACCATTTACAAAATCCCCGAACTGAGCTTCCCAAACGGTAAGCGTATTAGGAGAAGCCATGGCATAACCATAATCAAATCCTAAAACTCCATATTCGGAAAGATGAGAATTGTATATATCGAATCTGCTTTCAGAAACGTGTCTTAATGGGATATATTCTTCTTCAGTATCTTCAGTTTTTACGACTGCGTGTCGGTGAGAGAAAGTCCCTCTTTCCACGTCTTCACCGGAAATTCTTATGTTGTGACCTTCCACAAGAAGTGTTGCATAAGCCAGCCACTCCCCTAAAGCCCAATCTAAAGAGTTTCCTTCAATAGCTTTGATTCTGTTTTCGAAAAGCCTTGTAATTTTATTTAAAAACTTTTTGTCAGCCGGAAGTGTCGACATTTTAATCGCCAATTCTTTCAGCTTTTCTAAATTAAATTTGGTATCAACAGTTTCCTGAACAGCTCCTCTTTTAGCAATCGGGTAATTTGTCCAGTCGTCTGCCATGAAAACATCCATTATATTTTTTTCAATCTCTTTGGATGCATCGAAATCTTTATCCAACAATGCTTTGAATTCAGTTTCCATTTTAGCAATAACATCATTTGAAGTTATGCTGTCTTTTAGTAACTGATCTTTATAGATTTCTCTTGGATTCGGATGTTTTGAAATAATTTTATAAAGATTTGGCTGAGTGAATCTTGGCTCATCCCCTTCATTATGACCATATTTTCTGTATCCTAATAAATCGATATATACATCTTTACCGAACTTTGCTCTGAAATCAGCAGCGAAATGGATCGCATGAACCACTGCTTCTGCATCATCTGCATTCACATGCATTACAGGAGATTCCGTAACTTTTGCAATGTCTGTACAGTAAGTGGAAGATCTTGCATCCATATAATTCGTTGTAAATGAAACCTGGTTATTAACAACAATATGAACTGTACCGCCCGTTCTGTATCCTTCCAGCGTCATCATCTGGGCCACTTCATAAGCAATACCCTGTCCTGCGATAGCACCATCACCGTGGATAACGATCGGTAAAATTTTAGAATAATCTCCTTTGTATTTATCATCCACTTTTGCACGGCAGATTCCTTCTACAAGGGCTGCAACCGTTTCAAGGTGAGACGGGTTCGGAGTAAGATTGATAGCAACTTCTTCTCCGGAGGCCGTTTTAATTTTTTTAGATGAACCTAAGTGATATTTAACATCACCAGAGAATACATCTTCTTCAAATTCTTTCCCTTCAAATTCAGAGAAAATCTGCTTGTAAGATTTCCCGAAAATATTGGTCAATACATTCAATCTTCCTCTGTGAGCCATTCCTAAAACAACCTCATCCACTCCCAGCTGAGAAGATCTTGAAATCAACTGATCCAATGCCGGAATCAAGGTTTCACCACCTTCCAGTGAGAATCTTTTCTGGCCAACGAATTTTGTATGAAGATAATTTTCAAACGCTACTGCCTGGTTTAATTTTAATAAAATTTCAGTCTTTTCGTTCGCTGAAAGATTCGGATGGTTTTCATTAACCTGAAGCCACTGCTTGATGAAATCCTTCTCCTCAACGTTGTTGATGTGCATGTATTCCACACCGATAGAATCACAGTAAATGTTTTCCAAATGAGTGATCAATTCCTGTAAAGTTGCAGGTCCTTTCATCCCGGTTTCAACCGCACAATTGAATTTTGTATTTAAATCTGACTTGTCAAGGCCAAAATTTTCGATATCTAAAGTCGGAGTGTAATGTCTTCTTTCTCTTACAGGATTGGTTTTTGTAAACAGATGGCCTCTCGTTCTGTAGGCTTCAATAAGGTTTACTACCTTAAATTCTTTTTTTATGTGTTCAGGAACTTCACCGTTTGATGCTGCCTGTGCTGCCTGCTGTACTACCGGAGCAGAAGTTGCCGGAGCCTGAACATATTGGATATTATCATCGTCTCCGTAGTTCTCCAAAGCAAAATCGAAACCTTGAAAGAAGGCTTTCCATGATGGTTCTAAAGAGTCCGGATATTTTAAGTATTGTTGGTATAAATCCTCAATTAACTGAGAATGAGCTGCGTTTAGGAATGAAAATCTGTCCATTATTACAGTTTATCTGTTATTAAAATTTGTTTATAGAATTAATCCTCAAATTTAATAAAAAAAACCGACTTGGAACAGCCTTTAAACTATTAAAAAAACTATAAAATAAATAATTACATTCAATTTACTTAAAGACTGATAATGAGAGTTTCATATTAACATCCTGATCGTCCATCGGCCGTTCGATAAAGGTCTGACGAATGTCATTAAAACGCATTTCATCTTTCCTCGCTTTCTGAATCAATTGCTGTATTGCTTTCACTCTTCCGGCATAATTCCCTTTGTAATACATCACATAGTTTTGAGTGGCTGACTGTGTTCTGAAACTGAAATTATTATCCGTAAATCCAATTTTTTTAGACAAAGGAATCCCAAGAAAATAGGAAACTTCTTTATCTTTATAGTTGTCGGCATCCGTAATCAGAACCGGAAATCCGAATTCATCATCTTTTTTGCCTAAATCCATCGTGGTGTAATTATAAATTTTGTTATAATTCATCACAATATTTTTATAAAGCGCATCTTTTTTATTGGAGGTGCTCACATTGATTCCCAACAACAGCTTTTCTTCTTCATTTTCAACCATTAGACTGTCATATTTTATAGCAGCCATCTGGTTGTCTTTTTCCACTTTATTGCCTAAAACATTATTAAGAGTTGCCATACTTTTATCAATATTTTCGGCAAAGCGGTCTTCCGTCCAGAAATTTTCGACACGTCTTAAAACAGATAATTTCGGAGTGTGGACAATCCAGGTAATTTGGGTTTTTTCGGGAGCGATAGCTTTAAATTTAACATCAACCAAAGTTGGACTTTCATTTTTATCTTCGAAAAGCTGGTATCTGAGTGTTTTGTTTGGATTTTCATAACGAAGAAACATTTCTCCGTCGGTGTCATTTTTAGGATCTGCGTAACTAATCGAGCTTCCTTTTCCTTCATAAGGAGTATAATAGTCGATATCAATGGATTTGGAGCTGGTAAAAAAATTATTCCAGCGGGTAAAATTCTGCAGATTATTAAACTGATTAAAAACTTTTTCCACCGGATAATTAATTTCTTTTTCTATCCGGAAATCTTTGCTTTCATCCACAAAATAGTACATAGAAGCCGCATAAGCCCCGATTAGCAAAACAACAATTACCGCTATAATTTTAAAAAAACGCATTGTACAAATGTATTGAAAATAACAAAAGTGACCAATATACTGATCACTCTGTTTAAATTTATTTTAAGGATGAAAATTAATTGAATTTTAATTTAAATCATCATGTTCACTAATTTCAAAAATTCCTGATTCAGTTTACCCAATGTGAGTTCCCGGAGCCATTACCGCGCCTTTTTTCACAACGATAATTCCGTCCTGAACAGAATAGGTGCCATAATCTCCGTCGCTTAAATGTTTTCCCCCAATAATACGTACATTATCGCCAATATAACAGTTTTTATCTAAAATCGCTTTTTCGATATAACAGTATTTTCCGATGCCCATATTAGGCTGTCCTTTTTCGTCGTTCATGACAATTTCGGTAGTATCCTGATAAAAATCTGAACCCATAACATAAGAATTAACAATGGTACTTCCTTTATCAATTCTGGTTCTGTTTCCAATAACCGAATTTTCGATTTTATCGGCCATAATGATGCATCCATCTCCAAAAACCGCTTTGCTTACGTAAGAACCGTTGATTTTCGACGGCGGAAGCATTCTTGCTCTCGTGTAGATCGGAGAAGAAGAGAAAAGATTAAACTGAGGAAAATCCTGACAAAGATCAATATTGGCCTCGTAAAACGATTCAATGGTACCGATATCCGTCCAATATCCTTCATATTGATAGCTGAGTGTGGTATATTTCCCAATAGAATTCGGGATAATATCTTTTCCGAAATCATCTCCGGCTCCTTCATCAAACATCTTTTTAAGGATACTTTTCGTGAAAATATAAATACCCATGGAAGCCAAATATTCTTTACCCGCACGTTTGTTTTCTTCGGAAACTTCAGATTGTAGACCGGCCAGCATATCATAACCCGGTTTTTCTACGAAAGAAGTAATATTGCCTTCATCATCAGAACTTAAAATCCCGAAACCCGTTGCATCTTTAGCATTCACAGGAATCGTAGCAATAGTAACATCACCTCCTTTTTCGATATGAAAATCAAGCATTTCTCTGAAATCCATTTGGTAAAGCTGATCTCCCGAAAGAATTAAGATATAATCATAATCATATTTTTCTAAATGTTTCATCGACTGGCGTACTGCGTCAGCCGTTCCCTGATACCAGTTTTCATTTTCCACATTCTGTTCTGCTGCCAGAATGTCTACAAATCCTTTGCTGAAAATATCAAAATGGTAAGAATTTTTGATATGAGAATTTAAAGAAGCCGAATTAAACTGTGTCAGCACAAGGATTTTATTTAATCCGGAATTTAAACAATTTGAAATAGGAATATCTACCAATCTGTATTTCCCTGCAATCGGCACGGCAGGTTTTGATCTTGAATATGTGAGCGGGAACAATCTCGTTCCCCTACCTCCTCCTAAAACAATGGAAATTACATTGCGATTCATAAATTATATTGCGTTTTTATCTTTATTAATAAATTTGTTTAATGATTATATAAAGCTATATATTTTTCTGCTGATTTTTCCCATGCAAAATCAAAATTCATATTCGCATGAATAAGATTTTCCATTACATCCTTTTGATTATACAGCATTAATGCTCTGTTCATCGCATGGATCACATCGTCTACACCGGGATAAGTGAAATTAATCCCGGCGCCGCCTGTGGAAATATCTTCGACCGTATCTCTCAAACCTCCTGTATAACGTACAATCGGAACTGTACCGTATCTCATAGAATACATCTGGTTTAGTCCGCAAGGTTCTACTCTTGAAGGCATCAGCAAAAAATCCGCCGAAGCGTATATTTTATGCGAAAGATGTTCTTTATATCCCAAATCCAAAGCAAAATTGGTGTAGGTATATTCATATTCCTTAAGCTTGTTTTCTATGTAAGCGTTTCCTGATCCCAGAACCATGATATTAAGAGCGCCATAGCTTTGCTTAATGCTTCTCCATACAATATCAGGAAGCAGATCCGCGCCCTTTTCCGTTGCAAATCTTCCTATAAAGGCAAATAATGGAAGCTCGGGTTTCAGCCCATATTCTTTACAAAGTTTTTCCTTTCCTTTCTTTTTCTGTTCAACAGCATTATTACTGTTAAAATTAAAATCCAGCATCGGATCAGTTTCAGGATTCCAGACTTCTGTATCGATTCCGTTGATGATTCCGTAGGCTTTTCCGAACTCATTGCGAACAAGACTTTCCAATCCTCTGAAACTCACAAAAAGTTCTTCAAGATACCCTTGCGAAACCGTTGTAAAGGCATTGGCACATTTAATCATGCTAGCTAACGGGTTGATTAAACCGTTCCAATCCATCAATCCCCATTTGTAGGGATCAAAAGATGGAAGATATTTTGCCATTTCCCAACTCATCATTCCCTGATATTCTCCATTATGGATGGTTCCAACCGTTTTTACTCCTTTAAGAAATGAAAATTCCGCACAGTTTTCGATCATGAAAGGAACTAGTCCTGTATGATAATCGTGACAGTGCAAAACATCCGGACGAATGTTCATGGCTGTCAACCAATGCAAAACTCCATGCTGAAAAGCAATGAACTGAAAATTTTCGTCCTGATAACCGTAAGGATTATCTCTATCTAAAAGTCCGGGAATTTTTACCATATACAGTTCGAAGCCTAAAACATCAGATTTTTCCTTCAAAACCTGCACCTGCAGCATATTTCCCCCTTGGTGTATGAAGCCATCAAAAACTATGTCAAACTCATGATCGTAAACAAAAGATTTGTTGTACCAGGGCATAACAACCTTCGCATCAATATCTTTAATTTTGTTCTGATACTTCGGTAAAGCCCCTACTACATCTGCCAAACCTCCTACTTTTGCTACCGGATAACATTCCGTACTTAGATGGTAAATTATCATTTCTTACTTTATCTTTTGTGGTTTTTAATTCTATTCTGCTTGTATTTTTTGTCTTTTCTTTTTAAAATAATCCCTGCCAGCGGCGGTAAATTGATACTAATTGACTTCTGATGATTCATAAAATCTTCATTTTTTTCTTCGAAAATATTTGCCTTTACGCCACTTCCTGCATATTGCTCATCATCGGAATTAAAAATAACTTCCCATTGACTGCCTGCGCTTACACCTATTTTATAATCAATCACTCTTGGAGTAAGATTCAGAATAACCATGCATACATCATCTTTTTTCTGTCCTTTTCTCAGGTAGATATAAACAGAATTATCCACATCATCGGCCTGAATCCATTCAAAGCCTTCCCCGGAAAACTGATTTTCATAAAGAGCCGTTTCGTTCCTGTATATATGGTTAAGATCTTTAACTACTTTTTGCAACCCTTTATGAATGGGATATACAAGCAAATGCCAGTCCAGACTTTTCCTGAAGTTCCATTCGTTTGTCTGTCCGAACTCATCGCCCATAAATAAAAGCTTAGCTCCCGGATGCGTAAACATATACACATATAAAGCCCGAAGATTAGCAAATTTCTGCCATTCGTCACCAAACATCTTGTAAATAAGGCTCGCTTTCCCATGCACCACTTCATCATGAGACAAAGGCATCATATAATTTTCATTATACATATACATAGAAGCGAAAGTCAGCTTGTGATGATGAAATTTTCTGTTGATAGGATCTACTTTAAAATAATCCAATGTATCATGCATCCAGCCCATCATCCATTTCATCCCAAAACCGACACCTCCGTCGTGAACGGGTTTTGTCAGCAAAGGAAAATCTGAACTTTCTTCGGCAATCGTAATAATATTATCACCAAATTCTTTATAAACAGCGGTATTAAATTCCTGCAAGAAAGTTTTTGCTTCAAGATTCACATTTCCACCATGAATATTAGGTTCCCATTCTCCTTCATTTCTGGAATAATCCAGATGGAGCATAGATGTAACCGCATCTACACGCAGGCCGTCGGCATGGTAACGCTCCAGCCAGAACATGGCATTTGAAATTAAAAAAGATTTTACTTCATTTCTTCCGTAATTGAAAATATATGATTTCCAGTCCGGATGAAAACCTTTTCTGGGATCTTCATGCTCATAAAGATAAGAACCGTCAAATCGATGCAAACCGTTGGCATCTCCGGGAAAATGGGAAGGAACCCAATCTAAAATCACACCGATATTATTCTGATGAAGCTCATCGATGAGAAACATCAGATCCTGTGGTGAACCGAAACGTGAAGTTGTGGCAAAAAATCCGGTAATCTGGTAGCCCCAGCTGGGATCATACGGATATTCCATGACCGGCATAAACTCCACATGAGTGAATTCCATTTCTTTAATATAAGGAACAAGCCTTTCAGCAACCTCCCGGTAATTCAAAAACCTTTCAGGATCATCTTCATTTCTCATCCAGGAACCGATATGAAGTTCGTACACTGAAAGCGGAGCTTTGAGACTATTTTTTTTCCAGCGGTTTTGTAGCCAGTCTTTGTCATTCCATTCATACCAGGTCGTAGAAACCAATGATGCCGCCTGAATATTCTGCTCCCAGCTTAATGCATACGGATCACTTTTTTCCAGAATTTCACCTCTCGTTGTTTCTACGGCGTATTTGTATAATGTACCTAAAGTAAGTCCTGCAATAAAGCCTTCCCAGATTCCTGATCCGTCCCATCTTGGGAATAGAATATGATCTTTATGGTTCCAGATATTGAAATTTCCGATTACAGAAACTTTTTTTGCATTGGGCGCCCAAACCGAAAAGTAAATCCCCTTCACTCCGTCTTTTTCTACGGAATGTGCCCCGAATTTATCGTACAGCTTATAATGTTTACCTTCTTTGAAAAGATAAATATCATGATCCGTAAAAAGAGTGTATGTTTTAACCGAATTCATCACGGTTTTGATTTAAATTTTAATATTTCTCTGAAACTACTAAAAAAATCAGAAAGAATTGTTAATAAATATTGAAGTAATTATTATGTTAAATACATATCATCACTTGTTCCTATCAAATATAGAGTTTTTTCAGGAGTGTTCGTTGATTTTAAAAATAATTTGCCACAAAAAGATTTTATTATAAATTTAACCTTAAAATTATTAAACACGCATGGATGAGATTTGAACTCTACACCAAAGAAAATGATGAAAGGAGCATCTATATCACGGGAAACTTCAACAGCTGGAACCCGAGAGACAATCGCTATAGACTTACCAAAACAGAAAATCAGAATTACTACATAGAAATCGACGAGCAGCTTTTGCCGGAAATCATTGAATATAAATTCACAAAAGGGGGCTGGGAAAATGTAGAACTCGACAAATTCGGGAATATTACACCTAACAGAAAAATAAGTAAATCAGCAGGTAAAACCTTAGATCTGGTTGAAAAATGGCGATTGAACTGGGGACCATTCAAAAAAGAATTTTTCCCTATCGCGGAAGTTATTTCGGAGGAATTTTACATTCCTCAATTGGACCGCCACCGTAAAATCTGGGCGCTTCTGCCCTACGATTATTATATTTCCGACAAACGTTATCCTGTTCTTTATCTTCAGGACGCCCAGAATCTGTTCAATGAAGGCAGTGATTACGGAAACTGGGAGATTGATAAAAAACTTTCCGTTCTTGCAGAATATGGTCGCGGAGACATTATTATTATTGCAATCGAACATGGAAGCGAGGACAGAATTAAAGAATATATTTTTGATAATGACCACGTAGCTAATGGTTCCGAAGGAAAAAAATACATACGTTTTATTACCGATACATTGAAGCCCTTTGTTGACGACCATTACCGAACCAAAAGAGACCGTGACAATACGGGAATCGGAGGAAGTTCTCTGGGCGCCCTGATCAGTATTTACAGTGGTTTTCTTTATCCTGAAGTTTACTCTAAACTGCTTATCTTTTCACCGTCACTTTGGGTAGAACCTAATAATAATTTTCCCATAATGAATTTCAGAGTTCCTTTTACCATGAAAATTTACTTATACGGCGGAGGCCAGGAAGGATCTAAAATGGTAAAAAGAATTCATATTTTCGAGCAATATTTAAAACGCTGGGAGAAAAAAAATTTCTTTGACTTCGAGTTCAGAACGAGCATCAATCCTGAAGGCAAACATAATGAATTTTACTGGTCTCAGGAATTTCCAAGAGCAATCGAATGGCTTTTCTACAACAATACAGAAAATCCTGTAGAGGTAAAACCTCAGCAAAAAAGCATTAAAAATTAAATTATGAAATTAGTCAATAAAAAAATTAAAAATTATACTCAGATTTTCCATCTTTTCACGGAAGAAGAATGGTCAAAAACATCCAAAAATTTTAATAAAAATATAGCTGCGTTTTTCACCGGTAAAAAACAGGAAGTTTTTATCAATGTGCAGGAAGAAGGAATTGCTTACTTCATCGGTTTGGGCAAAGCAGATGCGCCTTTTTTTGAAATTCAGCAGGTCGCCCTTAAATTTTCACACGCTTATAAAGAAAAATTATCAGCTGTCGCCACGCTCATTGTAGCAGATTTTATGAATGAAAAGCAATTTGAAGAGTTTGTAAAAGGTCTTTTGATTGGCACTTACCATTATCCTTTTGAAAAGACTCACGCTTTCTGGAATGCTAAATTTGAGCTTCATTTTGAGAATTTAAGTCAGAAAAAACTAGATCTCATCAGCCAAAAAACAGAAGCAATAAGTAACGGGCAAATTGCCTGTCAGGAATGGCTGAACAAACCGGCTAATCTTAAAAAACCGGATGTTTTTAGTTTATATTTAAAAAATTTAGCTAAAAAATATGATTTAAAATACACAGTTTTCAATAGAAAAAAATGTGAGGAACTTGGATTGGGCGCTTATCTTTCTGTAAACCAAGGAAGTGCTTATGATGCCGCCTTTACAATCCTTGAATATAAAAGCAATGCAAAAAATGCAAAAACCTTCGGTCTCGTGGGAAAATGCGTTTTGTTTGATACCGGAGGAATTTCTTTAAAAAATCCGGACAATATGCATTATATGAAGTCGGATATGGGCGGTGCGACCGCTGTTTTAGGAACTTTAATTTATGCCGCAGAAATGCAGCTTCCTGTAAATATTATTGCCATTTTACCCATTACAGACAATGCTATTTCTGAAAAAGCTTTTCTTCCAAGCGATGTCATTACGGCTTATAACGGAAAAACAATCGAGGTATTAAATACCGACGCAGAAGGCAGAATGGTCCTTGCAGACGGACTTTCCTATATGGCAAAAAACTTCAAAACAGATTTTCTAATCGATCTCGCCACCTTAACAGGCAGCTCGGTGAGAATGTTCGGTGACACCTGCGGAGCAATGTTCTCAAACAATGAAGAGCTGAAAAATATGTTGATAAAAACAGGAGATAAAACCAACCAGAGAGTGTGGAATTTACCACTGTGGGAGGTATGGAAAGACGATATCAGGTCTGATGTCGCCGATATTAAAAATATATCCATGAAACCCATTGGTGACTGCATTGTAGCCGCAAAATTTTTAGAACAGTTTATAGAAGAGCATCCGAAATGGGCGCATCTTGATATTGCCGGAGTCGCTTTCGGAAATGTAGGATACGCAAAAGAAAAGGCTGCAACCGGATTTGGAGTGCAGTTACTGGCAGATTTAATCGAAAATTATCACTAAAAATTAGTTTATTACAAAAATTCTCTGTATAATTGATATGAAATTTTCAAATATGTACCTTATTTAATATTTTAGTAATAAATACTTAAGAAAACACGTCTTTCATTTTTTAAATTTCATTAAAAACTAAAAAACATTATATGGAGGAGAAAACAATAGTATGTATTTCGTGCTATTACAAGGGTTATGATTTCATGGACGAAATGAAAAACCTCGGTAATAAAGTAATTCTGGTAACATCCGAAAATCTTAAGGAGAAAAACTGGCCGTGGCATGCTATAGATGAAGTTTTCTACATGCCTGAAATAAAGCCTTCAGTCTGGAATCTCGATCACCTTATTCAGGGATTTTCTTACCTGATGCAGACCCGAAAAGTTCATGCTGTAATTGCCCTGGATGACTATGATGTTGAAAAAGCAGCTTTGATCAGAGAAACCTTCCGTATTCCCGGAATGGGACAAACAACACACCGGTATTTCAGGGATAAGCTTGCAATGAGACACAAAGCAAAAGATTCTGGCATCCATGTTCCCGAGTTCACTGCAGTTTTTAATAATGATGAGGTGAATGCTTTTATTGATAAAGTTCCTGCTCCATGGGTTTTAAAACCCCGTTCGGAAGCTTCAGCTTCAGGAATTAAAAAATTGAATTCCAGAGAAGAGCTTTGGGAAGCATTGAATAATCTTGGAGAAGAGCGACACTTATTTTTACTGGAAAGCTTTAAGCCCGGTGATGTTTATCATGTTGACAGCCTTACTTTCAATAAAGAAATCGTTTTTACTTCCGCTTCAAAATATCTGGCACCGCCGATGCAGGTTTCCCATGAAGGCGGAGTTTTCAGGACGAAAACATTGGGAAGATATTCCGATGAATTTCAGGCTCTTGAAAATGCCAATGCTAAAGTTCTTTCCAATTTTGGACTAATAAATGGCGCCACCCATACAGAGTTTATACGAAGTAAAGAAAACGGAAAATATTACTTTCTGGAAACTTCCTCAAGAGTTGGAGGTGCTCACATTCCTGATCTGGTGGAAGCATCAAGCAGCATCAACATCTGGAGAGAATGGGCAAAAATTGAAAATGCTTTGCTGAAAGGGAAAGATTATCAGGTTCCAACACCTACCGGATACTATTCCGGGTTGATAATCGCTTTAATTAAGAATGAGAAAGCGGATTACAGCAAATTTGAAAGTCCGGAAACACTAAAGTTTTTACCTATTGATCACCATGTTGGTGTTGTTTATAAAGCCAGCGATCCTGATGTTATTCAGGAAAGACTTGATCATGCAGCCGAAAAAATTCATGCTGAAATGCTGAATATCCTTCCCCCGAAAAGCAAACCGATGAGTTAACAACTAGCAAAATTAATTATCATTCATCAATCATCATTTATTATAAAAAATGCCACATATAGAACATACAGATTATTATTCACATATTTTGGGTACAAGCCTCAAAGTAGAAGTTACAGGACATTATGGTCATCCGATCATTATGTTTCCGACTTCTCAGGGTCTTTATACGCAAAATCATGATTTTCATCTGAACGGAAGCATCAACTGGTTTGTAGAGCATGGAAAAGTGAAGCTCTATAATATTCAAACCATTGATAGCTGGAGCTTTTATGATGAAAGCATCTCGCCACAACAGAGAATTAAAAATTATGAAAGATATGTACAGTTTCTGATTCAGGAGTTTGTCCCTTATATTCAGAAAATCCATAAGACCCATCGTGTTGCACTTGCAGGAGCAAGTTTCGGAGGGTATCACGCAGCAAATTTTGCCTTCAGGTTTCCGGATGTTGTTTCGCATCTCATCTGTCTTTCGGGAGCTTTCAGCATCAGAAATTTTATGGACGGATATTCTGATGATCTGGTGTACTTCAATTGCCCGAGAGAATTTGTAAAAAATGATGAAGCGTGGAAATATAAACATATGCACATCGTTTTAAGCACTTCCGATCAGGATATCTGTAAAGATAAAAATATCGAAATGGCAGAGATTTTACGTTCCAAAGGAATCGATTTCTGGTACGATGAAAGAAAATGGATCAATCACGACTGGCCGCTTTGGAGAATGGTTTTCCCCACATTTATCGGAGCATTTTTCTCTTAATTTAAATAAATAGTAAAAAAAACATAAAAAAATACAATTATGGTTAGAAAAGTTGGAATTTTATTCGGTATGGAAGATACATTTCCGTGGGCATTTATTGATAAGGTAAATGAACTTGGAAAAGGTGAAATCATTGCTGAACCGGTAAGCATCGACAAACTTGAACAGGGCATAGATTATGGATATGCCGTCATTATCGACAGAATTTCGCAGGATGTTCCTTTCTACAGAGCTTATCTTAAAAATGCAGCATTAAACGGAACATATGTTATCAACAATCCATTTTGGTGGAGTGCAGATGAAAAATTTTTTAATAACGCTTTGATGACAAAACTGGGGATCCCTCTTCCGAAAACGGTTTTACTTCCTTCTTACGAAAGACCAACCAATACTTCAGAAACTTCTTTCAGAAATCTGAAATTCCCTCATGACTGGGATTATATTTTTGATTATGTCGAATTTCCGGCTTATATGAAACCCCACGACGGCGGCGGTTGGAGAAACGTGTACCGCGTAGAAAATCCGCAAGACCTCTGGGAAAAACACGCAGAAACCGAGCAGCTCGTAATGATGGTACAGGAAGAAATTATTTTTGATGATTACTACAGGGTATATTGCCTGGGCAGAAAATATGTTCACATTATGCCTTATGAACCGAGAAATGCTCCTCATCTGAGATATGAAACGACTCACAAAACAGAAGGGAAAGAACTGGAAAAATTATTAAAAACCATTCATTATTATACCATTAAAATGAATGAAGCATTAGGCTATGATTTCAATACCGTGGAATTTGCTGTTCGGGATGGAATTCCTTATGCGATCGACTTCTGCAACCCTGCACCGGATGCCGACAGAAATTCTGTAGGCGAAGAAAATTTTGCATGGATTGTGGAGCATGCTGCAAAGTTAGCCGTAGAAAAAGCCAAAGAATATGTTCCCGGAAAACCTAATATCGCCTGGGGAAATTTTGTAAAAGATTCTATTAAATAAAAAAACATAAAACACGAAAAAAAATGCATCAATTTACTATCGGCATCGAAGAAGAATATCAGATCATTGATGTTGAGAGCAGAGATCTGATCTCTCATGTTTCGAAAATTATAGAAGGTGGAAAAGCTGTTTTAAGCGAAAACTTAAAGCACGAAATGCACGAATCCATGATCGAAATGGAAACGGGAATCTGCCAGAATATTCAGGAAGCGAAAGCTGAACTAACTAATCTCAGAAGGCATCTTATCAAAACAGCTCATGAACAGGGGCTTCGCGTTTCCGGAGGCGGAACACATCCTTTCTCCAACTGGGAGCATAATACTATTACCAACGGAGAACGGTATAACAAAATCGTAGACGACATGGGCGATGTGGCACGCGGAAATTTGATTTTCGGACTTCATGTTCATATCGGAATCCCGAACCGTGAAGAAGGGGTAAGAATCCAGAATGTAATGAGATATTTTCTTCCGCATGTGTATGCATTATCAACAAATTCACCGTTTTGGATCGGCAGAAATACAGGTTTTAAATCGTACCGGCAAGAAATTTTCGTGAAATTTCCACGAACAGGAATCCCGAGTTTTTTCAACTCTCTCGCGGAATTTGACAGTTATGTTGACCTTTTGGTAAAGACAGGAACAATCGACAATGCCAAGAAAATATGGTGGGATCTCAGAGTTCATCCGTTTTATCCTACCATTGAATTCAGGATTTGCGATATGCCTTTAAGAATAGATGAAACGGTATGTCTGGCAGCTATCATGCAGTCTCTTGTAGCAAAAATCTATAAGCTTCATCAGCAAAATTTAAGTTTCAGAAGCTATAGAAGATTATTGCTTAATGAAAATAAATGGAGAGCCTCCAAAAGCGGCATTGAAGCTCACCTCATCGATTTTGGTAAAGAAGAATCTGTTCCCTATCCTGATCTTTTAAAAGAACTTTTAGAATTTATAGATGATGTGGTAGATGATTTAGGCTGTCGTAATGAAGTGGAATATGCCTGGAAAATTCTTGAAAATGGAACGGGTGCAGACAGACAGCTCAAAATTTTTAATGAAACCGGCGATCTTACAAAAGTTGTTGATTATATGATTTCAGAAACCGAATATGGCATTACGCACGGAGAAACACTTCATAATATTTGATAAATTTGTAAAAAATATGAAGTAGCATGAATGATATTCGAATTGCCTTGCTGGATATGAACAATAATCAGATCAATCAGGGATTTAAAAATATAAAAGAAATTTCTGAAACATTTCAGCAGCACTGTGTGGAAGAAAATGTAATCATCAAAACATTTGACGTAAGGTTTAAAAATGAAATTCCGGACATTGAAGAATTTGACATATTTATTTCTTCCGGAGGTCCTGGAAATCCTCATCGGGAAGGACTGGAATGGGAAGATAAATTTAGTGGATTCTTAAATGCTATTTTTGAACATAATAAGTTTAGCCCTGAAAAAAAATATCTTTTCCTGATCTGCCATTCTTTCCAGCTGGCAAGCATTCACTGGGAACTCGGAACAATCAATAAAAGAAAATCGTATTCCTTTGGCGTGATGCCGGTTCATAAAACTGAAGAAGGCGAGCAGGAATTTTTGTTCAAAAATCTTCCGGATCCTTTCTACGCCGTTGATTCGCGAGCTTACCAGTTTATTGAACCGGATCATGAACGTTTTGAAGAACTGGGAATGAAAATCACAGCGATTGAAAAATTCAGACCTCACATAGATCTTGAAAGAGCCGTGATGGCGGTTCGTTTTTCTGAAGAAATTTTCGGAACACAGTTTCATCCGGAAGCCAACCCTGAGGGAATGATGGAAAATCTTAAGGATGAAAAAAACAAATTGGCCATGATCGAGAATTTCGGAATGGAAAAATACCTTGAAACTATCGACAGAATTGATGACGAAGATAAAATCATTCTTACACAGTCACAGATTCTTCCGGGATTTTTAGACTTTGCAAAACAGAACATTTTGAACAGAACTCATATTTCAATGTAAGAAATACTTTCGATAAGAATATATAATCGGGCTGGACTGTCCGATTTTTTTAACTCACAAAAGAGAAAGATTGATGATTCCAAAATACAGACAACAGTTTAACCAGAATTTTTCACAGGAAAAGTACAGCCTGTTGAAAGAATATTTAAAACAAAAAAGCGGGCTCGAACCGGGATTCAGAGTTTCTGAAAGTCCTATTTTCCTGGCAAAAGAATTTGAGTCTAAATTAATTGATGCCAGCGAAAGCATTATTGATCAGATCAAAACTTTATCTCCCGACCTATTACGAAAAGCAGTTCCTGACAACTGTCACGTTCCGGGAGATACAGAGAAACCACACTTTTTCACCATTGATTTCGGGATCTGCAGAAGTGTAAATGGAGAAATCGAACCTCAGCTTATTGAGCTTCAGGCCTTCCCTTCTCTGTACGCTTTTCAGAAAGTCTTTGAAGAAACCTTTTGTGAGGTGTACCCTTTTCTTTCGGAAATCAGAAATAAAATGCCTGACGCAACATTCAAAAATTATTTAAAAGAACTTATTGTTGGTGAAGAAAATCCTGAAAACGTTATTCTCCTGGAAATCTATCCCGAAAAACAGAAAACGGCTATTGATTTTGCTTTAACTGAAAAATTATTGGGAATAAAAACAGTTTGCCTTACTAAAATCAAAAAAAACGGCAGAAAATTATATTACGAACATGAAGAAAATTTAGTTGAAATCAAAAGAATTTATAATCGCGTCATTTTTGATGAATTAGATCGTATTCCGGATCTGAAAACGGAATTTGACTTCCGCGAAGATGTTGATGTAAAATGGATTACACATCCGAATTGGTTTTTTAAAATTTCCAAATTCTTGTTACCGCTCTTACAGCATCAGTTCGTGCCAAAAAGTTATTTCCTGCATGAATTTCCGGAAAATGAAAACCTTGAAAATTTTGTTCTGAAACCATTGTTTTCCTTTGCGGGAAGCGGTGTTAATCTAAATCCGACAAAAGAGATAACAGATGCTATTGATGACAAAGAAAATTACATTTTACAAAGAAAAGTAAATTACGAACCCGTTTTTAAAGATATCAACGGAGATTTCTCAAAAGGAGAAATTCGTTTGTTGTATATTTGGAGAGAAAATGATGAACGCCCTATTCTACTGGAGAATCTTGCAAGAATGACCAAAGCTGATATGGTAAATGTAGATTTTAATAAGAAAGATGCCATCTGGATCGGAAGCTCCAATGCCTTTTTTGCACAAGAATAAATTATAAACTAATATACAATGAATGAAACTTCAGCTTTTGAAGAGTTTGAAAAGAAAGCAAATTTTACACGACGAAGAAATCTTCTACCGGTATGGATCAAAATATTTGTTTGGTTCTTTTTGATTGGAGGATCAATTTCTGCTTTGTTCCTTGGGATCGGGCCTTTTGTAAGACAATTTAAAATATCAATTTACGGAATTGATGCACATCATCCTTATACAGTTCCGGGATTAATCGTGAGTTTTTCATATATTTATAAGGGAATTGTAGCATACGGACTTTGGTTCGAACAAAATGGGCTCCGCAAGCGGCTATTATTGATGCCGTCATCGGTATTACAGTCTGTATTATTATGATGATCCTACCATTCATATTACCTGATAATAATTTTTTCACCCTACGATTAGAGCTGATTCCTTTATATTTTTATCTGGTTAAAATGCGTGAGATAAAACAGACCTGGGAAAATTTATAGATCAACTTTAACAAATAGGATAAAGTTTCGGCGGCATCTTCGATGCCGCCGAAACTTCAAAATATATTATTAGATCTTGTCATCTTCAAGCAATTCTCTTGTCTGATAATCCTGAACAAGATCAATCGCATTGGAAATAACATCACTTAAAGCGGTGATAAAAGTCCCTTCTTCCGCCATTCCCATCGCATGTTTCAGAGCGTCAATTTCTTTAGGAATCGTTTCATAGCTTACATCTTTTCCAGAATTCTGCATTCCTTCAATGATCAATCCGTTTATTTCTTCTTCCGTTCTTCCGCGAAGGTGCTTTTCGTTTCGGATAATAATATGATCGAACATTCTTCCTGCAATTTTCCCGCATTCTCTGATGTCATTATCTCTTCTGTCTCCGACTCCCGAAATAATGCCTATTTTTTTCGTTGCTTCTACATTTTTAAGATAATCTTCAATCGCTTCATAGCCTGCAGGATTATGAGCAAAATCAATTAAAACTTTAAAGTTTTTAAACTTAAAAACATTAAGTCTTCCGGGGGTAAGTTGTGCACTAGGCAGGAAAGTTCTTAATGAATTCGAAATATCTTCAATTTCAAACCCTTGAAGATAACTTGCCAAACTTGCCGCCAAAACATTTTCAATCATGAATCTGGCCTTACCCTCCATCGTAATTGGGAAATCTTTTGCCTTTCCGATTCTGATCTTCCAGTCACCTTTTTTAATCGTTACAAAACCTTCTTCATAAACGCAGGTGATCTTGCCTTCTTTGGCAAATTTCTTCATGTGTGGATTATTTTCATCCATACTGAAAATCGCTACATTGCAATGGAGATCGTTCACAATTCGCATAGAATATTCGTCATCGGCATTCATTACACTCCATCCATTCTTTTTAACGCTGTCAAGAACCACTCTTTTTACTTTCGTAAGATCTTTTAGGTTATGAATATCATTCAATCCCAAATGATCTTCTTTAATATTAGTTAAAACACCGATGTCGCATTGAGAAAAACCTAATCCTGAACGTAAAATTCCGCCTCTTGCAGTTTCCAGAACGGCAAATTCTACAGTTGGATCTTTTAATACAAATTCCGCTGAAAGAGGTCCCGTTGTATCACCTTTCGTCAGCATCGTATTTTGAATATAAATTCCGTCCGAAGTGGTAAAGCCAACTCTGTAGCCGTTACTTTTAACAATATGTGAAATCAGTCTTGTGGTTGTCGTCTTTCCGTTAGTCCCGGTTACTGCAATAATGGGAATAGTAAAAGGTTTTCCCGGTGGATAAAGCATATCAACTACCGGGGCCGCAACGTTTCTGGGTAATCCTTCACTTGGAGCAAGATGCATTCTGAAACCCGGTGCTGCATTAACTTCAATGATTGCTCCGCCACTTTCTTTTAAAGGCTGCGTAAGGTTTTCCGCCATAATATCAATTCCGCAGACATCCAGGCCTATAATCTTTGATATTCTTTCAGCCATTGTGATATTTTCCGGGTGAACCATATCCGTAACATCAATCGAAGTCCCTCCCGTTGAGAGATTAGCCGTTGATTTCAGGTAAACCACCTCTCCTCTCTGAGGAACGGTTTGTAATGTATAATTCAGTTTTTCAAGGAGCTCAGTCGTATCTTTATCGACTTCTATTTCGGTTAAAACATTTTCATGTCCGTATCCTCTTCTCGGATCTTTATTTTCTTTTTCAATTAATTGTTCAAGATTCAGCTCGCCATCACCGACAACGTGAGCAGGAACTCTTCTGGCAGCAGCCACCATTTTATTATTGATAACCAAAACCCTGAAATCGTATCCCGTAATATATTTTTCAACAATTACTTTTTTAGAATATTTCTGAGCATATTCCAGTCCCGTTTTTGCTGATTCCCAATCATTAACATTGATAGAAGAACCTTTTCCGTGGTTTCCGTCTAAAGGTTTAATAACGACAGGATATCCTATTTTTCTTACGACACTGTCAAGACCTTCTTCATCCATGACCAGATCTCCTATAGGTACCGGTATTGCGGCATCATGCAGCATTCTTTTTGTCAACTCTTTATTACATGCAATATCTACAGCAATAGAACTTGTTTTCCCGGTAATCGTTGCCTGAAATCTCTGCTGATTAACTCCATAACCAAGCTGCACCAGAGAATTTGTTCCTAAACGTATCCAGGGAATTTTTCTGGATACGGCTTCCTCAACAATACTTCCTGTTGAAGGTCCCAGGCGCACTCTTTCGCGAATCTCTTTAAGCTTCTGGATACATGCATTCAGATCATAATCTTCTCCTTTGATTAAAGTTTCTGCGATTCTTACAGATTCTTCCGCTGCAAAAATCCCTGCATTTTCTTCAATATAATTAAATACGACATTATAAACTCCCGGAGTTTTTGTTTCCCTCGTTCTCCCAAAGCCCACGTCCATACCTGCCAAAGTCTGGATCTCCAGCGCGATGTGTTCAATCACATGTCCCATCCATGTTCCTGTTTCTATACGGTGAAAAAAACCACCTTCCACGCCTTCGGAACATCTGTGAGAAAATAGAGAAGGCATTAATTTTTCTATTCTTTCTCTGAAACCGTCGATTTTATTGGTAGGAAAATTTTCCATTTCTTCCAGATCCAACCTCATCTGTATCAGCTTCTTCCTGCTGATACTCCAAATATTAGGGCCGCGCAGTGCCTGTATTTTCTCAATTTTCATAGTCTATTTGCATTTTTAATAGTTACCAATAACTGCATTTAAAATCAAAGATAATGCAAAACCCTAAACAAAACTATACCACGTTTGAATATTTATTAAAAATAAGCACAGTTTATTTATCATTCTAAAATCCTCAAAATCAATTTTATGTACTGTGGATTTTTTCAGCTGTTAATAATTTTTTAAATTTGCATCCTATGACGAAACCTGTTGGAAAATTAATTGTAATCGGTGGTGCTGTAAACAAAGGAAGTTTTGCTGAAACCGATTTTGATCAGAATATAGAAAAAAATCTTAATTTTTTTGAGAGAGGAATTCTCAGAAAAATCATCAACGAATCTAAACAAAAGGAAAATTCTGTCATTGAAATTATTACGACAGCCTCACAGATTCCGCAGATCGTAGGTTCCGAATATAAAAAAGCTTTTGAGTTTTTAGGCGCCAAAAATGTGAATATACTTGATATTCACAACCGTGAAGAGGCCAATTCTGACGCGATCGTCGCAAGAGCAAACGCAGCAGATGTTGTTATGTTTACAGGGGGAGATCAGCTGAGACTGACTTCCATTCTTGGAGGGACAAGATTCCACGATACCATTTTATTGAAATATCAGGAACAGGATTTTATTTATTCAGGAACCTCTGCCGGAGCCGCTGCCGCGTCCGAAAATATGATCTATCAGGGTAGCAGCTCTGAAGCATTGCTTAAAGGTGAAATAAAAACAACACAAGGTTTGGGCCTGATCGACAATGTAATTATTGACACCCATTTTGTACAGAGAGGAAGAATCGGAAGACTTTTTCAGGCCGTAGTCAACAATCCGAGAACGCTGGGAATCGGTCTGGGAGAAGATACAGGACTTTTTATTCACAATGATGTAATGACTGCTGTAGGTTCCGGACTTGTTATTCTGGTCGACGGAAGATTTATTAAAGACACCAATCTTACCAACATCAATCTCGGAGAACCCATTTCTATTGATAATCTTACCGTTCATGTCATGTCGATGAACGATCATTATGATCTCACAACCAAAACGCTGACGATCGAAAATTCTCAATTCAATCCCATTCCTCAAGACAAATAAATGATGAATAGTTGATGAATGATTATTTAAATATATAAATCTGTTTAAAATAATATTAAATTTAACCACAAAAGTCGCAAAAGACAAGTTTAAAAAGTTTTTATTAGTTAATCAAAGCTTTCAAAAGAACAAAAATCAAAGATTTTTAAAAACTATTGTCAGCTTTTTTTCTTTTATAAAAATTGCTTAAAATGGAAATTTTTAATCTTTTGCGACTTTTGTGGTTAAATAAAAAAGTTAAAAAAAGCTTACATAAATTAACATCATCAAAAACATTTGTCATTCACCAATAATGAACTAAAATATGAAAATAATCATCCACGGCGGATTTTTCTCCGAAAGTGATCAGAGCAACGAGGTAAAAACTGCCAAGCAGGAATCTTTGAAACATATTGTAAAAAGAGCCTTTGAATTTTTACAGAACAA
This sequence comes from Chryseobacterium lineare, assembly GCF_977014045.1. Classification (NCBI taxonomy): domain Bacteria; kingdom Pseudomonadati; phylum Bacteroidota; class Flavobacteriia; order Flavobacteriales; family Weeksellaceae; genus Chryseobacterium; species Chryseobacterium lineare. The sequence goes on along the minus strand of NZ_CDRNIQ010000001.1, from coordinate 857,302 downwards.
TTCAGCTTTTGACACTGCAGCTTTTACGGTTTCTTTGCTTGAAGATGATGAGCTGTACAATGCAGGTACAGGCTCGCAGATCCAAAGTGACGGCGTTATCAGGATGAGTGCTGCCATTATGGACGGGAAAACCCAGAAAATGAGTGGTGTTATCAATATTCAGGATGTAAAAAATCCGGTTTTTGTGGCAAAAGAACTCATAAACGAAGACGACAGAGTCTTGGGAGGAAGCGGAGCTAAAAAATATGCTTCAGAACATGGCTTTGAAAACTTTTCCACTGAAATTCCGAAAAGAAGAGAAGAATATGAATTAAAATTAAAGAACGGAGGAAAAGGAACTGTCGGCTGTGTAGCCCTTGATAAAGAAGGAAAATTAGCCGTTGCCACGTCCACAGGAGGAAAGGGATTTGAGATCCCGGGAAGGATTTCCGATTCTGCTACCGTTGCGGGAAATTATGCCAATTCTTTCTGTGCAGTGAGCTGCACAGGCGTTGGTGAAGATATTGTAAGCAATGCCACAGCCGCAAAGATTGTCACAAGAGTTACCGACGGAATGTCCCTCGAAAATGCTTTTGATAAAACGTTCGAAGAACTGAAAACAATTGACGGATTTGCAGGGGCTATTGCCATTGATAAAAATGGAAATATTTTTCACCGCGACTCCTATCCCACTATGATTTTTGCAAGTTTTGACGGAAATAATTTACAAACTTTCAATTAAATTTAACATTATTTTATACTTCTATCAATTTTTTTGGCACGTATTTTACATGGTTATTAATAACAAATTTTAATATTAACATTTAAAAAATAGAAATCATGGGAAATAAGACAAAAGGTTTATTAGCGTTAGTCGGTTTGGGAGCTTTAGCTTACTGGAAATACAAAAATTCAAGCGCTGAAGAAAAACAAATGGTAAAAGACAAATTCAATAATGCAAAGGATAACCTAAACAAATGGGGAAATGAAATTAAAGACAGAGCCAATAATGTTGCTTCCCAGGTTCAGGATAAAGCAGATGAATTTAAAAACAAAGCACAGGATTCTGTAAATAAAGCACAGGAATCTATTTAACCAAGACTAGTTATTTTAACATTCATATATTTAGAAAGTCATCGTAGTTTTTTATTACGATGACTTTTTTTGTGCTTCCATTGAAAACACCAATGGAATTTTATTTCCAAACTTAGAAATTCTCCATTTACCTTTTTCAAATTCTTCTATATGTCTGAAACATGGATATGGTGACCAGTCGAATTCTCTGAACTGAAGGATATCAAGACCATTATTAATGAGGCTCTGAAGAACTTCCGCTAAAGAATGATTCCACATCACATATTCCTGTACAATATCTGCAGATTGATCTGCGTAAGTGCCTTCATAAATTTCAACAATGGCTTTTTCATTAAAATAATTGTACTTCACGCCTTCAAAATCATCATCAAACATCCACACTAAAGGATGAAATTCCGCCATAATAAATTTTCCTTTAGGCTTAAGAAAATGTGAGATTACCTTTGCCCATCGTTCCAGATCCGGCAGCCAGCCAATGGTTCCGTAACTGGTAAAGACAATATCAAATTGCTGATCAAGAATATTAGGGAGATTATACAAATCTGTACAGATAAATTGAGTATCAGTTCCACATTTCTGTGCCAATTCCTCTGCTGCGGCAATCGCTTTATCCGACAGATCAATTCCTGTCACATTACCTCCCAATCTTGACAGGGAAATAGAATCCTGTCCGAAATGGCATTGGAGATGCAGAATCGTCTTATCTTTTACGTCTCCCAGAAGCTCCAATTCGATAGAATTAAGGGAAGTCCTTCCTTTCAGAAATTCATCTACAAAATAAAAATCCGATTTTAAATGAGGTTCCACCTTAGCATTCCACGAGTTTCTGTTAATTTCTAAATAGTTTTCCATGGCTTATATTTATATCCTAAAAATATAAAAAAAATAACTGCGATTACATTCAGATCTAAAAGTAAAGAGATTAGAAAAGATTTTTTAATATTCTTTCTATATAGTTTTACTTTTTTACAAGGTAAACTTACATTTTAACGTTGCAATTATACATTGGCACGATGTAAAAAGATATTCTTGCGATGTAAAGCAATATTTTAGCGATGTGATTGCATATTGGCAAACTATAAAATTATATGGTCACGATGTGAAAATACATTTTCAAAGGAATTATTAAGAATAATGAAAATAGAGTCTATATTAATGTCAGCAGGTATCCCATTCCCGAACCCAGCACAACAATAAGAGCACTATTGATTTTTTTATATAGAAAGCTTAGAAAAAGACAGACAACAGCAATAAGAATCGTCCTCCAGTCAGTAACAGTACCCATTCCCATCGTAATACATACGGAGACAATAATAGCAACAGAAGCGACATTTACCGCGTCCAGAAATAATGAGAAAATTATTGACTTCCTCATTTTCTTTACCAAAGGATTCAGCAATGCCACGAAAAGAAATGAAGGTAAGAAAATCCCGAGGGTTGAAACGGCAGCTCCGGCCCATCCGTTAATCTGATATCCTATAAAAGTAACCGAAGAAAAAACCGGCCCGGGAGTGAACTGTCCAACGGCAATGGCATCTATCAGTTGCTTTCTTGTCATCAATCCTGTAGAGACAAGCTCAGCATCCAGAAACGCAAACAATACATAGCCGCTTCCGTAAAGAATAGCGCCGACTTTGAGGAAAATCAGGAATAATTTAATATTTAATGTGGATAATAAATCGTTCCCTGATTCATGTAAATAAATAATAGGAATAAGATTTTTTAAATCTTTTGATTTTCCGGAGTTTATAAAAAATAAAAAGACATAGATAATTCCGGCGCCAAAAAGGAGGAGAATCTCATTAAAACCCAGTAATGATCCTGTCAATACAAGCAATCCTAAAATAATCAAGCCACCTGTTTTTAAAGACTTTTTTGCCAACGGAAAAATTGCTGATAAAATAATAGCGATGATGGCGGGCTTAATTCCGTAGACAAAAGGCTGAACTTCAGGTAATGTTCCGTATTTTTTATACAGCCAGGCAAAAATACCTGTAATAAAAACTGCAGGAAGAATAAAACAAACTCCTGCAGTAATTAATCCTTTCCAGCCTCCTTTTTCTCTTCCAATATGGATGGCCATTTCTGTACTGTTGGGACCTGGAATTAAATTTGTTGCACCCATCAGATCCAAAAAATGCTGTTGTGTAAGCCATTTTCTTTTGGTGACAACTTCATCCTGCATCATTGAAATATGTGCAGCCGGTCCTCCGAAACCTATGATTCCCAGCTTAAGAAAAAGTTTGGCTATTTCTTTTAATTCTTCTGTATTTTTCATGGCATTTCCTGAGTAACAAACTTTGTTTTTGGCAACAAAACCTGTGCACGAGAAATTTCCTGATACGGAATATTATTTCCTGAAATATATACTATTTTCAGCTTTTTCATTTTTTCTAAACCCGATGGGAATGATGTAATTTTATTTTTACGAATATCCAGGACTTCGAGATTTTCAAGGTTATAAATTTCCGTTAAGCATTCGTTTGTAAGTTCATTCCTATCAATAAAAAGGCCGGTAAGGCCAGTCAGCCCAGCTATTCCGGCAGGGATTTGGCTAATCTGATTTTTATAGATATCAAGTCTTTTAAGACTTGATATTTTGTATAGCTCTTTCGGAAACACTTTAAATACATTATTGTCCAGATGCAGCGTCTTTAAGTTTTGAAGCCTGGAAAATCCACTTGGTAACGTTTTCAGCAGGTTATTCGAAAGCCATACATCATTAACCATATTCAAAAATCCTATTTCTTCGGGCAGCTCAGACATAAGGTTTCCGCTAACGGACAAAGTCTCCAAGCTTTTCAGATTCTTTATGGAAGACGGAAGATTTCTACCGGCTTTTCCTTCAACACTTTTTAGACTTCTAATATCTAATCCTCTTGATAATCCAAGTCTCTTCAATGTTTCCAATTTTCCTATGTCTTCCGAAAAATCAAAATAACTGAACTGAGCATATTCTAAATCCTCTAATGATTTCAGTTTAAAAATTACCGGAGACATCTTCTCCGTAAGCATATTGTGTAATGCCAGTTTTTTCAATTGCTTTAATGAAGCAAACTCTTTCGGAAAATCTGTAATTTTATGACCTCCTGTGAGCATAAAAGACTCAAGATTTTTTAGTCTGGAAATTTTTTCGGGTATGCTTGTCAGCTGATCTGATTCACTTACCGTCAGAGATTTAATATCCCATGAAAAAATATGTTCCGGAAATGAAGTGATCTCACTGAGCACTACATGATCGCTTTCCTTACTGAGGTCCTGTTTAGGGATTTCCGGCATCCTTTCTTGTGCCCGAATAAACACAGAACAAGCTGTAAAAAGTGCTAAAAATAATATGCTTTTCATAGCTCTAAAATTATAAAAATTCTTCCAGAGAAACCGTTTTCTGTTCTCCGGCTTCAAGATCTTTATACGTTACAGTTCCGTTTTTGATTTCTTCTTCGCCAAGGAAAACAAGATTTTTAATTCCTTTCTTTTCAGCATACGTAAACTGTTTTCCAATTTTAGCAGATTCAGGATAAAGCTCGGCGGAAATTCCTTTTTCTCTTAATTGCTTGATTAATTTTAAAGCTTCCAGCGTTTCATCACCTCCGAAATTAGCAAACAGATATTGCACTTTTGATGTGGCTTCTTCAGGGAATAAACCTAATTCTTCCATGACAAGATAAATCCTGTCCAGACCAAAAGAAATCCCGATACCCGGAATATTTTTCACTCCGAAAACTTCTGTTAGATTATCATACCTACCGCCGCCTCCGATTGATCCCATCTGAACCTCATCTGCTTTTACTTCGAAGATTGCTCCGGTGTAATAATCCAGCCCTCTCGCCAGTGTAATATCAAAAACCAGATTCTGAATATCAACACCCAAATTCAAGGATTGCGTGATGACAAACTCCAATTCTTCAACGCCTTTCAGTCCTGTTTCGTTTCCCGCAAATTTTTCTTTCAGCTGAAGAAGGTTTTCCAACGCATCATCTGATTGGACAAAAAGGAAATCCAGTTTATCAATGGATTCCTGAGCAATTCCTCTTTCCAGCAATTCCTTCACCACTCCTTCTTTTCCTATTTTATCAAGCTTATCCAGTGCAACTGTGAAATCGATCAGCTTATCGGTAATTCCTGCGTATTCGGCAAGACCGGAAAGTATTTTACGGTTATTGATATGAATCGTCACAGAAACCCCAAGCTCTGCAAATGATTTTAAATACAATTGAACCAAATCTACTTCCTGCAAAAGGCTCTCACTTCCCACCACATCGGCATCACATTGATAAAACTCTCTGAATCTTCCTTTCTGCGGTCGGTCTGCTCTCCAAACCGGCTGGATCTGATATCTTTTAAAAGGAAAAGTAAGCTGATTGTGGTTCATCGCCACGAATCTTGCAAAAGGTACAGTAAGGTCGTAACGAAGGGCTTTATCGGAAATCTGTGAAGTTAATTTCTGATGATTTTTGTTCTCCCAGTCTTCCTGATTTACTTTTGAAGTGTAATCCCCTGAATTTAAAATCTTAAAAATCAGTCGGTCACCTTCCTCTCCGTATTTTCCTGTTAATGTCGAAAGATTTTCAAAGCTTGGCGTTTCCAATGGCTGGAATCCAAATAATTCGAAGTTTTTCTGTAAGATAGTAATGATAAATCTTCTTCTTGCAACTTCCGATGCTGTAAAATCTCTCGTCCCTTTTGCTAAACCTGGTTTCATTTTATAATTGATAAATGATGATTAATGTATAAGTGCTGCAAAAATAAGGAATTGAACTGACTTTTAACTACATCAAAAGCTGAAGAAGCAATCTTCTCCAGCTAATGATTCATTCATCAATTGTGTTTTGTTTTTTAAGGATCAGATGCTTTCCAGTATTTCAAGAATTTCCTCACCGTAATTTTCTATTTTATGCTTACCAAATCCTTTGATTTCCAGGAGTTCTTCTTTTTTTATAGGTTTATATTTCGCCACGGATATCAGCTCTTTATTGGTTGCAATAAAATACGTCGGAAGATTCTGCTCCTTTGCTTTTTCAGAACGCCATTCTTTAAGAGCATCAAGGATTTTTTCTTCATCGGCGCTCAACGTATCATTTTCAGAAGTATATTTTGTCTGTCTTGGTTCCTTTACTGCATTGGCAGACATTTTTAATTCATCAAAATATAATACTACCGACCAGTAATTTTCGTCATTTACAAAAGCTGTTTCCACTTTTACGATCTGATGAGATTCCAGAAATCCGTCAAGCATATGCTGGTCATCTTGTAAAAATTCCTGCTGCAGCCTGATTTTAAAAACTTTTACTTTCATCATTTGTGTTTTTATTATTTACTTCCCAGAAGCAGAACTTCATCTACTCTTATTTCGGTTATATATCGCTTTACGCCATCTTTATCATCATACGATCTGTAGGTTAGTTTCCCTTCAACTGCAATTTCTTTCCCTTTCGGAACATATTTCTGAAAGATCTCCGCCGCTTTTCCGAAAGCAATCAGATTGTGCCATTGCGTTTCTTCCACTTTTTCACCTTTTGCATTGGTATAATAATCATTGGTGGCAAGGGATACAACTGCTTTTAAACCTCCGTTTTCAAAACTTACCATTTCAACTTCTTTTCCTGTGTAACCGATTAATGTTACTTTGTTTCTTAGTGACATCATTTTAATTTTTAAGATTAGTATTCAGATCAGAGACGTTCACTGTTTTCTCAAATCTCTGTTGCAAAGATTCGGTAATTCTGAAATTCAAATCGGTAAGAAATTATTTAAGTTCGTTTGTAGTCGTTTGAAAACGAATATTAGCATAAGTCGAAAATATTTATCCGTTTGAAAACGGATAAATATGTATCTTTGGGTAAATATGAAAAAAACAATTAAAAGAACGCTGAGAGTCTCAAGATATGTGATTTACAAAGAAACTCTGGTTGACTATAAAGAGCATTTCTGGTCATTTCTGGGAGCATTCTTCGGAATCGGGATCATTGCTTTCATACAGTCACATTCTTTATTAGCCACCGAGAATATCTTTTTGATAGGATCTTTCGGAGCATCCAGTGTTTTGATTTACGGAGCTATTCAAAGTCCGTTAGCACAACCAAGAAATCTGGTTGGCGGTCATGTAATCTCTGCGCTGGTAGGAGTTACAATATATAAGATTGTTCCCGATATTATCTGGCTTTCTGCGCCGCTGGCTGTTGCTTTTTCCATTGTTTTGATGCAGTACACCAAAACCCTGCATCCTCCGGGAGGTGCCACAGCACTGATTGCAGTAAGTTCTACCGGAAAAATTCCTGAGCTGGGATTTTGGTACGTGATATCACCGGTTCTTTCCGGATGCCTAATCTTATTATTAACAGCACTTTTTTTTAATAATATAACGCCAAACAGAAGTTATCCTAATCACAGTAGATTTCAAAGGCTTTTAAGAAAAAAGCATGCTCATCCACACAAACTGAAAAAATAGATTATGAATTGTCTTGAATGCGGCGAAAAAATTATCGGTAGATCCGACAAAAAGTTCTGTAACGACGCCTGCCGAAATGCCTATAACAACAAACAGAATAAGGATTCCAACAATCTGATGCGGAACGTCAATAACAAACTCCGCAAAAACTACAGGATTCTCTCTGAAGTAAATACCGACGGCAAAACAAAAGTTCCCCGTTCAAAACTTGATGGCTTAGGTTTTGATTTTGATTATTTTACGAATCTTAAAGTTTACAAAAATGGTTCAGAATATAAGTTTATATATGATTACGGTTATAAACTTTTAGATGATGATTTTGTTTTGATCGTCAGAAATCAGTCATAATACAAATGAAATACAGTACATGAAAGAAATCATACTCATCACAGGCGCCGGCGGACTTATTGCCCGTGAACTTTCAAAAAGGCTCGAAAAATACTATACGGTTCGTTTCTTAACCCGAAAGAAGAGACATGAAAATGAATTTGAATGGAATATCAAAGAAAAAACCATTGACGAAAAAGCGCTGGAAGGTATTTCCCATATTATCCATCTGGCAGGAGCCAATATCTCAGAAAAACGCTGGACGGATGAACGAAAAAAAGAGCTGATTTCCAGCAGGGTTGATTCTGCTGACTTACTTTTACAAACCTTAAGGAAAAAGAATATCAGATTAAAATCTTTTATTTCTGCTTCAGGAATAAATTATTACGGAACAAAAACTACAGAGAAAATCTTTAACGAGAATGATGCTCCCGGAAATAATTTTTTGAGTGAAGTAGTCATTCTTTGGGAAAGAGCTGCTGATCAGTTTAAGGAACAGAATCTCGCTGAGAGAGTTGTGAAGATCCGTACGGCAGTGGTACTTTCGGACAAGGAAGGCGCTTTAAAGAAAATGCTTCCGACTATCAAACTGGGAATGGGTTCGCCTCTCGGAAGAGGAAATCAATATATGCCGTGGATTCATATTAACGACATTTGCTCAATCTATGAGTTTGCATTGCAAAACTCTGAAATGAATGGAGCTTTCAATGCAGTTTCACCACAGCATATTACCAATAAAAATTTAACGGAAAAGATTGCGGAGGTATTGAAAAAACCTTTATTCATGCCGAACGTTCCCGGGTTTGTATTAAAACTTATCTTCGGCGAGCTGGCAGATGCCTTGCTGGAAGGTTCCAGAGCGTCTGCAGACAAAATTCAGAAAGCGGGCTTTCATTTTGAATTCCCTGATTTAAAGATTGCTTTAGAAGATTTATTAAAAAAATAATTAAGATTGTATAATCTATGCAAAATTCAAACGTTCAGATAGAAAAAACAGAAATATTATCAGATAACTGGTATGTCTTAAAGAAAGTGACCTTTACTATCCGGAAAAAAGACGGTGGCTTTGAACAGCAAAGCCGCGAAGCATATGACAGGGGAAATGGCGCCACTATTTTACTGTATGATAAAAATAACGGAAATGTGATTCTGACGCGACAGTTCAGGCTACCCACTTTCATTAATGGAAATGATAGCGGAATGATGATTGAAGCCTGCGCAGGATTACTTGACAATGACAATCCTGAAGACTGCATCAGAAGAGAAACGGAAGAAGAAACCGGCTATAAGATAGCAAAAGTTGAAAAGATCTTTGAAGCCTATATGTCGCCGGGATCTGTTACGGAAATCCTGCACTTTTTCATCGCCGAATATTCCAGAGAGATGAAAATAGCAGATGGCGGCGGGCTTGATGACGAAGGTGAAAATATTGAAGTCCTTGAACTTTCTTTTGATGAAGCTTTGCAAATGATCGATAACGGAAATATTAAGGATGCAAAAACCATCATGTTATTACAATATCTCAGACTGAAAAATATTCTTTAAATCTAAATATTTAATATAACTCAACTATCATGAAATTACTATATACTGCAAGCCTTTCATTGCTTTTATCAGTTCCTGTTTTTGCACAGAAAACAGAAAAGCCAGGTCCGAAAGACAAGGCTGTCATAGAACACTTTAAGAATGATTATAAAAAGAAAAACTACAAAAAGTTTTCAGGAAATATCATAGTCAACGACCGTCAGGTTCAGTTTGACAATAAGGTTATTTTTTATGATAAATCTGATAAAATTACCAAAGCGATTCTTCAGGAAGGTCTGATCTATCCTCAGCTCCTGACCGATTTTCAGGTTGATAAGTTTGAAAATGAAGACAGCGACAGAACCCAGAAAAGATTTGCCAAGCTGCAAAAAAACTGGAAAGATGCTTTTGAGGTTAATAATATCAGATTCAGTAATGCTTCCGAACTCGCTTTTTTAAGTACTGATGAAAAAGTAAGAAGATTTAAGATCTATTGCAGAGATCCGAAGTTTCCCAACGTGATGATCTATTATATCGAAATTACCCACAAAAATGCCACTAAAAACACTTCAGTAGAGGATTTTATCAAGAATGGGAAAGTAACGCATATTTACCAGAAGACGGAATAGATCCTAATAATTGCCTGTGAATATTTATAAAGATAATAAGTGATTTGATTGTCTAAATAATCATAAAATAAATTAACAACGAATAACTTACACTTTCTCAATTAAATACCTTAATTTTGCACCCCGAAATAAGGATCAGACCATATGAAAAAATTAGGTGAATACAGAAAGCTTCTGGAAGTAGAAAAAAACGTTACGTTAAAGGAACTGAAAACCATTTACAGAAATGTGATGAAAGATACACATCCCGATAAATTTATCAATGACGAAGCGGGAAAAATAGAAGCCGAAGAAAAAAGTAAATCGGTGATTGAAGCCTATCATTTTCTGGTAAGCATCAACCCGGAAACACAGGAAAAATATAAGGAAGAATATACGGAAACTACTTCCACTTCGAATATTCAGGATTTTTATCTTGAGAAATCAATTCTTACCATCCAGCATCTGAACGGTAATATTTATGAATACCTGGGTGTTCCTAGAAATACATATATCAAAATGGTGAATGCCGATTCGCCGAGCCGTTTTGCAAGAAGACATATTTACGGAAGTTTTGTGTACAGAAAGGCCGGTGAAGCGATGGAAGCTTAATTCCATATAAAAATAATGAAGAGCTTTCGGGGATTCCGGAAGCTTTTTTTTATGAAGAGACTTTTTTTAAAATTATGGTTGAATCCAGTGCATCATTTCGGTATAAAGCAAATATTATTATCATTAACCTCTGCACAGTATCATTCTGAACATAGCGAAGCGGAGTGAAGAATCTCCACCTGTGAAATGATATTCTTTTATTCCGATGTAGACTTTAATAACAGTAGCTTTCCCCAGTGTCAGGCTAAGCTTGTCGAAGCCTTAGTTATTAGGATGTTTGGATTGTACTGGCCCCTCGACAAGCTCAGGGTGACAGGAGCGCATCGCTTCAGTGACAGACACCAAGACTCTCCCACTCTCAAACCTTCCCGCTCTAAAAATCTCGATCCTTACACGCAGTATCAATGGTGGCTGAGGAGACTCGAAGCCACCTTTCCCACCAGTGTACGCGGGCCTTCGAGACCCTCAGTCCCCGTCAGTCGACTACTTTTCGTCGTTCCATAGAAAATTCCATATTCATATACTCTAAAACACTCCAATTCTCCCACTCTAAAACCCTAAAACCTTCAAACTCCAAAAACTCTCCCAAAAAAACTCCGGCCGGGAAATCTTTCCCAAACCGGAGCTAAACACATGATGAACTTATCCTGTTAAAAACGGCCGGTTTCCGAGAGGTGTTCTCATCGGTCGATGAGAACACCTTATCACGCTCGAGATAATCCTCTTATCACGCCCGATGAGACAGTGTCTCATCGGGCGACATCATCACCTCTCGAAAAAGTGAATGTTATAAACTTATGCTACCGTCAGTATTTTATCGAGAGTTGCTGTTCTTGTATCTTTTAATAAAGCTCCGCTGCTATATTGGGTCACCACTTCCAGATGATACGTTCCGCTGGTAATGCAGGAATCACTACAATAAGCTCAGAAGGATTATTGGTTACCATATCGCTTTCTTCTACCATTGTTCTGACATTAGAGGCGGTATTGACAAAGAATACCCCTATAAAAGGATCATTGCCTGTTACCTTGATCTTGCTTCCGGCAATCTTGAGGTTTCTGCCCGGAGTAAGAAGATCATTGACCGAACCGCTCTTTACGTCCGTCACCTGCAAGATTATTACAGAAGCTTCTGCCACACCCAGGATTTCAACTTCAATATTGGGAATCTCTGCTCTCAGCTTCTCTCCCTGGTTGAACTGGAAAATAATGCTGTGCTTATCTTTATTAAAAGTCTCTGACGGACTGTCAAAGACCCCGCGGATAGTAGTGCTTGCCGTAAAGTAACCCGTGTTAATGGAATACCCATCACACAACTGATAGGCCATTTCTTTAAGGAACAGCTCCGTCGCATGCTCCATCGCGGAAGCAGAAATATCTGCTCCACCACGATTGGAGGCTGAAAGGCAGATCTGTTGAACATTGAGACTTCGCTCGCTTGTCGTACGTGCCGTGAAATCATTAGGATTGTCTTTCGTTAAAACGTTGTCATAGAGATACGCTTTGATTCTGTGAAGAATTGTTGCCATTGTTGTATATTTTAAATGGTTGCTATTAAACCCTCACAGGTTTTGAAAACCTGTGAGGGTTAGAATCTTTATGGGTGAATATAGGTAAGGGTCAGACTTCCTGAACCAGAAGTTGTAGTTGTTGGAGAGCAACCATTACAAGATTGAACATCGGTACTATAAATATTTTGGGTTAAAGGATTTGAGCTGTTATTAAAATTGGCACTTTGACCGTTCAATAAATGTTGTCCAAAGAAATCTACCCAACCATGGTTATAACCTGTTACTGTACAGGATGCTGATCCTGTGGTTATATAATTTCCGTTTAGCGGAACCCATACTGATTTAGGAACTGTACTGGCATAATTAAGGCTCTGATCATTACTCGAATAGCTCTGATAAACATTAAATGGACCACTACCAAAACTACTTGTAGTACTCACATTAAATGAGTAGGAAGCAGTATATGTCACTCCAAATTTGGCTGTACATCCTGCCTGAGTGGTAAAAGATACCATTCCTTTATCCGTACCAGTATAAGTCCCTAAAATCGAATAGGTAAGGTTGCCAGATGAAGGAATCGGGCTAGTGCTGGTAAGGGTAAATGTTAATCCATTAGACGTATAAGATTCAGCAGGAAGATTTCCTGCACCCATAGTATAGGGGATTGAATAAACTGCACTGTATGTTGTCCCGGTACGCAAACCATTTGTTCCTATTGCAGGGCTTACACCGCTCCATTGTCCGCTTCCACAGACTACATTGGGAGAAACCATTGCTGTTTTAACAGTGCTTAAACTAAGTTTAGTCCATGTTGCTACCAATGTTCCTGAAGAAGCCGGAGTTCCTGACAAGGTATAGGTTACCGTCACAGTTCCTCCTGCAATCAAAGTACTGGAAGCTGTACTCACTGATGCCACCGAAAGTCCTGTAACCCCTGAAAGCGCTAGGTCTGATGTACTGAAAGCAATTGTAGCTGTACTGAAAGAATTATTGGTTATGGTAACCGTAAATGTATTAGAAGCCGTCAGTGCAGTACCGGCTTTATACGTTCCGTTGAGAGCGGATGATGTCACGACCACTGCCGGTACGGAAGAATTAGAAAGCTTCTGCCATACACTACCGTCAAAATAATAGTATCCTTCAGCAGTAATATTAGCTGTTTTGATACTGGGAGAGGCAACCGCCGAAAGAGCATAAATAATCGCTCCTTTGAGATCAGGAGTATATTTTGTGTCAGCAATTTTGATCTTATCACCCTCTAATTGAGGAATAATCAATCCTTCTGCTCTACTGCCGTCTGTCGTTTTTCCGGTAATATCGAGCGTTACTTTCGGAGATGTATTATTGATCCCCACTTGAGCATTGAGAGCTAAACTGAAGAGCAGAATAGCCATTGTAATTAAATGTTTCATTGTTTTGTATTTATGTTTGTTGTTTGTACTTTTTTAGTCTTTGTTATTTGAACACGAAGTGCGCTAAGATTTTTTTTATCTATAATGTGTTTTTTAGTTTCACAAAGGCGTTGCACTTATAAGAGCTTGCAGAGCTTTTAGAGTTGGAGAGTTTTAGAGTTTGAGTGTGGGAGAGTCTTGGTGGCTGAGGTGACTCGAAGCCACTATTTACCCTCTCAAACCATCCCATATTCCCCTCCAACCCTAAAACCCTCCCACTCTCAAACCCTCCGACTCAATAATAGCTTCGACAGGCTCGTCACTTCGAGTAGATTTTGAAGAAATCGTATCGAGAAGTTTGTGAGTTTGAGGATAAATGTCATTCTCGATACATTTTTTCTTCACCTTGTTACGAAAAAACACTCGAATTGACGAAACACGAATGGCACTAATGGTTGAACAATAATTTCACTAATGTTGTCTGATTTTCTTTGCTGAGATCCCTACGGGATGACAAACGAGATGGATAGTGAATGACCATTTGCTGCAAAGGAAAATAAGATTTTCAAAAACTGATGTGTTCTTTTTGTTTTCAAAGTTGTAACCTAACTTCTTATGTGACTTATGTGTTAAAAAAACTCTTGTGCCTTATGATTGAAGCACAGGCGGAGGGCGGCCGAAATGATTGATGGTGATATGTTTTAGCTGGAAAGGATGAAAAGAGATCTGAATACATTTTTCTTGATCCCTTCTTGTGCTTATAAATAAAATAAAAGAAGATGGTATTGTTTCCTGTTGAAGTTTTAACGGAGAAGAAGTTCCGATAACAGCTATTGAAGATGAATTAGAAAGGAGTCCAAAAGTGTGTCTGCCTGTTGGACTACTCTTATAACAAGTATTCTCCGTTGGACTACTTGTGGACTTCTTATGAGAAACTTTGGGACAAGAGATTTTGATCAAAACCCTAGACCACTTCTTAAAAGATGCTTTTCTCAGGTTCTGACTGGAAATATATATTGGAGATTCTGCATACAAATACGAGTCTTCGGATACAAAGACTACAGAATCGGAGTGTAAAAACGTTTGAGCGCTCAACAATGATGATACCAAGACCACAAAAAAGCACAGCAACACCACGCGAAAGCGTTTGAGGGAGAGGGCTTTAGAGGGAAATATCACTTGTAGTCTCATGTTTTGTAAGAAAGTAGTCTATCGTAGACTACTTTTTTACATACAAGGCTCACCATTGCAAAACTTCTTAAAAAACAGGTGTAAAACAGAATGTAAATTCCGGCTGTTTTGCTCCAGGTTTTTCTTTAAAGACTTTATGATGAACAAAACTAAGAAATTAGAAAACAATTTGTTGTGTTTGGAAGTAAAAAGAATTTGTTTACATTTGTAGCTGAGAAAAGTAGTCTACGATAGACTACTTTTTTTGTGATGTTCAACCATTCCTCACCAAAGCCCATCAATAAAGAGTTTCAGAGAAAAAGGAATGATTTTCATTTCCTGCTCAACAAAAATGTATCCAGAATTTTCTACCTATGATCACCATGATTCCGGATATTAGGAATCAACTTATACGAATGAGATGGCCATTAGAATAAATGGCAAAAAAACCGTCTTGCCATATGACAAAACGGTTTTAAGGTTAATTAAAGGTTGTTGTATTAATCTACGTGTTTCGGAGTAAATCCATCTTCACTCAGATCTCTGTGTTTGTATTCGGCTTTCATTTCAGCTTCATAGTCTACTTTTTCATGTTTGCCCATTCTTCTTAAAATTGAATCGAATAGAGAATATACTACCGGTACAATGATCAGCGTAAGGAATAGTGATGAGGTCAAACCACCGATAATTACCCATGCCAGACCGTTGTTCATTTCCGCTCCTGCTCCTTTGGCAATCGCAATCGGGATCATACCAAAGATCATCGCAATTGTTGTCATCAGGATCGGACGAAGACGTGCATGGTTGGCCTGGATCAAAGCATCGTGTGTATTGGATCCGGCTGCTTTTCTCATATTGGCAAAGTCGACGATCATAATCGCATTCTTCGCCACCAGACCAATCAACATGATCATCCCGAGCATCGTAAAGATGTTCAGTGAATTTCCTGTGATGGCCAGGATCACCATAACCCCGATCAATGCCAACGGAATAGAGAACAATACCACAAACGGATACACAAATGAGTCGTACAGTGAAACCATTACCAGATATACCAATACGATAGCCGCCAGTAAAGCGATTCCTAATGTACCGAAACCTTCGGTCTGGTTTTCCATATCACCACTCCAGATGTAGGATACGCCTGCAGGTTTTGTTTTTTCATTCTCCATAAACATGGCAGCCCATTCATTAGCAACGTCTCCTACAGGACGACCTACTACTTTAGATTTTACCTTTACAGAAGGTGCTTTGTCTCTACGTTCAAGTAAGCTAGGCCCGGAACCCATTTTTACATCGGCAAACTGGCTTAGTCTTACCTGCTGTCCCTGAGAATTGATGAACATCAGGTTTCTTACATCATCAATAGACTGTCTGTTGGCATCTCCAAAACGGATGTTAATATCATATTCATATTCACCGGCTCTAAACTTTCCGTCCGTATTTCCGCTGAATGCTGTCTGCATGGTCTGTCCTACACCGGAAAGATTTAACCCTAAAGAAGCCATTTTATCTCTGTCGATATTCACCTGAACTTCGGGGCTTCCTGAGTCGGTTGACAATTCTGCATCTACAGAACCGGGAACTTTTTTAAGGAGTTCTAAAATTCTGTTGGCTTCCTTATTTGCCGTTTCATTATCCTGAGCTGTTACTACCAGTTCGATCGGAGCGTTGTCTGCCCCCATCAGACCGATTGGCGCTGTTTTAAATTCAACTCCTGTAAATTTCTCTTCTAAAGCTCTCTTGATTTTGGCTGACTTAATATCCGTACTTTCATTACGCTCAGATTTATCAACTAAAATCACCTGAATTTCCGATTGATACAGCGTTGCCTGAGCACCACCAAAACCTGATGACTGCTGACCTACCGTAGTAATCATATCCACTACATCTTTATCTTCTCTAAGATATTTTTCAACGGCAAGTGTTACCTGATTGGTTTTTTCTACCGAAGCATCTTTTGGTAATTCCATCTGAACAAGGAACTGCCCTCTATCCATTTTAGGGAAGAATTCACCACCGATAAATCCGAATGCTACAAGCATGAAGGAAGAAATCAGGATAATAAATGTTACGACAACCGTCATAACTCTTCTTAAGGTTGTTTTTAAACACCATTCAAGAATTCCTGTAATCCAGTGTGTGAATTTCTCCAGTTGCTTTTCAAACCAAAGGATAAATTTCTCAAACGGATTTTTGCCGGTAAGGTGCACCAATTTACCATATCTTGAAGACAACCAAGGGATGATGGTAAAGGAAGCCAGCAACGACAATAATGTCGCAATAACCACCGTTACACAGAACTGTGCAAGGATATCAGCCACCAAACCGGAACTCATCGCAATCGGTAAGAATACCACCACGATTACCAGGGTAATAGCCGTTACGGTAAAGCCAATTTCCGAAGCTCCATCGTACGCCGCACGGATTCTGCTTTTCCCCATCTCCATGTGTCGGTACACGTTTTCCAGTACCACAATTGCATCATCCACAAGGATACCTACCACCAGTGAAAGTCCCAGTAAACTCATTAAATTTAAGGTATATCCCATTAAATACATTCCGATCACCGTAGCAATCAAAGACATCGGGATAGAAACCATTACGATGAATGCGTTTCTGATGTTGTGAAGGAACAATAACATTACCACCGCTACCAGGATAATCGCTAAGAATAAGTCGAAAATCACGTGGTCTGCCGCTTCAAGGGTAAAGTCGGTAGTATCATCTACGATATTTATTTTAACGCCTTGGGTTTTATAGTTTTCCTGAACATTAGCAATCGTTTTCGTAACCATTTCTGAAACAGACACTGCATTCGCATCAGATTGCTTCTTCACCTGAAGTAAGATGGTTGACATCTGATTATATCTGGCTACTTTCTCAACATCTTTCTGTGTATCAAAAACTGTTGCAATATCGGAAAGACGCACCTGGGCACCGTTTTTATCCAAAACCACAAGATTGTTCATTTCCTGAACACTTTTGTATTTACCTGAAAGCCTTATGGTAGATCTTGATGTTCTTGTTTTCAGCGCTCCGGTAGGGAAATCGAGGTTGGAAGAAAGAATAGCCTGCTGTACGTCTGCGATCGCAACGCCATATCCCTGCATTTTCTTTTCATCTAAATTTACCTGAATCTCTCTTTCTTGACCTCCTACAAGCGTAACCTGTGCTACACCGTTCACACGGGAGAAAACCGGTTCTATTTTTTTATCTAAAAGATCATAAAGCTCTTTGTTATTCAGCTTACTACTCGAAATACTCAGTGTCATGATCGGAAGATCATCCAATGAGAATTTTTGCAGAGACGGCGGATCTGCATCATCCGGAAGGTCTGCTAAAATAGCATTTACTTTTCTCTGTGCATCGTTCAAAGCATAGTTTACATCGGCACCGGTGTTCAGCTGAACCATAACTACCGATAAACTTTCGTAAGAAGAAGATTCTACTTTTTTAACGTTTTCCAAAGAACCAACGGCGTCTTCTATTTTCCGGGTTACGGAAGTTTCCACCTCAGCGGGTGAAGCTCCCGGATATACCGTGGAAATAGTTACCATATTGGTTTCAAACTTCGGAATCAATTCGTACCCCATCATGGAGTAGCTTAATAAACCTCCCAGTGTAAGTATCGTAAATAATACGATCACCAGAGAAGGTCTTTTAATGGATATTTCTGCTAACTTCATCTTCTCTTACTTTACGATATTGATTTTTGAACCGTTATCCAGGTTGATCTGCCCGCTGGTAATTACCTGCTCGCCTCCATTTAATCCGCTTAAGATCTGAACTTTATCGCCATATACTTTTCCGGTCTGAACTTTAATTAATTTAGCCGTTCCGTTATTAACAATAAACAATTGTCCTGAACTTACCCCGTTTACGAAAGCTTCTGCAGGAACCGTAAGCATATTCTGGGTTTCGGCTCCATGATTAGTTTTGAAAGTCGCTGTCGCATACATCCCCGCTTTCAGGTTTCCTCTGTTCTGAACTTCAATTTCTACAGGGAAATTAAGCGAAGCATCACTTTTAGGAGCGATAAAGGTAATCCTGCCGCTGAAAGATTCGTCAGGCAAAACATTTACTTTAATAGGAACTTCCTGGCCCAATTGAATTTTACCGATCTGGCTTTCATCCACCAAAACAGAAAGTTTTAATGAGTTGATATTTACGATTTCAAATAAGGCTGTTCCCGGAGCAACCACCATTCCCGGCTCCACCATTTTTTTGTTGATAGTACCACTGATTCCCGCGCGGATACTTGTATCATTTACTTTTACGCCTTGTGCTCTTACGGCTGCCTGGGCGTTTTTCAGCTGTAATCTTGAATTGTCAAGCTGCTGCTTGGTAACACCACCTGTTTTGTAGGCATTTTCATAACGCTGATTATCAATCATCGCATTTTGCAAATTATTCTGAGCCTGGGTAACGTCTACTTCAATAGCATCTTTTTTGATCGTTGCCAAAACCTGTCCTGCTCCTACTCTGGAACCTTCTTTTACCAAAACGCTTACAATTCTTCCGGAGATCTCAGAAGACTGGTTTGACTCCTGCTTCGGAATAAAAGTTCCGTTGGCCGAGTAGTCTGTATCAATATTTTCTCTTGATACTTTTATAACATTTACATTGATCTTGTCTACCTGCTTGGCTACTTCTTTTACTTCCTGAGTCTGCTTTTCTTTATTACTTGCAATCTTATACGCCGCTAAACCGACCAGTACAGCTGCCACTATGATATATATTAGAGTTTTTTTCATTGTAGTTTATTATGGGTTTTGTAATGTATTTAATTCACCTTTCGCTTTGATTAATTTAATTTCAGCCTGCTTGTAATCCAATAGAGCATTTGCATAATTCTGCTTTGCCTGCGTAAGAGCATTTTCTGCATCCAGCACTTCAGTAAGGGTTGCAAGGCCATATTGATAGTTGGATTGTGTATTCTGCTGAACTCTTTCTGCCAGCCCTACATTATCTTTCATGCTTTCGATATTGATGAGTGCATTTTCCATATTGGTAATTGCATTTTTATAATCCAGACTAAGGCTCAGCTGTGTACTCTGAATATCCTGATCCAAATCCTGAATATCGATTTCTGCCTGATTAATCTTTGCTTTCGTAGCTCCTCCCGTGAATATTGGAATATTGATATTTAAACCGATCGCCGAATAATCACTCCAAAGTACTCCGTTGTTTATCCCATTGGTTAAAGGAAATTTTCTTCCCTGTCCGCCCCAGCCGTAATTAGCTACTAAACTTACTGTAGGATAAAGATAGGCTTCGGTTGCTTTTTTATTGAAAACAAGAAGTTCCCTGTTTTTATTTAACACTTTAATTTCCGTACGATTATCCAGATTGACGTTACTTGAAATCAGTTCAGGTTTAGGTTCAATACTTTTTTCTTCCAGCTCGATATCGGTACTGATCGGCACTCCCATATAGAATTTCAAAGCATTCTTAGAAAGTTCTACCGAGTTGATCAAAGTTTGCCTGTTGGAACCAATATTGGTAAGCTGAACATTTGTTCTGTCCAAGTCAATGGATTTTGCAAGGCCATTATCTACAAGGCTTTTGATCACATTTCTTACTTTTTCCGTATTGGTGTAGCTTGCCTGTACGGTTTTCAGATTTTCTTCCTGTACAAAAACCTGATAATAGGCTGTTGCTACATTCTCGATGATCTGTTCATTGGTAAGCTGAGCGTTAAGAACATAAAATTCTCTTGTTGATTTTGCAGCTTTAAGTCCCGTAAAAACTCTTTGGTCAAATATCGCCTGCTGAAGCTGTACCGATGCTGTAGAACTCCAAGGTTGTCCCAGCTGCGCTCTGATTCTTTCTCCCCCGAATTCAAGCAATGATTCCTGAATAACCGGATTGTAGGTTAAACCCGCCGTAGCAGTGATCTGTGGTAAAGCACCTGCCCTGGCTTCGTCAATTTTATATTCGGCTTTTTTGATCTGTAAAGCAGCTTTCTTGGCTTCTGCCTTATTTTGAAGTGCCTGCTTAATGGCTTCCTGAAGAGAAACCTGCTGTTGTGCAGTCACCGATGAAAAACCGAACATCATAAATGCAGCCGCTATTCCTATTTTTAGCTTTTTTGCAGTTATACGTTTTTTCATAATCTTATACTTCGTTTATTTTTTAATGTAAATTGTTTCTTATTGATAGTATTCCTAAAGGACGAATCATTTCTTAAAATACTTTAACATTTTTTAATTTTTAAATAACATATTTAAAATGATATCTTTTCTCTCTGAAATTATCTTATCAAATTCTTCTTCTTCGATCATCAGGTTTTCCATCAGCAACGGACGAACAGCACTTGGGAAAACTAACAATGAAATCATGTTGAGGACAAACTGTATCGGTTTCATTTTTTCAATGTTACCCAGCTCCATTTCAGCTTCTACTTCTCTGTATAACTTATTCAGCTCATCTTCCTCGATATCTTTCTGATGACAGTTTCCTTTATTAATCTGTGATACGATATAGGTCTCCAGGTACGGGTACTGTAGACTTGTAGATAAGCTTCCCTCAATGAACTGCCCGATTTTTTCCTTAAATGGCAGGTCGGAATTCATGATTATTTCAGATTTTTCATGTTCTACTCTTTGAGCTTCGTCAAAAATAATCTGGATCAAATTATCTCTCGAACGGAAATAATAATTGATCAGCGTTCTGTTGACACCTGCAGCATCGGCAATTTCCTGTGTAGTGGCATCAAACTTCCCTTTCACAAAGAATAGATTCTTCGCAGTTTCCTTGATTAATTCCTGTGTTTGGTCTTTTTTTGCTTGATTTGACATTTTTGTTAAACAAATTTGTGCAAATATAAATCAATCAATTGTTTTAACAAAATTGTTAAACAAAATAATTAAAAGAAAATTTTATGATTTCTGTCATATTTTAACATAATGCTTTTGTATTAATCATTTTTAATCTTTTAAAATAAGGGGTTTCATTATATTTGCCGGAAAATTAATAACCAATGCGAAAACTGTTGTTTCTTTTTACAATTCTTTATTGTGGATTTAGTTTTGCTCAAAGCTTACTTTGGGATTTCCAAACGACGAGTCCAATTATTGAGTCACAGCATTATATTACTTTAAGTGATACAGATTCCCAAGGAAATATATATGTAGCAGGCAGGTACGGAAGGTTAGCATTCCCAAGTATAAATAGTATTTCATTTGGTAGTATAACTAAAACAACATCACCAAATGAACTATCAAGGGCTGTCATTGCTAAATTAGATAAGCACAAAAATGTTATTTGGGTAAAAGAAATTAGCTCAAATTATAGTTCTTTTATTACATCTCTAGTCATAGATAAACAAGACAATATAGTTATAGCAGGCAATACGGATGGACAAAATTTAAAATTAGATCCAAATTCTGATACTATTTTTGACACCGGAATCTTATCTTCAAGCTCTTTTCTTGTAAAGCTTAATCCCACAGGCAACTTTGTATTTGGTAATATATATAATTATGTAGGAAATATGACCTGCACTATTGATGAAAATAACAATATTATATCTACGGGAAATTATGCTAATTACCAACCATTATTTATCACAGATTTTAACCCAGATCTTAATATCACTTATAGTTTACCTGCTCCAAATGGAATTTTCATTATGAAAAATAACCCCAATGGATCTTTCGCTTGGGCACGTCCGCTTCACGCACATAACACTCCGGCAATAAACTGTGTAAAAGTTGATAATGATAACAATATTATCATATCAGGGAATTTTGAAGCATATCTAAAAATAGACAATAATACCTTCCCTGCCGGCAACACTGGCTCTAACCGGTACTTTTTGGCCAAATTTAATAATGATGGTAACTTTTTGTGGTATCAAAATCTTTCTACCTACAGTTTCTATTTGAATTCATCGAATTCCAAAATCGATATTGATAATGATAACAACATTTACACAGCAAGCACATATTATGATTCACAGACAATAGGTTTCCCAAACATGATTATTAATGCTCCTTTTGGAGGCAGAACAATAGTTTATAAAATAAACAGCAATGGCCATTTAGTTTGGAATTCCTTAATAAAAGGTGATGGTGCCTATGATTTTCTTTCCATAAAACTAAACCCAGATAATACCATCAATTTTTTTGTATGCTATACAGGCAATACAATTAAAGTGATTAATGGAAATAATAATACGGAAGAAACAATAAAAAAGCTGGATCTAGGTCTCAATTACAGCTATTTAAGTCGTCATGCGGACACTTATTATTTAAAGTTCAGAAATGATGGTAAACTAATTTTCAATAAAAGTGATTTCTCTTCTTTTTCATATAGTCAAAATATCGATTATGAAGGAAACATAATTTTAGCCGGGTACTATGATGACTATCAAGATTTTGATCCTGACCAAGACATTAAAATTATAAAATACACGAATGGAGATATTAACGGTTCAATACAAAAATTTGGAAAATGTTATAATGGAACTCCTGACGGTGATAAGATACAAACATTTTGTTCTTCAGAAAATCCTACAATACAAGACTTGCATCCAAGCACCGCTTATACAACCTGGTATGATTCGCCTATATCACTTTATCCTTTAGCTACGAATACTCCCTTACAAAATAATGCTACATATTATGCATCAGTCCAGGATGAATCGTGTCCATTTAACCCTAGACGTCTTGCCATAAACGTAATCATTAAGGACTCTCCGCCGCCATTAATCGTAAATGATTTTTATTTCTGTAGCAATGTAAATCAAATGACTTTAAATCAACTGAATATTAATAACAATCAAAATATTCATTTTTATGATTCTTCAGGAAACTTAATAGGTAACTATGCAAATATTATTGCAGGAAATCAATATTATGTCACCCAATATGGTAATGGCTGTGAAAGTACGAAAGTTCCTTTTAAAGTTTTTTCAATACAGGGACTTATTCCGGTAGCCAACCCCCAACAAACTTTCTGTGCAAGCGGTCATCCTACAATTAGTAATCTTCAGATTACAGGTCAGAATATCAAATGGTACGATGCAACAGGAAATATTTTACCGGTTACAACAACCTTGGTGAACGGACAAACATATTACGCTTCCCAAACTATTAACGGGTGTGAGAGTAGTACAATTGCCATTCAGGTGACAATCACAGAAACTCCAAAGCCTGCAGGAAATTCTGTACAGGATTTTTGTGCCTCATCAAATCCTACCCTTACTAATTTAATTGTTACCGGAACTGCAATAAAGTTTTATGATGCCGTCGGAAATGTTTTACCAATTACCACCCCTCTTGTTCATGGAGTAACTTATTTTGTGACACAGACTTTAAATAATTGTGAATCGGATAAACTGCCTATTTCAGTAACTCTTTCGACTAATAATGTTCCGGCAAATGACTTTTCTGCCACGATATGCAACAGCTCAACAGGAAATTCAATGACGATAGATCTGACTTCTTATCAGTCCAATCTCATTATGAATCCCGGGATCTATACGTTTACTTATACTGATGATCTTGGAAATATTATCAGCAGCCCATCCAATTATACTATGAATGTTGGGTCGACAGTTATTCATGTAAAGGTTGCCACAGCAGACGGATGTTTTACGGTTGTTCGATTAAGTCTTACCCTAAATCCTAAACCAAAGCTTAATCTTCCGGAAAAGATTGATTTCTGTAAAGGTAAAACGGTGACTCTGGATGCCGGAAACGGTTATTCATCATACCTCTGGAGTACCGGAGCCACCACTCAAACCACTACAGTTTCTGCACCGGGAAATTATTATGTAACAGTAACCAACAGCTTCGGATGTCAGAACACGGATAATGTGGAGGTAAGCTATACGGTACTCCCTGAAATTACTGCTATCAATGTGAACAACAGCTCTGCAACGGTGATTCTTTCTGCAACAGGGAATTTCGAGTATTCTCTGGATAATTTCACCTGGCAGAGCTCTAATATTTTTACGAATTTAAATATCGGTGAATACATCGTTTATGTAAGAACTAAAGAAGGCTGTATTATTGGTCAGAAACCTTTTGTAATTTTTAATATTCCAAACGCTTTCACTCCTAATGGCGACGGATACAATGATAAATGGAAAATCTCAGGATTAGAAAATTATCCCGGAACTGAAGTAAATGTTTATGACCGAAGAGGATTGCCTGTCTTCAAAGAAGTGATCACTAAAAAGTCACTTGAATGGGATGGTAAGCTCAACGGAAGCCAAGTCCCTACAGGAAATTACTGGTACACCATCAAAGTATCTGATGGCAGAGTGTACACAGGATGGCTGATGATTAAAAACAGAGAATAAGAAAAAAGAGCAGAAATTTCTGCTCTTTTTCATTTTTATAACAATTTGATTTTATCTTCCAGAATATCAATGATTTTATCTTTGTAAAGTCCACCGATAGCCTTTTTAAAATTCTTTTTGCTCATTTGAACTTCATCTTTGATTTCTTCAGGAGAAGACTTATCCGAAAGGTACAGCAGTCCGTAATTTTCCTCCAATCTGTCAAGGATTTTCTTTTTAAATTCGTCAATATTTTCAAAGCCCTGAGGTTGTAATGAAACATCTATTTTCCCATCCTCTCGGATTTCTTTGATATAGCCCGTTTCTTCAGACAGAGGATACAATTTTTTAAAAACATCAGAACTATAAATCAAGCCTATGTATTTTTTATTGATAACGACATTCCAACCCAATTCGCTTTCATTCATCATGATAAGATCAACTTTATCCCCTTTTTGAAAAGGCAGATCCTGATATTGAGGATTTCTTTTAAATTTTGTTGTTCCTGTTATCAAATCGAGATCTTCATCCACATAAATATGAACGAGATATCTTTTACCTTCAACTATTTTTGTTTTCTGCTGCTTGTAAGGAATGAAAAGATCTTTGATAATTCCCCAATCCATAAATGCACCACTAGGCAGGCTCTGCACGCAACTCATCACTGCAAATTCACCAACTTCCGCCAATGGAATTTCAGTAGTTGCTTTTAATTTATTATCATCCTGAAATACAAAAACTTCAATCTCGTCATCTGTTTCTTTGTCTTCCTGAATGAAAATCTTTGGTAAAAAAGCTTTTTCACCCGATTCATCCGTTAAGATCCATCCTGAATTATTTTTATCTGAAATTTTTAAAGTCTGAGTTTTTCCGAGTTGCATTGATGATAAAATTAGTCGGTAAAGGTACGGAAATATAATATGAACTTGCAAAAACGTAAACTATGAGCGTAAAAAAGGAATTCTTTTCCTCTCACTACTATAATTTAGAAATATAATCCATCAGTTCTTTTCTACTGCTTTCAAAATCAAAAGAATCATAAACCAGAAAATATTTTTGCTTATCAACACATTTCGGAAATAATGATTTGGCTAAAGCTAATTTATTTTTATCAAAACTCAGATCTTTTACCAAAATGCTAATCTGCTCAGAGGTAAACATCGCATGACGTCCTTGCTGGTTGATAAATTCCATTTTTTTATCATCAAACCAAGCCCTGTTTTTCATTGTATCCATAAACTGTCGAAAAGTCTGATTGTCCATGACATTAGGATAGTTTAAATTCCCATCATAGCCTCCATTTCCGTATGGATTATTCCAGACATCATTCCAGCTGTTAAAGCCATAAGATTGACTTTGAACAGGATAAGAATCTAATAAAAATAAACCTTTATTAGTGAAAAAATCGAGAACCAGCCTGCTGTTGTTTCGGACATTTAAAGTAGTTCTGTATAATAAATAACCACTTTCATAGATAGAAACCGGAATCCTTCCTGCCGGCAGATCAAAGAACCGAAATTTTCCCGAATTATTTGATATAAACTGATCTCCTATTTCCACACTAAAAAATCCCTGCTCAGGAATTCTAAGAAAAACTTCGGAATAGCCATATTCCTGATTCCATTGATATTGCAGATCGTTTGTTCTGAAACCTTTATTATCCTGATTCCTAAAACCTGAATTATTATTGTTCTTTATATCTGATTTTTTAGGATTAGCAGATCCGATTTCTGTTTTGGAAGCTTCATTTTTAAGAAGTTCACCAGCCTTTCCTGCTTCCTGTGCCAATGAATTTGTTGCAATGAGAAACATTAGACTTATAAATATACTTTTCATAATTTCTTTATTTGACAACTCTACTTTTTATACAAAAAAAGAGAGACAAATGCCTCTCTAATTTACAAATATTTTTAAATGATTACATTTTATAATCAGAATTACATATGAATGGGTCTTTTTGCCGTAGCATCCAATGCTGCTTCTTTAATGGCTTCCGCATAAGTAGGGTGTGCATGAGAACTTCTGGCGATATCTTCAGCACTTGCACGGAATTCCATAGCAATTACACCTTCTGCGATAAGGTCGGCCGCTCTTGCTCCAACGATGTGCATTCCTAAAACCTCATCCGTTTTTTCGTCTGCGATGATCTTAACCAGACCATCAACGTCGCCACTTGCACGGCTTCTTCCTAAAGCTCTCATCGGGAAAGAACCTACTTTGTAAGCTACTCCTTCCTCTTTCAATTGCTCTTCGGTTTTACCGACTCCGGCAACTTCAGGCCATGTATAAACAACTCCTGGAATTAAATTATAATTGATGTGAGGTTTTTGACCTGCTAATGTTTCAGCGACAAAAACACCTTCTTCTTCCGCTTTATGAGCAAGCATTGCTCCTTTGATAACGTCTCCGATAGCATAGATGTTGGCAACATTAGTCTGAAGGTGATCGTTTACTTTCACTCTTCCTCTTTCGTCAAGTTCTACACCTGCTTTTTCAAGTCCGAGACCATCTGTGTAAGGTCTTCTTCCTACAGAAACTAAACAGTAATCTCCTTCAACAGTTACTTCTTCTCCTTTTTTATCTTTAGCAGTAACTTTCACAGAATCTCCATTTCTTTCAACCGCAGAAACCGCCGTAGAAAGCATGAATTTCATTCCCTGTTTTTTCAAAACTTTAGTTAATTCTTTGCTTAAAGCTCCATCCATTGTAGGGATGATCTTATCCATAAATTCAACAACAGTAACCTGAGCGCCTAATCTTAAGTAAACAGAACCCAATTCAAGACCGATAACTCCACCTCCGATCACAACCAGATGCTTAGGAATTTCCTTAAGATTTAAAGCTTCCGTAGAAGTAATTACTCTTTCTTTATCTAAAGTAATGAAAGGCAGAGAAGATGGTTTTGAACCCGTAGCGATAATTGTATATTTAGACTCAATAGTTTCTGTGGAACCATCGTTTTTCGTTACTTTAATCTGAGTTGCAGATTCGAAGCTTCCAACGCCTTCAAAAACAGTAATCTTATTTTTATTCATCAGATAGTTGATCCCATCTGTATTTTGCTTTACCACCTCGTTTTTACGCTCGATCATTCTTGCGATATCAGCCTGAGGTTCGTTGATAATGATTCCGTGACCTGCAAAATTGTGCTTGGCGTTCTCAAAATGCTCTGAACTGTCAAGAAGTGCTTTTGAAGGAATACAACCAACGTTAAGACAAGTTCCTCCCAAAGTCGGATATTTTTCAATAATTGCTGTTGTGAAACCTAATTGTGCAGCACGGATTGCAGCAACATAACCTCCAGGACCGGAACCGATTACGGTAACATCGAATTGACTCATGTTATTTTATGAATTTGTTTATTATTATCTCTTTAATTCTTACAAATTTACAGATTAATTACGAAGTGAGAAAGTGAGATGTGTCAAATTTTGAGAGGGAAGATGGGTGATGGTAGTTTAAAGCATTGCGATTATTTTTAATTGGTATCAAATAAAACACTGTATTATCTTCTGCCCTCCAGCTTCAAGCTTTCCACAATATTACTTGCTGTAAGTCAATCCACCTTCAATTTCCCCTGTCCGAACGCACCCATACTATCAAAAAAAGAACCTCCAAACACATACCATTCAAGGCTTTCCAGATATTCCACGGCATTTTCAGGGGTGATATTCGGTCGGTCTTTTTTGGAAACAATTCCTTTGTACCATCTTCCGGATTTGGAATAATGTTCAAATTCAACCAAATAATGAATCCATATCCTTTGACAGAGTTTGCACTGTTGAATACTCACTTCCGCATACCTTCCGTTGGTGTGATCCGTACCCAGTTCGGAACTTCTGTATTCTGTATAGTTTGAGGTAGGTTTCTCGCAGCTGCATCCTATTTTTTGGATCTTAATCATAGTCGAATATTAATTTTAATGCTGCCAAAAATAGGGAATTAAGATCGCATCAGACAAACTATCTTACCAGATCCAACAATACTTTTTCATATTTATCCATAATAATATGCTTTGAAAACCTTGATTTTATTGAGCCTTTTATAGCATCTTTATCGTAACTACCGTGAAGAATTTTCATGATATGTTGGGAAAACTCCTCATGATCTTCAATATCGGAAATTTCTCCGTTGATATTATTCTGAATGATTTCATGAATCCCGCCCGGACAATTATTAGCCAGAGAATACGTGCCACAAGCTCCTGCTTCCAGTAAAACATTCGGAAAGCCTTCATACCTTGAAGAGAGAATAAAAAGATCTGCATATTTCAGAAACTGATAAGGATTTTCCTGTTTACCATGAAATATCACGTTTTCAAGACCCAAAAAGTCTTTCATTTGGTGTAGCATTTCAAGGTCTTTTCCATCTCCAAGAATATGCAGCAAAATATTTTCGTTTTTCAACCTTGAAAATACTTTAAGCAGATTATCAAATCCTTTCCTTGCAGATAAATTCCCTATAGCAACAACGTTTTTATAATTATATTTAAAGCTTTCAGGTTTTTGCGAAACAGCCAGTTTGTCCTCAATGAAATCAAAATCAACAGGGTTGTTAATTTTAACTATCTTATCCGATTTTATCCTGAAATTTTTAATAAGATCCTTCATCATATCATCACTTTGAGCAATGATTCTGTGATAATTGTTATAAAAATTATAAAAGAATCTTATCTCCTTTCTCTTCACATGCTCCGTAACCACATTTGTTTCTCTGGCAATGAATCTTGTTTTGGGAAAAAGCTTAATAAAAAGAGACAAATAAGCATTGACTTCACCATAACCCGAAAATACAATATCTGGTTTTCTGCGGTAAATTTCTGATAAAATAGGTTTTAAAGAATGTCTGATTCTTTCGGTATTGAGATCAATTACCTCAACGTCTTTGTGAAGAAAATTAAGATAACCACCCTGTTTACGCAAAAGCAAAATCTTGACCTCAAACCGATCCCGGGAAAGATGATTTGCAATGGTGGTAACAATCCTTTCTGCACCGCCTGTTTCCAGATCCGGCAGGATAAATATGACAGAAATCTTTTTCATCTATGTAAATTTAATAAAAAGTTTTGTTACCCTTAAATTTCAATTTGAAATTAATGATTTTTAACTTTAAATTAAATAATACAAAGCTCATTTGCATTTAAATTTATCATTCAGAAGAAATCCAAAAATATTAGAAATTGCTTCAAATAAAAAAGAAACTCTCCATAGAAGAATTTCTTTTAAATATTTTAGTTTAAATAATCTTTAGTTGGCTACATCACTGATGAATTTTATCCTCAACATTCTTACTTCTTCATCAGAAAGCTCATCCCCGAATTCATCCAGTAAAACTTTCATGCTGTCACTTTCGGATTCGTTCATAAACTCCATAAAACCATCTACGATATCTTCATCAAAATTATCTTCAATATAATAATCGATATTCAGCTTGGTTCCCTGGTAGACGATACGTTCCATCTCTTTAAGCAACTCATCCATCGAAAGATTCTTGGCTCTTGCAATATCTTCGAGATCAATTTTCTTATCTGTACTCTGAATGATGAAAACCTTATGGCTGGATTTATTGGCCACTTGCTTCAGCACCATATCCTGAGTACGTTCGATATTATTGTCTTCTACATATTTATTGATGAAATCGGCAAACTCTTTACCATACTTTTTGGCCTTACCTTCACCAACACCATATATTTTTGCAATTTCTTCTACACATACCGGGTACTGAACCGTCATATCCTCAAGACTGGGATCCATGAAAACCGTGTAAGGAGGAATTCCATGCTTTTTGGCAACTTTTTTTCTTAATTCCTTCAACTGACTGAACAGATTCTGATCCAAGCCACCGGCAGACTGCATTTGTATCTGGTCACTTTCCGCTTTGGTTTGGGTAAGGTCAAATTCCCTGTCTTCCGCAATCATGAACGAATGTTCCAGCTTTCCATCAAGAACTAATCTGCCTTTTTCAGAAATTTTCAAAACACCATAGGTTTCAATATCCTTTTGCAGGAAATTCTGAACAGTAGCCTGTCTTAAAACAGTTTTCCAATGATTATCTTTTTCTTCTTTACCAAAGCCAAAATAAGGACTTTGCTCCAGTTTATAGGATTTTGTAACCGCCGTTTCTTTACCTGCGATGATGGAGATTATATCTTTTGACTTGAACTTTTCACCTGTATCTCTTATTAATTCAAGGGTTTTCTTCAAATCGTCGGTCGCATCCTTTAATTTTGGAGGATTCGATGAATTATCGCACATATTGGCTCCGTCACCATTCACAGGATCAAAATTTTCTCCAAAATAATATAAAATATATTGCCTTCTGCTCATTGAAGTTTCCGCATAACCTACGACCTCGTTAAGAAGCTGTAAGCCGATTTCTCTTTCCGAAACAGGCTTTTGTGCCAGAAATTTCTCTAATTTTTCAATATCTTTAGGATCATAAAATGCCAGGCAATACCCTTCTCCTCCGTCACGGCCTGCTCTTCCCGTTTCCTGATAATAGCTTTCCAAAGATTTCGGGAAGTCATAATGAATAACAAACCGCACATCCGGCTTGTCTATGCCCATCCCAAATGCGATAGTGGCAACAATCACATCGACCTCTTCCATCAGAAATTTATCCTGATTTGCTACCCTCACTTTCTGATCAAGACCTGCGTGATAAGGCAAGGCATTAATTCCATTTACCTGAAGCAGCTGGGCAAATTCCTCAACTTTCCTTCTGCTCAGGCAATATACAATTCCTGATTTCCCTTTATTATGGTTGATAAATTTTACGATTTCTTTATCTACGTTCACTTTCGGACGTACTTCATAATAAAGATTCGGTCTGTTAAAGCTTTCTTTGAAAACCAAAGCATTCGTCATCCCAAGTGTTTTCTGAATATCATCCTGCACTTTGGGTGTTGCTGTTGCTGTAAGAGCAATAACCGGAACATCGGCAATTTTATCGATAATGGATTTCAGGTTTCGGTATTCCGGTCTGAAATCATGTCCCCATTCTGAAATACAGTGGGCTTCGTCAATCGCAAAAAATGATATTTTTACGTCTTTGAGAAATTCAAGATAATCTTCTTTGATAAGAGATTCCGGAGCGACATAGAGAAGTTTTGTTTTACCGCTTTTTATATCATCAAAAACCTGCTTGGTCTGTGTTTTATTTAATGATGAATTTAAAACATGGGCCACTCCGTTATCAGATGAAAGTCCGTTCACCGCATCCACCTGATTTTTCATTAAAGCTATCAATGGTGAAACCACAATAGCAGTACCTTCGGAAATAAGTGCCGGAAGCTGGTAGCATAAGGACTTACCACCTCCGGTAGGCATTAAAACAAATATATCTTTTCCATTCAGAAGATTATCTATAATTTGTTCCTGCTGCCCTTTAAAAGTAGAGAATCCGAAATATCTTTTCAATTCGCCTGATAAATTGGCTTTTTTTGCGCTCATCTAATTTTATTGCTAAATTTGCATCTAATCCAAAGTTATGAATTTTTCGCTTAAAATAAAAGCGAACGAATTTATAAAAAATAAAATTTATATTAAAAATCCTTTTAAGAATATAACATTTTTTTAAGTTATTTTTATATACCTCATAAAAATATAATGGAAAGAGCCGATATTATTTCAATAGCGAAAAGCACTTTAGAAATAGAAATTTCAGAACTTGAAAAACTTATTAACAGATTGAATGACGATTTTGCAAAAGCAGTGGAAATCATCCATTCTGCTGAAGGAAAACTGATCGTTGTGGGAATAGGTAAATCAGCGCATGTCGGTAATAAAATCGTAGCAACTTTAAATTCTACGGGAACTCCTTCGCAGTTTTTACACGCTTCAGAAGCCATTCACGGGGATTTGGGAGTCATTCAGAAACAGGATGTCGTTTTGTGTATTTCTAACTCAGGAAACTCGCCTGAAATCGTTAATATCGTTCCTTACCTGAAAGACTATTCTTCTGCACTGATCGGAATGACAGGCAATAAAACAAGCAAGCTGGCAGAATTTTCTGAAATTATTCTGGATACCCATGTCGATATGGAAGCCTGCCCGAATAAACTTGCCCCGACAAGCTCAACAACACTACAAATGGCTTTGGGAGACGCTTTAGCCATTGCTTTAATGGAAATGAATGATTTTAAGGCCAATGATTTTGCTAAGTTCCATCCGGGTGGAAGTCTGGGTAAAAACTTAATTTCAAAAGTGGATGATTTTCTGTCTTCACAAAAACCTCAGGTTACTGAAAATGATACAGTAAAAGATGTTATCATTTCGATCAGCGGTTCCAGACACGGAATTACCGTTGTGACCAATAACGGTGAGATTATGGGAGTAATTACCGATGGAGATTTACGAAGAATGTTGCTGAAAGGTGATGATATTTCAAAGGTACTGGCTAAGGATATTATGTCTGCCAACCCGAAAACGGTTGAAAGAACTGCACTGGCGAAAGAGGCTATGAAAATTTTAAAAGATAACAATATCGGGCAGCTTGTAGTCACCGAAAATGGAAAATACTTTGGAATTATTGACCTTCACAAGTTACTGGATGAAGGGATCAATTAGTTCAGAAGACTGAAGCCGGAGGCTGGAAGATCATTCTCAAAGCGCTAATATTCGAAGAATATACAATAAGAGGAATAAAAATAATCGTACTAATTTTAAACTTCCATCTTCCCTCTCCCAACTTCTGCTTTACTGAAACTTTTTTCCTAAATTTGAAATCTTAAAAAAAATATTCTGTGAGTGATGCTAAAGACATGTCTTTTCTTGGACATATTGGAGAACTAAGAGGTCACCTCATCCGTTGTATTCTTGCAATCATCATTGCAGCGGTCATTATCGGTTTTAATATCAACTGGATTATGGATCATATATTTTTCGGTCCTACCAGAAACGATTTTGCCACCTTTGAAATAGTCAATCACTTTTCCAAAATGATTTTGGGAGAAGACAGTATTCACCTTCCGAAAGATTTTCCGGTACGTGCCAGCAAATTGTATCAGCAGTTTAATGTAATGATGGCTGTTTCTATTTTTGGCGGCATCGTGCTTGCTTTTCCCTATATCGTTTGGGAATTGTGGCGTTTCATCAGTCCTGCCCTGCATCCTAAAGAAAGAAAAAACTCCATATTTATTATCAATTCGGTTTGGATTCTTTTTATGACTGGAGTTTTATGCGGATATTTCCTGATCCTTCCTTTTGCCGTTAATTTCGGGGTTATATTCAAAATTTCGGATATTATTATTCCGCTTTACGACCTGAGTGATTATACGACACTGTTTTTGCAGGTAGTCTTGGGAATGGGTGTTATTTTCCTCTTTCCCGTTCTCATTTATTTCCTGACAACGATCGGAATTCTTACTCCAAAATTTATGAAAACGTATCGTCGTCACGCAATCGTTCTCATCATGGTTGTTGCGGCAATCATTACCCCGGCAGACGTTCTGAGCATGATGATGGCTGCGTTTCCGCTGCTACTGCTCTACGAATTCAGTATTATTATGTGTTCTTACACGTATAAGAAAGTACAGAAAGCGGCTGGAAATTTACCGGCTGTTCAGAAATAATAAAAAGATAAATCGAAGTATATTATCTTTCCTCACCCTAAATCCCTCTCCCAAGGAGAGGGACTTTCAGCCTTACCAAAAAAATATATCATTGTAATCTGAAACAAGACAACGGATAATTCATCACAGAATAATTTTAAACGAAAACTTACAATCAATTTACGTTTTACTGTTTACAATCAATTTATTTTCTATTTTTGGAAGATTAATTTAATTCAGATGAAAAAACTTTCATGTACGCTTTTATTTGTTTCGGGATTGGTTTTCGGTCAGTTCTTTGAGAAAGGAAAAACCTTTACAAAACAGGATACTTTAAAAGGCTCTAATACAGCATTTAGAAATTTTTGGGATGTAAAGAAATATGATCTTTCCGTAGAGCCCGATTTTGCTTCGAAAAGCATTAAAGGAAACAATAAAATCAGTTTTGAGATTAGTAAGGATGTGACAAACCCTACTTTTCAGATCGATCTCCAGCAGCCCATGAAAGCGGATAAGGTGGAAGCAAGTTTTCCCATGTCAGATTATAAGCAGGACGGAGATTTTATCTGGATCAAGACAAGCAAAACTTTTAAAAAAGGAGAAAAATGTACCATTGATGTTACTTATTCCGGAAACCCTGTTATTGCAAAAAATGCTCCCTGGGACGGCGGCTGGGTTTTCTCAAAAGACGAAAAAGGGAATCCCTGGATGAGTGTTGCCGACGAAGGAATCGGAGCTTCAATATGGCTTCCAACCAAAGATATCTGGAGTGATGAGCCTGACAATGGCATCATCATGAAAATTATTACTCCGAAAGATCTTGTCGGTGTAGGAAACGGAAGGCTGATCAGCAAGAAAAATGAAGGCGAAAAAACCACCTATACATGGGAAGTTAAAAACCCTATCAACGCTTATTCTATCATTCCCAATATTGGAAAATATGTGAATTTTAAAGATACTTTTAGCGGGGAAAGAGGAAAGCTGGATCTCGATTATTGGGTAATAGATTACAATCTTGATAAGGCGAAAAAACAGTTCCAACAGGTAAAGCCGATGCTTTCCGCTTTTGAATATTGGTTCGGACCGTATCCTTTTTACGAAGATTCTTACAAATTAGTAGAATCTCCTTATCTTGGAATGGAGCATCAAAGCAGCGTAGCTTACGGAAATCATTATCAGAACGGATATCTGGGAAATGATCTTTCAGGAACGGGTGTCGGTCTGAAATGGGATTATATTATCATTCACGAAAGTGGACACGAATGGTTTGCCAATAATATTACGGCAAAAGACCAGGCGGATATGTGGGTTCATGAAGGATTTACCATGTATTCAGAAGTGCTTTTCACAGAAAAATTCATGGATAAAAAATCGGCGGACATTTATATGCAAGGAATTCATAGAACGATCAGCAACGATATTCCGATTATCGGAAAATATGGTGTGAGAAATGAAGGAAGCGGCGATATGTATTCTAAGGGGGCCAGCATGCTTCACACGATCCGCCAGGTGATTAATAATGATGATAAATTCAGGGAGATCCTGAGAGGTATCAATAAAGATTTTTATCATCAGACGGTCACTACTCAACAGATTGAAGATTATATTTCAAAAAAATCCGGAATTGATTTTTCAAGCGTATTTAATCAATATTTAAGAACAACAAATGTTCCGACCTTAGAATATTCTCAAAAAGGAGAAGAGCTAAAATTCCGGTACACGAATACTATAAAAAACCTGAAGCTCCCGATAAGAATCGACAGTGAGCAAACCATAAATCCTACCGAACAGTGGCAAACCGTGAAACTGAAGAAAGGAGGCCCTATAGAATTCAATAAAAATTATTACATTAGGTATAAAAAAGTACAGTAATTGAAAAGAAGCAGATTCATTTAAAAGTGGATTTGCTTTTTTTATGAAAAAAAGATTAGTATAGACCGAAGTGGTTATTAAAGAGTAGTTTACAAGAGTGGAAAACTCTATCGGTAACGATTTAGTAATGGTGCCTACTGCACTTGCTTTCATTTGATTACCTTGTAAATCAATAATGCAAATATAAAAAATAAAGGGTAAAGTGCATTAGTGCTTTACCCTTTATTTTGTCTTCTCTTTTCTACTTGCAATATCAATAAAATCTCCCCAATGGGGGGAAACTGTGATAATGATTTCAATATTATTCCCAAATTTTGGCATATCAACAATAGATGCAACTCCGAAACAAATTGTGAGAACTTCTAAAACGGCTATGCTATGGAAATCGTGTTGAATAAAATAATAACCCAAATTCATCATCAGGAAGATAAACTGTCTTCTCAAATGATGCGAACGGCGGATGAGGCTTTTGAAATGACCTTGTTCCTGAAAGAAATGCTGTCTATCATAAAAGCAAGAGTATTGCAGGATAGTTTTGCAGATGAACAGCAAGAGATTGACTTTTTCAAGAACATTAAACCGCAAATTTTAGGGAAGCTCATATACTATAACAAAATATTCCGCATTGAAACAACCTGCCCTGTAAGTAATGGCAAAATACATCAAAGTTATTATGAGAACCTACTAAAAAACCTCAAATCAGAATATAAAGAAAGTATTTGCAATGAGGATTTTTACAGATACTACCGTGCTGGCAGGACAGACCGTGACCATACTTATTTCAGGCTCGGACAAGTCAATTACCACGATGGATTAAAGAGTGGCGTATTTGAAATTGACCTTAGTTTTTCTACATATTATGATAACAAAATAGCCCATATTATAGCGAACGAATTACTTTATACTTATATGCTTACTAAAATCAGTCCCGAAGAAAATCCAGATTTAATTTTATTAAATGGAGAAGCAAACAAGGATATTTCGTGGACAAATTCTCAAAATGCACTTATCGAACTGGTATATGCTCTCTATGCTTCAAATTCTATCGCATTCGGAAAAATAGGCATCCGAAAATTAGCTTTGATTTTTCAGGTGCTATTCCGAACACCATTAAACGACATACATCACTCTTTCCATCGAATGAAAACAAGGGCAGGTTCCCGGACGGCTTTTTTAGACCAGCTCAAAATATCCCTTGAAGAATATATGGATAAAGACCTTTAGCCATATCAACACAATAAATTTAAAGCAGTACCTAAAACGTACTGCTTTTTTATTTACCCATATCTGCCAATTGGCAAATGTTGGCAAAACTCTATTATAAAATATCCTCAATGCTCCAAAACCCTTACTAAACAAGAGGTTCCCCTAATTGTAAAAATTTTCAAAAAACCGCCAAACCAATTGGCAAGGCTTGGCAGACAAACTCTGCCACTCTTTTCAACTTTGCATAGTAAACTTTAAAAGTTATGCAATGAAAATAATAACCATTGAAGAAGAAGCGTGGGATCAGCTAAACAATCGTATCACTGCTATCGCTGATTATCTGAAAAGATTGGAAGTGACCAATTATGATGACCTGTGGCTCAACAATCACGAGGTATGTCAATACCTGCACATTAGCGAAAAA
Source organism: Chryseobacterium lineare (assembly GCF_977014045.1). Lineage (NCBI taxonomy): Bacteria > Pseudomonadati > Bacteroidota > Flavobacteriia > Flavobacteriales > Weeksellaceae > Chryseobacterium > Chryseobacterium lineare. Next base: position 819,291 of record NZ_CDRNIQ010000001.1, on the reverse strand, counting down.
ACGCTTTGGCGTATGCGTACCAAAGGTGAGATTGCTTATTCAAAAATCTATGGACAATACTTCTACACGATTGGTGCTATCAAAGATATGCTCAATGCCAATGCTGTTCAAAGCAGTGATGAGTATGTAAAGGAACTTATAGCAACAGGCAAAAGCTATATCGAAAAAGGCAGGAAACTAAAGACAGATAAAAAATAGGTATGAACCCTTAAAAGTATATCCCTATGAATATTGACAGGATGGAATTTTTGGCGTGGATGGAACGCTTAATGGGTCGCTTGGATATGCTGGGCGACAATATAGATGAACTGCAAAAGAAACGCAACAGCATAGACGGCGAGGAATTGCTGGATAATCAGGATTTGCTTCAAATGCTTAAAATCAGCAACCGCTCCCTGCAACGGTATCGCTCCATCGGTAAGCTGCCCTATTATACCATAAGCGGAAAATTGTATTACAAGCTATCCGATGTACATCAGTTCATTAGAGAGAGTTTTAATCCACCCTCAAAATGAACGCCAATGAAAGACAAAGACTGCTTTTGAGTGCCACATTGGGCAATACAGCCAACGCTTAATTTACATTCGGCGGTAAACTTTAAATTTTTCAGATTATGAGCGAAGAAACAACAAATAAGCAGGAAATGCCCGAACAATTATCGGACATATTATTAGTGCTGGATAAAGAAAAAATGAAAATCCAAGCCGTAAAGAGTATTGACGAGAACGGGAAAATGGAAACCGTTGACCCCACTAAGAAAAACCAAAACCAGTTTATGCGGGTGGACAAACAGGGTGATTTGATTTCTAATTTCTTCTCAAACTTTTACAGACAGCTAAAAGATCCCACCAAATTTACATTCTTCAAAGTACCAGCCGATAAAGCCTTAGAAAAAGCAAAAGAATTTCAAAAACAGGTAGATCATCCTACGCCACGAGGCGAAAAACAAATGAAAAAAGACGAAGTAAAAGTTGAGCCTGAACATAAACAAGAAAATCAAAATAATATGGAAACAACACAAAAAGCACCGGAAAATAACGAATACCGTTACAAGCCGGAACAAATTGATTGGGAAACAATGAACAATCTTGGATTAGGCAAAGAACGCCTTGAAAAAATGAACCTACTTGAACCTTTATTGAAAGGTTTTAAAACCAATGAACTTGTACCCGTAAGCCTAAATCTCGGCACTGCCGTTACCCGAATGGATGCCAGACTTTCTTTGCAACATAATGATGAAGGTAAAGTAGTGGTCGCCATTCACGGTATTCGTAAAGAACCGAACTTAAACTTTGAGTTTTTTGGACACAAGTTTACTGATGAAGACAAGAAAAACTTACTCGATGCAGGAAATATGGGACGTGTGGTTGATTTGAAAAACCCCAAAACAGGCGAAACCATTCCGTCAATTATTAGTGTGGATAGGTTAACCAATGAACTGATTGCACTGAAAATAGAATACATAAAAATTCCCGATGAAATTAAAGGCGTGAAACTGAACGATGAGCAAAAGCAAACTTTAATGGAGGGTAAACCGCTAAAGTTAGAGGGTATGATTTCCACCAAAGGAACGGAGTTTTCGGCAACGGTACAGTTCAATGCAGACAAGCGTTATGTTGAGTTCCTGTTTGACCGCAATAACTCCAACAGGCAGACCCAAAGCAATGGGCAAACTCAAAACAACGGACAAAGTAATCAGCAAACCCAACCGCAGGAAGCTCCAAAAACATTTAGGGGCAAAGAACTGACCGATGAGCAGCACAAGGATTTCAAAGCCGGGCAAACCGTCTATATTGACGGATTGAGGGATAAAAAAGGGCAACCGTATCAGGGTTATATCACTTTCAATGCAGAAACAGGAAAAACGAACTTCCAATTTCCAAGCCAAGTTAAAGCACAGGCAAAACCTGCCGAAGCTCATAAAACTCAAACTGCCGTCAATTCGGAGGGCAAGACCAACGAAGCGACCAAAAATATCAATGAGCCTTTGAGGTCGGGGCAACAAAGACCGAAAAACAAACAACAGCAGGAGCAACAGGAAAAGCCACAAGCTCCTGCAAAATCCAAAGGCAGAAAAATGTAAAATATGAAAACAATAATTGCAGAAAAACCAAGCGTAGCAAGGGAAATAGCCGGACTTGTGGGAGCATCCGATAAAAAGGACGGCTACTTGACAGGTAACGGCTATTTTGTTACGTGGGCATTCGGTCATTTAATCGGATTGGGAATGCCCGAAGATTACGGCATTTCGGGGTTTGACAAAACAGCTTTGCCAATACTCCCAAACCCGTTTTTGCTGACCGTCCGAAAGGTCAAAAAAGACAAAGGTTATACAGCGGATACGGGTGCATTAAAGCAACTGAAAGTCATCGAACAGCTTTTTAACCGTAGTAACAGCATCATTGTAGCCACCGATGCAGGACGTGAGGGCGAACTCATTTTCAGGTACATTTATGAATACCTAAAATGCAACAAGCCTTTTGAGCGGCTTTGGATTAGTTCGCTTACCGAAAAAGCCATTAAGCAGGGGTTTGATAATCTCAAAGACGGAAAAGAATTTGATGGATTGTATCAGGCGGCACAAGGCAGAAGCCGTGCCGATTGGCTCGTGGGCATCAATGCTACACAGGCGTTGAGCATAGCCGCAGGAAATGGCATTTATTCGCTCGGAAGAGTGCAAACGCCTACACTGGTTTTGATATGCAAACGCTATTTGGAAAATAAAAATTTCTCGGTAAAGAAATACTGGCAGATACAGTTATCGCACAACAAAGAACTGATAGATTTTAAAAGCATTTCCAAAACCAAATGGGAAGACCAAAAACTTGCCGATGATACGCTGAAATCCGTTCAGCGAAGTAAAACGGCAACGGTTACATCGGTGGAAACCAAAAGAATTATAGAGCAACCGCCTCTATTGTTCGACCTTACTGGCTTGCAAAAAGAAGCCAACAAAAAGCTGAACCTTTCTGCGGAAGAAACGCTCAATATTGCCCAAAGCCTTTACGAAAAGAAGTTTATCACATACCCACGCACCGGAAGCAAGTACATTCCTGAAGATGTGTGGGCAGAAATCCCCAACCTCGTAAGGGCTTTGCAGGACAGCGAAACCTGCAAGCAAGCCGTAGGGAAATTGAAATGGGGACGGTTCAATAAACGTATTGTAAACGATTTGCGTGTTACCGACCACCACGGATTATTGATTACTGATAAAATCCCATCAGCCCTGAACGCAAAGGAAAACTCCGTTTATGATATGATTGCCTTTCGATTGCTCGAAGCCCTTTCACAAGCCTGCATCAAAGAGATAACCGATGTAGGTTTACAAGCGTTGCATTATGATTTTACAGTAAAGGGTTGTAAGGTTATCGAAGCAGGCTGGCGTTCCATCAAAGGCAGTTTCTCCGATGATGATACCGAACCTGTACAGGATTTGCCCGAAATAAAAAAAGGCGATGAACTTAAAATAAAAGAAGCCTCCGTTTTGGAAAAGAAAACGAAACCGCCTGTATTATATACCGAAGCAGGGCTTTTGTCGGCTATGGAAAGTGCAGGAAAGGAAATCGAAAATGAAGACGAACGGAAAGCTTTGCAAAATATCGGTATTGGCACTCCGGCTACAAGAGCCGCAATAATTGAAACCTTGTTTACCCGCAATTATATCCAACGGGAAAAGAAATCCTTAATCCCTACCGAAAAAGGATTGCAGGTGTACGAATTGGTCAAAGACCGTAAAATTGCGGATGTGGCAATGACCGCCGAATGGGAATTGGCTTTGCAAAAAATCGAAAATAACGAAACAGATGCAGAGGCATTTCAAAAAGAAATGGAAACTTACGCCTCATCTATTACCAATGAATTGTTACAAGCTTCCATTGCCCAAAACAACCTGCCTAAATTGGTTTGCCCGAAATGCAAAAGCCAGCAACTCATTATCCGTGATAAAATAGTGAAGTGTCCTGATGAAGTTTGTAATTGGGTACAGTTCCGCAATGTGTGTGGCGTACAAATCGGCTTAGCCGATATTGAAAACCTTGTCAATAAAAAGAAAACTTCACTTATCAAAGGAATGAAAAGCAAAGCCGGAAAGAAATTCGATGCTTATATCGTGTTGAATGAGGATTGCAAAACCTCTTTTGAGTTTGCCAAAAATAAAAGCTACAAAAAGTAATGGAAAATAAGCCTACCATTAGCACAAAGGAAATCAGAAATCTGATTTATTCCATACGTGGAAGGCAAGTGATGCTGGATAGCGACCTCGCTTCCTTATATCAAGTGGAAACAAAAAACCTCAACAAAGCCGTAAAAAGAAATATTGAAAGGTTTCCCGTTTCTTTTTGCTTTCAACTGACCGAAGAGGAAGTTGAAAACTTGAGGTTCCAATTTGGAACCTCAAGTTTAAGCTACGGTGGAAGACGGTATTTGCCCTATGTTTTTACTGAACAAGGGGTCGCAATGGCTTCTGCCATACTCCGCTCAGATATAGCGGTTAAAGTCAGTGTTGAAATTATGGAAGCCTTTGTAGAAATGCGAAAAATGCTCATCAGCAATGCTTCGCTGTTCCATCGTTTGGACAATATAGAACTGAAACAATTACAAGCCGACCAAAAATTTGAGGAAATATTTAAGGCTCTTGAAAGCGACAAGCTCCACGCCGAAAAAGGTATTTTCTACAATGGGCAGGTATTTGATGCCTATACCTTTGTTTCCGATATTATCCGAAGTGCCAAAAGCTCCATTACCCTGCTTGATAATTATGTGGACGATACGGTGCTGACCTTATTGGGAAAACGCAATACCAATGTAACCGCTACTATCTACACAAAAAGCATCAGCAATCAGTTACGGTTAGACCTGCAACGCTACAATAGTCAATATCCGTCTATCGAAGTAGAGATTTTCTCCGATGCACACGACCGATTTTTGATTATTGACAGTACGGAACTGTACCATATCGGAGCATCACTGAAAGACCTGGGCAAAAAATGGTTTGCCTTTTCGAGAATGGATATTGAAATCGGTAGGATGCTTCAAATTTTAAACAAGTGAAAAATAAACCCCTCTGAAATTTCGGAGGGGTTAGTTTATAAGGTCTAATAAGTCAACGCAAGCCCTACACCAAAACCCATATCGCTATCGTAGTGAGTACGAATACCAATGTTTTTATTGATAATATACTTAAGCTCTCCCATATATTCCATATCAGTATTGACCATAAAGCCCGCTCTCAATCTTTTTGAAATCGGAATATCCTCACGCATCAACGACAATCGTACAATTCCATCGTGATAAACTTCTGCCTGAAAATTAACGAGCATTGGCAAGGTGTACATAAACCCTAAGCTAAAGGCTCTTCGTGTGTCTTTTTCATTCTTTTGTCCGAATAAATTGGTTTCGTGTTCGTCCATTCCCATTTTACGGTAACGCCAGTCAAAACCTATAAAGGGCATAAGCCACTGCATTTTTCCGATGTATCTTCCTAAATGTGTTTCTACTTCATAGCCGTGCATATCGTTGTAGCCTAAACGCCATTCTGTACCCAAAGACCATCTTGCATTTTGAAACATTGCTTCGCCATCGTTACCATTGGTTGCAAAATCATTCTGTGCCATAAAGTGCGGCATATTGCTTTCTCGCTGTAATTTATTGTAGGCTTGCTTTTTATTGGGCAAATACGGATTTTGATAATCGTCAACAGCAAATACCCTGTTCATCCCCGACATCATATGGTAAAGTATATGACAATGGAAAAACCAATCTCCCTCTTCATTTGCTAAAAATTCGATGGTATCTGTTTCCATTGGCATTATATCCAAAACATTTTTAAGTGGTGATTTTTCGCCTTTACCGTTGATTACCCTGAAATCAAAACCGTGCAGGTGCATCGGGTGGCGCATCATCGAATTATTGTAAATGGTGATGCGTAAAATTTCTCCTTTTTTTACAGGTATTTTATCGGTTTCAGAAAGTATTTTATTATCCATACTCCATACATATCGGTTCATATTTCCTGTAAGGGTAAACTTCAATTCTTTGACCGGAGCATCTTTAGGGAGTTCCGTATTGTAAGGAGATTGTAACATTGCATAATTCAGCGTTTTTATTTCTCCCAAAGCATTTGCATTGTAACGGTTGGGTTCATTATCCATATTCATATTGTGTTGGCTATGGTCTTCTTTAGGTTTAGCCTCTCCAGTAATTTCGGGATACATTACCACATTCATATCCATTTGGTTCAGGCTCATTTTCATACCCATATCGTCCAAATCTCCATTCATCTTCATCATATCGTTCATCATCTTCATCCCCTCAAAATATTTCAATCTTGGGAGTGGCGATATTAACTGTTTGATACCATTGCCTACAAAATAGCTTGCCGATTGTGTTCTGTCTTCGGTTGTGGCTAAAAACTCGTAGGCAACTCCATCGTCAGGAATTGTTACCACAATATCATAAGTTTCGGAAACCGCAATGATTAATCTATCTACCTCTACTGGCTCTACATCATTACCATCATTGGCTACTACTGTAATTTTACCGCCTGCATATCGTAACCAAAAATAGGATGATGCTCCGCCGTTTGATACTCTTAATCTTACTTTATCTCCTGCTTTTAGTGTTTTGCCATCAACTGTTTTTAAATCGGTAGTATGATTTCCGTTGATTAATATTTTGTCATAATACACATCGCTTACGTCCATTGCCAACATACGTTTCCATTCGTTGGTCAATTTGGTTTTGAAATTTCCCTCTCTGATGGCTTCCGCATAGGACTGTGTAGCGTTCTTTTTTATCGCTGCCCAATCATTGGCGTTGTGCAACATACGGTTAATGTTATCGGGATTTAGGTTTGTCCATTCGCTTAAAATGATGGGTACGGTAGGTAAATCATCAATTCCTTTTCTAAAGGTTTTATCGTCATCACGCTTTTTCATCACAAAACTGCCATACATTCCAATCTGCTCCTGCAAACCTGAATGGGAATGATACCAATGCGTTCCGTGTTGGATAATCGGAAAACGATAGGTGTATGTTGCTCCTGCTTCAATAGGCTTTTGCGTAAGCCAGGGCACACCATCTTCTTTGTTGGGTAAAAACACGCCGTGCCAATGCAGCGATGTACTTTCTTTTAACTGGTTATGCACTACAATCTCCGCTGTATCGCCCTCTGTAAATGTGAGCGTTGGCATCGGTATCTGACCGTTTACCGCAATAGCCCTTTTTTCTTTTCCTGCGTAGTTTACAAGCGTATCTTTTACATACAGCTCATATCTCACTACTTTTTGTGCAAAAACGGATTGCGAACACAGCAGTATAAATACCGCTTGCAGCAACCTCATTTTACTATTTATGGGTATATTCATTTTGATATTTTATTAATGAAACTCATTCCTGTTCTTTTAGCCAGTCGGTTAATGTTTTGATTTGCTCGTCATTCAGTTTTGCATCAGTATGCATCAATGTATATGAGGACAGGGGCATTTGCTTCGTTTCTATTTGTTCTTTGATTGAGTTTAATAATCTTTCTTGTTTCCTGTTTGAGTATGTACCCCATTCATTGAAATTCAAATCTTCTTTTGCGTTTTTGATGTGGTTTTCTACCAATGCTCTTGCGGGCTGTACGTAATCGTACCAAACGTATTTGGTATTGTTGCTATGGCAATCGTAGCAAGAGGTTTGAAACATCGCTTTTATCTGAACAGGCATTTTATAGAATTGGGTAAAATCGGTTGTGTAAACCTGCCCTTTATCTACATTAAGGGCAGGCTGGTAAAATTGAATTGCAATAAAAATAAACAGCACTATTGCCAATATTATCTTTAGTACTTTCTTCATTTTAAAATTCTTTTTTTACAGAACCGCAGGTAAGCATCTGACTGCCGTAATATGGATTTTTTATTGCTTTAGCTTCGCTAATCCAAACAGCACCTTTGCCATCATTGTACATCGGGCAATAGTCCTGATATAATTTTTGGGTTGTTCCGAACAGTGCAATAAGGTCGGAAACGTCTTTGCTTAGCGATGCTAAATGTTCTCTTTGGTGTGCTATCTTTCCGGCATTGTCGCCAATATGCTCTGCGTTTTCCTGTGCATCTTCTGCTATCTCCATATATTGTTTATGTTTATTCGCCGGGATAGCTTTCATATCTACATTTTTTAAGGTAGTATATAATTGCTTTCCTGCGTTAGCAGCAGCTTTGTCGTTATCTGATACAAGTGCATTTTTTAAAGCCAAATAATCCTTAACAATAGGTGCAATAGAGAAGTTTTGCGCTACCTCTTTTACTTCTTGTTGTTCAATTTTTTTTGCTGTGGTATCTATTGATGCCATTGTACTATCCGTATCATTTTGTGTTGATGATGGCAAGTTTTGAGTTCCGGATATTGTTGTACTGTCATTGGCTTGCTGGTCGCTATTTTTGTTAGAAGACTGATTGCAAGAAACTGTAATTGCTGCAACCGTTGCCAGTGCGATGATGGAGAAAAATATATTTTTCATTTCAATGCTATTTAATGTTGTTAAAGAAATTTTTGCGGGTTACTTATTTTCAAATTCTTTCAGCTTTCGCTTCATAAATTCGATTTCCTTTGCCTGTGTTTCGAGTATGTTTTTTTGCAACTCTATCAGTTCGGGGTCGGTTAGCTTTGCTTTTTCAGACATCAGCACTGCTGCTGCGTGGTGCGGTATCATTCCTTTTACAAATTGTTTGTCGCCCACATTTATTTGCTCCCTAATGCCAAACCAAGAGAAAATGCCAATTGCAAGGGAAAATGTAATGATTGCCCAGTTGATTTTTTTGTTTTGATACATTCCTTTCATTATCCATAATTCAATGACCAACATTGCCGAAACCATCAGCAGGGTCATATATAAATTATTGATGTTCGGGATAAGATTATCCAATCTGTCTATCATAGCATACATTAGGAAGTACATTGCTGCGAACATTGCAACAGCCATTATAGCAAACCGTTTGTACATTGCTGAAGAATGTTTGCCGTTATGCCCGTCATTTGCCCCGTGGTGGTGCATATCGAGTTTGTTTTCTATATTTTCCATAACAGAATATTTTATTTATTATTAATTGTTTCCTGTACACTGCCACAGGTTAGCATTTGAGAACCGTAATATGGATTTTTAACGGCTTCTTCCTTGCTTAACCAATTTGCACCTTTCCCGTTATTGTACATTGGGCAATGCTGATAATAAACAGGTGTTTCCTGTTTTGATACCTTAGCCAATTCATACATATTCTTAGAAAGCAAAGCGAAAGTTTCCCTTTGTTTGGCAACATCTTTGGAAGCAGCAATCTGTTCGGCATTTGCCGTCAGGTCTTTCATTACTTTCATCCAAGCTGTATGTTCTTCAGTAGAAAGTTTTGCCATTTCTACCGCTTTGATGGCTTTTACCAATTCGGCAGCTTTTGCAGATGAAGTACCTGCATCAGTTTTTACCAAAGCATCTTTCACGGAAAAATAATTGTCGAACACAGCTTTCAGTTGTGGTGCATTTTGGGCATCGGCAGTATTTGTTGCAGCCATTTCGTTGTGGTTATGGTTGGCGTGTTCGTTTTTCATATCCATACCCGCATCATTGGATTTTGCGGCTGGCTTTAATTCTCTGCTGTACTGGCAACATCCCGGCAATTTTGCATATACATCATCAGGTGCTAAGAATTTTTCGCTGTCGTACCCTGCCAAAGCTATACGTTTCAATATTTCGTCCTGATTGGTCTTATCGCTATCATAAGTGAGCGTAGCCATTTTAGTGTCTTTATTCCATTCTACACTGGCTACCTTATTCACGTTTCCTGCTTTTTCGATAGTGGCTTTACACATACCGCAATTGCCATAAACTTTTACGGTTTCTGTTTTCGCATTCTTGATTTGTGCGAAACTGTTTACTGACGATAGTAATACAACGATTACCATCACTATTTTTGATAATGATTTCATTTTGAAAATTTTTAATTTAGTAAGATAAACAAAGATTGTGCGAAAACTAAATAGCTTTCGACAAGACATATTTGTGGCTATCAAGCCACCGTTTTAGCTTATTTTAGGCGGTTGCCAAATGGAAGAGTAGCCCGAAGAATAGTAGGCTTGTTTGAACCCGAATTTTTGCTTTTTAGTTTCGGCAAAAGGGGTTGTTACTTTTAAATCTATTGGTATTTGTAAACTAACAGAAGATGAAGAAGTACTACATCCACAAGAGCCGTGTTTACAATTGCCGTCGCAGTCGTGACCATCCTTACATTTTTTACAAGACTTGTCCTTGCAACTGTCTTTATGGTGAGATTTTTCAGATTTTTCTTTTGAGCAACTTTTTTGTTCTGTCTTAGCTGTTTTTTTTGCACAAGCATAGCTTATGCTTGGCATTAGGAAAAAGCCCAAACACAATAAGATGACAAAGCTGATATGTTTACTCAAATTTTTCAACACTACAAAATTATGAAATTATTTCTTTTAATTGCTATCTTTTGCATTTCATAAACTTCAAATATAAAATTTCAGATAAAAATGTTTAAATGACATATTTCTATTGTCATTTTTATGCTCCTTGAGTAAATACCTATTTAATTATCTGTTGTAATTGTTATACACTATCTAATCAAACAGGTATTTATAGGTTAAAATTATTTTTTGATTAGTGGTTCTATTGTAAAGCCTGCTTTCTTAACCGTATCTATAATTTCCTGTTCGGTCATTCCTTCCGATTTCACGGTCAATACTTTGTCTTTATTTGTTGTGTCCACTTCCCAATGACAGATGCCATCAGCATTATCCAAATGTGGTTTTACTGATGCTACGCAACCACCACAATTAATATTTGTTTTGAATTGAAGATTTTTATTTTCCATTTTTTTACTGTTTTAGAATGTTATTTATTGATACAAATTTCGGTACGATGCCATTCTGTATTATTGTGGAATTTCTTATTTGATTTGTGAGATTTACTGTTTTACTTTTTCCACTTCAACCGCAAGCTGTTAGTTACTACACTCACGCTACTCAATGCCATTGCTGCACCTGCAATCATCGGGTTTAATAGGAAACCGTTTATCGGATAGAGAATACCTGCCGCAATGGGAATACCTATTAAATTATAGATAAATGCCCAAAACAGATTTTGCTTAATGGTGGCTACGGTTTGTTTTGACAATTTTATTGCCTGCGGTATTTTAGTCAGGTCTGATGAAATGATGGTCATTTTGGCGACGTCCATTGCAATGTCCGAACCTTTGCCCATTGCTATACTCACATCGGCTGTTGCCAAAGCGGTACTGTCATTAATACCGTCCCCAACCATTGCCACTACTTTACCTTTACTTTGTAATTCTTTTACAAAATCTGCTTTGTGCTGTGGCAATACTTCTGCTTTGTAATGCTTAATGCCTGTTTGCTCCGCAATGGCTTTGGCTGTAGCTTCGTTGTCGCCTGTCAGCATATACAGGTCAATGCCCATTTCCTGCATTTGGCGGATGGCTTCTACCGATGTTTCTTTAATCTTGTCTGATATGGCTAATACGGAAAGTGCCTGTTTGCTGTCGGCAAACCAAATAACAGTTTTTGATTGTTTGCCCCATTCATTGGCTTGCTTTTGTAATTGTTCCGCAATAGTAATGTTATTTTCTGCCAACAGTTTTTTATTGCCTACAAAATATGTTTCATTATTATGGTCGGCTTTTGCTCCTTTACCTGTGATACTGTCAAATTGTGCTAAGGTTATGATTGCTGCTCCGTCCAAGTGTTTTACTACTGCTTCTGCCAATGGGTGTTCGGATTGCTTTTCAATGCTTAATAAAATGTCTTTGGACGCATCATCATTATTCAGCCATTGAACGCCTGTTACCTCTGGTCTACCCTCTGTAATTGTTCCTGTTTTATCTAAAATAATGGCATCAACTTTTTTGGCTAATTCTAAACTTTCGGCATCTTTTATCAAAATACCTTTTTCAGCACCTTTGCCAACGCCAACCATTATAGCCGTAGGTGTAGCCAATCCCAAAGCACAGGGACAAGCAATAACCAATACCGTAACGGCTGCCAATAGCCCCTGAACAATCCCGTTATCGCCTCCTAAAACAAACCATAGGATAAATGCGAGAATGGCAATCCCTATCACAACCGGAACAAAGATACCCGCAATCTTATCCACCAATTTTTGTACAGGTGCTTTGCTTCCTTGTGCGTCCTGCACCATTTTGATGATATGGGCAAGCATTGTTTCTTTTCCCACTTTAACCGCTTTGAACTGGAAACTTCCTTTTTGGTTAATAGTTCCTGCAAATACTTTTTCGTTTTCTTTTTTCAGTACAGGTACAGGCTCGCCACTCAACATACTTTCATCCACGTAAGAACTGCCCGAAGTAACCATACCATCAACGGCAATTTTCTCGCCCGGCTTTACAAGGATAACGTCGCCTGCGTTTACATCCTCAATAGCGGTCTGTTTTTCCGTTCCGTCCGTTTGTATCACAATAACGGTTTTAGGTTGTAAGCCCATTAGTTTTTTTATTGCTGAAGAGGTATTGCCTTTGGCTTTTTCTTCCAGTAATTTTCCTAACAGAATAAATGCGACAATTACGGCTGCTGCTTCAAAATATACGTGGGCGTGTAATCCTCTTTGATGCCAAAAGTCGGCAAACAACATATTGAATACACTGAACAGGTAGGCGATACCTGTACTCAATGCTACCAATGTATCCATATTGGCTGAACGATGTTTTGTCTGCTTCCAGGCATTGATAAAAAAATCCCTGCCCAACCACAATACAACAGGTGTAGAAAATGCCCACATAATTTGATTGGCATAAGGTATATCCATAAAGAACATTGCTATCACTACAACAGGCAATGACAGGGTAATAGCCCATACGGTTTTGGTCTTTAGCTTTTGGAACTTTTCAGCGTGGATAGTTTCTAATGTTTCCTGCTGCTTATTTTCTTCCTCAATCAACAAATCGTACCCAATTGACTGTACCGCCTTTTGCAATTTTGAAGCATCGGTCATATTAGGCAGGTATTCAACGGTAAGGTTTCCCGTAGCAAAGTTTACGGAGGCATTTATAACGCCCTCCTGATGCTTTACAATGCTTTCGGCACTGCTCGCACAAGAGGCACAGGTCATACCTATTACTGGAAATGTATTTTTTATGGTGGAAACACCATAACCTAAGTCTTTGATAGCTTTAACCGCTTCGCCTATTGCTTCGCTATTATCTACCGTGATAGCTGCCCTGCGGTTATTCAGCTCTACTTTGTGGGTTGCGATACCTTTAACCTGTGCTAATCCTTTTTCAACGATTAATGCACAATGTTCACTTTCTACATCTTCCAAAGGAAGATAAATGGTTTCTTTATTATTCGTTGCCATAATTGCTTGCTTTAATTAACAATACAAAATTGGCTATTATATTAATGGACGCTATTGTGAAATTTTGGGAATGATTTGTAAGATTTACAATTTATCCAACGGCTTTCTTTTACCTTCTTTTATTTGTTTGAAATAGCTCGGTGTCAGTCCTGTTACTTTTTTGAACTGGTTGCTTAAATAGGCTACACTCGAATAGTTCAGACGAAAGGCAATTTCACTCAAAGACAGTTCATCATATACCAACAGCTCTTTTACTTTTTCTACTTTTTGGGCAATAAAGTATTTTTCAATAGTAATACCCTCCACCTCCGAAAAGAGATTGGATAGGTAATTATAATCGTGGTGCAATTGACTACTTAATACATCTGAAAGATTGGATTTGGTGTCATTGTCCTGATGATGCACAAGGTCAATAATTATATTTTTTATCTTTTCAATGATGCGGCTTTTTTTATCGTCAATGAGTTCAAAGCCCAATGGAATTAAAACCTTATCTAAATTATTTTTTTCTTCTGGTGTAATCTCTTTATCCAATGTTACCTCTCCAAGTTTGATTTTTTTTACAGTCAAACCTAATTTATCCAATTCATTTTGCACCACCATAATACAGCGGTTGCAAACCATATTTTTAATAAAGAGTGTATTCATATATACCTTTTTACGACCTTAACAAAGGTACAAATTAATCTTTGGCATTATATCTTTTAACGCCAAATCCTGCCTCTCAACGCCAAATCCTGCCACATCTTCAAAGGCACTTATCTACTGCTATAATTTTAGGCTTCAAGTAAAATTCTAAACAAAATTATAGTATGGATACACAGCAAAAAGACCTATCGTATTTCAGGTTACGATTACAAGAATTATTAAATACCAGCTTCCCCGAAAAAGCAAACGACCAAAAATTTGTTGAGCAACGTTCTTCGTGGGCTGCCAATGCCTACGAGGGGGCTTTTAGTTCGGGAAACGCTATTGAGCAATGCAACGAAATAGCCAATTACATACTTTTTGAGGGCTTGCATTTCTCCAAATTCGATACCGTGTTTCAGGTGGTATGCAATGAGTTTGATACCATAATGGCAGATGAGGAACTGCGACCGTTCTCCCTTAAAATGTTTCCTGTTTGCGAGCCTGTTTTCTCCGGCTATGAACTAACCGATGATTTCGCATACGGTTATGAGTTTGACCTGCTCTATACCGAAATAACCGGAACCATCGCAATATGGATAGAGGAAAATGGGCTTCAGTAAAAAGCAACATCTCCAACAGAACATTGATGCCCTGCGAATTGCTTTTAAACTGGAAAAGGAGAAACGGCAAGCCACCGTAGGCGAAAGACTGCTAATGATGCAATACAGCGGATTTGGCGGTCTTAAATTCGTATTGAACCCCATAGCGAACGAAATAGACATCAACAATTGGAGAAAGACTGAACACGACCTTTTCCCGATTACGCAGGAGCTCCACCAGCTACTCAAAGAAAATTCCGAAGACGAAAAGCAATACTGCAGGTATGTGGATAGTATGAAAAGCTCTGTTCTGACGGCTTTTTATACACCGCCACAGGTCATAGATGCGATTTCTGCAACTTTGCGTGAAAGCGGTCTGAACATTGATAAATTCCTCGAACCCTCCGCTGGTATCGGGTCTTTCATACAATCCTTTTCAGAAAATCAAAAAGCCAGTGTTACTGCTTATGAAAAGGATTTGCTCACAGGCAAGATTTTAAAACAGCTGTATCCCGAAAGCACTATCCGCATAAGCGGTTTTGAGGAAATCTCCGAAAAGGAACAAAACAGCTTTGATGTAATCGCCAGTAATATTCCATTTGGCGATACTTCCGTTTTCGACCTTTCCTATTCCCGAAGCAAGGACAGTGCAAAAGTACAGGCATCCCGAAGCATACACAATTACTTTTTCCTGAAAGGTGCTGATATGCTCCGTGAGGGCGGTTTGCTGGCTTACATTACTTCACAGGGCATTCTGAACAGCCCGAAGAACGAACCGATACGCAGGGCGTTGATGCAGGGTAATAATTTGGTTTCGGTTGTCCGCTTACCCAACAACTTGTTTACGGAATATGCAGGAACGGAAGTCGGCAGCGACCTTATTATCCTGCAAAAGAATACGGCAAAACAAAACTTGACCGAAGCCGAAGAACTGTTTTGCCGAAGCAGCCAAACAGAATACAATACACCGGGCAATGCACTCTTTCAGGACAGCACAAGAATTGTGCATACCGACCGTAAATTAGATACCGACCCTTACGGGCAACCTGCCCTAATCTATACGCATAAAGGCGGCGTTGAAGGGATTTCCAAAGACCTCAAACAAATGCTTTCCGAAGATTTTGGCAGGCACCTGAATTTGAATTTATACAAAGGCGAACGAAACGATGAGCCATTAATACAAATTCCGATTGAACCAACGGTTACACCTCCGGTTATCGAACCTGTAACCATTCAACCGGAAATACAATCTTTATCTGTTCCTATAATCAATCGGGAAAGTCCGCAGGAATTAAAGCAACTAAGCATTTTCGACTTGTTTGAAAATGTGGACGAGCCTGTAATGGTTGCTGCTCCACCCAAAAAAACGACACAAGTTAAAAGGCAAAGCACCAACAAAAGAAGAGGTGCAATAGGTCGCCAACCTGACCTGTTCAGCAGTGTGATGCGGCAACCTTATACGCCCCCTGTTACTAATAGAGCTACCAATGGAAATACATCTACTAATGGTAAAAAACAGGAAGCTATCGGCGACCTGTTTTCACAAATAAACGGGAATGGCCAAGCTGATAAGCCAGCCGTTCCCAATACCATTCCCGAACCTGCTCCTTATAGTGGCGAACTGCAATCGTACCACCGTAACGATTGTCTTGTTGTGGATAATGGTTGGGTCGGTCATCTGCAAGATGTAGATACATCAGACGGTACAGCAGTTTTCCACCCTTTGCAGTTACCGACCTTACAGAAAGCAAGAGCCGAAGCGTACATTGCTGTACGTGATGTTTACCAAGACCTTTACAATAAAGAGGCAAAGTTTCAGACCGAATACAAGGAAGAAAGGGAAACCCTTAACCGCCTTTACGATGCCTTTGTCAAAAGGTACGGAAATCTCAACAGTGCCGATAATATCAAGCTCATCAAAACGGATAGCTCCGGTAAGGAAATCCCTTATTTGGAACGTGTCATTGGTGGCGTGGTACACAAAGCGGATATATTCAGCCGTCCTGTAAGTTTCTCCACCTTAACAATAGCAACGGACAATCCCGAAGAAGCATTAGCGGCTTCGCTGAACAAATACGGAAGCGTGGATTTGGGCTATATGTCCGAAATCAGTGGTATGACCGATGATGCTTTGAAAGAAGATTTACACGGTCGTATTTTCTACAATCCTTTACAAAGGGAATATGAAATATCCGAACGCTGGATTGCTGGCAACGTGGTGGAGAAAGCCGAAGAGGTACGAACCTACCTCGAACGCAATCCCGATGATACCGAAGCCAAAGCAAGCCTTACGGTTTTGGAAGAAGCCCGCCCAAGACGAATTGAGTTTGAGGAACTCGATTTTAATTTGGGCGAACGCTGGATACCCACAGGCATTTACGCCCGTTTTGCTTCACACCTGTTCGATGCAGATGTACTCGTTCATTATTCCGAAAGCTCCGATGACTTTTCCGTAAAGTGCCATCAGGGGAATATGCACATTTGGGAGAAATACGCCGTCAAAGCCGAAAGCCGGACGTTTGACGGGATTGCCCTGCTCAAACACGCCCTTGTCAATACCACGCCTGATATTACCAAAAAAGTGATGGTTGGCGACCAAGAGGTCAAGGTACGGGATATGGAAGCCATACAAATGGCGAACACCAAGATTGATGAAATCCGTACCGCCTTTACCGATTGGCTTCACGCCCAAAACGATGAGTTTAAAAACAGGTTGACTGACCAATATAACGATACGTTTAACTGCTTCGTCCGTCCGAACTATAACGGCAGCCATCAGGACTTTCCGGGATTAGACCGTAAGGCATTGGGCATTGAAGACCTGTATTCAAGCCAAAAGGACACCGTTTGGATGATAAAGCTGAACAACGGTGCTATCTGCGACCACGAAGTAGGTGCAGGAAAAACGTTGGTAATGTGTACGGCTGCACAGGAAATGAAGCGTTTGGGGTTAGCCCATAAGCCTATGATTATTGGGCTGAAAAGTAATGTTCACGAAATTGCTGAAGCCTACCGCACTGCTTACCCACACGCAAAAATCCTGTTTCCGGGCAAAGAAGATTTTACGCCCCAAAAACGCCTGCGGATTTTTGGCGACATTAAAAACAACGATTGGGATTGTGTGATACTGACACACGACCAATTCGGAATGATACCGCAATCGCCCGAAATTCAAAAAGAAATACTCCAAATAGAATTAGACAGCGTAGAGCGTAACCTTGATGCCCTGCAATCGCAAGGCAAGGAAGTTACCAGAGGGATGCTTGCCGGAGTAATCAAGCGGAAAGAAAATCTCGAAGTAAAACTCAAAACCCTGCAACACGATATTGAGAACCGCAAAGATGATGTGGTGGATTTTAAGATGATGGGCATCGACCATTTGTTTGTGGACGAAAGCCACCAATTCAAAAACCTGATGTTCAATACAAGGCATACAAGGGTTGCCGGATTGGGCAATGTGGATGGCAGCCAAAAGGCATTGAACCTGCTCTTTGCTATCCGTACCATTCAGGAACGCACAAATGCGGATATGGGAGCGACCTTTCTTTCAGGTACTACCATCAGCAACTCACTAACGGAACTGTACCTACTGTTTAAATACCTGCGACCACAGGCATTGGAAAAACAGGGCATTCATTCTTTTGATGCGTGGGCGGCTATCTATGCAAGGAAAACAACCGATTATGAATTTTCGGTTGCTAACAACATTGTGGCAAAAGAGCGTTTCCGCTACTTTATCAAAGTGCCGGAGCTGGCGCAATTCTACTCGGAAATCACAGATTACCGAACGGCAAAAGATATAGGCATTGACCGCCCCAACAAGAACGAGGTATTGTATAACATACCGCCTACTCCAGACCAGGAAGATTTTATCAAAAAGCTAATGGAGTTTGCCAAAACAGGAAATGCTACCTTATTAGGAAGAACACCTTTATCGCAAAGTGAAGAAAAAGCAAAAATGCTCATTGCTACGGATTACGCCCGTAAAATGTCGTTGGATATGCGTATGGTAAGCGGTACGTATGATGACCACCCCGACAATAAAGCTTCTCATTGTGCAGTAAACATTGCTAAGTACTACAACCAATACAATGCACAGAAAGGAACGCAGTTCGTTTTTTCTGATTTGGGAACTTATAAACCCAACGAATGGAATGTTTATTCCGAAATTAAACACAAACTTGTAGAAGACCACGGTTTGCCTGCACACGAAGTCCGTTTCATACAGGAAGCAAAAAATGACAAGCAGCGCAAAGAACTTATCAAAGGAATGAATGAAGGTAAAATCCGCATACTTTTTGGTTCTACAAGTATGTTGGGCACAGGAGTTAACGCACAAAAAAGAGCCGTTGCTGTTCACCATTTGGATACACCGTGGCGACCAAGTGACCTTGCTCAACGTGATGGTAGAGCTGTTCGCAAAGGCAATGAAATTGCCAAGTTCTTTGCCAATAACAAAGTAGATGTAATCATTTATGCCGTAGAAAAATCATTGGATAGTTATAAGTTTAACCTACTATACAATAAACAACTATTCATAGACCAATTGAAAAACAACAATCTCGGCAAGCGAACTATTGATGAGGGCAGTATGGACGAAAAATCAGGAATGAACTTTTCGGAGTATGTAGCTATCCTGTCAGGAAATACAGACCTGTTGGATAAAGCGAAATTGGAAAAACAGATTGCCGGATTGGAAAGCGAAAAGCAGGCATTCAGCCGTTCAAAGTATAGTGCGAAGTACAAATTGGAAGATTATACGGCTGAACTTGACAAAGCCAAATCCCGCTTTGACCGTATGAGCCTTGATTGGAATAATTTGCAAGGGCGTATCCAAAAACGTTCGGACGGCACAATTGCAAATCCTGTACAGTTGGACGGTTTACCGCCCAATGCGGATATTAAACAAATCGGTGCAAAGCTCAACCAGCTTGCGGACAAAGCCCGTACCGGAGGTCAGTACGAAGAAATAGGAAGCCTGTACGGTTTTACCTTATTGGTCAAAACCGAAATGTCTGAAAAAGAGGGCGTGGATATAAAGGTAAACCGTTTTTTGGTACAAGGAGAGGGCAATATCAAATATACCTACAACAACGGTCTAATCGCCAAAGATGAAAAGCTGGCGGCTATGAACTTCCTTAATGCACTGGAGAAATTGCCCGGCTATATCGAGCAGGAGCAAAAGAAAATTGCGGAGATACAAAAAGACCTGCCAATTCTTCAGGAAGTGGTAAACGGTACGTGGTCTAAAGAAAGTCGATTAAGCGAACTCAAAACGGAACTGGCTGGCGTAGAACGGAAGATACTGTTATCTATCACTATCACGCCTGAGCCTAAAGAAGAACCTGCTGAACAGACCGAAAAACAGCAAGAAACTCCAAGTATTTCGGAAACCTTTGTACAAACAAAAGGTATTCATTTACCTCGTGGTGTATTGTAAACAAGTTCTGTTACTTCTCGTCCTGCTCGTCCATTTTCTTAATCAGGGCATCACGCAAGCTGTCAAGGAATTTAGTTCGGTTTATTTTCCGAGATTTAATTTCCATAAACGTATGATAGAAGTCTCCTAAATTAATATTGAATGTGCTTTCAAATGTTTTGGCGATAACTTTTATGTCTGCATTACCAAATACACCTTGTGAATATAGTGCATAAATCAATTCGGTTAATGCTGTTTTGTTACCTGTCCAATTAAGAGTAAAACTGTTAATTTTTTTCTTATTATTATTTAGCTGATCTTCGAGATAGAGTTGTATTAGGTCATTGGCAATAACCTTTGCCACTTTATAATCGTGTGAGGTAGAAAATCTATGGTCCGTTTCAAAATAAATAGTATCCAAACTCAATTTTATATCGTGTTCCCCTCGAACAAATAGCTTTTCGTCAATAAATGAATTGTTTGTCCGATAGTATTTATAAAATTCGAGATTGTTGTCAAAATACTTTTTGAGTTTTCCTAATTCTTCCTTGAGGTATTTCTTGATAGCCTTTGCATCATTAGGTTTCTTCGTTTCAATTTTGTAAATGGCATTATAGTAAATTAGTTTTGAAACAATGATCGGTTTTTGGTTTTTGAAAAAATGAATTTCTTTATCAATATTTTTAAATCCGTTTTTTAAAACATATTCTTTTACTTCGGAAAGACATAGTACGATAATGGGTATAACCTTTTCAATCCGTTGTATTGGACAAGCAGTTTCAATCTCTAATTCCTTTATCTCGGATTCTAGCTTATATAGCGTTTCATTGTAAAATTTATCCATTCAGTTACTTTTAAATCCTAATCCATGGTAGTTAAGAAATTTATGTTAACACTAACGCTTGCTATCTTGCAAAAGCTTAATTATACTTGGTTAAGATTTTGCTTGGACTAACTTTGTTTGTCAAACAGATTTAATTTCCTAGACCAATTAAAAAAGCGTTTCAATTCATTTTTATTTAACTTATTAAAATGAAAAATTTTATGGGGAAATGGAATAGCATTAGAATAAACACCATTCATTGAGAAAACCAGCATTAATTTTTTAGTATTGCCTTTCTTTATGTCAAAATTTTTTTGAAACTTTTCTTGTTCATTTTCAAAAAACGATTCTGCTGAACAATCGTTATTAATCAACAAAACTATACAATCACATTTTTTCACAATATCATGATAGTCAATTTCATCATTATAATTGTCACTGATATAAACTTCGTTTCCATTATTCCAGAAGAAATCTGCAATATCGAAAAGAAATTCACCTATTTCTTGCTCTTCATTTTCTATTACTAAATATTTCATTTTAAATTACCCTATTAAATTCGATTACCACATCATCAGATTTGGGATATCCTACACAAGTAAGCACATATCCGTCTTTAATTTGCTCTTTCGTAAGTCCTTCGGCTACTAACATTTCTACTTTTCCTGACAGACATTTGCCCGCACAGCTTATGCAATTTCCACTTTGACAGGAATAAGGCATATCAAGTCCTGATTCAAGTCCTGCAAATAAAATAGACTTACCCGCAGGTATGTTTACTTTGTGTTCTTTACCTTTTAAAAGTATTTTTATTTGATATTCTTGTTGCGCTTCAGCTGGTTTATGCGTTGTTTTTGTGGCAGTATAAAAACTTTCTTTATGAATAACTTCTTTAGAAAACCCTATTTTTTGTATAGTGCCTGTTGCCATTTCCATCAGCTCCTGCGGACCGCAAATATAAAACTCGGTGTTTGTGTCATTTTTAAGTTGTAAATCAGTAAGAATTGTTTCCAGTCGCATAGTATTTATTCTGTGGGAATTTTCATTTACACTTCTAAAAAGTCTTGATAAAAAACCTGATTTCAGCTGTTCATTCTTTATTACATCGCTCCAATAATAGACGATACGGAAACGTGATGAAAACTCGGAAGACCATTGTTCAAGCTGATGATAAAAGATAGTATTTTCTCTGTTTGAATTTACATATATCAAAGATACCATTGATCCAGGCTCTTTTATAAGAACCGACTTGATAATAGAAAACAAAGGAGTAATTCCACTTCCGCCTCCAACAAGCACAATATGACGTTGGTTATTTTCGGGTTTAAATTTAAAATTACCCATAGGTGGCAATGCAGTTATCGTATCTCCAGCCTTGACATTATTGCTAAGATGATTTGACATTTTCCCTCCTTTTACTCTTTTTACCGTTACAGACAAGTTTTTATCTATATATGGCGAAGAACAGAGCGAGTAAGAACGTCTTTCTTCCTTTCCTTCAATTTCAGAAATAAGAGTTAAAAATTGTCCTGATAGATAGCTCAATTGTTGTTCTGGCTGGACAATATGCATCGTTATGGTATCCGCAGTTTCCTGCACAATATCCTGAATATATAATAAGATTTTATCGTTCATGTTTTTTTTATTACAGGTAATTATTCAACAATCAAATCAATCACTTCTTCAGGGTCAGCACTATTGTTAATCCAAATAGCTTCTATTGTTGTAGCTCCTTCAACTGATATTCCTTTTGTATCTAATCTTTTTACGGCTTCGGAATAATCAACCCCCAACGCCTTAAAAGCATCATTGATAGGTGCTTTTATTATTCTATCCAAAAGTATGGTATCCACTTTCGGATTGAAATGTTGCTGAACGATGAATAGTACAGATACGACTATAACAGCTAATGCCGTAGGAATGAAGACACCCTTTTTGAAATGAATCCTTAATGCTTTCCAATTAAGTATGATATGGAAAACGGCACAAACAACAAAAAAAACACCAAGGAACTCGTGGACAACTTCGGTATAGCCGTCAAACAAATGGAAAAACATCAGTAACCCCGAAAGTCCCACAACAAGAAAAACCAAGGAAATAAAAGGGGTAATATAATTTCTGTTCAGTTTCATAATACAAAGGGTTGTTTAGTTGAATTTTGAAAATCTGTTTTCAAGGTTAATCAGCCAATTGCTTCTCTTTTCCTGACTTACAGATTTTACTGAAGCAAAGCTTATCCAATTAAGATTTTTGTAACCCATAGTTTTAAAAACACTTTTTAGCATTGCTTTCCTGATTAAATTTCCAATAAGCAGGGAATACATTATTTTGGGTTTATTCATTGTAGTGATGATAGTCACGCTTTTTAGGTTTTCCAAAAGTGGGACTAATCCAAAACCTCTTGGATGATGGTCATATACAATTCCGGGACTTAAAACACGGTCAATAAATCCTTTTGTCATTGCAGGCATTAAATCCCACCAAATAGGAAAGATAAAAATCAGATGGTCTGCCTTTTTTAGACGTTCGCTGTAATCTATTACCTGCGGGTCAATGGGTTTGTGTTCTACAAAGGCTTTTAAATCGGCCTTTGACATTACAGGATTAAATCCGTCATTGTCAAGATGCATCAGGTCAACTTCGTGATCTGCATTTTTTAGCCCTTTTGTTACGGCATCTAATATGGCATTGTTATAACTTCCCTCGTAAGGATGATTAAATACTATTGCTACTCTCATTTTTTACTTTATTTTATTCTGCAAAGTTGAGAAGTAGCAAATGTTTTGACGATAACAATTGTAAAGAAATGGCAAAGAGATTGCCTTTCATTGTTTGTCGTTCGTCAATTAAACGATTGTTTAAATTCCAAAGGTGAGAGCTGTGTTTTTGCTTTAAATAGTTTGCTAAAGGATTGCGGATGTTCAAATCCTAATTGATAAGCAATTTCCGATACCGATAAATGGGTTTCTGTTAAATAATCTTTTGCTTTTTCAATTAATTTTTCGTGAATGTGTTGTTGTGCATTATGTCC
Source organism: Chryseobacterium lineare (assembly GCF_977014045.1). NCBI lineage: Bacteria > Pseudomonadati > Bacteroidota > Flavobacteriia > Flavobacteriales > Weeksellaceae > Chryseobacterium > Chryseobacterium lineare. The sequence goes on along the minus strand of NZ_CDRNIQ010000001.1, from coordinate 795,411 downwards.
TGTGAGTGACCGAAGTAGGTCACCTAAATAACGAGGGGAAAGATTTAGCTCCCCTGCCAAATACTCAACTGTTGGCAATCCCCTTTGTAAGGCTTCTTCTTGTTCAAAATACGTATTTAATAACTGTTCCATCCGTGTAAGCAAATCGTGGTTCACGGTTTTTCTTGTAATGAATTGTCGTCCGTAAAATCTCGAACAATAGTTTAACAACAATTCAAGGGTTGATACTATTATGTTTTGACTGTGCTCATCTATGTTTTCCTTTAATTCCGTTTGGATTTTTAACACACAATCGTATAAAATCTGCTTTTCCTTTTCCGATAGATGAAGGCCTTCGGATATTTCATAAGAAAAGAAGTTATACCCTTTTATTTTATGTCCCAAAGAAGTAGTTCTTATCAAGTCAGGGTGAAAGAACAAACCCCACCCTAACATATTCTCTGACACCTCAACATCATTATCCATTTCAATGATTTGATTTGGTGCCATACAAATCAAATTTCCATCCTGAAAATCAACAACCTTGCGACCATATTTGATATTGTTTTTAGAATAGTTTTTGAACATCATCGAATAAAAACCAGCTGAAATCCTTATGTCATCACGTATATGTTCATCTACCTTGCTGAAATCTACAACAGCAACCAAAGGGTGCTGGATGTTTTTATTCGAATAAAATAATTTGAATAAATCCGAAACAGTTTTTAAATGGACAAATGCACCCATAAATTATTGGTTAAAGTCGTTATAAATATAGAATTATTGTATTACCAATGGCTGTATATTTTTTTTAATTGTTTACAATCCAAATTGTGATTTTACTCCTCCAATAAAAATTTCATCATCTATTTGTTGACGGTTTGCTATAAACATTTTAGCGTCTTCCCCCGCAATATATCTCAATTGATTTTTGTTATCGGTAGCTGCTTCATAAATTGCATTGGCAATCAAAGTCCCTGATGACGCATTTTTATATAAGGCGGGCATTCCTTCCAATACTTTACCAACTAATGGTTGATATTCTGCCATCGTTTCGTCATTTGAAAAATCTAATGAACGGCTTGCAAAGTCGGTGGCAATGGCGCCAGGTTCAATGATTTTTACTTTTCCGCCAAATTGTTCCACCTCATAGTTCAAAGCTTCCGAAATACCTTCAATAGCAAATTTAGTTCCATGATATAAAGAGCCTAATGGAAATGCCATTTTACCTCCGATAGAGGAAATATTAATGATAACGCCATCTTTGTTCTGGCGAAAGTGCGGAAGTAATGCTTTGGTAACATCCAACAGCCCAATTACATTAGTGTTAAATTGACGAATGATTCTTTCCCTTGTGAAAGATTCCAATGTTCCGTAAGCACCATAACCAGCATTGTTAAGCAACACATCAATTTTCCCAAAACTTTGGATACCTAGGTTTACTGCTTTTTTGATGGACTCCAAATCCAGTACATCGAGGTGGGTAACCCAAACATTGTGTAATGTAGTTAGCTCTGTTTCTCTTTCAGGATTTCGCATAGTAGCGATGACATTCCAACCTTTTGACTGAAACAGCTTGGCAGTTGCTTTTCCCAAACCTGCGGAAGCTCCTGTAATGAAAATTGTTTTTTGCATATTCTTATTCTTTAAAATTTGATAATGCAAAAGTCAGAAGAAGCCAAAAGTTATTTGTTGCCAAATTGAGTTACGTTGTAACCAAAATGAGTTTTTTGGGCTGTAAACCTTAATGTAGAGTGTCTGTGATAATTTTCAAAGTACTATTGCTACTCTCATTTTTTACTTTACTTGATTTTATTCTGCAAAGTTGAGAAGTAGCAAATGCTTTGACGATAACAATTGTAAAGAAATGGCAAAGAGATAGCCAATGGATTTTATTTGTATGGTATTTCACGTCACAAATAAATTTGAAGGAAAATGGACTTATCGCCTGTTTCGTATTCGGCTTAATGAAACAGAAGTGATGCCTAAATAGGATGCGATATAATGTTGCGGAATACGCTGGATAATATGGGGATATTCTTCAATAAGCTCTTGGTAGCGTTGTTGAGGCGTATTTTTAAGATAGGAATAGAAAATTTTTTGAGATTGCAAAAGTCGTCTGAATAAATGTTCCTGCATCTCTTCTTTGATTTCTGGCAAATTTTCTAATGCGTTTTGAAAGTCTTGTTGCGAAATCGTCTGTAAAATACAAGGTTCTAAACTTTCAATGCTGTATAAACTCGCTTGATTTGTTCTAAAACTTTCAATAGAAGAAACCTTGTCGCCTTCAAAGAAAAATTGAGTGGTAATTTCTTTTCCATCATTATTAACCCAGGTCCGCAAACAGCCTTTCTCAATAAAGAACATTGTTCTAGAAATTTGCCCTTCCTGTAACAGAATTGTTTTGGCAGGAACTTCCTGTCGTTTAAAAAGATGGTCGAATTTATCCCAATCGCTGTCCATTTCTTGATTTTTTTATGTTTAGGAGCTGTATTAAAGCTCGTTTCTATTAGATGTGACAGCTAACAGCCAGCATACTTGGCGAAGCTAATATATCTAATATAGCGAAAAAAATCCAACAGAGCATTTTTAGCCTATTTGACAAAAAGTTTTTGTCATTCCATGATTAAATATTATTGCTTAGTTGTAATTCTCCTTTTATGTTTTTGTCCCCAGTCTGCTAATACAGAAACTACGTCTTTAAGTGTTGCTGCGTATTCCGTAGGAATATATTCTACAATAACAGGGAATTTGTCTGTCTGCACGGTTCTTTCGAGCAATCCGTTCAATTCTAATTGTTTTAATTCATTTGAAAGCACTCTTGCTGAAATGCCGTTAATTATTCGTTGCAATTCGTTAAAACGTCTATGCCCGCTAAACATTGCGATAATAATTCGTAATTTCCACTTACCACCCAATACATACAATGCATCTTCTACCGAGTTGATGTGCTTAGTGCATTGTACTTCTGAATACATTACTTTTTGCTTCATAATTTATTGAAAGTAACCTAATAGTTAGTACTAACCTTTTGTTTACTACTAACTATTAGTAAGCAAATATAAGTAATTTTACAGCATTAAAAATTAAAAAGAGAAAAATGAAGTCAATAAAAATCACTTATTACATTACGACGGGGTTGATGTCGTTAGCAATGGCATTTTCAACATTTGCGTATTTGACAAATCCTGCTTTAAAAGAAGCGTTTCAGCATTTGGGTTTCCCGGATTATTTCCGGATTGAATTAGCAATTGCAAAAGGTCTTGCCGCCATTGCACTTTGGCTTCCTTTCCGTTTTGCGAAAGAAACAGCTTATATTGGTTTGTCAATTAGTTTTATATCGGCATTTATTGCACACACGGTTGTTGGCGACCCTATATTCAATATTATATATCCATTGTTCATTTTGGCAATACTTGTTGTATCGTATGTAACGTATAGGAAAAGTAACTTTGCATAATATAGCAATTTCCATTAAAATCAGACTACGTTTTGAAATTTAGGGTCTTTTTCTAATGCTTTGGTAAGTACAAATCGGTTTTCTTCGCCCCATTGTTCAATAGTTAAAATCAATGGTAAAAGTTTTTCGCCAAGTTCTGTAAGTTCATATTCAACTTTAGGAACTTTGGTGTTGAAAGTCTTTTTATGGATAAATCCGTGCAATACTAATTCTTGCAGTTGTTTGTCCATAACTCTTCTGTCAGCGTTTGGAATTTTACGCTGCAGTTCACTTGGACGTTTGAGGTTTTTGGAAATATAATAAACAAGCATCAGTTTCCATTTGCCATTTAGAAGTTCTTTGAAAAAATGTAAACCGCAGTCAAGTTGAACAGGTGTTTTCTTTTGATACATATAAACTATTTTACTTCTGCAAAGTTACACAGTTTTCTATGTCTCTGTAACCAGATAGAATACGCATAAATTTATGCGTAATTGTCTAAAAAAATGAAGCGTTCTACCTTTGTAGAAATTAAAATTACAAATATGCTAAAGTTTACGTTTTTAATCCGAAAAACCACAGGAATGAGCAAAGAAGATTTTATTGATTATCATAGAAATCATCACGCACCTTTGTTTATGTCTATTCCCGAATCAAAGCAATATGTGAAAAAGTATGTTGTTTCTCATCCTAAAATAATTGAAGGTTTTCCACTACCAGCGTATGACGGTATAACTGATATTTATTTTGCCTCAATGAACGACTTTAACAGCTTCTTTGCAAGTGAAAACTACAAACAAAAAGTCCACCCTGATGAAAGTAATTTCATTGATTTGAATGACGTGGTAACGCTTGTGTCCGATGAAGTAGTTGTTGTAGATTAATTAAAGAACTTGAACTGTATGAATCCAGACAATTCTACTCTGCGACCCACAATAGAACTAAACCTACCCAATTATCTGCTTTCGGTGATTCAACCCCAATAGTGAGGGTAAGATATTTTTAGCGTTTCGCCGTATTGGCTAAGTTGATATTTTACAGTGATGAGTTGATTCAACTCAAGCTCTTTGAGTTTTCTACTGAGCATTTTTCAGGAAATGACCTCTAAATTAGTTAAACATAAAACAGGCGAAGTTTTCCATTAAACTTCGCCTGTTTTAATTAAGCACTTAAAGAGCTGGAGTCTACGAATTCGCTGTTGGTAAAAAACGAAATGTTACAAATGCAGGGTACAGGCAAGTGGCTTTCTGCCATCTGGTGTTTGTTATGTTTTATCTTTTACTTCAACCATTTATTTATAGCTTCATTTAGTCTTTCGCTGTTAAACTGTTCTTCTGCCGTTTGAACCCAGCACACAAATCCGTCTGGTCTTATGAAAACACTATTGATAGCAGGCACTTCTCCGATTGCAGGTAAGTTCCATACAGAACTATTTCCTTTCACTATTGGAACTGCCTTAATAATATCAATGCTTGACTGATATGCATTGGGAATTTCTAAATTGTTTTCTTCATTAAAATTCAGCAACAATGGTCTTGCTTTGTGCATGAGAGAAAACAAATCTTTTTCTACACCATTTATTAATAATTTTATATTAGGTATCCTTTGTCCTAGCATTGTGTGAAATCCTTCTCCCCAATCATATCGAATACCCAAACCACTTAATATTCTAGATAAATGAAGTGTTACTTCGGGTACTTCCACCATCGTATTTACAATCTCTCTCAGGGCTTCTATTTGTGCACCCGGTTTGATAAGTGCAGTTTGTGCTTTGGCCATTTGAAGTACTTTGGCACCTACCGGATGTCGCTCTTCTTCAAAACTATCGAGTAAAGAAACAGAAGCTTTGCCTGTGGCAACCATGCCCAATTTCCAGCCTAAATTCACCGCATCCTGAACACCAAGATTTAAACCCTGACCACCAATAGGTGAATGTGTATGTGCGGCATCGCCAAGGAGGAATACACGCCTGTAACGATATTTTTTTACTTGTCTAAAACCATCGCCAAATCTTGACATCCAACGGGCGGAACGCAACCCGAAATCTGTACCAATTCCTTCTATCATAGCCTGCCGCAATTCTTCTAAAGTAACAGGTTGGCTTCTGTCTATCGGCGGTGTAACTTTCATCAGACTTACTCTAAACCAATCTTCTTCAACATTTGAAACCTGATAAGTTCCTATTTTAAGGTTACGGCCAAATCTTTCATTTTCTGCCGGTGGAGTGTTCAACAGCACATCCGCTACAATCCAATGAGAAATCGGGTCTTCTCCTGTAAAACTTTCACCACATAATCTTCTAACTACACTGTTTCCGCCGTCGCAACCTGCAAGATATTTGGCACTTAACTGTTTTATATTCCCGTTTTGCTGAACAAAAACATTTGCTTGATTTTCATCTTGAGTAAAATAAATTAATTCGGTAGCCCAATGAATATCTACTCCTAATTCGGTAGCCCGCTTTGTCAAAATTCGTTCTGTTTGATGTTGAGGTAGTATTAATGCATCCGGAAAATCAGGATCTAATGCCTTAGGCATCATTAGCATGCCCGAAAAAAGAACTGCCTTTAGAGGATTTCCATGCTTTTCAAACTCTTCTGCCAGACCTCTCATTCTAAAATTCTCCATTGATCTGGCATTAATGCCAGGAGCACGGGATTCTCCCGTAGTACCTTGAGCTCTGCGTTCTACTATTGCAACATTTGCCCCCATCAGTTTTAATTCGCAAGCCAACATCAAACCTGTAGGTCCTGCACCTGCTACAATTACATCGTATAACTTTTCTATACTGTCCATTTTTATTTTGTTTAAATAATTTACGTTGCAAATTTCGGGAGTTACATACGGATAAAATAGTTACTTTTGATGTGAAAATAGTCCAATATGGTATTTTTGTTAAAATGGAAAAAGCAATTGAGATAAACAACATACCTGAATACATCAAAAAGTCGGGTGGTTTGACTGATAAAAACGGTTACTTGAACTTCCCCGAAAGTTTGGGAACAGGCTATTTGAAAATGATAGAGCCTTTGCCTCAGCTCAGTATTATGCTTCAGCATTATGAGCTAAAAAAAAGTCTTTTCATAAAACGTAGTAAGCATAACGATAGTAAAAGCGTGTTGATTTTTAGTTTCAGAAATATAATAACAGGAGAACAGAATACGCAAAAAAAATCATCTTTTAAATTTATGCCTTCTGTTCAGGTATCCACTGCTGATGTGGCATTAGACATTGAAGTGCCGAACTTATTTGAAACAAGCAATATTATTATACGCATTGAAGCCAATTTTTTAAGGCAGTTGTTAGAAAAAGATAACAATGCCCGACTGACGGAATTAGTAGTACAAAAAGAGCAATCCTATTTGTATGAAGAATTTGTTTCACCAAAAATACAATCGGTAGCTGCTGATATTTTCGAAATAGCGGTTTCGCATCCTCTTGCAAACTTTTACTATAAAATAAAAGCTGAGGAATTAATTTTTTTGTTTTTTGAAAACTTACTACAACGTGATGAATTACCGAAATACTCCATTCATCCAAAAGATATAAAAGCGGTTTATAAATTGCGAGAAGAAATGTTGGACAATATAAATGAGCCTCCCCAATTGGATATTTTGGCGACAAAAGCCAACATGAGCGTAAGTAAGTTGGGGAAAATCTTCAAGCAAATTTTTGGGGATAGCATTTACAATTATTATCAAAAATTAAGAATGCAGAAAGCGGCATTTTTACTTCGTGAAGAAAAACTATCTGTTGCGGAAGTCGGCTATCAACTTGGATTTTCAAACCTTAGTCATTTCACACGATTGTTTGAAAAACATATTGGAATGAAACCTAAAAAGTATAGTAAAATAAATTAAACAAAACTTACTGAACACAACACTCTATTTATTTTTTAAAACGCTACCTACATTCTGTATCTATTCTTATTTCACCAAATGCTGTAAGTTTGGGTCGTTTTTAATACGCTCCAATTCCGTTTCGATAATCTGTACAATATCCTGTTTTATCTGACGGTAATTGCTTTCAATTTCCTGTTTCATTTTGTCTTCTCCGTGTTCATCAACAAAGGATAGGATTTCCGGTATCTTCTGATATACTTTAGTTTCTGCGGCAACTTTTTCATTGTCCACTACAATTTCAGCGTGGAAAATCTTTTGGTCGATACGTTCATCAAAGTTGTCCGAAACTGAACCCACAAACATACCCTGTGTAAGTGTTGAAATTTTCGATGCCGGAATAAGGCTGTCTAACTGTGTGGAAATAGATGTAGATTTATCATTCCTGTTAATCGTCATACTTTGGCGTTTCTGCAATACTTTTCCGAAGCGTTCCGAAAGACTTTTTGCCGTTTCGCCAACCACTTGACCGCTGAAAATATTGCCTACCGTATTTTGAATTACCTTACTTTCCTTGTCGCCGTAATCACGGGTTAATTGCGAGAAATCTTGAAAACCTAAACAAACCGCCACTTTATTACTTCTTGCTGTTGCAATCAAATTATCCAATCCTCTGAAGTAAATTGTCGGCAGCTCATCAATGATTACTGAACTCTTTAATTGCCCTTTTTTGTTGATGAGCTTAACAATTCTCGAATTGTACAATCCCAAAGCTGCGGAGTAGATATTTTGACGGTCGGGATTGTTACCTACACACAAAATTTTAGGTTCTTTCGGATTGTTGATGTCAAGCGTAAAATCATCCCCGGTCATTACCCAATACAATTGCGGGCTAATCATTCTTGACAAAGGAATTTTTGCCGATGCAATCTGCCCCTGCAATTGGTCTTGTGCGCCACCTTGCCAGGCATCCATAAACGGAGAAAGATAGTTTTCCAAATCGGAATATGAGGTCAGAATGGTAAATACGTCCGAATACTTTTTATTCAGCAATTCAATGGCGTGTGGAAATGTACAATACTTACCGTTCTCATAGATTTTCAGATACCAAATAATGGCAGCCAATAGGATAATTGGGCTTTCCACGAAAAAATCTCCTTGCTTCTGTATCCAGCTTCGATTGAGGTTCAGCATTATGGTATAAGCCGCTTCGTAAGCATCAGAAATGTCCGTCATAAAGTCGGGATTAAGCGGGTTACAACGGTGGCTCTTGCGTGGGTCGTCGAAATTTATCACGTAAAATTTCGGCTGAACTTTGTACTTGTCCCGATGCTTCAGTAAGTGATTGTAGGCAATGGTAGAAAGGTCGTCAAACTTGAAATCATAGATGTACATACTAAAGCCTTTCTCAATCTGCTGCTTAATGTAGTTGTTTACGATAGCATACGATTTACCCGAACCTGGAGTACCCAACACGATTGATGCCCTGAAAGGATTTACAATGTTTATCCAACCGTTGTTCCATTTTCCCTTGTAGTAAAATTTGGTAGGTAGGTTTACGGAATATTCATTTTCCATCAACTTTGTTTCCTGCTGAAAACTTTCGTTTTCATTATTGAATACATCATCCATCAAATTAGTACGAAGCAATCGGCTCATCCATACGCCCGCCATCAGCAAGGCGATATAACCTAACGATATAGTAAGAATATACAGGAATGTACCTATTACCGGAGATAGCTTTAGCAACGGTCTGTTCAAAAAGAACAGCACAAAACCAATGCCCAAAGCTACGTATATTTTAGACCAGGTTATCTTCTCATTCTTTACGCCCTTTGTTCCTAAGCAACTCAAAGCAAGTAAAATCAAAGCGAATGCTTTGGTGTAAAGGGAATGTGAAAACAAACCCGCCGTTCTGTCGAAATTGCCTAATATCTTGTTGATTACTTCCAACGTCCAGCCTCGTTCTAAAAAGAAACCGTAGCAGAACCAATAAAGGTGCATCAGTACCAAAAGAATACTTACTGCCCTCATAAAAGCCATTATTTTGGCTAAACCTCTTAAATCGTCTTCTCCCTGCATTATTTTTTAGTTTTAATGTTCGGGCGTGAATTTAAAGGCTCTATATAGAGCCTTTAAGAATGTGGCAGTCAATGGCTGCGCGTGGCGGTGTTTGGCGGAGAAATAAGAGGTATAGCTTCTATGACCACTTTGTATAGTAACATTTATCGAGCATCAAAATAAAAGACACTTTTAGTTGCTAACCTCTTTTGTTTTCTATCCGTTAGCAACATTTTTTGTCTTGCTGGATGGGTGGACAAGGAACATTTCCGTAACTGCAATAAACACAACAGTCGCCTTGCTTTGGTTTAAGAACTTGTTTGCACTTTTCACATTCGTAAAAATATTGGCAAGCATCTGTCGGCATTGTTTCTTCTTTCTTGTGTCCGCAGTTGGGGCAAGTGATTGTTGATTGCAACATAATTTTCATTTTATTTTTATTTTTTATCAGTTACAACATATCCTGTTTTGTTAATTGCTTTTTCAATTTCAGAACTGTTGGTTTTTGAGTTGTCAAACTCTACGATTGCATTTCCATTTTCGTAAGAAGCTTTTGAACTGATTATTCCTGTCAATTTACTCACTTCGTGATTTACGTGTTCTTCACAACTTGCACAAGTCATTCCGCTAATAGAAAACTTGACCGTCTGAACATTTGACTTGTCAACCACAATGACTTGTTTTTCTGTTTTGGTATAAAAAATATGTGCATAATATGGGAAAGCAAGCATTACGATTGCAAATGCCGTTACAATTCCTAAAAACATTTTGGACTGAATGAATTTTGGTTTTTCTTCCGTTTCACAGTTGCAGTCAATTTGCATTTTGGGTTTCAACTTTTGATACCAAGCAAAACCAAGCACTAAAATTGTCAAACCGATAAAATACGGTCGGAAAGGTTCAAGCCACGAAAAGGTTGAAGCAAGCCCGCTTGTTCCTGCAATAAGAGCCAAAACTGGCGTGATGCAACAAAGGGAAGCTGCAATTGTAGTCAAAAGTCCTGCACCAATTAATTTTTTGTCTGTTTTCATATCGCTTCTAAGATTTTGTTTTCGTCAAGGATTTGGAAAAACGGCTTCAGCATTTTTTCATACTCTTTAGTCAATGAGTAAAAAATGGTTTGAGCTTCTCGTTCTGTTTCAATGAGTTTTCTGTCTTTGAGTTTTCGTAAGTGCTGCGAAACTGCTGAAATAGTCATACCAAGAATGTCGCTTATGTCACAAACGCAAAGCCGCTTTTCTTCATAAAGCAGAAAGAGGATTTTCAGCCTTACATTGTTTCCCGCCAATTCAAGTCCGTTCGATAAATAGTCAAACGAACCATTGAGTTTTGAAACTCTGTCTTTACAGCGATTTATTTGTTTAATGTCAGCTTGTTGTCGTATGCAAGAATTATTGTCCATAATGCAAAGGTAGTTAATTCGCTTATTTAAGCAACTACTTAAATACAACAAGTAGAATTAAAAATCTTCCATTACAGTCTTCTTTTTTTCTTCTTCATTTTGTTGGCAAAATCCTGTTCCTCGTAATCTTCGCCCTGTGCTTCGGGCAGTAAACCTCCCAATGCTTCAATCAAACCATCTTCGTGTTTTTCATTAGTATTCAGGAAGTCGAACAAATGATGTGGTTCTTCCGCAGGAAGATCCGCATCATTTGATGTGGATATTTTCGGTTTTAATTCAACTGGCTCTTTAATCCCCGGTTTGATATTATTATTCCAATAATCATTAAAGGTATTGGCAGAAAGTTCCTTGTCTAAGCGTGAACCGTTCCAAACCGTTTTAGAATTGTGGTCTATAAAAGTTATTCCGTAAATACGTCCTGTATCATTTCTACGCACCACTACATTAATGCCCTGTTCGCCTAACTGCTTTTTAAAACCCTGCTCATCATTTGTTGATTGCAGGGCAATGGTAACAGCAGCTTTAATGGTAGGTTTTGTCGGGTGGTCTTTTAAATCCTCTTTGCATTTTGCAAAATGCAGTTCCAAAGCCGGAAGCCCTGCATTTTTACCAAACAACGAAGCCTTGAACGGATGCCCGGCTCTTTCGCCTTTTTCATTTAAAGGAATGTAAAGTAAACCCTGCCGTAGCTGTCCCTGCAATTCGCCCTCCACTTTTTCGGTGGTAACATTAAACAGGGAAAGCAAGGCATTGTATTCGCCCAAAGTCTGAAATTTATAATAATTCGGCAGGTGACGGACAACCGCAGCAATCTGACTTTTCACATCGCCTGCTTTGTAATCTACCGGACAGAAAATCTTGACGTTCTGCTTATGTTCTTTATCGGTCGCGGGTATCAATCCGTGTTTCCTTTCGAGTTCACGGCACACATTCATAGACCGCATTTTTTCAAACTTGTCAGAGATTTTTTTACCGTTCTCGTCCACACAAACCGATACGATATGAATATGCGAACGGTCAATATCGGTATGCTTAAAGACTACAAAAGGCTGTTCGCCGTAGCCCATTTCCTGCATATATTCTTCCGCCATTTGCCGAAACCTGTCATCGCTAACCTTATCTTTCGGGTCGGGGTTGAGCGAAATATGCAACGTATGCTTTTCCGTATTGCGGTTGGCAATCAGGTAAGGTGCAAAAGATTGTGCTAATTGTGCAACAGTATATGCTCCAGTTGGCGTTTCGATTATCTTATTTGCGAACAGAATTTTCCCGTTTTCATTCTCTACTTTGAGCTGATTGTACGCCAATGCACCGTATAAATTCCCGCTTCTTCCGATTTTTGCTATCATTTTTACAGCTGTTTTTTCAAATGTTTTGCTTCAAATTCTTCGGTTAACTGAATGATTTTTTGGCATAGCATCGCCATTTCAGCCGTTTGTTTTTCTAATTTATAGAGGAATGCTGCGGCTTTTTTCTCGGAAAAATTCTTGTACAAAAGCTTCACTATTTGGTTGTAATTGACACCCACAGAACGAAACTGACTATGAAACGAGGTTAATCTCATATAAAAATCAACTGTTCCTTTATCAATTTTAACCGATTTCATTTCCTTGCCAAACAACAGGAAAATGATAAACTTTGCTTTGTTAGGCATTCCCGATGCTTCAAAAAGCGATAAAAGTTTGGCATTTTCTTCATCAGTAAGACGAAAGACGTGGCGGTGGATACTTGGGTCGGTTTTTGCCTTCCGTCCGCCTTTATTTTGTTTTCTGTTATTATTCTCATTCATCACTAATCCATTTTAAATTCACACAAAACCTCGACTTCGGAGTGGTTTTTTAAGCTCCCGGCAGGGCAAGTTGTTTTGAGGCACTAACTCGGTTTCGAGTGCCTCAAAACACAACTTGCCGTGTTCTGTTGAACACAAAAATCCGCCCTGCGGGATGGATTAAATGTAACAGGGAAAAACGGCTCGATGCCGTTCCCGTTACCCTCCGATTTGTCAAAAGTCATTTGCATAAATCCGTTAATAATAATCATTGTACAAAGTAAAGCCCTGCCTTTAAGAGTATTGCAATGCAATACCTGGACAAACTCTGCCTTTGAACGCCAAACAATGCCACGATAACAAAAGCACTTATATATCTACATTTCTTTGTGCCTACAAACAGATATAAGGGCATAGTTAAGTATGCAGGTAACAACAGAAGTACTCAATCAGCTATGTAGAAAAGTACCTATTGTGATACCTGATTATGCGGTTGAGTATGGGCGTATTCACGCACATAAGAAAGCTGGTCTGCTGGTACAAACATACTTGTCTGCATACAGCTATAAGCGTGTATTCAGGTACATAGACAGCTTGGTGGGTAATTACCCGCTTAGCTATAAAAGTATGTACAGAGCGACAAGCATACATATAGCAATACAGAAGTAGATAACTGCGGATATACGGACATAAGTAAATGGATATATAAATAATTAAAAACAGCAGCAATATGAACGCAAAACACAAAACAGTATTTATCGCTTTTTCATCACAAAAAGGCGGTGTCGGCAAAAGCACTTTTACAACGCTTGTTGCGAGTACGATGCACTATCGGTTGGGCTATAACGTAGCCGTATTTGATGCGGATTTTCCGCAGCATAGCCTAATGAAAATGAAGACAAGGGATTTGGCAATGGTAATGGAAAACGAGGCTTTGAAAAGGCTGGCGTACAAACAATTTACCACTATCAACAAAAAAGCCTATCCAATTATGCAACACAAAGCAGATAGCGTATTGGATGCGGCTCACGAATTTGTAAACACATCTTCCGTTCCGGTTGATGTGGTATTCTTTGACCTGCCCGGAACCGTGAATACGCCCGGCATTCTGAAAGCATTGGCAGGAATGCACCACATTTTTACGCCTATCACGGCAGACCGTGTGGTAATGGAAAGTACGCTCATCTTCACGCAGCTTTTGCAGGATGTGATTATGAAAAAAGGGGAAACTTCCATAGAAACCATTAACCTGTTTTGGAACCAGGTGGATGGCAGGGAAAGCACACCCCTATATGGCGTGTATAACCAGCTTATTGCGCAATTAGGATTAAGCCTGATGCAAAGCCAAATTAAGAACAGCACCCGTTTCCGCAAAGAAAGCGAAACGGACAGCAAAACCGTTTTCCGTTCTACCGTAATGCCTCCCGATGAACGTTTGATGAAAGCCAGTCAGTTAGACTTGTTCATAGACGAATTTTTAAAAATCGTTCAATTATAGCCCTATGGAGAAAGATAATAAAAAGAAAGCCACGCCTGATATTAACGAGGAACTGATGATGAACCTGATGGTAGATGGCGTAAAAAAAGAGGGCCTACAGCTTCCACCTGAACCGCCTGCTGAAGAACCCGAAAAGGAAGAGATTAAGCCTAAAGAACTGGCACAGGAAAAACCTGCGATTAAAGAAAAGAGCAGAACCAAAAGGACAAACGAAGCAGACTACGAAAGTATCTTTTTCAAAAAACCTGATACCAATGCCCGTGACGGGAAAACGGTTTATATCCGACCGGATTTTCACGAAAAGATGTCACGCATTGTACAGGTTATAGGCGAAGACAAGATAACCATATACGGCTATCTGGACAATTTGCTGGATTATCATTTCCAGGAATTTGGCGAGCAGATTACCAAGAGTTTCAATGATAAGTACAAACCTATTTTATAAGCTATGGAAACAGTAATTGTGATATGCCTTCTCATAGTCATTGTCCTACTGGTGCAGGACAAGATTGTCATTAAAAAAAGGTCGGAGCATAAGCCAATGCAGGAAAAGGTTAATCCGAACCTGCCCGATATTATGGGTCAGCCCAAGCCTGTAAGAAGCCTTTCAGTGCCAAACGCTACCAATGAAAGCCAAATAGAGGAACATGAGATAAACCTTGATAATTTAGACATTGAATACGACGAAAATGAAAACGTAGGTATTCAAATTCCGCAGGAAGAGCTGGACGAAGTTTTCAGTAATATGCCTGATTTGGAGGAAGAGGAAGAAGAATGGAACAGGTACGGAATATCCGGTGGCGATGACAGTCTGGCCCAAGGGGTTACCTATGACGAACTAAGCTCCGTAGGGGCATTGCTCCAAAAAGAAAATTTGGAACAATCTCAAAAGGAAACAGCGGTTGCGATAGTTCAAAAATTGCAGGGAACTGAATTATTCAGCCTGCTGGAAAATTCCGTTGAGGGTGCTTCCCGAAAAATTGCCGAGCTTTTGGATAGTACTCTCACATCTGAAACAGAAGCTGGCTCTTCCACCTTGCGGAAAAGTGATTTTGGTGATTTTGACATTGGGAAGTTTGTATAGACTTCCCTTTGTCTTTTAAAATAAGAAAATATGGAAAATGGATTGCCGAATACCAATATAGAACCGGGCAGTTTGCTTGACCTTCGCTTGAATAAAGGCATGCTACCTACACTTGATATTGCAGGTCACACATTCTATGTGGATTTACGCATGGACAAACTAAGGCCAAAGGACGACTTTATATCCAAAGGCATAAACTTTACTGAAATAAAAGACTACTATGACCGTGATAGACGGGCTTATGTCATTCCCTACAACCCCAATAAACGTGAATTTCAACAGGACGATGTTTCTAAAATGACCGAACTGCCAACTGATATTATTATAGTGCAGTTTCCAAATCAGTATGAGTTGGATATAGTGGGATGGAATAGAAAGTATGGAAATAGCATTACTGATCAAGATGTGAAGCAAATGCACTTTGAAGCTCGTACCCTGCCATGGGTTGACACCAATGTGATTGAGCATATAAAACTTAATGTTGCCGAACAGCTACAACCAAAAGAGGAATATATTGTAAACGAACCAAAGGATAATCTGTATAAGATACCTACCGATACACAAAGGGCACTTCCGACGCATAAAGTATTCGGAACAGAATTTATAGTGGATGTAAATCAATTGGAACTCCGTGAAAAAGCCAATCCGAAAAATGTAATTTCTCTATCCGATATGGAAGAAAAAGCAGTACAAGGTTACAGATTTTGGTATAGCCCAAAAACTAAGGGCTTGACGACGTACGCCGAACCGGGAGCAAAATTGGCAGAGATACCTGACTTTGTAAAACTTGACCCGATCGGAATGGCAAAAAAGCATAACATTTCAGAAGACAAAATCAATGCTATCGACGATTTCAAGCTGATGGTTGATCAAGATGCATTTGATAAAATTGCTTACAAACGAATTATCCCAACGATAGATATTGTGGGGCATACCTTCTATATTGACTTGTTTAATGATAAATTACACCCCAAAGATGATATCTGGTCAAGGGGCATCATCTTCTCCGAACTCAAACATTATTATTCGCATAAAGACAACACCTACACCATTCCTTACAATCAAAGAGCACATACCTTTCAGGAAGTGAGCCTCAATGTCAAGGAGATCCCCAAAGACCTTATTGTTGTACAAATTCCCAGCAAGCGTACCCTTGACCCAATTGGCCAGAACAAGACGGGTGACTTAAATAGTTCGGACTATCTTAAAAAACAAGGAGTACATCTGCATTTTGAAGCCAAGACAATCCCTTGGCATCAAACCCGTTTTGCGGAAACTGTAAAGCGTAACAATGGACAAGAGGTAATGGCAGAGCAAAAACCAGCCATTAGTACAAAGCCAGAGGAAAGTGCAATCAGTAAAAGAAAAGGTCGAAGAATGTAAATCCACTATGTAAAAGAATAGCTAAGCTGTTCCACAATACTTTTCACTAAAACGGAACCAGCTCTTCCACCTTGCGGAAAAGTGATTTTTGGGAGTTTGTGTGAGCAAACTTCCTTTTTTAATCTTCTCAATCTTACGACACTAGGTACCTAATTTTATAAATCTCCGCTATATCCTTTGTTAATGTTATTAATAACCTTAAATTCGCATAGAATGCGTATTAAATAGCGTGAAATGAAAATCAATCGACTGAAAAGTATATTAGTTGAGCAATCAAAAACAAGTAAATGGTTGGCTAAAGAATTGGGTAAAAGTGAAAGTACAGTGTCTCGATGGTGTACTAATGAAATCCAGCCGTCTGTCGAAACATTAGCTCAAATAGCATTGCTTTTACAGGTGGATATCAAAGAGTTATTGAACTCCACCAAGCTAAATTAATTATTATCTCAAACAAATCTCTGGGATAATATGCATAAACGAATTTAATAGATACAAATCTTTTGGAAAAGATTTAACATGAAAGAACATCAAGAAAATAATATGCTACCTGAAGGTTGGGTTTGGGCAAAAATAGAAGACATTTCTTTGAGGGTTCACTATGGGTATACAGCTAGCGCTACTCAAAATAACACTGGTATAAAGCTTTTGAGGATTACTGATATACAAAATAATAAGGTTAATTGGGAAACTGTTCCTTTTTGTGAAATCCAAACTGATAATATTGAAAAATTCAGGTTAAAGGAGAATGATATTGTTTTTGCACGAACAGGGGCCACCGTTGGTAAAAGTTTTTTGATAACTAAAAGTATACCCAAAGCTGTATTCGCGTCATATTTAATACGTATTAACTTATCAAAACAGCTAAGCTCAAAATATATATATTACTTCTTTCAAAGTGCTAATTATTGGAGACAAATTAGCACAAAAGCTATTGGAAGCGGACAACCCAATGTTAATGCAAATTCTCTTTCTAACATTGTACTACCATTATGTGGCATTAATGAACAAAATAGAATTGTATTAATGCTTGAAGAAAAATTAAGCTGTCTTGAAAAAAGCAAAGAACTGTTGGAGTTATCTCTAGATAAGTTAAAAGTTTATAGAAAGCTAGCTTTAAATATAGCATTTGCTGGACAGCTTAAATATAAAGTCAAAAATGACTTAACTAGAAATTTAACTACTAAAGAAAAAGAACAAAAGGAAAATCTCGCTTCGTTGGATAATGTTCTGCGAAAAGAAATTTCTAATTTAAAAGAATTACCGCAATATTGGGGATGGGTGCGCTTACGAGATATTGCATTACATATAGATTACGGATATTCCGGCAAGTCATCGAATGAAATTGTTGGTCCTAAACTATTACGAATAACAGATATTCAAGATAATAAAGTTAATTGGAATTCTGTACCTCATAGCAAAATATCGAACGAGAGAAAATCAAAGTTCTTACTAAAAGAGGGAGATTTGTTATTTGCACGAACAGGAGCAACTGTCGGTAAAAGTTATCTTATAACATCTACTCCGCATGAATCTATATTCGCATCTTATTTGATAAGAGTAAGATTGGGTGAAGATGTAAATAAAAGGTATGTCTCATATTTTTTTCAAAGTGACTTATATTGGGAGCAAATAGTTGAAAATAAATCTGGGGTAGCCCAACCAAATGTTAATGGAACAAAATTGTCTAATTTAATTATTCCATGCCCATTAAAAAAAGAACAAGATCAAATTGTAAAAAGTTTAGACAGTATTATGTCGATCTGTGATTACATGAGTTTATCAATTAAAGAAAGCTTGTTGTCCATAGAATTGACCAAAAAGAGTTTATTAAATAAAGCTTTTACCGGGAATTTGTTGGATCAGGACATTACAGATGAATCGGCCATTATTTTACTGGGGAGGGTTAAAGTTGAAAAAGATGAGTATCTAATTAGAGAAAAAGAACAAAAGAATGCTCCGCTAAAAGTGAAAATTATGGAAACGACAAAGTCAATTCTCGAAATATTGAATGAGAATATAGATCCAATTCCCTCAAAACAGCTATGGTTATCTTCTGATAAAAAAGACGATATTGAAGAGTTTTATGCTGAGTTAAAAAAGCACATTGAATCTGGAGATATTATTGAATTACCAAGAGATGGTAAAGATTCATTTTTAAAATTAGCTGGCAAATCATGAGAATAGACAAGGTTTATATAGAAGATTACAAAAACCTAAATCAGTTCACGATTAATCTTGATGAAAATAAGATGAAAACGGTTTTACTTGGACAAAATGCTTCGGGTAAATCAAATTTTATTGAGGCATTAATTTTAATTTTCAAATATCTTGATCTAAGCACTGATACAAAAAGACAATCGCCAAATTTTGACTATAACATTGTTTACAAAATACAGAATGAAGTAATTAATGTAACATGTCAAGAAGGAAACTATGCCATTCTGGTAAATGATGAAAAGCAAACGTTTAAGTCTTTCTTTTCAGATGAAGCTAAAACGAAGTATCAACCAAAATATGTATTTACTTACTATTCGGGTTTAAGTAATAAATTGAAAGAGATTTTTTGGGATCATCAAAACAATTTCTATAACAAGATAATCGACGAGGATTTCAAAGATACCGAACTTGATTCTTTAAGGAAACTATTCTATGTACAATTAGTTCATTCATATTTTGTTTTACTGGCTTATTTCACTCATGAGGAAGAAGAGAGTTTAAATTTCTTAAACGACGTATTGAATATAGAAGATATTGAATCTATTTTATTTGTCCTTAAAATGCCCAAATGGGCTGAAAGCAGGATTAAAAATAATCCAGATGATATTTTTTGGACAGCAAAAGGATTAGTTAGACCTTTCTTAGAAAAGCTTTGGGAATTATCTCTAGCTCCAATATATAATGACGAGAAAATAAGAACTGATTTTGCTGAAACTGAAGATCAAAAACGGCTTTATTTATATTTAAAAGGCAAAGACAAACTTCAGGAATTAGCTAAAACTTATACGAATAATACAGCCTTATTTAAAGCATTAGAGAGTACATACATTTCAAAACTGATTGCGGAAGTTAGGATTAAAGTTAAAAAGAAAAATGTCGACGGTAGTATAACATTTAAGGAATTAAGTGAGGGAGAGCAGCAATTGCTAACCGTACTGGGATTGCTAAAATTCACAAAAGATGAGGATTCATTAATTTTACTCGACGAGCCTGACACACATCTCAACCCAATTTGGAAATGGAGATATTTAGAGTTTTTAGATAAAGTAGTTGATCGTCCTGCAAGTACTCAAATAATACTGAATACCCACGATCCATTGGTAATTGGGAATCTCACTAAAGAAGAAGTTCGATTGTTTAGAACAACATCTGACGGAAAAATTATAGTGGAAGAACCAGAGGTAGACCCACGAGGACTGGGTGTGGAAGGGATATTAACGAGTGAATTCTTTGGATTACCAACAACAATAGATGATTTTACTCAGGAAAAGTTAGACAAGAGGAATGAACTTTTAGTAAAACAGCAAGCGGCTCAACTTTCTGAACAAGAACAAGAAGAACTACGATTACTTTTTATAGGGTTAGAAGAGTTAGGTTTTGGAAATACATTTAGAGATCCTTTATACCAAAAGTTTATAGTGGCCTATAAAAATCGCGTAAAGCAGCATGGAAAAAACAGCTTTACAAAGGAAGAATTAGATAAGCAAAATGCTTTGGCTATGGAAATTCTTGAAGAACTGTCAAAAGAAGAAGAAAATGATTCACATAGATAGAACCGGATTTGAACCAGATACTGAGTGGATAAATAAGGCGGATGCTTTGACGCAACAACTTATTAATGCTCAAGATGTACCTACTAGAAATCAGATTATAGATGACAATCAGGTTGTTTGGGGGGAATTAAAAGATTTTTTATTATCCATATCAAATGAAAAGTGCTGGTATTCCGAAGCAAAAGATAAATATAATCATTTACACGTGGATCATTTCAGACCAAAAAAAATAGCTTTGGGTATTGATAAAAAAGATAAAGGGGGTTATTGGTGGTTGGCATTTACTTGGACTAATTATAGAGTTTGTGGAGGTGCCGGGAATGTAAGAAAACGGGACAAATTTGCAGTAAGAAGTCATAAATCTGATGCTCCCAATACTCCAATTGAAGATGAGTTGGTGTATTTTTTAGACCCTTGTGAAGAAGAGGATGTTCTGAAAATAACATTTAATCCAAAAGGAGAAGTCACTCCTATTAAATCAAGTGGATGGGATTTTGAAAGAGCTGATTATACAATAAAGGGTCTGAATTTGAATTTCAAGAAATTGAAAGAAGCTCGACAAGATATTTGGGTTAAAGTTTCAACACTTGTTTCAGAGACTCAAAATTTAATGGATTTGAATGACGCAAATCCTAGTGTCTTAAGGAGAGGTCAGATAAAGGAGAAATTAAAACAATTAAAAGATTTAGTAAAACCAACTGCAGAGTTTACCGCAACTGTTAAAGCTTGTTTGGATAGTATGGGTTTGCCATGGGCATCTAAAATTGCAGCATAAAAATTAAGAATATGTCAACATCCAACATAGCACAAAAAATTTGGTCATATTGTGACACCTTACGTGATGACGGTTTAGGGTATAATGATTATTTGGAACAATTAACGTATCTCCTATTTCTTAAAATGGCAGATGAAAACAAGAGTAAATATAGCTTACCAGATATATGTAATTGGAAAGAACTAGTAGCTATTTCTGGAGGTCCGCTTCTGGAACAATATGAACAAATATTAAAAACACTTGCAGAATCAGGTGGAATGTTAGAAAAAATATTTGCAAGTGCCCAAAATAAAATATACGATTCAGTAAAATTAAAAAAGTTACTCCACCTAATTGATGAGGACGATTGGTCTTCAACAGATTCTGATGTTAAAGGGGAGATATATGAAACGTTATTACAAAAGAATGCAGAAAATAGTGGAGCGGGTCAGTATTTCACTCCCAGACCAGTAATTCAAGCCATGGTAGAGTGTATGAATCCAATCCCAGGCGAAACCATCGCAGATCCATCATGTGGGACGGGTGGATTTTTCTTAGGTGCATTAAATCATATTCATCAGAATAATAAGCTTACAAAAAATCAGGAAAATTTCTTGAAATTTGACACTTTTCACGGTTGGGAAATTGAAAAAGCTACCGCAAGGTTATGTTTAATGAATTTATATTTACACGGCATTGGTGATTTACAAAAAACACCAGATATACATGTTTCGGATAGTTTGAATCCTAAGAAAATAAATAAAGAGGTTTCAAAAGTAAAAATTGTATTAGCGAATCCCCCATTTGGAAAAAGTAGCAGTGATATACCAACAACAGATGAAAGCCAAGCTAAAAAGGATGGGTATTTTTTACGCAAGGATTTTTGGGTTACAACAAGCAATAAACAGTTAGCTTTTTTACAACATATAGTATCTATGTTAGAAAAAGATGGAAGAGCTGCTGTAGTGCTTCCTGATAATGTTTTGTTTGAGGGTGGAGCTGGTGAGATAATTAGAAAAAAATTACTCGAAGAAACAAATTTGCATACCATTTTAAGATTGCCAACAGGGATATTCTATGCCCAGGGAGTGAAGTCGAATGTTTTATTTTTTGACAATAAGAATCAATCTGGTGAGATAGGAACAAAGGAAATTTGGTTTTATGATTACCGTACAAACATTCATCATACTCCAAAAAATAATCCAATAACATTTAGGCATTTGGCAGATTTCATAAACGATTATAAAATAGGTTCTGAAAAAGAACGTGAAGAATCGTGGTCAGTTGATAACCCTAGGGGCCGTTGGCGTAAATATTCTATTGAGGAGATTACTGAAAGAGATAAAACAAATTTGGATATTGTCTGGCTTAAAGATGATAATTTGATTGATTTGGATAATCTGCCAGATCCTGAAGTACTAATTGACGATATTATTGAAAATATTGAGAGTGCGTTGGCAAATTTCAGAACAATTAGAGAATCTTTGACCTAAATTTAAGTTTAATAAATTACAGTAAAAAAGAGGCTGTTTCTATTTTTAGGAACAGCCTCTTTTCGTTTTTCACCGCCACTCAAAGCCAAACAATACCTCTGACTGCCACTTTGTTATCACGCCCTGATTTCTGAAACACCTTTGTCCCGAAAGCCCGCAAGGTGCGGGAAAACAGTAACAAATTAATGTGTTTCAATTATGGAAAAACAGAGAAAAAAAGTTTTGCTGGCAGCAATGGCAATGTTGTCAGGAATTGGTGCGTTCGCACAGGGAAACGGTTCGGCAGGTATCAACGAGGCTACCCAAATGGTAACAAGCTATTTCGACCCCGCAACCCAACTAATCTACGCCATCGGTGCGGTGGTTGGGCTCATCGGAGGCGTTAAGGTGTACAACAAATTCAGTTCAGGCGATCCCGACACATCGAAAACTGCGGCGAGCTGGTTCGGTGCGTGTATCTTCTTAATCGTGGCGGCTACCATCCTGCGTTCATTCTTCCTTTAATCCTTTGCTTTATGAACAGTTATAACATAAACAAAGGTATTGGCAGGACAGTAGAATTTAAAGGGTTGAAAGCACAATACCTGTTCATTTTCGCAGGTGGGCTGCTCGGTACGCTTATCCTCGTGATGATACTGTATATGGCAGGCGTGAACTCTTACATCTGCCTATTCCTCGGAGCAGGCGGAGCTTCGCTCATTGTATGGCAAACCTTTTCACTGAACAGGAAATATGGCGAACACGGATTGATGAAGATAGCCGCCAATAAAAGGCATCCCCGCTACATCATCTGCCGCAAGCCTGTACATCGCTATTTAAAATTCACTTCAAAACAGAATGCCGTATGAGAAATATAGCAAAGACCACCACATTGGAAAGCAAGTTTCCTTTGCTGGCAGTAGAAAACAACTGCATTCTTTCCAAAGATGCAGACATTACCGCCTGTTATGAGGTTCGTTTGCCGGAACTGTTTACGGTCGCTTCGGCGGAATATGAAGCCATTCATTCCGCCTGGCATAAGGCTATCAAAACTTTACCGGATTTTACAGTCGTTCACAAACAGGATTGGTACATTAAAGAAAGCTACGCTCCCGATTTGGCGAAGGAAGACCAAAGTTTTTTGGCTAAATCCTATCAACGTCATTTTAATGAGCGACCGTTCCTAAACCATTATTGTTACCTGTTCCTAACCAAGACTAGTAAGGAAAGAATGAGAATGCAAAGCAATTTCAGCTCGCTTTGCAAGGGTTCATTGATACCAAAGGAAATCAGGAACAAGGAAACGATACACCGCTTTATGGAAGCGGTAACACAGTTTGAGCGTATCGTGAACGATAGCGGTTTTATAACCCTGCAACGCCTTACCGAAGATGACATCATCGGAACAGAAGAAAAGCAGGGATTACTGGAACAGTACCTAACGCTATCAAGGGAAGCCGGAACACCGATGCAGGACATCGCTCTCGGAACTGAAGAAGTCCGTATCGGGAACAAAAGGTTGAGCCTGCACACCTTGTCCGATACGGACGATTTACCCGGAACGGTATCGGCTGATACCCGTTTTGAAAAACTATCTACCGACCGGAGCGACTGCCGTTTGTCATTCGCCGCACCTGTGGGTTTGCTGTTAAGTTGCAATCACATTTACAATCAGTATTTGTTTTTGGATAACAGCGAAGACAACCTGCAAAAGTTTGAAAAGTCCGCAAGGAATATGCACTCACTTGCAAGGTACAGCCGTGCTAACCAAATCAACAAAGAGTGGATAGAAAAGTACCTGAATGAAGCCCACAGCTTCGGGCTATCCTCCATCCGTGCACACTTCAACATTATGGCGTGGTCGGAAGACCCTGTGGAGCTGAAACAGCTAAAGAACGATTGCGGTAGTGCATTGGCATTGATGGAGTGTAAGCCCCGCCATAATACTATGGATGTAGCCACATTGTATTGGGCGGGAATGCCGGGCAATGCAGGTGATTTTCCGAGTGAGGAAAGTTTTTACACGTTTATCGAGCCAGCTTTGTGTTTATTCACGGAAGAAACCAATTACCACAATTCACCATCACCATTTGGTATCAAGATGGCCGACCGTTTGACCGGAAAGCCTATCCATTTAGATATTTCAGATTTACCGATGAAGCGTGGAATTATCACGAACAGGAACAAGTTCATACTTGGTCCATCGGGAAGTGGTAAATCGTTCTTCACAAACCATATGGTACGGCAGTATTACGAGCAAGGCGCTCATGTTTTACTTGTAGATACTGGTAATTCTTATCAAGGATTGTGCGAACTTATTAAAGGTAAAACCAAAGGCGAAGACGGTGTTTATTTCACGTACACCGAAGACAACCCGATTGCCTTTAATCCTTTTTACACCGATGATGGCGTGTTCGACATTGAGAAGCGTGAAAGTGTCAAGACTTTGATACTGACGCTTTGGAAACGTGATGATGAACCGCCAACCCGTTCAGAGGAGGTTGCCCTTTCTAATGCCGTAAGTGGTTACATCGAACGCATTAAACAGAATGATGTTTATCCATCTTTCAATGGCTTTTATGAGTATGTAAAAGGCGATTACCGTAAGGTATTGGAAGAAAAACAAGTAAGGGAGAAAGACTTTGATATCGCCAATTTCCTCAACGTTCTCGAACCTTATTACAAAGGTGGCGAATATGATTATTTGCTCAATTCTGATAAACAATTAGATCTGCTTTCTAAACGCTTTATCGTGTTTGAAATTGATGCGATTAAAGACCATAAAATCCTCTTTCCCATAGTCACAATTATCATTATGGAGGTCTTCATTAACAAGATGCGGAGGCTCAAAGGTATCCGCAAACTCATCCTGATTGAAGAAGCCTGGAAAGCGATAGCGAAAGAGGGAATGGCAGAATACATCAAGTATTTGTTTAAGACCGTCCGCAAATTTTTCGGAGAAGCGATTGTGGTAACGCAAGAGGTCGATGATATTATCCAGTCGCCCATTGTGAAAGAAAGTATCATCAATAACTCTGACTGTAAAATCCTTTTAGACCAACGCAAGTATATGAACAAATTCGATGATATACAGGCGATGTTAGGGCTTACAGATAAAGAGAAAGGACAGGTACTTTCTATCAATATGAACAACGATGCAAGCCGACTTTACAAAGAGGTTTGGATAGGCTTAGGTGGTACGAACTCGGCAGTCTATGCCACCGAAGTTAGTTTGGAGGAATACCTCGCATACACGACCGAAGAAACCGAAAAAATGGAAGTGATGCAGCTCGCTTCCGAACTGGACGGTAACGTTGAACTCGCCATCAAACATATCGCAATGCAAAGGCGGGACAAAGCAATTCAATAGTCATTAACATTTTAAAATTTAAGAACAATGAAAAAAGTATTGTTTCTGGTGTGTACGGCACTAATGCTCGCCGTTGCACCATCAGCTAAAGCACAATGGGTAGTAACCGACCCTACAAACCTGGCATCGGGTATTCTCAACAGTGCGAATGAAATCGTACAGACCTCATCTACCGTGAGCAACGTAGTGAAAAATTTCAAGGAAGTGGAAAAGGTTTATAAACAGGGCAAGGAATACTATGATAAACTCCAAGCCATAAACAACCTTGTGAAGGATGCCCGTAAGGTACAGCAAACTGTACTTCTCGTTGGTGATGTATCGGAAATGTATGTTACCAATTTTGGTAAGATGATGAACGACCCAAATTTTAAACCGCAGGAATTAGTCGCCATCGGCAATGGTTATTCAGCACTGCTTAATGAAAGTACCGAACTGTTGAAAGAACTCAAACAGATCGTAAGCGCTAGCAGCCTTTCTCTGAACGACAAAGAACGTATGGATATTATTGACCGTGTGTACAAAGAGGTTAAGGATTACCACAGCCTTGTTCGCTACTACACAAATAAGAATATTTCTGTCAGCTACCTGAGAGCGAAAAAGAAAAACGATGCCAAGAGAGTGCTTGAACTCTACGGAAATGATAACCAAAAATACTGGTAAGCTATGGAATGGGATAATCTTCACGAACTACTGCGTTCGCTTTACGACGATATGATGCCGCTTGCAGGCGATATGGCTGCTGTAGCTAAAGGTCTGGCGGGATTGGGTGCATTGTTCTATGTGGCATTAAAGGTTTGGCAGGCTTTAAGCCGTGCCGAACCTATTGATATGTTTCCATTGTTACGCCCGTTTGCTTTGGGGCTTTGCATTATGTTCTTCCCAACCATCGTGCTTGGAACCATCAATGCGGTACTAAGTCCTGTGGTTACGGGAACCCACGCCATACTCGAAGACCAGGTACTTGACCTTAACAAGCTCCAACAGCAGAAAGATCAATTGGAATATGAGGCAATGGTACGAAATCCTGAAACCGCCTATATGGTATCGGACGAAGAGTTCGATAAGAAGCTGGACGAATTGGGTTGGTCGCCATCCGACATCGGGACAATGGCAGGGATGTATATGGACAGGCAAGCCTACAAGATAGAAAAAGCCATAAAAGATTGGTTCCGCAATTTACTGGAAATACTTTTTCAGGCTGCGGCTTTGGTTATTGATACGATACGAACATTTTTCCTGATAGTCCTGTCCATCCTCGGGCCTATAGCCTTTGCGATAAGCGTATGGGATGGTTTTCAATCCACGCTCACGCAATGGCTCACGAGGTATGTCAGCGTATATCTATGGCTTCCTGTTTCAGATTTATTCAGCTCAATGCTGGCAAGGATACAATCCCTCATATTGGAAAGGGATATAGCAATGTTGGCTGACCCGACCTACATACCTGATACCAGCAATACGGTATATATAATTTTTATGATTATCGGCATTATCGGATACTTCACAATACCGACAGTAACAGGCTGGGTAATCCAAGCCGGAGGTGCAGGAAACTTTACCCGTAACGTAAATCAAGCTGCAATGAAAACCGGAAACATTGCCGGAGCAGGTGCAGGTTCCACAGTTGGAAACATCGGCGGCAAACTGATGAATAAATAAACAATTAATCATTCAAAAAATGGAATTTAAAACGCTAAGAAATATAGAAAACAGCTTTCGGCAGATACGTTTGTATGCCATTGTGTTTGCCGTTCTCTGCATTGGCGTGGTAGGATATGCCGTATGGCATTCCTACCGCTTTGCAGAAGAACAACGCCAAAAAATCTATGTATTGGATAACGGCAAATCTTTGATGCTTGCCTTATCGCAAGATGCCAGCATCAATCGACCTGTGGAAGCAAGGGAACACGTCAGACGGTTTCACGAGCTTTTCTTTACCCTTGCTCCCGACAAGAATGCTATCGAAAGCAATATGAGCAGGGCATTCAACCTTGCCGACAAAAGTGCTTTTGATTATTACAAAGACTTGTCCGAAAAGGGTTATTACAGCAGGATCATTTCGGGAAACGTACAACAACGCATTGAGGTTGATAGTGTGGTGTGCAATTTCGACACCTATCCTTATGCGGTGCGTACCTACGCCAAACAGTTCATCATCCGTTCGAGCAATGTGACCAGGCGTAATCTGATTACCTCCTGCTATCTCGTAAACTCCGTTCGTTCCGATAACAATCCGCAGGGCTTCAATATTGAAAAATTTGCAGTGATTGAAAACAGGGATATAGAAGTCATCGAACGCTAAAAAACAATTTTATGGAAGCATTATCAGATTTAAACACGTTCGCAAAAATCCTTACCGACAAAGGATATAACGGCTATTTCCATACGCAGGGTGCGTATGCCGGAAAGTTGAAAGAAAGCATCGGGGAATACCTCGAAAACTGTCAAAAAGGTGCAGACAGTTTGCCTAAGCAGGACTTACTACTGACGGGCTACCTACAATGGTCGGGCGATGACAAGCCAAGTGTAGAATGCAGTATGTGGGTAAAGTACCTGAATGGCAAGTTCTCACTTAGCCGTATGGAAGTAGCGAAGAAAGATGGCTTTGGGCAATTACTCAAAAAATCGGAACTGACAAACCTGTCTGTAATATCCGCACCCAAAGCGTTAGAGGCAGTCGCTTTGGTCAATGATGAAGCGAAGCAAAAGGCGGTTAAAAGCCCTAAACGTTTCAAGCTATAACAATAGAAATAGTGAGGCTATGAAAAAATTAAGAGCAAATATGGACAGGTACTTTGACAAACTGGACGAACGTTGGCGGGCATTGCCCCTACAGAAACAGCACCGATATACGCTGTACTTCTTTGTGGGTTACCTGATGCTTACCGCAGGTGTCATTGGCAAAGTATGGTACGATACCTCAAAGTCCGATAACCATATGGTCATTGAGCATATAGAAAATCCTGTCCTCAAAAAAAGTGAAAGCCCTGCAAGATTGCAGGACACATTATCAACAATTCTAAAAAATCAGATTTATGAAAGAAAATGAGAACAAAAAATCGGTTGTTCGGGTGACAGAAGGTGTCCCGAACGAAACCACTGATGTACTGCAAGATGGTACACGTAATAAAACCGAAAAACTCAAAAAGCCACTCATATTTGTTTTGATGGGCGTTGTATTTCTCGGTTGTATGTATCTGATATTTAAACCGTCTTCCGATAAAAAGGAAATTGAAAATATCGGATTGAATGATGCAGTACCAGAGGCTACCGGAGCCGGAATGCCTGCCGACAAAGGCAAGGCGTATGAGCAGGAAATGCTCGAACGCAAAGAGCAGGAAAAACGCAGTGCTTTAACTACGCTTTCTGACTATTGGAATACCGAAGACAAAGAAGAATCGATTGATGAACAACTTCCTGAAGAAGGTCAAAGCAACAGTTATGGAGGTAGCAGAAGTTCGGGAAGAAACGGTAATCCTACATTGAACAGTTACCGCAATGCACAAAACACGTTAGGTTCATTTTATCAGGACAACAATTCGGAAACAACAGAACTCCGTAGGCAAATGGAAGAGATGAAAGAAAAGCTGGCTGACAAAGATGTACCTAAATCTGTAACCGTTGATGACCAGCTTGCTCTGATGGAGAAATCATACCAGATGGCGGCAAAGTATCTGCCAACGAATACAAATTCAGCGGAAGTTGCACCCGTTAAGGAGGCAAGTACGGCTACCACTGGTTCAACTCAAAAAGAACATTTTGTGGCTTTCACGCCGACAAGAAAGAACACCGTATCTGCGTTGTACCGTGAGCCTACCGATAGTGCTTTTTTAGCCAATTGGAGCGAAACAAGAAACCGAGGGTTTTATACGGCAGGTTCTACCGAGCAAGCGGTACAACCGAAAAATAGTATCAAAGCAAGCGTACATGAAACACAGACGTTTATTGGCGAAACAGGTGTACGCTTGCGTTTATTAGAGCCAGCCAAAACACCTAACCGTACCATTCCGCAGGGGACGATTGTAACCGCTAATGCAAAGTTTCAGGGCGGGCGTTTGCAGCTAAAAATTATTTCCATAGAACTGGAGGGAAGCATTATTCCGGTGGATATAACCATTTATGATTTGGACGGACAGCAAGGTCTGTATGTTCCATACTCCCCGGAGATGAATGCCCTTACCGAAATGGCTGGTAATATGAGCCAGACTTCGGGAACAAGCATAATGCTTACGCAGTCTGCCGGACAGCAGGTAGCCGCAGACCTTAGCCGTGGTGCAGTACAGGGTATTTCGGGCTATTTCGCCAAAAAAATAAAAACGCCGAAGGTCTCACTCAAAGCGGGACATCAGGTCTTCCTTGTTTCCAAACAATAATATTGAACTCAAATAAATAGAACAATGAAAAATCATTTAAAAACCTTTTGGGCAATTGCCCTTATACTAGGCTTTGCCTTACAATCTTACGCACAGGACAGTGTGAGAACGAAACTTGCATTGGGCAAGATAGAACCGTATAAAATGGAAGTTACCTACGATAAAACTTCGCATCTGATTTTCCCTACCGCCATTCGTTATGTGGATTTGGGGAGTGAATACCTTATTGCCGGAAAAGCAGAAGATGCGGAAAACGTATT
Source organism: Chryseobacterium lineare (assembly GCF_977014045.1). Classification (NCBI taxonomy): domain Bacteria; kingdom Pseudomonadati; phylum Bacteroidota; class Flavobacteriia; order Flavobacteriales; family Weeksellaceae; genus Chryseobacterium; species Chryseobacterium lineare. Next base: position 764,959 of record NZ_CDRNIQ010000001.1, on the reverse strand, counting down.
GCGTGTAAAAGCATCGGTAAGGGATTTTGAACCCGAAACCAATTTTTCAGTCATTACCAATGACGGGCGTTTTTATAGCTTCAATGTCTATTACAGTTCCTATCCGGAGGCAATGAGCTATGACCTGCTCACGATGCAAAAGGCAGTAGATAAAGCCAACGGTAACGATGTTCTTTTTGAAGAATTGGGCAACAATTCGCCGTCATTGGCTGGTTTGCTTTTAGAAACCATTTACAAAAAGGACAAGCGTATTGTAAAACATATTGGGGCTAAGAGTTTCGGTATTCAATTTATCCTCAAAGGTATTTACATACATAAAGGCAAATACTATTTCCATACGGAATTGAGAAACCGTACCAATGTACCCTTCCAGATTGATTTTATCAATTTCAAAGTGGTAGATAAAAAAGTAGCCAAACGCACTGTGGTTCAGGAACGCCCGATGATACCACTTCGTACTTATAAACCGCTTACTGAAATTTCAGGACAAACCACCGAACAGAACGTGTTCCTGTTAGACCAGTTTACCATTGCTGATGACAAGGTACTGTTGATTGAAATTTTCGAGAAAAACGGAGGCAGGCATCAAACGCTTCAGGTTGAAAATTCGGATTTGATAAAAGCCCGATTGATTAACGATATGCACCTGAAATTTTAATAACCCTTTAAAATAATAGTAATAAAATGAAAAAGTATATATATACCGTGATACTCATATTGATAGGAATCACGACAAGCCAGGCACAACGGATGTTGCCTAAGCAAAAAGGATTGGAAGTAAATGTTGGTGCACTGTCTGATGATAAAATAGGTAATGATTATTACATCAATATCGGAATGACCGTAAACGGGAAAAATGGGAACTACCAGCTTTGGGCTTTGGAATATACACATCAATATCACGACTACAAAGACCTCCGCATTCCGCAGGAAACCTATACTGCCGAAGGCGGTTACAGCTTCTTTTTGTTGGGTGATGCCAGTAAGAACATTACGTTAAATGCTGCAATAACAGGTGTAGTTGGTTATGAAAGTATTAACCGTGGCGAAGCAATGTTGTATGACGGAGCAAGGATAGTGAGCGACGATAATTTCATCTATGGAGCTGGTGGACGACTCACATTTGAAACGTACTTGTCAGACCATTTTGTATTAGTCCTGCACGGACGTACAAAAGTCATTTGGGGTACGGACTTGAAGCAATTCCGTCCATCCGCAGGTATAGGATTAAGGTTTAATTTTTAAAACGTAAAAAGATGATAGCAATATTCAATAAATTCAGGATGGGATTACTGCCGATATATGTCTTGCTGGCAATCCTCACAGCTTCGGTAACTCTGGTATCTTGTAGCAAAGACGATGAACTCGAAGTACAGAACGATTTTCCATTCGAGGTAAACGTGATGCCAGTACCCAAAGATGTAGCCAACGGGCAAACGGTAGAAATACGCATTACCGTACAGCGTACGGGTAATTACAGCAACACGCAGTATTTTCTCCGCTACTTTCAATTTGACGGACAGGGAACGCTGCGGTATTATGACGAAGCGCCGTACCTGCCGAATGATTTGTATTCATTACCAACTGAACAATTTAGGTTGTATTACACTTCAACATCTGCCGTATCACAATCTTTTGATGTTTGGATTTCAGACAGCTTCGGGAATGAAAAGCAAATAAGTTTTCAGTTTAACAGTAATGATTAGTATAGTAGCAAAAAGAAGTCCTGCCGCAAAAGCAGGATTTCTTTTTTTGGAGTGATTGAAGCTAAATTTTTGTAAATTTAAAAGGTGAATTTAAAGTGTTTTTGTTATGATCGCATCATTGGTAATAGGCATCATATTTTTGGTTGCAGGCTTGGGACTTCGCTACTGGATTAACCGGCGAAAGTTTTACAGGCGTGGTCCTATGGGAGCAGAAGGATTTTCATCTTATGAAAGTTCGGTTATCATTAAACTGCTTGAAAAATTTGGAAAGTGGGTAGCTTATGCACTGATTATTTTTGGGCTGTTATCGCTTTGGGTTTATTCTCGTGAAAAAAAAGATAAAGAAAAACAAAATGTGGAGATACAAAAACCTAAATAACTAATTTTAAAATAGAACAATTATTAAATGACAAAATCCTTTGATGACATAACCCTGCGAAATATATCTGATATAATTTCAAATATGCTGACCCATACCAAAATTACAGAACATTTATCTGGTGCTGGTATTTCTCAATCTCAATACGGTACAAACAAAACAGATAGACTGTTTTATGCGTTAAAAGAAAGACAAGTACAAGACAGGTGCGGAAATAATATATTGGCATTTGTTGTCAGGTTATTAAACCCAAAAAGATATAATTCAGAAGATGAATTTGAAAAAGATAGAACGACTATCAATGAGAAATTCCTTTATGAAGGGATAGAAATTGATAAAACTGGGCAAGCCCGACAAGTTGATAGGGCTAAAACCATTTCAGAAGCTAAAAGCAGGTCACTTAAAATCAAAGAAAAAGTACACGGTATTGGAATTAATTCAGAAATTTTGCCTTATTGTGAAGCTGAATGGTTAAAGGAAAATTATTTTCATGCTATACTTGAAATTACGAAAAGTGTAGCAGAAAGGCTTAGGCAAAAAAGCGGCTATACTTCAGACGGAGCAGATTTAGTTGATGATTGTTTTGCGTTGGGAAAAGACAGAAGACCTATGCTTGCTTTTAACACTCTGAATAATCAAAGCGAGGAAAGTGAACATAAGGGCTTTGGAAACTTCTGTAAAGGTTTTTTTTCTATGTACAGAAATCCAAAAGCACACAATCCAAAAATATTGGAAGATACCCAACTTTCACAAATGACAGAAGTTTTAGTTGTAGCAACAATAATCCATAATAAACTCGATAACACTTATAGGACAGGACTTAAGTAACCAAAAGGCAGATAGTCCAAAGGTAGTTCGATTTCTGCTAAACCTACAAATCAGTACATATAAAAGATGTAAGCTTTAGCGGTAAATAAATTTCGTCTGGGCTATGTTTTATGTAATCTTCCTTATAATCGTCCCACATAAACCCTGGTCTGATTAAACTGAAATCATTTGTTTTTGTTACGGTCTGAACGTAGCTATAGCCCCAAGGCGATTTGTAAATAATTTGCCCCTGAACTGCTGATGTATCAAAGTTCTTATCTTCAATCTGTTTAATTACTTTTATAAACGATGGACAAAGTTTTCTGTAAAATATCTCTAAGTTTTGTTCAAATCCTTTTGTCCTGTTTTTCAACTCAGAAATTCTAATATTAATTTTGGTTTTCAATTCCGCGAAGTTGTTATTGAAATCATCTACATTTTTGCAACCTAAATAATGAAGTGCATTTAAAACCATCGTAAAAAAGTAATGTAATTCATTATCTTTCCAGCGATTGTTTACCAAGCAAACAATTGTGCTTATGAGCGCCTCTTTTTTTAGTTCCTCAATTTTCTTTTTGGTATAGTCAAATTCATACGCTTTAAATCCGCTTCTAGCCAGCATCAAAAAGTCGCCAATTAAGTTTAAACAACAACCTTTTATATTGTTATTATCATAGTTATCTACAAAGGGCAAATAACTAAAAAAATGCTGTGCGTCTTGTTCGTCATACTTTGCAGATTTTCCCCCATATTCAGTTATCAACTCAAGGGCAATTAGATATTTAGTCAAATCTGTAAGTGTAGGCCTATATGTTTTTGGTCGATTATACCCATAAAGAATTTCTTGTTGGTAATTGTAAAGATTATTAAAGTAGTTCGTCAACTTTCTTTTTTCAGATTTAAGCATGACAAAAGAGAGGTTACGAACAGTTGCCACTTCTCCTTCCTCATTTCCATTTATGTTACCTAAATCGTCTTCTTGCTCATCAACACTTATATCTTCTTGCTTATTCGTTGAAAGTCCATTTAAATTGATGAACTTCAAAACATCTAAAACACGTAGGGAAAGAGAAGAGAGTAGAAGGTTTTTTTCAAATCCAGAATTTTCTATTGTTTTATAGGAAGAGAGATCGTAAAGTTTTTCAGGTTCTTTGTCATCATTCAGCTTTGTAAACGTGCTTCTCCTACTATCTAAAAAGCTGGCTCCTGTTTCATTTTCTGTTTCATCAAAGATTGCATAATGCAACAAGTCGAGAACTTTGCTCAGCTCTCCATTTTGGATTTCGCTATAAATTTTTTCAATTTCCTCTGTCTTTGGATTAGGATGCGTTTTTGCCAAGAGGAAATAATCTGAAATCAAAAGTTTATTAGAGATAATCTCGTCATTAATATTTGTCAATTGCACATATTGGAAAGTGCCTAATTCTAAATTGAGTTTTGTTTTTAGTTCTTTCTCATAATTTGAGAATGTTTTGGAATACAAAAATCGGTTTTGTTTATCGAAGAAGACAATCCTGAATTCATCGGTATAAGTACCACTGGAATGAAGTATAAATTCATCATAAATCAACTCTGCCGATAGCAGTTGCAGTTTGAATTGATTATTCTCGACTATAGTTTCATAAATTGATTTACTTGTAGTCGTTGTAAATTCATCAAGGGTTTTACTATTGCTTATTTTCAGTTTTATGCCTAATTGATTTAACAATCCACCTTTTTCTGACTGAATAAGAAGTGAAACTTCTGCATTTGAATTTTTGCCCAATAATCCCAACCCTGCAGGTGTAATATTGGCACTGCCGAACAAGCAAAACTCTTTTCCATTTTTTGTCTTGAAATGAATGATCTTCCCGTGAAGTTTTGATTTTGAGTTTCCAGATTTTGCATATTGCACTTTGCTTACGCCGGCATCACACCAATCGTAAAATGTAAAAGCTTTGCTCACTTGCATTGTAGAAGGGATTAACCCACTTTCATCCAATATAACTTTTACTGTGGCTGAAGGAAAAAGAGAATTGAGTTCTTGTAATACTTTCCCATTCTTGTCATAATATGGAGAAATGGTAGTTATTTCTACTACTTTCTCATTGCTAAGATGTTTTAAAAGTTCGTTCCAAATAGAAGTTGTTTCAGTATTAAACAGGAAAGCAACCTTCTCTTTTTGCGACGTTTCGAAAAATTGAAATGGTTTTGTCTTTGGCAATTCATTCAGCCATTTAGAATGTTCAAGTATCCATTTTGTAGTTTTTTCATTCATCTGTCCCTTAACTGACGATGAAAGAGTTGATAGATAATCCCAAGCTGACGAAAAGATTGATGAATTTTCGGTTGAACGAATATCAAAATGAAATGCTCCCCAAATCTCATCATTGTTACCATTTCCAGAATTTGTAAGGTTTCCAGAACCAACAATAAGCAACCCTTCTTTTTCACCAAACAACATCCAAATTTTTGGATGGAATACTGACTTTTGGAAAACAGGATAAAGTGAATAACCGGCAGAAAGTTGCATTTCTTCTCCTGTAGCTTGTTGCATTAACTCTGAATAATAATGTCCGTCAATAAAAACGTTGATGTTTCTCACGCCACAAGAACGCAACCATTTCATTGCTTTCATTTCAAAAAAATAAAAGTCAAAGCTGAAGGTAGTAAGAATTGCAGAATGATATCTTCTGCTTCCTATCAATGTTAGTATGTTTTCTCTTTCTAGTATCATCAGTCAATCAAAAGTTTCTTATGTAATGGCGATAAAACCCTTTGGTCGTTGATTACCTGTAAATCAAACATTATGTTTTGCAAGGCGTTCATTCTTGGCGATGTGTTTCTTGGTGGAAATGTATCTATGAAACGGATGTATTGTTCCTCAATAAAAAATTTGTGGGTAGCCTGTGAGCCGTTGCCCATTTTTCTGAGTGCAACCATTGAGTGCCTGTAAATAATTTTGCGTAAAATAAATTGTTCAACAAAATCTTGAAGTGTATCATTTTCTGCTGTGTGAACTGTCAAGATGCCATCAACCATATTCCCATCCCTTTCTATCTTTTTTCTGCTCATAAATTCTTTCAATGGATGAAGTTGCTCTCTATTATTCTTGAATATTTGAAGCAAAAGCATAAAGCCATATTTTGCTGCCATAACAGGGTTGTTTGTTGCATCAATTTCCCTTTTGATGTTTTCTTCGTCTTCTGTATCAGTGATTAACACCAAAATTTCTGCAAGTGAACTTGTTGGCTCTATGGCTTGCTTTAGCTCTTTGCATATTTCATTTGTAATACTGCTTGAAAATTTCTTTACAAACAATGGCAGATATTGGTCTTGTTGAAAATTGTAAAGATGTTGTAATACAGCCCAAAATATTGTTCCGCAACTGTACTGCCAATACTCATTTAATTGATAGCAGTACCAACCAATATTAGTTTCCGTTTCAGGATAACTATTTGTTCCCAATTTCTTTCGGTAACTTTCCAATAGAAATCTATACCAGTCGTAATTATTTTCATTTTTAACAGCTGTATTTAAGAGTGATAAAATTGTTTCCCTTCTGTGAAAAGTAAAACGTTCTTCCATTTCTTGACTTGGTTCGTCTTTGTCCAAAAGCATTTCCACATATAGTTGCCATTCAGCATTTCCTGTTTCTATCGTCTCAATCGCAAAATATTTTATAAGTTCTGAAATATCAGATTGGTAAAGTTTCCCTTTTTTGATGTTACTGTAAAACAATTCTTTTATTTGTGGTGACAATGAAACTTCAAAAGCCTCGGCTAATTGTTTCCCAGAAACTTTTTGTCTTGGGTGTGGTTTACTAATGTTGTAAATAACATCACCATCATCATTTATTGCTGTAATAATTAAGGAAAGTGCCTGCATTGCTCCGTAATAATATTGTCCGAATGCACCAGACGGATATTTCCAATAAACATTTTTATCGGTGTTGTCCTTGTCTGCTCCGTCGGCTAAGTCAAAATAAGTTTCCTCAGCTGTATTTATTAGGTTTGAAGCAAAGTTACTTCCTGTTATCTGTTGAACTCCTTTACGCTCGCTTTGCATAATTATGGCAATCATCAATTCAGCTCTGCGGATAAAACGGTATTGTTGTTTTGAGTTTCCTTGCTTTTCATTTTTGAAATAAAAATCTAACAGCCAGCAATAAAAACCATAATAACGAAGTCGGTTTGTCAAATTAGAAATACCTGGCAACATAGTAGCATAGGTGGCCTCTGATGTTGTTTGAAGTCCTAACGGGTCAAGTCCAGTGATTAGATTTATTGATGCTCCCCAAAACGGATAATTTGAATTGCCTTTTTGTAACACTGCCATTTAAAAATTAATTTATCAGTAACCTATATTTTTCAAATTTACAAAATAAACTATCGTGAGATTTATATCGTGACGACAAATACTACCTCTCGAAGCCAAACTCTACAACAATCTCCAACACTGCATTAAGCGTCTTTAATTTAGACTTCCACAGAAAAATTGAGCAGATTATGGAAGTTATCGCAATACAAAAATCCGCATTGGACGGAATGAAAAATGAGTTGAAGGAACTTTTGGAAATGACCGAAAACGCAACGAAAAAATACACACCGATTTTCAAAGAAGAAAAGTGGCTCGATAACCAGGAAGTGTGCCTGATGATGAATATTACCAAACGGACTTTGCAGACCTATAAGGACAAAGAGCTTCTGCCATATTCCAAACTGAACCGCAAGAATTATTATAAACTTTCGGATGTGCAGTCTTTGCTCGAAGCCGGACAACCCTACAAATACCAATGACAATGGATTTACTGACGAATGAAGCTGAAGAATTAATAGAACAACAGCAAATGATAATGCAGTTGAGAAATCGAGTTGAAGAAATATTGAAAAACTATCGTCCTGTAATGAATGGAGAAATATACTTGTCGGGCGAAAATGTGTGTAGGCTGCTACATATCAGCAAAAGGACTTTACAGCAATATCGTGATGATAATATCCTGCCATTTATACAAATTGGGGGTAAGATAATTTATAAAGAAAGTGATATTCTAACCGTCTTGGAACAAAATTATGTGACTAATCATAGGCAATGCTTGTAATTAATTTTGTTTTGACTATGTTTCTATCGGAACGACTTTAGTATCTTTGCTATGTAAAATATAGAAATCTTAAAGTGTTTTTACTTTAAGTCCCACATTGAAAACTGGTAATTTTTAGACAACGGGACAATAAGGAAGAACGCTCATGCCATAGGCGTGGGCGCTCGCTTATTCGTTGTCGGGTATACCAGTACCTCAATGTGCGGTAAGTGTAGTTGCCTGCGCTTTCTTTTTTTGTGCAGGAAGCTCCATTAACTCAAAATCTGACAATATTATGGAAACTTGTACATCACAACAAAAAATCACTCTCGCATTTATCAACGATAAAAGCCCTATTTTAGATTTGATTTGCAATGACCTCATTGCTTCAGGAATTGAAGTGTTATCTCGTTTTGAAAGAATTGATGACGGACTATCGAAATTGTTTTCATTAAATGAACTTCCCGAAGCTTGCATCATTGACCTAGATTTTTACGATAACCATATCCTGAAGCAATTTCAAAAATTAAAAAGACAATATCCCACCATAAAACTGATTGCCCATAGTGATATTGATGACGAAAAAGTTGGGAAAGATCTTTTAGATATTGGTTTTTCGAGCTATTTATTGGTTGGTAGCGATGCGGATGATTTTAGAAAAGCCATTGACAAGGCTAAGGCTGCCAATGGCTGAAAAATATTTTAGTTTAAGAGCAGCAAATTCCTCATGGGTGTATATAACCAAACTCTACAGCAGGCAAGTTCTGTAAAGATTGTATTTAATTTGTTGTTCCCTTAAAAATAAGTTTAACAAAAGCTTCGATAGTGGTATGTTCTGATATCCATATTTCAGAATTGACATTAAACCGTATATTCTGATCTTCAATGTTGACCGAAATGCCATCTTTTCCACTATTGAGATTGCCTTTTCTTATTTCTACTTCATTATAGTCGGGATAAATTTTGTTTATCCTGTGGCCTATATTACTTATTACTTTGGCGTGTAGTCTTAGGTATTCAATATCGGGGTCAGTCCCATTAAGAGGAACTACGACCAATGCGTAGTTATCTTTTTCTTCTGTTGCTTTTTGTGCTTGTAAGGGTGTCATGGCTGCATGTTCTTTTCCGGTAGCTTTAAGTTCTATCAACCAATTATTGATTTTGAAACCTTCACGCTCTCTATTTGCATTGACAAGATCAGATGATTCCTCCGTAAGTATATAATCACTACCAAAAGGTCTTCGCTCTATATTTAGGGAAGCTCCCTTAGCCCGTAGATTATCTATGTACTCTTTAAAAAGTATTTCGATTAATTTGCCTATAGATTGGTTTCTGCCGATGAGTTTTCTCTCATTCAGTCTTCTTTCATATTCTTTCTTTATTCCTGGATCACTAAAAATCTCCTGTACCAATTCTGGATCTGCATCACTTGTGATCATATTGGTTATGGCCTTATCCCAGCTTAATCGAAGTTCATCTGAAGGAAGAGTGTTGCGTATTAGATCAGATACACCGACACCCAATTTATTCAGAAAGCTCTGTTGTCTGGCACCACGTATAGTCTTTATCAATCCCTCATCATTCTTTAGAAGTTCGGAGAGATTTTTTGAAGAAGGGGTTTCACTGACAAATTTTGCTTCGCTTCCTTCACTTTGTGTCTTTACATTGATCCAGTTTAGATTTCGGGCACGGTATACCCAAAGACTTTGTCTCAAATAGATAGGATTCTCTAATCCTTCTAGTATGATTTCCTGTTTATCCTCATCAAACAGTCTGTCCTTGTCTACTGCTTCTGTCAGCATAAATTTAAGTCGTTCTAGACTTGACTTCTGTGTTGTGTTACGGCTATATATATGTCCATCAGATGCAGTTAGATAGGCGAAATCTAAAAAGGAAACTTCAAATTTGTATTTAAGCTGTCCGTCCGCATCCCTCAGTAAATTTAGGTCATTTTCATGGACAAGAAGATGCTCTAACAACTTAACCGTGGCATTCTCAGTTTTTATGACTATTGGAGTCAAATGTACAAACCCATTGTTGCTTAGATAAACATAATCGTGAGTTTCTAAAAAAGTATTGTATATCTCATTAAGACAATCTTTATCTCTGATGAGATTGGCATACAGTGGAAATTCGGCTTCAAAGTAAGCTTTGGGAGTCAACAAAAGATGGTCTGTCTTTGGGAAATGGTCATATCCAAAACTTTCCTCATTCTTTTTATTTGCTCCTGTCAATACTTTAAGGTCTTTAACAGTATCTTTATTTTCTTTTACAATAAGCCATTTCAGGAATCTCGCACTTGCTTCTTGGTTTTTTACATGTGCTAAATCTGTTTCCGTCAAATCATTTAATTCTGATTTCAGTTCAGATATCGCATTCTGGATCGAAAATCGCTCTACACTACTGATGCTGAATTCAGTGATCTGTCTCGAAAATAAATGTCTCCCAAAGTTCAGTTCAATTAAATCAGAAATAGCAACAAGTTCGTCATCTTTAGATATATCCCAACTCATACCCTCGGCTTTTCTAAAAATATCTCTTTGGTTGAGTGATATATTGTTACCCAGTGGAAACTGTCCCTTTATTTTAACTACCAAAGGATAAAATCGGTTCAACCAAATGTGACCTTTTATATTCAACGAATCATCAAGTTCAGAAAGAGACTCTTTTTCTTCAATTGTCTCAATGAGTTCATTCATGCCCCAGACAAAATCGAGATCATAAGTATTCTCTACATTCTGCTTGATGATTGCAATTTTTTCAGCTACTCTAATCCAATCAAAAAGCTCCACGTGTAATGGAATTCGAAGGTCTTTGATTTCTGAAAGAAGGTTCCATAACTCTGTAATGTGTTCTTTTTTATCGGAGAAGGATATTGTCAGATCCTTCAGTCTGCTGTATTTTTCATCTACATCGTTATAACGTATAAACTCTTCAGACGCTAGAAGCTCGATAGCTTTGTCCTTGACAGCAGTGAACCATTCGTGATCTATCCACTTAAGGTCTTTGGAGAGATCAAAGCTGAATAACTCATATAAACCTTTTATGTTTTTGCTTTTGAAGAGATTGGCAAAGGATAGCATACTTTTGGTTAATGCTTTGTTTATGATTTCTTTATTGGAAGACTCACTTCCGTCTTCGGATATTTTTTTCAAGTAAATACCATCTCTTTCAACACGAGGGTCAAAATTAGTTGAATTGATAATGAGCGGTATTCCAATTTCTTCAGTTCCAATAAGTGGGAACGTGTAATATAATCGAGGGTAATTGGATGTTAGTGGAAAAATAAATTCTTTATTTTTCTGTAATTCTGTAATTATGCAGGCTTCAAATTTATCATCTTTTTGAATGTACGCCTTTAAGCTGACACATTCAACACTATCCACAACAGTACTGATCTGCCATTCTACAATGCCTACTTCCTCGTGTGTATCGAGTAGAACTTTTGAGAAAGTTTTGATAGTTCCGCTCTCAATTACCGTAACAGATTCTATCTGTTCATTAAAGAGCTGTGTAATAGGGATAAGCTCATCAAGGCAAAGGAGGCCTATTTTTGCAGTTTCCTTTCCATTGGAATCTAGCTCATAAGTGAATAATGTCTGAAATTCGCCTGTGTCGAGATAGCTTTCTTCCCGGATTGAATCGTCGAACTCTTTATTTGATTCTAATTGTAATCTATAAAAATGATCGTTATCTGTAGCATCACGATTTAACAGAAAACTAAAACAACCCTGATTTTCCATAAGTTTTCCAGTGATGCGTACCCTTTTTGAGAGAAGATAAGTAGTCATAAAACCTGTTCCAAATCTACCAGTTTTACCTTCTTTATTACTCTTCGATGACCCTTGTATAATTAGACTCAGAATATCGTCAAGTTCGAATGGATTTCCAGTATGCGAAAAAGAAATCTGTTTATCAGTTATCTCTATCTTAACCCTGATACTTTGATTTTCTTCAATAGAATCTTTTGCATTTTGGAGTAGTTCCCAGAACCAGCGCTTTTCATATTCTTCTCTTTCTTCTTCCCTTGCCTGGATATCTCTATATACACTATCCGCATGTCTAATCTCTGCAATTTCTTTACGCCTTTGTTGTACAAATTCTTTTTCAATCATTTATAGTCTATTCTTAATTTGGATTATTATAATTCAACTATTTTTTACCAATCATCAATGGCTCTTTTCGATGGATTTAAGATCGTTGACTGTTATCAAATTTAATAAAATAAAACCTTGCTTTAACAGATATTAAAACCATAACTAACAAGCGACGTTCTTTTGCTTCTTTTCTTTGGTCGCAGTCTGGCAAGAAAAGAAGTTGGTTTAAACAAAAAATGGGATAAAGAATATCCCACGCAATAATGTCGCAACCTGTTTGGTAAAATGTAAGGAAAGGGAATATGCGGGCGGTTCATTTTAGCAAAGTGGTTGCACCTTTCAAAAGCAAAAAGGCGTTTCCGACCGAAGTGAGGAATTGCATTTTTGCCCGCCGATTTCGATATTTAAGCGACTTTTATCGGTTGGGTGCGAAAATCTTTCAGATTGTGAAAAAATCCTTTGTATTCAGTCATTCCCCTGCGGAACAAGTTCCACAATAAGGAGCAACCCATTTGGGTCAATGATGAATTGATAAACAAATCTTGGTGTTCCAATGCTTCTGCAAGTGAGCAACTTGGCGTGTTGTCCTCTTGTTCGGATTGCTTCAGTAATTCGCCAAATTCATCGGTAACAAATGGCAGGCTTGTCACCGTTTCATACTTTTCAGAATTGGGTTGCTTTATCTCTCCGATAGTAGATAGTATTACTTGTCCTGTATCTTGGCTGTTGCCAAAATCCAACCAATATTTTGGCACATCTTGGTAGTGTCTGCGGTAGCTTATTTCTTTAAGAATTTCAGCAACGCCAAACCTCGCCTGTACGTTATCCACGCACGTAATAGTAATGATTGCCCTTGTTTCTTCGAGCAATCTGCCGAATTTATCCTTTTCAAATTTTACCGTTTTGGCTTTCCAATTTGTACCTGCCCAACGGTTGCACCGATTGATTAAAGCAACGGATTTGTATAATCCTGTTTCACTTTCTGCAAAACGCTGTCTGCCCAAATTGGCACTGGTGATAACATCATCATCCCAAAGGCGGACATGCAACCCTGCGTGTCCCAATGCTATCAAACTTTCGTTTATTTCCATTAAGGCGGTCAATACTTTTGAGCCTGTACCACCTGCTCCGATAAGGTTTACCGAAATTGGATTGGTAGGATTGAGTAAATAGTTGTCCGTAAAATGAACTGCTGTTTTTGTCGTATTCATCACAATAGATTTTTAAGGGTTTTATTATTCTTTTTCAATACCTCTTTAGGAAAGGGTTTATCCGTATTGATAAGGGCTTTCCAAAGGGTTACAATATTTTTTTTCGTTAAGTTTTCACATAATGAATGACTGAAATAAGAATTGAAGAAATAATGTTCCCACGCCTGTATAAATTCCTCAACCGAAGCCGAATTTTTAATGTCAATACTAACAGTACCCATACATACATTGCCCTTTTCATAGATATTGAAGAAAGGTGCATAATGCAATGGCGTTTTCTCGGTGGGTCTTCTGTCGTTTGCCAAAGCAAATACCGAAAGGCTGTTTTTATTGGCAAACCAGAGCATTGGCGGAACTTGTGCCTTGCCATTGGAAATATCTAAACTATCCACAAAATATAGCTGTCTTTGCTGTGCTTTGGTGTACCATAGCACCGTACCTTTTTCGCTCGGATTGATATGCAGAATATTGGTCGGCAAAATCCCCTTTGGTTTTAAAAATGCTTTGCTCTTTTCTTCATCAGTCTTTAACGCCTTTGCCAATAAGTTGGCTTCTTTTACCGTCAAAGGGTGGGCATTGATAGGCGTTCCGTTGCTGTCCATATCGAAATGCTCCACATACATATCGGTATTTGTGCCCATGGTTTCATAGAAAACCAATGCGGATTTTGGGTGGTACAATGTGCCAAAATCGTTGGTTATGTCGTTTACGTTGTTCATTTTCTTTTGTTTTATAAGTCGTCTAATAGTGTGCAGAGGTCGTCCAATAAGGCAAACAGGCGGTTCTCAAAATCAAGGTTGTTCGTTTTTATTTTGCTCCCGTCAAAGGCTTTACCAATGGTAGGTTCTTCCAATACTCCACATTCGTTAAACTCGTTGTTGATGTTTTCTTTAAGGCTTTCAAATAACCAGCCTTTTGTATCTGCGACAAATGAAATGTACTTTTCCATTCCGATTGCTTCGTTTTCGTAATCATCATTGTAAGGGTCTTCTTCGGATATTGGTGCGTTTCGGAAAATGCTTGCGTTCGGATATTCAGTAAAAAGGGCAAACGCATTACAAGACACCTCATGGAATTCCCTGTCGAACATATCAACGCTTATAAATCGGTTCAAGCGCTGTTCAAATACCTTTAGATTGCTACGGTTGAATAGCTTTTGTTCTATCTTATCGCCAATGTATTCAGCATTTCTCAACTCCCTTTTATAAGCTTCGGTTTCGTCCGTTTCCTCGTCCTGTTCTACCCAATCTTTGTGCATTTCATATTGCCAATACAGATAGCTATCTTCTTGCCTGTAATACGGCACATCGGCAATATGGTACAGATAACTACATACTGATATTAAAAGCTGTGCAGTCTTTTTACGTTTCGGGTCTTTGAGCATCTTAAAAAGCGGTATAATAGGAATGTAATACAAGGTTGTACCTGTATTGTATCGTTCCTCACTTGTGAAATAGGTTTTCTTACTGTCCTGTACCAATTTGAAGCTATCCCAATTGATATTGGTACGTTTTACTTTGGTTTCCATATCCCACATAGCCAATGTTATATTGTATGGAAACTCAAAATCCTTGGTCTGCATTGGCTCAATGCTGTAATGCTCGGCAAGTTTGGAAAGGGACTTGTAAAAATCCCTCTCCGTTTTCTGACAAGCCTGTACGGATTGTGCTGTTTTCAGTTTTGGCAGAAACGTACACTTTAGAATACCATTGGTAGCATTGCTATTGGTACGGATTTCTGCTTGTCTTTCTGCACTTGGTTTGCATCTTTTGGTCTTTGTAGCCAATTGGCGAACTCGCCCAACTGTCGGTGCAATTGCCGTTGTCGTTTCTGTTCGGGTATGCTGATAGTTCCCGATATGATGTTGCGTTGCATAATTCATCGTTTTATAATTTTGGTTTAACCTTTCGTACCCATTACGCTCTCAAATTTGTATTCTACTGCATCATCTTTAATTTGCGGTGCAGATGCTTTTGCTGTTGTCAAAATCGGGTACATATTGGCGTAAAAATTCATTACTGCTTCCACGCTCCAACGTGGTTCGGGGTCGGTCAGTCTGATGTCCTGTCCTTTATCTTTGAGTATAAACACTCGCTCTAATTGGGTTGCTAATAACATATTGCTCGTTTTAATTATTAATACTGTTCTTCTTCGTCCGCTTCATCAATAGGATAATCGCCAATAACTGCTTCCTCTGGCGTTTCGGGTGTTACTTCTTCCATTGCTCCGAAAAGGCTCGGTGTGGCAAACTTGTCGGATAATGATGTTTTGCGTTTGCGTATCTCGTCCGCTTTTTCGGGAAACTCCGTCATATCGGGTACTTTCATCCACGCTTCACGGAATTTGCCCTCTTTCTCCAACTCGTCAGCCTTTGCCATAGCATCTTTAAACTTCTTGTCTTTGGCTTCTTTTTCTTTTTTCTCTTTTTCGCTTTTTTCTTTCTCAATTGCGGACTGTTTTTTAACCTCTTCCAATTGCTTTAAGAATTTTTCCATATCCACCATTAAGCCCGATACTTTTTGTATAGGTGTTGTTATCTGTTCAAAAAATCCCTCGTCAAACTCTTGGGGCGTGGCGTTAAATGTCAATGGGGGAATACCGTTTTTGGCACTATCTCCGCATTGTTCGTTGTTAAGCAATACCGTTACAATTAGGTTGCTTTCTATTCCTTTTGAAATGTTCAGTTGCAATACTCCTGTAAAGTCCAACTGCTGTATTTGATTGAAAAAATTTGTGTTCATCGTTCTGAAATTTTAATTGTTGAAGATTGCTTTTTGATTACTGTCAGTTTCTCGTACATATCTATCCAATAGGCTTTTTGTCTTTTGTCGAACTCCGAAAAACTTTTGTCTTCGTGGCGGTATTCTTTGTATTGCCTTGCCATTTTTATGGCTTCTTTAAGGTTTGTTATCTCAATAGGACAACCGTTCAAATCTGTTACTTGCATAGCTTTATGAATGTGATTTTTCAGCGGTATAAACTCCATTTTCATAGTAACCAAATAGCTGTTCCCAAAGCCGTATCAAGCTATTTGTATCTACATAGAAAAATTCCGTTCTATTACAGTAAATGATATATATAGCTTCGTCTTTGTATTTCGTTTCAAGGCTTTGTGATTTAGCTAAACTTTTCGCTTCGTCTATTGATTTTGCTTTCATATCTTTTGTTTATAGTAGGCTACCACCGTTTAAGGCGGTAGCCTGTGGTTATTTAATTAAGGTTTAGGATTTCCGCACCATCTAAGGCAAAGCCAGTACACAATTCAAATGCTTTCTGTGATTTGAGTTGGGCAGTACCACCCAATACAATGCTCTGCAACTTAGCTTCGTCGTTCTTGTAATTTCTCACGTTCTGATAGTACCCTGTCACAGCATTGTACGCTCCGAACAACGTGCCTTTGGTAGTGTCCATTTGCTGTGTATCGCTTATCATCGCATAAGCAAAAGCATCCTCAACGGTGTTTTTGAACACGGTGGAAATTTCATCATCCGCACCTTTTTTGATTAGGTCAAGCGTTTCTTTATTTGGGCAAAGTGCCAATTGGATTAGCTTCCGTACTTCTCGGTCAGTTACTTTTACTTTCGTCCACTCGTTAAAAATGCCCTCTAATTGGTTGCTCAATGTGTTGGCAAGTCCCATAATCTTGTGAGCATTCTCAATACGCCCTTTTGCTCCCGAAGTGTGCTTGATGCGGACTACATTGGTCATGCTCCTTAACGAAGCATTCAACGTGTTTTGACATACAATCCTGATAGGCGTAAATGCGGCTGTAATACTTCCGCTACCATCGTGCGAAGTGGTTAGAAAAATGTACTTTTCCGTAACATCATCGCCATTGCCTACACGGATATAGTTGGGCAATTTGGCTGTGATAAAAATGCGTTCTCCATTACCTAATGCTCCTGCTGTTTCATAGAGAATGCCCTCGCCACCGCCTACAATAGCATCAAAGAAATTAAATGCTTCACGGTTTTGTACTATGTGGTAATCCTTGCCGACTACTCCCAATACTGCATTGTTATCGGTGCGTATGTTGGCGAAATAATTAGGTACTTCTAATTCGCTACTGCCTATTTCTATGCCGTTAGCCGTTTCGATAATGCCCGAACCTTTTGTAAATAGTGGAGATTTTACGACTTCGTAATCTAAACCTGCGTGTTTGATAGCTTCCTCGCTTGTCGGGTATTGCTCCACGATTTGCCCCAAGTTGTGCCACGCTTTTTGCTGAACGCTAAAAAATGAATAACGTCCTGTTCTCTCGTTGAAATTGATATTATGTGCCATAATGCTTAAAAATTTGATGTTAAAAAATGATTGAATACTTGTTGTTAAAATGGGAGGTCGTCTTCTGTTTTGCTATTGTTTGCACCTGTAGTAGCTTGTACCGTTTCCGTTTTTTTGCTACCTCCGTGCAATTTGATTTGAGAGGTATGGAAATTCAGTCCTGCTCTTGGCTCTCCGTCATTACCTGTCCACGCTCTTGTACTTACTCGCCCCGATAGTTCAACCAATGTGCCTTTTGTAAGTAGCTTGGCTACATTCGGTGTTATCCAATAGGAGCAGTCGAAATAGGTTGTTTGCTCTACACGCTCGCCTTGTTTGGTACGGTAGCTGTCGTTGGTCGCTACTGAAAAGTTTACTACTTGTTTGTCCTGTGACGTTGTGCGTACTTCCGCATCTCTTGTCAGTCTTCCTGTGATGTTCATGATTTCTACTTTTTTGCGTTATTAATTTTGTTCTGATTTAATTTCCCTTGATTTATTCGGCAATGAGAGGAGGTGCTGAAGTTTCGTTTCACTCTTTTGCCATTTCCAATGCTGTATTTTTTCATTTCTGACATTTTTTTTATTCGTCTAAAGAGCCGGAGTATGCTTTGTTTCGTTTCATGAGCATAAAAAGGTTAGTGTTTAGCAGGAACAAGGTTTTGTCAAAAAAATACGACCCGAATGGGTGGAGATTTTTTTGCAAACCAGGAGGGCACGACCTTGTTCCTGCGTTAAGAACACGGAAATACCTTTGCTCTTGAAATGGAACAAAAAAGCATATCGGTTCTTGAATAAAAAAACATGTGGAAGCACGTGAAAAAGGCATTGAGGAAATGGCCTTATGATTACAAAATCTGCAATTACATTTAGCAGAATTTATTTTAGTATCTTAAAGTATTGTGGCTTTGGAAGCCACGTAAACGATACTGAAAATATTTGTTGAGGGATAAGATTGGGTAGTTTTTCTGGATGGTTTATTAACACATCCTGCCAAAGCTTTTTTATTGCGTTGGATGGGCACTGGAGGAATAAATGTGCTTTGAAGATTAGTATAGGCTAAAAAAAAAACCGAGGATTATTTACCTCGGCTTTCTTATAATATTATATGCAATTATTTGGTGACATTGAAAAGTTTAGCCATATAAGCTACGGTAAATTCAAAAACCTGCTGTTTTGAGTATTTAATTAAGTTATTGTCATCACCATTGATAAGACTCTGGATATACCTTTCTTTTTGTAGCACCGGAGCGTCGACACCAAATAGCTTTCTCCAGAACATATCAAACATATCTCGGTAGTATTGTATTGTTTTCTTAACCTTTTCATTGACGATTACCGTATTGAGAAAAACCATTCTTTCTGCATTGTCAAATATTTTAAAAGCAAAAGATTCTTCGTTGATGTTTATAGCAGAGACAAAAGTTTCTTGTTCATTTAGTCCATGGAAAGGTAGAAATTTTATTGCTTCTTCATTCTCGTAAACCTGTATAACAAAATCATTCATGAAGACAATAAAAGGGTTTTTATCATCAGTAAATCCAATGTAATTTTCTGTATATATCGCGTTTCCTCCAAGAGTTTGGAGATATGTCACCGAAAGGGGGATGGATGTGTCACCATTTTTTTGGAGGATACTGTGACGTAACTTCTCCTTAAACTCAGGTGAAAACGCCAAAATATCTTCACAGACTGCACTTCTGTACAACTGTATGTGAAAGAAGTTACGAATTGTAACAACATCAGCTTCGCTCACTATTTTGAGACCTGAAAGATCTGCTTGTCGGAAGTGTGGTAGTATGTTTTGAATAAATGGTGTTTCAATATCTGTAAACAGGTTTTCGCAATCACTACAAAATACGTAATCCACTGAAAACGGAATGGATTTCGCATTTTCAATTTCTTCCTCCGTTGGTTTTCTTCCAATTGTAGTCTCGAGGGTCAGCTCATCAAGACGTTGGAAATTAAAGTCTATAAACGGATTGGTATTATCCAGAGCAAAATATAATCCTTTCTCGCGTTCATTACTACCTTCTATGTTAAGACAGGTGCGGATAATTGCATCAGTAAGATAGTGAGTATTCTTTTTGTTTGCTTCGCGTTCAAGACACAGTTTACATAAAGACATAGTTTTTTTGTTTAAAGAATTGTTGTAAGTAAATTTAAAAAAAGAATTTTATTAAAAGTACCCAGCTTCTCGAAACAAACAAAGCAGGAAATCATCCTGCTTTGTTTAGTAAGCAATAATTCTAAACGAGAACTTCTTTCTCCATTTCTGCAAATGATGCTTCCATTCCAGCAAATTTATGCGATACCAAATCCATATCTTTACTTATTTTCTGGCTTGTAATTTTAGCATAAATCTGTGTGGTAGAAATATTTTTATGCCCCATCATTTTACTAAGGCTTTCAAGTGGTACGCCTTCAGTCAAAAACATTGTTCCAAATGTGTGTCTTGCGGTGTGAAAGGTTACTTTTTGTTCGGTAACAATCCCTAATTCCTGAATAAGTTTGTCTATATAACTGTTGCAAACTTTGTTTGTAGGAACGGGAAAAATAAAATCTTTTCGGGTAGCACTTCTATATTTTTCAATGATTCTTTTAGGTATTTCCATCAGTCTTACATTAGAAGCAACTTCAGATTTTTGTCTTCGGCTTATAATCCAGTCATGACCATCAAAAAAGGACTGTATGTTAGTGTTTCTAAGTTGTTTGATATCTATGTAAGATAAGCCCGTAAAACAGCTAAATACAAAAAGATCCTTTACAAGTTCATAATAGTTTTTTGAAGGGCAATGCATTAAAAGAGCTTCGACATGTTCCTTTAGCAAGTAACTGCGATCATTTTCCTTCATGGAGATTTCGTAATCTTCAAAAGGATTTTTCCTGATAAGACCGTTTTTGACAGCTATTTCCGCAACACGATAGAGTGGCATCGTATATACCCAAACAGTATTGTGTGTGCACTTTTTGTCTATTCTAAGGAAGAAATCAAACTCTCTGATAAAATCACACGTCAATTCCCTGAACGCCATGTCATCACGATGATACCTGCTTTTAATAAATTCAGCAACATGGTTATAGACAATTTTGTACTTATAGTAGGTACTTTCGGAGCGTTCTCCTTGTACTACCATTTTACCAAAATCATCATTGTTCTTTTTAAATACTTTCAGCAAGGAATCTTCCATTACACCAACACCGAGAAATGCAAGCTTCAGCTTTTGTGCCGTTACAAAACCCTCGTGTTTCAGCATATCTTCATAAAGGGTATCGATACGTGCCCGTATATTATCCAATTTTTGATTAATACCTAGTGCTTTTGCACTCTTGCCTTCAACTCTTCCGTACTTTAAATCCCAATTATTGAGGTTGATTTCTAACTTAGTTCCCAAAGTCTTAGGTGTCCCATCAATGGTAATGCGTGCCATAATTGGAGCATTACCATTCTTTTTCGGCTCGTTCTTTTTTAAATAGAAAAGTAGCTTGAACGTGGATTTTTTTGTCTGTTCCATAACTCAAATGTTTAATGTTTAAAATTAAATTACATTGAGTTACAAGGGAATATAAAAAATAGCGCAAAACACTGAAATATAATCAGTTATACTGCAAGGTTACTTTGTAAATCGGTAATGAATTAGTAACCTAACTTTGTATTTTCATGACCAAAACCTATCAGACACCGAGTTCCGAACTAAGACTACTGCTTTATAAAACCCTGCATAGCAACGGTTTTAACCGTTTTGCTTATTTTTGCTTTTTACTAATCTTTTTTATCAAAAATTATTACAACATTTAGTAACAAAATCAGTTTTTCAGCAACTATTTAACTATAATTTTAAACTCAATGAAAAAAATAGCACTTAGCTTAGGCGTTTTAACAGCGTTTCTGGTGAATGCCCAATCTATTAAAACAACGATTGATCTTGTCAACGTGAAAGATGATAAGGTGGCTGTTACCATGGACTTTCCTAAAATGAAATCCGGAGATGTGAAATTCCATTTTCCGAAAACCGTTCCGGGAACGTATTCTATTGATGATTACGGAAGATTTGTGGAAGGCATTAAATTTTTAGATACTAAAGGAAAAGAGCTTGCATTCACGAAAGTTAATGACAATACCTATTCCCTTAAAAATGCTAAGGATTTATCTAAAATTACTTACCTGGTCAACGACAGTTTTGATGATGAAATGGATACTTCAAAGCATAAAGCCGTATTCTCCCCGTCCGGAACGGATATCGAAGCCGGGAAAGTTTATCTTATCAACACCCACGGATTCATAGGCTATATCGACAATATGCAGGATGTTCCTTATCAGCTGGTGATCCAGAAGCCAACAGATTTTTACGGAACGACAGCTCTGGTAGATCAGGACAAATCTGAAGCGACAGATACTTTCACACTGGCTAATTATGCAAAGGTGACAGATTCTCCGCTGATGTACACCAAGCCAGATTATATTACCTTCAATGCAGGTGGGATGGATCTTGTGCTTGGCGTTTATTCACCTTCAGGAAAATATAAAGCTGCAGATTTTAAGGATAATCTGGAAAAAATGGTCGTGGCCCAGAAGAAATTCCTGGGAGATATGAATACCAATAAAAAATACGCAATCATGCTGTATCTTGCGGGAGGAGATGGACCGCAGATCAAAGGTTTCGGCGCCTTGGAACATCACGAGTCAACGAGCGTTGTACTTCCTGAAATGATGCCGAAGGAAGCCATCGACAAAACCATTACCGACGTTGTTTCTCACGAGTTCTTCCACACGGTAAATCCGTTGAAAACACATTCTGAAGAGATTCACTATTTTGATTATGCAGATCCGAAAATGTCTCAGCATCTGTGGATGTATGAAGGCGGTACGGAATACTTTGCCAATCTTTTCCAGATCCAGGAAGGATTAATTACTAAGGAAGAGTTTCTTCAGAGAATGAATGAAAAAATCACCAATTCGAAGAACTACAATGATACCATGCCTTTCACGGTGATGAGTAAAAATGTTCTTCTTGACGAATATAAGGATCAGTACAGAAACGTGTACGAGAAAGGCGCGCTTTTGGCCATGTGTCTGGATATTGAACTCAGAAAACTTTCCAATGGTGAAATGGGTTATCGTGATATGATCAGAAAACTGTCTCAGAGATTCGGTGAAAACAAGCCTTTCAAGGATGATAAACTGATTGATGAACTGGTTACTGTAACAGGCTATCCTCAGGTGAAAGATTTTTATAATAAGTATATTGCAGGAAGCCAGCCTACTCCATATGCACAATACCTTAATATGGTAGGTGTAGAAATGAAAACGAAGGAGACTCCGCCAATTTTCTGGTTCATCAAAGATCCGAACCAGACAGGATATGATGATAAAGCGAATGCCTTTATATTTGATGAAAGCTCTGCACTGTCTCCGTTTGCCAAAAGTATCGGATTTAAGATTACGGATAAGATCGTAGCATTAGACGGGAAAACCATTAACATCCAGAATATTCAGGACTTCATCAATTATTCTAAAACCATTAAAGAAGGACAAAATGTAACCGTAACCATTTTAAGAGACAATGCAAAAATGGAACTTAAAGGAAAAGCTGTTCTTGATAAAATGACGATAGAAACACTTCAGTTTAAAGCTAATCCGACGCCGGAAGAAAAAAAGCTTCAGGATCAGTGGCTGACAGGAAAGAAATAACTTTCACTAAAGAATTAATAATGAAGCGGGGAATTTTCTCCGCTTTTTTCGTGATTTCATCAAGCTTTCCTTATCATTATTCTGAATGTTGTTCCCTTTCCTACCTCTGTCTGCGCAATTTTAATATCCCCGTTGTGATATTCCTGCACAACTCTTTTTGCCAGTGATAATCCTAATCCCCAACCCCGTTTTTTTGTAGAATATCCCGGTTTGAAAGCATTTAGGGCCTGTTGTTTTGTCATTCCGCTTCCGTTGTCCTGAATCTCAATGATGATGTTTTTATTACGCTCACCAACGGACATTGAAATAGATCCCTCACCTTTCATTGCGTCTACCGCATTTTTAACCAGATTTTCGATCACCCAGCTCATTAAAATTCTGTTGTGGGGAACTTTAATGGTGTAACCGGGAAGATGTAATCCGAAATTGATTTTTTTCGAAATACGTGTTTTCAAATAATCATAATTATCGCTGATGGTCTTATTGAGATCCATATCATTCAGCTCCGGAACCGAACCTATTTTAGAGAATCTTTCAGAGATGGTTTTTAATCTTTCAATGTCTTTCTCTATTTCATGAACACCTTCGGAATCGGGATCATCCAGCTTCATAATTTCCATCCAGCCGATCATGGATGATAAAGGAGTTCCGATCTGGTGTGCCGTTTCTTTCGCCAACCCGGCCCAAAGATACCCTTCGTCCGTTTTTTTAATCGTTCTGAAAAACCAGAATGAAAACAGAAAATAGCACAAAATGAAAAAACCGAGTATATAAGGAGAATATCTTAGATTATTAAGCAATGGGGAATTGTCGTAAAAAACGATCTGTTTATCTCCTTTTGTAATTTCAATCTCGATTGGAGGATAGCTTTTAGCCATCTTCTTTGCCAAAGCGACAATTTCATCAGGATTGCTTTCTATATCTTTCGGAAGATTTTTATGCTCAATCACATTGTCTTTTTCGTCTAAGATGATAACCGGAACTGTAGTATTTGAGCTGTAAATCTGTAAAAGCAATGCCTGGACTTCCAGATTTGGATTGTCTACTTCCTGTTGAAATTTAAGGGCAGTTACTAAAATATCCACCCTTTTAATCTCTTCTTTACGGAGAAAATTGATCAGAATGGTAGAAGCAATCACAATCGTAAGGACAACGATCGTCATCAGTACAAATATGATCCAGTTATTCAGCCTTGCAAATATTGATTTTCTCAAAGTAAATTTATTTTAAAACACTCAGGATTTTCTGCAGCTCAGTACTTCCACTTCCCTGGTAATTGTTGATAATGATTGAAAACACATATTTTTTTCCGTCTTTGGCTGTATGAAAACCTGCGAAAGATTTAGTATCTCTCATGGTTCCGCTTTTCATTTTCATGCCGTTGTCCTGGGTGGGGAAACCTTCATAATAAGATTCGAACCAGGGCTGTTTTTTTGCATACAGCAATGCTTGCACTTCGGCTTTGGCAGAAACATAATTTTGGGGAGAAAGACCGCTTCCGTCGGCGAAATTGATCATATTCGGATTGATACCTTTTGACTTCCAGAATTCCTTTAAGAAAGCGACTCCGGTTTTAAAATACGGATTTCCTTTCTTTTCTTTCGCTAATGTTTTGATTAAAGTTTCCCCGTACAGATTAATGCTTTTTCTTAAAAACCAATACACAATTTTATCCAGAGTCGGAGATTCGTAGGTAAAGATTACATTATTCTTAGAGAGCTGCTGGGTTTGTTTTCCTTCAATTTCCAGTTGAGAATTGGTCATTACTTTTCCTGAAAAATCGATTCCGGAATCTTTCAACCACTGCTTTACTTCAACGCCCAATTGCAACGGCGGATTTGGAGTAGCGCCGGAAACGGTAACTGTTTTTGCAGGTAAAGTTCCATTGATTAAAGCAACATTTGAATGAGGCGCTGTGAAAATAAGACTCTGGTCTGAATTACCACCAACCTTTACCTCATTAAGCCATCTTACCCCTTCTAACGGATAAGAAAAACTTTTAAATTCATTTCCGTTGATATTGATATCAAACTGGTTTTCGCGCCAGTTCACGCCCCAGATTCCCGCTCCGTAATAATTGCCGAGATCATCCCACGGCCAGCCGCCGGGAATAGTCTGATGGTCGAAATAAGAATCGTCGATGATAAGATCTCCTGAAATTTTATTGATTCCCGCTTTTTTTACAGCTTCTATTAATTTCTTTTTAAAGTTTTCCGGCTTGTACCCATCATACCGCCAGCTGCCTAATGTAGGATCACCGGTAGAACTTATTATTAAATTTCCCTTTAAAGCACCTGAAGAAATCGTCCCTGAATAGCCGGAACTGGTTTTGTATGTATAGTTTTTACCTAAAACTTCCAGAGCTGCCGCTGCCGTGAATATCTTTTGCGTGGAAGCAGTGGAAAATCCTTTGTTTCCCTGATATTCGTACACGAGATTTCCACTTTCATCCGAAACGTAAAATGACAGGTTTGACGAAATAGCCCCTGAAGAATTCATCAGATTTTTGGTAGCTTCGTCCAGCTTTTGGGATACATTCTGGGCAAAAATAATCTGCGTTGATAAAGTAAGGACTGTTACTATTTTTCTCATTCTTTAAGCTTATTTTAAATCTGCGAAAAGTAAAATAATGATTACAAATGCTTCGACAAGCTCAGCCTGACACCGCTATCATTCTTCAATTCAAATATAATTAAAAATAAAATTACAGTTCAGTTCCGGGTTCTATCTCGTAAGGCTCCTTATCTTTTTCAAAAATCCTGGTAAGCTCTGTACCTTCAACAGTGATCCGATCACCTTTTTTTCTGATCCAGTTTCCTTCCCGAAGTCCGACTACCTTAAGGTCATTCTGTGTTAAAAACTCTTTGATTCTGGTTTCGCGGGTTTCTCCATTATGCTGTAAATCCGGATTCGGATCCAGGTAATGCGGATTGATATTGAACGGAACCAGCCCCATACAGTCAAAGCTCGGAGGATAAACGATCGGCATATCGTTGGTGGTTTTCATATTCTGTCCTCCGATATTACTTCCGGCACTGCATCCCAGGTAAGGTTTTCCACTTTCAACATTACTTTTTAAAACGGTCATCAGATTTTCTTCGTGTAAGGTCTTAACCAGTAAAAAGGTATTTCCGCCACCTGTAAAGTAACCTTTTGCATTGTTTAATGCTTCTGCTTTATCATCAAATTCGTGGAGACCTTTTACTTCTATATTGATTTTCTGAAAGAAAGAACATGCTTTTGCAGTGTATTCATCATAAGAAATACCGCCCGGCCTTGCGTAAGGAATAAAAATGATTTCATCGACACCTGTATATAGTTTGATCAGTTCATCTTTTAGATATTCAAGATATTCTCCACCGAAAAGTGTGGAAGTGGAAGCTAATATAATATTCATTGGTATAAATGCCTTTAAAATTGTTTGCTGACAAAGATAGTTCAAAGCGCTCTGAATCTAAAATTAATATAAAAGACATATAAAAGCCGTTAATTTTTTCAAAAAAAACTTAAAGATTCTAAATTATTAACTTTTATGGAATTATTATTGAATTTTATTCTATACAATTGAAAAATATTAGAATTATGAAAATGACTAAAATGAATATCAGAAACCTATTTTTAGGTCTAATGTTAGTAGGAAGTGCAGGTTTTGTGAGCGCACAAACCACTCAGACAGACAGTGCAGCAACTACGGCTAATACGACAAGTACTGCTACAGCAAGCCAGTCATCAAATCCTACTATTGATGCTCTTAAAAAACAGATAGAAGCCAATCCTAAAGATACAGAGGCATTAGCAAAATTGGCAGGTGCTTATCAGGATTCTTCAGACTGGACTAATGCTGTTGAGACGTGGAAAAAAATATCGGTTTTATTACCAGACTGGGCTCCATCTTACTATAGCCAGGCGTATGCCTACCAAAATGCTAAAGATGATGCTAATGCTAAGATAGCTTATGAAAAATATATAGCCACTGTAAAACCTGAAGAGGTGGAACAGAATAAGAAAAATCTGGCATATGCCTATTTTTACATAGCTTTCTCGGAACAACAATCTAATCCTGACAAGGCTAAGGAGCATATCGCAAAATCTTTGCAGTATGACCCAACCAACCAGGATGCTGTAAAACTGAGTAAGGCATTGAATTCATAAAATAAATGAATTCATATTTAAAAAGATCCGGAAATTTCCGGATCTTTTTTTATGTATAGTGATCAGAAAACTCACTGCAACCTGCAGGAAGGTTTCGGGGGTTCCAGAAAGTTTGCTGCAGGTTGCAGGAGGTTTTCGGACTTTCCCGAAAGTTCATTGCAAGGGTGCAACGGCTTTTCGGGTGTTCCCGAAAACCTGTTGCAAGGGTGCGACAGACTTTCGGGTTAAATAATTTGGTTACCATTTGAATGAAATACTCAGAGTTTATAATAATTTATTTATATGCGCACAGATTTTGCTGATTTAGCAGATAATTATTCGTTAATTAATCCAGCAAATCAGTGAGAAATCCTATTTAATATATGTTTTGGCTAAAAAAGCCGTTTTCCATTACATTTGATGCTGACAGGTGGACTAAAAGTCCGCCCCTATTGATAAAATGATTCAGATTTTACCAAATATCCTCGCTTACGGTCAATTCAACCTCAACCTTAGCCTTACCCTCAAACTTTCAACTTTAAACCTTTAACCTGACTCTTAATCTTCCTCATTTAAATTTCTCCCTCCAAAAAGGAATGTTTATCTTTGTAATACATAAATCTGTAAAACATGAAATTTTTTATTGACACTGCTAATTTAGAGCAAATTAAAGAAGCTAAAGATCTTGGAATCCTTGACGGTGTTACCACCAATCCATCATTAATGGCTAAAGAAGGAATTCAGGGTGCTGAAGCGATCAAAAATCATTACAAAGCGATTTGCGACATCGTAGACGGAGATATTTCTGCTGAGGTTCTTTCTACAACGTATGAAGAAATGATCAAAGAAGGTGAAGAATTGGCAGCAATCCACCCGAATATCGTGGTAAAAATCCCAATGATCAAAGACGGAATCAAGGCTTTAAAATATTTTTCAGATAAAGGAATCAGAACCAACTGTACATTGATTTTCTCTCCGGGGCAAGCTCTTTTGGCTGCTAAGGCAGGTGCAACGTATGTTTCTCCTTTCCTTGGAAGACTTGATGATATTTCAACTGACGGATTAAACTTAATCCGGGAGATCAGATTGATTTTTGACAACTATATGTATGAAACTGAGATTTTAGCAGCTTCTATCCGTCACGGAATGCATATTATCGACTGTGCGAAGATTGGTGCCGATGTGATCACTTCACCACTTCCTCCGATCTTGAGCCTTCTTAAGCATCCATTGACAGATAACGGATTGGCTCAGTTTATTGCAGATTCTCAGAAACTGGCTTAATTTATTTTAATATAATAATTCAAAGGCGCGGAAACTTCGTTTCCGCGCCTTTGAATTTACCGATCTATATTTTTTACAATTTTACAGGGATTGCCTACGGCTACCACATATTCGGGGATATCTCTGGTCACCACGCTTCCGGCACCGATCACGGAATTATTTCCAATGGAAACACCCGGAAGTACAACTACGTTTCCGCCGAACCAGACGTTGTCCCCGACTGTTATCGGATGAGCCGTTTCAAGGCCTTCATTCCGTTGTTTCGCATCGATGGGATGATTGGCCGTATAGAATCCGCAATTGGGACCGATAAATACATTGCTTCCGAAAGTCACTTTTGCACAATCCAGAATTACGAGATTATGATTGGAATAGAAGTTTTCTCCTACTTCAGTATTGTAGCCGTAGTCACACCAAAAGCTGGGCTCGATACAGATATTCTGTCCTGTTTTTCCTAAAATTTTCTTCAGTAAAAATTCTCGTCCTTCCGAATCTGAATTTATCAGTTGGTTGTACTCATGGCAGAGATCTTTAGCACTAATTCTTTCATCGATCAGCTCCTGATCGTAGTTGGCATTGTATAAAAGACCGTTCGCACATTTTTCCTTTTCTGTCATATTCTTATTGTGATGGGTTGATTTAATTTTAAATATAGCAAAAAGAAAGCAGGATGAAAAATTACTTTCATCCTGATTTTATTTAGATCAATCTCACATTAAATATAAATTATTGTTTAATAAGAATGTAATTGCGGTCTTTTTCATCCTTGCCTACCTTATAATTTCCCTTTAGCTTTAAGATCCAGCCATCTCCTTCGATTGTAGAGCCATTGATCTTTTCAGGAATATCAATTGATATTCTGCTCCAGTCAGGAGAAATCAAAGCGGCTTTGCTTACTTCAAGAATACCCCAGTTATCAGTGATCCGGACGTTCGGATAGACGGTTCCTTCATCTTCTAGCGAAAGTATATTTCTGGGATCAAAGGAAATATTCATCTTTTCAAAAGTGATTTCGAAATGAGGTTTTTCAACAAATCTCGCCTTATACTCTGCTATTTTCGCCTGTATTTTTTCGTCTCTTAATTTTTCCTGAGCAATAATCGAAAGTCCATCGTATTCTTCAATTACCTTATCAGGAATAGATTTTACATCATCAGGTATTTTGATATTCAGTTTTTCGATGAAGAAATCCGTTAAGTTTGTTTTAGCTGATATCTCCCGGTTCCAATTTTTATTTTTAAAGCTTACAAAATATCCGTATATCGGCGTTGTAACATAAGCAAAAGATCTTACATAAGTTGGGTTTGCAATAAAATTGTCCAGATCGCTTATAAAATGTTGCTTTATCTGTTCTTTATTTCTGCCACTCATTGCAAAGCCTGTATATTCTGCAATACCTTCGTTGAGCTCAAGCTGGTTCTCAATATCATCCGATCCCGGAAAAAGTACATTTCTGTGTTTTCTGAACATCAACGCATTGCTTAAATGCTTTTTCTGTTCATTTGATGTCGCCGCAAGAATTGCTTTTTTGAGAGCCTCCAGTTCCAACCGAAGAAAAATTCTGCCTTCTTTCTGGTCAAGATGTTTGCTTTCCTTATTGTTTTGAGCAAAGCCTAATGATGCCTGAGCCGTATGAAAAAGCTCATGAACCGAAAGATTAACCCTTTCATATTTGTCATCAGGAAGAGGCAGCATGATCATTGCCCAAACTTTGCCTCCCCATTGAACCGAAGTATTAGCAATGTTAATATCATCAGGAAGGCTTCCCTGGTAAATATCATGATTAGGTTTCAAAACATTCTTTAGATCGGGATTATTACTGTATAATTGACGGGTCGTCGGATCAACAAGAAGAATATTACCGTACAGATCTCTGTTCCAAACTCCAAATCCCTGTTCGGTAGCTTTTTTAATTTCTTTAAAATAACGTGAAATAAAAGCAGGATCAACAGGTTGCTTTTCCTGCCCCCAAACAGTCATATTGCAGATGAAATAAAGAAATAGAGTAAAATATTTCTTTAACATAATTTATTTTGCATGTAATTTTACTATCCTTACCGCATTTATTTTACCAAATCCGGTTCGATAGGATTGTTATTTTTTGCTAAAGATTCCTTAGTTCTTTTTTCCATTTCCCTGAATACCTGATTCGGATCTGAGATTTCTTTACCGTCCTGTGTTCTTACCTTAAAACTTACTCTTGTATTATCACTTCCTCCGTTTCTCATCATCATTTCTCTCATATTTTTGGAAGGATCATTGACATAATCTTTCCATAGTTTTCTGTACTGTTCTCTGGAAACTTCTATTTCCTTTCCTCCAATTCCCATAATTCTTACGTTCCCTGGCATATCCATTTCATCTGCTGCCACCGTAGATTCCATTTTTTTATTTCCTACAAGCGTCATAATGTGAGATCCTGTAGTGTCTTCAAGTTTTACGATAAGACCGGGAAGTCCGTAGAATTTATAAGGTCCGTCCTGAAAAGGAATATCCGTACTGAACCATGCAATCCATTCTCTTCCTCCATAATTTGTAGTTGCCTTCTGTGCATTGTACTCTCCTACCTTTTGTTTTTCTGGAAGAATTTTCCATTCAGGCTTCCTGTCTTCTTTCACTTTATACTGATCCATGGAAACACGCGTGAAAAGAAAGGTCTTAAAATCAGGATATGATTTTGTCACTTTATAATCCACCTGCCCTGAACTGTTTCTCTTGCTAATATTGATGTTTCCTGATCCGCTTTTGATCTGTTTTTGCACTTCGGCCATTGATGTGGAATCGGCTACAAATTTGTCACGGCTGTAATAGTTTGATCCGTTTTTATCAATGTCGAGCAGCATCATTTCTTTTCTAATATCCTCTTTATTATTGGAGTCGGGAATGAATTTATATTCGTAAAAGAAGCGGTTGATTTGTGCATTCGCCCCAGTAGTGAAGAATAGAAAAAGTAGGATAATATTTTTCATAGTTTATTGCTTATTTCTAAAAACAGCTCTGCCCATATTTTTAAAATCATGCAACAGAGCTTTCTTTAACTTTATTATTTTGTTTCAATTCTTACTTCTCCTGTGGTTTTTCCGTCTACCGTTTTTTTATTCACGTTTATACTTTTGATATATCGCGGATCTAATCCCTGCGCCTGATTTTTTGAAGAAGCTTTTCCATCGATATAAAATACCGTATCAGCGTCGCTTGCATTTTTAATCCCGGATACAATAACAGACTGACCATTGGCGTTGATCCTGACATTATCAGTCTTTACTTTTAAGTTATTAATATCAGGAAAACTTTTGAATGTATTGCTATAAACATAAGCTCTTCTGTTACCTTCCAGTGCTCTTCT
The DNA here is from genome assembly GCF_977014045.1 of Chryseobacterium lineare. Classification (NCBI taxonomy): domain Bacteria; kingdom Pseudomonadati; phylum Bacteroidota; class Flavobacteriia; order Flavobacteriales; family Weeksellaceae; genus Chryseobacterium; species Chryseobacterium lineare. Next base: position 732,985 of record NZ_CDRNIQ010000001.1, on the reverse strand, counting down.
TTCTACTTCCAGTTTTGCTCTTTCTCCATCAAGCTTTGCTCTTTTTTCGTCTAGTTTTGCTCTTTCTTTATCAAGCTTAGCTCTTTTCTTAGCTGTTGCAGCAGATTCCTTTGCATTTGTTGCTGATAATCTGAAAGTATTTTCCATATCAGGAGAAAATTTCATGTCTTTTACATCTCTAAAGGTGTAAACTTTTACATTTGGAGCATTTGGTGGAGGTGGCGGAGCATCGGGAGAATCAAAGTTCATTTCAGGCATCTCTGGCATTTCTGGCATTTCAGGCATATCAAACTTTATATTCTGAATATCCCTCACTTTATCTTTCCATTCTTTTGAGTCGAAATACTCATCAATTTTCACATCTTTGCCATCCATATGTATGACCATTGCTGAATTGAGAAAATCTTTTGAGCTTGCAATTTTTCCGATTTCACCGGACAGCTTTCCGATTTCTTCAAGATTTTTATTGTATTCTTTACTTTCAGGTTTAAGTATCTTTAACGCTTCAGTTTTTTCGTTTATTTTTTTGCTGAGATCAGCAATCTTTTTATCATCAAGAGCTCTGTTGTAAACTTTAGGACTTATTACGTTATTATCTTTCGATTGTGGAGTAATAGTATCTTTTTTAATGACAGTTTTTTCTTCTTTTTTGATTTGAGAAACGGCTTTCTCAATCTCCATATTGGTGGCTTTAATTTCCTGATTTTTAGCATTCACCAAATAAGCAAAAGCTACTGAAAATACTACCGGTAATGCAAAAATTCTACGCGCATACCCGAATTTAGTTTTAGGTTTTTGTAACATTTTTAATCGTTTTTTTAAATTGGAACTTAGAAACGGACTGGTAGCAGGCAACTGGTTTCCGGAAAAGTGGCTTGCTAAAAGCATCTGCGCAAATGCTTTCGTGTCCGATTTTTTAACGGCTTTTTTATCAGCCAGATACTCGTGAATTAAACTGATTTCTTTTTTAATGATATGAAAAAAAGGATTGAACCAGAAAACAGACGTAATGATCTCAATAAAAATTTTATCGAATGAATGTTTCTGCTCAATATGTACCATTTCATGCTTTAAAATCTGCTTTCCGACCTCCGAATTTAATGTAATGGAACTCTTCCAGAAAAGATTTTTAAAGTAAGAAAATGGCGCTTCGGTGAGGTTGGTGCTGTAGAAATTAATTCCATCAAAGCTTTCCTTCCGGAACTGCTTTTTAAGCTGCTGGATTCTGAAAATCCCATAGATAAATCTTCCTAAACAATAGAAAGAAACCAGTCCCAGAGCTGAAAAAATAATTCTAAAATAAGTGTAATCATTGGTTGAGTTTTTATTATTAAAATTCTGTACCGTATCTATTAATTTATAAATATCATTGCTTACCTCAATGGTAAAATCTTCAACCTTTATCAAAGGAAGCAGCAACGATATCAGCATCGCAGACAAAAGGTAAAATCTATTGTAATGATGAAATGTCTTGTCTTTTAAAGACAATTTATAGTACAAAAACATTACACCAGAACATAAAATAACTTTCCCGAAATATAGAAGTACAGTTTCCATGGGTTATTAGTTTTTCTTTTTAAGTTCGTCCAAAAGGATTTCCAGATCTTCTACCGTCATTTCATTTTTTTCTACCAGAAATGAAACTGCACTTTTATAAGAGCCTTTGAAATAATTTTTCACCAGGCTTTTCATGGTTTTCCCGGAATACTGCTCCTTGGAAACTAACGGAAAATATTCATGCTGTCTTCCATACACGTTGTAATCTACAAATTCCTTTTCCTTCAAGACCTTCAGAATGGTTGAAACCGTATTGGTATGAGGTTTCGGTTCAGGAAAAAGATCAAGAACATCTTTCAGAAATCCTTTTTCCAGTTTCCATAAGTACTGCATTACCTGCTCCTCTGCTTTCGTTAACGTCTGAATTTTCATACACTTTCATTTTATCATTAATCGTGATATTCATTCACAATTCAATATCACTAAGAAATTAGTTATACAAATGTAGAAATAAAATCCATCCAAACAACTATTTTTTTAGTGATAAAGAATGTTTTTATATAACAAGCTGAAATTCAGTGGAATAAATTTTATTAAAATTTGTTAAATTTTTATTATTGTGAAATTATTGCCGTAATAATATTCAGAAAAAAGAATGATTCCCGCTGAAATTCTTAAAACTTGTTAAATTTTATTAAATAAAATTAAAATGAATTTGTCTTAACTCAGAAAATATATTTATTTTAGTGCTTTAAAAATTTCTCATGAAAAGATATAACTTGTTAATTGTACTATTATTACTGATTTTTAATGTAACTACCGCTCAGAAAAAAGGCTCTCCTGCAGCAGATTTCAGTGCAATAGGTGAAGCTAAAACCAAGATTGAAAATACCGTTCCATTGGCTATTAAGCATTTAAAGGAGATCAGCGAAAAAGAAAATGATCCTAATATTCTGACCAACGGAACCACTGCTCTATCGAAAGAATACGCAAAAGTAGAACTTGAATGGCGTCTTTACAGAGGAAATATGAATAACTGCATCCTGAACAATTCTTCCAAAAAAGCAAAAAAATGTATGGAATATCACAATTCAATGTTCAGAGGTACTCTTATTAACTACAACAATTATATCACAAACCTTACCAGAAAAAATGGATACCTTGGTGTGGAAGGTGATACAAAATTCGATTTCAACCCATCTGAAATTACAACAAAACTGAATGAATCTTACTTCAACGGAAATGATGCTGCAAAAAGAATGAAAGGAATGCAGAAAAAAGACTTTTTAGGACAGACAATGGCTGACGATAACGCGCTTAAGCCTTTCAATCAGTTGGCACAATAATCTATCCTTTATTAAAAACATACCAATCCCGCTTTTTCAGGCGGGATTTTTATTGGCATAATAATTATTACCATTATCTTATTTAAATTATAAAAATGAATTCTTTAAAAAAAGGAGATATGGTAAAATGGAGATTCAGCAATGGTGAAACTCACGGGATTATTACCAAAGTGCATACTAAAGATTTTGTATTCATGAATAGGCAGAGAAGAGCTTCAGAAGAAAATCCGCAATATGAGGTCATGAGCGAAAAGACAGGAAAATCTGCAGTACACAAAGCATCTGCCTTAAAGAAAATGTAATTGCCACAGAATTCTGCGGCAATTAATCTACTTTATTTTATCATAAATAAGCTTAGTAACGACTGCTCCAAAAAGATAATAGGCAACCGTCATTATTTTCTTTTGGTTATTCTCGGCGACCGGCTTGTCATCAAGTCCCAGTTTTTCGGGAAGCACAACCGCTCCAAGCCCCATTAAAAGCCCGGATGCAACATTAAAGCCCGTTGTTGCCGTAGCAGCATAATACATTCCGTTTCCAATAACATCGCCCGCCAATGTTGCAGCATACAGCTGATCATGATTGGTGACTTTCGCATCGACCTTATCCAGTGCTTTGTTTAAGGCTTCTTCTCCCACTTTATTAATCTCGGGAACATTGTCAAAATTCTTTCTGATAACTTCATGCAGGAGACTAAGTGCAACAGCGCCGCCCATACCTGCCAGGATTTTTTTGTACATAATATTGTAATTTAAAAGTGTTATTAATTTATCTGCACAAATTAAGCCATAGAAAATACAATTGATACCACATCTGAAAATAAAAAAGAGTATTGCCCTTAGACAATACTCTCTGTAGTAGCGGGAACCGGACTCGAACCGATGACCTTCGGGTTATGAGCCCGACGAGCTACCTACTGCTCCATCCCGCGGTATATTTTTAGAACGCTTACCGAAAGCGTTATCTTAGTAGCGGGAACCGGACTCGAACCGATGACCTTCGGGTTATGAGCCCGACGAGCTACCTACTGCTCCATCCCGCGGTATATTTTTAAAACGTTACCGACAAACGTTTTCTTAGTAGCGGGAACCGGACTCGAACCGATGACCTTCGGGTTATGAGCCCGACGAGCTACCTACTGCTCCATCCCGCGATATTGGATTGCAAATATACGACAATATTTTTAAATTCCTAATTTTTCTTTTAAATAAAGGGATTTTACGAAAACTATTTTAATATTTGTATCTTTGGATATGGCAAAAATATTAAAAATATATCCGGAAAACCCTCAGGAAAATCTTATTAATGAGGTCATTAAAACTTTAAATAATGGTGGATTAATTATTTACCCATCTGATACAGTGTATGCTTTGGGCTGCAATATTTTTGACATCAAAGCAATGGAAAAGCTCGCACAGTTTAAAAAGATAAAACTTGAAAAAGCCCAATTCTCCATTATTTGCAATGATCTAAGCCATCTCTCGGATTTCACCAGACCTATTGACACTTCTGTTTTCAGGTTTCTTAAAAGCCATCTTCCGGGGCCGTTCACATTTATTCTGGATGCTAATAAAAGCTTACCGCTCGCTTATAAAGGGCACAAAACCATAGGTATCCGTGTTCCGGATCATCCGATCCCGCAACTTATTGTTGAAAAGCTGGGACATCCTATCGCTTCGACCTCCATAAAAGATGATGACGAAATCATTGAATACTCCACAGATCCTGAACTGATCGCAGAAAAATACGACCATCTTGTAGATATCGTTATTGATTCAGGTTACGGAGACAATGTCGCTTCCACTATTGTCGATCTTACTTCGGGAGAACCAGAAGTGATCCGCCAGGGAAAAGGAATAATTTAAGAATATTTACCTAATTATAAGTTTAAACATTCGATAAACTATTTACTGATATTTACTTATCTGTATTTTAACATTATGAAAATACTTACCTCGCCTGCTAAATTAATGAATACGGAAAATTCTACGGATCTTCTGAAAACGACAGTTCCGAAGTTCATTGAGGAAGCAGCTTTTATACAATCTTATTTAAAAGAAAAATCTCCGAAATATCTTTCTGGGCTGATGGAAATTTCCACCAAATTAGCAGATGAAAACTGGGAAAGAAATCAGAAATGGAAAGCAAAACCTTCCGCAAAAGAATCTGCTCCGGCATTGTTCGCATTTACCGGTGAAGTCTACAGAGGTATTGATGCAAAGGCACTTGACAAAAATGCCGTGGATTATCTGCAGAAGAACCACAGAATACTTTCCGGATTGTATGGTCTATTGAGACCTTCGGATAAAGTGATGCTTTACCGCTTGGAAATGGGTCGGCCGTTCGAGTTTGAGCATTATAAAAATCTTTATGAATTCTGGAAAGAAAAGATTACGGACCAGCTGAATTTCGAACTGAAAAAGAATGAAATTCTTCTTAATCTCGCAAGCAACGAATATTTTAAAGTAGTCGACCGAAAAAAAATCAATCATAAGATCATTGACTTTGATTTTTATGAATTAAAAGATGGAAAACCAAAAACTATTGTTGTCTATACAAAGCACGCGAGGGGTCTTGTAGTGAGGTTTTGCGCAGAAACGAACGCACAGACTCTGAATGATGTAAAAGCATTCAATTATGAAGGCTACAGAATTGATGAGGAAAAATCTACGGATACAAAACTGGTTTTTACAAGATAAATGACAATTTCAGAATTTAAAAAATATTTTAAAACAGAGCTTTGCGAATTATATACCGATTCGGAAAGTACTTTTTTAGCTTCAGTTTTCGTTGAAAAAATTACAGGATTTAATTCGTTTCATCAGCGACAGTTCTCAAATCAGGAATTGCTGATGAATGATGAACAAAAACTCGTAGATGTTATTTTACAACTTAAAACTAACAAGCCTTATCAACATATTCTCGGCGAAACAGATTTTTATGGAATGTCTTTTTTCGTCAATGAAAATGTATTAATACCTCGTCCGGAAACGGAGGAATTACTGGAATTAGCGATAAATAAAATTCAAAATTCGGCACTCACGATTGACAAGCTTACAATCCTTGATATCGGAACGGGAAGCGGAATTATACCTTTAGTATTAAAAAAACATTTTCCGGATACTGAAATTTCCTCGATTGATTATTCTGAAAAAGCACTGGAAGTCGCGAAAAAGAATGCAGATTTCCACAAACTTACGATCAATTTCATTCATGCTGATTATCTTAATTTTGATTTAAAAGAAAAGTTTGATATTATTATCTCAAACCCGCCTTATATTGGAATTGATGAACAAGATGAAATTGAAAATTCCGTAAAAGGCTTTGAACCGACAATGGCGCTCTTCTCTCCTACTTCAGATGCTTTAATCTTTTACAGGAAAATAGCGGAAGATGCTAAAAAGCATTTATCAGACAATGGACTATTGTTTCTGGAGATTAATCAGAAATTAGGTCCTGAAACTTTAGAATTATATATTAAAGATTTCTCTGAAACCTATTTATTAAAGGATTTATCAGGAAATGATCGTTTCGTTTTTGGGATAAAATAAAACCAGTGAGCTACCACTGGTTTTCAAAAATATTTTTATCCTATCCTTTTCCTTACAAAAATTTCATACGCCAGATAAATCAGCGGAAGCGCCATAATTCCAAGATAAAGAGAATTGGTCATCGCTGCCTGTGGCTGAATGGCAACGGCGTACACCAACCCGAAAAACGCACCTCCTAAATGCGCTGCATGTCCTATGTTATCATTGTGGTTGGGATTCAGCATCATATAAACGGAATAGCTGAAATATACCAGTCCGAATATGAATCCCGGGATTCCTATCGGAATAAAGAACATATAAATTTCCAAATGCGGGATCATCGCAATAGAAGCAAATAAAATCCCTGAAACACCGCCGCTCGCTCCAATTGCAGAATACCACGGCTGTCTCTGATATACGAAAAGTGAAAATATATTTCCTAATAAGATCGATCCGAAATATATCAGGATAAAGCCAAGATTTCCAAAACCCTGAATAACTACAGGGCCAAAAAAATAGAGCGTCAGCATATTGAACACCAAATGGAAAATATCCGCGTGCAGAAATCCTGCAGAGAGCAGACGAATATATTCGTTTCTGTTGCGAATCGCTCCGACATTGAATTTATATTTTTCAAAATTACTGCTGCCATTCGGTGCTACAAAACTTATGACTGCAGTAATGGCTATTACCAATATTAAAATGTTCATATTTTCAATCTTTAATTGTCGGAATCGTTATCATTCAGAAACAAATCACCAATCATGCCATCTTCATCCATTCCGACAGATGTTTCCGGTTCTTCATACACTTCAGGTTCTTCTTCAGGTTCAGGGACGGTAATATTAATCGTTTTTACCTTAAATTTTGTAAACTGATTTCCGATGGCTTTAATACCTTTTACCGTGATAAATTCATCAATATTAACGGTTTCCGGATCACGTTCTTTCCCTTTATCTTTAGCAAAGATAATCTCGGCAGAAGCTCCGTTGGCAACAATGACATTTTCAATAAATGATTTCGGATGTTCCGAAGGCATGAATGTCTGCAGATTCGGAGTATTTTCGAACAAGAATCTTTTAATGAAATAAATATCCTTTTCGCCATCGTAATAAATACAGGTTACCGGCTGATTCGGCCGCCATTTTTCCAGCACAAGATACTCGTCATCAAATCTGTTTCCAAGATCAAAAGAAACGAGCTTTGCTTCACCGTTTGTGTTGATGGTTAATATCTTATCATCTCCTTTAAAATTCCCCAGCAACGTTCCGCGCGCATCAGCATTCAGTCTTCGTACCGTATCATCGAACCAGATTTTTCTTGGCGCAAGCGTAGAAACACCTTCTTCCTTCAAATCTACTTTCTTTACAGAATATTTTGTCACCAGATTTCCTTTGGAATCCCGGCCTTTGATGGCCAATTCAGAGAAATCAACATCCATTTTATTCTTTCTAATTCTTGGATTCGGTTTTAAAAGAACACTTACCGTTTCCGCTTCACCGTTAGGATTTGCAGAGAAATAAAGCACTTCAGAACCTTTTTTGTCAGAAGCCAATGGATAATCGGTATTTCTTGTAACACCAGTCACTGAGAAGCGTTTCATGTAATAAGGTCCGTCTCTACCTTCCCGATAAATCATATTATAAACCGTTCTTTTATCATTTTTCTTCCATATGGCAACGTGAAGAATGTCTTTTCCGATAAAAGTTTTGGCTTCTACCTTTACAACCTTCATGCTTCCGTCTTTTCTGAAGGTGATAATATCATCAATATCCGAACAATCGAATAAATACTGATCTTTTCTGAGAGAAGTTCCGATAAAGCCTTCCTCGAAGTTGGCATAGAATTTCTCATTCGCCACAGCAACTTTTGTAGCATCAATCGTATCGAAAATTCTTAGTTCCGTCTTTCTCTGTCGGTCTTTTCCGTATTTTTTCTGAATATTCAGATAATAATCAATCGCATATTGAACAAGATTCGCAAGATGATGCTTTACCTGTTCGATTTTGCCTTCTAATGCGGCGATATTTTCTTTAAATTTATCTAAATCAAATCTTGAAATCCTCTTGATTCTGATCTCTGTCAATTTTAAAATATCCTCTTCCGTTACAGCTCTTAAAAGATGGCCGGTATGAGGTTTTAAGCCTTTATCAATCGTTTTCAGAACATCTCCCCAGGTTTTTACCTCTTCAATGTCGTGGTAAATTCTGTTTTCAATAAAAATTCTTTCCAATGAAGAAAAATGCCAGCTTTCCTGCAGCTCATGAAGTTCAATTTCCAGTTCCTTCTTAAGCAGTGACACCGTATGATCGGTATTCATCCTTAGAATATCAGAAACATTCATGAACATTGGCTTGTCACCAACGATTACACATGCATTCGGCGAAATGGTTACCTGGCAATCGGTAAATGCATACAAAGCATCAATAGTTTTGTCCGGAGAAACATCATTATGAAGATGAATAAGAATTTCAACCTTATCCGATGTATTGTCTTCAATTTTTTTAATCTTGATCTTTCCTTTTTCGTTCGCTTTCAGGATCGAATCAATAAGATCACTTGTCGTCTTCGAATAAGGCAGCTCTGTGATAATCAGCGTATGCTTATCCAGTGGAGAAATTTTTGCTCTGGCTCTTACTTTTCCCCCTCTATGTCCGTCATTATATTCGGATACGTCGAGAAATCCCGCCGTTAGAAAATCAGGGAATAGTTCAAACCTTTTCCCTTTAAGATAAGCAACAGAAGCATTAATAAGTTCATTAAAATTATGTGGCAGAATCTTTGTAGAAAGCCCGACTCCGATTCCTTCCACTCCCTGAGCAAGCAGTAAAGGAAATTTAACAGGAAGATCGATTGGTTCGTTATTTCTTCCGTCATACGATTTTGCCCATTCTGTTGTTTTCGGATTAAAAACTACTTCGAGTGCAAAGGGAGTCAGACGTGCCTCGATATATCTGGCGGCCGCTGCAGAGTCGCCGGTATAGATATTCCCCCAGTTTCCCTGAGTGTCTATCAGCAGCTCTCTCTGCCCGATTCCCACCATGGCGTCGGTAATGGAAGCATCACCGTGCGGGTGATATTTCATCGTATTCCCTACAATGTTGGCTACTTTATTGTAACGTCCGTCCTCCAGCTCTCGCATAGAGTGCATGATTCTTCGCTGAACGGGTTTGAAGCCATCGTAAACCGACGGAATCGCCCGGTCTAAAATTACATAAGAAGCATAATCCAGGAACCAGTCTTTGTAAAGCCCGGAAACTTTCTTTAAGCTCTCACCTTCATGCGGGTGTTCTTCTGTTATCATTTATATATTAACGCTTTTCTCTTTATTAGTTTTAATCACTTTATGTAAGGAAAATCTCAAATCTTTGAGTTCTTTTCTTGTAAGGTAGGAAATTTCATATTTCAGCATCGTGGTACCATTATTTTTGCTGGAGATCTTTATATACAGTCTTTTCATAAAAACCATATTAATGATCTCAAATTTCAGCAGTTTGTATTTTGGAAATTCATCACTCAGCGGTTTCTGCAAAAACGGAATAATATTCCTGTTTCTGAAATGAAGGGCTTCCCCATCGCTGTCGTATTCAAAAATCTGCCTTCCGTTAAAATAAAACAGCAGTATCAAAAAAACAGGTACTGCAATCAACAGAAAGCTTTCTTTTCCTAAAACATTGAATCTGTATTTCTCTAAAAAATAGGCTCCAAAACCTGCTATCAGAAAAAAGATAAGCAAGGTATTGATAAACCCGTAAACCGAAGTTTTATTACGGTTGCTAAGTCTCATAATTTTTTTTTATTGTGTTTTTTTAATTTAATTAATTTTCATCTTCAACCTCACTCAAAACTTCTTTTTTATTGATATCAGGATCTTCTACTACAAGATTTTCAAGAATAAATACCTGGCGGTCCGGAGTGTTTTTGCCCATATAAAACTCCAGCAACTGATCAATGGTCTGATCTTTCCCCACCACCACGGGCTCCAGGCGGATATCCTTACCAATGAAATGTTTAAATTCATCAGGCGAGATCTCTCCCAACCCTTTAAATCGGGTAATCTCAGGATTTTTTCCCAGTTCATTCAGAGCTTTTATTCTTTCAGCTTCCGAATAGCAGTATCTGGTTTCTTTTTTATTTCTTACCCTAAACAAAGGAGTCTGAAGAATATAAAGATGCCCGTTCTTGATCAGATCCGGGAAAAACTGTAAGAAGAACGTAATCATCAACAGGCGGATGTGCATTCCGTCAACATCGGCATCTGTCGCGATAATCACCTGATTATATCTGAGATCTTCAAGACTTTCTTCGATATTCAGGGCAGCCTGAAGGAGGTTAAACTCTTCATTTTCATACACTACTTTCTTTGTTAATCCGTAGCAGTTCAAAGGCTTACCTTTTAATGAAAATACAGCCTGCGTTTCCACATCCCTCGACTTCGTGATAGATCCGGATGCAGAATCTCCCTCTGTAATAAATATCTGCGTTTCTCCTTTTCTTTCGTTTTTCTGATCGTTGTAATGCTGCCTGCAGTCACGCAGCTTTTTGTTGTGAAGAGAAACTTTTTTAGCTCTTTCTCTTGCCAGCTTCTGGATTCCGGAAAGCTCTTTTCTTTCTCTTTCCGAAATTAAAATCTTTCTCTGAATGGCTTCAGCAACTTCAGGATTTTTGTGAAGGAAATTATCTAATTTACTTTTTAAGAAATCAATGATAAAAGTTCTTACCGTCGGTCCGTTTGGTCCCATATCATTTGAACCCAATTTGGTCTTCGTCTGAGATTCGAAAACAGGTTCTTCTACATTAATGGAAATTGCTGCAACAATCGATTTTCTTACGTCTGATGCATCAAAACTTTTATTAAAAAATTCACGAATTGTTTTTACATACGCTTCACGAAAGGCATTTAAGTGGGTTCCACCCTGTGTGGTATTTTGTCCGTTAACGAAAGAAAAATACGTTTCAGTCTGAGATTTATCCGTATGCGTTATCGCGACTTCGATGTCGTTATCCTTTAAATGAACAATGGGATATAAGGTTTCATTTTCAAGCTCTTCATCAAGTAAATCCTTTAATCCGTTTTCGGAAAAGAAAGTTTCACCGTTAAAAAAGATTTTCAGCCCGGGATTCAGATATGCATAATTGCGGAGCATTCTTTCGATATACTCTTTTCTGAATTTAAAATTGAGAAATATATCGCCATCCGGAATAAAAGAAATTTCGGTTCCGTTTCTGTCTGAAGTTTCCTTTTCATCATAGTTTTCTGTAATGATACCTCTGGAAAATTCTGCAATTTTCATCCTTCCGTCACGAAACGAACGTACACGGAAATACTCTGAAAGCGCATTAACAGCCTTCGTACCAACCCCGTTCAGACCTACGGATTTTTTAAACGCCTTACTGTCGTACTTCCCACCGGTATTCATTTTCGAAACAGCATCCACCACTTTTCCAAGCGGGATACCACGGCCAAAATCACGGATCGTAACTTTGCCGTCATCTAGTTTTATTTCAATTCTTTTACCGGATTTCATTCTGAACTCATCAATGGAGTTGTCCAGAATTTCTTTCAGTAAAATATAGATTCCGTCATCAGCAGAAGATCCGTCTCCCAGCTTCCCGATGTACATTCCGGGCCGCAAACGGATGTGTTCCTGCCAATCAAGGGTTCTGATATTATCTTCGGAATAGATTGGATTTATTTCTTGTGACATATGTTATTTCAGCAAACATACAAAAATACGAATTTGAAAAAAAATAACCGGAATTTTTACATTATTTTTCGCTAAAATTTAATTTAAATTCATGAATTCTTATCAAAAAATCGGGTATTGAATATGGCAAGTATTTAATCACTTTAATCCGGAAAATCTACCTTCATCGACTTTAATATTAATCTCATATAGTTTTTAGCTTTGATAATAGATTTATGCTGATCTTTTGTCTCGCTCTTGAATTTAATTTAAAAAATTTAATTTAAATTCGATATTCCAAAAATACCTTTATGATACAACTTCCTTTGTCGAAGCTTTCCAATGTGGGAACAACCATTTTCAGCCAGATGACGCAGCTGGCCAATGAAAATGAAGCGATCAACCTTTCGCAGGGATTCCCTGATTTCATGCCGGATTCTGAATTGCTGGATCATGTTGATCATTTCATTAAAAAAGGATTTAACCAATACGCTCCGATGGCCGGAATGATCCCCTTAAAGGAACAAATCGCCACAAAAATAGAAAATTCACATCGCGCAATATATCATCCGGATTCTGAAATAACAGTAACTGCAGGTGGTACACAGGCTATTTTCACAACGATTGCAAGTTTTATAAGAAAAGACGATGAAGTGATTATTTTTGAACCTGCTTACGATTGCTACGAGCCGACCGTAGAGCTCTTTGGCGGAATCGTAAAGCGTTTTGAAATGAAAGCTCCCCACTATGAAATCGACTGGAATACGGTAAAGAATTTAGTTTCAGACAAAACCAAAATGATCATTCTTAACAATCCGAATAATCCTGCCGGAAAGATTTTAAAGGAAAATGACATTCAGGAGCTGATTAAGATTGTCAAAGGAACTTCCATCCTGATTTTGAGCGACGAAGTATATGAAAATATTGTTTTTGACGGAAAAGAGCATTTAAGTGTCTGCAAATACCCCGAATTAAAAGAAAGAAGCATCATGGTAGCATCCTTCGGGAAATTGTTTCATGTGACCGGCTGGAAGGTGGGCTATTGCGCTGCTCCTGAACATTTAACAAATGAATTCAGAAAAATTCATCAGTTCAATGTTTTTTCCGTTAATACACCAATGCAGCTTGCGCTGGCAGAATACATGAAAAACCCTGATCACTACAATGATCTAAACTCGTTTTTCCAGGAAAAGAGAGATTTTTTAAGACAGGGGCTGCTAAATACTTCTTTTGAATTGCTGGATTGTGAGGGCACTTATTTTCAGGCATTAAAATACGATAAGATATCGGACAAAAACGATTTTGATTTTGCGCGTGAACTTACCATTTCTCATAAAGTCGCAAGTGTTCCTTTTTCTTCTTTCTATAAAAATAAGCTCAATGAAAATGTAATCCGACTGTGTTTTGCAAAGAAAAAGGAAACTTTGGAAAAAGCTTTAGAAAATTTGTCTAAAATATAAGTAAGAGGTGGCTTCGAGAGCCTCAGCCACCTTTTACAATATCAGTGATTTTTATCATTTCAAACCGGTGATTGAGGCTCTCGAAATCACTGGTTTGAAGTCATTTATTATAAAAACATTCCGCCTGATGCTTCAATTCTTTGTCCGTTGATCCAGCCGGCATCTTCTGTACAAAGGAAAGCAACCACTCCTCCAATATCATCCGGAAGACCGGCTCTTCCTAATGCCGTATTATTGGCAACCATCGCATTGATATGCTCATCGTCTCTGGTTCTTCCGCCGCCGAAATCCGTTTCGATTGCTCCGGGAGCCACAACATTAACCCTGATTTTTCTTGAACCCAATTCTTTCGCCATATACTTGGTCAACATCTCAACTCCTGCTTTGATCGATCCGTACACTGAAGATCCCGGTAATGCAAATCTTGCCAATCCTGAAGAAATATTGATGATTCCGCCATTGTCATTGATGAAGGGTAAAAACTTCTGAGTCAGGAAAAACACCCCTTTAAAATGAATATCCACCACATCATCCAGCTGCTCTTCCGTTACGTCAGGAATTGGTGCATATAAAGCGGTTCCTGCATTATTGATGAGATAATCAATATTTCTGCTTCCTGTATTCTCTTCAAGATGATCTCCCACCGTTTTTACAAAAGCATCAAAACTTTTCGTGTCTTTTGTATTAAGCTGATAGGCAATTGCTTTTCTGCCTAGTGCCTGAATTTCACTTACTACTTTATCAGCTTCTTCCTTGTTGCTGTTGTAGGTGATGATCACGTCAAGGCCTTTCTGTGCAATTTTCACTGCTGAATTTCTTCCCAAACCACGGCTTCCGCCTGTAATTAATGCAATTTTTGTTCTTGCTTCCATTATTTTAATTTTTTTGATGAAACAAAGTTCAGCTATTTCAGAACGCAATTGTTTGCTTTAATCAAACTGAAATTTGCAAAATTCAAATCATGACCGAAATTCCAGCGGAGCCAAGGATGTCTTTTTTTTGAAAAAATTAGAAAAATGAGCGATCTCTTCAAATCCTAAGGCATAAGATATTTCAGAAACATTCCATTTGGTCTGCTTGAGCAGTATTTTCGCCTCCTGAACAATTCTTTCAGCGATAATCTCAGTGGTTGTTTTCCCGGTACTTTCCTTTAATTTCTTGTTTAAATAATTCACATGAACCGCCAACCGGTCGGCATAGTCCTTTGCTGTTTTCAGCTGCAGTCTCTGATCGTAAGATTCGATCGGGAACTGACGTTCCAACAATTCGATAAATAACGAAACCACTCGTAAAGAAGCATCATTTGAGGTCGAAAGTTTCGATGCCGGCTGCAGCTTTTGACCGTAGTGGATGAGCTCCAGAACATAATTCCGGATGAGATCATATTTAAAAATATAGTCTGAATCGATTTCTTTTTTGATCTTTCGGAAGAGCTGCTCTATTTCATCCGCAAGTTCATCATCAATCTCAAACAGAGGAATATTTCCTGGCTGAAAGATCGGGAGGTCTTCAAGAGTATTATATGATTTATCCTTAATTAAAAAATCTTCAGTGAATACACAAAAGCTTCCCGACTGATTAGAATCTTCCGGGATCCAATGATAAGGAACTTTAGGAGTAGCAAACAACAATGCATTGTTTTTTATCTGAATAATTTTATCTGCATATTCCGCCCTGTTTCTTCCTCTGATCAGGCTTATTTTATAATATTTCCTTCTGTTGTAAGGCATTTCGGAAGTCAGTTTTACCTTTTCTATGGTTTGAGCAATATCAAAAACATTGAAGTGTCCGATTTCTTTGTGAAGACCTTTTGGAAATATACTTTCAATATCCGTTCCTAATTTGGAGGTCATTTCCCGGTAAAAATCATCCAGGGATGCATAGGAGGTATGTGCTGTTTTTTCCATGCTTACAATTTGTATAATTCAAATGTACGAAATATTATATATTAAAATTAAACGTCAATCCCTCCGATTGTTTCCAGCGACCATTTACCGTTTTTGTATTCGGCGGAATAATCACGCTCATAACTGCTGCCTGATTTTGAGATATAAAATTTATCCGGATCTTTTTTATCTTTCTTCATTTTAGAAATACTTTCTCTTGT
The DNA here is from genome assembly GCF_977014045.1 of Chryseobacterium lineare. Taxonomy (NCBI): domain Bacteria; kingdom Pseudomonadati; phylum Bacteroidota; class Flavobacteriia; order Flavobacteriales; family Weeksellaceae; genus Chryseobacterium; species Chryseobacterium lineare. The sequence goes on along the minus strand of NZ_CDRNIQ010000001.1, from coordinate 717,358 downwards.
AACATCTGTCATTTTTACATAATATGTTTTCTTTTTATCACTTTCCGGAATAAATAATATCCTATAATCGGGACTGACCTCATGGAAATAATCACAATCATTTTCAAAAACCATGAACGTATAATGCTGTTTCTTCAAACTACCTTCTGTGTCTGCATATTGGGGCAGCAATAATTCATAAAGTTCTGTAAACTTATTTTTCGAAGATTTAAACATGGGATTAAGATCATCAAAATCGGTGATCCCGTCTCCATCAGTATCCTTACATTCTGGGTTGAGACCAAAACTTTTTTCAAAGATGTCATTGTAGCCGTCGTGATCAGAATCTTTTGTCAGATCTTTCAGATTGATTTTAAACAATTTACCATCACTTATCGCTGAATAATCATCATACCCGGGCAATCCGGGAACCTTCACAATTTTTACGAGACTGCCTTCCAATTCAATAAAATTACCGTTAATGATTGGTTTTTGCTGAATATTATTAACATAATAATGATTAAAACTCAGGCCTAAGAAATAGGCAGAAGGCTTATCATTCTCAATGGTAAGTAACCAGAAACCGAGATCGTTAGTTCCCAACGCATAAAGCCTGTTTCCAACCTGCTGTTTATGTGAAATAGAAAATTGATCTGAAAATTTCTCTTTAAAAACCTTATACTCCTCCTGATGTGCTTCCCATCTTTTCTCTAAGATCTCATCGGAATCATATCGATGTATTGACTCAATACTATCGTTTTTAAAGGTCCTATATTTTTTAAGATTTATAATTTCAAGATAATCAGGCTTATTATCCAGGATTTGCTGTACGGTAAATGGCTTTTCTTCGGTATATGCCCGGAAAATCTCAGACCCAATATTGGCAAAACATCTGTTTTCTGTATTTTCTGAACAGGAAATAAGCGATATAAATGTAAGGAAATATAAAATTTTCATGATTAAAAAGTTTCGGACATGAATGCAAAAAACGCTCCCAAAATCAATCGGGAGCGTTTTTCTATTATAACTAACTTTAATATTTCTTTATACGTTGAATCTGAAGTGCATGATGTCACCATCTTTCACTACATATTCTTTACCTTCTACAGAAAGTTTTCCTGCTTCTTTTACTTTTACTTCAGATCCGTAATGGATGTAATCGTCATATTTAATTACCTCAGCACGGATAAATCCTTTTTCAAAGTCAGTGTGAATAACACCTGCAGCCTGCGGCGCTGTCCATCCCTGCCCGATCGTCCATGCTCTTACTTCTTTTACACCAGCCGTAAAATACGTCTGAAGTTTCAAAAGGTCATACGCTTTTCTGATCAGACGGTTTACTCCGGGTTCAGTAAGCCCAAGCTCTTCAAGGAAAATTTCTCTTTCTTCAAAAGTTTCAAGCTCATTGATATCAGCTTCAATCTGAGCGGCTAAAACAACGACTTCAGCACCTTCATTTTTAGCCATTTCCTCTATTTTAGCAATCCATCCATTTCCGTTTTTAATGGAGTTTTCATCAACATTACACACATAAAGTACCGGCTTATTGGTCAACAGCTGAACATCACTGATAATAGATTTCGTTGTATCATCTGTGGCAAATTCTCTTGCATTCTTACCGTCTTCCAAAAATTTCTGAAGATTCTGAAGCGTTTCATACGTTAAAACATCTTCTTTTTTTCCTGATTTAATGAATTTCTTCGCTTTTTCCACTGCTTTTCCTACAGTTTCCAGATCTTTTAACTGAAGTTCAATATCAATAATTTCTTTATCTCTTAACGGATCTACAGAACCTTCAACGTGAATGATATTTCCATTTTCAAAACATCTTAAAACATGAATAATAGCTTCACACTCACGAATATTGGCTAAAAACTGGTTTCCCAGGCCTTCACCCTTGCTTGCTCCTTTTACAAGACCTGCAATGTCAACAATCTCTACAACCGCCGGCAAAACTCTCTCCGGTTTTACTATTTTTTCCAGTTCAAACAATCTTTGGTCCGGTACGGAAACTGTTCCCAGATTGGGTTCGATGGTACAGAAAGGATAGTTGGCCGACTGTGCTTTTGCGTTGCTCAGGCAGTTAAAAAGAGTTGATTTACCTACATTCGGTAAGCCTACGATTCCACATTTCATAACGTTAGATTCAAAGTTTAATGTTTATTGTTCAAAGTCTGATGTATTCAAAACCCTGAACTTTCAGCGTGCAAAGATAGTGATTTTAAAGAGAGTTTCATAATAAAAAAATCTGCCATCAAGTGTGGCAGATTTCAATAATTTAATTCAAAAATTTGGCTTTTAAGGATTGTCTCCCGTGGCTTCCTGCGCCAACGGAACATCGTTAGGTGCTTTTTCCAATGTTTTATCTAAAGTAAATAACGACTCGTCAGTTGCTCTGTCACCTCCGGCAATTTTCAGTTTGTCCATCAGATTCATGGCCAATGTTTCTTCCTCAATCTGTTCCTGAACGAACCATTGCATGAAATTCCAAGTTGCCCAGTCTTTTTCTTGTAATGCCATATCTACTAGTCTGTAAATCGCGGTCGTATTATCCACTTCATGTTTAAATACTCCTTCAAAACACGCAGTCAAAGATTCAGGATCGGCCGGCGGGGCCGGTATGGCTTCCACCTTTGGTTTCCCTCCTCTGTTCAGGACATATTCCATAAATTTAATAGAATGGTTTCTTTCTTCCTGAGCGTGTCGGTACAAAAAGTTGGCAATTCCCTGATATCCTTTATCATCTGCCCAGATTCCGTAAGATAAGAAAACATGTGCCGCATGGATCTCTTTGTTCATTTGATCACTAAGCGCTTTTTCCATAGCTTCGGAAAGTCTTTTAGTATTCATAATTCATATTTTTTAGTGATTATGGTTGAATAAGATGCAAAAATGATTCCGAGAAGATTTGATCAGCAATTATTGCATTCATGGCATTTATAACACTCTGAAATACTTTGTTTTACAAATATAATTTATAGTTATTCTAAACTTCTGCCCTCATTGAACGGTAGTTTTAATCAGAAATATTTTTCAATTTTTCGGAAGCTTTTTCCCGCTTTCCGTTGCAATCTTTTTTCCTCACCCTAAATCCCTCTCCCGAGGAGAGGGACTTTCATCGCAAAAAAGGATTTTCACTGCAATCGGGGCTAGGGCGGCAGTCTTTCATTCATTAGCTATAAATCTTAAAGAAAAGAATCCTTTTTTCTCTCCCACAGATTTCTCAGATAGCCACGGATGATTGCATTGTATTCTATTGAGAATGGATTGCAATGAACTAAAATGAAGAATCTCAAGAATTAATTTTCATGAGATTCTTCGTTCCTTAGAAATTGAAGCCAGGCGCAGCCATTGAGCCATTAACAAAAATCAAATTGTTTTGACTTAGGAGATAGCCAGTATTGATTACTTCACTTTTTTTGCCATATAATCACTTTCATTTCCTAATCTGTCGATGGCTTTGATGGCAACGGCATTCAGGGTTTTTCCGTCTTTAGATTTCGGAATTTCTTTTGAAAGCTGATCCAGTGTCAGAATTTCAGTTTCCCAGACCCCATTATATTGAGTGAAAAGCACCCATTGGAAGACATCTCCAATATTTTTTGTACTCCAGCTTGTCTTTACGAAACTTCCGTTATCATTCATAAACAGGGTTGGAGTCTGCAGGGGAACAGCCTTTAACCAAGGTGATTTTGGTATTAAAGCTTTTTCTTTATAAGGTCCGTTTTTTAGTGTCGGAAGCATGGCTGCATTTTTCGTCAGTCCGGCAATGCTCCAATGTACTTCTCCTGCATTATTTCCTAATAGCTGTCTCGAAATTTCAATCTGATTCCGGATTTCTGCCGGACGGTCTGACGCTCTTATTTCAACCGTATTTAATCCCGGCCACAAATGACGGTTTAAGGTATTTTCAGACTTCCACCATCTTAAAAGCGCTTCAAAAGGTTGTCCTTTAGATTCCACAGGCCAGTATAGCTGAGGCGAAAAATAATCTACCCAGCCTTTATTTAACCATAACTTAGCATCGGCGTACAGTTCATCATACTGTGAAGATCCTACAATTCCTTGCGGGTAACCAGGTTTCCAGATTCCAAACGGACTGATACCAAAACGTACATAATTTTTCTCTGCGTGGATTTCTTTATAGATTCTTTCCACAAATTTATTCACATTATCTCTTCGCCAGTCGGCTCTGGAAAGTGTTCCTCCGTTTCTTACATATTCACTCCAAGTGGCATTATCGGGGAAATCAGCGCCTTTATTGTAGGTAGCATACGGATAAAAATAATCATCAAAATGTACTGCATCAATATCATAGCGCTTTACAATATCCTTTACAACGTTAGAGACGTGTCCCTGTGTTTTCGGGCTGGCAGGATCAAACCAGTACATCCCGTTTTTTAACCTTACCACAATATCCGAAAGCTTATTCACCATCGACAGGCTGTTCGGCGAACCTCCGTTGGAATGATGGGCACGGTAAGGATTCAGCCATACGTGGAGTTCCAGTCCTCTTTTGTGGGATTCTTCGATCCAGAACTGTAACGGATCATAATTGGGATAGGGAGCAGTCCCCGTCTGCCCTGTCAGGAAATAAGACCACGGCTCCAAAGTACTTGTATATAAAGCATCTGCAGAAGGTCTTACCTGAAAGATGACCGCATTGAAATTATTATCTTTCAGCATATCCAGCATACTGATGGCTTCGGCTTTTTGTTGGTCTACGGATAGGTTGTTTCTTGAAGGCCAGTTGATATTGGCAACACTGGCAATCCATGCCGCCCGGAATTCTCTTTTGATCTCGGGAAGAACTGTTCTGAAAGTTTCTTCAGGCGGAATCATAGTGACAGGTTTTGGACCAGGTGATGGTGTTGTATTATTTTTAGTATTTTTGGTTGGTGTTGAAGCTTTTACCGCATTATTTTGAGTTGAACAGGCGACAAATGATGTAAAAGCCCCAAATAATATGATTAGTTTTAAGTAATTTATTCTCATATCTGCAAAACTACATTAATTTATTTTGTTGATTTAAATTACAATAATAAAATGAATTATTTCACAGATATGGATTTAAATTATTATTGTTTAACGTAAAGGGTAGAGATTTTTTTGAATACTAACTATTTTTTAATTTTCCCACGGATTACACGGATCTCTCAGATGTTTATGTTCTAATTATTTATAAAATTAGCTTCTGTTGGAAAAATTAAACTAAAAAAGTCCCGGCAATGCGGGACTTTAATGTATTATTAAATGGTTGATTAAGCTTTTGCTGATCTTTCCACTCTTTTTCTTTCTTCTTCGGAAAGGATTTTCTTTCTCATACGGATGAAATTCGGAGTTACCTCGATCGCTTCATCACCCTGGATGTATTCCATGCATTCTTCAAGAGAGAAAAGGATTTTTGGTGCAACGCCTGTATCTTTATCTTTACCGGAAGCTCTCATGTTGTTCAGCTGTTTTGCTTCTACAATATTTACCACAAGATCTCCAGGCTTGTTTTGTTCACCGATGATCATTCCAGCATAGATTTCCTCACCCGGATCTACGAAGAATTTACCTCTGTCCTGTAATTTAGCAATGGAATATTCTGTTGCAGGTCCCTGAGTTTTACTGATCAATACCCCGTTGTTTCTTCCCGGAATAGCTCCTTTGAAAGGCTTATATTCTGTGAAACGGTGTGCCATGATGGCTTCTCCGGCAGTTGCTGTCAACATCTGAGAACGCAATCCGATAAGACCTCTCGAAGGAATCTCGAACTCCATATGCTGCATTTCTCCTTTGGTTTCCATGATGTGAAGGTCACCTTTTCTCTGTGTAGCCAAATCGATTACTCTTGAAGCATATTCTTCAGGAACGTCTACCACTAGAGATTCATAAGGTTCACAATTCACGCCGTCGATTTCTCTTAAGATTACCTGTGGCTGACCGATCGTCATTTCGTATCCTTCTCTTCTCATTGTTTCAATTAAAACCGACAAGTGAAGAATCCCTCTACCAAACACAAGGAATGTATTGGCATCATCTGTCTGCTGAACTCTTAATGCTAAGTTCTTTTCCAATTCTTTTGTCAATCTTTCTTTCAGGTGATTGGAAGTCACATACTTACCATCTTTTCCGAAGAAAGGTGAATTGTTGATAGAGAACGTCATATTCAGGGTAGGCTCATCAATTGCCGTTCTTTCCAATGGTTCAGGATTTTCAAGGTCTACGAAAGAATCACCGATCTGGAAAGCATCGAAACCTACGACAGCACAGATATCACCTGCCTGAACTTCAGTCACTTTTTTCTTTCCTAATCCTTCAAATACGTATAATTCCTTTACTTTTCCTTTTACAATTTTACCGTCTGCCTGGGCAAGTCCGATCCACTGAGATTCTTTAAGCTCCCCTCTCGTTACTTTTCCGATGGCGATTCTTCCTAAGAAAGAAGAATAATCAAGGGAGGTAATCTGCATCTGAAGGTTACCTTCGCTTACTTTCGGAGCAGGTACATACTGTAAAATCCCATCCAATAATGGTAAGATATCTTCAGTCTGTTCTAATGAAGTGTTGAACCAACCCTGTTTAGAAGAACCATAGAACGTAGGGAAATCCAGCTGCTCTTCAGTCGCTTCAAGGTTGAAGAACAAATCAAATACCTGATCATGAACTTCATCCGGACGACAGTTTGGTTTGTCTACTTTATTAATTACAACTAAAGGTCTCAGTCCTAATTCTAAAGCTTTCTGAAGTACGAATCTGGTCTGTGGCATTGGTCCTTCAAAGGCATCCACCAAAAGGATTACCCCGTCTGCCATTTTCAATACTCTTTCTACTTCCCCACCGAAATCGGCGTGACCCGGTGTATCAATTACGTTAATTTTCGTGTCTTTATAAGTAACAGAAATATTCTTGGATAAAATCGTGATCCCTCTTTCTCTTTCAAGATCGTTGTTATCCATAATTAACTCTCCACTCTCCTGATTTTCTCTGAAAATATTGGTAGCGTGAATAATCTTGTCAACCAGAGTCGTCTTACCGTGGTCAACGTGTGCGATGATCGCAATATTTCTAATGTTTTGCATAAAAGATTTTTACGGGTGCAAAAGTAGTGATTTTTAATGAAATACTTGCTAATTAGTTTTGTTAATTAACAAATTCATAATGAGAAAATTAAATTATTTGAAAGTTTAAATATAAAATTTTATACGTCAAGTTCTGTCGCTTTTCACTTGTACCTTAGCCGTATAGATTTCTTGCAAGGAATATTTAATTCATTATTAACTATTTAAAAATTAAAAAAATGTCAAAACAAATTCAAGATCCTCAAACCGGAGAGTTTATTACGTTGGTTCCTGTTACGCATTGGTATAATGGAGACGATATGTCTGATACCTATGTAGACGATATTCTTTATTTTAAAGGAGAAACAACAGACGATTATGATTATTATATAAGATATATTGAAGATCATATCAATGTAAAATGGTTTGGAGCAAAAGGTGATGGCAGTGATGCTACGGCAAGCATTCAGCATGCATTTAACTATCTTATTGACATGTGCAAATACCGTCTTGAACCTGATTCTTATCATCAACTGTGTTGTCTTATTCCTGATGGCCGATATAAGATCACAAGTACTTTATTGTTTCCTAAATCCTGCACCTTAAAAGGAGAATCTAAGCACGGAACCGTACTCTTTACAGAGAATGCTAATATCTCCGTGATATTCCCGACTGAAAAAGGAACTACGGCCAATGATCACTGGCATCAGGACTCCGAAGCACCTGATTTTGTCTATTCCAATACCGGAGAAGAGTTTACTAATATTTCGGATTTAACAATTGCCGGACCGAATTACGGAATCAATCCTTCCATAGAGAGAGGAGTTCTTAATAATTTCAGCAACGGGATTATTATTCAGAATACGGATAAATTCATCCTTCAGAATCTTCATATTGAAGGTTTTGAAAATGCGGCAATTCAAGTGAATAACTCTTATTATATCAATATAGAAAATTCAACATTTTTCAATAATAAAATTGGCTTACTTGCTGATGGAGTTTCAACGACCATGGAAGTTTCCCATTCCGTATTCAGACTTAATTCTGTAGGATTGTCATTTTCCAGTTCTTACGGCTGCAGTATTACAAATACTATTATTGAGAGTAATATTGCCAACTATCTTCGACTGCTGGATATTAACAGATCACCGTATATTTCGTCAGGAATCGGTGTTCTGATGAATAATTGTAAAAGTATTAGTTTCGACGGATGCTATATAGAGAATCATATCGTTGGTGTAGTTCTGGATAATTCTCACAGTAATGTTTTCTGCAATAGTTTCTTATCACCTTCCAGCAATAATGCTAATACGTATGTTACCTGGTTTTACGGCAGCAATTCATCCTACAATAAATTTGCTAACAATCACTATTTGAGTTCCAATACGTCATTATATCCTGCATTTACATTTTTTGTTTTTCAGAAAGATTCTTCTAAGGGCAATGTATTTGAGCTTACGATGAAAGACCATCTTGATTCCTTTATTTCTCAAAACGCTGCTGAGTTTACAGAATTCAGGACACTAGGATTAACCCAGAATGCTCCTAAATTTACCTGTACCGGAGCCAATGAACAGTTTATTGATGCCGAAAGAAGGTTCATTATCGATAAAACCTTTGGCTCAACTTCAGAAAGACCAACGGTAAATCTGTATAAAGGACAGCACTATTTTGATTCTACTCTTGGAAAACCTATTTTCTGGCAAGGCGTTAAATGGGTAAAAGCTGACGGAACAGATGCCTAATATAATACATCCTCATCACCCGATGAGGATTTTTTTGTACATAGAGATTACAAGGATCTGCACAATAACGATTATTCCTAATTTTAATAAAAAAGATTTCTTTGATATTTTGTGCCTGAATACAGCCATTCCCAGCAAAGCTCCGACAGTGCCACCTAAAAACGTAACCGATAACAAAGTGAATTCTGAAATTCTTCGCTGGTGTTTTACAGCCTTACGTTTATCAATCCCGAAGAGGATAAAGCTAAAGATGTTGAAGAGTAGCACAATATAAAACATTCCTGCAAATCTAAAATAAAAAAGAGAGCTTTTACACCCTCTTCCTTAATTTCACACACACGCATTGTACTGGCAAGGATCTTCAACAGGTGGTTCACCACATATAAAATCAAACTCACCGCAGTTGGTTGATGAGCCTGTAGCCCAACCCCACTGCACTACACACGTTTCCGGGTTTTTGCATCTTACCATTCCTCTTACGATTCCACCCTGAATGGTTTTCATCTCACCTCTTGAAACTTTTTTCAAATTTTTCATGATTTATTATTTATGGTTTAAGTGATAAATGTATGAAAAAAAATTACACAAAAAATATTTTCACGAAAAGTAATTCATTTTTTATTGAATTAATTACTTTTTACGAATCCCTATATTACAACACTTTACATGCATATTCCAATCAATAGCTTGTGAAAAAAAATTACGAAAATTGATGTTTGTCCCGGTAATTTACCCGTTTTACCGTGCCGTCAATAATTTTTATCTTTACCCTTTAAAAAAATCAGACCATGACCATACACGATATTGTCGGAACTTATACCATACAGGGCAGCAATCAGGAAGCGACCGATACCGTTTCCTATCACGGCTTCCTCACCCTGTCCCTTGACGAAAACCAGCGTATCATCGCCGAATGGCTGATCGGCGATCATGAGCAGCATGGCACCGGATTTTATAAAGATGGCATTCTGGTGATTAACTTCCGGTATGAAGGCGGAGATCAGGAGGTCTATAAAGGCGTTGCCGTCTACCGCTGGATCAGTCCGGATGTGCTGGATGGCTTCTGGTCTGAGAAGCATGGAGATCCGAGGTTTCTGGGGAGTGAGTACTGTGTAAGGATTCGAGGTGCGGAGTTTTTGAATTGATTCACCGTAATATTCTTTTGTCCTGAAATCGAAGATTCGACGTAGTCAAACAAAAGAATCAAAAATTCAAGACCTCAAAACTTTTTTAACGCTACAAATTAAGCCGTGCTAAAAAGTTTAAACTTGCGCGAATTCCATGTGAGGTTCTCCGATTCAGTATGGGTGTCGCGCTTCAAACAGAAAACTTTTTTGGTGGCCTTCGCATTTTAATTTGTTTAACGCTAAAAGTTTAATGGTCAGTTAGGACCAGAGCAACAAATCTCCTCAGACAGATAAATCTTAGCCGTCACTTCGAGTGATTTTTCGAACAAAAATTGTATCGAGAAGTATAAAGGCGGCGATCAGTTTAAAAAATGTTGCCGAATCTTCATCCAAAAGTATCACGCAGATTGCGCAGATCTTTTTGTATGAAAGCAAAGATGAATTTTTATGCCGCTGATTTTTAGGAGGTAAAGGCAAATAAATTTGCTCTGCGAAGCTCATATGTATGCTTCATCATTCAGCTTACTGATTCATTCTTTGCTCTCTCAACATATGCAGGTTTAAACAAAACTTTTTGCGTTAAATAGTCTCACGTAGATTTTGCAGATGTTTTTTGTGTCAATCAATGCTATCACAGTCGTCAGTTGGATTTTTGCAGCACAGCGGAGAAAAATTTATCGATAACTTCTGAGTACGGCCGAATAGTAGCACAACTTCTCGATACGCTTTTTCAAAGCTACTCGAAGTGACGTTTTGATTTACAAAATACAAGCATCTGTCCGTCAGTTCGAGTAAAATTCTGAAAGAATTTTGTATCGAGAACCTGTGAAATTCTGATAGCCCCTTGTATCGGTACACGAATTTCCAACCGCCCGCCTCCATCACCCAACCTGGTCACGTTTAAATATTTTTTGAAAAATTGTACTGGAAAATTGATATTCTCATCACCACATGGATTGCATTACTATAAGAGCAGACTATTCGTTGACAGTAAAGACTACAGCAGTAATATGGGCAAAAAAACTTCCATCTCCTATCTCCCATCATCCAGCCTCTCCCCTTTCCAAAATAACTTGTGCCGCATCCAGCATTTTCTGCAGGCGCAGGAAGGGTTTAATACGGTTCCCTTCCGGGTAATCTCCGTAAGGTCCTAAAGAAAAATAGGTAATCCCGGTGATGAAATGATCGAATGCTGCCAGGCGACAATCCTCAAACGCTCTCCGGAATACCAGAAATGGATCTGCATATTCCTCATCTGACAAAGCGCCCTGCATGATGGGCGAAAGACGTTCCGGCAGATGGCTGAGCGTATATTTTTCTGTCGTCCTGCTGAGGTGATGAGCCGCCCGGATAAAAGACCGAAGTGAAAGATAGAAGTGAAAGACCACAGAAGGGTCCTTCTCAGAAAGCACCTTCCGTTTCACCGCATACACTATCATGGAAGAGAGCCGTTCTTTCGCCTCGCTCAGAGAATATTTGCTGAAGAACACTCCAAACAATTGCAGCGGGCAACTTCCGGTAGTTCCCGCCCAGAATGAGGCTTCAAAATCTGTTTTCTTTTTTTTCATAGCAGTTGGTTTTCGATGCGAAGTACCGCAAGTGCGGCCAGATATTCTATTCGTGCGGTGAATATTATAGTTACGGGATTAGGATTTTTACCGGATAATTGTTAGCTTTACCCTTTCGATTTATCACTTAACCGCCGTATCTTTACAGCACATCAAAAATAAAAACACATGGAACAAAAAATACATCAGGGACGCAACGTCAAACGCTTCAGAGAAATGCTTGGCATCAAGCAGGAAGCCTTAGCCTTCGACCTCGGCGAAGACTGGAACCAAAAGAAAATATCCCTCCTCGAACAAAAGGAGGTCATCGAAGATCCCCTCCTTCAAAAAATATCCGAAGTCCTGAAAATCCCTGTGGAAGCCTTTCAGAATTTTGATGAGGAGCAGGCGATTAATATCATTTCAAATACCGTTAATAACAGCGACCATGCTTCCGGAAATTCTTTATTCAGCTACTATCCTACCGTAAATCCTATTGAAAAATGGATTGAAGCTTTGGAAGAGATTAAACGGCTGAATGTGGAGTTGCTGAAGGCTAAAGATGAGCAGATTAAATTGATGGAGAAGTTATTACAAGATAAATAGATAAATCCTGAGAGTGGTCTCAGGATTTAAATTGAATGATTATTATAATTTCATAGTTTAGAGAATAGTTTGTGATTGCTCTTATTCTTATTTATAAATGATTATCTCGATAAAGAAATTAAGAAATCATCAAGAATATCAGAAAGATAATCACTTGGATTGTCACCAGAATCTTTCATTTGCAACATTCTATCAAGGTCTTTATTATTAAGAATTATAATTAATTTACCATGTTCTTTTAATGCTCCTTTTGATGCTTTTAAAGCTTGAGGTTGTCCACCTTCGCGACTTATGATAAAAGCAACTGACCTAAGACCACGCAGATAAAGATATCGTTCTGTTGTATAAATTTGGTCTTGTCCAATCGGATCATTATAATTTTTGAATTCAAAAAGTATGTATCGCGTTTGAAATGATTGAACTAGACTTGACCAAAATGAGCTTTGCCCAATAATTCTGCAAATCATATCAAAACGGCTTAATTCATCATCAGTAGCTTTTTGTGTATTCCAATTACTAAGTTCATCTTCAAACAGATATTTTAAAATTTCAATACATTTAAGTTCGTATGGTCTCCAGCCTTTTTTTCCTGTAGGAATTTCAACTAGTTCAGTATACAAAGTTTTTCCGGCAGTTTTTATATCGATTACAGTATTTTGCAAATTAGGAAAATTAAATAGGTTTAGAAAATCTTCAGCAGTTTTTTCACTCTGAATAACCTTATCAAAAACGTTTTCAATATCTACTCCTTGTTTTGCTTTTAATAATAGCTTCTCGAAACGTTCTAAAAGCAAATCATCCTTTAGTACTTTTTTTATTAAATAATAAATGTCTGATCTATCCCAAATTGATATTCCATAATCTTCACTTATTACTTTTTTAAATTCCTGGGTTAAGTAAGATGATACTATAAGTAATCCGGTTGTGTTTTCATCAGAATATATTTGAAGTTTATCAAATAGTCTTAAAATAGCGTTTTTTATATTACTTATACTAACTCTATCATCACGATAAAATTTTACTTCAGCCCATGTTGATAAACCATTTTTTATACAAATAAGATCAACTTCAAGAGATGAGTCATGTTGAATGACAACCTCGATATCAGCTTCAAAATCAAATTTAATAAAAACATCTTGAAGAAGTTTTTCAAATTCATATCCTAAATACGCATAATTCATAATTAAAATTTATTTTTAGCCGTTATAAACGTCTATACTTTAATTTAGTGTTGAAAAATTATAGTTCATTTTTTAGCTAAATGTTTGTTCTAAAACTAGATCTTGAACATTCTGAATTGAAGCTCTCATATTATACTTTTCAAATTTATAGCTCATATATCTTGAGATAAAATCATCATGTGTCGAAAGTATTATTTGATAATCTGCAAATTCATTTCTAAGCAGTTCCACAAAAGAGTGTACATTCAGATTATCCATAGTTTGAATAGGATCGTCGATCGCTAAAAACTTAAAGTTCTCATTAGTATTATAAACCTTATTTAAAGATAAGCAAAATGCTAAAGACACAACAGCCATCTGTCCTGCACTTAAATGAAATACAATATCGTGATCTGAATCTTTTCCGGTTTTTAATACAACATTATTTCGTTGTCCAGTTGCCAGAATATCAATGAAAATTCCAAATCCTTGCTGATAGTTTTGTAATATCTTTCCTGAATATATAAAAAAAGGAATCTTAATTTTTTCAATCATTTCCACTTTATGATTCTTGATAGTGGAAAATATAGTTGTATTAAGGGACTCTATATGATTATACACAGAGGTAAGTTTTTCGCCTCTTTCTTTTAAAAAAGAAAGTCTTTCATTAGATAACAATTGAAACTTCAATTGCAGATATTGTTTTTTCTGCTCAAGTAAATCAGCAGAAATTAATTTAATTCTTTCTTCATCACTATCGAAATACATAGAATAAAATTCTTTGTTATTGATCTTTTGAGAATCGTATCTATATCTATTTAACAAATCGTTTTCAAGAAAATTCTTCAACTCCTTCTTTTTAACATCAAATTCCGATATTTCACTTGGTAAAATACTAAGGTAGATACCATCCGAAAATCCCAAATCTAATTTGAAAAAACGCTCTTTAATACTATTAATAGAATTTTGTAAATTAGGATAATTACGTATAAGTTCAATAATATTTTGGTTTATCTGTAAATTTTCTTTTAAGAATTTTTCAACATCATTTTTAATAGTTCGATGAAATAACTTTAATGTTTCAAGTAATTTCTGTTTTTCATCGATCTTATTTTGATTAAACTTTGTTAAATTTTCTAACTGCTTCTCGTATGCTTGAATAAGTTGTTCAAAATTTGAGAAATCAGAATTACAAAGGGGGCATTGATGGTCTGAAAGATGATTATTATCTAATGCGTTATTATAATGGCTCCAAACCATCTGATTTGCTGAGATTAAATTAGAAATGATTACACCGATTTCCCCTAGTTCAGTATTAATATCAGTAATTTGGTTTTCCAACATTTCATATTTTTCTTTTTGATCGTCATCAAAAAACTCTTGGATATTTTCCTTTGTAATGAATTGATCATCTTCTAAATCTAAAATTTTCTGATATCGCAGTATTTTCTGATTGTTACTGCTAACCTGATCTAATAGGCTTCCAGTATAGATGTTAGAAATAAGTAATGAATTTAGTAGAAAATCATTTACTAAAATTTCATTATTAATCTCATTAAAAATTATTGAATTATTATACTCACTAGTATCAAAAACGTTAATAAAGGTAATTAGTCGATCTACCTGCTCTATATATGAAGGAAAAAAAGTATTTGCTTCTTTAAGATCTTCAAAGGGTTCAATTTTATCAAAATTAATCTCCTTCAGTTCAAATAAATTTTGATATTCTATGCTTTGAAGGCCAAATTGAGAAGATTCTAATATTTCGATCTCTTCATCAATAGTATTTTTTTGCTTTCTGAAATTTTCAACTATTTTTTCAAGTTGCATTTGTTGATTTTCTTCTTTTTCTATATTAAAAAGAAAAGCGAGTGAAGAACCTTTAATATCTTCTCTTTGTTTTAGAAAACGTATACTTTCTTCTTGTTGGATGTAATTGAAAAGATAATATATGGAGTTTAATTCTACATGAGCTTCATCACCAAGAAATAACTGATTAATACTTAATTGATCGACTAAGTTATTTTCGTCAAAAGCTAAAGATTCAAAATTATCATTATTCTCTTCAAGATAAGTGAAGAAAAAACTATGAGAATCCTCAGGAATAAAATCTTTTGCAATAGTGTTTCCCCTTTTAGGAGAATTTACATCATCATATAATTTTGTTATAATAATTTCTTGCCCATTTTTTTCAAGAAGTAATTTAATCATTACATTTTCTCCATCAGTGTTCTGAAAAAATGGTTTATTCCTACTCCTATTTTTTATCTGTACATCTTTAAATGTTTGAATCCTGTCAAATTTACCAGTAATACAAAGTTCTAGTGCCTCAAAAATTGTCGTTTTTCCGAAACCATTAGGACCAGATAGAATTTGATTACGGTTTCCATTTTTCTGAAAATCTACTATTATTTGATTTTTAATACCCTTAAAATTATTTATTAAAAGTTTTTTAATTCGGATCATTTGTAAGTAATGTAAATAGGTTATTAATTTCAGATTCACTCTCTTCTGATAAAAAATCAAGATTTTCAATTTGCTCATAAGAGCTTAGTAATTCTTGATATGTATTATAATGATCTTCAAGCTTTATTTTAAGCTTTTCGTCTAAAGTAATAAACTCTTCTTCATTAAATTTTAAGGCTAAAAATGGCAGTTTAATAAATATTTGCAATAGCAAAATATAGTCTTCGTTTTCTTGAGTAAAACCTTTAGTTAAAATATCTTGAAAAATCGTTTTTTTATTTACTGCTTTTTGTAACTGTTCGTTTGTTACAAAATCTGAGTTTTTTTCTAAAGCGTTTTCAGTATAAACAATTACATATTTTTTAACATAAAACTGATCTTCCTCAATCAATAAAATTTGTGACTGTAATTGTTCAATCACTTTTATGTCAACAGCATTAACAAGGATTATAAGAGAACTATTTTTTTCTACCGCAGAAAAGTTCTCTGTAGAGCACAATTCATTAAACTGTGCTAAAAATGCTCGGTACCATTCACTCTCATTTAATGACTCTCTACTTTTTATTGTTTCTAATGTATCAGAATTAATCTCTTTGATAAAAAAGTACGATTTATTTTCTTGATGAAATCCATTGATATCTTCATTAAAAACAAAATCATTATTAGTTAAAATATTTTCAATTAGTGTCTTCATTGGTTAAATTAGTTTTTGCTGTTTCTCTACAGACCAATGCTGTAGAACCATTATATTGCATAAACGCTGTGAAATCTTTTTCCTTATCTTCTTTTTTTCTGATGTCAAAGAAATCAGGATTCAATTCATAAAACGTTCCATTTATTTCCTTGTTTATTATAGATGTCTTTTCCCAAAGTAACTTATGTGAATCAAGATTAGTAAGAATGTTCTTAACAACGTCTTTTGCCTCTTCCTTTTCGTCAATAATAGTAGATAAAATATATCTTACCGAAGAGTATAAAACAGTAAAGTCTTCCTTAACAAGGTCTGGATAAATATTCGGTATACCAAGCAACAATTTGAAGAAAACCTGCTTTAAACCATCTTCATTGTATGTAGAGTGGGTAATATGTTGGTTTTTGGGATTTCGATTTAAACTTAAACGGCGGATAAATAGTAAAAAATCAGTATCTGAAAAACTATGATAAATCTGATCAATCAATAAATCAATATCTGATATTTCATCATCTGATAATGATGATTTTTTTAAAGCCTCATAATAAAGCTCATAAAACATGTTTCTGCATATATAGCTTTCATTTTGTGATATATCTTTCGAATCATTGATTATATCAAATATATCTTTAAAACTGAATTGAATCTCATATTCATTTTTAGAATCTTTAGTAGCATGTTCAGTTCTTATTTTTAAGTCAAGTTCGAAGGTCAATCGTTTTAATGACATATTTGCGGAACCATTATTTCCAGCAAGAAAATCGTCACTAACTAATTCTGCAATTATTAAGTTCGAAATTTGATCTGCACCACAGAAAAAAATATTGTGATTATATTCATATCTTTTGATACTTTTAGGATTTCCACCTACAGATGAGAAATCATTATCTGTAGGCCAATTGCCTATATTTTCTACAGTATGCAAAAAATTGTCGGAATCACACCACTGACCAGGTTCATAAGTTCCTGTTTCAATCTTTTTTCCGTTAGCATCTTTTAATATTTTTCCACTGGCGTCAAGTTCATAAATCGGAACACCAGTAAAAACTGATTTGTAAGTACTTAATAAATGCCCTTGTGAATAATATGCTTTAACTTGATGAACAGAGATTAATTCTTTGGTTGCGCCTGCTATTTGTTTTGAAATAGCAACATCCTCATTATTTTCATATTCTAAATAGTGAATATTAAATTCATTTCGTTTTCCTGCCAATATTAGCTTACGCATATCTCGAAGAGCAACAAGAATCCCAACATATCCTTGGTGAGAATATCCGCTCCAGCTTGCGGTAGCATTTCTATTACCCATAGATTAAAAGTTTATTGAATTTATTGTTATATTTTTAGCTTTTATTCAAATCTGAGATATCTCGATTTACCGACAATTTCAACATAAACGAATTTGGGAGTAACCTGTGCATAAAATGAAAGCGCACAGCAGACGGTGCTTAATAAGAACAGTTTTTTCATGGTTGAAAGTTTTGTCAAATATAAATAAAAAGCCATTCATACGACAAGGAAAACCGTAATTCTATAGACGGTGACTGAACATTGTTCCATCCGTACAAACACCTAACCCCCATTTTAGTCATTTCCACGGACTTCACCATCACCATTTATCCCGAACTTTACTTTGTTTTTGAAGGGATAAGCAATCAGCCATCTTCCTGCAAAAACACACCCATAACCAAGAACAACGACTAAAACCAAATACACCATGAACAATCCAAGTTTAGACGCTTACCAGCAGGTATTCGGGATGGCCTGCCTTGTAGGCCGTGCCGGCGGGTACAAAGGGACCGCCAGTGAATTGCAGGAACAGCTGCAGTATGACCTTTCTTTCTATCTGAGTAATGTTCCGCCTGTAACGAGTATGAAACAGACCGTTCCATCAACCGCTGATCCATCTGTTACGCCCGTATTAGGAAACTGGAAACTGGTTTGGGGACCGGCTCTAGTGGAAATGAACCAGGATGGCGTTGCCGACAATGCTGTATTCGTAGTACAATGTGATGCCGTGTCATTTCCGGGAGGACCTGTGATGCCTGCGTATGTGGTAGCCATTGCCGCCACCAACCCGGACTCGCTATACGACTGGGAATCGGAAGACTTTGCCGTTTCTGAAGTCGTGAATTGGACTACCTATAATCCATCAAGCTTTACAACAGAGCCGTATAAAAATACAGTACCGTTTATTTCTAAAGGCACTGCAACAGGGATCAGCAACCTGATGGGACTGATCACTCCGGCAACCGCCGCAGCACCAAACACGTCGCTCGAAAACTTCCTGAGCAACCTGAAACCTGATCCGAATACCGCCATTATTTTCTGTGGTCACAGCCTTGCCGGAGCCTTGTCTCCTACCCTTGCGCTCTACCTCAAGGAGCAGAAAAAACTGGATGCTTTCGATCTTACCCTGGTATATCCTACCGCAGGACCAACACCGGGAGAAGTGAACTTTGCCAATCTTTTCAATCAGACTTTTCCAGCTTTACCATCCGGCTGGAAGCCACAATCTCTCCCTTATCAAAGCTGGAACACCATGCACTGGAATGACCTTGACGTCGTGCCTCACGCATGGCAAAAACAGGATCTTCAAATGGTAGCCAACCTTTATGGTCACTCCCCGGACCGCTGGACCGCTTTTGCATTAAGTGCCCTCCAGACTTTTGCGGTTTACGATGCTGCAAAATCAGGTGCCCCTTATACGAGAGTTCAAAATGCTTCGTTACCGGGAACCCTTCAGCATTCGAATGGAAAATCCACTATTAATGTCCCGCCGCAGTCGATGCAGGATTATGTAGAACAATTGTTCATCCAGCATGTGGAAATATATTCCGGGATTCCGGCCAACGAATCGACTCCTGCCGTGACCGGACTTATCCTGCCGCAGCCTTTACCTCAAACAAAGTTAGACGGACTGGTAAAAGGGGTATCCAAAATTACCAAAGATGAAATGATCGCCAGAATTATTGTTCAGATCATCAGCTGGATTTCGTCCCGCGCCTTGACGGCCATGAAACCCGCCATGGAAGTGTAAAACAACTTCAGATATATTGATTTCATATAAAAACCACCTGTTGCAGCATTGTTGCGGCGGGTGGTTTTGGATTGATGACTTCGGCTCCGCTCAGCCACCAATCCTCATTTACATTTTCAATGAACCTACATAGAAACGTCAAAACCTTTAACAGCGACAACCATAAACGATAACCGTAGCAATCAAAAGTACACTGGTTAAGCGGTCACGGTGGCTGAGCGGAGCCGAAGCCACACTCCCCGCAAGCAGCCCTAAGGTTCTTTTTTTAAGAACCGCCAATGGGTTTCATTTATACATTCTGCTGCTTTTTTAAGTTCTTCATCCCAGCCGCCAATCAACGCTTCCTTCTTTTTCCGGCTCCAGCCCTGGATTTGTTTTTCACGGTAGAAAGCAACATCAATCCGTTCATACTCTTCATAATAAATCAGCTGTACAGGCAATCGCTTTTTAGTATGGTTGGATCCTTCGCCGGACTGGTGCTGTTGTATTCTGCGTTCGAGATCGTTGGTGCTTCCGGTGTAATAGCTGCCGTCGGAGCAGAGGAGAATATACATCCATCCTTTCATCATTGTGGTATTTTAATTTTAAAGATAAAAACTTTTTGGAATATTGGGTTACTCCGCCTTCGAGAACCTCAGGCATCGTTTGATGCAACGGTTATGTCATACTAATATCTCAAAGGTGGCTGAGGCTCTCGAAGCCAAAAATCTCCACCCGTATGGGTGGAGATGGCTTGTGATCAGATCATGGTAAGGGCGCCGAGGTGGAGACTATTAGAAGCCGAAGTCCCTTTGAGATTATGAAGATAGCTCCATACCTGGACCTCTTTCCCGGCATACGCTGTGGGAAGTGTGACCTCTTTCGTCAGATCGGTGCGAACGGCTACGGATTCAAAGATTTCAAAACGGTCCAGTTCCTCGCAGTAGCAGATCACGTTGACAGTGTCGGTTTCCGAAGCGTTGCCCTGGGTGGAATTATTCTCCCACGTCAGCCGGATGACATGGCCTGTTTGCGGCTGGGCGGTGATGTTCTGAAAACCGGTAAGGTCGCCTTTGGTGATCAGCACCTTGTTGTACACCAGTTCGGGAACATCGCCTGCCATCTGTACCGCCTCACTGATGGTGTAGGATACCGCCATATTCACTCTGGATTTTGATCCGCTCCCCGATCCGAAATATTTCGTCTGAATACTTTTGAGCGGCTGGAGAAAGGCGATGACCATTTTGAATTTCTCCTGCTGAAGCTGCTGCTTCTCACTCGGTGGTCTGTTGCTGGGTTTGGGGATACTCCTGATGATATCCTGTCCGCGCCAGTTAGCGCCTACAATTGTTCCTACTTTGCCTGAAAATCCTCCCAGGATTCCTTTGGTTATTCTTGCCATCTTTTTGTATTTTTAAGATTAGTGAAACGAAGATAGAACGGAATTTCACATTTTCAAGCACTTGTGAAAGCGATGACCGGTTTTGACGCTTTTTGACCGGTTTTGACCGGTTTCCGAGGTACTTTCTTCGGGTCTTCTTCGGATCACCTTCGGGTCGGCTTCGGAAAAACGGTACTTTTTCCGAAGAGCTTCCGAAGAACGCCCGAAGGATTGCAGGAAAATATGACGGGTTTTGACCGGTGACTTACGAACCCTCACCTGCCATTCAAATAAAAAAAATACCCTCATTTTTTGAGGGCACTGTTGAAAAACGATTTCGGATAAAATATTTTCCGTCCGATCCGGACATGTGGAATACTCTGTGATTTCCTGATCCGGAACAAAGTACTGTCGCTGATATTCAGCATTCTTTTGACATCCGCACTGTCGTAATACAAGGAATCCTTCCCATGCGGTTTTTGAAGATTGACCAGAATTTCTGAAAAAACATCCAAAACAAAACGCATCAGATGGTCGTCATACAACGGAACATTGGGTTTATTTCTCATGTTGTGTTTTTTAAAATTAAACAAGAATAATGATCGTTATTTTTTAACTCAAACGTAAGGGATATAAAATTATTGTTCAGGTTTTACTACAAAAAATACCGGCATTAAAGTTTCATTTTTTTCATTTAACCGCTTCTGCTTTATGGTAGAATATTATTCGTTACAACGCCCCTATTTCATCTCAAAATCATCTCAATAACTGAAGTAATAAAATTTTATTCAACGTCATTTTTTAAAGTTTTTTACCAAGATTAATTTTTAACAATGTATCATTGTTTTATGATTTTTTTTCTCTAATTTCGCCCCGGATTTAAAGAATAAGATTTTCACTTCTGAACAAAGAACTGAATATTCATGATCATACGACACGGCTTGTCGTCTCTGAGGAATAGTTTTGTATATCTGATTGAAAAATGATGTTTTTGAATCTAAAATAATAAACAAAAAACCATGATAACAACCATTCATCACAGGGCCATTCTTCCTTATTACAAAAGTATTCTTGCAAACAATTATTCTTTAAGGATGAGGTTTTCCTTATTTTCTTAAGAAAAAACCTTTCTAATTTCGCCAAAAAGATCATAACAGTTTAACCATTCAACACTACGTATGAAAAGACTCTATTCCAGTGCGTTCATCTTATGCACATTCCTGAGCGTTTCTGCTCAGGAAGTCATCTGGCAGAAAGACATCCAATCTTCAACACAGGATTTTCTTTCCCAGATCACCACAACCATCGATCAGCAGTATCTGATAACCGGGAGTTCTATCCCTTCGACAGGCTCAGGGACCACTCCTTCGAGAGCCGCAGGCAAAAGCCAGCTGCCAGCAGCCAACAGCCAGCAACAAAATAACGGTTACGATTTTCATTTGATAAAACTGAATCAGCAGGGAGAAGAAGTCTGGGAAAAGTATTTCTCGGGACAGAATCATGATTTTCTCTCTGCTACGGTGAATACGCAGGAAGGAGGGTTTCTTCTTGCTGGAACGAGTTTCAGTTCGAAAGGCCTGGATAAAAAAGACGATTCCAAGGGCGGATCTGATATCTGGCTGATTCGGATCAATGAATTCGGCGATGAATTGTGGCAGAAAACGATTGGCGGCGCTTCAGATGAAGAAGCCAGAGCGGTGATTCAGACCACGGATATGGGATTTTTTGTGGCGGGGAATGTTGCCTTCGGCTCTGCTCAGGCAACGGGAAAAAATTCCCTTCGAGAGCCTCAGGGAACGGTTGGTTATGGTTCTAAAGATGTTCTGGTGGTACGGTTGGATAAAAACGGAAAAGAATTATCACAATTGGTGTTAGGCGGAAAAGGATTGGATGAGGTGGAGAAAATGATTCCGACGAAAGATGGCGGGGCGTTGTTAGGCGTGTATTCGAGAAGTGCATCCTCCCCCAGCCCCTCCAAAGGAGGGGAGCAAGACGCTTCAACCCAAAATTCAAAATCACTTTCCGGTTATGCAAAGTCTACCGAAAATTTCGGTGAAGGCGATTATTGGATCATTAAGCTTTCCAAAGACGGAAAAGTAGAATGGGAAAAGAACTTTGGAGGTAAAGGAGATGATCATTTGAGAACATTGGCTTTAACTTCTACAGGATATTTGATCGGGGGTGAATCGAGATCGGAAAGATCAGGCAATAAAACCGTCGGCATTGAAGAAGGAACGGATCTGTGGTTGATTTCACTGAATGAAAGAGGAGAAGAGATCTGGCAGAAATCATACAACTTTAAAAACAGGGATGTGCTGATGGGAATGAGTGTGATATCCTCCCCTAACCCCTCCAAAGGAGGGGAACCCGGCAACCTGACTAAAGGCATTTTGCTGGGCGGCTACACCCAGGCTGAAGGACGGATCGAAAGTGATGATGAAACGTTCTGGATGCTGTACCTGGACCAGAACGGAAATGAGCAGTGGAGAAAGCATGTCATTGGAGACAAGAGACAAAGAGAAGAGAGACTTTCGGATATTAAGCTGAATCGGGACGGTTCGATTGTACTAGCCGGAACAAGCGCAGAGGAATTAGGAAAAGAGAACTGGAAAATTGTGAAGCTTGGAGATAAGCAGATTGACCAGCTGATTGAGAAACAGGATATTAAGATCTATCCGAATCCGGTGAGTGAGTATGCTTATGTGGAGATTGGAACCTCCCCCAGCCCCTCCAAAGGAGGGGAGCCTCCGTTCGAAGCGGAAATCACGGTGTATGATATGGGTGGAAGGCAGCTGCAAAGCCTGAAAACCAAAAATAAAGTGACCAAAATTAATACGCAGGCGCTGGTGCAGGGGGCGTATCTGGTAACCGTGAAAACTAATGATAATAAAACAGCAAGTGCTAAACTGATTAAGAAATAAACTAAGATGAAGAACATATTTTTTAGCCTGTTAACAATCACAACCATTGGATTGACAGGAAAAATGTCCGGGCAAACAAATTCTTCTTTGCCCATGGCAGCCTCCTTTCAAAATTATGTAAATGCAGGAGTTTCTCCGGCAACAGGAATTCCTTCCATCAATATTCCTATTTATAATTTAGAAAGTTCAGATACAAATTTTCCGATATCGGTCGCGTTATCTTATCATCCGTACAGTGCTCTTGACGGTAATCCTACGAGTGAGGTAGGATTGGGATGGTCCTTATTTAAGGGAGGAAGCATTAATAGAGCGGTTATAGGGAGTGTCGATGAATCGAAAAATATCAGCGATATTACCGAAAGCGAAGCCGATATTTTTTATTATACGATTCCCGGATATTCAGGAAAATTCAATATCCATAAAAGCAGTTCGGGCAGCGATCTTGTGATTAATAATATCTCGGGAACAAAGTTAAAAATTGAATATACAAGAGATCTCGCCAGTACCAAATTAATTATTAATTCTTTTAAGATCACGGATGACAAAGGCTATCAATATTTCTTTAATGATTATAATATCGGAACGTATTCTACAAATGCAGGAACAAAAAATTATAAAACGGGGTTTGAGCTTAATCAGGTGAAGGATGCCGGTAATCATGAAATTGTCAACTTCACCTATGATAAAAAAGTAAAGTATATTGGCACTTCCACGACTTTAAAATATCAGTATTGCAAAGTAAAAGATATCATTACCTCCAAAGGAAAAATGACGTTTGCCTTCGATTATAATTCATCGTATGACAATAACAGCCTGAACCCGACGAATGATCCTTATTCGGTAAAAAACGTTGTTTTAACAGATAAACAAGGGGCGACGATCTCCAAATATGAATTTGTATATGGAATGCTTGAATCCACAAATAGATCCCTTGCCTCGCTAAAAAAAATGGACAGGAACCTTACTGTCAGTGAACAAACCGATTTTGAATATAATGATATCTATAATACAGATTACGCGGCACAAGCCGGGGGATTTTGCAGTAAGGTAGGAGCCTCTAACAGCTATATTAAAAATCTTTTAAAAAAAATAACCTTCCCTACGAAAGGATATATTATATACGAATTTGAAGCCAACGAAGTATATGGAGACAGAAGCAATGCTAACTATTCTGGTTATAATTTTATGATTGCCCCAACTGTTCAATATTATGGACAAACGATTATTCCTTATAATACTGCGAATTCGTTAACTTATACATTTCAGGTCAATGGAAATTCCGGGTTACAATATCCTGTTTATCTTGAAAGCGGATCAAATCATGACGGTATTATAGATCTTGACAATCCTCCACCGCTTTTAACTTTTACCGTTAAAAATGCTTCCGGCACCATAATGACCAGAACCAATACGACCGATTGCAACACCCCAAATTATAAACTTTATCCCGGAACGTACACCATAACGACAAATAATCCGCCTGATGACGGGAATTTTGTATTAAAGCAGCTCCAATCATTACCCACCCCTTATAACAACAGGTATGTTGAATGGACTGGTGCGAGAATAAAGGCGATACGTTCTTATGATTCCGACGGAACACTGGTAAAGACAAAAAACTATGAATATAACTCTTTTACCAATCCACTGGATGGTACCGGTTTCATGTATGAATCCGAGCTCACAGATCCTACCTCCCTGTCATTAGCATCAAGTTTTATATTGTACAAAAATGTAAAGGAAACCGAAGTGTCCGGAACTCAAAATAACGGATCAATCCAATACAGCTTTAAAATACCTGAAGACTATAAAAATGCTACGGGAAATTACCTTTTCTTCAATCTTACCAGCCAGGCCCTGATGCAGAAGAAAGAAGTACTGAACAGCAGTGGACAGCTTCAGGAAAAAACAGAGTATGAATATACAATCAGTGAAATACCCGGAGCATCCGGACATGCTTTATCATCTAATTATTCATACATTCCCGGATTTGTGCAATATACTAAAGAAACGAATACGGTAAAATATGGAGCATCCAGCCAAGTAACCAGCAATGAGATTACCATAAGCCCGAATAACTTCCAGCAGATCTCCTCAAAACTGACCACACATAACGGAGATATCCAGGAAACATTTACAAAATATGCTTTGGATCTTGCAGATACAAGACTGATCAATGCCAATATGATTTCCGTACCGCTGGAAACCGTGACCAAAGAAAACGGAAGTATCCTTGCAACCAGTAAAACGCTTTTCGGAGATACCAGTCATTTTTACCCCACTTCGGTCATCATAACAGATCTGGCTCAGAATCCTGAAACCCAGATGACCTTTGATGTATATGACAGCAAAGGAAATCTGGTGCAGATAACGGACAAAGCAGGGAACTCTGTAACGACCATTTGGGGATATTACCAGACCCTTCCTATCGCACAGATTACCGGAGCAAAATATAGCGATATAGCTTCTTTCTCCACCATTGCTGCTGCCATTACCGCTTCCAATGCAGATGCGGACAACCCGGCCAATGAAGCCGCATTGCTTACTGCTTTGGAAAACTTACGTCTTGACCCTGCCTTGCAGCAATATTCGATATCCGTATCTGCTTATGACCCATTGGTTGGCGTCACCCATACTGTTTCCTCCAACGGGATCAAACAGAGCTATGAATATGATGCTTCAGGAAGATTATTCAGAGTGAAAAATGCCAGCGGACAGGTCATCAAAGAAAATCAGTATAACTACAAACCTTAACAAAACCATGAAAAACATATTTTCACTAATAAGCCTTTTGTTTGGGATTGTTGTTTCTGCACAGACCACCAATCTCTCTACAAGCGAAAACTATATCTACACCAAAAACTGCCTGAATGAAGACTGCAGTAAAAAAGCAGAGGCCATACAATATTCCGACGGACTGGGCAGGCTGAAGCAGACCATCAGCATCAAAAGCTCACCAACAGGGAAAGATATGGCCGTACCCATTGAATACGACCCGTTTGGAAGACAGCTACGCTCTTATCTACCCATTCCACAGCCGGGAACACAAAACGGCGCCATCTACAGCAATCCGAAGTCTAATGTTTCCCAAACCTACGGTTCGGATCTTTATTTCTATTCCGAATCGGTGATGGAAAATTCACCTGCCGCAAAGCTTCTTTCCGTCACAAAACCCGGAACAGATTACCACGGACATTCCATCAATTACGGGTACGAAATGAATACCGCCACTGAGGTGAAGAAATATACCGTGACGAATACCTCATGGGTGAACGGTGCCACCGATAATGCTATTGCCCTATCCGGAAACTACAGCGCCGGACAGCTGGTGAAAACTTCCGTAACCGATGAAGACGGTCATACCACCACGGAGTTTAAAAACGGAAAAGGACAAACCATTCTTGTACGGAAAGAGAATACGGAAACGTATTATGTCTATAACAAGTATGGACAGCTGGCCTACGTCATTCCTCCCCTGGCGGTTTCACAGGCATTGACCACTACTCTTCTCAACGACCTTTGCTATCAGTACCGATACGACAGCAAAGGAAGGCAGGTAGAAAAAAAGCTTCCCGGGAAAGGCTGGGAATATATCGTCTATGATAAGCAGGACCGTATACTGATGTCTCAGGATACCAATATGGGAGCCTCTAAGCAATGGCTTTTCACCAAATACGATAAATTTGGCAGAACCGTCTATACCGGAATCTTTACCAGCTCGTACAACTATGGAAGTGAAGGCCGGCAGGCAGAGCAGAATAATGCCAACAGCGCTGCAACAGCACAGAATGAAAGCAGAAGTATAACAGGTTTTGATGCTACCGGCGTGACGGCTTATTACACGAATAGCGTATATCCTACGGCTTTTACCAAAATCCTAAGTGTACATTATTTCGATACCTATCCTGCCGGAAGTCCTGATAGGCCCTCACAAATATTCTCTAACAGCACCATAGGAGACAATATGAGCGTTGCCGTGAATACCAAAAGCCTTCCCACCGCTTCGTATGTAAAGAACATCGAAGATGACAACTGGACCAAAAGCTATATCTGGTACGACAACAAAGCAAGGGCAATCGGCACCCATTCGATTAACTATATGGGTGGCTTTACCAAAACAGAATCTTCACTGGATTTTGCAGGGGTTGTATTGCAGACCAGGATCACTCACGCCAGGCTATCTTCAGATACGCCGAAAACAATCACCCAGGTTTTTGAATATGATGCTCAGAATCGTTTGAGAAAACAGTGGCACCAGGTAGATGGTAATGTGCAGGAACTGCTTTCAGAGAATACCTACAACGAACTCTCGCAGATCACCAATAAAAAAGTGGGAAACAACCTGCAGACCATAGATTATACGTACAACATCAGGGGATCGGTAACTAAAGTAAATGATCCTGCCAACCTGGGAACTGATCTTTTCGGGTACTCACTTTCTTACTTTGATCCTTCCAATAATTCTACCGGAAAATATAGTGGGAATGTTTCCGAAGTAAGCTGGAAATCTGCACTGGATAATGTGCTGAAAAAATACAGTTACCAGTATGACAACCTCAACAGGCTCACCAAAGGAATCTATGCTGAACCCAATGCTTCTGTCCCGGAAAATAATTTTTATAATGAATCGGTAACCTATGACCTCAACTCTAATATCCTGTCATTACAGAGAAATGCACAAGGCTTTTCTGCCACAGCGGAACTCATCGATGAGCTTGTTTACAGCTATACCGGAAACAGGCTTGATTACGTAAAAGATGAGTCCGGAAACTACGGTGGTTATCCTGATACTTCAGGAACTGCAATCTCTTATGACGCCAATGGAAATATGAAAGATCATATGGACAAAGGAATTTTGCAGATCGATTACAACATCCTCAATTTGCCGGATCTGGTCAAATTTGACAAGACCTACGTACCCAGGTTTACCGGAATGGAATTGGATTATAATGTTAAAACTAAATACCTGTACAGGGCAGACGGCGTAAAGCTGAGGAAAATATACAATTATGGGATAGGTAGAGCCAATCTCGAAGCAAGCACCATTACTGATTATCTTGATGGTTTTCAGTATGAAGAGAAATATACAGGAAGTCTCTCAAGCCCCGTTTTAAAGTTTGTTCACACTTCTGAAGGCTATTACGATTTTGAAAAAAATAAGTATATTTACACCTATACCGACCATTTAGGAAATGTACGTCTGAGTTACGCCAGAAATACAACCAGTGGCAGCGCAGAAGTTCTTGAGGAAAACAGCTACTATCCGTTTGGATTACGGCATGATACCAATATTCTTTCCGTCAATAATTCTTCCTATAAATACCAATACAATGGGAAAGAATTACAGACCGAAACCGGATGGAACGACTATGGAGCCAGAATGTACATGTCTGACATCGCAAGATGGGGTGTTATTGATCCATTATCGGAGAGTTCCAGAAGGTTCACGCCTTACAACTATGCTTATAATAACCCCATAAGCTTTGTGGATCCGGATGGGATGAAGGCTATGGCAGTCGATGAAGGCTGGTCCTGGAATGTCCCTACCAGCAGCGGTTGGTTTAATGAAAGGAGGAACTTTGGACATTTTGAAGAGTTTATTAAACTTACTTCAAGTAAAGAAAAAGAACGTGGTAGTGCTGGTGGAGGAAGTTCACCTACCTTCCAGTTTCCAAAAGGAACAGAAGAATATTATAAAAAGAATTATCCTGCTTTTTATGATTTGGTGAAAAATATTTTACCTAATATGCTTAAGGATACTAACTTCTTGAAAGCTCTTATGGATGTTACTGGTATGAGTGAGGAATCCTTAAAAAAAGCATTTGAATATGGAGAGGGACCAATTTTGCATGCTGATGATATTTGGGCAAATGCATTTTATGACTATTCTGGAAGTTTTGCAAAAGAAGATCTAAATTCCATTTCCATTGATATTACTAAAGTATTAAATTGGTATGAGAATGCAGACAGAGATCCTAATACAATACAAGGAGTCGCAAATATATTTTATATGGTAGCTCTAGTCGGACATGAATCAGCACACTGGGGAAATCAAGTAAAAGGACCAGCAGGAGATAATTTGGTTTTTTTGAAAAAGTTCAGTAATACAGCTGGACGGCCAGAGCATGGGGAAGCTTTTGAATTTAAACTATTTAATGGATTATATCCTAAAGCAACTATTGGAAATGGAATTTTACATATTGGACAACCTAATAACTTATCTAAATATCTAAATAATTATGTATCTAAAAACTTTCAAATGTTATCAAATATTTTCCAACCTAAATAAGTTTAAAATTCAGGTATTATGCCTTTTTTTCTTATTTATATTTATATCCGTTTCTAGTCAGCAACAGACACAAACAGATTCAAAGGAAATATTTACAAATGAGTTCTTTTCAAATAAACGTGTTCATTATATTTTAAAAGACTATCTTAAAAAAAATAAAATCACGATTTTAGATAAGGATAGTCTTATTACTGACAAACCTTTAAATTATTCTAGTGAAAGAATAAAACTTGCTATTGATAACAAAATGTCTGATGCTGATTTATTTGTACAGTATTATATTTTAAATCCAGATTTGGCATATGTTTCACTTTGGGGGAATATTGATGCCATATCTTTCACTTTTGCAAAGAAAGGAGGAAAATGGATATTTTTTGATTATTCTATTAGGAAAACGCGCTGATATAAAGCTTCTCGCTCTTTCCTTTAAATAACAAAACCCCACCGCATTGCGAGGTCGCTGAAAAAGCCCAGTCGTGTATCAAAGTTAGTGATGGCATAATCCCCAATCATTAACCCATTGAAAATCAATAAAAATTAAAAATACATTAATAGAAAATAAGAGTAGGTATTCCCTACTCTTGTTTATTTTTGTCGATAAAAACATTCTTAAATGATTGAAGATCATTCCTCGTGTATCAAAGTTAGTGATGCAGGAATATCCTGATACTTCAGGAACCGAAATCTCTTATGATACCAATGGAAATATGAAAGATCATATGGACAAAGGAATTTTGCAGATCGATTACAACATTCTTGATTTGCCGGATCTGATAAAATTTGACAAGACCTACGTACCCAGGTTTACCGGAATGGAATTGGATTATAATGTTAAAACTAAATACCTGTACAGGGCAGACGGCGTAAAGCTGAGGAAAATATACAATTATGGGATAGGTAGAGCCAATCTCGAAGCAAGCACCATTACTGATTATCTTGATGGTTTTCAGTATGAAGAGAAATATACAGGAAGTCTCTCAAGCCCCGTTTTAAAGTTTGTTCACACTTCTGAAGGCTATTACGATTTTGAAAAAAATAAGTATATTTACACCTATACAGACCATTTGGATAGACGAGTAAAAGAGAAGCTTTTACGAAGGCTACGAACGCAGTTCTGTACGTCTGAGTTACGCCAGAAATACAACCAGTGGCAGCGCAGAAGTTCTTGAGGAAAACAGCTACTATCCGTTTGGATTACGGCATGATACCAATATTCTTTCCGTCAACAATTCTTCCTATAAATACCAATACAATGGGAAAGAATTACAGACGGAAACCGGATGGAACGACTATGGAGCCAGAATGTACATGGCTGATATCGCAAGATGGGGTGTCATTGATCCGTTGTCGGAGACTTCCAGAAGGTTCACGCCTTACAACTATGCATTAAATAATCCTGTGATGTTTATTGATCCTGATGGAAGAAAAGCAGCAGCTGCACAAGCTCCTATGGAAAGTCTTACCTTAACCGGAGGATTGATGCAATATTATGGAAGTGGTGGTACAGGCGTTTCTGCGGATGTATTAGGTTTCTTAGGAGTGAGTAATGATCAAATTTCTTCTATCCTACCAATTTTAGGTAAAGGTGGAGGAAGTACCGCTACTGATCCAACCCCAAAGAAAAGTATATGGAAAAGTATTGGGAATTTCTTTAGAAATCTATTTGGAAGAAAGAAAAGTACTGCTGGTGGGCATACAGTAAAAGCAGAAATAATAGATATTGCCTTAATTCCTGAAGGAGTTGCTGCCGAATCATCTGCAGCAGCAGAATCGATTGCGGCTTGGGAACAAATTGCTGTAACTATAGGAGTAATTGCCAGAGCAGGTCAATTTGCAATACCATTAATGTTAAATGGTGACAGTCAATTTGCACCTAACTCAAAGCCTATCACCGGAACAATAGATATACCAGCTACGACAACTGATAGTGAACCTGAGGAAATGATTACATTATATAGAGGGGTTCATGGAAAGCATCCTGATTTAGCGAATGCTTATATGGGAATAGTTATACCATGGGGAGGAAGTGCCACGGCATTACAACACAATAGAGGTGATAACAATAGTATGTTTACTTCTTGGAGTACAAGTATTGATGTCGCAAATTTTTCTGCATCTAGAAGAGGGCCTGGAGGAATAATATTAAAACAATCTTTCCCTTTATCAAGACTTTCTTTTTTTGATCGTCATGGTGAAGGAGAAGTGCAAGTCTTTGGTCCTGTATTCGGAGCACAAAAAATTAACCCTTGGAATGGAGGAACCTGGACACCATATATAAAATAATTGATAAATATGAATGATTTAATTATGAACGATAAAATAATAAATGATCTCTATGAAATAAGAAATAATTTAGATCAAGTCAAAAGTTATATAGATAAAATTAAAACTAAAAAAGAAATTTTTACAACAAATTTTATTCAAACAAGACAGCATTTATATGAGATTTATAATGATCGTTTAGATTTGAGTATTTACACAAAAAATCATTTTAAGGGACACGCAGAGGTAGTAAAACAGATGCAAGAGTCAGATTTAGAAAATATACAATTATCAGTAATTGATGGAGAGAAAAAAAGTTGTTCTATTTTTAGCAATGAAGATTTTAGTATTATTATCGGAATAATTTTTTATGATAATTTCTAATATTTTTACGTTTGAATTATCTTCCAAATGTATTGGTTTTCTTTATTGATCGAAATTAACGGAAAAAGTTTAAATAAATTTAGTGAAAAACAGATGGTCATTTGGATCATCTGGGTAGTGTATCAAAGTTAGTGATGGCATAATTCCCAATCATTAAACTATTGAAAATCAATAAAAATTAAAAATATATTAATAGAAAATAAGAGTAGGCATTCCCTACTCTTGTTTATTTTTGTCGGTAAAAACACTCTTAAATGATTGAAGATCATTCCTCGTGTATCAAAGTTAGTGATGCAGGAATTTGTACTAATTGCTATTCTAAAAATATTGTAAAAATGCAATCACGGCTTGTTTTCTACTTCAGAAAGCTATTATGATTTCATAAAAAGTCGGTATATTTACAGCTATACAGACCATTTGGGAAATGTACGCCTGAGCTATTTAAGAAATACAGTCGGTGGTTAAGTAAAGAGGTACTAGTATGGTTTGAAAATGCAGATAGAAATCCAAATACAATAACTGGTCTTACAAATCTATTTTATATGTCATCAGTAATAGGGCATGAAGGTGCGCATTGGGGAAGTAATATTAAAAATGCAGGATTTTTGAGTATTTTAAATAAATTTTGTAACCCAATAGATGGAGTTTCAGAACATGGTAAAGCTTTTGAAGCTAGAATGTACATCCTAAATTTAGGCCCTTCTGTCAACGAAAAACCTAGATGGGGAATAGATAGCGGTAATTACGGAAGTAACATTTCAGATTATTTAAAATATTATGTCAAAAAAAATCAAAAAATATTATCGAATATATATAAATAAAACATGAAGACAATTAACTTATATACCTATTTATTATTATTTATTAGTCCATTTTGCTTTTCCCAGCATAAACTTGATTCTACTAAAGAAAATTTCATAAAGCAATTCTTTATGGATAAAAATGTTTATTATAAACTTAAACCATATTCAAAAAATAATAAGATATTAATTATTGACCCTAATAATTATCTAATTAATAAAGAGTCAATTTATAACAATAAAGATTTAAAAATATTAATTGCTCCAGAAAAGAAGGATGGTTATAATTTTTTAGTAAAAAAAGTTATCATTAACGATAATTTGGCCTTCGTTGTAATGTGGAATCAAGATAGCGTTACAGCATTATGCTTTTATCCTTTTCTTAGTGAATTTACTCCTAATAAATGGATCATTGAAGAGATTACTACAAGAAGCATAAAATAAAGTTACATTAAAAAGTATATTTATTTATGTATTAATGATCATGTTTCAGATGTGTTGATTTTGATCAACATTAAGGAGAAAATCTTAAATAAATTAATAAAAAACAGATGGTCATTTAGATCATCTGTTTTATTTTATGTTAATATAAAAACCTTAAAAAAATCTATATATTTACAGCTATACAATACAGACTATTTGGATAGACGAGTAAAAGAGAAGCTTTTACGAAGACTACGAACAAAGTTCAGTTCGTTTAAGCTACTTTAAAAACTCAAATGGCAGCGTATTAGTTCTTGAAGAAAACAACTACTATCCGTTTGGGTTGAAGCATGAAGGATATAATGTTGAAAATCTTTCATATTAGTACTAATAAAAATATGGTTTTCAAACCATCATATTCAAAATATCAGGATTATCATTAAGGTAAGATTT
This sequence comes from Chryseobacterium lineare, assembly GCF_977014045.1. NCBI lineage: Bacteria > Pseudomonadati > Bacteroidota > Flavobacteriia > Flavobacteriales > Weeksellaceae > Chryseobacterium > Chryseobacterium lineare. Next base: position 683,059 of record NZ_CDRNIQ010000001.1, on the reverse strand, counting down.
AAAATAGCCCAATTGCTGCATTCTTAACCTTAAACCGGAAAATTCGGATGGATGGGACAACTCTATTCCAACAATTGCCAAAGCCGTTTCTCTGGAGTTTTTTTTGGTATATTCGAAATGGGTAATATCATCATTCGGGCCCAATACATTGAGGACAAAATCTTTCAGAGAACCGGGCCGCTGGGGAAATTTCACCATAAAATAGTGCTTCAGCCCATTGTATAGCAAAGCACGCTCCTTGATTTCTTCCATCCTGGTAATATCATTATTGCTTCCGCTGACAATACAAACCACATTTTTCCCTTTAATCTGCTCTCGGTATTGTTCCAAAGCTGAAATAGACAAAGCTCCGGCCGGCTCCAAAACAATAGCATCTTTATTATACAGCTGAAGAATCGTATCACAAATTTTACCTTCATCTACAGGGATACAGTCATTAAGCGCATTTTTGCAAATCTCAAAAGTCAGATCCCCTACTCTTTTCACTGCGGCACCGTCTACAAATCCATCAACTTCAGACAATTCTGTATTGAGATTATTATCAATCGAAGTTTTCATGGAAGATGCACCTTTCGGTTCTGCTCCGATCAATCGGGTTTCTTTTGATAATGCTTTAAAAACCGTAGCAACTCCCGAAGCTAAGCCACCGCCGCCAATCGGCATAAATATAAAATCAATTGCATCTTTCTGCTCTAAAATTTCCAGTGCCAGTGTTCCCTGCCCTTCAATAATCTGAACATCGTCAAAAGGATGAATAAATGCCGCACCTGAAGATTCCGCAAAATGAAAAGCTGCAGTTTTTGAGGCGTCAAAACTATCTCCAACCAGCCTGATTTCAACGAACCTTCCCCCAAACATTTCTACCTGCTCCAGTTTTTGTTTTGGAGTGGTCACCGGCATAAAAATAGTTCCTTTAATCTGGAGCTGTTTGCACGAAAAAGCTACACCCTGAGCATGGTTTCCGGCACTGGCACAGACAATTCCGTCAGAAATTTCGTCCTGCTCAAAGAGACTTTTGATTTTATTATAGGCCCCTCTTAACTTGTAAGATCTCACCGGCTGCAGGTCTTCTCTTTTAAGAAAGATACTGGCTTCAAATTTTTCTGATAATTGGGCATTATATTGCAAGGGGGTATAGTTTACAACGTTTTCTATACTCTTCCTGGCTCTTTTCACCGCTTCCAAAGTTGGAAATGTTAAGGTTTCATTCATCTACCTGTATATTATTCCGTTTTGATAGATTTCATCGCTGTCATGGCTTTACGTAATCTTCTACCGACAATTTCCACCGGATGATTTCTCAAAATATCATTTACATAAACCAATTTCGCATTATCGACCGAGGCATTTTTTCCGTCATTAAAATCTTTACCAGCCAGATCGGCCTCTACGCTTTTCATAAAATCCGCCAGCAAAGGCTTGCAAGCCTGGTCGAAAAGGTAACAGCCGTATTCTGCGGTGTCAGAAATCACACGGTTCATCTCGAAAAGTTTTTTTCTTGCAATGGTGTTGGCAATCAACGGTGTTTCATGCAATGATTCGTAATAAGCAGATTCTGGTTTGATGCCCGCTTCAACCATCGTTTCGAAAGCCAATTCAACGCCGGCTCTGATGAACGCCGACATCAAAAGATAGTTGTCAAAATATTCCTGTTCATCGATTTTCACATCGCCTGCAGGTGTTTTTTCGAAAGCCGTTTCTCCTGTTTCAGCACGCCATTTCAACAGATTGGCGTCGCCGTTTGCCCAGTCTTCCATCATTGTTTTGGAGAATTCTCCGGAGATAATATCATCCTGATGTTTTTGGAAAAGCGGACGCATAATGTCCTTTAGTTCTTCGGACAATTCGAAAGCTTTCAGTTTTGCAGGATTTGATAGTCTGTCCAACATTCCGCTAACTCCTCCGTGTTTCAAGGCTTCTGTGATGACCTCAACGCCGTATTGAACCAATTTGGAAGCGTAACCCGGATCGATACCTTTCTCCACCATTTTATCAAAAGAAAGTATAGAACCTGTTTGTAAAAGCCCACACAAAATGGTCTGTTCTCCCATCAGATCTGATTTTACTTCTGCAACGAAAGACGATTTCAAAACGCCGGCTTTATGTCCGCCAGTTCCCACGCAATAAGCTTTTGCTTCTGCCCAGCCTTTGCCTTGCGGATCATTTTCCGGATGAACGGCAATCAAAGTCGGAACACCGAAACCACGCAGATATTCGGCACGAACTTCGGAACCCGGACATTTTGGAGCGACCATAATTACCGTCAAATCTTTACGGATCTGCATTCCTTCTTCCACGATATTGAAACCGTGAGAATAGGACAACGTTGCGCCTTCTTTCATCAAAGGCTGCACAGCATTGATAACAGAAGCATGCTGCTTATCCGGCGTGAGATTGATGACCAAATCCGCTGTGGGAATCAGTTCTTCGTAAGTCCCGACTCTGAAGTTATTTTCGGTTGCGTTCTTCCAGGAATCTCTTTTCTGATCGATTGCTTCCTGACGCAATGCGTAAGAAACATCCAGTCCGCTGTCTCTCAGATTAAGACCTTGATTAAGACCTTGAGCTCCGCATCCTACAACTACGATTTTCTTTCCTTTCAACGCAGAAATGCCGTCAGAAAACTCTGAACTGTCCATAAAATCTGCCTGTCCTAACTGGTGTAACTGGTCTCTGAGTGATAAGGTATTGAAATAATTTGCCATTATATTATAATTGATAAATGATTATTGATAAATGATTTTTTTTAATTACATTGTGAAAACGTCGTCTCGTTTGTCCAGAAATTCGTTTTCTACGATTTCGGCGGAAGGTTCTCTTCTTTCAAATTCGAGGACTTTGTCGTGGATTCCCTTGCTGTTTTTGATGATGGCTATTCTTGCGCCTCTTACAAATTCGATGAGACCGTATTTGTTTAGTTCTTCCGTTAATCGATCGATTTCTTCACGATGTCCTGCTGTTTCGAAAACGATATAATCCTGACGAATCACAACCGTGGATGCGCCATATTGGCGAAGTAATCTTTCCACATAAACCTTCTCTGTCACGACATTTGCGGGAACTTTGTAAAGTGCTTGTTCCTGCCAAACAATCTCATCGTCTGTATTGAAATAAGCTTTTAGAATATCGATTTGTTTTTCTAATTGACGGCAAAGTTTCCTTACAACTTCCTCGGTTTCATTAATGAGAATTGTGAATCTGTGAATACCTTCCACTTCTGAAGGCGACGTGTTCAAACTCTCGATATTGATTTTTCTTCGGGAGAAAATCCCTGATATTCTGCCAATTAAGCCAACAGAATTTTCTGTATATAATGTGATGGTAAATTCTTGTTTTTCCATTTTAGTCTTTTTATTTTAAACGAATCTCGGAAACCGATGAACCTTGCGTTACCATTGGGAATACGTTATTTTCTTTCCCAACCATTACTTCCAGAAGATAAGCGCCATCGTGATTTAGCATTGTTTCCAAAGCGTTTTTTAAATCTTTTCTCTCGGAAATCCTTTGTCCATCGATGTAATAAGCTTTTGCAACTGCAACGAAATCCGGACTTGTGATATTAACAAAAGAATAGCGCCTCTCATTGAACAATTGCTGCCACTGTCTTACCATTCCAAGAAATTCGTTGTTGAGAATCATAATTTTGACTTTCGCTCCGAACTGCATAATTGTTCCCAATTCCTGCAACGTCATTTGGAATCCGCCGTCTCCAATAATGGCGACAACTGTTTTTTCCGGTGCGCCATACCAGGCTCCAATCGCAGCTGGCAAACCAAATCCCATCGTTCCCAATCCGCCCGATGTGACGCTGGATTTAGAATTATTGAATTTCGCATATCGGCAAGTAACCATCTGATGCTGGCCAACGTCTGTTGCGATGATTGCCTCGCCATTTGTCAAATCATTCAAAACTTTGATGACTTCTCCCATTGTCAAAACTTCAGTTGTTGGATTGAGTTCTTCCTGGATGACTTCTTTGATTTCTTCTTTTTCCAATTCACGGAATTCATTTAACCAAGCAGAATGGTCATTTTCTTTGAGAAGAGCCGTTAACATTGGTAAAGTTTTTTTGCAATTTCCCCAAACCGGAACTGTGGTTTTCACATTTTTATCGATTTCGGCGGGGTCAATATCAAGATGAATAATCTTTGCTTGCTTCGCATATTTGTCCAAACGCCCAGTAACTCTGTCATCGAAACGCATTCCGACTGCAATCAGAACATCACATTCATTGGTCATAACGTTTGGTGCATAATTGCCGTGCATTCCCAACATTCCGACGTGTAAAGGATGATTCGTTTCCAAAGCACTTAATCCCATTACAGTTGCTGCTGCAGGAAGATTAACCTTCTCAATAAAAGCTTTGAATTCCTCTTCAGCTTTTCCTAAAATCACTCCTTGGCCAAAAACGACAAATGGTTTTTTAGCTTGGTTGATGAGTTCTGCAGCCTGCTCGATATATTCATTTCTGATTTCCGGTTCGGGCCGGTAACTTCGGATGTGGTTGCACTTTTTGTAACCCAAATATTCGAATAATTGTATTTGAGCATTTTTAGTAATGTCAATCAAAACTGGTCCTGGACGACCTGTGCTTGCGATATGAAAAGCCTTGGCAATTGCTTCCGGAATTTCGGTTGCGTCAGTTACTTGATAATTCCATTTTGTGACTGGCGTTGTAATGTTGATGACATCTGTTTCCTGAAAAGCATCCGTTCCCAAAAGTGAGGCGAAAACCTGACCTGTAATGCAGACAATCGGATTGCTGTCTATCATTGCATCTGCCAAACCTGTTACCAAATTGGTTGCACCCGGGCCACTTGTTGCGAACACGACTCCAGTTTTTCCGGAAGTTCTCGCAAATCCCTGCGCTGCGTGGATTGCGCCTTGCTCGTGACGAACCAAAATATGTTTCAGTTTGTCGGAATAGTCGTACAAAGCGTCGTAGATTGGCATAATTGCGCCACCAGGATAACCGAAAACTGTATGTACATTTTCCTGCAACAAAGCTTCTAAAACGGCTTTTGAACCGGAGATTTCTATCGATTTTGGCTGTTCCAGTTCTGTATTTTCTACTTGTGAAATGGTATTATTCATACTAATTATTTTAATTTTTGGCTAAAGCCTAATAATTTTTTCTTACAAAAATGGGCTAAAGCCCATTCCTATTGATTTACAAATCAGTTACACAACCTTGTGATGCATCTGCTACAGACTTTGCATATTTGTACAGCACGCCTCGCTTCACTTTGTATTCTGGTTGTTGGAACTCTGCTTTTCTTTTGGCAATTTCTTCATCTGATAAAAGTGCATTGATGGTATTTTTTTCAGCATCTAATTCAATCAAATCGCCATCTTTTATTAATCCAATCAATCCTCCGGCAAATGCTTCCGGCGTAATATGACCGACAACAAAACCGTGTGTTCCTCCAGAAAATCTTCCATCTGTAATCAAGGCTACATTTTTACCGAGACCAGAACCCATCAAAGCGGAAGTTGGTTTCAGCATTTCCGGCATTCCGGGCGCACCTTTTGGTCCTTCGTTTTTGATGACAACTACATTTCCTTCTTTGATTTTTTTATCTTCGATGCCTTTTATGAATTCCTTTTCGCCGTCAAAAACGATGGCTGTTCCTTTGAAGTAATCACCTTCTTTACCCGTAATTTTTGCAACAGAACCTTTCTCAGCAAGATTTCCGTACAGGATTCTGATATGTCCTGTCGCTTTGATTGGGTCTTTGATATCGTGAATGATATTTTGTTGTCTGTCAATAATCGAAGTCACGTGCTCAAGATTTTCAGCTATCGTTTTTCCAGTTACCGTCAAACAATCGCCGTGAAGCAAACCCAGATCCAATAGATATTTCATCACCGCTGGAACGCCGCCGACATTATGAAGGTCTTCCATCAGGTATTTTCCACTTGGTTTAAGGTCGGCTAAAAATGGTGTTTCATCGCTGATTTTTTGGAAATCATCCAAAGTCAAATCATATCCGATAGATTTTGCAATTGCTATAAAATGGATAACTGCATTTGTACTTCCGCCTAAAATCATAATCAATCTTAAAGCATTTTCAAATGCTTTTGGTGTCATTATATCGGAAGGTTTGATGTCTTTCTCCAAAAGGATTTTCACATAATGTCCGGCGAACTGACATTCTTCTTTTTTCTCTTTACTCAATGCAGGATAAGAGGATGAATAAGGCAGACTCATTCCTAATGCTTCGATTGCGGAAGCCATTGTATTGGCTGTGTACATTCCGCCGCATGCACCTGCACTCGGACAGGAATTTTTTATCACACCTTGAAAATCTTCTTCGGAAAGTTTTCCGGCAATTTTGTTTCCTAAAGCTTCGAAAGCCGAAACAATATTCAAATCCTGACCTTTGTAATGTCCCGGCGCAATGCTTCCGCCATAAACCATTATCGAAGGACGGTCCAATCTTGCCATCGCCATCAAAGAACCCGGCATATTTTTGTCGCAACCCGGAACGGTAATCAATCCGTCGTAATATTGACCCGCACAAACAGCCTCGATAGAATCTGCAATAATATCGCGACTGACGAGCGAGTAACGCATACCATCTGTTCCATTGGTCATTCCATCACTGATTCCGATGGTGTGGAACATTAATCCAACTAAGTTTTGTTCTTTGACGCCTTTTTTTACGATTTCCGCCAAACCGTTTAGGTGCATATTACAAGTATTGCCGTCATAGCCCATACTTGCAATCCCGATCTGCGCTTTGTCAAAATCTTCCTCTTGAAAACCAATCCCGTAATACATCGCCTGAGTTGCGGGTTGCGTTGGGTCTTTAGTTAATGTTTTGGAATATTTGTTCAGTTCTGTATTACACATATTGCAGGTTCGATTTCAAATATGAATAATCTTCTTCTAACACAAGATGACGGTAAGCTTGTTGAATTTTGGATGATAAACTATCTTCCCAATTCAGTTTGAAAGGAACATTATCAAGAGAATCCAATGCTACGATCTCGGCAGCTGTTCCACAGAAAAAACCTGCATCTGCGCCCTTCATCTCTTCTGGTTTGAAGAATTTTTCTTCGTAAGGAATTCCCAGTTGGTCACAGATTTCGAAAACTGTAGCTCTTGTAATTCCTGGAAGAATGCTTCCTTTTGCAGGCGTGAAAAGTTTTCCGTCTTTTTCGAAGAAGATATTGGCACCGGAACTTTCTGCCACGTTTCCATCTGCATCCAAAACCAAAGCTTCATCAAAACCTTTATCTTTTGCTTCCTGACAGGCTAAAATTGAATTCACATAATGACCGCTCACTTTTGCTTCCACTTTAAAAGCTTTGGGATTCGGGCGCTCAAATGAAGACGTCATAATTCTCATTTGATTGGCCATATAGCCATTGTCCCAATTCCAAGCCTCAATAACAAGATAACTTTTCTGACCTTTTGACAGTGCCATATTGGGAGAACAAATGACCAACGGACGGATGTAAGCGTTACTCAAATTATTCATTTTCAAAAGCTTGTAAGTAGTTTCCACCATTTCTTCAGTTGAATAATCGAAAGGCATCATCATCGTCTTCGCAGACCTTCTGAGTCTGTCGTAATGTTCTTCTGCTTTGAAAATTTTGGTTCCATGGGCAGTTTTATAAGATTTGATTCCCTCGAAAACAGCATATCCGTAGTGTAGTGATTGCCCGTATAAGTCGGTTTTGGCGTCTTTCGCTTTTACATATTCCCCATCAAAAAAGAGGACACTGTCGTCATTGTAATACATTCTTTATAATTTATTTTTATCTGTTTTTCAAAAAAAAACCATTCTCGAGATGAGAATGGTCTGTATTATTTCAATTTCAATAATTATCACAAGCCAATACTCATCACCGGAAATCCGATAATAATAGAAATGACAATAATAATTACTGAATTGTTCATCTGTTTTGTTTAACGATACAAATATATAAACTTTATTAAGGGAAAGGTAAAAAATTCAGCTCTTAAATATGAAAACCATAATGATTATTGATTTTTTCACGATATTCAACAAAACGAAAATATCTTATAAAGCACTGATTTTCAGGTTGCACAACTTAAGAAAACTACGATGCCTAAAATTGTGTTTTATCCAGTATTATTTGTAACGAAATTCATCTTTAAATATAAAAAGTAAAGTATTTATTATAAAAATTACCTGGAAATTGATTGATTTGAAACAAAAAATTCATCTAAATAAGAGAAGTTTTTACCATTGAAAATAAAAAAAATACGTCAAATGAACAGTAGCATTTGACGTATTTATGATAGAAGCAATATTATAAAAGTGTTTTTTACATTTATGATGGATAGGTGATTTTTCATTTATATCTTTCATCAATGATCCCGCTTATCTCTTTAATAAAATCGTCATAGCTTGATTTTTTATTTAAAAAGCCAAAGCATGAAAAACCTGGTCCCATAATCTGGTTAACAATATCACGGGAATATACCGATGAAATGAAAACGGGCAGGAAAGGCAGCGAAAGAATTTTTTTCATATTCTGAACTCCAATTTTCCAGGAATCCATATCGAAAAACATGAACATCGGATATCCATCTTCGAAAACAAGCTCTTCGTCATCAAAAATTTCTAAAAAATAGGTTTTCTCAACAAACGTTGTTAGCTTGTTAATCATCAAATCATTGCTGCTTACCATGAAGCATTTAATTGCAGTACTCAAAAAATTGTCCAGGTTATTGTAGGTGTTGTAGATTCCATCGTTGTAATATCTTTTGAACTTCCAGATTTTTTCACAACTTTCTTTTTCACTCTTAACTTATTAAGTTCTTGTTTTTTAGTTTCAGTTTTCATGGCTATTAATTTTGATACAAAAATGTATCAGAACACAACCGAAAACAAAATCGTTCGCCGAAAACTCAAATAAGTCCGACAGAAAGATGAAAATGAAGGTTTAAAAAAAATTGATTATTAGAGAAAACCGTTAAATTTTTAAAAAAGAGATAAGAAACATTGATGAAAATTGAAATATCTTCGTTCCTTTAGAGAAGATATTATGTAACAGCACAATGGTCAAAGATTAAAAAACTTTGATTACTGATTTATTAAATTAAGGATTAAAAGGATTAGAAAATCTTATAGATCATAAGCCAAGTAAATTGAATAGCTCTTCTTTTTTGCTTACTGCCAAAGAAATGACTTTACCATTATTAAGTTCCACCATATTTCCGTTTATGGCCTGCACAGCGGATACATTAACAATAAAAGAACGCTGTACTCTGAAAAAATCCGGAAGTTTAAGCGCCCCATCCATAGATTTCATGGTAGAAAGTGTGGTGTAAGATTTTTTTTCGGTGGCAATCTTTAAATAGTCACCCTGAGCTTCGACATATAAAATATCTTTGAGCAGAATTTTGACTAATTTTCCTTCTGTTTTAATAAAAATTCTGTCGGTTAAAGCTTCTTTCTTAGGCTTCTTTGTATTTTCGATATAATCTTTTGCGCGATTTACGGCTTTTAAAAAACGATCAAACCGAACGGGCTTCACCAGATAGTCTGTAGCACCTGTATCGAAACCATCCAGAGCAAAATCGCGGTGTGCAGTGATGAAAATTACGGCGGGAGGATTCTGTAAAGATTGTATGAGCTCAAGACCGTTTATTTTGGGCATCTGAATATCAGTCAGTACAATATCGACCTCAGCCTTCTGCAGATAGTCTAATGCTTCAAGCGGATCCCCAAATGAAGATGATAAGGTGATAAACGGTATTTTTTCAATAAAACTTTCTATGACTTCTCTTCCTAAAGGTTCGTCATCGATCACTATACAACGTAGTACTTTGCTCATTCAAACTAATATTTAAAGAAACTTTGTAAACTCCGTTTTTATCTTCCACAGACAGCTCATGCCTATTTGGATATAATAGGAACAGGCGCTTTTTGGCATTCAGAAGGCCGATGCCTCCAAAATATTTATTGCTTCTGTCAGATATATTCGCATTTTCAGTATCGTTTTCTATGACAAAGAAAAATGCATTGTCCCGGATATCGATAATAACGTTTACAAATTGTTCTTTTGTGCTTTTTAAACCATATTTAAAGGCATTTTCTATGAATACAAACGTGAGTAATGGTGCAATTTGGTAATCCTTTCCCGGATGTTCCTCATTTACAGTAAGCGTTATTTTTTTACCTTCAGGATAACGCATTCTTTCTAATGCAAAATAATTTGAAATAAATTCTAACTCTTTCTGTAAAGAAACCTTCTCTGTATTTGATTCATATAAGGTATATGCCATTATATCCGACAAATTTAACACAATTTCAGGAGCTTTATCATCTTTTTTTACAGTTAGTGCGTATAAATTGTTAAGGGTATTGAATAAAAAGTGAGGATTAAGCTGTGCTTTTAAGAAATCTTTCTCAATATTGATGTTGTTGATCTCCAGGTCTGACTTTTGTTTCTGGATACGCAATTTTGCTTCATTGAGCCTTGTAACATCTACAATGATTTTCGTAAAAAAGAAAGGAGACAGCGAATAAATAACCGATAATGTGTTGAGAATAATAAATTTCAGCTTAAATACTTCCATCAGATTTGGGCGGTAATTCTTATCTTTCCCCATGATCGGATAAAGGTTGGATATATCGTATTTTAAATAAACTGCCGCGACATAGAAAGAATTGTTTATAAACAGCCATGTAAGGATAAGCAACGGGGCAACGATAATGATTGTCCATAAGCTATTACTCTTCTTTGCATAGGGTAAAAAGCCGTAAAAAAACAGATAAAAAACAACAGCACTGCTTACTAATACTCTTACAGCCAAAAACATAGACTGCCCAAAGGAGATATTAAGAGCAAGATAGTAATCGAAAAAAAGCAAAAGCGTGAACGACAGCCACATAAAAACATGCGATAAAATCCTAATGCCTACATTATATTGTTCTTTGTGTTTTATAAAATTTATAAATCCGGCAAACGTGAGAAAACCATTCTCTTTTTTAGAAAAGCTCATTAGTATTAATTGTTTAACAGTCTGTTATAATAATTCTTTAAAAAAATATAGCACATATATTCAAATAATCTCTGGCTGGAATCAAACCACCTGTTGATGCTCATATGAATAAAGCTGGGCAGGTTTTCTCTGCTGAGATTCAGTTTTTTTATTTCTCTTTCTCTTTGTGCAAAGGCATCATTCAGTTCTGCGCTTTTCATGTAATTATACAAAGACTTTGAATATGATCTATATTTTGAATATAATGATTTTTTCATATTCTGATCAAATTCCGATTCGAATGCAGATTCCATTTCTTTACAAAAATAAAATTTGTCATTCAGACAAAGATCAAAAGAAGATAGATAGCTGTCTATATTTTTTATAGCTGAAAAAACTCTGTGATCTTCATCTTCATCAAAATATCCCGCAGCAAGGCAATTAATAAAAAAACTGCTGTCATAATAAAATAACAGTTCCGTATCTTCCATGTTGTCTTCACCATACCTTTCAATCTCGCGTTTGTATGTATCTAACTGGATATTCCAGATCGCATGATTTTTCATAAACGGATCAACAGCCTTATAAAAGCTCTGCAAAATCTCAGAAAAGCAGGAATTATCTTTTAAATTTAATCTTAATCTGATATGATAATGCGGATCTGTATATCTGATAAAAAAGAATGACCTGATCAGTCCGCTTGATTTCCAGGCAGATAATAACGGCTCCAATACATCTTTTATTAAAACATCTGAAAAAGGTGAACTGCAATATATTTTGGTATAAAACCATTCCGAACCGGGTATGAAATCCCTCGGAATACCTTCTTTATGCTTTTTTCCCGCAGGTAAACCAAATTGATAAGAACTGCTATTTCTATATGGAATAATCACCTGGTCTGCCGATTTCAGATCTTCCAAAGGCATCAACCATTCTGCCAGGACAACTTTATTTTTTTTGCGGATTTCCTCCAGAAGCAGAATGAGATATGAGTCATTATGAAGATCTAAAAACAATTCGTTGTCACCATCTATCAGCGAAACAAATTGCTGTATCTGAATATCTTCCAGATGATCTTTCAGCGCATTTACAGGTGAGTTTTGTCTTAAAATTTCTGCAACATCTTGTTCTCTAAGAATCCAGCTTGCCCTGTGTAAAATGATTTTTTTATAAACGATTCTCGGGAAAAATCTTTTATGACCAAAATTGTAATCTAAACTAAAGCTTAATCCCGATACATTCTGATATTGCAGTGAGCATAAAAATCTAAAGGCAGGAATTGTGCTGCTGCTGAAATTATATGCATTCGACAGCCTTGGAATAATTCTTTTATCCAGGCTTTTTGATCTTATAATCACCTCATCATTTTCAATAGAAATCATTAAATCGTTTAATAAAATCTGGTTTTCTTCTTTCACAGAACCTTCTGTAAGAAAGCATATTTCATAATCTGAAAATGAATTATTACGCGTAACATTACCTATTTTCCCGGCAGGAATATGGCGAATATCGGCAAAAATGATATCCGGATTATTAATTTTTTCATTATTACGAATATCAAAACACAATTTTTCTATTTCGTGATCCAAATAAGCAAACCTTCCAATAAGAGAAGCATTCGCGCCTCCAATATTCTGGATGAAGAATTGATCCTGATGAAAACTTCCCATTAACGTAATATTTTCAGGAATTTTCTTATTAGCAACAGGATTATTCGGGATATCCGAGTCTTTTATTTCCAATGTGTAAGCCTGTCCGGAGTTTTCTATTTTATCATACAGCCAGTCTGCTCTTGGTTGTTGAGTGATTATTTTACTTTCGCTACTATTATTTTTCTCAGTTTCTGAAAAATAATCATCGTATGGTACATTTCCCAGCGATTTCTCGGCAGGGAATCCTATACCAAATTCATTGTCTAAAACCTTTAGAAGCGGTAATTCCTGATTTTCGTATTTAACTCTGAAAACATTAATAAAATTTTTTATCTGTTTATCAATGCTTGATTCATTATTCGAAATTTTTCCAACAAAATGTATAGCTGACGATATATCAGAAGCGTATGTGTCGAAGAGTTCCTTATATTTTAAATTGTGTTTGTCGCTGTTTATAAAATCTATATGAAAAAAATGTCTGGAAGTAATTTCATGCTGATCCGCAAGATTTTCAAGTTCATTGATTTCTTTCAATGGTAAATAATCCGGTTCCGTACTGTTTATGAGAGAAATACAATCCATTAATTTTTTCATTAAAACTGAATACGGCTTGCCGGCGGAAAAACACTGATCTTCGATGGTACTGATTATTGAATTTAAGCTGTCAAGGCTTTTTACATCTGAAATTTCGCATACCAAAAATCCTGAATCAATCAAATCAACAATGAATTCATTTATTTCTTCGTCTGTAAAGCTGTCAGGAAGAATTGATCTGATTTCTTGCAAAGTAGCATTACCTTTCTGCCCCAGCGTATCATAAATAAGATCTATAAATTCTGTTTTTTCTAATGAGCTAAGCTGATATTCTACCTTATTTTCTTTCTCTGATAAAACGGGTTCTGTAAATCTGTAATTATCTGCTATCTCGTAGGCCGAATTATTAATCTTGTATTTCAGCCACGGTTTTATTTTTTCATCGTTTGCGATTGTATTTTTTAGTTCATCTAAAAATGCCAGATCTATCCTGGCAACACGTCTGCTTTGATGTTGATGTTCTTTATCCAGATCCATGATTCCCAGCCCGGCAAAAGTTCCGTAGGGTGTTGCTCTCGTACTGGCTCTGAGTGCATATTTTTTTAAGGTGCTGAATAGTTTTTCTTCCTTCAATTTTTTTAATGTTCCTGCTTTATATAACTGAATAGTTTCATAAAGATCCGGAGAACTCCAAAAAATGGATGTTGTAAAAAGAGGATTCTCTAATAAATTGTGTACAACCTCATCCAGAGGCTTTGTTTTGTTATTTTCCAAAAAAAGAATATCATAAGAAAAAGAAGGCTTTCTTATGATATATCTCCGATAATTTCTAAATGAATTTTCTTTTAGCATAAATATTTTAATCAGTTCTAAAAAACACTCCCAAAGATGCGATAAAAAATGCTTTTATCACTTAATAAAATTTCTCCTTCGCCCTGCATTACCGGCATTATGGGAATTTCTTTTCGTTCGGAGGTCAATATTTTTTTTCCGGGGAGCTTTACATATGCCTGATGCATTCCATCTATCTCTATGGGCAGTATGGAAGAAATTTTTCCTTCTATAAATCCGTATTCATGGCTTGGAAAGCCGTGTAAGCTGAATTTCACTATTTGTCCTGTCTTTACGTTACCAGACCCTTTTACCGGAAATTTTATTTTAATTTCAGAGCCGGTAGATTCAGGAACTACCCATATGATTTTATCTAACGTGTTTTTTTCATCTGTTCCGTTGGAGAGATAAATTTTACCCGTCATTGGAGTTACTGTGGAGTATTCCTTACCGGTATTTTTATCAATATGTACAAGAAGCGTATCTCCCGGCTTTACCACATCTCCGTTTTTTACTAAAAAATTAAAAATCTGATTGGCATCATCTCTTTTTACGGTAACCTTTCCCGGCTGATTTTCAGATTGTACAATCACTGTAGTCTGAAGTGTCTCGGGATACTTTATAAAAAAAGAGACAAATAATCCCATCATCGCAATGATAAAAAGGCATGTAAGCCCCCAACGTGTGATCCAACTTGGTATAATGCCGACAATTTCTTCCATCTCGGCACTTCTCTCCTCTAATATTTGATCTAATTCTGACATAATTACGCGGCACCAAGTTCTAATTGGTTTTTTACTAATTCAAAATAATATCCTTTATTTTTGGCAAGCTCATTATGATTTCCCTGTTCTACAATTTCGCCGTCTTTCATGACAATAATCTGATCTGCGTGCTTTACCGTACTTAATCTGTGAGCGATTACCACTACCGTTCTGCCTTCATAAAATTCATTAAGGTTTTCCATAATAATTTTTTCATTATTGGCATCCAGTGCACTTGTAGCTTCATCAAAGAATAAATACTTAGGATTTTTATATACAGCTCTCGCAATAAACAGTCTCTGTTTCTGCCCTCCGCTCAGTCCTGAGCCGCTATTTCCTATACGTGTCGTAAATCCTAACGGAAGTTTTGAAATGTATGGATGCAGATTGGCTATTCTCACAGATTCGAAAAGTTTTTCTTCGTCTATTCTTTCTCCTTTCATCGCAATATTTCTGGCTATGGAATCAGAAAAAATGTATCCCTCCTGCATGACAGTTCCTACATTGTTTCTCCAAAGCTGAGCAGAAATATCCTGAAGCGAAACTCCATCCACTGATATATTTCCTTCACTTGGTGCGTAAAATTTAAGAAGCAATTTCAGTAATGTTGTTTTTCCGCTTCCGCTGGCTCCTACGATTGCCGTAATCTTTCCTTTAGGAATAAATAAATTAATATCCTTCAATACCAGAGGGCTTTTGGGAGAACCATACCGAAAAGATAAATTTGAAATTTCGATGCCGGAACCCGTGTTTTCCTTTAATCTTTTGGTGAATAATTCATGGCTTAGGTATAGTGAATCTGAATCGTGTTCAGGACGAATCGGATATTTACTGTCATTAAAACCGATTAAATCTTCATCGCTTTCTTCTTCTTTTCTGTTATGAATTTCATTTAATCTGTCCAGACTTATCTGCGCATCCTGAATGCTTTTTATAAATGAAATAATCTGGGTAAGAGGGCTGTTCATCTGTCCTACGATGTAGGAAATACTCAGCATAACACCCAGTGAAATCTGCTGATTGACAACAAGACTTGCCGCAAGATAACTGATAAAAATATTTTTCAGCTGGGTGAAAAATGTCGCTCCCATTTCCTGATATTGCTCAAGAGAAAGGCTTTTAATGTTTACCCTAAACAGTTTGGCCTGAATTCTCTCCCACTCCCAGCGCCGGCTTTTCTGGCTGTTGTAGAGCTTGATTTCCTGCATACCGGTAATAATTTCGTACAGGCTGTTCTGATTTTCCCTTGATCTTTGGAACCTGTTATAATCGATATTTTTTCTTCTTTTCAGGAAAAGTAATATCCATCCTATTGAAAGCAAGCTTCCTATGGCAAAGACACCTAAAAGCTGCATATTGTAAATTCCCAGAATAAATGAGAATACAAATAAATTGATAATCGAAAAGAGTGTATTTAAGGTAGACCCTGTTAAAAATGTTTCAATTCGGTGATGATCATTTATTCTCTGTGTAATATCGCCGACATTTTTAGATTCAAAAAAATTGACAGGAAGCTTCATCAGTTTTATTAAGAAATTGGAAATTATACTGATGCTTATTCTTGTACTTATGTGCAGTAAGATCCAGTTTCTCAGCATATCTATCGCCACACTTCCCAGAAATAAAAGCAACTGTGAAAATAAAATAAGATGAATAAAGTTTAAATTTTTCCTGTTAATCCCAAAGTCTACCAAACTTTGCGTAAGAAACGGAAAACACATACTGATCAAACTTGCCAGAACCATCCCCAAAACCAGCTGCGCAAAGTATTTTTTGTATGGTTTCAGGTATCCCAGCAAAAAACCAAAACCGCTTTTGTTCTTTTCTATACCTTCTTCATTCCGATAAAAATCAGGTGTAGGTTCTAATAAAAGAGCAACTCCTTTTTTGTTGGCAGTAGAAAGCCAGCATTTTTCGAATACATCCTTTTCTACTCTTACCATTGTGTGACCGGGGTCGGCGATGACAATCTGTTCTTTTTTACGGAAAAGATTCTTTTTTTTGATATCGTAAAGTACAATAAAATGCTCCTGATTCCAATGCAGCACACATGGAAGCGGAACATCATTAGCTAGCTGCTCATAGTCTAGTTTTGCAGTCAGCGTTTTAAATCCTATTTTTTCTGCCGCCTCACTTAGCCCAAGAAGACTTACACCATTCTTAGTAATATAGGAATTGGCTCTTAAATAGTCGAGTGAATATTCTTCTCCGTAGAATGAAGATATCATCCGCAAACAGGTCGGACCACAATCCATGTAGTCCAACTGTTTATAAAATTTATATTTTTTACTAAGAATTGACATTGATGATGGTATTACAAATTAGAGGTAGGCCATTGAGTCAGCACTGTAGGATCAGTTTTTTTACCTCCTGTAATGGCTTCTCCATCTACAGGCTCGATGTCTGTCGGCAATTCTTTAGTAATTCCCAGAAATTTTATTTTCTGCTTGTCTACCAATGTTTTATTATCTTTTGCAGTCTGGTTTTTATTTTTTTTATCTGTATTTTTCATCTCATTAAAGTTTATTAGGCGTTACTATCCGAAAAAAGGTTTTTGATTTTAAGTTCGATATTTTCGATGTGATTTTGGGTGTAGATAGGTGGTTTGTATTCTCTGAAGCCTCCGAAAAAACTATCAGATTCTGCCTGGTCCTGGATATCCAGTTTTTGCTTGCAGCTGTCTATGTTTTTATTTTTAGCTTTCGAAATCTTTAATTTCTGAAACAACTTTTTCATTTTCGTATATTTTTTTGATTAAAGTGAGTATAGATATTGTTCCGGGAAATAATACCTCATTGTTTTTTTCAATGAAATGATCCATTTCTTCCGACTGAACTTCTGAACCGGGTTTTGAGATCAGTTCTAAAAATTCTTTCAGAATAGATTCACCATCAGAAACAGGAACAAACTGGGGAAGAATATTTGATATAAAATCCAGGAAAGATTGCAGATATCTTTTATTTTTCAATTTGTAAAGAATCTTAACCGTGTCGAAAACGATCTGGTAAATCATCGTGCATTTCAACGCAGATTCTTCTGTTTTGTCATCAAACTCAAATTCGGAAAGATATCTTATTCCAACATTTTTTTTAGTGATAATAAACAGTAAGAGCTTGCAGTTCAGCTTAATTCCTTCAGAAAAATAGTTGGTTCTGAAACAAATCCTTGCTATATTCTGATATTGCTGTATCTGAACAAAAACGGGTAAATCTATCTTCGTATTCTCTTTAATTTTCTGATTGGTAACAATTGATTTTAAGGTAAGATAGGCCGCTAATTTTATATTTCCCGTTTTATAATACAAATAGGCTTTTTTGGGATAAAGTGTATCTTTTAAAATCAACTTAAAAGTTTCATCTTTATTTTCCGTAGGAAACAGTTTTTCACCATACTCAAACTGAGAAACGCTTTCTTCAATTTTGTCTTCTTTAATAAAACTGAAAGCTTCGAAAAACGTATTCTCCAGGCTATTGTACAGAGCCATGTCATCCAAAGATCTCTTATTTATAAATTCTCTGGTATAGATACCTGTGAAGAGATCATCATTGATAATAGAGGAAATATTTTTCTGCATAACTTAGCCGGCTATTCTTATCAGTTTCTTCCTTACGATTTCCTTTTTCTGGTTTTCATCAAAATCATAAACACAATAATCTTTGTCTTTATTTTCTAATGCGTGCTGCGAGCAACCTCCATTGCATAAAGGAAGAATGGAGCATGAAAGACAAGGCTTATTTTTAAACTTAATGTTCATTCTTTCTTCGAATTTATCATTCCAGTTTATTTCACCGTTATCTTTTAAAACACCTTCTTTAGAACCTCCGGAAAAATCTCTGGCGGTACATTTAAATACATCTCCGTTGTAATTGATCGTGGCATTATTGATTTTGTCGGCATAGCACGAGTGCTTTACATTGTCCGGAACAGCTCCTTCATGGGCCGCAAATCCAAGTTCTTTTACCTTTCTAATGAGCTCATTTACTCTTTCTGTAGTCTGCGCATCTTCTACAACCTGCCAAACCTTATGAAAGGCAATGGAAGCATAATCTCTCTTTTCCACATCGATCTTTTGAAGATCTTTGTACACTTCTTCGAAATCATCAAGATTGTCATTGGTGAAATTTACTCTTATCCCAACACTGAAGTCATTCTCACAAAGTTTTTTCACATTTTGCATAATCACATCATATGAGCCACGCTTTGCGTTTACATATCTTACAGTATCATGTGATGCTTTATTACCGTCAAGTGTGATCTGAAATCCGTTTACGGTATATGCTTTCAGCTCTTCGATCATTTCGTCTGTGAAAAGGAAGCCATTGGTAGTAAACTGGGTATCGAATTCCACCCCGTATTCTTTACAGATCTTGTCTGCGAAGGCCATAATAGGTGCTATTACTTCTTTGTAGTACATCAAAGGTTCTCCTCCAAACCAGGAAATATGAAAAGTTTTCAACTCCTTTTTTGTAGTAATGATATTGTTGATGAGTAGACAGGTTTTAGTGACAGTCTCGTTGTTCATCTTCGACCCTTTCACGTGAGATTCATAGCAGTACCAGCATTTAAAGTTGCAGTTCATCGTAGGATTTACGATCAGGGAATAATGAGTTTCATCACTGTCGATTTTCTTGCTCAGTGTACGCACCTTATCAACCTCATCGACCTCTTTTTCCACAATAAAACCATTTTTATATAGAGATTGGTAAAAAGTAGGATGATAGCCGGAAAGATCCTGAATATCTTCTTCTGTTCTCAATGCTTTGAAAAGGTCTAATATCGTTGCATCGATGGCTATAAACTTATTACTGAAAGAATTATAAATATAGTTCTTGTTATTATGAAAAATATTGTGATTAAATTGGCTTGTTTTCATAATTAGTTTTTTAGAGAAGTCAGCCTAAAAAAATAGGCTGACTTAAAATTTAAAATTAAGGCTTAGTTGGTACTAGTAGTAGGCTCAGTCGGCTTTACAGAACACTTACATTTGAAGATGTTAATATTGATATCTTCTAATTGTTCTTCTGAAACAGCATCTGAGAAACCTCCAGCTAATTGTCCGGCTTCGTTTTCGTTTACAGCTTCGAATTGTAATGATTTTGATAAGTGCTCAAGAGCCTTGTCGTTTGAGTTGTTTAAATCTTTAGACATTTTAATTTAATTTAATTTATGGTTATTACTTACTCTTTTATACCGGTTTTCAGTTTTCCCCGTGTTGTTGCAACAATATCTTTAGAGCGTGTCTTTTTTAGGACAGCTTTATTATATCTTATTTATATTTGAGAAATTATGGATTTGTTCCTGTGTCAGGATGTACCACACACTTGCATTTAAAAAAGTTTCCGGTAATCTCTCCATCTTCCCGTATAGGTTCTTCCGAAACAGCATCTGAAAAGCCACCTGATAATTGTCCGGATTCATCTTCATTCACTTTTTCGATTTCCATTGGATTATTTATTAATGGACCTCGTTTTTTTGTTTTTTTTAAATTCTTTTCTTTCATGTTGATTTAGTTTTTATGGTTATTAGTTTTTAGCCCTGTATAATATTAAAGTCTTCCTTTTTCATCAGCACTGCTGGATTCGATCCTCTTTGCCTTAAAGCTTTCTCCGCTTTTGAAATTGTAGATCAGAGAAAGTGAAAGTACCCTGGATTGCTCTTTATGACTGATATGAATTTCTGTATCATTAAAGTAGCTCGTCGCTTTATAGTTATTAGTGTAGAAAAGATCACTCACAGATGCCCTCGCCGTAAGCTGATTCTTGAAAAACTTCTTCTGTAATCCCAAATCTACTCCGGCGATACCTTTGGTGACGATATTTCCGGTTACCATCTGTGGTGTATAAAACCCGTTTAATGTAAACGTATATCCTTTTCCTAATGAAATTTCCTGCTCAGACTGCAAGATAAACGATGGTTTTTCTATCAAGAAGTACGGCGATTTTGATACAGTATAGGTTAAGAGTAAATTATTGTTGGTCGTCCACCATTTTGCAATATTTACCGGTGCACTTACTGTAGCCGTCAGCACTTTACTTGTTCCTGCATTAGACTTAATTACCGTCATCAATTCCTGCCCCGGATAATTTTCGATGATCTGAGCGATAATATCGGTGGTATAATTATAGCTTAATGCCGTATAATATTTTCCACTCCACATTCCGCTTACCTCGAACGAATTGGTAAACTGAGGTTTCAGATAAGGATTTCCTGTAGTTACCGAATAATTATCAATATAATATTTATACGGATTCAGATCAAAATAAGAAGGTCTTTTTATTCTTCTGTTATATGAAAATGCTAAAAAGTTATTTCCCTCTGTATCTAAATTTCTCTTCAGGAATAATGACGGAAACCAGTTGAAATAATTTTGAGAAACCTCCCCTTCCTGGCTCCCTGAAAGGTTACCGGATACATCCGACTGTTCCCCTCTGATTCCTAATTTATATTCAATTTTTTTCCATTCACCGCTATAGCTTGCAAAAGCAGCATATATTCTTTCTCTGTATTTAAAATTGAAATTATTTTCAGGAACGTTATACCAGGAGTTTTGAAATATTTCATAACTGTTCTCATTATCGATATCAGTACTTGTTGCCTTAGCTCCGAAACTTAAGTTATTTCCGGATTTAAAATTCCAGTTATATTTCGCATCTGCCGTAAAAATTTTTGCCGTGCTGGGATATGAAAATCTGAACAAAGTATCTCTTACTATCATATTGTTTACATCCAGATCCCTGCTGTCGCTGATGCTGTTTCCTGTTCTTTTGTTGTAGGTATAATCTGTCACGAAACTGAATTTTGAACCCAGTGTATCCGTTTTTATACTGTAATTAAGACCTCCATTGTGATAATTCGTTTTGGACTCCGTAGGAAAGCTTCCTAAAGATCTAAGATTATTACTTGCATTAGGATAAGAAATATAAGAATCTGCAACAGAATTGCTTGAAAAGTTACTGAACTGCCCCGTATATTGCAGACCTATAGATTGCTTATCCGAAAAATCATACGTTGAACCAATTTTTATTCGGTTACTTTTATTTTTCTGAATATCTGTTGAAGATTGTTCATATTTTCCGCCATTAGGAAAATCTCTTTTTTGAGTAAGCTCTTCATAGCTTTTACTATTTGTATAAGAATAACTTGAACTTAAACCAAATTTTCCTTTTTTGTAGTTAATGGCGGCATATGGATTGTAGCTCGGATATTTTCCCAAACCAATTGAATAATCAGTTCCGATATATCCGTTGATTCCCTCTTTGGTATTCTTTTTCAGAATAATATTGATAATTCCGCCGGAACCTTCAGCATCAAATTCTGCCGGAGGATGCGCGATTACTTCAATCGACTGTATTTCGTTTGATCTTAAATTCTGCAGATAATTCTTCAGATCGATACCACTTATGTTCAGCATTTTTCCGTCTACCATTACTCTGGTGCCCCATACACCGTTGATGGAAATTTTACCGTTGTTCACGAAAACTCCCGGAGCAAGTCTGAATAAATCTAAAGAAGATTTTCCTGCAGCAATAGGATTATCAGATACATTCATCACGATCCTGTCGATCTTTCTTACTATGGTAGATTTTGCTCTCTTACTTACTACCACCTCCTGAATATCCGTTACTTTTTCTTTTGGCAATGCTATAGAAACAGAAACTTCAGGATCATTGAAATTATACTGCTGAGAGAAAGGAGCTAAATTTTTATAAGAAGTAACTACTTTATAAGTTCCACTTTCTGGAAACAAAATCTGAAATTTACCATTCTCATCAGCTATTTTTTCGGTAAAAGACTGTGGATCCTTTACATTATAGAATTTTAAAGAAGCAAAAGATAAAGGCTTACCTTCATTATCCGTCACACGCCCTGTTACGGTTGTCTGTCCGTGTAGAAATCCATACCCTAAAAAAAATGCCGCAATAATAAAAACTGATTTTTTCATCGCCATAAAAATTATAACTCAAAAGTATCAGGATAGACCTTTTTAATCAATTTAAATCGACAAGATGTAGCATTTTCACGATAAAAATATAAAATACACCGTTAAGTATTATTATTTACCGTTGAATTTGAAATAAATTATTTTGCTTTTTCTTCTTATCTACGAGCGATTAATAAAAGAAAATTTATAAAATTTGAAGATAATATAAATATTTATAAATAAAAAGAGACAATATCGCATAAAAGCAATATTGTCTCTTTTTGACCCCGAGGCTATTTTTGAATACTTTCGTAGAAGATTTAAAACTCTCATCAATACCTATTAAAAGGTATTGCTTAAGTTTATTTTATTTCTACAGGAACTGAGATTTTGTCCCAATCCATTGTGAATCCATTTTTGTTTATTTTATAAACTAAATTTTCCTGTCTTGCTTGTAAAGCTTTTGTTTTTACATCAACACGTAAAGCATCTTTTGCCTCTTCGTATTTATAGGCGCCCCATTGTTTTGCCTCTTTGTTAAAAATCGCAGTCCAGGTTCCGCTTTCTTTAGGGATTAAGAAAAAGCTGTATTTACCTGCAGGAAGTTTTTTACCCTGCACAGTAATGTCCTTATCCGTTTCAAAAGTAGTGGCTTCATTGGCACCCGCACGCCAAACTTTATCATAAGCTTCCAGACCACCCCAGATGGTACGCCCTTTAACAGAAGGACTGCTATAGGCAATTGTAATGGTTGCATCTTTAATTTTTCCCGTAGCAGTAGCCGGCGGGCTGGCAGGTTTTTTAGCTTCCTGGGCAAAGGCATTTACTGAAATCGTCATTGCAGCAAAAAGCATGGTGGCAGATTTAATCATTGTTTTCATAATATTTTTATTTGTCTGTTTGTTATTTGTTTACGAATTTACTGCTTTCGGCTTATAAAACAGCAACCCGATAGCAGAAAATATAATTACCGCCGCTGCCCCGATGACGTTAAGCCAAAGGAAAGAAACGATATCAAACTGATAAACGGCAATAACCGCAATTTCAGATAAAATTGCAGAAATAAATACATTGGACCCTGTAATTTTTTTATAATAAAATGCAACCAGAAAAATCCCCAATATCGGGCCGTAGAAAAGTGAACCCAATACATTAACCGCTTCAATAAGCGAACCCATTTGAGTAGCAAACATGGCTACACCGATTGAGAAGATCCCCCAGGCTAAAGTGTGTAGGCGGCTATACTTGAGTTCGGTTACATCATCAGGAATTTCTTTTTTAAATAGTAAATGAACATCCTTTAATGAGCAGGCAGCGAGGGAATTCAGCGCTGCCGAAATGGAACCCCAGCTGGCCAGAAAAATGACGGCAAACAGTAAACCGATCATCCCGACAGGCAGAGTATTCTTTACGAAATACAGAAAAATGTAATTCGTATCCGTTTTTTCCGCATTATAGTTTGAATGATTGATCGCTTCCTCTACCCTGCCGTGAAGCGCTTTTACCTGGGTTTGTGTGCTTTTAAAATCCTGAATTGTTTTATTAAGTCGGGGAGATTGAATTTCCTTCAGCTTTAAAATTTCTTTCGATTCTGCATTAAATTTTGTCTGCAAATTCTGATGCTCTTTTTCAAATACTGCAGCCTGTTCCGGTTTTGTTTCCTTTAAATATTGGTAAGAGCGTTCGTTAAAATAAATAGGAGCCGGTTTTAGAGAAAAGAAAGCGAAAAGCAAAGCACCAATCAGAAGAATGGCAAATTGCATTGGGATTTTAACCAATCCGTTCAGCAGCAAGCCCATCTTTGCATTGGTATTGTCTTTCGCTGTAATGTACCTCCCAACCTGACTCTGGTCAGTCCCGAAGTAAGAAAGTGCCAGAAAAAAACCGCCAATCAGCCCGCTCCAGATATTGTATTTATCCTTCCAGTCGAATTCTGTGGTGATTACATTGAGCTTTCCTGATTTCCCCGCCAGATAAAGTGCATCCTTAAAACCAATTCCATTCGGCATATTCTGAATAAGTAAATACCCCGCAAATGCCATGGTTCCCAGAATAATGAGAAACTGCAATTTTTGGGTGTGCGCAATCGCTTTTGCTCCGCCAACATAGGTATAAATCAACAGAATTCCACCTGTCAAAACATTCGTCAAATAAATATTCCAGTTTAAAACGCTTGATAAGATGATACTTGGAGCGTAAATGCTGATTCCTGTTGATAAGCCTCTGGAAAAAAGAAAAAGCAGTGAAGTGAGTACCCTTGTTTTTTTATCAAAACGGTTTTCCAGATATTCATAGGCGGTGTACACATTTAAACGCTGAAAAATCGGGATGAAAGTGATACAGATAACGATCATCGCCAATGGCAAACCAAAGTAATACTGAACGAAACGCATACCATCCGTATAAGCCTGACCCGGTGCCGAAAGAAAAGTAATGGCACTTGCCTGTGTCGCCATAATACCGATCAACACAATGTACCAGGGCATTTTATTATCTGCTTTCAGGTAGGATTCGTTGCTTTTTTGTCCACGACCGATGAATACGCCATAAACAACCACAGCAACCAATGTAAAAATAAGAACTGTCCAATCTATAGTACTCATGCCCAGAATTTAGTAAACACATAATAAAATGTAATCTGAAGCACCAATGCAGCTGCTAATAATATATACCAGGTATTCCAGTTTTTAAGTTGTTTGTTCATCAGTTTTTTTGTGCAGATAAAAAGTTTAAAAATAAACGTCCCGCACCGACATTTCCCGCAGGCAACTGTCTGAAAAACGACAATGGTGTATAAATAAAATTACCCTTCCCGTATTTGGCATATAAAGTTGATCCCTGCAAAGGCTCTTCACCGGTATCGTGCATTTCAAAAAGCGGTTCATACGCTGCATCCCATTGATCAGGGAAATAGGCGCCACGCTCCTGTACCCAACCGTTAAAATCATCCGCAGTAATTTTATTCGGAAAGTTCAGTAATTTATGATTGGGATTTAAAAATTTAACCTCAGCGTTTTCTTCGGTAACCCTCTTATTGGCAATACTGAAACTATACATTCCCAATTGGTCAACGGTGGTATCCTGATTGGTGTTATACTGCATCACCAAATTACCTCCGGCTTTTACATAAGACCATAAAAAAGGCATCCAGCGACCCAGCTTTTTCTCTGTATTATTGGCACGCACCCCCAGTACGATGGCATCATATTGTGACAGCTTGTTTTGACTGCCGTTTCCGGCGGATTCATCGATGTTGCCATAAAAATCTTCGTCTTTCAAGACATCTACCTGAATACCTGCAATACGCAGGAACTCAGGAATGAAATCGCCCGCACCTTCTATGTAACCCACTTTTTTAACCTTCGCCTGAATATCGCCTTTCATCACAATTACCGTTGCAGGCGCAAAATATTGTAAGGAGGGTAAATGCGGATACTGGATCAATACCTGTTTTTTATTGTAAGCTACTCCATCTGCAACAAAATTGGCTTCCAACTGCAAACGAGAGGAGTTAATTAAGGCAAGCTTATTTTTTGGAATAACATAATCAAAGGTAAAATCTTTCCCATTGATAAAACTTACATCAGCACCGCCTAATCGTTCTCCATTATACATCAGGCTCATCTTACCATTGCTGAACTGTTTGTTGGCATTGACCTTAACATTTAGACTCAAATGTAGGTCTTCATTTTCTTTAACCAGATAAAGTGGTTGTGTAAATTTCAGTTCCAAGGCTGGAACAATGCGCAGTGCTTCGACAACATCACCACGCACCGGGTCTAATTTCTTGAAAGATAAAGGAAGTTTAACCTGAAACTTTTCTGAACCGATTTTTAAACCAACCAAAACATTCAGGGGTGATTCTGCCTCAGGCAAACCGATTAAAGTATCATTGGGAACAGAGAAAGTTGCCGCGTCCTTGGCTGGTTTTACCAACCAGTAAGGTTCTGTGAGTGCTGCATCAGCAGGAATCTGAATTTTATGTTCAATTGTAATTAAAGAATCTTTTGATAGCTTTCTATTAAAATCTTCAGACTTACTCACCCATTTTACATTTTCCAGAACGACAGGATTTTCAGCTCTTGAAATGAGGTTTAACCTGAAATTGTAGTTATCTCCGGCAACAGCTTCAGCCTGATTGGTCACTACCTCGCCCATGAATCCGGCACAGCTTAAAATGATGTTGTCGAGAGATTTAATTTTATCATTTTTTAAATCTGAATCTTTCAGTTCCATTATTTTTTTTCGCAAAGCAAGTAAATCAGGTAAGCTGAGATCAGGATGATTGAAATTAAAAGCGGAAACAATTTTATCTAATGCCTGGTCAATATCAGCGTTACCTTTTGCGGTCCAGGCTTTAGCTACTCCATCAAAAAGCGTTGTTTTCGCCGGCTCGCCAAGAACGTGGCTGAAATATTCCGTTTTAATGCCGGCTACAGACTGTGTTCCTGCACCCTGGCTTTTATGTAAACTTCTGCTTAATCCTGCCAATTCACCATAGCCCATACCCAGTTGCGCATCATATTGCCCAACCGTGATTTTCAGTTGGTTTTCAGCAGTCGTATTGACCCCGCCAAAACGGAAAGTATTCCACAATAAGCGTTTTGGCTGCCATATATTAACATATTTTAGTTGATTTGGAAAAGCCGTTTTATCGCCTGCCAGCTTAAAAGCTTTTTCAGCAACTACAGCCGAAGCCGCATGTTGTCCGTGGCCTGCCGCAGCAGTAGGCGGAAAACGACAAATGATAATATCAGGTCGGAATGTACGGATTACCCAAACTACATCCGCTGTAATGATATCTGTATCCCATTGTTTAAAGGTGTCGGTCGTATTTTTAGAGAACCCAAAATCGATCGCCCGGGTAAAAAACTGTTGGGCACCGTCTAACTTTCTTGCTTCTAAAAGTTCATGCGTTCTGATTAAACCCAGTGCAGCACCTTGCTCTGTACCCAATAAATTCTGTCCTCCATCGCCTCTGGTTAAAGATAAATAGCCTGTTTCTACATTTTGGTCGTTGATTAACCAGGAGAGTAATCCTGTATTTTCATCGTCGGGATGAGCCGCAAGGTATAAAACTTTAGGCAGGTACTTAAGGGTTTTGAGTTCGCGGTAAATTTCAGATGATTTTGAGGGCCGAACCTGTTGGGCCGGGCAAAAAACCGTAAAAAAAACAAGGATAAATACAATGATTACTTTTTTGAACATTTGAATTTGCTTTGCGAGGCAAATATAAGTAAATCGTTTTTCTTTCAACCTTAAAAGGAACTTTCTGAAAAAGCGACTTTTTATCTTTAGAATTATGAAGTCATTTAACTTATATAAAGGCTTGACTATAGAAAATGAACAGAACCAAAAAAGCTTTAAAATCAATGATTTTAAAGCTTTTTCTTTTAACAGTGACGCGGAGGTGCATTTTTCGAACACTTTTATAGAAGATTTGAATAAACTTGCAGAACTTTCGAAAATAATATATTGAAGTACTTAGTACCAAACTACAACTTATTATGACTCAAAAATAAATTTTTGACAGGTAGTTAATAGCCAATGTTGTATACCACTTATAATATTTAAACAGAAACCGTTATTTCGCTCCACTGACTTGAATTACTCAATACTTAATCTGACAGTTACAATCAAATTGAATAACTTTAAAACAGATTAAGTATTGACTAATTCACTTTAATCATTCATGAAACACTTCTTAAGTTAGAGCCTAAATCAGTACACTTTTGCTGACGATTTACAAAAAAAATGACTCTTGACACATTGCCTTGTTTTTTACTCAGGGCACTGTCGGGACACTTGCGTTAAATAAAACATTTTTTTTTAAATATTAATGTGGCTTAGTGGGCATATAACTTCATTCACCTTTGTACGGCTATACATTCAATTTCTATACTGGCATTTTTAGGGAGTGATACAACCTGGATCGTACTTCTCGCCGGAAAATTATTATTAAAATATTTACTGTAGATTCTATTTACTGTTTCAAATTGCCTTATATCTGTTATAAAAATAGTTGTCTTGGTGATATGTTTTAAATCAGAATGATTATTTTCAAGAATGATCTTTAAGTTTTCAAAAATCTGAACGGTCTGCTCTTCAATTCCCTTTTTCAGATCGTTGCTTTTTGGATCCAGCCCTATCTGACCCGAAATAAATATCAGGTTTCCATAGCTCGTTGAATGGCTATAGGGTCCTATTGACTTTGGCAAATTGGAATGATTTATTATTATGATGTCCTTTTTTATACTGCAAGAGGCCAATAATAATAAAAACAGGAATATTATAGTTTTATTCATGACGGTATTAATAAAAAAGAGGTTAGTTTTTGTCAACCAACCTCTTTTAATTTTTATTTATTTTTTAATGAAATTGAATAGTTCAGTGTTGAATTTTTCCAGTTCTTCGATGAAGAGCGCATGACCGCTTTTTTCAAATGGAACCAATGTTGAGTTTTTAAGTAAAATGTTCATCTGCTCGGCAAGATCATAAGAACAAATTTTATCCTGTTTTCCGTGAAGTATCAATGTAGGAATTGTAATTTTTTTCAGGTCACCACGCAAATCACTGTCACGTAATGTTTTTAGTGCCTCTGCCATTGCATAAGGTGAAGCCTGAGCCTGAATATTTCCCAACCAAGCGCCATGTCCGGGAGATACGCTGCTTTCGTTGGCCGGAAATATCTTACCGAATGTAGCGAATAGTTTGGGGCGGTTAGTATTGTTTAGATCGATCAATCCATTCACATCTTCCTTTGTCCAGAAGCTATAGTTAAAATCATCAAGTTTTGTCCAGGTTGGTGCCGCAGCTCCGAAAAGAGCCATTTTTGAAACGTGCGCTGCATTATATTTAGCTACATAATGAATCACGGTTGCGCCACCCATGGAGAACCCACCTATTGTCGCGTTCTCTATTTTTAATTTGTCCAGTACAACTTTGATATCATCCGCAAAAACATCATAATTATATTTTCCGGCTGGTTTATCAGAGAGGCCAAATCCTCTTAATGTGATGCCGATCACCCTGTACCCTTTCTGTATGAGATATGCATACTGGTATTCATACATCGCATCACTCAACGGCCAACCGTGGATCAGAACAATGGACTGGCCTTCACCAAGATCCGTTATATGCAGACGGACATTTTTTTCTACTTCGATATATTCTTCGCGACCGAATGATGCCGGAGTTCTTTTAGTTTGTGCGAATAACGAGCTTGAAATTGAGATAATGAACAGTGCGAATGCTAAGATTAAATTTTTCATAATTTTTGATATTGTTATTGTTATTGTTATTTTGATATGGCAAAGTTGGCCCAATTTCAACCGGTTTACAATGGACGGTTTCCCCCTTGGATTGCACTTTTTTCTCTTCTTACGTAAAAGACTAAGTTTTTTGGGATAAGTATAGATTTAGAACTGTTATCTTGAACATTTTATATATAAAAAAAGCACAATCTGTCGATTGTGCTTTCTGATTCGGGTGAAATATCCTTACTTGAACTGTTTCCTAAAAGTAATGGGTGAAATTCCTGTATTTTTTGTAAAAAAACGGATAAAATATGCATCATCCTCGTAATGTAGACTATAGGCAATTTCTTTCACGGTCATAGATGTATGAGCCAAAAGCCGCTTACTCTCTAGTATAATTCGGTTTTTAATAATTTCGTTTGGAGTCTCTTTGCTGACCAGCCCTATTTTTTTACTTAAGTTTTTCGGAGTAATGAAGAGCAGATCTGCATAATCAGCGACTGTATGAAGTTTTTTATAATGCATTTCGACCAGTTTACTGAATTTTCTTAAAAACTGTACATCTTCCTGCTGCTCAATATCGGCCAATTGATGCTGCTGTTTCCAGATCCTTGTAGATTTTAAAATGATCATTTTTACGAGTATCCTCAACATTTCCTCGGTTGTTGAATCTTCATCATTCATTTCTGTTTTGATTTCCGTAATGATCCTTTGAATTTCAGCTGACTGTTCAGTGTTCAAATTAATAAAAGGAATTTCAAAGACATTATTGTATAAAATGCCGTCACAGGCCACTTCCTTATCATGAATCTCTATGCAGTAAAAATCTTTGTTAAAATGCATCAGCTGGCCGCTGACGGTCTCACATGGTTTTAAGACAACATTGGGATTAATAAATAGCAGAGCGTCGGTTTTTAATTCAATTTCCTCAAAATCAACCTGAATAATTGCATTTTCAGGGATGAAAAGGATTTTGATATGTCCTTCTATTGAGCTCAGCAAATGATCATGTAAGGAAGATCTGCTGAATTCTACGTTGCCAAATTGTTTATAAGAAAATTCTTTGATCATTGTAAGGGCTTAAAGTGGTATTATTTTACTATTTTTTGCTTATTCTTTAAATTTTAGCAGGGGTTGATCTTTTTTAACAATATACGTTGCCAGCTCTGAAGCCTTACCTTTTCCGATATTCTTTGCAGAATGATACTTTCTGGCCGGAACAAAAAGCACTTCACCAGCCTTGAGAATAACAGGTTCTTCTCCTTCTATCTGGTATTCAAAAACACCTTCCAGCACATAGATCACCTCCTCTCCAGGATGTTCGTGCATTCCGACCGCTGCACCCTCTTGTAGCTCAATACGTGCCTGGATAGTTTCATACCCTTCTGCTTCAATGGTATGTCTTTGAAGGTCAATTCGCTTAACGCTTGTTTGTTGCGCATGGGCTAAAGTAGAGAATGTTGTGAATAATCCGATTGTTAAAATTAAATTTTTCATAATCTTGTAATTAAATTTGAAGTTGTTATTTGTTATTAATTGATATTACAAAACTGATCTAATTTTAACCGCTCTACAATGGATAATCTCCCCTTTGCGCTGCACTTTTGTCTTTATTTAGTTACTTACTTGTTATACTACTATTTCAATTATCATTTGAAATATGAATTAAGAAGCTTTTTTGTATCTATTCTGGCGAGATCAAGAATGTAAAAGATAAACTACTTTAACAATTTTACAATATTCATCTTATAAATTTTGCCAATTGGAATTTGGTAATTTAAAATAAATATAATATTTCCTTCAACACTATTAATCTGCTTTGGAGCAACTGCAAATGATTTATGAACTTGCACAAAATCGTTTTTAGGCAATTGTTCTAAAAAAGCAGAGAATTTTTCACGAATGGTAATGGTTTCAGTCGTGGTTATTATTTTGGTGTAGTTGCCTGTTGCTTCGATGTATAAAATGTTTTCTGTTTCCAGTTGAATGTGTTTTTTATTGCTTTGAACAAAGATTCGGTTTGGAACGTTATTTTTTTCAGAAGGAACAGTCTTTTGACCTACCGAACTAATCGATTTATTTACAGCTTTTAAAAACCGTTCAAAACCAAAAGGTTTTAGCAGGTAATCCGAAATGTTGTGTTCATATCCTTCCAGAGCGAATTCCTGATAAGCAGTTGTTACGATTATCTTGGGTGGGTTTTGCAAGGTTTTCAGAAATTCAAACCCTTTTAAAACAGGCATATTCAAATCCAAAAAAATTAAATCCACTTCATTTTTGTTCAGGTATTCAAAAGCTTCCAAAGCATCATAACAGTTTTTCATCAACTGCATATTTGGTATCAAATCGCAATATCCTTTAATGATATCGTGGGCAATATGTTCATCATCGATGATTAAATAGCTTATCATAATTGTTTTAAAATTAGTTGAGCTTTATAAATATTTTCATTTACCGAAAAAGTCAATTCGTGTTGATTGGGATAAATTAATTCTAATCTTCTTTTCAGATTTTTTAAGCCAATCCCGAATTGATTTTTAGTTTTTTCAAAATTGTTTTCAATGGCGAAACAGATTTCGTTTTGTGAAGTTATCAAACTCATTTTTATATATGCATTCTCTCTCAAATTTTCAACTCCGTGCTTAAAAGCATTTTCTAAAAGGATGATAAACAACAAGGGAGCAACTTTTCGGTTTTCATCAATATTACAATAAAAATCAACGCTTATCAGTTTATGGTAACGCATTTTGTGGAGTTCGACATAGTTTTTCAAAAAATCAATTTCTTCCTGAATCTTTACTGTTTCTTTTTCGCCTTCATAAATGCTGTAACGCATCATATCTGAAAGTTTCAGTATCAATTCTTGTGCTTTTTTGGGGTCTTTTGCCACCAAACCATATAAATTATTGAGCGTATTGAAAAAGAAATGCGGACTGACTTGGCTTTTCAAAAGCATCAATTCGGCTATCATTTTTTCGTTTTTCAGTTTGGTGATAAAAATAATTTCCCGAACTAACCAAACTACACCCAAACAAAAAAGCAAAACGTAGTAGCAAATTACAATGATGGCAACTTTCGGGTGGTAATTTCCTAAAAATACGACGGATTTGTTTTCCGTAAAGATTACTTCATAAGCCGTAATCATTACAGGAACAACTGCTATTGCCAATAATGCAATCACAATCCATTTTATATTTCTTTTCAGAGCCATCATACTGCAATATTACGATTATAAACAAGCCTCTGCAAGCGTGTTGACAAACGACAGCCAAAGCTTTTTGAAATGATGAAAATGAGTGATGAAAACACTTTGAACTTATGCAAATACTGTTTATGTATTTACAGAGGTTGTTTGTCACAATTGTCTTTGAAACGGAACAAGCATTAATAGGTTTACAGAAATTAATTGAAAAATGAAAAAGAGATTTTTGAGATATGCAAAACATATCATTATCACATTTGTAGTAATAGGAGTTATTGCTGTTTCATTCGGATTGTATCACGGAGCCAGTTTTCGGTATGCAGAAAATCCTGAAATGATGAATTGGGACAAAGACGGTCCTTATGTTTTAACTAAAAATGATAGCATTGTTAGTGTAAATTACATCAGGGGAAATCAGAATGATGGGTTCTATTTAGACCAAAAAGAGTATCCTTTGGATTCAAAAATCTCAACCTATTGCTATTTTCCATTAGATTCAACACGATTTGAATTTACCTTAAATAACAAAATCGCAATTCCTAAAAATACCTATAACGACAATTCTAAAATTTTAGCTATTTCTGATATTGAAAGCGGTTTTAAAACTTTTCGTGATTTTTTGATTACCAATAAAGTCGTTGACAATAAGCTAAATTGGACATTTGGAAATGGGCATCTTGTTTTACTCGGAGATTTTGTAGATAGAGATTTTTCAACTACGCAAGTACTTTGGTTTATTTACAAACTGGAGCAAGAAGCAAAAGAAAAAGGCGGAAATGTTCATTACATTTTGGGAAACCACGAATTGAAAAATATGCAGGGAAATTTTGAAAATACTTCGCTCAAATATTATCACGTTGCGTCTATTTTAAAAAAGCAACAAACCGAATTGTATAGTACCAATTCATTTCTTGGAAGATGGATGTCGAGCAAAAATTCAATTGAAAAAATTAACAAAATTCTATTTGCACATGGCGGAATACATCCAGATTTAGCAAGTTACGAAACAAATTTGGACGAAATCAATCAAATTATCCGTAGCAATTATTATAAGCCTTACTATCCGAATCCGCAGAAAAATTTGGAGCAATTGTTAATTTCTTCTCACAAAGGAATTGCATGGTACAGAGGCTATTTTAAAGATAAGTTGACCCAGGAAGAAGTAGAACGAGGATTAAATAAATTCAGTGCAAAATCAATCGTTGTTGGGCATACACTACAATCAAAAGTCAATAGAAAATACAAGGAAAAAGTAATAGGAATTGATGTAAAACACCCAAAAGATTACTCTAAAAGTCTTCCCAACCAAAAATCAGAAGGTCTGTTGATTGAAGGAAGTAAATATTACAGAGTTTTGCATAATGGAGAAAAGAAAGAGATATAGAATGAACTTTTTTATATTAAATCACCAAAAGCACTATTTAATCTAAATGTGCTTGCATTGCAGGTGTTTTTGTTATTGGCATTGATTTATCTTGGACCAGTTAAACCTTAAAATGAGTTTCCGTTGCATTCGTAGCACGCAACGGAAACTAAACTACTACCCATTTTTTTATTTAATGGTTTCTAATTTCTGAATCATTGCTTTTGCCGATTCTGAATTTGGGTCTAGCGCTAAAGCTTTCCTGTACGATTTTAATGCATTTTCTTTATCGCCGTTTATAAAATAAGCTTCACCTAAACTATCCCAAGTATTAGAGTTGTCTGGAAATAATTTTACGTTTTCCTGAAATACGATTATCGCATTATCAACGGATTTCCCTTTCAAAAAGGCGTAACCAATTTTATTCAAAAAATCATTCTTATTGCTCTTAACAGTTTTATTAATGGCGTCTATATAAGCATATACAAAGGCTTCTTTTTCATTTGTTTCAATATTTGGCTGTACACCTTTTCCTTCCCAGTTTGTTTTTGTTATCGGATGAATAGACTTGATATACGGAACCGAAATTGTAAACTTGTCGTTCAGATTAATTCGTTTGGTTCGGTTGGCACCGCCTTTAGTAATTTCGCCCACTATAACAGCTTTATCTAAATGTTTTAAAGTATAGGCAAATGCCTCAGCCGCAGAAAATGTTTGCTTGCTCGTTAAAATGTAAATTGGCTTGTTGGCACTTCGTTTACCGGCTACTTTTGCAAAAGAATAAAGCTGAGTTTTCGTATCTGTTTTTCTTTCATAAAAATCGCTTAATAAAACTGGTGTTTCATCAAAGAAATAACTTGATAATAATTGCATCATACTTGGAACACCTCCCCCATTTGTACGCAAATCAATAATAATTGCATTGGTATTGCTTAAAAAATTCATCGTAGCTGTCGCAGTTTCTTCGGCATATTTTATATCTGTAAATGTGCGTAAATTCAAATAACCAATATTTCCATCTAATATTTTTGCTTCCGTAAATCCATAATTAATTTCTGTCATTTGCATCGCCATTTTTTTCTCCGCTTCTAATTTCTTTTCTTCCGAAACAACACGCTTTTCTTGAGCAATACGCTCTGGTTCAAATCGAACTTTAAGGTGCAAGTCTTTACTTACACTTTGCAAATCTTCGGTTAGTTTTTTAGAAAATTCAGTTGAATTGATGACTTTGTCATACGTATTTGATTTTAAATTTTTATCCAGCGCAGTTATCATTTTCTTTGATAAATCTAAATCGATATAGGATTCCGCAAGATGCGTTTTTATTGAAGTTATAATCTCACGTTTTTCTTTTGTTTGCAATGAGTTTTTTTCTTGTGCTACTACATTTTGTAGGGTTACCGATAGCATTAATAGCGTCATTTTAAAATAGCCTCTCATAATATTTTAATGTTTAAATTTTGAGCAAACATATAGGTAAACGAAAACGATGTAAAGTATTTATCATAAACACATTAACAATCATCACAGACAATTGATTGGTGTGCACAAATTAAGTTGATGCAGAAAAAAATAATGTTTGCGCTATTTTAGGGAAAGTTGGTGCATATTGCAATAAAAAAAAGACCAATTGTAGTTAATTTTGACCTGTGATTAAATTTATTAAAAAATATAGAGCCTTCGTATATGGATTATTAATTCATCGGGTATTAGGTATTATTTTATTGCATTTTAATTTTATATATATTGACAATTCAGACGTATTGGCAAACACATTGAGTTTTCTTTTTAGTTGGATGTTGATTTCGCTTCCAATTCATTATTTTTCGTTTTTAAAACAGCATAAAACTATTAGTTTAAAGTTAATTGTACTGATTTTTATTTTTTTAGCTATAATTATAAATGATATAAATTCCAAAATAGCTGATAATCCTATAACCTTTGCAGGATTAATAAGTATTGGGCTCTATTTTTTCTCAATTATAGCACCTTCCTATTTCAAAAAATACGCATTGATTATCATTGGATTTTACATTTTAGCTTTTGGCTATTTCTATTACATCAGAGTTTATATTGATGATGTAAACCTTTACTTCCAGCAAGAAAAAGAAATTAAAATCATATTGACCATTCCTTTTTTTGGGATGCTATTAATGTGGTTTTATCAGCAATGGAAATGGTTGAAAACGTTGGAAGCAAGAAAATCAAAAGCAGAATTATCGTTATTAAAAAGCCAGATTAATCCACACTTTTTTTTCAATACCCTCAATAATTTGTATGGTTTAATAATCGAAAAATCGGATGACGCACCAAATGTTGTTTTAAGATTATCTGACATTATGCGTTATACCATTTACATGGGAAAAGAAGATTTGGTGCCATTAAAGGATGAAATAGAATATCTAAAGAATTACATCGAATTACATAAAATACGGTATCAAAAAAAGGTAGATATTATCTTTAATCATTCTCAGGACACAAGTTATCAAATTGCTCCATTGATGTTTATTATTCCTTTAGAAAATGCATTTAAACACGGCGTAGAAAGTTTGACAGAAGATGCTTTTATCCATATTAATATGAGAATTGAGAACAACATTATTAATTTTGAAATAGAAAATAATTTTGAAATACGAGAAGCCATTGCGACAGTTGGTATTGGAATAGACAATTTAAAACAGCGCTTAAAGCTATTATATTCCAATAAACACCAAATTCAAATTGAGGTTAAGGATGGTATATATAAATTAACGCTAAAAATAGAAACAGTATGATTTATTATTTAATCATTGATGACGAGCCAATTGCACATCATATTATTGAAAACTATTGTGAAAATTTACCACATCTGCAAAAGAAAGGTAATTGCTATAATGCCTTTGAAGCGATTCAGTTTTTAAATGAAAATTCGGTCGATTTGTTGTTTTTGGATATTAATATGCCCAAACTATCTGGTTTCGATTTTTTAAAAACATTGCCCAATCCACCCAAAATAATTGTGACCACAGCTTACAAAGAATTTGCTTTAGAAGGGTATGAACTCAATATTTCTGATTATTTATTGAAGCCATTTAGTTTTGAGCGATTTGTAAAAGCGATTAACAAAACTATTTCTACTGTTCAAAATAAGAAAGATATACCGACCTTATCAACAACCGAAACCAAAGCAGATGCCGGTAGTATTTTTTTAAAAGGTGATAAAAAGCACCATCAAATTCATTTTGAAGACGTATTATTTATAGAAGCTTTCGGGCATTTTATCAAAGTTTATTTAAAGAATGAGATGATTGTTAGCCCTCAAAAAATTTCAGATTTTGAAAAATTGCTTCCTAAATTAGAGTTTATAAGAACCCATAAATCATTTATTGTTGCCAAAAATAAAATTAAACAAATTGAAGGTAATAGGATTTTAATTGATGTGCACAAAATACCAATTGGACAAACCTATAAAGAGAATATCAATCAACTGTTAAGTTGAATTTTCAATCAAAATTAATATTTTTTCAAAGGCAATACCAGTGATGTACGTTATTGATCAGCCTATTGATTTCTCCGTGCCGGAAAGTACAGTTATGCTGGCTATATACTTAGCTGTTCCATAAGCGGAAAACACCCGGAGAGCACAAAATACCTCTAATGGTATTCGTCGAGCGAAGCTGATGGGTAGATATCCTAATAAAGCCCCCATAGGATATATAAATGTGACATTAATGGATGGTAAAAAAGCAATTGTCCCAAAAGAGCCTGAAGCCGAAGTTATAAAATGGGCTTTCGATAAAGTTGCTCAAAATGATCATAAATTATCTGTGATCAATAAAATTGCTAATGATAAAGGTCTTATATGTTCAAGGTCGCACTTTTTAAGGATTTTGCGCAACCAATTTATTGTGGGCTAATATACTGAAAAGCAAATGATAAGAGGTTTGCACCAACCCTTGATATCGGAATCTTTATTTTATCAAGTTCAGTCTGTCATCAATACAAAAAGAAAAACCACTGTTAAGAGAGAGGATTTAAAAGAAATATTTTTCCTTAGAAGCTTTTTAATATGTCCTGTTTGTAATAGAAAACTCAGCGGAAGTGTTTCGCAAGGACGAGCAAAAAAATACCCATAATATCACTGCTATGATAGATGTAAACAAGGATAAATGCTGTATTCCTTAATAATTGCTATCAAAATAAGCTTCAAGAATTAGTACTTTCAGACAATACTATTGAATTGTTTAAGACTATTTTGCAAGATCAGAACATAAAGACTCAGAAAGTAAGTTATTTGTATGCTCAACATCTAATAGAAAGAAAAATAAAGGAGGAAAACTTAATTCTTCTCTAGGAAGAAAGTTATTTATAATTGGCGTACTAAAAGTAGATGATCACAACAGTTTGAAAAAAAGAAAATCAAGTTAATATAAAAAATGTTAAGAAGGGGGCTTATGATATTAGGTCTAAATTAAAGGCTATAGATAAAAAAAGTAATGAAGTTGTTTAAACTTTTATTTTTTTGATTAGTCTTAATGAAAACGCCAAAAAATGCAGGTTCTTCCAGGTAATATCCAGCGTTTCAAATCTTATCAGCAAAGTCTTGAAGCCATCTAA
The DNA here is from genome assembly GCF_977014045.1 of Chryseobacterium lineare. Classification (NCBI taxonomy): domain Bacteria; kingdom Pseudomonadati; phylum Bacteroidota; class Flavobacteriia; order Flavobacteriales; family Weeksellaceae; genus Chryseobacterium; species Chryseobacterium lineare. The sequence goes on along the minus strand of NZ_CDRNIQ010000001.1, from coordinate 643,974 downwards.
CCAAGCATTTGCCTGCTCTATTTTAAATCTGCTTTCGTACAGTTTTTCATCAAAATAGTGATCATTATCTGTTATTTTTCCATTTCGGGGATTGGTTTTGATGTTACCCACTATTTTCTCCAGTTCTAATTTCTGCCTTAAATTTTCACTGTCAAATCCCGAATCTGCATTCAAAAAAAGACCTTTATGAGAGATCTCAGCTTCGGACAAAATTTCAATAATCTCGCCCATAACATCTTCTATTTCATATAAATCGTGATGATTGCCGCTTCTGGGATTTCCCATCGAAAGCATTTGACCACGATTGTCGCAAAGAAAAATCATATTGCTGGTTTTCGCAGATTTCCTGCTTTGATACCCTGTTGATTCTCCGCCCATTCTGCACCGAGTTTGGCTTCCGTCCAATTGAACACACGACATATCCAAAAACCTCTTGTTACGATTCAAAAGATGAACCCAAATATTCCTGAAACTGCCGTCCTTGATCCATTTATTAAAAAAATAATACACATTTTGCCAGCTTATTTTTTCTTCCCCGAAATAGTCTTTTATCGAAATTTCACGCCACTGACAACCAGTTTTCAAACGTTTTATAATGGTCTGAATTATTTTTACCAAGTCAAACTTTGTAGAAAATCCTCTTTTTCCTTTGCTTAAATGGGGTAAAATCCATTTCTCTATTTTATCTTTGCTGATGTGTTCCAGATCATTAGTCTTTTAAATTGCAATCCAAAATTGCTAATTTTCTCGGAACTCTTTTTTCCTAAATAAGTTTAAACAACTTCAATATTAAAGACAAAGCATTAACCGAAATTTTCCAAAAATTTTCAGGGTTTGACACCTCAGATAAAAAACATCTCGTGAATCTTATTCCACCGATCGATATTGACTATAAAACAGGTAATTTTTCTTTAGATTTAAATCCATCATTTTTAAAAATATTGTCAAATAAAAATAACCACAAAACCATTAAAAAAAATGAATTTCATTGATAAGAATGTTTCAGTAGAACAAGCAATTATTATTCTAGCCAAGACAGGAATTCAGGTAGATGAGAAAGAAGCTAAAAATATATTGGAATTGCTATATTTAATATCAAAGAATTTCAATAAGTCAAAAGAGAGAAAAAGCTCTAACCTTAAGGAGATTTCGAACTCTTAATGATTGTAGATTATAAGCCTTCTTTGGCGCTTTAAGACTGTTTATTTCAAACAGACTAAGTATTTTACGTTTAAAATATCAAACACTAAAAGTCAAATTACAAAATTCTGACAAAGAGATATTTATGGTTAATAAAAAGAGACAACTACTAAACAGTTGTCTCCTTAAGTGACCCCGGAGGGATTCGAACCCCCAACCGTTGGAGCCGAAATCCAATATTCTATCCAGTTGAACTACGGAGCCATTTTATAAATGATAATCGATGAATTATAAATGATGTAATCACTCATCAATCATCATCTATCAATTATATTTAGAAAGTAATCTTTACTCCTCCCAAAATTTGTGCGCCAAGAACTTTATAGCCTTTATACGTCTGGTATTTTGAGTTCAGAAGATTATTTCCGAGTGCGAAAATACTGAAATTTTTGTGAATTTTATACTCTGCAGACAAGTTTAAATCTGCATACCCTCCAACTTTATCATTGGTATCTTCGGTAGACTGATAAACCGTAGGACTTCCAACTCCCTCAAGCACAAATGAATTCGTCGTTCTGTCGCTAGCAAAAATACCTTTAAAACCAAGCATTAATTTTTGATCTAACATCGTATATTTTGCACCAATTGACGCTGTAACAAGTGGTACATTATAGATATCCGAGTAGTTATCAAGGTCAAATTTGGTGAATTTCACTTCCGTATCCAGCACAAGATTGGCTAAAGGAAAATATTGCAGGCTTCCTTTGATATCTCCAACATTTCCGTTATCGTAAACTGCTGAAAAAGTATTGGCATAGTTGTAGGCAGAACGGTTAACCGAAGTATAATCAAACAAATCATTTGCTCTGAAGAACATCATATCTCTCATTTTTCCATAGCCGGCAGAAACGTCATATTTAAACATTTCATCGATATCACCTCTCAAACCCACATAAAAATGATATTTGGTTTCTGTCGGTCTCAAATACTGATCAGATACAATGAATGGATTTTGCTGCAATAAGTCTGAATAGGTATTCAGTTTCAGGCCACCATCTACCCCACCATAGAATTTAAATTCTTCGGCTGCGGCGTACTGAAATTCAGCCTGCGGAAACCAATAGGTCTTATTGTTTTTCATTTGCTCGGCCATCATCGCATTCTGATTTTTTGAGTTCAGAAAAGCAAATGATGAACCTAATGTCAAATAAGATTCTCCTTTTCTGAAAGTCACTTTAGGAGCAAGATTCAGATTAACAAAATTGGATGAATTTTGATTCAGAATCGCAAATTCACTTTTTACCGCTTCAAGGCCTACACCAAGATCAGCATTTAAATTAATACCTGATTTTCCGATTTCCACCGCATGTTTTGACAGATTTGCCAAAATAGAAACCTGATTCTCCTGTGCATCAAAATGATCTTTCAAAAAAGATGATTTTACCCGTACATCATTCAAAATTTCATTGGAATAAAAATCGTAATACCCATTTACTTTAAACTGATTTACTCTTTGATCCAGATCGACATCTCCCGGCTGCATTGCGTAAATTCCGTAATAGTTATAGCTGTCTAACCCATATTGAGCATTCAGATTGAATTTCCCTTTGTCTCCGTAGGAATTAAGAAAAGCTCCCAACGTTGTAGAACTTTGCTTGGAATCCCAGTCATATTCCTTTTTCAGGCCTTGTGTGGAAAGAAAATGCGCGTCGACACCGACTTCAATTTTATTTTCAAGGGTTTTGGAAATATTGGCGTCGCCGAGAATTTTCCCGTAATTCCCCATTCCGAACTGGATATAGTTATTTTGTGCCGATCCTTCAAATTTCGGCGTCACATCCTGTCCCTGAATCGTAGAGGTTTTAAAATCCGAAACAGCAGGAACATCTGTAATTTTGTACTGTACAGGATTCTGGGACTTTTCTTCCGGAGGATAATTTTTAATCGTTTCCACCGAAGTTTTCTTTTTTTCGATTTTCTTTACTTCCGGTTCTCTTTTTTTATTAAGAATCAGTTTTTCTTCCTTGATCTGAGAGAACGCCACCGACGAAAACCCTAAAAATATAATGGATAATAATTGAATTCTTTTGTTCATTATTTTTCTGTATTAATGTAACAATGTAATAATTAGCAATCTAACAATGTAATTCAGCTCGAATTGGCAAACTGGTAAATTGGCAAACTATAATATTTTACTTTTTAATCTGTTTTTTAACCTCTTTCGCTTCCGCTACAATTTCAGGGAAATCTTTATAATTCTCAATAATCTGATCGCATGTATAGCTTGCCTGGTAATTATCTTTTAAACCAACATAGTTTTTAGCCATTAATACAAGGGCTTTTGCACCCCAGTATTCTTCTGAAGAATAATTATTGGCAATCTTGAAAATCGTTTCGTTGGAAGATTTAAAAGCTTTCGCCTTATTCTGATAGAAGGCTTTCGCATACAAAGATTCCGCAGCAACTTCCGTATTGGAAGATTTTTCAAGAGCAGCGTAAGAAGTTTGTGCATCTTTATCTTTTCCGGAATTCATAAGACTTCTAGCCTTGATTACTTTGGCAGTCTCGATCACGGCAGCAGAATTTTTACTGTTGGCAATTACTGCATCTGCAAGTTTTTCTGCCTGGGCAAAGTTCTTTTCATCAGCATATAATTTCATCAACTCTACATTTGCGTAATTTTTAACGTTAATGTCTGAAGAGTTTTTAATATTTTCTAAATATTTTCTGGCTTCTGCCGTATCGCCTTGCACCATATAAATCTGAGCTAACCGAGTCTGTGCATCATCCTGATAATCATTCTGTATGTTGCCGACTTCCTGTAAAACTAATAATGCTTTGGTAGTATTTTTAGTCTGATAATAACTCTCCCCAAGCTCATATTTAGCCTGATAAAGTCCTTCACCAGTAGGGTTTTGCGTTAAATATTTTTCGTAGTACGAAATAGCATTTTTATAATCTTTTTTGGCAAAATACTGTTTCGCTGTGGAAAGATTAATCTCGTCAATTTCAGCAGCATCAACATTAACGCCGATATTTTTAGCGAAATTCTGATAGCCAGCAACATCTCCGTTTTTAGTGAAAATTGGCTTCGCAGCCTGCGCTATTTTTTCAGCATAAGCTGTATTTCTGTACTGCTCTCCAAGAGATTTTAATTCAGCTAAAGCTTTATCGCTCTGGTTTTGGTCGATATAATTCTGAGCCCTGTAAATTGAAGCATTTGCAACAAGGTCTTTGTCAGACGAATTTTTGATCACTTTAGCAAAGAAATCATTGGAATTGGTAAAATCATCCTGCGCTGCATAAGCTGTTCCGATTTCGTACTGAGCATCATCATAATAATCGGACCCAGGATATTTGGACAAAAGGCTCTTCAGGTTCGTGATCTTTGCCTGCGTATCACCTTTAAATCCTAACGCCATTGCTTTCTGATATAGCGTATAGTCCGTCGCATCTTCGTTTTTATCGTAGATCGCGATGGCCTCATTCAGATTATTGTTGGCGTAATTGATATCTGCAAGACGAAGTTCCGCATCATTTTTAAATTCAGGTTTCGGGTTTTTCAGGTATTGTGTAAAATACTGTTCTGCCTGATCAAATTTCTTAGACTTAAAATAAGCATAGCCCAGATCATAAGGTAACTGCTGCTTCTCCGGGAAATTTTCATTTAAAAGCTTTTCGTAACGTACGATTGCAGATGGGTAATTTCCTTTCTGATAGTAAACCTGTCCCAGCCAGTATAAGGCTCTGTTATTAAATTCTTTATTGATGTTAAATCCTAGGCTTCTCAGGAAATACTGTTCTGCTTCGTCATAGTTTCCTTTGTTGAATTCTTCTGTTCCCAATAAATAAGAAACTTCCTGGTCAATTTTATCAATCTCAGGAGATGAATTCTGAAGTCTGTCGATCGCATTCAGCGTTTCTTTATAATTTCCTGAATACAGATAAGATTTCACGAGAAGCGATCTCATCTCTGAAGCGTTGGTATTCGGGTTTTCGTTGATATAATTCTGAATTACCGTTGAAGAACTTTCAAACGGGTTTCCGATATCGTAACTTAATTTGGCATACTGTTCATGAGCCAGCTTTTTCACTTTCGGATCATAATTCATCTGATAAGACGAACGGAATGCTGAAAGTGCTTCCTGCTTTTTGTCAACAGCAAGATAAGCATTTCCCAACTGATAGTATGCGTTTTGAGCTAATGCAGAATTGCTGTTCAATAATTGGTTATAATAAGAAACTGCTTCATCATATTTCTTGAGCTGTGCTGCCACAAATCCCATTTCGTACAAATCATTTTCAGAAGGATTCTGCTGAACACTCAGATAATCTTTAAGATGAGGATACGCTGACGTGTAATCGCCTTTCATAAAGTAACTTTCTCCGATGATCTTATGAACTTCGGCTTTGTACGCATCAGAAATATCTTCATTCAGTAAAGCTGTACCTTCAGAAATCGCCTTGTCGTAATCCTTATCGTTATAATACATCTGTACATAATATGGACGTACGAGCTTTGAATATTTCGGCTGATCTTTTACCGAGTCAAAATACTGGAAGGCTTTATCATTCTGCCTGTCGGAATAGTATAAATGCCCGAGCATATAGGCAATATCGCCTTTTTGAGATTCATCTGCCGTTTTATAAGCTTCTTCCAGCGCATCGGTTGCTCCTTTAGAATCACCCATCATAAACTTAGCATATCCTAATTTTAAGACATATTGCGTATTTTCTTCTTTAGAAAGCTGATATTGATTAACTTTTTTAAGTGTTTCAAGCGCTTTTTGAAAATCTTTTTTAGCGAGATAATAATCTGCCAACGGCAAATTTGCCTGAGCAAAATAGGCAGAGTTCGGATATTCTTTGATAAAAGCCGTTAAGCCTTCTTCCGCATGATTTTTCTGGAGAATCACCCCGATTACGTTATCAAAAAACTGCGCCGCTTCCTGTCTTGACCTCGACAAATTCTGATTGTAGAAATATTGTCTGGCATATTCATATTGAGAAGCGTTGTATATTTTGGTCTGATAAAGATTTTCAGCGAGATTGAATCTGTAGTCTTCTTTTTGAGTAAAGTACTGAGACTGCTGTGCATCGGAGATCCCGAAATAGAACACCGCAGCCGCTAAAAGTATTTTTTTTGATTTCATTAATTTTAAATTTTAAAACGTTTAAGACTGAAAATCAGGTCTAGGATATTTAAAATTCTGCGGAAAAATTATCCACAATCCATCAACGAAAATATTGAAAAGATATTGTATATACAAGCGTTTTAACACATTGTTAATAAGTGGATAATTTTTTAAGACTTCTTAACTTTTCCGTAAGAAACCTTAAGAAAATCTGAATTATTTCAGATAAATAATTACATTTGCTTTTTTCAAATCAAATAAAAGAATTGAATGAGTCAGCTTTTTAGAAGAAAAATCTATTCAGATTCAGATACATCCACGAGCCTGCACAGAGTTTTGGGTGTTTGGGACATTGTGTTTTTTGGTATTGCGGCGATTATTGGCGCAGGAAGTTTCAGCAGTTTGGGAGAGGCTGTTTTCCGAGGAGGCCCGGGAGTGATTCTCTTATATTTGATTTGTGGTTTTGCCTGCGGATTTACAGCACTCTGCTACGCCGAGTTTGCCAGCAGAATTCCCACGGCAGGATCTGCCTATACCTATGCTTACGCCAGTTTTGGAGAACTTATAGCCTGGATTATCGGCTGGGCATTGATTATGGAATATTCTTTTGGTAATATTTATGTGGCTTTTTCATGGTCAGATTATTTTACCAGTTTTCTGGAAAGGATGGGGATGCACATTCCTGATTACCTTACCTGCAGCTATACAGAAGCTAAAAAAGCTTTCATGAACGGCTCCGAAAATAAAGAACTCATTAACGCATGGAAAAATTCACCATTAATTGGAAGTTTGAAGTTTATTGTTGACATTCCCGCTTTAGTTATTAACGGACTAATCACGTGGCTGTGCTATGTCGGCGTTAAAGAAAGTAAAAACTTCAATAACGTTTTGGTAATTCTAAAATTGGCAGTCATTGTTTTAGTGATATTAGTTGGATTTGCTTACATTAATACAGATAACTGGACACCTGTAAATCCTGAAACACAGGTAGCCTCTTTTATGCCGAACGGTTTCGCAGGGGTGATGAGCGCAGTTTCAGGAGTATTCTTTGCCTACATCGGGTTTGATGCATTAAGCGTACTTTCCGAAGAAACTAAAGATCCGCAACGAACATTACCGAAAGGAATGATCATTTCCCTGGTGCTGTGTACTGTTATTTATATCGCTTTAACTTTGGTGTTGACAGGAATGGTAGATTACAGGAAATTTGACGGTGTCGGGGATCCGCTTTCATTTATTTTTGAAAAATCGAATGCCAATGTTGCCTGGATGGAGCTTGTCGTTTCTTTCGTTGCTATTGTTGCGATCACGACAGTTTTATTGGTATTCCAGATGGGACAGCCGAGAATATGGTACGCCATGAGTCGCGACGGGCTGATGCCCCAAAAGTTTCAGACAGTACATCCTAAATACAAAACCCCCTCATTTGCAACGATTATTACAGGAATTGTAGTAGGCGTTCCCATTTTATTCACAGATAAAAGTTTCATCCTGGATTTTACAAGTATCGGAACTATTTTCGCTTTTGTATTGGTATGTGCTGGTGTTTTAATGCTTCCTGCAAAAGAAAAATTAAAGGGCAGATTCCATCTTCCCTATATTAATGGCAAAATCATTTTCCCGGTTATTTTTATCGGTGGACTGATCGGATTCTATTTATGGCAACCTGAATTTTTCGGGAAACTCATGGACTGGAAAGATCCAAAAGAAGGAGAATTCAGAGCGTCTATCGTATTTTTTATTCTGATTAATTTCGTTCTTTGTGTTCTAACCTTTATTAAAAACTTTTCCTTAATCCCTTTGGTCGGATTGAGTTCATGTCTGTATCTTTTGACAGGAATGAGCCACGACAATTGGTTTTGGTTCGGACTGTGGTTTGCGATAGGACTGATCATTTATTTCTGCTACGGATATAAAAACAGTAAGCTCAGAAAAGCTTAATTTAAACGATATAAAGCCGGATCTCAATATTGAATCCGGCTTTTTCTATTTTACAGAACTTCAGATTGGCGAACTTATTGCTTAGGTTTTTTTATAATGTAAACTACAAATGCCATGTCTGAAAGAATAAAAACATTTAAAGAGTTTTACCAGTTTTACCTTACTGAACACAGTAAAATGGGAACCCGGATTTTTCATTTCCTTGGAACTTTATTGGTGTTTTTTGTAATTGGTTATGTAATCAGTTCCGGGAAAGAGCGGTTTTTATGGTACGTCCCGATATTTGGGTATGGTTTTGCATGGTTTAGTCATGCGGTGATTGAAAAAAATAAGCCTGCGACATTTCGCTATCCGCTCTGGTCTCTGATTTCAGATTTCAGGCTCTTCTTTGAATTGCTCATCGGAAAACAGAAATTTACAGGAATTCCTTCCCGGAAAACAACAAAAGAGGTTTAGATTTTATACATATTTAATAATTACGGCGGGTTTGCTTTGCAAACCCGCCGTAATTGTATTATCATTTTTCTTTTTTTCAGATTCTATTATTTAAACCTTTTCTTAAAATTAAACTTCAGCATATTCATCAGTCCCGGTTCAATAATATCTATTCCCAAACCGAAATTACTGTCAGCAACCGTATGATGATCGGCACGGAACTTTTCAAATTCATCCTGTGGAATTTCAAGATTCACAAGAGGATTAAATTCAATATAAACTGTCGCCCCATTTTTGCTTACTTTCTTGCGGCTTTTAAAATCAAAATAGGGATTAGCGATCGTACTTTCCTGAACCGTATATTTTTCTTCCGTATCGATCTTCTGATCGGTGTATAAATTAATCTCATACTTTTCACTGTCGAAGTTATGCCAGAACGGAAGATCTTTGTGCATAAAATCTCTTGCACTTGCTTTTACAACATTTCGGTCAAAATACATCAGAAAACGGTTTTTCTGAGGATCTACGAAATAAGGATTTTCAATCGTCGCATTATACTGAATCCTGAATTCATTCAGCTTTTTATCATCGCTGATAATATCAATTGCGGCATCTTTGAAAATATTCCTGATATCTGTTCCGTTTCTGTCATTTGAATAATTCAGGCTGTAGAAAAGGAAATTATTCCAGCTGTCAATAACTTCCCTTTTATTGGTATTTTTGAAATATCTTCTCATGGCATTGGCACGATTTCCTCTATAGGTCGTCGTTAACATTAACTTTCCTGTAGAATCCTTTACGTTAAAATCAACTTTTTCATCTACACAGAAATAAGGATACCGGTACGCCTTTCTCTCCTTTAATTCCTGGTTTGGTTTCACTTCAAGATAATGCATAAAGTAAATAAATCCACGATTCTCAAGCAAACCGAATTCATCCCGAATCGTAGCATCTACAAAAAATTCTTCACCTTTATGGTTGATTTTCACAATCGCATGATTGAACGTCAACAAAGATGGCAGATAATATTTAATATAAAAATCTGTATGGAAATTCACCAGAACAATAGAAGCGTCAACACCGATATAATCCAGAATTACTTTTAGCAAAACCGATTTAGCCTTACAGTCGCCTTGCTTATTTTCGTAAGTTATCGCAGGTTCCTGTGGCTTATGGCCGTTCATCTCATCAGCATTGAAAACATAATAAATATTATTCTGAACATATTCAATGGCAAACTGAATTTTCTCATCCTGATCTGCAATAGAATCAAGCTTTTCTACGAGACTCGAAGCAAAATCCTTCAACGAAGCCTGGTTGAAAATCTCATTATAAATAGGCGCAATATAATTGGAAAGTTCGATCCAGTTGTTGTCAGTCGCAAAATCTATAAAAGGAAAAATCTCACGGTTGGCATCTACCGGATTTATATAGTTGGTCTCTTCAAAAATGAATTTTTCACCCTTTTCCAGATAGTGTACTTCAGGCTCTAAAACATTACCATTCTTATCTCTGAAAAAAGTTTTTTTGTAGGCTACCTTTTGATTTCTTTCATTAATAAAGGTAAATTTATAGCTGCCATATGCCCAGTAATTATCCGGACTCACCCAAACGTATTTAGAGAATTCCTTTCTTAAGAAATCGCGGTCGGTAAATGGTTTTACCCGTGAATCTTCAAGGATCAGAATATCATACAGACGCAGATCCTTTATGGTGATATTAATTTTTTTATTGCTGCTTAAGATTCCGCCGCTGCTGTGGTTTTCGCTGTCTAAAACTTTAATTTTCGTATCCGGAATTTTATCAATTAAAACACCATCTCTCAAAACACTGATTCGGTGAATATTATACACTTCATTTTCTTCAACAACAATATCGGAAACAGAAGCTCTTTCAAGATTGGCAGGCTCATTTAAAGTATAGGCCATGCAAACATATTCACTATTTTCCGTATTGCTCGTATGGTATTTTTTATCTAGAAAATAACAGAAATCTTTACCGTCACTGTTTTGCTGTCTTGCGAAATCAGAATCCTGTATCCTGTTTATCAATTCCTGATCATCAATATTTCCCGCCCATTCTTCCGATTGACGAATTCTGTAATTTTCAATTTCAAGCTGATTGTCCATATAATTTTACTATTGTGTGTGTTATTCGGTGTAAAAAGAAAAGTCAAATTAGGTATTTTTAAAATATAAAACAAGAGTGAAGATGTTAAGATACCTTAAAACTATATCATAAATTGACCTCGTGAGAAGTATTAGCATAAAAAATACCAAATTGAATTGACTCAATTTATTCCCACACCTTTTGCAAAACAACAATCTGATATGTTACGTTTTAAGAAAAAAATAACCTCAGAAAAATTGAGGTTTTAAGTTTACAGATCTGTATTCGTGTTATGATTATGATCTTTAGGAGGCTTTGGGTAATTTCCTTTGGAAACCTCTCCTACCGTATTGGCAGCAGTCATTGCGACGACAAGATCATTCAGCATATTACTTGCAGCGGTTGGTGAATTTGGCAACAGTACCAGATTACTTCTGTTACTCGATCCTACGGAATGCAACGTATCATAATGCTGCGTAACGACAATCAGTGCAGATGCTTCATGAGAATTGATTTCAACATTATTCAGCATTCGTACGGATTCTTCAAGACCTTTGGCGATTTCTCTTCTCTGGTCGGCAATTCCTTGTCCCTGAAGTTTTTTAGACTCTGCTTCTGCTTTTGCGACAGCAACAATCCTTATTCTCTGAGCCTCAGATTCGTATTCCGCAGCGGTTTTTTCTCTTTCAGCGGCGTTGATCCTGTTCATGGCATGTTTTACCTGCTCATCCGGATCAATATCCGTCACCAGCGCTTTTATGATATCATAGCCATAGCTCTGCATGGCTTCCTGCAATTCTCCTTTTACCGCAATCGCAATATCATCTTTCTTTACGAAAACATCATCCAGTTTAAGCTTGGGAACTTCCGCTCTTACCACATCAAAAACATAAGAAGTGATCTGGTTTTCCGGATTTTCAAGACGGTAATAGGCATCTCCCACCTGCGTTCTGATTACCTGATACTGAACAGATATTTTCATTTTAATAAAAACATTATCCAGTGTTTTGGTATCGATCATCACGTCCAGCTGCTGAATTCTCAGGTTCAGTCTTTTGGCGATCTGATCAATGATGGGCCATTTCAGATGAAGCCCTGAATGCTTTACACCCTGAAATTTCCCGAAACGTTCAATGATTACTGCTGTTTCCTGCTTTACAACAAAAAAAGAAGCAAATAAAATAATTAACCCGATAAAAATAATGGGTACTAAAAAAAGACTCATAGTTTTAATTTTTAATATGAATTTGTATTCTTCATAAAGATATGGTTTTTAGTTTTAAGAAGAAAACCGGCTGAATATTCAACAGTTCAAATCATATTTTACATGGTCATTCCGATATCAATCCCTTTTATTTTCCGGTAAAGATCCGTTGCATAGTTATCCGTCATTCCGGAAACGAAGTCGATAACACCCAGAACTTTCTGATAATCGGTACCATCCTTATACACAAATTGTTGCGGAATGAGTTTCAGAGCTTTTTTATCATAAGATTTTCTTTCATCCTCATGCTTCAGAATGGAGGGGATGAAGTGATCCAGAAGTTCATACATTACATTGTAGCCGGCATTTTCAATTTCAACGACTGCTTTATGATTATATATTTTTTCAATGGAGAAACTTTCAATATCCTGTAAAGTAGTATTTTCAGACTTGTAAAGATCAAGAAGCGCTTTATCCAGATTACCTTCCAGAATTTTGTCAAAGTTCTGCTTATACATTTCCAGTGATTTATTGATCAGGGCATTGATCACTTTTGCCCGCAGATAAGAAATCTGCTCATTTTCGTTGGAAATGGAGTTCAGTTTAGTTTCTATTCTTTGCACATCATCCGTTTCAGATTTTACCAGTTCAAAAAATAAATTTTTACAATCTGCGGTAGATACGATTCCGAGGCGATGTGCATCTTCCATATCAATAATATTATAGCAGATATCATCAGCTGCTTCCACAAGCCATACAAAAGGATGTCTTTTAAAAATATGCGGCTCCTCGCTTTCTGAAATCATATTCGTTTCTCTGGCAATTTCCAGAAAAATATCTTTTTCATTCTGAAAGAAGCCAAACTTTTTCCGGTGAATAATCCCTTTCTCTTTAGCAATCGCCTCACAAGGATATTTGGCAATGCTTGCCAGTGTAGAAAACGTCAGCTGAATTCCTCCTGCATCTTTCCCTTGCTGCTGCTGAGCCAGAACCCTGATCGCATTGGCATTTCCCTCAAAGTTCATCAGGTCTGCCCATTCTTTTTCATTAAATTTAGGTTTCAGATCAGATTCATTTCTTTCAAAATAACTGGCAATCGCATCTTCCCCGGAATGTCCGAAAGCAGGATTTCCCACGTCATGACAAAGACATGCCGCCGCGATCACGTTTCCCAGATTATGCAGGTAAAAATTTCCGGCATCTTCCGTAAGGTCATTTTTATACTGATCGTAGATATACTCACCCATTACGCTGCCAAGACTTCTTCCAACTGATGAAACTTCCAGAGAATGCGTAAGTCGATTATGCACAAAAACACTTCCCGGCAACGGAAAAACCTGTGTTTTGTTCTGAAGTCTCCTGAAAGCCGATGAAAAAATAATTCTGTCAAAATCTCTCTGAAAATCCGTTCTTGAAGCTTTTGTATGCGGATTGTTTCCTGTACGCTGATTCGTGAAAATCTGGTTTAAGTTCATCATTTTTCAAAATTACTTCAAATTTTATTTTTTTTAAACAAATCGTGTCAGTTTTTCTCAGAAACTCATCTATCGTCCTTCTTTTAAAACTTTATTGTGGCAGAATTATTGTTATCTCGCCTATAAAACAAGATTATGCCAGAAGGTCCTTCCATCATATTAATGAAAGAAAGCATTCAAAAATTTGAAGGCAAAAAAATCACAGAAGCTTCCGGAAATGCTAAAATAGATAAGGATATTCTGCTTGGGAAGACCTTACAGCAAATAAAGACTTTCGGAAAGCAGACTTATCTGGTATTCGATGACGTAGCCATAAGAATTCATCTATTGATGTTTGGCTCACACAGCGTCGACGAACAAACAAAACCTGACCAACAGCTCAGATTAGCTTTATTATTTTCAAACGGCGGAATGTATTTTTACACCTGTCATGTAAAAATGGTAGATGCAGACTTTTTAGCAAACATCGACTGGGAAGCAGATGTCATGAGCGATGACTGGAATCCTTCAAAAGCAGAGAAAAAATTAAAATCAAATCCGGATATGATGGTCTGCGATGCATTAATGGACCAGAATATCTTTTCAGGAGTGGGAAATATCATTAAAAACGAAGTTCTCTTCAGAATCGGCGTGCAGCCTGAAAGCCTTTTGGGTAAAATGCCACCAAAAAAAATAAAAGAATTAATGAAAGAAGCCAGAAACTACAGTTTTGATTTTCTCGAATGGAAAAGAGATTTCACCCTGAAGAAACATTGGCTGGCTCACACGAAAAAGATCTGTCCGAAATGCGGACAAAAACTCATCAAAAAACAAACTGGTAAAGGAAAAAGAAGAAGTTTCTATTGTGAAACCGATCAGGAATTATATCAGTAAATACGATCATTATTGAATAAACTGAAAATCCACGGTGCTAAAATATGAAAATTCAATAAATTCACTACTCCTTCTTAAACCCTTTACTTCACGGCATAACTTATAGATTTCCAACAAGATCTACCCTTCATATTTCACATTCTTTTTCACTTCCGAAGGATTAAAAATTAAATTTTGTTAATATTCAGCTTCTTTAATCAAAAAAAGGTGATATAAATCAGGTCCTGTTTCATCTTATGCAACACATTTTGATTATTAAGTATTAAACACAAAACAGCATCCTTTGAAAGATTAGTAAAATTTTGAATAAAAATTAACAAATTCACAAATAATTTTTCATGTTTATATTAATTTTACGTAAACATATTTTAGCCCAAAAGTTAATTTAACACACTTATAACACTGATATACATCATATTTATTTCTTTGAGGTATCATTTTATTGTCGTAATATTGCAATATCAAATTAACAATAATTAATCAAATAATTAAAAATACAATAAAATGATCGCTTACATCGGAATCGCAACATGTTTAGTAGTTTTTACTTCTTATTTTGCAACAGTAAAAAGAGAACAGAGAGATTAATCTCAATTCCATGGCTTGGATTTTTTAGCCTGAGAATACACAAATGAAATGTATTGTTTATGTTTTCAATCTTCGAAAGATTGAATGCTCTTTTACTCACAGCGAGTAAAAGGGCAACAAAGACAAAGGACAATCTACACTAAGGACAATTTTTAATTTTTATAATAGCCGATAGAGTCGAACAGCTTTTTGTTCGGCTTTTTTGTTGAATAAACTTTTATCTTTGCCAATAAATTTTCCGCACATGAATCTCTACAACCTTATTATTCAGGACAAAGAAGAAGTAACTCTCAACGATGTATTCCTTGAACCCTATAATAAGGAACAGCTGATGCAGCTTATCAAAGAAAATACCTACGCCACGGAATTGCAGAAATACGGACTTCCTGTAAACAATAAAGTCCTTCTTCAGGGCAGTTCGGGATGCGGAAAAACGATGACGGCAAAGGCCATCGCCAATGCATTAGGAAAAAACATTATTATTCTTAACCTCAGCAATATCGTTTCGTCAAGAATTGGCGAGACTTCACAAAATATTAAGATGATCTTCGATAAAGCGGCGAGAGAAAGATCCGTCCTTTTTCTGGATGAGCTCGACCAGATCGGGAAAGCCAGAGGAAGTGACGACAAAGATGTAGGCGAAATGAGAAGGCTGGTGAATACCCTGATCCAGCTGATTGATTATTATCCTGAAAATGCACTGTTACTTTGTGCCACCAATCATCCTGAAATTATTGATACCGCTCTGATCAGACGTTTTCAGCTGAAAATTAATTACGAAATGCCATCCAAGGAATTTCTGGATCAGTTTTATGACAATATGCTCTTAAAATTTCCCTCAGATTTAAGGAATATTGAGAGGAAATATGATATTTCTTTTGCCGAGGCGAAAGATTATGCTTTTACGGTCGTGAAGGCGAAACTCATTCAAAAGTTGGAAAATAAAATAGAATACTGATTAATAGATAAATTTCTTCTTTTTCAATCATGAACCTGCATTATTTCAATAGCAGACGGGTTCGTCTATTCGAGTGTTTTTTCGTAACAAAGTGAAGAAAAAATGTATCGGGAACTGATGATAGCTTTATTAGTGGGAGTTTCGGATAGTTTGATTGTTTTAGAGTATGGGTCCTGGTTTCCTGTCGAAGGGGTGACTCATGATTATATGGAATTATCTGTCAAATCTTTGGGAGGCAATTGAATCCATCCTGTTTACCTCATAATAACACCCCCCAAAAAAAGTAGTCTATCGTAGACTACTTTTCTCAGCTACAAATGTAAACAAATTCTTTTTACTTCCAAACACAACAAATTGTTTTCTAATTTCTTAGTTTTGTTCATCATAAAGTCTTAAAGAAAAATTTGTAGCAAAACAGGCGCAATTTTACACCTCATTTTACACCTGTTTTTAAGAAGTTTTGCAGTGGTGAGCCTTGTATGTAAAAAAGTAGTCTACGATAGACTACTTTCTTACAAAACATGAGACTACAAATGATATTTCCCTCTAAAGCCCTCTCCCTCACACGCAAAAGCGTGGTATTGTTGTGCTTTTTGGTGGTCTTGATATCATCATTATTGAGCGCTCAAACTTTTGTATCCTCCGATTCTGTAGTCTTTGTATCCAAAGACTCCTATCTCTATGCAGAATCTCCAGTATATATTTCCAGTCAAAACCTGAGAAAAGCATCTTTTAAGAAGTGGTCTAAAACTATTATCAAAAGAACCTCTTCTACAGTTTCTAATAAGAATTCCACAGGTAGCCCAACGGATAGTTTGTGTTATAAAAGCTGTCCGACAGGCAAACACAGTCTTGGACTGTTTTCTAATTCATCTTCAATGGCTGTTATCGGAACTTCTTCCCCAGTAAAGCTTCATCAGAAATTAATACAATCTTTTTTTCTTCTATTTATATGCGCAAGAAGGGATGAGAAAAAACATATTCATATCACTTCTCATCCTTTTCAGCTTACACCTATTACCATCAATCATTTCGGGCGTCCTCCGCCTGTGCTTCAATCTTAAGGCACAAGAGTTTTTTTAACACATCAGTCACATAAGAAGTTAGGTTACAACTTTGAAAACAAAAAGAACACATAAGTTTTGAAAATCTTTGATTTTCCTTTGCAACAAATGGTCATTCACTATTCACTCTATTTGTCATCCCGTAGGGATCTCAGCAAAGAATTCCACATAACATCTGTGAAATTAGTGTTCAACCATTAGTGCCATTCGTGTTTCGTCAATTCGAGTGTTTTTTCGTAACAAGGTGAAGAAAAAATATATCGAGAATGAATTTATCCTCAAACTCACAAACTTCTCGATACGATTCTTCAAAATCTACTCGAAGTGACGAGCCTGTCGAAGCTATTATTGAGTCGGAGGGTTTGAGAGTGGGAGCGTTTTAGGGTCGGAGTGGAATATGGGATGGTTTGAGAGGGGAAATAGTGGCTTCGGCTCCGCTCAGCCACCAGGACTCTCCCACACTCAAACTCTAAAACTCTCCAACTCTAAAAGCTCTGCGAGCCCTTATAAGTGCAACACCTTTGTGAAACTAAAAAACACATCATAGATAAAAAAAATCTTAGCGCACTTCGTGTTCAAATAACAATGTCATCAAAAAATAAACAAACATAAATACAAAACAATGAAACAATTAATTACAACAGCTGTTCTGCTTTTCAGCATCACAACATTCGCTCAAGTGGGGATTAACAATACTTCTCCCAAAGCCACTCTAGACATTACTCCTAAAACCACTGACGGCAGCAAGCCGGAAGGACTTCTTATTCCGCAATTGGACGGAAATTCACTCAAAACTGCGGCGTACGGAACAGCCCAAAAAGGAGTGATTGTTTATGCCAAATCGGCAGCAAGTCCCACGGATACCAAAACCGTTAATGTCACTACAGAAGGTTACTATTACTTCGATGGCAGTGCATGGCAGAAAATGAACGGCGCAGCATCGGGTGACACTACCAACGATGCGTGGATCAATGACACTACCAATGGCATGGTAAAATTGGGAACCAAAGCTGACGGTACAGCCAGAGCCGCGGGGACGGATTTTGTATCCAAAGATAATGGCCAGATCGGAATTGGAACAAGCAGCCCGGATGCCAGTGCAGTCTTGGATATTACAGCTACTAATAAAGGATTATTAATTCCTAGAGTAGCTTTGACAAGTACGACAGATCAAACAACAATATCTAATCCAGCTACCGGTCTAATGATATATAATACAGCTACAGCAGGAACAGCACCCTACGATGTAACACCTAATCTTATGGTTAACAATGGTACTCCTACTTCTCCTTCGTGGACAAAAGTAGTTAGTCAAAATACAGTTACTGGGACGGGAGTAATTGGGTCGTGGTCTGGCTCAAACACAGGAAACAATTATACAGGAACAATTACATCTGTTGAAGATGGTATTAGTTTTCGATCAACATTAGCTGGTGGTGGTATTGCATATATAGATTATGCAAGCGTTACCAGTGGTACCAATTTAATTAGTACTGCAGGCAGCGAAGAAAGTAATGGTGGATGGTATTGGAAAGGAAAAGATACCACTACTGTAGGTACTTCGTTTACTGCAATAACTCAGGGGTCGGGTACAGTTATGGGTAGCGGTAGAAGAACTATAACCGTTGTAAATTTGACAAATGGTTATATATATAGAATTACCCTTATGATCGATAGCAGTAATAATCGTGCCTTTTATTTTGTTGAGAAAGTAAAGTAAATATCCGATCTCCGCTGGCGCGAGTGCTAGCAATCCGACAACAACTACATTAATTAATCTTAATCCTCATAGGTTTGAAAACCTGTGAGGTTTTAATAACAACCATTTAAAATATACAACAATGGCAACAATTCTTCACAGAATCAAAGCGTATCTGTATGATAACGTTTTAACGAAAGATAATCCTAATGATTTCACCGCCAGAACGGCCAGCGAGAGAAGTCTCAATGTACAGCAGATCTGCCAGTCAGCCGTAGGTCGTGGTGGTGCAGATATCTCTGCTTCAGCAATGGAGCACGCCACAGAGCTTTTCCTGAAAGAAATGGCGTATCAATTGTGTGACGGGTACTCCATTAATACCGGCTACTTTACAGCCAATACCACCATCCGTGGGGTCTTCGACAGTCCGTCAGAGACTTTTAATAAAGATAAGCACAGCATTATTTTCCAGTTCAACCAGGGAGAGAAGCTGAGGGCAGAGATTCCAAACATTGAAGTCGATATCCTCGGTCTTGCGGTAACCTCCTCCGCCATTATGCAGGTAACCGATGTGAAGAGCGGTTCGGTCAACGATCTTATGACCCCTGGAAGAAACCTTAAGATTTCCGGGAGCAAGATTAAAGTAGAAGGTAATGATCCGTTTGTCGGGATATTCTTCATCAACACTGCTACTAATGTCAGAACGATGGTAGAAGAAAGCGATATCGTAATGAACAATCCTTCAGAGCTTATCGTTGTGATACCTGCATTATCGTCAGGAAGTTATCATTTAGAAATCGTAACCCAGTTCACCGGCAGCTACCTGCTGAAAGAACCCCGCACGGCTGTTTTCGAGCGTGAGTTAACGGTTCAGTAAAAGCGTTCCGCTTATTTCATTCCTAAGTGTTCTCCACTTAGGCAGCTAAGTGGGATACCCTTAGGGTGCTAAGTGATCTCCCCATACGAGGCTAAGTGGTATTCACTTAAGAACGAAACGATCATATAGCAAAAGAATGCTGTATTTACAAAAACGTAGAGATTTTAGTAGAAAGGCTGTCCGGAAGGGCAGTCTTTTTTTGTGGAAGGGTTGGAAAGTTTTAGGGTTTTAGGGTCGGAGGGTTTTAGAGTGCTCCTCAGTCTGCAAGCTTTTAACACAAAGATTTTTTTACGGCGTATGATTAAAGAAGGCTAAGAATGAATCAGCAAGCTGATTTGATAAAGCTTGTGTTTCACTTTGCGTAGCAATTTATTGCCTTTGCTAAAGTCAACGGAATAGCAAATTACCCATTGCGTTAAAATAGTCTCGCGCAGATTTTGCAGATTATGCAGATTTCTTTGCATGAAGTTTTTAACGCAAAGAAAGAAGCGGTCCTAAAAGTCTGGATAGACCTTTTTTGTAATTGCCACTACTTTATCTGATTTAAATAATGATTTTATAGCACAGCATAGGATTTGCTCCTTCGGAGCAATATCTGTGTAGATCCATATCAGCATCTTGTACCAGAACTCCGTAGGAGTTCTATCTTATCATAGCACACCTCCGGCGTGCTTGCGATATTGTATTGTTTTTTTCTACTACACAGATATTACTCCTTCGGAGCATAAAAAATTACTTGTTCAATTTTCAGGCGTAAAAAAAGAGGCTATCCAAACTTTTTGGACAGCCTCTTCATTATCTATTTAAAAACTTTAATTACATATAAGCTTCAATCGGCTCACAAGTACAAACTAAGTTTCTGTCTCCGTAAGCTTCATCAATTCTTGAAACAGAAGCAAAGAATTTATGATCTCTCACCCACTCCAATGGATATGCTGCTTTCTCTCTGCTGTATGGTTTATCCCATGAATCTGAGATAACTACCTGTTCAGTATGAGGGGCATTTTTCAACACATTATTTGTTGCATCCGCTTCACCGTTGGCGATCTCATCAATTTCATGTTTAATCGCGATGAGTGCTTCTGCGAAACGGTCGATTTCTGCTTTGCTTTCAGATTCTGTAGGCTCGATCATCAATGTTCCTGCCACAGGGAAAGAAACAGTCGGAGCATGGAAACCATAGTCCATTAATCTTTTTGCTACGTCAGCAACTTCAATTCCTAACGATTTGAACTGTCTGAAATCTACGATACATTCGTGCGCTACTTTTCCGTTTTTATTTGAATATAAAATAGGGAAATGTTCCGCTAAAATCTCTTTTAAATAATTAGCATTTAAAATAGCATGTTCAGTCGATTTTTTCAATCCTGAAGTTCCTAACATTTTAATGTAAGCGTAAGAAATATTAAGGATTAATCCTGAACCGTAAGGTGCTGCAGAAATACCTTCGATAGAATCTTTAGAACCAATTTTGATATTGGCATTGGAAGGTAAGAATGGAACTAAATGCTTAGCCACACAAATCGGGCCAACTCCTGGACCTCCTCCTCCGTGAGGAATCGCAAACGTTTTGTGAAGATTTAAGTGGCAAACGTCCGCCCCAATATTTCCCGGACTTGTATAGCCTACCTGAGCGTTCATATTAGCACCATCCATATAAACCTGTCCGCCATGCTCGTGGATCAATGCGGTAATTTCTTTAATGTTGGCATCGAAGAATCCGTAAGTTGACGGATATGTGATCATCACACAAGAAAGGTTTTCAGAATGCTGTTCTGTTTTAGATTTTAAATCTTCAAAATCGATTTCTCCGCTTTCAAGGTTTTTCACCACAACGATCTTCATTCCCGCCATAGCTGCAGAAGCCGGGTTTGTTCCGTGCGCAGACTGAGGAATCAACACTACATTTCTGTGGCCTTCACCTCTTGAAATGTGATATTCTCTGATCACCATTAATCCTGCGTATTCTCCCTGTGCTCCCGAGTTCGGCTGAAGAGAAGTTCCCGCAAAACCGGTGATTTCCGCTAAATCTTTTTCAAGTTCACGGATCATTTCCTGGTAACCTTCTGCCTGATTTACCGGTACAAACGGGTGAATAGCTCCCCAGTTTTCCCATGAAAGAGGAAGCATCTGAGTTGCAGCGTTCAGCTTCATCGTACAAGAACCCAAAGAAATCATTGAGTGCGTCAATGATAAATCTTTTCTTTCCAGACGCTTGATGTAACGCATCAATTCTGTTTCCGTATGGTATTTGTTGAATACTTCTTCCGTAAGAATTTCGTCTTTTCTTAAATTCTCTTCCGGAATGCTGTATCCTTCTTTAATTTCTAATTTGAAAGTCTGCTTGTCTTTAAACTGAGCAAAAGAAGCCATCAGAATATTCAGTTTATCTAAAGTCGTACTTTCGTTGATCGCAATACTTACCACCCCTTCTGTGAAATAGTTCAGATTCAGTTTATGATCAAGCATCATTCTCATCAGTCTTCCCTTTTCATCTTCATTAAGATTGATTTTTACCGTATCAAAGATCGGTTCTTCAACGATGTCATATCCTAATGCTTTAAGCCCGCCTTTTAAAGCATTTGCCTTAAAGTGAATCTGATCAGCAATATAATTTAATCCTTTTGGACCATGGTAAACGGCATACATTCCTGCCATCACCGCCAGAAGAACCTGAGCCGTACAGATGTTGGAAGTCGCTCTTTCTCTTTTAATGTGCTGCTCTCTGGTCTGCAAAGCCATTCTTAACGCACGTTTTCCGTAAGCATCCTGGGAAACCCCGATGATTCTTCCCGGAATATCTCTCTTATAGTCTTCCTTACAAGAGAAGAACGCCGCGTGAGGGCCACCGTACCCCAACGGAATACCGAATCTCTGCGTTGTACCTACGGCACAGTCAGCACCCATGGATGCCGGAGATTTTAATTTAACTAAAGCCATCGGATCGCAGGCAACAACCACCTGAAGATCTGATTTTTTATAGTCAACAATATTTTCTGTATAATCTAAAACGATTCCGTTTTTACCAGGATACTGCAATAACACTCCGAAGTAAGAACCATCGAATTCATGAGTAGCATGATCTCCTTCTACGATTTCGATCTCAAGACCTTCAGCTTTTGTTTTTAATACAGAAACGGTCTGAGGTAATACAAGGTCGGAAACGAAGAATTTTTTGGCTCCGCTTTTTTTCTGATCTTTCGTTCTGTTGTTGAAGAACATATGCATTGCTTCTGCAGCCGCTGTAGATTCATCCAATAAAGAAGCATTGGCCAGGCCAAAGCCTGTAAGATCGCACACAACAGTCTGGAAGTTCAGAAGAGCCTCAAGTCTTCCCTGTGCTATTTCCGCCTGGTAAGGCGTGTAAGCGGTGTACCAGCTCGGGTTTTCAAAGATATTCCTCTGAATAGCCGACGGCAGTAAGGTATTGTGATATCCAAAACCGATGTAGCTTGTATAATCAGTATTCTTTGCTGCCAGCTCTTTGGAATGGTTCAGCATTTCATATTCTGAAAGCGGTTCTGAGATATCAAGATCTTTTTCTAAGCGGATAGAAGAAGGAATGGTTTGAGAGATGAGCTCTTCAACACTTGAAACGCCAATTTTTTCCAGCATTGCCTGTTTATCGGCTTCATTCATGGAAATGTGGCGGCTCACAAACTGTTCTGTATTCATTTTTATTTATTAGATTTTGTTTGTAAAAAAGATTCGTAAAATTACGGATTTTTAGAAAATTGTACAAGTAAATTGAAATCACACTAAAATCACCTAATACATTCTATGTTATTCATAATTAATGGATTTTTATTATCATTTTAAACGTAAAATCAGGTAAAATTATATTTTAAGATAAATTTTTATAATGTCTTATTTTTGAAAATTCTTTAAAAATCGACTTAAAGAACGCTAGCAATGAATCAATTTCACATATCGCAATTCTTTATAAAAACAACTTTTTGAAAGCTCTGTTTTTAAATTCTAATTATTTAACATTCAAACTCATAAAATTTATGAATTTTATTATCTGTATTTATTCTAAATTAATATATTTGCAACATGAATATGATTATCCCTTTTAAAGTTCCACCTTTAGCGCCAGCCTTTTCAATGAATACCCAGGAAATATATTGTGGTGACAAGAAATCCTGCTGTAAAAAGTTCAAAAAAGGAAAAAGGTGTAAAAAATGTCCGGGAAACAAAAAATTAGCTTAATCAACAAAGCTACTTATTAAAAAATAAATTGCTAAAACAATTAATACAACAGCCACTATGATTCTTATAACTTTTGGCTGTCCATATGGATTGGCGACTGTTCTCGGTTGCGATCTGAACAATTCTTCCGCTTTATCTTTGAATTTTTCCGTATTGTTTTCAAAAACTTCTGTAATGGTAATCCCCTGAACTGCTGTTTTATGCAATAAAGAATTGGTAGCATGCAGCAAAATCTGAAATTTTCCGTCTTTAAATTCTGTTATTTTAAAAATTCTCTCCCCATAAGGTTTTTCCAGTCCGAAAGGTAAAACTTTTACAACATCAGCATTTTGTGTCTGCCATGTAATAATAATTTCTTCTCCTTTCGTTGCATGAATTTTATTCGCCGTAAAGGTTTTTATCGAAGGCGGAACGTTGTATCTGAAACTTTTCTGATGACTTTCTAAATTCTGATCGTAAGAATATCTTCTGCTTTTATCACTCAGTGTTTCATATGCCTCCTGAATTTCACGAAAACGATCGGCGAAGAAATCATCATTTTGATTTTTGTCCGGATGATATTTTAAAGATAGTTTTCTGTACGCTTTTTTGATGTCCTCTTCCGAAGCATCATGAGAAATTCCGAGAAAATAGTAGTAATCTTTCATTGAACTGCACAAAAATAAGGAATTTGTGATTGCGGGCAAAGCGAGGGAATTTTTTTTAACGCGAAGTCCAGAAGATTTTTTGAAATGGTTGAGAATATTTTTTATTCGCAAAGGCGTTTGACTCCGTCGAATCTTCGATTTCACTCAGCAAAGACAGAGCGTATTATTTGCATCATGAGTCAAAAAGTTTGCCTTAAGTTTGTTATGCTGGAAGCATCTCAACAAAGCAATGTATTTTAACGCAAAGGGACGCTAAGTTTTTTTGTAATGATTGAGAATATTTTTCGTTCGCAAAGGTACTTCGACAAGCTCAGCATAAACTATCACTCAGCAAAGGCTGAATGCGTTAAATGATATTTTAATATTGAAAGGAACGACTGCCACCCTAGCCCAGATTGGAGCGTTTGTCTGAGCTCATTTTCAGGGATTTGTTTCGGCGGCTCCGCCGCCGAAACAAATCCCTGAAATAGCGAGTGCGGAAAGCTGGAAACAGCTCCTTACAATTCGCCAGAAGTGGAAAGTTTAATATTAGATATTGATACTATTTTTTTGAGATTGCTTCTTCGCTTCGCTTATCGCAATAATTATAGAAAAATTCCGGATCGGGAAGCGAAGCTTCCCGATCCGGAATTAACAATCTCAATTTAGTTACTTTCTATTATGCTTCTGCAATATTTTCCTTTTCGGTATTTCTTCTGTGACATCTGGAAGCGAATTCTTTTTTGAATTTTCCTTTAAGCTCCTGATACTGTTCATCGTTCATTTCTCTGATTTTATCAGCCAGTCCGAAAGGTGATTTTTCTTTGATTCCGTATTCTTCGAAAATACCTTTTACAAATCTTTTTCTTTCCATTGCTTTTTTAGCGATCATGGCAATTCCAGCCACGGCAAGTGCTCCTAGAGCGCCTTTTAATACTGAGTTTTTCATTTTTCAAAATTTTAAATTTTACTGCTTTTTTATATAGACGAATAACTTTTTAATTTTACTTTACTACTTCTAAAATGTTTGCTATTCGTTTGTTTTTCTGTTTCTGTTGAAAAAACTGTTTTCGCATTTGCTTTTCCAAACCTCTTTAAATTTTTCTCTTTCTTCCGGAGAAAGGTGCATCATTTTTTCTCTCATTTTTCTTTCTTTGAAGTCTTTCATTCCTTTTCCGAAATGGAATCCTCCGAAAAGGATTTTACATAGTATCAGAATTCCCATGGCCTGCCAGTAAGAGATGGATTTTACTCCCAAAATTTCCGGAAGAAGACAGTTCCAAAGTGCCATCACAATCCATGTGATTCCTAAAATAATCAACGGCGGACAAAGAATTAAAAAAATCCAGCCTTTTTTATGTTTATGATTCATATCTTTCTTTTTTACTAACTATTTAAATCTTCGTATAATTTTCTCAGCCTGTTTCTTAAATGCTTAACCGCATAATTCTTCCGGCTGATGATTGTTTTGATATTTTCACCGTGTTCATCGGCAATTTCCTGAAGCGTTTTGTCATTGAGTTCATTCTCAACATAGACAAGTCTTTGTTTTTCAGGGAGTTCATCCAGTGCTTCAAATAACTTTTTCCAGATTTCATCCTGAAACATTTTCACTTCAGGACCTGCACTTTCATCCATCAGCAAAATATCTTTTATGGAAAAATCTCCGTCTTCATCTTCATAGACAAAATCTTCCAGATTCTCCGTTTTCTTTTTACGGTATTTGTCGGTGATCTTATTGGCTGTCACTCTGTATAACCACCCACCCACATTTACAATTTCAGAAAGATTGGTAATACTGCTGAACTGATACCACACTTCCTGCAGAATATCCTCCGCATCTTCCGTATTTTTCACTTTCGGGCGAATGTATGACATCAGCTTTCCTCCGTACTTTGAAACGGTTTGTGAGATGATATTTTCCTTCTCCTTCTGTGGCATTGTTATTTTTTCGACAATCTCCATATTGCTATGACGATTGAAATTTTTGTTTTACTTTAATAAATTTAAAATATTTTTCGGGAATTCAGGATTTTCTTTTATTAATCGTGTTTTTCAGATATAGGTTCTGTTTGTAAATTAATGTAATTTATTTTTAGAAGCTATTTCCCGCTTTTCGTTGCAATCCTTTTTCCTCACCCTAAATCCCTCTCCCGAGGAGAGGGATTTAGGGTGAGGAAAAAGGATTGCAACGAAAAGCGGGCTAAGATGAATCAGAATAAGAAATTTTAGACAAAAAACGGAAAGCCAGACTGACTTTCCGTTGGATAATTATAAAAATTAGTTGGATTTACTTATTAAAATTTTCAGCAAAGAAGCCCAGCATTGTTTTGTAGAATTCTATCCTGTTAGGCTCTTTTCCGAATCCGTGGCCTTCGTCATATTTTACCATATAAGGAACTTCAAAGCCTTTCGCTCTTAACGCTTTTACAATCTGATCAGACTCGTTGATATTTACTCTCGGATCATTCGCTCCCTGAACGACAAACAAAGGTTTTTTAATCTTATCGATCTGGAAAACAGGCGATACTTCTTTGGCAATTTTGGCTTCTTCCGGATTGTCAAGATCATACCAGATCTGCTTTACCATTTCTTTATAGGGCTTCCAGTATTCCGGAAAGGAATCAAAAAAGGTGAAAATATTGGATACCCCGACATAATCTACCCCGCAGGAATAGAGATCCGGTGTTTTGATCAGTCCCATTAAAGTAGCATACCCACCATGGCTTCCTCCATAGATGGCTACTTTATTTTTATCGATCCAACCCTGTTCTATGGCGTATTTCACTCCGTCTTCCACATCATCCATTGCTTTTCTTCCGATTTGCTTATAACCGGATTTCTGGAATTCCTTTCCATAACCACCGGATATTCTGAAGTTAACCTGTAATGTCGCATATCCTCTGCTTGCAAACAACTGTGACTCTGGATTAAAGCCCCAATCGTCACGAATTCCTTGCGGTCCGCCATGAGGGTTTACGATTAAAGGAACTTTCTTACCCTGCAACGCTTCTTTTGGCAATGTAACATATCCATGGATGGTAAGCCCGTCTCTGCTTTTAAATTCGATAGGACGCATTTCCGCCATATCTTCTTCTTTAAGCTGTGGCATCAGGTCAAATAGAAGCTTGGTTGTTTTAGATTTAGTGTCATATTCATAGTATTTACCATACAGTTTATCGCTGTCTACCACCACCAGAAGCTTGTCTTCTTTATCATCTGAGGAAACAACGTAGAATTGTTTGTCTCCAAATTCTGAAGCCAGTTTATCATGAACTTCTTTATAGAATTTACTTACCGGAATCGTTTCATTTTTAATTCCGTTATAGCTGATGTAATCCAGTTCATAATTTCTATTCTTCCCCGCCAGGCTGATAGAACTTACATCAAACGTCGGATTGGAATATACTTCCTTAATGACCACATCTTTTTTCAGGTCATACAGAACAATTCTTGATTTATCACCGTCAAGATTTGTCACAACATATGCTTCATTCTTATTTTTTGAATTTTCATTAAAACTGATAATATAAAAGCTGTCTTTCCAGTCCGTAGATTTCAGGAGATTGAATTTCCCGGTTTGCAGATCTTTATAATACAGTTTTGAAGTTAAGCCGTTCTCAAGAACAACATATCCGCGAAGGTTTCCGTCTTTATCAAAAATATAATCATCAATCGGGCTGTTGACATCTTTGTTTTCGTACAACTGAGTCATTTCCCCCGTATTAAAGTTTATCTTGTAAGGCTCAAAAATCTGCTTGTTATTTTTGTTCAGTGTGACAACAACAAAAGGGGTGTCTTTGATAGGTCTTACGGTTCCTAATTTGGTTCCTTCAAAAGGGGTAAGATCTTTCAAATTTTTACCATCCGTATCTGCTGCGTACAAATGAATATTTTCATTTCCTCCACGGTCCTGGGTATAATATAGCCTCTTTTTATCCAGCCAGCCATAACTTCTGATGAGATCATCCTTTTCTTCCAGCGCTTTGGTGATTACTCCTGTTTTAAGGTTTTTTACATAGACATGATTTTTACTGTCCTTGTCTTTTTCTTTATAGGAAAGGTATTGACCGTCCGGAGAAATTTTGAACTGGGAAGCTTTTGGCCTTGCAAAGTAATCCTCCACTTTATATTTGAAGTTTCCTTTATCGTAAGAAATTAATTGGTCGAATGTGGCTTTTGTAGAAACCAGGGTAGGATCTCCCGGCAATTTGGTGGTGTTGGTCTGTGCATTCATCATTACGGCGGATATTACAACTTGTGTTATCCCGAAAATTTTAGCATTAATATTCATATTTCATGGTTTGGATTAAGTGTATATAGAATAAGACGCTTTAATCGTAAGAATTGTTACATGTAAGCGAAGAAATATGATTTAAATAAAAAATGGAAAGCTAAGCCTTCCAATATATTAATTCAGATAAATTCCGAAATACCATGTCCAGGCGATTAAAATAATTTGCATCGGGATTCTCTGTTTATAAAGATAATCCATTCCCGGACCTGTAAAATCAGCTTTAAAAATATTGATCTTTTTCTTTGCTGAATTGATATTGGCAATGAAAACCAAAACATAAAAAATAATTAACAGAACAGCCGTCAGTTCACGGATCGAAGGGATCATCAAACCGATTCCGGCAGCAATTTCTATAATTCCGGTAGCATACACCCAGAACATCTTTCCGGGAATAAAATCGGGAATCATCATCGCCATTCCTTTCTGAAATTTAAAATGTGAAAAGCCTACAAATATGATAAAAACGGTCATTCCCAGATTTCCGGAAAATAAAAAATTCCAGTCACCCTGAAAAATCTTTGTTGCCAATAAGCCTACTATAAAGCCGGCGAAAAGAATTGTTAATAGTTTCATGTTTACTTTTATTAAGATAACCGAAATTACGCAAATTAAAGAAGTTTTTTACAAGTAATCGGAGATAATATATTTGTCTCATAGTTTTTTACCTGCTGTTGATCCTTCATGATTTTCAACCACAAAATACACAGATTATATAACACATAAGTCACAGAAGAATTTTTAGATAGGCTGAAAATATTTTAGAGCACATTAGATAAAAATCAAAGATTTTTTTTAACTCATATGTTCTGAAATGTTTTCAAAGTATTCATCTTCTATCTTATGTTTCTAATGTGTTTAAATTTTAAACCACAGAATACACAGATTT
Organism: Chryseobacterium lineare; assembly: GCF_977014045.1. Classification (NCBI taxonomy): domain Bacteria; kingdom Pseudomonadati; phylum Bacteroidota; class Flavobacteriia; order Flavobacteriales; family Weeksellaceae; genus Chryseobacterium; species Chryseobacterium lineare. The sequence goes on along the minus strand of NZ_CDRNIQ010000001.1, from coordinate 614,455 downwards.
TCATAAATCAGAATATAAGAAAAAAATCTGCTCAATCCGCTAAGTCTGCGAGTGTAAAAAAAACTCTCGCAGATTATGCTGATCAAGATAAAAATAAAATCAACCAAATCCACCAGCGAGAATAAAGGAAAATCTGTGGTGAATTCTTACACCGTACCTTCAGCAAGATTTTTAATGACTTCTAATCCTTGTATAAAACCTTTATTGATGTGATCCTGCCATTCTTTTTCGGTTTGAACCTCAACATGCAGTTTGGTTTTTCCATCGAAGTCTATTAAAATATATTTTTCAAAACAGCCGCTCCACTGTTTTACCTGCATGCTTTCTGTATCTTCGTTTCCATTTTTGTCGACCATTCCCAAATGCTTAAAAATAATCTGGTTAGGCTCCTCAATATTATCGATTGTCGACACCATTCCTTCACCTTCGGCATTTACAAAATAGGTTTTTCCTCCCACCTTCCAATCGGATTTCATGACAGAGCCGGGACTGAAAAACTTTGTCCATTCGCTGTAAGTGTTTTCATTCCACAAAACGTCCCAAACTTTTTGTCTGGGAGCATTAATGATAATTTCGTACGATAAGGTTTCCATTGTTTAAATTGATTTAAAGTTGATTTTCAGAGAGATGTTTTACATTCGCCAGAGCATTCGGAAATTTTTCTTCAAAGAATGACTTGAACTCTTCTGATGTATTAATTTCTACATGTAAGTGTGTAATATTTTCGTTTTCGGTAAGAACATATTTTTCAGTAGCATCACCCCAGTCACGAGGAGCTTCAACACCTTCATAAATCTCCCCCAAGTGCAGGAACGTTATTTCCTCATTGGGAATCAGACTTATAATTTCACTGTACATTCCGTTATTTTTCGGATCAAGAAATTTTATAATGCTTCCTTCTTCTAAATTTCCCTGATAAAAAGATCCTTCCGTAAAAGCTGAAGTCCACTGTCTGAAAGAAAAATCATCCCAGAGAACGCTCCAAACCTTTATTGCTTCTGCATTAATCTCAATATCAAAATTCAATTTTTCCATAATTTATATAAAACTAGCTGTTAATCTGTGTAAATATTATCCACCTACAAAATCTCCTCCATTGATATGGATAATCTCACCGGTAATAAAACTGGAATCCTGCGATGCCAAAAAAACATATGCCGGAGCCACTTCAGAAGGCTGCCCTGCTCTTTTCATCGGATTGTCTTTTCCGAAATCTGAAACATCATCAAAAGTTTCTTTTACTAAAGGTGTCCAGATCGGACCCGGAGCTACCCCATTAACCAAAATATTCTTTTCAGCGATATTGGTGGCCAGAGAGCGTATAAATGTGGCAATAGCCCCTTTCGTTGAAGAATAATCAATCAAATGATCGCTGCCGCGATAAGCTGTTACAGAGGTTGTACATATAATGCGGGAACCGCTGTCCATCAGTTCCAGACAATCTCTGGTCAATGAAATCATAGAGATAATATTGGTATTAAACGTTTCCTGAATCTGTTCATCAGAAATATTTTCAATATCATCTTTAGGAAACTGTATTCCAGCATTATTGACCAAGATATCCAGGGACTTCCATTCTTTTTTGATCTGCTGAAGGCATTTTTTCCGGAAATCTTTTTTTGAGATATCTCCTTTCAGCAAAATACATTTCTGACCTTCTTTTTCTACCAGCTTTTGAGTTTCCCTGGCATCATCATCACTTTCTTTGTAAATAATAGCTACCTCAGCACCCTCGCGGGCATAATGAACAGCCACTGCCTGACCGATACCACTGTCACCTCCTGAGATCAAAGCCTTTTTACCTAAAAGCTTTTCACTGCCTTTGTAATTTTCACGAATAATCTCGGGATACAGTCCTTCCTGAGGAACTTTTGATTTAGAATCTGACTTGTTCTGTGTTTTCATAAGCAAATCTTTTTCTAATCATCATCAAACAGCAAGCCGAAGCTTAAAAAATATGGTATCCCGTAAAAAGACGAATTATATTTAAAAAACTTTTAACACCTTTTAAGAATTATAAGCCTTTTCCAGATCTTCTATGATAATTTTCTGCATTTTCATCATGGCCTGAACGACTTTCTGAGCTTTCATCGGATCCGGATCACTCATCAGCTGGATTAATCTTTTAGGAACAATCTGCCAGCTGAATCCAAACTGATCTTTCAGCCAGCCGCACATGCTTTCTCTGCCTCCATTGGAAGCTAAAGTGTTCCAATAATGATCCGTCTGCTCCTGATCATCAGTCATGACAACCATGGATATGGCTTCATTAAAATCAAACTGGTGGTCGTAAGAATTATCCATACAGAATAAACTGTAATCATCAATGACAAAATGGGCATGCTGAATATTTTGTGGAGGCTCTGCGGCAGGATGCCCTTCACTTCCGTCCCCATATCTCAGAATATTCCCAATCCTGGAATTTGGAAACGCTTTTGTGTAAAATTCCATGGCGGTGATTGCTTTTCCGTTGTTTTCATGGATAAACATCAGCGTGGGAACAATTTTCTGCCCTGTCTGATTTTCTCCAAGGAATATCTGCCATGTTACATCATATTTGTCCTTAAGCCAACCGTATTTTTTGCTCCATGAATAAGAATCCAACGGCATTAGAGCCATTCCGCCATCCATGAGTTCATTCCAGTATTTATCAACTTCATCTTCCGTTTCGCAGATGACCATGAAAGAAACAGATGCGTTTTTTTTGAATTGAGGTCCACCATTGAGGAGCATCAATTTCTGTCCGAAAAGTTCTATATTCATCACAACAGGAGTATCTGCAGTAATGTTTCCGTTAAATATTTTACAGTAAAATTCTGCAGATTCTTTGGCATTTTCATCGTACCACAGGCACGGAAAAATATCATTGTTCATAGTTTTAATTTAAATGTTGATAATAATTCATTCTGAATATTAGCTTTAAGTTTTGTACATCTTTTTTAACGCAAATGGCGCAAGGATTTTTTTTAAATCATCATGTTGATTTCCGGGCGCAAGGGCATTTCATTCAGCAAATGATAGATGCTTAACATTTAAATGCATTCTAAAGTATAAAAACCTGTGCTTTTTCTTTTTAACGCAAAAGACGCAAGGATTTTATTTGATATCTAAACAGCTGATTTTTCGTTCGCAAGGGCGTTTTACTCAGCAAATGATAGTGGCCCGATAGTTTTGTAAAGATTACCTGAATGTCATTTAATTATTATTTAACGGTAGCCGGCTTTCATTATTTTTAAAATAAATATCATTTTCCATCATGTAAACTTTCAGTTTTTGCACTGCATTTTTACTAAAACCGTGCATCTGAAGGATTTCTTTTTCAGAATAATCCGACAGTTTTTCCAGGGAATCGATTTTTTCTTTTTCAAGAGTTCTTCTGGCCGGTAAGGGAATAATACCCTGCAGGAAATTCCCATGCGCAGCATGACTCACAGCGCAAATGGAACTTAAGCATTTTGCCATTATTACTAAATTGATCATGATGCTGAAAGAAAATAATTAATTGTTTTCTACATATTTATGAAAATTATTCAAAATAGCATACCAGCCATCCCTCTGCATTTCCACAGGATTTTGCTTTTCAGGATCGAAAATCTCTGTTACTTTTGTGGTGTTTTCATCTATTTTATCAAACATTACCTGTACTTTCCTGTTGTCTTCGGTATGATAGGTGATACTTCTTTCAGGAATTATTTCATCATAAATTCCGATAAAATCAAATCCGAAACTTCCATCTTTAGCCTGCATTCTGGTTTTAAATCTTCCTCCCGGCTTTAAATCTACTTCAGCAGAGGGGCATTCCCAGGTATCGCTGGCAAAGTTCCATTGGGTAATATGTTCCGGACCGTTAAAATAATCCCACACTTTGTCAACAGGCGACAGAATCGTAATATCAATTTTGATAGGTTCCATATAATTTTATATTTGGTGTTAAAAAACAACCTAAAGATAAGCTATTTTACATATTCCTCGTTATAATTCACCATCCAATAAATGCCATATTTATCCTGAAAACTTCCAAAATAATCGCCCCAGAACTGATCTTCAATCGGCATTTCTACCTGACCGCCTTCTGAAAGTCCTTTGAAAAACCTGTCGGCCTCCTCTCTTGATTCCGGGAAAATTGAAACATAATTACTGTTTCCTAAAGTAAGACTCTGACCGAAACTTGGGACAATATCGGAAGCCATGAGAAGATCATTACCTACAGGAAGCGCAATATGCATCACCCTGTTTTTTTCTTCTTCGGATAAGTTTTCAGTTCCGGGAGCATTTCCCATTCTGTAGATTTCCCCGACAAATTCGCCGCCGAAAACAGATTTGTAAAAGTTGAAAGCTTCTTCAGCTTTACCATCAAAGTTTAAATAAGAATTTAATTTAGCCATGATTTTTTATTTTAATTGATGTTATTTTGAATGATACCCGATTTTCTTTTATATATCGGGAGCTGTCTGTCAACGTTCCCTCTATCGTACTGTCCGTACACCACCTCTCGGGCGGAGGACACACGGTCCCTAGTACGAAGGACAAAGTAGTTGACGCCCGATGTCCTTTTCAACCGGGTTGATTTAATATTTCAGATCTTTATCAAAGTCATATTTCATTCCTTCGTAACCTAGTATTCGTCGCATTAATCCGATTTGTCCACAAAGGTAATCTTCGCGCCCAATGCACATTCCGACAAAATTCAGAACGGTTTCCGGAAAGAAATCGATGTTCATTCCCATCGGAAAAGCCTGGTCCAGATTTTCGTCCGATACTTCCAGCAATTTCTGATAAACGAGTGGTGAAATTTTGTGGAAAGCATCTTTCAGCTGTTGTAAAGAGGGATATTTAAAATTTTCATCCAACGCTTTTCCCTGAAAGAAAAAATCTTTGAATTCAAATTCTTCCTGAACCCCGAGAACGCTCCCTAATGCGTACCGCATATCAAGAAAATTTCCGGCCATCCAGATGATATGATTGGTTCTGCCTTCAATTCTTTTTAAAGCATCTTCCTCTGAAATTCCATCAAGAACCATCAGGAAATTTTGGCTGTGACCACGAAATGCAGGAATAATAATGTCCAGTTTATTTGATGTTGGTGTGTCCATAACTTTTAGAGTTTAAAGTTGAAATAAGATTATGAAGGAATCTGAGAAGGGTCTGCAAAGATGACATTCCAGCCATGACCATTGATATCCCAGAAAGAATTCTGATACATCCATCCATGATCCTGGGGTTCTTCGTGCTGTGTCGCTCCGTTGGCAACCGCGGCGTTTACTACCTGGTCGACTTCTTCGCGGCTGTCTAAGCCAATGGCTACCAAAACCTGCGTTGTATCGCCTTTCGGGACCGGCCTTTCAGAAAAGGTTTCGAAAAATTCTTCTGTGAGAAACATGACAGAAATATGGTCACTCATGATGATGCAAACTGCTCTTTCATCAGAAATTTGCTCATTGATGGAAAATCCCAGATTCGTCCAGAATTCTTTTGTTTTCTGAATATCTTTTACCGGAAGATTAACGTAAATTTGATTGACTTTCATACTGTAATTTTTTATGTTAAGCTTTAACCAAAATTACCGAGTTACAGTGAAAGTCAACTTGCCATAAGACAAGATTTAAATTTTCCTGGGATGTGAGACAAGCTCTTTACGGATGCGGCTCAAGGAAGTATCTGTAACACCAAGATAGGAAGCAATCTGCTTTAGCGGCGCAAATTGTATGACGTAAGGTTTCTGCTCCAGAAGATTGAGATACCGTTTGGTCGCAGAAAGGGTGAACATCTCAACAGAGCGCTGTTTTCCGATGAAAAGCTGCTGGGACATCCATGCCCTTCCCCATTCCCTGAGATTCGGGATTTTGTGAAACAGTTCCTGAAAGGTATCGAAATCCATTTTCCAGCACTCACAGTCGGTAATACAGACAATATTTTCCTGTGTGGGAATTCGCTGAAAAAGGGATGAAACTTCAATGATGATTTCATTATCTACGAAAAAATTGATTGTCACATCATTTCCGTTAAAATCATTGACAAATGACCGGGCAAGACCTTTTTCCATGATATAATACTCATTGGCGGTCTTTCCTTCTTTCAGGATAAAATCTCCTTTGTGGAAAGTAACCTTTTCGTGCGCATTGTATATTTCTTCCAGTTCTTCGGACAGGAAAAACGGAAATTCGTAACAGATTTCCAGGGCTTTACTGATCATCAGGCAATGTTTTTAGTGGTTTAAAAATAGAATTTTTATGGGAAATGGTGAAGATAATTTTATATTTTGTTGAAACAGTTACAGAACTCCTTGTAATAATAGAGTTTGTAACGAGATCCTTCGGCAGGCTCAGGATGACACCACTAATACTAACCGTGAGGTTGAAACTTTTTCAAATAGGTTTAAGATAAACCCATTGTACATTTTGATTCATTCTCGTCACTTCGAGTAGATTTTGAAAAAATCATATCGAGAAGTTTGTGAGTTTGAGGATAAATTTCATTCTCGATACATTTTTTCTTCACCTTGTTACGAAAAAACACTCGAATTGACGAATTCAATACCAAAATTTAGCAAAATGCACAAAGAGGTAAATATATAAATTCCTGATGCTCAACCATTGAAAATAATTAATAATTTAGCGTTATGAAACAGACCTTTAGATTTAATTCAATTTCAGAATTTCATGCGTTCTGTAACCTTCCCAACCCGGAACATCCGCTAATCAGCCTTATTGATTACAGCAAAGTAAAATATCCTGTGAATGATACGGAGATTAAGTGGATCCAGAATTTCTATTCGGTCGGACTGAAACGGAATGTCAGTGCTAAATTCAATTATGGCCAGCAGGAATATGATTTTGATTCCGGGGTTTTGTGCTTTGTCTCGCCACTTCAGTTTCTGAGTCTTGAAATGAAACCTGATGTGGAAGTGGAACCGACGGGATATCTGCTGCTCATCCACCCGGATTTCCTTTGGGGAACTTCGCTTATCAAGAAAATAAAGTCGTATGAATTTTTCAGTTACCAGATCAATGAAGCGCTTTTTCTTTCGGATAAGGAAGAAAAAATTATTGTTGATCTTTTTAAAAACATTGAAAAAGAATACCAGAACAATATTGATAAATTCACTCAGGAATTGATTGTTGCCCAGCTTGAACTGTTCCTGATCTATGCCGAGCGATTTTATGAACGTCAGTTCTTTACCCGCAAAAAATCCAGCCACGAATTGCTGGAGAAGTTTGAAGATGTTCTTTCACAGCATTTCAACAACGGAAACCTGCTGGAAAAAGGAATTCCTTCTGTGAAATCCATCGCCGAGCAACTGAATATTTCCCCTAATTATCTGGGAAGCTTACTTCGCATTCACACGCAGCAAAATACACAGCAGCACATCCAGAATAAGCTGATCGATCACGCTAAAGAACGTCTGAGCACGACCAATCTTTCAGTAAGTGAAATTGCTTATGAGCTTGGTTTTGAGCATCCGCAGTCTTTCAGTAAGTTGTTTAAGCAGAAGGTGAAGCAGTCGCCGGGGGAGTTTAGGAGGGCGTTTAATTGAAATGTGTAAGCTTTAAAAATTAATTTGTACTTTTGATTTAAATATATCAGTTATGGATATTCAAACAAGAAAATTAAACTTAATCACATATTTGGCTCAGCTTCAGGATGAGAGTTTCTTTGAGAAAATCGAAGAATATATTTTATCAAAATTAGAAAAGGAGGATCATACCAGACCTTTTTCAATTGAAGAGCTAAATAAACGAATTGATCAATCATTAGAAGATTCAAAAAACGACAGAATTATTGAGTCTAATGATCTACTTTCAGAAATAAAACAATGGCAGTAAAAATATTCTGGACAAATTTTGGAAAGAAACAACTAAGAAATATTTTTGATTATTATAAACTAAAAGCCAGCCTGAAAGTTGCAAACAAGCTTGTTGTTGGAATTGTAAATAAAGTCAATACTCTTGATTTTCAAAAAGAAATAGGACAAAAAGAAGAATTGCTCTTATCCAGAAAAGAAAACTTCAGATATTTGGTTTATAAAAATTATAAAATCATTTATTGGTTTAATCAAGAAAAAAACCGAATTGAAATTACTGATGTTTTTGACGCAAGACAAAATCCTATTAAAATAGAAGAAAGACAATAATAATAAACAAAAAAGAGAAGTTTTGGGCTTCTCTTTTTTTATTTTATCCAAACTTCTTCTTCCTCAACCAGAAGAATAATCCTCCTAAAAGTCCGATAATGGCTAATGGCAGCAGCAAATTGAACCATTGCCAGTTGCTTTTCTCTTCGGTTATTCTTTGCCGGTCAAGAAGCCTTTCTTCGATGTTTCGGTTTCTCAGCTCCATAAGATTGCTGTCATCGAGAAGATAGTCTAATCCATTTCTCAGGAACTGTTCGTTTCCAAACTGTTCGTTGGTCAGGAGATCTACCCCTAAAGGCAGTGCTTCTCCTTTCAACACTTTGTTTCTTCCTACGTCTCCGTCGGCAATGACGATCATTTTATTTTCAGGACTTGAAGTTTTAAAATTCGGGTACGATTTTCTTTCAATCCTTGAAGCATAGGCAGAATTAAATTTCCCTTCCAAAGCCACGGCATAAATTTTCGGAGTGCTTGGTTTTTCCATTTGCCCAAGGCTGTCGACACTGGAAATTTCTTTTAAATCGACATAGTTGGGAACCTGCTTTAATAAAGTTCTTTCACTCGATTCAAAAAGAACATTGGTTTTAATATTTTTTCTTCCGCCCAATGTATCGATGGAAGTCGGGAATTCAAATTTTACAGGATTGATATTTTTGGTAATCGGATTGTTATTTTCGGCAATTCCTAACGGGAAATACGGCCACGGAAGACTGGTGTACTGAGGATTTCCGCTTACTTCTCCGGTAACTAATCTCAACAAGGCAAATTTCTTCACATCCTTCACCAACGCCGGATTGATCCTGATTCCGTAATTGAAGAAAAAGTCCGTCATATTGATATCTACAGGGAAAGGCATTACTTTCTGCGATCTCATCAGCGTATCCATTTCTGCGTTTACGGCATCGATCATCCACAACGTTTTCCCACCGTTCATGATGTATTGATCAAGAATAACTTTTTCACCGTCGGTGAAGGCTTTTCTTGGTTTTGCAATCACCAAAGCACTCATTTGCTTCAGCATTGGGACGTCAGCCAGGCTAAGTTCAGTCTGATTTTTAGGAATAATAGGTCCTGCATCATAACTTTCGGTTGCCAATTGCATGAACCCCTGAAATTCTCTTGGATTCAATTCATCCTGATTCACCAGAATTCCTATTTTCTTTCTTTTGCTTGCTGCAATATTTTTAATGTTTGAAACAAGATTATATTCTAAGTTTTCAATTGATTTTGTCAACTGCTGGTCAGCATCAATTCCCGTCTGCTGTACCACCAAAGGAATGGAAACTCCTCTTTTATCGTACTTCACCACCGCATAAGGGAAAAGCATGATCTGCGAGACTTTCCCGTCTTTGATATCCGGAAGCATGGAAGGCTGCATACCCATCGCCATCAATGTGTCTTTAGATATTTTGGTTTTGATAGGGTCGATAAATTTAAAATCGATTTGCGGATTAATTTTTCTGAATTCTTCCAGCATGAATTTCGTTTCGCTCTGAAGCTGCTTGAAGCTTGCCGGAAAATCACCTTCCAGATAGACATCAACCGTTAAAGGTTTATGGACAGATTCGAGAACTTTAATTGTATTTTCAGAAAGGGTGTATCTTTTTTCTTTGGTTAAATCCAATCTGATTCCTGAAATTGCAAGAATAATGACTAATGGCAATATCACAAAAAGTAAAATTCCTAATGGAGACTTAAATTGTATCTTCTTCATAATTCTACTTCTTTTTATTTATAAAATGATTGGATAAAACTAATGTAATACCGATAATTAAAGCAAAATAGGCAACATCCTTAAAATCAATAAGACCTCTTGTAAAACCTAAAAAATGCTGGTAAAAACCGATATTCTGCAAAATAAAATCGGCACCTCCCAACAGTTTATAGCTTGCTAATTGTTCAATTCCGAAATACATGATGAAACACATGAAAACACCCAGCAGATAAGCCATAATCTGATTCTGTGAAAGCGAGGATGCTAAAATTCCCACCCCTGAAAATGCTGCAATTAAAATAATTAACCCAATATAACTTCCGAAGGTCATTCCTAAATCAATATTTCCTTCAGGAACACCCAAAACATAGACGGTGTACAGGTAAATCAACGATGGAATTAAACATAAAATTCCAACAATCCACACAGAAAGAAATTTCCCGAATACCAGATCCGAAACTTTCAAAGGTTGGGAAAATAGCCAATTCAACGTTCCCGTCTGCTGTTCTTCCGCAAAAGTCTTCATGGAAAGTGCCGGAATGATAAACATCAATAACCACGGTACCAAAACGAAATAACTCTGTAAAGAAGCCATCCCGATTTCAAAGATATTAGAATCGTTGTCGAAAAAAAACAGAAACAGCGTCGCGATCAGACTGAAAGCCGCGATAATCACCCACGCACTCCAGTTTCCGAAATAACTCCAAAGTTCTTTTTTTAAAATTGCAATCATAGTTTTTTTAATTTGCAGTAAGCAATATGCTATAAGCAGTAGGCAAAAGCTTATCGCTTATTGCCTGTAGCCTAAAGCCTTTATTTTTTCTTTTTTTATTAACCAGTTTTACGGTCATCATAATTAAAAATACCAGAACGAAAAATCCTGAGATTAATTGCCACCAGTATTCAATAACCTGAGATTTGAGAATCACGGTAAATACCACCAGGAATAAAATAAAAGTAGCGATTTCATTAGCCTGTCTTAATTTGATATTGGCTGTTTCGAGAGTATTCCCGTTTAATTCTTTTAGCCTTAAAACTTTCTTCCAGCACCAGTAATGATAGATCGCTAAGCCTACAAGGAACGTCAGTTTTAAATGAAACCAGGGTATTTTCATCAATCCTGTATTCAAAAAAATCATGATTAATCCGCACACCGTCATGATCACGCCGGCGGGAACGGTAATAATATTCCAAAGCCTTCGTGCCATGAAAGTATATTGCTCCCTTAAGATTTTCTTTTTATCTTCTGCAAATTCGTCGGTGTCTTTATAGTACACAAAAATTCTTACGAGATAAAAAATTCCTGCAAAATAACTTACCATAAAGATAATGTGCAGTGCTTTTATTATAGTGTAAAGCATTTAAAAAAAATAATGGCAAATATAATGTTAATGACAAAAATATTTGATAGAAAACAGAATAAATATTGCTTTTATTCTGTTATGTTCATTATTTTATACTAAGAAGTTTGAGCATATTATTTTTCGAATGAGATACTATCCACCTTTTTACCATCTGCATATTTTTTTATGTAACGAAGATTTCCTTTTTCATCATAATATTTCCAGTCACCGAAGTAATACCAATGGCGTTCATTTTCAGAAATATCTATTTTAGACTGACCTCTTTCCATCAGTTTTCCGTTTGGAAAATATCTTTTGGTTTTGGTAATTCCTTTTCTGATAACATCTTTTTGATATTTATGGCCATTTAAAGTCATCTTCCACACGCCCACTTTTTCTCCCATTCTATATTTTCCGATAGCGTTTAGTGTCCCCTCATCTGAAGAATATTCTTCTTTCCATTTGCCGTCTCGTTTGCTTACTTTCTTTTCATCTTTAACATACTGATTCATCTTTGTTTTACAGGAAACAAACACCAAAAAGATCAGTAAAAAGGATAATTTTTGCATAAAAAAACAGAATTTCTGTAAATATAAGAAATTCTGTTTTTAATTCTACAAACGTAGAGCTATTTTTTATTTTAAGAAATCACCGCTAATTCTTTTCCTACTTTTTCAAAAGCAGTAATCGCTTTATCCAGATGTTCTCTCGTATGAGCTGCGGAAAGCTGAACTCTGATTCTCGCTTTTCCTTTCGGCACAACCGGATAGAAGAACCCGATTACGTAAATTCCTTCATCCATCAGTTTTTCTGCCATTTTCTGAGCTAAAGGAGCATCATACAACATTACCGGAACGATCGCCGCATCACCATCAGGAATATCAAAACCTCTGGCTTTCATCTCCGTTCTGAAATATTCTGCATTTTCCATGACTTTATCACGAAGAGAAGTATCTTCAGAAATCATATCCAAAACTTTCAACGCTGCACCAACAATTCCGGGAGCCAGTGAGTTTGAGAATAAATAAGGTCTGGAACGCTGTCTCAACATGTCGATGATCTCTTTTTTCCCGGAAGTAAATCCTCCCAAAGCACCACCTAAAGCTTTACCTAATGTAGAAGTAATAATATCTACTCTACCCATTACATCGTTTGCTTCATGCGTTCCACGGCCTGTTTTTCCTATGAAACCTGTCGCATGAGAATCGTCAACCATTACCAATGCATCATATTTATCTGCCAGATCACAAACGCCTTTCAGGTCTGCAACAATTCCATCCATAGAAAATACACCATCAGTAACAATAATTTTGAAACGGTGATTTTTTTCAGAAGCAGCAATTAACTGCGCTTCAAGATCTTCCATATTGTTATTTTTATAACGGTATCTCGCCGCCTTACAAAGACGTACCCCATCGATAATGGAAGCATGGTTCAATTCATCGGAAATAATTGCATCTTCTTCTGTAAATAATGGTTCAAAAACACCACCGTTGGCATCAAAACAGGCAGCATACAAAATAGTATCTTCAAGACCCAAAAAGTCAGCGATTTTCTGCTCCAGTTGCTTGTGAATATCCTGAGTTCCGCAGATGAAACGAACCGAAGACATCCCATACCCATGGGATTCTATCATATCCTGAGAAGCTTTCATCACTTCCTGATTATTAGATAATCCCAGATAATTATTAGCACAAAAATTTAGCAGTTTTTTTCCATTCGCTTCTATTTCCGCACTTTGCTGAGAAGTAATGATTCTTTCTCTTTTATAAAGCCCTTCTTTTTCAATGTTTTGCAGTTCGTTCTGTAGATTTTCAAGATATTTTTCAGAGATCATTTCTTATAATTTTTAAGATTCGCTAATTTAATAAAAAAAGCCGTTTCACAAGGATGAAACAGCTTTCTTATTTATATAATCTTAAGTGGGAAAGATCTGAAGATCTTATTTCTTAATGATTTTTTTAGTAAATTCAGATTTGTCGGTTTTTACTTTAATGAGGTAATTTCCTGTACTCAGTTCAGATACATTAACTGTTTTACCAGCATTTGAAATGGTTTTTACCAAACTTCCTTTTGTATCAAAAACGGAAACGGAAACAATTTTGGCATCAGTTTCAATATTCAATATATCAGTTACCGGATTTGGGGAAATAGTGATATTTTCTTTTTTGGAGACTTCACCCGTAGCGAGCGAGCTGACATTAGCTACAAGAACATTATCAACCTTAAATCCTGTTCCGAAATCATCATAGACAAAGTCAATTGTATGTGCATTTTTATAAGTACCCAACGCTCCGCTGTAAACCTGAGTTCCATTCACCCAATACTGTAATATATTGGTAGATTTTTTAATTCCTATTTTAATATTATACCATTGATTAGGATTTAATACAGGACCATCAACAAATGCAGTTGCAGTTCTGTAGGCCATTGTACCGGTTTCATAATCGATGCGTAATGCGGCGGTATAATAATAATCTACATTATCATTATAAACAGCAATTTCATAATCTGAACCATCCAGACCGTCAAATCTGTAGTCAAAGGAAATTTCAACATCATTACTTGCCGTAACCAGGCTGGAAATATTTTTTTCAATACCGCAAGAGCTTAAAACGTCGCCTTCACTTAACATCGTAAATGAGTTTACTCCATCCGTTGCATTGGAAGCAGCCACTGTAGGATTAGTAATAGGAATACCTCCCCAAGCTGTCCAACCCTGTTGACCGCCAAGATTTCCGACAGTATAACCTTCCGACGCTTCAAATGAAATTTTTGAAGTTTGTGCACTGACCGACAGTACACTCAATGACATAAATGTCCCTAGAGAAAATAGAACTTTTTTCATAATAATGTAATTAGTAATGAACAAGTTATGAAAAAATAATTTAAAACTCCAGACAAATATCATTTTTTTTTGATTAATTTAAAACAATAATAAAAAAACCTTCAGAAATTCTAAAGGTTTTTGAAGTTACATTAGATTTTAAAGATTTATTTCTTTAAAAACTTCACATTCTTATCATTAATTTTGAAAATGTAAGTCCCCGGAACCAATTCTGAAATACTGATTGATTTTTCCGGCTGGTAAGTTCCTTTTTTTACAAGCTTTCCATCTATAAAATAAATTGTGAAATCTGTTGCCTTATTAACTCCTTTAAGATGTATTTCACTTTTGGCAGGATTCGGATATAATGCAAATTCGTCCTTATTGACATCGCCCGTTCCCAAACTGCTATCCTGAGTAACGGTAGAACTTTTCTCAACAATCTGATAATCATAATTAAATTCCACACTTGCCACCGGAAAATTGACGGTTTGGGTGAAATACTGATTATTCGAAGTATTATTTAATGCAAAATAAGCAACCTGTCCTGCGGTTCCGTTTACTTTTATCGGCAAAGGCAATTCAAAAAAGCTTACTGTTGGACTGCTTTGAATTTGAGAAGCCTTAAATGTCAATGTATTTCCAGTTTGTTTCCAGCGGATGTCGTAGGTAGGATACCCTTGTCCGTAGATCCAGTCATTAAAAAACTCTGTAAAATCCTGACCTGTGGAAGTTAATAAAGAAGCATTAAAATCCTGCGTTCTCACATAATTATATGCCAGCGCGGGTCTTGCATGATATTCTTTAATAGCCTGATAAAAAGCTGTATCTCCCAAAATCCATTTTAGCATTCTTAATACATACGCTCCTTTGGCATAAGATAATCTCCCACTAAATATCATTCCGACACTTCCTAAATTAGCATCTGCCACATATACACTTCCGCCCGGTGAACTTGTAATGTAATCTTTTTGGCCTAAAAGATAATTTCTAAACTCATTATTCGTCATCAAAAGCTTTTCATTGGCTAAATGCTCCCCGAATGTTGCAAAACCTTCATTGAGCCAGATGTCATTCCAGGCACCACAGGTTACTTTATCACCAAACCACTGATGGGCAAGTTCGTGAGCAATAAGCCCTCTGCCCCATGATCCCAAAGAAGACATAGTCTGGTGCTCCATTCCGCCGCCGGCCTGAAACTCCATGTGTCCGTATTTTTCATTCCGGAAAGGATAAGGCCCGAAATAGGTTTCAAAAGTATCCATCACCGTTTTGGTCCAGTTTATATTACTCATATTGGTGGTATTAGATGCTGTTGAAGGAAAAACATAGTTTATAAAAGGAAAAGGTGGATTTCCCATCGTATCGTTCAGTTTAACGAAATTGGTCACTGAAAGAGCAATGAGATACGCAGCCGTAGGATATTCTGTTCTCCAGAATGTTCGTTTTTGTCCGTTTCCAAGAACTGTTTCAGACATTAATTTTCCGTTGGCAGCAACATTGTACTGAGAAGGTGTAGTAACTTTTATATCAAATCTTTCAATTTTATCATTTAAGCTCTGCTTGGTCGGAAACCAGTCCTGAGCACCATAGGGTTCGCTCAGCGTTGATAAAACAGCTGTTCCGCTTTGAGTTCCGTTAAAAAATGCATTATTTGCTGCAGTCGGCTGCCCTGAATAATTGATGGTAAGAGAGTCCAAAACATTGGCCGCAATTGAAGAAGCAAAATCAATTCTTACCTCTTTGGTACTCAGTTGTTGAAAATTGAGACTATTCCCGTGATAAACAACTTGCGAAACCGTCATCTCATCATCCAGATCAAAATAAATACTATTCATATTCTGGTTCGGCTTAAAATGAGAGGTCACAGATCCGGAAATATTATAAACAGCAGGATCTATAGAAACATCCATTCTCTGATATTGCAGATCATAATTAAGAGTGTTAGGGTTGGTATTTCCCACAGCCATTTTATTGGCAAATGACTTCATTTCTTTGGCAATCAAGCCTTTCTTTTCAACATTATCGTTTTGAGCGTAAGAATGCTGAAATGCAAGTACACTCAAAAGCAAAAAATAAAATTTTCTCATATGTAACAAAAATTATGTCAAAGATATAAAAAAACCTTTCAATCATTGATCAAAAGGTTTATATCTTAATTAAATTTTAATAATTCTATAAATCTAAAGCAGGTTCAAGAATTTTCTCCATTCTCTTCTTAACCATATCTACCGATCCTGCGTAATTGTTGACCATCAAAGAGAAAACTAAAGTTTTCCCAGTGTTGGTTTTCATGTATCCTGCCAAAGTTTTTACTTTATTTAAAGTTCCTGTTTTTGCAAAAACCTGTCCGTTTCCAAGGCCGTTAAACATTCTTTTCAATGTTCCTGACTGACCTCCAACCGGCAAAGAATTCAGATATGTTTTATAAAATTTTTCATCCATTAAGGATGTTAAAAACTTTGCCTGAGCAATCGGCGTTACGTTATTACTTCTTGAAAGTCCGCTACCGTCGATATAATTTAAACCGATCATATCAAAACCCTCATTTTTAAGGTGTTCCGTTACAACTTTTCTTCCTGACTCAGTTGTCTGATCTCCTAAACTCTGAAATCCTACTGTTTTTAAAAGCGCTTCAGCCAGACCATTATCACTGTGCTGATTGGTATAATAAATGATATCGCTTAAAGTAGGAGATTTATAGGTTGAAATCAGCTTTCTGCCTTCAGGATTGGCATCTGTCATTTTTGGAGTTACTTTTCCGGTAACCGGAATTCCTGTTTTCACCAATGTTGTTCTGAAGGTATTGGCAAGATAAGCCGGAGCGTCGGGTAACTTTGTGGTCAAAATTGGATCCCCTTCGTACTTATCAGCATATACCATCTGATGGTTGTAAGGAGAAACGTAGAAGAACTTTTTTTCTGTAGAGAAATTGCTTGTTTTTTTAACGATCAGCTTTTCATTTGCCGGATTGATCTCGCGGGTAGTACCGACAGGCAGATAATAATTATTGTTCTCCAGCCAAACAACATTTTCCGGAAGCCTTGAAATATTGCCTTTGAAAAGCGCTGTCTGGATGATAATATCACCATTTACCTTTTTGATTCCTTCACGGGAAAGACCTTCTTTAAAATCTGAAACAATTTCTTTATATGTCCATGCGCCTCCTTTATTGGTCCCTAAAGACGGATCACCACTTCCAATGATATAAAGATTTCCGTTCAGAACTCCATTCTCATCAACACTTCCTGAGTATTCTAACTGCGTATTCCAACGGTAATTTTCACCCAGCATGCTCATTGCTGTTTCGGTGGTGAGTAATTTTGTCGTGGAAGCAGGAACTAAAGGCGTATTTTCATTATACGAAGAGATTACTTTCTTCGTTTTCGGGTCGTACACTACGAATCCCCAGGTTGCATTTTTCAGCACCGGATCGGTCATCATTGTGTTTACATTAATATCTACAAGCTCTTTGGGCGACAGAACTGCTTTTTCCACCATCGATGTTATCGGGGAGGGTAAGTTTAAACCACTGTTCGAATTGTCATAAGCCGGAGAATACAGAACTGTAGAAACGGTAGACTGGGCAAGAAAAAATCCTGAGGCCAACACCGCAACACTTGAAATATACTTTCTGAAATTTACCATCTATTTTTCATTTTGCTACAGTTTGGATAAATTAAAAATCAATGGGTTAAATTGAAAATTAAACTCCCAAACATATAATCAACGATCAAATGTAGAAAATATTGCTAAAAGTTAGTGTTAAGGCTTCTTATAAAACCCTATAAAATTTGTTAAAATTTGTTAAAAATCTACAAAAACATCTTTTTTAATGCTTTGGTATGCAGTAATTTCGTCAAATTCTCTCAGACTTGCTAACACCAGTTTTTTGTATTCATCATATTTTTTTCCTCTTGGAAGCTTAAGCATAATCTGAAACTGATAGAGATTGTTTAACCGGCTAATCGGAGATTTTTCAGGACCCAAAACACAGTCTTCGGGAAGATATTTTCTTAGAATAGATCCCAGAAACTGCGAAGCCCTGCTTGTTTTATCTTCTTTTCTGTGTTTAAGCTCGATCATGATAAGCTTTGTAAATGGCGGATAATGAAATTTCTGACGTTCCGTTAAAATGTATTTATAAATTTTTGCTGGATTATTTATTTTAATCAATTGAAAAACAGAATGATCCGGATTATAAGTCTGAATAATAATTTTCCCTTTTCCCGACACTCTTCCCGCTCTTCCGGAAACCTGTGTAATCAGCTGATATGCACGTTCTTCCGCCCTGAAATCCTGAACATACAGCAAAGAATCTGCTTTCGGGATAGCAACAAGCTCGATATGGTTAAAATCCAGTCCTTTGGAAATCATCTGAGTTCCTACAACAATATCGGTTTCACGATCTTCTATTTTTTCATATAATCTTTCGTAGGCAAATTTCTTTCTCATCGAATCGACATCCATCCGATCAACTTCATGATCAGGAAATAATTTTGAAACCTCTTCATGGATCTGCTCTACGCCTACGCCCCGTTCATTCAAATTTTCGGAATAACATTTCGGACAGGTTTTCGGTTTGGAAGCTCTTTGACCACAGTAATGGCATTTCATTTCATTGGCAGCCTTATGATACGTCATCACTACATCACAATTGGAACAGTAATTCACATATCCGCAGGTTTCACATTCTACAACATTGGCATAACCACGGCGATTGTGAAGAACAATAACCTGATTTTTATCTTCTAAAACTTTTTTAATTTCATCGATTACTTGTAAAGAAAAATTTCCGGAAACTTTTTTGGAATCCTGAGCTTCCTTAAAATTGATTAGTTCGTATTCCGGAAGATTGACATTCCCGAAACGTTCTTCAAGAAAAACATAGGCCATTTTATCTTTCCTTGCATTGTAATAACTTTCGACAGAAGGCGTCGCAGAACCTAAAATGACGTTAGCCCCATAAAAACTCCCAAGAACAAGTGCTGCATCTTTCGCATTAAAATAAGGTGAAACTTCACGCGGCCTGTACGCCGAGTCATGTTCCTCATCAACCACGATCAGCCCCAGATTCTGAAACGGTAAAAACAAAGCATTTCTTGTTCCGACAAGGATGCTGATATCATTTTGCCTGATTCTCCTCCACACTTCAACCCTTTCAAAATCAGTTAATTTCTGATGATAAAAACCAAGCTTTCGTCCGTATTTCTTTTCTAATCGTTGGGTGATTTGTTTGGTCAGAGAAATTTCCGGAAGTAAAAACAGTACGTTTCTTCCTTCGTTAATGCACTCTTCTATTTTCTCTAAATAAATATGAGTTTTTCCAGAAGAAGTCACTCCATGCAGCAGCACATTTTTTCCTTCTTCAAAGGCTTCATCAATCTCTTCTTTTGCCGCTTTCTGTGCTTCGGAAAGTTCCTCAATCTCTTCAATTTCTCCTTCGTAGCTTTGAAGGCGGTCTTTCTGAACATAATATTCTTCAACAAGATTTTTATCCAACAAAGCTTTAAAATGAGAACTTCCAAAATAACCATCTTCAAAAAGTTCTGATTTTTTAATGAGAATATCCGGATGCTCGGTCTGCTTTTCGAGAATATGTAAGAAAAGATCTTTCTGCTTTTTGGCTCTGCTTAATTGTAAAAGTATTTCAGTTAAATGTTGATTCTTTAAAACCTCATCATTAATTTTAACATAGGCCACTTCTTTTGCCTTATACTTTTCCGCGATTTTTTCATCGATCTCAATGTACTGAAGATCAATCAGCGAATTGATGGTTTTTATAATATCTTTTTTCGGAATGAAAGCTTCAATATCCGTTAAATTGATGAGCTGGCGTACTTCCAAAGCCTGGATAAGGTACATTTCATTGACATCCAGAATTTCAAAATCAACCGCAATATTGGGTTTCAGCTTTAAATAAGTTTCACTTTCCAGCTTTAAGGAAGACGGAAAAGCAAAACGGTAAATTTCTCCAAGTCCGCACAAATAATAGTCTGAAAGCCAGTTCCAGAATCTGATCTGCCCTTCCGGAACAATGGGTTTTTCATCAAGAATACTGATGACTTCTTTTGCTACAAAATTTTCGGGAGCCAGATCGTGAAGCTCAAAAACGATTCCCGTATAAATTTTCTTTCCTCCAAAGGGCACCAGGACGCGCATTCCAACTTCGATCTGAGGAATCAGGTCTTCAGGAACTTTATAGGTGAAAGATCCTTTTAAATTTAATGGTAAAACAATTTGGGCGTAATTCAAGGGAAATATTTAAACTGTAAAATTAATTTTTTCTTTTGTGAACTGCAATTTTTTTATCAGGTCATTACGATGAATGAAAGTGATTAAGCAATTTTTTTTAACGCAGAGAAACGCAAATTTTTTGATATTTTTACTGGATATTTTTCGTTCGCAAAGGCGTTTCACTAAGCGAAGACATGAAAATTTACCTCTTGGATTCATTCCAACATAGCTTCCTAAAAATATAATAATGAGCAGTTGGTAATGGTAATATTGATTTAGAAAAAATATTCAATAATTTCATACCATATTGCAGAAGTGAAAAGTCCAATGATAATACTGAAACCTATCGTGAGATTGGTGAGTTTTGTATTTAACCTGAACTGCTCAGCGATAATGCTGGAGGTAAGAACGGTAGGCATGGCTGCTTCAAAAATAGTGATTCTGACGATATCGCCTTTTATGCCTATTAAAAGTGCAAAACCAAGCGTGATGGCCGGCGCCAGAACGAGTTTGTAGAGCATTGAAACAGACATTTGGGGGATAAGCTTTTTCCACCCGTTGAATTTCAATTGTAATCCCACTGAAAACAACGCCAGCGGACTTACGGTAGCCGCAAGTTTATCAAAAACCGGTTCTGCCCAGCTGAAATCGATGAACTGAGATAATACTAATGCCGAAACACAACCTATTAACGGAGGAAAAGTGATCAGCCTTTTCAGGATAAATTTCGCACTCACTTTTCCGGATGTGCTTCCTCCTTTTACAGCCGCAATAATTCCCAGTGTGGACAGTGCAAAAAACATCGTCTGATCGCAGATTACTGCAATACTCAGTAAACTCTCTCCATAAAAAGCAGTGACCAGCGGAAAACCGATGAATGAGGTATTGCTGTAACTGCTTATCAATTCCATCGTACTTCTCGACCGTCTGGAATAGCCTTTTGCTCTGCTGTAAAACATGATAAACAGAAATCCAAAAACCGATATCAGAAAAGTCGCTACAATAGGAAAAAGCATTTCGACCGTCCAGTGTATGTAAGGAAGATATTTGAAAGATACCGCGGGAAGTGCCAGATAGAGAATCCAGGTATTGATTCCTTTATGGGCATCCGGATGGATAGATTTTGTTGCTTTTAGAACCATTCCTGCTACAATACAAATCGCAATCAGAACAAAATTTATCATAATTTGAAATTATGATGCAAATTTACGGATTCATTGTATCCCAGAGGCTCATTACCTCAATTTTTTCCAGAGGTTTTGAAAGTTTAATTCTCTTTGAAGTTCCGGGAAGTAAATCAAAAAAATTGTCGCTGAAATGTACATCACCAATCAAATACACATCTTTCGCCAACACATCCGTGGAAACTTCGATTTCAGTAACCGAGATTTTCTTAATCTTAATATTTGGCTTTGTAAGCTTTAAATCTTTTGGCTTTGAGAAGAAATAATTGCTTTCTGTTATAATATTATTTTCTTTGTCTTTTAACATTAAATGTAAAAAAATTTCATTTCTGTCTGCATCTCCTATGATTTCTTCCAACGAAAAAGAATCAAATTTCAGCACTCCGTTGGATTCCAAAGTTTTGGTATCTGCCTTTCCTCCTGAACCTTTTTTCTCACCATTCAAGGTCATGATATCAAAATCTAATGATGCATTCTCGAATGTTTTCAATTTATCATTAATTACATAAATGTTTAAAACCTCGTCTTTCTCCTCCGGTAAAATCACCTGATTTTCAAAGCTTCTTTTCACTTGGTAATGCAAGGCTTTCCAACTTCCCAGGTAATCAATCGACGACCATGATACCACCGGCCAGCAATCATTCAGCTGCCAGTACAAAGTTCCCATATTGTAAGGTTTTGCACGACGGTGAGCTTCAATAGCAATCTGCATTCCGCGAGCTTGCAGCAGTTGAGAGACATAATTGTATTCCACAAAATCTGTCGGAACTTTATAATCCCGTTTCATATAATTGTCGATAATTTCCCAACCTCTTACATGTTTTTCGTGTGCTTTGATGGTTCCGTTCTGTACATTCAAATCAGGCTTACCTGAAAACATGGATTTCATAGTTTCCAGGGTCGGCATTCCCTGAAAACCATATTCAGAAGCGAAGCGCGGAACTTTTTCATTATATATTTCAAACGGCTGCTCGCCCCACCAGACTCCCCAGTAGTGGGAATCTCCCTCGGTTAAACTTTCTGTGTGTCCCCAACCGATAGACGGTGAGCTGGGCCAGTAAATATCTTTACCTTTTGCAGCATATTTTTTAATCGCATTCGGAATGACTTCATGAAAAATTTTCTTATAATCTTTCCAAACCTGCACCGAGTCTTCTTTTGAATACTTAAATTGTTTCTGATATCCCCAGTTGACAATTGCTTCATCGACTTCATTGTTTCCGCACCATAAAGCCAACGATGGATGATTCTGAAGTCTTTCAATCTGATCTTTCACTTCCAGTTCAACGTTTTCCTGAAAGTCTTCATCAGCCGGATAGAAGCTTCCTGCAAACATAAAATCCTGCCAGACCAAAATTCCATTTTCATCGCAAGCTTTGTAGAATTCATCATCTTCATAAATCCCACCTCCCCAAACGCGAATCATATTCATATTGGCATCTTTACAGTCTTTGATGAGTTTCCTGTATTTTTCTTTTGTCATTCTCGGGTAAAAACTGTCACCAGGAATCCAATTCGTTCCTTTGGCGTACATTGGTTTTCCATTCACTTTAAAATAAAAAGACTTTCCTTTGGCATCTTTTTCCTGAATCAGTTCAACGGTTCTCAGCCCAATATATTCTGATTTTTCGTCAATGATTTTTGAATTTTTCTGTAAAGAAATTTTCACATCATACAAATTTTGTTCTCCCCATCCATTAGGCTGCCAAAGTTTTGGGTTGTTGATATGATAAGGAATTGATAGGGTATTTAATCCTTTTTTTAAAGTAAATTCCTGAGATTTACCGTTGACTGAAATGTTGTATTTACCTTCTCCATCAACAAAAATTTCTGTATAAATATTTAAATCCGCTCTTGTTGACGTTAGTTTTTTCTGTTCTATTTTAATGTTTTCAAATTTCACCAGATTCCAATATTCCAGTTTTACATCCTTCCAGATTCCTGCTGTTACCAGTCTTGGTCCCCAGTCCCAACCGAATTGATATTGTGCTTTTCTCACAAAACTTCTTGGTGATTCGGGTGTAATAAAAGGAACTTTTTGTGCTAATTCTTTTCCGGCATTTACGGAAGATTTGAATTTAATCTGTAAAAAATTTTCGCCTGTTTTTACATATTTCTTAACCGGAATAGTCCATTTCCGGAACATATTGTCTGTCTTTTTCAACAGCTTTCCATTTAAATATATTTCGGAAAATGTATCTAAACCAAGAAATATAAGATCAATATTTTCGTTCTGCAGTTCTTTTGAAGAAATTGTAAATTTCGTCTGATAATCCCAGTCTTCATTTTCTACCCACTGCACTTTTTTCTCATTTTCGTCTTTATACGGATCGGGAATCACGCTGTTCTTCATTAAATCCAAATGAACAGTTCCCGGCACCGTTGCGGACATCCATTTTGTTTCTTTTGCATTTTTAAATTGCCATTTTTCAGACGATAAATTTCGCTCAGAAAATTGTGCGCTAATGAAAAGCTGAATAAATAGGAAGGAAAAAAGTAGAATTTTGTTCATTAATGGGTGTATTTAATTTAATGAAATTTTTAAACGTTGAATTTGTCATCCTGGAAGGATCTAAATGGTTGAAAGAAAGCTTATTTTTTTATTGAAATTACTTTTTCGTTTTTTAAACTATTTTCACAGACTGTAAGGCTTCTCAGAAAATAAATCTTTTAATACTATTGTTTAGATTCTTTCAGAATGACAATCTGTATAATATACTTATTTACTTTTTAAAGCAATAATCTCGTCCGCACTGGCAAAAGCACCACCATCAGTAATCGCAGAAGAATGAAAATAATTTGCTTTGGTGAAATTTCTAATTTTTTCAATATTTGTGGATCGAAGCCCGCCACCAATAAGAATTTCGATTCTTCCATCTGACAACTCCACCAATTTTTTCAGGTTTTCTTTCCCTTCCGAAACATTCGGTTTCTGCCCGGAAGTAAGGATTGTTTTAAATCCACATTCGATCACTTTTTCTAATGAATCTTCCAGATCTCTGGCTCTGTCGAATGCGCGGTGAAACGTGCAGGGGTAAGGTTTTGCCAGTTCAACCAATTCCTTATTCTGCTCTACATTGACCTCATCATTTCCATTTAAAATTCCAAAAACGAAACCGTCAACATGTAAAGATTTTAATTGAATCAAATCTGATTTCATTTCCTCAAATTCTATCCCCGAATACGTAAAGTTTCCGCCACGAGGACGTATCATCACAAAAATAGGAATGTTGATCTTTTCCCGAAGTTGCCTTACCGTTTCAAAATTTGGAGTAGTTCCGCCTTCGCTTAATCCGTCGCACAATTCTATGCGGTCGGCCCCGTTTTCAAATGCAATGATGGCTGATTCCGGGTTAAAGCAGGCTATTTCTATGTTGGACATTTTAGGTTTAGGTTTAGGTTTAGGTTTAGGTTTAGCAAAATTAATTTCTAATTTCTAATTTCTAATTTCTAATTTCTAATTTCTAATTTCTAATTTCTATAAAATTATTTTAGAGCAAATCCGGGTTTTTCCAGACGGTTACCTTTCTGGTCGTAAACGGCAAAATTGAATCCGTCCTGAATACAATACGAGCCATATTCCCCTTTTTTATTAATCGCAATAAAACCCACCTGAATATCTTTCAGATTTTTGTTTCTTCTTTTGGTAATCTGTACAATTCTTTCCACCGCTTCTTTACAAGCCTGCTGCGGGTTTCTGCCCTGTCTCATTAATTCCACTACTAAATGGGTTCCGACAGTTCTGATCACTTCTTCCCCATGACCTGTAGCCGTTGCCGCTCCGACTTCATTATCCACAAATAATCCAGCTCCGATGATTGGCGAATCTCCTACTCTTCCGTGCATTTTGAATGCCATTCCGCTGGTGGTGCATGCCCCGGAAAGATTTCCCTGAGCATCCATTGCGATCATGCCGATAGTATCGTGATTTTCAATATTGACAATCGGCTGATATTTACTGTCTTTAAGCCAATCTTTCCATTCTTTTTCTGATTCTGGAGTCAGAAGATTTTCTTTTTTAAAACCCTGGGAAACCGCAAACTGCAAAGCTCCATCCCCAACCAGCATTACATGCGGTGTTTTTTCCATTACTGCTCTGGCTACAGAAATCGGATTTTTAATATTTTCCAGGCAGGCTACTGAACCAATGTTGTAATTTTCATCCATGATGCAGGCATCCAGCGTTACTCTTCCGTCTCTGTCAGGACGCCCGCCGTACCCAACACTTCTTTCATTAGGATCATCTTCTACAAGCCGTACACCTTTTTCCACTGCGTCTAAAGCTCTGCCTCCTTTTCCTAAAATGGTCCAGGCTTCTTCATTGGCTTTCAATCCGAAATTCCAGGTAGAAATAACAATAGGCTTATTGATTATTTTGTTGTCGTTTTCAGGTGATTTTTTGCCGAAAAGATCGAGAGGATTCAACAATAATGCGGACGATGCGATGGCTGTATTTTTTATAAATTTTCTGCGTGAGTTCATATGTCTTTAAGGTTGAGGTTATTTAGTTTGCTCCGATTTCATCGACAAAAAGCCAGGCTTTTGAATCGGCACCGGGATTTCCGGCCGGAATAATTCCTGCATTTTCGATTTTTATTTTTACATATTTTGAATTCTGATTTCCTGCATTTAACCTGATTTTTCCCTTGGCAGAAAGGATTTCACCTTTTCCGATTTCTTTTACCATCTTAAAATCAGTTCCGTTATCTGAAACAAAAACCTGAGCGGATTTTGCAAAA
Organism: Chryseobacterium lineare; assembly: GCF_977014045.1. NCBI lineage: Bacteria > Pseudomonadati > Bacteroidota > Flavobacteriia > Flavobacteriales > Weeksellaceae > Chryseobacterium > Chryseobacterium lineare. Next base: position 588,280 of record NZ_CDRNIQ010000001.1, on the reverse strand, counting down.
TGAATCCAGCTTCCTTTATTATCCAACGTATTAAAATAAACCTCTGAAAAAGAAATTTTCTGTCCAAAATCAATCGTAGCCACAACGTCTTTTCCCTGAAAGCCCAGCCAGGTTTTCCCTAGTTGTCTTGGGTTTCCGATAATCCCATCAATTAAAGTAAAAGCTCCTCCGAAAGAATAATTTTCGCTTGGCTGCTCTTCAAGTATTATCTTTTTTCCAGTGGTTTTTGATATCGTAAAAGTCTGTGATGAAATGGCACTTTTCAGTTCTCCATTTTCAAAATAAGCAGATTTTATCGTTAATGATTTTGAAACAGGAACAGGTTTTTGATAAGACGGAGAATTTACCGTAGGATCAGTTCCGTCCAACGTATAACGGATTCCATTTGGATCTTGAGAAGTGGAAAGCTCATAAGCAACACCATTATTACCGGAAATTACTTTCCCTGAAACATTATAAATACTTTTCGCATACTTCACGCCCATTTTATCCAACGTTTTGAATTCGTTGATGACCCTGCCTTCAAATTCTTTATAATTTTTAGGATCCGAGGTTCCCCATCCTACTTCCGAAAGTGCAAATAATCTGGGAAAAATCATATACTGAACCTGTTTAAAATCAAGAATATATTCTGTCCAGAGATTAGCCTGAACGCCTAAAATATATTTTGCCTCATCAGCATTTAATTCTTCAGGAATTGGGTTGTAAGAATATACTTTATCCAAAGGTGTAAAACCTCCGAAAGCATTGGGTTCAGTCGCAGGATCTCCCTGATAATGATCGAAATAACAGTAAGACCCGGGGGTCATTACGGCAAAATGGCTTGATTTTGCAGCTTCAACCCCGCCTTTAATTCCCGTCCAGCTCATGACCGCTGCATTTGGTGCCAAACCACCTTCCAGAATTTCGTCCCAGCCGATGATTTTTCTTCCTTTTGAATTGACATATTTTTCAATCCTGTGAATAAAATAGCTTTGTAAACCATGTTCATCCTTGAGATTATTTTTCTTTATTAATTCCTGACAGTGAAGACATTCTTTCCATCTTGTTTTGGGACATTCGTCGCCTCCGATGTGAATATATTTTGAAGGAAAAAGTGCGATGACTTCATCTAAAACATTTTCTAAAAACTGAAAAGTTTCGTCCTTCGGACAAAAAACATCATCAAAAACGCCCCATTTCGTAGCTGGCTCGAATGGTCCTTTTGTACAAGCAAGCTGAGGATAAGCAGAAAGCGCAGCCAATGCATGGCCCGGCATTTCGATTTCCGGAACAATGATTACATGCCTTTCCGTAGCATATTTCACAACATCTTTTATCTGTTCCTGAGTATAAAAATAAGGTCCGTAAGATTTTCCGTCGAAGGTATTGTCAACATACGCTCCGATCATGGATTCTTTACGTTTTGAACCAATTTGCGTTAATTTCGGGTACTTTTTAATTTCAATTCTCCAACCCTGATCATCTGTCAAATGCCAGTGAAACGTATTCAATTTATACATCGCCAGATAATCAATATATTGTTTAACCTCATCCACTGTGAAAAAATGACGGCAAACATCGAGGTGCATTCCACGCCAGGCGAATTTTGGTTCGTCTTCAATATTCATGGCGGGAATTTTTCCGGCGATTTTATACTGTTCTATTAACTGAATGAGAGTTTGCAAAGCCAGAAAATATCCCTGATCGCTGTTTGATCTTATTTCAATTCTTTTTGGTGAAATATTAATTGAATATTTTTCTTTTTGCTGATCGGCACCTTGCTGTGAAAGAAGCAGAGTATTAACGATATGAGCATCTTTTTTTACGGAACTGAATTTATAGGTTCCTCCAACCCGCTTTTTAAAGTATTCTGTTTCTTTTTTAGGAAGCTTTTCATCAAGCTTAAAATTTTGAGGAATAATAAATTCTCCTTTCAGAAATTCAACCTTTTGTGGATAAGGAATAAGGTTTAATCTGGTCTGAGAGCAAAAGAATGCCGAAAATAATATAGAAAATATCAGTAAAAACCGCTGCATTTTATGAGTTTAATATTAGGGCTAATATACTAATTTCTGAAAAGTTAAAAATGATTTAATATTCATAGAAAATTTTGTAAAAACATTAATCTGCATTTAGAAATCCGGATATGGAAAATCTTTGGTTCACTATACAAACAAACCAATGAAAATAATTCAAAATACAATAGTATAATTTTAATATTTACTAAAACACACACCTAATCTACTGTAAATTTAAAAACAAAATTTTTATTTTTTAACAGAAATGATAAATATCAAAAGTGACAAATGTCATTGAAAAACCATCACAAAAAATGTTAAACCAAAGTAAATTTGATCTCGTTAAACAAACAAAATCTAGGAACTATGAGAAAATTATTATTAACCAGTTTTGTGGTAATAATGGGATTATGCAACGCTCAAACAAAACAGGAAGGTTTAAAAGGGACCTGGTTTGCTACAGCTCAAATCGGTTATCAAAGTACAAATGACGGCTCAGAAAACGGTAAATCGTCCAGCACAACAATTTTGCCTCTTGCCGGGTATTTTATAGGTCCGTCTACTGCTGTAGGAGTTGCTGTAGGGAATATTGGAGTAAAATCGACCAATCAGTTTGCCGACAATGTTACTTTAAAAACCAATCTGCTAGTAGTGGAGCCTCTCGCAAGAAAATACTGGAACATCCATGGGGGGTTATTTTTCTTCGGACAACTTGCGGTTCCCATCATTTCAGGGAAAACAAAAGTAACAGCAAATGGACAATCCGTACCGGACAGCGATATCAAAGTAAACCAGATCGGACTGGCTTTATCAGGAGGTTTAGATTATGTGCTGACAAAACATTTTACGGTAGAATTCTCTTATAATCTGGCCAATCTCTCTTATACAACGATTAAAAATTATCCGGGAACAACAAAAGATATTAAAACAACAGATTTTTCATTAGCCCACGTAGCTACGGTAACGCCGGATTACAACAAGGCAGTACTCGGACCCAACGGAAATGCAATTTCTACATTATCTTTCGGGTTTAAATTTCTATTCTAAAAACACATTGAATATCACATCTTCATGATTGAACTTTAAGAATATAATACTTTTTCTAAAAAAAGCTGTTTCAATTTTTCTTTGAAACAGCTTTTGTTTTTATTTAAAACTGCATTTCAGGAATTTCTCCTTCAATAATCAGATCAGCTTCTGTTGATTTTATAATATGTTCTACGGAAACTCCCGGAGCTCTTTCAACCAGTTTGAATCCGGAAGGAGTGACATCCAATACCGCCAGTTCCGTTACCACTCTTTTTACGCAGTTGACCCCCGTTAAAGGAAGCGTACACTTTTTCAGAATTTTGCTTTCTCCGGCTTTGTTAACGTGCATCATGGCAACGATAATATTTTCCGCAGAAGCTACGAGATCCATCGCGCCGCCCATTCCTTTCACCATTTTTCCGGGTATTTTCCAGTTGGCAATATCTCCGTTTTCGGAAACTTCCATGGCTCCGAGAATGGTAAGGTCTACTTTTTTGCTTCTGATCATCCCGAAACTGAATGCAGAATCGAAGAACGACCCTCCATCTAATATAGTAATTGTCTGTTTTCCGGCATTGATAATATCCGCGTCTTCTTCGCCTTCGTAGGGAAATGGCCCCATTCCCAACACTCCGTTTTCACTCTGGAATTCTACGTTGAGATTTTCCGGGACGTAATTGGCAACTAAAGTCGGGATTCCGATTCCAAGGTTTACATAATATCCGTCTTTCACTTCTTTTGAAATACGTTTTGCTATATCTTCTTTACTTAACATGGTAATAATTTGAAAATTTGTTTAATGAGTCAATCTGGAATTGACCTGTTTTTTTTAACCCAAAATACGTAAGATGTAAATAGTAAATTGCTTTACATTTAAAAGGCAAATTTTTCAGCAATTATCATCTTTATTAATGATCTCTCTTTCTTACGGTACGCTGTTCTATTCTTTTTTCAAATTTTTCACCCTTGAAAATTCTCTGGATCATAATTCCCGGAATGTGTATCTGATTAGGATCCAGCTCTCCCGGTTCAACCAATTCTTCCACTTCTGCAATGGTGATTTTTCCTGCACCAGCCATTGGATGATTAAAATTCCTTGCCGATCCTTTAAAGATAAGGTTACCTGCATGATCCCCTTTCCAGGCTTTTACAATGGAAAAATCTGCTTTGAATGCATGCTCCAGGATATGAGGTTTCCCGTCAAAATCTTTTACTTCCTTTCCTTCTGCCACTTCAGTTCCGAAACCTGCCGGTGTATAGAAAGCAGGAATTCCCGCCTGTGCTGCTCTGCATTTTTCCGCTAAAGTTCCCTGTGGAGTAAGCTCAACTTCAAGTTCGCCGGAAAGCATCTGTCTTTCAAACTCTGCATTTTCTCCAACGTAAGAAGAAATCATTTTTTTGATCTGTCGTTTTTTCAACAGCAATCCCAATCCAAAATCGTCTACTCCGGCATTGTTTGAAATACATGTAAGATCTTTTACATTACTCTCTACCAAGGCATTAATTGAATTCTCAGGAATACCGCAAAGCCCAAACCCGCCCAGCATCAATGTCATTCCATCTGTAATGCCATCAATGGCTTCCTTTGCATTTTTTACTCTTTTATCTATCATGAAATATTAGATTTTTCTGTTGGCCTAAATTTAATACTTTTTCTCATATCAGAAAGAAACAGCCAAGGATTTAGCATACTGCATTAATACGTCTTATCAGACAATGATTTATCATGGTCTGAATTTTGGTTAAGATATGCTACACCTTTTTATCATATTAAATTTATTATTATGGAAGCTAAAAACATTTCAAGAATTGCCTTAGGTGCATTTCTTATAACAGCAGGAATAGGACATCTCACTTTTGCGAGGAAAGAGTTTCAGGCCCAGGTCCCTGAATGGGTTCCTCTGGACAAAGATGATACGGTTGTTTATTCAGGAATTGCTGAAATAGCATTAGGAACAGCAGTCATTGCAACACCCAAGAAATACCGCAAAACAATGGGGAAAATTATAGCCGGATTCTTTGCTGCCGTTCTTCCCGGAAATATCGCACAATATAAAAACAGAAGAGATTCTTTCGGACTGAATACGGATAATCAGCGATTTGCAAGGCTTTTCATGCAGGCTCCGCTTATTGCGTGGGCATTGAAATCTACGGATGAATAATATAAAGCGGCAAAAATTAAAAATTTTTGCCGCTTCTTTTTTGATTAAATGTGAAATTAATTTCTTTAATACATATAAGATTGGACTGACATCCAATCCTGATATAGACCGTCCCTGCGGGACTCTTTCCGGATACTTTTAATATGGTAAATTTGCATTCAATCCTAACTAATCGTCTCGGGAATCTCTCGATTATTGAATAATCAATTTTAATGTAAATAATTTACGGGTATGAACTTTTACAAAATAGATTCCTTTCGGAAGATTTTCATTAACCAAAGAAAAACGTTGGTTATTAACATTTTTTGATTCATATAGCAAATCTCCGTTTGCTGAAAGCAATTCTATTTTTTCAATAGGATAATCACTTTTAATAAATGTCGGCTCGCCCGGTTTTGTTGGATTCGGATACAATACTACATTTTTCTCTGTACTTTTTGTTTCTTCTGTTCCTAATGTTGATCCGGTTACCTGAAACTGAACCCTGTTTGAAACTTCAGTATAAGAATCATTGGTAAACATCACCATGTAATAATTCCCCGGTGTTGCCGGAACTGCCGTTCCCTGAATAGTTTTTGTTCCCTGAGTAACGCCATCAAAATAAGTATAAGAAACAAAATTATCATCCGGAACCGTAACGCTTTGAGGGTAAATTCCCAGCCAGTCTTTGATGATTCCCGGAGAATCCGTCCATGACGCGGTAATATTTTCTCCTAAAGTATATACCGGTTTATTGGTCCAGAGTTCTGTTACAATATCTCCGACTTTGAAGAAAACTTTCTCTCCTACCGTGGTATATCCGTCTTCCAGAAAATACTGTGCATAATAATATCCTTTCGCAAGACCTGTGAAATTAAGGCTTCCGGAAGCTGTTGTCACATAGCTCCATTGTGTAGAATTTACATTTCCGGGAGTATGTCCCATTTTGTAGATGCCGATCCAGTCTTTTGTCAAATTTGGCCCATTTGAGAAATTAACAGTCACCGTTCCACCCACAGGATAAATATCAGCCGTAGTAGTTAATACGACTTTCGGGCCTACATAAAAACTTTTTCTTGGTGTAATTTCCGTATAGCCGTTATTGGCAAAAAAACCTGCAAAATACTGACCTTTAGTGGCGATTCCGTTCGGGAAAGTTGCTGTTCCTGCCGTCTGCCCGTTGGTATAAACATACGCCTGGGAAGTTACTGCAGTGGGATTCTGACCTTTTTTGTAAATTCCTACCCAATCCTGATTGTTCCCAGGCCCGTCTGTGAACGTTGCAACGATTGGTTCATTTTGTGTGTATTCGGTTTTATCCAGTGTAAATGTTGGATTCGATACAACACTTCCTGTAACCTCGAATTGTTTCGGATCGCTCCAGTCGCTCCACTCTAAATTTCTGTCTCTGTAACGAACTTTCACGTAATACGTTCCGTTTGTAATTGAATTTGCAGCAATGGTTGCTTTTGTGATATCAACACCTGCATTAAGATTCTTTGTGAGATCAGGAGTTCCGTTTCCGTCTTTGCCAAACCAGTTTTCGTAATCTCTGTACAATTCTTTTTCAATTACAGAAAAATCTGCCGCTTTACTAATAAGGAACTGCGTTGTATTTAACAATTCTCCGTTTGTGCTTGAAAATGCGCTTCCGTTCAATGTCAAAGGTAAAGTAACCGGCGCGGTAAATGTATTTGAAATCAAAGGCTTTGCAGGTTTCGGCTGATTTTTATATCTGTGGAAAGTATCAATGAGTTCATTATATTTTTTATGATAAACGCCTCCGATTGAATAGGATTCTACATCCACCTTTCCTGTATTCACATCAACTTCAACAATCTGGTAGGTCCAATCCGTTAATGTTTTCTGAACATCATCAAAATCCTGCTCCGTAGACATTCCCCAATACTGATCCCAGGCAACACCACCGGAAATGATCTGATAGTTCGGGGTATTTTTCAGCTGACCTCTGTGATATAAATGATGATGCGCTCCTACATGCATTAAATATTTTGAAGAAGTCGTCAGAAGCGGAACTGCATTATTTCTCACCCAGGTTGAAATATCGCCAACATATTGCTCAGCCTGATAGGGCCTGTGACTCAAAGAAATGATCCAGTCTACGGTAGAATCATTATTGGCTTCGTTAAGAATCTGCTGAAGCCAGGTCATCTGCGCTGATCCTGTATGCTCTGAGCTTAAGCTTATAAATAGAACATTTCCCGCCTGTTGAGCATAATAATTCTCATTCCCCGAAGTGATGTTTTTGTATTTTATCTCATCAATATAAAAATGAGCGTAATATGAATTCATTCCGAGGGTCCCATAAGTTTCATGATTTCCGACCGTGGTCTGTATCGGCAGATAAGGAGATAAATTAATATTCTTTTTAAAATGCACATTTTCATAATGGTCAAGTGTTCCTACATCCACCTGATCTCCCACCATGAAAGTGAGCGCAATATTATCAGAAGGATCCGAATCCGGGCCGAACTTTTCTTTCAGCTTTTTGTAAGCGTTTAAAGTTAAAGTATCATATCTTGGTTCTGCTTTGATCTGGTTATCTCCCATGATCAGAAAACGTATTTTACCGTTAGCAGTGACCGGCTGGCCCGGTAACGGAAGTGTTCTGAAATTGTAAACTGCAGATTCGCTGCTGCCGGTTTTTATTTTATAGTAATATTTTGTGTTCGGCTGCAGATTGGTGATCTTCGCTGTGTGGTAATAATAATTGTTGTTGTATCCCGTATCCGAGAAGATATTGGTAGTTCCGGTAAATGTCACGTTAAGATTGACCGGATTTGTTCCGTAAAAAACAGTCGTTTCGTTATTGGATGAAGTTTTCCAATTAACAATCATTGAGGTGGGTGTCGGATTCTGTAAATAAGGATACAGACTCTGCCCGAATGCCATCTGGACGGCAAAGCAAAAAAAGAATAGCAGTTTTTTCATGAGTAGTACAGTTTTATAGTAAATGTTTTAAATTATATTTGATAATTAAAAAGCTTATGAAGAGCTTTATCACCGCGCAAAAGTAGAATACTCATGTAAACTGTATCTGATGATAACTTCAAGGAAATATTAATTTTATCCCGGAAATTTTCTTTACTGTTTCATTATATTTAATATTAATTTATTTGGAATATTTGAAAAATGATTTGTATATTTGCAGCCTGTTATTCAACCTCTGACGAAGTCCGTGTAAGTTGCTTAGCTTTTAAACATTTTATTTTAATTAATAATGGATTTATTAAAGTACGTACAAGACAAGTACATTACAAAAAAAGAATTCCCTGAATTCAAAGCGGGTGATACAATCACTGTTTACTACGAGATTAAAGAAGGTCAAAAAACAAGAACTCAGTTCTTCAAAGGAACAGTTATCCAATTAAGAGGTACTGGTTCTACAAAAACTTTCACGATCAGAAAAATGTCTGGTGATGTGGGTGTAGAAAGAGTATTCCCTATTAACATGCCGGCTCTTCAGAAAATTGAAGTTGACAGAAGAGGTAAAGTTAGAAGATCAAGAATCTACTACTTCAGAGATCTTAGAGGTAAAAAAGCGAGAATTAAAGACGCTGCTTACAAGAAGAAATAATTCAGACAACAATAATACGAAAAGAGACTGTTTACATCTAAACAGTCTCTTTTTATTTTGGTGCAATCCAGAATTTTCATCCTGCGGAACTTTTTGAATTCTATTCAATAAATTTTAAATATATTTGTCATTATCAAATAACGATTCTCAAATAATCCCATAATATTTAAATAATTAAAATAAGTATGAAACGAGCCATCCTATTATCCGCTTTTTTATTGTCTCAATTTGGGACATCACAGCTTTTAAAAACGAACGGACAAAAGATCGTTAATGACAAAGGTGAAAATATACAATTAAGAGGCCTCGGTCTTGGAGGATGGATGCTTCAGGAAGGATATATGCTGAAAACGGCAGATTTTGCAGGTCCGCAATATAAAATCAAAGAAAAAATTGCTGAGCTTACCGGTGAAGACGGAATGAACGAGTTTTATAAAGCTTATCTCAAAAATGGAATCACCAAACAGGATATTGATTTTCTGAAGAAAGCAGGATTCAATTCAATCAGGCTTCCAATGCACTACAATCTTTATACGTTACCTATCGAAAAAGAACCTAAGAAAGGACAAAATACGTGGCTGGAAGAAGGATTTGAAATGACAGACGACCTCCTAAAATGGTGTGCCGACAACGAAATGTATCTGATCCTCGACTTGCACGCAGCCCCCGGCGGGCAGGGAAATGATGTGAATATTTCCGACAACGACAAGTCCAAGCCATCTCTTTGGGAAAGTGAGGAAAATCAAAAGAAAACCATCGCTCTCTGGAAAAAATTAGCAGAAAGGTATAAAGATGAGCCATGGATCGGAGGGTATGATCTCATTAACGAACCTAACATTAATTTCACAGGAAAAAATCCGAACGGAACCGATGAAATGTCGAACGCTCCTTTATGGAAACTACAGAAAGATATCACGGATGCCATCCGTACCGTTGACAAAAAGCACATCATTATTCTTGAAGGAAACGGCTGGGGAAATAATTATAACGGACTGACTCCACTTTGGGATGACAATATGGTCTTCAGCTTTCATAAATACTGGAATTATACGGATGATGCCACTATTAAGTTTGCATTGGATCTTCGTGAAAAACATAATATTCCGATCTGGTTGGGAGAAACGGGAGAAAATTCAAACGTTTGGTTCACGGAACTTATTCAGCTTTTGGATAAGCACAACATTGGTTACGCATTCTGGCCGATGAAAAAAATCGACAATATTGCAGGAATTACCAACGTAAAAATCACTCCGGAATATCAGAAGCTCTTGGATTACTGGAAAAATGGTGGCGAAAAACCATCAAAAGAATTCGTACGAAAAGCTTTAATGCAGATTGCAGACAATTATAAGTTCAGTAATGTGGAGATAAAAAATGATGTTATTGATGCGATGTTCAGGCAGACAAACGATTCTTCAACAAAACCTTTTAAAAATCTTCAGGCTCCCGGAAAAATTGCTGCAACAGATTATGATTTAGGGAGAATAGGCTCAGCCTATCTTGATAAAGATTTTGTCAATCTCTGGGTAAGTGACCCGGAAAAAAGATCTGAATGGAATTCCGGAAATCAGCTGAGAAATGATGGCGTTGACATCTATAAAACCGCAGACAATCAATATTACGTAGGAAAAACAGAAACCGGAGAATGGCTTAAGTACACGATCAATGCTAAAACTGAAAAATCTTATACTTTAGACATTAATTATGCGAGTAATTCTCCGGCAAAAATTAGGATTGAAGATGCTTCCGGAAAAGAGCTCGCGACAGTTCCATTACCTTCGACAGGAGGAAATGAAAACTGGAAAACCGTTTCTGCAAAAGGAATTAATCTTAAAAAAGGAGAGAACAAAATCCGTATTTATTTTGAAAACGACGGTGTGAATCTTAAATATTTAGAATTGAAATAAGAAAAAATCTTAAATTGCAAATCCCTTTTAGCTTCTAAGAGGGATTTCTTTTTAACTTTATTTAACCGCAAAAGAGAAAAAAAATAAAACTTTCAAAAGAATAAAAATCAAAGATTTTTAAAACTTAAGGGTTCTTTTTAACCTTATTTAATGATAAGCTTTAAATTATACTACTCAAAACTTTTCTTTCTTTTGCGGTAAAAAAGATTAAGCAGGTTTATCTTCAGTCAAGAAATTAAAAAATATTATGAAAAAAACAGGGTTACTATTTCTTTTGATCTCAGCATTCACATTTGCACAGGAATCAATTTTAGATAAAAAAATCAATTCAATCATCAAAGATAAAAATGCAACAGTCGGAATTTCCGTTCTGGGCTTTGAAAATGGTTTTAAATACAATAAAAATGCAGACAAGAAACTTCCGATGCAGAGTGTCTTTAAATTTCATATTGCAGCAACTGTTCTTGATTATGTCGATAAAGGGAAACTTTCTTTGCATCAAAAAGTTTTATTAGACAAAACCAATTTATTAGAAAACACATGGTCGCCGCTTCGAGAGAAATATCCCAACGGAGGCGTAGAAATTCCTTTGAGTGAAATTCTTGAATATACCGTTGCCAAAAGTGATAACAACGGCTGCGATATTATGCTGAAATTATTGGGCGGAACGCAAACCGTTCAGAAGTTTATGGATGTAAAGGGAGTAAAAGGGTTCCAGATTAAATACAACGAAGCGGAAATGCATAAAGACTGGAATATTCAGTATCAAAATTACAGCACAGCATGTTCTGCTACCGACGTCCTCAAAAAATTTTATGACGGAAAATTACTTTCTAAAAAATCTACAGATTATCTGATGAAAGTTCTATGGTCCACTTCTACAGGAAAAAATAAATTAATTGAGCAACTTCCGGAAAATACGCCCGTGGCAAGAAAAACGGGAGCTTCCGGAAAGAATAATGCGGGTCTGACGGGTGCAGAAAACGAAATCGGTATCATTACTTTACCCAATGGCAAGCATTATGCAATAGCTGTATTTGTCAGTAACTCAATGGAAACGGATGCAGTGAACTGCAAAATGATTTCAGATATTTCAAAGTCGGTCTGGGATTATTTTAATAAGTAAAAATTTAAGCTTAATTTTAAAACCATCAAAATGAAAAAAGTAGTATTAACAATAGCAATTTTCGGATGCACATTATTCTTTGCACAGAAAAGTGACAACTATCTCCAGATCGGATACGCAAGTGTATGTTGCGGAACTCCTTCTGATAAGCCTGTCATGGATTATTTGGCAAAGTTCCAAAAGCAAAGCAAGGTTAAAAATCTTGAAATTTATAAACAGAGCGGATTGGGAAGAGAAGGCGAATACAACCTGTATATTGGGACCGACGGACTTTCAAAAACTCAGAAGAATAATTTCATTAAAGGATTAAAAGCTGCGGTTGACAGCCAGAATAATGCACGAAGCAAAAACAGTGACGGAATAGTCAATTTTAATGAATCAGAAATTATAACAAAAGCGGACCTTTCCAAGGCAAGAAATGTAACGCCAATTAAAAAATAAAATAATAAAACTAAATAAGGAAAATGATCAAAAACATTGTAGTTATCGGAGCCGGAACCATGGGGAATGGTATTGCGCATACATTTGCACAAAGCGGTTTTAAAGTAAATCTTGTAGATGTATCACAGGAAGCTTTAGATAAAGGCCTGAAAACTATCACCACTAATCTTGACAGAATAATTGCAAAAGGAAACCTTACTGAAGAACAAAAAGCTGAAACTTTAGGAAACATTACCACTTTTACAGCACTTAAAGATGCTGTCGGAAACGCAGATCTTATCGTTGAAGCCGCAACGGAAAATCAGGAATTGAAACTGAAAATTTTCGGACAGATGGACGAATTTGCACCTGAAAACTGTATTCTGGCGACCAATACCTCTTCTATTTCCATCACGAAAATTGCGGCTGCCACCAAAAGAGCAGATAAAGTAATCGGAATGCATTTTATGAATCCGGTTCCGATCATGAAATTAGTTGAAATCATCAAAGGATATTCGACCTCGAAGGAGACATTTGGTGCGATCTACGAAATGAGCAAAACATTAGGGAAAGTTCCGGTAGAAGTAAATGATTATCCAGGTTTTGTTGCCAATAGAATTTTAATGCCGATGATTAATGAATCGATTGAAACACTTTACAACGGTGTTGCAGGTGTTGAGGAAATTGATACCGTAATGAAACTGGGAATGGCTCATCCGATGGGACCGCTTCAGCTGGCCGATTTTATCGGACTTGATGTTTGTTTAGCGATCTTAAATGTAATGTATGATGGTTTCAAAAACCCTAAATATGCTCCGAATCCATTATTGGTCAATATGGTAATGGCCGGGAAACTGGGCGTAAAATCAGGAGAAGGGTTCTACGATTACTCAGAAAGCAAAAAAGCAGAAAAAGTGGCAAAAATGTTTTCAAAGTAATTTTTAATTATGAGTTGTTAGATATAAGTTATAAATTTGGTGCGAAACCTTGCAACCTGCAACCTAATAACTGCAACCTTGATAAAATTTAAAGAAAGAACAATTCAAATATCAATGATCATCATTACTTTAATGATGATCATTTTACGTTTTTTACTCAACGAGAAAGGAAGAACAAGTCCGGATTCCATACGTTATATGCGCTTTGCCCATGTTTTTCCGACGATTGATAATACGACGACCCCGTTAGGATATCCTTTAAGTATTAAGTTTTTTACTTTTTTTGGTCCTGATGAATTCTGGAGCAGTAAAATTGTAGGAATTGGAGTATTTCTTTTTATACTATTTTTTGCATGGAAAAAGAAATTCTTCTTTAAGGAGACCGTTGTTTTATGTGCGTTATTCAGTTTTCTTTCGATATTTTCCTATACAATGAGTGAAGCTCTGATATTACCTTTTGTATTATTATTTCTTTATATTTCTTCACTGATCATTGAGGGAAAAATTACTGGCGGAAAAGCCATTTTTTATCTTTCATTGACTTTGATTACACTTTATAATGTCCGTTACAGTTCCCTATTCATCATGGCCGGCACCGGACTTTTTGGATTAGTTTTCTGGAAAAAGCAATATGCAAAAGCATTTATTATTTCAGGATTGATCGGAGGAATTTTTGTTGTTTTGTATAAATTTTTATTTATCGATTATTTTAATGAAAATTATGTAAATGAGTTTTTAGAAATTGGCCTTCATCCAACATCAAAACTTTTAAAAGAATTATTCCTGGGGCTGTGTACTACTTTTAATCCATTTATTCACATTGCCAATCCGGCGGGAGGAATCATCAATTATGCAATCTATGGAATCGGTTTTCTCAATATTCTTTTAATGGTGTATCTGTTTATTAAATATAAACTCTCGGAGACTGAGTATTTCTTTATATTTGTAAGTATTGCCGGAATAATCTGCTCTTATTTTATCCAATATTTCTACTCTGTAAATCCGATCGATTACCGTCTGATGGCACCATTCAGCTTCCCGATATGGCTCGTTTATTTCCGAAAATTATTTTTGATTTTTAATGATAAAGTATATGCCATAGGTTTTTTAAGTCTTCTTTCAGGAATGGCTTTTACGTGGTTGTCAAAAGGCAATTATCTAGAAAACAGAAAAGAAATGAAGCAGTTTTTACAGTCTGAAAATCTGGATAAAGGTCCGGTAAAATTTTATGTAGAAGATATTGAAGATCTTGAATATATTCAGGTCGCTGAGCTCATCAGTACCGTAAATCCCTATGTAATACTAAGTTTTAAACCAAAAGATACTTTACAGAAAACAACTTTAACGAGGTATAAAGTTTTGCAAAAAATGAAGATTGACAAGAACAAATACCAATAATTTTATTATCTTTGATTTTAAAGTTAAAACATTAAAAAAATGAAATTACCAAAGTTTTTATTAGCAGATAATTCGGAATTTCCAGAAGATTTGTTCGTAGTTCATACAGAATATCCAAGATTTATCCTGAATGTTGAGGAAGAAGAAGTTGAATGGCTGGATGATCTTGAAGGTGACGATGAGGAAACAATGGCAGATGAGGCTACAAAAGTAGTGGAGGCTGCGTTTAAATGGTGTGATGAAGAGTTGGCTAAGTACGACGAAGAAGAGGAAGATTAATAACGATTTAAACATAAAAAGGAACTCAAATGAGTTCCTTTTCTTATTTGTTCTATTCAGCTTTATTGAATTTTAATAGGAGAAGATTGTCCTGGTACAATTCGAGAACATTTCCGGTGATGACATATTTATTAGCTTTTGACATCATATCCATAAAGTTTTTTTCCACACTCATATTTTCGCAAGCCATTTTCGTAGATCCCATCTGACCGGCAGAAAAAGTACCTGTAGAAGGCTCTACCTTAGCTGTTCCGAAGTAATTGTTGCATCCTGTATTCCCGTTAATTTTTTCTCCTTCAATATTCAGGGTAGGAATTTTTCCTTTCACATTGTCAGCTAAAGCCCATTTTGTTCCTGCCAGTGAGGGCTGAGCCTTACCTACTTTGGAAGCAGAACCAGCCATCGCTCCACATGAAACCAAAACCGTTGCCGTGCATATACTTAAAAAAAGATTTTTCATTTTTTTCCTTTTGATTTAAATCAAATTTACGTAAATATTATTATTTAAACGGTTTTCATACTATTTTTATTACTTTTTCAATGCTATTTTTCTTTGCTTTAAACGTGACATAAATGAAAAAAAACGGACAAAAGTCCGTTTCTTATTTGTATAAATAGTTGATATTTAATTATCCTCTTAATTCTGCATTGAATTCTTTTTGGAAAGATTTTACCAAAGAATCCATTACTGCTGTAATTTCCTTTTCCTCGAGCGTTTTCTCTTCATTTAAAAGCTCGAAACTCATTGCATAGGATTTCTTGCCTTCAGGAAGATTTTTCCCTTCATATACATCAAAAAGATTAATATTTTTAATATATGGAGATTTATTCTTTTTAACAGCCTGATAAAGATCTTCATAATTCACCGTCTTGTCAATGAGTAAAGCTAAATCTCTTCTGATTTTGTTGAATTTAGGAATATCTTTAAATGTAAGCTCATTTTCAGCACGCAGTTTCTGAGCAAATTCCAATTCGATTTCTGCATAGAAACATTCCTGATCAATATCAAAATCTTTAAGCATCTGAGTACTTACTTTACCGATTTTCACCAAAGTTTTACCGTCAACCTCATAGGCAAGCGCGTCAGAAAATCTTTCATCAGACAAAGCGACTTCCTTATAATCAATCACCAGCTTTTCCAATAAAACTTTCACATAAGCTTTTAAATAATAAAAACTCGTTGCAGATTTTGGCTGCAGCCAGTTTTCTGCCACCTCTCTTCCGGAAACAAGAATCGCCAACTGTTTTCTCTCTTCGTATTTTTCTTTTTTATGATAAATTTTCCCGAATTCGAAGAATTTGACATCCTGGTTTTTTCTGTTAATATTGTAGATGGTATTCTGCAAAAGACCTTCCAGCAAAGACTTTCTCATGAATGCAAGATCATTGCTTAATGGATTTAGCAGCTTTACCGCATCCGTTTCGTCTTTCACTGAAGTAAGTGAATTATTCATTACTTCGTTGAAACCAAGGCTTTGTAATGTTCTCGCCCAGCTATTTTCAAGCTCATCCTGATCTTTTGCATTTAATTTTACAGGAGTAAACGATATTTTCTGAGGAGCATCGATTTTATTGTATCCGTAGATTCTCAAAATCTCTTCGATAACGTCAATCTCTCTCGTAACATCTGCTCTGTAAGCAGGAACGGAAATCTCAAGACCATTTTGAATTTCATTTAAAACCTGAATATCCAATGCTTTTAAAATTTCTTTTACTTTTTCTCTGTGAATTTTAGTTCCTAAAATCTGCTCGATTTTTGAAAACCTTAGAATCACATAGTTATCTTCAATTTTCTTCGGATATTCCTCCAACAGATCACCTACTAATTTTCCTTCAGCTAATTCCTGAATTAATTTGATAGCATGCGTGATTGCTGTTCTTGTAATATTAGGATCCACACCTCTTTCAAATCTGAAAGATGCATCAGTATTCAAACCATGGAATTTCGCTCCTTTTCTTATCGCAACAGGATTAAAATAAGCACTTTCCAGGAAGATCGTTTTAGTTTCAGCGGAAACACCAGAATTGGCTCCGCCGAAAACTCCGGCAATACACATCGGATTGTCTTTTCCGTCTTTGATCACGATTTCAGAACCGTTTAAAGTTCTTTCCACCCCATCTAAAGTTGTGAATTTAGTACCTTCTTTTACCGTTCCGACCTTTACCGTTTTATCCGTGATTTTATCCGCATCAAAAGCATGAAGGGGCTGACCAAAACCATGGAGAATATAATTGGTAATATCTACAATATTATTGATTGGGTTTAGTCCGATGGCTTTCAGCCTGTCTTTAAGCCACGCCGGAGAATCTGCTACTTTCACATCTTCAATAACTGCTCCGATATATCTTGGACAAAGCTCAGCATCTTCCACAACTAACTTGAAATCATGAGTTCCTTCATTACTCAAAACTACTGAAGAAACCTTCTCAAACTCAGATTTCTGCTTGTTGGTAGAAAGGTAAGCATGCAGATCTCTTGCTACTCCGTAGTGAGACATGGCATCGGTTCTGTTGGGTGTTAATCCAATTTCTATAACCTCATCATTGGCAATTTCAAAATAATCAGCGAAATTTTTTCCTAGTTCAAACTTTTCTTCATCCAGAACCATAATTCCTCCGTGGTCGTCACTAAGGCCAAGTTCATCTTCTGCACAGATCATTCCCTGAGAAACTTCTCCCCTGATTTTAGCTTCTTTAATTTCAAAAAAACTTCCGGATTTATCATAAATTTTTGTGCCGACTACTGCTACAGGAACTGTTTGTCCGGCTTCTACATTCGGAGCACCGCAAACGATATTCAGAATTTTTCCGTTTCCGACATCTACGGTTGTTTTTTTCAGTTTATCTGCATTCGGATGTTTTTCGCAGGTCAGAACTTTACCTACAACAATTCCTTCCAGGCTGCCTTTTATGCTTTCAAATTTTTCTATCCCTTCAACTTCAAGACCGATATCTGTAAGGAATTCACCGATTCTTTCAGTTTTCAATTCCGTTTTGATAAAGTCTTTAAGCCAATTGTTTGATATTTTCATCTGATAATTTTTATTTTTTCTAAAGCCAGATGAATCTTACGGTTTCATCTGGTATATTTTGAAAAATTTTTAGTTAAATTTTAAGTCTACAAATGTCGTGTTTTTTTGAGAAATAGAGAAATTTATAACAGATTTTAAGAGTTTAATTTCATCTGTTTTTATTGTCTTTTTTATCGTACATTTTAAAAATTGAGCAGAATTTATTTTTAATTTCAGTTTTATTGAATCTATTTTTTTTCTCCCGCTGATTTCGCAGATTTAATGTGACAAGCATTTAAGAATAGTTTTATTTAAAATTATCTTGCTTAAAGCATATGAACATAATTTTTATAGAATCTTTTCTAATATTATTTTTCAGTATGACACTAGTCGTGGGTAATTTTCTACTGTTTATCAAAAGACTGTCTCTTAGCCCCGATTGCAGCAATTGTTTGAGCTCATTTTTTTGTTTTCGGCGCGGCGGCTCTGCCGCCTAGTCATGGTCGGAAGAAAATTCCGGCCATTTTTAAGTTTTAAAAACTTTCTTTGGATCTCCACCGGCAAAGATTATTAAAATTACTGTAATCATTTCTCCAAGCTCCATCTTAATACGCCTTTTAGCAGTTTTGTAACCCAGGTTGTTCGCTTTTTTATAGATTAAAAGCAGCATTGCCGCAATCATAGTCATGTAAAGCATTACCTCAATACCATTTTTGTTGAGTGATACCAAATGACTAAGATTAAGCTCTTGCTTCATAAACCTGAAGAAAACCTCAATGTCCCATCTTTTACGATAGTAATCAGCAATCTCTTTAGGGGTCAACTCAAATTCATTTGTTGAAAACCATAGCTCTTTATTCGTTTTTCGGTTTCTTATCACCACTAAACGAAACTCTGTTTCTACCTTCCCATTATGATAATGTATATTTTTAGGGTTGTTTTCAGGGGTTGCTTTTGTATAAAGCTTTACTTTAGAATCTTTAGCAACATGCCAATCATCCCATTTTTGTTCATATTC
Organism: Chryseobacterium lineare; assembly: GCF_977014045.1. NCBI lineage: Bacteria > Pseudomonadati > Bacteroidota > Flavobacteriia > Flavobacteriales > Weeksellaceae > Chryseobacterium > Chryseobacterium lineare. Next base: position 569,415 of record NZ_CDRNIQ010000001.1, on the reverse strand, counting down.
GGAATTTAAAAAAGACGCTACCTCCTCAAATTTCCTGTTTTCCTTTAAACGAACAATAAATTTTACTCCATTTTCATCAAAGTTTTTCATCGTTCGAGCAGATTGTACGCCTCTGTCCATAACGTAAATATTATCATGGTCTTTTTCTTTCAGGGTATGGTTTAAAATTGCTTCTGGAAGAGCCATATCTTCAGAAGAATAGGTTTGAGTATTAAAAACTTTCACGCCCGAGGGTAAAATTCCATCAAATGAAAAACTAAATTTCACTAGTTTTTTACCGCTTTTTTGGTCTATTCCTTCTTTTAGTTTTACGCAGGTATCCGAGACAATAGTACTGTCTACACGAATAAGATTGTACCCCTCGATTTCAGAACCGGAATAATACTCCCGAAACCGATTATACATATGCTCATAAATCTCTCTAAAATAATTGGGATCAATTTTTGATAATCTTTCAGAAATAGAACTTCGTCTTATTTTTTCTTCTTCGCCCAAGCCGAATAAAGCCTTAAATCCACTTGCGTTGAAAGTATCTTCCAGAGTTCTTTGGCTCAGTCTTTCGTTATCGAAAATACAGAATAATAAAAGATAAAACATTTTTTCACCATGTAAAACCTTGCTGTAGTAATCTACATTTGTAGTTGCCGAAAGATGCTGCAATAAGGCTTTTGGAATAAATTCCAAAACTTGCTTAAGAGAGATTTTGTGATCGTTAAAAACTGACATAAAATATTGATTATCAGATTTAAAGATACGGAAATTCAAAAAAAACACAATTAACTGGAAGACAAAAAGTTATATCTTTTTTCAGTTTGAATATTCCTTAATTTAACATAAAAAAATCGGAAGAAAAAATCTTCCGACCATGACTACTCTGCCGCCGCGCCGAAAACAAAAAAATAGCGAGTGCGGAAAGCGGGAAATTGCTCCTTTAAAAAATAAATAAGTAAATACAATTCGACGAAGTCAAAAAGCTTCAAATAAAAAATATATATTGCTTTTTGATGTAATCAAATTGCCCAAAAACAATAAATACATCCGATAGAGTCAAAAAAACTCTCAAAAAAAGAGGCTCTGAAAATCAAAACCTCTTTAAATATTTTATATAATACAATTACAATCCGATCACCGGCATTGACAGCATTAAGATATTTTCGTTTTCTTCAAGACCGTCAAGAGGTTCAATGATTCCCGGTCTGTTGGGCTGGGACATTTTCATTGTAATATCATCTGAGCCTAGAATCGTCAACATTTCAGTTAAGAATTTAGAGCTGAATCCGATATTGATATCTTCTCCATTATAATCGCAAGGGATCTGCATATCTGCCTTATTTGCGTATTCTGTGTCTTCTGCATGAAGATGGAGGATATTTGCCGATAATTTGAATCTCACCTGGTTGGTCGATTTATTCGACATAATTGAAGCTCTTTTAATAGCTCCTAACAACAGGTTTCTATTGATTGTCAATACATTTGGGTTTTCTTTAGGAATCACCGCAGTATAATTAGGATATTTCCCATCAATTAATCTACAGATCCAGATATGCTTACCGAAAGTAAATTTAGCCATATTCTCATTGAAGTCGATGGTAACATCATCGTTTGAGCTTGCTAAAATATTTTTAAAGATATTCAAAGGTTTTTTCGGCATAATGAATTCCATTGGTTCGGCATTCATTAAATCCGTTCTTTTATAAACAACCAATCTGTGAGAGTCTGTAGATACAAAATTGGTTTCATTTTCACCAAACTGGAACAAAACTCCCGTCATTACAGGACGAAGTGAATCATTGCTTGTCGCAAAAAGTGTATTGGTAAGTGCTTCAGACAAAACTCCTGCCGACATGGTTACACTTTGTGAGGCATCAAATTCCGGTAACTCCGGATAGTCGTCTGCATTGTCCAGCGCTACTGCGAAGTTATCTTTTTCATCTAAAATTTCAAGCTGACTTCCTGTTCCTTCTGCATTATCTTTTACAACCAATGTCAACGGCTGTTCTCCGTAAGTCTTGATAAAATCCTGAAAAATCTTAGCAGGAACAGCAAATTTTCCGGTATCATCGGATTTTGCATCCAGAGAAGTGACAAGAGTTGTCTCGCCATCAGATGCTGTAATGGTAACCTGAGTTCCGTCTAATTCAAAAAGATAATTTTCTAAAATCGGTCTCGACTGAGAGCTTGATATCACACCACTTACAGTTTGCAAAGCCTTCTGCAGTTCACCACTTGAAATAATAAATTTCATAGATTTAAAAATAAATTTTTACAAATATAATAAATAGAAAACAGATTGAAAAGAATAATCCTTAGAGTTACTAACAACCATCAAAAGATTTTAGCCTGTTTCTTCTCCTTAATTTTTAGATGAAAAGCTGTCAAAATGACAACGACTAAAGATAAGGATTTTCTTTGAGCAAATAACTATATTTGCAAATATCTTTTCATTATGCGAAAACCGCCTGTTCATAAAAGTTTTTTCAATGCTTTACGTGGTATTTTCCTGATGATTAAATGGGAAAGAAATTTTCAGATTGAAATAATGGCTTTCCTTATTAACCTTTTTCTGATTTTTTATTTAAAACTGACAACGACTGATACAGCTCTCATTCTGATCGTCTGTTTCGGAGTTTTAGCTGCTGAGATTTTTAATACGGCCATTGAGAAGATCTGTGATATCATCCACCCGGAATTTGACAAAAGAATTGGTTTTATCAAAGACATTTCTGCCGGTGCAGTTCTTCTGATGACAATTGTATCAGTTATTGCAGGAGTTCTGATTTATTGGAAATATGTCTTTTAAGCTCTACCATTTGATAAGAAAGTTCAAAATATTAATCTAAAATCAATTTAATATTCTTGTGTGACTCTATAATTTCAATTAAAATTTCAAACAAAGTTTGTCCGTTTCCTTCCATAAGTTCATTTAATTTTTGTTGAATTAATTCTATGTTAAAAGGTTTTCCTTGTCTGATTTTAGCTTCATAAAATTCCTTGGTTAAATCAAAACCTAATTCTTCTTTAGATTTTTGAGAATTTTTCCAGGTGATTTCACCCTGAAATCCATATAAAACATCATCAAAGCCATCCAACGTTCCGACTTTCCAATCTTCATCCTTTAAAAAAAGCAGGGAAATCTCTTCGTAGAAACCTTCCAGATTTGAAAAATGACTGCCATTGATGACAGTCATTTGTTTATTTGAATTATTATTCATTTATTTCTAACATTTAAAGCCAAAAGCTCATTGCTAAAAGCCAGCAGACTATTTAAAGTATTCCACTCCATTTTTAAATATATTGTGGTAATTCGCCGTCGGAATATTTTTAAACAGACCATCTGCAAAACGTTCAGGATGTCCCATTCTACCGAATATTTTCCCATCCGGACTTGTAATTCCTTCAATTCCGAATAATGAATTATTTGGATTGAACGGCATTCCGTGAGCGATGTTTCCTTCTAAATCCAAGTACTGAGTCGCAATCTGTCCGTTTTCATACAACTTCTGAATTTCTGCTTCCGAAGCCATAAAACGCCCTTCACCGTGAGAAATCGGAATTGTGAAAACCTGATCTTTCATTCCTTTTAACCAAGGCGATTCATCATTCAGAACCTTTACATTGACCATCTGAGAAATGTGTCTTCTGATCGCATTATGAGCTAACGTCGGAGAGTTTTCATCCAAATCCTTAATTCTTCCGTAAGGCAACAAGCCTGATTTAACCAGCGCCTGGAAACCATTACAGATCCCGATAATCATACCGTCTCTGTCCAACAATTCGTGAACGGCGTTTCTCATCTTCTCATTTTTCAACACATTAACGATGAATTTCGCAGAACCGTCCGGCTCGTCACCCGCAGAGAAACCTCCTGAGAATGCTAAAATCTGAGAAGTTTTGATTTCTTCCACCCACGCATCAATACTTTCATCCAATAATTGGTGATTGATATTAATTAAAGGTAAACTGCTTACAATTGCACCTTCTTTAGCGAAAGCGTTCAACGTATCATACTCACAATTGGTTCCCGGGAAAACCGGTGCAAATACTTTTGGCTGAGCGATTCCATGTTTTTTGATGATGATATTTCTTGGGTTGATTGAGTTTAGTTTTTCATCAATTTGAACCGTGATTTTCTCTTTTTCAATTGTTGGAAAAAGATTTTCAAATGTGTTTGTGTTTGCCGCTAATAATTTGCTGATGGTTGTTGGTTGTTGGTTGATGGTTAGAACCTCATCAGCAACAACTTGTCCGATTAACTGGAGATTAACAGAGCTTAATTCCTCTTTAGATTCGATGATTAAGCTTCCGATATTTTTCGTTAATAAAACATTTTCGTCAACCGTAATTTCAGCGCCTAACCTGTTTCCGAAACTCATTTTAGCTAAAGCAACCGCAACTCCGCCTTCTTTAATAGTTTTCACAGAAACGATTTTTCCAGCCTTAATGTTTTCAAAAATCAATTCAAAAACAGCTTTTAACGCATCATAATTCGGAAGTTCGTTTTCCTGAGCGATATGATTGAAGAAATATATTTTATTTCCTACGTTTTTAAATTCAGGAGAGATAATATTTGACTTTTCTCCGTTCGCACAAGCGAAAGAAATCAACGTTGGCGGAACATTCAGATCCTGATAAGTCCCACTCATTGAATCTTTACCCCCAATTGCTGCCAAACCAAAATTGATCTGAGCATCATAAGCTCCAAGTAAAGAAGCCAGTGGCTTCCCCCATTTCTCAGGATTCTGACCTAATTTCTCAAAATATTCCTGAAAACTAAATCTAATATTTTTATAATCGCCACCCATTGCAACGATTTTCGCAACACTTTCAACCACAGCGTAAGATGCTCCCAACAAAGAATTCTGCTTAGAAATCTCCGCATCGAATCCCCAACTTGCCAAAGAAACTGTTTCAATATTTTTTGCTCCGATAATCGGCAATGTCTGAACACTTCCTTCCATCAATGTCTGCTGATATTTACCACCTAAAGGCATCGCAACCGTAGTCGCACCAATAGAAGAATCGAACATCTCTAACAAACCTTTTTGAGAAGCAACGTTTTTATCACCTAATATTTTTAATAAATTCTCTTCATTGAATGATTGAGTTTCTTCTTTTACTTCATTAAGATGCGTAATTTTAACTTCCTGACTTTTGGAACAGCCATTTGTATCTAAAAATTCTCTTGAAAGGTCAACAATTTTATCACCTTTCCAGAACATCTGCATTCTTCCTGAATCTGTCACTTTTGCAACCTCAACGGCAACAATGTTTTCAGCTTCACAGAATTTGATGAACTGCTCTTTATCTTTTGGTTCAACTACAACCGCCATTCTTTCCTGAGATTCAGAAATAGCCAATTCAGTTCCGTTCAGACCTTCATATTTTAAAGGTAAAACATCTAGATTAACTTCCAAAGAATCAGCAATTTCACCGATTGCTACAGAAACACCTCCAGCTCCGAAGTCATTAGATTTTTTAATCAATTTCGTCACTTCAGGATTTCTGAATAATCTCTGGATTTTACGTTCTTCAACTGCATTTCCTTTCTGAACTTCAGAACTCATCGTGTGGATCGAAGTTTCGTCCTGTTCTTTCGAACTTCCGCTTGCTCCACCAACGCCGTCACGACCTGTTGCACCACCTAAAATGATAATAGAATCACCAGCTTCAGGCTTCTCACGTCTTACCCAATCTACAGGAACCGCTCCGGCAACGAAACCAACTTCCATTCTTTTTGCTTTGTAGCCTTCATCATAGATTTCGGAAACCATTGTAGTCGCCAAACCGATTTGGTTACCGTAAGAAGAATATCCGTTTGCAGCCTGTTTTGTGATTGTTTTTTGAGGTAATTTTCCCGGTAACGTTTTATCAACCGGTTCCAAAACGTCTGCCGCACCTGTTAATCTCATCGCCTGGAACACGAAAGAACGCCCGGACAAAGGATCTCTAATCGCGCCACCTAAGCAAGTAGAAGCACCTCCGAAAGGTTCAATTTCCGTCGGGTGATTGTGTGTTTCGTTTTTGAATAATAAATACCACGGTTCTTTTTTACCATCGTATTCAGCTTCGATCTGGATAGTACAGGCGTTAATTTCATCAGAAACCACCAGGTTTTCCAAATTACCTGTTTTATGAAAATATCTTCCGCAAACGGTCGCCAGATCCATTAAGGAGATTGGTTTTAATTCGCGTCCTAAGAATTTTCTTTTTTCGATATAATCATTGAAAATCGTTTCCAATGTATGTTTAAACTGTCCTTCAAACTCAATATTTGACAATTCTGTTTCAAATGTTGTGTGACGACAGTGGTCGCTCCAGTAGGTATCTAAAACTTTAAGTTCAGTTTCCGTAGGATCTCTCTGTTCCGATTTAAAATATTCCTGGATGAATTTCAGATCGTCCAGGCCCAATGCAAAACCATGATTGTTGAAGAATTCTTCCAGCTGAGCGTCATCAAAATTGATAAAATTTTCGTGAACGATAACTTTTGATGGTTTTTCTTCTGCAGGAATGTCTAAAATGGATAAATCTTTTTCCTGAGACTCTACTTTATTGATTAAAAGGTCTTTGATTTTAACTAAATCTGATTCGGAAACGCCTTCAAATTCAATGAGTTTACCGCTTCTCACTTTAGATTTCTCATTTCCAGTTAATAAAGCGATACATTGTTGAGCAGAATCAGCACGTTGATCATACTGTCCTGGTAAAAATTCTAATGCGAAAAAGATTCCTTTTGCGGGATTTTCTTCGATTAAAATATCGGTAATCGGATCAACGAAAGTACTGTTTACAACCTTTTCAAATTCGCCGTCATTTAATCCAAAAATATCATAAACGTTATACACTTTTACACTTTGGATAGACGGAACCACCGCTTTTACTTCATCAAATAGTTGCGGACTTTCCACATCGAAAATTCCTCTTTTTTCTACGAAAATTCTTTTGTTTTGAGACATTAGATGTCAGATTTATTAGATTTATTTTATTTAAATTTTTCTGGCAAGCGCCATATTTTTCCGGTTACAAAGATAGCATTCCTACGGAATGCATTTCTTATTTAATTTTATTTCTACACAGATTTCATTCCTACAGAATGATATAATTTTCTAATGCGATTCCGTCAGGAATCATAGCTGTGTAGAAAACCTGTTTGAATTAAAGGTGCAGTCCGTAGGACTGCTATTTTCATTGAAATAGCAAATAATACTGCAATCACAAAATTATTTTTCTTCATCATAGAATTCAAATAAATATTCATTCTTAAATTCAATTTCAAAAACATTCAGCATTTCAATATATTCTTCTCTGAAACTTTTTTTTGAATGATGTTTTTCCTGGTTTAGCACATAATTAACAACCTTGTCTTTCTGACTTTTTGCATAAGAAAAAGCTCCGTAACCTTCTTGCCAGGAAAATTTACCCAAACACAACTTCTTTTCATTAATAAAATTTGTAGACTCAATTTTAACCGTTTTAATTAATTCCGAAATTGTTATCTGTAAATTTTTATAGCTAAAGAAAACATGAAGATGATCAGGATTTGCATAAATCGCTAATACCTTTTGTTTCTTATTGTTAAATATTCCACAAATATATTTTTCAATTTCAACTCTGACTTCAGATTTGATTTTAATATTTCTTCCTTTTGTAGCAAAAACAACCTGAATATAAATCTGTGTATAGGTATTCGGCATATTTTTTTTCATCATTTTTACAAAGATAGCATTCCTACGGAATGCATGTCTCGTTTAAATCTTATTTCCTACACAGATTTCATTCCTACGGAATAAACATTTTCACTATTTTTCATTTACTTAATTTATTCGGATGATCAGGATGTTCTTTCTGAAAATCTTTGGCTTCTTTTATTTCTTTGATCAGCCATTTCTCAAAAGGAATCGTTTCATTATCATCATCTATTGCAAAAACACTTTTGCCGTTTTCTGAGACCAAGAACTTGAAATCATACATCAATCCTGCTTCCACTTTTCTGTAATCATAGGTATTTACCTGATAAAACGGGAAATTTTCCTTTGGCCTCTCTACGATCTCGAAGAATAACTTCTTTTCATTTTCAGATAATTTTGTGTAATGATTAACATAATATAGTTCTGAAAGTTTTTTGTTCTGCTTTTCGAAAAACTGAAGAATACTTTTCTCTTTTTCATTGTATTTGAATGGATTCGGATAATATTTTCCATCAACTTCAATTGCATTTTCAGATTTTGAAATGGGCTTCACAATTTCTCCTTTGAAATTCATAACGCCCCATGTTCCTCCTACCATTGCTTTGTGTTCGTCTTCCGTTTTTTCCCAGTCGCAGCCGTCACAAAAAGTAGCATATCCATAATTAAACGGCGACACAAAATCATGTTCAGGCATGATGACAACCATTCCGTTTCTGTCTACAAACCCGACCTTCCGGTTTTTAACAAATCTTCTTATGCCTTCGGAGAAATAATCAGCACCGTTGTCATAAAAGAAAGGTCTGTAAAGAAAATTCCCTTTCCTGTCATAGACGTATCCCCATTCATTTTTTCCTGGTTTTTCATTGTTTTTATCACCATCAAAATAAATGGTTTCTCCTTTTACCAATTCTCCGTCTTTCAAGTAAGAAAAAATTTTGAACTGGGCCGGAATAATGATCTTACCGTCTTGATTTCTAACACCAACCAAAGAATCTTTTGATTTAAAATACTTCAGAACTTCCTTTTTCTGAGAAAAAGAAAGCATAGGCATTAATAAAATGATTAAAAGTACTTTTTTCATATGGATTTGGTATGATTAAATAAAATATGCAGCCCAAAAGACTGCATACTGTATTATACTTTAAGATCAGCCTCCAGTCCGATCAGATCTTTATTCTGATCGATAATCGGCTGTACTTCGTTTTTGATAAACTCTTCCGTTTGGATTGGCGCAAAACCGATAAAATTCTTAGGATCAAGCACTTCTTTTAATTTCGACTTATCCAGTTTTAATGAATCGTCATTCAGGATTCTTTCGATAAGATCGTTTTCTTTACCTTCTACTTTTACCTGTTTAGAAGCTTCCATGGAATGGACCCTGATTACTTCGTGGATTTCCTGACGGTCACCTCCTGCTTTCACTTCTTCCATAATAATATATTCTGTCGCCATGAAAGGAAGTTCTTCCATAATATGTTTGTTGATTCTGTTCGGATATACAACGATTCCGTTCATGATGTTGTTCCAAATCAATAGAATAGCATCAACAGCCAAAAACGCCTGGGGAATGGTTAATCTCTTGTTAGCAGAATCATCCAGTGTTCTTTCAAACCATTGTGTTGAAGCCACCATCGCAGAACTTGTTGTCAGAGACATTACATATTTTGCCAAAGCTCCGATTCTTTCGCTTCTCATTGGATTACGTTTGTAAGCCATAGCCGATGAACCGATCTGGTTTTTCTCGAATGGCTCTTCAATTTCTTTCAGGTTTTGAAGCAAACGTAAATCGTTGGTAAATTTATGGGCAGACTGTGCAATATTTCCTAATAAGGCCACAACTTTAGCATCAATTTTCCTGTCGTAAGTCTGTCCGGAAACGCCAAAAACTTTTTCGAACCCAAATCTTTTGGATAATTCTTTATCTAAATGTTTAACTTTAGAGTAATCACCGTTGAAAAGTTCAAGGAAACTTGCAGCAGTTCCGGTCGTTCCTTTCACCCCTCGGAATCTTAATGTTTCTAAGAAAAAATCAAGTTCTTCGATGTCCAACACTAAACTCTGTAACCAAAGTGTTGCTCTTTTTCCGACAGTTGTTAACTGAGCCGGTTGAAAATGAGTAAATCCTAAAGTTGGAAGATCTTTATATTCAATGGCAAAATCTGCCAAATTTTTCATCACGTTAACCAACTTTTTCTTTAAAATTAAAAGTCCGTCACGAATCTGAATTAAATCTGTATTATCTCCTACAAACGCCGAAGTTGCTCCCAAGTGAATAATTCCTTTTGCAGAAGGCGCCACATCACCGTAAGCGTGAACGTGAGCCATTACATCATGTCTGAATTTTTTCTCATATTCAGCTGCTTTTTCGTAATCGATGTTTTCTGCATTGGCTTTCAGCTCAGCAATTTGCTCGTCCGTGATGTCAAGGCCAAGGTCTTTTTCGATTTCAGCAAGGGCAATCCAAAGCTTTCTCCAGTTCTGGAATTTATTGTTATGAGAAAAGTTAAACAACATTTCTTCGCTTGAATAGCGTTCTTCCAATGGATTTTTGTAGGAATTCATTCTTTCTTTTACTTTTTAGCTATGCAAAAATAGGGTTTTTCCGTGAGAGTTGAAAATCGTTTTTCGCGACTGAATCGGTTTCAAAGATAACTGATGAATGAGAGTTAAATGATAAAAAGCCACTCCTGAGAATGGCTTTGTGTTCATTATTGATAAATTATTACATCATCTTTTTTAATCTGATACCCTTTTTTCTTATAAGGAACCAATACGTAACTATCTTTGATTGCCTTTCCGCTTTTCCACACTCTGCTTTTGCCTTGTCTTTCAAGGATAATACTTTTTGCAGCACCGTCCGGAATAAATATTTCTGCTTTTTTCATGTTTTTGCTGAAAATAACTGCCGTCATTGAAGCATAACCTTTATCTGAATCCACTTCTTTGAGCTTGATTTTTTGTTCAAAAACCCGCACACATTCATTTTTTATCTGGGAATACGTATAGCCCGCAGAGCCAATACACCCATGAACATCTCTATCGTTCCCTACAACCGGAGTCTTTTTTTGAGACAACATCAAGGAACTCAGAAACATCAAACTGAATAAGATTGTTTTTTTCATATGTTTATTTTTAAAGTTTTCTGGTGGTTTAATCTTACTCTAAGATACAAAAAAGTCACTCAAATTGAGTGACTTAAATTTTATTTTGTCCAGTTAATCTTTGAATGTTTCACGTCTGCAGAACTTGTTCCGATCATGATATCAAATTCTCCCGGTTCCCAGTCAAATTTTAGATTTCCATTATAAAATTTAAGATCTTCAGGAGTAATATTAAAGGTAACCTTTTTAGATTCTCCTTTTTTCAACATTACCTTTTGGAAGCCTTTCAATTCTTTTACAGGTCTTGTGATAGTTCCTACCAAATCTCTGATATAAAGCTGAACCACTTCTGCACCATCGTAATTTCCGGAATTTGTAACCGTTACCGAAGCCTGAATAGTCTGGTTTCCTTTCGGATTTGCATTAGAAACGGTAACATCAGAATAGTTGAAGTTAGTATAGCTTAAACCATATCCGAACGGATAAAGCGGTGTATTACACTCATCCATATAATTGGAACGGAATCTCTGATATTCACATTTATCAACAAGCTTCTGATCCAATGGTCTTCCCGTATTTTTCTCGTTATAATAAATTGGAACCTGTCCTAAACTTCTTGGGAATGTCATCGGAAGTTTTCCGGAAGGATTTACTTTTCCAAAAAGAACATCTGCGATTGCATTTCCAGCTTCCGAACCCGGGAACCATGCATTCAAAATAGCATCAGGAGCGTCTTTAACATTGGTAAGTGCCAACGGACGACCTGTGAATAATACCATAGCAATTGGTTTTCCCGTTTTTTTCAATTCGTTTAATAAATCTACCTGAGACTGAGGAATGGTAATTTCCGTTCTAGAAGAAGATTCACCACTCATTTCAGCAGATTCTCCTATGGCAAGAATGATAACATCTGCTTTACCGGCTACCTCAACGGCTTCTTTTAATAATGCTTCTTTTGAACGATTATCTCGGTCTGTTTTCTTACCGTGAGCTGCATAAATCTCTTCCAATTTTGCATCATCATCAATATTAGCTCCTTTTGCAGAGATAAACTTTACGTTTTTACCATAGTTAGCTTCAAGTCCCTGCACCAGATTTATTGATTTGTCGTGCTTGGCTGCAACACTCCACGTTCCGGTCATATTAATGGAATTATTCACCAAAGGACCGATAACCGCTACTGTTCCGGAGGCTTTTAAAGGAAGTATCTGATTTTCATTTTTCAATAAAACCATAGATTGAGCGGCAATATTTCTGGCAACATTTCTGTTTTCCTGACTGAAAACTTCTTTTGCCGCTAGTTTTGCATCTCCGTGTTTGTAGGGGTTATCGAATAATCCGAGGTCATATTTTGCCTCAAGAATTCTTCTCGCTGCCATATCGATTTCAGCCTGGGTCACTTTTCCTTCAGATAAAGATTTTTTAAGGGTTGTCAAAAAGCCTTCACCCACCATATCCATATCAACCCCCGCTTTCAGAGCCAACGCAGAAACCTGCTGAAGATCCCCCATACCATGATCTACCATTTCATTGATTCCTGTATAATCAGTAACTACAAATCCTTTGAATTTCCATTGATTTCTTAATACTTCCGTCTGGAGCCATCTGTTTCCGGTAGCAGGAACTCCGTCCACTTCATTGAAAGAAGCCATTACAGAAGCTACTCCTGCATCGACAGCAGCTTTATAAGGTGGAAAATACTCGTTGAACATTCTGATGTGACTCATATCAACGGTGTTGTAATCTCTTCCTGCTTCACCGGCGCCGTATAATGCAAAATGTTTTACACAAGCTAAAATAGTATTTCCGGCTGAAAGATCTTTACCCTGATATCCGTACACCATATTTTTAGCAATCTCGCTTCCTAAATACGGATCTTCTCCTGAACCTTCCGAAACTCTTCCCCATCTTGGCTCACGGGAAATATCAACCATTGGAGAGAACGTCCAGTTGATTCCGTCAGCTGAAGCTTCTTTTGCCGCAACACGCGCCGATTGCTGAATAAGATTCATATCCCACGATGAAGCCAGTCCCAATGGAATAGGGAAAGTTGTTTCATATCCGTGGATCACATCCATACCAAAAATCAACGGAATTTTGAGACGGCTGTTTTCAACGGCTACTTTCTGAACGGCCTTGATTTTATCAGCACCTTTTATATTGAATAGTCCACCCACTAAGCCCTGTTCTACTTTCTTTCCGATGTCTGAGCTTTTAGCCAAACCGGTTGTAAAATCGCCGGAACTAGGTAAGTTCAGCTGTCCGATTTTCTCATCCAATGTCATTTTCGACAAAAGATTGTCTACGAATGCTTTCTTTTTAGCCTGATACTGAGCCGTCTGATAGGATTGAACAGGCTTCGATACCATTTCCTGTGCCGAAAACACAGGCGCCAGTGCTAAAGTGGCCATTACAATTAACTTTTTCATAAAATCTATCTTCTTTAATTATAGTTCTAATTTTTTTTGTTTTTTGTTGATTAAACGCAAAGATGCAAAGTTTTTCTGACAAACTTATTTTAGGGCACAAGGCGTTTGACTTCGTCGAATTTTCGATTTCACTCAACAAATAATAGCAACTTTTTAAAATTACTAAAATTATTTTTCTTTCCTTTTTGACAGCATCCATTCATATAATTTAGGATCAGAATAGGTCGAATCCCAAGAGTTGTGATTGTCATTCGGGAAAATTTTCAGTTCTGCTGAAGGATTTACGGGATGTAAGTTTTGGTAAAAATTAAATGCATTTTCCGGTAAAACCACGTCGTCCATTCCGCCATGGAAAATCTTCATATTCAGATTTTTGTATTGATCAATGTTTGCGTACATCACTCTGTCAGTAGGAGCACATACGGAAACCACGGCTGCAAACATTTCGGGATGTTCCATCGCCAGTTTCAGGGTTCCCCATCCTCCCATCGAAAGTCCTGTAAGGTAAATCCGCGAAGGATCAATCTTATATTTTGCCTGAATTTCTTTGATCAGAGCATAAACGGTAACCGTATCCCACCACATATTTTCAGGACATTGCGGAGCCAGAATGGCTACAGGTTCCTTAATCAGATTTTTATATGTGAACGGACTGTGTGCCTTAACTATTTCAAGGTTATTGCCTCTCTCCCCGGACCCGTGAAGAAAAACGATAAGCGGAACATTGCCTTTGGCATTTTGGGGATAATCCAGAATATAGGAAATTTTTTCCGTTCGTTTAACTTCTTTATTCAACTCCGCCTTTATCTCCTGTGCATGTAAGCTTAATGAAAAAGGCAGGAAAATAAATGGTAAATGCTTTAGTTTTAATTTCATTTTACTTTTTTAAGTTTTGGCTAAAGCCTATTAAATGTGTTTACAATGGATTAAAAACCATTCCTGCTTAATAATAAGTCAGATTATTTTATTCCATACTTTGGAGATTGGAAACTCAGCTTCTTTAATCCTTGTTGAATTTCAGGCGCATTCATAAAAAGTTTCCATAAAAATCCGGTTCTGTAATTTTCGATCATTGGGGCAATTGTTCCCTGATCTATGGCAAGGTATCTTGGGGTTGTCCAATTATCATAATTAATCGAATTGGCATCATAAGGGCCTGCAGATCCTATAAATTCAGGTTTCTGAGTATATAAAAATCTTAAAAAGCTCATTGATTCTTTAGGCGTGTAAGGAAAACTGCTCAAAGCTGCTGTAGGTGTAATGACTCCTCTGTCATTTTGCGGAAAATGGGCATCATAACCAACACTTCCGTCGCTGTTTCTTGAATAACTTGCTGTTAAACCCCAGTAATTTGATCCGTAACCTTTCCAATTTTTGGGATTTTCAACACAATATTTATAGTCAATAAGCACCTGATTTTTATTTAAATCAAAATAATTCTTGATTAATTTATCTGAAAGATTTGTAGGATCAAGACCGATGTACGAATAATGCGCCCAGAATAAAGGACCTCCATATTCTTCCGCACCGTTGTGTTTAACATATAATGGAAGATCGTATTTTGTTTTGTCGGAAAGATAGCTTCCGTTCCTTGTCCAGCCTTTATAATATGTTTCAGCATCGATTGGATAAGTTGGTGAAGATGCCGCTAAAATATAAGTTATCAGGCATTCGTTGTATCCCTCCAATGGAAAATTCATTTCCCATTGGTAGTCCGGTGACCAATGCCAATACAATACTTTCTCACCGCCTTTTGTGTACCAGTTCCATTGGATGCCTTTCCAAAGTTCGTCACATTTTTTGGCTAATGCTTTTTCTTCAGCATTTCCGTTTTTAAAATATTCACGAACCATTAAAATCCCTGAAGTCAAAAATGCAGTTTCCACTAAATCTCCGCCATTATCTTTTTTCCCGAAAGGAACTGTTTTGCCTGTTTCTCCATTAATCCAGTGAGACCAGGCTCCTTTGTGACGATCAGCCTTTGCGAGAAAATCCATCATTGTTGTCAAACGCTTCACCGCTTCTTTTCTGGGTACAAAACCTCTTTCAACTCCTACCAGAACAGTTGCAAGACCAAATCCGGAACCACCTGTTGTAACAACATGTTTGTCATTATCAGGATAGATATTATCCTCATGGTAGCGTTCTCTTCCAAGTAAAGAATTTGGTTCAGCATAATCCCAGAAGTATTTCAGGGCATCTTTCTGTACTTTGTCCATTAGTTGCTGATCAGTAATATCATTTTTCACCGTCTGCACTGTCAAAGGCTCTTTTTGGGAAACCTGTGAATTTTTGCAGGAAACAGTGAGTAATGATATTAAAGTCACTGACATTATGATCCTTTTCATTATTAAATTCTTTGAGGTTATTCTAAAAGAAGAGGAGAACTTTCATTCTCCTCTAAGTTTTATATGGCTAAATTTTAATAGCCCGGGTTTTGAGTTAAAACTCCACTACTTTGGTTAATCGAATTTAGAGGAATTGGGAATACCTCATTTTTTCCTGCTTTAAATCCGTATGGCGCTAAAACAGTTGTAGCTTGTCCCGTTCTTACTAAATCTACAAAACGGTCACCTTCTAAGGCTAGCTCCACTCTTCTCTCATGCCAAATAGCACTTCTTAATGCTGTCTGTGTAGTCGCAGTTGTCCCAGCTAAACCAGCTCTTGTTCTTACTTTATTAAGATTAATGATAGCAGTAGCTGTATTTCCCAATTCGTTAGCTGCTTCCGCGTTAATTAACAGAATTTCAGCAAATCTCAAAATTCTGATATTCTGTATTGAACCATACCCACACGCATTATTATTTAAAGCTTTTGGTACGTAAACTTTTTGATTCCACATATCTCCTGCCTGAGGATCTCCTTTATGAATTAGATCACCTTCTATAGTAGTTTCACCTTCTCTTAAAATAGTTAATTCTTTACGAATATCTCCGCTTTCAAATGCTGATTCTAAAGCTGTTGTGGGTGTAAAAAAGCCCCATCCAAATTGATTCCTAACGCCTTGTACTTCTGCATACTGGCTACCTCCAAAGTCTGTAGAACATTGGCAATTCACTTCAATAACTGATTCTGAACCAAATTCGCCCGCAGGACGGAATAAACGATTAAAATCAGGATCCAAATTATATCCCATAGCTATAACTTGGTTTGATGTATCATAGGCCTTTTGCCAATCTTTCTTATATAAATAAACTTTTGATAGAAGCCCCAAAGCACCGCCTTTAGTCATTCTTCCTAAATCTGAAGCAGAATAAGATTGTGGTAAAATGGCTGCAGCACTTGTAAGATCAGAAATAATAAAATTATAAACTTCATCAATAGAATTTCTTGGAATATTGTAATTTGTTTGTACACCATCAAAGATTGGTACCCCTCCATAAATTCTCACCAGATTAAAATAAAAATATGCTCTGAGCATTTTTGCTTCAGCAACTAAACGATTTTTAAGAGTTGCATCCATATTTATATTAGGCACATTGGTAATTACCTGATTGCACCTATTTACAAACTGCCATTGTCCTATCCAATATCCCTCTACTCCAGAATCACTAGCTGTATATGTAAACTGATCGTAGGCATTGATGAAAGAAGCATCTCCTGGGTTTGATCCTTTTTCTACGTCATCAGCAGGAACGCCAAAAACGAATTGAGAAGGAAATGCAGAATTTTCCCAACTTCTTAATGCCGCATATATTGCATTAGTTGCCTGCATCGCATCTTCCTGAGTTTTGAAAAATGAAGAAGCATCCGTTGCTCCTACTCTTTCAGTATCTAAATAATCATCTTTACAGCTTACTATTAATGAAAACAAAATGGCTGATAAAAATATTTTTTTCATGATTTCTAATTAAAAAGTTATGTTAGTACCAAACGTATAAATTGCAGATAAAGGATAAATATTATTATCAATACCCATTTGTACCCTATCGGAATTATTAATTTCAGGAGAAAAACCATGGTACTTAAAAGTAGTCCAAGGGTTTTGTGCGCTGATGTAAAGTCTTACTCTACTGAAGTTTGGCAATTTTGCAAATCCTTTTGGCAACGTATATCCGATTTGAATATTTCTAATTCTAAAATAGCTACCGTTCTCTACGTAAAAACTACTTGGTAAAATTACAGATTGATTATTGGTAACCATAGGATAAGAATTTGAAGTACCGGCTCCGTGCCATCTGTTATTGTAAAAATCTAAATCCCAACTCTCATTACCATACCTTTGCTCCCGGTTATAATTGTAAATCTTATTTCCGAATACACCTTGGAAGTCTATCGCAAAATCAAAATCAGAAATGTTCATATTAAATCCAAAACCGTAAGTGCCTTTTGGAACAGGACTTCCTAAAAAGGTTTTATCTCTTTCATCTATAACCCCATTACCATCCTGATCTACAAATTTAAACCAACCGGCCTTTGCTCCAGTTTGACCCGATGCTGCAGCTTCTGCATCTGTTTGAAAAACTCCACCAACTTGATATCCATAATATGATCCTACTGATTGACCAGCTTGCAATCTAACTATAGAATTTCCAAATAAACTTGCACCGGTATTTAAGTATGAATCACCATAAACGGATGTGATTTCATTTTTTAATGTTGTGAAATTACCATAGAAACCAATTCTTACTTTTTCTGATAATTTTGTGTCATAGTTTATAGACAGTTCAAGCCCTTTATTATTAAATGAAAATGCATTAGTTACATAATTATTCCAGTTACTTGCCCCTGAAACAGTTCCCTGTACAATCCCATATACTACATCCTTTGTATCTTTATCAAAGTAAGTAGCTTCAAATTTTAACTTATTGTTAAGAAAGGCCATTTCTACCCCTAAATCTTTTCCTGTAGTAATTTCCCAACCTATCGTTGGATCAATCAATAAGTCGATAGTTTGCGCAGGATATCCGGTATTACCATAATACGCTCCCGAATTAAGAATACTTGTTATATTATCATACGATCTTACAACATTTGGGTTACCTGTTCTTCCCCAACTTCCCCTTAATTTTAAAAGATTAAAAATATTTTGATTGCTCATAAATCCTTCTTTAGAAACTACCCAACCTGCACTTACGGATGGAAATATTTCTACTCTATCATCAGAAGAAAAATTAGACGAGGCATCTCTACGAATAGAGGCATTTACTAAATATTTTCCTGCATAATCATAATTAACTCTTCCGAAAAAAGATTCAATTCTGTTTTTATATGGTACAACATTTAAGCTTGGTTTATATTCATATCCAAAAATATCTGTACCATTAGAAATATCAAGGGAGCCATTTGTTCCATCATAATTTACATTGGTAGCATTCCAATATGATTGTGTATAATAATTTTGGGTTCTTGAAAATCCACCAAGTATATCTAAATTATGACTTCCAAATTTCTTTTTCCAAGTCAATGTATTATCCCAAACATAATCTCTATTTCTAGAATCTCTTGTAATTAAAGAAGATTTTCCTGGCTGTGGAACGTAATTCATTACCGGAGTATATTCATACAAACTAGAATTAAGATTATCATTCGTCAAGCTACTCCTAAAAGTAAAATCTTTCAGAAATTTCACTTCTGCCCAAACATTATTAAGTAATCTTTGCTGTCGGTTTTGTGATCTGAATAAATCAAGTTGAGCTCTCGGATTATTTACGGTAACTAAAGTAAAATACTGATAATTATCTGTTGAAGGATTTATAGGAAAATATACAGGTGGCGCATTGTAAGCATTTAATAGAGGATTGCTTGCAATATTAGTTAGCATTTTAGAAAAAGTAAAATTATCTCCAATTGTTATATTGTCTGTAATTTTATAACTCAAATTACCTTTAGCTGTAAATCTCTTAAAATTACTTCCTGAATTAATCCCTTTATTTGCATCAAGATTTCCTTCATCCTGAAGATAACCTACACTACCATAATAAGAAAGTTTACCAAGAGAACCCGATGCGGAAAAATCATTAGAATTAATAGTGCTCGGTCTTAGGACTTCTTTAAACCAATTTGTATCTGCAGGAAACTGACTTCTACTTATTGATCCCGCACTGGAACCATTATCATTTATCAGTTTTTCATTGTACAATTCTATATATTGATCAGAATTAACCATTTTAGGAACGTTAGTCACAGATTTTATTCCTAAATATGAATTTACATTAAAGGTTGGCTTTTTCCCTCTCCCTGTCTTAGTCTTGATTATAACAGCACCATTTCCAGCTTGAGCTCCAAATATAGCCAAACTTGCAGGATCTTTTAAAATACTCATGGATTCAATATCCTGCGGATTTAGATAGGAAATATCTGTAGTAATAGAACCGTCTACAATATAAACCGTACTACCCGTAAGAGATCCGATACCACGAATATCTACCCGTGGAGAACCACCTGGTGTAGCTGAGTTAAATATTTGAACCCCAGAAGCTTTTCCCTGTACAGAACTCAACGGATTTGCATTGGGTTTATCAGCTAAGTCTTTTGCTGAAATTACACCAATACTTCCTGTAACATTTTCTTTTTTCTGAGATCCATACCCGATCATCACCACCTCCTCAATTTTCTGTTCCTTGGCAACAGTATCTCTTGGAGCGGTCTGTGCATTGACATTCATACCAAAGTATAAAACAGCAATGAGACATGAATACTTTAAATCACTTTGTTTCATATAGTTAAATTTTATTCGTACAATCATATTAACAAAAAGACAAACGTCTTTTTACTGCTTATCATGTGAATAAAACCTTATTCTCATAAAAAGACATTAGTCAAAATTATAAAAATATCTTGAACAATGTTAATTTTACTTAATGTTTTTATTTTTCTGTTAAAGTGTAAATTTTCTTTAAAACAACAATATTGCTTTACATTTGAAAATAATATGTAAAATTTAGAATAAATCGATTTATTTTAAGTTAATAATTGAGATATATTAATAAAAAAATTTAATAAGCTCATTAACATTTATTTCTTTTACTAAATATTTTGAGTTGATTTGTTAAATAGTCTTATCATTAACTACTATAAAATTTGTTAAAACAATAATTGTAGTTAAATTTGGTTCATTATTTGAAAATATATAATATTTAATCGTCAACAATGAAAAAATACATCATTGCTGCTGTTCTTATTATGGGTACAGGAGCTATTATTAATACAGCAGTTCAATCTTGCACTACTCTTGCAACATCAGACTTAGGTCTTTCAATTATTAAAAGGTTTCTTTTAAGCGGGATTGATAAAGGGGTAAACATCTACAGCAACAGAGAAGCCTTTCTACAAAATAATATGGTAGATAAAGCCCTTCCGAAGCAATTGAGAGAAATCAATTCTATGCTTGAAAAAGTGGCTCCTTCACTGGTTGAAAAAGAAAGAGCATATATTGCAGATGCCGCTGTATATACCGTCAACATTTCAAAACCAATTCTTGTAAGTGCCGTAAACAGCCTGAATGCGCAGGATGTCACAAGAATTATTCAGGGAGAGAAAGGGACTGCCACCCTCATTCTTAAAGAAAAAACATCACAGCAGCTTATTGCAGCGATCACTCCTAAAGTTGAGGAACAGCTGAACCAATACGGTATTGTGAGAAGCATTAATACCGCTTTATCCGGAAGTAATCTTTTGGGAAGTCTTCTTGGAGGCAATAAAAGTACGGTAAATGCAGGTGGTTTAAGCCAATTAGCTTCAGAACAGCTGGTAAACGGAATGTTCAATATTATTGAAGATTATGAAATCCAAAACTCTAAGTCACTTCTCGGACCCCTTGGAAAATAGAAAAAATTTTGCTAAATTTATATATAATTAAAATTGGTAAATGGATATTTTACAAGGAAATCAACATGCAAGTCCTGAGGATTTTTACAACTCACTAAAGACAAAACTGGAAGATCATCACGATTTTCCGGAAGATTATTTATTTAAATTTATCATTCCTACGGATCAGGCAAAATTAACAGAGATTTACAGAGTTTTTGACGGAATTAAATTTACACTGGGCAACAGAGAAAGCAAAAACGGAAAATATACAGCATGTAACATTAATGCATTTGTTTTGGACGCCGATCAGGTTGTGAAAATTTATAAAGAAGTCGCAAAAATAGAAGGCGTAATTCTATTATAAGAAAAAAGTCAGCGTAATTGCTGACTTTTCTGTTTACATTCTTAATATGTTTTTATTTATTTCTCGATAAAATACTTAACATTTTCTACAGGTCTCCCAATCATTGCTACAGAACCTTTAATTAAAATAGGCCTTTGAATCAGTGATGGATTTTCTGCTAAGATATTAATCCATTCCTCCTCCGTCAGGTTTTTGTCTGCAAACTTTTCAAGATATAATTTTTCGTTCTTCCTGATGATATCAAACACACTCTGATTCAATTTTTTTAAAACAGTTTTAATTTCCAGAGGACTTAATGGCTCTTCAATAATATTAATGATTTCAAACGGAACGCCATTTTCATCAAGGTACTCCAAAACCGCGTTGGATTTTGAGCAATTTCCGTTATGTAAAACTTTCACTAACATTTTTAAATGTATTTAATACTCAACAAATTTAGAAAGAAACAGAATGAAAACACATTAATTTATACTAAATCTTTGTTAAAACAATCCATAAAGTTCCGCTTCGATCTTTTCAAGGATGAATCCGAAATCTTCCGGCTTTTCTACAAAATCAAGATCATCAACCTCTATAATCAATAATTTTCCCTCGGTGTAATTGGATATCCATTTTTCGTACTTCTGATTCAGTTTAGAAAGATATTCAATACTGATTGATGCTTCGTATTCTCTTCCTCGTTTATAGATTTTTTTTACCAGATTCGGAACATCAGATTTAAGGTAAATTAATAAATCAGGTGCAGAAACAAAAGATTTCATCAAATTGAAAACTGAATCATAGTTTTTAAAATCCCTGTCCGAAAGCAGGTTCATATCGTTAAGGTTTTCTGCAAAAATGTGGGCATCCTCATAGATCGTTCGATCCTGAATAATATTTTTACCACTATCCCGGATCTCTTTTACCTGCCGGAATCTGCTTCCTAAAAAGTAAATCTGCAGCGCAAAGCTCCATTTGCTCATATCTGCATAAAAATCTTCGAGATAAGGATTGTGATCAACATCTTCAAACTGCGCATCCCATCCGTAATGCTTTGAAAGCATAGTCGTTAAAGTTGTTTTTCCTGCTCCAATATTTCCTGTAACTGCAATATGCATATTTTATCCTTATGTTAAATGATTTATCCGACTAATCCCCTGCAGACTCCAGCGTGGAAATTTCCTCGATCAGCTTTTGCAGAGAGCTTTCCCCAGGATTTTTATCTTCTATTTCCTGAGTTTTTTTCTCCAGTTTTTCTTCCTGGCTGTCAGGTTCTGCAATTTTCTCTTCTGATTGTTTTATCTCTTTCTCCTGAGCTTTTGGCTGTAAATCCGGTTCAGTCTGCGGCTCGGTTTCCTTATTTTTTTCAAGGCTGTAAAGATAAAGTTTGTTGGCCTTGATTTCAAAATAAGAAAGCGTATTTTTATCCACAATCTGCGCATCAGGATCCTGAAAAATTTTAACCATTTCTTTTTCCGGAATGTATTTTAAAATAGAGTTTGGAGTAATCACTAAAATAAATTCATTTTCCCTTCTGAACCGTTTTCCGTTTTCAACGGTCGCCTCAAATATTTTTTCAAACTTAAAAGTATATACTCTTATATTGTTTCTCGTGAGAATATAGATCTTATTTTCATACACCAGAAGATCCATAAGATCATCAAAACTTGCATCAAAAGGATAAGAATTAATAATTGTTTCATTTCTGAAATTGTACTGGATAAGCCTTTTGGTACTCTCGTCCAGCAACCACAGCTGCTGAAGATCTTCCGCATAAGCCATTTTGATAAAACCAAATTTCTGTTTGAAATCCACCCGCTGGATTTCATTCATATTCTGATCAAAAAATTTCAGTTCCTGAGCATTTTCCGAAAAAAGTGGAACACTCAGCGGATTCTGAACAGTCTGCACTTTATAGGGAACCGCAAGCATCATTTTACCGATCTGCTTTCCCAGTGAATCATATTTGGTAAGGCTAAAATCCTTGTTTTTGTAGATGTAGAGATTTCCATAGTCGTCGGCAAGCATATCTTTAGCTTCCTTGAGTTTCAAAGTGTCTAAAGGAAGAGATTTCTGTGCAAACAGCGAACAGAAAACAAACATAAATATCAAATATAATACTCTCAAATTATTCTACTGAAGTAGCGCCCCAAAAGGAACGCTGCCAATTTACTATTTTATTTTGTATTTAAAATATAACTATTGAATAGCAACTTCATAAATCTTTGGCCAGTTTTTACCGGTAACCAACATATTTTCACCCCTGAAAGCAATTCCGTTGAGAACATGTTCTTTATTGTCTTTCGTATTTTCCTCCGTAATTTTTGTGAAGTCAAATTTCCCTACAGTTTCCCCGGTTCTCGGACTTATTTTAAGAATAAAAGGTTGATGCCAGATGTTAGCATAAATAAAACCTTCGTGATATTCAAGTTCATTGAGTTGATTGTAAATATCCTTATAACCTCCAACCGAAAGTTTTTTCACTACTTTCGACGGATTATTAGTATCAAGAAAGTACAGGTTATTTGAACCATCTGTTGCAATGAGATTCCGGCCGTCATAAGTGAGTCCCCAGCCTTCACCGATTTCATTGGGCAGAGGAAATTCCGAAAGCTTCTTGAGTGTATTTTTATCATAAATAAATCCTACTTTATTCTGATAGGTCAACTGATAAATTTTGTCACCAGCAATGGCACATCCCTCGGAAAAAATATGACCGGGCTGCTTCTCTGTTATAATTGGTTTAGTAGTTCCTAAAACATACTTAATAAGCTGGGAAGAATTTTTCAGACCGTCGCTTTCATATACCGTATTCCCTTCGAGAAGAAAACCTTCCAGAAAATTGTTGGGATCATGCGGATATTCCGCTACAATGCTGTAAATAATATTCTTTTCGGGAGATTTTGAAAAAACATTAATCGTTGCATCCTGATTCAGCGTTTCACCACCTTTCGTTTTGACAATAAAGGTTACCTCATTCTCTCCGTATCCAAAGAATTTCGGATCAATAACCAGATTGGAAGTCTCTTTATTTCCAAAGCTTATTGAAACAGCTTCTGCATACTCTGCCACCTCAGCCGGAAGCTTCAGGCGGTCACCAAAGCGATACCCTTTCTCTTCCATCGAATAATTGTAATCCGCAAGAGAATTCAAAATTTCCCTGTCATTCCTGCAAGAGGTTAATAAAAGAATCAGTGTAAAACCTGAAATCAGACTTTTCTTTACAGCTTTCAATATTCAATAATTATTTAACTGCAACTTCATAGATTTTCGGCCAGTTTTTTCCGGTAACCAGCATATTTTCTCCTTTAAAAGCAATTCCGTTCAAAACGTCGTCACTCCCTTTGGTATTTTGTTTTGCAATATCTGTAAAATCAAATGTTCCTACTACCTCTCCGTTTTCAGGATTAATTTTTAAAATGATCGATTTTTGCCAAACATTTGCGTAGATAAATCCGTTATGATATTCAAGTTCGTTCAGCTGATCGTAAGCCTGAGAACTTCCCGCAACAGCAATATATCTTACCAGCTTAGAAGGATTAGCAGGATCCAGGAAATACAGAAGTTTGCTTCCATCTGATGCAATAAGGTTTTTACCGTCATACGTAAGTCCCCAACCTTCTCCCAAAACATTCGGATAGGCAAATTCAGATAATAATTTTAATGAACTTTTATCATAAATATATCCTTTTTTACTTTGCCATGTAAGCTGATACACTTTATCTCCGACAATCGTACTTCCTTCAGAAAAATCTTCCTGCGGCTGCTTGGTTGAAGCCAATGGTGTGGTAGTTCCTAATGTATATTTTAAGATTTGCGAAGATCCGTTTTGTCCGTCACTTTCATAAATCGTATTTCCTTCAATCTGAAAACCCTGAACAAAGTTTTTAGGATCATGAGGGTATTCTGCTACAATTTCGTAAGAGATCTTTTTTTCCGGATTTTTGGCAAAAACATTGATAGTAGCGTCCTGAGTAAGTGTTTCGCCACCCTTTGTTTTGATATTGAAAGTAACCGGATTGTCACCTAAAGTAAAAAATTTCGGATTTATCGTTAAATCGGATGTTTCTTTGTCTCCGAAACTGATAGAGATACTTTCTGCATCGTCAGTCACTTCACTTGGCAAAGCAAGTTTATCTCCGAAATGATATCCTTTCTGCTCCATTGAGTTGTTGTAATCTGCAAGCGAATCCAGGATTTTCTTATCGTTCTTACAAGACGCCAGCAACATGATCGCCGCAAAGCCGGCTATGATATTTTTTTTCATTGATTTCTAAATAAATTTCTCCAAAATTAGCAAAATTTATTACTCCCTGCTAATTTCCGTAATATGTTGATCAAATTGTAATATATTAGAACTGATCCTCAACATAAGTCTTTTAGAATTTACAAAAATAGACTCCAATGATTAAACTATAAAAAAATAGCACCACTTAACTATAAGTGGTGCCTTTGGATGTTTGTGACCTCGACAGGATTCAAACCTGTAACCTTCTGAGCCGTAATCAGATGCGCTATTCAGTTGCGCCACGAGGCCATTGTTAAATGGTTTGCAAATATAGCACTTTTTTACTTTCTTTGAAAGATGAAACCAAGAATTTTATTATTAATCGCATTTTTGACGCTAACGGCTTGTAAAAGAGAACAAAAAAAAATACCTGCAGAATCTGTTTCCATATCAAATCTTGTACAATACAAGGAAGAAAATGGAAATGTTCACATTCAATCAGGAAATTTTAGTTATGATTTTAAACAAAATCAGCTTCCTTTTAAAAGAATTATCCTGCTGAATGCAAGTATGGCGGGATATATATCGGCACTCGGGGTTGAAAATCTGGTCATCGGCGTTGCAAGTCCCGAATATATTTATTCCGACAAAATTCAGAATTTATTAAAAGAAGGAAAAATTCAGAATGTAGGGAATGAGCAGAAATACGATGTCGAAAAAATCCTTTCTTTACAACCGGATGCCATTTTTACCAATCACATCGCAAGTTTTGACAATACCTATAAACTATTAAAAGACAACGGAATTCAGGTCGTTTTCCTGGACGAATACATGGAGCAGAAACCGTTGGAAAAAACGGCTTACATCAAGCTTTTCGGAAAACTTTTCGGAAAAGAAAAAGAGGCGGTGGCCAAATACAATGAGATTGAAGAAAATTATAATCAATTAAAACAAATGGCTTTAAAGGCAAAAGCCCGACCAACGGTTTTGGCCAACGAGATGTACGGCGATGTCTGGTATCTTCCCGGAGGAAAAACAGCTGTGGCCAACTTTATTAATGATGCCAACGCAAACTATATTTTAAAAAATAATACAGATGAAAAAGCTGTTACCATGAGCTTTGAGGAAGTTTTTGCAAAGGCAGATCAGGTTCAGTACTGGGTCAATGCCGGAAACCATACGTCAAAAAAAGAAATGCTGGGAATGAATCCTGTTTACAGTAAATTAAGTGTTTTTAATAAAGGAAAGATGTATGTTATTACCGGAAAAGAAAAAGCCAAAGCCAATGACTTTTTTGAAAGCGGAGTAGTAAGATCTGATCTTGTTTTAAAGGATTATATTAAAATTTTCCATCCGGAACTTTTACCTGATTATCAGCTTACCTATATGAAAGAGTTGCAATAACTCAGACTATTTGCTTATTTTTGGGTTTCTTTTTTATACATTATGTGGAAAACAATTAAACGCATTATATTTATCATTCTCATTCTGAATGTATTATTTATCGTTTGGGGTAGATTTTTTAATCCGCCCATAACCATCACACAGATCGGAGGTTTTTTTGAATACGGAAAACTGCACAGAGATTACATTTCTTATGATGAGATGGGGAATAATGTAAAGAAAGCCGTAATTGCTTCCGAAGATCAGAAGTTCTTTATGCACGACGGCTTTGATTATAAGGCTATCGAAAAAGCCATGAAAAACAATGAAAAAGGTAAAAAACTGAGAGGGGGAAGTACCATTTCACAACAAACCGCAAAAAATATTTTCCTTTGGCAAGGACGAAGCTGGATCAGAAAAGGTCTTGAAGCAGTCTACACGTTCATCATTGAAAAAGTATGGAGCAAAGATATTATTCTTGAAAGATACCTCAATTCTATCGAAATGGGACAAGGTGTTTTCGGTGTTGAAGCTGCAGCTCAATATTATTTCGGAAAGCCTTCAAAAGATCTTACGGTGTCTGAAGCAGCATGGATTGCAGCCGTTTTACCCAACCCTAAAAAGTATGATCCTAAAAATCCATCGGCATATTTAAGAAAGAAACACAATTGGATCATGAGACAAATGAGGAATGTGAGTTTGAAATAGTATCTTTGTACTAATGAAACTCTTTAATTCCAGCACAAATTTTGAGTCTGTTCTTAAGAAATATTTTTCTTTTAAGAATCAGACGCATTCTCTGGAACCCTTTGCGGAATTTCTGGAGAGTATTAAAAATGCGGATTTCACAGATGTTCTTAACTTTTTCAGAAGTAATATTCAGATTTCTGAAAACTTCAGAAAGTATATTCATCATATTTTCAGCAACAAAACATTTAATCTTTCTGTAACGGAAGCGAATATTCTGTCGGAAAACGCATTTATTCCTGAGTTGAAAAAGCGTATTCTGAATAAGATACTTCCTCCGGTCGTTAATGAGCAAACGATCTGGTATATGATCGATAATGTGAGCTTTACACCGAAAAAAGACCTTAAATTTCTCCAGAATCTCCCTGAAAATGAAATTGATGAACTCTTTATTATTCTGGGTATATCCGATTTTATTGTAAGACCTGAAGTAAAAAAAGAACTTCTTTTCTCCATGAATATCCTTTCATGGCGTGTTACCGGTTCCGCGATGGAAGTTGAGGTTGTAAGGATGGCTCCCCAGTACCGTAATTTTGACAATCCTTTCCTTGCTTTACAGAACGAGCTTGAAGAGCTTGCTGCAGAATTTGAAAAAAATCCCGAGCTTCAGCTGAATTCCAAAGACAGCAGGTACAAGCAGATTAAAATTTATATCGAGCAATGTCTTGAGTTTGTTAATATTTCATTTAAAAACTCTTCAAAATACGGAATTTCAGGAAAAATTAACCAGTCTTTACTAAAGATCCGTCAGCAGATTCAGAGAATTTACGAAACCGTTCAGCTTTTAGTTATTGACGGAGAAAAAGATGTTTTAATCAATTCCAAGCAATTGGTATTTAATATTTTAAGCTATAAATCTCACAGAAATAATATTTCAGAGCTGATTAACGACAGCACAAGGCTGATCTCACATCTTATCACCAATCATACTGCAGAAACCGGTGCGCATTATATCACCTCAACGCGTAAGGAATATATGACGATGTTCTATAAAGCCAGCGGTGGTGGAATAATCGTTGGTGCTTTATGTGTTTTAAAAATGCTGTATGGTTATGTACCGGGAAGTGATTTTTCGCATGCATTTTTATATTCCATGAATTATGCGATGGGTTTTGTGATGATTTATCTGATGGGCTTTACGCTGGCAACAAAACAACCGGCTATGACGGCCGCAACGATGACGAAAGTTTTGTCAGAAGAAGGAAATATTAAAAGCGACAGTAAAGAATTTGCGCATTTGGTTTCAAAACTCTTTAGAAGTCAGTTTATTGCGTTTGTAGGAAATGTACTTTTATCTTTTCCCATTGCTTTAATTATCATTTATGGTCTGGATGTTTTCTTTTCACAAAACCTTGCCGTTGAAAGATCGGATAAATTACTCATGGATCTTGATCCGTTTAAGTCTAAAGCTATTTTACATGCTTGTATTGCAGGTTTTTACCTTTTTATTTCAGGGATTATTTCAGGGAATATTGGAAACAATTCCGTGTTTTATCAAATTCCTGAAAGAATATCTAAAAATCTCTCCATAAGAAGACTTTTTGGGAAAAATTTCGCGAAAGGGCTTTCAAAATATTATGCTAAAAACTGGCCGGGAATTGTTTCAAATTTCTGGTTTGGTGTTTTTCTGGGTGCAACCGCTCCTGTCGGTTTATTTTTAGGGCTTGATCTTGATATCAGGCACATCACTTTCGCAGCTGGAAATTTCGCTTTAGGATTGTATGGAAAAGATTTTTCAATCGATACTTATACGTTCTGTATTTCCCTGGTTACAGTCTTTCTGATCGGATTTTTCAACTTTGCCGTGAGTTTTAGTCTTTCCATGTTTTTGGCCTTCAGATCGAGAAAACTGAATTTTGGACAGGTAAGTGAAATTTATAAAGGAATTTTTAAATATTTTTTAAAGAATCCGTTGAGGTTTTTTATTCCTTTACGATCCGGTCTGGACAAAAAGACTGATGATCTTATGAACAGTACGATTCCTACAAAATCTGAAGATCATTAAATTTATCAGCCCCGAATTTATCTTTGAATTTTTTAAGATAGAAACTTTTACGCATCTGAAAATCGTGTTTTAAAATAGGAGAATTAATTTTTATAATAACTGTCTGATCTTCAATATTCACGCTCTTGATTTCACAGAAAAGGCTTTCATCAAGATATTCTTCTAGAAAATCCTTGATTTCAAAGGCGATGAGTTTATGTTCAAAACCATAAATTCTTGCGAAAGATTTTACAAGCTCTGATGACTGATATTCTCGTTTTTTATTTCTTTTCATGATGAATAGAGCTTAACTTTAAGATTTTTATTGACTTTCAGGAACGGATTATAATTCAAAAATAATACTTTCTTCATTGATTTTTTTGACAACACTTTCCGTACGTTCCTTGTGGGTATCTGTAATGAAAATCTGTCCGAAATTTTCCTGATTTACCAGCTCAATCAGCTGGGAAACCCTGTTGTCATCAAGCTTGTCGAAAATATCATCCAGAAGAAGAATCGGTGTTTTCTTTGTTAATTCCTTTACCAGGCTCATCTGCGCAAGTTTTAGAGAAATAAGGAAAGATTTTTGCTGTCCCTGAGAACCAACCTTTTTGATCAGAACAGAATTCATCTCAAAAAGAAGATCATCTTTGTGAATACCTTTTGAAGTATAAGTAAGCATTCTGTCACGTTCAATACTTTCTTTCAGCAGATTTTCAAAAGAATTTTCCAACAAATGTGATTCGTAAATGACAGAGACATTTTCCATGCCTCCGGAAATAATCTTGTAAAAACTCTGAACAATCGGGTTTAGTTTTTCTACGAAATCTCTTCTTTTAATAAATATTTTCGTCCCTAATTTTGTAATAGGATCATCATAAATTTCCAATGAATCTTTGTCCCAAACTCTGTTTTTGGCAAAATATTTTAATAATGCATTTCTTTGCTGAACCACTTTCTGGTACTGAATGAGATCAAAAAGATATTCCGAATCCGTCTGTGAAATCATGGCATCCAGAAATTTTCTCCTGCTCTCTCCGGAATCTGAAATTAAATTAGAATCATAGGGAGAAATCATCACACTGGGAAGATAACCGATGTGATCTGCAAGTCTGTCGTAGCTTTTATCGTTCTTTTTAATGATTTTTTTCGCTTCTTTCGGCTGTGAAATTTTGATGATATCTTCACTCTCTTCATTCATGATTTCTGCATCGATCGTGAAAAAATCTTCATCATGCCGAATATTGTTGAGGTCAGTATTTCCCAAAAAACTTTTCCCGACCGACAGATAATGCAGGGCATCAAGAATATTGGTTTTTCCCACGCCGTTGTTTCCTACAAAACAATTGATCTGCGGGGAAAACTCAAATTTTTTCTCGGAATGGTTCTTGAAATTATACAGCGAAAGTTTCTTGATAATCATTCGTCAAAAATACTTCATTATTACTGAAAATAAAAAAGGAAGTGCAGAACAGGTTTCCACTCCAAATGAAAAATAGGCGTCATCTCTTTCATTTTCAGAAAAATAAATTAAAATATAAGTAATGATGCCTGAAAGAAAAAACGATAGAGAATAATTGAATGCGAGATACTGAGCAGCAAGTATATTGCTTAGGAAAATCAATACATAAGCGATATATTTTGTATTCTGAACTCCGATAATCGTCGGAAATGTTTTTACAGTATCGATTTTCATATCACGGATGTCAAAAGGCAGAACCAATGCGGTAATGAAAAAGAAACTGATCAGAAATATAGGAATACTGAATTCCGGCAATGTCAGCCAGCAATTTACCAAAGCCCAAACAAGTCCCACATAAAAGATCTTTAACAAAGGAATTTTACGGATATAAACATCCAGGAAAAAGCTGTTGTAGAGCAGTCCCAAAACGACAATTACGAGCCATTTTAAAAGCCTGATGCTGTTATGGTTATGGATGATAAGAAAAGCACAGACAATTCCTGCGATGGCATTAATAAGTAATATGACAGGGAAATGTCTGGTGTTCTGATATTTGGTATAAAGATACCCGCTAAAATAAGTAATAAAAATAAATACCACAGTAGGCCATCGGAACGTGTTTTGCTCTTGCATAAAGAATACTGCGAATAGAGTTCCCATTAAAGACACATACAATTGACTGTCTATAATGGTTTTTTTCAGTATTTTTAATAAATTCATTAGATCAAAAATAACATTTATGAAAAGATTATCCAAGGGTTTTATATTTTTCCTTCTGTTGTTGGGTTCAACGATGTTCTATGCACAGAAATATTACGATGAACAATGGAAAAAAATTGAAGAGAGTAGCAAAAAAGGAACCTTAAAATCCAATCTTCCTACTATTCTGGATATCCAAAATCACGCCATGAAAGATAACAATACCCTTCAACTTATTCGTTCCTTAAAAGCAGAATTCTCCATTGTAAACCAAACGAGAGAAGATGAACAGAATAATGCTGTGTCAAAGTTTTTCAGCAAACTGTCGGATATCGAAAAACAGTTGAAAGGTGAAGAAAAAATTATTTATAAAGTTTTAATAAATGGTTTTATTATCGATTATTACAGTCATAACAGCTGGAAAATCAATGGCAGGACAAATATAAATTCTCAGGATATTACGCAGATCGAAACCTGGAGCAAAATGGATTTTAAAAATTACATTACCAAAAGCTTTAAAGAACTTGATCAGCAGAAAACTGAAATGAAGAAGATTGAACTGGTACCTTATCAATCACTGTTTACCAATATTCTGTCAATTTCCTTTTTCCCGACACTGGCAGACTGGTATGCGCTCAAAAAAGTAGATTTCTTGTCCAATAACGGACTTTTTACTAAAAACGAATTGGCAGACAACCATAAACAGATTAATGACATTTTCAATGAATTAATTGCACAGAACAATGGTAACTCCAAGTTATATTTTATGCATCAGAAATTGCAGGAGAACTGTAACTACAATCAATGTAAAGATAAACTTCAGCAGCTCAATACTCTTTTGAATTCTGATACCAAAGGTGATTATAAAGTACTCATCATGGACGATATCATGAATGAATTACTGGCCAAAAAGCAGGAGAAAGAAGCACTCGAAATTGCCGCAAAAGCCAGATCCCAATATCCTCAATCGCCGTTTATCGAAAATATTAAAAATAAGGAAGAGCAGATCAAACTCATTTCTTTAAACATAAAATACGAACAGCAAACACAGAGCAATAAAGCTATTCATTTTGTTGCCGAATATAAAAATCTAAGCAATTTTTCTCTGAATATTTACAAAGTAACAGATGATCTTAAATCATTTTTACAGTATTCAAGAAATCCTTATCCTGAAATGTTTGAGAAAGTAAAAAAAGATCTCGTAAAAAAAGAAACGTATCAGCTTTCTGATCCTAAAGATTATCAGTTACACAAAACTTCTCTCGAAATAAAACCGCTTCCATCAGGAATTTATGTGGCAGAATATATAGTAAATGACGGAACCAACGACAAAAATCAGAATTTTTATTTCTTTGTGTCTGATCACAAAATCATTTATAAAAATAAAATCGACGGAAATTTTTCTGCTAACGAACTGAAATTAGTCAGCAGCGAAAACGGTGAGCCAATATCCAATGAAAGTCTTGCGTTTTATGAATTTTCCGGAAATTCTGTTTTAAATAAGACTACCGGCAAAACTGATGGCAACGGGGTTTTCAGGTTTCCTTCTTCTTCAAATAAAGAATATTACAGAGTATTCCTGATTCAACAGCCAAAAACGAATGATTTTCAAATCATGCAAGTCTATGGAAATAATTATAATGATGAATTTGATATTGATGATGAATTACATACAAAGACTCAGATTTTCACGGACAGAGCCATTTACAGACCGGGGCAGACTGTTTACTTTAAAGTTATCAATACAAAAATCAATAAAGATGTAGAGTCTGTAGACGCAGGATTAAAGCAAAAAATTACTTTAGGTGATGCCAATGGTAAAGAAGTCTCATCTCAAAACTTTACGACCAATGAGTTTGGTTCCTATCATGGAAGTTTTGTACTTCCTAAAGGCAAACTGAATGGTGAGTTTTATTTGAGCACCGATGGTGAAACGCCTGTATTCAAAGGATTCAGTGTAGAAGAATATAAAAGACCAAAGTTTGAAGTAAGTTTCGAACCTGTAAAAGACGAATATAAATACGGCCAGACTATTGAGCTGAAAGGTAAGGCAACAACCTTTTCAGGAATTGCTTTAAACAATACGAAAGTGAATTATGAAATTAAAAAACGTAATATTCGCTGGAGATATTTTTGGTGGTATCCACAGGGGAATGATAACGAGAATTCTATTCTTGGAGAAACTAAGACTAATGAAAAAGGTGAATTTGTCATCCTCCTGGAACTAAAAAAAGATGAACAGCTGGAAGGAATTCAGATTGATAATTATGAAATCAATGCTTCCGTTACCGATATTAATGGTGAGACACAGTCTGCAGAAACGCAGTTGAAAGTCGCTTCAGTATCTCATTACATCAAAGCAGATGAAATAAAAGATATTTTTTCTGACGAAAATGTGAAATTAAAGGTTGAAACCAAGAATTATAATGAGCAGAATTTAAAAAAATCTTATCAGGTAAAACTTTTAAAACTTCAGGCTCCGGACAGGATTTTCAGGAGTAATTTTAAAGATGCAGTACAGAATCTTCCGTCATTTTCAAAAGAAGAATTTATCAGAAAATTCCCTCATGATCTTTTTGATAAAAATGATCAACCTGAGAATTGGAAATCAACATTAGTTTTTGAAAAAATACAACAACCGTCAACTGGCAACCAAACTCCAACAACCGATCTTGATTTAGGTAAATTGGATGCCGGTGATTACCAGCTTGAATTATACAATATCGAAGGAAGAGATACCATTAAAACGTCCCAGTATTTCAGTGTTTGGGATAAAAATAGCCTGAAAGCCAACCAGAAAACATTCCTTACCACTTTACAGCCAAAAACAGAATTTTCAAGAGGAGAAAAAGCTAAAATTTATGTGTACTCTGCGGTTCCGAATGCTTTGGTAAACATCTATATTCAGGATGGTTCCGGGAAAACCGTTTACGATATTCAGAAAATTAAAAACGGCAAACTGGAATATGCTGTTGATATTCCTAAAGATAAAGCTGTATCGGCAGTTAATATTCAATTCCAGGTTGTGGCGTACAATGATGTTCAGACGGCAACGGTAAATTTAAAAATTAAAGACTCCGAACAGCCGTTAAAAATTGAGACTACAACTTTCAGAGACAAACTTGAGCCTAACGTAAAAGAAAAATGGTCGGTGAAAGTTTCAGGAAGTGATAAAGAAAAAATCAATGCTGAGGTGCTGGCCAATATGTATGATATGTCGCTGGATCAGTTTGCGGTCAATAGTTTTACATGGGAAAAATTGTACAGACCTTATTCTTTGGTGACCATGTATGATTTCAGAGACAATCTTTTAACGAAATATTATCAACAGAGAATAAAATTCTTCAACGGAAATTATGTGGAAGTTCCTCAGTTTAACTGGTTCGACAGAAATGGTTTGATGGTATTACAGGGAAGAGCATCCGGAGTTAATATTAGAGGAGTTGCCAGTCCTGCGCCGCCCGACAGTGCAATTAGTCAAAATGTTGAAGAAGTTCTAATGATTGGTGGCTATGCTAAAAAGAGAGAAGTTGCTGCTACAGCTTCGGAAGTTATTGCTGATGATAAAGTCTTAGATAAAGAAGATTTAGAAAAAGTTTCCGTTCGCCAAAATCTTAACGAAACAGCATTCTTTTATCCTGACCTGAAAACCGATGCTGAAGGAAATGTTAATTTTGAATTTACTTCTCCTGAAGCCTTAACCAAATGGAAACTGATGTTCCTTGCTCACACCAAAGATGCCAGAGCAGCGGTGTTGGAAAAAGAGGTCATCACGCAGAAAGAATTTTCCGTAACGCCGAATTATCCTAGATTTTTGAGAGAAGGGGATGAATTAAATTTACAGTCGAAACTTTCGAATTTAACGAATAAAAAGCTGAATGGTTCAGCAATATTGCAGATTCTGGATGCGTTTACCAATGAAGAAATATCTTCAAAATTCGGAGTAAGCACTGCTCCTCAGAATTTTGAAATTGGCGAAAATGGAAATTCTGCATTAACCTGGAAATTAAAAGTTCCTGAAAATGTTTCTTCTGTCATCATCAAAGTTATCGCTAAAGCAGGAGCATATTCCGATGGAGAACAGCAGGCCATTGCCGTTCTTCCGAACAGAATGCTGGTTACCGATGCGGTGCCGGTTTTTGTAAAAGAAGGCGAAACCAAAACATTTGAACTTGAAAATCTCAAAAATGCAAATTCAAACACGATTTCGAATATTTCCAATACACTGGAACTGACGACCAATCCGATTTGGGAAATTATGTTTGCTCTTCCGAGCCTTAAAAATGATCCCAATAATTCTGCGGATGTAATCTTTAACAAATGGTTTGCCGATGTTTTGGCATCAGAGGTTTTTAAAGCCAATCCAAAGATGAAAACCGTATTTGAAGAGTATCAGAATAAAGGTTTACTGAATTCAAATCTTGAAAAAAATCAGGAACTGAAACAATTGTTATTGGATGAGACACCGTGGGTGCTGGAAAGTAATAACGAACAGGAACAAATGCAAAAGCTCGCATTACTTTTTGATGTCAATACGATGAAAAATTCTATCAGTCAGGATTGGGAAGAACTCAAAAAACTTCAGAATCCGGATGGTGGTTTCTCATGGTATCAGGGATATCCGAGTTCTTACTCAACATCATTGTACATCCTGAAAAACTTAGGCAAAATCAATGTATGGTTAAAAGATCAGGCTAAAGAGTATCAAAATGCAACGCAAAAAGAACTGGTGAAAAATCTAATTACTTATGTTGATAATGAGATCAATACCTATTATGATGCAAAAACACAAGATGTCTGGACCAACTGGGCACTCGACTATCTGGATGCCAGAAATTATTGGGAGAAAGAATATCCTTTAAAAGGTAACGCGGCTACTTTAAAATCTTTGGTAAAGCAAAAAGCAAAAACGGCAAAGCTTACTGATTTCACATTCTTCGGGCTTCACCGTGCGGCATTATTGATGAATGATTATGGGCTGAAAGATGTTTCAGATAAGCTGATGAGATATTTAAAAGAAACCTCTGTAGAAACCAAAACTCAGGGAGCTTACTGGAAACAGAATCTTGATGGCTGGGGCTGGTTCAGTTCCAAAGTGGTAAACCAGGCCGGTGCGTTGGAAGCGTTTAACAGATTGCAGCCCAATGATCAGAAATTCATTGAAGAAATGAAAATCTGGCTGATTACCCAAAAAGAAGTTAATTCGTGGGGCAGTTCAAGAGGAACGGCAGAAGTAATTTTTACCATTTTAAATTCCGGAAAGTCCTGGACGTCTGCAGAAAGCGATAAAGCAAAAATTGTTTGGGGCGGAAAAGAATTAAAACCTGAAACTCAGGCCACAGGATATGTAAAATCAACTGTAAAATCAGATATTTTGAATAAAAATCTTGCTCAGGTTACTGTTTCAAAACCTGGTCCGGGAATTGTGCAGGGTGGATTGTTCTGGCAGTACTACGAAGATCTGGATAAAATAAAATCCTCTGAAAATTATATTTCCGTAACCAAAGAACTTTACAGAAAAATAAAAACAGTGAACGGTGAAGAATTACAGAAGATATCTCCGGAAACTCCATTAAAAGTTGGAGATAAAGTAACCGTAAGAATGGTTCTGAATACGGATCGTCCGATGGAATTTATCCATATCAAAGACATGAGAGCGGCAGGATTTGAGCCTGTAGATGTATTATCTGGTTACCAATGGAAAAATAGTCTGGGATATTACCAGTCAACCAAAGATGCGTCCACGAATTTTTACATTCAGTATCTGCCGAAAGGAAAATATGTGTTTGAATATGATTATTTGGCCAATGCTTCAGGAAAATTCTCAAACGGAATTACAACCATTCAGAATTATTATGCGCCGCAAATGAATGCGCATACTAAAGGAACTGAAGTGCAGATTTCGGAATAATTTCAAATAAATTTTTCACTAACCTAAAATACCCTTGAAACCCTGATTTTCAAGGGTATTTTTTATAAATCAAATAAACGGTAATATTCTTTTTTATAAATGGTTTAAAAAATAATCTGAAAAACTGATATATTTGTTTTTAACATTTTACTAAACTATGGAAAACGTTTTTGATGCCAAAGTAGCTCAGAATTATATTGACAGAATCAACAAGCTAACCCCGGAGACACAGCCGCAATGGGGAAAAATGACCGTTGATCAGATGCTGGCGCACTGCTCCGTATCGTATGAAATGGTTTATGAACCCGAGAAACATAAAAAGCCCGGAAGCATTGCCAAATTTATCCTGAAAACATTTTTAAAACCTAAAGTTACCGGAGAGAAATCTTATCCGAAAAACAGTCCTACCGCACCACAGTTTATTATTACAGAAAGAAAGAATTTCGAGGAAGAAAAGAAAAGACTGATCGGCTTTATACAGAAAACACAACAGCTTGGAGCATCGGCTTTCGATGGTAAAGAATCTTTTTCTTTCGGAAAACTAAAGGCTCAGGAATGGAGTAATATGTTTGCCAAACACCTGAATCATCACCTGGCACAATTTGGCGTTTAAAAATTTTTGTGTCTACCGATATTTCAAAAGTCGTTTTTAAATAATAATTAAAAGATAAAATACAAGTGGAACTAGGAGCTTTCTCAATAAGTTTAAGCGTAAAGGATCTTCAGAAATCCAAAGCGTTTTATGAAAAATTAGGATTCAGTCATATGGCGGGGGAAATGGATCATAATTATCTTATCATGAAAAACGGAGATCATATTATCGGACTTTTTCAGGCGATGTTTGATGGTAATATGCTTACTTTTAATCCCGGCTGGGACCAGAATGCTCAGAATCTTGACAGTTTTGATGACGTTCGGGATATCCAGAAACATCTGAAAGAACAGGGCGTTGAGCTTCAGAAAGAAGCCGATGAAAATACTTCCGGGCCGGAGCATATTTACCTTAAAGATCCCGACGGAAATATGATTCTTATAGATCAGCACAGATAGATTTAACAATAAAAATAACACAATTATGGCAACAGTAAATGTTTACTTAACATTCAATGGAAACTGCAGGCAGGCTTTTGAATTTTACAAATCAGTTTTCGGAGGAGAATTTCCCTACATCGGAACTTTTGGAGAAATGCCTCCAATGGAGGGCAAAGAAACTCCCGAAGAAGACAAAGACAAGATCATGCACGTCACTCTTCCAATCTCTAAAGAAACTGTCCTGATGGGTAGTGATACAGGCGGTGAGTGGGCCTCTCACTTCAAGGAAGGAAATAATTTCTCAGTTTCTATTAACGCAGAATCTAAAGAAGAAGCTGATAAATTATTTAATGGCCTTTCCGAAGGCGGAAACATTACGATGCCAATGGCTGATACTTTCTGGGGAGCCTATTTCGGGATGTTCAGCGATAAATTCGGGATTAACTGGATGGTGAATTATGATGATCCTGCAAAAGCACAGCAGCATCCTTAGTACAGTTCATATAAAAATACAAGCCGGCCATAAACAGCCGGTTTTTTTTATGGGATAAAATCAGGTTTGTTATTATAAATATTTTCCCTATTATTGATAATCAGCATTGATTTTAATAATTTAATAGATTTTAATAATAAATATAAAACGGTATGAAAGTTATAAAAGCATTTGCAGTAAGCGTTTTTATTTTAGGAACTTCGATGGTACAGGCTCAAAAAAACGATCTGGGCGCTTGGTATATGTATTTTGGAAACAATAAGATCAGTAAAAAACTAAACTGGCATAATGAAATTCAATATAGAAATTTTGATGCAGTAGGTGATCTTGAACAACTTCTTATCCGTACGGGAATTGGATATGACCTTACGGAAAACAATAATAATATTTTACTAGGGTATGGATTTATTTTAAGTCAGCCTTATCTTAATGGCGAAAAGACTGAAAATATTGAACACCGCATATTTCAACAGTATATTACAAAACAAAAATTCGGACGTTTCAATATTCAGCATCGGTATCGTCTGGAAGAGAGATTTCTGGAAGATGATTTCAGGATGAGGTTCAGGTACTTTTTAGGATTTAATATTCCGATCAATAATAAAGAACTTACGCCGAAAACTTTTTATGCATCGGCTTACAATGAAATTTTCCTGCACTTTGACAGTCCGGTTTTCGACAGAAACAGAGTTTATGGGGCTTTGGGATATGTAATCAACAAGAACATGAGGATTGAGGCGGGTTATATGAATCAACTCCAGGAAAATAAAAACCGCGGACAGATTCAGATAGGATTTTACAACAATATTCCTTTTACGAAAAACTGAAATTAGAACTTTATAGAAATTTTATGAAATAGTGATAAATCTGATTGTTAATGCATTAATCATAAACCTTCAATAGACATCAACTAAAAATATTTTTTAATTAATTAATGTTTTACGATAATTAATTATATATTTGCATTAACAAATTAATTAATTACCCTATGAATCAGAGTAAAAATATTTCAAAAATACTGTATTACCTGTGCATTGTATTGTCCGCAGGCTATCTCCTTACGTTTCTCTATTCGGTATTTTGCCTGTTGACCGGTTTTTCCGTAATGCCTTACAAAGAAGATCTATACCTGCATATTAATTATCCATTTACAGAGCAACCATTTCTCAACATCGAAAATAATTATTCTTATATCGTCCTGTCTTTTTTGATGGTTCTCTTAACTTACGGAATCTTTTTCTGGTTGTCGGCAAAGGTGTTTAAGGTCTTCTTTCAGTCAAAATTATTTACCGAAGAAAACATCGTACACCTCAAAAGATTTTATAGCTACAACATTTTCTTCCCTTTACCAATAGTCATTATAGCAAGTTTTTTTGTAGAAGTGGAAAGTTTCATTTGGGGGCTGGTCTTTATCCATTTCATGCTGGGAATTTTCTGTTTCTTCCTTGCTAATATTTTTAAACAGGGCCTACATTTACAAAACGAACAAGATCTATTTATATAAAATGCCAATCATCATCAACTTAGACGTCATGCTTGCCAAACGAAAAATGCAGAGTAAAGAATTGGCAGACAAAATAGGAATTAGTAATGTGAATCTTTCTGTTCTTAAAACAGGAAAAGCTAAAGGCGTGCGTTTCGATACGCTGGAAGCAATCTGCAAAGCTTTGGAATGCCAACCCGGGGATATTCTTGAGTATAAAGAAGAATAATTAAAACAAATCAAAAGCTTCGTGACCTTTAGTCAATTAAGCTTTATCATCAACACTTTTACGAACAATTTGAAAAGCAATGGAAACGTTGCCAGGAATTCTATGACCTAAAATCAATCCTATGAATACTTTAACAATTAACAATCTAAGCCTCACCTACAAAAATGGTTTTCAAGCTATTAAAGACATTTCTTTAAAAATAGAAAACGGAATGTTCGGTTTATTAGGGCCCAATGGTGCAGGAAAATCATCATTAATGAAAACCATAGTTGGACTGCAGAAACCAAGTTCGGGAGCAATAATCTTCAACGGAGCAGATGTTTCCAAAAATCCGGATCATATCAAACAAAATCTAGGATTTCTTCCTCAGGATTTTGGCGTTTATCCCAAAGTTTCTGCGTATGATCTTTTACAGCACATTGCTTTATTAAAAGGGATCAGTAACAATACAGAGAGGAATAACCAAATTTTAAGTCTGTTGGAGAAAGTCAATCTTTCTGATTTTAAAAACAAGGAAGTCCATACATTTTCCGGTGGAATGCGGCAGCGTTTTGGTATTGCTCAGGCATTGCTGGGAAACCCTAAGATCATTATTGTTGACGAACCGACCGCCGGACTGGATCCCGAGGAACGAAACCGTTTCAATTCTTTACTCAGCGAGATCAGCAATGATGTGATCGTAATCCTTTCTACGCATTTGGTTGAAGATGTCCGGAATCTGTGTTCAAAAGTAGCCATTATCAATCAGGGAAAGCTTCTCGCAAAGGGAAATCCAAACGAATTGATTGCAGGTTTGGAAAATAAGATCTGGTCAAAACCCATCGAAAAAGATCAGCTGGAAAATTATCAATCCAACTACAGGATCATCAGCCAGCAATTGATCGAAAGAGAATTGTATATCACTGCCTTCTCAGAACAGTCGCTTGCTGATTTTACATCAGTACATCCTTTGTTGGAACACGTCTATTTCAACACACTTACCCAAAACTCATAGTTATGAATACTTTATTTTTATTTGAGGTCAAACGTACAATCAAGCGTTGGCCTGCATATCTTATTGTCTTAATTCTACTATTGATCGGTATTTTCTGTGGAAACCGGTTCAATCTTACGGTTGGGGAAGGAATTTATTTAAATTCCCCTTACACTACAGGTTTTATGACAGGCTTACTGAGTTTGGTCATCATTTTTTTTGCGATAATTTTTGCCATTCAGGTGCTTTTTAAAGATTGGGATTCGAAATTTGATATTCTTATTTTCTCATATCCGTTTTCAAAACGAATGTATCTGCAGGGGAAGTTTCTTACTTTTTTTGTGCAGACTTTTTTGAGTTTCGGATTTTTGATGATCGGATTTATAATTGGACAAAATCTAAGAACGGGAAGTGAAATTCAACACTCTTTTCATTTTTGGTATTACCTCTACCCTCTTTTAATTTTTGGAGGAATCA
The DNA here is from genome assembly GCF_977014045.1 of Chryseobacterium lineare. NCBI lineage: Bacteria > Pseudomonadati > Bacteroidota > Flavobacteriia > Flavobacteriales > Weeksellaceae > Chryseobacterium > Chryseobacterium lineare. Next base: position 527,001 of record NZ_CDRNIQ010000001.1, on the reverse strand, counting down.
ATTGCATTGTAGTCTGCAGCTTTTTGTTTTTCATTTCATTTACTACAAAGAAAAAACTTCTGGTTGTTGTCGGCGGACTGTTTCTTTATGTTCTTTACATGGTCATCCTTGTGTTTTCCAATTCTCCTTTTATGGCAGGAAGTTTACCACAATCCCTGGAAACACAGCAATTATCTGCATTAATCGATCCTTTCGGGATTTCATCCTATTTTTTTGAAGCAAGAACATTATCGGCTCAGCAAAAGAATGGTTTAGTTGTACCATTTTCCGGATATTTATCGATCAACAGAATTGTTTTTCTTCTCATTTCAGCGTTATTCTTAGTGTTGACCTACAGGCTGTTTTCATTCTCTCCCCGTTCTCAAAACAAAAATAAAAGCAAGCGCAAAAAGCAGGGGGCAAGTGTTTCCTTTACTAAAAATTCAGAACCTTTTAGAACCGCTAGATCTGCTTTTGGATTTATTTCTGATATAAAATCCGTCTTGTCATTTGCAAAAATCGACCTCATTTACCTTTTTAAAAGCATCACCATTGCCGCCGTTTCTATTTTGCTCTTATTTTTTGTGGGAATGGAAATGTATGCCGAAATAGAAAAGGGAATTCGTCTTCCCCAGCAATATGCAAGCTCAGGATTGATGTCGACCACCATTTCGGAAAATTTTCATCTTTTTGGGATGCTGATCGCCATTTATTTTATTAACGACCTGTACTGGAGAAGCCATTCATCGGGGTTTTCACTGATTGAGAAAAGCACCTTTTTTCTAAAAATAAACTGAACGGTCATTTTCTGTCCATCAGTATTTTATTTTTCTTTCTTACCGGTATTTTAATTATTGAAGGATTGATATTTCAGTTATTTTACAGTTATTTTCACATCGATTGGAATGCGTATTCAGGAACAGTTTTGTTTAATACCTTTCCACTGATCCTTTTCTCAGCCTTTATTTTGCTGATCAATGACAATATCAAAAATCGATTCATAGCGTTGGGAGTTTCCGTGCTTGCAGGTTTTACATTTGCCGGACCAGTTTCAAAAAAAATCCTGCCCAATCCATTATTGAGAATATTTTCTGATTATAAGGGCGTTTACAGCGATTTTAACGGATATGGACCCTACGCTTCAGCTTTTGCAGAACGATTGCTATTCGGATTAGGTGTGGTTGCTTGTTTTTGGTTGATTAATAAATGTTTCAAAACAAAAAAAGGAAATATGAAACAAATCATTTTCACTGTCATTGTATTATCTATCGGAGCTTTTGCCGGAAATCTCTTTCTGAAAGGCTATATTCCTCAAAATGAAGATGAAAAGATGATACAGTCGGCTCAATACGAACAGAAATTCAAACACTATAAAAATCTTGCAGAACCGAACATTACAGACGTGACCACTCAAATACAGCTTTATCCATCTGAAAATTCGTATAAGATAAACGGAACATATAGTTTGTTGAATCAAACTGACAAACCTATTGACAAGATTTTGATTAATTTCAATCCCGATCTCCAAATAGAATCAGCCCATTTCAACACGGATTCCGAATCAAAAAAAATCAATCAGACGGTGACTGAAATTGATTTAAAACAACCTTTACAGCCTGGAGAAAAAGCCAATTTAAATTTTAAAATTTCCTATCAATGGTCAGCTGTCAATGGTCACGATTCATTCAATTCAATCATAGAAAACGGTTCTTTTATAAGAATCAGCCGATATTTCCCAACTTTCGGATACCAGGCCAATAACGAAATTGAAGATGAAGAAAAACGGGCAGAATTTAAGCTTGGAAAACAGTCTGAATTAAAAAAATTAGAAACTCCTGAAGTATTTAAAAAAGATTTCATTAATCTGGATATGACCGTCTCCACAGAAAAGGACCAGACTGCTATAGGAACCGGAGATTTAATTCAACATTACAGTAAAGATAAAAGAAATTACTTTCATTATCGATCGAATAGAATTCCGTTTCGTTTTGCGGTTTCTTCTGCCAGGTATCAGGTAAAAAGCATCGTTTATAAAGGGATAACAATCAATATTTTTTATAACAAAAAACATTCGGAGAACGTAGATCATTTACTTGAAAATGCAAAAATCACATTGGATTACTGTACACAGAATTTTGGGAAATATCCGTTCAAAACCATCAGTTTTGCAGAAGTTTCTTCTTTTACCAAAGGTTTTGCAGCTACTGCTTATCCATCATCCATCTTTATGACAGAAGATATGCTTTTCCATGCTAATATGCATGCAGATCAAAATCAGGATGTCATCAATGAACTTGCGGGACATGAACTTTCGCACCTCTGGTGGGGAAACAGCCAGATCGATCCGGACGACAGAGAAGGCGCGACAATGTTAACTGAAACATTGGCCATGTACACAGAAATGATGATCTACAAAAAAATGCACGATAAAGAAAAAATGCTGGAAAAATTGAAAGTGCATCAACAGATATTTGACAATGAAAAAGGTTTATCTGAAAATCAGCCACTGTACAAAGTGAGTGGTGAAAATACTCATATATCTTATTCAAAAGGTGCGGTGATTATGGTAAAATTAAGCGAACTGATTGGAGAAGATAATGTAAATAAATCGCTTAAAAATTTTCTTTTGCATAATCAATATCCTAAAAAACCCACCACTTTGGATCTGCTTAGTGAGTTTTATAAAGTAAGTCCTGATGAAAAGGTTAAGAAGAAAATCTATAATTCATTCAGTTCTGAATAACTTTAAAACCTGTATATATCATCCAGATCATCGCCAGTCACATTTTAATAAATGGAAAAAATCCCTGCACTTTTATCATTGCGGGGATTTTTCCGATGAATATTTCAAACTCTAAATAATTTGAAGTTCATATGTCTCAATCTTCCTTGGTCACCTTAACATCAGTAAAGTGTCCTAACGTTCCGGGGCCTATCCATAATCCGATACTTCCCCGAACATCTTTACCCTGTTTCAGATCGTTGACGATCAAAGTAGGCTGAGAAGAACCGTTAACATACAGCCTTGCCGTTTCATCCTTTACTACGATTTTTATTTTGATCCATTCCGCAGGCACTATATCTACATATGATTCATACTTTTCAGGTGTTTCCTTTCTTAGTTTTTCCCAAGGAAATCCCGGAATAGAAATATATTGGCTGGAGTGGTTTCTGCGAATCTGATCATCTGCACGGCCATTAGTAGGGCGTAAATAAAAAACTTCCATTTTAGAAGCATCTAAAGCTGCCCTGAATGCAATACCCACAAACCCGCGGGCTGTCTCTCCGGCGTTGGCCATGGGCTGGCCACTAATTGTAGCTTCAATAACGCCGTTATGAAAATCAACATTCCTGAGAATCGCTAGTGTGTTGTCTCCAACGGCCTGACCCGGCATTTCCAAGGCAAGGGCATTTTTACCTTTATAGACAGATTTCTTGGCAGTTACCTGAAATGGCAGTACATCAGATGGTAATATGGTGCTATGCTGTGCTTTGGATTTTGAACCAAACACTAAACTAAACACCAAAATAAATAACAGCTTTTTAGTCATACGAAAGGTCATTTAAATATTTTGACCCGTCTAAAATAAGAAAAAAACGATTCCCATCTTCTCTAATTATTAAATTCCCGAATGTAAATTGAAAATTGTTTTTTATAAAACACTATATTTTTCACAGTACTGAAAAGATTTTTGGTTTAGCAGTTTCCGGACTGAAAAATGGAAAGAAAGACCAAAGATACTTCCCAATGAAACGCATTCGATAAAATTTTTAAATCCTAAGATATCGGGAAAACAAAAAAACAGAATGCCGGAGCAACCTGATAATTCTCTGATGCTGAAATACAGTTATTTAAAATCATGTCTATACAAGGTATTTAGATCGATTGAAATTCCTGTATTGTTTGAACAAAAGACAATCAAAATTTGTACTTTTATCAAATTCATTTGATCAGCAAGAGATTGTAAAGAAATGGCATCAGTCCCCAAAATTAAAACCTATCATTTTCTGCCCTGTAAATATGGTTCAGAGCTGTTATTAGATATCGGACGTATTGAAACATTGAAAAACTATGTATTAGACGGCACATTGCATCAACTTAGTTTTTACGAAATTATTTTTATTCAAGAGGGATTAGGAACCTTTGTATTGGACGAAAATACAATATCAATACAACCACGAACAATTATTTTCACCAGCCCCGGACAAATTCGCCGCTGGGAGATTGAACAAGAGGTAAAAGGCTATACCCTGTTCTTTGAAAAAGATTTTCTCCATCTTTTTTTTTCGGATGAACTATTTCTGTACCGGTTTCAATACTTTCATCAGTATTCACATCCCTCCGAAATGCAGATATGTGAAACATCATTCGGGAAATGTCTGGAGCTTTTACATGAAATAGAACGGGAATTTGAACAGATTCAGAATGACAGCAATCATTTGATCAGATCGCTACTATATCAGCTGCTTATAGTTCTCAACCGTTATTATGCAGGTGTTTACAATGTTCAGCGGGACACCTATATCCATTCAGATTTCTATAGATTCCGGTCTTTACTGGAACAGAGATTTTTGGAGGATCAGACCGTCGAAGCCTATACCAAATTACTTAATATCAGCTCCGGATTCCTTAATAAAATCTGCAGACAGTTCAGTGGATTATCAGCACAGCAAATGATTCATCACAAGCTGATTTCAGAAATAAAGAGACAATTGCATCAAAATAAATCCGCAAAAGAGATTTGCTATGAATTTGGATTCTCAGATCCATCCAATTTTAACCGGTTCTTTAAAAAGTTCACCAATATAACTCCCCAGCAATACCGAAAGAAAATTTAAAATGACAATTTTAAAGATAAAATGACCTTTTCCAAGGATGTGAATGTTCCTAATTTTACAGAAAAAAAGGAACATGATAAAATCTACAACACTTAGTCTTTTATTTTGCGTGATGAGTATGCTTTGGGTAAAGGCAGAACAATTATATGTTAATCCCCAGACCGGAAACGACACCAATTCCGGAATAAAGTCCCAGCCACTAAAAACTCTTTCAGAGGCAGCCAGGCGCGTTAATGTAAACAAAGAGCAGGGAGAAACAACAATCATCCTTTCTGAAGGTGTTCACCTGTTAACCCAAACTGTCCTATTTACCAATGATAAATATACTTTTACCGACCGCCTTATTATTCGCGCGGAAGTCATGCCTGATGATCCAGACTGGACACCAAAAAAAATGCCTGTTGTAATAACCGTTGCTCCCCTCGAACCGGGGGTAGGCGGAGAAGAAGCTAAAGGCATACAACCTGAAGTAAGCCATGTGACCATTGAAGGTCTGCGGTTTACAGGCAGTCCTGATTATACTTATCTCGATAGTAATAATTTACGCCGATCTTACCCCATCTGGCGTGACGGAAAAAACCTGGATGATTTGCTTGTGACACAATGCCTGTTTGCCGGGAATGTAGATGTATTACCATTACATGTCGGAGTTATAGCAAATGGCTATGGTTTGGTGATCGATCATTGTGTTTTTTTCAACTGTAAAATCCCTGTTGTCTTCTGGAAAAACGATGGAAAGACCGGTAGCCGTAGTGCCATGCGACATTCGTTGGTATATGGCGGCTATTTTTGCGGTGTCTGGACTACACAAGGTACCAACGGAGACGATTTCGACTTTCATCATAACATCATCGCCAATACGAGTACCATTTGGATAAGAGAAAAAGGAAGTACACGACGCTATAAGGCTTCTGACTGCATTTTTGTGAATTATAATAAACTGGCAGGATATGGAAGCGGACCATTAAGCGACAGTGATGCCACCTCAACAGATTTTCTGGAAATGAAAAATGTACAGACCACCGGAACTGTAGTCATCGAAAAAGATCAGAGTAAACGTAATTACCTCCAATTGGCAGAGGGTTCTACAGGTTTAAACTTAAAAGCAGGGCTTTTTAAAAAATGAAATAGAAATTAAATCTGATACAAACTATTTTCATTATTGAATAAGAAATTGTATGAACCATCTGAAATACAATTAACAAAACCGGTAAAAATTCAGGCAAAAGTTCCGATGATTTTTTTAATTTTGAGTCAATAGATACATTGAAATCATGGAAAAACCTGAATATGCTAAAATATTAATTCAGCTGGCAAAAAAGGATCTGTCAGTCAGAGAAAAGCTTTTGAGGGAAAATCAAATGGGTGGTGGCTATCATCCTGAGATGGAACAAATCCATCGCAAAAATGCAGAATCACTCCGGAATATCATCAAGGATATTGGTTTTCCTGGTATTTCAAAAGTGGGCGAAGAAGCGAACGAGGCAGCATGGCTGATTGTTCAGCATTCCATTGCAGAACCTGAATTCATGATGGCTTTTTATGGACTGATGAAAGAAAATGAAATGGATATCAATAAAAAGCATTTAGCATATCTCTATGACAGGATCCAGTATTTTCAGGGAAAACCTCAGCGCTTTGGGACCCAGATGAATGCAGATGGAAGCATCTACCCTGTTACCGATCCGGAAAACCTGAATACATTAAGATTGCAATATGATCTTCCTCCGGTATCTCAGGAAAATTTGGGCCGTATTGCTACCATTGAAGAGATCGAACGTATTGAGAACGAAAATCCGGACTATGTGCTTTGGAGAAATAATGTGGGCTGGAAATAATTAATGATATTTTTAAATCATCCATCTTGATTAAAAACAGACAAATGGCGCCACTGTGCTAAGTGACGCCATTTTTATGACTAATTATTTTAAAGGTATAGAGCGTGTTTAAATTCTAAATATATTTTTAACATTAAGAATTAAGGTGTAATTTCTTAATTAACTCTTATTTTAAATCAATCAATTGATTTCTTAATTTCGCCACTTAATAAACTGAATTTCTTAATGTTAATAATAAACTTTGTTTAATTTGGATAAAGCCTATTAAGTGTAAGTCCATAAAATTATTAGATAAAATTTAAAGGCACATAATATTCTTACCATTAAAATTTTTAAATTGACTTTACCCTTTATGATACGGGCATCCTGAGGGAGGATTTACTGCACGTTCAGCATTAGAAGCTGGTGTAGTCATACTCATGCCGGAAGGTGCATTAAAAAACTGCTCCTCAATAATTTTTCTCTGGTCTGCAGGAATATCTTCTATTTTACGAAGTGTATTCACCTGAATGTGCGGCCAGCTCGTTGTACCACCATCATTCCCGAAATCAAATTCGAAAAATATAATCTGTTCATATTGCAGCTGAAGGATTTCTTTTCCATCTTCAATCACAGTTTCGATCCACAGGCGGAAATCTACTTCTACAGTAGGCACAAAACGGTTGACAAAAGGAACATTTAAAATTCCTCCCTGAGCACCGGTTTGCATTCTTGACGACATCTGGATAAGAACATAATTGGCAACATTTTGCCCGCTTAATGCATCTCTCAACCTCATATCAGGCCTTACGCAATAAGGGTATAAATCGTCTGCAAGAATTCTTTGCGTATAGATCTTGTTTGAACCGGGATCGTTTTCATCCGTCAGTTTTTCATGAACCCAGGCCGGAGCAGGCTCATCGAGGTTAATCGGATTTTTAACACTTGCTCCCGCACCTCCCATTGTCGGTGAAATGGAAAGATGATCGGGTTGCCAGGTCGCATCACCGTAAGGAAACTGCGGAGCTCCTTTAATTAAATAATTCGGGCCGCTCGGTGCAATGTCTCCCAATAATGTAATAGTACTTCCGTGAGGGATAACTCCACTTCTTGAAATAGAATAATCCGGAATAAAATAAGGTCCGGTAATACCGTCAAGAGGTTTTATTTCCTGCGCAGGAATGATTTCATAATATTTCTGTCCTTCTTTCAGCTGGCTTAAAAGAATATATGAAGAATTCCCGTTTTCATCTCTCACCTCAACCAAAGGTTCGTTCCTGTATTCACCCTTATAGCCGTAGTTTTTGTAATCCTCTTCAGAAAAAGCGTGAATTCCACGGTCTTTTTCGATGGTTTCTTTGGTGGCGGCATAATTGTAGACATCACTTAACCAAAGATACATTCCGTTTTCTTCGTGAATTCCGGCATATTCTAACTCTGATTTTCCTTCTACTTTATTGACACTTTTAATGGTTTGATCGTATTTTACCGCACCACAAAACAATTCAGTTGCACCACCACGGTTACGTACACCGCCAGGAACGATCTCAAATGTTAATTTTTCAATATATTCTTCAGTATCAAAACTGAATTTGCCGGGAATTGTTCCGGGATTTGTACCTGGAGAAGGCATGATTGTGGTGTGAATTCCACTTCCTAAAGAAGGCTTGGTAATGTTTTTATTATAATTGGCATTATAACTTACCCAAGTTCCTTCAAGAGCCGCCAGAATTCCGTAATCAACATTATTGGCAATTTCCTGTAAGTTCTCTTCTCTGAAAGGCCTTACAGGATCATCGATTAACAGTTTTGAATATCCGTCCATCAATTGAGCTAAATAGCCTTTTTGTTCTTCAGGTGCGGCCTTAAATAATCTTGCATCAAGATCCTGGATGATCTCTTTTTTTCTTTTTAACATGGTATATTAGTTTTATCGTTATTAGTAACCTGAAGGAAATTCAAAAGTTGGACCTGCATTGTACTGAGAATCCAATGGCTGGCTCATCAGTCCGATCGCCTGCTCTTTTAGGGCATACATATACATGATAGATTTTGATAATTCTTCAACATTTCCTTCTACAGCTGCCTGAATGGCATCTAATAATTTTTTATAGGTCTCATTAAATGCTTTTCCCTGCGCAAATAATTGTGGATTCGATTGGTAATCTGCCATTTTAGGATTAGGTTTCATCGGATATGCCGCATTCCAGTCAACAGGGAGTGGTTTTCCGACAGGTGGGGTTGTCACAGGCATCATTCCGTTTTCGTCGGTGAAAGGCGTATAGTCTCCACCTAAATAAAAGTGTTCATGGAAAACTTCTTTAAATCTGAAATAATGTGCTAATTCCGCCCCTTCTTCAAATTGTGAAGCATCTACATCAAAAATAGAATCATCGGCTCCTTCGCCCTGTCCTTTAATTTCCTGGAAAACAAGAATTACCCCTTCGAGAGCATCTACCGGATATAATTTACCGCCACTTCCGTAATACTGTTCCGGACGAATCTGTTTGGCAGGATCTCCTGTAAAAATTCCGCCTTTGTTTAATTCTTCAAAAGTCTGCGGCAGCTTTCCATTCGTTTTGTAATAAGCAATAATCTGAAAAACAACCATGTAAAAAAATACGACATCATAATATTCCCCGATGGTATGAACATTTTTCATGATGAAATCCTTCATGTTTTCCAAGGTCCATAAATCATTTTCCTGAACTGCGGCTTTTGAAAGTATGGCGTTCTCTTTTGTGTTATAATCGTGTTTTGGTGCTTTTACCAAAGGATTACTAGGGCTTTCGATCGCGATAAAAGTGGCAATACTGTTGGATGAAAATGTTTCCAAGCCTACATAGAAATCAACATTCAGTGGTAATTTCGTAGGATAAACAGGATAATTTTCAGGTCTGTTTACTGAAGGCTGAAGGCTCACGGCATTCATCACGTTGCAAACCATAATCATGTGAAGCATTTCTTCTACGGCAACGCTTCTGATAATCTGGGAAGCTAAAATATTCGTTCCGTCTTTAATAGAATATAAAGCGGTTAGATACGGAGGAATTGTAGAATGTTCAATCAGAATTGCAGTTTGCAAAAGATCCTGTAAAACAGGGCGATAATCCAGTTCAGCCAAGCCTTTTTTAATCCCGGAAATACCTGTTCTGGAAAGCTGAGCTGCAGGATGTATTTCAGAGATTTCTCCCCCAAACTGAGATTGTAAATATTGATTAAATTCATCAATCTGATTATTTAACAATAGGTTTGTGAGTGTTTTGCTGTGATATTTCAGTCCCTCAATCCAGCTTTCTTTACTGATTGTAGAATCAAGTAACAACGACCGTAAAGAAATTGCTTCTGCAACGATGGTATTTTTGGCAAAAGTATTGTTTGAAAGACTGCTGTTTTCCTGATTTTCTGTTTTATTGATAAGTCTTTGTCTCATTTTTTTTCTATTTTAAAATTGTTTCCAGATCTTTCAAAATGGATTCTACGGAACGGATGGTAAATGCGGATAAAGTAAGAGTAGGATTTGAAGTTCCCAAAGTAGTCATGTTTCCAGCACCAACAATGTATAAATTCGGATGATCCCATGCTTTGCAATAGCTGTTGGTTACAGAATCGTCAGGATTATCGCCCATTCTGTGGGTCCCTACAATATGTCCGGCACCGTTATAAGAATATCTCACGCCATTGTAAACAAAGGTATTATTATCTGTTGCCTTGTATGTTGTGAAATCCTTAATGCCTAATTTTTCAAACATCTGATCTGATGCCAGTTTTGCCTGTTCCATGGCTTTCATTTCATACTCTGTCAGGTCATAATTAATGACAGGCCGCGGAATTCCCAGAACATCGAGATACTGATCATTAATGGTGACTCTGTTATTAGGATTCGGAAGCTGTTCGACTTCAAAATGGAACAAAACCTGTCTTGAAAGCCTGTACTTTAAAGCCTCTTTCAGATCTTTTCCAAAAAGCCCCTGTGCCAAAAATTCCGAAAGGTCTGATCCTGGAGAAAAAGCCGGCCAGCTCCAACCCCAGTTGTCGAGCGGAGAGATCCATGCAGAGAATTCGCTTCTGAAATTTCCATCACGAAAAGACGAAATATTTGTTGTGGAACCCGGACCTCTGTAAGGATAAACAGGCTCAGGGAATAATCCCCAAGTAAGCATCACCATATGATCCATAAGGTTTCTTCCCACCTGATCGCTTCTGTTGGCAACGGTTTTTTCAACCTTTTGCCCGTTTTCAACAACGGTATATTTTGAATTTAAAAGAATTTTTGGATTTTCAAAAGCATTGGCTGCAAGAATCACGATTGATTCTTTGGTATCAATAACTTCTTCAACAAAACTTGTTTTTTCCTTTGAAATATATCTTCTGATATGAACTTTGGAGATTTTTTCCTGATCTGCAACATCTACACTTAATTTGTAAACTACACTCTGCGACTGAACCTGAATATTATGATTTCTCTGAAGATTCTGATGTTTATTGACTTTATATAAAGCTTTCTTCAATGTTTTCAAAGCATTGTATTTTGCCTGAACCGGACAAATCGGAACACAGGAAGCATTTCCTTCGCAACGTTCTCCCTGATAAGGATTCCAGACTGCGCCTAAAGCTTTGTATTCTTCGCTTTCGATATTATTTAAAGATAAGGTATATCCGGATTCTGAAATTTCAGCTTTGATCAATTTTGATGTTCCGTAAGCAATATTAGGAGTAGAATTTCTCCCCTGTGGCGATGGAACAAGCATTAACGGAAGTTCTTCCGAATTGATCTGAACCGAAGTTCCCGACAGCCCATTAATGATCTGATGATCCATATAACTCTGCGGAATTTCTTCCATCGGAAAAACATAATCTTTACCGTAATATTCTTCCATGCTTTCTTTAATAGGATATTCCTGTGCTGCAACATTCCCTGAAACGCCAATCTCATATTCTGCCATTTCGTAGTAAGGCTTTAACGTATCGTAATCAATCGGCCAGTTCATTGCTCTTCCGTATTTTTCCTTTAATCTGAAATCGTTCGGAAGCATTCTTGGTGTTGTTCCCAGCCAGTGAAGCGTAGTTCCTCCTCCAACACGGATTGCATCACTCGCAAAAGGCATTGGGCCCAATTGTACCAGATAGCCTTTTTTATCCGGAAATGGCTGAACGATCGGTTCTATATCCAAAACATTTGGAGAAGGCGCCTGCTTTAAATCGGGGTAAGGTGAATTAGGAACTTTTGCTTCTTCCATGTAGAACTTACGGATGTAATCGTTGTAAGTAACCATTGAGGATGCAGAGTCCAGTTCTATACCGGCTTCCAGTCCTGCTTCATACATCAGAATTGATAATTCCCTGTATGTTTTGGGGTCGTTCATTTCAGAACGATGAATCATCTTTTTTGTGCCTGTATCAAAAACATGGTCTGTTAAAAGCTTGGCAATTAAAGATCCGGCAATTCCTGTTCCTACGATGATGACATCTTTCTTTGGCTGTATATTTTCTTTCTGATTCATGAGTTGCTGTTTACAGGTTTTGTTTCCCAGGATTTAAAGCCTGGTTGTTTGGCTCCCGGAGGATGTGCATGCATTACATTCCACACGAGTCCTTCTTTGTAAGATCTGTCGTTGACGTAAGCGCCTTCCCAGGTTCCCAAATACCAAAGCGTGATCACACTTTGCGCAATTTGCTGAGTTGCAGGGTTAGCCATAATTTGAATTGAAATGGCATTTTTCAGCTGATCCTGATTTTCAGCATTGTCAAGAACATTTTTAGAAACATTCAGAAAATCAATGAAAGTTGCTGTTTCAAGCTGGCTAAGAATGTGTTGGTAATAAGTCTCGGCTAAGCCCGTGGATTGAAGTTCGTTCACGGAAAATCCTGTGAGGGATTCCGAAATCGCCATAAATACGTCGTAATAATAATCATCGACGTTGAGGATTTTGTTGATAATCATTTTTTTTTAATTTGGTATTAAGTAAAACCTGGATATTATTCTGAGAAGACATTAAAAATCATAAAGATCTTTATTGGGATACCGTGCTTACTGTAAGCATAATATCCTGTATCTTTCTTGAGAAATAGTATCATTTCATTACGTTTTCTGGTTAAGTTTTTTTAATATAACACATGATAAATATCATTATTATTTCATACCAAAATTAATCTATTCGGATCAATCCGGGATTAGTATTTTTACTGATTTTTTTCAACAGATGACGTCTTGTGCAATTCAAGAGTAAAAAAGCAAATTTTTAATGAACACAAAAGAAAAAAGCCACAATCGGAAGACTTTTGTCTTCTGACTGTGACTTTGTAACTGTCCTGAAAATTTTTAAGTTGGTTACTTCTTATATTTTACCAAACAACCTGACATGGCTGTAATCTTTCAACAATTACTCTTAATGATCTTGTAACATACAATCTAATGAAACAACGCGGCTCAATATAATATATGGGTTTGCCTTGTATCTTTACCTCCATCGAACCATCATTTTGATCAAAATTGTAAATAACGATCTGCTGCTTCGGATAAATGTTTTTAAAATCAACAAACATTTTGGTATATTCCCCAATAATATGAATAAGTCTGTTCCGATCATCAACGACAAGTTCAGAATACGAATCCATTACATATTCATGCGGGTCTAATCTAATTGCATATTCAGATTCATCGTTAATAATTTCATCTCTTAAATTAGCTACATTACCATTAGGAATAAATACGGTATCTGCCCTTTCCTCTTCTGATTTAAAATTCTTAGTGGCTTTTACAGATCCTTGTACTGTTAGTTTATCAGTGTCATTGGCCTCTGTTCCCATTCCGAAGAGTTCACTTTCGGAATTAAAATTTAAGCCATCAAATCCACCGTTCATAGAACCATAAAAATAATACTCTTTTATTTTCGTTACCAGAGACCTGCCCCGTTGATTATCTATAATTCCGGATTCATCTCCAAAATAATTATCAGCAATTACTAATCCTGTATTCAGGTTAGAGGTAAATTCTTGATTTAGCTTTAATCCATACTGATAAGCATAATTCCATTGCTGAATATTGGACGAAGTAAAATCTCCTTCTGTCCACAATTTGTACCATGGCGTCGTCCAATTTCCATCAATCCCTTTTCTGATCTTGAGCATTGGGAGACCCTCCCCGTTAATACCGGTCTGATTGGCAAATGCCAACTGATACGACGAATCTCCTGTAGAGGCTGAAGTACCATCCCAAGGTGAATAAGTCATTATTCCTGCATAATTTCCGGTCGCCTTTAATTTTGCACTGTTTGATTTTGCAAAATCAAATCTCACCCTTCTAGGTGTTGAATTGGGAGCAATATCATCAGGGTTTCTTGTTCCGTCTTGCGATGTCACATAAAAATTTGTGAGACTGACAGAATTATTCCCGCTTATGTTTAATTGCTGTCCGCCTTCCCCTTCCTGAGTAGTGCTTAATTCAATCTGGTTTTTGTTTACGGCATGGGTTCCGATCGTTCCATTGGGAATAAAAGGGCTATGGGTGAAGGTTTTGGTGTCGCTTATTGTTTCAGCTCCACTTTTTTTGACGAATAAGTTTGAAGCTTCAATCTGTGTGTAATAATTGGAAAGCTGACCAAAGTTAACAGCCTGGTTGCTCTGAGTTGCTATCGGAACTGTTGGAGATTTTGTAAAATTGTTGATCCCAAAAAATGTGTTATCATCACCTCTGTGCGGAAATTGAGGAGCAAACGTGTGAGTCACGTGTCTAAAGCCTATCTGACACAAATAAACTACTCCATCCGTTGTTGTGGGGTTTGACAGTTTAAATCTAACTCCACGTACAGAGATTGTTCCAACCGAAGATTCAGGGAAAAGGAAAAGACCGGAACTTCCAATATTAGTAATATCCGTGGCTATAAAGTTAGCAGGACTATACCACACATTATTGTTATCCATTACTTCTACGGTTATATTTCTGAAATAACGTTCCGTATTAAATCTCGTCTGAACAAAAGGTTGCCATAATGCCCTGGAATAGTTTGAAAGGATCGAATTAAGAGTAACTGTCACAATTAATTCTGTTGTTGCATCACAATTAGCAAGCGATACAAGCCCCGGCTTTTGGTTAAAAAGCCCGCTCTTAAAACTATCTTCCGTCCCGGTGATACTGCCGCTACCGTTAATCACAACAGATACATTGTGTTCCTTATCTGCCAATGCCAATTGATTACGGTCGTATAATCCAGTGAAGCTTTTATCAGCTGCTTCACCACCTATGGCTATAACTTTGTTGACCAGTCTATCAGGGATTTGACTATTGGAAATCTTACCTGTTGAATCAAGCGACGGAACACCTCCCGCCGCATTTTTTTGTGACAATGGAATATATAAAGTACTGTCAATACTTCCATCCCCCTTTAAAAACTGAGCCGCTGTACCTCCTACGACTTTAAAGCCCTTTGAAGAGGTATAAAGTGCATATTTGATATCGCTCATATTACAAATCTTTGCTGGTTACGGTAACTGATACCGGATTTGGTAAATTAGAATCAAATTCAATATCTAATTTGTTCGGATCTGTTAATTTTATTCTACCATCGATTCTGTATAAAGTTACGGTATCATACATAGAAACATCGACGTTTCTGGTCCCTAAGTTGTGCCCTATTGTTGCAGTTCCGGAAATTGAAGTCGTGTATGATCTTACAAGATTATTTCCGGCTACTACTCTACCTTTAGCATCAACTGTAACCTGGTCGTAAGTACCGGCAGCTACTCCTGTTGCAGCCAATGTTAATGCTGAGGCGGCATTTGCAGAACCGTCAAAGCTCACAGCCCATGTTCCGTCACCTGTTGCAGAAATTGTTCTCGCTGTTGTTAGTTTTGCGGCTGATCCTGTTGTATTGATTGCTGCAGTTCCAGTCAGTAATGTTGCGGGAACAGCAGTAACAGGGATTGCGACATTTCCGGAACCGTCAATGGTCTGTGCCGTTGCGGTGACTCCGGAAAGACTGATGGTTCTTGCTGCAGTCCATTTTGTAGCGGAAAGAACACTTTTTGCTGAATCGGCAGTATTATCAACATTAGCTAAACCGACATGGGATTTATTAAGAACCACCACACCCGTCTGTCCGTTAACGGAATCTACCGCTCCTGAAGTGATATAAACGAACGTTGTTCCTGTCCATCGGTATGTTTTGTTGGTATCAAGTGATACATAGATTTTACCCGTTTCTCCAGCGATAAGATTAGTATATGAAGCTTCTTTGTAAAACTTCCCGTCAGCAGATCTGTAATATCCTTCCAAAACATCATCCACATAAGAAGGTAATTGAGATGCTGGCACCAGTCCTGATGCATCAAGTCCGGCAACTCCATTTGCAGCGCCTTTTTGAGACAATGGAATATAATTAGCCAAATCCGATGAAGTGGGCATAGAACCCAGATTCACTGTTATTCCGTTGGCAGTCTGAACGACTCCTGTAACTACGTTCCCACTCCCTGAAGTTGTAACCGGTAAAGAAAAGGTAGTTCCTGACAATGTTAAACCATTACCTGCGCTATACGTTGTATCTGTAGAAGACAATGTGATTGTACTTCCGGATTGACTGATCGCCATATTGGAACCTGCTGCAAGGGTAACATCACCGGATACCAGAGAACCGGATGCACCACCTTTTAAACGGGTAATCGTATCAGGTGTCGTAAACGATCTGTTTGCCGACAGGTCATAAGCTGTCCCGTTGATGGTTAACGTTCGTGTCTTCGGCACATAATCTAACGGATTAAAGTTTCCGTCATGCCAGAAAGAACTGATTGATCTCGTGCCACCGCCGGCTGTTAAAATGTCGTTGTCTGTTTTTCCTTCGATTTTGTATCCAACAGAACTTCTGTAATAAGCATATTTAATGTCCATAATTATATTTTTTTAATTGTTAACTGAATTATATTTGGTGGTATTGAATCAAACAGCACTTCAATGCTATTTGTGTCTATTCTTCTCACCTTAAGAGGTATTGTAAACATGGTAACGATGTCGTAGGCATCAATCACAAAGCTTAATGTATCAAGGTCATGTTTTATGACAGAGTCGCCCCTGACCCTTTGTTCATATTTAATTTTTTCGGAAGCGGCTGCATTTTCAATATTTTGAATTTTACCATACACTACATCATTAAACTGATTTTGATAGGTTACTGCACTCCAGTTTGAATAACTTCCGAGCAGTCTGATTTTATCATCTGAACTTCCGCTGCTAAGAGTCTCTTTAATCAATTCTATCTGCTGTCTGTTTTCTTTGATATAATCAACGATTTCCTGGATTTTATCAAGATTCGCGTCATCAGAAGCCAGCAGCTCATTGATTTTCTCAATAGCTTCAAGCATCTCGTTATCTTTCGCCTGGAACATATTCACAATTTCACCGATCTGCTGTTTTGTATAAACATTTCCGGTTTCCTCAATCCCGTCTATAGTGGCTGCCAGATTGATTTTTAATTTTTCTTTCCACTGATCGATGTTGGCAGGCGTAAGGTTGGATGCATTAAGTTTTGCCAGCACTGAACTGTGTGCCTGGTCATCATTTAAATGATTTGTAAAAGTTTCGGTAGATAAAGTTTTTTGAAAAGCTTCAGGTAAGCCCGCCACCTCATCTATTTTGATTTTTTCCTCTAAATGACGGAATGAAGAAAAGGTTTGCTGAAACTGATCTTGTGTAGGAGTATCGCCCTTTTCAAACCAGCTAAATATTGTTGATAATGGTACTGCCATGATGATTGGAAATTAGGTTTGAGTTCTTCATTGTATCAATTTTATTTTTTGATTAATTAATTGTCTATTTTTTTCATTTGTTTAATTTTCTCCCATTTTAAGCTATTTTTTAAGTTAATACTGATTTAAATTCCGTTTACTGATTTTGCGAGTATAGGATTGAAAGACTTATTTCGAGAAGAACAAATCCGCTTCTGCTTTTCGACGTCTTATTAATCCGTTCAGAACTTTACCGCCGGCAGTAATATATTTTTCCGTAAACCATTTTCTGATAGTATCTGAATCTGCTTTTTTATTGATTAAAGAAAATAAAGTGTCAGATCCTCCCGTATTGTAAGTATGTGAAACCAGTGCATCAAACTGATTTTGTGTAAGGGCAATTTTAATTTTACTGTTAACGATCTTTTCGTAAGTTGGCAAAACGGATGAAAATAATTCAACACCTCTTTCTCTGCTGATCGCAGCATCGCTCATCGTAACTTTTTTACCACCGGGATAATAGGTGTTTCCATAACCTATTGTTGGAATTCCTGCTGAATCCAGATAAGGTTTGGAGCTGAATCCCTCGAATGATAAAATGAGATTTATTCCTTTTTGTGATGTTTTCATTTCTTAAAATATCTATAGGTGAAAAAGATGAGTATTAAAGTGATTCCCAGGATGGTCATGAAAATCCAGGCGGAGATTTCAAATCCGGTTATTTTTACTTTTTTTGTTTCTTGAGAAACTGTCGAAGTCTTTTCTTTCACTGTTTCTTTCGAGACTGCATTCTGAGCCATCTCTTTAAAAACATTGGTAAATTCTTCTTTTTTATTGTCAGTCTTTTTGTTTGATGCCTTTACATAATGATTACTGATTGAATATTCTGCATTTCCCATAATAGAAATACTTTGGATGGTATCACTTCCAACAACATTGTGAAATACAAAGGGATTGGCTATATCAGATTTTCCTGTAATCAAGAGGTCACCGGATATTTCGTTTTTCTTTTCTCCAGACGAAACCTCGGCAGATGTACTTTGAGCAGATTCTATGTTCTTCAGGCTCAAGGAATCAACCTTCACTTTTTCAGTTTCCAGTTTATTTTCTTTGGAAACGGTGGTAATTTTCTGTTTGCTTCTGCAGCAGCCTAACATAAGGCCACTGAATATGATCAGTAGCAGGATTTTTGCTTTCATGAGCTTTATTTTAATGATTAAATGGATGAAAATCTTTAGTCTTGATTTTTTAAATCTTCTAAAAGAGTTCCTTTGAAATATTGTTTCGGTTTAAAAAACCTGATTTATGTTTTCTTTAGCGGTTTCAGTCTGTTGGAAACAGCATTCAGGCATTCAGTTGAGACGATCAACCCCTTCGATGAACCCTTTAAGTATTTAGAACAGGCGATCAGGCATTTCGATAAAGCAATCAAGTGTTCCGAATAGCTAATCAACCGTTTAGAAGAGGCAATCAAGCATTCCGAAGAGCCGATCAACCACTCCGAAGAAGCAATCAACCAGTCCGAAGAGGCGATCAACCAGTCCGAAGAGGCGATCAAGTACAATTTGTTACATTTCAATAACTTACAGCACTTTTAAAAACAAGGGAACCAATTCCTTGTATCATATAATTTTCTATGAGAAAATTTTATCTTCTTTTATATATTCTTTTCTGATGCTTTCTAGCAGCATCTCGAGACTTACTTTGTAATCGGGATCTTTTAATGCGATCGCTTTTAAGCTTACATCCTGTATGACGTTCATAATATTGGATCCGGTAAGCTCGTATCGTCTGGCAATCTGTTCTAAATCAATACCCTCAAGCTGTAATTGTTCAGGTAGATTCTGTTGCCAGATACGCAGACGCTCCTCTTGCTTGGGATTATTAAATTGGATGCAGCTATGAAAGCGTCGCGTAAAGGCTTTGTCCATATTATTTTTGAAATTGGATGCCAGAATAATAAGCCCCGAAAACGTTTCTATTCTCTGTAACAGATAAGAGACTTCCTGATTGGCGTATTTATCATGAGCATCTCTTACATTGGTCCGTTTTCCGAAAATAGCATCTGCTTCGTCGAAAAATAAGATCCAGTTTTTATTTTCTGCCTTGTCAAATAATTTTGACAGTTGCTTTTCAGTTTCTCCGATGTATTTTGAAACCAGCATAGAAACATCAACCCTGAAAACAGGGCGTTTTGTGTATTTACCCAGAAGGCTGGCCGCAAGTGTTTTCCCGGTACCCGGATCTCCGTAAAACAGCACCCTGAATCCCGGTTTAAGTTTTTTCTGCATATCCCAGTCTTCCATCAGAATCTGGCTGCTGTTGTACCAGTCTTCAATACTTTTAAGTTCGTGAAGTGTATTCTGAGGCAGTATTAAATCGTTCCATGACCGGCGGGTGTGCAATTGTTCTGCCGGGAAATCATTGCTCATTTTCGGCAATACTTCTGATCCTAAAACGATAGCGTTAAAAGCTTCGTGATGAACACTTATCTGATTATTTACAGCGATATGATCTTGTGCTGAACCAGAAAAAACAATAACTCCATCTTTAACCAAAACAGAATCTGAACCGAAATAATCCAGCACTTTCAGTCTTTCTGAGATGCTGTCACCCCCCAAAATATACTGAGCCGTCTGAATGGTCGGATAAAAGAGCCTGCCATTATCATTCACTGAACAAAAATCAAACAGTACATTATTGGGAAACTCAAGGTAAATGCGTTTCAGCAAAGCCGGATCCAGTCTTGGCAGTAAAGCCATTAATAGAATGATCACTTCCTGATGGGCAAGTGCTTTTCCTGAAATATAGTTTCCTAATTGAAAGCCTTCATGGTTATCAGTTTTAAATCCAGGAGCGCTTATATTAAAATCTTCTGCAGCATTGCTTATACGCCAAGTAATAACGTTTTCTAAATGAGTAAATAATTTCTGTATTTTTTCTGCCTCCATTGGTTATTAGTTTTATTTTTCACTTGATTTCTCAAATAAATTCTGTTTTTTAGTTCAGCGATTAAAGCTTTTTTTTGATTTAAAATTTTTGAAAACATCCATCACTCAGTTACAATAGATTTAAAGTAACTCTATGGAAAAGTCTTACCCAAACTGCCGTAGCCGTTATTTTTGAAAGTCTTTCTCTTACCGGAATTCCTACTTTTTAAAGAATTAATCTTGCTCTTGAAAGAAGACAAAAGATCTGATGATCTGTTATTTATATTATGGATGAGATTTTAATGTCTGACATCAAAAAATTCCAACATTTCAAAAGTAAAAGGGATCCTGTTTCAGAGTATCTTACCCGGTTTTTAAAATAAAATGTAGTACATCTTAAGATGTTTCCACTTTATTTTTTGGTTTGTTTTTAGCAAACCTCAAACCGAAAAGCTACCCACAAAAGAGTATAAATAATTGTTGTAATATTTTGTTTTCATGGTTATTAATTTTTTGTTCCGCCTTTTGTATTTTTATAAATTTTTCAATATTTATTGGTTAAAAAGTAACCCCAACCGGAAAGTATTCACATTTGAGAGTCTTACCCAACTGCCGTGGCAATTGTTTTTAGAAAGCCTCCCCATTACCGGATTTCCTACTTTTTAAAGAAATCAATCTGCTCCTGAAAGAAAACAACAGATCTCAATATAGATTTTCTGTCATTTCACATCCTGGATGAGATTCTGACAAGTAAGCCTCAGAAAATTCCAGTATTTCAAGAGTAAAAGGGATCCTGTCATTGAGTATCTTACCCGGTTGAGGTTAATTTTTAATTGATAATATAATTGATCAGATCATTTTCGTCCCGTCCCAGAATAATTTTTATAGTAACAGGATTTGATCTGAATTTTGTTCCGTTAACATCAATTTCCAAAAGCATCTGAATAAGAGAAAACGGCTTTCTATGATGTACTGAATATCTGAATGACCCGGGTCTGTTGAAAGTACCGGCGGGATAAAAATCCCTGTAGTCTTTACCCGGCCTGAAATAGCTGATCGGATTAATATCAAGAACCATTTCATGAGACTTCACAGGATATTCTGACTGTCTGTCCCAGGATTTCGCGTCTTCCGGAAGTTCCTGATAAAAACCTGACGGTTTTATGTAGCCGCTTCTGAGTATCTTTTTTTGTTTGTAACGTTTTATGATGATCTTTGGCTGATGTTTATCAATATCTAATTCGCCTGATAATTTTATGTTCAAAGATTTGTAGCTAATATCGCGTGACAGAATATGCGTGTAACGGTCTATTACGTCAGGTGTACTGTCTTTTGCACTTTCAATATTGAGATGCCCTCTGTTGGTATCTGCAAGCTTTTCCGCTACATAGAAATGATAATGTTTTCTCTTATGATCTCCTGTTGGTTTTATTTCCAGTCCAAAATTGAACTCATTCAGATGGACATAATTATCTATGAATCTACCAAATTGACTTTGTGTAGGATATTTACCCGTTTCAAAATAGGTTTTCAGTTCTTCTCTTTGGGTTAATTTATTTATTTCTTCCATAATATTTGTAATGTTTACGTATGTCCTTCGTATAATTTTTCCGGCTGCTCATTTAGCATTGATGATTATGGTTCAGCCTGATGTTTTTTATTTTGTCTGAATTTTTTTGAAAAGTTTTAATATGTTGTTAAAAATAAACCTCAATCGAAAAGCTGCCCTCATTTGAGAGTCTTACCAACTGCCGTGTGACAGTTGTTTTTTTAAAAGTCTTTCCATCACCGGATTTCCTACTTTTTAAAGAAGTTAATCTGCTCTTGAAAGAAAACAACAGATTTGCCAGTAAAGATTTTTCTGTTATTTTACTTCCCGGATGAGATTCTGATAGATAAGCATCAGAAAATTCCAGTATTTCAAGAGTAAAAGGGGTCCTGCTATTGAGTATCTTACTCGACTGAGGATTTATTTTTTATGAATTGAATATGTAATTGCTTACATTACGCCGGTCTCGCGATCTTCAGATAATTCAATAGTAATTCGCTGCGGCGTGTATTTTTCTTTTTATGAATAAAGTTCAAAGTTCATTCTTTTTTTATTCTTATAAAAGTTTTTTGCCTTGTCTGTTCTGTAGTTGCAGTGGCTTATATTCTTTTAGATTCGAATGATTTATCACTTAGTTTGAGAGTTCAAAGTTCATCCTTTTTTTGTTACTATAAAAGTTTTTTACCTTGTTCATTCTGTAGTTGCAGTGAGTCTTGTTATTAGCGATCAGATAATTTATTTTGCGATATTTTCATAATCACATTCGATTCTTACATTTCTGACGCCCGTTATGATGCTTCCTGCCCAAACATTTTGATTTTTTTGTCCCGGCAACAAATGAGCCGTCATTAAAAGTTTATCACCATCTGCATCATAAAGCCTGCATTCTATGGACTTATCGATTTCAGTAAGATCTGCTTTATAAAAACAAGCCAAAGAATCCGACAAGTCGTAATGATCTGTAATCATATCTTCAGAGGTATATTTATTAGACCAGTAATTTCCATATAATGCGTATTGAACAGGTATTTCAGTTTTATTAACAAGCGTAAACCGTGTATGTAAATTGCTTATTTTCTTTTCAAAATCCTGTTTGCTTATTTGTATATAAAACTTTTTGTTTTCCACCGTTCCCAATTCAAATTCGTCAGGAAAAGCCGTAAGATTATTTCCGAACAGTCTGTTCGTAGCATAGCTGTCATCGATCAGGCTATACAAATAGTAATATTTATTTTCTCCTAAATCTTCCACCGAAAATTTTTGTGTCCTGATTGTGTAAGGTGCACTGCCCTGAAAATACCTTTTTTCTTCTTTGCCGGTATTGCTTATTAAAAACATTTGATCTTCCTCCTCTTTTGAACTTACAACGATTGGAAACACCTCATCTTCAATACTCACGGTACTATAAGCAATATATCCATTATCAAGAGATGCCAGACGGTTTGAAAGATCAACCAGTTCTTTATTAGTCAGTACATCATCTTTAAGGCTCAAAAAATCGATCAATTCTGCAAATTGGCTTTCTGTTGGGTATTTACCTGTTTCAAAATAGGTTTTTAATTTTTCTCTCGTGGTTATTTCGTTTTTTTCCATGTACTTTATTGTTCTTTACTACTTATGATTTACAGTTCAAAATTCCTGTTTTTTTTCTTCCCATAAAAGTTTTTTGCCCTGTGGATTCTGTAGTTGCAGTGAGTCTTTATTTGACCTGATGTTTATAATGATAATGGAGTGTCTGTAGTTTTGGTGTATTCAAGGATTATGTGAAGTGACCAATCAGCTTTTTGCCCATTTATTTGTGTAAAATCCAGGTAAGAATCGTCATGAAAAAAGTTAACAGATAAAGTTTCGGCGTTTGCAATAGGATAGCTTCTGGAACCGATTCTTGCTGTACCGTTTATAAAGATATGCTCTATATTTAATGATGATAATTCTATTGATTTTCCAGGTTCTGTTTCTGAAATATTTTCTATGACTACACATCTGTAAAGAGGCTTTTTAAATTCATTATCAATCTGAAAATAACTTCCTGTACGGGTTTCTTTGAAATAATGATTAAAATTTGTTTTTTCTTCTATTCCGAATGTCCCATCGGGCTTTGCAACTACGTTTTGGGTAAAACCAGAATCTGCTTTCGGAAGTCGGTGAACTTTTAATGAAGAATCAAAATCCAGCGTTCTTTCTACAAAGTCTCCACCTATAAGAGGAAGTGTTACATTATGGTTGAGTACGTTTTCTGATGAATGTATGACTAATTTATTATTGGTATTACCGCCAATCGGAGCATTGGCCCCAATGGTAACATTATTATTCCCCTTCAGGTTATTGGGAAGATCTGTAGTATATCCCGATCTGAACCCTAAAAAAGTATTAAAATTATATTCCTGAGTATGCATTGTTCCACCATCAACAAATCCGGAATGGCTTCCCAAAGCTGTATTACCGTATCCTCCTATAAAGTTACACATAGCCACTCTGCCAACGGCTGTGTTATTATGACCTGTAGCAAAATAATACAGCGCGGCCTGTCCCACGACAACATTCCAGTATCCTTCCTTTAGAGCAATCATTGAGCTCGATCCAATTACAGTATTTCTGATGCCGGTTGTGAGTTGCCATAACGCGTGACTTCCAAAAGCCACATTCCCATCTCCTGTGGTAACATTCTGCAAGGCTCCGTAACCAAAGGAACTATTGTAAATTCCTGTATGATCAGGATTCATGTTTCCAAACCATTGCGACCATGTTGTCTTATTGATTCTTAATTCAATTTTACTAGAAGGTGTTGATTTACTTTGCACGAATTTAATTCCCTGCTCGGGCACCTGATTATCTCTGCCAACAACCGTTGCGAGAGTTTCCGGGGAAGTTATATTTTCCTCTTTATGCCAATAAGAATCGATCCATTCTGCAAATTGGCTTTCTGTGGGATATTTTCCTGTTTCAAAATAGGTTTTTAATTTTTCTTTCGTGGTTATTTCGTTATTTTCCATGTATTGCTATTCTTTACTACTTATGATTTTACAGTCCAAAATTCATCCTTTTTTTGTTCTGCCGAAAGTTTTTTGCCTTGCAGGTTCTGTAGTTGCAGGAATTAACGGAATGAGATAAAATCTGGAAGCGGGATGATGGAAGCAAGAAGTTATGATTGGGATCTGCATATAACTTCCGGCACCCACTTACTTTTTACGTTAAAAACAACAAAGGCTCGGATTATTATCCGAGCCTTATTTTTTAATGTAAGTTTATTAAGAAATATCTTCTACTAATCGAGATTAAAGAAGAAGAATACTACCGCTGCCCACTCTTTCTTCACTCCTTTAGCATAGCCGAGCGTACCGTGACTGCTATTTTCTACCGTTCCATCATCCTTAATGTATCCAATTGTTGAATGGCTGCTGTTTTCCACCGTTCCGTCTTTTTTAATATAACCGACCGTAGAATGACTTCTGTTTTCTATTGTACCGTCACTTTTGATATAACCGATGGTGCCGTGACTTTTATTTTCGATGGTTCCGTCGCTTTTAATATAACCAACGGTTGCATGGCTTCTGTCTTCGATGGTGCCGTCGCTTTTGATGTATGCAGTAGTATTATGATTTCCGGATTCTATAGTTTGTGCACTTAGAACGGACAAATTGAATAGTAGGAAACAAATGAATAGTATTTTTTTCATAGATTAAGATTTAATTCTTTGGCAATACTAATATATGACGAAATTTCTTAAATAAAAAAGAGGATTTTTAGAACAGAAGTTTTTAAAAATTTGAATGAACTTCACGACTTCATATTCAATGTCTTTTGTATCGTACTGTCAATGACCTCACACTCGGGTGGTCAACACCTTCTAGACAGTACGGTCAACATACTATTGACAGTGCGGTCAAGGTGATGTTGACTATAGAGTATGTTTTTCACATTAAATAATTCACAACCTTATTATGTTTATGATCAGCACTACAGGTTTTACAAATATTTCGGTCATTAAAGAAAAATTTTTTGTTTTAAAATGAAACCGATCATTAAATATAAATGAAAAAGCGAAACCTCTTTTTAGAGGTTTCGCTTTATAAATTCGCTTACAGACTAGTAAACTATGCCAAATTCTGATAAATCAGGTTCCAAATGAGGAAAGATTACAGGAAAAAATCTTTTCATCAGGTGGTAACTCGGTGATTTTTCTTTTAAACAATAAGTTAGATTCCAATAATTGAAGCATTTAGCTTTATAAGCCAATTCTAAATATTGTTCAAATGTAACTTTCATGTCATACAATGCTTCCGGAAAACCGCCAAAACCTGTATACAGATACATATTGTCTATTAACTTCCCGTTTTCAACCTTCATGCAGGCAACAGCAAATTCATTCGTATCAATAGGTCGTAAATCTCCTCCATTTAATCCTACACTTATTGCAGCATCATACATTCCGGTTGATTTTACATTCTCTAAATCTACAACATTTGTAAGTTGAGTTATATTTAGATTACCACTGAGCAGTATTTTTACGGCTTCCCAGCTGTATCCATTATCTATATACTCTTTCTTTATCCATGGATCTTCTTTGAATTGCAAAGACGTATCTTTTTTTTCAGGATCAACATTTTCAGATATATCCCACCGCACATTTAACTTAGAAGCCTGTTTATAAAATTCTACTAATGCAAAAGGAAGTGTTAAATTGTTTTGGCTTGCAATATCCAAAATTTCTGCATTGAGAATACCTTTTCCCATAACTGGTCCTGGAGCATGCAAAGTACAACCATTATTCTTACTCTCACATATCTCATCAAAGTATAATTTTTCCCAAATTAAATCATATAAATCTTTCATATATTTAACTTACCATTATTAACTAAATTTATTAATTCCATAATTTTTTCTCTCATTTTAGGATCTAGTCTAGCTCTTATCTCCCCAATATCATTAAAAACTCCATTTTTATTACGCTCATTCACTAAGTCTTTAAAGAATCCTGTCATTCCTTTAATCTCATTAGCTTTAGCAACCTGCTGTAAACGTGCTGCAGTAGCCGTATTAATGTTTACAGTGTAAGATTCTGGAATTTCAAGAGGTTTATCAAATCCGTATGGGCTTGGTGTTCTTTTACCTGTTTTTACATCATATTCTCCAAATTCAACTTTTATATGTGTTGGGAAATCACCAGCACCGTATGTTAAATTGGTTTCATAAAAATAAGATTTATTGTCTTTCCCTGCAACTGCTTTTTTTGCAGGGTTTTCAACTGCTAGTTCCATCCCTTTGTTTATGTCTTTATGAGCGGGGAATAAATTCCATTCAACACCCGGCCCATGTAAATGATGGTTAAGTAAATGGGCTCTTACCCAAAAATTCGAACGCTGGTCAGGATCGATTTGTTCCCATCCAACAGGAACACTACTTCCCGGTGAAGAACCGTGTGTATTGCCCGGTATCTTTGTTAAAGGCTGGGCAATAACTTGTTTTGCCTTTTTCCCCTGTGTTGTATGAGTAACGTTAGTAGGTAATAAAGAAGTTGTTTCTAGGCTGGTAACACCTATAATTTCAAGTGATGATGCTACAGAAACCAATATATCTTTCATAGCATTATACTCCTCTTTTACATTAGCGCTATAGTTTTTATCCTGTTTGCCTCTATACTTGGAAAGTTCTTTCCCAAAATTCTTTTTATCGATATTGAGTTTATTGAGTGCATCTTGTTTTTTAGAATAATCACTCGATGTCTTATTTGCATGAATTTCTTCTTGCTTCTGTCTTAACAATTCATTAAAACCTATTCTTGTGCTATAAACAGCTAATTCTCCTTCATTTTCAAACTTCAATCTATGTCCTCCATCAACGTTGATTTTTTCTTCATTATTTCTAAGTTTGGCAAATAATTTTTCTCTTCCATCGGGGATATTATCTACATCCTCTTTTTTATCCGACCTAAGTTTCCCAACACCAATTTTCCCTAACAATCCTTTCGCCTTCCCTTTCACAAATTTCCAGAATTTGGTAATGGCTTTTTCGATACGGCCCCGTATTTTTTCGATGACTCCTTTCACTTTTTCTGCCAGTCCACTGATTCCTAACAATGAAGCTAAAAAGCCTATCAATACAGGAATAGCTTTGCCTAATGCATTTTCTATAGATTGGGCTACTGCGCCTACATTTCCGCTGGCGATCGCTTTTATACTTGCGGTAAAAGCTCTTACCAGTTCCATGATTTGCGCGGCTTTCTGGATGAAGAATTTCACCAGATCTATAATCGCCATGGCAGCTTTGACAAACGCTCCCACAGGAGTAAGCATACTCATAATAGTTTTGATACCCGCCTTTATCACTTCCGTTTGGATAATCTCCATAATGGTATCCATCACAGTTTCTTTCAGGTCGGCAAATTGATCTTTCAGGTATTCCCAAAGTCCGGCAATGCCGTCTTTACGAACGATCTGCACCATTTCAAAACCTGTTTCAAGAACTTTCATTACGGGTTCTCCCACCACTTTAGTTCCGATAGATCTGATGTTATCCCAAGTCAAACTAAGCATCTGCATACTGATGGAGAAAATTCCTTTTAAAGAGAATATGTCTTCCGGCATGGTAATAGAAATTCCTTTTGTAGCTCCGGTAAGCCATGTAAAGAATCCTGTTTTAAGATGCGTCCAGATATTAGCTCCGAAATTGGTAAATCCTTGTGATACTCCGTCAATAAGGTTTGATAAGAAGTCTATAGGGTGTGCAATAATTGACAAAATAACATCTATGGCACCCGAAAGTAAATCGGTAAGTGTTTTCCGGATGTTCTGAATGGTTTCCCAAACCCCCAGGGACGCTTCTTTTAAAGCACTCAGGAATCCCTGATTTCTTTTCTTTATCTCATCGGCAAGTTCGTCAACTTCTTTTAGCGTGTTGTTGTATTTGGTCGCCAAAGAATCAATTAATGAAGATTCTTTATCGGTGATCGATTTTTCAAGTTCTTTGAATTGTCCCTGAATAGCATCAATATCACCTTTAATGGCTTTTTTAACATCAGCCGGGAGGTTTTTAATGAAATTTGTCACCTTCTGACGGCCGGAGGTAATGGCAGATTTAGCCTTATTCAAACGATCGGTTACTAAATTGGCAATTGTGTTGATTGTACCATCCAGTTTTTCAAGGAAGATTTCACGTCCTTTAGTAAAAAACACGTTTACTTCGTCTGGTAATTTTCCATTCCATGCATCTTTTAAGCGTTTACCATATTTAGTGACATCATACCAGCTGCCATATCGTTTTTCTTTGTACTCATCTGTTTTTTTAGTCACATACTTTTCGAAAGCATCTTTGGCAATTTTGGCTCCGGCATCAAATAATTGGGTTACTTTAGTTTCCAGATCATTCAGTTCACCATCGACAGATTTTTTAGTATCGGTATAAATTTGATTAAGCTGTGCTACGACTTCCTGATGTTTGCCTGTATTTTTTTCACCGGCTTTGCGTTGGTTTTGGGTTACACCGCCGAGCATTTCTTTTCTGCTGTGATGCATACCTTCCATTGTACTGTTGGTTTTTCCCTGTGCATCCTGTTTAGAAGATTCCAGCTTTTTGTTTTCAGCTGCCTTAAATTCTGCAGGTGCATTTTCAGCATTCTCCTTGGCTGCTTTTTTAGCATTAAGAGCATTTATGAAAGCTGGCTCGTTCGAGCTCGCCAACTGTTCATCGGTGATGTTATTTTTTTCAAATTGCTGTTCAACCGCTTTATAATTTTTCGTAATAGGTGTGCTAACTTCTGCATCGCCTCTTTTAGCCGGTACAGTAGCTTTTATATTAACTTTTGAACCTATTTTCGGATCAGGCAATGCTGTTGCTGTACGCTGTTGAATTTTCGATTCGTTTGGTTCTTGCTTAGCCACAGCTTCGATGCCACCTGTTACATTTCTCTTGGAAGCCACGACATCTGCTCCCGCCAACTGATTGACCTGGGAAATGTTATTATGGTTTTCAAAATCTTCGACCTGCTTTTCATTTTTAGGCAATTCCATTTTTTTAATCCTCTCAGTTAATTTCGCCTTGAAATCTGAAGGTTTAAAAGGATTTGCCTTTTGCTGGTCAAGTTTTTCCACCTGCTGACCGCGTGCTTTTGATTTACGCTCTCCGGCTGGTACTGCTGCTGCTGCGCTGGCATGCGTTTCGGCTTTATCTTTAGTGGTGTGGGCACGTTTTGTTTTAGCAGTATTTTTCACCAAGCCTATCGTTTCATTGAATTGAGGGTCACTGTGTGCGTCTGCCGGTGTAGTTCTCACCGCAGTTTCTTCCTGCTCTCCAGGTAAAATTAACTCTGTACTTATTTCTGATGTTGCAGCAGGATCCTGAACAGGTTGTACCCCAGCTGGAGTAACAGCTTCTGAAGCTTGTGAACCGGTTGTTTCTGAATTGCTTTTTACATTCTGAGCAATCGCTGCCTGCTCCTGCACTGTCTTCGGAACATCATTTCCGGATTTAATATTATGGTAATCCTGCACCTGATCCGGATTCAGGGTTGTCATGTAACCTTTTTCCATATCCTTAGTATCAGGATGGTTGAGATTACCCGTTTCTTTCAGGCTTTCCTGAAATCTTCCATACATCACCTCTGAACCTTGGTCATAAATGGTTTGCGAACCATGAACAGCCATTGTACCATTTAAACCGAGTTTGCCGGCATCAGAATTTGCTGATGCTGACTTAATGATCAAGTCTCCTGACTTTTGGGTCTGTACATTGTCCACTTCTGTCCCGGAAAGGGGTACAACCAAAGGATCTTTCGGCTTTTGTTTTTTTTGGTGGTTTTGGTGGGCTTTGTGGTCTATTTCTACAGGTTTTGCTGTTTTCATTGACTTAGTTTTTTAATTTCATATTGGTTTGAAAGGCATACAAAACGCAATCGTATGAATTGCGTTTTATATACCTGTTGAATGTGAAAAATCAGTCCCGGTGTGGGAGATTTTTAAAGAAATGTAAGTAATCAGAAGTGGCATTTAACGTTGTAATGAGAAACAGGTAATGGTGTAACCACTTCAGGTTTTTTGCTTCCTTTTGTTTTTTTGAGTTTTCAGGTTATCTGGTTCAAAAATCACATTTTTTGGGGAGAATACCTCTCTTTTTAAGCGATGGATTCTGTAGTTGCAGTAATGAGTTTTCAAAAACCACTGTGCAGCTACTTTTTCACCTGATCCTCAGGAATGTTCATTGCCGGTTCTTCCTTTTCGTCAGGTCTTCTGTCTGTTCTGACGCCATATCGATCTTCAATGAAAAGATTCACAGCTTTATCAATCCAGTTCGGCAGATTTGTGGTGATCATCTTTAAGAATTTATCATAACCATAGCCAAGCACAAATAATACTCCTGTCGAATACCATTTATCATGCAGTTCGGCTCTGTTCATTAAATAACTCATGGTGAAACCGACTATAACAACGATCATCAATGTGATAAGGTGTTCCCACATCTTTTTTTTCTCTCTATTCTGTATCGAGATCAAGACTCTTAATAATCCTCCTGAAAATGCAATGGCAGTCCCGATTAATAGAGCTTTTATACTATCCAAATTCATTCTTTCCCTTATATATTTATGTATTAAAATTTTATTTTTTCCACAACTTTATGTGTGTCATTATTCCAGATCCAGAATGTACATATCATCTAAAAATCTTTTGCTTTTCTGCATATTCTCGTTTTCGTCTGCATAGGCTAATTCATCGATAAGATCACTAATGTTTTTTCTGGGATTCTGTACTTTGTTTCTGTTTCGTTTTATTTTTTTTCTTCTCTTCTTATTCATGGTTTCTGATTTTTTTAATTAAACAATCGTTTTTAATATTTAAATTGATTTAATCTTACGGACAATCGGCTCATTTTTAAGCTTATACTTTATTCTAAACAATAGAATTGAAAAGCAAAGCCGTTCTACCTTAATATTTTACCTTTTCCAGGGATATAATTAAGATCTAGCCCTGAAGAATAATGTTATATATTGTTCTTTCAGACAAAAACAGCATTTCCGTCAATTCGGTTACGATCACTTTCATCTGTTTATCCTGATTACGTTTTACATAATCGATGACGAAATCTTTTCTTTTCTCTACTAATTCTTTGCTACGTTTCATTGTTTGGTTAAGTTTTTATGTTAAAAGTTTTTATTTTTTGAATTAAACGAATGTTTGTGCTTCTTAATTTTCAATGGTTGATTAAGTACATAAGAAACTCTAAAGACCAGTAATAAGCCTTTGAACACATGTCTAATTACACTATTTAGTTTTTTGATTTTTAGAAAGTTGACAATGGACACTCTCCAATAGAACACATCCCAACCTTTCCGTTTAGATTTTATTTTTCAAAAATCGTCTATTACTGCTTATCAAGAATCAAAATTTCGTAAGCAGTTAAATAGCTTCGTTTACTGACAGTATTTGATTTTAAAAAGAGCGCAAGATTCTATCTGACAGACGGGTGATTTTGTTTTACAATGTTTTGTTCGCTTTTTTTTAACATGTACCACAATTTACTGATAACTATAATTAATCGATATTTTATATGTTAAACAGTAATCTTTGTTACATTTTATTGATTTGTCTTTTATTTTGACAAGCAACAAATAGTCAATGTCAATTTTCTAAACAAATAGAAAAAACGCATTTTAATCACCCTTATGTGTTCGAATATTTTTAAAAAACAAAAAAAGCGCACTATTTACATTTTAAAGATTAGAAATATTCATTTTGTTCTTATCAGCGCCAGATAAAACGAAAAGAAGAGAAAATCTAATCATAAAGGTCATTAAGTCTGAAAGCCGCCTATAAGCCATTGATTACGAACAAAAATTTAATTTTAACAATGTTTTTAATCATTAAATAAAAATTAAATCATTAATATAATTTTGTATATTTGCAATGTTTCATCTTAACTTCGAAACAAATATACGAACATTGTTCGCTTTTTTGAAAATAATTATGAATATTTTTCATATTTTTTTCCACAAATACCGTAAAAACATCAAAATGAACTATTTAGAATTTAAAGAAATCAGAAAGAAGCTGAACATGAAGCAGGCTGATATAGCAAAATCCATAGGTGTCGGCACAAGAGCCGTACAGTACTGGGAAAAAGGCGAACGTAAAATACCTGAAACAACAGCTTATTTCGTAACCAACCTGCTTCTGGAGCAGCAAAAGCAACAACATGAAGACAGTGCCTCACCTGTTGTTTTTTCAGATATGAAAATAATGAATGTTCCGCTTGCCAACCAATATGCACAAGCCGGCTACCTGAGCAGATTTGCAGATGAAGAATATATAGAAACCTTACCCACCATTCCTTTTACAGATGATATAGAGCACAGAGGTGAATACATGTGTTTTGAAGTGAGAGGAGACAGTATGGACGACGGGTCCTACGAAAGCTACCTGGAAGGTGATATTATTTTATGCCGCAATGTAAGACAGGATTACTGGA
Source organism: Chryseobacterium lineare (assembly GCF_977014045.1). Lineage (NCBI taxonomy): Bacteria > Pseudomonadati > Bacteroidota > Flavobacteriia > Flavobacteriales > Weeksellaceae > Chryseobacterium > Chryseobacterium lineare. Next base: position 493,717 of record NZ_CDRNIQ010000001.1, on the reverse strand, counting down.
TGAGTAAGCTGCATTATGACAAATGGGATTTTGTAATTGTTCACAAAGAGAAAGGGATCCTGATAAAAAGAATCATCAATCACGATGTTGAGAAAGGCATTATTACTCTTCATTCCTTAAATGAATATTACGACGATTTCGACATTCATCTTCAGGATGTTGCAAAACTTTTCAATATCATCAGTACAAGACGTAAAAACAACAGAAGATAATTAAAAAAACTTGTTGACTTAATAAAATCCTCACCAATGAGGATTTTATCAGTCTTTTAAAAAACACAATTAGTAATTACACTTATAACCGGAAACACCAGCAATCTGACCGGTTTTCGGATTGACATCATAAATCAGAGCCGGATTATTTTCAAATCTGATCCATCTTATTCCAGTTTGATTGAATCCCGTACTTACGCCTCCCTGAGCGTCATCAAAACTTGCTAAACTTCCTGGTATTGCAGGTTTTTCGGGTGTTAAACCATTAGTATAAATAAAGCTCCCTTCCTGTGGAATACTTGTAGTAAGATTTACCTTTTTCATTAATGGATTACCATCTTTAATACATATACTTGCCTTAAATTCTCTGATATCTGTAGGATCAACACCATTGAATGTATCCGACACACAGTAGGCATCAAAAGGATAAAGATTTTTTTGGACTACCCAAGTTCCGGATACGAACATCTTTATATTTGACCAATCCGAAATGTCAGATAAAGAACAGTATTTTCTTACCCTGATGTATAACTGAGTGTTATTTTTAATCGTTCCATCGTTCATTTCAATATACTGTATTGAATTATAATCACTTGCCATGATTACCTTTAGCTGAACAATATTCTTAAAGTCACTGTCTGTTGCGATCTGGTATTGTACCGCATAAAGATTCGTGGTATCTAAAGAATAATCCATGATAATCTGATCATTCTCCCCCAAATATACATTCTTAATAGACGGAGCATTACACGCCAAAGGATTACACTTCCCTATTTGAAAAGAGCTTGTCTGCGTGGCAGTAACTCCGTTTACCCCTAATTCTACCATTAAATCATATTCCCCCGACGTCAGAATTTCAGGAAGCTCTACCAAAGTAACATCACTTACCGGTATCGGCGACGGTATCACATATTCCGTAAATGTTGGCGAATTTTTGATCCGGTAAAACGCTGTCGCTTTGGTGATCGGCAAGGAAGATGTGTATTTTATCTTAAATGAAATTTTGCATGCTGCTATTGCCATTATATTATTTTTTATTGTTATTTTTATATTAGTTAGCATCTAAGGGATGATTTGATCATCCCTTTATTAGCCTTCATAGATTACATTAACGACCACTTCTTGAGATTTGGCAAATAAACCACTGTCGACATCTACCACGGTAAGCTGGAATATATATTCTCCTGCAGCCAGATCTTTAACCTCCAGTTCAGGACTATTGACTCCGCTCAGCGTTGCTGTCGGACCGCTTATTTTCGTCCAGGAATACAGAAGCGTTGAAGGCCCATCACCCTGCCCTTGTACCATAAAGGATCCGTCTCTTATAAAAACTGTTTCAGGACCTGTTGCCTCCGCTTTAATCACGGGAACACTTCCTTCACAGCAGTTTATTCCATCTGAAAAGTTGATATTATCCACCACGACAGTCGGAGCAGCAGGTACATTATACCAGTTTCCGATCGCTATTTCCTGCGTACATCCGTTATTACCTACCCTAATCCTTATCGTCGGAATTGTTTTCGGATTCAAATTGTGGAAAGTATAACTCACAAATCCTCTTGCATTTGGATTCATCGTAACCCAACCTCCATTGTCCCAGAAGTCCCAACCGTAGGCATAATTTGCAAAATCCTGTCCGGAAACAGTAAAGTCTACCGTAGCAGTTGTAGAATCACCATCTGCATAAACAACAGAAGCAATGGCAACTTTTACTTTTGGCTCTGCAATAACTTTAATACTGCAATTGGTTGGTTTTCCGTTTACCGTAAAGCCAATGGCCTGGCCATATAGTTGCGGGTTTACTAATTTAGGATTAAAGAAATATTTTCCGTTGTCGAGTTCCACTCCATTCGGATCTGAACCAACGGTGGCTTTTACCACTCCATTTACAGGAATTACGGTGAAAGGTATCCTGCTGGCTTCAGAACAAATAACGGTATTTGGCAAACTTAAACCGATTTTAACTTTTGGCGTACAACAAATATATGGAAGTGAGAAATCTGCAAAAACGGTTGGATTTTCCAATGACTCATGGACAATGATAAATGTGCCGCCGCGTTCCACTCCACGTTTATGTTCCAATCCAGGATGTTTTTCTACATACTCATTGAAATAAGCTTTAAACATGTCCTTATTATCCACTAATTCTTCTAGAGACAAAATCATCACATCAAAGCCCAGCTGTTCTTCATTTTTGATTTGATTCAACAGATCAAAAGCCTGCTGGTAGTGCATACCCTGATGGCCTTCTATATTATAAAATGAATTTTTATCTATATTAAAATCTAAAGGTTTTATTACATAGGCATCTGATGAAAGCCAATTGTTATATCCTAAATTATCCCTGAATGACCGATTGCTCGTTTTATCAAAATTCCAGGATTTCAAGAATTCGTCATTGACGGTGTAATAAAAAGGAACTGCTTTATTGCTAAGATTCAGTTTTTGTGATGGTGTAATTTTAATTTGTGCATTACCGTTATCAGTAACCGGAAAATTCCGGAAATTCTGCGCCTGCTGAACAAAACGATTGATCAGCAATTTTACCTTTTGTGTTGATTTTTCATCATCTAAAACAGCTGAATTATAAAACTGATGTCTTGAAAAGTCCAGTTGAGTGCTCGGAATTAATTTCCCCAACATAATGTGTTTAGGAAAAGAATCTACATCCGGAAGATTTACAGTAAATGCTTTAGGCAGTAATTTTATAATTTCATAATATGTATCTGCTAAATCTTTCACTACATCATAAGCATACTGAAACCCTGCGCTTTGCGTAAGAAAGCTTTCCAATGTATTTTTAAAATCTTGATAATAAGCAGTCGGAAGTCCGATTAATTGAGCGATTGCATTGATTTTTTCAAAAATAATCCTACCGTAATCATTGTTTTTTAAAACTGTAGAATAGAGGCTTTTTACATCAGAAGACAAGAATTTTTTATCAATTCCCTGCCCTTCAATAAGTCGCTCTATAATCACCCGTTCCTGCTTCCCGTACCCCATGATATCATCTATAAACAAAGGATGAGGCTGAATACGATCTTCCCCAAGAATATTAGCAATTCCTTCTGCTGTAGTGACTAATACTTTAAGATTTCGGATTTGCTGGACCCCATGATTATCACAATCAACTCCCCTGCAGGGCTTTACTTCTTTTTCATAGCTTTCCAAATACAGTAACAGGTAGTTGTCTTCTAATTTTGTAAGATTATTAATCGGTTGAAAATCATCACCCGCTTCCTGTGCTGTTGCCAACTCCCAAAGTTCAATTTGCTTACCTGCACCGTTGCGAAATGCCTGATATTTAGCTTTGAAATCGTCATATACTTTAAAATGCGTATAGTCCTTACTTTCTATATCGATGGTTTTCAGGTCACTTACATATAAATCTTCGCTCACCTTATTGGTATTATTTAGGGTCAGCAAATCACCATCAGTTGTTACCGCTACTCCCTGAGAAAGCCGTAAGCTGCTCAGAATCCTATTGGTATAAATAAGATTGGGTTTAAAGCCACATACAATACCTACTCCCTGAAGCATCACCCTCGACAAACGGTCCTGATCTTCAAAAAAATCCAGAAACTCGTTGAACTGGGTGTATTCTATATATTGCCCTTTACTGAATTTTCGGTATTGAGTTGATATATCACTTAATTGATTATTCATTATTGTTAATTTTTTAATGATTGATTAAGATTAATAAACTTCATAGACAGTATGCCTGCCTATGAAGCTATTATACTCTTTCTTAGAATTATTATCTTCTCTCTCCCGTACAAGGGTTGATTTCTAAGAAATTGCCAACCGGATAACCAGAATAAATTGGTGTCGGGTCATTTGCCAGGAACAGTTGCGTATATGCTACACCGGTATGGCAGTAGCCTAATGCACACACAAGAGAGAATTTCACAAAACCTTCATTAGCGCCTGCTGCCAATTGTTCAGCTTCGTCCTGTGTTATAATGATTTCATTATATCTGCTGAGTCCACTCGTAACACCATTAGGACGGTTAAGCCTATCCTGATCTCCACCGGTATTACTCAAATGCACATTTCCTTTTCTCAATCCTCTCGGATCTGCAGGTGGTGGATTGGACCCGATGATGATATGGCCGTTTCCTAATAAATTAAAACTGGCATCATTACAAGCGTGATACGTATCTATACCGTCTCTATACTGAATTACAACCCGCATTCCGTTGAGACAAACCACTGTCATTTGTCCGGTCAGTTTCAGCGGAGCAACAGCAAAGGTGGTACTACAGCCGTTTCTGTTGGTTACCGTAAGGGTAGGATTAAAGATATCTTCTCTTCCCGCAACAAGCGTATAGGTATGCTGAACAATTCCGTTACTCGGTAATGTCGTTAACGTCAGCAGTGGTGAACCATCTCCGAAATTAAATGTATAAGTAAATCCAGGATTATTACTTGGGGTAACATGGAAGTCAACAGTAGCATCAGGATCTGATGTATCTTCACCATAGGAAACATTACCGGCAGTAACAGAAATAACAGGCTCTGCATAAACAATCAATTCTACATCCACAGGATCATCATTAACTGTAAAGGTAATTGTCTGCCCAAGGTAAGCAGCGCCTACCATACCAGGATTAAAGTAACTTTGTCCTCCGGACTGGGTAATTGCAGAAATTTGAGTACCGTTTACAAATGCTTTCACTTCACCATCTGCCGGAACGATTGACATAGCCATCGGAGCATCTTTCTGACATAGTTGGGTTTTCGGTAACGACAAGAATACAGGATCTTTCTTAGAACAGCACAGGTAAGGCAGCGAGAAATCTGCGAGAACCTGATTATTTGTTTCTGAATCGTAAATTACCAGAAAGGTTCCGCCGCGTTCTACACCTGCTATGTGCTCTGCACCTGATTTCCGTTCTAAAAATTCGCTTAAAAGTTCACTTATAACATCATCTTTTTTAGGATCTTGTTTTACAACGGTAACGCCTTCACCTTCTTTAGAAAATTCAGCTTTGTTCAGTAATCTTAATTTTTCGTCTAATTTTGAGATATTGAATAAAGTACTTTGTGAATTAGTCCTTTGGTTGCTGATATCACTGGAAATCGATACCAGTTGTTTTCTTAAATCGTCTATTGATACAACATCATCTTTAGTCGGTTCAGTAGGTTTTTCTCCTTTTTGGAGAACCAATGCAACGACGTCAAAAGCTAATCCGTATTTTGCTTTAAGATCATTAATATTTTGTAACGCTGTTTTATAAGGCAGCCCCAGGTGACCTTCAATTCTGTAGAAGTCGTTATCATCAATGTTATAGTTCAATGGATTCTGAATAAAGTCATCCGACGCCAAATTACCGGTGTGATAGCTTAAATTGTAAGTTTCCCTGTCCGTTTTTGTTTTTTCATAATTCCATTTATTCAATAATAATTGATCTACATTATAATAGTAAGGAATGGCTTTATCACCTAATCTTACATCAAGATTGGAAGGCGTAATTTTGATAGGCCCGATATACGACTGAAATCCGTTGATTTTCTGCACAAAACGATTGGCAAGCATTACCACTCTTTCGTAATTTTCATCATCGCCGGTAGTTACAGGTGAATGATAAAAACTGTGACGGTAAGGAGTATATTCTCCTAATTCAAGCGAAGCTCCTACACGGCCCAGCAGCAGGTGTTTCGGAAATGAATTTATACCCGGACAGCATTCGGCATTAAGATGCAGGATCAGTTCTTTTATTTCATTGTAGGTATCAATTAAATCTTTCAGGAGATCATAACGGTATTGATAATCATCCAGTCTTGAACTTCCCGGTACCGGATTTAATAAAGAAGTCAGTTTATCATTGAGATTTTGCCCGCCAAAGTTGATATTCACATTAAAAATGCCGGCAATGGCACCAAAACCTTTACTCAGGTCTGCAATAGCAGTGTTGGCATTCTGAAATCTTGTTTTTAAATCTGATGCTTTTGCAATGGTTGTATCCAGAATCACTCTTTTAGCCTTTATTTTAGGTAATTGATCAAAAAGCTCTTCATATGCATTATGGGCTTTATAAATGGAATCTTTTGCATCACCTCCGGAAATAAGATCCGAAACGCTTTGTGAATCTGCCAAAAGCACTTTAAGATTGGACACCTGCTCAGCGCCGGTGTTGTCACAATCTGCATCCTGACATGGAGTTTCCTCATTAGAATAGCTTTCTAAATAGAGAACCACAACTTTATCGTAGATCGCACTGCCAATTTCTTTTAGAGGCCTGAAGCCTTCGACATTCGTTAATTTGTCGTATTCATCTTGTGTAATTACTTCTACAAGAGGCACCTGATTTCCGCCGATGCGAAAATGTTTGTATTCCACCTCATCAATGTAATTTCTGTAATATTTGTAGCTTCTGGTATCAAAATCGATAGCAACATCTGATGTTTTATCTAATTTCTGGCGGAGTGTTATTAAATCACCGTCTGTAGTAACACCGGCTCCCTGTGTAATAACAAGGGTTGCGTCTAAATCTAAAGATTCCGATTTAAAACCACATACTACCCCCACACCACTCAGGCGGGTTCTTGATAATCTGTCCTGGTCTTCGAAATAGTCTATGAATTCGTTTAATTGCCCGTCCGTTAACGCCTGGTTTTCGTTGAACTTTCTATACTGGGTTGTTACATTATCTAATTTAGTATTCATTGTTTGTCAATTTTTATAAGTTTGATTGTCCTAATATGATTTTCCCGTCTAAGCTGTCATTATCATCCTTTGCACAGTCCAGGAGTCTTCCCGGTCGGTAAATATTATTCAGATTCGTAAGAGCAGTGAGTAAATCCCGGATGCTGTTGCCTAAATTCGCTGTGTTATTTTTTGATTTATCTGAAAGGAATTGTTTAAGAGCAACCTCAAATTCAGACAGATCACTTTTAGCGGTCTGCGTTTCTGTCAGACGGTCTCCTACCCAGCAAATTTTGGCTAAAACATGCGCCGGAATTTCCTGTCTGATGACGGTTTCCGCATAGCGTCTGAAATCGGGATCCTGGAAACGATAGGCGTATCCCGGAAGAACAACACTTATACGGTAAGAATAAGGATCAAAAACATCGGTTTCACAATCTTCTTCACAGGAATGCATAAAGGTTTCCGAATACTCCACCGGATCCTCTGAAGCCACATCTTCAATATCATACATGACTTTAAAAGTGCGGTCTATTTCCATACACCCGATACCGCCCATAAGCTGGTAATCTTTAACGGTGGGCTTTAGCAATAAATTATCGACGAAGAAAATACCTTCTTCCGTAAAATCATCCCTGAAGTACCTTACCGTTTCCCTGATTCCGATTTTCAATGCTTCCAGATCAGGATAAGGATTGGTTCTTTTGTGGGTAGCAATCACATTTTGGTCTTGCGAATCATCTATAACATCAAAATAATAATTACCTCCACCCGAAAAACGGATTCTCATGTTTCCAATCATACAGGTATTATCTTCGCACACACCCAATTTTTCCAGTGCATTTTCAAGGTCTTCCTGATCGATCTGGATAATCTGATAAATGGCTTCATTCAGGTTTTTAGTGGCAGCATATTCAATCTCATAGCTTTTTACAGATGATAAGATGATATTGTTTGCAGCATCTTTTATTTTCCAGGTATAGGTTGCTTTATCGCCGTTTAATGTTTTAGTAATTAAAACAGGTGATTGGGATACACTTCTCTGTGTATAGTTTTTAATTCCCAGCAAACGGGCAATTCTTTTCTGCGCTCCGGAAATATTATTTGTATTCCAGATATCTGAATCGCCAAACAATGTATAATTGTAGCCTAAACCGCGGTCTTTACTTATGGATGCATATTCATTCAGGAAATTTTGCTTATTGCTTAAGACAATTTCGTCAGCAGATTTTCCGTACAATGATTTCATCAGGAAAGTGTAGTCACTGAAAGTTTCTGCAAATCGGGAAATCAAATGATCCAACACCTCATTTCGGCGTTCAACGCTGTTGTCCAGTTCTTCATACAAAGAATCTGTGAGATCATCATCATTTCCGGCAGGATAATTGGAAACCAATTCGTCAAATCCTTTAATATTTTTAAGTGCCTGCGTGAAATAGGTTCTTTTTAAATCACCATTTACGCTTAATACTTCTTTTACTTTTTCAAGGTGTTTAAAATAACTGGCTAAAATCTGATCAAAAAACAACAAATATCCTTTCATCTGTTTTGCCAACGCTTCTCTTTCCGGGGTTTTATTTCCTATAATCCCGGAAATCCCAACTCCGTAAGTATCAGGAAATTCATTGAGAATAGTTGCATATTCTGCAATGTCATAGGACGTTCCGTGTGGTAAAGCCAGTTCTTTATTCTGCCTTGCATCATCTCTTAGTGCCTCTTCTTCTCTTTTAAGAGTCTCTAGGTATTCCTGAACCTTTTTATCGTTTATATTTAACGGAAGCGACCCTTTACTGTAGCTGAATGAACTCAGCTCGCAAAGTTCCGGTTTTCTGCCTTTTTCAATACAGATCAGCCAGTCGTTGGTCTGCTTGATCACTTGATCACAACCTGCAATAGAAATTTCGTGAATTTCTTTCACGCCGTCAATTTTCATAACTTCACTGATGATATCAGAAAGACGGACTTCTCTTCTCAACTGGCTGTTTCTCAATTCTTCGGTATCAATAAAACCATTATCTAAAAGCGGACCTTCAAAAATCTGATCCGTTGTCAGACCTTTTTCGAGCATCTGTTGTAATGAATAAAAATGGACTTCAGGAGACAGGTAATTATTAATTGCTTTTAAAACTTTAGCATGCACTAGTTCTTCATCGGCTTTGTTTACCAATCCGATACGCGCGCATACCGCCACTTTCTGGATTTCGATCTCTTTAATTTCCGCCAAATCTTCACAAAGACTTCTATTGGAATGGTAACGTTCTAATATCTGAAGGTTTACACTGGACTTTCCGCATCCGTTATTTTCATCTTCGACATCCTCGGCATAATCTACATAAAGATCATACAATCCCTTTATATTAAAGCTTTGTGTTTTATCTCCGATAGGTTTAAAATCTAACTGACCCGTTTTACAATCAACATACAATTTTTCATTGTTGGGAACCAGCCAACAGTTGCGGATCGGCCTTTTATGACCGGCTGTAAAGTTGATATCGATGAATAGCTTTCTGTAATCAAGCTCGGTTAATGGCCTTGAAGGAAGAATTTCTGTAGCTTTTAAAAACTGCGTATGAATATCTGTATCTGTGTCTTTAGAGGTTAGGATATCCTCCATATTCATATTCATTCTCATCCCGAGATCCGTGATGGCATAGCTTAGAACTTCCAGCGTGGTAATTCCCGGATCATGAGAATTGTAATCTGTCCAAAGTTTTCCTCCTAACTTTTCTATGTATTCAATACCTGTTTTGCGTAGAAAGTGAAAATCGGTCTGATCTCCGGTTTCTATATTTTTCGATATACTAATGTGCTTATTTTCTGACATGGTTATGTTTTCTTCTGTTTATTATTAAATACATACTTGTTCTGCAATAGTAATTTGGTGTTGTTTGGCAGATACCAGAATGGATTTCGGATCTACTTCTATCAGAGTTTTCTTTTGTACAACATCATTCACCAATATCCTGATCTCATCAATGTAATCGACATAATACAGTTGCTCCAGGTAATTAATCAGCTGGTTAACATTCAGTTCCACATTAAAATCAATATCTTTGGAATCTGTAAAAGCCCACGGCGATATGTATTTTTTAATATCTTCATCCAGTTGTCTCATGTAAAATGTTTCGTCGTACTGCTCAAAGAACTTTACCTTAGTCTGTACTTTTGCTTCTTTATAATTGGGGTTGATTACCTGAGCTGTAACATGCATCGTATTTAATTCATTTACATAATTCTGAATTTTATTCAGGCTGGCCCTGCTCACTCTCGGCTGATAGACATCAAATGCATTTTTATTTCTAATATTCGGCACCACCATCAATGTGACATGTCCCGGAGCCATATATGAATTTTCAGAAGTATGGTTTAAACATTTCACCTTAAAAACTTCCGGAAATTCCTGCAATACCAGACTTTCATAATCCCATTGTGTAATCGCTCTGTGCTTGTGTCTTAATCTTTCACTTACCCGTCTGTAAAATTCCGTGTCTGCCTCTTTATATTTACCATCGAATGAATTGTAAGGCTGATTGACAGATTTTACCTGAGGAACTCTGGTAATCAGTTTTGAAATGGTATTGGCTTCCAAACCGTTATTCAGATGCGCCAGATCATTGTCCTGATTCTGGAATGTCGCTAAAACAGCCTGTGTATAAATCCCCTGGATTTTGCAAACGGCATCATAACTTCTTTTTGATTTGGCTCTGATCCAGACCAATCCGTCGGTAAGCCTTGTATGGCTTGTATTGATCTCTTTGGGAATTTTAAATTTAACAATTCCTGATTCCAGAAATTTTCTCGTTTCATTTTTCAGCAGGTTTTTCGACAGATCAATCCACATATTGTTTGAAAGGATATGCCATTCGATAAACTCTTTTTCATCGAAAGTATCCACCAAAGGGTTTTCGCTTCCTTCAAGCATCTGGATCAACAGAGAAACCGTAGATTGTGGCATGGCTTCCAGGCCGATGTATAATTCACCACCATTTTGGTGTACGGGAACGATGCTCTTTGTTTCCACTTCTTTCTCGTATTGCCCGAATGCATCTTCATGATATACCTGTACGTCTGCACTTTTTGAAGCTTGTCCGCTGGAATCTTTGCTTAAATAAGAGTATGCATTTTCCTTTGCGCTGTAATTCAGCTCGATATCTTCCGCAAAAGGAATATAGGGTTCGTTTGGAATAAGCTTTTCACTTGCAGAGCTGCTGGATAATGCCAAGGTATATAATTTAGGATACACATCCTGTAATGCCGACTGGTTCAGCGTCAATCTGATAGCCTCGCTTGTCCCCGAATCATTGCTCGTATTATAAATAGAAAATTGGGTTGTGTAACCGTTTTCTACTTTTTTAAACAACTCAATATCATTGCCTTTCTCACGCCATATTTCTTTGTCCAGAAGTGCCACATCAGCGGTAAAATAAGCATCTGACCGAACGATTGATGAGCTTTTCAACTCTTCAAAATCTACCAGGCTGATATTTTGATTCGGCTGAATAACATATCCGCTGTACAAATCTTTTATTGAATCAGGCGTATTTTTCCAATTGATAATAATGTCTGCATTCTGCCATTTTTTGGAAAACATTTCAGTACTTTTAATGTAAAAATTAGATCCTTTAATAGGCTGTGCAGTGAATGGATAATAAGGTTTTTCGGCATTCAGTGTACTGCTGTCGTTTTCTATCTGAACAAATTTTACTCCTTTTACATCAACCGTTATTTCAACATTTTTGATTAGTTTTTCTGAAAGAGCTTCATAGACATCATAGTATTTTTCTCCTTCGATCATGAATCTTACGACAGGAAAATCGGTCTGAAATGTTTGCAGTAAAACTTCCTTGTTGTATTGTACCACTGCAGGGAAATCTTTGGATAATGTAAAAGAAAGTTCCAATTGACTGTCGTCATTTTTCATACATTTTAAAACGATTCCGGATAACCATTCTTTTTCTCCGCTGCAAAACACTTTGATATTATTTTCAATATCCGTGTTTGATAAATTTTGTAATTTCTGCGTCGAATTTTTGATAAAATCGATTTTCACAGTAATCGTTCTCTCACCTTCTTTTAAATCAAATAATGAGGAAGCCACTGAAAAACCGAGTTTTGCTTTCGGAAGTTCTTTGTAGATTGATGTATCCGAAACTGTTTCATCAGCATTATATCCGAACGGCCACCAGTAATTGCTTTCTGCAGGAAGTTTATCTCCCACACCATCAGCAGAATTGGCAACCGGAGCCATCTTCAGTTCTCGTTTTTTAACATCGTTCAGGAAACTTTTGATTTCAACAATTTTTGCCTGATTGGCAATAAGCTCTTCACCTGTCTTGTAAATGCGTTTCTTTCCATTGGTATCTTTACCGCCATCCAGCAGTGTTCCGCCCGGAATTTTTTCCTGAATTGCTTTTTTGGCCAATTCGAAAATCACATAAACTTTATCTGCTTTCGCATCATTTTTTTCAATTTGCAGAATTTCGTTATAATAGAAATCCAAATGCCTTTTAGTTAAATTATTGAAAGCTTTTTTCGAGAAATCCAACAATTTTAAAAAGCAAACGAATAATGTCAGGTGAGGTGTCAGGCTGCTGTCTTGTTCAAACTGGGAAATAAGATCTGTAACCTGTTTTTTCATACTCTTATACTCAACGCTTTCTCTACGCGGAACGGCATTGGCATCATCACCCAGGAAGAAATTTCCCCAGTTTCCATCCGGTGTTGTATGATCATCTTTACCGAAATAGTTGACACGCTGTGCAAAATTGTTTGCGAATAATAGCCAATCAAACAAATCGAAATCGTTTAATTCAAGATTGCCCGGATCTAATTCTGCTAAAAAGCGCTGCATTTGTGATTTTCCTTCACGATAATGTGAAAATGTATCTGTTTTTTTCATTTGTTTATATTTATCTTTCTATGGTCAGATGCAATACTTCATGTAGTGTTTGGTAGTATTTAAAAATGGCTACAGACATCCCGTAATTCATTATATTTCGGTAGCTTCCCCTTTGTAAAAAGGAAAAACCATATTGCTTCTTGTATTGGTATTTCTTACTTCGTAGTCAATTTGTATCAAAACTTCACCTTCAAGTTCTTCCTGAGCATCAATTTCGATACTCAGAATGTTGATTCTGGGTTCGTGATATAAAATAGCGCGCTCAATGATTCCTTTCATCTGGGTGATCAACGTTAAGTCCAGTGGCTTAAAGAGCATTTCCTGCAGGTCGCACCCGTAATTCGGGAACATGACACGCTCGCCGGGACGTGTTGACAACAGAATCATAAGACTGTTATTGATGTCTTCTACATCGGTGGTCATTGCCAACTTTCCTTCAGTCTGATTAAACTCAGGCGGAAAACTCCAGCCTATTCCTAAAAAATCTGTATTTATTTTCATACGTTATTTGTTATATTTAATGGTAACATCTTGCATCTGTAACATAGAGTTTGAGTTGTGATAACCTTTTTGTTATTGATGTTTTACGTTCTTAATTGTAGGTGATTTTTTAAATATCATCCGCCTATCAAGACAGTAGCTTCCCCTGCGGATATTACGCCTCCATGCGCGGTGGAATCGCCCATTCTTGCGGCAGGTTTTCCGCCGATCAAAACGCTTGACGATCCTGATGCAATGGTGTCCATCGGACCTGTGCATACCGCTTTGTCCCCTACTCTTGCGGCAGGTTTTCCGCCGATCAGTACCGTAGGTTCTCCTGCCGGAATAATGGGTCCGCCTACATGCGGAACATTTCCTGTCACCATGGGACAGGTGTGCATATCTGTAATTCTTGCTGCCGGTTTCATGATGATTAATTGATTTTAACCTGAGATCCTTTTACTACTGTCACTGCTCCTGATTTAAGTTCAGAACCTGAGCTTCCTTCAGCTTTGAATTGGGCGCTGGCTTTTACATTGATGTTGACGCCTTCCATATTGATGTCACCTTTTGCCTTGATCTTAATGTCTTTTGAACTTTCGATACTGATCCCGTCTTTATTAAGTGTCAGCATATTAGAATGTTCATCTTCTATTTTAATGACATCTGCGTCTTCGTCTACGACCACTTTCTTCCCTTTCGGGGTTTCCAGGGTGTAGGAAATTTTGTCGTCATTAAAGATCATTTTCATTTCACTCCGGGTTACAAATCCTTTTTCATGATTATCATCTGAGGCTACGATAGGAGCCGGTTTTGTACTGCTGTTCAGCATTCCCAAAACCACGGCGTCATTTGGATCGTCATTAATAAATCCGATAATCACTTCATCACCGATTTCCGGTCTGAAAAAAGATCCTCTGTTTTCTCCGGCATCCAGAGTGGCTATTCTTGCCCAGATTCCCTCTTCTTCATTGTTAATGATCGGAATCTGTACTAAAATTCTGTCTTCTCCATCCGGATCAGATTCCAGTTGTGATACAATTCCGACATGCAGTCCGCTGATGGCAGGCATAATTCCTGAACCCGGCATTTCACTTACATCATAAGTTTCAGAGAACCACGTTGGGGAAAGCCCGAACTGTGCATCTACCAGCCAGTTTCCATCAACAATTTCATGACGGACACCTGTTACGTATATCTTCCCGTTGAACCGGTTTCCAACTCCCTGAAGTGTTAATGTAACCCCTGGTTTCACCGATGGAATTCCCTGGAATTTCACTCTTCCTCTGGTTTTGGCTAACTGTTGGAAAGTTGCTTTTGCATCGCCCCATTCCTGCAGCTCACCCTGAGTAAGATTTCCGCCGTGCTTCAATTGTAAGTCTTCGATTCCGAACACTTTTGCCAGATCACCGGATGAAAGATTTCCATTGAGACTGATGGCCGGATCCTGCGCTTCAACTTCCGTCAGTTCCTGATCGGTATAGTTCCATGTTTTGGCGGTAATTTTACTGAACTGATCTCTTGCGTCAATTTCCCCGTCAAATTCATGTACCGATGATCCGTAGACAACGGTTTCTACCGTTTCACCACTGAAATCAGGTTTCGCTACTTTGATCTTTCCGTCTTCAACAAAACAAAGCTTTCCGTTGGCCTGCGCCCTGGTCAGCATAAAATCCCAATCGGAAGCCTGATACTGCACCAGTTCTTTATGGGAATTTGAAGTAGCTTCTACATCGGCAGTGGCACCGCTATTACCAATCAGTTCTTCGATGATGTCGCTGTCTTTGCTGTCGTAGAAATATTTGCTTTTTCTTCCCAAAGTCATTTTTACCGCTTTATCCCTGCATTCGATGATGAGGTAAGAAGATCCGTTTCTCACTTTTATATTATGCTTTACAACAACACCTTTAAAAATGGTTTCTTCTTTAGAATGGTAGCCTGCTGTGATCTCAATTTCTTTTCCGGGAATTAATAATTCTTCATTGCTTAATTTAAAATCCTGTTCCGGAACACTTCCGTCCAAAATGACAATGCGGGCATAAGGAATTCTGTTGACTTCTTTTTCTACGACAATGCTTTTTACCCCATATTTTCCGGGCAGTTCCGTGTCTCCGGACATCACTTTAAAAGTTATTAAATCCGGGGTTTTTGCTGTTTGTATGTATCCGCTGTTATTCATTTTATGATGTTTTTTCTAATGGCGGAAAGAATAATTCCTGCCCGGGAATTAATTGTCTGAAATTGATAAGACCGTTTATTTTAGCAACTTCCAGATAGTATTTGGAATCGCCATAGATTTTTTCGGTCATTAGTGGTAAAGTGTCTCCGGCCTGTACTGTTCTTTTGTGGGTAAGATCCGGGGAAGATGTTTTTACAGTTTTTTCTGCAAGCTCTTTACTGATAGCTCCTGAGAATGTAGCTTTTCCAATAGCTCTCAGAGGTGTTCCATCGTTATTAAACATTTTATAATCAACTGTAAATTCGGAGAGCATTCCTTTATACTCAAATTCTCCCCAAATAACAATAACATTATAAGGCTTATGAATGGACCCATTATAATTCCCCGTTGCTACATAAAATTCTGCAATTTGGTCGTCTACAGCTTTCTTACTAAAAGGATCTCTTTTTCCCAAGCCTTCCTTTATTTTGTTGATGAGCTTATTACCTGAATTATCTTTCGTTACGCCTGTACCATCAAATAAAAATTCCAGCTTCAGTTCTGAAGGAAGTGTTCTAACATATTTTAGATTACTATCACTTGTTCCCATTTCAGAATCCTGATTCAATTCATTCTTACGAGAGAAAGAAAAACCTGAGGGATTAATCAGTATAGAAAAATTTTTACCCATCTGACTACTGTAATTAGAGTCTTTATAGGCTTTTATAGTTAATTTTTGTAATGCTCCTCCCATTATCTTTCTTTTTTACGTTGTTGAATATTTACTGCCTGCTCTACACTTTCGCTCACTGCCCGCATAATTTTTGCCTCATCAATTGATGTAGCATTAGTTGATGCTGCTGTTTTCTCGTCCACATTTATTTTAATGTGAAGCTCTTTTATTTCTATTGGCATTTCGTTTGTTTTTAATCAATTTTTAATTTTAAATAATTAAAAATCAATGATTTAACCTATTTATTTAAAAAAATCTAAGCACATAAAGAGTGCGTTCAGTCCTGGGATAGACCAATCCGTGTTTTTCATGAAAAAATTATTTTGCTAAAAGTTATCCTGAGGCAAACACACTTTCAGGTGCCTAGATTAGATTTAGAAATTACAAGCCTAAACTTGCTAACGATGTGGGTATGGTGAAATATCTGTATTTCAGTTCTATCGTTTCAATCGCCAATTTGCTTTCTTCTGCATTGAATTCTGAAACCTCCCACCGTACCGGGTATGCTCCCACTACATTCCAAACCATTAAAGGCGCTGTAGACTGCAGCCCACCATAAAGAGAAACGATGAGGTTTCTGGGTTCAAATTCGAAGTTTTCCATGGCATTTCTGCACCAGCTTATCAATCCGGAACTTACGATCAAGCCACGCTTAAGAACTAAATTGGGATATTTTGGTCTTAAAGGAAGCTGATGAGTAAATCTGTTTTCGCCTCCTTCGGCATATTCTTCGGTTGCAATGTCTGTTGATAAACCGGATATAGACTGAAATCTGGAATCAATACCCTCTGTTGTTGAAATCCCGTTAACAATAAAAGAGAAACTGGTTGGAGGATATAAAAGAGCCATGATTAGTTATTTTCAATAGTTAATCCCTCGTGTGCCAATTCCAGAGTTTCGATTGCTACCTCGTTTCCTTCAGCTTTCAGATCTGTTGACTGCATTTTTAGCGGGAAAGCATTTTTCACTTTCCAGGTAACTGCAGGCTCACCATTCTCGTCCAAAAGAGAAATCGTGATTGATCTTCTTTCTACTGTATTTAATTGAATGGATTGAAACCATGCAAAAAATTCATTATCAGCTTTGAAAGTTCCTCTTTTCAACGTAATGTTATTGAAAACTTTCAATCCCGGCATCTTGATCTTGCTGAAATCCGGACTTGCTCCATGTCGGTATTCAATAAGACCAGCTTCAATATTTAAACCCGATACTTCCTGAAAACCTACTTTTGTTCCGCCCCAATCTACTTCAAAGGCAAACTTTACTAATGGATATGTACTCATAATTATTTATATTTAATTGTTATTTAATTTTTTTATGCTTCCTGTAATTTGTGTGAAAAACGAAGCACGATAAATTCTGCAGGACGTACGGCAGCCATACCGATCTCGATATTCATTCTTCCTTCAAGGATATCCTGTGCTGACATGGTTTTGTTTAATCCAACGCTTACATAATACGCTTCTTCAGGCTTGCTTCCGGCTAATGCGCCGTCTTGCCACTGCTGGTTAAGGAAATTCTCGATCATCGTCTGTACTCTGATCCATGTGTTGGCGGTATTCGGTTCAAAAACAAAACGTTCTGTTGCTTTTTTCACAGATTCTTCCACCATGTTGAAGAAACGACGTACAGAGATATATCTCCACTCGTTGCTGTTTCCGTCTAATGTTCTGGCGCCCCAAACCATGATTCCTTTTCCTGTAAACGCTCTGATCGCGTTGATCGATTTTCCAGCTTCAGGATCTACATTAAGACTTTCCTGATCTTCATGAGAAATTTTTGCGCTTGGTGCTACTACATAGTTCAGTCCTACATTCGCAGGCGCTTTAAATACTCCTGAAGTACTGTCTACCTTAGCATATACTCCCGCCATTGATGAAGATGGAGCCATTACTACTTTTTTAGATTCCATTGCATTTTTTGCAAGGTTATACAATTCAGAATCATGTGTTTTCCAATACTCAAGAGTCTGACCTCCAACTGTAATAGCTGAATCGAAACTGTAAGTCAAAACCGTTTCTAATTTTGGATGGTAGGCAGCTCCATATTTTAAACGTTCTCCACTTGGTCCGGAAGTTACCTTTTCTCTAAAATCACTAACTGCATTATCAGTATTTCCAATAACATCCATAATAACGAATCTGTCCTTCATTGATTCTGCCTGATCTAAAGCTAAGCCGTATAGACTATAAGCATCATCTAAGCTTAAACCTTCAGCATCCGGGAAAACAATAAGTGTAGGCTCGTCTTCTTTTTCTAATGTATCAAGACCTGCTTTTAAGTCAACTAATTTTACGCCTGCTGATGGATAGGCTGATGCTACAGAAACAATATAACATGGCCCTCCGCCATTGGCAAAATACATTTGCATCGCATAATACATTTTGAAAGGACTTGGACTGGCTAAAGTTGCAGTAACACTTCTGGGTGTATCTGAAGTTGCTGCAACAATATTAAATGTAAAAGCTTCATTTTTTGCTTTTCCGAAAAGCGTTTCGTATTCCAGTATAGATGAGATTCTTGTCGGCTCATTTTTCGGCCCTTTTTCAGTATATCCAACAAAAGCAGGAATAGCCGTTTCTACTTGTGCTACAGATGGTGGGAATTTTGCGATTTCCTCTACGTAGACTCCAGGTGTTTTGTAATTCATTTTTTTAGATTTTTAAATTATTAATTAGTTATTTTCAATAGTTAATCCCTCGTGTGCCAATTCCAGAGTTTCGATTGCTACCTCGTTTCCTTCAGCTTTCAGATCTGTTGACTGCATTTTTAACGGGAAGGCATTTTTCACTTTCCAGGTAACTGCAGGCTCACCGTTCTCGTCCAAAAGAGAAATCGTGATTGATCTTCTCTCCACCGTATTCAATTGAATGGATTGAAACCATGCAAAAAACTCATTATCAGCTTTGAAAGTTCCTCTTTTCAACGTGATGTTATTGAAAACTTTCAATCCCGGCATCTTGATTTTGCTGAAATCAGGGCTTGCTCCATGTCGGTATTCAATAAGACCAGCTTCAATATTTAAACCCGATACTTCCTGAAAACCTACTTTTGTTCCGCCCCAATCTACTTCAAAGGCAAACTTTACTAATGGATATGTACTCATAATTTTTTATGTATATTTAATTATTATTTAGTTTAATTTTTATGCTTCCTGTAATTTGTGTGAAAAACGAAGCACGATAAATTCTGCAGGACGTACAGCAGCCATACCGATCTCGATGTTCATTCTTCCTTCAAGGATATCCTGTGCTGACATGGTTTTGTTTAATCCAACGCTTACATAATACGCTTCTTCAGGCTTGCTTCCGGCTAATGCGCCGTCTTGCCACTGCTGATTAAGGAAATTCTCGATCATCGTCTGTACTCTGATCCATGTATTGGCCGTATTCGGTTCAAAAACAAAACGTTCCGTTGCTTTTTTCACAGATTCTTCTACCATGTTGAAGAAACGGCGTACAGAGATGTATCTCCACTCGTTGCTGTTTCCGTCTAAGGTTCTGGCGCCCCAAACCATGATTCCTTTTCCTGTAAATGCTCTGATTGCGTTGATCGATTTTCCAAATTGAGGATCTACGTTAAGTGCATCTTGTTGTCTGTCGGAGATCTTTTCTGTTGGTGCTGCTACGAAGTTCAGTCCTACATTAGCCGGTGATTTCCACACTCCGGAAGTGCTGTCTACTTTGGCATACACCCCTGCCATTGAGGATGAAGGAGCCAAAACAACCTGTTTAGATTCAATTTCTTTTTTAGCCAGATTGTACAGTTCTGAACTTGCAGATTTTAAATCAGCCAGATTGGTGATACCCGATGCGCCCGTAACCAAAACATCAGCCTCCTTGAAAGCGTAGCTTAAAACGGTCTTTAATTTTGGATGATATGCAGCGCCATATTTTAGACCCGATGCATTGACTTTGTCTCTGAAGTTAATATCATTATCCAGTACATCCATAATGACAAATCTGTCCTTCATCGCTTCTGCCTGATTCAAAGCACTGTTATATAAAGAGTAAACTTTCGTAATAGCAGTGGCATTAGATTTAGCAGCAACAGCCGTAGCATTACCAGAGGCAGCCGTAGAAATTGTGGTTGCAGTCGTAAAATCGGTATCAAAAGCAGCACTAACAGCCTGAGCAGCTGCCTTAGCAGCAACTAGATTAGCAGCCGCCATAACAGCAACAGCAACAGCTTGAGCAGCAGCAACTTTAGCAGGAATAACGGTTGTAGCAGTAGAATAGCTATTCACTTTAGTAGCAACAACATCTAAGGCAGCTTGTAAATCAGCAGCAGCCTGAACAGCGTCTGAAACATCTTTAGCCGCAGCCTTAGCATCTGTAGCCGCAGTCTTGTTATCTGTTGCAGTCTGGGCTGTAGCAGTAGCTGCATCAACATCCGCAGCAGTCGGAACCAAGCCTTGAAGATCCGGGAAAACGATAAGCGTAGGTTCGTCTTCTTTTTTAAGTGATTCAAGACCTTTTAATAACGTTTTATCCGATGTCGTAGACTCTACCAGTACAGGATCTGAGTAACTTCCTACTGAAACGATATAGCAAGGCCCTCCGCCATTGGCAAAATACATCTGCATGGCATAATACATTTTAAAATCGCTTACCTTAAGTTGTGCTGCGGTTGCAACGCCATCTTTGAAAGCGACAGCAAACATTTCCGGATTTGCTTTTCCAAAAAGTTGTTCATACTCCAGCATAGAACTGATTCTTGTCGGCTCATTTTTTGGTCCTTTTTCGGTATATCCGATAAAAGCCGGAATAGCTGTTTCAACTTGCGCTACGGAAGGTGGAAATTTTTCCAGTTCCTCCACATAGACTCCAGGGGTTTTGTAATTCATTTGTTAAAATTTTTAAATTAAGATTAATATACCTCGAAGTTTAACTTCGAATGTTTACTCGTGATTGATTATATTGTTTTAGGATTGTTGTAGTTTGTGCGAGAAATTTAATACGATAAACTCTGCCGGGCGTACTAATGCTATTTCGATTTTTGCATTCAAAATATTATGATCAGTAGTTTCATCTTTGGTTCCGTCAACCTCTACTTTGTAAGCTTCTTTCGGAGTACTTCCAGCTAATGCGCCCTCGATCCATTGTTGGTTGAGAAAATTTTCCAACATAGTTTTCGCACGTAAATACGTGGAAGGAATGGTAGGTTCATCGATAAATGTTTGCAAGGCAATGTTTATCGACTGTTCAATCATATCACAATAGCGACGTACATGCACATATTTCCATACATTATCTTCAGTCTCTATTTTGTCTCTTCCATCAAGAGTTCTGGCTCCCCAGACTAAAGTTCCTTTTCCGATAAAAGCTCTGATGGCATTGATTGATCCTGAATCATTTATATTCAAATCTGATTGCTCTTTATCCGAAACTTTTTCTGTCGGGGCGATAACATAATTAAGACTGACATTGGCAGGTGCTTTCCAAACTCCTCTTGTGCTGTCTATTCTGCCATATACTCCTGCCATTGCTGATGATGGAGGTAAGACAACTTTCGATGACATGAGTTCTTTTTTAATTTGGTTATATAATTCCGAATTGGTCGATTGTAAATTTTTCAGGGTTAAACCATCTGCTGCTCCTACTTTATCTTTTACGGCAAGAATTGCAGTTTTTAATGCTTCAAACTCTCCACTAAAAACAGGCGCATCTTCATCTAAATCATCAGGTATCACAAAATCATCAATTGTGCCGTCATATATTGCTTCCAGTACGGCTTTTGCTTCTTCAATTGCCTCTGCTAAATCAGCTTTTGCATGATCTGTCTGATCAGATGCTTCGTCAGCATTTTCATTAACTTCTTCTGCGATGGCAATCGCCTGGCTTAATAAATCTGCCAATACCATAGCATTTGCGGAATGGCTTGAGATCTCTTCACCGGCCAGCCTTTTTAATTCGTCTAAAGCAGCAATTTCACCTGCATAAAAACTTGCGCTGGTTTCTCCCTGTTCTTGTAAACCTGTATGTACTATCGGGGTCACCGTTTCATCAAACGTATAATTCAGAATGGTTGTTAAGTGAGGAAAATAAGCTGCGGCGTGAGTGCTGAGCTCTACTTCTTTTCTAAAGTTGCCGATGGTGTTAAGATTGTTTGATAGTATTGAAGAATTTCCCTCATAAGTATCAAAAATGGCAAATCTGTTTTGAGTCTCTAATTTTCCTATGGTATATTTGTAAAGATTATAAAAATCTGATTCTGTTAATGATACTGCATCAGGAAAAACGATAAGAACAGGATCTTTAATAGCTTTTATGGTTTCAGTCACATTCAGTCCGTTTTTTAGGGAAGATAACTCTACTCCTGCTGATGCCGAATCATAAGTTCCTACTGAAACAATATAACATGGGCCTCCGCCATTGGCAAAATACATCTGAAGCGAATAGTACATTAAAAATTGAGCATCCGGCGCTATAAGGGTTGTTCCTTTATCTTTTACATCTTTCAGTCGGATACTTTCCTTTTTTGCTTTTCCAAACTTATCTTCATATTCCAAAAGAGAGCTGATTGTAAGCTTTTCATTATTATTATCATTAATATTATAGCCTTCAGGTATTCGCTCAGTGTACCCGATAAATACCGGTTTCGCTGTATCTACCAATGTAACTGAATTGGGAAGCTTAGTGATTTCTTCAATGGAAACGCCTGGCGTCGTTGGATTTGCCATGTTTTAAAAATTTAAGTTAAAGGTTATTAGTTTTTATTTTTGTTTTTATGATCAATCGACTTTGATGCTTTTAACATCTACTTCATCTATTAATTCAATATCGATTGGTGGTGTATCCGCTGCAATTTTTATCACACTGATTTTATAGAATGCAGAAGGCATTACTTTTCCGCCCAGCAGCCCCCAGACATAGCTTAGTTGCTCAAAAGGAATGGAATGCAATTCGATTCTGAACTTTAAATCATTGTATTGCAGCACATTGTTTGTCTGAAATATCTCGATAATTTTTGAAATATTTATTAAAGCATTTGAATATCTTGTCCTGTTTGCAGCGATCATTACATATAAATTCAAATAAGCCGGCGCACTTTCCAATTCATAGCGAACCGGTACGTTGCCTACTTTTACCTGATTATATCTTGAGGCGTTTTTCATTGTAGATTCTTCCTCAACACTTACTAAAGTGATTACAACTTTATTGTCAAGACCTGAGGTATCGTCTTCGTGCTTCCCGATGTTATCCACCACTACAATATCATGTAAATCAGTTGCAACGTTCAGCGTATCTTTTAAAACCGTTAGTACATTATCAATCATAATTTTTTGCTCTTTATTATTATGCTGCAAACATACAATCACACGCCATCAAAAGACAAATATTTTGGGGCCTCAAACCTGTCTTTGCAGTAAATAAAATTTTAACACTTTATAAAAATTTAAAAAAATAAAATTTATAAAATATTACAAATCAAAACTTTAAATATTCAAATAAAAACAATAATTCCAACAAAAAGTTTTCTTATTCTAGTCATGGTGAAATGATACAGTATAATTTTATCAGGAAAAAAAATTTTTTTTCCCGATAAATGTATTAGTAAATCCAATTGCAATTTTTACGAAGAAGTATTGCTTTTTTAATCAGACAATTTCTAAAGATTATAGCTCTGAATCCTTAAAAGATGATTTTGGTTTTTACTGCAAAGACAGAACGGAGAGCTCTCATAATTAGTCAGATGGATTTTCTTCCTCTAATTTTGACCCCAATAATCTTAAAACTTAAATCGTATGAATATTAAAACACTTTTTGGCAAGCGCAATGAAATCATTGGCGGCCATTTCAATGAGTTACGTTCAAAAATGGGCATGGCGAACCAGGATGAAGAAGCTATTTTCTCTTTACGGGAAGAGATCTGTAATGCCTGTCCTCTAAAAAACGGCAACAACTGCAACGCCATGAAATGGATGAATCCTGAAACACTGGAAGTGGTAGATTCTCCAAAAGATGGCTTCATCAGAGGTTGCGGATGCAGATTGAGCGCAAAACAAAGATCGAAGTTAAGCCTTTGTCCTGCCGGTTTTTGGGGCGGAGAATTTGACAAGAAATAAAACTATCAGCATTGCATAATTAAATCTATTTTGAAGTGAAGCAAGATCATATCATTCAGAAAGTTTTTGTTGAAATTACAGTCAACAACAAAGAAAAAGCATATCGCATAAAAGATGATATCAACAGCTTTTTGTCTATTGATGTTTTCCCGGAAATAGAAAAATACATCAATGGTATAGAGCAGAAATTAGCAGGCCATACGCTGCAAATCCCCCGGATGGAACTGAATCTGGAAGTAAAAAACAGCTCGCTGAATACCGAATTAAAAGATAAAATTGCTCAGCTTTTTAAAGAAAAATTGTCAGAAACAGTTCAACGTGGTGAAACATCCAGACAGGAAACAGAAAATGATCCTAAAGCATATTGGGTTGAAAATCAGGAAAAAATGGTGCAAACCTTTATTTATTTTTTAGAAAACGGATATATGCCCTGGTGGAATTCGGATAAGAAAAGCATTGGTTTTTTAGAAACGCAGACATTCGACACGCTTATTTCAGCTGCAAACTTCTCAAAAAGTATAATTTCTGTTTTGTTTAAACAGCATGTTCAGAATCGGATCATTAATCAGCTTTCTGATGAGCAGATTGCCCGGGTATGTCTGGCTGTTTTAGAAAATAAGGAATTAAAGATCAATTTGAAAGCTGATATTATTCGCCGTATATCAAAACTAAATCATCCGGACAGAATCATGGTTTGGCAACTGGTTTTAAATATGTTAACGGAATATTTGCGCTCATCAAACAGCGATCTTCAGGAATATCTTTTACATCAAATTTTAAAAGCCAAGCTGGCAGGATTGTCAAAGGTAAAAGACAACCATCAAAATTGGAAAACTGTTGTCGCGATATTTCCTTTTATAAAAGAAAATGAAATTTTTGAGAGCATTCAAAGTATTCAAAGCAGTAAAAAGAATACACCTGATCACAATGGAAACCCAAGAACTCCTGAAGAAATAAGTAATCAGAATAATGCAGCGATCCATGATGA
Organism: Chryseobacterium lineare; assembly: GCF_977014045.1. NCBI lineage: Bacteria > Pseudomonadati > Bacteroidota > Flavobacteriia > Flavobacteriales > Weeksellaceae > Chryseobacterium > Chryseobacterium lineare. The sequence goes on along the minus strand of NZ_CDRNIQ010000001.1, from coordinate 468,530 downwards.
TGCCATCGCGAATGACGGTCAATATATCCGGAACGCAGGACTTATTTTAATACATCCGTTCATGAAAACCTTTTTTGAACATTGTGAACTTTTCGATCCGGAAACTCAGCAACTTACTGATCCTGAATTGTGTGCACATTTGTTACATTATATTGCGACCGGAACAACAAATGCTCCCGAATATGACATGGCTTTTGAAAAATTCTTATGTAATATTCCGATGAATCAAACGATTAACAGGCATATTAAACTTTCACGCAAGCATAAAACGCAAGCCCAAAATGTCATAGAAAGTGTTCAGTACAACTGGAATCCAATGAAGAAGTCGTCCGCAGCATTATTACAGAATGAGTTTTTCCAGCGCTCCGGTAAACTCGTCGTAACAGACCATGATTATACGCTCACCGTGGAACGAAAAACACAGGATATTTTACTTGAAAAACTGGGCTGGGGAATTGGCCTCGTAAAATTGCCCTGGAAAGAAAAATTCATGTTCGTCAATTGGTAATTAACTACTTATCAAACTATCGCGCCTTATAAAATCTATTATGCGGCCAGGTTTTTATATTTCAAAAACACAATTTACGGAGTATTCCTCCCGCACTATAATATCATTTCAACAGCACCACTTAAAATAAAATTATGAAGTCTTCTATTAACTATGAAAAATCATTAATGAAAACAAAAATTAATGAAAAAACAGAGAAAATTAATCATTCATTTCAGGTCGATGATCTAAATCACCACTCTTTACATGAAGAAATGAAATGGCTGGAATCGCTTGTTGAAATGCGATGCAAAGAACTGTTTTTAGAAGATGAAGAGTTGAAGATTGCTTACGAAATACCCGAAATGCCAACTTTCGATGATGAATCTCCCTACTCAAACACCATCAAAATCCACCAACTTACAGCAATAGACAGAGTCATTTTAGCACTGGCGATTGCTTCGGCTCATTATCCGTCGATATTAAAAACATTTGTACAGATAGAGGAAAGCAGTAATGCTTTTGCGATTGAAGCCGGTGGCGAATACAATAAATTTAACAGAAGTTTTAAACCAACTTTCCAGACCGCACTTTTTTTGCTGGCCGGGAAAGATTTATCCTTGTGGTCACACTACAGCGCGCAACTCATCAACGGAAGTGTACTTTTACAAAACGACATCGTTTATAACCGCTCTTCAGCAGAGTTCATTCATGGAAAAATTGAGTTGGATACCGCTTATCTGAACTATTTTTTATCAGGCAAGAAACCGCAACTGGATCACGGTTCTTACTTTCCGGGAAAGCTTTACAAATCAGATTTAACGATGGATGATATTATTTTGGAAAATAATGTCAGAGAACAGATAAAACCCATCGGAAATTATATAAAAGCCTTGGAAAATGGCTTTTTTAAAAACAGTGAACACGGCTTTAAACCAGGTTTTATTGCTTTATTCTACGGTGCGCCGGGAACAGGAAAAACGATGCTGGCAGGAATTCTTGCCAATACCTACGGAATCGATATGTATCATGTAGATCTCTCGCAGGTAGTCAGCAAATACATTGGTGAAACGGAGAAAAATCTTGAAGTGTTGTTCAACAGACTACAGGGAAAAAATTGTATGTTGTTTTTTGATGAAGCGGATGCCTTGTTTGGAAAACGTTCTGATGTAAAAGATGCCCATGACCGCTATGCCAACCAGGAAGTGTCTTACTTATTGCAACGAATAGAAAAATTTGACGGATTAACTATTCTGGCCTCCAATTTCGAGAACAATATGGATGATGCTTTTAAGCGCCGGATAGATGTTTCTATTAATGTAATAAGACCTGCAGAAAATACGAGAGAATCGCTTTGGAAGCATTATTTACCTAAAAACATAACCTTTGAAAGTGATGATCTTTTAAAACATTTAGCTAAAGAATATTCTTATACCGGTGCTAATATCCGCAACATTATGAAAAACATTGCTATGGCTTTACACGACCGCGATGAGACTATTATTACCTATTCATTATTAAGTACTTATTTAACTATCGAAAACGAAAAAGCTTTCGGGAAAAACCAGTCCCGACTCAGTCCGTTTGTCCAGAGAACAGAATAAGCTTCAGTACAGCATAATGAATTTACCTAATAACCAACAACATGAGCAGACATAAAAAAACATTTGCACCGAGGGCCAACCGGTCCGGGTCGCAAAATATCCATCATAAAGAGGATGAAGAAAATCAAGAGAAAATTACCAGTCAGGATGTTACCATCTCCCTCGCCAAAACAGAAGTTACCCAAATAACGTACGGTCTTTTTAGAAACAGAGCATTTAAAAAGGTAGAGAATGGTTCAGTCACTATAAAGTTTTTAGAAAAAGGCCCACATGTTTTAATTCTCAATAAGGCACTCAATATATTAGGCTATAAAGCGGTGGGAAACGGATCTTCTTTTTGGAAGGAAACGAAGATGGCAATAATCAACTTCCAACAGAAAAATGGCATTATTGCAACAGGAATTTTCAACAGGGAGACTTTGTTGAAAATGGATGAGGTGTTGAGTAAAATTAAAGATGAAAAACCTAAAAAGGATGATGTTGTCTTATCAGCAGCAGCAGAAAAACTTAAAACCAATAATTCTATAGATGATGACTCTGTTATTTATCCTATTGTTGTAGCAAAAAATCAGAAATTTAATGGGAAACTCATTCAGACCGATGAAGATCTCAACCACTTTGCAGAGCAACAAATGAAGTTGACCCGCCATCTAAAGTGGGAGCCAAAATTTACTGATGAAAAGGTGAAAGATATAGTTGCCAAAGGAGGATCTGTAAATTACAGAATATCGTCTAAAGAACATACCATAGAAAAAGAAACAGAAGCATTATCACCTGATAAAAAAGAATTTATCCGGAATCCGGCAAGTACTGCAGATTACATTCAAAATACCCGTATCCTTGATTTGTTAAAGCAATTATCGGAGGAAGAAATGGCCGATTATAAAAGTAAAGTTTCACAGGAAACAAGCGATTTAACGGCTATTGAAGAGTCGCTGAAAGCATATATCAAAGAACGGGACAAAAACCTTAAAAACCGCGATGAATTAGAAACTGTGAAAACTAAACTTTATGGTTTAGAAAAATTGTATGATCAATATATTAAATATCTCGGTATTTCTCCGACTACCAATGTAGGTACTATTAAAGAACCTCTTATTGTAGACAATCCAATGTATTCATTTAAAGAAAAGGAGCTTACTGAAGCAATGAAGGCCAATGGTTTTGACAGTATTAAAGAATTTGAAGATTATATTAGACGTTACGAAAGTGCCTTTGAAACCGAAACCGTTCGCATTGGTATTGAAATGCTACAACATTACAAACATACTTTGTACCAGGAAGAAAAAAAATTAAGTAACATTACTTTCTTGGACCATCTGTCACAAAGCATTATAAAGTCGGGGGCTCAGGAAGATTATGAAACAGGAAAATCAATCAAAAGTAATTCGAAAAAGGTTCTTGAACATGGAATATCTTATACTGATCAACAGGAATATAGTCTTGGACAATCTAAAATAAACAATGCTAATAAATCGATAAGCTTACTTTCCAGTCAGACACCATTGGTTAATGACCCTGATTTCGATAAAGAAGAGTTTGCAGAAATTAGTAATAAAACGGATTTAAAAGCATTTTTGAATGAATACATCACTTCACAAAACGAAAAAGTAAATAGTGTAATCAATAATATCACAGAGAATCCCGAGCATATTTATGAGCTTGATAATTTATTTAAAGCTTCTTACGAAAAGCAACATATTGAAAAAGGAAGTATTTATGATCGTATTATTACTGCAAAATATGACCGTTTAAAAAGTTTAGAAATACTGTTGGCTATTTGTGAAGGTATTTTTGCACTTGCGCTTATCGTGGTGACCTGGGGTGCAGCTACTCCGGTAGTCATTGCGGGTGGTGCGTTGTCTTTAGCAGTCAGTATTGATGTTGCTTACGACACAATAAAAGAATATAAAGACAATAAAGAATTTCATGATGTAGGTTTACTCTCCGATGATCCGAGTTTGGTTTGGGTAGTCGTTGCCATTGCAGGAGTTGCGTTAGATGCAGCAGCATTGGGAGCTGTATTAAAATCTGCAAAACCCATTGCCGCAGCCGGAAAAGCTTTTAATGAAGCAGAGGATGCCACAAAAGCAATAAACAGACTTGAAAGTGATTTGGCTAAAATTGAAGGTCTTGAGGAAAGAGTGCAGCAAAATATTGTAAGACAGGCCAAAATACAGGCTCAGGAGAAAAAAATATTGGACGGTTTTGTAAAAGCCCGACAGCTTACTTATGCTACAATCCCCGGGCTTCCTCAGGCAGGCGAATTGTTAGCCAGAGCAGTATTTGCTATTCGGAAAGGAATTGTTACATTTGATAGCTTTATAGCCGAGCTAAAATTAGCTAAAGTAATAAAAGAAACGGGATTAAACCCCGAAGAACTGCTTGCGGTGAAAAATGCTTTTGAAGAAGCAAGAACTTTAGCCAAAGATGAAAAACTAGTCGCTGAACTTGAAAAAGCAATTGCGGAGAATGATGTGGCGAAGGTAAAGAGTTTACTGGGGGAAACAGAGGATATAGGACTCGTGACTCAAGGGACCGAAGAAGAAATCTTACAAGCAGCAAAAAGAATAAAAGACCATAGAGCTGCTAATAACTTAAGAGGAGGTAATTATGGATATATAGAGGGCCAAATAAATGGTAAAGTAGTAGATAATCGGTTATGGAGAAGTGTACCTTTAGATGTTGCTGAAAATGAAATTCACATCTTTAATGCAATAAAAGTAGAAGGTAATAAAGGAAAAGAATGGTTACGAATTACTGATAGTGAGTATAGAATGTTAAATAAATTAGCCAAAGATTTAGGCGCAAAAAAAGGAGGTAAATACCTTGAAATAGTAGGGGAAATAAAAATAGTATCAGAAAACCCATATTGTATCTCTTGTACAGGAATAATACAACAGTTTAACGAAATGTTTCCAAACATAAAAATAATATTGATAAATGGAGCCAAATAAAAATGAAATAACTTTTGAAGTAATGGTAATGTATTCAGAAGTTTTAGAAAAAGCAATTGAACAACATAACAATTTTAATGAGACTGATTTTAGAATTGTAGAAGTTATAGATGATGAAGTAATATTTTGCAAAATAGGAGTTTCTAAATATACAACTTCAGATTTATTTAACTTAGGTCACAGGTTATCTGTAATAGAACATAATATGCGTGAAAATGGTGAAATAGACTGGTAAAATATTCTTGTATTTATTATGACTTAATAACCACTACCAAAACTGAATAGTATATCTTTAGTTTATTTTCTTTCATTTACTTGAATATGTCTGAATGTAAAAATTAACTTACAGATAACTTAAAATACTAATAAATGAAAGTAAAAAAAATAATGTATGCTCCAACAGCAGTTACACAATTTACATACAATTTCAATAAAGAAAATAATACAAATATTGAAAATAAAGATGAAGTAATAGACGGTTCTTGCTTTGTAACGATTGACTTTAAAAATACTAGCCAAGATTTAGTGTTTAAATATTCTTATGAATTAGGAGTAATTCAGCATTATTTAGCAAAAAAGGGTGAGGATTGGTTACCATTGGCAGATTATCCTTTTCCTCCAGAACAAGAATAAAATTGCAATATCGAAATAAAAGTTAATTAAATAAAAAAATAAAATCATCATACAAGTAAAGTTATTAGAACTAAAAGATAAAGAGATTATAGGATTTAATAAATATTCTGAATTTGTAAAAGCATTAAATAATATTTCGGGAGAAAATATCGAGATAGTTGTTTTATGTATAAACTAATTTTAAAGATAAGAATATGATTGATTTTGAAATAGAAAATAAAAAGAATTAAGTGAATTTGAAAAAGAAATAGGGCTACCACTACCTCAAAATTATAAAGAACATATGTTAAAATATAATGGAGGATCTCCATTGAGTTACTATACTTATTTTGGAGAGCCTGATGACGGCATACTGTTATCCAGTTTTAAATCTATTAAATATGACACTTCTCTTTTCGAAAAACAAGACTATTTACCAAAAAATTATCTAAGTATTGGTTATATAGAAACCGGTTATTTAGCAATGTCTCTAGATGAAAAAGATTATGGAAATATTTTTGTGTATTATTCAGAAGCAGAATTAGAATTTTTAGCTTCATCTTTTACTGAGTTTTTAGAAAGTTTAGTTGATTATACCTATATATTTGAATAGTCACTATTTGCTAATGGAAGTATCACCATCATAAGATTATACTTCTTAATGTACAAGAATGTAAACTTCCCTGAAAATGTATCCATTTAAAGATAGAGTTTTTGCTTTAAAAAACTTTAAATTTAAATATGAAAAAGAGTAAGTATTCAGAGAGTCAGGTTTTTGGAATTTTGAAAGAACAAGAACTTGGGAAGAGTGTGATAGAAATATGCCGTACTCATGGTATTACACAAGGTACATTTTATCGTTGGAAGAGTAAATATTCTGGGATGGAAAGTTCGGATATTCAAAAGATGCGGGATCTGGAATCCGAAAATTCTAAACTTAAAAAACTTTATGCAGAAAGATGTTTAGAGATTGAAGCTTTAAAAGATGTTCTGTCAAAAAAGTGGTAAAGCCTTCTGGACGGCGTGAAATTGTCAACTTTATCCGGGAGAAATATAATTTCAGTGAGAGGAAAAGTTGTTTAACAATTGGTATCAGCAGGCGCAGCTATCGGTACAAAAGCAGAAAGAACGACGATGAATTAATTGATGCTCTGACCAGACTTTCGCAAGAGCATCCAGGTTATGGTTTTTGGAAGCTATATCATAAACTTAGGAATTTGGGATATATTTGGAATCATAAACGGGTTCATAGGGTTTATGTGGCCTTAAAAATGAGCATTCGCAGAAGGGTAAGAAAAAGACTTCCCACCAGAATCAAAGAAAACATCAATATTCCTCTGGAGCCTGATGAATGTTGGAGTATGGATTTTATGAGCGACAGTTTATATGACGGGAGAAGATTCAGAATATTAAATATTGCTGATGATTATAACCGGGAATTACTGTCTATGGAAATTGATACAAGTATCTGTTCTGCAAGAGTAGTGAGAGTTTTAGAACAGTTAAAACAACAAGGGCGTAAGCCTAAACGCATAAGAGTTGACAATGGCCCTGAGTTTATATCTAAAAATCTTCAGCTATGGGCTCAGGAAAATAAAATAGAGATCCATTATATACAACCAGGGAAACCTACACAAAACAGCCTTATTGAAAGACTGAATAAAAGCTGTAGAAATGAGCTTCTCAATATGTATGTCTTTAAAAATCTACAGGATGCCGAAGAAAAAGCAAATCAGTGGTGGATAGAATATAATTACAACAGACCGCACGAAGCATTAGGAAATATAAGCCCTAAAAAATATAAACAAAAAATGAAAGAATCTATCATTTAGAATGGTCACAAAATTGGGTAGCTTACAGAATGAATTACAAAAACGGATAACTTTTTTAGTTAACCGTTTTTTATTTTAGAAAAAAAAAGGAATTGTTACATTTGATAGTTTTGTAGCCGAGCTAACAATAAAAAAACGGTATTAAATCCCGAAGAACTACTTACGGTAAAAAATGAATTATATAAATTGGTTTCAAAACTAAAAAAAGATTAATAAAACTTAACTACTGCACAAAAACACATGAATCGGTCGAACGTAAAAGAAATGCAGCAATTACTAGAAAATGAATCAGACGGAAATGAATTATATGATTTGCTAATAGATTGCGGAAAAAAATATCCCTGGACACTTCAGGAGAAAAATGAGCTAAAGAATATCATTGTAAAATTATGTGACCATCCAAGCGAACAAGCACGTAGCGCATCCATCAGAGTTTTATGTTTCTATTGGAGAATGGAAGAATTTAGAGATAAAGCATGGGGAATGTTTTCCAACGATGAAGATGATGAGGTAAGATCTGATGCTCTGATGAGTTGGTCAAATACATATCGTAAAGAGAATAAAGCATCAGTTATGAAAAAACTCTATTCAATTCTTGAAGATAAAGACACTGATGTTGGTATTAGGGAAACAGCTTATAGATGTATATTTTATGTATCTCCTTTAGCTCCAGAAAACAGACCAAATCAAATTTTAGATTGGGACCATTTTGATGAAAATGTAGATTGGAAATTAATAGAAAAATTGATTTCAGAAGCACAATAATTTTAAACAGAGATTTAAGGAACACCACCTTTTAGTAATTATAAATTAAATCTAACTAAAAAAATATGATTAAAAAAATCGAAATAACCAGACAAAAACTGTTTGATGGTGATGAGGAAAAATGTTTACAGGAAGTTTTTGAAATTGAAAATCATAAAATCAAATTGATTGATTTTTACAATAACCCGTTGAGGGATTTAAAAAAAGAAATAGATGAAGAAAGTTTTGATATCATCGTTAAAGAAAACAAATTTAACGTAAACACAGGATTTATTGAAAAATATACATCCGAAGAAGGTTTAGAAATTCATTATTTAAAAAACAATGATTCCATTTATCTATTTTCATATGGAGAATATCAACCGGGAAGATATATGCTATTTTTAGAAGGTATTTGGCATTACACTTCATAACGAATGAGCTGTCCACGATTGCGGGCAGCTTTTTAATTTAAAATATCCATCAAATCAAAGGTATTGAATTAATAAATATCAAACTGATAATGATACTGTTTTCTTATTTCAAATAAATCATCTTCCACTTTCAAGCCACTCTTTGAAGGCCGTTACCTTAAGGCGGCTGACTATTATTTGATTTTCAGGTTTAATGGTAAGCTCCAAAATAACTTTCCTGTTAAAGTAAGGCTGAATGGTAAGAATCGTATTTCTGTTGATGAGCATTTGCCGGTTGATCCTGAAAAAAACATGAGGATCACAGACGTTGGCGATGTATTCCATATTTTTGAAAACAGGGTATCGTTTTCTATCGAATGTGTATAGATAAACAATATCTTCCTCTATGGCAAACATCGCAATATTTTCCGTTAAAACCACAATTGTCCGGTCTTTCTGTTGTGCGAGAAAACTTTCCTGATAAACTTGGGTTTTGGGCTTTTCTCCCGGAATTTCAAAGGACAATTGTGTTTTGAAACGTCCGGCCAGTTGCCGGAATTTATGAAGCGCATTCAGTATTTCCTCATCTTCAAAAGGCTTAAGAATATACTCTATTCCGTTGTTTCTGATGGCCTTAAGCGCATATTCATCGTATGCTGTACAGAATATAACCGGGATATTGATATCGATATGCCGGAATATTTCAAAGCTGTGTCCGTCTGACAAATGGATGTCAAGAAACATCAGATCTATATTCTGAGCATACTTTGAAAGATATGAAACTGTTTCGGAAATAGATTCCAAAGTCTTAATAACAATAAAATCCCTGTCACTTTCTATGACTTCCTGCAACAATCGGGCAGTATGATGCTCGTCTTCCACCAACAAAACATTCATAATTAAATCAGTTTTAATTTTACTTCAAATTTCTCTTCATCCGAGCTTTTCAAAATTCCATCAGAAATTTTTAATAAGGCATAACGCTGTGCTATATTTTCAAGTCCGAATCCGGAAACTTCGGCAACTGTAAGTTTCGGCAATCTGTTATTTTTGATAAAAATATAATTATTATCGGTATAAATATTGATTTCCAGCGGCTTTGATGAAGAAATCCTGTTATGTTTAAAACAATTTTCTGCCAGGATCTGAAGGCTTAGTGTAGGAATCTGTTTCTGCAAAAGACTTTCTTCAACATCGATCGATACTTTGATGGCACCTTCATTTCTGGTCTGCATCAAGAAAAAATAGGATTTCAGGACATCAATCTCATCTTTAAGCGATGTGGTTGAGGTATTGTTTAAAGAAAGTGTCAGCCTGTAAAAATTGGAAAGGCTCATGACAAACTTTTCTGATGAAGGATGATGATTCCTGATCATTGTACGCAAGGTATTGAAAGAATTGAAAAGAAAATGAGGATCTACCTTTGTCCTGAGTTCCTGAAGCTGTACTTTGTAGTTTTCAAGCAGGATCTGCTCTTTTTCCAGCTGAAGTTTTGAAATGCTCTCATTGGCCTTCAGAGCAAATTGAATGATGAAAAACAATACCGCGGCAAAAAATAATTTAACAATAAATACCCATTTAATGGCATTGGGAATTTTAAATATTAACAAAGCAAAAACGGCATAAACAATGACGACAAAGGATGCAACAATTCCTGTAGTGACCAGATTTCTATATTTGGTTTTGATATTGGAAACTGCCTGTAAAATATACCAGAGAATATACAATACAATAGATGCATACAGCCATTTCTCTGCAAATCCGTCAGGCTGAACATTAGAAGTCTCCGAAATGGAAAAGAAATTAAGACCCGGCAAAATGATGGCCAGTGCTACAGGCAGTATGATATGTATCCTTTTTTTCATGCAAAAGATTTTTTAAATTTATCTGATCATGGACATTTAATCATCTTAATTTCTATTCAAATCTAGTAAAGATTTACTGAAGATTAAGCTTGTTATAACATTTATCTACAGCCCAAAGCTATATCCGATATTAAATCTCAATCCCCTGGATCTGATTTCCCGAATGGGTTCTGACTTTTGACGAAGATCGAAAGTGAAAATACTCCAGTTATTATCAGCGGTATCTTCATAAAGCTTGAGGTTATTGATAAAATCATATCCAATTCCCAGTGACAACGTATGATGTCCTGCCAATTTATATTCCAGACTGCTCATTCCATACCAATTGTTTATCCTTATAAAACGGCTGCTTTCTTCGTTTGCCGAAAGCCTGTAACTTCCTGCGCCCGCAACTATTTCGTTGGTCCACGAAAGTTGATCATTAATGGTATAGATCAGCTTTGGACGGATCGGAAGAAGGCCTGCGAGCTGTAACTTTGGTGTAATTTGATAATCAACGGATATAAACGGATTCAATTGATGTCCGTAGAACTGCCTGTTGTAGGAAATCCCCCACCCTGTCTTAAGATGGTCATTATGCTGAATGGTATATCTTGCACCAAAAGAATAACGGAAATCTTCTTCACTGACATCCTTAAAATCAGAATAAGCGCCAACCTGTGCGAAGAGATAAAGCTTATATTTTTGTTTTATTTTTAACTGCCAGAAAACGAAAATATCTGCACCGTAAAGATCTTTAGAGAGTGCCGGATCAAGACCGGAAATGCTTCTCGATTTGAATTGAAGCCTTCCGCCGACTGTTCTTTTCTCATCACGGTAAATCGGAAAATTCAAAAAAGCATCAATATCTTTTATTTTTCCTTTGGCAGAATCATTCTTTATTTTATCAGAACCATAACTTATTCCAAAGAGATCCGGCTTTCCTTCCTGAGCGTAAATTTTATCATTAAAAAATACGGCCAGCAATAGTAATAATCCTTTATATATTCTACTATGATTCATCTTTTTCTTTTTTGTTTAAAAATTGCTACCCTTACAGACTTCCCTATGTGATTATTAAATGATAATTTTTCCGTCCGCCATTTCTATAATACGGTCGCAATTGGCCGCAAACTCATCATCATGGGTCACTGCTATGATTGTCTGTCCTTTTTCTTTTGCGAGTTCCCGGAATATTTCGAAAACAATTTTTGTGTTTTTAGAATCCAGATTTCCGGTTGGCTCATCACCCATGATAATCGCCGGATCATTGATCAATGCTCTTGCAATTGCCACGCGCTGTTGCTGCCCGCCTGATATTTTTGAAGCCTTTTTATGTTCGTGCCCTTTTATATCCAGTAAACTGAGAAGTTCCATCGCTTTGTGTTCAATTTCTTGCTTTGAATGTTTTTTCAGTTTCAGTGCGGGAAGCATCACATTATCCAGCACCGAAAATTCAGGCAAAAGATAATGGAACTGAAAAACAAAGCCTATATGCTCATTACGGAAAGCGGAAAGCTGATTCTGCTTCAGCCCCGTCACTAAAGTATTATTTATTGAAATCTGGCCTTCATAATCTGTATCCATCGTGGAAAGAAGATATAGTAAGGTAGATTTTCCCGAACCTGATTTTCCTACCACAGCAACAAATTCGCCCTTTTCAACGTTAAAAGTGACGTCCTTTAAAACCTTGAATTTTTCCGGCTCGTAAAAATATTTATTGATGTGGTTAACTGATAGTGCTTTCATAATTAAAAGATTAATGTGTCATTTTGAATTTTCCATTCATAAAAAAAATGTGATAATCAAAATCTCGGTGATCGTAATAACAATAAACAGTATCAGTAGTTTAATGATTATCAATAGATTTTTAATGGTATTTTCAGTAGTCGTATTACTAATCCTTTTGCTGTTTCTGGACGGCCTGTTTGTAAAGTTTTTGAAATTTCGTGTACTCATAAAAATTATGTTGATTTAAGTAACCCGGCAAAGTTTTTGGGATTAATTATGAAACAGATAGCAATAGTAGCAAAACGTCTCCTGCCAATATGTTTTGCAGTTATAATATTCCCGATATAGTTCTGCGTAAAAAATCAGGATCAATACAATCACAAATAGTTTGATGTAAACTAAACTGCCGTTCTCATTATCTTTCTGATTATTTGTTTTCATCATCCTCTTAAAATTGCTACAGGATCTATTTTCGATGCGTTTCTGGCGGGCAGATATCCGGCAATAGCTGTTATCAACAGACCGAATAAAAAAGCCAAAACATAATCCGTTGGGCTGTAATCTATCGGCAAAGTCGTGAAAGAGCCAATTTTGAAAGGAATCTGATCCACGATCATAGAAACAACATATCCGAAGGCAAGACCTGTAAACCCACCGATAAGGCCTATAATAATGGATTGCGTTAAAAAGATCTCGACGATATCGCTACCATTAAAACCCATTGCTTTCAGAATAGCGATTTCTTTAATCTTTTCATTAACCGTCATATTCATAATATTATAAATTCCGAAGCCCGCTACAATTAAGATGGTGAAAGAAACCGCAACTGCCAGAATATTACGGAGAACATTTGCAGAATCCAGCTGTGCATTGCCTTCCTGCCATGCCTCAACTTTATATTCGGTCATTGCCGCTATTTTTTTTGAAGTTTCTTTAGACTTGTTGTAATCATCAATATTGATGAGAATATCTGTCGCATAGCTTCTGTTCTTTGAGAAAAGCTGTCTCGCTGTGCGGATGGAAATGATTGCTCTGGTTTTATCCACACTGGCAGATCCTGTCTCCATAATCCCGATGATCTTAAAAATTCTGGAGATCCCATCGGAAGTAAGCACTGTGATATTATCGTCCATTCCCACTCCAAGATTTTGAGCCAGCTTATAACCCAGAATAATTCCGTCAGCACGTTTTTCAAGGTCATAAAAACTGCCCTGTTGCATATAGTCCGATGTATGGAACAGCCGATCTTCATTTTCCACATCTACTCCGGAAAGAGATGCATTAATCTTCGTAACCCCATTTCTGATAAAAATATTCTGGTTGAGCTGTTCCGTTATTGCGGAGATTTCTTTCAGCCCGGAAACAGATTCTTTGATAGGCTCCGTGTTTTTTATCCCTTCCGTATATCGTATATTTTTGGCGTTATTTACGATCACTAAAGTGCTCTTATCTTTTGTCTGCAGGATCTGACGCACATCAGTCGGAAGGTCATTGTAGATCCTGATATGCGACATGGAAGTAAAAGTGATTTCTGTCTGGGCACTATTGACACCGGACATAAAGCTGTTCATAAAAATGTACATCGATATCCCGAACGTCACGCTCAGCACAGCTACAAGAAGCTGTTTGACCTTGGATGAGAGATGTACCCAGGATATTTTCCTATTCGTATTCATCACGTTTAATCTTTAGGTTTTATAAGAATATCATTTTCAGATATGCCGCTGCGAATCTCTGTCCACTCGTTATCTTTTGAACCGGTAATGACCTGTCTTTGCTCATTATTCTCCAGGGTCACAAATTTTCCTTTGGAAATATATGAAGTGGGAATCACCAATACATTCTTTCGTTTTGATGTTTCTATATTTGCCTGAAGCTGGGTACCGGAAAAAACAGTTTCCGGGGTTTTGTCAAATTTTGCTTCCACAATGTATGATTGTTCTGTCTCATCAAAAGCTGGTAAGATTTTAACGATTGTTGCCGTAAAATCCTGATCTGGATATGTGTTGAGATGAATGGCTGCTTTTTGTCCTGTTTTCACTTTAGCAATATCATCTTCCGAAACATAGAGCTTTAGTTTAAAATCCCCACGGCCGATCCTTGCAATATTCTCACCCTGTTTTACCAGTTCACCTTTCTTTTTAAAAACATTCAGGACTTCACCATTTCCTGCGGAACGGATGGTATAATCTTTTAAAATATCCTGTTGCTGATTTACGCCTATTGCACTTCTTCTCTTCGAAAGATCAAGAGCGTTTTTTGTATCCAGATAATTTTTTTGAAGTGAAACTAAATTATTCTGTGAAGACTGATACTGAAGCTGCGCCTTTTCAAGATCCAGCTGTGAAACAGAATTTTTTACTCTGAGTTCCCGGTATCGCTGAAAGTTTATTCTATCCTGAGCCACCTGATGTTGAGCCTGGTCGATCTGTGATTGAATCTGAAGCAGCTGCGGGGAACTTCCGGATGCATTTTCCTTAGATTGTGAGTAAACCGCTTCTGCATCTTTCAGCTGCTCTGTCTGCACATTGCTTTCAATAGTTGCAATCAGGCTATTGTCAGTCAGTATTTGACCTTCTTTGATCGGAATGTTTACTATATTTCCACTGATCCTGGCCGAAATCATATATTCATCTTCCTTTTCTATGTATCCGCTTGCAAAAACCGCATCTTCAATATTCTTTCTTACCGCTGAAGTTTTTTCTGTTTTGGTACAGGAAACAAGCATCACTGCGAATAAGAAAAGGCTTGTTATTTTTATTTTGTTTATCATAATGTGTGCTATGGTTTATGAAAATCTATTGTACGCAGGTAGATCTTATATTTTGCTAAAGAAAAATCAGAAAGGCTCCGGAGATAATCATACTGCGCAGACAGAAGATCAGAATACCGGTCAAGACGTTCATCCAGACTGATGATTCCGCTTTCATATTTATTTTGCGTGTGAATATCGTTTTGCTCCTGCAATTGCAATATCTCCGTAGTTTTTTCAAGATCCGCGACAGACTGATCGTACTGAATCTTAAGTATCTCATCTTCTTTATCTTTTACAATCTTCGTGTTTTCCAGTTGCATCTGCTGGATTTTCAGTTCAGTTTGTGATTCTTTAATTTTCCGGTTTATAGAAAATCCATTGAAAAGAGGCAGATTTAGTTTAACTCCAAAAAATTGTTGAGGAAGACTATTAACATTTGAGAAATCCATAAAATGATCCGTCGCCCAATTATAATTATACTGATAAACCAATCCCAACGTCGGGTATCGCATTGCTTCGCTCTGTTTTACAAGTGACTTTGAAATATCGATCTGTTTTTCCTGAAAAAGGATTTCCGGATGAACAGCTTGAAAATCAGGATTAATAATATGATCCTCATCAGTTCCGAAATCTGATATCTGAATTTCTTCGCGGAGGTCGAGAATGCCCTGCAATTGGCGGTAAAGTTGATCCAGGTTGCTTTCTGTAGTTTTAATTTTCTTTTCATTTTGCAGGTGTTGTATTGAAACACGGTTGAGATCAGATTCGCTGATGATGCCTTTCTGGTATTTTTCCGAGGCATTGTGCAGCATTATTTTAGTAACATTCGCATTTTTTTCATCAATTTCAAGCGATTTCTGAGCCAGTAATATAGAATAATACACGGAAGCCAGCTGATTGTAGGTGTTGAACCGATTGATTTCCGTATTCAGTTTTCCCGCTTCTGACTGAAATTCTGATGTTTTAATGGCAAAGATCTTTTGAAAGTCAAGAACATTCCATTGGGCCTGTATTGAAGTGGTGTAAAGATAAGTTTTACCAAATTTCATTTCTTCAAAGCTTCCTTCCGGAGCATTGGGATTAAAAAGTCTTGCGGGAACCAGCGTAGGCTGCAAAGTAATATTGTCATTAAATCCAGCCGATGCATTGACAGATGGATACAGAAACGACCTTGACTGTTTCTCCCGAATGGCATTTACTTCCTGCTGCGCTTCAGAAATACGTATAGAAGCACTGTGCTTGTCGGCATAATCCCGTACTTCCTGAAAAGAGTTAAATACGATCTGGCTTTTGACAGAAAGGCAAGACAGTACAACAAATAGTATTAAAAGCGACTTTTTCATTGATCTATAATCTCGTCCACGCCTGAGTTTTTGACATCATACCGTAAGAAGCTTTAATGCTTAGCAGCCCATCTTTTACAATCTGAGCGGAACACGAAGCCGTTTTTCCTTTTTTTATGATATAGACCGTTCCATTTGTATAGCTGCCTTTTCCTGAAGGTTTCAGCCCGCTTATCTGTTTTTTACCGATTAAACTTGCATCTTCTGCTTTTCGGATTATGCCATCATAATAATTCCCGTTCTTAACGAATTCTACAACTCTCGTTTTTTCTTCGTTGGTCCATTTGCCAAGAAGTTTGTCTTCAGAGGTTTGCGCTTTCATATTCATTCCCAGAAGTATAAAAACCAAAGGAAAAATAACCCTTGCTTTTTTAAAAAAATTTTTCATATTTTAAATTTTAATAATTAGAAACTATGGATAGATTTTGGTTGCGAATCGTTTTTTATTAATTGTATTTTAATTTTAAATCTAAATGCAAATCAACCTTTCATAAAAAAACGACTCAGTCCTTTTTCTTCTGCAAATATCAATAAGCAGATGAGGCAACAACCATAGAAACTTGTGCAAATGGGCTATTGACAAAATGAAATGAACGAAACAGCGTTTTAAATGAACATCAAGCTTTTTTTAAAATTTATTATTAATAAAAATCCCCCGAGAAAGATTCTCGAGGGCCTATATAATCTGTTTAAATGAAAACTATCTTATTTTTATTTATTCGAAATTATCAAAATAGGTAAAGTCCTTTGTGATTTTTCCATTTTCAATAGTGAAAATTGTACAGATCGGCAATTCAAATTTCGTGTTATCCGGTGCTGTACCGGTTGAAATAAATTCAACAATAATATGATTATCTCCCGAATTGTATGTTTGTAACACTTTATCTTTCACATCAGGAAACATCTGGCTTAAAGCTGTATATTTATCAATAATCTGTTGTCTTGATTGTTTCACAATACTCTTTCCCAGGCTTGGATCCTTAAATTCGGCAGTTTCGGTGTACATATCTGCCATTTTTCTCCAGTCGTGGTTATTGAAATGCTTAAAATACTGTTGAATCAATTTCTCATTTTCGGTCGCTGCCGTACTTTTTTGATCACTGCAATGAGTCAATACGAATACTGCAATTAATAAAGTCCATAGATGTTTCATTTTTAATATTTTAATGGTTATCATTAGTTTTTAATCATTCAAAAATCTCAATACATATTCTTGAATTTCTTTCCTTTGTTCAGCATTAGCGTGATCGTCCATATCATCATGCTTTACATCTGATAGTTTTATGATAGTTATCCCAGACTTTTTGTTGTCCGGACCTGTTGGTATTACCCCGTCATCAGCAGGCTGATCGCTCGACCGTAATGTATATATTTTAAGATTATTATCTCTTGGAAAAACCATCCTGCGATTGTCTAAAGTGATAATTTTATGGACAACATTAGGATATTTCTGAGGAAACAATGCCGTCATATCTGCACCGTTGGAATGCCCTATTAATGTAATCTTATTAAAGTTAAGATTGGGATAATTTTTCTTTAACTGATTGATAACAAATAAAATATTGTCTGCACCCCGTTCCCAGAAAGGTCTCCTTACAATTTGAGGAACTCCTGTTGATGGGATCAATTCATCCGTCGGCAGTTCATGCTGTATGCTGGCCACAAAATATCCTTTCGAAGCCAGAAAATTGGTCAGGTATGAATAAGCTAAATAATCTCCACCTTTATTTTGTCCATAGCCATGGCTGAAAATAACAATCTCATGATTTCCCGATCCGGGATTATATAATGCCACGGGAATTTTTCTGTTTCTGGCCTGATCTGAAAAAGTAATGGTGTCGGCTTTTATCCCAGACGTCTCACTGCTTTCTGCTTTCCTGTGAAGATGGCAACTGCCAAAAAATAAAATAATTATCGTAAAGCAAATATATTTTTTCATGATTTAAAGTTTTTAAACAGTAAGATAACTAATCATTTGTAAGTTCCGAAGTCTGAGAATGAGTATTTAATTTTCTTTTATATAAAACCATAAACCCAATCCAAATGATCAGTAATATACCAATTAATACCAGCTCTGTCTCATGAAGCCCATTTCTGAAAAAATTATTCAGCGAATGAAATCCCGCCACTGCCAGTAATGAATATGTACTGCTGTACACTTTTCCAATTCCCCAGGTTCCAAGAAACAAAACACCAAGAAAGATCATATTGGAAGTGGTAAATTCAAAGTTCAGGTGCCAGACAAACCATAAAACAGCGATGATAATTATGCTTTGAAGTTTAGGCAGGTTTTTCAGCTGTTCCTGCAAAAAACCACGCCATCCTATTTCTTCCAATAATCCGTACACCAAGACCGTGAAAAGAAGTATAAATGGAAATTTTTCATGCTGAATATAAGAAACTGTTCCTATCAGAATAACAGGAAAAATCCAGAAAATTAGTAATGGTAAAAATAAATTCCAGTAATTCCCTTTTAGAGAAAGCTTTAACGGAATATTGAATAATGCAATGGAAACAAAAGCACCTGTCGCCGGACCAATTCCACGCAGCAGAATTTGTATAAATTCGTTGTCGGCAAAATGAAACAGATTGGTTTTAACAGCCAAA
Organism: Chryseobacterium lineare; assembly: GCF_977014045.1. Lineage (NCBI taxonomy): Bacteria > Pseudomonadati > Bacteroidota > Flavobacteriia > Flavobacteriales > Weeksellaceae > Chryseobacterium > Chryseobacterium lineare. The sequence goes on along the minus strand of NZ_CDRNIQ010000001.1, from coordinate 449,601 downwards.
AAGCGGAATACAACTGCAATAGCATAAAAAACAATAATACTCAATATTTGTTTTCTTTTCATGGATTTTTGTTTTATAAATTAGATTATCCAAAACTAACAATTAGAACGCAAAATAAAATTGACGATGGGTAAGTTTTACTTCTCGGTAACTCTTTTTCTCAGGCGACTTAAGCTTTCTGCAGTCAATCCAAGGTAAGAAGCAATTATTTTCAACGGCGTACGCTGGAAAATTTCAGGGCGCTGACTGATGAGGTTAAGATAACGTTCCTTCGGACTTAAGGTCAGCAGATTGATCTGCTCCTGCTGTTTTCGTAAAAATAAAATCTCAGAGATCGCCTTTCCGATTCTCAGTCCGGTTTCATTTCTTGCATACAGTTCATTGAGGTCAGGATAGCTGATCGACCAAAGCGTGCAGTCTTCCAACGCCAATGTTTTAATACCGGAAGGCTTTTGTTTGAGGAAAGAAAAATAATCACTCATAAAGCTCTGTTCATACAAAAGATTGATGCAGATATCTTTTTTTCCGTTCCAGATAAATAATCCTACGGAGCCGGCAGCAACAATATTCAGATATTTTTCTACACTCTCATAATCTTTTATGACATCATTTTTCTGAAATTCTCTTACAATTATTTTTTCTGAAAAGCGCTCCCAGATATTACTTTCTGCATTATAGTAAGGATTAAAAATTTCCTGAATCTGTCGGGGTGTGGGCATGGATAAAATTTTATTAAAAATAAAGTTTTAAATGTTATGATTGTTAAAAATTCAATTGATTATCAATGGTAAGTTTCACGCAAACTATTGGAACAGTTTTTGGCAGAAGTCAAAATAATATACTCTGTTCATACAAAAATTACCTAATGTTCTTTAATTTTAAGATCATGATTAAAAAATATGTACCAGCTAACATCCGATAAAATTTTCATACTGAACCCAAAATGAGTGCTGATTTTTTTATTTTCCTGATTACTGTAATGGCTACTGCCGGAGTAATCATCAGACCATATAAAATACAGGAAGCCGTGTGGGCTGTCGGCGGCGCAGTGATTTTATTAGTTTTCAGACTGATATCTTTTCAGGATGCATGGATAGGCATCAATAAAGGGATGGATGTATATCTTTTCCTGACAGGGATGATGGCCCTTGCCGAATCTGCCCGCAGAGAAGGCTTATTTGACTGGCTGGCCTCGCATGCCATCAGACTTGCTGCAGGATCTTCTATCAGGCTTTTTGTATTAATTTATCTGATAGGGATTTTCGTAACAGTTTTTATGTCTAATGATGCTACAGCTGTGGTCCTTACGCCGGCAGTTGCAGCAGCGGTAGCAAGAGCAAAAGTTAAAAATCCGCTGCCCTACCTACTCATCTGCGCTTTTATAGCAAATGCAGCATCCTTTGTATTGCCCATCTCCAACCCTGCCAACCTGGTTATCTATGGATCTGATATGCCTTCTTTAACCATATGGTTGAATACTTATCTTTTACCCTCATTATGTTCTGTCGCCATAACATTCCTTATGCTTTTCATGACTCAGAAAAAGTTTCTGAATGTTCCGGTAGTAGCAGATAATGCAGAACATATCTTAAATACAGGAGGAAAAATGGCCTTGGCAGGAATCATATTTACGACCCTGGTATTGTTGCTGGCCTCGTTTCAACACTGGGATCTCGGACTTCCGACCGCTATCACGGGGGTGGGTACAGCGTTTTTTATTTCTATAGCCGGCAGAAAAAACCCTGTAACATTTATGCGCCATATCTCCTGGTCTGTCATTCCGTTGGTTGCCGGCCTGTTTATCCTTGTGGAGGCAGTGCAGCAAACAGGACTCATCAATATTTTATCTCAAAAACTTTCAGAAGCAGCCAATGCTTCAGCCGGAACCACGACATGGTCGGCGAGTCTTATCATTGCATTTGGAAGTAATCTCATCAATAATTTACCGGCCGGGCTTATTGCCGGAACCACAATTTCAGATATTCATTTACCGGAAACGGTCAGAAGCGGCGTCCTTATCGGAGTTGATCTTGGCCCAAATCTATCAATCACCGGATCTCTGGCAACTATCCTTTGGCTTAAAGAACTCAGAAGAAACGGATACGACATGACTGCCTGGGATTTTCTTAAGCTGGGTACTGTCATTATGATACCGGCCCTTCTTGTAACCTTGTTTGTATTAACGGTTAATTTTTAAATTGGAAATAAATTTCGTTAATTTTTCATTATTTCAAAACATATTACCGTTCATATTCACTGCTGCAAAGCATGTTTTTTCACTATTACCCAATTTTAATACACTTATAATCAACTAAGTATAAATACCTAATATGAAATTTAAGTATTTTCACTTAATAGTGTAATATTTTATTTACGTTACTTTGAAATGTTCTTTAATGAAACTTCTATTATATCAACAACGGCAATTTTGAAAAGCCCGATTGTAATATGATCTTAACAATTAAGTTTTTTTTGAAATAATAAATAATTTAAATTTTTTTTAACCTTAAAACTAATAATTATGTCACAAAATCCAGTAATCAATCAAAGTGGAAGTGCAAGTATTAAATCAGGTCAATATTGTACCTGGAAAACAGCAAATGGTACTTCCTCAACTCTTAACATCGCTAATGCAAGCCTTGCTAATAATCTCACAGTAGCTATTACAGGTGCTCCTGCAAGTGGTCTTATCGTACAGGTGAACGGTGCTATGGTTTCAAGCGTTGACGGTATTTGGACGTTGCCGCCTAACTCGCCATCAATGGTACTTATTGCCACAGGTGATTTTCTCGGAACAACAGTTACGATCACCAATATTACCAATGCTCAAAATGATGCTGAGGCAGCTATTCAGTGCCAGACCAGCCAATCGTAGCAGTAAACTACGCTTACAAATCCTCTTATTATTTATTCTTGGTCATACCCTGGCAATGGCTCAGGGTATGGTCAGGTCTAAAGCAGACACTGTTTGGCTTTCCCGTTTTGAATTTGCAGAAAAACAGACCAACAATGGGAGTGATTGTATCTGCTCGGTTACCAATAACAGTCAGGCAAATATAGCTACGATCGTACTAACCGGTGCACCCGATACCAGTACTATCCAGCTGGATAGCCCGGTAACGTTCAATGGTATACATTATCTAAAACCAGGTCAACAGGCAATTGCTGTAGGCAACTTTGCCGGAAAAACAATTACAGTATTAAATCTGTCACTGTTGAATGTTGTGATTGTCGTTATGCTATTCTGCCCTGGTTAAGAATTCACATTTATCCTATTCAGATAAAAAATATTATTCTTATGGTACAATCCGAAACAGAAACTATATTCAGCAATGAAAATTCCGGAAACCCTGCGCTTTATATACACAATCAAACAGGGCAACATTGGACCGCTTTATTGCTTCCGGACGGGTCATCTTATACCGACCCAGACATCAGCCTTCAGGTTGCGGTACAGCAACAGGTCTATTTTCTGTTTGCCAAAACAGCTCCTGCTGATCCAAAGACTTTTATTGATAATTATCGGCCTTATCTTCTCACATTCCGTCAGAATGTAACTGCCAACCTTACAACAGCATGGCTGAGCAATCCAGATGACACCCCTTCTTCTAAAAATACGACCGTCCTGAACTTTGCCCAATACGGTACCAACAAACCTTTTGTGGTAGGACAGACGTTTAACGTTACTATTGGAAATGGTTTTGCAACGCTTACCATCCAGAATAATACTACAATGACACTGCAGCCGGACGTAACTCCAGATGCTTTACGGCTTATCTGGACACCCGGAAATCCCAACATGAGTTTTGCCAATAAAGTGTTTGGTACCAATTCTATGTTCACCAGCGATATTACGATTCCTTTCAGCGGCCCGGGTACTGGGTCTTTTCGTTTTTCACTGGGCCTGAACATGAAGCTTGACTTTAAAGGATATGGTTTGCAAAATAATTACTATTACGGCGACAGCACGGCACCTTCTTATTTTGCCTATCCTATACTGCAAATAGGTAATACCAATGATTTTCTCCTTACCCAGACAGAAATCGACCTGCTTGATATAGCAAATAGTGACGGACTGAATACCTATTTTGCCATTACCGGTCAGATCTACAATGTTATTACCGGCCAGACAAGAGCAGCATCACTGCCTAGTTACTATGCCATCAATACCGGCTATCCTCTTACTTTATGGCCTTTGGTAAATATGGTGGATTCCGGAGCACCGGTGAACAATTTATTTCCGGAATACAACAGCGCACGCTTTGTCATATCGCCGCAGGATGCTGCAGGGATCAAGCCATACTACCTTTCGCCTGAAGGTGATTTTTACATGGATCCCGGCGCCTCACAGGCTGCCTTTGCCGATGAAAACGGACAATACAGTTTACTTCCCGGACTTTCCGGCACAGAAATAATTACATTTACCCCTTATAAAAATAACGCAGGAACGATCACCGGTGATACTATACGATTTACATCAAAACAGGCTGCCTTCGCTGCCAATTTCCCAGGACAGGAAGTTTCCCTGGCCAATCCCGGTACGGATAATCCCATACTTGAAAGTACTTATCTTACGGCTTGGGCCAATATCGTAACCGCCACACCGGGCAATGTACAATATGCTTCGCAACCACAGGGTGCTTCTTTATTTGCCAAAGATCATGGTGTAGCTTCTCCCGGTAATAATATTACAGGATTTCTGGGTTTTTACGAACCCTCAGTAGATATGCCACAAGCCAGTGGTTTTGCTGTACCCATAGCGCCTTATCTTGGCGTAAATCCTGTACCACCGCCCAGCACCGAAGGTATCGATACTTTTGAATCTAAGGTATTAAGTGCCGAAAGAAAAGCATTGATCTCAGCAGCCTTCACTACACCACGTGCCAGTAAAAGCCAGGCAAAGAGAGTGATGACAGAAACAGGAGCTATGGAGTACACAGCCTCTGCAACACCGCAGGGTATGGTAGCTAATGTGAATAATGACGGTAGCTGGAGTTTACTGAATCTGGCGCAAAATACCGTAAACAATGGTTTGCCCGAATACCTTAGTCCGCAAGGACAAATCCCGGCAACACCTCCGCAATACCAGCTCAGCTTTATTAATCTGATGCCGCAAATGCAAAGTGCCTTCCTCACCAATCAGCAATTTCTGGTGGTAACCAATAACCAATATCTTGGTAATTTGTTTTCAACAATGAATACACCTGGCGGCGGTGTCAGCAGTGAATCTGTGTTCAACAATAAAATGTCCATCGAAGACTGGCCGTTCGATCTGAACGTAGGTACAAGTAACACCTATGCCGACTATAACAATGTTCTAATATTTAAATTTTGTAAAGGTACCATCATCGACAGGGTAAAAAATCCGAAAGAATGGACACAGGCCAATGCATTTAATATTGATAAAGACAACACTGATCCCGGTACTGCCTACAATCAGCTGGTTGCCGTATCATCATGGCTTCAGGACTATTTACAATCGGCTGAGGACGCGTATAATACTGCATTATCAGATCCTTCGTCCGGGCAGCTGGAATATTATCAGAAGTTTCACACGATCATCAATGATCCCAACTGGAACGGGATCCTTGCTTTGAAAGCAACCATCGATTTACAAGAATTTCCGCAGCAATTAAAAGGTTTGATCAGCGGTATTAATCTTAAGAATTTCTACGCCCATCATTTTGGCATAGAGGTGAATCGTGTAGATGCCAGCGATATCATTACCATGGATCCGGTCAGTTCATTATTTGGATTAATCAATTATGTTGATCCTGCTTATGCTCAGCAAATCTCACAGGGGTTGAATCCTAATAAGCCGGTACAGCCTGTAGCAGGAGCTACTTATGATTTTAAAGTATTGTTCCTTCAGGTATTGTTTGAAAATACGGCGATCAAGGATTTTGCGAGCAAGATTCAGCTGACTATGAATAATATGTTCTCCGATGAAGTAATCGGGACAAACAATCCGTACGGTTCAAATAGTTTAAATACGGTAGTACTGAACGGTACTTACCAGGATCATAACGGCACACCAGTATATGTTTTCGACAATAAAGACGATAATCTTTTTTTCTTCGACAGTAATCTTCTGACCAATGTGGAGATCACCAAGATACAATTTAATACGCTGACTACTGATCCCACAGCATTAGATATACAGTCAAGATTTACCATGTGGGGCTACCTCAACTTCGGCACCATGATAGCTCCGGCTGTGAACGAAGGAGATACAGACTATTCATTGGATGCTTTTTCTTTTGGTATTGCCTCGAAGAACAATGATCCGTTACAACAAGGACTTAATTACAGCAATCTGTATGTAAATATGGCATTTAATCTTAATACGCCATCTGTTACTACATTTGGGTTTGATGCCTCTCAAATTGCTTTCAATTCATCACAAAGTAATGCAAGGACCAATAGCCTTTATCCCAATTTTGCCTTACAGATCAATAAACTGTTGAGTGGCAATGATGATTCGCCCCCATCTGGTCAGGGCTATTTAAAACTAGCTCTACCCGGCATCAATGCAACAGGAATTACAGGCAATTGGTACGGTTTGCAGATGACACTTAATATGGGTTCACCCGGCGAATTGGCCAGCAGTGCAGGTTTTAACGCCAGTCTCCTGATCGCATGGAGTCCAGGTTCTAAAAGTGCCGCTCCAGGATACAACGCCTTTGTAGGTATTAAGCTGCCCGGCACCTCCAGCAACGCTAAACTTCTGAGCATACAGGGTGTATTAAAACTATCCATTGATAAGCTGAGTTTACAATACGTAACAGACCAAAACTCTTACTTGCTTACCCTATCTAATATTGCCTTGAAATTACTGGGTATATTAAAATTACCACCCGGAGGAAATACCAATTTCTTATTGTTTGGTAATCCTAATCAGGGTGCTACGGCTAAAAGTCTGGGCTGGTACGCTGCTTACAATAAAGATATATAATAACTGTAAAATTAAAAACAAAAGCTGCCATGACAAGGATAATGTATTGGAACGTTAATAATTTTGGAAATGAACGTTTTTTTTGCGCTCAATATCGTAAGGCGAAGCGCCGTAAACTGAATCAGGGGGGTATGTCGGATATTGACGCAGCTTCGACCAGATTAGATTGTTTATGTGATAATATCATACGAAACTTACCTGATATACTGGTCGTTGTAGAAGTAACAACAGGTACGGATGGTCTACCGGAAGGAGAAGTCATCGACGAAAGATCAAGTTATGATTTAATGATGGAGATCAGACAGCGAACCGGCAATAATAATTGGTATCTGGTACCACCTCTCGTATCCGGCACACAGGGGCGGGCAGAAGGCATTGCCGTTTTCTACAATTCAGCCAATCTGATATTTACCGGTCCCTGGAGATGGCCCGGAGGCTTTGGACCGGCAGGTTCTGCAGCTGACATTCCCGACAATCAAATGCGTTTTTATAACCAGCCTTATACTTGGAGACAAAATCCTGATGCCAATCCGGGCCCCGGCAATCTTCCCAATCCTGCTGATCCGGATAATTCATTGCCCAACCGGCCAATTCCTAATGACAGCACCATTAATCCTGGCAGATTTGAATATCAGGTAGCCGGGCAGTGGAATTATCACACAGGAGGAAATCCTCTGAATGCTCAATTGAATTTTCCTGCTGCCGGCAACCGAAGGCCTTTTCTCACAACATTTTATGACACATCCGTGGCAGTAAATGGCTCAACACATCGGGAAATCCGGTTAATGTCATTTCATGCATCTCCTTATCAGTTTCAGACAAATCCCATAACGGGGCTTCGAGAAGCCGGACCTGCAGCCACAGGCACAGCCGAAATTGCTAATATTTTTGAAATGAACCAAGCGTTGGCTCCTAATCAGGTCAATGTGATCGTAGGCGATTTCAACGTACCGCTTTGGAACTACGGTGGAGTAATGTTGCCTACAGTGGCCTATACTCCTATCACAGCACTCGGGTATCAGCAACAATTACAGCAGGTACCTAACAATTTTCCAGATAAAGCTTATCGAATTACCCATATAAAGCCTGCCGACAATTCGACCCCTTACGACGATGATGGATATCCGGCATTTGGATATATGACCGAGCCCGAAATATTGGGCCGTTATGATGCTATAGATAATATTTTTGTCCGATATCCACCTGCACCTAATAACGCAGGCGGGCCGGCTGCTAATATGACAATTGTCAACAGAATAGCAGGCTCACCATACGTAGGGATAGGCTTACCCGCTTTACCTGTAGGCGTACCTGCAGGTACAGGAGGAGCATTGGCATATCCACAGTACTTGAACAATGCTTACTGTATGCCTGTTCCTAATGGAGTGGCAGCGCCCAATATCGGCATTAAAAACACGTTTCAGGGGTGGTACAATTACCGCCGCATCAGAAGCACCAGTGACCACCTCGCATTAATTATTGACATTTAATACCATTTCAGTTATGAGCCTTACCACGTTAGCCGATATTTTTCGCACGCAAGCAGCTTCGTCAGATGGATATATTACTCTTGACAGTACAGTTCTTACAAATGCTGGTTTTTTACCACAAGATGATCTGGATGTTTTGCTTACAGCCTCTTTTTGTTTGGAAAACAATGCTGATTTTCAAATAAATACCAGTGGACAAAGCATTCCCGATCCCGTAGGTAATACGCTCACGATTACCGGTACCATTAGTATTGGTAAAATTTCTATTACTGAAGCCAATACATCCGTAACAGCTGTTTTCACAGAAGAGGGTACTGCAATTTCATTTGTGGTGCAAACAAAGCTGATTAACTGGCAATTCACCACCAGCTTCCCTTACATGAATGGCTATCCTTTCTCTACTCTACCTTATACAGATCCTTATTTTGTATTTGCTACAGAAGATACAGCAGACTATTCGTGGAATACTCAAAAAATACATTTAAAAGAAGGACAAAACTTTGCCTCTAATCTTACCCTCACCAGTTATCTGCAACCTATCATTTCTTTTTTAGCACCGGGCTGGAGCAGCAGTACAAAAATACCTTTTTTTGGTCCCATTACATTGAATGAAGTAGATAATGAAGTAATCTTACTTCCGGATCTTGACTGGAAAGGCATTATTGACTGGAAAATGCAGCCTCTATCTTTTCTAACGGTAGGCAGTCCTTTTTTGCGATTGGTAGTAGAAACTTTAAAAGATGATGGAACCACTGAAGATTTTGATGAGTATGAAGTAAAACAGCTTCGTGACACAGACCCCAGCAAAGAAGAACCTGATGAAAATATAGACAATAATGATGAAAATGATGAACCTGCTATAGAACAGACACCGAATCTCTATTTTGGCATGTCATTAACGGCAGGTACTGATATACAACTTGACTTCTCAACGATATGGTCAAAAAACAGCAGCACACTTACGATTGCAACTACTTCATCTCCTGATAAACCATTAACTGCCATGAACCTTATCAATCTCATGGCGGGACAAAACTATCTGGCATTCATTCCTCCCACCTTACAGCAGTTTTTACAGGTATTTACATTTAAGGTATTTACCACTACTCTTTCATTGAATGACATGAGTATTATGCGCCTAAGTGCTACTATTGGTTCAACAGGCACCTGGCAACTATTTTCAGATTTTACCATCAATGAATTTAATTTTGTATGGACACTTAATAACCCGAGTAGCCTAAACGGCTCGCTGTATTACTTCGAAAGCGAATTTGAGTTCTTCCCCACTGTATTTAAAAATGCTGACGGTACACCGGGACTTTTTTATATTAAAATCAATAATCAGCTTCAGTTCTGGGGAAATTATGAGGGATCTGTATTACTAAATGATTTGGTTTCCGGTATCACAAACGGTGCCATAGAGATACCTACCGATATAGCCAGTGTGGCATTTTCTAATTTTTTCCTCTATATGGACGTTCCCAACAAAACCTACCGCTTGGGAGCCACCACAGATATAGAATTGAATATCATTACCAATATTGCTATTAAAAACACCACCTTTACAATCAGCAGCTCAGCGCCTGCGGATGGCAAAGGGCCTTCTAAATTTGCAGCCAATATTGCAGGAACCTTTATGCTTGCGCAGTTTTATCTGGATGTTAAAGTTGATTATACCTCTACTGATAATGATTCTTTATGGAACCTTAGTGTATCAACATTACCCGGGCAGATTATCAGATTGGGCGATCTTATGAAACAGATGTTTGAAGCCATCAGCCTTCCTGCAAGCTTCTTACCAGATACCCTTAATATTACACAATTCTCTACTACTGCTATCATACCTAGTGGTAATCAATCAAGTACTTACGAGGTAAAAACAGGTCTGCAGTGGGAATTCACCTTTCCGATTATTAACCAGCCTATCAATATACTAGCCGACCTTCGCATCAAATATGAAAGTTCTACCACTCCCGGGGGTACCGGCAAATACTCTGGCGGTGTGCTGGGCAGTGTGACATTAGAATATTTCAATGCGACTGTTTATATCAGCTACAATTTCGCAGAAAACAATCAAATGCTGGCAATCACCTGGGAAGGCTTTACCGCTACGTATAATGTAAGCGAACAAAGCCGTACGATTGTTTTCTCCATTAAAAACTGGACATTGGGCGGACTGATTACTTCCTTTATGAAGATGTTGTTCAACCCGACATTTGAACTCGATGCACCGTGGGATATACTGAACAAAATAAGCCTGGATGGCTTCTCGGTTACGTACAACCTCGATACAAAAGATATTAAGGTTACCTACAAATTACCTAAAACATTAGACCTTATATTCATTAACATCAATGGGATTAACCTTACCAAAAATCAGAAAGGGGTATTTATAACATTTGATGGGAATTCCGTTGTGCCTTCTATCAACGAGAGTAATTTATTTAAACCTGAAAGTGGCGGACAGGACATTCAGAAAATGCCTGAGGTTCCGGGACAAGGTACCCAGTATTTCGATTTGCGACTGCTGGCAATGGGTCAGCACGTAGAATTGGTAAATCCTGCTCAGTATAATTCTATCAAGGATGTAACAAAGGCAATGCAGGAAGCCTTTACCGAACCAGTACCTGGTACTATCCCTATAGGTCCAGATTCAGGCAATCTACTTCTTCGATTCAATGAAGACAGCAACTGGCTCATCGCCACCAATTTCGGGATATTGAATGCAGGAACCAAAGACAAACCTGTATGGACTCTGGATATGCAGGTGGTATTTAATGATCCTAACCTCTATGGTCTGCGCATCGCTATGGCAGGTGGCAAAGCCAAAGTCTTTGAAGGACTTGATTTTGAGATCATGTATAAAAAAATCTCCGAATCCATTGGTGTTTATCAAATGGATCTTACGCTTCCTAATGCATTACGTTACCTACAGTTTGGCGCAGTCAACATCACTTTACCTTCCATTGGTGTCGAAATTTATACTAATGGTGATTTTACGGTAGACATTGGCTTTCCTTATAATATGGATTTTTCCCGTTCCTTTACCGTACAGGCCATTGTGCCACCGGGTATCCCGGCAATGGGTTCAGGAGGGATCTATTTCGGAAAACTCAGCAGTGCTACTACCAATAAAGTACCTAAAACCAATTATGGGAATTTTAACCCGGTGATTGTATTCGGTATTGGCCTGCAGGTAGGCGTAGGATACAGTGTGAACTACGGTTTGCTCAGCGCCGGCTTCAGCGTTACGATGTTTGGAGTCATTGAGGGTGTAATAGCCGCCTATTATCCTTACAGCGGCACTTTGCAGGAAAGCAATAAAGAACAGGTAGAAACCTCTTATTACTATTATCTGCAAGGAACCATTGGGATTATCGGCAAATTATACGGTTCTATAGATTTCGGTATCATATCGGCAAGTGTAAATATTACCGTGATGGTGTATGCGCAGGCAACCTTTGAAGCTTATAACAAAATACCGTTGGCTATTGTAGCTTCGGTGGATGTCAGGGTTTCTGCTAAATTAAATTTAGGAATCTTTTCCATTACCATTCACTTTACGTTTACCGCCAGAATACGGTTTGATCTTACTATTGGTACAGACCAGACCGCCAAAGCACCATGGAACAATAATCTTCAGGCACCAAACGCTGCAGCTCGCCTATCTTCACCGGCGGCAACAGTACGGATTGCACCCGCCCGACAAGCAACACCACTTGAGGGAGCCAAGCCTGTTTCTTTTGCATCTTTTGCATCAATAGATTCATTTGAAGGCACAGAGCAAAGCGCATCTGATGTAATGGTCATTCGCCGTTCGCCAAACATACCAATAAACTACAGTTCTGTATTGATGACAACGGATTCAGACAGTCTCCCTACATTGAACCTTTATTTTGTGCCGCATTTAACCGTGGCAGGACCTGAAAACGGTAATCTGGGAGATCAGTCTGCACAATATGTAGCTACTTTATTCATTGATGCACCCGACCCGTCAGGTGATAATAACGGAACTACCACTTCTTTTGAATATTTATGCTCTGCTTTTTTCAGTTGGCTGATATTGAACTATATTGACCAGATTCCTTCGCAATCTTCCCGTGCAGAAGTAGCAACAGAAGGTATTTCAAAAGCTGACCTTGATGCATTGATTGCATTCCTTTCCAGCGAAGAAAATCCGTTCCCTATTCCTACCAATGATTTGCTTAGTTTTCTGCAAAACAGTTTTCAGGCATTAAACGTACAGGTTTTACAAGAAGACCTTGCAGCAGCAGCCATCTTCCCGATGTTTTTTGACCTTGAATTAAAAGTGCCGGATATAGGATTAGATATCCAATTTAATAATTATAATATGGCTTCACAGGAATACCTGTCGGCCGTAAAAGAATGGTTTAATGAACTTGCCGTAAAAGTACAGGAAGAAACTTCTTCTGCTGCAAGATTTGCGACTTTGGCCGATCCTCAGCAATGGAGTATGTCGACCTTTGTATTTGAAGACTATTTTGTACTGCTTGGTAAGCAATTGGCAGGCTATGCATCCGATGCTATGGATAATTTCACCTATCGTCTCAGCAATGGCAATAGCTTAGCAGCCATGGTAACCTGGGCCAACAGCATTAGCGTAGATGGAACCAGCAACAACGTAAATATACAGGATATTGCTACAGCCAATCAAACGCATCCGATTAATGGCAATAATCCGGTAGCTATTACAGGAGTGATGTACAACATTTTGGACAGTGATACCTTTACTTCAGTAGCTGCTATATATGCCATCACCGCTACAATGCTCATTACAGAGAACGCAGCTGTTCCTGGCTTGTTGGCTCCGCAAACACTTATCTATGATGGTAATACCTATAATGTACAGCCTACAGATACCATTAATTCAGTTGCTACAGGCTTAAAGACCACACTGAGTGATCTCGCAGCTGATAGTAATTTCCAAAATACGGCAATCCTCACAACAGGTAACTGGCTAATTATTGGAGCGGCAATTTATACGGCTAAAAACGAAGATACCTTTAACAGCATCAGCACCATCATCTACAACAATCTTGATGTAAGTGCCTTACTGATGCAGAACCAAATAACTCCCGGCCTTTTCATTGCGGGAAACAGTTTTGAATATAACAGTATTAAGTATGTAATCGTACCGGGTGACACGCTTACCAGCATGGCAACAGCTATTTCAGTATTAGCAGGCACTACGGTTACACCGCAGGATCTTGCAGGCAATGCTCAGGTACAGGCACAACAGGTGCAACCGCTTGGTCAGGTACTGATACAGCCTTTCATACACACAACTACTGTATTTACCGATGCGGCAAATGCCGATACGCTGGATGCATTGGCACAGCAATACAATACTACAGCAGCTTTATTGGCTACCAACTATGCCAACCAGCAGCAAAATAACTTCTTCTACAACGGCGAAGGATTCACCAATGCCAATATTCCAGGCTTGCAATATTTAACTGTAGGCAGCATTTTGGAATACTTTACTGATAATAACTCTTACGGACAGCTATCCGGTATGGCATCACGCTATCAGTTACATGGTATGCGCCTGCCTACCAATCTGCCGGGACTTACTCTTTCTGCAAATTCACCTTGTACAGGAAACAATTGTGCCCTGTATGCACTAACGGGTCAGGAGTTTGCGCTGCCTGCCACGATACCTGCCGACTTCTCCATACAGCTCATCAACAATTCATTAGGCTGGCTTCAATTCAATGGAAAATCAATGCAGGAAGAAGGTGGTAATATATTGGATATCAAACTAACACCTGAAGATATTAACCAAATCAGCTCGCTGCTTACTTATGCGCAGACAAAAGGTATAAAACCGGATGTTTTGGAGCTGGCACCGATGCAGCCTTTTAACCTGCAACCTGTACAATATACATTCCAGACGACCACGCAGTGGCAGACTTCCGGAGCATTGAATTTACCTTACGGCTCTCCCGACGGTCAAAGTAATGTATCACCACTTATATGGCAATTCCCTTCAGGCCTGCTCAGCCAACTGGCACTGCCTAAAGAGGAAGGTTCTGCATTCAGCATACAGATAGGTCAATATGATGCAGCCAAAGGTGTAATGGATTACTGGCCGTCATCTTATTACGGCTGGAGTACCATGGTAGATATTGAACTCAAACTTCTTGATACCGATTCTACAGCTCCTGTCAATGCTTACAGTTATGAACTGTTAGGCGCAGGCGAAGCAGGTGCTAATATTCTGCAGAGATTGTTATTAGCATTAAATCCAAAATCTGCAAACAATAATCTGGATAAAATAGTTGATATACAATGGTTGTATGAAGGCTCAGACGGTTTGCTATCCGTAGGAATGGAACATATGAAGACCTTTATCGTTCAGGCTAATCTTTCCACAGAAACAAATCCTGATACTTCTGCCATGAGAATGATGGCATTGGAAGAAACAGAAGAAGCACCCAATACAGGAATACTGAACAGTATTTATGATTTCATACGTATGCTATGGGAGTGCAGCATTACCCGTTCAGGAGGCTATTACCTTATGTATAATGAAACGGAAAGTAATACAGGATTCCCTTCCAGTATATTTGGTAAAGGGGATAATGCCAATGTACGCCTGCTCGTTACCTATAGCAGTCAGTACAATAACAAGCCTACAGATTACATGAACTGTGCGATAACCGGTGATAAGATTGATGCCAACTCTTGTGTGGTCTATGCACAAAGTGAAATGCAGGAGGGGTTATCCTACTATGTAAGCTCACCCGATGATACCATTGATACTGTAACTGCCCGCTTCAACATATTGCCTGCCGAAATGGTGGATCTGAATAAAAATGTAACACTCAATACCAAGGCAAATGCAAATGATCCTGCAAAATATCCTGCTCCTACAATCAGTTTTGATGGATTAGTTTGCGAAGTTGGAGCTAACGGTCCTGGCAATACTCTGACCTCTATTGCTACTTACTATAATGTTGATTCAGCAGCAATACAGCAGCTCAATCCTGGCATCACTGATTGGAACAATCTGCCGCTTTGGCAGCTTGTACTATTGCCACAGGTGCAATATACCATCAGTACGGAAGGTAAAGCGGGGTTCACATTTGAAACTATAGCAGCTTATTATTTTATAGATATGGCTACCATGGCCTGGGCTGCAAGAGATGTAGTTAATATTTTTGTGATTCCGACCACTCTTACTATCAACGATCAGATTTTGCATAAAGTAACGGCTGTTCAACAAGGTACTGCTGGTTTCGATCTGAACAGAACCAATCCAAATCCTGATCCCAACAATCAGCCTAAAATTACTGATCCTGATTATGCTGAGGTGTACCTCAACAATATGTACAATCTTCTTAGCTATCAGATTGTAGAAAACAGCTGGTTTAGCGAAAGTGTGGTCGGCTTGCCTGCAGGCCCTGCCAAACCACAAACGCAAGATGATGTGTTGGGTAAAACAGACAACAGCGACGATCAGGATGATCTGATATGGTATTACAACCAGGTCGTACCTATTGCCAAATTTGCCAAAACCAATTCATTTATGACTTATCCGGCCGGGTATCCGCAGGAAGATGACAATCCGTATCGTGGTATTGGTCATCAGGTACAGGTGCATTTTGACTGGGTAGATTATTATGGTAACGTAACAGTAACTCCATTCAGCGATCCTGAATTGGATCCTTCTACACCGGTTAACAATCCGCCGATACAAACCGGCTATGTGGACGAGCTGAAAGGGTTGGGTAAATGGCCAAGTGTGGAATTAAGTTATTTATTTGATCTTGATAATAATAATCAACCGGAACTTAAGTTAGAATTTAACTTTAATATTCAGCGTTATAATGAACTGCCTGATGTACCGGCAGACCAGCAGCAGGACTGGAAACAGAATGCCGCCAATGATCTGCTGACCTATACGAACATATATTATCAGTTAACACAATTAAATCCGATAGATGGTAAGAATACCTTAACCATTACCCTCAGCACATCTCTTACTCCGGGCAAAACTACCGATCTGTCTGGTGAGCAATTTAACCAGATGTTGCAGTTTGTAAAAGACATTTATACTTATCTATCAGCACGCAGCCAGGGTAACGAGGCTACAGCACCTGTCATGAACCCTCTTACCAGCCCTGTCAATATCGCTGATATCGACACCCATTCTATTCTTCAGCTCACCGTCAATCTCGATTTTTACCGTGACCTGCAATATGTTAATACCGATTTTAAAGACAGTGATCTGGTAACTCGTGCCCTTACTCAGGTGAAACCGAAAACAATGTCTACAACAGTGGAGAACGGCACAGATCCGCAATATAGTCTGAATGAATTTGCTGCCTTATTTGAAGCTGCTTTCTTAAGTGCTGGTAACTATGAACTTAAAATTGCCATTGGTACCAATGCTGCAACCGCAGGTGGTGTCAATAACCAGGCAGTGTTCGTTTTACGGATGGGATTAAAATCCGGACAGGGAATTTACTGGCAGGTTAATCAGGCAGGCACTTATCAATTAACTACAGAATCCATTACACAGCTTACAGCAGACGGCGTTCCTGCGGACATTACCACAGCCATCAATACTTTGGTTGGTACTCTGTATGAAAGCAGGGATGAGTTTGATGCCGCATTGCAACAACAACTGAATGAAACACAGTTTACCCAATACCGTATCAACATCTATACTTACAGCCTGCTGAATGCCATATTCTATGCACCTAAACCATTGGCTACAAGTCTTGTTTCCAAAAGCGGAGTACCTATATGCCAATATATCACAGGCCAGGGTCTGGATTGCAGCAAAGGAGAAGTACAAACGTTTACCGGCATAGATATGGATACCTGGGGAGCACAGTCTCTCAATGCCATTGATGTATTCCTGAGTGCAGACTATGCCATACCTGCTTTCCTCGTGGATCAATTAAACGCTGAGGAAGAACAAGAATGGCTGGCAACACAGGGTATTGATGCTACAACTTATTTACAGGCTATCACTAATGCTAAAACCACACTCGCCGGAGCCATCGCTTCAGAAGTTGAACCTATACTTAAAGCGCCGTATGTTTCATCTGAAACAGGTGACAATACAAGTCTCGGCAATGCCAGGGAAAAATTTGAGCAGCAATTGCTCAACCAATTAGGCAATGCCTATACCGTAAATGCCTTGGTTCAATTTGAGGTAACAGCTGAATCAGATTTTACGGCAGACGGCAACTACAAAACACCACCGCGTCTGTATGGCACACCGGTGATCAATAACAAAGCAGACGGCGATACAAAAGAATACAGCATCTCCACCTCCAAGATACAGCTGAACGAAAAAGATGCAACCAATAATGATTCCTTCCTTACGTTCAGTTTTACCACTAAAAATGCAAAAGAATTCACCAGTGTGGATCTGGATATGACTTATGTAGTAACGCATGTGGAATGCGACATCAGTGATGTTTCAGGTATCAACGGGTATCAGGGTTCCAACTGGCTGACCTTCATTATACCGGCCGACGTAAGTAGCAATAACAGCAACACAGCTGTCGGGGCCTCTTTGCAACAAAGCTTAGGTATAGTGGATATACCGGTAGTACTTCGAAATTATCCTACTCCACCTACATTGACTACCCAGACAGGCCAAGGTGTTGCTGTATCAGGAGATACTACCAAAACACGGCTGGCAAAAGCCTCAGAATGGAATTTCATGTATTCCTATACCGAAGATCAGGCGGCACAGGATAAAATATTCTCTGATATTGAGTTCAATATGGTGCCCAATCTTTCCGCAAGAATGTTAGGAGCTCCTAGCCGTGATCTGTTCAGTGACCTGGCTCAGTTTGTGACGGTGTGGCCGCAGGTACTCGATGATTTTAACCTTTATTTAAAACTGATTACCGCTCAATCAGACAGCAGTGATCCTAATCTTACCAATGCCTACTATGCATTGCAGACCATGGTGACCTTAACGAATAATCTTGCTATTGCATGGAGCCAATTCAACGGAATGCTTTTCAATAACCCTAATGACAATGGTACTGCACGCGCTTATGATTTCATTATCCAGCAGACAGACGATACCGATTTCAATAATCGTCTGCTCATAACCATTGTTCCGGCAGCCGATATGTCTTCCGATGATCTGTCACTTTACCGTGGAAATAAAGATGTATTTGAAGCAGAATTGCCGCAGACACCTTACGTGACTATTGATAACTATACAAAAGTGAATGCCACCGATAAGAATGGTGAGCCAATTCCTAATTCGTATTGGTATCAGGCGGCAGATAAAACCTATCTGTCATGGGAGGAATCCTTTAATATCCCATCCCGTAATGTCAACGTAGATGCACTGAATGTCTTACAGTTCCAGTATGCATGGGCCGGTTTGTCCGTTATCCGTAACGAAGACCTCGTTCCGTACAACCCGACCGTGAATGATTTTATTTACCGTACACCACTGGTAAGATTTTCTAATAAACTGATTCCGTTGTTGAGCAGCGACGATACTTTTGATATTGCCAAAATTAATAATGAAGCAGGGATCAATCTGCCGCTCGCACAGCAATTAGCCAACTTCCTAAGCACTTTCTTCACTTATGATGAACTGGCAGAGCAATTGATAAAACTAAGCGTATCATGGAATTACCCTTTATTGGCCACATCAGGCAACCTGATGCCGGCCATCGAATTGCCCGTTTTACTGGCAGCACCATTTACATTTGAAATACCTGCAGATTATGAGATTCCTGCCGGGGGATGTCAGCCGTCTTTCAGCGAATCCGATCCGTTTGTTTGCCGTCTTTCCAATGCTCTTAAAACTTGGTATAGCCAGCATAATCCTATAAACAAAGGGGCCTGGTTCCAGATCGATATAGCAGTATTTTCATCGCTCAGCGAAAGTAAGCTGCCACTGATAGAGCTTAAAAATGTATTATTGTATTATAAGAATATCACAGATATGAATGCGTAGGAAATGAATATATGACCGGAAATTGTGTTTATTCATTAGTAAATTTAAACCAATTATTTATCTATTAAGACAATATTTAATGTAAACTATTTTAGAATAAAACCGACATTTGAGACCTTGGTCTTCAATGTCGGTTTTTATTTACTATAAATATCAATCAATTAAACACTTATCACTGAATATAACTTTTAGAAACCGTAATGCTTTTTTATCTGCAGAGTTTCCAATTAATGGCCCGCTGTCTGTTTCATTTTTAATTCTTTTCCGTATTTGTAAAGTTCCTCATAAATATCAAAGAATTTCCCTTCATCCTCTTCAGTAAGGGAAGTATTAAAAAACACAATTACGGCAATTTCTTTATTCAGATCAGAGAGCATAAAAGTTCTCACACCCGGATCAGAACCATTTTGCCCGATTCTTGTGGCCCCCAATTTAGTAGACCAAAAAATGCCCTGGTTTATTTTAGATATATTGACGTTGACAGGTTTATTAGTATCGGTATATTCAAAACGCAGCATTTCATCGACGGTTTCTTTCTTTAAAATTGTTGTTTTCTGATATTTACCGTCATGAAGGAGACTAATAAAAAAATGAGACAATTCCTGTACGGAAGTTCTTACACCTCCATCAGGATAAGTTACTCCTTCATAGAGCTGGATTTGTACAACACTATCTCCCTTTTTCTCATAGAGTTTAGAATGTTTCTTACTATCAATTTCACTTAAAGCCCAGCCGGAATTTTGCATTTTTAAAGGTTTAAAGATATTTTTTCTGGCATAATCATTAAGCTTTTGACCGGTTCTCAGCTCTATAATGTAACCTGCCAATCCGGCTCCGATATTAGAATAATCGCGGTTTGTTCCTGGTTTTGCGTTTAAGAAATTATCTTTTGAATAGTGTTTTCCGCCCGGTACAAAGTAATTTTTCAAGAAATCCCCTAATGGTTCCGGTTTACGCCCTGCATAGTAATAGGTGCTGTCTGTATAAAATGGGTATCTGTCTGCTAATCCGGAAGTATGGGTGGCCAAATGTCTCAGTGTTATTTTTTCATCAGGAAAATTGGGATTACTTATTTTGAAAGGTAAGTAATGATTAATATCCTCATCCAATGAAACTTTTCCTTCTTCAAGCGCTTTCATCATACATACGCCTGTAAAAGTCTTACTGATGGAAGCAATATTCATAATGGTTGATGAGGTAAATGGTATTTTCGTTTGTCTGTCGGCATATCCGTAAGCATTTGTCCAGGCAACTTTTTTATCAATGATAATTGATGCTCCGATTCCTACTATTCCTGCTTCATTCATTTTTTTTTCAATAAAACTATCTATTGTAGATTTTGCTTTATTTAAAGACTGTCCCCCAATATTTATACAAAAAATAGTTGTCGTTAGAAATAGGGTTATCAATTTCAGTTTCATGTTATTTTAATTTATTTATAACAAATATAATCTTTTATGATCTCGTAAATTTTATCAAAGATGATTAGTTCCAAATAAAATACATTAATCATATGTTAATAATTTCACATAAAAATAGTTAAATAATTTCACATGAATAACCTAATAAATATTTATCTTTGCATATATCACAAAATAGCACACTATATATCTTTCAAACCTAAATTTAATACAACCAGACCATCTTTAAACTTTAAACCAATACATATGAAAATGATTCTTGCCGAAGGTCTTTCTTACTATAAAGAAGAAATAATCTTTACTTTAAAGAAATTTCATAATGAGGGAATTCTGATAGGAGATGAAAACAGAAATATTGTTAAATATTTCTACCTAAATGGGGCGGTATTAAATTTCAAACTATTCAGGCAGCGGAATATTCTCAGCAGGCACACATATAAGTTTTACCGTAAATCGAAAGCCAAATTGTCTTTTGAACATGCACAGCTTCTGATCAGTAAAAATTTCAGGACTCCTAAACCTGTTGCTTATATTGAAAGATACAATTTTACAGGATTAACTTCCTGTTTTTATATCAGCGAGCAAATCGATAATTCAACTGTATTTACTGATATTCTTGATGACAAATCATTTGTAGACAGAGAAAAGATCATCAGACAATATGCTTCCCTAATGCATGAACTTCATAATAATGGGATAGAGTTTGTTGATAATTCTCCAGAAAACTTCCTGATAAAAAGAATAAAAAGGGACTATCAGATCTATCTCGTGGATCTTGATAAAATGAATTTTCATGACAAAATCGGAACCAAAAAACGTCTCAAAAATCTTTCAAAACTGACAAGCGATACAGAAGTACTCGCCATTATTGCTTCTGAATATTCTTCTTTATCAGGAATTCCGGAAGACTATTGTCTTAAAAAGATGAGTAAAGCGGCTCGTAATAAGCATTTAAAAACCAAGACTGCAAAGTATTAAAACTTACACGATATTTGATAGAATCTAAACATTTTAACTTTCATTGTTACAAAAAAAGAGACTGCCATTATGATGACAGTCTCAGAAATTAGAAGTTATTTATTTATTTTGCTTTAAAATATACTCTTCTATTAGCTCTGTTTTTCCATTCAGGACATTTTGAAGCAGGATCACATTCCGGGTATTTCAGATCTGTTTTCCCATTTCCCTGAGCATCCAATTTTGAAGACTGAACGCCGTTCTGAATAAGATAATTTTTTACATTGCTTGCTCTTTTCTCAGATAATCTTTTGTTGTAAGCTTCAGTTCCTCTTGTATCAGTAGCACCTACCACAGTGTAAGAACCGTCAGATGAATTGATATAGCTCACTGCATTATTCAGGATCGGAGTATTTGATGGTAAAATTCTGTCTGAATTAAGATCAAACTCAATACCTTCCAATTTAGTTTCTGTTTCTGCTACAGCTCCCTGCCCCTGAGTTTGGTCTGGACATCCGTTATTTTCTACGCTTCCAGGAACTGTTACACATTTGTCGTAAAGGTCGATTACTCCATCTAAATCTACATCCAAAGCAACACCAGATCCGTCAACTCTTGCTCCTGCAGGAGTATCAAGCTGTCTGTCCCAATCGTCGCAAACTCCATCGTTGTCGGCATCTCCGTTTTTACAAACCACAATATCAGTTGTCTTTGATTCTAAGACATCCATTCTGTAATACATTTCCTGCAAAGGATCATGCCACATCAGATGAGACTCGTGCTTCCCTAGATTTACGGTAAGACCTAAAGTTGTGTTGATGAAGTTATCAGAGCTTTTATTATTTTTACTGTTAATTGCACTGTTGCTTCTACCTCCACCATCAAATGCATCATCAGTAGTTACAACATACATTACTCTTCCCTCAAGATCTAAGCGGTTGCTGATTTTATATTTCAAACCTGCTCCAGCTTGTCCGAATAGTGAACTGAATTTGAATGGTTTAACCTCTGTCATTAATCTTTGTCCAAATTCATCCTTTTGATATGCTCTGTAAGCCAGAGTTCCTATACCTGCATACCCATGTAAAGCCCATCTGTAAGGAGATTTATTATCAACTCTTCTTAAAAGATTTGAGAAGTTGATATCACCCAAAATAGAGATCGCATCGTATTGAGTCCTTGCTCCTACCTGCATATTAGCCGCTGCATTTGCAGGCGCTGCATCTTTTGTATTGAAATATCCCTGTCTTGTTTCACCACGGTCATATTGTAATTTTAAACCAAATGCATGGGTGATTGCTTTATCAACACTGAAATATGCTGAGTACCCAAACAAATCTTTACCAGTCCCTTTATTTGTTTTGATAGAAATAAGGTCTGCAGACTGCATTAAAGGAACCCCTGCCCCGAAGGAAATCGACCAATCATTAAATCTCTTTGAAGAATTAGTGAATGGTTGTACATTAGAAGATCCTGACGAGAAAGTATTAGGATATTCTACATTGTTTGCTACCTGAAGTGAATCTTGTGCAAATAAGCATGTGGGTAATGCAATTGCCAACGACAAGATTGATAGTTTTGATTTCATATGATATTTTTTAATGTTTCCTTAACAAAAAGGCGGTTCGAGTTTTATATAAGCATAAAACAAAATCACCTTAATTTTAGAGTTTCAGCTCGTGGTCATCATTATTCAATTATTATACCATAACTATCTAAAAGCCGTATTTCAGAAGGATAAGAGTCACTTAAAACGTATTTGAAATAAAAAAATATGGTATCCATAAACTTGCATATCAGCCATTTATAAGCTTTTAATATGCCAAACATAATATTTAAAAAAAATTTAAATTTAATTTCTATTTAAAGCGAAAATTGAACTATTAATGATAGTTTTTTAAGTTTAATTTTAACCAATTCAAGATAACTCTAAAATATTACATCAAGTTTTTATCAAAAATATATACACTTTTTGCCGAATAAATCGTTAACATTTATTTAATATATATTCACTCATATCATATTAATATATGTTAATTCTCAATTAATGATGTGAAACAGTAAAACGAAAAAATCCGGAACCAATCTCTAATTGCGAATATTTTTGAAATTAAAATAAAGTATTAGTTTACAACATATTAAAATATATCAATATATAATGAATAAACTATAAGGCTAAAACTTAACGAGAGATGTTAAATTTTTTCTTTACATTTGCTAGGAGGAAATATAAAAATTGTTTTTTATTATTTATTTTTGATAGATGTACCAGATTATAAGACAGAAAAATTACCTTATGAGAAAAATAATTCTACTATTTACATGTTTGTTCGGTATTTCGGCTTTCTCACAGATTAAAGTGCTGAAAAACGAAAGTGTGGTGGAAATTGGTAAAGATAATTCCGTAGGTTTATATAAAAAAGAAGATAAATTTACCATAAATTATCAGGATCTGAACACAGCTAATCTGAATACATTCAGATCTTTTTCTTTCCAGAATCTTAATAAAGATGTATCCGGACTTTATGAGCTTATCACAAATGGCTTCATTGATGCTCCTTCCAGCAATATTGTCCTGGAACTCCCTAATGATATTATTGAGCTTCACTTCGAAAAAAACTTCGGACAGCCAACCGTTCAGTTTATACAATATATCAATAAGAATAAAAAATACGTCGGTAAATCTCAGTTTCTGAACAAAAAACAGATCGATAAGATTTTCGGCAGGCAAAACGGAAAATCGGCAATGTATGAAAAACCTGCACCAGCAAATATGAATTCAACATCAGGCTCAACCAACGGAGGAGCTTCCAATACCAGTAAGGACAGGAAAACAAAGAAATAATCAATTTTAATAAGATTAAACAGGCTCATTCATCATAATGAGCTTTTTTATTTTTATTTTTGTAAAAAAGATCATTACTAATTATGTCTCTTCAGATAAACAATTTAACCAAAAAATTCGGTGATCAGACCGCACTGAACAACATTAATATTTCCATCGACAGAAACGAAATCATCGGACTTCTGGGCCCTAACGGAGCCGGAAAATCTACTCTGATGAAATCTATTGTCGGAGCTCTGAAAATTGATGAAGGAGAAATAATTTTTAACGATAAAAATATTACTGAATCTGAAATAGAAAGCAAAAAAAACATAGGCTTTCTTCCTGAAAACAATCCGCTTTATCTTGAGATGTTTGTGAAGGAATATCTGCATTTTGTTGCCGATATTCATAAAATTCCCGCTTCCAGAGTAGATGAAGTTATTGAACTTGTAGGGATAACTCCTGAAAGATCAAAGAAAATAGGACAGCTCTCCAAAGGGTACAAACAAAGAGTCGGGCTTGCCCAGGCTATCATCCACCAACCGGATCTGCTGATCCTGGATGAACCAACGAATGGTCTGGATCCTAATCAGATTATCGAAATCAGAAATGTAATAAAGGAAATTGGACAGCAAAAAACAGTATTGCTTTCCACCCATATCATGCAGGAAGTAGAAGCACTTTGCTCACGCGTCATCCTTATTCATAAGGGAAATATTCTTCAGGATTGTCCGATTGGGGAGTTCAAAGGTAAATTCGGAAGCCTGGAAGAAGCTTTTGCCAGCTATACCGCATAAAACGAAAAAGCTCCAAATTGGAGCTTTTCTCTTTTGTACCGAAACTTTTGACAAAAGATATATATAGATGGTTAAAAGTTTTTAAATCTTCTTTCAGTTAAAAAATTAAGACTTATCATTGCTTTTTTCTGCAATCACAGTAGCTGTTTCCTGGTTTTTCTTCTGAACCTGTTCCAAAAGCTGCAATCCCAAAAGTCCACTGATTCCGCCATTTGCCGAATCTCCGTTACCGCCAATCAAAACTTCAGGCATGATTCTCACATTTTGACTCGCAATATTTTCCATGATCTTTAACTGTGTGAAATTATTTCCTCCCATCGCTTCCACGGATAATTTATAAGATTCCGCGTTGGATTTACCGATAGCCAGAATTTTTTCAGCTTCAGCATTACCTGTCAGCGAGATTTGCTCTGCACTTGCTTTTGCCAGTAATTCAATTTTTTCTGCTTCAGCTTTTGCGAGAAGTCTTGTTTTTTCAGCTTCACCGGTTGCTAAAAGCTTTAATCTATCTCCTTCCGCAGTTGCCTGCAGTCTCACAGAATTCGCATCTCCGGTAGCTTTTTTTACAGATGCATCAGCAATTCTTTCAGCGATTACAACACCCTGATCTGCTTTTACAATTTCCTTCTGCATATCAGCAACGGCGGTTTCTTTTTCTAATGCTTGTCGTGTTTCCTGAGCGAGCATTTCAGTTTCATAAGTAATTTTCTGCTCTTCTGCCAGCTTTCTGTCAGTTAAAGTTTTCATCAGACTTTCAGGAGGAACAATATCCCCAATCAGCGTATCGACTGCATTAACATTATATTGTTCCAAAACGTTGCTGATGTGATCTTTTGCAGACTGCTGTCTCTCTTTACGTGTTCCCAGAAAGGCAATCACATCGCTGTCCTGTGCAGAGTTTCTGAAATAATTCCCAATCGTAGGTTCCAAAACCTGGCTTACAAGATTAATCATGTTCCCGAAACGCGCAATTACTTTCGGCGCTTCATAAGTTGGAATATGAATAATTTGTGAAACATCAAGATTGAAAGGAAAACCGTCTTTACTTCGCACCGTGATGGTTGAAAGATTTTTATCGAGCTGATGGGATTCACTTCTTTCGTAAGCCCAGTTTAAGACTAAATTTGTTGTAGGAACAAGTTCTACTTTCATAATGTAAGGATTAATTGGGTATTTCCCGGGACCGATCGGTTCTGCCCAAACTCCTTTATGACCTTTCTCTACGATATTTCCGTGCTTAAAATCAACTCCACTTAAATCCTGTCCTTCTTCTCCAACATAACTGATAATCACTCCAACATGACCGATAGGAATTTCCGTCATTTTTACCATTTCAACTTTTGTAAACCATGGATTTAAGAAATATGAACCGGCCAAAATCACCTGCTCCTGAAGACCTTTGTAACCTTCGTTATTTAAAAATGTATCTACATCCTGAAATTTGTTGTGATCTTTGATGATTTTTCCTGCAATCTGGCCTTCTTCCAGAGGACTTCCTTCCATAGTAGTGATAATTCCTACCGCATTGTCCGGAATCTGCGTCATATCAGTAAGTTCAATTTCAAACAATAAAGTATTAATTCTATAGGATCCCGGAGCAATAATAGCGGTTTGACGACCTTTTCTTCCTCCGTTCTTCAAAAAAGCTTCCGCATCCTGAAAAGAATCACAGTCTACTTTTCGTCCTAAAATCCTCCCGGTTTCCAGCTCTATACCGTCCTTGGCCAAAAGCAATCCTATTTTTCCGGTCGGAATAACAGTGAAAGGCTGAAAATCAATAGAATATTGCCAGATCCATTTTCCAAAATACACTCCCGGAGCCAGTGTTTGTGCCTGAAAACCGGCTTCTCCGCTGGTTGCAATAATTCTTCCTTCAGGAAGTTCCTGTTTACCGACCAATACGAATTTCTTGGTAACCAATCCTATTCTATCCTGTGGAACAATAACCAGCCCGAAGAAAATTCTTAAAATAAATTTGTAAAAAATAAGGCACAACAGTGCAATTACGGCCGGAATCATCCAGCCATGAAAACTTAATTCCATAGTTTGTTTATTTGTTTTTGTTTTGATTAAATTTGAAAACATCGATGGTGCTCTATTTTTTCAGAAAAGAAAAACAGAGTACGAATTAAAAAATAATTCTTTCGAAAAAAATTAAGAAAGTGCCGGAGGAGAAGTATTAAAAATCGTGAAGATAATTTCTGATACTTTTAAAAGAAAAAACTTAAAGTTAATTAGTTTCATTTTGATAAGAAAGGAACAAGATCCCTTTGACCATACAAATGTACGCAAGAAAAATATTCAGTTGTTTCGAAAAAATTAAGTTTTTTATAAAAATTTATTAATCTATTGAAAATCAGAATAATTATTTTTCAGATTATCTTAATGCTTACTCAAAATAGATAGTTCCAGATAGTGATTTATATCTGAGAATAATCCTTATCCTGCACATTGGCTTTAAATTTGATGAATTTCATTCTATAAATACCTTTAAAAATGATCAGAAAAATCTTACTTGGAACATTCTGCTTAGCTCAGATTTCATTCATACAGGCAACAGCTTTTAATGAAAATCCGGCTTCAAAGATCCGCTATCAGCAGGAAAAATTACCGAAATCTGTTATTTTTAAAACCAAGAAATTTAAAGTAAGAATTGACAAACAGCCCAATGGGAATTATCTCTATCAGTCATGGCCGGCGAATGGAAAAATTACCTCAAAGCCAAGCATGATTATCAGTGATGGAGAACTTATTCCGGACGGATCCGGTGGAAATTATTATATTGAATTTAATAATGAAGGATACACCTACAAAGTCTGGAGAAATTATCTTACCGATTCTCCCAAAAAAGCTCCTTATACGCTAACTGTACAGGATCAGGATGCAAAAACAGTTGTAAAACAAGACGGCATAGTTGTAAAGAACTAATA
Source organism: Chryseobacterium lineare (assembly GCF_977014045.1). NCBI lineage: Bacteria > Pseudomonadati > Bacteroidota > Flavobacteriia > Flavobacteriales > Weeksellaceae > Chryseobacterium > Chryseobacterium lineare. Next base: position 421,252 of record NZ_CDRNIQ010000001.1, on the reverse strand, counting down.
AAAAAACTCTCGCTTCGTGTGAGAGTTTTTTATGTTCCTGCCTGTTTTGCCAAATAGAAATTACTTTCATCAAAGCTTTCCCTGGCGGCTTCATATCCGATCTGAAATATTTTTTCCAACCGGTCTTTTCTTCTTTCAAAAGTCCCGTAGGTAGAGAGTTCCTGTGAGGATATAAACCAATCGCAGTAATCGAATTTTACTTTTTCTATTCTATATGAAAGTAAATCGTAAGAACGGGAAACAATCGACTTGATAGATTTGAGGTCATCAATTTTAATATCATGAGGAGGGGAAACAAAAACGCCAATCAGCTTATCACAGTCATTTCTTATGATATCAGCCGGAAAATTGTTTAACACTCCTCCGTCGCAGTACATTTCGTCATTAATGATATACGGAGTTGTAATTCCCGGTATTGAGCATGAAGCAATAATGGCATCCACCACTTTAAAATCCGGATCAAAAATCTTTTCGGTTCCGTTCACCAGTTCTGTAGCAACAATTCTCACGTCTTTATCGAGATCTTTAATCTTCATGTCACCGAAAATAGGATTGAGATAATTCCTGAAAATTACCGAAGAAACCAATCCGGGCTGGTTAAATGCAAAATGCTTCCAGTTGAAAAAATATACCGAATTGAAGAATTCCAGAATTTCTTCCGGAGTTTTTCCTACCGCATACATAGAGCCAACGATTGAGCCGGCGCTGCAGCATGAAAGAACATCAATTTCGATATTCTTTTCCTTCAGAAATTTTAAAACGCCTGCATGTGCAATGCCTTTTGTTCCGCCGCCTGATAAAACAAGTCCTATCTTTTCAGAATTCATTGAATAAATGTAAGAAAATACCACAAATTAGAATGTTTGTTTTTACTAAATTTTTGTTAAATAGCGATAAACAAAGATGTAATTGTTAAAAAACTTTATCATAAAAAAAGCCTGCCACTACCAGGCTTTTATACTTTATCTTCGTTTAGTTATTGATATATTTCTCAAAAACCTTTGAAAAGTCTTTCTGATTATACTTATCAAAACTGGTGGTATTCCATGCAAAAATATATTCAGTAATTGTTCTTAATTCCTGACTTTTCGACACATTTTCCTGTTTTCCTGATGCTACGGTAGTAATTGCTTTCTGCAGACTGTCATTCGAAAAATTAAGCAGAGACTGGTTGTGATGCACGACCTGCTGAATTGCCAAAAGAGCTTTATAAAGATCTTTCAGCTGATCAATCTGACTTTTTGTAACACTGATCATTAACGGAACATTCCCGATATTAAATGAAATCTCAACATCCAGATCAATAGTTCCTGCCGTCTGCAAAGCAATATTTGAGAAAGGAAACTGATAATATTCGTATCTTCTCAGTACTCTTTTTTTATCCAGGGCACTTGCACCGTCAATATGGATCAATGCCCGGTTGGTGAAACAGTATTCATCTCTTTTGGATTTGATGAGGAAGAAAATTTTTTCATTGTCTTCCGATAAAATATAATCATCAGAGTCTACTTTGTCATAATCTTGAGAAGGAATAATTTTACCAATATCCCCTAATCCTAAAGCTTCTGCAGCTAATTTTTTGAACATAATTTATTTTAATTTGTATTATTTATTACTGAATAAAAATAAGAAAATAAGTAACACAAATTATGTAAGAAAAGAAAAACCACAGACAGAATCTGTGGTTTAACAATATTTAAAATTGATTATCAAATTAAATATGAATCACTTCTCCGTAAGCAGCGGCGGCAGCCTCCATAATAGCTTCAGATACCGTTGGATGCGGGTGAATGGATTTGATGATCTCGTGACCGGTAGTTTCCAGTTTTCTGGCAACAACTGCTTCAGCAACCATATCCGTAACGCCTTCTCCAATCATGTGACAACCTAGCCATTCGCCGTATTTAGCATCGAAAATTACTTTAATGAAACCATCCGTATTTCCGTTGGCCGTAGCTTTTCCACTTGCCGAAAGAGGGAATTTACCCACTTTAATTTCGTATCCTTTCTCTTTGGCCTGTTTTTCAGTAAGACCAACAGAAGCAACTTCAGGGTGGCAGTAAGTACATCCCGGAATATTGCCATAGTCTATTTTTTCAACATGCAATCCTTTGATCTTTTCAACACAAGTAATTCCTTCGGCAGAAGCAACGTGCGCCAGAGCCTGAGTAGGAATGATGTCTCCGATAGCATAGTATCCCGGAACTGAAGTTTCGTACCATTCGTTCACCAAAACTCTGCCTTTATCCGTCTGGATTCCTACTTCTTCAAGACCGATGTTCTCAATGTTTGCAGCAATACCAACTGCAGATAATAAGATATCAGCTTCCAGCGTAATGTCTCCTTTAGCTGTTTTTACGGTAGCTTTTACGCCTTCTCCGCTTGTATCAACGCTTTCTACAGAAGCGTTCGTCATGATCTCAATCCCTGATTTTTTAAGAGATTTCTCCAGGTGTTTAGAGATTTCTTCATCCTCTACAGGAACGATATTAGGCATAAATTCTACAACCGTTACTTTTGTTCCCATGGTATTATAGAAATCGGCAAATTCTACCCCGATCGCTCCGGAACCTACAACGATCATAGATTTTGGCTGCTCAGGAAGAGATAATGCCTGTCTGTATCCGATTACTTTTTTACCATCCTGAGGAAGGTTTGGCAATTCTCTTGAACGTGCACCTGTAGCGATGATAATGTGCGTTCCTGTATATTCAGTCACTTTTCCGTCTGTATCAGTAACGGAAACTTTTTTACCTTTTTGTACTTTTGCAGTTCCTAAAATGACATCGATTTTGTTCTTCTTCATCAGGAACTCAATTCCTTTACTCATTTTATTGGCTACGCCACGGCTTCTCTGAATTACGTTCGGAAATTCAAAACTTCCTTCCACTTTATTCAAACCATAATCTTCAGCATGATTAATATAATGAAAAACCTGAGCAGATTTCAGCAAAGCCTTCGTAGGAATACATCCCCAGTTAAGGCAGATCCCTCCCAAACTTTCTTTTTCGATAATTGCAGTTTTGAAACCCAATTGTGCTGCTCTGATTGCAGTAACATATCCACCAGGACCACTTCCGATGACAATAATATCGTAATTCATTAGCTTAAAATTTTTATGCGAATTTAAGGAAAAATATTGGATGTTCATCATTTCTTGCACGACAACTGATGAGATCGGCTGTTGGTAAAATGAAAGGAGAACGCCGAAGCATTCTCCTGTTTTTACTGTCTTTTTTAAATTAAGGAATAAAGAAATCCCTTCCTTTCTATTCATAAATTCTATCTGGCCGCTCTTAACAGCCTTTTTTCATTTCTGTACCTTTCATTCAAAGCTTTCAACTGATCATTTTTCATTCTTTTGGTTGCCAGCGGATGGTTAAGAATCAACTTTTTTTCCTGATTGTATTTCCTTTCAAGTTCCCTGGCTTTATCATTATATAACTGTGTTTTTGAAGGATGCGGCGGAGCCGGCGGACGTTTTTGGGAAAATGCAGTTGAATATAATCCTACTATTAAAATTGCTGATATAAAAAACTTTTTCATGACATTTTATTTTGTGAATGATCTGAATCATTCTGGTTTATATGAATATTTGCATATTTCATACCAAAGATAAATCAGCGGCTTTCAGATATAAATCACTTTTTATGGTAAGCCACTCTCCATACGACTCCACTTACATCATCCGCCACCAGCAATGATCCGTCGGCAATCTGCAGAACACCCACAGGTCTTCCGTACACATCTCCTTTAGCTTCATTAGCAATAAATCCCGTAAGAAATGGCTGATAGGGTCCTGAAGCCTTACCGTTGGCAAAAGGAACGAATGCTACCTGATAACCGACCAGTGAGGAGCGGTTCCAGGATCCGTGCTGTCCGATAAAGGCTCCGTTTTTATATTTTTCCGGAAACTGACTGCCGGTATAAAATGTAAGTCCTAAAGAAGCTGTATGACTTCCCAGCGGTACATCAGGGACAATTGTCTTTGAAACAAGATCCGGTTTTTCACCCTTTCTTCTCGGATCTTCATTTTCCCCAAAATAGGCGTAAGGCCATCCATAAAAGGCATTCTGTTTTACACTGGTAAGATAATCGGGAACCAGCTCATCACCAAGTTCATCCCTTTCATTCACAACGGTCCAGAGTTCACCTGTCACCGGGTTCCAGCTCATACCTACCGGATTTCTCAAACCTGCAGCGTAGATCTTCTCTCCGCTTCCGTCAGGATTAATTTCAAGAATATTGGCTCTGCGTACTTCATTTTCCATTCCGTTTTCGCCGACGTTACTTCCAGATCCCACACTGATATAAATTTTAGACTGATCTTTATTGGCAATTAAATTTCTTGTCCAGTGATTATTATACCCTCCTGCAGGAAGGCTGACGATTTTCTTTCCCGATTCCGTAATTTTTGTCTGACCGGCTTTATAAGGATACACCCAAAGTCCGTCGGTATTGGCTACGTAAAATTTGTCTTTAATAATAAGCATTCCATAAGGTTGATTAAGCTTATCCAGAAATACGGAAGATGACTCGGGAATGCCGTCTTTATTAGCATCGCGGTACAAGATAATTCTGTTGGCCGACTTGCCGCCGACCTCAGCATCGCTTTTTCCGCTGATATCATTTTTTATTTTTTCCGTTGTGGAACGTTCTGAATTGGAAAGAACGACAAAAATATCACCGTTTTCAGCCTGAATCATATTTCTCGGGCTTTTTATATTATCAGCAAAACGCGTCACGATAAACCCTTCCGGGGCAACAGGAGTTTTTCCCTGCGGCCACCCGATGACATTGCTGAATTTATTCTTAGAATTTTTCTCGTCCGGAGCGGGCAATTTCAATGTGTCTGTTTCTGTAACAATCTCTTTTCCGGTTGTGGTGCTTTCCTTTTTATTTTCTTTACAACTGAAGAAGATCAGTGCAAAAGCAGGTAGAAGATAATTTTTCATAGATTTTAGTGATAATGGTTTGTAACAGGCTTGCAAAAACCATTCCTTAGAAAAATACATTTTTACAGACTCATTGATCTTAAAAAAATCCTGTTGATAATAATGAATATTAAATGACGTTGCTGATTACTTTTTTGAAGTTAATTATCACTCAACCTCAACATTCTGTTTCAAAGGAAGATTTTTTGAAGAATTCCCGACAAAAATTCTGTACGTTCCCTTTTCAACAATCCAGTTCATTTTCTCGTCTAAAAATTGTAATTCTTTCACAGGAACTTCAATGGTTATCTGCTTCGATTCTCCCGGCTTTAAGTACACTTTCTGGAAACCTTTCAACTCGATAACCGGTCTGGAAACCGAGGCCAGCAAGTCTTTCACATACAGCTGAACGACTTCGCTTCCCGCTTTTATACCTGTATTTTTTATAGTTACTTTGGCAATGATTGTGTCCTTAGCGGTAAATTTTGCTTTGTTCAAATATAAATCAGAAATTTCGAAAGTCGTATAGCTCAGTCCGAAACCAAAAGGGTACAGAGGCTCACCACTCAGATCATAATAATCGTTTCCTCTTCCGGTCGGATGATGATTGTAAGCTAAAGGCAACTGCCCTTCTTCAATTGGAAATGTAACGGGCAATTTCCCGGACGGATTTTCTGCCCCGAAAAGAACTTTGGCCACCGCATTTCCGCCCTCTTCTCCCGGATACCAGACGTCTAAAATTGCTCCGACTTTATCTTTCCAATCGGTCGTTTTTATAGCAGAACCCCCTACTAAAATCACGGTTGCCGGTTTATTTAGTTTTGAAACTTCATGAATAAATTGTTCCTGATTTCCGGGAAGGCTGAGCGAAGACCGGTCCTGAAATTCCCCTTCGTGAATTCCAGCGGTTACAATGATGTAATCTGCATCTTGAGCGAGTTTTAAAGCATCATTAAAATCTTTTTGCCCGTCATTCAGTCCGAAATTCCAGATCAGTTCAATATTCGCCTCTCCCTTGTTTTCATAAAATTCTACGGTAATATCATATTGTTGATCTTTCACAAAATCCATGTCAATTGTTTTGGTTGAATAGCTCAACTTTCCCCAGTTGTCGATCAGTAATTTTCCATTTAAAAACAATCTGAAACCATCATTCCCGCGTAATCCCAACTGATATTTTCCGGAATTTGGTGCTTTCAGTTTTCCTGTCCAGCGGACGCTGTAGTTATCAGTCTGTAGCTTTTCAGGATCCGGGGAATATAAAGTCCATTTAAAACTCAACTGTTCGTCTTGTTTTTCAAAAACGGAATTACCTTTTAAATCAGGATTAGAAAAATACATTCCTTTTAATCCTTTTTGATTTTCAGAGGATAAAAACTCAGCAGGAATGGTTACAAACTTCTTCAGGTTCCAGTCGATTCCTTTTGAATACGTTATTTCAATATTTTTATTTTTAACGAAATTTTTAATTCCATCCAAAATACTCACTTTTTTATTTCCCGGCCCTGAATAACCACCTAATCTTGCATCAGCAGCATCGGTTCCTACTACCAAAATCTTTTTGTAATTTTCAGAAATCGGAAGCGTTTTATTGTTATTCTGAAGCAAAACAAACGATTCAAGAGCTGCTTTTTCAGCCAAAGGTTTATGATTAATTCTCTTTAATTCTTCAATATCTTTATCGGAAACATAAGGATTTTCAAATAAGCCTAACTCAAATTTCGCCCGTAAAACCCTTGCCACCGCATCATCAATTCTTTCCTTTGAAATTCTACCATCCAGAAACGGCGGAATGAACAATTTATAATGTTGATATTCGGTTTGAAAAATTACATCAAGACCTGCATTAATGGCCTGTGCAGAAGCATCATCATAATCTTTTGCCGTAAAATGCAGGACATTGGCTCCTCCTACCGCACTGGCATCACTGATGACAAAGCCTTTAAAATTCCATTCTTTTTTCAATTTATCGGTCAGCAGCCAGTGATTAGCCGTTGAAGGTCTTCCATCCAGCAGATTATACGAAGTCATTACCGAACGGCTTTTCCCCTGATGAAAGGCTTTTTCAAATGGAATTAAATGAGTTTCCTCCAGATACCTTTTGCTCCAGTGGATAGGATACGAATCTCTTCCTCCTTCTCCTACATTGGCCAGAAAATGTTTTGGGGTAGTAATAATGCCGTTCTTTTCAAAGGAACTGACAAAACTTACGCCCATCACAGAAGTCAGGAACGGATCTTCGCCATAGGTTTCTTCGGTTCTTCCCCAACGGACATCATTTGCTAAATTGACAACCGGTGTTAAAATCTGGCGTATTCCTCTCAATTTTGATTCTTTGGCAATCGCCGTAGAAACCTCTTTCATCAGTTCGGGATTAAATGTGGCAGATAAACCGATCGCTTGCGGAAAAGCCGTTGCACCTTCCCGCATTAAGCCATGTAGTGCCTCATCAAAAGGAATAATAGGAATTCCCAACCGTGACTCTTCCACAAAATATTTCTGGATTGCATTGATCTTTTTAGCTAATCTTTCTGCATCTTCATTGGCATTATAAGTCAGCATTTGTCCCGCTGCTCCGCCTCCCTGGTTTCCGGCGCTCACCTGCAATCCGAAAATTCCATGTGCATATTGACCTTTTGGGACATGATCCAAATCTCCGGGAATCATAAAACACTGCCAGAATTTTTCTTCAGGAGTCATTCTTTTTAATAAATCCTGAATCCTTGCTTCAACAGGCTGCTTCGGGTTTTTGTATAATGGTTTTTGAGCTGAGATCATTATAGAACCCAATAATGAAATTCCTATAATTTTAAATCGGAGTTTAAAATGCATTTTAAGAATAATTTAATTTAAGATTTGTTCTTTTACCTTGAAGCAAAAGAACCAAAAATTCAAGACTTGAAACTCTCCACTAAAAATTAAAATTCAATCCTAAAATTCCCAAAACTAGCGCGAATTCAATATTCGTTCTTCGGTTCAATACTTTTGTCGCGCTTCAAACAATGGGAATTTCTAACGGATTAAGTTTTAATTTTCTTAACGCTTCGATTTCCTAGGTCGTTTTAAAAACAATTTATCGTTATTGTGTAATTTGAATTACAGTTGAATATTTTAGCTGAATCCTTTCTTCCGGTACATCAACTTTAATTGTATTTCCTGATCTTTTCCACTGAATTTTATTTGGTAATCCTAAAACTTTTAATGATTTTGGTTTAAAATTCTCCGGAATGGTAAAATTTAACGTTGATGGAGATCCATAATGCGTTTTTTCATCCAAGTGAAAAATATTCAGTGTTTTTCCGTCTTTGCTTTGGGTATAATAAAAATTCCCATCACGATAAGGCGCAACACTTCTCGTGGCAAAAACCGCAGACTGATTCTGATCCATCCAACCGGAAATCTCTTTTAACCTTTCATAAACAACCGGATCGTAATCTCCGTTGGGTCCGGGAGCAATATTCATCAGATAATTACCGCCTCCTGAAATAATTTTCACCAATGTTTCAATGATTTTCTGAGATGATTTATAATTGTCATTTGGAACGTATGAAAACGAGTCTCCCATTGTGATACAGCTTTCCCAGGGGATTGAAAGTGCTTTTTCAGGAACAGCTTGTTCGGGCGTTACATAATTTTCCCATTTTCCTGGAACGGTACGGTCTACAATGATAATTCCGGGTTGATTTTTTCGGGCCATTGTGCCGATTTTGTCCATATCAATATCCTGTTCGACTTTAATCGTACGTTGCCATTCGACATTCGGATCAATGGTATGAAATGGGCGAACCCAACCGCCATCCAGCCAGAGAATATCTATTTTACCATAGTTTGAAGTGATTTCATTCAGCTGATTAAAAGTAAAATTCTTAAAACTGTTCCATTTCTCAGGATATTTTTTCGGATCATAATTTACGTTACGGTCTTTCGGCGGAAAATAAGACCACCAGTAATCATCAGAATGCCAGTCTGGTTTTGAAAAATAAGCTCCAATTTTAAAACCCTCTTTTCTGAAGGTACTAAAAATCTCTTTCGTAACATCTGCTTTCGGATTTTTGGAAAAAGGTGTTTTCGTAGAAGTAATTTTATAATCAGATTGTTGCGTATCAAACATAGCAAAACCATCGTGATGTTTCGTGGTAAAAACCACGTATTTCATTCCCGCTTTTTTTACAGCGTCTGCCCATTTTTGAGGATTAAACTGAACCGGATTAAAAGTCGTCTGAAGATTTTCATAATTTTTCACATACTCATAGTACGATTTTCCATGTTCCGCCTTTCTTTGGGTCCATGATTCATCTTCGGGACAAAGACTCCAGCTTTCGACAATTCCCCACTGACTGTAGGTTCCCCAATGCATGAAAAGCCCGAATTTCAGGTCCTGCCAGTTTTCGAGATTTTGAACTACCAGCGGATCCGTAGGTTTCTGATAGCCTTCGGAAACATTATGAGCCTGAGAAAAAAAAGCAGATGAAATGAGTAAAGACCAGAGCAATACGGTTTTAATTTTAAGGCTGATGAACATGAAGTTTAGTTTTTGCTAATTTAATCATCCTTTGATGAATCCACAAGTTGTTGATGATTTATGAAAGCTATGACCGGTTTTGACGCGTTTTGACCGGTTTCCAAGGTACTTTCTTCGGGTCTTCTTCGGATCACCTTCGGGTCGGCTTCGGGAAAACGGTACTTTTTCCGAAGAACTTCCGAAGAACACCCGAAGGATTGTCGAACAAATCTGATCATCTTTTTGAAAATTATTATAATTTTTTTTCTGTGGTCCATTTTCATTTAATTGGCATTATGGGAGATTAATTTTTGTTAAAAATCACTTAAGCAAGAATAAAAATAATCTGCTGATATTAAGCTGTAAATATTATTCACAAAAGCTTTTCTAAGCATTTTTTTATTACTGTAAATTCTTTGTAATCTATGATTCTGATATCATATTTTTTTATAATTTCGCTTCGGATGTAAAGGATTATACAACCTTACCAACAAAAAATGCATCTATGATAATAACACGACATGATTTGTCGTTTAAGAGAATTAGTTTTGCATAACAGGTTACTATTTGATCCAAGACCTGAAAAAAATTAATAAAAACAAACCATGATAACAACCATTTCCATTCAGGCAATTTCTAAGAATTGCTCTCCTTTTTTAAGAATAAACATTTTTTTTAATTCTTAAAATAACTTCATCACACAAAACAATAATCTTTAACTCTTTCAAAACACTACGTATGAAAAGATTCTACTCCGGTGCATTGTTTATATGCACGTTTCTGAGCGTTTCCGCTCAGGAAGTCATCTGGCAGAAAGACATCAAATCCTCCACACAGGATTTCCTTTCCCAGATTACCACCACCATCGATCAGCAATATCTGATAACCGGAAGCGGTATTAAGTCCAACAACAACCAACCGTCAACCATCAACCAAAAACAAAATAACGGTTACGATTTCCATTTGATAAAACTGAATCAGCAGGGTGAAGAGGTCTGGGAAAAGTATTTCTCGGGACAGAATCATGATTTTCTCTCGGCTACGGTAAATACCCAGGAAGGTGGTTTTTTGCTGGCTGGAACTTCTTTTTCCGGAAAAGGCCTGGATAAGAAAGAGGATTCCAAAGGAGGATCTGATATCTGGCTGATCAGGATTAATGAATTCGGGGATGAATTGTGGCAGAAAACGATTGGCGGCGCTTCAGATGAAGAGGCCAGAGCGGTAATCCAAACTACGGATATGGGATTTTTTGTGGCGGGGAATGTTGCCTTCGGCTCCGCTCAGGCAACAGGCCAATCAACGGATCCGCGTTCCCTGAGCGGAGCCGAAGGGAAGGGAACAGCAGGCTATGGTTCTAAAGATGTTCTGGTGGTACGGTTGGATAAAAACGGGAAGGAATTATCACACCTGGTTTTGGGCGGAAAAGGATTGGATGAGGTGGAGAAAATGATTCCGACAAAAGACGGCGGAGCTTTGCTGGGCGTGTATTCCAGAAGCGCATCCTCCCCCAGCCCCTCCAAAGGAGGGGAGCAAAACGCTTCAACCCAAAATTCAAAATCACTTTCCGGTTATGCAAAGTCTACCGAAAATTTCGGTGAAGGCGATTATTGGATCATCAAGCTGAATAAAGATGGGAAAGTTGAGTGGGAAAAGAATTTCGGTGGAAAAGGTGATGATCATTTAAGAACATTGGCTTTAACTTCTACAGGATACTTAATTGGAGGAGAATCAAGATCGGAAAGATCAGGAAATAAAACTGTAGGCATTGAAGAAGGAACAGATCTTTGGCTGATTTCACTGGATGAAAGAGGAGAAGAAATCTGGCAGAAATCTTACAATTTCAAGAACAGGGATGTGCTGATGGGGATGAACGTCGTTTACAATCGATCAACCGACAACCATCAACCATCAACCAAAGGCATTTTACTGGGCGGTTATACTCAAGCAGAAGGAAGGATTGAAAGTGACGATGAAACATTCTGGATGCTGTATTTAGATCAGAACGGAAATGAGCAGTGGAGAAAGCATGTGAAGGGGGAATCAAGGAAAAAAGAGGAGAGATTATCCGACATAAAACTGAACCGTGACGGATCGATTGTACTGGCCGGAACGAGTGCTGAAGAACTGGGGAAAGAGAACTGGAAGATTGTGAAGCTGGGAGACAAGCAGATTGACCAGCTGATCGAAAAGCAGGATATTAAGATCTACCCTAATCCGGTGAGTGATTATGCGTACGTAGAAATTGGATTTGACTTTAAAGAAGCGGATATTGTGTTGTATGACATGGGTGGAAGACAATTACAGAGCCTGAAAACCAAAAATAAAGTGACCAAAATTAATACACAGGCGCTGGTGCAGGGAGCGTACCTGGTGAGCGTGAAAACTAATGATAATAAAACAGCGAGTGCTAAACTGATTAAGAAATAACTATGAAAGTTAAAAAAATATTATCCCATTTTAAACAAAATATATTTAATCAAATGAGTCTGCGAATTTTCTTCATACTGTTTGCTATTGTTATTAATGGGCAAAGTCAGATGAATTATCAATTGCCGTCAATTGTTCCAGCGTCTCCAACAGCACAGAATTTTATGCGGTATGGTGAAATACCAGTGGATATGAGTACAGGAGTTCCTAAAATTGAAATACCGGTTTATACGATTGGTAATAAGAATGTTAACTTACCGATTTCTATTTCTTATCACGCATCGGGAATTAAAGTTTCAGATGTATCTTCTGAAGTAGGTATAGGTTGGGTGCTGAATGCAGGAGGGTTGGTCAGCCGTTCAATGCTTGATGTTTTAGATGAAGAGGGAAGTTCTGTTAAAACCTATGCCAGCGCTGAACAATTTCTTAGTGCTGTTCCCAATATTGTTTGGAGTAATTATAATCCGGGTTGTAATTCAGCTGGAGGCTCGCATACAATGGAAATGATTCTAAATACGAAGTTCAACAATGAAGATTTGATGAGTGACCGGTACTTTTACAAATTGTCCGATGGGACCTCAGGAATTTTTCGTTATAATTACCCGGCCAGAGATACTCTAATAACACTGCCTTACAAGCCATTCAAAATTGAACGAACAGTTAACGATCAATTTAAAATAACAGATGATAATGGTATTTTGTATACTTTTAAAAGATTTCAGGATTCAAGCTATGGGTCTTCTGAGTGGTTTCTTATTGAAGTAAGTTCTGCGGATGGCACTGAAAATATAAAATTAAATTATATACCCCAACAAGGAGCTACTAACGGATCCTCTATTAATGTGCTTCAAACACCTCAGCAATTTGTCAGTGGAAATAATTGTTATCCACAGGGACATGATGCATATCCAACTGATCATGCTGGCGGTACTGCTGGCGGAACTTATACAGTAGCATTATCTTCAATAGAAAGCGATGATGAAATTATAACTTTTTCGTATGCCGATCGTGAAGACTTTCAAGGACTAAAAAAACTAACTGAAATAAAAATAGCTTCTAAAAAAGAACCTAATGTAATCAGAAAAAAAGTAACTTTTAATCAATCTTATTTGGGGACCAAAGGTATTGGTTGGGGAATGGAAGCTGATAAAAGGTTGAAATTAAATTCTATGAGCATATTCGGTGAAAATGGCTCAGATCCGCAAACTCACACATTTACTTATGAAGAAAGCCAAATGTTGCCACCATATCTTTCAAGATCATATGATTTTTGGGGATATTATAATGGCAGCAATAATGGTACAGCAATCCCTGAAAATATGCTTCCTTCAAATTATCAGGGCCATGGATACGGAGGAAACAGAATGGCTGACAATGGCACTTTTGCAAAAGCATGTATGCTTAAAGAAATTAAATATCCTACTGGTGGAAAAACTAAATTTGAATTTGACAGGGCTTATGTAGATGGCTTGTATTCCGGCTCCTCTAACACTTCAGGATTTATAGGAGGGTTAAGAGTTTCCAAAATTACTAACTATTCAAAAGATGATGAAATAGCGGAAATCAAATCTTACCAATATGAATCGCCAAAATTTAATAAAATAGATACAGAATTTTACAGTTATCTGCAATGGTATTTAGATAATGAAGGAGACTTAATGGTAAATGGAAACTGTATTTTTGCATGTTGGGAATATTATAATCGAATTATTGTCAATTCAAGTCCTGTTGTCCCCCATGATTTAACACCGGGAATGCCTATTGCTTATGGAAAGGTTTATGAATATAGAGGTATGGTGAATAATAATACAGGTTATACAGAATATTCTTATTCTAATCCGGATAATTATTCCTATACAACTTTTATAAGGGAGCTTCATCCCTTCCAGGAAGATGTAGGGAATTATGAACCTAAGCTGGAGTATAAGGTAGTAAAAGATAACGCAGGAAATAAAGTAAGTGAAGAATGGTATAATTATTCAGATCACTTTATTAAAAACTTTAAAACCGGAATCAATGTGACCAGAACTCTTACTGATTTAGCATGGTATAAAAATGTTGATCTAAGCACTTGGGGATGTATTGGTTGTATAGACCATTATATTCAATCTATCAAAGCAAGTAATACACTTGCTCATCAGAAAGCCCGCCTGTTAGATTCATCGAAAAAAAGAACTTATGACAGATTGAATCCTAATAAATTTGTTGCAGATTCTATACACTATGCTTATAATCAACATAATTTAAAAATTAAAGAAGTAACAACGATCAATAGCAAAGGTGAAAACATACTGATTCAGTATAAATATCCTTATGATTTTTCTTCTTCCCAGCCCTATCAGAGTATGTTAGCTAAGAATATATTATCGCCGGTGGTTGAACAGAATATCAGCAATACCACTTTAAACAAGCAAATCCAGAAAGCCCAGACCTCCTATAAAGATTGGGGAAATAACATCATAGAGCCTGAAACTATAAAAGGACAAATGGATGTGACAACTCCTCTGGAAAATAGGATCCGATATCTGTCGTATGATGATAAAGCCAATCCGTTAACGATAAAAAAAGAAGATGGCGACCCGCTGACTTACCTGTGGGGATACAATAAATCATTGCCTATCGCAGCAGTAGAAAATGCTAAATATGTATCAGCAATACTAAGTGATAACAAAAATGTCTCTTATTCAGCCTTGGTGATACCAATGGGTAGTACAGTGTATGAGTTGGGAAGTTTTACTATTACAGAACAAAAAAACTATAAAATAGCCAGGACATATGAAAGGTACCCAGAGAATACATCTGTTATGTACCAAATTACATTTGAAAACATCAATAACAGTAGCGGTACAGTATCCTTTACCGATTCAACACCTTCTAATGGAAACTTTTATACGTTTACAACGCCTTCAATTAATCTTAAGCCTGGTACATATAAAGTTAAACTTACAAATATCGGCTATAATGGCTATCAGGGACAGATCGAAAACAATTTTAATTTTAGTGTTGAAAGTACTGTTGAAGCCTCGATACCTTTTCATACCAGTTTTGAAGAAGAAACCGTCAACATCAGCAATACTTATGCTCTTACCGGAAAAGTTTCCCACACAGGAGAGTATGTAGTCAACTTACCATCAAATAGTCTTGGTTATGATAAAGTAATTGTTTCGTATTGGGGAAAATCAGGAGCTTCTACACCTTGGCAATACGTTGAAAATACCGTTACTTTAGGAAATGGACAGAATTATTTAATAGGATCAAATTTCGCTTATATAGATGAGGTTAGGGTATATCCTGTTGGTGCGCTAATGACCACATATACGTATGATCTATTTCATAAGGGACAAACCAGTATCATGAAACCCAACGGTCAAACCGAATACTATGATTATGATGCCTTTGGAAGACTTAAGGAGGTTTACATTATAGAAGGAAATGTAAAGAAAACGGTTAGAACTACTAATTATCACTATAAGCCATAAAACCAAATTATGAAGAAAATAATCATTCCTGTCAGTGCATCGTTTATAGCAGGTGTTTTAACTGCCCAGACATCCCCCACTTCTACAGAAAACTACATTTATAGCAAAACTTATTTATCAGATCCTTCGCTCCCTGGAACAGCAAAAACTTCTGAAACTGTTCAATATTTTGATGGACTGGGAAGACCTAATCAGACCATAAATATTAAAGCGTCTCCATCCGGAAAAGATCTAGTCACTATAATTCCCTATGATCAGTTTGGAAGACAGACCGATTCATGGCTCCCGACTCCGATGCCGACCCTGAACGGCGCTATTCAACAAGGTGTTAATAGTGCTGCACAATCTTTTTATGGAGATAATATTACTTTTTCGCATAAAGTATTGGAGGCTTCTCCATTAGACCGTGTTTTGTCACAGGCGCAACCTGGAACGTCCTGGCAGGGGCATAATATAGGATACGAATATGGTGTAAATGATGCACAGGATGTAAAAAAATATATCGCGACATTCGATTACTCAAACGCTCAATCCAGCTTATCCGTTGCAGGAATGTATGATGTATCCAAGCTGTATAAAAACACCATTACAGATGAAGATGGCAACCAGACTATTGAATTTAAAAATGGAGAGGGGCAGGTATTGTTAGTCAGAAAAATGCTTAGTGCCACAGAAAAAGCCGATACGTATTATGTGTACAATGAATACAACCAGCTGGCTTTTGTTATTCCTCCTCTGGCATCTCTTGCCGCTAATCCCAATACGATCCTTTCGGATCTTTGCTACCAGTATAAGTACGATGGCAGAAATCGGTTAGTGGAAAAGAAACTTCCGGGAAAAGGCTGGGAATATATGGTGTATGATAAACAGGACCGGCTGGTGATGACTCAGGATGCCAATATGGGAAGTTCAAAGCAGTGGCTTTTCACCAAATACGATCAGTTTGGCAGGGTAGCATATACGGGGTTTTATACAAGCACTCAAAATTATGGAAGTGCGGGAAGAGCATCGGAACAGGCGAATGTCGATTCTAAGGGAAGCAATAATGTAATGCGTACTACAGCGATTGGTTTTAACAACAGTGGCGTAGATGTGTATTATGATAATGCTGCTTCCGGCAGTTATCCCAATACTATTACCAAGCTTTTAAGTATTAATTATTACGACACTTATCCAGGGTATAGCTTCAATCCTGCTTTTCCAACAACGATTTTAGGAGAAGCAACGATAACTGATACTCCGACCACAGAAGGATTAAGTACCAAAAGCCTTTCGGTAATGAGCCTTGTTAAAAATATTGAGGACAATAACTGGACGAAAAACTACACCTATTACGATAAAAAAGGAAGAAGTATTGGAAGCTACTCAATCAACCATTTGGGAGGTCGAACAAAAGTAGAATCCAGGCTGGATTTTGCAGGAGTAGTTCAGCAAAGCATTACTACTCATAAGAGACTTGATACCGATACTGATAAAGTCATCACCGAAAACTTCACCTATGATCAGCAGAATCGATTATTAACCCATACTCATCAAGTAGGTTCAGCAACTGCTGAAATATTGGCACAGAATACATATAATGACCTCTCACAGCTTTCTAATAAAAAAGTTGGTGGTAGCTCTCCTTCCACACCGCTTCAGGATATCAGCTACAGCTATAATATAAGAGGCTGGATGACTAAGATTAATGATCCGGCTAATCTTAATGGAAAACTGTTCGGATATAGTATTAAATATGAACAGCCACAGACTACCGGCTGGACACCAAGATACAACGGAAATATTTCTGAAGTCGATTGGCAAACATCTCAGGATGGGACACAGCGCAGATATGTGTATATGTATGATGCTCTTAATCGTCTTACAGGGGGGTATTATCAGGAACCTAATTCGACAGTTATTTGGACTGGCTATTATAATGAATATTATCATTATGATCTAAATGGTAATATAACGACACTTAACAGGTTTTCAAAGCCAAGTTCAGGTACCATTCCTGAGGAGATTGATAATTTGGTGTACAATTATACAGGCAATCGACTGGATAAGATCACCCTACCTTCGGGAGTTATTAATAATTCCTCGGGTTATAATGCACTACAAAACACCATTACCTATGATCTCAATGGAAATATGACAATTCACCCGGATAAAGGAATCAGTGCAATTACTTATAATTATCTCAATCTTCCTTCAAGAATTACAAGTGGAAGTAAAAAAGTAGGTTCTGAAGTTAATTATCTTTACAGAGCCGATGGAACTAAAATAAGAAAATCGTCAACTAATCTTGTTACATCTGCAACAACAGACTATCTGGATGGATTTCAGTATCTTAAAAATGATTCTTTTTTTATATGTTTAGACTGTCCGCCACCACCGCCTGTGCAGGAGCTTCAATTTGTACCAACTTCGGAGGGGTATTATGATTTTGTGAAAAATAAGTATATTTACAACTATGTTGACCATTTAGGAAATGTGCGTTTAAGTTATTTCAACAATGGAAGCAGCATAGAAGTTCTTGAAGAAAACAATTATTATCCGTTTGGGTTGAAGCATGAAGGGTATAATGCGTTGGCAGGAAATTCTGCGTATCAATACAAGTACAATGGCAAGGAACTTCAGACAGAAACCGGAATGTATGATTATGGAGCAAGGTTTTATATGCCGGACTTAGGAAGATGGGGTGTTGTGGATCCAAAAGCAGAATTATTAGAAAGTTCATCCCCTTATGTTTATGCTCTTAATAGTCCTATCCTTTATATAGACAAAGATGGTGAACTTCCAATATTAATTAATGGTAGAGTTTCAGAGGGAGATATAGATAGAGCAAGTCCAAGTTATTGGACTCAAGCTATAATCAATACAATAAAAGGTTCTGGAATCCCTAATCCTGGAGGTCAATTTCATTTTGTAGACGGAGATAGATATGCTCAACAAGATTTTTCTGGAAATTGGAGTATACAAAAGGGAAATTATTTTTTAGGAAACACGCCTGAAAATAGAATACAAGCAGGTAGAATGGCTATGAATAATACTGAATTCCAAAGTATTTTATCTAAACTTGCAAAAGATCCTAAAACAGGTAAAATCATAGAAAAAATTCAGATATACACTCACAGCAGAGGAGCTGCCTTTGGTCAAGGTTATACAGAGCGTTTAGTTCAAATGATAAAAGAAAATGCAGCTTTATTTGCAGATCCTGATAATGAAGTTGAATTCTCATATAATATGGCTCCTCATCAATCTGGAAGGTTGAAAGCTGTTGATGGAGTGGATACCTATACATTAGATCACAATCACGATGGATTATCCGGAAATGATATGAAAGGTGCGAAAGGTGCTTTCAGTTCCAATGAAAGGGTTAATGGTTTTTTTGGGGCACATGATATATCTTCATTTCAAAAAGATTTAAAAGCATTTACATCAGCGGTTTTACAAGGAGGCACAAATCAACAAATTATTAATAATTTTGTACAAGAAATGAAGAAAAAGTATAATATAACTGTAACTGTTAGTCAATAATTAATATGAAATCACTATTAAAATTTTATCTTTTAAATATATTGTTATTATTGATCTTTATAATTATTTGGTATTTTTCCTGTTTTTTATTAGGATATGCAAGTAATAGTCAAAAGCACCAGTTTAAAATTTGGATGCTTTATTTCACAACTATTCTATTACATTTTATTTTAGCTGGAATAATAATAAAAAGAAATTTTAAAGATTTAAATATTTTTCATTTAATAGTAAATGTTTTACTATATGCACTTGCTACAATATATCTCTATAACAATACTTAAGAACCTCGATCTCGCGTATTTGTAATCTGTGACAGTAATAAAGAACCCAACGCAATTGCGGTGGGTTACTGCAATTGGTGACCATACAGTTATTAATGAGAGAGGTTCAACTACTTATAGGGTTAATCAAAATAATCCAAATAAAAATAGTAAAGGTGTTGGCTTTGAAACAGTTAAAAGAGTTGATTATAAAGGAGCCGCACATATTGATAAAAAAACAGGTGTCAAAACAGAAACTCCACATGTACAGGAGAATGGAGGGGTTCGCCCAGCTATCCCAGGAGTAGATATGCCTAAAAAAAATCCATAATAATATGATAGATTGGTTACAAAAATGGTTTAAAGAGCAAACTGATGGTAATTGGGAACATGAAGTTATTATAAAAATCGAATCTATAGATAATCCAGGATGGAGTATAGAAATTGATTTAATGAAAAGCGACATCATCCCAATTGAATGGAGGTTATTTGAAATTTCTGATGACAATTGGTTAGGATATAAGTTTGAAGACAATATCTTCTATATTGCAGGAGATGCTAGTAAATTAGACTTATCAATAAGGGTGTTTCAAGAATTTATCGAAAAAGGTTCTATCGAAGAAAACTTCATTTTAGAAAGGATGCAATAAATGCTGATCTCTCGGCTTTTTAATCTGTGAGCAATAATAAAGAACCCACTGCAATGCGGTGGGTTTAAAAATTTTGAAAATAATAAGTATATTTACAATTATGTAGATCATTTGGGAAATACAAGGTTGAGTTATTTTCATAATGGCAGCAGCATAGAAGTTCTTGAATAAAACAATTACTATCCTTTTTAGATTGGAACACAAGGGAAGCTAAGATACTGAATAACAAATAATTAAATATAAACCAAGGTATCTCATGCAAGGTTGATGTAGTGAAATCCTTTAGATTAAACTTCCAGCATCAGTCAATTTACAAAAAAATTAAATCATGATAATAACAGAAATCGAACAACAAACCATGGATGTAGATTGGTTTATCACTGATAGTGAACATATAGGATTTATGGCTTCAGCAGGTGGTAAATTACCAGAATCTGTTGCCAGATCTAAAGAAAACAATGAAATTTTATATGGATTTTTTAGAAGTTTGCCTGAAATATCCGAAGTAGTGATCAATCCAAAATTAGACAGTATATTGATTAAAATATTTGGTTCAGGGGTTAATAAAAGATATTTAGAAGACTATGTATTTATGACAAAAAAAGGACTATATTCTTTTGATAAAACGTATCCAAATAATTTCTCAGATCCACATTACCACTTAGTGGCGAGTCCAGAGATTCCATTAAAATTAAAAAAACTGCCACAGAATATAGTTGACATACTTGGTCAGACTTGCTATAATAATAACCTGGTAAATGTTGATAAAATAAACATTTCGGAAATCAATTAATACTTCTGGGTGATAATAAATCCCTAAAAACTCTTTCAATATCCGGATACGAAAACCTAAAACCATTTTGCATTAACTTTTCCGGATAAACATTTCTGCTTTTTAATAATAATTCGGTTTCGGTTTTCAAAAATAGGGAAGCAAATTCCAACTGCCAGACAGGAACATTTAATCCAAATGGAATCTTCATTGCTTTCCTCATTTTTTTCATGAAAGCATCATTCGATAAAGGATTAGGCGCAGTGACATTTATACAACCTGAAATATTTTCGTGGTCAATGATAAACTCAACAACCTTACAGAAATCATGAATATGGATCCAGCTTACATTTTGGTTTCCTCTACCCTGCTTTCCGCCCAGACCTAACCTCGTAATCATTTTAAGTTTTGGAAAGGCCCCGCCGTTATTTCCTAATACGATGGAAGTCCGCAAAGTAACTTTTCTTACATTTTCTATTTCCTGTTTGAAAAATTCTTTTTCCCAGCTTTTACAGATATTCATCGAAAAATCATCGCCTATAATTCCATTTTCCTCAGTATTCAGATGAGTTTCCGAGTGAATATAAATTGTTGCCGAACTGGCATTCAGCCAAACTTTAGGTTTATTGATGCATTGATCAACAGCTTTTTGAAGAATTTTTGTACTGTTGACTCTTGAATCATAAATTTCCTTTTTGTTTTTGTCAGTATATCTGCAATCGACTGACTTTCCTGCCAGGTTGATTAAAACATCTGCATTTTCAAAAAGATTTTTCCATTCTCCTAAAGTGTTGCCATCCCAATGATATTCATTTGATCGATTTGGATTTCGGGTGAGGATAATAACCTCATGACCTTTATTTGCAAAATATGTTTCAAGATTTTTCCCGAGAAATCCGGTTCCGGCAGCGATGATTATTTTCATGATATTATGGTTGATGGTTAATGGTTAACTGTTGATGGTTGATAATTGTTTGTTCAACTTGATCGTATTAAATAATACAAATTTCAGCTGATAGTAGACTATTTAATTAATTTCTGCGGTTTCCTTAATTAATTTATTTCGATCTAAAAGAAAATTCCTCATATAATTTTTAAGAAATAATCTATTAAAAATTCTGCCTATAATTCCAAGAGGTGATTCGAATTCAAAAATATCAATCATGAGTATATTTTTATCTTTGTGTTTAAAAATATGCTGATGTTTCATTGATTTAAAAGCCCCTTTCTGCATAACATCAGTAAATTGATACGGTTTTTCCATACTAACAATTTTTATGGTTAAAGTCTGATAAACACCCAAATGTTCTGCCTTCCATGTCACAGATTCTCCTTCTTCAATAAGTCCCGAAATTCTTCCTGCAATTGCTGTCTCATTAGTTTTGGAAGTTGATTTCTGATGCAAATCAATGTCTCTTGCCAAATCAAAAACTTTATAGATATCAGCTTTGATTATTGTTTCTAAATAAATTGTTACCATATCAATTGTCTTTTAATTCTAGTTTTTCTTTATCATAAAAACTGATAATCAAAGATTGTAAGATCAGGACAGGTGATAGAATGATCCATGAAAGCGGCATCCAGTCAATAAAATCACAATAAAAATCTAAATTTAAAAAACGGCGCAGAACGAAAAACAGAAAAGTAATAACCACATAACTGGAAACAAAAATATAAACTGTTCTGGATTGCGTTCGAGGATAATGTTTCTTGTAAAATTTTAACAGATTCAAAGTGTACTGAACGAACGCGATAAGAAAAAATTCAATTAGTATCACCGTAAAACCAGAATCAATTTCAATTATTAATGCCATTAATAATGTTGCTATAAAAAGAAGGATTACCGTCTGCTGGATCCGTAAATCATATTTTAGTAAAATTTTCATGGCTACTAGTTTAAAGGTTTAAAAAATCTCCTCTTGTTCTTTTGTTTTGTAGTTTGAATGTGAAATACATCCAGATTTTAAATATGAGTGTTTTCATTTCTGATTTGTTTTTCTTTGTTGATGGCATGTTTGCGGCCTTTTAGAAAAAGAAGAAGATTGAGAAGCATCATTATTCCGAGATAAATTGAAAATTTACCAATCTTTTCGCTCATATCTACTACGAGACTTTCAAGAGTTTCTATTCTGTAAAACTCAATAATGCAGAGCGCAAAGCCTATATTCAGGAGATAAAACCCTATTTTGAACAATGAATTCGTTGCCATGGCAATGTCCTCTTTCTGATGAAAAATGTCAATCATAAAAGTTTTTGAATTCCTAAATAGAAACTGCGATACAAAAACAGTAAGCGTTATTACGATAGGTAAATAAATCATGTAAGCTGAAAAATTGTACGTTGCGGTGGTTAAGATGGTTGCTGTCATAATAGTTTATTTTAGAGTTAAATTTTTTCTTAAAACATAGAGAGTAAAAATGTTGAGGTAATGCAGAACACAAAGAATCAGCATAATATTTCCAACACGAATTGCCGTTACCGTAAGCAACTGCTCAATAGATTCTACCCTGTTCCAGCTCGTAAGGCTGATCGCGATATACCCAAGATTGATCAGATAATAGCAACCTAAAAGTATTCTGTTGATCGTGAGACAAAGATCTGTATCATGAATAAGATATTCCAGATACGGCTTTCCTGCATGATAGCATCTTCTTCCGACATCTATGGTAATATAAAAGCTGGCTGCCAGAAAGATGATATATGAAACAATATTAAACATCTTGTAATTTTTATATTTTCAGTAATTTTTGAAAGTTTAACTGAAATAAAAAAGGATCATTGTCCCTTTCTATTTCAATAAGCTGGTAATTTTGCCGACCAGCCAGTGATCGTCGCTTTTTATGGCCAGATCCATAATGCTAAATACTTTCCCGGTTACGCTCTCCATTTCTTCCAATAAAGCAGTAAACTTCTGTGCATCTTCTGTTTTTTCATCAATATTTTTCAATTCGGAGATTGAATTTAAAACCGGTTCGATTTCTCTTTTCTTACGCTCTTTTACCAGCTGTTTAAACAAATACCACATATCTCTTTCCGCTACAAAATATTCCTTCCGGTCACCCTTCACAAGCTCTTTTCTTACCAACCCCCAATCCATTAAATTCCGGATATTCATATTGACATTCCCTCTTGAGACAGAAAGTTTCTCCATCACTTCATCTGTAGAAAGCGGTTTTCCTTCAGCTAAAAGCAAAGCATGAACTTGTGCCATCGTTCTGTTGATTCCCCAATTGGTTGCCAACGTTCCCCAGGTCTGAATATATTTTTCTTTTGCTTCTGAAAGTTGCATTTTGTTACTTTTTAATTTCTGATACAAATATAATTAAATATTTTGAACTTTCAATAATTTTTGAAAATTAAATAATTAATTTCTATCAGTAAAAACAATACTTATAAATTTTTACGAATCAAAGCATCCAGAACCGACATATCCAAACCTCCGGAATAAATCACACTACCCTGTTTATCAATGAGTACGACCTGTGGAAATGCGGATATCCCGTAGTTTTTACCTACGGCTGCATCGCCAAGCAAAACCGTATAGTTTACTTTCTGCCGATGTACAAACTGATTGATGGCCTGCTGACTGTCCGTTGTATTGATACCCCATATTTTTAAGCCTGAAAGCCTGTACTTCGTATTTAGTGTATTGAGTTCAGGAACAGCATTAATACAGTAGCTGCAGTTCTTGATCCAGAATTCCAGCAATACCGGATGTCCCCGGAAGTTACTCAGGCTTACTTTTTCTCCGGTATCATTTTGGATCAGGGTGAAATCCGGGGCGGGTGAGCCGACACTAATAGGCGTTACCAATTCCTTTTTCACTTCTTTGTAGTCTTTCAGGTAGGTTGAATAATACCAGCTTTTCTCTTCTGGAGTCACCGGATCAAGCTTAATATCGGAGAAATCCGTCCTGTTGATGTCCCTGCTTCCTTCTTTAAGCTGAATATAACTCACCGGCAGGAAACTTTTCTTATCAACAATTATCTTATTATGAAATATTATTTTTTGCGTAGTTTTTTTAAACGCCAACCCAAGGTAATCAGGATACATATTCTGGGTTTGAAAGCTAAGAAGGTAAAATGTTTTTTTTCCGATTAAAGTATCTTTAACCTGCTTCACCATATTTCTGTCTGCAATAACGGTCGGTAGCATATTCCTCATTGTAATCATGGAGTTGTACAGTGCAGACAGCCCCTCAAAATCCGAAATCTTAAGTTTGGTACTAATCTGAATGGTCCGGTCTTCTTCAGACGTTTCAAAAAGTTCAGCATTATTGAATACGGAAAAGCCGGTTTCGTCCTTATACTGATACCGGAATCCTGTAAGATCATTTTCTTTGCTGAAATCAATATACATTTCACCCTCCGATTTGCTGTGATAATCTTCTGCAGGATAGATAAATTCTCTTGTATAGTGATAGGAGATTGTCTTTACAAATTGTAATTTTTCAGAAAATTTTCTGAAAACTTTAAGTGTGTTTTCCGGAGTTCCGGCACTGAGTCCCGGACCAATAAATGCAAATGCCGGAATTATAAGCCTGAACAGATAACTGAAATTTTTCATGATATGTTTTTAACACCCTTAAAAGTACAAAAACCTACCCTATCACAGATAAAAAAGATACATTTTTCCCGAATGATTCTACAAATACTGTTCTTAAAAAAAAGCAGACATTTTTTACAACGCCTGCTCCACCTAACTTATATTTACTTATGAAAACCTCTATACTTATGAACCATATCGACAAATTCTGCTCTGTAACCTTCCGTATCTTTTCCCGTATTCTGTTTTGCAAGACTTTCGATATCTGTTAAACTTTTTTTCTTAATTAATTTTGAATCTCTTAACACCAGGCCAAACCATGCTACAGCGGAAGCAAATTTAAAATCGGTGCTTACATTCGGAGTATCTGAATGCTTTATAGTCTCAACAATTTCCGAACTTTTCGATCCCCTCGGTTTCTTATATCTGAACTTTATCGTTCCCAATTCATCACCAAATTTTTGTGTAGTCGAAGTTGCCGAATACTTAAGTTTACTCTGCTTTGGTGAAAATCCGGAATGAATATCTGCCGGAATGATTTCATACAATGCCGTTACAGTATGCCCGCTACCCAATTCTCCGGCATCGATTTTATCATTTTCAAAATCTTCATTTCTTAATTTCCTGTTTTCATATCCTATTAACCGGTAAGATTTTACATATTTAGGATTAAATTCAATCTGAATTTTTACATCTTTTGCAATCGTATAAATATTTCCTGCAAACTCTCTTCCCAGAAACTTATTGGCCTCCTGCAGATTGTCGATGTAGGCATAATTCCCGTTCCCTTTATCCGCCAGGGTTTCCATTCTGTTGTCTTTATAATTTCCCATTCCGTAGCCAAGACAGGTAAGGAAAACTCCCGATTTTCTTTTCTCTTCAATTAAACTTTCAAGATCTCCTTTGGAAGACACCCCAACATTGAAATCTCCATCTGTAGCCAAAACGACACGGTTATTTCCTGCTTTTATAAAATTTTCCTGAGCCAGTTTGTAAGCCAGCTCGATCCCCGCTCCGCCGGCAGTACTTCCTCCTGCCTGCAGCTGATCAAGCGCTTTTATTATTTTTCCTTTTTCAGCAACGGAAGTCGGAGACAAAACAACACCTGCGCTTCCCGCATACACAACGATCGCAACGTTATCTATGGGTCTTAGCTGATCCAGCAAAATCTTTAATGAAGATCTTAGCAGCGGAAGCTTATTTTCTTCTTCCATAGAACCCGAGGTATCAATCAGAAATACAATATTGGATGGAGGGAGATTATTCATAGGAATATTTTTTCCTTTCAATCCTATTTTAAGCAGTTTATGATTGGGATTCCAGGGTGCCTGATCCAGTTCGGTATTGATAGAAAAAGGTCGGTTACTTTTGGGCTGAGGATAATTATACTTAAAGTAATTAATCATTTCCTCGATTCTCACAGCATTTTTATCAACCTCTCCATATCCAATCATTCTTCTGACATTGGAATAGGAAGCGTTGTCCACATCAATAGAAAATGTTGACAACGGTTGGTTCTTAGTCAGCTCAAAAGGATTCTCCACCAATGCATCATACTCTTCATGATCATAATCAATATATTTCTTTGCCGCTTTTTTTACTGTTTTCTTACTAAACCGTTTATTGTTATATGACTTTCCTACATACGGTCTGAATGAAGATTCAATTTCCATGGCCACCATCGTTTTCGGTTTCGGACAGCCATTATATTCCGGAAGTCCGGGAACGGTAGGACAGGCATCATCTTTATCCAGAATACCGTCGCCATCTGTATCCGGCCACGGGCAGCCGTTATTTTCTGCGGGTCCTGCAACAGTCGGGCAGGCATCGTCTTTATCTGTAACACCGTCTCCGTCTGTATCCGGCCACGGACAACCTTTATTTTCAACAGGCCCTGCAACATCTTTACACTGGTCATCCTTATCTGGAATACCGTCATTATCCATATCCGGCCACGGACAGCCTTTATTTTCAATAGGTCCTGCTGTGTCAGGACATTTGTCGCGGCTGTTTCTGATACCATCCTGATCCTTATCTTTTTCAACGCTGAACTTTTTTATTTCCTTTGATGCTGAAATAGTTTTTGTTTTACATCCTGCCAATAAAGCTATTGCAAATATCGTTGCACCTATTTTTTTCATATTGTTACTTTAAATTTAAACTTCTTATACAAAAGATTCATTTTATCGAGAAGGTTGCACTTTATCAGAAGAAAAAAAGAAACTTCCGTAGAAGTTTCTTATAAGATTTATATTGAAAGAATATTAGTTTTCAAATGGTTAAGGTTTATTTTCAGTTATATTCTCATTAAGAAGTTTTTTCAGTTTTTTCTTTTCTTTTCTGGAAATAGATTGGGTAATGACCACAATTACACCATTACGGGTTTTCTCTCCGGAAAATAAAAATGCTGCCCTATCACCTTTCAAGACAATTACCTCATCAATCTTTTTGGAATCTAAAGTTCTGAAAGTTTCCATATCAGAAACCTTACCGTCAATAACAACCATCGGGTTCTGATTCGTCTGAGCTGTTCCCCGGATACTAATGGAGCCCTCTGCCTTATTTGATCTTTCCGATTCAACATTGGTATGTAATCCCGGAGTGATTTTAAACCTACTCGTATCTGCTTTTTCAGCTAAGCGGTTTTCTGTAACAGGATTAAATGCTAACGGTTTTTGTGCTTTTGTGTAGACTTTATTATAAGATTTAATTTCCGTTTCTTTTTCTTTAAGATTGAATGCAAGATTTGAATAAGAGGATTCTGCAGTATCTCCCACCGTATTAAAACCGGAAACTTTCTGGCTTGAAGCCATGGCATTCATCGAAGCTTTTTCTTTTTTTATCCCTATGGCAATCACTTCTTCGATATTCTGACGTCTTAAACTATCCATCGCCATTATCTTTTGTTCCGCAGCCTGTGCAACCTCCTGATGAGATGCTATGGGAGTGCTCATTTCAGACATCGGAGAATACGAAAGAGCTGTCTTTTTTGGAGATGCCTGATACGCTATTATTTTTTCTGAAGATGCAGGTAAGGTTTTGTTTTTAATATTCATCTTTACCATACTGTCAATCTTCTGCACAGATGCTGAAGGTTCAGCGGAAATATCCTCCCGAATACTCGTATTGGTTGTGATTACCTCATGTTCCGTTTCCTTATTTTCCTTTTCATGAGTAAAATAGAAAATCCCGGATACCATCAATAAGCTGGCAGCAATCCCGTAAGGGATCCAAACCGGAATAATTTTCCGTTTCTTCTCTTCCTTTTTGTCCAGTCTTTCCTCAACCTTCGCCCAAACTTTGTCAAACCCGGGAAAAGTCGCAGGTTCTTCCAAATTCTTAGAAGCTTCATTAAAAGTTTTATCGATATCGTGATTATTTTCCATTGTTGTCAAGTTTAAATGTTTTGATTCACCAGAAGTTCCTGAAGTTTTTTTCTTGCGAAATTGAGCTGTGATTTTGAGGTTCCTTCACTGATAGAAAGCATCACTGCAATTTCTTTGTGAGGATAGCCTTCGATGGCAAAAAGATTAAAGATAGCCCTGCACCCTTCCGGCAGAAAGTTCAGGAGACTGAGGATATCCTTTTCAAAAGAAATATTTTCAATTGCCGTATCGGTAAAACTTACATGATTCTCTTCCAGCGAAATATGCAGCTTTTTCGTAGCCCTAAGCTTCTGCAGACATTCATTGACGGCAATTTTTCTGGCCCACGCTTCAAAAACATCCGGCTGATGAAGCTGATCTATTTTAGTAAAGATCTTATAAAAAGTGTCGGCCAGAACTTCTTCGATATCTTCGTCGTTTTTCAGATAGCGTTTGCAAACCGAGTACAGTTTTCCTGCCATCTTTTCGTAGACTTTCCGCTGCGCATTGCGGTCATTCCGCTGACATTCCAATAATAGCTCTCGTTCCATACATCAGGATTTATATCTACATAGATGCAGAAGATTGTAAAAAGGTTGGAAACATAGTAAACTTTTTTTAAAAATAAACCTATTTAAACTAAAATTTGATGCATTACTCAACTTTCTTTTATGCTTTTTATAATCAAAGTTTCTTATCTTTTTATGATAATGAGAGGAAGCAAAAGAAAAAAGTCCTTTCAAGCTGGTTTGTGCTTTTTTTAACGCAAAGTTGCTATCCCTTATGCATATGATAGGAGCAAAGAAAGGATTAGCAAGCTGATCTGATTAAGCGTATGCATCATACGTATGCTTAATCAGCGGCTTTGCCGCCATACTTTACTTTCTTAAAAATAAACAGAATGATGATCAAACTTTGCGTTAATATTATTAAGTTGAAAGATAACAGATTTATTGTAAGTCTTTTCCAGCTGGTTTTATTTTAATAAATAGAATGTTTAAACTAATAAAAAGTTTTATGCGCTTATCAAAGCTTTCAAAAGAACAAAAATCAAAGATTTTTAAAAACTATTGTTAGCTTTTTCTTTATAAAAACTGCTTAAGATAGAATATCATTTACATTAAAAAAAACAATGCTTTGTCCGAAATATTTATGGCTTTGTCAAAAGTATATAAAGCATCCTCTAAAATATATGAGCCTTCCGCCAAAGTATATAAAGCATCGGAAAAAATAGATATAACATCGGCAATGAAAATTTTACCAATCTCTTTATCTTTTCATAAAAAACCATAAACAGATTTAACCTTTTCGCCTGTAACAAATCTTTACTATGAACGACTATTCGTATAAATAATCTTTTTACAGTAATGAAAAATACCAGATTTGTATCATTACTTTTTGTTTTGTCTGCAGGAAGTATGATGTTTGCTCAGGATGACTTAATCAACAAGTTAAAAAACAATCAGTCTCAAAATGCCAATTTCCAGTTCACCACGTTGAAAGACGTTGGAGCTACTTCAGTTAAAAACCAGGGTTCTTCAGGAACGTGCTGGAGCTATTCGGGAAACTCTTTCCTTGAATCTGAAATGCAGAGAATGGGTAAAAAACCTGTTGATCTCGCTGAAATTTTTACTGCGAGAAATTCTTACCACGATAAAGCGAAATTATATGTTTTAAACAACGGAGCGATCAGCTGGGGCGACGGTGGAGAATTGCATGATGTGATCAATATGTACAAAAAATACGGAGCCGTTCCTCAGGATGCCTATACAGGATTGAAGCAGGGACAGACAACGAATAATTTCTCTGAAATGCAGGGTAAATTAAAACCTGTTTTAGACAGTCTTGTTCAGGCTGGAGCTAAAGGAAAGCTTACCGACAACTGGATGTCTTCCGTAGATGCTATTCTGGATCAATATTTAGGAAAAGTTCCTTCCAATTTTACCTATGAAGGAAAATCTTACACTCCTCAAACATTTGCAAAAGAAGTCGTAGGAATTAATCCTGAAGATTATGTAGAAATTTCTTCTTACAAAGATTATCCATATTATCAGAAATTCGTAGTGCCAATTCCTGACAACTGGAGCCATGATTCTGACTGGAATGTACCGATGAAAGACCTGACTGCCATTGTTGATAATGCCGTAAATAAAGGATATTCCGTTGGTTGGGCTACCGATGTTTCTGAGCCGTATTTCTCTTACAAAAACGGTGTTGCCTATGTTCCTGACATGAATCTGGATGAGATCAACAAAGACAACAAAGGAACCCTATTCACGGAGCCTAAAAAAGATAAAACCATCACGGAAGATATGCGTCAGCAGGCTTTGAATAATCTTTCTACTACCGACGACCATGGAATGCACATCGTAGGTCTGGCAAAAGACCAAAGCGGAAAAGAATATTATATGGTGAAAAACTCATGGGGCGTAACGAATGATTTCGAAGGGTATATCTATGTGACAAGACCTTATGTTGAGTATAAATCAACAGCAATTCTGGTTCATAAAGATGCGCTTCCAAAAAGCATCAAAAAACAATTAAAACCAACCAAAAATATTGGCTTGTAAATGATCCACTTTTGTCATGTTTAAATGACAATTTTAGATATTTTAATCTGTTAAAAAAACCGTTTTCAAATTTGAAAACGGTTTTATTTTTTAACCAGAATATTGCAGCTTTTGCAAACAATGAAAAACCGCCTCAGAAAATCTCTGAAGCGGTTTTGTGAAAAAATTTAAATAGGTAATCAAGATATGTAAATAATCAACAGTGAATTTTACTTTGCAGTGAATAGTTGATTGTCAGTTCAGAAATAAAATCGACAGCAAAGCAGCTTCATTATTGACCATTAACTTTTAATATAATACCCCAAGACTTTCTGCTGAAAAATCAAGCAATGCTTCGGTATTTTGCTCTTTAATTTTCTTTACCCATTCCGGATCCTGAAGGATGGCGCGGCCAACCGCAACGAGATCAAAGTCACCCCTTTCCAGTCTGCGTGTTAGTTCTGTTAGATCCTCTTTTTCAGTTCCCTGTCCTGAAAAGGAACCTGTGACATCTCCTTTAAGACCGACAGATCCTACTGTAATCGTAGGCTGTCCTGTTATTTTTTTTGCCCAGCCTGCGAAATTCAGATCAGAGCCTTCAAATTCCGCTTCCCAGAATCTTCGCTGCGAACAGTGGAAAATATCAACACCTGCTTCTTTTAACGGCAATAGCCACTCTTCCATTTCTTCCGGAGTACTCGCCAATTTTGTCGAATAGTCCTGTTGTTTCCATTGAGAAAGACGGATAATGATCGTAAAATCCGCTTCTACTGAAGCTCTGATGGCTTTTACAACATCTACAGCAAACCGGCTTCTTTCCTTAATGGTTTTTCCACCGTATTCATCTGTTCTGGTATTGGTAACCTCCCAGAAAAACTGATCAATAAGATACCCATGCGCTCCGTGAATTTCCAGCACATCAAATCCAAGATCTTTAGCCGATTTTGCAGAAGCTGCAAACTGAGCAATCGTATCCTGAATATCTTCCAATGTCATCGTTGAAGCTTTTTCCATATCCTCCAAAGGATAATCTGGCGTACTTCTCGTATCTCCTACATGCCAGATCTGGGGTCCCATTTTTCCACCATTTTCATGTACAGCATCAATCACATTTTTCCATCCGTTCAATGCTTCAGTGCCATAAAAATCAGGGATATTCTGCATATTTTTTGAAGCCGGCCTGTTGATGACTGTTCCTTCAGAAATAATTAATCCAACTTCAGCAGCTGCTCTTCTTGCATAATAATCTGCAATCTGCTGCGTTGGAACTCCGTTATCCGATTGTGCTCTCGTCATCGGAGCCATTACGATTCTATTTTTTAGTTCTAAATTCTTGTATTTAAAAGGTTCAAATAATGATTCTGTGCTCATCTTTAACTTACTATTTTATAATTGTTACACAAAGTAACTAATAATAGTTCGCATTTGTATCTCTAAAAGAAAAAAAGTGGTAACTTTGCGGTAACTGATGATGGTAACGTGGAGGTAACGGTAAGGCTGAGGTAGAGGTTGAGAGGCTTATAGTACCCTCTTATAAGTAGAACGACTTTGTGAAACTTAAAAACAGTCAGTAGTTAAAAAATCCTTGTGAACTTCGTGTTCAGAAAAAGACGAGCAAAAATAGAAATAAACCTTTATGAAAAAGAACGAATTAATGCAATACAGCTGTCCGTTGGGCAAAGCAATGTCTGCCTTGGGAAGCAAATGGAAACCGATCATTGTTTTGGTTATTAAAGACCGGAAATTACGTTTCGGTGAGCTTGCAGTACGCATTAATGTTATTTCCAGAAAAGTTCTTACCGATCAGCTCCGGGAAATGGAATCCGACGGACTGGTAATTCGTGAAGAATTTAAAGAAATCCCACCTAGGGTAGAATATTCACTTACGGAGAAAGGCTTGGCATTGTTACCCATTTTGTATCAATTGGAAGAATGGGAAATGAAATATCATGTTTATGATCCGGAAAAAGAGAAGGCTTGTAAAACGATTTTGGAAAAGAAAAAGGTAAAAAAGGCGATTGTTTAAATTTTATAAATTTCCAGATTCCCAATTTTTCCAGCTATTATTAGATTTCAGAGTTGGTTTCCAATAAGAAGTGTCTTTTGTTACCAAAATTTTAGAAATAAGCACATAAATTTCTTGTTTACTTGGTAAAAGATTTGGATTATAATGAAATTCATCAATCACCATTAATTTTTTAAGATCTTTAGGAATATGTTTTTTGATTTCATCTTCTGATGCTGAAACTAAAATAGGATTTGTTTCGTGGTAAAACCTTATTAAATCTCCAAAACCAATTAATTTTTTTGGATTGTTATAATCTTTTATATTTATTCCAACTTTTTCATAATCTTTATAATTTTTATTAAATGGAACTAATTTACCGCGAACTCTTATTTCTTTGACATTATTTGCAATGAGTTCAAAATTTTCTGCATCACTAGAACCATTTTTATTTTCAATCCTTTCATACTCATTACTATCGATCAATATAATATTACTTGCATTTGAAATATAATTCCTATCCGGAAATTCGTCTACGGGATAATCAATGCAATTACCAATATAGTCAAGTTCGATCTCGGCCCTCGTTGCTCTATTTTGATAACCGCTCTTTTCAAAAACAATTGCCCATCGATTTTCATCAGCATATAAGTGAATTCTGCTTCCTGCGGTTTCGAAATATCCGTGTTCCAAATCGAGAAAAAAATTATATTTAATATCTTGTGACCGAACTTTAGGATAATATTCACTAGGTTCTTGCTTATAAGCTAAATCTAATTGTTTTAAAATTTCATTTTCAGTATAAATCATCTGAGATTCTCTGGTTTGCTTATTATAAAAAATCAGGGTAAATAAAATTGTCAAAACTGATATTAATCTCATAAACTCCAATTGTTGTAAGAACTAATTTAGTAAAAAAACCGCCTCCAAAGAAGCGGTTTCAAAATTTATCTAAAAGTTCCAGTTAAAATATCGCAGGATATTTCTGAGGATTTGTTTCATTAAACAGGGCGTAGATTTTCTCTACCATATCATCTGCAGACGGCTTACTGAAATAATCTCCATCACTGGCGTACGCCGGTCTGTGATCATTGGCAGAAATCGTCAACGGATCAGAATCTAAAAATCTGAATGCTTTTTGTTTTTCTAAAATCTGCTGAAGAATAAATGCTGAAGTTCCGCCTTCCACATCTTCATCAATGACAACCAATCGGTTGGTTTTCTGTACAGATTCAGCGATTTCATGGGTCAAATCAAAAGGAATTAATGACTGAACATCAATAACTTCCGCAGAAATTCCCAGTTTTTCCAATTCTTCTGCTGCTTCCATGACAATTCTCCAGGTAGAACCGTACGTCACCAAAGTAACATCTTTTCCTTCTTTTGTCACCTCGATTTTTCCTACAGGAACTGTGAATTCACCTAAATTATCAGGTTGTTTTTCTTTTAATCGGTAACCATTTAAACATTCAACAATTACCGCAGGATCGTCGCTCTGAAGCATGGTATTGTAGAATCCGGCAGCTTTTGTAAGGTTTCTCGGAACCAATACTAGAATTCCTTTAGAAAGATTTAGAATCCCCGCCATCGGAGACCCTGAATGCCATACCCCTTCCAGCCTGTGACCTCTCGTTCTGATGATAACAGGCGCTTTCTGACCTCCTTTTGTTCTGTATTGAACCGTTGCCAGATCATCGCTCATTCCTTGTAAACAGTACAAGATATAATCTAAATATTGGATTTCGGCGATCGGTCTTAAACCTCTCATCGCCATACCGATTCCCTGTCCTAAGATCGTCGCTTCACGGATTCCCGTATCGGCAACACGAACATCACCGTATTTTTCCTGCATTCCTTCAAGCCCCTGGTTTACGTCACCGATATTTCCGGCATCTTCACCAAATACTAAGGTTTCAGGATATTTTTCGAAAATCTTGTCGAAATTATTTCGTACCACTACTCTTCCGTCTACATCTTCAGAATTTTCAGAATAGATTGGTTTGATTTCTTTTACGTTTTCAGCTTTCCACTGAGACTGAGAATACAAATGAGATGAGTAATTATCCTTTTCCACCTCAAAAATCTCGTTGTATTTCTGCATCAGTTCATTTCTTTCCACTGAATTTGTACCTCTAGTTGCCAATAAAGACCTTCTCACCAGATGAAAAACATCTTTCTTCGCTTTAGAAACCAATTTATTAAACTGACTGATATATTGTTCAATTTCAGTATGCTGACCTTTAAGATTTTCAACTAAAGGTAAAACGACATGAACTAAATCTGTAATTGTTTTCTGATAATTTTCCCAGGCAGCTTTCTGCCCGGCTTTCACCGTTCTTTTAGCCTCTTCATCGATCGCGTCAAGTTCTTCAGCAGTTGCCAGAACTTCTTCATGACCGTCAATTTCAATAGAATAATTTAAAATCCATTCTTTGAATTTAAGCAAACCATCGAATTGAGATTCCCAGGCGAGACGTTCTTCATTTTTATATCTCTCGTGAGATCCTGAAGTAGAATGCCCCTGAGGCTGTGTAACTTCTATAACGTGTACCACTACTGGAACACTTTCAACTCTCGCAAACTGCTCTGCTCTGGCGTAGGCATCCAGCAATGAAGGATAATCCCAAGCCTTAACCTGAATAATTTCACATCCCTGGAATTCACCTTCCTTTCTCTGGAAACCGCTCAGCATTTCTGCAATATCGGCTTTGGCTCTTTGCTTCATGGTAGGAACTGAAATTCCGTAGCCATCATCCCAGATTGAAACAATCATCGGAACCTGAAGCGCGCAGGCGGCATTCAATGTTTCCCAGAAGTGACCTTCCGCAGTAGAAGCATCACCAATCGTTCCGAAAGCAATTTCACTACCTTCTTTTGAGAATTTTTCTGAACCGTCAAATTTTACGGTTTTGTATATTTTGGAAGCTTGTGCCAATCCTAATAACCTTGGCATTT
Organism: Chryseobacterium lineare; assembly: GCF_977014045.1. Taxonomy (NCBI): domain Bacteria; kingdom Pseudomonadati; phylum Bacteroidota; class Flavobacteriia; order Flavobacteriales; family Weeksellaceae; genus Chryseobacterium; species Chryseobacterium lineare. Next base: position 385,288 of record NZ_CDRNIQ010000001.1, on the reverse strand, counting down.
GCCCGGCAGTCGGAGAAATATCTGAAGAAATATTTTTCTGGGCCGTTAAATCTTTCCAGCTTCCGTCTTCATTTAAACTTCTTGTTGCGAAGTGTCCATTCATCTGTCTTCCCGCAGAAGCAGGCTCTCTTTCAACACTTGTATCAGCATACAGCTGAGCAAAGAAACTTTCAACAGTTAATGCATTAACAGCTAATGCAAAGGTCTGATCTCTGTAATATCCCGAACGGAAGTCTCCATTTTTGAAAACTTTCGCCATTGCAAGCTGAGGAAGTTCCTTACCATCCCCAAAAATACCAAATTTAGCTTTTCCCGTAAGAACTTCTCTTCTGCCTAGATAAGACATTTCGCGAGAAACCCTTCCTAACTTATAATCTCCAAGTATTTGATTTTTAAAGTCTTGAAAGGAAATTTGCTGTGTTTCAATATAGGTTGTCTGCATAGCCCGATAAAAAATTTTATAATTCTTGAAGTATTTTGCTAATATACACTTTTTAAATTAATTTTAATTTTTAATAATCTTTTTTAAAAATTTGATAATAAAAAAAATTGTATTTATATTGAAAAAAAATTGTAAAGATGGAAAAGAAGTCCACGCATATTCTGAACGCTTCGAGCAATCTTTTGGGGTTTTCACTGGTCATTATTACTTCCCTAAAGATCACTAAGATCAGTCACAGTACGCATTTGGATGAATTTGCAGGTATCGCCTGCCTGTTTTTTGCGTTCAGCTGTTTTTTCTCTTTTCTGGCGATAAGAACTCAGCGAGAAAAGCAGGGGTTCAGATTTGAAACTATTGCGGATTATTTATTTTTAATCGCTTTATTTTGTATAGTTCTAGCTGTAATTATTGTGACGATGGAAATAATTTAATTTAAAATTTTCGCTCAATCACATAATCCAGCATAATATGTAAAGATTTTTTGGCTTCAGAATCTGGAAATTCGTTGAGAATATCTTTGGCTTTTTGCTGAAAATTTTTCATGACAGAAATTGCATAATCAAGGCCGCCGGAATTTTTAACGAAACTGATCAGTTCTTTTACCCGTTTCTGATCGTCATTATACCGTTTTATCGTATCGAAATAGTATTTTCGGTCTTTCTCACTCGCCATTTTTAATGTAAAAATCAACGGTAACGTCATCTTCTTTTCTTTAATATCAATTCCTACCGGTTTTCCAATGACATTTGAAGTCAGGTAATCGAAAAGGTCGTCTTTGATCTGAAAAGCCATTCCGGTATAGGTTCCGAAATCCATCATTTTTTTAGCCAAATCTGCATCAGCATTATTGGATAAAATACCGATCTCACAGCAGGCAGCGATTAAAGTAGCTGTTTTCTGACGGATAATTTCATAATACACCTCTTCCGTAATATCCAATTTTCTCGCTTTTTCAAGCTGTAAAAGTTCGCCTTCCGACATTTCACGAATCGTTCTTGAAATCACACCCAGCAAATCATAATCTTTATGGTCGGTAGACAGTAAAACAGATTTTGACAAAAGATAATCTCCCACCAAGACCGCTATTTTATTTTTCCACAACGCATTGATTGAAAAGAAGTTACGTCGTTTAAAACTTTCATCCACCACATCATCATGAACCAAAGTTGCCGTATGAATAAGTTCGATCATAGAAGCACCGCGATACGTTTTTTCATTAACATCTCCTACAAGTTTCGCGCAAAGAAAAACGAACATGGGGCGCATCTGTTTCCCTTTTGTAGTAACGATAAAACGCGTGACTTTATCTAATAAAGGTACTTTACTCTGCATGGATTCATAAAACTTTTGTTCGAAAAGTTTCATTTCCTCATTGATCGGTCGCTTGATTTCTTCTACAGTGTTCGCCACAATCTTTGGATGATGGATAAATTATTAATTCCCACAAAGATAATTTTTTTCAGCCAATTTAATAGAAATTAATATGAATATGATTCATCAATAATCTCAATTTTAGATAAAAAAGCGAAAAAAATTAATTATTATTTAAGTTTATCTTTGGGAATAAAATAAAGACTCTGTTTTGATCCCCCTAATGGCGAATGAAACTTTTCACCGGAGATATAAATTCCGCTGTCATCCACAGCAATTCCTTCAATCTGGCCAATGGATAAAGCGCTTCCTAAATAATATCTTTTGGGAGCCTCATTGAAAAAGATTCCGGGAGCGGTTTCATTAAAAATATTTAAAAAAACTTCTGTTTTCTTTGTATAGCCTATGAGGTATAGTTTTTTATCGAAATAAGAAGCATCAGTAACCACAAAATTCGTTTTGAAAACTTCTGTTTTCTGAGCTTCCTGCTTATTCGGACGGTCGGGATTAATAATATAATGCGTAGTAGATTTTGAATTCCATTCCTTGGTAAAAAGGTGGATTTTTCCATTCAGATAGATCATCGCTTCGGCATCAAAATCAGTAAAAGTATTCTTGGAAACAAACTCTTTCTGCTCAGGATATTCAAAGGAAATCAAGCTCATTGAGGCATTTTCAGATAAATTTTCATTAAAAGGTATCTTGTAGATTTCAAGATCTTTTCGTGTTCCGCTGTTATTTCCGAAATCTCCGATATAAAAACTCTGCCCGTCATTGGTTAAAGCTTCCCAGTCTTTATTTTTACCGTTGATTTTTATTGTACTTATAATTGCTCCTGTTGTTTTATCCAGTTCAAAAAGCTCGGGAGCATTTCCACTATCGTTCAGGGTGTAAAGTTTCCCGTTTAAAATACTTAATCCCGACGTTTCCTGAATTTTTTCATCTAAATAACTGACTCTATATTTCCTAATTTTAAAAATAGCAGACTGCTGAGCAGACAGAACAGTGGAAATTGTAATGATAAAAACCAGAAATATTTTTTTCATTTTGTAAAAATATTATAAATGACCTCATTTTTTTTGTTAATTCAAATTTATATAACAAAGAATCTTTTTTTAACGCAATGTGCACAAAGACTTTATCTTAAATAATTCTGTGTATTTTTCGTTCGCAAAAGCGTTAACACTCAGCAAATGATAGCAAAATCTAATATTAAATTATAATTTGTCTTTTTAATAAGCGGTGTTCACTCAATAAAGTTTTGAAGGATTGATATGCATAAGCCAATAAAAATACTGACAAAATCCGCCTGAATTGATTATATAGATTTCATTGAAAATTAATTAATGATATAAAAAATTAGGCTGTTTTTTTATGTGGTTTTGGATTTTTCTTATTCTTCTTTGTCCAGTAGTCCTTTTGATATTGTCTCACTGTTTTTCCTGTTCCGTCATGCCGCCATCCGGGAGAATTAAAAATATAATTGATTCTGTCCGAGAATTTTAAACCAGGTTGTTTAATATCTTTCCAGATTTTTCTCCATTCGTACAAAAGAACGGTATCCGGTTTATTGTCAGGCATTTTTGGGTAAATTCCGTATTTCACAGGCACATTTGGATCTTCTTTTTCAAAAGTTCCGAAAACTTTATCCCAGATAATCAGGCACATCCCCATGTTTCTGTCCAGATACTTAATATTGCAGGCATGATGAACACGATGATGAGAGGGTGTAACAAGGATATACTCAAGAATTCCCATACTCTTTACCGTCTGGGTATGAACCCAGGTTCCGTAGACCTGTCCGATCGCATAAACAACCATAATATGCCAGGGATTAAATCCTAAAAAAGCTAACGGAGAAAAATATAAATATCTGTAAAGAGGCTGCAGAACAGGACTTCTGAAGCCTGTCGTCAGATTGAAATATTCTGAATTATGATGCGTAATATGAACAGCCCAGAATGCTCTTGAATGATGATCGACGTAATGAAGAACATAGTAAGCGAAATCCGTTACCACAAAACAGATCAACCAATACCAGCCCGTAAACTCCCATGAAAAAAGCCTGTGATTGAAAAAGAAAAACATGACACCCATCGCAAAGGCCTTCATGACAAGGTCCAGGCCAAAGTTGAGCAAAGCAAGGTAGGCACTTGTTGCCACATCTTTACCATTGTAGAGTTTGGCTTCTGCGACATGACTGTAAATCATCTCTGCGAGAATAATTGTAGCGTGAACCGGAATTGACCAGGCATAGACGTTTTCAAGACCGTCTTTACCCATAAAATAATCCATCATTGTCACTTGATTTTGTACAAAGGTAGGATTTTAAGAAAATGTTAAGGATTTTTTTTGATTTTTTTAATGAAATTTTAATCCACAGTTTTATTGGCGAGCTGGCCGCAAGCTGCATCAATATCTCCTCCACGGCTTTTTCTTACCATACAGACAATTCCTGCATTTTCAAGCTGACGAATATAGTTTTCTTCTGCCTGTTTATTGCACTGATCGTACTTGCCGTCACCAATAGGATTATATTGAATTAAATTAACTTTAGAAGGAACCTGCTTGCAATATTTTATCAACGCTTTAATATCTTCATCACCATCGTTGATTCCTTTCCAGACACAATATTCAAAAGTAATGACTGAACCTGTTTTCTGATACCAATATTGAAGTGCTTCCATAATATCCGTTAAAGGAAACTTATCAGAGAAAGGCATAATCTCATTGCGTTTTGATTCGATGGCAGAGTGAAGTGATAGCGCAAGTTTTACCCTCAAATCATCATCAGCAAGCATCTTGATCATTTTGGGAATTCCTGACGTGGAAACAGTAATTCTTCTCGGAGACATCCCCAAACCTTCAGGCTGGGTGATTTTCCTGATCGCTTCCACAACATTTTTATAGTTCATCATCGGCTCTCCCATTCCCATAAAAACAATATTGGAAAGCGGTCTGTTGAAATACATTTTACTCTGGCTGTCGATTAGGGCAACCTGATCCACAATCTCGGCAACTTCAAGATTTCTCATTCTTTTGAGTCTTGCGGTTGCGCAGAATTCACAGTTTAATGAACAGCCAACCTGCGAAGAAACACAAGCTGTCGTTCTGGTTTCTGTTGGAATTAAAACTGATTCAACCAATAAACCGTCGTGCAGTTTAACGCCATTTTTAATAGTTCCGTCTGTACTTTTTTGGAGCTGATCTACGGAAACCGGATTGATGGTGTACTCTTCAGAGATTCTTTCGCGAAGAGTTTTCGAAAGATTCGTCATCTCATCAATCGAATGGAGGTTTTTACTCCAAAGCCAGTCGTACACCTGTTTCGCACGGAAAGGCTTTTCTCCCAAAGAAGCAAAATAATCTTTGAGCTGATCGAGTGATAAAGTTCTGATGTCTTTCATATAGGTAAGAGCCAAGTTAAAAGTAAAAATTCAAAAGTTTTACAACTTTGTGTTGTTAACTATTGCTGCTAAAATATTTTTTAATTCAGCGCTTTCATTTAATAATAATTGAAATTCTTCTGAATTATAACCGTCTAAATTTTTTAAAATCCGAAGCCAGAAATTGCTTTCCCGAGCTTCTCTTAAGGCAATTTTCACCTTATTTTTAAAATCAGCCTTCGAAGATCCGGCTTGTGATTCTTCATAATTTGCCCCTATCGAAGTGGCTGATTTTCCAAGTTGAAACCTAATTAATTTACTTTCAGGATCATTCGGCAGTGTCCTTAAAAACTTAAGACAGCTCACTCCAAACAAAAAAGTTCTTGTAAGTAAATCATTTTGTTTCATATTGTGTTCTTTAACTTTTTACCTTTAACTTGGCTCTTTTTACTTATTATTATAAAATTAGCATTGCATCACCGTACGAGTAAAATTTATACTTCTCTTTTACGGCTTCTTCATAGGCGTGCATGATAAAATCTCTTCCTGCAAATGCCGCGATCATCATAATTAATGTAGATTTTGGCGTATGGAAATTCGTAATCATACAATTAGCAACTCCAAAATCGTGCGGCGGATAAATGAACTTATTTGTCCATCCGTGGAATGCTGATATTTTCTTATTTGAAGAAACTGAAGTTTCCAGTGTTCTCATTGTTGTTGTTCCTACAGCACAAACTCTTCTATGAGAATCTACTGCATTATTGATGATCTGAGCATTTTTCTCATCAATAAAAATTTCTTCAGATTCCATTTTGTGCTTCGAAAGATCTTCTACTTCAATCGGGTTGAAAGTTCCCAAACCAACGTGAAGTGTCACCTCAGCAAAATCGATTCCTTTGATTTCCAGTCTCTTCATAAGATGTCTTGAAAAGTGAAGACCTGCAGTAGGTGCAGCAACAGCTCCTTCTACTTTGGCGTAGATCGTCTGGTATCTTTCAGCATCTTCCGGCTCAACTTCTCTTTTAATATATTTCGGAAGCGGAGTTTCTCCCAATTCTTTCAATTTTGATCTGAATTCTTCGTAAGAACCGTCAAATAAAAATCTTAATGTTCTTCCTCTTGAAGTCGTATTATCAATAACTTCCGCTACCAAAGATTCGTCTTCAGTAAAGAATAATTTATTTCCGATTCTGATTTTTCTGGCAGGATCTACCAAAACGTCCCAAACACGGGTTTCTTTATCAAGCTCTCTCAATAGGAAAACTTCAATTTTTGCTCCTGTTTTTTCTTTATTTCCATAAAGGCGCGCCGGGAAAACCTTAGTATTATTAAAGATAAAAAGATCTCCTTCATCAAAATAATCAACAACATCCTTAAAGAGTTTGTGTTCGATGGTTTGTGTTTTTCTGTCCAAAACCATTAATCTCGCTTCGTCTCTGTGTTCGGATGGGTGTTCTGCCAATAATTCTGCAGGAAGATCAAAATTAAAATCTGATGTTTTCATTTTTTAAATTACGGTTTAAAAATTATCAAATTACAAGGTGTAATTTTCGGACTGCAAATATACGACATTAGATACCCCTTTGTCAAGTTTTATTTACAATGAAACAAAAAACCGTGATTTTACGGTGAATATTAAACATTAAAATTGTATTTTGCAATTTAATTTTTACACCTATGAGCAAATATTCAATTGAATCTTTCGTTAACGAAACGAAAGAAAAGCCTGAACAGAGGGACTATTTTGAGCTGGAAAAACCTGCTCTTCTGGAAATCAACCTCAATAATCAGTCGGTTTGGACGAAGACCGGAAGTATGGTTGGCTATGTCGGAAATATCAATTTCGAAAGACAGGGAATGCTTTCCGGTGGTTTGGGAAACTTGTTGAAAAAAGCAATAAGCGGTGAAGGCGCAAGACTCATGAAAGCTGAAGGCACCGGAAAATTATATGTTGCCGACGAGGGTAAAAAAGTACGAATTCTTTATTTAAATAATGAATCGGTTTGTGTAAACGGAAACGATGTACTGGCTCATGAACAGAGCATAAAAAGCGACATCACGATGTTAAAAAGTATTGCAGGAGTTATGTCTGGCGGACTGTTCCAGGTACGATTGTCCGGGACAGGGCATATTGCAATCACAACGCACGGCGAACCTCTGACTTTAATGGTTACCCCTGACGCACCGGTTTTCACAGATCCTAATGCAACCGTAGCCTGGTCGGGAAATTTAACCCCGGATTTAAAAACCAACGTTTCATTTAAAAGTCTTATCGGAAGAGGTAGTGGCGAAGAATTTCAAATGAAGTTTTCCGGAAACGGATGGGTTTTGATTCAGCCATATGAGGAAGTTTACAGGATTGAGAGATAAAATACATAATAGCTTTGGGGAATAATCATTCCTGAAATTCCCCAAAGTAATCATAATCTTTTATGACTAGTTTTTCAGGAAGCTTCAATGAAAAATCCACATTTGTAATTTTCAATAAACTGTCGTAAAAATATCCCGTGAAATAGTCAACTTGCATTGTTTTTATGATATAATTTATATTAGGATTCAAAAACTCTTCTAGTTTGTTTTGCATTTTCTCATTTCCACTGTGATCAATTCCTAATTTAAGATAATTAAATTTTGACTTTTCCAATGTTACCAATGCAGTATATCTTTTCTTAGTTTTCTTTTCATTTTTATAGGCAATAAGCCGATATTGAAGGGAATCTATTTTCTTTACTTCCAAAATATCATTACTTTCAATATTTTTACTTTTATACTTACTAAAATCGTTGGTATGGGTATATTCAAATGTTACGAAGCCTTTAGATTGAGTTACTTTAAAAGAGTGCCTTAAATTTTTATTCTTATCATAAATTACACCCCTTAATTTATCATTATATTTATCTATGTGTAAATGAATATTATCTTTTATATCATAAAAACTTGTAGAAATTGATTTTTCTTTATACGGTTTGGATTGATTCATCTCACTTTCAATGGAGTAATCAAAATGATACTCCTGAGAAAAAATATTAGAAAAGAATAAAATAAGAAATGATAATATTAGTTTTTTCATAGGTATAACTTGATCTTCTTCCACTCTTCGAGCTTTTTTTCAAAAGAAACTGTATGAAGCGGACTTGTAGATGGCAGTAAAAATATAGGGATACTGAAATTCTTACCTAAAATTTTCTGTAAATTTTTAAAAGATTTTCCTCCGTTACAAAAGATTGCCCGGATATTCGGATGATTTTCCAGAAGTTCTTCAATTTGATTGGCTTCTTCATTTTTAATTTCAGAATCCAGACTTCCTTTTCTTTCACAAGAATCAATGACATCCCAAAGTGCAATATGGTTTTTCTTCAGCATATCAATTCTTTTCGCATAATCTTCTGTAAATTTTTCATGAAATAATTCAAAAATGATTTTCCAGAATTTGTTTTGAGGATGGGCGTAATATTGTTGTTTTTCCAATGATTTTACTCCGGGAATTGATCCTAAAATCAGAATTTTAGAATTATTATCAATAATCGGAGGGAAAGAAGAAATTCTGTTTTGCATGAATTATAGATTTTGGCTAAAGCCCTTATTGTTTTGCTTAAACAAAAAACGGGCTAAAGCCCGTTTCTATTGATATTTTTACAATGTTTCTTTCAGCCAGTCAAAGAATTCTCTCTGCCAAACCAAACCATTTTGTGGATGAAGCACCCAGTGATTTTCGTTAGGGAAATATACTAATTTGGATTTCAACCCTCTCAGTTTTGCAGCCTGAAATGCTTCCTGTCCCTGCTCGTAAGGAACTCTGTAGTCGATTCCGCCCTGAACAATCATGATTGGTTTATTCCATTTATCAACAAAATTACTTGGATTAAATTCCGTATAAGCTTTTGGAAGTGGTTTTTCCCATGGCGAACCAAGATCCCAGTTGGCAAACCAAAGTTCTTCTGTAGTCAAATACCAAGATTTCATATCAAACAAACCGTCATGAGCAATAAAGGTTTTGAATCTGTTTTCATGGATTCCTGCAAGCATAAATACACTGTAGCCACCGTAGCTTGCACCTACCGCTGCTACTCTTTCACCATCAACATAAGGTAAGGTTTTCGCATAATCGGTTGCGGCAAGATAATCCTTCATAGGCTGCCCGCCCCAGTCTTTGGAAATTTCTTCATTCCATTTTGTTCCCCAGCCCGGCATTCCTCGTCTGTTTGGCGCGACGACGATGTATCCGTTGGCTGCCATTAAAGCAAAGTTCCATCTTGTGCTGAAGAATTGAGTTAATGCAGATTGTGGTCCGCCCTGACAATAGACCAATGTCGGATATTTTTTATTCGGATCGAAATTTGGTGGGTAATGAAACCACACTCCCATTTCTTTACCATCAGTGGTTTTCACCATTTTAAGTTCAGATTTTCCCTGAGAAAGACTTGCGTAGGTATCTTTATTAACGTCTGTCACCTGTTGCATTTCTCCGTTTTTTATGTTTACAGAAAACAATTCTGTCGCATGGTTGATGTCTGTTCTTCCTACTAAAAGCGATTTTTTCTGGTCGGCAAAAATTTCATTGACATCAAAATCACCTTTTGTGATCTGCTGAACTTTAATATTTTTCGGATCTAAAGAAAAAAGCTGTTTTGTCCCTCTGAAAGCTGCCGTGAAATAAATCATTTTTGAATCTGCGCTCCAGAACACATCTCCGGAAACGCTTTCGTCCCAGCCGGCAGTGAGATTTGTTGTTTTACCGGTTTTCCAATCAAGGATTTTCACGTCATTTTTATCAGCTTCATATCCGTCTCTTACCATACTCTGCCAGATCAGGGCTTTACCGTCCGGACTGAATTTAGGATTAACGTCATATCCTTTATTAGATTCCGTTAAGCTCTTAGTAGCCCCTGTAGCAAGATCATATGCGAAGATATCTGTATTGGTACTTGTAGAATATTCTTTTCCGCTTTTAGGTTTTGTAACATATAAAAGCTGGGAAGAATCCGGGCTCCAGATAAAGTCTTCGGCACCACCGAAAGGTCGCTGCGGAGAATCCCACATTTTGCCTTCCAGAAGATCTTTTGCGACATCTGCTTTATCCGAAACATTTACCACAAAAACATGGTTGTATTTCCCTTCGTTAAAATAGTCCCAGTGTCTGTGATTCAGGTCTGTGTAGACTTGTGCGGTAGTTTTCGGGGTATCAGAATATTTATCTTTCCCCATTACTTTTTCCACCAAAACCTGTTTGCTGAATGCTATTTTTTTACCATCCGGAGATATCACTATATTATCAGCTTCACCAATGGTATAGAATTCTGCCCATGTTTTTCCGCTGTCTTTTGACAAGAAAATTTTGTCGCCTTCCTGTGCATAAAGTCCGTTTTTATCCCATTGAATCAATGCTTTTTTACCTAAATCGACTTTAGCAGACTGGTTATTAATTACATTCAGAAAATAGTTTTCGCTTTTGGTTTTTTCTGTTTTAAGATCTACCTGTCCTACTTTGTAAATAAGCGAAGACTGATCGGGTGAAACTGCCTGTACTCCTACTTTTTTTAAAGTCCAGAGAATTTCAGGTGTCATTACTTTTTGTGCATTCATTAAGAGCGGCGCTGCCAAAGCCAGCAGACTGTACTTAAATTTCATATTGATTTCGTTTTTTGATTATGCTATAGAATTCCATAATCTTGTTTAATTCAAAGGTTCCAAAGTTAATTATTTTTAAGATTTCATGTATCATTTAAATAAAAAGAGTGAACCGAAATTCACTCTTTTCAACCTTTAGTATGTATTTGATTTAATCTTTGTCGGAGAACATCGAATTGGCAAGAGAAGTTACCAATGAAAGAAGAATACTGAATATCAGTGCCCACCAGAAGCCGTCGACTACCATACTGTCAATAAAATAATCTGCAATAAGAATAATGACTGCGTTAATCACAAGGGCAAATAATCCCAGTGTAATAATCGTTAAAGGTAAACCTAAAAGATTAAGGATGGGTTTTACAATCAGGTTTAAAATTCCCAAGACGATGGAAAAAATAATCGCACCTCCAAATCCTGAAAAGTGAACACCCGGTAAAATCATAGTGAGAAGATAAGCAACAATTGCTGTTACCAGCAGACGAATAATTAAGTTCATAATTTTATTTTTTTTAGTTCATTAATTTGTTTAAAACTTGCTACATTAAATATACTATAAATTCCTTAAAAGTTTACTTTATTTTCATCATCGTTACCAATGAAGTAGCCACATGACTTTCAGATTCACCGTTTTCGTCTATAGTGTAAATTTCTGTACGGATGACACTGATCTTCGCGCCACCTTTTATGACATACGACTTTGAAACCAGCGCATCACCAATCGCAGGCCTTAAATAATTGACTTTCAATTCTACCGTCACTACGTAACAGTCTTCATCATAATGGCTCACGGCAGCATATCCTGAAGAAACATCTACAAGCGAAGCAATCATCGCTCCATTGAACATTCCGGCTTTTCTGGTCATCAAATCCATTTTAGGAATTTTCATGGAAATGAAGTCGGTTTCGACTTCCAAAAGTTCGGCTTTGTAGAATTTTAATGTTTCTGAACGGCTAAAGCTGTCAGTGATCAGTTGTTTTTTCTCCGGAGTCATTATTTTTAATTTAAAGCAAATGTAATATAACCTGAAAAAACGTGAAAATTTTCATTTGCTATTCATTATAAAAAGAGAAACTGTAAATTCGTTTATCCAAAATAGCCAAAGGCATATCATGAGCAACGATTTAATATATACGTTCATCAAACCGGAAAAATCGCTTACCGATTTCGTATATGGCTATTCTTCGTTGCAAAACCTGTCAACATTCAAAGAGGGTGTGATCATTCCCAACGGAAAAATTGATCTGCTTTTCTGTAAAACCACCGGAAACAAGTTTCAAATTGTTTTAATGGGACTGGAAACCAAGCCGAAACCGATGCCTGAAACGGAATTTTCCCATTTCTTTGCCATTAGCTTTAATCCGCTTGCCCTGGAATACATCCTGCATCAGTCTATTGCCGGGTTTGTAGACAGCGGAAAAGAACTGCCCGATAATTTTTGGGATTTCAGCATTGATGATCTCAACGATTTTGATAAGTTCTGTGAAAAAGCTTCAGAAAAAATTAAATCCTTATTGCCTCAGAAAATTGATGAAAGAAAAAGAAAATTGTTTGAACTTATTTTTACCACTCATGGAGAAATCAATGTTAAGGATCTTTCAGAACAAATTTTTTGGAATGAGCGCCAGATTAACCGTTATTTCAATAAACAACTGGGAATTTCGTTAAAATATTATTGCAAGATTTTACGTTTTCAGGCTTCTCTTTATCATATTAAAGACGGAAATCTTTTTCCTCAGCTTAATTTTACTGATCAGTCTCACTTCATCAAGGAAATCAAAAAGCTTTCCGGGGTTTCGCCTAAGGAACTTTTTAAAAATCAAAACGACCGATTTTTACAATTTTTGGTTTACCATACCTGATAATTTTGCAGCATAAAATTTAAAATTATGCTGATCAACAATAAATCAATTGCCATCGTTGGCGGTGGCCCGGGCGGATTAACACTGGCAAGATTGTTACAATTAAAAGGTGCCGAAGTAAAAGTATTTGAAAGAGATCTTAATAAAAATGCCCGCGTTCAGGGTTCTCCTCTTGACCTTCATGATGATTCCGGGTTAGCTGCGATTCGTAAGGCTGGTTTACTGGAAGAATTCAAACAAAACTATCTTATTGGTGCCGACAGGGAACTTATCATGAACGAAAATGCAGAAGTATTCTTTAGTGATCATGATTCCAAACCTGAAGAAGATTTCGGAAAAGGGCATTTTCGTCCGGAAATAGATCGTGGTACATTACGGAAAATTTTACTGGAATCTTTACAACCGGAAACGGTAGTCTGGAACAGCCATTTCGTTTCTATGAAAAAACAGGGTGAAGGATGGCTTTTGCATTTCAAAAACAACACAACAGCTTACGCAGATATTGTCATAGCCTGTGATGGTGCCAATTCTAAAATCCGTCCGTACATTACTGACAGCAAAGCTTTTTACACCGGGATCACCATGCTTGAAGGAAATATTCAACAGGCAGAAGAAGCCGCCCCAAAAGTTAATGCTTTATTGAAAGGCGGAAAAATAATGGCTTTCGGGAACAATAAAAATCTTTTGATGGGACAAAAAGGAAACGGTGATATCGGTTTTTACGCCAGTTTTAGAACAAATGAAAACTGGGCATCAGGAAGCGGCCTGGATTATACTAATAAAACTCAAATATTAGATTGGTACAAAACAACTTACCCTGAATGGGACAGCATCTGGCTTGAATTGTTTGAAAATGCAGAAACTCCTTTTATTCCACGACCTATTTACTGTATTCCTTTTGATCAGACCTGGGAAGCACAGCCTAATCTAACTATGATTGGGGATGCCGCTCACGTAATGCCTCCATTTGCGGGAGAAGGAGTTAATATGGCGATGCTGGATGCTTTGGAATTGAGTGAATGTTTGGTTTCTGATCAATACGAGACTTTACAGGAAGCTATTTCTGTGTATGAAATTCAAATGCGGAAAAGAGCGTCAACGGTTGCAAAAGAATCTCTCGACAACGGAGAATTAATGCATGCTGAAAATGCTCTTGAAAATATGCTGAACTTTTTCAGGACAGCTCAGGAATAGTTAAGTAAAAAGGAGGATCATTTTAGAACGATCCTCCTTTTTTATATTTAAACCAGCCTATAATTATACAATGATTACATTAAACAGGTTGTCAAAGGATAAAATACCTTCTGCCAGACTTTCAGGATGACTGCTAAACCCTTTCAGCTTTGAGGTTTTTCCTTTTATTACTAAATCCATCAGCTGTTTATCGGAAAGTTTTTTACCAAAGATTTCGAATGAAACTTTAAAACCACAGTTTTTAAAATCTGAACATCCGACGGCTGTTTTCCCTTTCATGAGATGATGTTCTTTACATTTCGGGCATTTAATTTCTTCCCAGGACTGCTGCTCTTTTTTTGCGGCAGGTTCACGTTTTTTCTTTTCTTTAACTGCTTTTTCTTCTTCGAGATTGATCACTTTTCCTTTTCCGTAGACTACTTTTTCGGTAAGCTCTGTTACCATCCGGATGAGTTCTTCCTTAAAATGATTGGCTTCATATTCACCTTTTTCTATTTTTCGGAGTTTGAGTTCCCACTCTCCGGTAAGCTCGGGGCTTTTCAGAAGTTCGTCTTCAATGGTATCAATGAGCTGAATTCCGGTTTGGGTAGCGATGAGGTTTTTCCTTTTCTTTTCGATGTATTTTCTTTTGAAAAGAGTTTCAATGATATTGGCTCGGGTAGATGGCCTTCCGATTCCGTTGTTCTTAAGCAATTCACGAAGTTCTTCGTCTTCCACCTGTTTCCCGGCGGTTTCCATAGCGCGGAGCAGCGTTGCTTCGGTGTAGGGTTTAGGTGGTGACGTTTTGCCCTGATGAATCATAGGATCGTGCGGCCCGGTTTCTCCGACGATAAATTCAGGGATGGTTTGTTCTTCCTCTTTATCTTTTTCTTTCTCGGTTTCATCTTTAGGCTCTTTGGCATACACTGCTCTCCAGCCAGGTTCCAGAATCTGCTTTCCGCTGGTTTTAAAAGGAATCGTTCCTACTTTACCCTCAACCAAGGTATTGGAAATTTTACATTCAGGATAAAAAACAGAGATAAACCTTTTAGCAATTAAATCATAAATAAGTTTTTCTTCGCGGCTGAGATTCTGGGAAGGTGGTACTTCCGTAGGAATAATCGCGTGGTGATCGGTTACTTTGGTATCATCAAAAACCGTTTTGGATTTTGGAATAGGAGCTTCCAGTAAAGGGGAAACAAGCTCTTGATAGAACGTCATTTTCCTGAGGACGCCTTCTATTTTCGGATATAAGCTTTCTGATAAGTAAGTGGTATCTACACGCGGATAGGTGACATGTTTTTTTTCGTACAGACTCTGAATATAGTTTAATGTATTCTCTGCCGAGTAGCCGTACTTTTTATTGGCTTCTACCTGAAGACCAGTAAGATCAAAAAGTCTCGGATTTTTTTCTCTTCCTTCTTTAATTTCGAAGGAAACGATCTCAAAAATATTTTCTTTTAAATATTCAAGACCTTTTTCGGCGCGTTCCAGGGTTTTTAAACGATCAATGGCAGCGTTGAAGATCACCTCTCTGTATCGGGTTTTCAGTTCCCAGTATTCTTCTACGGTAAATGCGTCGATCTCTTTCTGACGCTGCACCAGCATGGCTAAAGTTGGGGTCTGCACCCTTCCAATAGAAAGAACAGCCTTATTTCCGCCGAACTTTTTGGTAAAAAGCCTTGTCGCATTGATTCCTAAGAGCCAGTCACCCACGGCTCTTGCATTTCCTGCGAGATAAAGATTTTTATAATCTTCGGCAGGCTTTAAGCTGTCAAAACCTTCTTTAATTGCTTCTTCGGTAAGTGATGAAATCCAGAGACGCTGAACAGGTTTATTGCATTTTGCTTTCTGTAATACCCATCGCTGAATAAGTTCTCCCTCCTGCCCGGCATCCCCGCAGTTGATGACCTCATCACATTCGGCTACTAATCTTTCAATAACTTTAAACTGGCTTTCAACGCCTTTGTTGGGAATTAATTTAATTCCGAAATTCTGGGGAATAATCGGCAGCAGAAACAGATTCCAGGATTTGTACTGCGGACCGTAGTCGTGGGGTTCTTTGAGGGTGCAGAGATGACCGAAAGTCCATGTTACGCAATAGCCGTTTCCTTCCATATAGCCCTGTTTAGGAGTGGTGGCTCCCAAGACTTTGGCGATATCTCTGGCAACACTTGGCTTTTCTGCAATACAAAGTTTCATGAATGTTCGGGGATTTTGAAGAAGGACAAAAATCGGGATTTTTTTTGGATTCTGCTAATTTGTTGTGGGTTGTTGGTTGAGAGTTGTTGGTTGATGGTTGAGCGTGTGGGTGATAGATTTTGAGATTGAGCAAACTTATGAGGATTGCATTTGCAGGCGCCGCAATATGGTTTGCAGGAGCAAGAATATTACTTTAAGTCGCAAGAATGTAACTCGCAGGTGTAAGAATATAATTCCAACACGCTCAAATTATAAATGCAGTCGTAAAAATATTATCCAGAGTTGCTAGAAGTATCGCCGAAGTTACTAGAAGTATGACCGAAGTTCTTCATATCCTATTTAGAGTTGCTCGTTTATTTTCGCAGTTGCTAAAATCATGTTTGGAGTTACCCATTTGTGATTGAAATTGTGAAAATCCATTTTACAGTTATTTTTTCATTATTGGCATTTTTCGCTTGAATACATCATTTTCTGAAAATAATTATATACATCATAATATCCATTTTATAAATTAAAATTGTGCGCTAAATGACTATATTTAAAAAATTATCATTTTATATCGATTATGTATTTTAATTTAAAAACAATAACAAATAAAGCAAATTATTAACACAATATAATAATTAAAATTAATCATTGTTTGTTGAAAAAATAATTTTAGTTTTGAAAAACTAAGAATAATTTCCATTAATATAGAAATAGCCCGTGTAATGATATTGCACAATATACATAAGGCAGGATTAATCCGAAAACCTACCTCCGAAAGGAAAATTGGAATTTCTCCGTTGAAATTTTAATAAAAAAAGTAGGAAAAACATGACAATTATTAAATTATGATGAAAAATTTAATGCTAACTATGGCAATCGTAGTAGCTGGTATGGCAAATGCTAAAACAAACCCAGTAAAAAAATCACAAACAACTTCCATTAAAAAGGAACTGAAGGTTTTTAAAAATTCAAAGTCTCAAAAGACTTTTAAAGCATCTGTGAAACTTTTAAAGCGACAGGTGTGGATTGCTGAAACTTCTTGCGGTATGATTGCTACAACAACTCAGGACTGGACACCAGCACAAGCAAATGCCTGGCTTGAAGCACTTGAATCTAACTATTGTAAATAAGAAATTGTGCACTTATAATACAATGTTTGCATTATAAGTGCAATTTATCATAAATTATGTATTACTGTAAAAAAACATTTCAGCTATTAGCGTTCTTTTTTAGTACTTTACATTTTTCTCAATTAAATAAAAAAGATAGTCTGCGCGGAGAGTTTATCTATGTATTAAAAGCTAAATTGAATACATTAAATCCTGATAATAAACACGAAGAATTTTTCTCATTGCAGATAAGTGATAATTATGCTTTTTTTGCGAGTATTCAATCATTGAAAAGAGATTCTATATTTCAGGCAATTCCAATAAAAACTTTAGAAAACGGTGATCGTCTTTTAAGCTCAAAAGGAGTATCGGCACCAAAAACAAAATTTCCTTATACGATAATACAGTCCGGTGAAAGCTTACAATTTTTTCAAAGGGTTGCACTGTCACTACTTACTTATAAAGAGTCCATAATAAAAGATTGGGAACTTATTAATGAAACAAAAATAATTAATACAATTAATTGTAAAAAGGCTAAAGTTACTTACAAAGGAAGGAACTGGATTGTATGGTATTCAACTGAGATTCCATTTCCGTATGGTCCTTATAAATTTAGTGGTTTACCTGGATTAATAGTAAAAATAACAGAAGATAAAGGGGATTATGATTTTGAACTTGTAAAATCAACACCAAGTTCAAAATTAAAAGGAAAATTAGTAAACATATATGAAAACCGTTATACAAATGCAGTTGAAACAACTCAACCGAAGTTTGAAGAAACTTTGAAAAATGCAACTGACAATCCGCTCGGTGTACTTGCAAATTCTGATACCAATATCATCCAGGGACAGGAAATCATAAGGAATAGACAAAAGGAAAGAGAGAAAAATAAGGATGGTGAAAGTCCAATAGAATTAAATTATAATTCAAAAAAGCTCCCTTAAAAAAGAGAGCTTACCAACAATAATTATGAAACCAGTTCATGAATTTTAATTTTATTTACATCGTCATAGGAACATCCATCAAGAGAATTTCTGTATTTTCTGAGGTAGCTTTGATCTGAAGATTCTCAACATTCCAAACTCCGAAGCCATCTCTTTCTGCTAACGGTTGCCCTTCGATTTCCGCACTTCCTTTAATAATGAAGGCATAGACACCGTTTCCTTTTTTCTTAATCTGATAATTTACTTCGGTAGTATTCTCAAAATTCCCCAAATGGAACCATGCATCCTGATGAATCCACACGCCTTCGTCATCGGGATTAGGAGAAAGGATCTGCTGGAATTTATTTTTGCTTTTTGTTTTGTCAAGCGTGATCTGATCGTATCTCGGGGTAACGTTTCTTTTGTTCGGATATACCCAGATCTGAAGGAATTTCACCAGCTGATCATCATTTTTGTTGAATTCACTGTGCATGATTCCTGTTCCGGCACTCATCACCTGGATATCTCCACTTTTAATAATAGCAGAATTCCCCATGCTGTCTTTATGTTCGAGGTCACCTTCCAACGGAATGCTGATGATTTCCATATTGTCATGCGGATGGGTTCCGAAGCCTCTGCCCGCTTCTACTTTATCATCATTTAAAACTCTTAACACTCCAAAGTGCATTCTTTCCGGATTGTGGTAATTGGCAAAGCTGAAGGTATGATTGCTTACCAGCCAGCCATGGTCAGCCTTTCCTCTGGAATCTGCTTCGTGAATAACGGAATTGTCTTTTATTTTTGATTCGGGGTTGGGAAGATGGTTGTAGCCTATCGGTTCGAGGGGTTCTATTTCATCGATTTCATTTTTCATGGTATTTCCCAGGGATGCTGATGCCACGAACATTCCTGTTCCCAATAATCCTTTCTTTAAAAAATCTTTTCTGTCCATATCTGGTGTTTGTTTATTTGTTTTGATAAAGCAAATTTAGGATGATTGGAGTTGCTGTACATTTAACTAGTTTAATAAATTGATTTTCTTTTGTCTTGAAATCGAAGATTATCTCCTTTTAGTCGATGAATGTTATTTCGACGTAGTCAAACAAAAGAAAGAAAAATTGTCTCTATAAAGTCGGCGAATGCTATTTCAAGACTTGGAACCTTAAGGCTAAAAATACTTTTATTCTCTAAAAATCCCAAAACTCGTGCGAATTGGGAATTTGTTCTTCGACTTAATATTTGTGTCGCACTCAGACAGTGGGATTTTCTTAACGTTCATAAAATTATTTTTCTTAACGCTTCAGTTTCCTAGGTCGGTTTATGTATGTTATTATTGGGTTCTTCGTTTGATGACTGCTGATAAAGACAGGACAATGAGATGACGTGATTGAATAATAGAACTTCTCGAACCACCCCATCAAAAATTCTTTCAGAATTTTCGCCACCCCTCCAAGGGAGGGGAATTTTTGTGGGTGAAATGTAATGGATGTTGGTGAAAACAACTGTTATTTTTCTCTGGTAGCTAGGCGTTTTCTGATGGTGCTTACAAATTCCTTGGAAACACCGAGGTAAGAAGCAATGTAGTATTGTGCTACTCTTTGCGGGATGGATGGATAGACTTTAATGAATTCCAGATAGCGGTCTGAGGCGCTTTTTGAGATGGTATTTACGAGCCGGTTCTGGAGCGTGGAAAGGTTTCGCTGAACAAGCATTCTGAAAACTCTTTCAAATTTCGGAATTTCAGTTAATAATTTTTCTTTGGTTGCCGGATTCAGCATATAGATCTCGGAATCTTCCAGTGTTTCAATATATAAATTGGAGGGTTTCTGATCCTGAAAGGAAGCAATATCACTGATCCACCAGTCTTCAATGGCAAACAGAATGGTGACTTCAAATCCGTTATCATCAAGATAGTACACTCTAACACAACCTTTCTGGATATATCCTTCAAACTGACAGATCTCACCTTCACGCAGCAAAACGGTCTTTTTGGGAAAAGTTTGCAGAGTAAGCAGATCTGTGAAAAATTGTTCTTCTTTAGAGTCGAGATTGATGAATCGTGTTACGTTTCCGATGATGTTTTCAGACATAGTTTGCAGTTTAGGGCTGCAAATTAGGAAAAAGTGTGTAAACTTCGTTCTTTAATAATCCGCTTCCTCCGCCGTAATGGTCGATTATCTTTATATTTTTATCCAGCTTTTCACAAAATTCTTTAATGTCTTTCTCGAACTGTTCTTCCAAACCGGAACTCAGGAGAACGATATCGAGCTGCTTATTTTGAATGTCATTATAGCTGGCATTTTCATCGGTCTGAATGTATGCTTTCCAGCCGTCATTATTTTCAATGACTCTTTTCAGGGTATCGAGGATTTCCTGATTTTTACCGATGACTAAAAAATTTAGGGTGTTCATTTTGATTTGTTTATTTTATGTTGGTTTGAACGCAGAGGACGCTAAGATTTTTTTTTAATACTTTCTGTTTTTAAGGTTCACAAAGCCGTTTCACTTATAAGAGCTGGAAGAGATTTCTGAATTAAAGCTACCAAATACCTTCAACCTCAATCTACATCTTAACCTCAGCCTTAACCTTCGATTTTGCTTTATAAATGTTTACTTCCTGTTATTTTTAATTCATTCAAATCCAATTGTGATTCTGCTTTCCGGATTTCATCATCACTGAATTGTTTTTCCCTTTTCATTTTAAAGAGTTCTTTTCGCTGTAAGGCAAAAATATCCAGCATGATCTGATGATACTCGTTAAGATCGTTTCTCCTGTTGGTACACATCTCAATAGAGTTCAAGTGATTTTTGTGAAGCTTGATATCGTTTTCAATTGTATTTTTAAAGTTTTCGACAAGGCTGTTGGCATTGATATTCGGCTGATATTTTTCATGGAGTCTGCCGAGTGCCAGATTATCGAGCCGAATCTGAATTCCCGCCTGCTGTTCATGCGAGGGCTGAATATGATCGATCTCACCGATTTTAATGAGCTTAATAATCAAAGGAAGGGTAAGTCCCTGAAAAACGAGCGTTACAAAGATCACGACAAATGTTATGAAAATAATTAAATTCCTCATTGGAAATTCCGACTGTTCATTCATCATGACAGGAATCGAAAGTGCCGTTGCCAGGGAAACAACTCCTCTCATTCCCGCCCAGCCTATGATCAGGGGATTTTTCCAGCCCGGAGTGGGATCTTTACGGATGTTTTTACTGAGCCATCTCGGAATATGTGCTACAGGATAGATCCAAAGCATTCTTACGACGATGACAATAGCGCTGATGATGAGCCCGTATTTTATTCCTTCCATTAAAGAGGTTTTTCCCAGTCCGCCGATGATGTCAGGAAGTTCGAGACCTATGAGTACAAATACCAGTGCATTCATTACAAAAATCAGGGTATTCCAGACACCAAGCATATTGACTCTTGTTGTTCCTGTTTTGAAGATTTCATGGGAACGGAATGACATGAATAGCCCGCCACTCACCACTGCCATCACCCCCGAATAATGAAAATGTTCTGCAGACAGGAATAAAATGTATGGCGTAATCACTGTCAGTGCTGCATCAATCGCCGGTGTAGTCGGCAGAAATCTGTGAATGGCATAGAAAATATGGGCTCCGGCAATTCCTACGACGACGCCCATTCCTGCGACGAGAAAGAACTGTCCGGTAGCTTCCTGCATAGAAAAAACGCCGGTCATAACCGCCGCCAGAGCAAACCTGAAAACAATCAGTGATGAAGCGTCGTTGATCAGACTTTCTCCTTCCAGTATCGCAACGGTACGTTTGGGAACTTTCAATCCTTTTAAAACAGTAGTTGCTGCAACGGCATCGGGAGGTGAAACAATACCACCCAACAAAAACCCCATAGCCAGCGTAAAGCCCGGAATTAAAGCCTGTGAAGCAAATGCCACCACCAGTGATGTCAGGAAAACCAACCCGAATGCCAAGAGTCCGATGGTTCTTTTCCATTTCCAGAAGTCATTCCATGAGGTGTACCATGCGGCTTCGTATAAAAGCGGCGGAAGGAAAATCAGGAATATAATATCCGGATCTAATTTTAAGACAGGAACTCCGGGAATAAGACTAATCCCCAATCCGGCCAACACCAGAAATATGGGATAGGCAATTTTGATGCGTTGTGCCAGCATAACGAGCATCATGACGATGAGGAGGAGACCTAGTATAAGAAGTAGTTGTTCGTGCATGGTTTTTTATTTAGTCATTTTCTTTTGTCTTGTAAACAAGAGATAAATAGATGATAGACGAATAGAAAATAGATGATTAATGTAAAATAATCGACTACAATGTCTATCCTCTATCCGTCTATTATCTTGCTGTCTTATTACAAATGTATGAATAATGAGGTTCTTTCTCTCTTTTCCAGGTTTTTGGTTTTATGGCCTTTTCCTGTTGTGTCTTCCACCAGGAGAATTTCTCCGGTCCGGAACTGACGGATTTCTCCGAGGGACGTTTCTATTTCCACACCTCCATCCAAAAGCACGATGTACTGTTTCTGCGGAGCATGATGAAAATCGTAATCGTAATCTGCGGAAACTTTCCTGAACTGCAACTTTTTAACTTCTACATCTTCGGATAAAAATCCTATTTCGCCTTGATCGATTAAAGGAATTTCAAGATCTTCAAAATAAGATTCGCCTTTTTCGTCGCTACATATTTTTGTGATTTTCATGATGTTTTAAATTAATAAAAAACTAATAGTACGTTTTGTTTATCTATACAAAAATCAGTGAATTTGCCAGTTCAATTTCTTCCTGATTGATGGAATGTCCGAAATTTTGATAAACTTTCTCAGTAACATCGGCATTCATTTCTTTGAAAATATTTGCCGTGGCATATACTCTTTCTACCGGAACATGAAAATCAGGATTGCTGGTCCCCAGGAAAATCGGGGTTTGCGCAAAGTCTCCACGATAGTTTTCGCGGTTGATTTTTTCGCCTATTACACCACCGATAATGGCTGCAGCTCCTCCGAATTTCTGTGCATTCCTTGCCAAAAACTCAAGCGTCAGACAGGCACCCTGTGAGAATCCGAAGAAGTAAATGTTTTCAGGTCTAATTCCTTCAACTAAAGCCTTTTCAACGGTTTTACCGATCGTTTGCAATGCTGAGGAAAGCCCGGGTTCATTTTGTTCAACCGGAGCAATAAAGGAGAACGGATACCAACTTCCGTTTGTGGCTTGAGGGGCCATCAATGCATAATCTTTTACGTTTAAATGTTGTGATAAACTCAAAATATCCTGTGCGCTTCCGCCTCTTCCATGAATCATAATTAAAGCTTTTTCAGCTTCATTTAATGGTTTTCCTGCTGTTTTTATATCTAAAATATGGGCCATAATTTATCTGTATTTTTCTGTTGGATAATTAAATTTAGGGAGAACTTCCAACAAGTGTTCTCTTTTCTCTTCAAACTGTTGAGGAAGATTTAAATGTTCACCTAAGGATGCCAATTCTTCATCAACATCAAACCCGGGTCCTGAAGTGGCAATTTCAAACAAAACACCCCCTGGCTCTCTAAAATATACCGAAGTAAAATATTTCCGGTCTTTCACTTCGGTATGTTCCAGTCCGAATTTATTCAGTTTTTCGATCATTTCAAGTTGGGTTTGTGCGTCCGGAGTCGCAAAGGCAACGTGGTGTACGGTACCTCTTCCTGCAAGTCCTTTCAAAGCATTCGGAGTGCAAAGGAGATCTACATATTTTCCGGGTGCATCCTCAGCGGCATATCTGAAGCGGTCTGAACTTTCAGCAATGAGCTTATGATTCATCTGGGTAGTCAGCAAAGCTGCCGTTCTTTCATAGGCATCCAGCCAGATTTCCACATGATGAATTCCTTTAATGGCAAAATCTTTCGGGATAAAATGATTGTTGTACCCTTTACGTTCGTCTTTATCATTAAAAACCAGCTCCAATCCCAGTCCGTCAAAATCTTCGAGGTAAATGAATACTTCCCCCGAGAATCTTTGTTGAGGATGCTTAAAAGGGATATTAAACTGATTCAGGCGGTTCATCCAATAGTCAAGCCCATCCATTGATATTGAAAATGCTGTTGTATTGAGCATTCCTTTACCGTGTCTCCCGTTGACGAGTCCTTTTCCGTAGGGAAAAGTCGTCATAATTGTTCCCGGAGTTCCGAATTCGTCGCCGAAGTAAAAATGATAGACATCGGAGTAGTCGAAATTTACGGTTCTTTTTACCAGCCGAAGTCCTAAAACTCCGGTATAAAAGTCGATATTTTCCTGTGCGTCGCCTGTAATGGCTGTAACGTGGTGAAGTCCTGTGATCAGTGTCATGGTTTTGGATTGAAGGTTAAGGTTGAGGCTGAGGTTTAAGAAATGTTTAGTTTTCTTCTTTGAACCAGACATCGTTGTACAATTCCGGGTTTCTTTTGAACTGGGCATGAACATAGGGACACAACGGAACAATTTTAAGTTCATTTTCTCTTGCATAAGAAACCAGTTTATCCAATAATATTTTGGCAAAGCCTTTTCCTGCGTATTTTTCGTTAACCTCGGTGTGATAAACCGTTAGTTTGTTTCCCATTACCGAAATATCCATTTTTCCGGCTTTGTTGTCGTCTGAAAAAAGCTGTATTTCTCCTCGTACGTTTCCTAAAATTACTTTCGTTGTTTCCATAATGTTTTTTCTTTGTTGTTGGTTGATGGTTAAATAGCAAACCGCTTCTGCTTACTGCTTACTGCTTACTGCTTACTGCTTACTGCTTACTGCTTACTGCTTACTGCTTACTGCTTACTGCTTACTGCTAAATTACTGCGTTTGCTGAAAATGGCTGATGATCTATGATAACTTCGGCAACACTTCTTCTATTTTTTCGCGTAGGCCTTCGTGTTGTTTTGGAAGTTTTAAGCTTGTTCCCAATTCGTTTAATGGTTCATCTACAGTGAATCCAGGATTATCGGTTGCAATTTCGAACAAAACACCACCCGGTTCACGGAAATAGAGTGAATAAAAATAATCTCTGTCGATTTTCGGAGTAATGTTCAAGCCTGCCGAAAGAACTTTTTCACGGAATTCCATTAACACAGTATCATCTTTCACTCTGAAAGCAACATGGTGATTGGTTCCCGCAGCGTTTCTTCCTGCTAATAGTTTATCATTCTCAATAATGTCAACGATATTGGCGGTTTCTATTGCATCCGTTGCAAAACGATATCTTTCACCTTCCTGCTTATTTAATTCATAGCCGAAAATATCTGTTAAAACTTTCATCGTAGGTTCTGCCTTTTTCAATGTAAGTGTTACATTATGAAATCCTTTCAATGCATTTTCTTCTTTGATGTCATCTGTTGTCCATACTTTCCTATCGTCTGTAGAAGATTCGATGAACTGAAGCTGCAGACCATCCGGATCTTTAAATGAAATCAGTTTTTCACCGAATATTTCACTTTCTTCTACATTTACGTTAAATTGTTGCAGTCTGTTTTTCCAGAAATCAAGACTTCCTTTTGGGACTGAGTAGCCGATATGTGTTGCCAATCCTGTCCCGTTGGTACCCTTCCC
The DNA here is from genome assembly GCF_977014045.1 of Chryseobacterium lineare. Taxonomy (NCBI): domain Bacteria; kingdom Pseudomonadati; phylum Bacteroidota; class Flavobacteriia; order Flavobacteriales; family Weeksellaceae; genus Chryseobacterium; species Chryseobacterium lineare. The sequence goes on along the minus strand of NZ_CDRNIQ010000001.1, from coordinate 359,658 downwards.
TATTCCTTCCCATGGAAAGAATGTTAAAATAGTTCCCGGTGCTCCTTCTTCATTTCCGAAATAAAAGTGGTACGTTCCGGGATCATCAAAGTTGACGGTTTTCTTTACCAGTCTTACTCCCAAAACGCGGGTATAAAAATCTAAGTTTCTTTTTGCGTTGTCTGCAATCGCTGTGATATGGTGCAGGCCTAAAATTCTATTATTCATTTTGTTTAATTTTTATATGACAAATGTAGACCGTTATAAAATCCTGCACATTTAACTAGTTTAATAAATGATGTTTTTGAAAGTGAATTTTTAATTTTTGGAAATAGCTTACGAAAATGTTTCATTTAGTAAAAAAATAAAAATCTAAAAATCAGCCTATTAAAAACAAATTTAAAATTATTTCACAAAAGTCTACTTTTTTAGTGGACTAATGAAAATTTATATCCTATATTTGCAACCGTAATCAGAATATAAAAACAATGAATACAGGTTTGAAAAATATTACAATCACTAACCATACCATCAATCATATGATGATGTATTGCTGTATGCCTGAAATAGCGCATTGTGGTGACTGACCTTACTTTTATATGACATATTTTAAAGGCTTTACCACGTTGTAAAGCCTTTTTTTATTTAATGAAGAATCTTAAAAATGATAGAGATAAAAAATATTTCAAAAACTTTTCATCAGAAAAAGCAGTCTTTTAAAGCACTGGATCAGATCAGCCTGAGCGTTGAGAAAGGTGATATCGTAGGAATTATAGGCTTTTCCGGAGCAGGAAAAAGCACGTTGATCCGAACGGTAAATCTGCTTGAAAGACCTGATGAGGGAAAAATTATCATCAACGGAAAAGATTTTACCCAATTAAAATCCAGAGAATTGGCTAAAGAACGAAAAAAAATAGGGATGATCTTTCAGCATTTTAACCTTCTTTCTTCAAGAACCGTTTCTGAAAACATTGCTCTTCCCCTGGAACTGGATGGTGTAAATAAAACAGCGATCCACAAAAAAGTGAGTGAACTCCTTAAAATTGTTGGCCTTGAAGACAAAGCCGGCGATTATCCGAAAAGTCTTTCAGGAGGACAGAAACAAAGAGTGGCGATCGCTAGGGCGCTCGCCAATGATCCTTATCTTCTTCTTTGTGACGAAGCAACAAGTGCACTGGATCCGGCTACAACACTATCGATTTTACAGCTGTTGAGAGATATTAACCAGAGGCTTGGCATTACGATACTGCTCATAACGCATGAGATGGAAGTCATACGTACAGTGTGCAACCATGTTGCTGTTATCGACAAAGGTAAACTTATTACAAAAGGGACTTTACAAGAGATTATCTCACAAAAGGATCACCCCATTATCAAACAATTTTTAAACTCAGGAGCTATGAATATACCGCAAGAACTGAATAAAAAACTACAGAAAGAACCACAGGACGGATTATTCCCTCTCGTAGAAGTCGAAGTAAATGAAGAGATCTCTGTTGAAGCGCTGCTCTCCATTGTCTACGACAAATATAAAATTCCCTACAAACTATTGAAGGCAGATGTCGAGTATCTGGGAGAAGCCAATTTTGGTAAGCTTCTCTTGCAGCTGCAGGGTGAGCAGGAGAAAAATCAGCAGGCTATTTATTATTTCAACCAGAATAAAATTCAAAACACAGTAAGGGGTTATGCTTAGTGATACGGTAATTTCTCTTTTATCAAAAGGAGTCTGGGAGACGGTTTTCATGACATTTGCATCCGGTTTTTTCGGATTTGCTTTAGGTTTGCCGGTCGGGATTCTCTTGTTTTTGACGAGAAAAGGACAGCTACTGGAAAATGTGACTTATCACAGAATATTATCTGTACTGGTTAATATTTTCCGCTCTATTCCTTTTATTATTCTGATCGTCTGGATGATCCCTTTTACACGAAGCCTGGTGGGAACATCTATCGGTGTGAATGCAGCTTTGGTTCCGCTCAGTATCGGGGCCACGCCTTTTATTGCAAGGCTGGTTGAGAACAGTCTGTTGGAAGTTCCTTCCGGTCTTATCGAGACTGCCAGGGCACTGGGCGCAAATCCGATGCAGATCATCCGGAAAATTTTACTTCCCGAAGCACTTCCCTCTTTAATAAACAATGCAACGATCACCCTGATCACATTAGTGGGCTATTCGGCAATGGGAGGCGCTGTGGGAGCAGGCGGACTGGGTCAGATCGGCTATCAGTACGGCTATATCGGCTATGATTCGGTCATTATGAATCTCGTCCTGGCATTACTTGTGGGAATTGTATTTATCATTCAGTTTTCCGGTGACCGTCTGGCTAAAAGATTTGATCACCGTTGAATTTACAGGGAAGTAATCATAAGAGTCAATCATTCTTAAAAATATAATGTGAATGTGAAATAGTGTGGTGACTTTGTTATCCTTTGTCACCTGTGGTAAAGGGCGAATTTCCGGAAATACCCTGAGATTAAAACCTTCTGTGATTTTCGCTTTTTTACCATTAAATAAGAAAAAATTAACAATGAAAAAAATAAAATTTTTTGGCTTACTAGCCGTGGGAATAATATTATCATCCTGCAATTCAGGAAAAAAAGAGGATCCGAATTACATTAAGGTCGGCATCACTTCAGGACCGGAACAGCAAATTGCAGAAACCGCGAAAAAGGTGGCAAAAGAAAAATACAACCTGGAAGTGGAGCTTGTTGCCTTTAATGATTATGTAGTCCCCAATGAAGCGCTACATAACGGAGATATTGATGCCAATGCCTTTCAGCATATTCCTTATCTTAATGAACAGTCAAAACAGCGAGGATATAAGCTGGCCGTTGTAGGAAATACATTTGTCTACCCTATCGTGGCTTATTCCAAAAAAATAAAAAATATCAGTGAACTGCAGAACGGCAGTACCATAGTGATTCCTAATGACCCGACGAACGGCGGCCGTTCATTATTGCTGTTGCAGAAAAATGGTTTGCTCAAACTAAAAGACGGCATAGGCTTATTACCTAAAGTTACCGATATTGTCGACAATCCGAAACAGTTGAAGATTCTTGAAATCGAGGCTCCGCAACTGCCCAGAGTGCTTGATGATAAAGAAGTCGTACTGGCGATTATTAATAACAATTTTGCTGCACAGGCCGGACTTGACACCGAAAAGCAGGGAATTTTAAAGGAAGACAAAAACTCTCCCTATGTAAACGTCATTGTTTCAAGAGAGGATAATAAAAATTCTGAAAAAGTGAAAAAATTCGTCAAAGCGTATGAGTCTGATGAAGTGGCGAAAAAGGCTGAAGAAATATTTAAAGGTGGCGCTATCAAAGGATGGAACTGAAAATATAATGTTACTATTGATTTAAGAGATTCTGTTATTTATATATGTTTTGGGCATCATTTCAAAATTGAAATGGTGTCTTTTATTTCAAAAAATAGTCAGAAATAACCATTTTGTTAAAATTACATTTTCTCAATTTGAGATAATAAAAAAATTTCCTACTTTTGTTTTTAATCAAAAAAGGCTTTTTATGTTAAAGAAAACCGCCATTGTAAGTTTATTTACTCTTATTTCCGCTTCGTATATGGCTCAAAATACCACTGCAATTCCCGTTTATTTAGACGAATCAAAACCTGTTGAACAGCGTATTCAGGATGCTCTTTCCAAAATGACACTTGAGGAAAAAATTGCGATGCTTCACGCACAGTCAAAATTCAGTTCTCCGGGTGTACCAAGGTTAGGAATCCCTGAATTCTGGACGACCGATGGCCCTCACGGTGTTCGTTCTGAAGTGAAATGGGATGAATGGGACCAAGCCGGCTGGACCAACGACTCTATTATTGCATATCCGGCGCTGACCGCGCTTTCAGCGACATGGAACAAAAATATGTCATGGAATTACGGTAAAGCCTTGGGCGAAGAAGCACGCTACAGAAAAAAAGACATTCTTTTGGGACCTGGCGTCAATATTTACAGAACACCCCTAAACGGAAGAAATTTCGAATACATGGGCGAAGATCCTTTTTTAACGTCAAAGATGGTGGTGCCTTATATCAAAGGAGTACAATCAAATGGCGTGGCCACATCGGTAAAGCATTACGCTTTAAACAATCAGGAAATGTTTCGCCATACGAGTAATGTTATTATTAATGACAGGACATTATATGAAATCTATCTTCCGCCATTCAAAGCAGCGGTAACAGAAGGAGATTCATGGACGATTATGGGCGCATACGATATGTATAAAGGACAGTATGCCAGCCAGAACCAGTATCTTCTTAATGATATTCTTAAAAAAGAATGGAACTACAAAGGTGTTGTGCTATCAGACTGGGGCGCAGTAAATAATACGGAGCAGGCGATCCACAACGGTCTTGACCTTGAATTCGGAAGCTGGACCAATGGTTTATCAGAAGGACATTCCAATGCGTATGACAGTTATTATCTGGCACAGCCTTATTTAAAATTAATTAAAGAAGGAAAAGTTGGAACCAAGGAACTTGACGATAAAGTTACACGACTTCTGCGTCTTGCCTATAAAACGACAATGAACAGAAATAAGCCTTTTGGAAACATTGCTTCTGAAGAACATAAAGCAGTCGCTAAAGAAATCGGTGAAGAAGGAATTGTATTATTGAAAAATCAGGGAAATGTACTTCCGATTGATATTAATAAAGCTAAAAAAATTGCTGTTATCGGTGAAAATGCCATCAAAATCATGACCGTAGGCGGAGGTTCTTCTTCTTTAAAGGTTAAATATGAGACTCTTCCTCTGGAAGGAATCAAAACGAGATTTGGAAAAGAAGCTGATGTACAATATGCAAGAGGATATGTGGGAGATATCGGCGGCGAATACAACGGTGTGAAATCCGGACAGAACCTGAAGGAAGAGCGCTCTCCTGAAGCACTTTTAAATGAAGCTGTAGCACTGGCAAAGTCTTCAGATTATGTAATTTTTGTGGGTGGACTAAATAAAGCTGATTTTCAGGACAGTGAAGGAAACGACAGAAAAAGCTATGGACTGCCGTATAATCAGGATAATGTAATCTCAGCGTTGGCAAAAGCCAATAAAAATCTGGCAGTGGTACTCGTTTCCGGAAATGCGGTGGCAATGCCATGGGTAAAAGAGGTTCCTACCATTGTTCAGGCATGGTATCTGGGTTCTGAAGCCGGAAATTCTCTTGCCGCAGTGTTGGCCGGTGACGCAAACCCTTCCGGAAAACTTCCTTTTACTTTTCCTGTAAAGCTTGAAGATAATGCCGCTCACCAAATGGGTGAATATCCCGGAAATAAAGAAGAACTGGCAGCCGGAAAAGGAAAAGATCAGAAAAATCCTATCAATATAAAGTATAACGAAGGTATTCTGGTGGGTTACAGATGGCATGACACTAAAAAAATTAAGCCTTTATTCAGCTTCGGACACGGTTTGAGCTACACCACTTTTGAATTCGGGAAAGCAAAAGCAGATAAAAAGGAGATGTCTCAGGACGACAAAATCACTTTTACCGTAACCGTTAAAAATACCGGTAAAAGAGCAGGAGCCGAAGTGGCACAATTATACATCAGTGATCTGAAATCCTCTGTTCAACGACCTACAAAAGAGCTGAAAGGTTTTGAAAAAGTATTCCTGAATCCGGGAGAAGAAAAAGAAGTGACATTTACGATTGATAAAACCGCTTTAAGCTTCTTTGATGCCGATAAACACGATTGGGTGGCAGAACCCGGAGATTTCGAAGCACTCATCGGAAACTCTTCTGATGCCATCAAAACAAAGGTGAAATTTACACTCAAGTAGTTTTACTTATTTATATTTCTTAAACGTGAATGCCTGAATTTTAGTTCGGGCATTTTTTATTTAGAATCAATAATCATTTACATTAAGTCTGATTAAACAATTGTATTGCTTATGAAGCTTAATAATTTAATTTTAAAAAGAAATTATTACTTTATAGAATAAACTGAATCACCTACTCTATAAGCATTTCTGTTTTTCTGACTTTTATATTTTTAATAACAAAATAAAACAAGGCACCCAATGCAAATAATGAATAGCTCGTCAGAATGATTACGCTTAAATTTCCGACTGCCAACACAGAAGGAAAAAGCTGACTCATTAAAGTCATGAATGACAGCCCGATTCCCGCCCCTAGAAAGTAACTTGTAGAACCCAGACTTGCGGCCACCCCGTAATCTGAAGATCCTACATCCTGAATTCCCAACACCGACAACGCCGTAAAACAAAATGTCATTCCTATTCCTGAAATACAGGCTGCACCTATTAAAACCAACGCCAGCGGATGTCCGATATATACTGAAATCAGGAGAGACAACGAACCTGTCAACATAGAAAACCATCCTAAAATTGCCATCTGAGGGGAATTAAGCTTTTTAGAAATGTAAGGAAGAATGAACTTTGCCACCAATGCAGACATTACACTGAACGGTACCAACAGCAATCCTGCTGTAGCTGCATTATAATTCATATCTTTCTGCAGCATCAATGAAATAAGAAACAGAAAACCAATAAAAAATGCTCCTAAAGCAACAAAACAAATACTGGAAATCTTTAATGATCTATGTTTCATGAGCGATAAATCGATTAATGGCTGGGAAATCGACTTTAGATGGTAAAACACCGTGGTTAACAATAAAACAGCGATGAGCAGAGAAGATATGATCATTAATGGATATTCTTTAATATGGATTAATTCATGCGTTCCGTAAGTAAGGCTCAACAGTCCCAATACCAGCAAAACCCCTGATAAAAAGTCTGTTTTGTAAGATTTTTCTGATATCTCATCTTTGGGAAGATAATAATATCCAAATATTAAACTTATTGCAAGAACCGGAACATTGATGAGAAAAACCCAGTGCCAGCTTAGGTATGTACTGATAATTCCTCCCAAGGAAAGTCCGCTCCCGGAACCGATGGCTGCAAACGAACTGAAAATCCCGACTGCACGGTTTCTTTCCTGGTCGCCTGTAAAAGTATTGGTAACAATCGACATTGCGGAAGGCATGATGAATGCTGCCCCCAAACCCTGTAAAGCCCGGAATATTGCCAACGTTTCAAATCCTGAAGATAATCCAGCTCCTAAAGAAGCTACCATAAAGATAAGGGACCCAGACAGAAAGATTTTTTTACGTCCCATCTGATCAGACAACTTACCCCCGACGATGAGAAAACCTCCAAAGAAAAGCACATACAATGTCTGAAGCCACTGTACGGTCTCGGTACCAATACCGAACTGTTCCTGGATAGAGGGAATACTAAGATTCACAATCGCAATATCCAGCGCTTCTACAAAGGTTCCTACAGATGCCAGGATGAGTATGATATTCTTTCTGCTCATAAAGTTCATTTATGCTGCAAAATTACCATTAACAGAACGTATGTAAAAATTATATACTAAATTTGGAACATATTTAAATATATGAGTAATTTAAAGGAACAATTATTCTTTTATCCATATTTTAATGATAAAAAACAGAACAAATGACAACAGAAAGATACAAACCGGACGAAAAAGATCTTGCGATCCTCAGAATTTTACAGAAAGATGCCAAACTGAGTATCCGCGACATTGCCAATAGAATCAACCTGAGTCCCACGCCTACTCACGAACGTATTAAGAGAATGGAGAAACTGGGAATCATCAGAGAATACACCACCGTCGTCGACCGTAAAAAAGTGAATAAAGGAATGATGGTAATCTGTATGATTGCCCTTAATGTTCATCATAAAAAAACGGCAGGGAAATTTATTGAAGAGGTGGGAAAGCTGAAGGAAGTTGTTGAATTTTATAATATAAGCGGAGATTTTGACTTTATGCTGAAGATTTTAGCCCCGAATATGGATGAGTTTCACGAATTTTTTGTAAATAAATTATCTGAAATAGAAGGAATCGGGCAGACCAAAAGTATTTTTGTGATGAACAGCATTAAAGAGAGTATGCAGATTCTTTAATTCTACATGTAAACTATTATCAAAAAAGTGTTCTTTAATAATAAAATACAATGATTTAACATATTTGTTTTCAAAAAATTATTAATATATTTGAATTATATAAAACCGGATGAAAATTATATAATGGAAATCGATAAAAAAAGCGTACTTGTTATTGATGATCATAGCATTGTAAGACAAGGTGTTTACCTGCTCCTCAAAAAACATTTTGCCAATATAACTATTTTTGAAGCCTCTACTCTGAATGAAGGCAGAACGATCATTAAAAGAGAAAATATAAATTTCATCATACTTGACATTAATTTCCCTGAAGGCAACAGTCTGAATTTTGTTGAAAACCTTTCATTAGAATATGACGGAGATATAAGAATCCTCATGTTCTCGGCGTTGGATGAAGGTATTTATGCATTTAAATTCATTAAAGCCGGGGCCAGCGGTTATTTAAGCAAACTCTGTGAGCCTGATGACATTATAAGAGCGTTCGGTAAGTTCTTCGAATCCGGTAAATATATGAGCGAAGATCTTAAGGAAAAACTGCTGGACAACATGATACGAAAAAATAGCATTACCCCTATCGAACTTCTGTCTATCCGTGAGCTGGAAATTGCCAGGCTTCTGGCAGCAGGATTGTCTAATAACGAAATTGCTTCTAAACTTTACATTCACAAATCTACAGTAAGCACCTATAAGACAAGGATCTTTGATAAGCTTGGAATTACCAACATCCCTGCTCTGCTGAATTTTTTCAGCCTCAATTAGCATTAAAAATCAGGATTACTTTCGTTCCTCTCCCAACTACACTTAGCACTTCCATAGAAACATCTATAAGAGGCAGGAGGTCTCTGATGATCTTCATTCCCATTCTTGAGCCGGAAGATTCTTCAGAAGCATTAATTTTTGACACTTCTTCCTCCGACATACCTTTTCCCGTATCTTCAATCACAAGCCTACGCTTGCCGTCACTTTCAGAAGTATAAATAAAAATAGCACCATGATCTGTATATTTGATGGCATTATCCAGAATATTGTGGATCACGATACTCAGCACATCCGGATTACTGACAACCTTATCATCCTGGCCTATGTTATTATGAATCTGCAGAGACTTAAAGGCTGCCGTATTTTTAAATATGACAAAGCGCTGGCTGATAAACTCCCGGAGTTTAATACTTTCTTTTGTTTGATAATTATCGTAGATAAATATTTTATTATAATTAATGGTGGATTCTATGAACTCTAATATCTGTGCCGATGATTCATTGATAGAATGGATCGCTCTTTTTTCATGAGAATCTTCCTGCATATTTTCTAAGAGAATCCCTGCGCTGAGATTGATAAACTTCAGCGGACTCTTAATATCATGGCTTATAGCGGCTACAAACTTCTTCTGTCTGTAGAGCTGGGCATATAATTCTTCCCTGGTTTTAGAAAGAGATTTTATCGTATCTTTAAGTTCCGTAGTACGTTTTTCTATCCTGGCATTAAGAATTACGGTCTCTTTTTGTATTCTTATCAGCCTTATTTTATAAACTGTATAAAAAATCAACAGTACTATAATCACTAAAAATAATTTAAACACAGCTGTATCCCAGAACGCAGGCTGAACATTGATTTCTAAAGTTTTATAACTAAATACGGACGAAAAGTTATTAAGTTTTCTTACATGAATCCCATGCTTACCTTTTGTAAGGGAATTGATATTGATAATCCCGTTATCAGGCAGTGGAAGCCATCTCCCATCATCTATTTTATAATCAACATACTCATTCCCTGAGTTTCCGAAGTTGGCATAATCTACAAAAATTTTTACGTATCCGAAGTTCCTTTCGAGATTTAAAATACCATGAACTATTTTCTGCTTTTCATTAATGCTTACACGGTCTATATAATAATCTTCACTGGAAACAACAGGAAAAGCTTTTACAGTATTAATATAAAGAAGCCCGTCCATGGAAGGAAATATAACAAAACCATTTTTTCTAAGGCCGTTAATATTACTTCCTCCATTAAACTCAGATGTCAGAAGCCCGTCTGTTAAGGTGTATTTATGAATATAAACATCAGGATTCCCATGCAGATAGGCATCTTCAAACTGTTGTTTTTTCACCTGAAAAAGACCGGTATTTGAAGAAAGCCAGTAATACCCGAGACCGTCATCGATTACACTGTGTACCGATGACAACAGGCTATTTTTCTGCGGCAGACTGTACATTCTGCCTTTTTTATAAAGATAAAGCCCTTTACCGTAAGACTGTATCCAGAAAAGATCATCTCCGTTATTGTTGATGCTCCTGAAATTCACATTGGGCATCATCATTTTACGGATCATTTTCTTTTCATTAAACAGGTAAAGCCCTCTTTCCGTTGCCAGAAGGACTTCCTGATCGCTCACCTCACCAATCCCTTTCACGGAAATTTTAATATTATAAAACTTTTCTTTTATTACCTTACCCTCTTTGATAATGATGTAGCCTATCAGTTTTTGTCCTTTCAGATCAAGAGCAATCCATATCTTATCACCAGACGAACCGCTTATGGTATAAACTGAAGACTGAATACCGAAGTTCATAAGGATCGTATTTTTATTTTGAGACCACAGATTAATATGATGTTCGTTTTTAAAAACAAATTCACCGGGCTTTTGAAGTTTAACAATACCATAAGTATTATTGTTTTTAAAAGGTAAACTCCGTTTATAACCATCAGCACTGAAAATATCTCCGTCTGCTGTTATCACTTCACGGTCGTTGTAATCGGTAAGGGCATGAAAAATTGTTTTTCCGTTTAGTGCATGATGGGCCTTAATAAACTTTTTCCTGATCACAAGCATACCCTTCGAGAAAGTACCTACAAAGAGGGTTCCTGTAGACTTATCATAATACATACAGGTTATAGAAAGCCATTTGAGCGTTTCACTGTCACAGATGAGGCTGCACGTTACAGAACCGTTGATATATTCCACAAGATATATTCTGCCATTATTTCTTATTAAAAGTTGTTTGTTGGCATTATTTACGAAGTAGTCAAAATCGGCTGCTTTGGCTCTGATACCGGTTGGGTATTCCTTTATTAAGCCATTTTTATCAATTCTTTCAATAACAGTGCTGTTTCTTAAATAAAAAAGCTGATCGCCAAGAATGAAAAAAGCTGAGAAAAAGCAATCTTTACAATCTTTTATAAACCGTGACTTTTTTCCTTTGTTGTAAAAAAGACGATAATTATTCAGGCAATAGTTTTCATTCCTGTTAATGAAATAATGATATTTTTTCTTTAATACCCTCTCAGAATTGCCTTTTACAAGCTTATAAAGATTCTCATCTCCATAAACTTTAAGCTCCCGTAAAGTAGCGGTATCCTTTTTATTGACAATGGAGAAATTCCTGCTGCGGATCATAGCGGGGATCGTACCCGGGTTATAGAATGTGAAAAGCCAGTTGTCTTCAGCGGAACCGTCGATCAGTAATGTCCTGTTTTCAATGGTGGACAGCTGTATGTCGTAAGTAATGAAGTTTTTTCCGTCAAACCGCACAATGCCATTTTCTGTAGAAAGCCAGAGAAAACCGTATTTGTCTTTTACAATAGATTTTACAGTATTCTGTGGAAGGTTGCTGTCATCAGCATTATACCATTTTTCGTAGTAATTCTCATGCTGTGCATTGAGCTGTACGAATAGGAGAACAAGAAATAATGGCAAAAAGTTTTTCATATTGTGTTATAATAAAATAGTTAAATTTTGTAATACTAATACTACAGCAAGTAGTACAAATACTTATTAAATTTTAAAATAGTATTACATACTCTAAAATTTCATAGAAATAACTTTGTGCCTGTAGTCTTACGATAAAAACTTAACCAATGATTACCATAAAACTTACTCAAAAATACGTCTTTTTACGATACATCGTATGCAATACTGAAAAATATCAGCTACAAAATCAGCATGATATTAATCTGCCTTCTACAGCTCAATATAAAAAACAAAAAAACTAAAGCCTGAAAAATAAACAAATAATGAGAAAAAATTAAAGCTTTCATCCGGATCTTGCCAAGAACCTGTTAAGAACATGGAAGGTCTGACAGGTCATTAAAAAAAGGCAGCACAAAAAAGACCGGTACAGATGTACAAATAAACGGATCCCAACACGGAAATCGCTAAAGCCAGAAATACTATGAAAGTATTATGCGATCTGAGACGGAACTGTATGATGTTTACCATTGTATTACAGATTTCCGATAAACAATACAAGAAAGATCCGCTCAACACAAAGAAACCCGCTACAACAGCCACAAGAAAAAAACGAAGAAACAAATAACGAAAACTAAGTTAATACATATGAAAATTAATGCTGAGGCCCATGAAGGATTCTAAAAACACATTATGATTAGTAGGATTCAGATCTTGCAGAGAGTAAATCTCTGCAGTTCTGAAACCGAAAAGACAACACAAATTCAATTATAAAAATCAGGCACAGATATGATAAATATTATTTCGGAAAATCCCCTTTACACCAAAAGTGTTTTAATTACCCGGTTTTGAGGATGGTATTTCAAACAGTTTAATGCGTTTTTAAAATTAGTGAAATACATTAATTGCGGAACGGCGGTCATCCCATCGACATTGATGAAAGACTCCTTTCCGCAGCTCAAAACCAAAAGTATCCCAGAGATAAAGCGTGTAAAATGATAATGTTGAGCTAGTATTGCAGGGAATACCCTCTGCAATACTTTTAAAAATCCGGCTGGTGGATAAAATAAGAAGAAATAAAAACTAATACTATCATACAGAACAAGATCTGAAAGGAAAAACAGTACAATATAATCAGATATCGCAATGAGTAAGAAACTAAAGCTTCAGTATCAGTTTCTTCTGGGGAAAACCAAAAAGGAAATTTCCGGAGAACTGGGGCTTGAGTATAATTACTATCCGGCCGATGTCTGGTATTACGAACTTAACGTTACATTTTATTTCCGGAAAACAACGCTTATCCTGCATTTTACGGAAGGTGTGGTAACCGGGATCAGTATAAAAAAACATTATGGAAAGATCAGTACCTAACTACAGAAAAATCTACGAGGACATCATCAGCAGAAAATGTCCGGAGAAATATAACGCATGCGCATACCTTCTTAACAAAAATGAAATCATGGCCATGGATGTCTTAAAGCTTAATGAGATCATTTTCGGGACAAGTCCGGAGACGGAAATCAATAACCGCAAGCATAAAAACTATGACTACCATTCCATCATCAGAATTCTGGAATATCAGAAAGAAAAAGGGCTTAGCAATGTAGAGGTCTCAAGACATTTCAACCTCAGCCGAAGCACAGTCAGCAGATGGAGAAAAACATTTTCCTGTTAATTGTAAAGCCAATGTCTACAATAACTTTATCATAACAACTGCGAACAAGCAACCCATCAATAACAGCCTTTTTCAGAATAGATTCTATCTCGTCAGACAGCTATTAGTACCTTCTTAATTTCATAAGATCCCATCATGACAGTAGAATATAAAATATCAATACATATTTTATCAGGATTAGTTTTGGTTGATAGTTTTTAATTTCACTGCTATTCTAAAAAGGCTGATTTCCCTTAAAGTTTATTCTATATAAACAGATCAATGAAAAATCGACAGACACACAGAGCTGTCGATTTTTTTACGGTTAAGAATCTTTCCCGCAGATCATTGCCGAGAAATTAAAACAGTTCTTACATTTATATATAAAGCTGTTTAAACTTTTTATATAACTACAAAAGGACAAAAGCTAAGCTCAATTTTATCTAAAGTTGATGACTATAAATAAAAAAAGGGCACAATAGTTTTAAAAATCTTCGATTTTTATTCTTTTGAGAACTTTGATTGTTTTAATCATTGCGTTAAGATTATCTTTTGCGACTTTTGCGGTTAATTCTGGAATTAGTTTATCACAAGTTTTATATCTAAAAACCAGTTGTGCATTGTGCAATTTTTTTGTATCGGATTCGTCTATTCGAGTGTTTTTCGCAGCGCAGTGGAGAAAAATGTATCGAGAATGATATTCATCCTCAAAATCACAAACTTCTCGATACGCTTTTTCAAATCTACTCGAAGTGACGAAAGTGAATCAAAAATGCACAACAGGTACATCCAAACTATTTAAATACCAGTTTTAGGCCGGCAGCAAACTACAACTGATGGATAGAGATCTTTTCAAACCAGTATCTTATCCTTTGAGTGTACCACTCCACTTTCTCTTCGTTGAAGAACACAAGGAGTAGGGTATTTTCCCCATACCAGGTTTTATAGAGAAGGAATACCAGCGCTTCTTCTTTATCCATCAGTAGTCTGTAAGGTTCCAGCGTAACAAGAACCTCCTGTCTGTTCATCCGGCGCAGATCGGGGATGATAATATTTGCTTTTTTATTATTATTCTTTTTCATAATGCAGGTTGTGTTTATTTAAGCTCTTTTACTCAGATCCGTTTCTGTCGGGAAAACAGTACAATATCAGATCAACATTTAGAGAACATTATTTCAAGATGGGAATTATCCGTTTTTTATGCCGGTAAGTACACTTATGGGAGGAAGCTTCATACTGTACTAACCGCTTTTTACGCTTATAAAGACTGAACTACGTGGTAAACCTTCAGTTTATACTCAGCAAAGAAAACAATGTTTCAATTATGATAAATTGCAAACAACCACTACAATTAAACGCACAATGCCTTCACTCATACTATTCTACCGTCAGAATGTGATCAAATGCTACCGTTTGCGACTTTTTCAGCAGAGTACCTTCGCCGTCCCGGGTGATCACCTCCAGATGGTATTTCCCTGCGGGCAATGCAGGAATCACGACGATGAGTTCAGAAGTATTATTGCTCACGATGTCGAATGCCGGCACCATCGTTTTTGCCTGCGTAGCCGTATCGATGAAGTAAATTCCCCTTGCAGGATCATCTCCCATAATTTTGATTTGGGTTCCGATGATGCTAAGATTTCTGCTCGGAGTGAGAAGATCATTGACCGAACCACTCTTAACGTCGGTTACCTGCAGAATGGCTGATGCCGGAGTCGCCAATCCCAGGATATCGACCTCTATATCCGGAATCACTGCCCGTAACTTTTCTCCCTGATGAAAGTGGAATATAACGTTCTGCCTGTCTTTACTGAAAGTCTCCGAAGCACTTCCAAAAAACCCATGAATGCCAGCATTGGCCGTAAAATATCCGGTGTTTACCGAGTAGCCTTCACACAGCAGATACGCCATTTCCTCGAGAAAAATTTCTGTAGCATGCTCTATGACAGCAGCAGAGAGGTCTGCTCTTCCACGGCTTACCGCAGACTGACAGATCTGCGATATGGAAACTGTACGTTCGCTGACAGGTTTTGCCATAAAGTCGTTGGCGTTGTCTTTGGTTAATCCATTCTCATAAAGATATGCTTTGATTCTGTGTTTGTTTTCTGACATTTTAAACTGAATATATTTATATTGTACTTATTTTGAAGTTGAAGGTTGAGGTTGAGGATAAGAATTAATTTAACCCTATAACCCTAAAACACTCACTCACGTCCTCTCTATTAGCTACTATACTTATTAACGCAACGATTTCGCAATGTTTTATTTTAAAAGATTGTGTATATTTTCCGTTCGCAAAGGCGCTCTGCTCAGCAAATGACAGCAACTATTAATGATATAATAAAACATTGTTAAGCTCTCAAACACTAAAACTCTATCACCTATTTAAGGTTTAGGTTGAGGTTGAGGTTAAGAATTAACTTAACTCTAGGACACTCCCACACTCATACCCTAAAAACTCTCAAACACTCCAACCCTCTTAACGTTAGCATAGAGAGATTCGAGCTTAGATCCATACAGGATGACAATCGGAGTGGTAGAATGATGATTGAGTGAAAATATTTAGAACCACCCCGTCAAAAATTCTTTGAATTTTTGCCACCCCTCCCCTCCGGAGGATGGGAATTTTTGACAGCACCTGTTATCACTTGCAGTCGATTCTTACAATAGCTGGCTTTGCGTTCTCTTATAAGTCAACGGCTTTGTGAAACTAAATATGTGCTATACTTTCAAAAAAACCTTAGTGTGCTTCGTGTTCAAAAAGAAAACTCTAAAACCCTAAAACACTCCCACTCTAAAACTCTATTACCTATTTTAGGTTGAGGCTAAGAATTAACTTAACTCTACAACCCTAATACACTCCCACTCTCATACTCAAAAACACTCCAACCCTCTTAACGTTAGCATAGAGAGATTCGAGCTTAGATCCCTGCGGGATGACAATCGGAGTGGTAAGATGGGGTTTGTTGAGTGAAAATATTTAGAACCACCCCGTCAAAAATTCCTTGAATTTTCGACACCCCTCCAACGAGGGGAATCTTGTACCGCTTTAAACTCTTCAGCACTCCAGCCCTAAAACACTCCAACCCAACGGTGGCTGAGCGGAGCCGAAGCCAAAACTCCGGCCTGCTCTGCAAAGCAATCGATAATACCATGAAACGATCAATTTACTCACAAAGCCGGAGTACCATTATACTTCAAGAAATATTTGTCAGCTTCTTTCATTAAAGGAACATTTTCACTGACTAAAACGATTCCCTTTCATAATTCTAGCAAATTATTCGTAACAGAAATCATTGCTTTTCATCACAAGCCGATTGCTTGCTCCCAAACAAGCATCTTGTTAGCCACGTAGTAAGACCTTTGCTTGCTCCCTCACAAGACTCTTGCTTGCACCGAAGCAATCCTCTTATTCTACTCTACCGTCAATTGCTTATCCAGGGTAGCAGTACGTGCCTCTTTTAAAGTTTGGCTGCCTGAATACTGCGTCAGCACTTCAATCGTATAAGTTCCGGCCGGTAATGCAGGGATTATCACCATGACCTCTGAAGGATTATTGGTCACAATATCAGAAGGATCTACTTTGGTCCTTGCCTGTGTCGTGGTGTCTGCGAAAAATACGCCTACCGAAGGATCATCACCGGCTACTTTGATTTTACTTCCGACAATTTTCAGGTTTCTTCCCGGCGTGAGAAGATCATTGACCGAACCGCTCTTTACATCCGTTACCTGTAAGATTACCGCAGAAGATTCTGCTACCCCAAGAATATTAACCTCAATATTCGGGATCTCTGCCCTCAGCTTTTCTCCCTGATTGAACTGGAAGATAATGCTGTGCTTATCTTTATTAAAAGTTTCCGATGGGCTATCGAATACGCCTCGGATGGTGGTATTGGCCGTAAAGTATCCGGTATTCACCGAAAAGCCATCGCAAAGCTGGTACGCCATTTCTTTAAGGAACAGCTCTGTGGCATGCTCCATCGAAGAGGCCGAGATATCCGCCCCACCGCGGCTTACGGCTGCCTGGCAGATCTGTTGTACATTGAGGCTTCGCTCGCTTGCGGTGCGCGCGATGAAATCATTAGGATTGTCTTTTGTTAAAACGTTATCGTAGAGATACGCTTTGATTCTGTGTAAGATGTTTGCCATTGTTAATTTTTTTAATGGTTGTTAAATATTTATTTTGAAACCTTAACAAGGTTAAGAATCCTGTTAAGGTTAGGATTCATTAATTTTAAACCGGCACGAGCGAGACGCTAGCGACAGTGGGGTATTTAAAAACTAATATTATTTATGGTGTCACTTTTACATAACTTACAAAAGTTCTTCCATCACTATTGTTAAAGACAACACCAGCTATATTAACTGCTTTAATACCTAAATAATATGTTGTAGGATTTGTAACAGTTGCTATATATGTGCCTGTCGCCGTACCTCCAATTACTGCTCTACTAGCATCTGTCGAAGTTGTAATAAGGATTTCTGTATCAGTAACAATATTGCCAGCACTAGGGAGTGTACTTAAAAAACCTGTTAGCCAACCATTTCCTCCTGTTACCTGAATTTCACCGCGTACTGTATAAGTAACAAGATATGTCCCTGCGGTTGGAAGGGTAATACTTGTAAGATTGTAATTAGCTCCGTTTGCTGCAATATTCGTCGTTGCGGTTAGTACTGATTTACCAGTAGCAGGTACGAATGCACTCCCTTGAACAGTTACTATATTCCCTGAAGCATCTACCCCTAAAGTTGTGCCACTACTTGTAGGAGTTGAAGAATTTAGATTAGTAAATTTAAGCCCTGAAGTATTTGTTGTACCAGAATTAAGTTCCAACTTCGCAGACGGAGAGCTTGTCCCTATTCCCACATTTCCAGTATCCTTTACGACAAAATCTGTCCCCGCAGCTCTTGCCGTACCATCCGCTTTTGTCCCTAGTTTTACCATAGTATTGGTTGTATCATTAGTCCATGCATCATTGGTGGTGTCTCCTGAAGAGGTATTTAAGATTTTCTGCCAGGCACTGCCATCAAAATAGTAATAGCCTACTGCGGTAACGTTAGCCGTCTGTCCTGTGGGCGTTCCAGTGGCAGGCGTCACATAAACAATCGCACCGGTTTGCGCAGAGTTGTACGTGTAGCCCTGAAGTGCAGCCAACGAAAGCCTTGGGGCAATAATCCCTTCGGGAGTACTCCCGTCGCTTGCGGCTTTAACATCTAATGTGGCATTTGGACTTTCTGCCCCTGCACCTATCCCCACTCTACCGGAAGACTTTATGGCTAGACGTGGATTAAAATCGGTTGCATTTCTTGTATAAAACGACAGCCCTGCATAATTGTTTGTGGCATCCCTGTCAATTCCTCGTATTGAAGCACCGGATGCTGCTGTCGGATCCGCGCTGGGTACAAAGTCAAGATATGCGAATGTACCGCTGGTGAGGTTCTTATTACTAAGAACAATATTTCTTGCAGTAGCCTGACTGCATCCACTGCCACAATTGTCTATGGAAAAGATTCCGGCATCAACCAAGCCTCCTGATGTAGGCGTATTGGCATGAAGAATAGATTTTGGAACTTCTGTTCCTATTCCAACATAGCCTTTAGAAGTAAGACTCATTATGGATTTTACGAGCCAGACACCATCATCAGAAATAGAACGAAAATTAAGAATTCCATCTCCTGAACTGTCTTTAATTAGGTTGAATTTAAAAACCCGAGTTCCAGTATTGTTATTTTGTCCTTCAAAATATAGTCCCGGACCGTCGCCTACTGTGCCTGATTGCCCGGTCAAAAGGATTCCAGGTTTTAGCGACGAACTTGTTAAAGCAGAAGTAGCATTATTATAACTTATGTTTAATTTTTCTTTCGGTGTAGCTGTCCCTATTCCCACATTTCCGGTATCCGTTACTACAACATCTGTTCCTGCATCTCTTGCCGTGCCATCCGCTTTTGTCCCAATTTTTACCATAGCATTGGTCGTATCATTAGTCCAGGAATCATTGGTGGTGTCTCCTGAAGAGCTTCCCAAGATCATCTGCCAAATACTGCCGTCGAAATAGTAATATCCCGGTGCTGTAATATTGGCAGTAGGCCCTGCGGGAGCCGAATCGGCGGTGGTTGCATAAATGATGAGTCCCTTCTGGTCTGATCCGTACACCGGTGTGGGTGTAGCGGTGGTGGCTGCACGGATCTGATCTCCGGTTAATTGCGGGATGATCAATCCTTCGGGTCTGGTTCCGCCTGTTTTGGCGGTAATGTCTAGTGTTGATTTGGGAGAAGTATTATTTATCCCTACTTGCGCAAATGCAGTCATACCAAATAAAACTGCTGCTGTTGTCAGAATGTTTTTCATGTTTAAAAAAATTTGGTTTGTTTTTAAATTAGGTCAAGCAGATTTTATTATCTCAAAAAGAAAATACATCATCCGCTTTCAGGGTATGTTCAAAATCGGTTTTCAGGAAACATCAATTGATGAATGATCCTTATCAGCGCGGGTTAAAACATTATCATGGAGATACGCTTTGATTCTGTGTAGATGTTTGCCATTGTTTTATTTTTTAATTATAAGAGTTTGTTTACACTTTTTTATTCAACCACGAGTCACAAAAGATCAGAAATTTATCTTAGGTAATTTCTATAAAAAGAAGCTAACAATAGCCTTAAAAAAGCTTTGATGTTTGTTCTTTTGAAAGCTTTGAATAGCTCATAAAACTTTTTAAACTTACCTTTTGCACCTTTTGCGGTTAAATTAATTTTAAACATTCTTGCTATTAAAAAAACCGGCCGGGCCGTATGATACCCGGCCGATCATTAAATACCCTCGTGAAGATTACTTTGGTCCCCAGAAGCTCCATCCCTGACCATTGAAGACGGCTATCTGGTGAGCAGTGGTGTCGTACACCACCAATCCCGGGGCGGGATCTATAATATTCAGGTGAGGGCTTGCCACTTTGGGAAGCACCATCGCTTTATCGGTATCGGAAAGTACCAGAATCCCTTTAAGATCAGGATTCTCAGTATCTCCTATCCGTACCATCGCCGATGAAACTTCCGTCTTGGTTTCCTGCAGCGAAGTATCCACCGACGCAAGTGTCCCTGCATTGGGATCGGCGGCGCTCAGCGTCTGCCAGGTTCCCGCCACTACGGCTTTCACCTGGGCATCGGCCGGATCAAAAATGATCATGCCATCTACCATATCGGGGATGGTTTTCGTATCAGGATCTACTTTTACCCAGGGCAGGATCAGTCCACGGTTTTCCGTATTCCCGAATTCGAGGGATACCCCGTCGTTGGTGACCGAAGTTTTGCCTATGGCTACCTGGGAAAAGCAGACGGATGAGACCAGCAGGCACCCTGCAATTAATATTGATTTCATTGTCTTTTGTATTATTAAGTTGTTAAAAAGATCAGCCTTTCCGCACGGCACAACTAGATGCCGTGCGGGAAAGAGCTGATGCATCTCATTATTTAATCAGGACAGGTCTGCTGACCGATCTCATACCATCCGGAAACTCCGTTCTTCACAGTATAGACTTTCAGCATCCTGTTGGTAAGGTCCATCACGATCATCCCTTCCACCGGAGAGGTCAGAATAGGAGTCGTGTCATTATCTGCTACCGGTCTCCAGTCAGGGGTGGTATCGCTACCAAAATTCTTAAATCTCACCCTGTTGATGATCATTCCTTTGGTCTTCGCTTCAAGAGCCATCCAGCCACCTTTTCTTACCATCGGCCAGTTGTCTGCATTTACACCGGCTCTTCCGAGGGCCGTGATTCCTGCTTTGGTTCCTAATGCCGTTCCGGCAGTTACCGCAGGCTTATAGCATACCGAAGTCGCCGTGGTAAAGGACAGATAGTTCAGTGAAGATACCTTGGAAGCCTCCACAGGGAACGCATAATAGCTTACGCCATTGATGGTCTGCGTTCCATTGTTCATAATTACCGAAGCTGTACCGTCATTCAGCTTGGCAGCCGTGGAAGCATAGATCAGCCCGACAGAGCTTGGCCATGAAGTTCCGAATGCTGAAACCGGGAAGTACACCTTGATATCAGAAGCAAAACTTCCTTTATTCTGGGCTTTCCATACACGGCTGAAACGCTTGGTATAGGTAAGACCGTTGGCTGTTACATTTCCTGTTGCCACCTTAGTGGTTAAGGATCCGTTATCATCTCCCCATACCAGGTACTGCATATCTGCGCTGAAGGTATTGGTATTCGCTGAATTGCCTGCTTCGGCAGATCCCAGTGCTACCACCATCTGGCTGTCGGCATTCACACTCTGACTCTGCTTCTGGTTGAGTGCCGTAAGGTCATCCCTTCCAATCCCTGCGATATTATACTTATACGTCGCATCAGCTGTCCAGCTCTTATTGCCATCTGATGCCAGATAATCCTGACCTGTCGTTGACTGATTGATCGTGATTCCGTATTTCAGGGCAAGATAGCTGTTCACTTTCTGTAGCTGTGTAGCATCCAGTGACGAAGAGTATTCTACTATTTCCGGAATTTTACCGTTGGTGTAATTCCCCGAAGCATCAATACCTAAGACAAGGTTTCCACCTGTCCATACCGTAGTATTCGCTGCAGTGTTAAGCTGTTTGGCATTGATACCGCTGTACAAAACGTCTCCTGCTGCTGTTCTCCATCCTGCGTACAGTTCGGCAGAACCTCCTGAAGGTACGGCAGTCGTATTGGTCGCTGAAGATCCGCCTAATGTAAGGGTAACATACCCTGCACCGGCAGAGCTGAACTGCAGTAGATTACCTCCTGCCAATTTTGGCTGAAGGAAATAATGCGCTCCCAATACATCGGATACTGCGAAAACAGCTACGTTCTTCTGTCCATCGATACCCAGCGTTCCTGTGATGTCAAAGCTTTGTTTGACAGTGGAATTACCTGTAAACTTAAGCACCGGGTTGAAGTTCATATTATCCGTCGCATTGTTTCTGTACTTAGGCTGTTGACCACTGGTTGCCTGTGTACCGTGGCTGTTGTTACCACTCTGATCCTTCCATGTCGCTACTGATGTATCATCTGCGTTGGCCATTATCTCATCATCATCGGCACGCAGCCACAGGTTCTCGCCTGCTACTCCTCCCGGCGACTTTTTATAGTACGCCATCGTAAAGTAGAATACCGACTGATTCACCTGCGTCGCAGGAATCGTAAAGGCCTTATAGTCTACCGAATTGATCGTTACCATACTGGTACTGCTGCTGCTGAGTACGCTGCTTCCGGCAGGGAAAGTAGCAGATGTACTGTACAGCAGTGAAGACACTTTAAGGTCTTTGATATACGCTGCCGGTATCAATACCTGGATGTCTTTCGCAAGACTCTTGGTATTCTGTACCCTCCATACTCTGCTCAGTCTTTCCTGATAAGGATATACGGCAGTGAATGAAGTGGTACTACCTTCCAAACCTGCGTTGTTGTCTCCCCATACCAGGAACTGAAGGTTATTCTCAAATTCGGAAGTATTGGCTTCATTAGCTGCTGCCACGTTTCCAAGACCAATGATGACCTGAGGAACGCTGGTAAGCGGTGCCGCCAATGTCTGAGTCTTGGTCTGATCCTGGCTCTGGCTCTGCTTTTGAGCGAGATCACTGATGTCATCTCTTCCGATTCCCGCAATATTGTTCTGATAGGCAGTGCTACCGGTCCATACAGTATTGCCGTCTGAACCCACATACGAGAACGGAGAACTGTTATTGCCCAGGGTAACTCCATATTTCAATCCTAAATAGGAATCAATACGAGCCTTTTCAGTAAGAGTAGGGATCTTGTTGTAATACACGACTTCCCCGATGGTTCCGTTCCAGTAATTGCTTCCCGACTGGTCGGTACCAATTCTTCCGGAATTGCTGCTTAGCGCTGTACTCACGCTGGAAGCTGTCATATTCTGCGGGGTGAAGGCGTTAAATGCTCCGTACAGCGTACTTCCGGCTACGGCTCCATAAGAGACCACCGGTGTATTGTATAAATACGGAGAGGTGCCGGACGCGGTAATCTCATTACCTGTACCATACGTAGACGCCATAACGTTACTGCCCGAACTTATAAGCCCAAAGTTTTTGCCCGCACTGCTTGTTCCATAGCTTGTCAGCCATTGAGCCGTAGTGCTTGAAGTGGTTCCTACACCGAATACTGATCTTGCAGAGTTGCTGCTTGCCAATCCGGTATCTTTGAAGAACATAAACTTCGACTGCCCCGCATCGAAGCTGAACGATGGGTTGAAATTCAGCAGGGATGCTCCCGATGTATTGTACACCGGCTGGTTGGCCGCCGTATCCTGCTTGGCATCTTCAGTAACGGTCTGGTCTTTCCAGGTAAGGGTAGAACCGTTGACAACATCTCTGTCGGCACGGTACCATCTTACCAGGTTATCATTTACTCCTCCGGGACCGTTAAGCGGCGCCGCAAAGGTGAAGTAATTTCCGGACGGGATCTGAACTGCATCATGGGTAACGCTTGTTCCAGAAGCGGCATCATTATCCAGCTTCGCATACCCAACACCTGAAGAGAACGTAGGGTCCGGGCTGTAGATCAGGTATTTGGCTCTTACATTATTAACCTTGACATACAGATTCTGTGCAGTACCGGTCTGCTGTACTTTCCAAACCCGGCTCATAATGGAACTCAAGCTGTTGCTTAACCCTGACTTTAAAGTAAAGGTAACAGGCTGCCCGTTGTGTCCCGTGATAAAGAAGTACATATCGTTGGCGATATCCGTATGGCCACTTGCCCCGCTCTCATTAGCGTTGGTAAAATTATTATCCGTACTCAGCGTGATAATATCCGATACCGGCATCTGGCTTCTGGCAATACGCTGGTGAAGCGTAGAGGTTCTGTCTTTCGCAAGACCGATGATGTTGTTCTGATACGTCAGATCGCTGCTCCATACCTTGGTCGTATGGTCTGAAGCGATATAATCTCCTTCATTAATAAGTCCACTCACCGGCTCGCCAGATGTTCCATCTCCGTCCTGGTCTCTTGATAAGGTATTACCATATTTGAGCGCCATGTAGCTGTTAACAGCGGTAACTTCCAAATCAGAAAGCGATTTGGCGAACACCACCTGCTCTGCAAGGTATCCGTTCAGAAATCCTCCTACCCCTCCATATCGGTATCCCAATCTGGTGTTGGAAGTAAGACCATACGCCTGTGAGCTTGGATTGATGGAAGCAGTAGATAATCTTTTTCCATCTCTGTAATACTTGATAGAGCCTGAAGTGGCAGATATTCCACCGCTAAAGGTTAATGTACCGATCATACTATAATTATAATCCGTAAGATTAGCCCCTCCGTAGGTAGGCTGTGAACAACGGCACTGGTCATCTATTGAATACCCTCCATTGTCCAGATAATCCCAGTCTCCCTGTCTTGTTACTGTCTGGGTTCCTTCAAAATTAATAATGGTAGAATTGTTGGTCGACGTTCTTAATGCAGTAGCAAAAGAATGCGGATTTCTCATATCATTATTTAGGAAACCGTTGAACGTGGTCATGCTCATAAAGTTGTTTCCATTGAAGTAAGCCGTAGGGTTAAAGTTCATCGAATTGGCGGTGTACGCAGGCCTGTATGTAGGATCTCCTTGCGTAAACTGGTATCCGTTACCATTATAATCTGTCCACGAACCTGGTACAAAATTATCTCCTGCACGCAGCCAGAATGTGGAGATCACTCCTCCCGGAGCTTCCAGGAATGTCGCAAACGTAAAGTAATTGCCATCCGGAATATTAACTCCTAAAGTTGTAGCCCCTCCTGAAAGCGCAGCATATCCTATTGATCCTGAAGAGAATGTAGGATCTGCACTGTACACCAGGTAAGTTGCCTTGGTATTACTCGTTTTGATGTACACATTCTGAGCCGTTCCGGTTTTCTTTACTTTCCATACGCGGTTCATCAGCGCATTCAGATCATTGCTCAGCCCTGATTTTACGCTGTAGGTAAGCGCTCCGTTATTGTTTCCGGTGACAAAGAAAAACTTGTCGTTCACAATATCGGCGTGTCCGCTGGCACCGCTCTGATTGTTATTTGTAAAGTTGCTGTCGGTACTCAGGGTAATGATATCCGGTGTTGCCGACTGGCTGGTGGTGATGCGCTGATGGAAGGCTGAGATATCATCCCTTCCGATCCCTACTACATTGTTCTGATACACCGCATCGGATGACCAGGTTTTGGTGGTACCGTCACTGGCCAGATAGTCACCTTCAAATATTTGTACTGGTGAAGCAGATACCACATCGCCAACAGGCAGTTTTCCGTCGTTGTTTCTGCCGAGTGTAATTCCATACTTCAGCGCCAGGTAGCTGTTGAGCTGCATACGTTCGATAGCACTCATGTTCTTTTTGTACACGACGAATTCACCGATTAATCCCTTGAATGGATTAAAGTCACCAGAACCTCCACCCGCTACATCTCCTAAACGTATTGTTTCACATCCGATATATCTGGTATTACCTGTAAAATTCAATACATTATTTCCGTTGATGAGCATATTTGATCCTTGGTTTTCGGTACTCCTGAATGATGCGATATTTATCGTTGCATTTGCGGAATTACCACCGCTATAACCAATCCCTGTATTGTCATTGGCAACCTGAGTAGTTGTTATTGATCTCTCATCAAAGATTCCTCCAAGATCTGTTCCCCACACATCCTGTACTTTTACTTCATCTGCTTTGTATATGATAGCCACATCTGCTTTACCATCAGAGTCTGTACGTTTAATACTGGTTTGGCTAAAGCCCCAGGTCCATTCGTTTAAGGCAGTAGTAGGTCCAAACCTTGCTACCGTGTTGAAGTTTAATGTATTTCCTAAGGTCATCTGCCCACGAGATGTCCCTGCGCAATCACTAATATCCCATTTAAGATCCTTATGATTAGAACTTTGATCTACCCAACGTGTAGTACTGGTAAGCCCTGCATCTCCCCGAAGCCACAGGGCTATGTTATCTCTTACCCCTCCTGGTGACTGCTCGTAGAAAGCAAACGTCATATAGAATGAAGCCTGGTTAACTGCGGAAGCAAGGAGGCTGAACACCAGGTACTCTTTTGAGTTGATCGTTACCGTACCGATAGGATTGCGCTTCTGGTAACTTCCAAAATTTTCATCTGTACTATACAACAGGCTGCTGTTAGCCGGTACTAAACCGGGTACCGTACTGGTAGTCACCGGAACCAATATCTGAACATCCTGGTTCACATTATTGGTATTCTGTACTTTCCATACCCTGCTTAACCTGATGTTGTAACCGGCAATTCCTGAAAACGGCATCGTATTGGCCAGGTTATTATCCCCCCACATCAGGAACTGCAGATTATTAAGCGTTCCGGTATTGGCTGCATTGGTAGCAGCTACTGAGGAAAGACCCACAATAAGCTGATCACCTGTGTTTACCGACTGAGATTGCTTTTGGAATAATGCTGAAGCATCGTCTCTACCTATTCCGGCGATGTTGTTGTGATAAGTAATGTTATTTAGACCATCCCATATAGCATTATTACCACTGGATGTATAATCTCCTTCTCTTACTGCTCCTGAAACAATTTCATTTAAAGTACCGTTACTGTTAGTATCATTGGAAATCGTAATACCATATTTTATTGCGAGATAAGAATTAACCCGCTTCTGGTCGGCTGCATTTAATAAATTTGTGTAAGCAATTATTTCTGGTACGTTTCCAACCGCTCCATTGTAATCGTCACCACCAGCCCATCTATTGGATCCAATAATCATAGCCCCCGTATTGGTACTATAACTACCAGTAGCTGTGCTAAAACTGCCTCCATTGATAGTAAGCCCTACGGATGTACCACCAGACATTGTACCCATAGAAATACGACTGATGCTAGATGTAAAGTTATTATTTGTCACACTTACAGCGGAGTTAGAAGAAGGTCTAGCAAATAAACCATTACTGCCGAAATGAGGATAGTCATAATATGCGTATCCATTTGGTTCACTACTATTATTTACCTTAAGCAGTGAAAGCCCATTGGCGTTACTTACTCCAAATAAAGTTGCGCTTGATGCTGGTGGAGAAGGAAACAATGAACTACCGCTGTAAAGTGCCACCGATGTATTGCTGAAATTTATTGATGGATTGAAATTAAATCCCGGAGTGCCAATAGGAGTTTTAAACAAAACTGCTCCACTTCCTGCACCGAAGTTTCGATTATTTCCGCTCTGATCAATCCAGCTTGTGATTGTTCCGTCATTAGCTGTCGTATTGGTTCCTGCATCAGCTTTTAACCATAATGAAACCCCGGCAACCCCTCCCGGAGCCGTTACAAATCCTGCAAAGCTGAAGAAGTGTCCTGACGTAAACCCATCTACATCTGCTACATAATACTGTACGCCTCCTAATGATACCTGGGTCATAGACTTTCTCGTATCACTGCCATCAAATGTCGCATCTGCACTGATCAATAATGATGGTTGAGAAACAACCAAAGGCAATTGCGAAACCGGTATGGCCACTTTTACCGTACCTATAGTCCCGGTTTTCTGTATTTTCCAGATTCTGGTCATTCTGAAATTGGAACTGCCATAAGCAAACGGTGTGGCAAAAGAAGTGCTTCCTGTATCAGAACCCCATACCAGGAAGCTCTTGTCTACCGCAAAGTCATTGCCATTATTTGCATTGGTGTCTGCAATATCTACATTCCCAATAACCGGCTGGATACCTGCATTTACCGACTGAGACTGTTTCTGGTTCAATGCTGAGGCATCGTCTCTTCCGATACCGGCGATGTCGTTCTGGTACGTAGCATCAGTACTCCAGAATTTTGTAGAGCCATTGGAAGACATATAATCTCCTTCATAAATACCACTTGAAGGTACTATTTCTTGTCCAGGAGTATTATCGCCATTAGAATCTCTGGATAAAGTAATACCATATTTAAGAGCCAAATACGAATTAATTCTTAATCGTTCTATATCTGAAAGAACAGTATTATGAGTAATAACTTCAGGAATTGCTCCATTAAAATAATGTGCACGACTAAGAATAGTTCGAGATCCTATACTTACCAAATTTGCAGCTGTAGGAAACTTATCAATTGTTCCTGCTTTTACCATTGAATTATTTTTATAGAGCTTTGCACCATTTGCTATATTGTTCATAGAAGAACCAAATAACATCGTTTCATTTGCACCATAAACAGAACCGCTTATTATCGAAGTCCAGCTACCATCCCTTTGACCATATTCCATCGTTCCATTAATTAATCTAAGTTCTCCTCCATTTCCAGCATTTAACCCTCCAAAACCTATAATATCTCTGTTATTGTTATCAGCTATATTAGGCCTTATTGCAGAAAATAATGTATTGGTAGAACCATTGATAAAGCTACTCGCATCAATATAATCATCTGTGCCATCAAAATAAACAGTTGGATTAAAATTCATTAGTTGAGAATTCACAGAACGGTATAATGGTCGATTTCCGGATGTAGCCTGTAATGCATTAGTACCATTAGTACTTTGATCCGCCCATGAGGAAATTCCTGAATTATCCGTAGTCGTAGAAGTTCCGTTATCAGCTTTTAACCAAAGTGACTCTCCTAAGACTCCCCCCGGTGCTGTCACAAAAGCCGCAAAGCTGAAGTACTGTCCTGAAGAGAAATCAAGATTGATGCTTGGATCATTTTTCGTAACATAGTAGTCTACTCCTCCGATGGTTTGCTTAATCATTTCAATTCTGGTATCAGAACCATCAAATGTAGTATCTCCACTTACCAAGAGTGTAGGTTTAGTTACACTTCCCGGAAGATCGCTTACTTTTAACGCTACTCTTACCTTTCCTACGGTTCCGGTTTCCTGTACTTTCCAGATTCTGGCCATTCTGCTGTTCAGCCCGCCAAAAGCAAATGCCGTGGCAAAATTGGTGCTGCCTGTATCTGAACCCCACATCATGAAGGTTTTATCGGCACCAAAATCATTGCTGTTATTGGCATTGGTGTCTGCGATGTCCATATTTCCGATTACCGGCTGGATGCCAGTGTTTGTAGATTGTGACTGCTTCTGGTTCAATGCTGAGGCATCATCCCGACCGATACCGGCGATGTTACTTTGGTAGGTATTATTTCCTGTCCAGATGACACCACCTGCACTATGGAGATAATCAATAAAGTTTGTTGTATTTCCAAGAGTTAGACCATATTTAATTGCTAAATAAGATTCTATTTTTTGCCTTCCGGAAGGTTGTGCCGTATTATATACGATAACCTCTGCTATATCAGAGTTTGTATAGTTAGCCCCTTCCGGAGTTGCACCAACTGAAAAGAAAGGGTTTGCTCCTGACGGTCCAGTAGCAGCTCCTAACGTAGACGATTTTACCAAACCGTTAATGTAGGAACTAGCGGCATTGGAGGTTCCATCAAACTCCTGAAGCCTTATTTCATTAGCTGCCACCGCAGAAGAAGAAATACCCCGATTGGTAATATACGCCAAGCCTCCGTCGGTCTGTGCAACATTCCAGCTGGAGGGAGAATTTGTAGCACTTACATATAATACCTTACTAGTTGTCGACAATCCTCGATATACTATATAGTGAGATGAAGAGTAGGGACTACTGCCTGAGGCTACTTCACTTATAGGTACATTGGCTGCCAATAATAGATCATTAGACCCATCAAATCTAACCGAAGGATTAAAGTTAATGATATTATTTGCAGTATTATAAGCAGGTTGATTTGCAGAAGTAGCCTGTGTAAGATTGTATGTTCCTACGGCGTTATTCCATTGCGATACGCCAGTTGACACAGTAACTCCCTGATCTGCTTTATACCATAAGTTCGTTCCCAGGATTCCCCCCGGTGCCGTTACAAATCCCGCAAAACTGAAGAACTGTCCTGAAGTAAAGTTAACAGTATTAATTACATCGTCTTTTGTTACATAATACTGCACGCCTCCAATCGTTTTCAGCTCCATTTCGATACGGGTATCATTGCCATCAAAAGTAGCATCATCACTGATCAATAAAGTAGGCTGTGTAACCGCACCCGGCCACATGCTTACCGGTATGGCCACTTTTACCTTCCCTATGGTTCCGGTTTCCTGCACTTTCCAGGTGCGGGCCATTCTGTAATTAAGGTTTCCAAATGCAAAAGCCGTAGAAAACGCCGTGCTGCCTGTATCGGATCCCCAAACCAGGAAGTCACCGTCATGGCTAATGCTACTGTTGTTATCAGCATTGGTAGCGGCAATATCTACATTCCCAATGATGGGTTGGAAACCTCCGTTCATCGACTGAGACTGCTTCTGGTACAAACCAGAAAGAGCATTATCTCTCCCGATACCGGCGATGTTGTTCTGGTAAGGGTTAGAAGTACCACCAGTCCAAACAATCACATCATAAGCATTGGTATAGTCAACCGGGGCTGTGCTTGTACCTAGTGTAACACCGTATTTAACGGCCAAATAAGACTGAATTTTTGCTATCTGATCAGGTGTAAGCGTACCACGGTATACGATAGCTTCTGCAATGTCAGAAGAATTGGATGAATAATATCCTCCTCCAATCTTCAAAGTTATTGGCGAACCGTTATTATCAGTAGTTGTCACAAGCTGTGTTCCGTTGAAGGATAATGTAGAAGCATTAGTAGTACCCGTTACAAAACTGGCCCTATATATTCCATATCCGTTCTTTGCTGTATAAGTTGGAACATTACCGCAAGCAAAAGCATTAGATGTTAAAGCCCTGTGGTTATTTGCAGAACTTGAGGAAAACATCGTTCTTCCATTTTCTCCCCTGCCATTAGCCACTGTAAATACTGTTACATTAGCATAGGTACCTCTTGCAATAGAAAGACCAGTATCATAATAACTGGTTGCATTATTAAACGTAACAGCAGGATTAAAGTTTACCTGATTATTGTTAGATGTCACCGAAAGTGTAGGATTACCCATCGGCGTTACAGTAGTACCCAATGGTGAGCGATCTGTCCATGAAGCACCGCCACTATCTGCGCTTACCCAAAGTCCCAGATTGGTACTGACCCCACCGGGGCTTTGCGCATATATGAAACTTACCGTGAGCAGCAGCATCATGCTTACCGCCCGCGCTAAGAACATCTTAATGAGAGCCTTCCCTTTTTGAGGGGGCTCATAGATTGTATATTTATTCATATTATTTTATAAAAGTTTAAAAAAGTCGTTTGTGTTTAACGACCAGGAACAGGCGTATCTGCGATACAGAATCATGGCGACCCCCAGATTTTCCTGAGCGCCCTATGATCTGTATCTGAAGCAGGCTTTATCCCATTTCAGCAAACCGCCGTCTCCCGGCACCCGAAGTGAAGCCGGGCGGGGGACGACAACAAAATAATATGCAGATTTTATTTAATGAAAAGCTGCTGTAGAAAAACAACAGCAGACGTATGATCGCCAACAATAGAAATATGGCTTCATAGAAAAAGCCCACCGCCACTCCGGATACGGAGTTCTGGCTGTCGCATAAGACCCCCATCCAACGGCTGCTTCCGGAAACGCTCCAGTTATGTCTGCTCCGCTGGCCTGTTATAGACAGGTGGGAAACAGTTTCCTGGTGTTTTTTTTGAACCTGGTCTTTATGTTCTTTAGATTTCTTTTTCTGAGTGCTTCTGTTTTTTGTCTTGTGCCTGCTAAGGCCTGCTTTAGAATTCTGTCCTTTTATGAATGACTTTGAATCTTCAGAAAAAATAAAAGTCCCGGTACTGACATAGATATCCGGATGTTCCTGTGAAAGGGCCTGCGCCTTAACTGCCATACCGTTAAACCAAAGTACAAGCAAAAGCGCCCTCACCATATAATGGAAGGCATGCCTGCTCAGTACTGCTGTTTTAACTTTCATCTTTTATGCTGTTTATGGCTTTGGGTGATCTATGCTTACCTCCCTGGCTGGATGTGATGATGATTTTCACCGTTTTCTCAATCCCTACTTTTGCTTCATTTCAACATGAGAAAATATCTGATGATTGCGCATATCATGACCACGTGGCAAAGATATTTTAGTTGTGAAAATAAAATTGTACAACTATTCTGACATTGCAGTTAAATTAAAACTACAATTTGTAGAACTTATACTACGTTTTGAGTGAGTGGGTTTTAGAGTATGAGTGTGGGAGTGTCTTAGAGTTGTAGAGTTAAGGTAATTCTTAGCCTCATCCTTAAATAGGTAATAGAGTTTGAGAGTTATAGGGTTTTTGAGTTTTCTTTTTGAACACCAAGCGCACTAAGGTTTTTTGGAATTATTGCGCATATTTAGTTTCACAAAGCCGTTTCACTTAGAAGAGCTCGTTGAGGTTTTAGAGTTTTTGAGTTTTCTTTTTGAACACCAAGCTCACTAAGGTTTTTTGAAAGCATTACGTGTATTTAGTTTCACAAAGCCGTTTGACTACGTCGAATCTTCGATTTCACTTAAAAGAGAACACAAAGCCCCTATTGTAATGGCTGGCTGCAATTGATAATACAGACAACTTAAAAATTCCACTCCTACGGAGGGGTGGCGAAAATTCAAAGAATTTTTGACGGGGTGGTTCAAGAATACTTCCTACACAACGACCTTCATTCTAACCATCCCAATTGTCATCCCGTAGGGATCTAAGCCCGAATCTTTCTATTTCATCTTTTACCAGCTATGTTGAGGTTCCTTCGGGATGACAAAGAGTTATAAAATGGTGGGGCCTGAGGCCACTCGAAGGCCCACATTACAATGAAGGAAAGATGGCTGAGCGAAGTTGGTGCTACACTCTTGTCACCTTGAGCTTGTCGAAGGGCCAGTACAATACTCATATCATAATAACTAAGGCTTCGACAGGCTCAGCCTGACACCGTGGAAAGCTACTGCAATTAAAGTCTACAACGGAATAAAAGAATGTCATTTCATGAGTGGAGATCATTCACTTCGCTACGCTATGTTCGGGACGAAAAGGTGACTATTAATACGAAGAAATCTTTCCCAATTTTCATAGATCTTACATCTGTCCCAGCGTCAGTTGTCCTGATGACGATCTATTTTCAGTTCCCGGGCAACTTCATCAATTTCCGGAAGCGGAAGACCATAGCTTTCCTCAATATATGTGAAAACGTCTTTATCTGCTGCCGGATCCAGCTTTCTGATAAATAGCTGACTGTTATTTTTAAGTTCCTGAATCAATTCGCCGGTATTACGGCAGGAACCTGACACAGCCCTTTTGTCATCATTCACGATAATTTCCCTGAAAGCGGTATTCATGAGAACAGTCTGAAAAAAGGAATCTCCCGGCAGAAAAGTATGCAGATAAAAGTCTTCAAACAGCATTACTTTCTCATTCGTACTGAAAAACCTGCAGGTTTCCCGGGTAAAAATTACCCATTTGCCACCGATATAAGGCACCACATCCTTCATAAATTCTCTTTTGTAAATAAGAGATGATATTCTGTAGGCAAGCTCCGTGAAGTGATTGTGAATCCTTTGCAGGGTATCGGGTCTGTAAAATTTCTGATCGTAATAAAACAGATAGTTCTTATTCCTGTTCTTTCCAAGGAATTTACGGATAATACTCTGAGATTTCAGTGGCTGATCTTCACCGCTGAGGTTGATGAAAAAATCCCACCCTTCATTTACATTTAAAAGAAACTCCATGGCATTGATCTGTGTTTGGATAATGCTGAAACCTCCCGAATTGATATTCATACTTTCCAGAATATATGCATTAGGAAATTGTATGATGAACTGCTGAATTTCTTCAGTAAATCCGTCTTTCGCCTTTCGGTCGATATGGATAAGATATACCTGATCACGTGTGTAAATCTTCTGAAAAAGGCTTTTGAATTTGTCAGGCTGATGATGCACCATGATAAAGTAGGCAATTCTTACCGGTAATCCTGCCGGTATTACCTGGGATTCTGCCTGAACCTGGGTGTCGGGAGTATATGCTTGCATTTCTTTTGGACTAAAAATTATCCGCAATGTGCAAACAATTTGTTTCTAGGGTGCGTAAGCTACGATTATATTTTTGATAATCAATTAATTATATTTACCAATATCCCGAAAAATTGTTGTAGGTTTGCACCAAGATCAACAAACAGGCCTCTGCCTTTGCTTTCTGTCACAGTTTAGAATACTATTTTTTTCTTTTACAGTCTCTGCTTTTCCAGCCGCCAATTTTTAACCTTAAATCTTTTACAGATGAATATTTACACTGGCCAGCTGAACCATCAGACCAACGGAAAACAAAAACTAACATAGATAAGGAAAATATTTCTTTTTTAATAATCAGAAGAAATCATATCCCGGATGCAATCCGCTAAAGATGTCCTAAAAAGACAAAGCAGGTACCCAATAACACGACTGGCAAGAAATGTTTAGAAAACATATTCTGACAGTTACTTTTTCTCAGGATTTCAGATAAACCCTGACTCACTAATGCCTCAGAGGCTTTCAAAAACAATGAATTTCAAAAATCTTAATTTAATAAACCCTATTATCCGCGCCGTAACGGAAGCGGGATACTCTAAACCTACCGAAATCCAGAGCAAAGCGATTCCGCATATTCTGGAAGGTAGAGATATTATCGGTTGCGCACAGACCGGAACAGGAAAAACAGCAGCATTTGCCATGCCGGTTCTTCAGCTTTTAAAAAAGCACAGTCCCGACCATCAGATGATCCGCACCCTGATCCTTACTCCCACCCGTGAACTCGCTTTACAGATTGAGGAAAATTTTAAACTGTACAGCAAATATCTGCCTTTATCACAGCTTTCCATCTTTGGTGGCGTATCTCAGGGCAACCAGATCTCTTCATTAAGAAAAAGGGTGGATATCCTTGTAGCAACTCCGGGAAGACTTCTGGATCTCTGCAGCCAGGGCCATATCAATCTTTCTAAAATCGAAGTCCTGGTACTGGACGAAGCAGACCGTATGCTGGATATGGGTTTTGTGAATGACGTTAAAAAAGTACTGACGCTTGTTCCTCAGAAAAGACAGACGCTTTTTTTCTCGGCCACGATGCCTCATACTATCCGAAAATTTGCAGATACAATCCTGAAAAACCCTGTTGAAATCACCGTAACCCCTGTTTCATCAACAGCAAAAACGGTAAAACAGTCGGTATATTTTGTTGAAAAAGACAATAAAACCGGGCTTCTGATCAGCCTTCTTGAAGACCCTTCTATTCTCCGTTCTCTGGTATTTACCAGAACAAAACACGGAGCCGATAAGCTTGTAAAACAACTGGAACGGACAGGAATATTTGCCGCAGCGATCCATGGGAACAAGTCTCAGAATGCAAGACAGAAGGCTCTGGAAGATTTCAGGAACAGCAAAATCCGCGTACTGATCGCTACTGATATTGCAGCAAGAGGAATTGATATTGATGAGCTGTCTTACGTTGTAAACTACGAGCTTCCCAACGTACCCGAGACGTATGTACACCGTATCGGAAGAACAGGCAGAGCAGGTATGGAAGGCAAAGCAGTTTCATTCTGCGATCAGGAAGAACGCTCTGATCTGAAAAATATACAGAAACTTATAGGTTTTACAGTTCCTGTAATGGCACAGCATCATTTATTTCAATAATACCAAATAGAAAAAACAGACTTTTTTTAGTAGTGGAGATCTTTATGAAAATATGAATGGAGGTTTCTATCACTGATCGTCGAACAATACAATAATAATTTTTAATACAATTACAATGCAACAAGGCACAGTAAAATTTTACAATGAAGCAAAAGGCTTCGGATTTATTTCTCCGGCAAACGGAGGAGGAGACATTTTCGTACACTCTACAGGTTTAAACAGCAGAAGCATCCGTGAAAACGATATGGTAACCTATGATGTAGAGCAGGGAAAAAAAGGATTGAATGCAATTAATGTAAAATTAGCATAACATTATACACCGTGTAATACGGTTATAAGTCAAAGAAAGTCTGCCTTTTTGTGCAGACTTTCTTATTTTCAGAAAGCAGTGGACAAGAAATTCCGGTAGAACAAGACGAGCATGGGAATTTTAAATCAAAAAATATAAATCCCACATCCATCTTAAAAACTCTCAGGCACTAAACCCAAACCCAGGCTCAATTACGTTTCATTATTCTTATTAATGATCTCTTTGCCGTAGTGCTGTTGAGGAAGGTTATCCAAATTGTGGATAGCAGGAGTGACAGGCAGGTAATTCCCAATCCGGCCTTGTACAGGCTGTACTCTATTATTCCTGATTTATAGGCAACCGATAATGCCAGAATTCCGAACTCACCTGTCTGTGATAGCAAAGCGCCACCGTACCAACTGTCTTTCCAGCTGTATTTTAATAGTCTGAAAGCGATGGCAGACATCAGGCTGTTACTTGCCAACACGAAAAATGTCCCCAAAAGGATGATTCCGAAATTGGAAAAGAGATAAGAGATGTCCAAACGCAGCCCAATGGAAACAAAAAACAGCGTAACAAAGAATACTTTAAATGGGATCAGAGAATGCTCCAGCCAGCTGAAAGTTCTTACCCTTCCCACGACCACACCTGCCATAAAACTTCCCAAAGCGCTGCTCATCCCCGCTATCTCTGCCAACAACCCGGAAATAAGACAGATGAAAAGTCCGGAAAACACCTGAAGGTCGTGATCTTTCTCAATCGATCTGAAAAATTCCGGCAGCCGGATCTCCTGCACATTTCTGATCTTTTTCAGGACAAAGAACATCACACAACACAGAACTGCCGGAAAAAGAAGGGTAAGAATGTCAAATTCAGGTTTATTCCATGCTTTCAGCATTGTAAGGACGGGTGCTAGAAGAAGATCCTGAAAGATGAGCATATTCAGCACTGTTATTCCGAATGCTGTTTTCAGGGTTTTATGCCTGGTCAGAAACTCACTGACCACCGCCGTACTGTTAAAGATAAATAAAACAGCAATGAGAATAATGCTGTTTAATGAAAGTTCCATGAAATATCCTATCAGAAAAGCACAGCCTATGCTCAGGATAATCTTGATTGACTGTGCGACAACAGGTTTTATGAGCATACTCCGGTTATCGGGAACATTGATTTCCATTCCCAGGAAAAACATGAGCAGCAGAATTCCGACCTCCCCTATTGTTTCCGTCTGTGCGGGATCTGTGAAAACCCCCGAAATATGCGGTCCCAGAATAATGCCCACCATAATATAAGCGATGAGGTAAGGCTGATTGAATTTTTTCAGAATAAACATCATTCCCAGCGTAGTAAGGCATAAGATGCATACTGACCAAAGTAATCCGTTCATCGTTTGTTGTTTTAAATATAAGATTACTAAAATTGGTTTCCCTTGCGGAAAACCAATGTAAATGATTCATTCAAATTTGGGATTTACTGCAGGGCTGAACAAGGCTGTCAGCACTTATTAAAACAATGTTTCAACAGCAAATTGTACAACATTATTCAGATTTGCAATAATTCCCTGATCAGGTTTGTTAATGCACTTCGATCATACGGGGTGCCTGTTTTTTGGCTTTTTCAGATTTTGGAATAGTAAGCTTCAGAACACCATTTTCATATCTGGCTTCAATGTTCTCATCATCTACTACATTTTCTGCAAGCTCGATACTTCTACGGAAAGACTGATAGCTGAATTCCCTGCGGATGTAATTGTCTTCCTTCTCTTCTTTCTGGTTTTTTCGGGAAGATGAAATGGTAAGCATATTTCCTTCCAGGGTAATTTCGAAATCCTGTTTCTCCATTCCCGGAGCGGCAAGTTCCACTTCAAAATTGTCTTCACTTTCCCGGATATTCACCGAAGGAAGTGTAGTAAGGGTTGACGAAAAGTTGTTGTTACCCCAATTAAAAAGTTCGCGGCTGAAAAAGTCATCGAACAGTGCACGTGGATTTGCAGGGAGCAAACTGCCATTGTTTCTTTTAACGATTGACATAATTACGAGTTTTTAAAGGTTAAACAATATATTCAATGATCGTAACTTATTCATTACAAGCAGTATGCCAGTGCCAAAATATGAAATTTTGTCATTTTAGAACTGAAAAAATGGCAGAATCACGAGATAAAAGTTGTCGAAATTACATGATACGATAAAAGTTTTAGGCTAAAATTTAAAATCAATGATTCACCTTATCAGACATTAGTTTTTACGATAAGCTTATTTAAATATTTTATTTAACCACAAAAGTTACAAAAGATTAGAAATTTCTATCTTAAGCAATTTTTATAAAAGAAAAGCTAACAATGGTTTTTAAAAATCTTTGATTTTTATTCTTTTAAAACTTTGATTAGCTAATAAAACTTTTTAAACTTGCCTTTTGTGAATTTTGTGGTTAAATTTAATATTAATTCAAACAAGTTTAATTAAAAGAATGCTTTCCCAGAAATGCTTTTTTAAAAGCATCAAACTCATTTTTATAGCTTCTTCCTATGGGAATTCCTTTTTTTCCGACCAGTATTTCCTGGCTTCCGATGGCGGTAACGTAGGAGACATTTATCATAAACGAGCGATGAATTCTGATAAAACCTTTTTTCAGCAGTTGTGTAGCAAGCTCGGAAAGTGTCATTTTGGAAACTGTGATGCACTCATTGATTAGGAAGACTTTTATATCATTTCCGGAACCCTCAAGATAAAGGATATCTTTCAGCAGAATTTTTTTATTAAATCCATCCGACTTAAAAATGAGAAATTCTTCACCGGTATCTTTGGCCACTGTAGTTAATATACGCTGCACAGATTTGAAAAAACGGTCGAAGGTAATGGGTTTCAATAAATAGTCGACGGCTTCCAGCTCGAATCCTTCGACGGCGTAATCACGGTAGGCGGTGGTGAAAATGGTTTTGGGTTTATGGTTCAATGACCTTAGAAATTCAATTCCGCTGAGATCAGGCATCTGGATATCAAGAAACAAAAGGTCAACCTGTCGATCCTGCAAAATTCGATAAGCTTCCATGGCATTTTTTCCGGTTCCCACTACCTTCATCTCTTCGATCTTAGAGATATGGTTTTCGAGAAGCTTAACTGCCAGCGGTTCGTCGTCTATAATTACACAATTAATTGTCATACAAAGGAGTGGTCACTTTTACAGAAAACCAATTTTCATTTTTTTCAATTTTCAATAGATATTTATCGGAATAATATAATTCAAGCTGCTTTCTGATATTATTCAGTCCGATTCCTATTCTGTCATCGGTTGAGGTTTCAGAGAAATTATTTTCCACTTTAAATATAGCAAAATCAAAATCAGTTATTACAGATATATTGATTTCAACATTTCCGCTCGTTTTTTCTGCACCGTGCTTAAAAGCATTCTCAACCAGAGAAAGGTATAATAATGGCGGAATATGGGCCTGAGATCCTATATTTTCAGATTTATTCATAATCAGCCGTTCGTCGTAGCGTAATTTTTCAAGTTCGATATAATCGTCAATAATTTTTAATTCTTCATTGATATCCACCATTTTATGCTGTCCCTTACTGAGAATATAATCCAGAATATCAGAGAGCCGTTCGATTGACTGCGCCGTTGCCGCGGAACCTGAAACGGACAATGAGTAAATATTGTTGAGTGTGTTAAATAAAAAATGTGGATTAAGCTGTGATTTTAATAACATCAGTTCCAATTCAGATTTCTCTTTCTGTAGCTGTAAACGATTATTTTTCTCATCCTGATAACGCAGAATGAACATAACCGATATGAAAATAAATGCTCCTGAAAGAATCGGAAAAATGTAATGGAACAAAAGGTATCGAATATCTGAAAAAATTTCAGTAAAGCTTTCTTTGGGATAAGTGGCAAAAAAAGGTTCTGCCAGATAAACGATAAACAGACGGTTTAGTACGCCTAAACAATATAAACTCAACACAAGATACAGCGTAAATAAGAGATACTTTTTGGTATCGAAAAACTTTCTGATCAGAACAAAATAGATAAAATTGGCTCCCATGATCTGAAATATCCAATGGCACAGATCATAATATAGGAATTCTTTAAAACCCGGATTTTCATGCTCTCCGTAATTCCTCGCCAACCCAAGCAGAAATAGAGCAATCCAGAATAGTATCTGATAGCCAATCTGTTTTTTGTATTTCATGTTGAGAGTTGTATCCATTACTGTCAAAAATAGTCATTAAAAACTTTTCATAAGAAAAAGAAAGCTGGAAGACCTACATTATCATGCAGACGACCATTTTCTGCATCTGAAAGTGGAAAAGCATTCAATACATTCAAATTAATGCTGTATGAATCCAGTACATGAAAGCTACTGAGATTAATCTCAATTTCGCTAAAAAAATATGCAGCCTATTAAAAAATTTAACGGACTGGACCACCTCCGTGCTCTTGCGATTGTACTCGTATTTATTTACCATTACCGAATGTTCGAGCATCCTTCCTGGATCGATACTGTAGGATGGATCGGATGGACCGGCGTAGATCTGTTTTTCGTTATAAGCGGATTTTTAATCTCTAATCAGCTATTCAGCGATATGAAAGAAAAACACACTATTGATTTGAAAACCTTTTACATCAAGAGATTTTTCCGGATTATTCCTCCCTATTTATTTACATTATTTCTTTATTTCTGCATTCCGGTATTCAGGGAGCGGGAAGCGCTGCCGTCTATCTGGAAATTCATCACATTTACACAAAATTACAGTTTGAATGTTATTCAAAAAGGAACTTTTTCCCACGCATGGTCTCTCTGCATTGAAGAGCAGTTTTACCTGATGCTTCCTGCCATTCTTTTGTTATTCTACAAAATGAAATCTATTCGCTATCTTACATACAGTATCGTTTTACTCATTATTGTATCGATATTCCTGCGGTATTTCTCATGGAATGAATATATTGTTACCCATATTGCCCATTCTGACTTCTGGAAAGAATGGTATATGAAGATCTATTATCCTACTTATACGAGATTTGATGGACTGGCCATTGGCGTTCTGACCGGTTATTTTTTCCAGTTTTCTGAAAAATTTAAACTATTTATTGATAAAAATGGAAATGTAATACTTCTCAGCGGGTTACTATCAACAGCTCTTTCCCTATACTTTTGCAGGGACCAATATTCTGAGGGTGCTTCGATTTTAGGATTTTCATTCGTAGCAGCAAGCTATGGAATTTTATTGCTTGGAGCCATTTCAGCATCTTCTTTTTTAAACAAAAGAAAAAGCTTTATAACATCCAAAATTGCTCTACTTTCCTACTCTGTCTATCTTTCGCATAAAGGCGTAATTCATCTTATACAGTTATTTCTGGATCAATTTACTATTTCATTACCGGATACATTTGTTTTCCTTGTCTGCCTCGCAGCCTGTCTCTTTGCCGGAATATTGTATTTATACTGTATCGAAAAGCCTTCTTCCTATCTTAAAAATAAAATCCTTAAACATCATATCTCATGAAAAAATTTAGCTTGTTATTTTTTGTAATTGCTTGCAGCGTATTATCTGCCCAGAACATTGCTTCAGAAAAAAAGG
Organism: Chryseobacterium lineare; assembly: GCF_977014045.1. Lineage (NCBI taxonomy): Bacteria > Pseudomonadati > Bacteroidota > Flavobacteriia > Flavobacteriales > Weeksellaceae > Chryseobacterium > Chryseobacterium lineare. The sequence goes on along the minus strand of NZ_CDRNIQ010000001.1, from coordinate 317,972 downwards.
CTATCGAAAGTATTGTAAATCAATTTAAAGAAAGCATTATCAGCAAAGATTCATCTGCTTTTTACAGCTTGTTTCATACGGAAGCCGTGAGCTGGATTGGTGTAAACCGAACAAAAACACAACTAAAGTTATCGGAAAGTGATCCTAAAAACGTCAAAAACTATTTCCGGGATACTTATAAAAGTTTCTTTAGCTATATCCTCAGAAAAGAAGAAAAAAAGGAATTGTTTAAAAGTGTACGTATCGAAAATGACGATGCTATTGGAAGTGTGACATTCGATTATTCTTTCTGGGTCGATAATCAGATGAAAAATTACGGAAAAGAATTCTGGCATCTGATCAAGACTGACGGAGAATGGAAAATAATCAGTGTCGTTTTTTCATATGAGCTGGCGGAATTCTATCCTGACAAGTAATTAACTTTCATCTGCATGATTTTTCATATATTTTAAAATTAACAAAATAAAGATATAGCGTTTTTTTTGCTTTTTATCAATTTTGAAAACAACGACCGGTAATAATGTGTTTTGACCGGTTTTGACCGGCTTTATTACCTTTTTCTTCGGGTGTTCTTCGGATCACCTTCGGGTCGGCTTCGGAAAAACAGTGATTTTTCCGAAGAGCTTCCGAAGAAATCCCGAAAAATATATTGTTTTCGGGCGGTTAAAAAGGACATAATGGAATTATTAATTTTATAATAATAATTTGATATAAATAAGAATCTTGCAATTAATCTGATTAGCTTTTATCTTTGAGTAAAGAGTTGTTGAAACTATCAACATTTAGTGAAGCTTAGGTTTACCATAATATGGAAATTGTCTATGAAATTGAATTCAATTCTACCCTGCAATAATTATAATTCTATGATTCCGGTAACTGATTTTTAAACTCAACAATAAACTTTTTTTTCCAGCTGCTCAGCGTATTGCGGCTGATGTTGAAATGCTTTGCCGTCTGAATATTATTCAGGTGATGTTTTTTCTGATACATCAACACTTCAAAAACAGTATCCTTGTCATACGACTTGAGCTTCTGGTTGTTTTCAATGTAGTGCGAATCAAAGCCCACAATGATATTGTTCAGCATCACCACATCGATGGTTTTAATCTTTTTTTTGGTTAAAATACTTTTGCAGGCCTCTGCCTTATCAGGATATTTCTTTGCAATCATATCCTCGTATATTTTTCGGTAATTAGGGGTATTTTTCATATAATTTCTAAAAAAATTTGATCGATTTGTTTGATATTTCCGGCGAAAGCGCCTACTGTTATTAAAGTGCTGCTATTGTTTTCCGTGGTCTTCATCAGGACATCATAAGTTTTCTAAATTTCAATCAATATATCTGTATTCGTACCTGACATCAACCAGTACATCATCTTCAAAGTAAAGAGCCAGAACATATTTTCTTTTTCCTTTTTTCTGTACAAAATAGGTCCATCTGTTCACATAATCATGCTTGCTCTCGTTTTTTCCAAAGGATGCTTCTATCTCGGATTTGGTTTTTCCTATAAGCAGTGAATTTTCAATAATATTCTTAACATAAAATTTTCTCCGGGTTACATTCCGCCAATATTCGTTTTTAAATTCTGATACTAAAAATTCTTTACTTATAATGTGATTTTTTATAAAGCAAAATAATTCCTTCATTTTCATACACTTATCATAATTACTTATACTACATTATTCTTTCAAAATAAGCAACAAGGGAATTCGACATTCGGTTGGATATTTTGTGAAAATACTTTTGCCTTTTACCGTTTGTCCTAAAATCCCCTTTTGCTGAGCCATCGGTACATGGTACTTTTCGGCACCCCATATTCCACTAATATTTGTGCTATTGTTTTCTCACCGCTAGCAATGAGTTCCAAAAAGAAATTAATCGCTTCATTGGTGTATATATTTTTCCGGAACTTCGGAAGACTATGATAGCTGTTTGCTTTACCGATTGCTTTAATCGGGGGCGAATAAAGAATAAGATGTTGGCTGTAAATCCTGAAAAAATCGTATTCCAGAAGTTTACTCCATTTTAAAAGAAGTATTGTATCCATACTCTTACAGGTGTACATTCCTGAAATTTCTGAAGAACTGCATCCAAAAAATTTACAGATACGCTCTTCATGGATATCTCTTTCGGTAACCGCCCGAAAAAGCATCTCGCCGATGTGAATTTCTTTCATTTGTGGGGTCATAAATTTTTCTTTAAATTTTTTCTTTAAAAAAGCGCCCGGATAACCAGTTATTATCCTAAAATATCCGGGCAGCTATATAAAAACATCTGCGTTTTTAGAAAATCCGTTTTTTTTGTAAACGTTATACATTACTGAGGACAAAAGGGAATTTGCCGTGATCTCAGGAACGTATAAATCAAAAAAAGGATTATGTCGACTGATTCTTATTCTGGTTTTATCATTTAATTTTTTTCATATATTCTTCTTCTGAAATTTTAATCTTAAAATTCGAGTTCAATATTTCTTATTCGTTTATCAATGCATGTCGCGCTCCGAGCGCTGAGAATTTATTTTATATTGAGCTCACATTAATTATTAATTTTTTGGAATAAAACCGGGAAAGGACATCATTATGAAATCAGTTTTATAAGCTTTACCTTCCCCGGAAACACAACATAAATACTAAGCAATGAGCCATCCAGCATCAATCTTCTGCTTTCTTACTTAATTTTTTTTAAATTGAAATTCCTTTTGACACCATTACAGATTAAAAACTTATATAATCATTGATAATAATTACTATCAGAGCTTTGACCTGAATGAAGAATGTAAAAATTATTATTTGACTTCGATTATCATCTAAAAAACAGCTCTTTAAAAGATTGATAGTTCTGTCATTGTTTTCTATCCTCACAAGGAAGCATTGTTCTATTTGTTGTATCATTATGTTTTTGAATTCTTTCAAAAAAACCGGGAGACTAAAGGATGTTTCCTGAACGGTCTCCCTGGCTTACAATCATTTGCGTGTGTTAGAATCTATTTTAATTTAATCATTTGGTCATTTTTGCAGGTTGATAATTTGTTTCATTATCAGCCATATGACAGTCTCATTTTTCCGTTATCTTACAATAATTGATCGCTTAATAATAAACTCAATCATTATTTCTTTTTATGTATGTGCCTTTCTGAAAGTGTTCAGGATAATCCTTTTATAGACGGAGGCTATGCCCCAAGAACAAGACAATAAATAACACCGGAAAAAATCATACTCCAAGAATCAGGATCAATGAAACAAAACTCTGTATACAAACTGTACCCGGCTTACATGTCTTTTAATTGCGGATGAACATTTTTCAAAAAACTTTAGTCAGTTATTGTACGACAACTTTTATATTGCAATAAGTACCTCCCCCCATATTAACGTTAAACGTACGTGTCCCCGTGGGTGTACTACAACTACCACATAGATAATCTGTTTCAATAATAAAAGGTATCGTGCCATTAGTTCCTACAGGAAAGGTTCCCCCTCCCCAGGATAATTTAACACTATTATTGGTCTGAGAACCTGAGGGCATCGTTCTGCCATCACCATTTTCATAATGAATTGATACGGGATGATTTAGATACCATATATTCTTACTGATAGTAAAAGTACCTTCTTCACAATGAATTGTCATACTACACGCCTTATCTGCTCCCTGATCGTTAGTAAAATCCAGAACAATCCCATTGTTAAAATTAACCGCTCCGTTCCCATTTAACACAACCGCTCCTGTACTCCAGTTCTCATTGGCGGCAACGGTGACTCCATTGTTTATGGTTTTGGTATCACTGGTATTCCTGAAAATTGCAGTGGGGTTTCCCCATGTACCGCAATTATTAATGTCTCCAGAAGTAACGGCTGTATTCTGAGACAGGAGCAGCACAGGCATCACTATACCTGCTATCAGAAGCGTATATCGGCAAAATGTCCCTAAAATGAGAAAATGAATTTTTTCTCTCATTTTATAAGCCGAAAATAATATATATGCAGTCATCTTTCAGTTATTTAGCTTTTACAGACTCCAGTGCTTTGATCTGCTGCTCCAGGCGGTCGATTTTACTATTTGATTCTTTCAATGCTTCTATCAGAACCGGAATCAGCGCATTGTAGTTCACAGATTTGTAACCATCCTTATTGGTGCTTACTGCATCCGGGAAAACTTGTTCCACCTCCTGTGCAATTACTCCTACATCCTTACCTTCTCCTAAGGTCTGTCCCGGAAATTCGGTCTTATCCCGCCATGTATAGGTATAGCCATTAAGCTGATTTAGCTTCTCTGTAGCGCCATAAATCTTATGAATGTCTTTCTTGAAACGAATGTCTGATGTTCCTTCTATACGTGATGCTTTTATAGTACCATTTACATGCAATTTTGAACCTGGCGAACCTGTCCCAATACCCACATTTCCGTCTACCATTGCGAACTGACCTGCATCCGCATTACCATTAGTAGAAAGATATATATTTCCTCCCGTCGTATACAATCCCACATTATTATTGGAGCCTACCTCACTAGGAAAACCCCGTCGGATTCCATGGTTACCATTGCCAAGGTTTAGCCCCCCTCCTACACCCGAAAAAGGCCCTGAAGTGATAATGCCATTTACATGTAGTTTTGATTGAGGATCATCAAGACCAATTCCTATATTTCCTGATTTTTGAATTCTCATTGCTTCAAATTCATTTGTAGCATCTGAGGAAACATTAAATCCCATAGCAGCACCGTCGTTATTTGCAACACCTTTTACAATATTAATGGAAACTGGATTCTGATCATGCCATCTCATCTTGATTCCTCCTACAGCTGTATAGTCTGAACCATTGGTTCCATACATCTGTATACTTACAGGATCTCCAGTACCATTATTAGAAGTGTTCGGTTTGAAAATTGCACTTCCGGCAACACTCAATTTAGTGGTTGGACTAGATGTGCCAATTCCTATATTTCCATCGCTGTTGAGGACAAAACGATCTGTTGCGGTACCGTTAGTGGAAAGATATAAATTTCCTGCAGTGGTATATAATCCTACATTATTATCCGCACCCGTGGTGGGAAATCCTCTTTTTACCCCATGATTTGTATTTCCGAAATACACTCCTCCCGATCCTGCCGAAGTGCTTCCTACTGTGATTGCCGCACTTGCCGCATCAGGGCTGGTAAAGGATAAGGTATTGGTACTGGTAATATTACTGATGGTGGTAGCAACTGTAAGAGCTCCACCAAGTTTAATGTCATTAGCTGACACTGTAAGTCCGTTAGAGGTGGTGTAGGTACTATTTGCAGGAGTAGCCCAGCTTGCCAGACCGTTGGCATCAGAGGTCAATACTTTCCCTGCTCCCGGAGAACCTCCGGAAATTTGAATCTGGCTTCCAAAAGTTACATTTCCTGTAGAACGTTTGATTAATAAAGGAGTGCCTAGCCATCCTCCTGTATTTGAATAATTCCAGATCGTAAAATCTTCACCCACATTTCCTGTGGCTTCTACCAGCTGAGTCCCTATCCCCCACCGTTGCGAACCCGCAGCATTTCTAAGATACCAGTGTGTTGAACCTCCTGACCCCGCATTCACTGTCGTGCCAAGAGAAAAAGCGTTAGTAATATTTTTGCCGCTCATATTCAGGTCCAATGTGGCGGTATGGTTCCCCAGATTATCACTCGGAACTGCAACCCAACTCGCAAGACCATTAGCATCAGAGGTCAGTACTTTGCCTGTTCCAGGAGTACCTCCTGTTATTTTTACTTGCCCGCCTACTTCCAGTTTTGTACCGGGCGCACTAGCTCCAATGCCGACATTCCCATTTTCAAGAATCGTAAAACGTCCTCCGATAACACTAGCTGCATCTACATCAAATCTTCCGTTGGAGCTTTGAGAATATCCCGTTGTTCCTGTACCTGTATTTACCCTTAAAGTTGTACCTGTGGTAGCAGAATTGTTATCAAATGAGAATGTTTTACCATTAGAGTTTATACTTGTATTGGCTGTAAGTGTGCCACCCAGTGATAAGCTGCTGCCAGATAACGTTAATCCGTTGTCCGCTGTATAGGTAGTGTTGGTATCGGTTGGAGTTACCCAAGTTCCGTCTCCACGCAAGAAAGTAGTTGCAGTAGCTCCTGTAGGTAATTTAGCAACGGTTACTGCATTGGCAGCAATATCAGCTGTAGCAATAGCTCCGTCAGCAATTTTAGCCGAAGTTACTGCGTTATTAGCAATGGTTGTAGCATTACTGTTTGCAGAAGCCGTAACATCACCTGTCAAAGCTGGTCTTTCAAATGAAGTTCCATTCAAAGTTACAGAGGTGGAACCAGTATAGGTAGTACCAGTATCTGCAGCAGGTTCCCAGGCACTGGTTGTCGTATTGTACTTCAATACCTGACCATTCGTGGGTGCTGTCGAAGAGACTGATTTCCCCTGAATCTTTGCGACTGTCGTTACATTACTGTTTGCAGAAGCCGTAACATCACCTGTCAAAGCTGGTCTTTCAAATGAAGTTCCATTTAAAGTGACAGAGGTAGAACCTGTATAGGTAGTACCAGTATCTGCAGCAGGTTCCCAGGCACTGGTTGTAGTATTGTATTTCAGTACCTGCCCATTGGTGGGAGCAGTGGTAGACACCGATTTGCCCTGGATCTTGGCTACCGTTGTAGCATTACTGTTTGCAGAAGCCGTAACATCACCCGTTAATGCAGCACGCTCAAAAGATGAGCCATTCAGAGTTACTGATGTAGAACCGGTATAGGATGACGAAACGGGTGACACCGGTTTCCAGGTTCCTCCGTTTATGGCTCCTGATTTATTATCGTAATACCAGTATCCTGCAGTTAAAGTCCCCTGAGTACTTCCAACACCCGCAACGCCTGATGTTGCTGTATTATACACAATAAGACCGTCATAATAATATGGAAAAGAAGCAGGAGTCCCAATAGGGCTTCCACCAAATGTAGTAAAAAGGGTAAGATCCGTTCTGGGGAATAACAATCCTTTTCCTTCATTAGGAGTGGTGTTCGTAATAGTATTGGATGAAGCATCAATAAATGAGGAACTGTTTGCTATAGCCGAATTGGTAGTACTGTTAACAATACGGACCTGGGCTTTTACCCCTACCGATATTGCGACCAAAGAGCATAATAAAAATGCATTGATATATTTTTTATTCATATTGAATTGTATTATAAAGTGATTAATATGTTACTACAAAACTCCATGCTCCCTGACCGGTACCTCCCAGATAAACGAGCGTACCAGAATATCCACCACCTAACACCGCAGGACGCGCCTGATCATAAAACAGAGTTCCGGATGGCGCAACATTGTCCCATAAAAAATTAGCTTGTTTATTACCCTTATTGACAATGTGAATGACCTTGCCTACGGGAATACCTGTTGAAGGAAGATTAATATAGATTATTGCTGCCGTTGGATTTAGACGTAGAAAAAAATCTGTAGCCTTTACAGTATAGGTACCTGTTGTAACTTCAGGAGATACTGTTAACGTATTAGATGAAGGTCCCCAGGATGTTCCATTATAGATTAATGACTCCCCAGCCGTAGTAGGTGCCGAAGAACTCACCGCTGTTCCCTGGATCTTGGCTACCGTTGTAGCATTACTGTTTGCAGAAGCCGTAACATCTCCTGTCAAAGCTGGTCTTTCAAATGAAGTCCCATTCAAAGTGACAGAAGTGGAACCGGTATAAGTGGTGCCAACATCTGCTGCTGGTTCCCAGGCACTGGTTGTCGTATTGTACTTCAATACCTGACCATTCGTGGGTGCCGTGGTAGATACTGATTTGCCCTGGATCTTAGCGACCGTTGTGGCATTACTGTTTGCAGAAGCCGTAACATCTCCTGTTAAAGCTGGTCTTTCAAATGAAGTCCCATTCAAAGTGACAGAGGTGGAACCGGTGTAAGTCGTGTTGGTATCGGTATCCGCTGCTGGTTCCCAAGCGCTGGTTGTCGTATTATACTTTAACACCTGACCATTCGTGGGTGCCGTGGTAGACACTGATTTGCCCTGGATCTTGGCGACCGTTGTGGCATTACTGTTTGCAGAAGCCGTAACATCTCCTGTTAAAGCTGGTCTTTCAAAGGCTGTTCCATTCAAAGTTACAGAAGTGGAACCGGTATAAGTCGTGTTGGTATCGGTATCCGCTGCTGGTTCCCAGGCACTGGTTGTCGTATTGTACTTCAACACCTGACCATTCGTGGGAGCCGTGGTAGATACTGATTTGCCTTGGATCTTAGCTACTGTTGTAGCATTACTGTTTGCAGAAGCCGTAACATCTCCTGTCAAAGCTGGTCTTTCAAATGAAGTCCCATTCAAAGTGACAGAAGTGGAACCGGTATAAGTGGTGCCAACATCTGCTGCTGGTTCCCAGGCACTGGTTGCCGTATTATACTTTAACACCTGACCATTCGTGGGTGCTGTAGAAGCTACCGATTTGCCCTGGATCTTCGCTACCGTTGTGGCATTACTGTTTGCAGAAGCCGTAACATCTCCTGTTAAAGCTGGTCTTTCAAAGGCTGTTCCATTCAAAGTTACAGAAGTGGAACCGGTATAAGTCGTGTTGGTATCGGTATCCGCTGCTGGTTCCCAGGCACTGGTTGTCGTATTGTACTTCAACACCTGACCATTCGTGGGAGCCGTGGTAGATACTGATTTGCCTTGGATCTTAGCTACTGTTGTAGCATTACTGTTTGCAGAAGCCGTAACATCTCCTGTCAAAGCTGGTCTTTCAAAGGCTGTTCCATTCAAAGTTACAGAAGTGGAACCGGTATAAGTCGTGTTGGTATCCGTATCGCTGGCCAGCGCCCATTTCGTGCCATCCCATTTCATAATCTGTCCGGTAGTAACTCCTGTTGTGGGCAAACCCAATGTGTATGGGCTGGAAGCAGTACCCGATCCTGATACAGATAATCCTCCATTCGTGGTGGCTGATGTTACCTCATTTCCGATAATACCATCTACTTCACTGGTAAGACCCGCATCCGAAGAAGGTTCCCAAGCACTGGTTGTCGTGTTGTACTTTAATACCTGGCCATTGGTGGGAGCCGTGGTAGATACTGATTTGCCCTGGATCTTAGCTACTGTTGTAGCATTACTGTTTGCAGAAGCCGTAACATCTCCTGTCAAAGCTGGTCTTTCAAAGGCTGTTCCATTCAAAGTTACAGAAGTGGAACCGGTGTAAGTGGTGCCAACATCTGCTGCTGGTTCCCAGGCACTGGTTGTCGTATTGTACTTTAACACCTGACCATTCGTGGGAGCCGTGGTAGATACTGATTTGCCCTGGATCTTAGCGACCGTTGTAGCATTACTGTTTGCAGAAGCCGTAACATCTCCTGTTAAAGCTGGTCTTTCAAATGAAGTCCCATTCAAAGTGACAGAAGTGGAACCGGTATAAGTGGTGCCAACATCTGCTGCTGGTTCCCAGGCACTGGTTGCCGTATTATACTTTAACACCTGACCATTCGTGGGAGCCGTGGTGGATACTGATTTGCCCTGGATCTTGGCGACCGTTGTAGCATTACTGTTTGCAGAAGCCGTAACATCTCCTGTTAAAGCTGGTCTTTCAAATGAAGTCCCATTCAAAGTGACAGAGGTGGAACCGGTATAAGTCGTGTTGGTATCCGTATCGCTGGCCAGCGCCCATTTTGTGCCATCCCATTTCATAATCTGTCCGCTGGTTACTCCTGTAGTGGGCAAACCCAAAGTGTATGGGCTGGCAGCAGTACCCGATCCTGATACAGATAATCCTCCATTCGTGGTGGCTGATGTTACCTCATTTCCGATAATACCATCTACTTCACTGGTAAGACCCGCATCCGAAGAGGGTTCCCAAGAACTGGTTGTCGTATTGTACTTCAATACCTGACCATTCGTGGGTGCTGTCGAAGAGACTGATTTGCCCTGGATCTTGGCGACCGTTGTAGCATTACTGTTTGCAGAAGCCGTAACATCTCCTGTCAAAGCTGGTCTTTCAAATGAAGTCCCATTCAAAGTGACAGAGGTGGAACCGGTGTAAGTCGTGTTGGTATCGGTATCCGCTGCTGGTTCCCAAGCGCTGGTTGTCGTATTATACTTTAACACCTGACCATTCGTGGGAGCCGTGGTGGATACTGATTTGCCCTGGATCTTGGCGACCGTTGTAGCATTACTGTTTGCAGAAGCCGTAACATCACCTGTTAAAGCTGGTCTTTCAAATGAAGTCCCATTCAAAGTGACAGAAGTGGAACCGGTATAAGTGGTGCCAACATCTGCGGCTGGTTCCCAAGCGCTGGTTGTTGTATTATACTTTAACACCTGACCATTCGTGGGTGCTGTAGAGGCTACCGATTTGTTCTGGATCTTCGTTACCGTAGGAGATCCTGATGTACCTCCTAAGTCACCTGCCAACTGAACAATTCCTTTAGCTGTGGTAGTGGCATCATTTGCCGAAAAAGCAGTTCCCGTTAAGGTAAGGCCACCACCGGCGGTGTATGTTGTATTGGTATCCGTATCAGCCGCTGGTTCCCAAGAACTGGTTGTCGTATTATACTTCAAAACCTGACCATTCGTGGGTGCCGTAGAAGCTACCGATTTGCCCTGGATCTTAGCCACCGTTGTTGCATTACTGTTTGCAGAAGCCGTAACATCTCCTGTTAGAGCAGGTCTTTCAAATGAAGTCCCATTCAAAGTGACAGAAGTGGAACCGGTGTAAGTGGTGCCAACATCTGCTGCTGGTTCCCAGGCACTGGTTGTTGTATTATACTTCAATACCTGACCATTGGTGGGTGCTGTAGAGGCTACCGATTTGTTCTGGATCTTCGTTACCGTAGGAGATCCTGATGTACCTCCTAAGTCACCCGCCAACTGAACAATTCCTTTAGCTGTGGTAGTAGCATCATTTGCCGAAAAAGCAGTTCCCGTTAAGGTAAGGCCACCGCCGGCGGTGTATGTTGTATTAGTATCCGTATCAGCCGCTGGCTCCCAAGCACTGGTTGTCGTATTGTACTTTAACACCTGACCATTCGTGGGTGCCGTGGTAGATACTGATTTGCCCTGGATCTTAGCTACTGTTGTAGCATTACTGTTTGCAGAAGCCGTAACATCTCCTGTTAAAGCTGGTCTTTCAAATGAAGTCCCATTCAAAGTGACAGAGGTGGAACCGGTATAAGTCGTGTTGGTATCCGTATCACTGGCCAGCGCCCATTTCGTGCCATCCCATTTCATAATCTGCCCGCTGGTAACGCCTGTAGTGGGCAAGCCCAAAGTGTATGGGCTGGCAGCAGTTCCTGATCCTGATACAGATAATCCTCCATTCGTGGTGGCTGATGTTACCTCATTCCCAACAACACCGTCTACTTCACTGGTAAGACCCGCATCCGAAGAAGGTTCCCAAGCACTGGTTGTCGTGTTGTACTTTAATACCTGGCCATTCGTGGGTGCCGTAGAAGCTACCGATTTGCCCTGGATTTTAGCCACCGTTGTAGCATTACTGTTTGCAGAAGCCGTAACATCACCTGTCAAAGCAGCACGTTCGAACGAAGTACCGTTAAGAGTTACTGAAGTTGAACCCAAATATCCTCCACCTGAACCCGAGCCTGATAATTTCTGCCATTTGCTTCCATCATAAAAATAGTACCCTGCTGCAGTAATAAATTCGGTTTTGCTTCCTACTACAGGTGACGATACCGCTGATGTAGCATAAATGATAGTACCTGTCTGTGCTGTTCCATATCGTGTATCTGCCGATTTAATTTGATCTCCGGTAAGACGGGGAGCAATAAATCCCTCGGGTTTACTCCCATTTGTTGTTTTTGCCGTAACATCCAAAGTGGCCTGAGGTGAGGTGTTATTTACACCTACCTGAGAAAAGGCAAATTGAGATGTTACAAGAGCTATTATAAAAGTTGTTTGTTTTTTCATCTTATTGTATAATTATATTTTGTTACCTGAGAATATTTGGTTTTTATATTAAAAAAATAAAATCACAGGTATTTTAAGAACTTATTAAAGATTAATGTTTTTAAGTTTTTATGCATTATCATTTTCTACATAAGATGGAGGTGGCCTGCAAAAGCGAAAAGTGCGCAGACCATGTGAAAATAAAATAGCTGATTGTATTATTTTTCCTGTATTATCGTAGAGAAATAATGCCCGGAATTCTTCAATCTTTATTAAACCAGCTATTTCTGACAATTTTGTAGGTAAAAAAGAGAATGCACCGAAACTTTGCAGTTGCGAAAAATAAACATTCTCTCCTGCTGTGCTGCTTTTTATTTCTTCGATAGTACCCTTAATTGGTTTCTGCCGAATGTTTTTGCTCTTCTTTTTACCGGCAAGACTTAATTTTTTATTTGATATTGGCTTTAGCCTGTTTTTATCTTTTTTATAAGAATAAACCACTTTTGCCTTGGATTCTTCTGTAAGACCATATACATAGGCATCTTCGTAAACATTAAGGTTGCTGCCAGAAATACTATCCGTCACGCTAGAGCTGCTGTTCTTATAGTCTGCAGCAGGAACTTTCCCATAGGTAAGGACGAATAGAATTGTCAGGAAACAGCCTCTTTTCATCATGAAAGAGGTGAGATACAAAGTGTATTGGTTTGTGGTTTCCAAGTTATAGTAGGGTGTTTTTTGATTTGATAAAACTACTATTAGTGGAAGTAAATAATTGTATAGTGTATTTGTTGCTGTTTCCTTTTTGCTCAATTAGACAAATAAACAAATTGGAAAAGCCAAATAAAACAGAAAGGGTAAGGATTTTGACCAGAGCGCCAAAAAAGATCCGGGGATAAATTAAAAGATTGGTTTACAGACAATATTGTAAAAATATCTGACAATAAAGCTGTAAGAAGTGTGGAGATGGTGAAATTACGAGATGTTTTGTTTATATATTAATTCAAAGATTTATCATTTAAAGCATTCAGCATGTCGATATATTCTGATGGGGAAATTCCTTTAATATTTTTAAAAACTTTCGTAAAAGTACTATGTGAAACGAAACCCGCTACGGTTGCCAGATAAGAAATTTTATAGGTTCTGTACTTTTCATCTTCCTTTAAAAGCCTTGCTATATAATCGATTCTTAATGAACTGATATAAGTACTGAAATTCATTTCCTTATTTTTGTTGATCATTTCAGAAATATTTTGAGGGCTTGTATTCAAATAAACCGCCACTTTTGCTAAGGTTGTATTGGGATTAAGATAGAATTCTGTTTTTTCATATTCATCTAATTGTTCCCTAAGATGCTGGTACAAATCTTTCTTAATTTTGGGTTCCGGGATAATATTGGGAGGATTTCTTTGAGGAGTGGCTGCTATTTGTTGAGGAGGATTTTTTATTTCTTCAACACTATCGTCAGAATTTCTTTTTTGAAAAGCATATGTTATACTTAACTTTAATTTAAAGAATAGAACAGAAGCAACAATAAGTATTAAAATAATAGCATATATAATACCGAGGTCAGTGTAGTACCCAAAACTATCATTTTTCTGTTGAATCGCAGTATTATCAATATCCTCTAGCTGTGCTAATGTTTTGCTCTGAAAAGATGAATAATAATTGCCCATTATTACATTTTTCTTTTGAAGATAAATAGATCTTATGCTATCGAAAGACAAATTCAGGTATTCAACATTCCTTTCATTCTGAAGAGGGATAATACTTCTATCATAGTAGACGAGGGCGCTATCTTCCTGGCCCAGCTTAGAATAGGCATTAGCAATATTAATATATGCGGCTCCTGTGTACTGATCATTATTATATCTCCTTATAGCTAGCTGTGCATAATATAAAGACTTTTTAAATTCTTTTCGGTCAAAATAGGCATCACTTAAATTAGTTGCTATACTGTGCCCAATAAGACGGTTGACATTTTTGTATTTTGAAAATAATTTATTGTATTCATTATTAGCTTTAGTATAATAAATTAGAGCTTCTTCTTTTCTGCCTTGCTTTGAACTGATCATAGCACTATAAAAAAAGAAGTAACATCTTCCTTCAAAATATTCTTCATTTTTTAAATACTTTTTAATATTCTGTTGACAATTTTGAAGCATTGCCTTGGATTTAAATTTATATCCTGTAATGGTATAAAGAAAAGCCATTCTGCCATAAATCCTGCAAGAAATTAATTTGTTTGGATTTTTAATAAGTAGTTTCTCTAATTCTAAAAGGCAATTGCCCATTCTGCTAATTTGTTTTAGCTCATACCAGCATTCCGCAGTATATAATAAAATATAGGGCCTATCATCTACGGAAGCTTGCTCAAAATAATCCTTACTTCTTTCTATAAACTTTGATGGCGACTCATTGGCTAATTTCTCATATCTTTCTTGACTAAATAATTGTTTAGTAAAAAAAAACAATAGAAAAAAAATAAATTTTGTCATGTTAGTGTTTTTGCAAATATCCTTAATAAGGAACTTTAAAACTATTTTTTGTCTTGTCAATAGGCAGTTTTTAACAAAACAAAAATATAATTCCACCAGTTTTGTGATTCAGTATTTATACTTAATTATGTTAAGTACTTAATTAAATTTTAATAACAATGTGTTAATTTTGTTTTTCAGCGATGTTTTAGCAATATACATCGTAAGAATTCTATAGCTTATGCTTTTAATCATAATAAACGCTAACATTATTTAAGTAATCCGATCTTTATTTTTATCTTGTCGAAATCAACGTTTTAATAAGTAAGAAAAGATGAAAAGCCTGATGCTTATTTTAAAAAACTTAAAAGATGTACATTTATTTAATATCCGTAAGTACGAGTGTTACTATATAAATAATGAAAATAAAAAGTTACATAAACAGAGATAAAACTTCTCGTATTGAAAATGACTATACTATTGGAAGTGTGACATTCGATTATTCTTTCTGGATTGATAATCAGATGAAAAATTACGGAAAAGAATTCTGGCATCTGATCAGGACCGACGGAGAATGGAAAATAATCAGTGTCGTTTTTTCATATGAACTGGCGGAATTTTATCCTGAAAAATAATGCTTTCAATGAGATAATCTCTCCAGAAATTCTTATTTTTAATGAAATAATTCTAATTTTCTATCAATGAACGCAAAACTTGATACGATAATGTTCTATGTTCAGGACATTAAAACTTTAAGAGATTTTTATGTCAAAAATTTCAACCTTATAATCATTGAGGAAGATGATATCTGGGTTTTATTAAATGGAGGAAATATTAATATCGCTTTCCATAAAATCGGAAAAAAGTACCTGGAAAGCATTAATCCGAATCATAAATTTGATAATAATGTAAAAATCATCTTCAATATCGACAGTAATATCGAGACCGTAAGAGATGAGTTTATGCAAAGAAATATTCAGATGCGGGAGATTAAAACCTTTGAAAACTACGACTTTTGGCTATGCGATGGAATTGATCCTGAAGGAAATGTATTTCAGCTGAAAAGTAAAAAATAAATCTTATTGGATTCCAGAAAATCACAGAACCTCTGCTTAGAC
Source organism: Chryseobacterium lineare (assembly GCF_977014045.1). Lineage (NCBI taxonomy): Bacteria > Pseudomonadati > Bacteroidota > Flavobacteriia > Flavobacteriales > Weeksellaceae > Chryseobacterium > Chryseobacterium lineare. Next base: position 302,509 of record NZ_CDRNIQ010000001.1, on the reverse strand, counting down.
ATATTGCTCAAATAGCTTAAAAGGAAACTAATTTGGAACCAAAATTCCAATTACATCACTGCTCAAGGCATTTCCTAAATTCCGCCACTTTATTTTTGCTGATCAGAATATCGTCTTCACTTTTTGGAGTAACAATTTTGAGCTGGTTTTTTCATACGCCAGGATTTGCTTACAGCACTGATGTTGATGATATACTGCCGATCCGCTCTGTAAAATTTAAATTGATCTAATATTCCGGGCAATTCGCCCAGACTTGAATTGATAGAAAATGGGGTTTCCTGAATGGGTTTTGATATAAACGATATTATTTTCAAGGAAAAAGTATGCGATTTCGGTGGCTTCCAGAGAAATCAGTTCATCTTTATGATACGTAATGATTCTTTTCTTTATATTTTCTGAAGTTTCAGCATCAGAATCTTCTTTGTCAGGATTTGCGTAGTCTGTAGCTGGCTATTAAGGAGTACTATTTTGGTAGTTAATATTTTAAATTATACCGTTTTTAGGACTTACATTTTAATCAGTCTGTTCGTTTTCCTGCTTCAAAAGGCTGTCCGCTATTTGAAGTTCTTCCTCATGGGTAGCACTACCAATAGTTTCATCCCCCATTCTTTTCAGAATCACGTTCCTCAGCCTGTCTTCATTTTGATCACTCCACTGCCCTAATACGGAAATTACGGGAATTAAGGTATTCCCAAAATCTGTAAGAGAGTACTCAACTTTTGGGGGTACAACAGGATAGATTTTCTTTGTGATCAATTCATGGTCTTCTAATTCTTTTAACTGAATATTTAAGACTCTTCGTGTTGCATCCGGTATTTTACGCTGCAGTTCGCTCGGTCTCTGATGCCCTTGATGAATAAACCAAAGCAAACGTATTTTCCATTTGCCGTAAAGTACTTCACCGATCAGATCAAGACCGCAATTCAGGTTGGGTATTATTTTTCTCGCATACATAATGTAAAAGTAAGCCTATGTTCCGATTTGTACAATAGGTGAATAATTTATCCCTATATGAATCGTAATTCCGTACTTGTGCAAACTGTTTTTATACCCCAATTTTGTCCTATAAATAATTAAAAAAATGGAACAATTTAATTTCAACAATGAGTTATCTGGCAAAATTGCGTTGGTGACAGGAGGTACAAAAGGAGCAGGAGAAGCAATTGCTGAAAGACTGCTGCAAGCTGGCACAACAGTTATCATTACCGCAAGAAATGCCCCTGAAAAAGAAAACAGCAGCCTGCATTTCATTGCTTCCGATTTGAGTACAACAGAAGGAGCACAAAAAGTGGTCAGCGAAGTACTTGCGAACTATGGGAGACTGGATATCCTGGTAAACAACCTTGGTGCTTCATCAACACCTGCCGGTGGATTTGCTGTATTAACTGATGCAGACTGGGAGTCAACCCTACAGGCTAATTTGCTCGCGCCGGTTCGACTGGACAGAGGGTTTTTACCACAAATGATAGAACGCAAAACCGGTGTTATTATTCACATCGCATCAATTCAGGGTAAACTGCCTCTTTATGATTCCACTTTGCCTTATGCAGCTGCAAAAGCAGGATTGAGAAATTACAGTAAAAGCTTATCAAACGAAGTTACCCCTAAAGGCGTCCGCGTGCTGACTGTTTCGCCTGGATGGATTAATACAACTGCATCGGAAGCCTGGCTGGGCGAAATTGCAAGAAACGCGAACAGTACTGTAGAAGAAGCGCAACAAGGTGTAATGGATGCCTTGGGTGGAATCCCTTTCGGAAGACCTGCAGAACCTGCAGAAGTAGCTGAATTGGTTGGCTTCCTTGTTTCACCAAGAGCAAGCTATTTAACAGGAACTGAATATGTAATCGACGGTGGTACCGTGCCAACCATTTAATCATCTTAAAATATAATACAATGAATTTACCAAACATTATCTCAGAATTAGTAAAAGCACAAAACGAATTTGACAGTGCAGCGTACACCAATTGTTTTGCCGAAAATGCAGAAGTATTTGATGAAGGCAAAACCCATAACGGAAAAGCAGAAATTGAAAAGTGGATTGACAAATCCAATAAAGAATATAAAGCGACCATGGAGCCAGTAGATTATGACGAAAAAGAAGACATATTGTCGGCAAAAGTTACAGGATCATTTCCGGGCAGTCCGATTATTTTAAAATTTCATTTTGATATTGCGGAAGGAAAAATTCAGCATTTAAAAGTGACAGATTAAGAAAAACAAAAGAATCTCTCAAAACCAGATGATGTAGTGTGAGAAACGTTTATTTGAAAACTATTCTCTGAATGGGAGTCAAGAAAATTATTAAAAGAGTCCGTTTCACGAGTTGTGAGAAGGACTCTTTTTTATCCAAAACTTAAATTATGATTTAAACGGTATCATCCTTTCATGTTCAGTTTTTCCTCCTGCAAATCCAATAACTGCAAGTGTTTCCTAATGATATTTTCCTCCAAAAACAGTTACTTCAATTAAAAATATTTACTTCTATTCTTAAAAAATAATATTTTTCTCTTAAGCATTAAAAACCATTTCACCATTGATTTTTTTCTGCTTCATAAATTGAAAAACAGAACACTTTTATCAAAAAAAGTTTTAAAATAATTTTTCCTGAACACTTTCTATTTTTTCTTTAGTAATGCGGGTGTATAAAAGTGTTACAGAATTAAGGTGCTGCAACATCTTTTTTTCTTATATTTTTTCAAGAATATCGTCCTCGCAAGCATATAAAAATAAAGTTGTTATCTTTTTTACAAACAAATTTAAACACACAGTTGTACTATGTATAGCTCAATGGATCACAAAGCAGCCTGCATAATGGCCTACCCACCATTATGTTTGAAGATATATCCGGATGTTTTCCGAAATGTTTCCACCTACCGGGAAGTTGGTGTAATGTATTAGTACGGTAAATCCCCCCTCAAAGCAAATGGCATCTTCGTATGTGAAAGTTTGAAACTTGACATGTCAGAACATATTTTTTATATAAATTTGTTTATCAGTTAACCACGAAAACGTCTTTTATGAACTTAAAAATAGTAACCTCAATATTATTATCCTTATTCTTTTTTTCTGCAGCTGCACAAAACAACGATTGGGAAAACCCCAAAATTGTTGACCAGGGAAAAGAAAAGCCACACGTCACCTTCGTATCCTTTGATTATCAGCAAGATGCACTTTCCGATGATTACACTAAATCCGATAATTATAAATCCCTTAACGGGCAGTGGAAGTTTAGCTATACAGATCGATATAAAGAAAGGCCTACAGATTTTCACAAAACTATATTGGACGATTCGGGATGGGCAAATTTAACAGTACCTTCTAATTGGGAACTGAACGGTTTCGGTATTCCCATCTATACCAATGTCACCTATCCTCATCCAAGAACCCCGCCATTTATCGGTCCGAATAATCCTGTAGGTACCTACAGAAAAACGTTTACCATTCCTGAAAATTGGGATCAGAAAGAAATATTGCTTCATTTTGGCTCTATTTCAGGATGTGCTTTTATTTATGTAAACGGTGAGAAAGTCGGGATGACTAAAGCTTCCAAGACTCCTGCAGAATTTAACATCAGCAAATACCTGAAAAAAGGTCAGAACCTGCTCGCTGTACAGGTATTCCGCTGGCACGATGGCAGCTACCTGGAAGATCAGGATTTTTGGCGCTTAAGTGGGCTGGAAAGGGATGTTTATTTGTATGCTCTTCCAAAATTGGCTATATGGGATTTCTTCCTCAAAGCAGATCTTGATACTAAATACAAAAATGGATTGTTCAGTGCTGATGTAGATCTTCGCAAATTCAAAGGGAATGATCTTAAAAACGGAAGCTTGTCTATCAGCCTGCTGGACAAATCAGGAAAAGCCATTTATAACGAACAGGAAAATTTCAGTGTAAATGCAGATAGCATTCAAACTTTGAAATTCCAGACAACCATTAAAAATCCATTGAAATGGAATGCCGAAACACCCAACCTGTATGATTGTGTGCTCACGCTAAAAGATCAAAAAGGAACAGTAATCAGCATTATTGCTTCGAAGGTAGGTTTTCGTAAAATTGAAATCAAAAATGCAAGACTGTTGGTTAATGGAATGCCAATCTCCGTACACGGTGTAAACAGGCATGAACATGATGATGTAACAGGTCACACCACAACTAAAGCATTGATGCTGAAAGATATCAGATTAATGAAGGAACTGAACATCAATGCTGTAAGACTTTCACATTATCCAAATAATCCGCTATGGTATAAATTATGCGATCAATATGGGTTGTATCTTGTAGATGAAGCGAACATTGAAACCCACGGTATGGGTGCAGAACTACAGGGCGGGTTCGACACAACTGTACACCCAGCCTACCTTCCGGAATGGGCACCCGCACACACAGACAGGATTGTAAGAATGGTGGAACGCGACAAAAACCACGCCTCTATTATTATCTGGTCCATGGGCAATGAATGTGGTAACGGACCAGTATTTCACGATAATTATAAATGGATCAAAAGCCGGGACACTTCCAGACCGGTACAGTTTGAGCAGGCCGGACAAGACTGGGATACGGACATTGTAGCTCCTATGTACCCACGCATCGCCGATATGAAAAAATATGCTGCCGATACGACTAAAAAAAGACCTTACATTATGTGCGAATATTCACACGCCATGGGTAACAGCAATGGTAATATGCAGACTTATTTTGACATTATCCGGAAAAGCAAAAATATGCAGGGCGGATTTATTTGGGATTGGGTAGATCAGGGTATTAAAACCAAAGACGCTAACGGCAAGCCATTCTGGGCTTATGGTGGTGATCTGGGTGCTTTTTACTGGCAGAATGATGAGAATGGTGTAGCCGATGGGATCATCAGTTCTGACCGTACACCTGATCCTGGTGCTTATGAAGTGAAGAAGGTTTATCAGAATGTGATCTTTACCGCAAAAGACTTGGGTAAAGGTTTAATTAATATCGAAAATATCTTTGATTTTACCAACCTGAACCAACATGAATTTAAATGGGAGCTATTGAGAAATGGTGAAAAAGTAAATGAAGGTAAATTTGATGTTCAGCTTGCTCCTCATCAGTCAAAAGACCTAAAGCTTGAGCTTCCCAAATATAAGTCTGCTGCAGGAACCGAGTATTTCCTAAACCTCTATGTATATACTAAAACAACGACAGAAATGCTGCCTGCAGGAACGGAAATCGCCAAGGAGCAATTTGGTTATGCAGGATCTTATTTTGAAAAAGAGTCGGATACAGCACCAAAATTAGCGATCACAAAAGATGATAAGAAGCTGATTTTCACTGCTGGTGATGTAAAGGGTGAGTTTGATCTGCAAGCAGGAAAGTTCACACGATACAGCAAAAACAACAGCAATTTCAATAATTTCCCGGAACCTTATTTCTGGAGGGCGCCTACCGATAATGATTTTGGAAACCGCATGCCTTCAAGATTGGGCTTATGGCGTTCTGCTCATGATCAGAAAAAATTAAAAAAAATAACGGTTGCGGAGCAAACTGAAAACGGAATAGTAATTCAGGTCGAATGGCAACTGGCCGGCATCGATGTACCTTACCAAATTAACTATTTCATCCATAATAATGGCGACATACAAATCACTGCAACAATGGATATGACCGGAAAAGAGCTCCCTGAACTGCCGCGCTTCGGTATGCGTACTACATTGCCTGGAAGCTATAATAACCTCAGCTATTATGGAAGAGGTCCGTACGAAAACTATATTGACCGGAATAGTGCGTCATTTATCGGTATCTATCAGGATAAAGTAGAGAATCAATACTATAACGGATACATCCGTCCACAAGAGAGCGGCAATAAAACGGATGTCCGTTGGTTCACTCTGACCGATGAACTGGGCAACGGAATAAAAGTGGAAGGCAAACAACCAATTGCTTTTACAGCCATTAACCATAGTGTTGAAGACCTTGATCCGGGTCTGACCAAAAAGCAGCAGCATCCTGTTGATTTGCCGCCAAGACATCAGGTATTTTTAAACATTGACCTTAAGCAACGCGGACTAGGCGGTGATGACAGCTGGGGTGCATATCCGCATGAGGAATATCGTTTACTCGACAAAAAATACAGTTACGGCTATACGATTAGGTTGCTGAATGAAAAATAAATTACAACCCTATGATATGCAGAAGATCATTTCTGGAGATACTAATCGGATTGAGGTTGCAAAATTGAAATAAAGGCAAACTTAATTGAATGTGAACTGCATTATTAAAAGCAGATTCAAAATCGTCCTTTTGTTATTTTATACAGTTTAGAGAATAGCCTTTCGTTTTTTAATGCAGATTCACAAAAGAACTTGTATTATTTAGTGTAACAATAGAATCTCCAACCTCATCCGGTAAATTTATTTTCTGCTATTATTTTAAAATCCGTTTAAAAGTATTTCAGCAAATTAATTATGAGCATTTTTCGACTGTAAAATATTTAATTTGCCAGCCGCATTATTAGCCGTGTATTGAACATAAATATCCCCCATTTCCTTGCTGCGAATAACGTAGAATTTGATGGCCTCCCCAGGGTAGCCCATATCTCCTTCCTCACCCTTATTTGGGTCCTGCTTATTGTAACTGTCATATTCCTTCTGGGTTATTTCCCCGTCAAAAACCTTTACAGCACCTACAGATCTCAAGAGATCTTCCATACTTTTTTCAAAATAATGCTGAGAAAATTCCTGTCCCTGTTCTGCACTGATATTTGCTTTGTAAAGCTGCCCTTCAAATGCAGTCATCTTGCCATTTATCGGAAAAAAGCACACATCAAAACTCTTCTTCAAAGGTTTATTCATTTCTTTCAATCCTTTTGGCAAGATGATGAAAGGGAAATTGCCCAGATCAGCAGTTGAATAGGGAATATGTTCAATGTCAAACTTGTTCTCCGATCCTGCATCATTGGCTGGCTGTACTGTTTGATTGTTGGAAATTTCGTGGCCTTGATCTTCCTTTTGGGATTTATTGCAGGCAAGAATAGTAACTGATGCTAGAAGCAGAACGATCATTCTTTTCATATGTTGGTAATTTTATAAACTTGGGTTCTTTACAAATTTCGAAAAAAAATCTGAGATTTCTTGATTTGCGTAAAATATTGACAGTAAACAAACTAGATCAAGCTCAAAAACTTGCTGGCTTATTACTCTTTTTAACTTTGTCCACAATTTCATTAATTGCATCTTCAATGACCTTCGGCTGCTCCTGATTAATATAGTGACCACTTTTGGGCACCAGAATTTGTTTACTGTCAGTTGAAAGATGCAAAAGGTCTTTTTGCATTTTAGTCCAGGCATTGAGCATCTCTATTTTTAATTTTTTGTCCTTGATGGCTGCATCATAGCGTTTTTCATCTGCTGCAGTCAAAACCAGAAGAGGGATATTGCCGAAGGATCTTATTTTCGACGCCTCTTTTTTAATGGAGCTCATCTCGTCCTGTTCTTCCAACACCGCATCTGCACTTTTGAAAAGTAAGGCCGGCATTACGGAATTCTGATAGGTATATTGTTTTTCATTCGGGAACATCCCTTTGAACATCAGTCTCACAATTCCGAAAGTATTGGCAAATTTGAGAAAGCCGCCAGGCAGTCCTTGATTGACCATTTTGTATAATTCGGGAGACAAGTATCTTTTATCGTCAGGATATTGACTGTCCACAAGGATCACGCCTCCGACGTCTTCGGGATAACGGTTGACAAAAAAATGCACCAGTGTACCTCCAAACGAATGCCCCACAAGGATGTAAGGTTTAGGTACATTAACTTTTTCCAATAAAAGATGCAGTTCTTCGGCCATTTCTTCACCGGATTTTAGATTTTCACCTCTCTCGCTCCACAAAATTCCTGACCTGTCATATGAAATGCTCGTGCAGGAAATTGGTAATTGTTGTTGGATGTTGTACCACTGCAGATGTCCAGCGGGGTCAAATGCAGTTTCAAAGACAACGGTCGGCCCTCCGTTTCCTTTCTTATAATAATGCAGGAGATGGTCTTCAACCTCTGCAAAGTTGCCATCAGGTTTGATCTTATCAGCTTGATTTCGGGATATTCTCTCAAAAATAAATCCTGCGATGAGCAGTAATATAACCAACACGACCAAACCTAGTCCTATCCGTTTCACCGATTTAAAAACCCGTTTCATCATTTTTTGATCTAAATACAATTGAGCCATAATTTTTATATTTCCTAGTTTTTAATTTCCTTTTTTAATTTGTAACTCTTACCTGCCTCATCTTTTTGAATACTGTAACCATCTTTCGATCTGTTTTCATTTTCTCAAAAATTTCAGATTGATTTGAAAAGTGTTCAGGTCATTTGAACGCTACCTGCGATGATCTTCTATTGAAAAAATAAGCAATGAGCAGATTAGGAACCCAGCATAACCAGGCTACGGCAATGTAAGAATCGGCGGGGTCTCCTGTGATGATTTTCAATATCGGATACCAGAGTCTCAGAGTAACGGCCGCAAATGTACAGGCATAACTGTAGGTCATCAATTGTTGATGCAATATGACATTGGCATTTCTTGCCTGCATAACTCCACATAGCGTCGTTATCAGCCAGATAGACCCCAGAGATACAAACCCTATTGCTGATATTAGCCCTCCATTGGCATAAAACCCCAGATATATTGCGAAAACCGAACTAATGACCACAGCAATTGCATAGATCCTTCCTAAAATCCGGTGTATCCCGATATACTTGCTTCGAAATGAACTTCCAAACTGACGCCAGCCAATAAATAATGCCAGTCCTCCAAAAATAATATGGGCCCAAAATGCCGTTTTCCACAACATATTGTGAAGTATTTCTGGTGACTTAGAATTCAGGAAAGTATCTTTAGCTTCCACTAAGGCATACAAAAATGGATAGGCACTTATAAGCAATGCCAACACAGCAATAATTACAAATAATAATTTTCTCATTGTGAGCTGATTAATTTTTTTTGTAAAAATGAGGATTAAAAAGCTTCCAATCGTCCCATAATGAAAGGTGGTACAAACCCCTTAACGACTGTACTGAAAGCAATTACGAACTTAAATTGAAATTGGTTCTTAATATTCTATATCGACCTTGTGACTTTTTAGGAATTCTCTGGGTGAAGAGTGCATGAACTTTTTAAAATTCCTGTTAAACGATGTTTTTGAATTAAATCCACTTTCCAATGCGAGTGATAAAATCGTATATTTCGCATTTTCGGGCAATAGTGCGATCCTTTTGAATTCTTCAATCCGCCGGCTATTAATAAAGTCGTAAAAGTTTTTATTTTCAATAAAATTGATGGTCTGCGAAAGTGTATTGGGGTGCACATCTAGAAGCTTTGCGACATAATTCAGATTTAATTCCGGATTTTTATAGAGCTTTTCTGCATCCATCAGAATAACCAATCTTGTATGGATATTCTGAATTGTCTCTTCGCCCGCAAAGTTTTTTTCATATTTTGAAATTGCCACAGGAAATGTGTCCATTGGATTTTCCGTAATTTCCGACGTTTCCGGAATTTGATAATCAAGAATTCTTACCCTGCTGATCCCAAAATACGCAGCCACTACGATGAAGACAGTGACCAACGAAAAGATCAGAAAATCATTTTTTAAAATAACAGCAAACCATATCAGTGCAATCCCTGCAATTAGGTAATAGACCCAGTTCAGGTTAATTTTCTCGGTATTGGAATATAATCCTGAGATCTTAGTTCTATATTTCCTAACTGCGTTAATACTCAGACCTACATAAACAATTCCTGACAATACGATCAAGACCTTTATATAGGTCCTCAACATTTTGTAAACACCTCCTCCCTGTTGATAGATATTGATTTTTTCTTCTGAGGACAACAGAAAAAAATTGATTAGCATCAAATAGATACTGAAAACCGGGATCATATGAAAAACCCAAATATGTCTTTTGGGGGCACTGCCGGTAAGGCATAGAACATACAAATAAAGCATGGGGCCGTGGATAAGGGGAAATGGTATTTCAATTCCCAGGAAGTAAGGAAATTTCAGATATGTTTCTGACCAAAGCAACATAAAGAAGATAAGATGTATTCCTATGACCATAAACCAAAATGCCAAAACATAGTCTGCCATTATCTTCTTGGCTTTTCCCAAAATAAGAAAAGATGAAAAAAAAGCGATAAAGATCCCTGCCAGATAAAATACCGGAGGTAATGATTGTAAAACAAGATGATGCATCAACTACGGCATTATAATATTAAATTCTAAAGATGCAACATTATCGATTTCATTTGTCTAAAGTTACGGTAAATTTTACTTCTTTTCATTTTTACAGCGCAAAAATACGAATCAGAGATATCTTTTTTATCCAAACTTCTTAATTCTTTTAAGATTCCGGTTTTTACTATAATAATCTGATAATCAAATAAGAAAAAGAAATCAAAGAAAAGCTAATTTATTTCCCGATACAAAACATAACTAAAAACTGAAAATCAGTAAGTTATATTTTCAAGATACAAATAAGGTACAATAGTATTCAAAAAAAAACAAAACAGGTATAAAGTAAGAGAAAATGTCTGAGAAAGCGGTCTGAATCGAACTCATTTAATATGTTGTTGAAAATACACAAAATGATGTGCAATGGATTTATTCCAATATTCCGTGTTATGGCTGCCCGGCTGGCTGATGAAGGTTACCGGGATTTTTAAACGGTCCGCTTGTGCTTTTAATACTACCGAATTGGAGTACAAAATATCTTCCGTTCCGCAGTCAAACAGGAATGGTTTCTTAAAATCGGGATTTTGTTTGAGAAGTGTTGATATGCTGTATGCGTTCCAATTTTCTGTTTTCGGGTTGCCTATATTTTTTGCCAGGTCTTCAGTCATTCTGTTTGTCTGCCAAAACAGTTGGCTTACTTTCTTAAAATTTGGGTAATTGATTTCTAAAGCTCCGCTTGTAGAACCCGCCGTATTAAAGTAGTCAGGGTATAAAATAAAATACCGCAACGCGCCATAACCGCCCATACTCAAACCGCTGATAAAAATATTTTTTTCATCAATATTAAAAGACTGATGCACTTTGGGAACTAACTCTCTGAAGAAAAAATCTTCGTATCGTGAGCCTTTGTTTACCGGACTGTTCATGTAAAAAGAAGTGAAACCATCCGGCGTTACAATGATAAAATTGTATTGGTCTGCCAACTTTTGCAAGTCTGTTGTCTGCGACCATTGTTTATAGTTTTCACTATATCCGTGGAGTAAATAAACCAAAGGAAATTTTTCATTTTCACTGTATGCTTTTGGCCTGAAAACTAAAACTGTATCGGGCTGTGCCAAATATTCGGATTGAAAAGTCCATTTTTCCTGTGCTTGTATAGAGTGTGTTGTGAATAGTCCAACCATCAGTAATATCGCCTTAAACATATTTTGTATTTTTGTTATGACAAAATTCCGTAAGCATTTTGTAATGTGCAATAACGAACAAAATTGTGAGTGGCAAAAAGAAATAGTTATGCGAAAAGAAAATTCCACCAATTCGATAAATGAACAATTTTTGTTTCAGGTTTGTGAATTAAATTCAGCGATTGCAATGATTAGCGGACGTTGGAAATCGCAAATTGTGTATTCTATTTCACAGGGAAATAATCGTTTTCACTTATTGAAAAGGGAATTGCCAAATATTTCGGAACAGGTTTTAGGCAGGCAACTCAAAGAGCTGGAAACGCACGCCATACTTGTTAAGCAAGAAATCCCTGAAACTGTTCCTGTTGGTGTTGAATATATTTTAACGAATAAAGGGTTGGATTTAGTTCCGATTTTGGGAAGTCTTTGCAATTGGGGCAAAACGTATGCAGACGGTAAAGAAATTTCGGTTTGCAAGATATAACAATCAGCCAAACAACACCACGCGTTGCCCTTGAATACCACAATCTTATAGCCGATATGTAGAGCCTTAAATTCACGCCCGAACAGGCTCTGTAAATTACAAAATCAGTATCTGCTTGGAGTTAAACAAATTTTTTGATACTCATCATATATCCCAAATGCAGGCCTTCGTGATAGTTATTACATTCAAAAGCATCATTGATTGACGCTAAATGGAATCCTGTTCCTGTCGTCCTTTCGTTGTAATTTATAAAAATACCTTTTAGAAAATCATCTATTGTGGGCTCAATGAGAGAAGTCAAGAGTGTTTTCAGTTCGTCAGCTTCTTTTTGAGGAACAAATGCATCCGGTTTGGTTCCCGATTGATATTTAGCTAACAAATCGTCAGAAATATATCCGGAGAGATCGGAACCTTTATAAATCAGTTTTTGTTGGGTAACAATGATATGTCCGATATTCCAAATAAGGTTATTGTTAAAACCGTCCGGAATTTTATTGAGCTGCTCTAAAGAATAGCGGTCATAAAAATCCGATAAAAGTTTTCGGCTTGTTTTCCACGCTTTAAATAATGCTTCCATATTTTAATGTTTAAGTTTATGAAGGATTTTTTTATTTTAAACAAATTTACTATTAACTACAAATATTAGAGACTTAGGTCATCAACAATTTCACCTACTTTCCATTCTGTGACAGCTAATTTTCCTTTAGCTTTTTTCTGACAAGTTTGTTGAGCATATACTGCCGCTGTGCATAATGTTCCGAAATGTTTCTATTAAAATCGACTCAACCAGGTATATGTCCTTAAAAAAATAACTAATTTTAAGCTAAGTTTCGATGTAAATGGTCATTATTAATAGTAAAAATGAATTCTTCCGAAAATCAATTAGAATATATTTCGCGTAAGCCCGATAATTCGTTAACCGATATTGTAGAGAGCATCTGGATGGTAAAAAATCATTCTGACGAGAAAAAAGAAGGCATCGTTGTTCCTGACGGAAAGATAGACTTATTCTTGTTAGAAGGGGAACATAAGAGGTTCGAAATTTTTATAGCCGGTATTTGTACAGCTCCAATTATAAAACCTCCATTTCCTAAATCAACCATGTTTGCCATCAGCTTTCACCCACTAGCGGCAGAGTACATTTTTAAAAATTCTTTCGCCAATTTAAAAAATAATAAACAAATACTTCCTGCAGACTATTGGGATTTTTCTCCAAATGATTTGAATGATTTTGAGCATTTTTATAACAAAGCCAGTAAAATTATCGCCTCCAAATGGGTCGATGAAATTGACGAGCGGAAACGCAAATTATTTGAATTAGTATATCAATCAAAAGGTGAAGAGAGTGTAAAAACATTAAGTGAGCAAGTGCTTTGGAGCAGCAGGCAAATGAACCGTTATTTCGATAAATGGTTTGGAATAACGCTGAAGTCCTATATTAATATCGTCCGGTTCTCAAATTCGCTGAAGCAGTTAAAAAACGGGGCTTTCTACCCGGAACTGAATTATGGAGACCAATCTCATTTTATCAGAGAGGTGAAAAAGTTTGCAGGAGTAAAACCAACTATCTTAAACAAAAACGAAAATGACCGATTTATCCAATTAAGTCTGATGCCTGAAAAGTAATTTTGTTTTCAAATCAACAAGAAAATGAATTTAAATCACATCAATTTGGTCGTTAAAGACGTAAATAGAGCTGTCCATTTATTTGAAAGCCATTTAGGTTTTAATTTAATCATAAACCGCAAAAGCAAAATGGCAGTATTGGAAAATGGCTATAATTTTGCCTTAGTTATTTGGGGACAGGAATTGAACCACAAGGAAAATACGCCTGAATATCCTGAGAATTTCCACATCGGATTTTATCAGAAGGATGAGCAAGCCGTTTGGGAAATCTATGAAAAGTTAAAAACAGAAGCTGACTTACAATTTGAGAGCGAACCAAAAAAAATCAGGGATACGTTTGGTTTCTATTTCTTTTTTGAAAAATTGATGATGGAAATAAGTGTTGATCCATTTATAGATAATATTGGATAATATAGCTTTACTATAAGCTATTTTAGCGTAAGATTATAGTTGTTTTAACTATAATCTTACTGCTTATTTTATTTTAAATTCCGTAGGTCTCATATTGGTCAGTTGCTGAAAATTATTGCTAAATGCAGCTATATTCGAATATCCTATTTCATAGGCTATCTCGGTCATGTTCAGATCTGTATCTTTTATCAATTCCATCGCCCGGATAATCCGCAGCATTTTTAAGTATTGAACAAAAGTAATGTGCAGTTTGGTTTGGAATAGTCTGGTCAAACTACGTACACTCATTCCCGATTGCTGAGCAATAATAGCTAAGCTTAGATCTTCATTTAACCGATTTCTAAAACTGTCGATGATGGCGTTGAGCCGTTGATCGTCCGTTGTAGGAAGTTGGATGGAGAATTTTTTGAGGTTTTCTCTTGATAATACGCCTTTAAGCATGGTCAAAAATTCAAATTCCCATGAACCTTTAAAATAATCACCCTGCCATTTCTCGCTAAATGAGAGCATCTCTGCCAGCAACTTACTCACGGGATAAATACCCAGTTCATCATAAAAACCTCTCACTTTTTTTTCTGGAAAGTAAATATTGATAATGTATAAATCCTGTGTGTTGAACATCAGATTGTGCGGATAGTTTTTTGGTATCCAGATATAATGATTGGACGGAATATAGAAATCCTTTTCGTCTGTCTGTAAGTAAGCAATCCCGCCATATACCAATAACAACTGAGCCTTATCGTGCTGATGAGCAGGCAACCGTTGTTCCGTCTGCTGTCGCATCACGAGGATGGAATCGGGATTTTTATCCACACTATTTATTAATTGGCTAAGAATTTCCATATGGCCAAATTTAGTAAATATTAGGCTAATTATATAAAAACAACGCTTTCTGTGATGGATAATTTTGCTGTGTTAATAATAGTAGAATCATGATGGAACATAAAATCATAGAACCCGATAAAGATTTTGAACTTGAAATACAAGCCAAAAAATCAGAACATCAATTTCCTCATCTTGATGAAGAAATTGACCAGGTCTACATCTACTGGCTGGTTTGCGCCTATTCTAGTCCTTTCATGCCAATGAGCGATTTAAGCTTTGCTTTTGATGGGTTGAAAAAGATATTAAACCAATGGTTAGAAAAGAGAAAGAAACCAATCATTTATAAAAACAAAACTAATGAGACAATATAAAACAGTTCCGATTTTGGGCATACTGTTGCTGTTATTTGCACCCTATATTTACGCTCAGCATACAGGAAAAGTCCAACCTTTAAGTTTGGAAGAAATATGGAAAGTTGCAGAAATGAATAATCGACAACTGAAACTATCTGACCTAAATCATCAGCAAAGTAAAATAGAAATATTGGAAGCAAAAGACCGTTTATTACCGGAACTTTCGGTAGGTGGAGACGTAAAACTCAACTCCAAATTTCTGATTTACGACAATGGATTATTCTCTTCTCCACAGGATGTGCCGGTAAAAGGTTACAGTTACGGAGTGGGCTACAACTTAAACTTTAATCTTTATAATGGTGGTAAAGACAAAAGGAACATCGCCATGAAAAAGGAAGAAGAAACACGAAAACAATATGAGGTGGATTTGCAAAAGCATAGTGTAAAATATAATGTCGCAGTTGCTTATTTTGATCTATATAAGTTTTTGCATTTCTATGATTTTCTTGATGCAGAGATTGAAGCAGAAAAAAAGCAATTGAGATCGATAGAAAGTCTGCATAAAAACGGCATCGTACTGAAGAGTGATGTATTAAGAACCTCTGTGAAATTATCTCAACTGGAACTTAATCTTTCTGACGTTACGAAGAAGATTGAAATCGCTAAACAAAGGCTCAATATTCTGATGGGGCGTGAAAATGATACTGAATTAGCAATACAGCACGAAGATGTAATTGAAATAAACGCCATTACAGATGGTGACTACAATGATTATGTAGACATTGCTTTCGACAAATCTCCGGAATACAAAATGGTCAATAGCGACATCAAATGGAGCGAACTGAATATAAAGCAGATTAAGGCGACACGATTACCAAGAGTTTCCTTGTACGCTAACTATAATTACAACTATCCACAGATCTCCTTTTATCCGTATTCAAATGACTTGTGGGGATTTGGTCAGGCAGGAATTAAAGTACAGTATTCTATTGATAATCTGTACAAAAGCAAACATACGGTCGCTCGTGCCCAGGTTGTCAGCAATATGGCTAAAGAAAAAGCAGAAATGAAAAAGGACGAAATCTCCCTTCAGGTAAAAGAAGCTTATTTACAGCAACAACAGGCTTTGGAGAGCGTGGAAACGGCTGAACAAAATATCATTAAAACCACCGAGACCGTTCGTGTCATCAGAAGTAGCTACTTAAACCAGGAATCACTGTTGACCGATCTTTTGGAAGCAGAAAATGCTTTACTGGAAGCAAAATTCAATCTGACAATAGCACAGACAAACGTAAAAGTAAGCCATATCAGACTATTGGCAATTGTAGGAATTCTTTAATACAACTATTATGAACAAAAATAAAACAGATAAAATTGTTGTAAGCCTAACTAAGTGGTTAGGAATTGCATTATTCGTAGGAATTATTATTTGGGGAATTACCTATTTCTTAAAGGGATATCGCTATGAGCAGACCAACGACGCTCAAATAGATGCCTACCTGTCTCCGATAAACGCAAAAGTTGGCGGCTATATTAAAAAAATATATTATAAAGACAATCAGCTGGTTAAAAAAGGGGATACACTTGTTGTCATTGAATTGGACGAGTATGGACTGAAAAAAGAGGCTGCATCAGCAGAACTCATGAGTTCACACGCCAAATTACCGATCTTGGCGGCGAACGAAGAAACGCAACTTAAAAGTATTGAGGTTATTAGAGCACAATTGGCAGGAGCTAAAGCAAGATTGAACCAGCAGCAAAAAGAATTTGACCGTTATAAAAATCTATTGGCAGATGAATCTACCACACAACAAAAATTTGACAATATCAGTGCTTCTTTATCCATTGCACAGTCAGATTATGACCAGGCTAAAGCTTCTTTACAAGTAGCAGAATCCAAATTGAATGATTTTAGAGCACAACATCATGCTATACAGGCGGAGATAAAAATCAAGGAAGCACTTCTCCAAAGACAGGAATTGGATATTCGATATACGGTTATCACTGCACCTTTTGATGGACAAATCGGTAAAAAGACCATTCAGGAAGGTCAACTGATACAACCCGGGCAAACATTGGCTTTTTTGGTGAACAAGGCCGAGGAAAAATGGGTAATGGCCAATTTTAAAGAAACACAAATCAGCAACTTTAAGATCGGGCAAGCTGTATCCATAGAAGTTGATGCTTTCCCGAATGAAAAATTCAATGGCACTATCGAATCACTGTCGCCCACCACAGGCTCACGTTATTCCTTACTTCCACCAGATAATGCTACAGGTAATTTTGTGAAGATCATCCAACGGATTCCTGTAAGAATTAAACTGACCGATACGCCTGAAAAGTTAGGAAAACTCTCTGCCGGAATGAATGCCAATGTTTATGTTTTAAAAGATTAATGATGCAAGCACTTAAAATACCTATTTTTAAATCCTGGGTATCTGAATGGTTGGTGAGATCTATCATATTTGCTATTCTGATGACCTGTCTGTTTAGCTTCGCTTTTTACAGCAGTCCGGTTGCAACGATGGGCTTTTACGGCATACAGCCTACCGATGTACAATATGGTATGGTCGTTATTTATGGTTCTACCGTAGCTTTCCTGGCACTTGATCTTCGGATCGTAAAATATTTTGCACCCAGGAAATATTTACTAGTTGCTCTTACCGTAAATGCAATATGTTCTGTAATATGTTTTCATTTCAAAGATTGGACATTGTTTGTTATTTGCCAGTTTTTTCAAGGGATTACCTGTGCATTGATTTCAGGCATCGTCTTACAACTGATTTTTCCAAGATTACAGTCTGTACGTGCCCGTGTGATTGCCTTTAGCCTACTGTATGGCAGCATACAGATTGCCGTTCCTTTTTATTCTATTTTTACCAGTGTGGTCATTCATTTCTTTGATTTCAACTGGCTATTCTACGGATTTATTATCATACTCTTCATTCTGACAATTACCGTATTGCTAACCATGAACAGTAAAGCCCGATTTACCAAAAAGATTCCACTTTATCAGGTGGATTGGATAGGTTATCTGTTTTATGTATCTTTTACCTTGACATTAGGATACATCCTTGTGTACGGGCGACAATTGGGATGGTTTGGTAGTTCATTAATTGCGACTCTTAGTGTCGTTAATCTAATTATTCTTTCACTTTTCATCATTAGACAATTAAAACTTAAACGGCCATTGATCAACTTACAGATTTTCAGGACAAGGAATTTTGTCATTGGGCTATTACTACTTTTTACATTTTATATTTTTAAAGGAAGTACAGGACTTGCTTACGGCTATCTTGAAATAATTTTAGGAAATGACCCACTGAGCACCATTCCTATATGGACGGCTGTAATTTTTGGAACTACACTGAGTATGTTCGTTACTTCCAGATTTGTCTTAATGGGTTACAACTTGATAAGGATGATTATTGTTGGCTTTGGAATAATGGCGATCTATTATGCTTATATGATACTATTTGTTTCTGTGCAGGGCGAAACAATTGATTTCATTCTACCGATGTTTGTTTATGGTGTAGCAACAGGAGTCTTATTTGTTCCGATTGTTTCATTTACCGCTTCATCAGCGCCTCCCAAAATTGCGATCAATGCATCACTGGTCGGTATATTAGCAAGGTTCACAGGTTTTACCGCCAGCTTAGCATTTAGCAACGAACTTCAATTATTTGCAAAATCAGGAGTTCGGGAAAAGATTCGTGAATCACTTACGGAAACCAACCCTCAATTGCAAGCTACTTTACTGGATATTCAAAATCAATATATGAACGCAGGAAGCGATATCTATACTTCAAAAGCAGTATCCACAGGCTATTTTAATCAAATGGTAGGTCATCAGATATTGGCTCGTGCTACCAGAGATTATTATGACTTGATGTTAACAGGTGTGATTTTCGTAATTGTTATTTTACTCTTCCTACCTCAAATTCAAAACGTTGTTTTGAGATTAAGAAAAGGCAATATACCTTATTGAAAATCAATTGATTGAATGTATTTAACGTTTCTTGAAGATCAATTTTATATTGAACCACCAGGTAAAATAGAAATAGCAATAACCAAATTAGACATTGATTATCTGATAACTTTTTTGAGCGTATCGACCAGAAAATCTTATCAGTAATGTTGTTACCGTTCTTAGATTAATCAGAAAATGACAAGTTGCTTATATTTGTGTATAATTTATAGCTTTTTAAAAACGACAATAGGTCAATGCTTTTAAATAAAAATGTAATCACGGTCCAACACCCTGAATCCATTCATCATACAAATGGTATGATCGGTTCATGGACTGACTGGGAACTCACTAAAAACGGAATTCTGCAGGCGGAAAACATCGCACGCAATGTCAGGAAAGAATTTCAGGGCATCAGGTTTGCAATATATTCATCACCTCTCAAAAGGGCAAGACAAACCGCTGAGATTCTTGGGAAAGAATTACATAGCACTCCCAACCTGACAGATGCTCTAAAAGAGAGAAGCCTTGGGAAGGCTATCGGAAAATCTGTTCGATGGCTGAAAGAAAATATTGAAAACGAAGAAAAAACAATCTACGACAAGTGCTTCAGCGACGCAGAGTCCAGATTTGATGTCTGGAACAGATTACTGCCTTTCTACAATGAAATCATGTCAAATGATAATGAAAATATCATCATTGTTTCTCACGGCGATAGCCTGAGCATCTTTAATATGATGTGGTTAGGCCTAGATCCGGAAATGCTCAATGATATTGACTTGTCTGGTGTCGGTGGTGGTGTTTCTTTCCTATACCGAAAGTCAAGTGGCAAGAAAATCATTAAAAGGTTGAGCGATACTTCTTATATACTACCTTTTTAATATTTTTCCGCGGCTTTAAATTTTCTGCCGGTTTATTTCTGAAAGCTGAATGGATGTCGTTGGGATTCCATACGGAATTAGCCTGTCTATGAGCTTTTCAAGATGAGAACTGTCCCGTAAGATACATTCGGTAATCAGACAATATTCACCCGTTACTCTTTTGCAGTTTACAACTTCAGGAAATTTTTCCAGATCAGCAATGAATTTTCTGAAATCATCATTTTTAAATTTCATACTGATCAGCACCTTCAGATCATAACCTAATTTCTGATAGTCTATTTCCACGCTGAACTGACGTATTATTCCATTATCCACCAAATTCATCACGCGCTCTTTGGTCGCAGATTGTGACAGCGAAATAATTCTTCCTATTTCGGCATAGCTAAGCCTGGAATTCTGGCTTAAGATCTTAAGAATCTTCTGGTCAAAGTCGTCTAAAGTTATTTTCATTTAAAAATTAAATATTAGCAGTTAAATCAGACAAAATTAATAAATAATTCCATTAATTCCGTTTCAACAAATCTTTTTAAATATTGAAATTTGTGAAGTAAATAAAAAAATATGACACGAATCAAATTTTCAAACAATGGAAATACTCCATTCGAAAAACTTATAGGACACAATACCGATCTTCTTAAAAAGTGGAATGATCTGGAGGAAACTTTATGGAGGGAAACCTTGCTGGACCAAGATTTGTTGGAGCAGGTCCGCAGAACAATGGCTTTTGGAAATGGTTGCGAATATTGTATGGTAAAAGGCGGAAAACCTGATTTTGACGAATCGCAGATGAAAATCTCTACAGCGGCTTCTTTTGCAGAATTATTTTGCTTAGACCACCGTTCTATCTCGGATGCACATTTTGACATGCTTCGGGAATATTTTTCGGATGAAGAAATTTCGGAATTATGTGTTTTTATTTCCTTCGTAAATGCGTCGCAAAAGCTCGGGAAAACACTGAACTTAACAGAGGACCTGCAAGCAGAAGCGGTTGTTAAATTAAAAGATATAGAATAATGCGAATTGAAGTTTTAAACAAAAGCAGTCTCACTGCAAATTTACAGGATCAGGTTTGTACGCTATTTAAGCAACTAAGCCCTAACAAAAAACAGGTGAAACTCGACGAGATTTTAATTGAGACCAACCCAGTGACATTGGTTGGATGTTTCATAGGGAATCGAATCGTGGGAATTGCCTCCATGGCAATCTACAAGGTGATTTCGGGAAACAAAGGCTGGATTGAAGATGTGATCGTTGATGAGAATTATCGTGGAATGGGAATTGGGTTGAAGCTTATAGAAAAATTGCTGTCTATCTCAAACGAGAAACAACTGAATGAAGTATTGCTCTTTACAGAAGAGCACCGAACTCCGGCAATAAGTTTATATGAAAAGCTGGGTTTCAGTAGAAAGGAAAGCAACATTTATATACTAAGAAATTAATATAATTATAAAAAAATGGCAATCGGAAACTGGTAGATGTGATTTTATTCTTTATTCGATACTTAGTTAAAATAGTGTTTTTGTTTTAGACATGGCAGAAGTTACTTTATATCCTAAAAATACGCAGGGTAAAACACCTGAAATCATTAATACCCAAAACCAGATAGGGTTCACAGCCGACAACCATAGCCAACCCACAACCAGCATTATTAAACTGCCAACTATCAGATTTTCTCTTGCTTTTCCTCCAATCTTTGTGGTAGTTAATCCTCCTAAAAAACAGCTGATCCACACACAGATAAGTTTGATGACAAATTGAGAAATATTGGTGGCGGCTAATTCCTGATTGGTAAATATTTCCAAAGATGATGCGAACAACATCCCTTGTATCTTAGCAAAAACAGAGCTCAATAGTCCTATCGTTCCGAATCCTACTATCACGGAAAGTATCTTCCTAAAATTCATTATTTAACTAATTTTAAAATTTAACTGGTCTTCTGTTAATACAATTGGATCAATCATTATTTTTTGCACATCGATATCAGATGCAGCTCTGAATGAATTGACAAACCGTTTTAATTTTTCTTCATTATCAGGGATAAATGATGCCGAATTATTTTTTGCATTTCCCTGAAATTTCTGAATCACAGGTCGCATGATCGTATCATAGTTAGCACAAGCCGTTTTTAAATCATTGGGATTTTCGTAAATAAAATGAGCCAGGGCCTTTGCTCCGTAAATAGATAACGATGCTCCCATTCCTGATAGTGCTGTAGGACAATAGCCCGCATCTCCCAATAAAACCACATTGCGGTTTACTAAAGTGGGTGAATTTATCATACCCATTTTATCAAGAAACATAAGGCCATTATTTACGAAACGATCTAACAAATGCTGTATATCTTCATTGTATCCGGTAAAAGATGTTCTGAGTATTTCATTGGCCTTATTTTGAATGGATGCTAAACCTCCTTTGTCGTGTATATAGCACTGAATGGCTATTTCATCGGAAGCAATGGGATAAATAGACAGCATCTTATTCACATCAATATATATATTGAATTTGCCGACCTCATAAGAATGATGCTCTTTCAATCGTCCGCCCATATAAAGCACATTAAAATCCTCCAGCGTACTTTCCGGAAAATAATTTTGTCTTGTTGTAGAGCGTAAGCCTTCTGAAACGATAAGCAGGTCGGCTTCCAACACGGCTCCGTTGTTGAGTAAGATTTTGACTTTGTTTTCATCATACGTTAGTTTTTCAACAGAAGATGAAAAAAGAATATTCACTTCATCCTTTAGGTCGTTGTATAAAACGTGATGCAGTCCGCCTCGTGTTATCAATACGGAACGTTCAATGTTCTCGTTCATTTTCTCATAGCTAAGACCTTGTATAATTGTATCGTTTGATTCCCTGAAATTTACAAATTCCGATGGTGATGATGCTTGCTGCAATTGTCCTGCTAATCCTAATTCGTCCATAATACGAACCCCAAAACTCTTGAGCGAAATAAGAAACCCAGATTTACTGAATGATGCAGCTCTTTCCAAAACAGTCACTTTATGACCTTGTTTGCTCAATAGTTTTGCAGCAGTTAATCCGGCGATGCCTCCTCCTGAAATCACAATATTTTTTTTCATTGTTTCTAAGATTTTAATTTTATACCGCAAATCTCTTTATATATTTACAGATAAAATAGTCCAAATTAAACAAATAATAGTCCAATAAATTATGTTTGATGAAAAACTTAAAATGAGGCGACTTGCTGAAAAACTCGGCCTCTCCCTATCTTCTATTGAAGAAGAAATAAAACTTTTGCATTTCAACCAATTGAACATTGTGGACTTGATGCCCGAGATGTTACTAATGGTTCGTTCCTTAATTGCCAGCCAGACTTTTGCTTATAAAAGAAAACCAATCGGGGCCATAGAAAAAGGATTGCTCATTTCGTTTCAAAATATTTTTATTACGGAAGAAAAGGGTAAAGCAATTGGTAAAAGAGCATTGAACAATCAGCCACATGTTCGCATTATGCCTTCGCATTTAGAGAGCGAAGTGCTATTTCCTGGAGATGTTCACGTACAGCAAATCACCGTATTAGTCGAACTGGAATACCTGAAACGTTTTATAGGCAATGATGCAAATAAATTGTCTTATCTTTTTGATGTAGAAAAAACCTTTTGGATAGAAGAATTTATGTCACCTGAAATGTCTGATTTGGTTGCTCAATTGGCTAATCTTTCAACAGAAAACATTTTATCGCAAGCCTTTTATCGATTAAAAGCACTTGAACTTATTTATTTGCTTTTCAGCAATTTATTAAAAAGAGAAAAAACGCAACATCACCATCTTAGCAATGCTGAAATTGATGCGGTTTATTTGGTTCGAAATACGATAGAAACAAATCTCGAAAAACCACTTACAAAAGATGAACTGGTAAAACTAAGTGGTATGAATGAGCTGAAACTAAGAAGGATATTTACACAAGTTTTTGGCAAAGGAATTTACGAATATTACAATCATCTGCGTATGCAAAAGGCGGCAAGACTGTTAAGGCAAGAAGACCTCTCAGTTTCAGAAGTCGGCTATCAATTAGGATTTAGCAATTTGAGTTATTTCGGAAGGTTATTCGAAAAACACTTTGGATTAAAACCAAAGAAGTGGAGTGATAAAAATAGAATCTAAAAACTTTTTATCGCATTTTAATATTTATTACTTCATGAAGAAGTTGAAAAACTCAGTGATTTATCGATACAGAACTTCAAGCTGTTTGATTATTAATTAGTTAATCAAAATGAGGAAGAAATAGGGACTAAAAGCATCATAACATCCCAAACCGACAAATTAGCTCTCTAATTCATCTAACTTACACAAAAAAAGGTAAATAAAATTTTTGAGGGGTTAAAATAAGCAGTTTTATATCTGAATTTTTGGTTCTAAGAAAATCTTTAAATGACTCTAAAAGAAGAGACGACATTTATGGTAATATATACATTACTTTTCAGCAAACATTTCGTCAAAAAATAATTCTAAACTGAATTTTTCTGATCGTTTTCATAATCTTAAAGACAAAAAAGTATAAGAATTGTGTTCTAACAAAGTTAGCAACTCCACTTAGAACCTTGTATTTCACCCCATACAAGTTTTTTAATATCGGAAAAACGAAAACCTGTTAATGCGGAAAATAAACCAGCTTTTTTAACTAATCGTGATTCACATTTTGCAGCGGCCATACTTTGTAACTCATTAAGAACATAAAACATCTGTGAGTCTTAAATAATTCTTCCGAACTTCCTCTCCTTCTCCGAATACAATAAGCCTCTTTTGAAATTGTTCAGTGTCTTTGCTTATATATTCAAGAAAGAACTCAGAATAAAAGATTCCTTCTTATAGAAAGTTTTCACTACTCCACCAAAATGATTAATAAACTTAGAATTCATTGATTTAGGCTAAGTAAACAAAATCTATATAGGAACGTTAATTTGACGGAACAATTGACCCGTTGTCATTACTTATAAAATCCATAGTCTTTCGTTCCAGATCATAATGCACATTTAGATCTTGCTGCAAAAATGTGGCTAGTTTCGTCGCACGACTGTTTAAATTTTGAGTTTTATGAACCTTGAAGGTCTTATAGTTTTTCGGCGCAGTATGAGTTCCCATATCCCCTAGGTCAAAGATCTGGTATGTCCCACTAAGTTTTGTACCATCCTGCAATGTAATAAGGAATTGACTGGCATCCACAAAATTAAGTACATCGGGTTGAGTTGTATTGTTGTTCAGATCGAGTTTATTATTACTGATTTCATCGGTATCAAAATACCATTTCGTCTGCTTTATTTTTTGGTTTAGTAGACCGCCTTTTGGAATTGCTTCCTTAACAGGTATTTGCTGCTGGGCGAAAGCGCAATTGGAAAAAAGGATAAGAAGTATAATAATTGTTTTCATATGGTTTATCTGGATATTCTGCAACAATGTGATGGCAACTATTCATCAATATTTACTCCATTTTGATATTAGCTTTAAACAGTCAAAAACGGAAATTGGCTAAATATAAATTTAGTAAATTAGCAATAACCTGATTCAATTATTTAGCAAAATTTAATACAACCACCATGAAAAAAATAACATTGCTTCTTTTTGCCGGCATTCTGTTAGTTCTAAATTGCAAGGGCCAGGATAAAGAAGAGCGCTCGAAACAATTCATCGCTGCTCACAAAGCCGATATAGACTTCAATATCGGGAGTAGTCCAAAATATTTTTCCGCGAAGACTATTGATGGAAGTATATTTAACTCCGAAGTAAATAAAGGCAAATATTGGGTAATCTTTGTCTACCAAATTGATGATCTTAAAAATTCTGAAAACTACGATATGGTGGCAGAATTAAATGAGACTTATCAGCGTTTTGGAAATAAGTTCCAAATGATTGGCATAGCCGAAGGATTTTCGGAAAATGAGCAGGAAACGCAAAAGCTTTTCAAGGAGTCTAAGTTACGGTTTAAACAAATCGATAATACCGAAGGAGTGAATAAAGAAATCAAGCTAAAGGAAAATGTTGTTTGCACGCCGGCTAAGATACTAATCGGACCTGATGGAAAAGTCATCCTCAACGGATGTGGGGGGAAAACCAAAAGCCTGGATGATGAGCTGGAAAGATTGATTAAACAAAACAAGCAATAACTTATAAAGACCCAGCAGGCATGTTTCGTAGTTGATAGAAATAGAAAACAGCTAGTAAGTAATGAAACGGCTAGTAATTAATTGTCTATTCACATGATCAACCTATGACGAATTCAATTTAAACAAACCTTCCAGTTTTGTGATTTCTGTAAGAATCTATAAATGAAGTTTTTGTCCAGATAATCAGATTTTTAACTTACATTATTTGATATGAAAAATAATATATCAGTACTACTCTATTTATGCCTGCCATTTTTATTCGGATGTAATCCTTTCCCGGAAAAAGATGCACATCCAGAGGTTCTGATGATTAGCGATTTGTTGAAAGACAAAACAAAATTTAGGAAGGTGAATGACATGACCGATCTAAGCGAAATCATCGTCTTAAAGGATGACCATATTCTGCTTAAACCTAACAAGAGCCAATTTGAATTTAGGATAATCGATGTTGACAATAAGCTGATTTTTAAAGCTAAGTATGATTGGAAACTGCCTTTTTATATTGATGATCATGGTGACCTATATTTCAACCGCAAAAAATATTTTCATCCATCATACTCAAAGATGCAGGAATTCAAAACGATTGTTTTTCGGGACAGCATTGAAAATAAGTGGGCAAATTTGAGCCATTTAAGTGATAGCCTGCGTTCAAAAGCTGTTGATGAGTATGAGAAAAATCTTTTAAAGTCCTATGGTTTAGTGCCGTGCGAGTACCAGGTCGTAAATACTGAAAGCTGTGATGTTTTCAAGATTAAAAATGATGCATTAATTGTAAGGCAAAACGAATTGTTTAAAGTCGACTTCCGGAAAACTAAAAAAGACGTTCCAAAATTTGATGATGATGTTTTGATTGAATGGAGAAATGGTAAAATAGCTACTCCCGTTTATCTTTCTTACTACCAACTTGATGGTTTGAAATTTAAATGTGAAGATATGGTATATCCGAAATCAATAAAGATTGGGAAAAAGGATTATCTTTATTCTCCGGATTTTGGCCTGTATGAAATATTATAACTTATTTATAACAATCCAATTTTCATTTGTTAATTTTTTTGTGTTTCAATGATATAGGGGCAAAAAAAGGGACAAAAAATTACAACT
The DNA here is from genome assembly GCF_977014045.1 of Chryseobacterium lineare. Lineage (NCBI taxonomy): Bacteria > Pseudomonadati > Bacteroidota > Flavobacteriia > Flavobacteriales > Weeksellaceae > Chryseobacterium > Chryseobacterium lineare. The sequence goes on along the minus strand of NZ_CDRNIQ010000001.1, from coordinate 275,360 downwards.
AAAAACGGTAAAATCATATAGGTTACATTCAATAAATGGGTATTAAAGTCACAGTTAAAAATATAACTATTTAAATATCAATAATTTGTAAATTTTATTTCCCGATACAGTATCTAAAGAAGTCTTTATTGATGGCGGTTTATGTAGATCGAGGTGTACAAAAGTGGTACAGTATTTAGATGCTGCAACATCTTTTTTTTCTACTTTTCCGCACGAATCTCGTCACATTAAACATTTGTAAACCAACTCTTTAAAATATTTGGTGATAAATTTAAAAATTCATTTGTACTACTTTTGTACACCTCCAACCTTATAAATTCCTGTAAATTAGATAATTAACATTTCCCGAATGCGCCAGTGATAATTGATACATTTCGCCTGTACACCTCAATTTTTATATATTCTTAAGATTCATTTACAGTCGCCTTTCACGGAAATTATCCACTAGTTTTTTCTGAGTTTTGAACAAATAAACAAATAACATAATAGTAGTATTTAGTGTAATGATATGATAATAAATAAAATATTATTATATTATAAGTCTGCAGAATTTTTTAAGTTTGATATTGCAAAAATAAACTGCTAATCAAATACTAGGTATTATCAGATTTATGAGAATATAAATATAATATTTCGCTAAAAGTATATCAGTAATAAACTAAGATTTTATACTATTTATAACTTAATTGATAATAAGTGTATTCGCGATTGAAAAGTTTGGTAAATAATCTTAATTAACATCTTATACAAAGTTCTGATATACAAAGATGTTAGTTCTCATTCACCAAAGAAAAATAGAGACCTATATATTAGATATCTTTTTTATAGAATTTGACAATTCCTCAATTTTTAAATCCAACAACTTTTTATTACTTATTTCACATTGCCAAACTGTTATAACTTTCCAACCTTCATTTTTTAGATCTATGATGTTTCTTAGATCTCTATCCTTATTCTTACCTATCTTTTCAATCCAAAATTCTACTCTTGTTGTAGGTAAGGCTCCTTTTTTGCAATTGTGCCCATGCCAAAAGCAACCATTTATAAAGATAACTGTTTTGTATTTTGCTAAAACTATATCCGGTGTTCCGGATAACGTTTTCACATTTTTTCTATACCTAAACCCTTTTTTAAATAAGGCCTTTCTAATTTGAACCTCAGGCTTAGTTTCTTTACTAGCAATCCTAGACATGATTTCCGATCGCTTCTTTTTACTAAAAATATCAGTCATCAAGATATTCTGCTAAATGATCATAAATATTTTTTGATTGATGATAACTAAATTTAGGAGGTAAAGCGTTCCCTATTAGTAATGCTAATGCGGTTTTTGATATATTTGTTGGAAACTTATAATCTTTTGGAAAAGATTGCAGCAATGCAGCTTCTCTTGCTGTGATGCAGCGATCCTCCTCCGGATGTAAAAATCTACCTTTGGAAGGATTTAGACAGCCTCCAGTTATTGTTGTCGAATAGTCATTCCACCTCAGTCTACCGTAAACATCATTAAATCCCACATTTTTACCAGTATGACATTTTAATTGATACTGTTTAGGCAAATCTTTCCAGCTACCACCATCTTTGGGTGTCAAGATTATACGTTCCATAACTTTAGGAGTATGTGAGGCCACGATTTGATGAACAGGGTCATTTGTTTCTTGAACCGATTTTAAACTACCAATAACATCTTTTACGGTTACTTTTTGTCCTGTAGGTTTTGCGACATTGATGTTTCCCAGTAAAGAACCTACCATAATCATCCTTCTTCTCTTTTGCGGTACACCATAATCTTTTACATTAACCACTTCCACCTTAGGATTGTAGCCTAATTCTTTTAAGCGTGCAAATACTTGTTTAAAAAGATCATAGTCTATTAGCCCAGGTACGTTCTCCATCATAATTGTTAATGGTTGCAATTCTTCCACTAAACGTAAGTATTCTAAAACTAGGGAATTTCTATCATCACCTATACTTTCTTTTCTATTTAATCTTCTAATGGAAGAAAAACCCTGACAAGGTGGGCAACCAGCAAGTAAATGTAGAGGTTCGCCCTTTAATTTTTCACGAATTTCGTCAGCAGAGATCAATCTTATGTCTCTTTTGATAACTTCCGTTTTTTTATGATTCATTTTAAATGCTAAGACAGCATCATCGACTATTTCTATTGCGACTTTAGTATCAAAACCCGCTTGGTGAAGACCTTCAGTTTGGCCTCCGCAACCAGAGAAAAGATCTATTGCGTTATATTTCATTTTTCAAGTTTCTTCGATTTAATAATCTCTTGTAAGCTAACAGGATAATCAGGTGCTCCATACCCTGTTATGTTGTTAAGGGCAAATTGTATTAATGGAGTTCGAAAAGGTTCATTAATATTTATCCGATTCATTGAAATAAGCATGTCCGAATCCGAATAGTTTAATTTTAAAATTCTTATTTTTCCTAAATTTTCGTCTTTTATTTCTATAGGAGGAGGAATGTTAATTGTTACTATTTCTTTTGGGAAGATAATATAGTCTTTATATTCTATCTGACTCTGTTCATTCGGTACTGGTACAGATGCAACAATACTTAATGCATCATGTGCCCATAAATTACTAATTGAAGTTGCCTTTGCATTGTTATAATTCCCCAATGAAGTAAATAAAGTCAATTTAATTTTAAGATTTTCATTTTCATCACATTTTTCATGTAGAGGCACAAGAGCTAAATTACCAAAATTTTTTTTCCAAAATTGCTGTAAGTGACAATTAGCTGATATAACAAGATACTTTGTGTATTTATCAGAATCTTTTAAAGTAATAATATCACCGGTTCTAACTAAATCGTCATTTGGAGAATAATACATTCGATAAGACCATAATTTACTAATATCATCTATAGGTACATTAGAACAATCAACAGGTTTGATTTCCTCTGTAAATTCAATATTAGTAAGATGATTTTTAAACTTTTCAGAAATAATTTCTACAAATTCCTTTATAGAAATATCTGTTTTGCCATCCTCCCTCTTGTGTCCAAAGGCACATATAAATTCATCATAAGATAATTTAGAGATGGAGACTAAAATTTCATCTAAAGACTTGACAGAATTATATTTTAGTTCTTGACCAAATTTATAGGAAAAGTTATCTTTAAATTTTTGATTACAGTATTCAATAACTTGTTTAACGGCATCTGTATCGCCCTTTTTAATAATTCTTACCCTATCTCGATATAAATCAAACTTAGCATCATTAACTATGTCTGTGACTTCATTTTCTTTATCTGCGCCAGTATAAACAGCAATGATAGAATATGATGACTCCAATATTTTCAGTAATGCTTCATCAGTATCAAATGGAATTCCATAATCCCAATCAAAAATAATAATATCAGGACTAAAAATTTCCTCTTCAATGTGATTAAAATAAAGATTAGGATTTTTAAATGCAGAGATAGTCCATTCATTGCTATGGTTGTCTATGATTTCTTTAGCCAGTTTAAATAGTTCTTGTTCTGGCCAATCTGAATGGCTTTGATATAAATATTTTAGAGCTGACTCTTCAATTTTTTTTGTTTCATCAATAAAACCTGGATAATGCTCTGCTGGCCATTGATCGTCAATTATACAAATGTTTTTTCTCATTTAGCTAACTCTTTAGATTTTGGCACTGTATCAAACTCTAAGGTGAATTGAGCACCATTTAATTCTTCAATTTTTTCTCTATTATGAGTTTCGTGTATATCACCATTCATTGAATGCATATAAGATTTACTAATATATAATCCTAATCCACTTGGAGGTATTTTCATGCTATATCCTGGTTCGAATAAATATGGACGTATCACATTATCAATACCAGGCCCATTGTCTGCAAACACCAAAGCCCTATATTTACTGCTTAATCTAATAAGGATTTTCTTATTTGGTTTATTAGCAAGATTTAACCAATGTATACTATTGTCGAATAGATTTGCTAAAATCTGATTTAAAGTTGAATAACGAGCATAAACTTGAAAATCTTCGTCTATATTAAACTCGAATTCAATTTGACTCTGTTTCATTTTTGACCTGAAAACCTCATAAGCATATTTAATAGATTGAGATACATAAAATTCTCTACGGTTTTCATTACGAATTGCTCTTAGAGGACTCAATCTTTTTAGTTCTGACTTTAATGAAGCAGATGCGGATTGTAAATCTTCTAATTTGAATTTGTCAACATTTCCAGATTTAATAAGTTCTGAAATACCCGAATAAAAATTAGCAGTAATTTTGGCCAATTCATGCAAAGATACTGCCGCTGCAATACCAAAACCGGCATGTTCAACTAATCGTTCTTGAACATCTTCTATAATAGTTATACTTTTTTTTAGATTTTTCAATGAGTTATCAAGATTCACTAATCCTTCTTTTCTCTCATCTACTGTTTTACCTAATTGATGTAATATATGCCAAGGATCATCCTCTATAGGATAATTGTCCTTAATTCCTTCAACAATTAAAGAACTACTCTTAGCCGCATCTGCCAATTTTTTCGGATCACGTATGATTCCCTTGGTTAAATTAGTATACTCATCTCTTTTGGCTATATATCTTGGTTCAATTATATTTTGAATTAATGTTTCTGTAAGCTCTGCCAAATCTTTAAAGGCTTTATTCTCAATCATTCCTTCACGATTTGTCTTATCAATCAAATCTAAATTTTCGGATTGTTCGATTTCTATATTTCCAATCATATTATAATATGACATTCTAAAGCCTTGTTTTATATGACGTTGAGATAAATGTATCCAGTCATTTTTAGCTCCAGATTCTGCCGGAAATATTATTATATCATCCCTGTAAATAGAAATCCCTCCATAATCAGAAAGATATTCTAACATTAATTTTGCATCAGGCCCATCAATCCATGGTTTAACTCTATACCAAGCATCTAGATGAATAAAAAATGAGCCACATACGGGAGTTCTTATATTTCCACTATCATCACGCCAATAAGGGTTTGGTAATTTTAAGTCATAATTTTTATCCTTCCATTCTTCCTGGGGCAATGGAACTGATTTAGGAGGATTAAAGGTCATGCTATATTCTTCTATAACCCCCTCACTATTTATTAGTGCATCTAGTGAAAAATTAGGAATAAATTTTTCGTAGACTTCATCTTTTTCTAAATCTGGAATCTGAGGACATACCAAAGAAGCTTTGAAAATTGATTTTACCTGATTAGGGCTAGGATTTGGGGAATTAAGTCTTAAAATAGATTTATTAATATCTTCTATTTTATTTCTATCGAGAGTAAAACCATCTCTACCACCATAAATTATTATTTGTGTTCCTGATTCCTTTTCTCCATAATTTCTTACTGGATCTTGTCTTGTTAATTTTACCCCAATAGAATCAAGATTATTATGTTGCTTATCTAGCTTATCGAATTCGTCCCAGTCAACAGATAATACATATTCATAAGGAACATCTTTTGTTTTGGTTCTAATTATTAATTTTCGTCCAAGTCTGTGTGTAGCAAATCTACCAACACCTTTCTCACCAAGAGGTATTCTACCTCCGTTTTCTTTCTTTAATTGTGTTACAATTGTATTGTAGCTTCCTAATTTCCCTTCCTTTTCCGCTTTTTCCTTTTCTATTCTTAACTTTTCTTTTATGTTGGTCTTTAAAGTAGAAGCAGGTCTTAACCAACCATTTTCGATGGTATGCCAGTCCATACCTTTGCCATCGTCTTCAATTACAATAACTGGTCCGGGAAATTCGTTAAACTCATATTCTAATGAATTAATTTCAGGTAATTCTATGAGCTTTTCCATTCTAATTTTACAATAGCTAGCGCCTGCGTCTATAGAGTTTTTAATCAACTCTAAGATACCCACTTTCTCCGACCCAATTAATTGCTCTCCAAGGATTTTTATTAAATGTGCATCTGCTTTGAAATTAAGAAGTATTCCGCCGTCAAGACATATTTCATCAATAAATTTACTTGTTGTTCTTCTAACAGCATTTTGCGAGTTATAAGTCTCAGAAGAATATTGTTTTTCTATAATGTTTCCATCTCTATCTTTATAACTTACAGGACTAGAAAAAGGTTTATATTCTTCAACCTCAACAAAGTAATGTCCAGGTTCCCTTTTGTCTTCAAAAGGGGGCTTTATTATTTTTCCATATCCATAAAACTCTCCCTTTCCCTTTGACGGTTCGTAATAAATGAATTCAATCGGAAGATTATTAAATTGAGATAAATAATTTTTATTATCATTAGCCGGAAAATGGTAGAATTTACCTATAAAATCATTATAAGTATCTCCATCTCTGTATTGAGTAAGTATTAAGCAATTTCTATTCATTATAGTTTTAACTTTTTAAAGCTTAATTAAATAATAATTATCGTCATTAACACATTCTGCTGAAACTAATTTATTCATATCAGCATATATAAATCTAAGATTGTAAGGAGTATAATAAAGCCGATAATAAGAATACTTTTCTTATATAGTTAATATTCTTACTGATGTAAATCTCAGTTTAACAACACATTCAGAACTACTTACTTTTTATTAATTGAAAAATTCTTTATTCCTTTATCACCTTCCTCACTAGCTCCTCAATTAACTTACTCTTCTCCTTCTCTGTTTCCAACAGCCGTTCATAAAGCTTTCTGTTTTCTTCATAAGATTCAATCAATTTATCAATTGGATTGAATGTGGGCTGATAGTTTAATGAACTAGCTATCAATGTCGAATTATCATTACTGGTATTGTTATAAGTATTAGCAATAATATTAAAGAAAGCATCTTCAGAAAAATTTTTCAGTGCTTCCAATGGGATTTCAAGAGCTTTGGCAATGGGCTCAAGTTTGGTATCTTCGAGTTCTTCGGCATTTTCTAGTAAGGATACTTTTTGTTGGCTCACGCCTAATAGATCTGCCAAAGTTTCTTGCTTCATGCCGCGCATTTCCCTTATTCTTGCGATATTCCTACCAATATGTTTGTGTGCTGTAGCTGCCATGGATAATGATTTAAAACAAAGATATAAAATTATAAGATATCCTCCCAGTTCTGTTTTTTACATTTCTCGTTTTGTACTATACTCCTGATATTGGTTCGAAACCAGTGTTTGTTTAGATAACTTGCTGGAAAACTTCAGCTCTATGTCATACTTTTATCATTTCATCTCAACAGTAAATCAGAAAATATACTGCTTATGAAAAAAACAAAGCTTCTGCCCCGAAAATTCAAGGATCATGAATTATATGAACTGCTGAAAATAGGTAATCCCACCTCATTAGAATATATTCATTTACGGTACAAAAGACTTCTTTTCTGGATTGGAAAACAAATGCTTGAGGATGATTTTGTCGTGGAAACCCTTGTGCAGGATACATTCCTTAAACTCTGGTTACACCGTGATTCCATTGAAACTCCAAATCATATTCTTGGCTTTTTACGATTCGTTTTGAAAAGAGACTGTATAACGTATTTCAGCACTCCCAAAAATAAATTCGCACGATTAACTACATCACTTGAAAGTTTTGAGAACTATCAGGATTATCTTGTTGGTTATGATCCTCTGCAAGACAAAGAACATCTTCTTCAGCAGGAATCCGATCAGAAAGATTTTGATGAAGTCAATAAGGTCTTAAAGGTGATTAATCCCAAAAGAAAACACCTTATACAGCTCTGTCTTGAATATGGTTTCCGGTATAAACCAATTGCAGAAGCAATGGGAAGCAGTGTAAAAGACATTAGCAATGAGGTAACTAAGGCAATAGATGACCTAAGGCAAATCTTGAAAATAAACTCTAATGTAGAGCTGCCTGTAAAATATCAGAAGAACGAGGTTCACCAGAATGAACTCAGCAGTCAACAGCTTGAGATTATGAAAAGAAGGATTGAACAAAAATCTTCTTTCACAGTTATTGCCCGGGAACTCAAACTTTCTGAAAAGGAAGTCCATCGGGAGTTTCTATACGCTTATGAATACTTACAAAATCAAAACACTTCTGAAATATCCCTTTAAAATGGAAAAATCCACGATGACACTTACCCGAAAAATCCAGTTGCTGATAGATGTTCCACCAGATCAAAAAAATGAGATGTGGGAAAAACTGTATCGTTATCAGAACCGATGTTTCCGGGCGGCTAATTTCATTGTTTCTCATCTATATGTTCAGGAAATGGTTAAGGATTTCTTTTATTTTACCGAAGAAATTCAATACAAGCTGGCTGATGCAAACAAAGATCAAATGGGAATATTTAACCGCTCGAAAACAGGAACCACCGCACGAATGGTCTTTGACCGTTTCAAAGGGGAGATTCCGACCGACATTCTGGGAAGCCTGAACAATACGATTCAATCAACCTTCTCTAAAAACAAAGTCGATTATTGGCAGGGAACAAAGTCACTGCGAAATTTTAAAAAAGACATTCCGATACCGCTTCCGGTTAAATGCATCAGAAAAATGAAATATGATCCTGATAAGAAAGCCTTTTGCTTCAATATGTTTGCGATACCTGTTAAAACATACTTAGGAAAAGACTACACTGATAAGCGATTGATTATGGAACGCCTGCTAAAAGGAGAGATCAAACTTTGTACTTCACAAATCCAGCTTAAAGACAGAAAAATATTCTGGCTCGCAGTTTTTGAATTTGAAAAAGAAGAACACAATTTAAAACCAAAAGTCATTGCAGAAGCTTCTCTATCTTTGGAACATCCGATAGTCGTAAAAGCCAACAATGTAAGAATCAATATTGGATCAAAAGAAGAGTTTTTGTATCGCAGGTTGGCGATTCAGGCAAGTCAAAAGAGGATTCAAGACGGTATTGCTTACGCACGTTCCGGAAATGGAGCTAAACGAAAACAAAAGGCTTTGTATAAAACAGAGAATCTGGAAAGCAGATATGTAAGTCATCGGCTTCACCTGTATAGCCGGAAGCTTATTGATTTCTGTATCCAGCAGCAAGCAGGCACACTAATTCTTAAAAATCAAGAAGACAAAATCGGCATTGTAAAAGAACAGGAATTTGTACTTCGAAACTGGAGTTATTATGAATTGCAGACCAAAATAAAATACAAAGCTGAAAAGGCCGGAATAGAATTGATCATCGGCTAGGTAAAAAAATGAGGGTGCCTGTACACCCGCAGGGTGAGGTCTTGAACTCTCACTAAATACTCTGGTAGTATATACAACGGCGTGGGCTTCTTTTTTTCTCAAAGACTGGTAAGAAAAGAGAAATAGCTAAAGACGAAAAGATGAAATTCTGTTTGATGAAATTTCTATTTTTTGCATTAAATTTCTATTTACATTCAACCCAGTTTTTTTTAAATCTTTTAAATCTATTTTTTGTGAATCGAAAGTGCAGGAGGCGGGGTTTTTAGCACAAAAGCTGAATCAAATAAAAATATTATACCTTGTAAAATGCCCATTCGAAGCAGTTCAGCCTAGCCTTTTGAGATATTTTAGATCCTGAAAACATCATTGGTCGTCTAATGAACTAAATAGATTTAGCTGCTCAGAATTATTATTTTTATCACTTTTATATTTTCGTCCTTCTCGAGTTTGGATAGGTTTATCATTTATGAAATATTCGTTGACACGTATTACTTCATACCCAGAAATTTTAATATGACCCTCGTTATCAACTTTTTTCTTGATTGTTATTGCACAATTTATTGTAAAACCATTTTTAAATTCAACATTACCGTTTTGAACAAGAGATTTAAATTCATTTGATTTCATATTGAAAAAAATTGGTTCGCCATTATAGTAACCAGACCATTTGTATTTACCCTTTTTTAATACAGGTGATATTATTTCAATAATCGCCTCTTCAATTTCCTGAGGTTCTAAATCATCAGTTGTTATTATAAAAGATTTAAATTCTTGTCTATTTATTTTCTTCTCATTATTAATAGTTTTACCAGTTTCATCTTGAATTTCAAACGACACACTTTCAACTTGAGGATTTTTGTCTAAGTTTTCATAAAAATTAGACCTTTTTTTCTAATAGTAGGATTTTCTAAAAGCTTGATTTGATTGTCGATATCAATACCTTCTATTTCTTTCCTTAGTTTATCTTTTTGTAATTCAGTAAGTTCTGTGTCTTCAAAAATTTTGTCGATTAGTTTTTCGGGAATTTTAGTAAAAGGAATTTGTAGAATTGCAACTACAACAGCAATTATTACTGCAGAAGTTATCGTACCTTTTTTGTTTTCATCTTTTGATACAATTCTAAGCCACTTTTTCACTCCGCCTTCTCCTAAAGCTTCGGTTTCAATAAGAATTTCTAGCTCATTTAATTTTGCTATTTCACGTATAATATTTAGAATTTCATAAGTGCATTTATTTTCTGTAAATGCATCTATTGAGTGAATATTATTCCTAAGCCAATAATGAATTTCTAATTTGTTATAATTGGAAAAATCTAATTCTAATTCAGTACTCATTATTAATCTTATATTAGCGTTTTCTGATAAAATGCTTGAAGGTAAATTCTAAATTTACGCATTGCGTTAATCTGACTTATATAACTTTCGTAAAGCTATTTCAACCGCTAATATAAAGTTTATTTTGATGATTTGATTGTTAGATACTTACATTTTTTATCTTCAGTCTCTGTAAATCGAAGAATGTTTTGTTTTTTGGTAAAAAAAATGCAGATAGAGTAAAATCCACTTGTAAAACAGAACCTCAAATAACCCACCTACAGCAAATCTACAATCAAACATCATTCTTAATGTCATACTTAAATCTCAAAAAGCCTTCCTCTGTGTCCAATGATTTGTAATACAAAAGTTACATCAAATTAGCATTTTTATTCAATGTTTTCATTTAATTCTATCCATATATTTTTTCTTTTCACCAGCAATTGCTTCTTATATATCTGTGCACAATTCATAGTTCTTTATCCATTAAAGAAAAGTGTTTCCAAAACAAAAAAAACGAGTTCCGAAGTTTTTTTAACCCTTTTCGCAGAAAAGGCAAGAGAGTCTTTGGAGGTACAAAATGAAAATTTTGTATATACAAAGACACATCTTGCTATAGAGTTTTCATAAGTCAGAAATTTTATTTAGTCTACCTTAATTTAGACCAGTCGGAGTAGTTGATTTTAATCTAGTTTCGGTCTTTTAATTTTTGGAAGATTAGATAACGAAGAATTACCATTAAAGTGTGAAACATCAAGCGTATTCATATTTTTTTCAAGAGTAGCTTGCCAATTCAAAATGGGTCTTCCCATTGAATTTTTCCAATCGGCTTCTTCCCATTTTTGAAATTTTTGAATCAATAAATCATCCAGCTTTTCTGAATAATCTTTTAAAGTTTTTGCAAAATCCATAAACTGTTTTAAGTTCGGATATTTTGAAAATGAACTTTTGGTATTAATTTCCGATTCCACAATGGTTTTTAATTCATCAATCGGCTTATTTGGTGTTATTTTTGGCATTGGATTTCCATTTAAAATAAAACGATTTGGAAAACCCGGATTTCTATTGTAATCTAAAAGTCCTAAAAGTTTGAGCTTATTTTTTGCAGTAATGACCGTTTGCCTGGAAAGACCAAGCTCTCTTGCCATTTGATAGTCTGACAGAACAATCTCTTTTTGTGGATCTTCACATTTGTAGAGGATGAAAGTAAAAACAGCTATAGTATTTGCGCCGATTTTATTTTTTGAATTTAAATCAAACATCTTCTCAAATAAGTTCACATCAAAAGTTTTTGAATTTCTCATCTCTTAAATGCAGATTTATATTGTTTTTGAACTTCTTCGGTTTTCTTACTAAGATATTCATTCAAGTCCTTGAAATCTGAATACATAACCCGGCAATCTTCTATTTTTTTTGTTTCATTTCGAACGATTTCTACAGCGCGATTTCCTGCTTCATCATTATCAAAATAAAGCTCCACTTTATCATATTTTCCAAGTGAATTTTTAATATTATGAATCATCGAAACAGAATTCAAAATAAGATAATCGGAAGGTTGCTTTTCCAATTCATTTTCGAGAGTTTTAAAAGAAAGAAAATCAAAAAAACCTTCAAAAACCCTAAGTGAATCAGAACCGTTTTTGATGGTTGAGACATCTTTTTTACCCAGGCATATTTTTGAATATTTATTGCGGATTTCGTATCCTCCTGAATCATTTTTAAAACCAATTCCGAAATAATTTTTGTCATTCATCCGGTAATGAATTTCCTTTAAGAATTCGGTTTGGCTTTCAACTTTTCTTTCTTTCAAATATTCCAGGAGTGCCGGATGCTGGATATTTTTAATTTCAATTATTTCGTAAGTTTTCGGAAGATTCTCAAATTTCTGATTATAAACATTTTGATTTTGAAAAGAAGAAAAACTATGATTTTCTGCCCACTCCAGAACTCCTTTAACGGAAGCGTTCAAATATTTCCTCATAAAATCGGTATTGTTACCACCGACACCTTCTGAATGAAGATACCAGGCGTTAATTCTTTTATCGAGTTTAAAAGATGCCTGGGATTCGCTGGCAAAGGGGTTAAGATACCAGGCTTCTTTTTCATTTTGTTTCGTGGGAAGGTGTCCGAGAGAAAGGAGGACTTCTTCCAACGATATGCTGTTGAATTGTCTGCAGTTCATAGAATTTATTTTTGTGTTTTGCTTATAAAGTTTTTTTTAAGTTCGCCTACCTTATTACCTATACCTTTATTCATCGAGGTTTCTATAGATTTTGCGTCCTACCTCTCATTACCTGGTTACCTTCATTTATTTCAGGTAATTAGGTAAGTTTATTTTTATTCAGTTACCTTATCGTAAACTTTTTGTTAATGGTAGTTTGCAAAATTTTCAGGTAAGTGGTAAGTAATTTTAGATTATGTCATTCGTCAATTTTTCTTCGAATCAAATATCCATAGACTTGTCTTTTGGGATGTTTTATTCTTTCGTAGTTCATTGTGGTCAAGGCTTTACCAATTTTTATAATGTTCAGACGTACACCAAGAGCATTGTTCATAGCAAGCATAATGTCCGAAGGCGTCAGAAATTCACTTTGTAGTTTTGATTTTTCAAAATGACTAAGGATAATTTCCTGTTCCAGGGACACCTGTTTGAATTTTTCATTCCGCTTTTCATTTTCCTGGATATCTTCAGCCGTGAGTTCCGGATTGTAATTTTTCCTTTCAAAAGCATTATAGTATGCCTGAGACCAAACTTTTTCAATATTGATTTCCTTTGAATAATTGAAATCAATCTCCAAAACTTCAAAAATCTGCCAACGTACACTTCCGGTTTCATCGGTTAAAAAATCCGATCGGTTGGTGGAGCCACAAAATGAAGCTGTCCGGTGCATCAATGAAGATTTGCGATCGTAAGGCAATCGCGCATTGACGGTATTTTTTGAAATGAAAGACTTAAGAATATTGACATCCGTTTTTGACATTACCGAAAGCTCATCAATATTGACCAGAAGGTTTTTACATAAGGAAATTAAGCCGTCTTTATCAACACCAATGTCTTCTGTATAATATTGTTCAAGATTTGCAGGAATGAGAAATCGCAGAAAACTCGTCTTTCCACTATTCTGCTTAGTGTTGAATAGGACAAAACACTGTTTGTTAATGTAGCCAGGTCTTAACGCACATATTACAGTCCTGGTCAGCCATTTTTCAAAATATTTTTGGAAAGATTTATCATCCGTGGTCTTTACATAACTGCAAAGCTTACTGATATGGTTATCGTTGTCCCAATTTTCCAAGTTTTCGAAATATTCCCGAATCGGATTGTACTGCTGAATCAAATGACTTCTGACCAGAATCTCCAACTTATTAATCGGAATATCAATTCCTGATCTGACAAGTTCTATAAATAATGAGTTCAAATTGAGTGCTGACCATTTTTTATCTGACACAAATTTAATTTCAAGCTCAAGAGAGATTGTATTAAATCTTATTGAATATTTTGAATTCAAATAATTAATCGCTCTGTCGAATATGGTTTTCGTTTCTGTCTCGATTTGATACAGAATTTTATTCTCTTCCATAAAGCATTTTTGATTTTGGAAGGAGTCACAAATAATTTTTATATTTGCTTTTCACTTCCAGTAAAACAAACATTTAAACCTAACTATGGCAGTAGTTAGGTTTTATTTTTTGCGTAAAGAAAATTCTATTGCTTCCTGTTGGATCTCGTCATTTGATTTATGACTGTTTTTCAGCAACCATTCGTCAATTTTTTTCCGTTCAAAGAATAGAATTTTTCCAGAAGGTTTTGAAAATGGGATAGAGTTGGTATGAACCAATTTGTAGATATAGGATTTCTTGAACCCTGTGTAATCTGAAAGCTCTTCTACATTAAGAATTGCTTTGAGCCCGAAAATATGTTTTTCAATTCGGTTGAGCTTATGAATAATGATTTCGTTATTTTCCATCTGTTTCTTTTAATTGATTTAACGAAACAAAAGTCAACAATAAAAACCATAAATAAAAGACTACCAATAGCTTGTGGGCTAAATAAGAATACTCTGGATTGATTTTATCTGCCAAAAGGTTAAAAAAGATTAATCTGGATTCAACTGGATTAGAAAGTGATTTTTATTGAGTTTAAAAATTGAAAACGGAATTTTCATAACTCGATATTTAATTCTGGAATAATCTCAGCGGCTTCTTTCATTTTGCTATCCACTATTTTTGCATAAATCTGTGTAGTTCTCAATTCTCTATGTCCTAATCTTTTGGAAACTGTGTAAATATCTGCACCATTTTCCAACAACAGAACTGCATTCGTATGTCTGGCTGAGTGAAAAGTAATATGTTTCGGAACTGCAGCACGATTGCACCAACGGATAATTTCAGTATTGTAGGTCATTCCATATTTTAAACCTTTGAAAACTCTTTCTTGCGGATCTTGTCTTTCGCCCAACAATTCTCTGGCTTGTTTTGAAATATAAAGATATTCTACACCCTCTGTTTTTTCTTGTCGGAAATTGACTCTTGAAATATCACCTTCATCACGAACTTCTTTCCAAATCAAAGTATTAATATCCGACCAACGTAATCCCGATAAGCACGAAAAAAGAAAAGCCTTTTTCAAAACCGGATATTTACATTCTGCTTTTGCTAATCGTTGTAGTTCATCAAAAATCAGATATTCTCTTTGGCTCTCAGCTTGTTCAAATGATTTTACTTTTGCAGCATAATTTATCGTTAAATATCCATTATCGAAGGCATTTCGGAGTGCAGCTTTAAACTTATTGAAATAAGAATGCTTTGAATTCTGGGAAAGTGGGAGATTACTTTTAGTGCGAGCATCACTATCAAAGTACCGATGAACTTTTTTGACAAACTTTTCATCAATTTCATCGAAAGTCATATTTTTTGGAACAATCTTTTTGAGATGTTGCAGTGTAGAAAACCAGTTACCGTAATTATTAGAAGTGTCTTCCTTTTGTTTTTCTTCTGTCAGCTCCTCAAAGTATGTTAAAAAAGTTCTTTTACTTTTTACGGTATCTTTCAAATCGTAGCGACCTTGGACATATTCAGCTTTTTTGATTGCCAGAATACTTTCGGCAAGAGCCATAGTTTCTTTATTCTCTTTTTTTTCCTTAACCGACTTTGGGTCGGGATGCAAATACAGTTTCAAATACTCAAAATTTCGCAGGTGAACTCTTCTTCCTTGTGCATTAGTAGAAGAACCTTTGTAATACTCAATGAAAAGACTAATCCTTCCATCAGCTAAATTTTTCTGTTTTAAAGTAATATTCATATCTTTTATTTTAGGTGTACATTTGTACACCTTTGTACTACTTTTTGTAGTTCGAGGTGTACAACAGGTGTACAAATATATAAATAAACTCCAAAAAGAGAAAATAAAATTTTTATAAATAATTGATAATCAAACAAAAGAAAGAAAAAGAAATCAAAGAAAAGCTAAATTATTTCCCGATACAAAACTTAGAAAAAATATTACCCAATACCTCATCATTCGTCACTTCACCGGATATTTCCCCTAGATGCTCCAATGCATTTCTCAATTCATAAGCCAGCAGTTCGGTAGAAATCCGGAATGATATCGCTTCATTTACTTTATGCACTGCGCTTAGGGATTTTTGTAACGCTTCAAAATGACGCTGGTTGGTGATTACCACATTATTTTCTGATGCTTTTAGCTGCTCAACATACGAGGACAGCTCATTTTTAAGATCCTGAATATTCTGGTTCTCAACTGCAGAAATTTTAATAAAATCAAACTCATGAGAAATTTCCTTTCTGAAAACATCTTCCAGTTTTTCATAATGATGTGGCATGACTTCATCAATTTTTGTTGCGCAGATAATCAGTTTCAGGTCATTCCTTAACAAAGAACGAATCATTTCAATATCTTCGGAAAAATCTTCAGTTCCCACATCAGTCAAATACACCAGAATATTGGCATTCTCCACTTTTTCTTTTGCTTTTTTTACTCCAATGGCTTCAATTTCGTCAACCGTTTCGCGAAGTCCGGCTGTATCGATCAGGCGGAAAGCATGTCCCTTAATATGCAGAATTTCCTCAATGGTATCTCTCGTTGTTCCGGCAATATTGCTAACGATCGCACGTTCTTCCTTCAATAAAGCATTTAATAAAGTCGATTTTCCTGCATTAGGTTTTCCGATAATCGCAACAGCAGTTCCGTTTTTAATAGCGTTTCCGTACTGAAAACTTTCGATAAGCGAGTTAAGTTTTATTTCGATTTTATTGAGTAATTGGGTAAGCGCAGTTCTGTCTGCAAATTCTACATCTTCTTCCGCAAAATCAAGTTCAAGTTCGATCAGAGAAACGAAATTCAGAAGATCAGTTCTGAGTAGAGAAATTTCATTGGTAATTCCACCTTTTAGCTGACTGATCGCTACTTTTCGGGACGCTTCATTTTCGGAAGCAATCACATCTGCGATCGCTTCGGCCTGAGAAAGATCAATTCTTCCATTAATAAAAGCACGAAGCGTAAATTCTCCCGCTTTTGCCATTCTTGCACCGTTTTTGATCAGTGTTTCCAGAATACGCTTACCGATGTGCGGAGAGCCGTGAAACGCAATTTCCACCGAATTTTCGGTTGTAAAGCTTTTCGGAGCCAGAAAAATAGAAATCATCACCTCATCAATTGCCTCTTCTCCATCCATAAAATACCCGTAATGAATCGTGTGAGACTTCTGTTTTGCCAGGTTTTTACCGGGAAAACTCTTCTGAACTACAGGTAAAGCATCATCTCCGGAAATCCGGATAATCCCCAAAGCTCCCACTCCATTGGCCGTAGCCAGCGCACAAATGGTATCATTATTCATACTGCAAATTTACGTTTTTTCACCACAAACAAAAATATCCTTTGTCTATTGCAGTGATTCGCCAAAATCAAATAACCATACTCCAACTCTCAAATTAATTTTTAAGAAGCTATTTCCGGTTATCCGCTCATACTCCTCGCCCCTCACCTCTCCTTGCGCCTGCTGTGGGGTATCCGCTACTACCCGGGCTAGGGTTTACTATCTCATATTCACTGTTTATCGATAAAAAGATGGAATTCTGGAAAGCTGGAAATCAATATAGTTTAAAAATAAAAATCACTCCAGAAACTGAAGTGATTACCGCTTTGAATTTACTAAGTTATATGAAGATGAATGATGTTTGTTTGTTGTCACAAAGATAGAATCATTCGTTTTCCGCAACCTCAGGATAATCCCTAAAATTATTACCGTAAAAATACGGTTGCACAGAACAACCCCGCCCGGCAGTTCCTGCCGGGCGGGGTTAATATTTATTTTAGTCTTACTATTGAAAATCTTTCAATTCGAAGATAAAAAGTTGTCGTCTATTTTAAAGCGGACTTACCAATTGTGTAAACCATTCTTTTATATCACCTTCCAAATGAGGCCCAATTTTCTCCGCACAGATTTGATGGTACCTGTTCAGCCATGCAATTTCTTCTTCAGAAAGGATTTCCTTAACGATCGTGTCTTTAAAGAACGGACAGAACGTTAGTGTTTCAAACTCGTAAAAAGTTCCTGAATCAGTTGTTTCAGATTCTTTTACGGCGATCAGATTTTCGTGACGGATTCCATATTGACCTTCAACATAATATCCAGGCTCGTTGGAGCATACCATGCCCGGAAGAAGCTCCTGAGGATTCATATCTTTTCTGATATTCTGAGGGCCTTCGTGAACATTCATGAAACTTCCCACGCCATGTCCCGTTCCGTGATTAAAATCTTTTCCTTCCATCCAAAGCGGAAGTCTGGCAATCGCATCAAGCTGTACCCCTCGTGTTCCTTTAGGAAATTTCACCATAGAAAGGCGGATCATTCCCTGTAAAACCAATGTAGAGTTTCTTTTAAACTCATCAGAAACAGTTCCTAATGCAAAAGTTCTTGTGATATCCGTAGTTCCTTCAAGATACTGCCCTCCGGAATCGACCAAAATGCTCGCATCATTAGTCACGTCCTTACTACCTTCACTTTTCGCGGAATAGTGCATGATTGCACCATTATCTTTATATCCGACAATACTTCCGAAGCTTTCCCCAACAAAATTTTCTCCTTCAGCACGGAAACCTCTCAGCTTTTCGCCGATAGAATATTCGGTCATCGCTTCCTTTCCGGCGTTGTGTGTAAGCCAGTAGAGAAATTTCACCATAGCTACACCATCTCTTACCATTACTTTCCTGAATCCTTCCAGCTCAGTTTCGTTTTTCTGGGCCTTCATTAAATTCCCCGGAACAGGAGCTTTGATAAATTGATTTTCGGATTTTAATGCTTCAAAAACAGACTGATTGCTGTTGGGCGATACCAAAACCTTTTCATTTTTAAATTCTTTCAGGCAGTTATAGAATTCTTCGTAAGGCATCATTTTTACCCAGGCTTCATCCATCTGTTTTCTGGCTTCTACTTCAAGCTTTTCAAGATCTGTAAAAAGCTTTGCATCATTTTTAGTAATGATGATATATCCTAAAAATACAGGATTGCTCTGCACATCACTTCCTCGGAGATTGAGCGTCCAGGCAACATCATCAAGACTTGAAATTACATGAACCGTCGCCTCCATAGATTCCATTTTCTGGCGGATGGCTGCTATTTTTTCTGCAACAGACTTACCGGCTCTTTCTATCGGATGTACGAAAATCGGATTTTTAGAGGGAGTTCCTCTCTCTTTCCAGATCTGATCCAGAAGAGGCAGATCCAGTAGGGTTTTATTTTTAGCATTTAATTTCTCAGTCAGAAGTTCCCAATTGGCATGGGAAGTTGCCAAAGCATTTACTGCAACCCTTCCTTCTGCAGGGATTTCAGAGATGATCCAGTCGATATAATTAGGCGTTCCTTCCATTCCTTCTTTGAAAAGATCGATGCCGGATCCTTCCAGTTCAATGGCAGCCTGGGTAAAATACCTTCCGTCTGTCCACAATCCTGCTTTATCTTTAGTGACTACCACAAAACCCGCAGAACCTAAAAAACCTGAAAGCCAAGCTCTTTCCTGCCATTCTTCCGGAAGGTACTCGCTCATATGCGGATCTGCAGAATATACGATAAATGCATCAACATTATTGTTCTGCATTTCTTCCCGAAGTGCAGCTATTTTTTCCTTTGAAGTCATTTTTTGAATAATTTTTAAAGATGTGAAGTTACGAATTTAAAGGTTACCTGGCAGCGTTAAATTGTGTTTTAGGGGATATTTCATCCGGCATAATAAATGATCAAATAAATACCATCTTAATAATTTAGCTGGTAAATCTAAGTAAGTCATAGCCTTATTTTCACTTCCCGACAATTACTTTCCGATGTTCAGTTCCCCAATCAGCCAAAGTATCGATGATTTTTTTTAAAGTCAAACCGTATTCTGTCAGCTGATATTGTACCGTTACGGGTTGTGTGTCCAGGACTATTCGTTTTACGAGTTGGTTCATTTCCAGTTCTTTCAGTTCTTTGCTGAGCATTTTATTGGAAATACCTTTTACATCGTTCAGAATATCAGAAAAGCGCCGTTTGTTGTAATAGCAAACCGATGAAATTATTGAGATTTTCCATTTGCCATTCAATACATCCATTGCATCATGAACAGCCATAATCTGTTTTTTGTTAGTGTCGTTATCCGAACATTTTATTTCCTCCATAAGTTACTTTGTTACTCAAAAGTTACTGTTACTTTTAGTTACAAAGTTACTAAAATAAATTTATTCATTTTACATTTGCATCGTTAAAGAAATCGATTTCAAAAACAAATAAATTCAAAAGTCTTAGACTAAAAATTAATTTTCATCATTTAAAATTTAAAAAAATGAATTTCACAGATAAAAATGTAATCATTACAGGCGGAAGTGCAGGAATTGGACTAGCAACCGCAAAAACGTTTATTGCAAAAGGAGCAAACGTTTTGATAACAGGAAGAAATACTGATAGTTTGCAGACAGCATCAGTAAAAATTAACAGCCCAAAATTGAAGACCTTAGCTTCTGATATTTCCAAATTGGCAGATATTGCAACATTGGAGAAAGAAATAGCAGAAAGCGGAAACAAAGTTGACGTGCTTGTTTTGAATGCAGGAATTGCAAAACAATTTTCAATAGAAGAAACAACAGAAGAAGTGTTTGATGATTTGTTCAACATCAATGTGAAAGGATTGTTCTTCACATTACAAAAACTGATTCCGCATTTAGCAGAAGGAGCCTCCATTGTTCTTATTTCGTCCGGAGTTTCAGTGAGCGGATATGCACAAATGGGAGCTTACGCTGCAACAAAAAGTGCAGTTGATGCAATAGCACGGACGGCAGCAATAGAATTGGCAGACAGAAAAATTCGGGTAAATACTGTTGCTCCCGGATTAACCGATACCCCAATGAATCAACAGACGCCGGAAGACATTAAAAATGCTATCGCCGCAGCGGTTCCGCTGAAACGAATCGGGGAAGCAGAAGAAATAGCAAATGCCATTGTGTTCCTGGCTTCAGACGAAGCTTCTTATATTTCAGGTTCATATCTGTCGGTTGATGGCGGTGTAACGATCCGCAGATAATATTTCAAAATTTATTTCGCTTTTGCGTTCAGCGTTGTTAAGATTTTGAATATGAAACTTAACAACGCTTTTTTCAATAAAATTTAATTCACAACAATTTATTGCGATGCACAATTCGTTAAACTGTTGTTTTGCTTTATTTATTTTCTGTAGATAATCGATGATTTCTTGTTTTAACATAATTCCAGATCAGATACAGCAGAAATAGAGCGATCCAAACACTTAGGACGACCACCATGAAAATAATCTGTATTGACGGATGAAGATAATTGGGTTTGTAAAATAGACGTTCAAGCGTATTAACTGTTTCCCTCAATCTAGCCCGATCAAAAGTATTCCGAATCTCATTGAGAGGTTCCCTGCTATGATCACGGAAATAAAAGACATCATGACTCAAATCTTTGGGAACGATCTGTGATTCTATATTATATTTCTTAAACAAAGTGTCCAGCCGCTGAAACGAATGAAGCAGCGAATCCTGATCATATTTATAGAGCAATTTATATCTCGTTACGGCATTCTGATATTGTTGTGTAGTTTGAGAAACGTTATGGACAGGACTATATAAAATCTTATTTTCCAAAAAGATACAGATATCCTCATCATATTCCGGATCTACCTCAACACCTTTGAATATGATTTCCGTACTGTCTCCGATCGCTTTTTTGGAAATAATTCTTTTTGTAAATTCCTTGGGTTCAAGTCCTAAATAATCCATTCCTGAAATCATTTTAGAACTTATATTTTTATAATCGGAACTTAGTATTTTTAACGTATCTATACTGTAATAGCTTGTTTCAACGGAATAATTTTCCTTATCATTAGGATCATAATAAATGGTGTCTTTCTCCGCTATCACCGGATAAGGTTTAGGATATAAAATATTTTCAGGATTAAATAATTTCTCAGAACTATAGGAAGTATAATTGTACAAAAACGGATTTAAGACATTGAGCAAAGTTTTGTCTTTATTAAAATCCTTTTCAGGAAGCTCCTGTCTCATTTTGGCATTTAACCCAAAACTGTAGCTCATAAAAAAAGTCAACGAGAGAAAGGAAATAAGTAATAAAGAAGCGCCAATTTTTACAGTATTGGCAACGCTATATCTTTTTTTGGAATGATTTCTCAATAATAAAACAAAAAAGCAAAACAGGAACAGACCGGTAATAAAAAAGTGGGAAATAGAAACGTCATCGTAAAATTTGAATCTGTAAAACTCTGTATAAATATCGATTTTATTGATCCCTTCAAACTTGAAATATCCATAGATAAAATAGCCCAAATGTATTACGCTTAAAACAATAACAGATTTGATTAGAAATTTTTTTAATTGTTTGTCCATAATTGCAATAATATATTCATTAAAATAAGGATTTTTTTTAGATAAACCGTAATTAATCAGATCCTGGCATAATTCTAAAATGTCTAATGAAGCTCGATGGAATTATTGTTTTCCTTAAAACTCTCCTGTATTTTCTTAGTTTTCATTTTTTCATACTCAGCATCTGAGTATGAAGTCCCATCAGGCGAAGTTGACGTAAGGCTGGTAATTCCATATCTTCGCTTAAGCTCTCTCATTCTGTTCATCGGATCTCTGATGTAATCTTCAACAGCTTTTTTATATTGGCTTTCCGTCACAGGAATATAGGCAGACAAATTAAGTTTTATATGTCTAAACTTTTCAATTCCTTTTAATTCCCAGATATGTTGTTTTTTTGTGTCTTCGATCTTGACGATCAATCCCGGAAGTCCGCCAAATTTATATGGTCCTTCAGAAATGGGAATTTCATTAGTAAACCACGCGTTATACTTTCTGCCTTTATATTCTACCGTTGCCAACTGGCATTTCTTACCTTGTATCAGAGCAGTTTCTGTTTCGATGTGCCAATTGAAGGCAATGTGCTGAATGATTTTAAATCGATCAGTGTTCACAGACAGGTAAGATATTACTTCATTGGATCGCCAGTCTTTCTGAATTATACCACGAACTTTTCCTTGTGGAAAGGTATTTAATGAAACGGGCATATTTGAGGATATTCCATCTGAATTCATGTTCTGTGCGATTGCAGAATCTCTTTTTACTTTTGCCAGGCTGAAGTAAGTTGATCCGTTTTTATCTATAAACAGGCCCATCAGCTCGGTTTCGGTTTTATCTAAATGTAATGAGTCGGGTTTAAAGGTGTACTGATAAGTAAAATTGTATTTTTGACTAAAACCAAACAGTGAAATCAAAATAGTGAATATAAATATTATCTTCTTGATCATTTTGTACAGATATTTGAATTAAAGTGTTAATATACTCAAATATAGCAATGTACAGGTGAATTAAATTCATATTTTATCACAACATGGTATCATACATCATATTTAAGCCTCTAATTCCGTATTTCTTCAGCCAAAATTAAATTTAGATCAGAAATTAAAGAATTTTGGAAAGATAATTGCAATATACGAGAAATGGAAAGTCAGAATTATAAAAATCACGTACGATTTTATGCTCCTCATCATTTCGTTTTTCTTCCGTTATTAATCATTTTAGAAGGAATCGGAATATATAAGATTTTCAGTGACCAACAAAATCAGCTTGTGTGGGTTTTATTTTCAATAGTGATTTTCCTGATTTTTTACCTGGCCATCATGCTGAGGCAACATTATGCACTGGTCCTTCAGAATCGTATCGTGAGGCTTGAATTCCGCCAGCGGTATTTTGAACTTTTCGGATTGAGATCCGATGACGTGGAGGAAAAACTTTCCTTTGGCCAGATCGCCGCTTTGAGATTCGCTTACGATGATGAATTCAAAGTTTTTCTCGAAAA
The DNA here is from genome assembly GCF_977014045.1 of Chryseobacterium lineare. Lineage (NCBI taxonomy): Bacteria > Pseudomonadati > Bacteroidota > Flavobacteriia > Flavobacteriales > Weeksellaceae > Chryseobacterium > Chryseobacterium lineare. The sequence goes on along the minus strand of NZ_CDRNIQ010000001.1, from coordinate 251,558 downwards.
AGCACTGAAAGAAAACATGAAAGGAGACGAGATCAAAAAATCCATCATCAAATGGAGAGCCGATCTTCACAGAGTTTGAAAATAATAAACAATAAAATAATATTATTATGAAAAAATGGAGCTTTTACAGTATTGCAATATTAACATTACTGACACTTACAAGCTGCGAAGCAGTAGAAACAATCTTCAAGGCCGGAATGTGGTGGGGGATCATATTAGTAGTTGGCGTTATAGCTATTATTTTATGGCTATTTTCAAGGGGTAGGAACTCTTAACCGATCTTATGGAAAATTCAGACTTAGAAATCATTTCCCATCTGAAGCCCTCAAAGATTGTCAAAATTATGAAAGATCCGGTAGCATCTGCAAAGGCGGTACATCTCATTTATACCTCCGATGCAGAGACAGCCGGGATCACACGCAAAAAAACCGGAAAAAAATATTCTTATTACAGAGACGGCGAAAAAATCAGGGATAAAGATGAAATTACTAGAATCAACAAGCTGGTTATTCCACCGGCCTGGGAAAATGTATGGATATGTGCGCTTGATAACGGCCATCTTCAGGCAACTGGTTTTGATGTAAAAAAGAGAAAGCAATATCGCTATCATCCGCTTTGGAGTGCATTGCGAAATCATACGAAGTTTTACAGAATGCTGCAGTTCGGATATGCACTACCAGATATTCGTCTTCAGGTAGAAAAAGATCTGGCTTTAAGAAATTTCGAAAAGAGAAAAATCCTTGCATTGATTGTAAGCCTTATGCAACGTACCAACATCAGGATAGGAAATAATGCTTATGAAAAATTATATGGTTCTTTCGGTTTAACAACACTAAAAGGGAAGCATGTTCAAATTCAGGGACAGAAGATTTCCTTTCATTTCAAAGGTAAAAAAGGAGTAATGCATGATATCGATCTCAAAAGCAAAAGATTGGCTCGATTGGTTCAGAAATGCAAAGACATTCCGGGAAGAGAACTTTTTCAGTATATTGATGATGAAGGAAACCGACATTCCATTGATTCGGGAATGGTGAATGATTACATTAAAGAGATCAGCGGTGAAGATTTTACGGCAAAAGATTTCAGAACCTGGTCCGGAACGGTAAGTGCACTGATTGCTTTTAAAGAAATCGGCTACGCAGAAAATAATACTCAATACAAAAAAAAAGTAAAAGAAGCGTTAGAAATTGTAGCGTCCCACCTGGGAAACACAAGCACAGTATGCAGGAAATATTACGTCCATCCTTTAGTCATTAATCTATATGAAAATAACACCATCAGGAAATACCTCGACGAACTTGAAAAAATAGAGGAGAATGACGGTAAGGCAGATCTCACCCAGGAAGAAAAACTCGTCCTGAAAATCCTGGAAAACGAAAAGATATAAGGAATGAATAGTGAATTGTCAATCCGCTTCGCTGGTCAATTTTAATAATCTTTTAAAAATTCACCATTCACTGGCAAAGCAAAATTGACCATTCACATATTATAATCTACCCAAATAATTGTTGTAAATTTGTATCATTAGCAAATAAAAAAATATACAACTAATATGTCTAAAGCAATTTCGCAAGTACCATTTGCGGTAAACGAACCGGTAAATTCTTACGCACCGGGAACTCCGGAAGTAAAAAGCCTTATCGCTCAATACAAAAAAATGTGGGCTGAGAAGATAGAAATCCCAATGTTTATTAACGGTAAAGAAGTAAGAACGGATGATAAAGTTCAGCTTCAGTCGCCTCAGGATCATGCCCATGACTTTGGTTTTTATCACAGAGGAACTATGCAACATGTGGATGATGCGATTAATGCTGCATTAGCTGCAAAAAAAGAATGGAACGAGCTGGGTTGGGAACATCGCGCGGCAATTTTCTTAAAAGCTGCTGATCTTTTAGCGGGGCCTTACAGAGATGTAATCAACGCAGCAACGATGATCGGACAGTCTAAAAATGTTCACCAGGCTGAAATTGATGCTGCCTGTGAGTTCATCGATTTCTTAAGATTCAATGTAGAATTTATGACGGAAATGTATTCTGAACAACCCGTATCCGATGCAGGAATCTGGAACAGAGTTGAATACAGACCATTAGAAGGATTCTGTTTTGCGGTTACTCCATTCAACTTTACAGCCATTTCAGGAAATTTACCTACCTGTATGGCGATGCTTGGAAACGTAGTCGTTTGGAAACCATCTGACAAGCAAATCTATTCTGCAAAAGTAATCATGGATGTTTTAACGGAAGCCGGACTTCCTGCGGGAGTCATCAACATGATTTTCACAGACGGAAAAGAAACTGCAGAAAAAGTAATGGCACACAGAGATTTTGCAGGACTTCATTTTACAGGATCCACAAAAGTTTTCCAGGGAATGTGGAAAATGATCGGCGACAATATTCATAACTACAGAACATACCCAAGAATCGTGGGGGAAACAGGAGGAAAAGACTTTGTGATTGCTCACCCTTCAGCCAATGTAGAAGCTGTAGCAACTGCTTTGGTAAGAGGAGCTTTCGAATATCAGGGGCAAAAATGTTCCGCGGCTTCAAGAGCTTATATTCCTCAGTCTCTTTGGGCAGATGTGAAAAAAGTAATGGAAAATCAAATCAATTCTATTAAAATTGGTTCTCCTGAAGATCCTTCCAACTTTGTAAATGCCGTAATTGACAAAAATTCTTTTGAAAAATGTAAAGGCTATATCGACAGAGCCAATTATTCAAACGAAGCCAATGTAGTAATCGGAGGAAAAACTGACGATTCTAAAGGATGGTTTGTACATCCGACAGTTATTAAAACGACAAACCCTCAATACGAAAGTATGGTTGAGGAAATCTTCGGGCCAATCTTATCTGTTTACGTTTATGACGATGCAAAATGGGCTGAAACTTTAGAATTGGTAGATTCTTCATCTCCTTATTCATTGACGGGTTCAGTTTTTGCACAGGATCGTTATGCAATTAATCAAGCGTTCAAGGCATTAGAAAATGCTTCCGGAAACTTCTATATCAACGACAAACCTACAGGCGCAGTTGTTGGCCAACAGCCTTTCGGAGGAGGAAGAGCTTCTGGAACCAATGATAAAGCGGGATCAAAAATGAACTTATTAAGATGGACATCCGTAAGATCTGTTAAAGAAACTTTTGTTTCACCTAAAGATTATAAATATCCTTATTTAGGGTAATTTTATAAGTAAAGTAATCAGCAATGAGTATTAATTAATCTTATTACTTATCATACATACAGCTTCGGGATTTAATTCCGGAGCTTTTTTATTGATGAATTAATTAACAATATTTTAAATTATTTTATTAAATATTTAGTAATTATCCCATCAATTCGGAATAATTATTGAATAGTGTTTTACTCACACTAAACAAAGTATTATGAAAAAATTAATGTTAATCGCAGCACTAGGAGTAATAGCGGTAAGTTGCGGAACAAAGGAATCATCAATGTCAAATAGTAGCACAGATTCGACAGCAGTAGACAATACAACGACAAGTGTAGCACCGACTACTACTGATACGGTGACTACAACAACTACTGCTCCTGACAGCATGAAAATGAAAGCTGATTCAGCAACTACTGTTAAATAATAATAGTTTAACTTAACTTGAAAGGTCCTCGGATTAATTCTGAGGATTTTTTATGTCCAGGCAATTTATATCTTTTATTTTTTGTCTTTTAATACTATATTTGATTACACTAACATTAAAAAATATTTCTATGAAAAAATTATTGACAGGTGCGGTATTGGCTTCACTTTTTTTAGGAAGCTGCGCACAGAACAAAGAAAAAAGAGAAGAATTTAAAGAAGAAAGAAACAAGGATTATATGAGAAATAGTATGGGTGACACCGCTGCCTCACACTCGGAATCTGCTACGGCTGACAGCGTAAAAATGAAATCAGATTCAGCTATGAAAAAATGATATAACCGCAGAAATTCTGCGGTTTTTTATGTTTAAAAGCAATTGAATTATTATAATATTGGCTATTTAAAACTTTAACCTAAACCTTAAAAATTAATCCAACCAAAGTTGTAACAATTTTTATATTATAAAGACTGATTTGTGAACATAATTATTACATTTGCAATCAATAATAAATATCATGAAAAAACTATCAATATTCTCGGCTCTTTTCATCGGAGCATTTGCATTGGCACAGGGAATCAAATTCGAAGAAACTAACTTCAACACTATTCTCGCGAAAGCTAAAAAAGAAAATAAACTTGTATTCATCGACGCTTACACCACATGGTGCGGACCTTGTAAGCTGATGGCAAAAAACGTATTTCCACAAAAGAACGTGGGAGATTACTACAATGCCAATTTTATCAATGCTAAAATCGACATGGAAAAAGGAGAAGGTATTGATATCGCCAAAAAGTACAATGTAAAAGCTTTCCCGACCTATCTTTTTGTAGACGGAAATGGTGAGCTGGTACACAGAACGCTGGGATATGTTGAAGAAAAAGATTTTATCCAGTTTGCTAAAGACGCCGGAGATCCGAGCAAAAGACTGGGAACTTTAAAGAAAAAATTCGAAGACGGAGAAAAAGATCCTGCGTTCCTGAAAAATCTTGCCGGTCTCACAATGTATAGCGATTCCGAATTTGCTGCAAGAGTTCTGGAACGTTATTTCAGTGGAAAAACAGAACTTGACAGAGAAGATATTCAGATGCTTCTTTCTGCGACGCAGAGTACTGACAGCCCGCTGTATAAAACTTTCCTGGCGAAGAAAGCTGAAATTACCAAAGTTCTTCCTGCTGAAAGATATGATGCTTTTGACAAAAATATTAAGCTTAATACAATTGTTAAAAAATCTTACAATGCCGATACAAAAAAATGGAATGACAGCTATTTCATGACCGAAACACAGAAGTTTTTAACAAAAGACGAAGCAGTAAAAATCTTAACGAGAGCCAAAGCCAACAGAGCTTTAAAGGATAAAGATATCGCAACTTACGAGAAACTGACCATGGAGCTTTACAAAGATACATCAGCTTTAGGGTCGGAAGAACTCAATTCTATTGCATGGAATTTCTTTGAAAACGTGACCAATAAACCTGCATTGGAAAAAGCATTGAACTGGGCACAGGAATCGGTAAAGAAAGATGAAAATTCTGCCAATACAGATACGCTGGCAAACCTTTACAATAAATTAGGAGATAAGAAAAACGCCAAGCTTTGGGCCGAAAAAGCAATCGAGCTTGCGAAGAAAACAGGAGAAGATTATTCTGATACTGAAAAACTACTGAAAAGCTTAAACATTCAGTAAAAAACAAAATCCGCAGTCTGTAACAAGTCTGCGGATTTTTTATTTAATGCTTTTAATTTAGTATTCAAAAAGAACACTTCCCCACGTAAAGCCACTTCCGAACGCAGAAAGCAATACAAGATCACCTCTTTTGATCTTTCCTTCCTCAATCGCTTCGCTTAATGCGATAGGAATAGAAGCTGCTGTAGTATTTCCGTATTTCTGGATATTATTATGGATTTTTTCATCCGGAAGTCCGAATTTCTGCTGAACAAACTGGGCAATCCTAAGGTTAGCCTGATGCGGAATAAACATATCCAGATCCTCAATGGTTTTACCTGCCTTATCTAAAGCTTCCTGCATCGTTTCAGGAAATCTTGTTACCGCATGTTTGAAAACGAAATTTCCATTCATAATCGGGTACACTTCCTTGTTAGTCACATTTTCAGGCTCTTTTCTCATCCTGTCGCTCCATCCGAACTTGGAACCCGGAAACTGCGTACACAATTCGTCTGCAAATTTCCCTTCAGAATGCATGTTTACCGCCAGAATATCTCCTGCATTTTCATCTTCTGTTGCAGAGAGTACAATTGCTCCTGCCCCATCGCCAAAAATCACCGACACGCCTCTCCCTTCATCCGTAAAATCCAATCCGAAAGAATGAATTTCAGCACCTACCACTAATATATTTTTATACGTTCCTGATTTAATGAAAGCATTGGCAACACTCATCGCATACACAAATCCTGAACATTGGTTTCTTACATCCAATGCTCCGATTGTATCACAACCTAACATATCCTGAAGCAAAACCCCACAGCCCGGAAAATAATAATCCGGAGAAAGTGTAGCAAAAACAATATAATCTATATCTTTTGAGGTAAATCCTGCATTGGCAATTGCTTTTTCTGAAGCTTTAAAAGCCAGATAAGCCGTCGTTTCCTGAGAATCATTTCTGTTTTTTCGGTGCCTTCTCTCTTTTATACCGGTTCTTTCTGTAATCCATTCGTCATTGGTGCTCATTAATTTTGCTAGATCATCATTCGTAACAATGTTATCCGGAACATGGAATCCGATGCCTTTTATTGTACTTTTAATCATATAGTTTTCTAATTTTGACAAATATAAAGCTTATTTGATACATAGTTTTTTAAAATACACTATTTTTACTATATGCCAATTGAGACCATTTACAGAGACTCCCAGTGCGAATGGGTAGATGTGGAAGCTCCGTCAGCGGAGGACCTGAAATTTTTACATGAAAGATATGAGATCAATAATCTTCTCCTGGAAGACACCCTGGATCCGAACCACCTGCCGAAGTATGAGCAAGACGGAGATGTAAAATTTTTCCTTTTGCGCGAAAGTACCGAGCTGGAACGTAAAAACCTAAACACGATAAGCGACATCAGCACCAAAATCGGAATTTTTTTATTGGGAAAAACCATTATTACCATTCACCGGATGAAAACCAAAAGCCTTTCCGAAACCAAGAAACAGGTTTCTCAGCTTACCACTGAAATCACTTCCGAAAAAATCGCCCTTAAGATCGCCCTGCTGATTATGAAAAGCTTTGATGACGAATCCATAAGTCTGTTTGAAACAATGGATAATATCGAAAACGAAATCTTCCTTAAAAATACCAATCATACCAACCAGATCAAAAGATTGTATAAGCTGAAACGGAAATCGGGATTAAATTCAAGGGTTCTTACTATTTCCACTGATGCCATCGATAAATTTAAACTTTTAGATTTACAGGACTCTGAAACTTTTGATTTAAAAGATAAGCATAAAGATGTAGTGGCAGATTTTGAACATCTGAACATCCAGATTACCAACCTTATTTCAATGTTTCTGGCGTTATCTGACCAGAAGGCCAACCAGGTTATGAAAGTACTGGCGATCTATTCTGTTTATTTTTTACCAATTACTTTTATTGCCGGTGTTTACGGGATGAACTTTGATAATATGCCGGAGCTGCACACCAAATACGGCTACTTCTTTACCCTCGGATTGATGGCTTTGGTTGTCATCTGTACCTTTATTTATGCCCGAAGAAAACAGTGGTAGTGTTAAAATAAATCTGTTACCCTATTCTGGAATCGTAGCAAAGACTGAAAAAATTTCCGCTGGGGTGTTTTTGTAAAACAAGAATTAAATATCTTCGTTAAACCAAAATAACATAACCAAATCACCCATGAAACCGGAAAACCTCAAGAAAATTCTGGAAGAAGATATTCTTTCCAAAGAATCTAAGGAAAAGCTAGCTGCTTTGCACGATCTCATTTCGGCAAAAGAATTTTCCGATCTCTTAGATGCCGCAGGAAATCAATATGTAGAGTTTGTACAGGAAGGTGGTGGTGTTTGGGGAACTGCACTGGTAGGCTATCTCTATGGTCTTGAAATCTTCGGGATCCGTTTTCTGAAAGTGGCAGGAACCAGTGCCGGTGCCATCAATACCCTGCTGATCGCTGCCTGCAAAACCAAAGAAGAACCCAAAAGCGAAATCATTAAAGAAATACTTTTCAATTGGAACTTTGCCGATTTTATGGACGGAAAACCTTATGTAAGAACCACCATCCATGCCATGCTGAACAATAAAAATTTCCTGAAAATCAACTCATATATTGCCATTGGGATTCTGGTATTTTTTGGAATATTGTCATTTGTATATCCTACAGAAAAAATATGGCAGACGAAGATTCTTTTTTCAATCCCCTTACTGTTAATGATCGTTGGTGTTTTATGCCTGGCAAAAATTTATACAGACCTTAAAAAGAGAAATTCAGGACTGAATCCGGGAAATACTTTTTTAACAGCCATGAAAAAAGCTTTAGACAGTTTTGGAATAAAGACCGTGGCTAATCTCAATGAAAAGTTCGTGAAAACAGGTAAAGATCTCAACCTTAACTACCGCTATGGAAACGAAATGCAGTATTATCAAATGGCATTAAAGAGCATTGAGCAAATAAGAGTCAATAATAGTGAACATATTGATGAAATCAGGTATAAAATTTTCTACGACAGTACCGTGAATAATGAGTACTACAAAAAAGATCCTTTCTACCTGCTGAAATCCGAATACATTGTAGTAACCACAGATATCAATGCTAAAATAAAAGTTGAACTCCCTACGATGGCCAATCTGTACTGGTCTGAAGAAGAACTGAAACACGCCAGCCCTGCAGAATTCGTGCGTGCTTCCATGTCGGTTCCTTTCTTTTTTGAACCTATGCAAAAAGCAATCAATAAAGATGATGATTCTGTAAAATATGCCTGGAAATTCTGGATGAATACCCAACCTGAAGATATCAATCCTGCCGGAGTTTTCATAGATGGCGGAAGCATTTCAAATTTTCCTATCGATCTTTTCCATGCCGCTGATATTTTTTATCCGAGGATGCCGTTATTTGGCGTACAGCTCACCAGCGATTCCGATCTGCTTCCCGATAAAAGAAAAACGAGTGCGCAAATCCTGAAATCTCCCCTCACCTATGCCGGAAATATCATCAGCACCCTGAAAGGATTTAACGATAAAACCTTTCTTACCAAACATACTTTTTATCATTTGTTCAGCATTCAGACGGTTAATTGCGGAAGCAGCAGCTGGCTGAATTTCTTTATGAAAAGGGAAGAAAAAGAAGAACTCTTCAACCGCGGATTTCAGGCCGCTCTCGATTTCCTCAGTAATTTCGACTGGCAAAAGTACAAATACGAACGGATGATGCTTTCAATGAAGGAGAAAAAAATTCTGAAAGAAGAAGATACAAAGACGGTGGGGTAAAACTTAATACAATAAATCATGCCAGACAAAACAGACCTTCGGGAGAATCTCTCCCTTCCAATATTTGAAAACAGCAGCGACACCGAAAACTTTCAAAACCAGGTACTTCGGTCCGTTATGAAATTACAGAATGAAATTTATCTTTTGTTATTTAATGATTATGCATCGCGGAAAATTTCAGATTTCACTTCTTTAACAACAGACAAGAAACTCAATTTTATTGAACAGAGCCTGCAGAAGGATAATGTATTAAGAAACACATTCATAGGAATGACCATCGGAATGCTGACTTCCGATGAAATGAAAATATATCTTTCGGATACGAAGCCTTATAAAGGATCATCGCGATACTTTCGGAAAGATTAAAAAGCCAGGTTGAATTAATGAACTAATTTAAACCATTAAGATTTTATGAAGGAGTTATTCCAGAAGATTGTAAGAGGATATTGCAACTTGCGGATGAAAAGCAAACATAAAAGTTTCAAAAGAATTTTTGCGATCTGTATTGCTGCTCAAGAGGTATTTATTGTCGATAATATCGATCAAAAGCAATTCAGGAGTATAAAATGTAAGTCCGATTTTATGTTTTGAAGGGTCTTCGATATTTGAGCTGATCAAATCAAGTTTAAAACTTTCAAAAGGAAAAAAAGTATTCCCCAAAACATCGGGAAGACTTTTGATTTCGCCCTTCAATTGTGAAACGTAATTCACAACCGCCGAACTCAGCAAAAAAGGCATTTTTTCGGCTTGAGAATTTTTCGCCAAAAGCTCCCAATAATTTCTCACCGGATTTTCCGGATCATCAAAAACCTGATGTTGAATTTTATATTCAAAATAAGTATCTTCAAAAATATATTGATCCCAGACCATTTCAGAATTATGGTCGATCACGATTCGGAATGCTAGTTTTATCTTTGCTCTCATCATTTTTAGTTTTAATGAATAAAAAACAGGGCAGCATCATGATTCTGCCCTGAACCAAAACAAATTAATATGAAAAACATCTGCACTTAAAGTAATAAGTGTATTTAATTTACCAAAACTTTCAGGTCTTCTTTACATGTTCCCTGCGAGTTTACAATAGTAATTTCTACTACGTACATTCCTGATTTTAGTTGGTTTCTGCTCATCTTTATTTCCTGTCTTCCTGCAGAAAGTTTTTGTTGATTGATCACTGTTGCCAGTTTTCTTCCGCTGCAATCAAACAATTCAATGTTTACCGTTGATTTTTCGTTCAAAACAATCGGAAATACCGTTTCATCCCTGAATGGATTTGGACAATTCTGACCCACTTTAAAATTTTTGTTATTTGAAGTTTCTAGTGTTCCAAGATTTGATGTTCCTGCAACATAAATAGTATGCGTTAACATATAACCAGCCGACAAAGAACCGGTTACAGTACTCATTTCATTACTCGTTCCGTCTGAAAATACATTGTCATTGGCGTTATAAGTATAACCTGTCATTCCTTTGGTATAGCCATATGAAGTTCCGTTGGCATTAACGTTATAAACGGCACTGGTTGTTCCTTCCGGAAATGCAATCTGCGTTACCAGCAAAGAAGTTCCATCAGGTTTGTAAATATGAACGTGAATATGTGTCGCCCGACTTTGGTACCATCCCGGAAAAATACTTGTAAAAGTAACCAGGCCATTTGCATCCGTAGTCTGTCTTCCGCGAAGAAAATGATTGTTGGTGTAATTGGCCTGCTGCATTTGTGTACCTCCGTATTCAGAATAATTTCCGTCTTTGTCACAATGCCATACATCCACCAAAACCCCTTGATAAGCTCCGCAATTCGCATTGGTATTTTTGATGTAAATATTCATTGTAAATGCAACACCGGTTCTGTCTCCCACAATATTGGTCTGAACAAGGCTTGACGGAGTATGCGTTGGAAAAGGCCCTTCTGTTTCCGAATTGGTAACGCTGCAGCTTAAAATATTTTTCGTTGAATTGTTGATGTTTAATTCATCAGAAATAAGTTCTGAGCGGAACAAACTTGGTGCAGCAACGGCAATTCCGGCTAAACCTAAAGAATTTTTTAAAAAGTTTTTTCTATCCATATTTTCTAAATTTTAAGTTTAAATCTCGAAGAAAATGATCAGTGCATTTTCGCTTAAAGCTTCAAATTCTAAAGTTTGAATATCTCGCAACAGAATTGAATCCCGGGTTTCAAGTAATCTGTTTTGAAATTCAAAAGCCCCGTTAATAACCATTCCAAAGATCATTTTACTGGAATTATATAAAGAGTACATTTCTTCTTTCCTCCCTTCGTAAAGTCCGATGAAGTTTGGAAATTCTAATTTTTTTGAAACCGGAATCAACGTGTTTTTCTTTTCAATATGAAGGTCTTCGAAGAAAAATGCATTTTCTGGTTGAAGAGATTGCAGTTCAATGATTAAAATGTCGGTTTTCTCGTCATTCAGGTAGTTCCTGATGGTAACCGTCAATTTTTCTTTTGATTTTAGCGTAAAAACTTCTTCCGGAGAAATTACTTTCCGAAAACTATTCAGCTGAATTTTTCCGTAGAGTGTCAGAATAATTAACGTTGAATTTTCCTGTGATTCAAATTCAAAACTTCCGTTTTCATCTAAAATAATTTCGGTTACCGATTTTATATGGCCGGCATTATTTTGATTACTGATAATCTGGTTAAGCACTGATTTGCTTTCTTTTTTCCAGAATGCAAAATCGGCTTTAAATATTTGAGAGGGCGTTTGAACTAACATCATCTTATCATTAAATAAAAAAAGCGATAAATGATTACTCCTCCGTGATCAGTCTCATCGTCATTTACCGCGTATTAAAAATTAAAAACTATTATTTTAAGCTGAAACTTTTATCGTATGAGTTAGTGCGAAGCCTTCGCTTACGCTTCCGGAAATACTGGACATTTCATTGGAGGTTCCATCACTGAAAACATTGTCATTCGAATTGTAAGTATAACCGCTCATTCCTTTATAACCTGTACTTGCCGCAACCTGGACAACCGCACTGTCACTTCCTTCAGGAAATGCAATCTGTGTAACCAACAAAGACTGACCGGCAGAATTATAAATATGAACGTGAATATGAGTGGCTCTTCCGTTGTACCAACCCGGGAAAATAGAGGTGAAATTTACTTTTCCGTTGGAATCAGTCGTTTGTCTTCCTCTTAAAAAATGCACTGAAGTATAATTGGCCGACTGCATTCCTGTTCCGCCATATTCTGAGTAATTTCCATCTTTATCGCAATGCCAAATGTCTACAATGGCTCCCTGTAAACTGGCACAACTGGCATTTGTGTTCTGAACAGTAATAGCAATGGTAAAAGGAACCCCGGTTCTGTCACTTACAATATTGGATTGAACCAAAGTTGATGGAGATTTTGTCGGAAACGGACCCTCAGTTTCCGAATTGGTTACGGAACAGGCGGTTGAGATTGTATTATCGATCACCCCAGTGGTTTCAGAATCTTTATCATCATCATTTCTACAATGAATAAAAACAGGAGCTGCCAAAGCGGTTACGCCTGCTAAACCTAAGCTTTTCAAAAAGCCTTTTCTGTCAATTGTTTTCATACTTTCTCATTTTCTTAGATCAAATGTATTTTTAAAATAAGAGCATAAGAAATTTATGAGGTAAACAGAAAAAATGTGTCGGTGAAAACGTTTTTTTGTTGAGAAGGTGGACTTTCATAGCCCAGATTGAACGGTTTGTTTGAGCTCATTTTTTGGTTTTCGGGGCGGCGGCTCCGCCGCCGCCCCGAAAACCAAAAAATAGCGAGTAGTGAAAGCTGGAAAAAGCTCCTGAAAAATCTATTTATTTAAAATCTTCATCACCTCATCTTTATACGTTTCGCCAATCGGAATAATGAATTCAGCGATGTGGATATTTTTGTTGACAATCGTTTTGATATCACTCACAGGAACGATGAAAGAACGATGAACACGGATAAAATCTTTCTCTGACAGTTTTTCCATAATACTTTTCATGGAAGAACGGGCTGTGATTTTTGTGGAATCTTTCAGGTGAATTCTGATATAATCATCCAAACCTTCAATCAGTTGAATGGTATCGAAATTAATTTTGTGAAGCTTGTAATCTGCACGAATCAAAAGATGTTTGGCTTCATGGGCTTCAGAATTATCTTTCACTTTTTCGACAGCCGTTTTAAATCTTTCAAACGAAAATGGTTTCAGAAGATAATCGACTGCGTTTACACTGAATGCGTCCACGGCATAATCCGAATAAGCAGTCGTAAAAATGACCTTGGTATTTTGAGAGATATTTTTATAAAAATCCAGACCGTTTTTTACAGGCATTTCGATATCCAGAAAAATAAGGTCAACCGGAAACTTGTTGAGGTGTTTCTGGGCATCACTTTGCTTATTGAAAATTTTTTCCAAGCTCAAATTTTCAATTTTATCAGCATAATTTTCAATAATTCTGAGCGCAAGAATTTCGTCATCCAAAGCAATGGCTCTGATCATATTTGCCTATTTTAGATTAAACTGATTTTTAAATCAACTTCATATATTTCCTTTGTTTCATTGATTTTAATTGAATGCTTTTCAGGATAAGCCTGCTTAAGGTGTTCAAAAGTATTTTTCAAACCGATTTTAAAACTGTTTTCTTCATGAACAGCAGTGTTGACAATTTTATTAAAGACCACAAAATTCAGAACTCCTTCCTGAATAACAATTTTTACGGATATTTTTGAATTTTCTTCGGCATTAAAACCATATTTAAAAGCATTCTCAATAAAATTAATTAATAGGAAAGGTACGATTTTCAGATTTTTCAAATCGCCGATTTCAGTGTAAGTGAAGTCGAGACTGCTGTCTGTACGGATCAGCTGAAGGGCAATATAATCTTTAATGTATTCAATTTCTTTGGTTAAATCCACAAAATCTTTACTGCTTTCCTGAACAACATATCGCATAACATTGGAGAGTTTTAAAATTCCGTTGGGTGCATCGTCAGATTTTAACAAAGCCAAAGAATAGATAGAATTGAGAATATTAAAAAGAAAATGAGGCTGAAGCTGATATTTTAAGTTTAATAATTCTGCTTTTGCTTTCGACCGTTCGAGTTCTTTTTTCTCGATATTTTTAAAAATGAAAAGCGAAGAAAGAAATGAAAACAAAAATGGTAAAAGCGAAGAAAAAATCATCTGATAATAGGAAGTATCATTTTGATGACCAAATCCCGGCAAAGGCTGTTTTCCATCCATTGGTGAGGGCGGCATATTTCCCGGAGGAACAGGATTTCCCATTTTCATTGGTGGTGGATTTTGCGAAAAAAAATTCCCTGAAGTCAAAAGATTGGGAATGATCACTACCAAACTAAAACTGATCATGATACAGATCGTATATACCGAAAATCTTTTTTTGTTGTAAAATTTAGGAAGGAAAATATTCAGGTTTAAATAAAAGAAGAAAATAACAAGTACGAATCGGATAAATTCCCTTTGAAATGGTGAAACTCTGAAAACAGATAAAGTACCGTCAAAATCCGGTGAAGAAACGATCGGGATTGACAACAACAACAAAACCAGCCCTGTATGGGATAAAATTCTTTTTAACAGACGAAAAAACTGATGAGATCCTCTCATATATAATTTTAGGCTTTATACAAAAGTAGCGCGAAAAATTATCAATTTAAAAGAAATTATTTTTATATTTTAATCATATTCTCTATGTACTGATAAGTGCAATCCCAGTCTAATCCTGTCTCTCCGGTGCACCGAGATAACTTGGATATTGATCATTGGGGTTTACTATAATACGTTCTAACACCACTTCCGGATCCACCATGTAAATTTTCAGGGTATGTAGACCAGGTGTTCTGACATCTAACGTAGCATCCAGCCAGCGCTGGTTATCAAACACTTCGGTACGTCGGGGTTTTCCACGGGAAATCAAGGCATAGTTCGGTCCGGGATCAGGAAGAGGTTTCAATATCTTTGAACGATCAAGATTTTCCGGGGTATATTCTTTAAATTCATCATGATACCCTTTTCTGGCATCGATGATAATGGGTTCGCCGTTGTCAATGGAAACTGCAATTCTTAATCCGCGACCCGGGTTAACATCCTGGGTTGGAAGGATTCCAAGCAATAATTTTGCAGGGCCTGCCTCCGGAAGAAAAATCTTATACTCCAATCGAGGAGCGTTTTCAGGAGTTGAGCCTGGTGCTGTTGTAGGATAAATACCCATACACGCCTCATCCCTTCCCAATCCCGGTAAAACCATCCATTTGGCTTCTTTCCCTTCTATATTAGCACTGAATTTATTTGCGGGGATAGAAAACTCGCCGGAATATCCACCATAAAAATTTTCTTTGCTGGCAGGCGCCGCTTTCTTCAACGTATTTATAACTACCGGTACTTTAGTATTATTTTGATTAATTTCAATTAAGCCGCTTCCTTTGCCTTCTGGAGCTTTTTTCCAGTCAATGTCAATATATATGCGTTGTTCAGTTTCCGTGGTTCCTTTAGTAGCACTTAACCTGATCCAAGGTTTGTCCGCTTTGGCTGTAAATTTCAGCAGTCCTTTTCCACGGTTAAAAATGTCAATATAATAACGCTGTTTGTCAATAATGTCAAATTGAGGAAGCTCCGCTTTTCCTTCTGTTCCTGGCCAAGCATCTGTACTACCTTCCACTGCAACACCCAATGAAGGTGAGTCCAACGGTATAACCTCATTAAGTACAGGCAAACTATTTTCCTTCGGCATCGACCATTGTTTGTAACCCAAATGAACATCGCTCATCATATTTTTCCACTTGCCGTCAGCAATAGAATCATTGTAATGGGCGCTTAGTTTTTTATCCAGTTCAAAAAGTTCGCGGGCACGATCAGCATAAATATTAGCACTTACGCGACCTTGTTTGGCATACAAATTATTACGGCCTGCTGCCAGATAAATCTCTGCAACACCAGCAGATGCTTTAACCGGATAGAGCACTAGCTGATAATAAGCATCCAAAGCCTCTTTAGGCATTTTCTTTTCCAGTGCTTCTGCTTTTGCGGTAAGATCTTGCCAACGCTTTTGTACCTTTTCGGCTTCGTGGTAATTAACAAAACTGAAAATATTCGGATCCTGTACTTCCGGTTTACGCATCAGGTTGTATTTGGAGTACTTTGACACGAGATCTGCAATTTCAGATGCATGCTCTTTTCCGAAAATTCCAGTTGCCCAATCAGTTATGTAATCAGAAGTTTGATTAGCTGAGATCGCATCGGGATTCCAGGCGTAGCGCATGATAAAATCGATTGGCATTTCCTTCGGCTTAAGGTCACCCACATTAACGATCCAGATACGGTCGATACCGCTTTTATACGCAAGACTGAACTGTTCACGCAATTTTGGTACAGTAGTCGTGTTGATCCAGCGGTCATTCCACGGGCCACCATTCATATCAATATGATAATATAATCCCATACCGCCTTTACGTTTTAATTCATTTTCAGGTGCGGTACGTCTGATATAGCCCCAGTTATTATCACAAAAAAGCAATGTCACATCATCAGGAACGTTCATTCCGGCATCATAATAACGTTGAACTTCTGTGAAAATAGCCCAGAGCTGAGGAACTTCTGCAGGATTTTTACCATACACTTTCCCGATAATCTCACGCTGATCGGAAATTACCTGCTTCAGGGTCTTGATATTCTCCGCATCATCACCCTTACCCATCGCTACATCGCCATCACCACGCATACTCATCGTGATGAGGTTATCGTAATTTTTATTCCGTTCCAAGCCCTCGGTCCAGAATTTCTTTAGATTTTCTGCATTCGTCACATAATCCCATGCACCGATCTGATCTTTACGTTTGGTATATTCTTTCTGTGATCGCATCATCGGCTCATGGTGAGAGGTACCCATCACAATCCCATATTCATCGGCAAGAACAGGACTCATCGGATCATCTTCATTAAAAGCATTTCCCCACATCGCAGGCCACAAGTAATTGGCTTTTAAACGAAGTAACAATTCAAAAATATGAGTATATACTTTTGAATTTATTCCGCCAAAATGTTTATTGGCCCAGCCGGAAAATGAAGGACTTTCGTCGTTGATGAAAATGCCCCGGTATTTGACTTTCGGTGATTCCTGTAAATAACGACCTGCTTTAACATAAAGATTTGTACTTTTCTTTACAGGAGCATCAGCCCAATAATACCACGGAGATACCCCAATTTTTTCAGAAACATCATAAATTCCGTAGATCGTTCCACGCTTATCACTACCGGCAATGACAAGATTGTCTCCAATGGTTTGGATCACGAAAGATTCCCATTTATTTTTTATAGCATCTACGTTCAGCTTACCGCCAGCTACCAGCTGATCTATCAATTTACTTTTACCAATAGTGCCTACAATGATTGCTCCAGGTAAAAGTTTTGTATCTGTAACTACTGGTGAAGCTGCATCTGTCACTTTATGGACATCGTTACCCAAATCATTGGCTGCGCGTATAACACCTTTCCAGTCATCAGGATCTACAACTATCTTTGTCGCAATTCCCTTTGCTGCAATCTGAAAAGCACCTTTTTCAGCGGTATGCTGTACATAATCCGGGAGTAAACTTAGCGTATTATGAGCTGTTTGTGCATTTGTTATTAAGCCAATAAATAGTAAAGCGAAAAAAGCTAATTGTTTAAACATAATTGATCGTTGTGGAATTTCTGCTGCCGTTTCAGACGCAGCATATCGGATTAAATGATAAATATATAAAATTAAATGTAATTTTTACAATTAATTGAATTATGGTAACAGAAAAGAATCTTTAAAAATTAGACTTTCTCTTTTGAAAAAACGAATAACTTTATCAAATAATGCTGAATAAACATGAAAATAGCTACTTACAATGTCAATGGTGTTAATGGCCGTCTTCCGGTTTTGCTTAAATGGCTGGAAGAAACAAATCCTGATATCGTTTGCCTTCAGGAATTAAAGGCAACGCAGGAGAAGTTTCCAATCAAAGAAATCAACAAAGCTGGTTATCAGGCGATATGGAATGGACAAAAGCAATGGAATGGTGTGGCAATTCTGTCTAAAGATCTGGAAATTACAGAAGTTCAACGCCAGCTTCCCGGAGATCCTGAAGATCTGCAAAGCCGTTATCTGGAAGCAATTATTGATCAAATGGTCATATGTTGTGTTTATATACCCAATGGCAACCCTTATCCGGGACCAAAATATGATTATAAACAGGCATGGCTGAAACGATTGAAGAAAAGAACAAGAGAATTTATTACGATGGAACTACCGGCGATTATTATCGGTGACTTTAATATTATTCCAACTGCTAAAGATGTTTATAAACCTGAGAAATGGAAAGATGATGCGCTCTATAGAATTGAAATGCGCACAGCCTATCAATCATTGATTAAATTGGGATGGACAGATTCTTTGAGAACGCTTTATCCGGAGGACACAATATATACATTTTGGGATTATCTTTTTAAAGCTTATGATCGCAATGCAGGCATCAGATTAGATCATATTTTATTAAGTCCATATTTGAAAAACAGTTTAAAAAGTGCCGGTGTGGATAAGCATGTCAGGGGCTGGGTAAAATCAAGCGACCATGCACCGGTATGGATTGAAATTGATAAAAGTAAAATCTAAAAAAACAAAATCTATCAAAAGAAATTTCTGAATATTCCGTTTAATTCTTAAATTAGACACATGCAAAGAAATCTTTATCTTATCATCATATTATTTTCTCTTACCAGCTGCTATACTTATCAGGTTAAAAAGCAAGCGGATACAACGCCCGATAATAAGCAGGAATTAAAAAAAAATGCAACTCTAGCCAATAATTCCGCTCCGAATCTGAATGTACAACAAGCACCTGTTCTCATCAATATTCAGGAAAAACTTACAGCCGGTAAAAATGTTAAAATTGACGTTGATGGAAAAAAATATAAAATAATAGTAGACAAATGGGAAAATGACAGTCTCGTCGCACACCAGGTTCATAATCCTAAAAGGACACTGAAATTCCATAAGAATCAGATCAATGGCGAAAAAATTGCTGAAAAACGCTTTTCACAACCCATAGCCGATATTATAACCATTGTTGCTTATGCCGGCATTGGTGTGGCGATTTATTCTCTTCTGCAATAATTTTAAAAATTTTGCTAATCCAATAAAAACATCATTGTCTGCTTTCAGTCAGGCTATATTTTTTAATTACCGGTTTCAACGATTCATTTTGCCTATTCAACGAAAAATCTCTCAAAATAACAGGATTTTCACTGACCTTTACATCAGCAAAAGAGCAATAACGCTCTTAAATTAAATCCTATTATTATGAAAACAAAAATCGGAATCACAGAAAAAAACACAGAAGCTGTAGCAGATCAATTGGCAAAACTTTTAGCTGACGAAACACTTCTTTACATCAAAACGAGAAATGCACACTGGAACGTGACGGGAGATAATTTCCACGCCAACCACATCTTCTTCGAAGAGCAATACAAACAACTGGATGAAATGATTGACAGCGTTGCCGAACGAATGAGAAAAATCGGACATTTTGCACCCGCAACAATGAAAATTTATCTTGAATTGACCCATCTTACAGAATACAGCGACAGATCCAACGATGGTTTAGGGTATATGAAAGATCTATTGGCTGACCACGAAAGCATCATCGAATTCCTAAGAGGAAACATTACCCCTTTCGCCGAAGAATTCAAAGATTACGGAACCAGTGACTATATCACCGGATTAATGGAAACCCACGAAGAAATGGCCTGGATGATCCGTTCTTACTTCAGATAATTTGAAATTCAGAAAAGGAATAATTATATTTGTGTAACCCATAAAAGAATTATCCCATGAAAGCTCTCATCGTCGATGACAATGACATTGCAAGAACAACGCTGGCACATCTGGCAAAACAGGTTCCTAATCTTACAATTGAAAAAGAGTTCAACAATGCCATAGAAGCCTACACGCACTTGCAATCCAATCACGTCGATCTGATTTTTCTTGATATTGAGATGCCCGAAATGACAGGCATCGAACTCACGAAAAACCTTGCCGGGAAAGACACACTTATCATTTTCACAACGTCTAATAAAGAATATGCACTCGAAGCATTCGAACTCAATATCGCAGATTATATCCTGAAACCGGTGATGCCTGCCAGATTTTTACAGGCGGTAAGTAAGGCTCAGGCAATTATAGACAGTCGAAAAGAAAATGTAGAAGTAACCAGAGATGAATTCCTTTTTGTAAGAGACTCCAATATTACAAGGCGTTTGAAGCTCGACGACATTCTGTATGCAGAGGCAATGGGCGATTATGTAAAATTCTACACCCTGGAAAAAATGTTTGCCATACACGGTAAAATGAAAACTGCCGAAGAACGCTTGCCAAAGGAAAACTTCATAAGAGTTCACCGTTCTTACATCGTTTCTGTCGGTAAGATAGATACGCTGCAAGACGGTGGAATTATGATTAACGGAAAATTCATTCCCGTTGCAGATGCATACCGGAAGACACTCAACACAAGAATGAATGTTTTTTAGATTTATCAATATTTTAATAATTATTTGGGCAGCTTAATCCGCCTGTAGTTTATCCTGAGCTTGCCCTCAAGTCGGGCTGCAATAATTCGCTATTTTTATGTGAATGGGATATTCCCCTCTCTTGGATCGGCGGTGAAAATTCAAAGAATTTTTGACGGGGTGGTTTATCACAATTTGAAATTAAGTACAACATACTTATGAAAACAATATCCTCAATAATGGGCAACAAGCGATTCAGCTATTTCATTATCCTCACATTTATTGCGGGTTCTTTGTTGTTGATAGCAGTTCAGATCAATTCTGCCAACAATACAAAATCGCTTATTCAGAATAACAATATGTTGCTGAATGAGCTTCGTTCCAGCAATCATTTACGGCAAATCGACCGTGACATTTTGGGTGTTGAAAGCAGAATCCGGGCATCCATTGCGACAAACGACACGACTCACCTGAATGGTGTTGATCAAAAAATTGATGAAGTAGAAAACTTTCTGGATTCGATTTCGAAAGATAACAAAGATCCCGAACTTGAAAAGTTGATTCACAGGCTCAGCATTCTGGCAATGGAGAAAAAACTCGTGAAAGAAAAATTGTTGTTGCGATACAATACCTTGGGAAATATGGATGATCAGAGTTCAATCGCCAATCCCAGAGCCAGAAAAATTTCCAACGAAATCACAGACATTACCGCCAAAATTTACGAAACCCGACGCATAGATATGGTCAAATTGAGTAAACAAAGCGAGAAAATGGGCAGAAAAGCGAGATTATATGATATTTCAATTCTGGTTTTGCTTGTTTTAAGCGGAGGCATTGTTGGTTTTCACATTCTCCGTCAGTTCAAAAGACAGCGTTTACTTATTGAGAAGCTTGATATTGCTGAGAAAAAAGCGTCAGCCGCAGCACAGACCAAAGAGAATTTCCTTGCCAATATGAGCCACGAAATCAGAACGCCTTTGAGTGGAATTTTAGGGTTTACCAATCTGTTGCAAAAACGACCTTTAGATAAAACATCTGCAGAATTTGTTTCATCAATTCAGCGTTCGGGAGAAAACCTGATGGCGATTATCAATGATATTTTAGACCTCTCAAAAATCGAAGCCGGAATGATGCGCATTACACCCGGAATTTTCAGCATCAATGGATTAGTCAATTCTGTGGAAACATTTTTTGTAGAACGAGCCAAAGAAAAAGGATTGACACTTTCAAGTAAAATAGATTCTTCAATTCCTGATACTTTGAATGGTGATGCCACAAGATTGACGCAGATTCTGGTCAACCTCATCGGAAATGCCATCAAATTTACCCATCAGGGAAGCATCAATATTGAGGTTTATAATAAACAGCAAAGCGAGAACGAAGTTGTAATTGGTTTCAAAATTTCCGACACCGGAATTGGAATCGATAAAGATAAACTGAACGAAGTTTTCGAAAGATTTAATCAGGGCGAAGATTCCACCACCAGAAATTACGGCGGAACCGGACTTGGCCTGTCCATTGTGAGAAGTTTGATTCAATTGCAAAACGGAAATATTGAAGTCTCAAGCGAGCAGGGAAAAGGAACAACTTTTCATTTCTACATTCCTTACGGTATTGCGAAAGAACAGATTACCACAATTCCATCAATCAATACTCAATACTTTAAAGATAAATCTAATGCTCCTTTGAAAGTTTTGGTGGTAGATGATAACACCATCAATCAAAGCCTGATGAAACATCTGTTATCTCAATGGAATATTGATTTCGAGATCGTTTCAAATGGTTTGGAAGCCGTGGAATATCTTCGAAATAATACTTCTGATTTGGTTTTAATGGATATTCAGATGCCCCAAATGGACGGTTATGTTGCCACGCAAAAGATTCGGGAAGAGTTGAATTTAAATATCCCAATCATTGCAATGACCGCGCACGCATTGGCAGGAGAAAGAGAAAAATGCCTGAGCCGTGGAATGAATGAATATATTTCTAAACCGATAAAAGAAGAAGAATTATTTAAATTAATTTCTAATTTCGGACTGGCCAATCAGAACCGCAATCAGGTTGAAACTGAAGAAGAAACTCCAGATTTTAAACATATTAATTTAACGTATATGCAGTCTGTAAGTGGCGGTGATAAAAGCTTTGAGCAAATCATTACACAACAGTTTATCGAAAATATTCCGCAACATCTTGAACAATTGAATTCAGCTTACGAAAATCAGGATTTCGTCCTTGTAAAGCTAAGAGCGCACGATCTGAAATCAAGCGTTTCCATTATGGGGCTACTTCCATTATTACAGGAAAAACTGGATAGTCTTGAAATGACTTCTGAAGAAAATTCAGCCTCAAAACAAACGTTGGAAGAGGTAAAAACTATTCTTCTACAAGCTGTTTCAGAAGCAAAAATATTTCTAACATCACTTTAATATTAATTTAAAAATGAATTTATTTTCACCTTTAACCCTGCGCCAACTGGTCCTTAAAAACAGAATCGTGGTATCGCCAATGCAGCAATATAGCGCAAAAGATGGGATCCCCGGAAACTGGCATCTTGTCCATCTCGGTAGCCGAGCCGTTGGCGGAGCAGGTTTGATAATGACCGAATGTACCGCCGTTTCTCCCGAAGGTCTAGCCACTTTGAGCGACGTCGGAATCTGGAATGACGAGCAGAAAAATGCATGGAAAACCATCGTCGATTTTGTTCACGAGCAGGACACAAAAATAGGAATGCAACTGTGGCATTCCGGTGGAAAAGGAAGCCTGAAGCATCCCAACGAAAGAATGAAGCCCCTCACCAAAGAAGAAGGTGGCTGGACGGTAAAATCCTCTTCGCCCACGGAAATGAATGGTGTTATTCCGGAGGAACTAACGATTGATGAAATTCAGGATTTGAAAGTGAAATTTGTAGAAGCTGCGCACAGAGCGGTGAAAGCAGGTTTCGACACTATAGAACTTCATGCCGGTCACGGCTATCTTTTCCATCAATTCTACTCCGCGGTCATCAACAAAAGAAACGACGAATATGGTGGAAGCCTGCAAAACAGAATCCGTTTTCTGGTAGAAACTGTTGGCGAAGTACGAAGATCAATTCCCGACGGAATGCCGCTTTTGGTAAGAATCTCTGCCGTCGATTATTTGGAAACGCCTGATGCGTGGACGTTGGATGACAGCATCATTCTCGCAAAAATTCTCAGAGAAAATGGCGTCGACCTCATCACGGCTTCAGGCGGTGGATTTGCCAACGTCAGCAAAGACCGTGTTTTTCCTAATTATCAGGTTCCGTTCTCCTCCATTATCAGGCAACAGACCGGGATTGCAACGGGTGCGGTCGGGATGATTACCGAAGCTGTTCAGGCCAATGATATTATCGTGAATGATGAAGCGGATTTGGTTTTCATCGCCAGAGAGCATTTGCGTGACCCTTATTTTGCATTACATTCAGCAAAAGAATTGGAAGTGGAAACCGAAATTCCGTGGCAGTATAAAAGAGCTTTTTAAAGATAATCATTTTTAAAATCAAAAGTATGGAAACGCAAGGCGCATCAGTCGTAATTACCCATCACGTTTTAGAAGACAAACAGGCTGAATACGAAAAATGGCTGGAGCAGATTGTTCCGCTCACCAGACATTCGGAAGGTTTTATAGACCATCAGATTGTGCGCCCGATTCCTCATCTTACGTTTATTTACACGGTAATCATCCGTTTTGATACGATTGAAAATCTCAAAAAATGGATGGAATCTGATGCCCGGAAAAAACTCATTGAAAAAGCCAATCCTTATTTCAGAAAAAACGATAATTATAAAATAAAATCCGGACTGGATTTCCTTTTTGAAACCGAAAATGAAACCAAAGTTCCCGTTCGCTGGAAGCAATTTCTGGTAACCTGGTCGGCAATTTATCCATTATCCTTACTCATTCCATTATTGCTGCTACCCTTTTTAAGATTATTAAAAATCCCTGTCAATCATTATTTTGACGGACTTTTAATTTCCGGTTGTATCGTTTTTCTGATGGTTTTTGCGGTAATGCCGAATTATACAAAGCTGATCAGGAAATGGCTGTTCAGATAAAAATAGTTTTCAAATAATTTAAATCACTGGAGATTTCCGGTGATTTTTTTTGATTTAAATTTTTTAAACTACAAGCTTGTGATAAACTTTTTTATTTAACCGCAAAAGTTACAAAAGATAAAAAATTCCTATCATAAGCAATTTTTTATAAAAGAAAAAAGCTGACAATAGTTTTAAAAATCTTTGATTTTTGTCTTTTGAAAACTTTGATTAGCTCATAAAAACTTTTTAAACTTGTCTTTTGTAACTTTTGCGGTTAAATTCAATATTAGTTTAAACATTCACAGGGTTTTACAATTTAATTTTACTTAAAACAATCTGTTTGGAACCAAATACAATCTCCGTTGGTTTGAAACAACCCTGTTTGTAACCAACTGACTTCTACGTTTGTTTCCCGCAACTTGTTTGAGATCAAACAACTTTTAATTTTACAAAATCCAACGACTCATTTTGCCTGTTCATCGAACGTTGATTAATTTTCCGACGGGATCCCTGTAGCTTTACATCATCAATTAATACAAACATTTAAAACCAAAACATTATGGAAATCCTACAAACACCAGAAAACGCATTGTCTCACTCTACAGTAACAGCCATCATCAATGCACCCATCGAAAAAGTAAACATCGCAGACTGGTTATTAAACCTTCCCGATGCAGAATATCAAAGATGTTCTACACAACACATCGGAGCGGCAATCTCTACAACATATGACGGACAGCCGGTTTCTTTAAACGTCGAAACAATCGGTGATGCTTTGATGGTACAACATTATGTGGCCGTGGAACACCGTCCTGATTACTGCAGAATGCTGTCAATCTCAGATTCTATTACCAAAGGCGGTCGTACAAAAGTTCAGGTTTTATGGGAGCTTAAAGCGACAAAAATCGATGACACTACCACCCTTTACACCAATGAAATTCACGCAACGGCAACGCCGGAAATGTTTGAATATCTGAAAGAACACAACTTAAATCTTGCTGATGCGGCAGCTTCAAGACAGGCAGCCTCTGATGCACACAACCACGAAGAAACGCCCAATTTCGCAAAAAGTATCGAAAACAAAGCGTTGACAGGTAAATACAATCAGCCTTTTTAATTTAAACAAACAAAAAATAGTGAGCGTATTTCGGTACGCTCATTTTATTTATTAATGATTATGGAAACCACATTATTTGAAAAGCTCGTAGGAACGTGGACTTTAGTCGAGTTAATTGAAGTTCCCGTAAACGGTGGAGAAATTACCCGTCCCATGGGCAAAAATCCCAAAGGGTTGATCATTTATAATCCGGACGGCTATATGTCGGCACAAATTATGAATCTTAACCGAAGTAATTTTCGGCAGGAACATTGGACTAGTGCAACAGCAGAAGAATATACGCAGGAAGCCTCGACTTATCTGGCCTATTCCGGGCCGTTTGAAACGGATGATGAGAAACAGATGGTGAGCCACACAATGGATGTTTCGCTTTTTCCGAACTGGACGGGCCAGACACAAAAACGGATTGTGACTTTCAAAGACGGATTTCTACATCTTGAAAGTGAAAAACCATTTATAAGCAATTCCCGATTGGTCACTCATCAACTGATTTGGAAAAAAGTTTGCAATTAATCTAATATTAAAATTAAAAAAATGAAAGCAATAGTTATCACAAAATTTGGAGGACCAAATGTTTTAGAATTAAAAGAATATCCAACTCCCGAAATCTCAGGTGACGAAGTATTAATAGAAGTAAAAGCGGCAGGGCTTAACCGTTCAGACGTTTTTCAGCGTGAGGGAAATTATCCCGCTCCGGCTGGTGTTACGGCTGATATTTTAGGGTTGGAAGTTGCCGGCACAATAGTCAAGTGCGGACCTGATGTTACCGATTTTAAAGTGGGTGATCATGTTTGCGCGCTTTTGGCGGGTGGCGGTTATGCAGAATATGCAAGCGTAAGAGAAGGTCAATGTCTCCCGATTCCTGAAGGTCTTAGTTTTACCGAAGCAACAAGCTTACCTGAAACAGTATTTACCGTCTGGTCCAATATTTTTCAGAGAGGAAATCTTCAACCTGGAGAAACCCTTTTACTTCATGGCGGAAACAGCGGCATCGGAATTACCGGTATTCAGATTGCGCACGCATTAGGTTCAAAAGTGATTGTGACCGTTGGTTCTAATGAAAAAGGCAAAATTTGTCTTGAGTTGGGGGCAGATTCATATATCAATTATAAAACGCAGAATTTTGAAGACGAATTACAAAACGAAGGTGTGGATGTTATTCTGGATATGATTGGCGGCGATTATTTAGCCAAAAACATCAATATCCTGAAACCTGAAGGAAGACTCATTCATATCAACGCAGTAGACGGAAGCCAGACCAATCTCGACATCGGGAAAGTGATGACAAAACGCTTAACGATCACAGGAAGCACGCTCCGAAGCAGAGAATACAAATTCAAAAAACAATTGGCAAAAGAAGTTCAAAAATATGTTTGGCCATTGATAGAATCTAAAAAGTTCAAGCCTGTGATATTTCACACTTTCCCATTTTCAGAAGCTTCCGAAGCGCACAGATTGCTGGAAAAAGGTACCCACACCGGTAAAATTATTTTGGTAAGATAAATTTACATTCATCAGAAATGAAAAGAGATGCCGTTTTTTATTTATCATTGATAATGGCTTTCAGTGCAGGCTTTGTTGATACAAGTACCTTCACTGTTGCGGATGGTTTGTTTTCGGCACACATCACAGGGAACTTTGTAGTTTTCGCCTACAAATTGTCTCATTATCATACGTTGAGCGATTTTACCAACCTTATAAGTTTTCCTGTTTTTGTATCAGCTGTAATTCTGACGAGGAAAGTCAATAATATGTGTAAAAATGAAAAAGCCATCTTCATCTCAATCGGAGTATTTCTTATAATAGCGGGTTGCGCCGCCTTTATTTTAGAACAAGATCATATCAAAACAGGTTTTATATATCATTCGATGCTCATGTTGATTGTATTTTCAATGGGAGTACAAAATACAGTTAACAGATTATACCCCGACTCAACCTTCGGTTCAACCACTGTAATGACAGGAAATGTGACCAAAGCGATATTAGATTTTTCCTCCTATATTTCCACACAACACAGTTTTGAAAAACTGATTGAATTAAAAAAATCTTTAGTTCTTCTGACAGGATTTTTGTCAGGCTGTATCTTAGGAGCTTTAATTTCATTTCATTTCGGTTTAGTTTCAATGTTAATTCCCGGAATCTTAATTTCGGTTTATCCTACTGTTTTTTCTAAACAATTGATTTTGAATTAAACAATTCCGTCATACATCTGCTCCCCTGTAAAACTCAACGACTCATTTTGCCCATTCACCGAAAATGACTTCAAAACCGGATGATTCCGAGGTAGCTTTACAATAGAATTAAGAACAACAAATAAGTAACCACTAAAAAAATTAATATTATGAATACTGAAAACTTAAGCTTCAAATACGAGTTAGAAAAAAAAGAACCGCGTACCAACGACGGTGGAACAACAAGAGGTGCTTCTGTTAAAGATTTTCCAGCTTCTATCGGTATTGCCGGAGTTTCTATGAGATTGCAGCCTGGTAGCATGAGAGAATTGCACTGGCATGCCAACGCCGCAGAATGGGCTTATGTAATTTCCGGAACGGTGCGCACAACGATTATTCATCCTGACGGAAAAAGCTATACTGATAATTTTGAACCTGGAGATGTATGGTATTTTCCAAAAGGTTATGGTCATTCAATTCAGGCAACAGGAACGGAAGAATGTCATTTTATTCTGATCTTTGATAACGGTAATTTTTCTGAGGATCATACATTCAGCGTTACCGATTTTGTTTCCAGCGTTCCCCCTGAAATTGTTGCGCAAAATTTGGGTTTAACCCTTGAAGAAGTTGCAGCATTACCACAGAAAGAAGCGTATTTTGCCGCAGGAGTTGTTCCG
The DNA here is from genome assembly GCF_977014045.1 of Chryseobacterium lineare. NCBI lineage: Bacteria > Pseudomonadati > Bacteroidota > Flavobacteriia > Flavobacteriales > Weeksellaceae > Chryseobacterium > Chryseobacterium lineare. The sequence continues at coordinate 222,976 of NZ_CDRNIQ010000001.1, read as the reverse complement.
GACGAAATGTCATTTGCTGCAACAGCAAGGCCTGAAGAATCTGATATTGAATTAACCAATCTTCACCGTTATCCTTTGCATTCCCAACAGCCTAGAATTATTCCCGGAGGTGGTTTACAAAGATTGGTAACGAGCAAAGAATTCCCGATCAGCACAACAATGGCAGGTTCTGTTCTGGAATTACAGCCAGGTGCGTTAAGGGAAATGCACTGGCATCCGAATGCAGATGAATGGCAGTATTTCATTTCCGGGCAGGCTGAAATGTCGGTTTTCTTAGCCGAAGGAACGATTGTTACGGAACAGTTTAATGCAGGAGATGTAGGCTACGTTCCGATGGGCGCCGGACATTACATTAAAAATACAGGAGATACGGTTTGTAAAGTATTGATCGGATTTAACAGCGGTGTTTATGAATCTATTGACTTAAGCGAATGGCTGGCGGGCAATCCGAAAGATGTCGTAGAAACGAATTTTGGTTTGAAGGAAGGTGAAATTGAAAAATTCCCGGCCAAAAAAGTATTTATTCAACCTGCAAAATAAGTATTTTGCTATCGGAAACGCCTTCTCTTTTATCCCCTGAGCAAATCAGAGTACAAGAGAAACTAGCCATATTCTTAGCTTTCATCGCAGGATATATTGATGCCACAGGATTGATACAATGGAAAACCTATGTTTCCTTTATGAGTGGGAATACCACGCAGTTGGGAGCAGCTTTTTTCAGTGATAAATTCGGAATTATCATTACATCTATTACAGTCATTGCAGGTTTTTTAACCGGAATTTATGCGGGCACCTGTTTGTCATTATTGAAGAAATGCAGGATTAAAACTATTACTTTTTATATTGTTTCGGGAATTCTGATTCTTTATACAGCAATACATTACTATTATCCAATTGCAAACATTTTTTCTATTGCTGTTATTGGTTTTTCGATGGGATTGATGAATACGATTATAACGACAGTCGGAAACCAAAAAGTGAATACTGATTTTGTTACCGGCACATTAAACAGCCTGGCACGAAACACCGCAATGCTCAGTATGACTGAAGATAAAGCAGAAAAAAAGAAATACCGATCTAATGCGATTCATCTTTTATTAGTGTGGATTGGATTTTTGTCCGGCGCTGCGGTCGCTCCGTTCCTGCTTGATGCTTTAAAAAACCTGACATTGCTTTTACCTGCAGTTTTATTATTAACTTGTAGTAGATTAATTACCAATATTACAACCACTAAACACTAAATATTATGTTACAAAAAGGAACCGCTGCACCCGATTTTACATTGTATGCAACACCTGATCAAAAAATTACACTTTCAGAGTTTAAAGGAAAAAACGTTATTCTCGCTTTCTATCCCGCCGACTGGAGTCCGGTTTGCAGTGATCAGATGGCTTTATATAACGAAACCCTGAAGTTTTTCAAGAAGTATGACGCTGAGATTTTCGGAATCTCTGTGGATAGTAAATGGTGCCATCTGGCATTTTCGCAATCTCGGAATTTACATTTTCCGTTACTGGCAGATTTTGAAGCCAAAGGAGAAACTGCTAAAAAATACGGCGTTTATGACGAAGAAGAAGGCGAGTGTAAACGAGCTTTGTTTGTCATCAACAAAGAAGGTATCATCGAATGGAGCTATCTGTCACCAACGGCCATTAATCCTGGTGCAGACGGAATTTTAGACGCTTTAGAAACACTTAACACAAAATAATTATGTCACTAAAACCATCAGTCAGTACTACTGACCACGCCCAAGGCAACGTAAAAGCCGATTTGGTGATCGTAGAATACGGCGATTATCAATGTCCTTACTGTGGAGCCGCCTATCCGGTTCTTAAAGAATTAATGAAAGAATACGGAAGTCAGGTGAAATTTGTATTCAGGAATTTTCCGCTTTCGGAAATGCATCAATATGCCAGAGTTGCGGCAATTGCTGCAGAAGCTGCCGATCTGCAGGGGAAATTCTGGGAGATGCATGATGCTATCTACGAAAATCAGCGGAATCTGGATGAGCTATATTTATTCAGGCTGGCAGAAAATATAGGGTTAAACATTGCTCAATTTAAAGAAGATATTCAGAAAGCCGAACTGGAAGAAAAAGTAGATTCAGATTTTGAAAGCGGAATTATGAGCGGTGTCAACGGAACGCCCTCTTTCTTCATCAATGGAAATAAATTCAATGGCGGTGCTGAGGATCTGCTTGAACTGATCGGCGAAAATGTAAGCTAATGGTCTTACTGTCTAAAAACAGCGAATTAAACTACAGGTGGAAATAGATGCCCAAATAAATTCCAGTTTTTTTTATCAAAAATGAGCGATATTAAACCAGATTAATTTCTATCAGATTTCACTGTCCTACATTTGCTAAAGAAATAAAACAACAAAATATTACAATACAATAATTACAACATTAAAAATTTACAACAATGAGTACACTAAAATTAAAAGACGGAACAGAGATTTTTTACAAAGACCAGGGAAAAGGACCGGTTTTGATGTTTCACCACGGATGGCCTTTATCTTCAGACGACTGGGATGCACAGGTTATTTTCTTCCTGCAGAAAGGATACAGAGTTGTAACGCATGACAGACGAGGTCACGGACGTTCCAGCCAGGATATCTACAATCATACGATCGAACAATATGCTTCTGATGCCGCTGAACTGGTTGAATTCTTAGACCTGAAAGATGTAGTGCACATCGGACACTCAACTGGTGGTGGTGAAGTAATCCGTTACGTAGCAAAATATGCGAACGGAAGAGCGAAAAAAGCTGTTTTAATCAGTGCAGTTCCGCCGATTATGGTGGCAAGTGACAATAATCCTGATGGCGTTCCGATGTCTGTTTTTGATAATATCAGAGACCAGACTTTGAATAATAGAAGTCAATTTTATATCGATTTGACTTTCCCATTCTACGGTTACAACAGAGAAGGTGCCGACGTAAAAGAAGGTGTTCAGAGAAACTGGTGGAGACAAGGAATGATGGGCGGAATCGTGGCTCATTACGACGGGATCAAAGCGTTTTCTGAGACCGATCAAACTGAAGATTTGAAAAATACAGACATTCCGGTTTTGGTTCTTCATGGTGAAGATGACCAGATTGTCCCTTACCAAAATGCGGCTTTGAAATCTATTAAATTATTGAAAAACGGAACTCTGAAAACATACCCTGGTTTCCCTCACGGTATGCCGACTACAGAAGCTGCGACCATTAATAAAGATATTTTAGAGTTTATTAAATAATGTAAGATTTGCAGGAACTATTTTTGTTTCCCAAGTCAGTTTAGACTAAAACAGTTTCTTGTTTTAGTTCCGCAGATCAGTTTAAATTAAAATAAGTTTTTGTTTTGTTTCGCCAGGTCGGTTTAAACTAAAATGAAAAATGACCTACTCTACAATTTATAGGTAAGAGTAGGTTTTTTATTTTAGGGTATGGTCTTCAATTTCTATCCGAATAAGATATTTTAAATTAAAGTTTACGAATGATTTAGCTTAAACTTTTTCATTGCCTGTTCTGAAACAGGGGTAAATAAATTAACCAGATTTCCATCAGGATCACGAAAGAGAAGAGATTTGTTCCCCCAAGGCATCAGTGTTGGTTTTTGAACTATGGAAGCGTCTACTACAGTCCTTATTTTTTCGTATAATTTGTCTACGTCATCAACCATAAATTCGATAATGACACTTGTATTTTGAATAGCAGTTACAATATCTTTTTCAGAAAAAGCTTTCATTGTATTAATACTGCCAATTGCCAATGTTGCACGATCCGTATTGAGTTCTGCAAACTCTGGTGTGTACCGTACAAAGGATAATCCTGTGATTTTTTCGTAAAATTTTATCAGACCATCAATATTGGAAGTGATGATTCTTACAGATAATAAGTTCATGTTGTATAAATTTAAAATTATCCTGCAAAATTATCTGATAGTCTGACAACAGCCTGTCAGCAGCTATTATTTATTTCCTCTAAAACTTTTTTGTCAGATAGTTTTTTTATCATTAATCATGACATTCTAAACAAAGTAATTTGACGTTATCAACAAAGTCACGCAAGTCTATTCCTGATAATTTTGTCCTATAACTTTTAAATAATTTAAAAAATGGAAACAACCAATTATCAAGGAGCGTTACAACAACCAATCGGATCAGGATTTAACGCACAGTCAACAACAAATGAAATCATCAATGGAATAGACCTGACAGGTAAGATCGTAATTGTAACCGGAGGAAATGCCGGCATCGGACTTGAAACCACAAAAACACTTGCTGCCGCAGGTGCCACTGTTATCGTACCCGCAAGAGATATTGATAAAGCTAAAAAAAATCTTGAAGGTATTGAAAATGTAGAAATTGAGGTGATGGATATTATGGATCCTCAGTCTATTGATGCATTTGCCAACAAATTTCTTTCGTCACAGAGACCATTGCATCTGCTTATTAACAATGCCGGAATCATGTGGGTTCCCCTTCGAAGAGACAGCAGAGGAATAGAATCACAACTGGCAACCAATTACCTCGGACAGTTTCATCTTACTGCCAGATTGTTCCCGGCACTTAAAAAGGCTAATGGAGCCCGGGTCATTAATGTATCTTCTTTAGGACATCAAATGGCACCTTTCAATTTTGAAGATCCTAATTTTTTACACAGGGAATATGAAACGTTACAAGCTTACGGTCAGTCGAAAACAGCAAGTAATCTGTTTGCCCTTGAGCTTGACAACCGCGCAAAAGAATACAACATAAGAGCTTATTCTGTACATCCGGGTTCAATAGCAGGTACCGAGCTGGGAAGAGAAGCACCATTGGAATTGTTTCAAAAAATGGGTTTTGTGGATGCAGACGGAAACATGCTCCCTGAAGTGGCGGCTACATTAAAATCAGTTCCACAGGGAGCGGCCACTACCGTTTGGTGTGCTGTCAATCCACAGCTTAATAATATAGGAGGAGTATATTGTGAAGATGGCGACATTGCAAGGCTGGCAGAAGATGAAGAAAGCTATGGTTCATATGGCGTTAAAAGATATTCTTTGGACGAGGTTAATGCCAACAGATTATGGGACCTGAGTGAGAAAATGACAGGCGTATCATTTACTATTTAATTTTAAATTTTAAAAATGAAAAATACAGATACAAAAATTGCAGTTATTACAGGAGGCAACAGCGGAATAGGATATGCAACAGCCCGCAGGCTTAAAGAAACCGGTACTGAAGTTATCATCACAGGCCGAAGAAAAGATGCGGTGGAAAATGCAGCTACAGAATTGGATATTACCGGCATAGTTGCAGATCAGTCGAACCTTACAGATATCAATCGGCTGGCTACATCAGTACACAATAAATATGGAAAGATAGATATGCTTCTGATCAATGCCGGGATCACCAAAATCGCTTCTATAGAAACTACCTCAGAAGAAATGTTTGATGAAGTAATGAATGTTAATCTGAAAGGAGCTTTTTTTACTTTAAGTACGTTCATTCCATTTCTGAATAACGGTGCATCCGTGGTATTTCTGTCATCCACATCAGCCAGAATTTCGCCTCCGAATGCATCAGTATATGCAGCAAGCAAAGCCGCGGTAAACGCGATTATGAAAATCGCAGCGATTGAGCTGGCGCCAAGGAAAATCCGTGTCAATGCGGTAAGTCCGGGACCTGTATCTACAGAAATCATGGATAAAATGGGAATGAATAAGGATCTTGAAAGCAAAATGGTCAACAGCATACCACTCATGCGCTTCGGAAAACCAGATGAGGTGGCCAGCTTAATTTCTTACCTGTTGGGAGATCAAGCTCTTTTCATCACCGGATCAGACTTTTTAATTGACGGCGGGCAAACTGTTTAGCTGAGTTTATTAAAAATCAAATACAAGTCACTTGCTGGCCTACTGATTATTTAATTTAAAATTTTAAAGCTATTGACTGCAAGTCTTCGACAAAGAATGATTTCACTACATTTGACAATCTACTATTTTTAACAACTGATACAACAATGTAGAATTGTATTATTTTTCATATAATTAAAAGTATTCAAATGGATCATATATCAAAATATCTGACCCCTGAAATTAAGCTTTCCAGCTATGACGACAAGCTGTTTAAATCAGATCTTATGTTTGATGACCATATGCTCATATGGTTCATTTCCGGGGAAACAAAAATCATACAGGCAGACTCTACTTGTTATTTTAAAACAGGCGATATATTCCTGATTCCCAGAAATCTTCTTGCCACAATTGTAAATTATCCCAGGAACGGCCAGCCCCACAAAACGGTAGTAATGCATCTTTCTATGGAACGCCTGAAGAAATTCTATGAGAAAATCGAAATAGATAAAAAACGTCAACCCGAGCCTAAGATATACAGTTTCAGCAACCATCCGCTATTGGAGAGCTGTATGGCATCAGTGGTGCCTTATTTCGACCTTGAAGGAACTTTTCCGGAAAATATTGCTTCTTTGAAAATTACTGAAGCCATAAGTATTCTACGGGAAATTGATAAAAGTGTAGACAATATTCTGGCCAATTTTGATGAACCGGGAAAGGTAGACCTCATCAGCTTCATGGAGCGAAACTTTATGTTTAATATGCCTATGGAAAGATTAGGCTATCTCACGGGGCGCAGTCTATCAACATTTAACAGAGATTTTAAAAAATATTTCAACAGTACTCCACAGAAATGGCTGACTGAAAAAAGGCTTCAACTGGCGTACTATCAATTATCCGAAAAGAAGAAAAAACCAACGGAAGTTTATCTGGAAGTCGGCTTTGAAGATCTCTCCCATTTTTCATTTGCTTTCAAGAAGAAATATGGTTTGTCACCAAGTCAGCTGTCTTTGTAGAGCTATTTTATTTTAATTTTCATAAATAAAAGATCCCGCAATTTTCAGATGAAGTTTGCGGGATTTAAAAAACAAATGTCCTAAATTCTTATTCTGTAATTATTTTCTTTATTATATGAGGACGGGGTTTTGATAATGCGCTGAGAAAAGTAATTGTGGTACTGTTTCCGTTTTCGTCTACTTTTAAAACAATTGACTGACAGCATGGAGATACGTTGAAATAATTTTTGTATCGTGTTTTGCATTTTAAACATTCGGTGATTACCGCTGCTTTTTTTTCCATAGTTATTGTGTTATTTTTATTGTTAAAAACTCTCATTGAGTTGTATAAATGATTGACTCTTAAATGAAATTATATTTTCTAAAAATCAAATGTACTTATTTTTTTTAATTATGTCTCTATCTCTACCTGTAATTTATTGATCAGAGAAACTTTATACAATGCATCTGCCACTTTCTCGTCATTTATTTTCCTTCTCCTCACCTGCCTGATATAGGCTGCATTTTTTGATTCCTTTTTTAGAAAGATATTCACTGAACCTGTATAACGCGCCGGTAGCCATTGGTCAATGAAATCAAATTTTTCATCAATTATTTTCTGATGGCAGAGATACATCGATTTGCCCATATAAATGAATAAATTTTATTTAACCTTTTTTCGTAGTTTTGTGCTTGTCTAAAAGACAATTTAAGAGCAAATATACAATTATATATTTAAAAAACAATAAATTATTTAAAAAATTACATCTTTTTATTGTTAAATTTAATACAAAGAAGCTACACAATATGAAAATTTACGAGAAGATCCGTGACTACAGCAGGGGAAAAGGAGAAACGATGACAGAAATCGCAAAGGATTACGGAGTAACGCCACAGTCGATTCAGTTATATTTTTCCGGGAAAAATGCAATGCCCCTCAATTTCTTAGTATGGTACGTTGAGAGACACCCGGAAATAGACCTGTATGCACTTTTCAGCAAAGAACATGACCAGATTGTTTCGGAACCAAGAGCTGAATATCATAAAAAATACAGAAAACAGCATGTTATTGACCGGATCATCAGTATCCTGGAAGAAGAGTTATAAATCTTGAAATCTTGCAAAACAGATAATTTCGCTGAACTTTTAAAAGAATTCATGCATCGGAAAAGCTGCATTTGTATGCTTTTCCGCTTATAGTTGATCTTACAGGTATTTGAATTCTAATTTACAAACCAGATTTCAAAACGGCTGCCGTGTTCCAGAGGTTTATAATTCAGGTATCCCTGATGTGCTTCGACAATGCTTTTGCTGAGTGTAAGGCCGATCCCGGAACCGCCATTTCTTGTCGTGAAAAATGGAAGAAAAATCTTATCCTGAATTTCCTTCTGAATCCCGACACCACTGTCTTCCACACTCAGAATGATTCGTTTATTCAGTGTTTTTATTTCTGTTCTTATCATTTTTTCATCACTTTCGGAAACGGCATAAATAGCATTGAGATAAAGATTAATCAAACACCGCTGAATCATTTTTTCATCCGCAGAAATAGTATAATTTTCCAGTGAATTGATGATCGTGATATTCTTTTTTTCGAATTCAGATTTCAGGAAATGAAGGGCAGATTCTACAGTATCTTTTAATGAAATTGTTTTAAAAACAGGTTTTGGCAGTTCCGCAACCTGCCGGTAATCATCAACAAAATCAAGCAGCTGTTTCGATTTTGAATTGATAATCATCAGGCTTTCCTTCATATCCTGCTGATCTTCTTTTTCTATCGTTTCCTGATTGGCAATATATTCCATATTCTGTATCAGGCTGTTGACAGGCGTAAGGGTATTCAAAAGCTCGTGAGAAATTACTTTCATCAGGTTATTCCAGGCCAGTTTTTCTTTTTGCTCAATAATTTTCTGAACAGATTCGAGACTGATGATGCAGAACCGGTGCCGGGCATTCTGTATTTTTTTGGTCCTGAGAGAATAAGATTGTCTGACATTTTCATTAATCGAAATATCAAAAAATTCCTGAGAATTTTCATATTGGGTTTGTTCGATGACTTTATAGAAAGCCGATGCTTTATTCTCATAAAGGCTCCAGGAATTATATTTTGGAATCTGAAGAATTTCAAGAAAAACAGGATTGACATAAAAAACATCCCAATCATTATTTTTTTCAGAAAGAATCATAAGACCTATTTCCAGCTGTCCCAGGATTTCCTCATAAAGTAGCTTGTAAGACGAGTGTGAAAGATATTCTTCCTTGCTTTGGTAATAAAGCTTTACAGCATTATCAACCAGATTATTTTCTTCCGTCTTAGGAAACAGCGAAAAATCTTTTTTCTGAATGGCTAAAAGCAACTTTTCCGTTTTCTGAATATAAAATGAAGCCGATGTCTGCGCCAAAATAATGCAAATACTGCTTACCAACGAAAATAAGATGCAATTGATCCATTTGTTCTGAGAGTAAAAATCAAATGCAAAAATTCCACTGACAATGGCCAGCAAAATGAAGATTAACCAAAATATTTTTTGCTTTTTCATAGTAAAAGAGGCTTCGACAAGCTCAGCCTGACATCGCTTAAATTAGACATTTAGTATTAGAATTGTCACAGACAGCTTGTTGAAGGGGCTTTATACTTTGTGATTTAAATCCATCAACCAGAAACTATGAACCAACAACCAATTACAACTCAAATTTTTCCATTCTTCTGTACAACGCCGCTCTCGACAATCCCAGATCTTCCGCTGCAAGAGAAATATTTCCGCGATGTTTTTTCAACGCTTTTTTAATCAGGAATTCTTCCATTTCCTCAAGATTGAGATTTACCATTGTTTTCTCCGGTTCTTCGTCTTGCGGCATCAGCAACTTCATATTTTTCTCATTGGAAAGAATCACGCTTCTCTCAATGCAGTGATCAAGTTCCCGGATATTTCCCGGCCAGGAATAATGTATCAATTGGAAAACCAGGTTTTCATTTAAAAACAATTCAGGTTTGTGGTACTTCTGGCTGTATTTTTCAAGAAAATAATCCGCAAGAGCGGGAATATCTTCCGATCGTTCCCTTAAAGCCGGAATCTGAAGTTCCACCGTATTAATCCTGTAATAAAGATCTTTTCGGAAACGGTTTTCTGCAACCGCTTTTTTAAGATTTTCGTTGGTGGCAAAAATAAATCTCACGTCAAGTAAACGTTCCTTACTCTCCCCTATTCTGGATAATTTTCTATTTTGAATCAGGCTCAGCAATTTGGTCTGAAGATGAAGCGGAAGATTTCCGATCTCATCCAGGAAAACCGTTCCGTTCTGTGCATTTTCAATTTTTCCGGCGTAATCCTGATGTGCATCGGTAAACGCCCCTTTTTTATACCCGAACAATTCCGCCTCAAAAAGGTTTTCAGAAAGACTTCCCAGATCAATGTGTACAAAAGGCTGGCCTTTCCGCTCAGACAGCTCATGAATACGTTCTGCCAGAACATATTTTCCTGTTCCGTTTTCTCCCAAAAGAAGGACATTCGCATCTGTTGGAGAAACCCGGGTAATCTGATCCATCACTTCTTCCATAACAGTCGATTTCGTTTCCAACTGATACTGATTGGTTTTCACTCTGATATTCTCCCATTGGTTCAATTTCTTGTTTTTCCGGGAAATATCGACGGCAAGATTAACAGAAGCGTAAAGTTTTTCATTATTCCATGGCTTCAGGATAAAATCGGAGGCGCCGTTTTTCAGAGCTTCTACCGCCAGTTCGACTTCACCATACGCCGTCATCAGAATAATCGGAAGCTCAGGCTCAAGCGTTTTGATTTCCTGCATCCAGTACAATCCGTCCTGTCCGTTCTCAAAACCTTTCCGGAAATTCATATCCAGCAAAACAACATCAATCTGGTATTCCGACATTAGTTTCAGGATATTCTTCGGCTGGCTGAGGCAACTTACTTCCGTAAAGAATTTCTTAAGCCAGACTCTCGCCGAAAACAAAATATCTTCGTCGTCATCAACAATTAATATATGAGCTTCTTTTTTTCGCATTTCTTTTATTTGGTTGTCAGTTGATCGTTTTTAGTTGACGATGTGATTGCAAAATTTTAGAAAGGATTTAAAAACAATCAACTAACAACAGGCAACCATCCACTAAATTTGTCCGTTTACGCACAAAAAGTGTCCGGTAATGAACAGTTTTAAAACAAATTAAATATAATTCTTCCTTATTTACAGAGAGTTACAGCATTATAAATCTGTGGCACTTGCATTGTGTAATATCCTGTAAGCAAAAGACTTATCTCCATTATGGATACGAAAATAGTAAAAAAGAAATCTAAACTGAAATTTGTCATTATAATTATTGTTCTGATTCTGGCAGTTTTGTTTTTCGGATGGTATTTCCTGAATCAGAAAAAAACATATAACGTAAAATCCGAAGACATTACCATTGATGACGTTACCAAAGGAAAATTCGAGGATATGTTGATGGTGACAGCACAGACACAATCACTGAATTCTTCATTGGTGAATGTCGTAGAAGGAGGCGCAGTGAAAGAAATTTTTGCAGAGGACGGGCAAATGTTGACGAAAGGCCAGCCCATCGCCAGAGTTTACAATCCGAATACGGAATTCAATTATCTGAATCAGGAAACGGGAATCATGCAGCAGATCAGCCAGATGAGAAATTCGATTCTTGAGCTTAAAAATCAGGAATTCAATCAGGATAAAGAGCTGTTGCAGTCTCAGAATGATTACAATACCGCTTTGCAGACTTTTAATCTTCAGAAAAGATTGTATGATGCAGAAATCGGAAAGAAAACGGATTACGATGTTGCCCTACAAAATCTCAATTATCAGAAACAAAGAAAATTCATTGTAGAAAAAGGGGCAACCAATGAAAAGGCTTCCAGAAATTCCCAGATGGCGGCCATCACCAGCTCTATCAGTCAGATGGAAAAAAGTTTAAATATTCTTCGCTTAAATAAAAACAATTTCCTTATTATGTCGCCGGCTTCGGGAAGGCTCTCGTCTTTTACGATTTCGCTCGGGCAGAATCTTACAACCGGGGAAAGTATAGGAAAAATTGATCTGATGGGCGGCTACAAGCTGGTGGCTAAAGTGGACGAATATTACATCAACAAACTAACAACCGGAATCAAAGGAACGCTGGATAATAACGGAAAAGAATATGAAGTCATCATCACCAAAATTCTTCCGGAAGTGAAAGACGGACAGTTTTCGGTGGAACTGAATTTTATGGATGTAACAATTTCAACACTGAAAATCGGGATGACATTCGGAGTAAAGCTTAAATTATCTGCCGACACGCAGAGCCTGATGATTCCGAAAGGAAATTTCTATAAAGACACCAACGGAAAATGGATCTTTGTGGTGAAAGGTAATAAAGCCGAAAAAAGAAATATCAGTCTTGGAAGAGAAAATCCTTTATATTATGAAGTGGTTTCCGGATTGAAACAAGGAGAATCGGTCATTACTTCGGATTATTCTGAACTAAAAAAATATGAAATACTTGATATTCAAAAATAAATTTAAAAATATAACTATGCAAAAACTATTATTACTACTGATAACAACAATTATTGGACTTATAATGTCTCTTGCGACATTGAAAGGCAGAACGATTGATAACATCACTGAAACGAAAACCGTTCTGCTAAGCCACTTTGAAAACATCGATTCTGATATGATCTTTAATGTAGAAGTGGTGAAATCTAACGAAGAAAAAGCAGTGATTACAAGCAATTACATGCAGTTCGTAAACATCAGCGTGAAAAATAACACACTTCATATAGGCTATAAAAGAAACCAGTCGATGGAAAATGTGAACACCAGAATTGTAATCTTTGCAAAAGATGTGAAATCTGTAAGCGCAAGTACCGCATCAGTTGTGAAAATAAAAAATGTATTTAATATTCAGAAATTCAGCACGGAAAGTGGCGGAAAAATCTTTGGAGATTCTAATGCTAAAAATGTTTCCATCAGCACACAATCCGGAGGTTCTGTTTTCGGGAAGTTGAATACGGATCATCTGGTAATCAACGCAGAATCCGGAAGTTCAATCAATATTCAGGGGAAAATCGGAACGGCAACCATTTCTTCGGAAGAAGCCTCGAAAATCACTGCAACCAAAACGGATATATCTGTAGCTACTGTCAAGGCAGAATCGGCATCATCCGTAACTTTAAGTGTTTCAAAACAGTTAATTGCTTCTGCAAGTTCTCTGGCAACCATAAGGTATAAGACATTGTCTGGAATTAAATTCTCTGCAACACGAGATTCCGGCGGAACGATTGATATGCTTTAAATATAACTGATAATCGATAAATAATTTCCAAAACCTTAAGCATAGAACTTTAAACTAAATTAAAAATGATCAATATTAAAAACCTTTCCAAAATCTATAAAACTGAAGATGTTCAGACCAATGCGCTTAACGATGTAAGTTTACACATCAAAGAAGGTGAATTTGTAGCTATTATGGGGCCTTCCGGCTGCGGAAAATCTACGTTCCTGAATATTCTTGGATTGCTGGACAACGCTTCTTCGGGTTCTTACCAGTTCACCGGTACAGAAACAGTAGGCCTTGGTGAAAAGAAAAAATCGGACATCAGAAAGAAAAATATCGGTTTCATCTTCCAGAATTTCAACCTGATTGATGAGTTGACCGTTTATGAAAATATCGAGCTTCCATTAATTTATAACGGCGTTTCTTCTTCAGAAAGAAAAAGACGCGTGGAAGAGATCATGGAAAAAATCAATATCGCTCACAGGGCCAAGCATTATCCACAACAGCTTTCAGGTGGTCAGCAACAGAGAGCAGCCGTTGCAAGAGCGTTGGTAACAAGACCAAAATTAATTCTTGCCGATGAGCCCACCGGAAATCTCGACAGCTCCAACGGAAACGAGGTGATGAATCTTCTTGCCGAACTTCACAGAGAAGGCTCTACCATTGCGATGGTGACTCACTCTTCTTACGACGCCGGATACGCATCAAGAATTGTGAATATGAAAGACGGCGAGATTTTCTCCGAAGAACATTCTTCCCAGAGAAAAGATGTTTTTGAAAAAGCAGATTCTAAAAACTTTGAGTAAAAATTTGTTGTTAGTTGTCGGTTGTTAGTTGATGGAAAGTCAGCTAACAGAAGTATTATTTCAAAACGTCTGGTTTTAAATCCGTCAACCGACAACTTTCAACCCTCAACCCAAAACTATCAATTATGCTAAACAACTGGCTCAAAATCGCCTTCATCAATTATAAAAAGAACTGGCTTTCCACATTGATTAATTTGTTCGGACTCACAGTTGGCCTGACAGGCTTCATGCTCATCCTTATGCATTGGAATGATGAAGAATCTTACGAAAAATGGAATCCGAAGAAGGATAATATCTATGGATTTCAACAGCATAACAAAAAAGAAAATACCTACAGCCCAAGTATTTCTTATCCCATTGCAGACCGTGCCGTAAAAATGATTCCTGAAATTAAGGATTATGTTTTGTTCAGTAATTCCGGAATGGGTTTTAAAATGACATCCAAAAAGAAAACCATTTATCAGAAAGATGGAATGAGCGTTTCTGAAAATTTCTTCAATTTCTTTCCATTTAAACTGGTAGCCGGAAGTTTCAAAGATGCTTTAAAAAATGAAAATTCACTTGCAATTTCCACCAAAGCAGCAAAAAATTTATTCGGCAAAACAGATGTTGCGGGAGAGAGTGTGAAATTTGACAATAAGAATTACATCATTACTGCGGTTTATGAATTGCCAAAAGGTAATAGTTTGATAAATCCGGAATTTGTAATGTTGGCTTATAACCAATTAAAGAACGATAAGGAAGGATGGGGTAATTTTAATTACGGATGTTTTTTTATGCTCGATAAAAATGCAGATACAGAAATTGTTCAGGAAAAATTATTGAAAGATGTTTTTGAGTATCGGGCGAAAATGAATGCGCAGGGAGCAGGAGTTACCCCTCAAAAATATCTTGAATTGTACGGTCCGCAAGGAAGTTTACTCACCCCACTCGATCAACTGAAGTTGCATGCAAAAGCCTATTGGTTTGGAACCGGAGATTTTAAAACAATGATGATTCTGTTTAGCCTTTCTGTATTAATTGTTATTTTATCAGCCATCAATTTTATTAACCTGAAAACCGCGCAGGCTTCTCAACGGGCTAAGGAAATCGGGGTGAGAAAAGCAATCGGAAGCACAAAGTCTGAGCTTGTCTTACAGTTTTTATTAGAAACTTTTTTAATTTGTTTTGCATCCTATATTTTGTCGCTGGCATTGACTGAGCTTCTTTTACCGAGTTTTAATAAATTCTTTGATAAAGAAATCGTGATGAACAATTGGCATATTTACCTGTATTCATTTGCAATGGTTTTAGCCGTTACTTTGATTTCCGGATTGATTCCTGCAGCTTATCTGGCCAACTTCAAAGCCATTGAAACGCTGAAAGGAAATTTCGCCAGAAGCAGACACGGTGTCTGGCTCAGAAACGGAATTCTGATCTTACAGTTGATTATTTCATCTTTCTTTATCATAGGCGGTCTTATTGTGAATTCTCAGGTCAGATATATGATGAGCAAGGACCTCGGCTTTAATGGAAAACAGATTTTTCTGGTTTCTTTCAGCGAAAATAGTCCACAACCCTGGCTGAAGTATGAACGCATTAAAAACGAAATGCGAAAAATACAAGGGGTCGAGGCTGTTTCTTACGGAGAGGCTGTTGCCGGAAGCTATCGTTACAGCAATTCCAATATGGACTACATGAACAAAACCATCTATGCACAGCATGGCTCGATGGATTATGATTATCTCCAGTTTATGGGTGTCAAACTTCTCAAAGGACGCTGGCTGAATCCGAAATTAGCTTCGGATACCATCAATAATGTGTTGGTAAATGAAACTTTTGTGAAACAGTTTGGATGGACAGATAAGCAGGCTTTTAAGAATGAATTCCGGCCGGGTTTTGATGAAAAACCATACAAAATTGTAGGTATTGTGAAAGATTTTAATGTTAAAAGTTTAAAATCTGAAATTGAACCAATGGTTTTCTTTCATTACCGCGCAACATCCTGGAAGCGATATAATGTCTACAACATCCAGCTGAAACTGAAACCTGATGATATACCGGCGACCGTAAAAAGAATTAAAAAGTATTGGGAAAGCAATGTAGAGCCTGGTTATCCTTTTGAATCGTATTTCATCGACAAGCAGTTCGCAAAAACTTTCGAGGTATATCAGAAACAGCAGACCTTATTCACAATTCTGAATGCAATGGTTCTGATGGTTGCCCTGCTTGGATTATTCGCGTTGTCTTCATTAATGATTGAGCAAAAATTAAAAGATGTAGCCATTAAAAAAACTTTAGGCGCATCAGACGGAACTTTAATTATAGGTTTAACAAAACAATTCCTTTGGATTACTTTGATTGCAGTTCTCATCAGTATGCCAATCAGTTATTACCTGATGAACGAATGGCTGAAAGATTTCGCCTACAGAATTGATTTGCCTATTTTTCCATTCATTCTGAGTTTGATTTTATTATTGATTCTAACCTTCGCTGTTGTAAGTATCAAAGCGTATCAGGCAACTAAAGTGAATTTAGTTAAATATCTGAAGTATGAATAAACGAACCCGAAGGGTTCAATGTAAATAGCCGTAGGTAAAACCTATGGAATCTGGTAAAACATCTGAAATACGAGTAAAAATTTGTTGGTGGTTGTCGGTTGAAAGTTGATAGAAACTTTTCCGACATCCAACAACTGACAACTAACAACCAACAACTATGTTAAAAAACTGGCTCAAGATAGCATTCATCAATTACCGAAAAAACTGGCTTTCCACGATCATCAATATTTTGGGATTAAGTGTTGGGTTATGTGTTTTCTTATTGATATTTATCCATTGGCAGGACGAAAAGTCTTATGAGCAATGGATCCCGGATAAAGAGAATATTTATTTTGTGGAAAATCGCAATGCAGCTTTTGGAATAATGTCAAGCTCCAGCTATCCTGAAATATTTGTCTCGAAAGAAAAATTTTCCGAGATAGAAGATTGTACGGTTCTCAACGATTGGGGAAAGCAGAAACTCAGCTTTGGCAATAATTCGGCTTATGTCTCGGGGACGGCGACGGTAGATTCTTTTTTCAGGTTTTTTGCTTTCGAGAAAGTAGCAGGAAATTTCCAAAATGCTTTATCCGATGATGGAAAAATAGCCTTATCACTGGAAACAGCCCGTCTGCTTTTCGGCGATGATTATCCCAATGCCATTGGAAAAACGGTTAAAACTGATTCGGATGAAAAGAATTATGTAGTAACTGCGATTTATAAAATTCCTGCAGGCAATACTGTTTTCAAACCTGGTTTTCTTCATAGAAACCCCTATCTGGAAGAATCTAAAGACAAATGGACGAATTTTAATTATAACGGTTTTTTTAAGCTTAAACCTGGTACAGATATTAAAGTCCTGGAAAATAAATTGTCGAAACAGATGCAGCAGCAGGACGAGATTGAATCAAAAAAATGGGGCTACACCGTTGATAAGAAAAGTCCGGCAATGGTTTATTTGACGCCAATCAGTACAATGAAACTGGATGCTAAAAGTGAAGGTATTTCCAAGGGAGACAAAAAGTCCATCATGATTTTGCTGGGATTATCTGTTTTGATTTTATCCTTGTCGGGAATTAATCTGATTAATCTTAAAACCGCACAGTCTTCTCAAAGAGCTAAGGAAGTCGGTGTGAGAAAAGTGGTGGGAAGTTCAAAATCAAAACTGGTTTTACAGTTTCTGCTTGAGACTTTTATGATTTGTATGGCAGCATACATCATTGCGTTTGCAATGGTAGAACTGCTTTTGCCTTCATACAACAAATTCCTCAACAAAGAAATCAGACTGAATGACTTTACACTGTTCATCTACACAGGATTATTGCTGATTGTTTTTTCATTGATTTCAGGATTGATTCCGGCACTTTATCTGTCGAATTTCAAACCAATCAATACCTTGAAAGGTAATTTTGCCAGAAGCAAAAATGGGGTCTGGCTGAGAAACGGAATTTTGACTTTGCAGTTGATTATTTCTTCATTTTTCATCATCTGCTCATTGATTATTCATACCCAGGTCAGCTATATGATGAATAAGGATCTGGGCTTTAAGGGCGACCAGGCGATTCAGATTAATTTCAAAAAATCAAACTGGGAAAACAGCTTTAATGTCAATAAATACAAAAGGCTGAAAGTTGAATTAGCGAAAATCCCCGGGGTAACGGATGTCACAGGTTCTGTTAATTCTATAGGAAGCGGCACTGCTAATGCATCAATCGTAAAATTAGCGACGGACACCACTAAAAGCATACAGACGATGCTGGGCGGTATCGACGAGAATTTTTTAAGGTTTTACAAAATAAAATTCGTCTCCGGACGCGACCTGAATTGGAAAAAAGCTTCCGACACCATCAACGGCGCTGTGGTTAACGAAACTTTTGCCGGAAAACTGGGGTATAATCCAAAAACAGCTTTAGATAAAGAATTTTTCACGGGCTGGGACGGAAAGAAAAAGTATAAAATTCTTGGTGTCGTAAAGGATATCAATTACAGCGGTGTGAACCAACTTATTGAACCCATTGTTTATTTCAATTATGATAGAAACTGGGTGAAAAATAATATGAGTAACCTTCAGATCAAACTTTCCGGAGATGACATCAACGGAACTTTGGAACGAATCAAAGAATTCTGGACTGCCAAAGCCGAACCAGGTTATCCTTACGATTTTGAATTTGTGGATAAACAGTTTGCGAAAACATTTGAGAAGTTTCAAAAGCAGCAGACACTTTTTACCACTTTAAATGTCGTAGTTCTTGTTATTGCATTATTAGGATTATTTGCTTTGTCATCATTATTAATAGAACAGAAATTAAAAGACGTTGCCATCAAAAAAACGCTGGGCGCTGACGAAAGAACAATTGTTTGGGATTTGACCAAAAGATTTTTGCTGATTTGTGTGATCGCTGTTTTCATCAGCATTCCGTTCGGATATTATGCTATGAATGAATGGCTCAAAGATTTCGCTTACAGAATAGATATGCCGGTCTGGCCGTATGTTTTAAGTCTTATTTTATTATTGTTACTCACTTTTATTGTAGTCAGTTTCAAAGCATACCGTGCCACAAAAATCAATCTGGTTAAATATCTTAAATACGAGTAATTGGTTGATCGTTGTTGGTATTTAGTTAATAGAAAAATTTATCCGTAAGACCATCAACTGTCAACTATCAATCGACAACTAATTATGAAAAAGCTATTCTTCATATTATTAATCAATCTTTTTCCGGCCCAGGAGAGCTGGACACTCAAACAATGCCTTGATTATGCCGCTGCAAATCATCCCCTGATAAAACAATCGACAGTGAATATCCGGAAAAATGAGAGAGAGATTTCTGCTGCCAAAGGAATGCTGCTTCCCTCTGTGAATGCCGGGGTAAGCCATAACTATGGCTTCGGATCGTCTATCAACCAGAATACCAATCAGAGAGAAGCGATCAACACTCAGTATGACCAGATCTACGTACAGGCCAACTGGGAACTGGTGAACTGGAAAAATTATCTTACCATTTCTCTTTCTAAAATCAATAAAGAAAGCTCAGTTTATAAGATGAAGCTGGCACAGAATGAGGTCAAAATGAATGTTATTATGATGTTTTTCACCTATCAGAACAGCAAAAGCTGGCTGGAGGTGCTGCAAACACAGATCTCAGGAATCGAAGACCAGATCAAACGTACAGAAAAAGAAGTGGAAATCGGAAACCGCCCGAAAAGTGATGTCTACGATATCAAAGCCAATCTGGGAACGATGCAGGAACAGTTGGTTTCTGCTAAAAATCTCAGAGATCTCTCCAAAATTAATCTTCTGAATGCATTGGCCATCACAAAAGATACGCTTGATTTTATTATGCCTGAAGAACACCTTATCGATTCAAACTTTAACGACAGTAATTTTGTTCAGAATCTTTTAGAAAAAAATCCGGCCTATCAAGCGGTTTTAAAACAAATACAGGCACAGCAGAAAAATGTAGACATTGCAAGATCAGGATATTTGCCTACACTGAACGGCGCTTATACGTGGTCAAGTTTTTACAATAAAATTTTAGGGCAGCCTGCCGCCGACTTTTCGGAACAGATAAAGCTGAATAAAAACCAGCAATTATCTTTCGGGCTCAATATTCCGGTCTTCAATAAATTACAGGTAAAAAACAATGTGGAGATTGCCAAACTGAATGTCATCAATTCTAATTATGATAAAGATATTATCATTAATGATTTAACGAAAAGTATTAATTCCATCAAAGCACAGTTTCTGAATGCACAGGAAAAGTATAACCTTCTGGAAGCCAATTTTGAAAACCAAAAATTATCCTTTCAAAAATCTGAAGAAAAGTATAAGGAAGGCCTGATGGATGCCTACACTTTTTTCCTGGTGAGAAATAACTGGCTGCAGGCTAATTATAATTTAATAAACAGCAAAAACGATGTTGTGCAGCAGACTGAGCTGCTTCGGGTACTAGAAAATGAACTCTAAATAATAAAGACCAGAATCAAAGATTATAAAAATGACAAAATTGTTAATTTTTAACGATTTAGACCATTTTATAGCATTATTTATTTTTAATCAACTACCTTTATCAATTAAGCGGATAAATCCGCAGATTATGTTATGCACTTCATGATAAATCAGGAAGTCAGCAAGCTGAACAATTGTTCAGCTATTTCATTTTAGTTAAGATTAGAATCTATTTTTAGATATGACAAGCAAAATCATAGGGGTAGGAAATTACATACCATCAGAAACCATCAACAATTTATTTTTCGATAATCACGTTTTCCTGAATGAAGAAGGAATATTATTGAATGATACCAATGCCTCGATTACAAAAAAATTACAAAAAATCACAGGTATTGAAGAAAGAAGATATGCTAATAGTTCGCAGGTGACATCGGATCTGGGTTTCATTGCAGCTCAATCGGCGATACAGGATTCCGGGATAGATCCGGAAACGCTGGACTATATTATATTTGCGCATAATTTTGGAGACGTGCGTTTCGGAACAATTCAGTCTGACACGGTTCCGAGTCTGGCTTCCAGGGTTAAACATTTATTAAAGATCAAAAATAACTTCTGTGTGGCCTACGATGTGCTTTTCGGATGCCCCGGATGGATCGAAGGAGTAATACAGGCGAATGCATTTATCCGGTCAGGAATTGCAAAAAGATGTCTGGTTATTGGTGGCGAAACTCTCTCGAGGGTAGTAGACATTCATGACAGAGACAGCATGATTTATGCAGACGGGGCCGGTGCAGTGATTCTCGAAGCCAATAATTCTGATGATTCGGGGATAAAATCTCATTTGTCGGCATCTTATACACTTAACGAAAAAGATTTTCTGTATTTTGGAAAATCCTATAATAACGAAAGCTGTCCGGATACGAAATATATCAAAATGGAAGGCCGGAAAATTTATGAATTTGCCCTTTCCAATGTTCCGGATGCCATGAAAAAGTGCCTTGACCATAGTGGATATTCTATTAACGATCTTAATAAAATAATTATTCATCAGGCTAATGAAAAGATGGATGAGGCTATTGTGGAAAGATTCTATCAACTGTATAACACGAGTGTTCCATCCGGAATAATGCCCATGGTAATCAGCAAATTAGGAAACAGCAGTGTGGCAACGATACCTACTTTACTTACCATGATTCTAAAGAACGAACTGGAATCGCATACAATAAAAAAAGACGATATTATTCTCTTCGCATCGGTAGGAGCCGGAATGAATATCAATGCACTTGTTTATAAATTTTAAGAATGACAAAACTCTTATTTTATACGCCGGCTCGGAATATACAAATATATTTTGGACAATCAATCACTTAAATTGAATTTATTATACTATTTTTGTTGTATATTTGTCCCATAAAACAGACATCTGTCTTTTCTATTCTATAGAATATGCTTGCATTTTTTTCAGATTAGTTTTCAGCAGTCATTTTATTTTTAAACAATAAGTCATAGCACAAGGCTTTAGACTTAACAATAATTTTTTTAATACCATTACAATGCAAGAAGGCACAGTAAAATTTTTTAACGAAGCAAAAGGCTTCGGATTCATCTCACCTGCAGACGGAAGCAGAGACGTTTTTGTACATTCTTCAGGATTGATTTCAAGATCTATCCGCGAGAACGACAAAGTAGTTTATGAGGTACAGCAAAGCGAAAAAGGCTTAAATGCTGTGAACGTAAAATTGGCATAAGACCAATCGATCAATGTATTGACAGGTAAGATACGGATCTTCATTTGAGATTTTCTCAATAAGCCAAATCCTTTTATACGATCTGTATTTATCCTTTTTAAATATCTAAATATTTTGTCTTTACAGACATTTATATATGTCATCAGCCTCTCACAATGTGAGAGGTTTGTTTTTTATCAGCCAACCGTAAAGATTAATGCTAAAATAATTTTATCGTTTTTCACAATTTATTTATCTTCGTTTTTTAAACTAATTACAGATAATTTTGCCTCAAGAAATAGTAAATATGCCAGTCAGCTCCTCTCATAAACTGATTCCGATGACGGATTTCGTGATAGAATATTATTCACATGAAGGATATGCTGATCTTCAGACCTTAAAACTGATGAATAATTATGCTACATTTCTTAAAAAGCCATTAAGCTTAGGAATGTTTGTCCCGGTAGATGCAAAAGGAAACATTCTGAAAGAGCCGAAAAATTATACCTCCTGGAAATCGCTGGAACATAACAGAAAAGGAACTGATAACAAGATTGACAGCACCGCATTTGAAGAATATAAAATATACCAGAAGGCTGAAAGAAAATGTCTTTTTGAAGGTTTCAGGATCGCTTACAATGGCTATTCTGTAGTCAGAATCACGACAACATACGATGAATCTATCGAGCTTTCATTTAATAAAAGTGAAATGGCATTTCAGAAATTCAAAGATGTAGAATCACTGAATCATTTTGATGAAATATATTTAAATGCCAATGCGCTCAAAAAATTAGGCCTTCGCAAATAAAATGTCCGTACATCTTTTAATGATAAATCGTTTTTAAGAAACACTTACCCCGAAAAGATGGCCTATCAAAGCCGTAACTCCCATAGCAACAGTTCCCCAGAAGCTTATTCTTAATATCGCCATCCCGATATTTGAGCCGCCGGTTTTTGCCGAAAGAGCTCCCAAAATAATCAGAAAAACAATAGAAAATCCATACTGAAAATACACCATGGAAGTAATCGGTGCCAACAATGAAACAGCAAACGGAAGCAATGCTCCCAAAGCGAAAGAACCAAAAGAAGCAATAGCAGCCTGCAAAGGTTTTGCCTGAGTAATTTCATTAATTCCAAGTTCATCATGAGCATGCGCTGCTAATGCATCATGCTCGGTAAGTTCGGTAGCAACTTTCAGGGCAGTTTCTTTACTTACCCCTCTTTTTTCGTAGATTTTGGCAAGTTCCAGCAATTCGATTTCAGGCATTTCCTCTAATTCCTTTTTTTCGCGAAGAAGATCTGCCTTTTCGGTATCTTCCTGCGAACTCACAGAGACATATTCTCCTGCAGCCATGGACATTGCTCCGGCTATCATCCCAGCCAAAGCAGCAAGAATAATCGTATTACGGTCCGGAGTCGCCGCCGCAACTCCAATCACAATACTTGTGGTGGAAAGCAACCCATCGTTAGCTCCTAAAACAGCCGCTCTCAGCCAGCCCACTCTATTGACGTAATGTTTTTCTAACTGATAATGCATACTTTAAATTTAGCAATAAATACTATAAGTTAATTTAAAGATTCTTAAAAATCAATTTTTATTTTTCCTTTACGGCTTTTCCGTAGACTTCAAGTGCTCTTTTCCTTGCAAAAACATGTTCTACGATTGGCTTAATTTGTATCTCTTTTCCAGGAATCCATTTTTTGATATATTTTTGGTCGCTGTCAAATTTTTTAGTCTGCTCAGAAGGATTGAAAACCCTGAAATATGGTGCCGCATCACATCCGCACCCCGCCGCCCATTGCCAGTTTCCGTTGTTGGATGAAAGTTCATAATCCAATAGCTTTTTTGCAAAATAAGATTCTCCCCACCGCCAGTCGATCAACAAATGTTTCGTCAGGAAACTCGCCACGATCATTCTCACTCTGTTATGCATGAAGCCTGTGGCATTCAGCTGGCGCATTCCTGCATCTACAATAGGGTAGCCGGTTTGTCCTTTGCACCAAAGTTCAAATTCTTTTTCATTATTTCGCCATTCGATATTTTCATATTTTTCTTTGAATGAATGCTTTACCACTTTCGGAAAATGATAAAGAATCTGCATGAAAAACTCTCTCCATATCAACTCATTAAGCCAGGTTTCATTATGTTCTGAAGCAAACTGGACGCATCGGCGAACAGAGATTGTACCAAAGCGCAAAGCAACACCCAAATGTGTCGTATGATCCATAGCCGGGAAATCCCTGTATTTATCATAATCATCAATAATTGATTTTTTAAGAATCGGTTTAATGAATTTTATATCCGTTTTCTTAAATCCAATATCTTCAAGTTCGGGAAATTCAGGAAGGTTATATTTTAAAAGACTTGAAAAATTTGTGCTGAAATGTTCAATTTTACTTTCGTGGAGAAACTCTTTCCACTTTTTGGAATAAGGCGTATAAACTGTATAAGGCGTACCGTCTTTTTTTAAAACTTCATCTTTTTCAAAAATTACCTGGTCTTTAAAACTTTTAAATACGATTCTATTGCTTTGAAGAAATTTTTCAATTTCCAAATCTCGCTGAATCGCCTCCGGTTCATAATCTGAATTGCAGAAAACCATATCAATATCATATTGCTGAACCAGTTTTTTGAATGCATCCAAAGGTTTTTCATGAAAAACAGTGATTCCGCTTTTATTCTCTTTTAATTCCTGATGAATTTCTTTGAGAGCCTGATGAAAATAATCTACTCTCCTATCAGATTTATCTTCCAGCTTACTTAAAATTCCTTTATCAAAAATAAAAACAGGCAGAACGTCCCTATGCTGTTTTAAAGCGTTATGTAGCGCACAATTATCTTCCAAACGCAAATCTCTGCGAAACCAGAAGACATTTATTTTATCTTTACTTTCAGGCATCCTTATTTGTGTTGATTGAAACGTTCCTCCAATACTTTAAACCGATAATCAAAAATATGCTGAAGCTTATCTTTAACAATAAGCTTATGGGCAATCTCGCCTAAAAAGCCGAATGGCAGTTCATAATCAACCGTATCTTTCATCAAAACACCATTTTCATTTTCTATGAATTCATGATGATGATGCCAAAGTTTATAAGGACCTTTTTTCTGAAAATCGGTAAAGCTCTTTCTGAAATCAACCTGTATAATCTCAGTTTTCCATTTCATTTTAATTCCGAACAGTGGCGAGACAAAATAATCAATGGTCATACCTTTATAGATTTCATCATTCTCAAATTTCGTCAGTACAACAAAATTCATATCTTCCGGAGTAATTTTGGAGAGGTTGCCCGCAGAAGAGAAAAACTTCCAGGCCGTATCGATGTTGCAATTCAATTGCTGTTCGCGAAAGAGTCTGTGTTTCATTATTTTTTTATTTGGAAATGCAATAAAAATACCACATTCCAGGCTTACAGCATTAAAATAAAAACCACTTTATAAAAAGTGGCCTTGTGTATTATTTTTTGATAAATTTACTTACCTGTCCGTTTTCAAGCTTCAGTAAAAATAATCCTTTATTAAGATGCTGGATATTGATCTGCTCATTTACCGAAACTGATCCTTCACTTATCTTTTCTCCTGAAACGCTAAAGATCGTGTACTTCTCATTTTTCTTTAAACCAGAAACTTTTATAAACTCAGAAGCAGGATTCGGATAAATTTTCGCTTCATCTTTTTTATCAGAAACTTCTGTAGCTGCAAGAGTGGATGCAATAGTAACCGGGAAGCTGAAGCTTTCCACTATGGCTCCATTAGCTTTGGCAGTAATCCAATTCAGATTATAAGTTCCTGAAGTAGAAGGATTTTTCAAAAGTCCCGTTACGGTAACCTGTATCTGGGCACCGGCAGGAATGGCAATTCCCATTGTTGCACCACCTGTTGAAAGCTGTATGCCACTGCTCCATGATCCGCCAACGCTTCCAAATGTTATATTACAAGGATAAGTAACCCCATTCACTTTAAAAGTAATATGCGAACCTAGATTATTTCCTCCTGAAACTGTCGTTAAAGAAGGATACGCTCCGGGTTTCGAGAAATAAAACACATTGGGATTAGCAGTCCCTGTACCTATCGCTTGTGTCGTGGTGTAATTAAAAGTATAAGTGGCATTCTGGCCTGTAGCATAATTACTCGCCGTCACGGAAGTCTGTGCTTTTGAAAACATAAGTCCACCACACACCATTGCAAAATGTAGAAATTTCTTCATTGATTTAATTTTAAATTTTAATTAATAATTCTAATTCTTAAAAGTAGAGTTATTTTACATAAACCCCTATTAATAAAAGAATACAAAAATAAAAATTAAATATTAAATTTTCATTATTTAAAAAATTTCAATGTGAAAATTCCATGTAATTATCACAATGATAGAATATTATTTTTTATCTATTAAACATTGAAAGTTTAATGGTATATCACATCAGAACAGGTTTTGAAGTTTCCTGAAGCATTGGGTCGATTTCTTTCATTGCTTTGTCTGAAACGGCAGGCAACCCCATCCATCCGGAGAACCAGCAGGGAAAGTTCTTATTAAGTACCAAAATATTGTAAGTAATTATATTTCCCTACAGGAAATCAACACAGAAAGAAAAGCAATCAGTACAAAATATTCTCCGCATTATTTATAATGTAGAAATATTCCGGTATCTGTAGGAGTCCAGAGTGCTGCTTTTTGTCCGGCTGCCTTCAGAGCATTATTGGCCCAGGTATTACAGGTATCAAGAAAACTGTATTTCCCCTTGGCATCATAAAATGCGTCATTATTTCCATAGACAGCATTTGTGGGAATCAGAATAAAATTTCCGTTTTGGTCTTTATCAAATTTATTTTCTACAAATTCTACCAGTTTTGTATACTGATTTCTGCTGATCATGATCATTTTACAGTCGTCACCTTCCTTCATCGTTTCATAGTATGTACAATGCATAGCAGATTCACTAAGCCAGAAGGCTGCTTTGAAAGCGGTTGAGAATTTAAGATCTGCCCACGTAGGCGTATCAAGATAAAACCCTTTATCGCCCCACCCTATCCCGACATATTGGTAGTCAGTCTTTTGAGATCTTGTATTAGAAAACGGAACTTCAGCGCTCCAGTCGTGAAGGTCATTTTTCACAGGCATCACAATGTCCGTATGCACCCCATTGGTGTAGATATAAACCGGAACTTCTTTCTTCTGACCATCATCTTTCGCCGAAACTTCAATAAAAGGCAGCAGATATCCCAAAGCTACATACAATACAACAATTCCTACAATGACTCCTAAAGTTTTAAGAATGATAAACAACATTTTTTTCACAGCCAGCTTTTTAATGATAGTTAATAAAATTTAATATTAATTTTCTCAAAAGTATTTGTTTTAAACTAATTTTTATTTAAATTTAAGTACAAAATGTTCACAAATATGCAGAAAAACTCCAAATCAAACAAAAGATTTAAAATAAGAGTAAAAGTGGCTCCAAAAAGAGTACAGAAAAAACGTTGATTTTTGGTGAGATATAATCTCCTGAAAGTCTTTTTTTTTGACCTTTACCTTTTAAAATCTTAACCTCTTTAAATATTAAATTTAAGGAATGGCTGTTTACCCTTTTTATTTTGGAAATTGAAAAGTTCCAGACAGGATTTTATCCCCAAAAAAAATCAGAGTTTATCTGACGTCTTTTCAATAAATTCAATATTCCTTTTCAACCCTGCAAACTTCGTTCTTTTTACGGGTGATTTTCTGAATATCTCTGAAAATAACTCCTGAGTAAGTTCTTTCCACTCTCCTTTTTTAAAATTTTTCAATGTTTCATTAGGTTTAAATTTACTCTGGTGATGAGGTGCAGAAAACCTGTTCCATGGGCAGACATCCTGGCAAACATCACACCCGAACATCCAGTCATCCATTTTATCTTTAAAATAATCGGGAATATCATTTTTCAGCTCTATTGTTGCGTAAGAAATGCATTTACTCCCATCGATCAGCTTTTCAGAAACAATGGCACTTGTCGGGCATGCATCGATACATTTTCGGCATGTTCCGCAATGATCTGTTGTTTCATGATCGGGAATCAATTCAAGATCGCAGATGATCTCCGCCAGAAAATAAAATGAACCATTCTGTTTCGTAATCAGATTGGCATTTTTACCGACCCATCCAATCCCTGATTTTCTCGCCCAGCTTCTTTCCAAAACAGGTGCAGAATCTACAAAAACCCGAAATCCGAATTCGCCGATCTCTTCCTGCAACCCCGAAACCATGTCTCTCAGAATCTCTTTTATCACTTCATGATAATCTTCAGCGTAAGCATATTTGGAAATTTTAAAGTTGTCTAGCGTTGAAATCTTTTCCTCGGGGAAATAATTGTAAGAAAGGGAAATCACGGACTTTGAACCTTCTACCAGCAATCTGGGATCCAGTCTTTTATCAAAATGATTTTCCATGTACTTCATTTCGCCATGAAAATTATTCTTCAGCCATTCTTCCAATGGTCTTGCATCTTCTTCCAAAAAATCAGCTCTGGAAATACCACAGCTTTGAAAGCCAAAACTTTTT
Source organism: Chryseobacterium lineare (assembly GCF_977014045.1). Taxonomy (NCBI): domain Bacteria; kingdom Pseudomonadati; phylum Bacteroidota; class Flavobacteriia; order Flavobacteriales; family Weeksellaceae; genus Chryseobacterium; species Chryseobacterium lineare. Next base: position 194,331 of record NZ_CDRNIQ010000001.1, on the reverse strand, counting down.
GCCCTGGCTTTTATCAACTGTGAATATTTTTCCGCGTTTGAATTCATGATTTTTACATTGCAAAACTAAGATTATTTTATAAATTTGTTTGAGCTTTGGGATTGAATTGCTGTATAACATTCTACAATAATTTATTTTCAAAAAATTAACTCTAAAATATTAATACAATTATGTCTTTATCAGAAGTTTTAAAATCAGGAAATTATGAATTAATTGACGTTCGGGAGCCAATGGAGCTTGAAATGGACGGAAGTATAGACGGTGCTAAAAATATTCCTTTAGGTGAAGTGGAGGACAGACAAGATGAGGTTCTTTCTATCGAAAAACCAGTGATCATTTTCTGTAGAAGCGGAAACAGAAGCGGAAAAGCTTTGGAATATCTTAACGCACAAGGTCTGAAAGAAGGGTACAACGGCGGTGGCTGGGCAGAACTGAAACAGGCTATAGAAGCAAATCAGGGAACTTTTTAAGTTCCCTTTTTTTATGTAAATGTGACGATAAATATTCTTCCTTAATAAGCATTTCCAGATCTAATTTTGAGCATTTCACTCAGATCACCGACCATTTTACTCGGATCACGAAGCTTTTTGCACCATCACCGAACCTTTTTGCTTAAATTTCTAACCTTTTTGCTCGGATCACGGACCTTTTTACTTCGTCATTAAACCTTTTAGGATAAACGTAGAGCCTTTTTACTCAGAATAAGACCCTTTGACTTTATCAGCATCAAAATGAAGGTATTTTGGCCGCCTCAAATTCTTGTAATAAATTCTTAAAAACTGTTTTTACGGGAAGTACTTCATCAATCAATGCCGAAACCTGTCCTATTTCCAGTTCGCCCTCTTCCATGTCACCTTCAAACATTCCGCGTTTAGCTCTTGCGCGCCCTAAAGAAGCAATAAGCGACTCTTTATTTCTTCCTATATTATAAATCTCTTCCAGTTCATTGAAAAATTTATTTTTCACCATTCTTACGGGGGCAAGCTCTTTCAAAGTAAGATGAGTATCCCCTTCCTGAAGTTCCGTTATTTTTTTCTTCCAGTTGTCATGCGCACTTGCCTCTGTCGTAGCGGCAAAACGCGAACCGATCTGTACACCGTCGGCCCCAAGGATCATGGCAGCTTTTATCTGGGCCCCTAAGGCAATCCCTCCTGCTGCGATCAATGGTTTTGAAATATGTTTTTTTACATTGGGAATAAGGCAGAACGTTGTGGTTTCATCTCGTCCGTTGTGACCTCCTGCTTCGAAGCCTTCAGCTACAATAGCGTCCACTCCGGCATCTTCACATTTCATGGCAAATTTTGTAGATGAAACAACGTGCGCCACCTTTAATCCTTCTTTCTGAAGAGTTTCGGTGTACGTTTTAGGATTGCCTGCCGAGGTAAAAACAATCTTCACACCTTCCTCTAAAATGATCTGTATGATCTCATCAATATTCGGGTAAAGCATCGGAACATTCACGCCAAAAGGTTTATCAGTGGCTTGTTTACATTTCTGAATATTTTCCCTTAAAACATCAGGATACATACTTCCGGCCCCGATCAGGCCAAGACCACCGCAGTTGGAAACCGCTGAAGCTAATTTCCATCCGGAATGCCAAATCATCCCACCTTGAATGATTGGATATTGTATATTAAATAGTTCCGTAATTTTATTTTGCTGGGATTGCATTTCGTGAAGCTTTTTTGCTGAATTAAAATCTATAAAATTGCTCATATGGTAAAAATACTAAAACCTGGGATTTTATATAAGTTTTAAACAAAAAAAACCTTCAGAAAAATCTGAAGGTCGTGTATTATTTTTTCATTGAATCTTTCTTCCATCTCCCTTTGAAAGCGCAGTTGTCATAGCGGCTGTCAATCGAAATAAATGTTGTCGGAAGTTTTGAATTTACAAACTTTTCCAGCATTTCATTTCTTGTTTTGTTGAGTGCCAATTGCTTGATTCTGTCATAATCAGTTTCCAGCGTAATCTTGTGTGCAGGGATTACGTCTTCCATTTTAATGATCTTTACAACCTTTCTCTCTCTTTCATCTTTATCATCAAAAGCATTGGTAATATCACCTTTATTAAGACCTGCCAATTCATAGCTGATGGTTCCCGGAACGGTTTCCCTTTCTATTTTACTGGAACCGTCTGCACCAGCAATTACCCCTGCGTTAAATTTTGTTCTTTTATCATCAGAAAACTTAAAAGCAGCATCTTTAAAACTTATTTTACCATCAATAATTAATCCTCTGATACTGTCTAATTTCACTTTTGCCGTTTTTATTTCATCATCGGTAGGCGTTGCCATTAAAAGAATATGCCTTGCATCATAGATCTTCCCTGATTTTTTTACCAGCTGGATGATATGATATCCGAATTCGGATTCTATCGGATCGGAAATTTCACCTTCCTGAAGATTCAGAGCTGCTGCTTCAAAAGGTTTTACCATCTGGCCTTTAGAAATATTTTTCATCAGACCTCCGTTTGATGCTGACCCCGGATCTTCAGAATAAATTCTAGCCTGGCTTTCGAAGCTTTCTCCTCCTTCGATATCTTTCTTTATTTTTTTCAGTCGGTTGATCAGATCCTCTTTATGCGCTTCCGTAAGTTTAGGAAACATCATGATCTGCGACAGTGAAACCTCATCTTTCACTTCAGGAAGCTGAGTTTTGTACATATTGTAGAAATCAGTTACCTCATTAGGAGTAACGTCTGCCTTCTCAGTGATTCTCTGATATTTTGCCTGTCCGTAATATTGATCCGTATCGATTTTTTCAATCGCATTTTTCATTTCGTATCCGTTTCTGAACTTATAGGCAGCCAACATGGTTTTTTCATCTGGAAACTGGGAAAGCAACTGCTGATATTTTGCATTGGCCTGCTCCTTGATTGCCGCAGAACGATTATCAATTAATGTATCTTTTTTTGCTTCGTAAACGAGAAGTTTGTTGTTGAGAAGGTTTTCCAGAAACTCACACTTATCTATATTAGAAGCTCCCTGCTGTTTTGCGTAGTTCATCTGTTCGTTCACATCAGATTCCAAAACAATTTCATCACCAATTACAGCAGAAATACCATCCACTAAATCTCCTTGTTTCAACTGCGCATTCATTGTATTTGCACCGAACAACATGATGAAAATTCCAAAAAGAAAAGTGATCTTAAGTTTATTTATCATTTTACTATTTTAAACAAGTTGCAAATTTAGAATTCTTAACGAATTACACTAAATTTTTTATTATAAATATTTCTTAAAAAAGACGTATTTACTGTAGTTCGACATCAAAAGTCGTTAATTCTTTAAATTGTTTTAATCTTGCGAACATATCTGCTTCATTTACTTCCTGAATTCTTTCTGTTCCGAATTTTTCAACGGTGAAAGAAGCCATTGCAGAACCTACGATCAATGCAGACTTCATGGTTTCAAAATCAATCTTACCTTTTTTAGCCAGATAAGCCGCAAAACCACCGGCGAAAGTATCTCCCGCTCCGGTAGGATCAAATACATCTTCCAATGGCAATGCAGGAATCGCAAATACTTTACTGTCATGGAAAAGCAAAGCCCCGTGCTCTCCTTTTTTGATAATGACATATTCAGGACCCATTTCGTGAATCTTTTTGGCTGCTTTTACCAAAGAATATTCTCCGGAAAGCTGTCTTGCTTCTTCATCATTAATGGTGATAACGTCTGTTTTGGCAATCATATCCATTAAAATATCCCAGGCACTATCCATCCAGAAATTCATAGTATCAAGAATAACTAATTTCGGACGGTTATGCATTTTTTCAAGAACTGAAAGCTGTACGCCCGGGTGAAGATTTCCTAATAATAGAATCTCTGCATCCTGCATAGAATCAGGAATTTTAGGATCGAAGTTTTCCAGGACGTTCACTTCTGTTGCCAGTGTATCTCTTGTATTAAGGTCATTGTGATATTTACCAGACCAGAAAAAGGTTTTGCCTTCTTTTACGATCTCGATCCCTTCGATATTTATGTCTCTATCGGTAAACATATCCAGATGCTCCTGAGGAAAATCGCCTCCCACTACGGAAACAATCCCGGATTTCACACCCAAAATAGATGAAGTGATCCCGATATATGTTGCTGCACCTCCCAAAATTTTATCTGTTTTCCCAAATGGTGTTTCGATTGCATCGAATGCAACACTTCCTACAACTAAAAGTTTCATATTATTTTCAAAGTATATTAAAGTAAATTAATTTTTCCATTCAAATGTGTCCAGCAGATGTTTCATATCTTTTTTGATATAATCTACTGCAGGAGCCAAAGAATCAGGCTTTGGTCTTGTGTTAAAATATAAATAAGCCGTTACAAAATGTCTCGTGCTGTCTGTAATGTAGAATTGAAGGTTTGAAGCACTTTGCCCTTTAAGTTCATAAAAATTTCCATAGACTTTCCTGTCAGGATATTCAAATGACTTGGTATCGATTGAGCTTGCTTTGATTGTATGTTCGTAAACCATTTTTTCAGCTTCCTGGATGTGTGCCGCGAAATCGTTTTTAATCGGATAGTACGTCACAAAGACTTTTGCTTTCATTTTCGGGTAGTTCAGATAATACCAGCAAGGTCTTTTGGCATCTGTTATTTTTGCAAAATCAGAGTATTCAAATGTGTAGGCACAATTGTTTTCAAACTTCTGATACTTCGGTGCAGGATATTCCAGGCGAAGCTCACCATACGGCTTCGGGACAGGATCTTTTCCGCAAGATACCAAAAGTAAGGCCGCAAAAATAAAAAAGGCGTTTTTAAACATTTTGCAAAAGTACAAATTAGATTTTAGATTTAGGAAGACAAATTTCAGGATTTCAATGAGTTTTGAAATTGGAATTAAATTTTGTTTGGGAAATTTGTTTTTAACGCATAGCTCGCAAAGATTTTGTTGCAATTGTTATGCATATTCTGAGTTCGCAAACGCGTTTCACTCAGCAAAGAAATATGATAAATATTTCTTTTATTTTACAAGATTCTGTATGCTGAATTATAACTTTCAATATAATTTTCCAAAGGTTTTGGGAAAGACATTTCATGTGAACCTTCAACATCTGCTGTAATGTATTGATTTTCTTTAATAAATTTTACCCAAACTTCTTCAGAATCTACCTCAACGTTAAAAATTTCTATGCTCAAATTCTTATGGGTTAATTTATGGCTGATCATTTTCACACTTTTAATAAAAGGAATAAGCTCATCGGAAATTTCAGGCGGAAATTCAAACAACTTTTTCCAGATGAAATCATCTTTTCTCTGCTGAATTAAAAACTGTCCGTTTCGGTGAACGAAATAATATTTTAAATCTAAATCTGCTGCCTTTACTTTTTTTGTTTTAACCGGAAATTCGGAAACCCTATTCATTGAAAAAGCCAGACAATCGCTATTTAACGGACATTCTCTGCATAGCGGATTTTTCGGTTTACAGATCTCTGATCCCAGATCCATCATCGCCTGATTGAAATCTCCAACATTATCCGGTAATATTAAATGTGCCAGCTCAGAAAAATAACTGAAAGCCCGTGAATTGGAAATATCAAAATCATCTGCAAAAATACGGCTGAGAACACGGTAGAAATTTCCGTCCACCGCAGGAATTTTACCTTCAAAACAAATACTGAAAACTGCTGCGGCTGTATATTTTCCGACACCTTTCAGCTTCAGAATCTCTTCATATTCATGAGGAAAAACTCCATGATAATCGTTCATGATCTGCTGCGCCGCTTTATGAACATTTATGGCCCTTGAATAATATCCTAATCCTTTCCAATAGAGTAAAACTTCATTTTCTTCAGCTTCCGCCAGTGTTTTAACATCCGGAAATCTTGCAATAAAATTATTGTAGTGATTCAGACCTTGATTGATTCTTGTCTGCTGAAAAACAATCTCACAAATCCATATTTTATACGGATCTTTTGTCTGCCGGAACGGAAGATCTCTGGCGTTGGTTTTATACCAGGCCAAAAGTTTATCGCCGATAGGTCTGAAATCTGAATTTTTTATTTTTTCCAAAAGTTCTTCTTCATTAATGCTGCAAAGATAATTTAATTTTCCTGTTTCACCGGATAGACAGGAGCAGCCTTAAGCCATTGATATTTCAGATGTTTGTCTTTTGCAATAAATCGGTAGCCTTCAAGTTTTTTAAGATAAGCGTACATGGGAGATTTCAGTTTCAGTCTTTGATTTGACAAAATCTGCAAAGGAAAATTAACAATAGAATCTCTGGTTGTTTTTAGCACTTCACCGGATTTTATTTTATAGATAAAAACTGCACGTCCACGGCCTTTAGAGCTATCGGACAGCTTAATATCTGAAGTAGAAATAACAAGATCACTCGCATCAAAACATTCCTGTTCGTTCATAATATATGCTTTACCTTCCTGTCGTTCGTCTGCAAAAAGATCGATTTTGTGTTCCTGCTGAAGTTTTTTTTCCTCGCAACCGGAAACAAAAATAAGTAATGGCAAAAAGTATAATAATCTGCCTTTCATATTAAAATATTTAGTGATTTGATAGAAAAAAACCGATGTAAAAATGCATCGGCTTTTATTAATGATATATTTTATTCCTGTGCGTATTCTGCATCCCACTCATTTCCATCGTCTCCTTTGTGACCGTCAAGTTTAATCACGAAACTCTTTGTCGGGAAGTACGGTGTCAGACGGATGTCAAGCCATACTCTGTCTTTGTTGACTCTGTCCTGTTCAAATCGAACAATTTTAAATTTCTCGATCAGTTTATCCGGACCTTTGATATTGTCCAGGAACTGAACAATCTGTCTTCTAAGATCATCCTCGTTCTTTGCATTCCAGTTTTCGAAAGCTCTTCTGTTTAGGAAATCCAATAAAACTTTTGTTACATAATCAAATACACGGACAACAGAATATGTCTGCAGACCGATATTATCACCCGTAAACAATGTTTTTGCTGAAAATGCCATGATCTTACCGTATTCATTCACCATCGGAACAAGTCCCATTTTTTCCAGTTGTGAAATTTCGCTTTTCTTTAATTCGAATTTTACAGCGTCAACTTCATTAATATTACCATGCTTTTTACCTGCTGCCACCTGAGACATCAGTGTTTTATGGATTTTTCCAGCCAGTGAAGTTGATGGCGGAAGCTCTACATTCTCTTCCTCTCCCACTTCTTCAGCTCTTCCACGGCCAACCAACCAGTTACACGTCATAATAACATTACTTCTGTGTAGTTCACCACCTGTAAGATTTGCAGAGTGAAACAGATCGACAACATCATCCGGCTTATCAAGATTGGCAAAGTCGGTAACCATCATTACTTTGTTTTCGTTACAGATCTTCGCCCATTTTTCGATGACTTTATTTGATCCAAGATACCCCGGAATTGCTAAAATCGAATAGTTATCCCTAAGATCAAGACGGTCGTAATAGTTTTTAAATTCTTCTGCAATCGCGTCAATAAATAATGGATTATCAAGATCCGAAACCTGATCCAGGCTTGCATTAACGATACTTACGTTGTCTACTTTATCAAGTTCTGTATTCTTATAAAACTGAGCTACAGTTCTGTAGTTAGTTTCCAGCTGACGTACCGCATCTAATGTATTCTTAAGATTTGATTTTAAACTCTGGTCTGCTGCCTGAGCTTTAGATTTGCACGTTTCAGCCATTTTATCTGCCGAATCATTGCCTTCCAGGAGGTTCATCCAAAGATTTATTTTTTGAAGAAGCTCTTTTCTCTCTTCTTCTTTATTACCATCATTAAGGAATATCTCTTTCCTGGCTTTTCTTGTAGGGTTCATGTTTGCGATACCGTCTACAACGGATTCTACAAAACCGAAACCACCTATTTTATTGAGTTCGGCAAGCGGGTTGCCCTTCGGTTGCCCTGCGTGTTGCTGTTGTCCCTGTTGTTGGTTTTCAGCTGCCTGTAATTTACTATCCATGATTAATGTAAGTCTTTAGATTATTTTTCAAGTTCTTGGGCCACTTCCTTTAATACTTCGATAAACGCAGCTCTCGTCTGATCGTTTTCCAGCATATTGCGCAGAATTTTATTGGTTTTCAGCTGACGTACAATTTTATTGTATTGTTCCTGCTCCATGCTGAGCTGCTGAAGATACGCTGATTTCTGGGTAAGATTTTTTGGGGTGAAGTCCGCAAGATTCTGAAAACGGAATTCCTCTTCTACTACACTGCCATCTTCCGTCTGGTGCTGAACACTCACAGAAGGCTGGAAATGTTTGAAGACGTCATCCACAGTCTTTAGACCGGTTACAATTTCAGGAACATAAGACTCGTCTGTAGTAAGCTGGCTCACGATCAGCGACTTATTTTCCTGTATGCTCTGAATAGCTTCATTAGCGTCTACTTTCACTTCGTTTCCGCCAACGCCATAATTAAACATTGCCATATTATTGTTATTTTGAGATTTTCTATCTTGGTGTGAATTGTATTTATCAGCATCAAATAACTGACCAATCCAATGTTTAAATTTAAAAAAAAACTGTAACATACAAAATTTTGTTAAGATTTTTCTTGAAATATTTAATTTAAATGACAAATATTAATCAAAAATCAACATTTTACGATTACTAAACTAGGAAAAATTAAATAAAAAAACGCACCATTTCTGATGCGTTTTTCGTTTCTAACAATTTTTGGCTTGTTTACCAAATTTTTATTCTGTCTTCAGGAGCTTTGTACATTTTGTCGCCAGGTTTGATATCAAATGCTTTAATAAATGCATCCTGATTCACTAACGGACCGAATGCCCTGAATACTCCAGGAGAATGTGGGTCTGTTTTCACCTGGTTGGTCATATATTGATCCGTAGATTTTGTTCTCCAAACCGTTGCCCAGCTCATAAAGAATCTCTGATCCTGCGTGAAACCGCTTATTAACCCCGGATTTCCGTGATCTTTAAGATACATCTGAAGTGCATCGTAAGCAACCGCTACTCCACCTAAATCTCCGATGTTTTCACCACTGGTAAATTTACCGTTAACGAAACTTCCTTTCACAGGCTCATAAGCGCTGTACTGCGCCGCAAGCTCACCTACTTTAGCATCGAAGTTCTTACGGTCTTCATCTGTCCACCAGTTATTTAGGTTTCCGTCACCATCAAATCTGGAACCACTGTCGTCGAACCCATGAGAAATCTCATGACCGATTACCGCGCCAATTCCGCCAAAGTTTACCGCTGCATCTGCCTTAGGATTATAGAACGGAGGCTGAAGAATCGCCGCAGGAAATACAATCTCATTGTTGGATCCATTGTAATATGCATTTACCGTCTGCGGAGTCATTCCCCATTCTGTTTTGTCGACTGGTTTTCCTATTTTATCAAGGCTTCTCTGGTACTGCCAGGCAGAAACATTCTGAAGATTCGAGTATAATGTGGCACCGGCTTTCGGAGATTCTACTTTTAATTGAGTATAGTCTTTCCATTTATCCGGATAAGCGATTTTTACCGTGAATTTGGATAATTTTTCCTGAGCTTTCACCTTCGTGGCAGGAGACATCCAGTCCATATCATTGATGTGCTGTTTAAATGATTTTAAGATATAATCAATATACGTTTCCATCTGTGCTTTGGCTTCGGGAGTGAAATATTTTTCTACATACAGTTTACCGAAAGCTTCACCAAGAACTCCGTTCACAAGGGAAAGTCCTCTCTTGTTCATCGGACGCTGCTCTTTTTGTCCCTGCAGATATTTAGAATAGAAATCAAATCTGATCTGTTCAAGATTTTCGTCCAGATTACTTGCATTACCATTAATTAAATGATATTTAAGATAATCCTTTAGCAACGGAAGATTTTTCTGGGTAAGGAAAGAGTCCATATTCTGATAATACTTCAGTTCTCCGATGATTACCCTATCTGTATTTACCCCTGCATCCTTAAGATATTTTTGAAGATTCACATTTTTCACCAAAGCCGGCAATTCAGAGACATTTTTCGGATTGTATCTTAAATTGGCATCTCTGTTTTGTTCAAGCGTTAATAAATAATTAGCCAGCTGCTTTTCAAAATCCACTACATTTTTTGCTGAAGCTTCAGTATTTTTATATCCTAAAACGCCAAAGAGCTTTCCTATATAAGACTGGTATTCTGCTAAGGTTTTGGTATTGGCTTCGTTTACTTTCTGGTAATAATCTCTTCCCAAACCAAGATCCGGACCGCCAAGATATACTGCATTCATTTTAGAATTCTTCATATCTGCGCCTACTCTCCATCCGTAGAAAGAATTGTCGCCCAATTTAGTCGCTTCAAGCAGATACTTTTGAAGATCATTAAGGTTTTTGATGGCATCAATTTTAGCCAAATCACCTTTAATAGGTGCCAGGCCTTCTGCATTTCTTTTACCTGTATCCATAAATGAGGCATAAAGATTCTGGATTTTCTGTCCTTCGGAACCTGCAGGATAAGATTCGGATAAAATTTTATTTAAAATGTCCAAAGAAGCATCATCTACATTTTCTCTCAGTGCATTGAAAGATCCCCAGCTCGCTTTATCTGATGGAATCTGAGTGGTTTTCACCCAATTTCCGTTTACATAGCTAAAAAAATCATCCTGCGGACGTACAGATTTATCCATATAAGATAAATTGATCCCTTCTTCTTTCATTTCCTCTTTTGCCGGCTCTGCAACAACTTCTTTCACGGTTTCCGGTTTTTGCGTATCTGCTGTTTTTGCTGTACCACATGAACTTAAAAATACAAGCCCGGTGAAGGCCAGTATTCCGATATTTAACTTTTTCATTAAAAATATTTTTGATTTTTACACAAACTTATCAAATATACAAATTTTGATGATAAGTGATTAACCATAAACCGTAAATGATAAAATCCTGCAAGACAAAGCCAAGGTAGACCGATTATTTATTCAATAGGCGTAGAAAGAATGTGATATAAAAAGATCTTCTTCATTAAACTTAACTGACCAATATTTAAATTTAACGGATGCTACCGAAGAGATTTAATGATACACAGGAAATAAGTTTTGGCTGAAGCCCATATGTAGATTTCATCTCTTGTAAACGGGCTAAAGCCCGTTCCTATTGATGTGATGAATAGCGTTACAGAAATTTCGTTGCCAGCGTAAGCTGAAAAATAAGAGAAACAAAAAACCGCTCATTGCTGAACGGTTTTGGCATTTTCGGTAATGATTACCAGATTTTAATTCTGTCTGCAGGAGCTTTATACAATTTATCTCCCGGCTTCACGTCGAATGCTTTATAGAAAGCATCAACATTAATGATAGGTCCGAAACTTCTGAAATATCCCGGAGAGTGTGGATCTGTTTTCACCTGGTTGATCATGTATTTTTCACTAGACATCGTTCTCCAAACGGTTGCCCAGCTTAGGAAGAATCTTTGGTCCTGTGTGTATCCGCTGATAGTTCCAGGGTTTCCTTTATCTTTCAAATACATCTGAAGAGCATCGTAAGCGATGTTTACACCACCTAAGTCAGCAATATTTTCTCCATTTGTAAAAGTTCCGTTTACAAAAGTTCCTTTTACCGGCTCGTATTTGTCGTATTGAGCTGCCAGCGCTTTTGTTGCTTTTTCAAAATTGGCTTTATCTTCCGGAGTCCACCAGTCTACAAGGTTTCCGTCTGCATCGAACTGTGCACCGGAATCATCAAATCCGTGGCTCATTTCGTGACCGATAACAGCACCGATTCCACCGAAATTCACTGCGGCATCAGCTTTAGGATTAAAGAAAGGCGGTTGAAGAATAGCGGCAGGGAATACAATCTCGTTGTTTACCGGGTTGTAATAGGCATTCACCGTTTGTGGTGTCATTCCCCATTCCGATTTATCCACCGGTTTTCCGATTTTAGCCAAATCTTTATTGTACTGCCATTCTGTAATATTCTGAAGGTTTGAATACAGATTTCCTCCCTTAGATTCAGGAACGATCGTTAATTTAGAATAATCTTTCCATTTATCAGGATATGCAACTTTTACAGTGAATTTATTTAATTTCTGCATTGCTTTTTCCTTTGTTGTAGAAGACATCCAAGCCAGGTTATTGATGTGTACGGCAAAGCTTTTCTTTAAATAATCAATCAGCTCCACCATCTGTGCTTTGGCTTCTGCAGGGAAATATTTTTCAACATATAATTTTCCGAAAGCTTCTCCCAACGTTCCGTTGATTAATTCGTACCCTCTCTTGTTCAAAGCTCTCTGCTCCTGTTGCCCTCTTAAATATTTACCATAAAAAGCAAATCTCATATCACCCAGTTTTTCGCTTAGGTAAGAAGCGCTTCCGTTGATCATGTGGAATTTAAGATAATCCTTGATCACAGGAAGATTCTGAGTGCTGATAAATTTATCCAAGTTTTTGTAGTATCCCAATTCCCCGATAATCGCTTTGTCAGTTGTTACTCCTACTTTCTTAAGGTATCCCGGAAGATCTATATTCTTCACCAAAGCAGAAAGCTCAGGCATTGTTTTAGGATTGTACTGAAGCGTATTGTCACGGCTTTGCTCGTTGGTAAGATAGGTCTGAGCAATGCTTTTTTCGTAATCTACAATACCTTTTGCTGCTGCATCGGCATTTTTGTATCCTAATTCTTTCAGCATAGAAGCTACATACTTTGTGTATTCTGCGATAGCTTCTGTATTTTTATCGTTTACTTTCTGGTAATAATCTCTTCCTAAACCTAACGTTGCATTTCCTAAATACACCGCATTCATTTTAGAATCTTTAAGATCTGCATCTACGCCCCAGCCATAGAAAACGTTTTCTCCGTCTTTTGTAACGGAAGTAAGGTAATTCTGTAGATCCGTAAGATTTTTGATGGCGTCGATCTTATTGATATTTGCCTGAATCGGCTTGATTCCGTCTGCATTTCTCTTCTGCATATTCATGTAGGTAGCGTATAGATCCTGGATTTTTTTACCTTCCGTACCATCAGCAAATTTATCTTTAAGTAAAGAATTCAGAATGGTCATGGAATGGTTATCCGTATCTTCCGCCAGCTTGTTGAAACTTCCCCAAGTCGGTTTATCAGAAGGAATTTTAGCCGTTTTCATCCATGTTCCGCTCACGTAGTTATAGAAATCATCCTGAGGACGAACGGTTTTATCCATCAGACTAAGATCCAATCCTTTGTCTGAAGTTTGCGCGTTCACGTTCTGTGAACAAATCCCTGCTGCCAAAAGCAGAGAAAGCGTTAATTTTTTCATTATAATTACAATTTATACAATATGTATGTTTTATTTAACTTTTGTTACTTTAAAATTTTTCTGTTTTTAAAATATTTTATTTAATTTTTTTCTCAGAGATTAAAATCCCGACAAGATCCTGAATTACTTTCTGCGATACAAAATACATAAAATCCAGACGATCCAGATGCGGCATATAGAGTTTTGAGGTTACCACTTTTTCGTTAACTTTAATGGTATAAAAAACAGTTCCCACCTCTTTACCATCTTCCCCTTTTCCCGGACCGGCAACACCCGTTGTAGACAATGCAATATCAGTGTTGAATAATTTCTGGCAACCTTCCACCATTTCGGCAGCGACCTGTTCACTAACAACCGTAAATTCTTCTACCGTTTCTTTTTTTACCTTTAAAATTTCAATTTTCTTTTCTGTTGCGTACGCAACAATTCCTCCAAGAAAATAAGCAGAGCTTCCTGAATTTGAGGTTATCATTTTCGCGAGCTCACCGCCCGTACAGCTTTCTGCCGTTGAAACTGTCAGTTTTCGCTCCGATAAGATCTCAGCCAGTATTTTCTCAATTTTATCTTCTGAAGTGGCAATAACGTTATCTTTAATTAAAGGCATTACTTTCTGAATTTCCTCTTCAAGCTGTTGCTGTAAAAGCGTTTCATTTTCGCCGGTTGCGGTGAGACGCAGTTTAACGCGGGTTCCGACAGGAAGATACGACAGTGACAGATTCTGTGGCAAAGCCAGCTCCCAGTCTTCGATGGTGTCAGCCAGAATACTTTCGGGAATTCCCACTACGGAAACGATTCTTGAAGAAATATAATTCAGGCTGAACTTTTGTTGAAGATAAGGGATAATCTGATCCCTGATGAGTGGTTTTACTTCATAGGGAACTCCCGGAAGGCTGAACAGCAGTTTTCCGTCCTGCTCCATCATCATGCAGGGCGCCGTTCCGTAATGATTCTGAAAAACTTTTGATTTTGTAGGAACAAAAGCCTGCTCGCGGTTCCTTTCCAGGATTTCTATACGCCCGCGTCGCTCCATATACGCTTTGAGGTGATTGAAGGTTGCATCATCGAGGGTAATTTCGTCATTGAAAAATTCAGCGATGGCTTTTTTGGTTTTATCATCTCTTGTAGGTCCCAAGCCTCCGGTTGTGATGATTAAATCACCAATTTCAAAGGCAGATTTAATGGTATTTTTAATGATTTCAATTTCATCTGAGATTGTAATTATCTGCGAAACTCTTACGCCTATATTTTTTAATTCGTTCGCGATAAAGTTGGAATTGGTGTCTACGGTATTTCCCGAAAGGATTTCGTCACCAATAGTAATCAGAACAGCATCTTTCATATATTAATATTGAAAAAAATTCTTCACAAATGACGGAAAATTCTCCATGACCGGCAATATAAATTGATTTTTTCTATTTTTGGCTAAAATTGTTTACAACTATAATTAAAGATATGTCTAAATATGATGATGCTTCATGGCACTACGGCGGAGATTTTCCGGAAGGTCTGCCTGAAAAAAACGGGGCAACCCACACCGGAATGTTTCTCAACTGGTGTATTGATAAAGGTTTGGTATCACAGGAACTGCTTGAAGATTCACAAGAGGAAATCGAACGCTTAAAACGTCGAGATATCACCGGTGCAGAATTTGTAATAGATTCAATGGATGGGAAGTTCTCATCATATCTCAATTCTATGGGGAATGCTTTTGCTGAAGATTACTATAAAGATGAAACGGATTTTGGCAACAAATTCAGTTCATTTGCCGATGATTACGTGAATCTTTTTGATACTAAGGCAGAAGAAAATGATTACGAATACGAAACATTCTATCATATTGAAGATACATACGAAAATTATGACCTGATGAAACAGATCATCGATTATCGTTTTGAGGAATGGAAGGAGTATAAGGGTTTAAATTAAATTCATTGGGTTTGTCATTCTGACGAAGGAAGAATCATACATTAAAGTAGATTATTCGCTTCATTTCATTTCGTTCAGAATGACAAACTTTATGAATAATGGTAATTAATTATGTCTTACCCAGATGAGTTCATCTGTATTATATCCAACTTTTTTGGCTTTCTCTAAGAATCTTTGTCTGATACTTTCAGGGATTTCTTTGGTTCGGGAAAGGATCCAAAGATATTTTAAGCTGTTTCCCATCACCAGTGCATATTGATAGTCATCATCAATATCGACAACATTATAACCAGCCCAAATCGGTTTAAAAAATGAAACTTTTAAACGGGCTTCTGTTTCTTCATTCACAAATCTGGCCTCACCGATTGATTCTTTCCATTCTTTTTTTACATAGTTGTACCCTTTATTATCAACTTTGATGGTTCCGTCCGGATTTTTAGAATATGTTGCGGTAACGTTGTCCATATCTTTTTCAAATTTATAATCGAATCTGGCAATTTCGTACCATTTTCCCAGATATTTATCGGCATTAAAGTTTTTAACCGCTGTTGCCCCTTTGGGAATTCCTACGGAACATGAGTTTAAGATAAGCAATCCTATAATTCCCAACGAAACGGGAATGGCAATTTTCTGAAGAGTTTTCATAATAGAAAAATTTATGTGGTATCCTAAAACTTCAAAAATAATGCCTTAAACTCATATTAATAATTCCTGTACTGAATTTAGACGGATAACATACCACCTATTTCAGAGATTTAAATCTTTTGTTAACTCAATATTAATAATGGTTTACTTTTTGTTATCAACCTAAAATCTAAACCACAATAAAATATTACAATATGATAACGATTATTCCAGAAGCTCCGGAAAATGTTGCGGCTTTTAATGCAACGGGAGAAGTAACGAAAGAAGATTTTGAAAACCTGGTGATTCCGAGGGTAAAGCAAAAAGTAGATCAGTTCAATGAACTCAACTATTTATTGTATCTCGATACTGATCTGGATAATTTTACCATGGGAGCCTGGCTGCAGGATGCGCTTTTAGGATTAAAGAATTTAACAAAGTGGAACAGAACCGCTATTGTTACAGACAAAGAGGGCGTGCAGAACTTTACTGATATTTTCAGTGTAATGATGCCGGGAGAATTTAAGTCTTTCCCCAAAGGAAATCTTTACAATGCGCTTTACTGGTGCAAAAACGGAAATGAAGTAGAAGCATAAGCACGCTATTATAAAAGTAAAAAAGTACCGTCTTTAGAGATGGTACTTTTTGTTTTATTTTTCGCAGGAAACACATTCAGGTAAAGTTTCACTATTTGTTTTTGAGGCGTAGAGATATTTATATCTTATACTGATTACCAAACCTATAATCGTCATGAATACTCCAACAAGTGAAGGATAGTTGTAACTATAACCTTTTTCTAAAGGAATTCCTCCAAGAAATGCTCCCATCGCATTGGCAATATTGAATGCCGCCTGCATAAAAGCAGCAGCCATCATTTCGCTTTTCGGGGCGGCTTTCATCATCATAATATTAATCGGCGCAGCAACGGACATTGATAATGCTCCACAGACAAAGGTAAGAGCAAGCGAAACATTACGATACTCCGAAAGAAAAAAGACTCCGGCCAATGAAATCAACATCAAGAACAACAGCAAAGAACATGTTTTTTCAGGGCTCAGCCTGTCCGATAAATAGCCACCGACAAGATTACCGACCACCATTCCGGCTCCGGCAAGAATCATTACATAGGCCATATAGCTTTCTTTTATTCCTGAAACAATAGTCATAAGCGGCGTAATATAACTAAACCAGGTAAATAAGCCGCCAAAGCCAATCGCAGTAATCATTAATACCATCCATGCCTGTCTTTTATTAAGAAACTTAAGCTCTTCCATAAAATGAGTGTCTTTATTGGCTTCCATAGCGGGAAGCCAGAGTTTTAGAAATAGCAAAGCCAGTAATCCTATCACAGAAACAATAACAAAATACCATCTCCAATGAAAAGTGTGACCAATATAGGTTGCTAAGGGAACCATCGCAAGATTGGCAACCGTAAGTCCGGTAAACATTAATGAAATATTAAAAGCTTCTTTGCCTTTTGTCGCCATTCTGGCAGCAACCACTGTTCCTACTCCGAAAAATGCTCCATGCGGAAGACCGGAAAGAAAACGGATGATCATCATCGTTGTATAGTCGGGTGCCATTGCAGACAGCGCATTGAATAAAGTAAAAATGATCATCAAAGCCATTAATACTTTTTTTGGAGGAAACTTTACCGAATATCCGATCAGTAAAGGCGCACCGACCACAACACCGAAAGCATAGGCAGAAATCAGGTGTCCCGCTTCGGGAATGCTTATCTGTAATGTTTTTGCCATATCAGGAAGCAGCCCCATTATAGTAAACTCTGTTGTGCCTATTCCAAGCCCGCCGATCGCCAGAGGTAATATTTTTTTATCTATTTTCATTATCTTTTCTTAGAGGTGCAAAATTCGGCAGAGATAATCATTTATACTTTAACCAAAATGATTTAAATCTCCACTATATTAACCTTTTGCATTAAATTTAAACTCAATATAAATCAAGAAAGAACATAAAGTTAATTTTCAGATAAAAGTGAATCTTTAGATAAACACTTAATCCAATTAATAATCAAGCAGCCATTAACTGGTCTGCTATGATTTCAACTTTTATGTGTTAAAAAAATCGCTTCTTAAATGAAGCGATTTATATTTTAGTGAATATGTTTTTCTGCGTGATAAGAACTTCTCACCAAGGGCGAACTCTCCACATGCCTGAATCCCAGACTTCTTGCAAAATCTCCGAATTCATCAAATTCCTCAGGGGTGATAAATTTCTTTACAGGAAGATGCTTCTTTGTAGGCTGCAGATATTGTCCTAAAGTAATAATGTCCACATTTGCATTTCTGATGTCTTCAATAGTCTGAAAAACTTCATCTTTTGTTTCACCAAGACCGAGCATTACACCGGTTTTCGTTCTTCTTTGTCCGGCTTCTTTCAGATATCTTAAAACTTCAAGACTTCTTTCATATTTTGCCTGGATTCTTACTTCTCTCGTAAGGCGTTTTACCGTTTCCATATTGTGTGAAATCACTTCCGGGGCTACATCAACTAATCTGTCGATATGTTTTGTAATTCCTTGGAAATCCGGAATTAATGTTTCCATTGTTGTTCCCGGGGAGATTCTTCTAACTGCATTTACAGTTTCAGCCCAAAGAATTGAACCCATATCTTTCAAATCATCACGGTCAACCGAGGTTAAAACAGCATGTTTGATTTTCATTAATTTTATTGAACGGGCCACTTTTTCAGGTTCATCCCAGTTTACATCAAGCGGTTTTCCGGTTTTTACACCACAAAATCCACAGCTTCTGGTACAGATATTTCCTAAAATCATGAAAGTTGCTGTCCCTTCTCCCCAACATTCTCCCATATTCGGGCAACTCCCGCTCTGACAGATTGTATTTAATTTATATTTATCAACCAAAGTTCGCAGTTCTCTGTAATTCTTACCGGTAGGAAGTTTTACACGGATCCATTTTGGTTTCTGAACAGTTGTATTTTGAATTAAATCCTCCATGTACTCTCAAATTGAGGGTCAAAGTTAGTGATTTTTTTATCGAAACAATCAAAGACAGAGATTGATGAAACATATAATTTTGTAATTTTAAGAATCCAAATTTTATTTATGAAAAATCTGTTCTGCTTCTCATTATTCTTATTCAGCATATTTTCTTTTGCGCAAAAAGAACTTCAGCCTGAAGGTTCAACCATCATTGAAACCGTGGATGGCGATCTTGATGGAGACAAGATTCCGGAAAAAGTCATTATTTACAATACAAAAGACAGCACCGATTTTGGAAATATCCGAGAAATACAGATATTAAAAAAGGTTAATGGGAAATGGGCCATTCTTGAAAAATCAAGAAATGCAATACTCAGCAGCGGAGACGGCGGAATGATGGGCGATCCATACCAGACAACGGAGATTAAAAATGGGATATTAATGATTACTCAGGCTGGCGGAAGCAGTTGGAAATGGGGATATACGGATAAATACAGATTTCAGAATGGTCATTTTGAATTAATAGGTTATTCATCCATTAGCGGAAAGCCTGAAGAGTACTCGACAGATGTTGATTTTAATCTGTCTACAGGCCAATTAACCTTTGTAAAAGAAGTTGAAAATACCAAGGAATACGGAAAATCCAAAAAGGAAATTTTTGTAAAGAAAGGATTAAAAATCAATCTTCAAAACAGAAATCTAAAGGACCGAAGAAAAATTATTTTGCCAAAAACGAAGGAAACGATTTATCTGTAAACTTAAAAATCAGTTAATTATCATTAAATTCATTGTTTTTCAACAATTCTGCCAACACTTTCTTGGCTCGCATAACACGAACTTTTGTATTCGCAACAGAAATTCCTAATTCTTCAGCAATTTCTTTAATGCTTTTTTCTTCAAAGAATCGCAGCCTGATGATATCCTGGTAATTGACATCCAAAGACTCAATGGTTTTAATGATCTTTTTCTGTTCTTCATCGGAAATCATGAGTTCTTCCGGTGATTTTGCGTATTGGTTTTTTACTTCTTCCAGATTTTCGGTAGGATCCTGGTTTTCGCGGCTTTTTCTTCTCCAGAAATCAATAATGGTATTTTGGGCAATGGTAAGCACCCAAGTTTTGAACTGAAAATGAGGATCATACATATCCAGCTTTGATAAAACTTTAGAAAAAACATTCACCGTGATTTCGTCTGCATCATTTTCATCATGAACTTTTTTCATTACAAAAGAAAAAACATTAACCCAAAAAACGTTGATGAGCCTGGTTTGAGCTTTCTGGTCTTTTTCCTTTGCCTTAGCAATAAGCTGGAATAATTGTTCGTCGTTCATTAATAACAAATATAATCGTTTTCAGCTGAAAATACAAAGCATGACATTAAATGAATTTTTCTGTAAAGTTGTATTACTGACTGAAGTTTAGCCTTGATCGAAGCATTTTGTCTGAGCTCATTTTTTGATTTCGGCGCGGCAGCTTCGCTGCCGCGCCGAAATCAAAAAATAGCGAGTGCGGAGAGCAGGAAAAAGCTCCTAAAAAAGAAATTGCAGTTTACATGAGTTATAAATGACAGATGTTCCTTTAGTCCTTATTTCCCTGAAATGATTATCTTTGCACACTAAATTTTAAAGTTAAAAATAATGAACTCTTTTATTGAAGAATTGAAATGGCGCGGTCTTTTTGCAGACATGATGCCCGGAACGGATGAACAACTGGATAAGGAAATGACAACTGCCTATATCGGTTTTGATCCTACCGCAGATTCTTTACATATCGGAAGTCTTATTCAGATAAAAATTCTTGCTCATTTTCAGCAGCATGGTCATAAACCTATCGCATTGGTAGGCGGGGCAACAGGAATGATCGGTGATCCTTCAGGAAAATCTTCAGAGAGAAATCTTCTTGATGAACAAACGCTACTTCATTATGTTGACTGTTTAAAAAATCAATTGTCAAGATTTCTTGATTTTTCAGGAAGCGAGCCTAATAAGGCAGAATTGGTGAACAACTACGACTGGATGAAAAATATTTCTTTCCTTGATTTTGCAAAAAACGTAGGAAAAAATATTACCGTGAACTATATGATGGCTAAAGATTCTGTGAAAAAGAGATTTTCAGGAGAATCCGGAGCAGATGGAATGAGCTTTACAGAATTTACCTACCAGCTTATCCAGGGATATGATTTCCTGCATTTATATCAAAACAATAATGTAAAGCTTCAGATGGGGGGTTCTGATCAATGGGGAAATATCACCACAGGTACAGAATTAATCCGCAGAAAAGCTCAGGGAGAAGCATTTGCATTAACTGTTCCTTTAATTACTAAAGCTGATGGCTCTAAATTCGGAAAATCAGAAAGCGGGGAAAACTACTGGCTGGATAAAAAGAAAACTTCGCCTTACAAATTCTACCAATTCTGGCTGAATGCTACAGATGATGATGCTGAAAGGTTTATCAAATTCTACACTTTCTTAGGAAAAGAAGAGATTGAAGCTTTAATTGAAGAACATAAAACCGCTCCAAACGAAAGAAAACTTCAGAAAAAACTGGCAGAAGAAGTAACGGTTTGGGTTCATGGAAAAGAAGAATATGAAAAAGCCCTGAAAGCTTCTGAAATTCTTTTTGGACGTTCAACTGCTGAAGATATGATGAGTCTGGATGAAGAAATTTTCCTTGAACTTTTTGACGGAGTTCCACAGAAAGAGATCGCAAAAGCTGATGCTTTGGGAATAAATATTATTGATCTTCTTTCGGAAAAATCAGGTTTTTTAAAATCTAAAAGTGAAGCTTCAAGAGAAATCAAAGGCAATGCAATTTCTGTGAATAAGCAAAAGGTAAACGATACTTTTATAGCTAATGAAACTGATCTTATTGACGGTAAATTTTTGTTACTTCAAAAAGGAAAGAAAAATTATTTTATTGTAAAAGTTATTTAAATCTTATCATTAATAAAAAACAGGATCGGCGCGGAATTTTCAATTCCGCGCCGATCTTTTAGCTCTTATTTCAATAAAAAAAGACCGCTAAAGCGGTCTTTTTTATTATATATTTAATTAATTATTCTTATAAACCTAAGAAACTGTAGAAAGTGGCCGTATTTTGCTCGCCGGATCCTACTACTTTATTTGTTTTTACCAGTTCTCCGTCAACGTAAATATTAACGATCAATTCTGAATCTGCATAAGGAAGAACCGCATTGGCAGCAATATTTAATTGAGACTGACTTGAATTGACAAACTGGTCTCCTGAAGTCCAAACTAATCCTGTTGGATTGAAAGTCGTTTGGGGACTGGTTCCTATCTGAGTAACAACAGCTTTAAAATTAACTGTAGGAGGTGTAGTCGGCGCAGGAGTCGGGCCTTTCACATTTATTCTTGCTTCAAGCTGAACAATGTGATCCGTGAATTCGTCGTCATCATCATCGTCCTTACACGAATTTACTACAGAAATTACCGATAATAATACGGCGAATAAAAAGGAAAGCCTAAGTAAACTTTTTGATTTGTAGAATTGCTTCATTTTTCCAAATAGATTTTTAAT
This sequence comes from Chryseobacterium lineare, assembly GCF_977014045.1. Lineage (NCBI taxonomy): Bacteria > Pseudomonadati > Bacteroidota > Flavobacteriia > Flavobacteriales > Weeksellaceae > Chryseobacterium > Chryseobacterium lineare. The sequence continues at coordinate 172,104 of NZ_CDRNIQ010000001.1, read as the reverse complement.
GTTCCAAATATAGGTTTTTTATCAATATAAAAATACCTTTTATGAAAAATTTCCAACGAAGATTTGCAAATACTGTCAAATTAATAAATATTCAAAACTGCATTTTATTATATTTCGATATTAATCGAAAGAGGAAGACAGATTGTCACAACATTTCAGATGGCGTTATTTTTATAGTATAAATCTTTATTAATTATCTTTGCTTCATGAATTTAGATTACATCGTAAGAGAACCTGAAAATATCACTCCACAAACCTCCGTTCTTTTTATGCTTCACGGATACGGAAGTAATGAGCAGGATCTTTTCAGCTTTAGGGAAACGCTTCCTGAAGACTGGATTATCGTAAGTTTCCGGGCACCAAGAGCAACACAGTTTGAAGGATATTCCTGGTATGATATCGATTTTAACAATCCTGACCGTTTTGTGGACACCGAACAGGCTACAGAATCACTAAACAGTGTTTTGGAAAGCATTCTTAAAATCATCAATCATTATGGAATTACAGAAGGGAAAACCCATCTTTGCGGCTTCAGCCAGGGTGGAATTCTATGTTATGCCCTAGCTCTTAAATATCCTGAAATGTTTAATTTGGTGGCGTGTCTGAGCAGTTATCCTGAAGAAAAATTATTAACTGGCATTGTAAAAGACAAGAAAAAACTTGAAAAACTGCGCTTCTTCATTTCTCACGGTACCGATGATGCGGTGATTCCCATTGAATGGGGAAGAAAAGCAGCTGATCTGCTGTATGACCTCAGCTGTTATTTTAGTTTCAGAGAATACATGAGCGGACACGGCGTGAACCAGAAAAATTATATGGATCTGATGGAATTCTTTTCAAAATAAGATTTATAAAAGTTCAGATATTTTATTTATTCATTAAAAAATAGACAAGCATTCTTGAAACAGAGAATGCTTTTTTCATTTTATAAAGATAAAATGAGTAAATTCAATACATGAAACTGAACTACTTTCTCTGGATATTTTTCTTTGGTATTTTCACGAATGCCCAAAATTCCTTTAAAGTTCAGGAAGGAAAAAAAACGGTGATTCCCTTTAAACTCATCAATAATTTAATATTTATTCCGGTAAATATTAACGGTGCCGATCTCACCTTTTTACTGGATACGGGTGTCGCGGAAACATCCATTTTCAGTCTCGAAAACAAAGAAGTAAAACTTACCAATGTTGAAAAAATAAAATTTTCCGGGCTAGGTGGCGAAAAAAGTATTGATGGCTTCCGATCTGACGATAATATTGGAAAGATAGGCAAGAATTATGTGAATGATTCCATGACGATATTTATTATTACCGATCAGGATTTTAATATCTCTTCCCACGTCGGAATTCCTGTTAACGGCATTATTGGCTATCATTTTTTCAAGAACCACCCTGTCCTGATCGACTATACTTCAAAAAAGATCATCATTTATAACGACGAAAATTTATTCAGAAAAAAGGTTAAGAATTTCAGCGAACTTGATATAAGCATTGAAAAAAGTAAGCCTTACATTATTGCTGACGTGGAAATGACGAACGAACGAAAAAGTTCAAAACTACTTATTGATCTCGGAAACAGCGACCCGATATGGCTCTTTCCTAAACTTATTAAAGACTTCGTTTATAACCGTCCGAATATTGATGATTTTCTCGGAAGAGGTTTTAATGGCGACATTTATGGCAAGAGAAGCAGAATTCATAACTTTTATTTAGGTAATTTCAGATTTGAAAAGCCACTCACAGCAATGCCTGACGAGTATTCTATCCAGCATGTCAATCTTGTTGAAAACAGAAAAGGATCTTTAGGCGGAGACATTATGCGACGTTTTACGGTGGTTTTTGATTATCCTCACGAAAAAATATATATAAGAAAAAACAGGAATTATGACGATCCTTTTCATTTCAATATGAGCGGACTGGATTTCAAACAGGACGGGATGGAATGGACCAAAGACATGGTGAATCTTCCGGCTAAAAACCAGGGCAATTTATCCGGAGGAGTTGAGGTATTAAATAATAACCTGCAGTACAATTTTATTTTAAAGCCTATATTTTCAATTGCCGGTGTACGTAAAGATTCTCCCGGAGCAAAAGCCGGATTGCAGAAAGATGACCGGCTGATCAGCATTAATGGCAAGAAAACCGCTGATATGACTTTACAGAAAATAATGGAACTTATGAAATCTGAAGAAGGAAGAACCATAGAAATGCTTATTGAAAGAAAAAACAGGCAGATGTCTCTACGGTTTACTTTGGAAGACCCCATCCCTTATCAAGAATAATATGAATACAGAAGAAACAACACTCGACAAAATAAGAACAAGACCAAGGTTTAAGATGTTCACGCATCTTACCAAAGAGGAGTATGCAGAAAATCTCAAGAAATATCTTGCAGAGCATAAAGATGAGTTTTCCGGAAACATTAATAAAGAGGTTGCTACCATTTGTGTAGAAACCGAATATGAAGGCTACTGGAAACCAAGACTTTCTCTGCGGATAGAGATCGAAGATGACCAGATCGCAATACGAGGTATTTTCGGGCCCAGCTCTGCGGTATGGACATTTTTTATGTTTCTTTATTTCTCCTTTTCTATCCTCTGGATGGTATTTTTCTCTATGTATTATGTTGAAAAACAGATTAAGAGCCATGATTTTCCGTGGGCGCTCAACGCTTCCTTTGCCATGCTTTTTTGTATAGCGATTACCTATGCCGCAGCAAGATTCGGGCAACATAAAGCCAAAGATGAAATGCTGAAGCTCAGAAGATTTGCCGAAGAATCTACTTTACAATTTGAAAAGATAAATTAATAGTTAAAACTGAAATCTGAAGCAATAAGAAAACCTTATAGAAATAATGCTCCCAGCATCCGTAAAAAAGCTGCGCAGGTTTTAGGTGAAAGGTGCTTAGGTTTTGATCAAAAGGTGCGCAGGTTTACTATAAAACCTGCGCACCTTTTATAGTACTTCAAAGCATCATCTTGTGATGCTGAAAATATTTGTATAAAATTTTAATCAGAATTCACTTAAGGTTCAACCGTTTTTGTAGTCTGTGGCATTTGTTCCACAACGGCTTTTGCCGCTTTGATGGAATCCACTACCCTTTCTCTATTATCCTGTTCTTTCAGGATTTTCTGAATATTCGGTTCAATCATTTGGGTCATCTGTTCAACAGAAACATTGTTGGAATTCGGGTCATTAAGTAATTTTCTCCAGGGCTTACGTTTTCCCCACGGATAATCTCCATACACCAGCACGGGTGTTCCTTTTGCTTTCGTAGTCGCACCTCCCGGATTCAGAACCCATGTATCAGCGTAGCCGTAAAGCCATTTTGCATCATTCATGAGCAATCGTAAGCAAGAATGCGAGGCAGGATAGCCCGGAAGGTCATACTGATGCCATCCGATCCCATCAAGATTGAAAATATTGAAATTATAAGGTAATTTCCATTCACTGCTTACCGTAGAAATGGCAAGCTGTTTTTTCCAGTTTGCAAAAGTAAGTCCGGTTTTTGTCTTGGCAGATTTTTTACCCATGCTTGTCGGGCCCCATTTAACCAAAGTTCCGTTTGAATAAACTCCATATGCCTGGATAGGATATGAGAATACAACGAATTTTTTTACAGGACTCAGCACATCAATCTGCATGGGAAATGGTGAATATTCCATTAATGTAGTATCAATTTTGGCAGGAACCACCAAGGTGTCTGCGTTCCATTTGTTTTTGGAATCAAGCCTATTTAGAGCCAGAATTACATAGCGTTCTTTCTCCGTAAATTTTTTGTTGAATGAAGCAAACAGAGAGTCTCTGACTTTTTTATCTTTAGGAAAAATATAGGCATTGTAGAAGCCGTATTCCTGAACGGCAGGCGGCAGTGATTCCTTTTGAACTACAGAATCTTTTTCTATTGTTGAAGAATCTTTTTCTTCAGAATTTTCCGTAACAGATGAAACTGTATCATCGATTTTGTCACTTATTTTCTCAATGTCCTTTTTACAGGAAACCAGTGTTAAAGCGATAAATAATGTGTAGAGAAATGATTTTTTTACAGATATGTTTTTCATAAATAAAATTACCGGAATAGTTTTGCTACTCAGTACAAATATCAGACCTAAATCCGAATAATAAAAATCAATACATAAAATACCGTAAAAAACCGGGGATACTTACAATACGGTGATTACTTAGATATTTTATGTATTTGTTAAAAATTAAAAAACTATTTACTCCACATTACTGTTTTGGATTTTAAATTGTGGGAATCTGCACCTATCATTATTTCAAATTCACCTTCTTCCCAATCAAAAACAAGGTCTTCATTATAAAATTTCAAGAGTTCAGGCGTAATATTAAAAACTATATTTTTTGTTTCTCCTGTCTTAATAAAAATCTTTTCAAATCCTTTAAGCTCTTTTACCGGTCGGGTAATACTGGCCACTTTATCACGAATATAAAGCTGTACCACCTCTTCGCCATCATAATGTCCTGAATTGGTAATATCAATGCTTACTTTTAAAGTTTCATTTCCTTTTAATTGATTGTTGGAAAGCTGTAGATTTCCATATTTAAAATGTGTATAGCTCAATCCGAACCCAAAAGGAAATAAGGGATCATTACTTTCATCAAGATAATTAGATTTATATTTCTCAAACCGACCGTCATTGAATTCCAACGGTCGACCTGTATTTTTATGATTATAATAAATCGGAATCTGTCCTGCGGAACGTGGGAAAGTCATCGGAAGTTTTCCCGAAGGATTTACACTTCCAAACAGCACATCCGCAATAGCATGTCCTGCTTCAATCCCCGGAAACCAAACGTTGATAACGGAATCCGGAATATCAATCATCTGCGACAGATCTAAAGGCCTTCCCGTAAACAATACAACGACTACAGGTTTATTTAATCTTTTCATCTCCTTAAGCAGTAACAATTGATTTTCAGGAAAACGGATGTCTGTTTTGCTGGAAGATTCACCTGTCATTTCCGAAGCCTCGCCTAATACAAGAACGATCTTATCCGCAGTTTTTGCCTTTTCCAGAGCTTCCTTTAAAAGAATTTCTGCTGATATTCTGGGCTGCTCTTTCGTAAATTCTATAAATGAATTCTTTTCGAGATTACGATTTTCGGTAATATTGCATCCTCTTGCATACGAAAAGTTCTTTTTCTCTGAAAGCTCCTCCAGTGCATTTTTTAAGGTAACTGATTCCTTATAATCTACCACAACAGACCATGTTCCCGGCATATTTGCTTTATCATCAAGCAATGGCCCGATGAAAGCAATCTTATCCGTTTTCTTTAAAGGTAAAGCCTGATTATTATTTTTCATCAGCACAAAAGTCTGGGAAGCAATTTCTCTGGCTGTTTTTCTGTTTTCGGGAGTAAGAATATCTGTTTTTAATCTTTTCTCATCCAAATAACGGTATGGATCATCAAATAATCCTAAATTATATTTCATTTCCAAAACTCTTTGGCAGGCCTTGTTTACTTCTTCCTCAGAGACTATATTTTCCTGAACTGATTTTTTTAATGTTTTAAGGTAATCTTCCCCTACCATATCCATATCGGTTCCGGCTTTTAAAGCTCTGGCTGCAACTTTTTGCTCATCTCCCAGCCCATGTGCCTTAAGTTCTTTAATTGCAGTAAAATCAGTCACTACAAATCCTTTAAATCCCCACTCCTTTCGTAGTACATCTGTAAGCAGCCATTTGTTGGCCGTAGCAGGCACCCCATTGATATCATTGAATGAAGTCATTACTGTAGCAGCCCCGGCGTCTATTGCCGCTTTATAAGGAGGAAAATATTCATTGTACATACGGTTTTTGCTCATGTCCACAGAATTATAATCCCTTCCCGCTTCAGCAGCTCCGTATAATGCAAAATGTTTAAGGCAGGCCAGGATGGTATAGTTCTTCGACAAGTCATCTCCCTGATACCCCTTAACAAAAGCTTCCGTGATTCTGGAAGCAAGAAACGGATCCTCGCCCGCACCTTCAGCTGCTCTTCCCCACCGCGGATCCCGGCTGATGTCTGCCATTGGAGAATACGTCCAGTTAATTCCATCCGCAGAAGCTTCCTTTGCTGCAATAAAGGCCGCTTTCTGAACCAGTGCCGGTTTCCATGATGCTGATAATGCCAAAGGAATAGGAAATCCCGTTTTGTAGCCATGAATCACATCCAGCCCGAAAATAAGTGGAATTTTAAGCCGAGATTCGTTTACTGCAATTTCCTGTGTTTTCTTTATCCGGCTCAATGTTGTCATATTTAGAACAGCACCCAGCTTTCCTTCTTTAATATATTGCTCTGCATCAGCGCTTACTGCTGCGCCAGTTTTCACGTCTCCCGGCGGCGAAATGAGATTGAGCTGACCTATTTTTTCTTCCAGGGTCATTTTGCTCATCAGGTTTTTTATAAAAATATCTCTCTTTGGATTGCTTTGAGCAGCGACTAAAACAGCAGTTAATGAGAACAGGATAATTTTTATTTTTTTCATTATTGAATGTTTAAATATGACATACAACTTCCATAAAATTTCTGTAAAAAACAATAGATGATAAATTTAAGGAAAATTTATCATGTAAGGTGGAAACAATAAGAATAAGAAGACCCACAAGTAAGTTCTGTTCAACATTCAAGGCCTGTCTGATTTGGAATTAAATTTACTGAAGATTAGAAATAAAAAAGACCTGTATTATTACAATACAAGTCTAACCATTTTCAGCGATCCGGACGGGACTCGAACCCGCGACCTCCGCCGTGACAGGGCGGCATTCTAACCAGCTGAACTACCGGATCAATTTTTAAACAAACTGATGAAACTTCAGCGATTCGGACGGGACTTGTTCTTATTAAAAAAACTCCTTATCCATAGGCTTTATGTCGTTCTCTTTTTTTTAGGTAACTGAACAGGTCACTTTTTAAAACAAGATTAAGAGCGTTTGTTTTTACTGGTGCAAATATATGTCTTTTTTTAGTTTTTCCAAAAAAAAGACTCCTTTTGACTACAAATTTTTACTAAAACACAGACTATCAAAGACAAAAATCACTCTCTCTATTTTTATTTCTACAATAATGATCGCTTTAATAAAAGTGGCCATAAACGGCATCAAAAAATTAAAACATTACTCATTTTGTAATCCCATTCATTGCATTAATTTATAAGTAAAATTAAATTTTGGTACAATCAAGTATATTGCCACCATAATTTAAAATTCTTAGTCAAACATCATTATACCAAATCAATAGGATGAAATCGGATATTATTTCCTTAAATTGAAGGTTTAAATAACTAACCATGAAAATTATAACAATCATTGTTTTAACCTGTTCAAATATTTGTTTTGGACAGATTAAATCTGATTTCAATAAAAAGAATCCAAAATCATAACCACAAATGATCAATGCTCCACCACCAAAAATTGCACTTATTCCCAGAAACAGGAGAAGTGAAATGTATATGGAATGAACTGTCTTTTTCATAACGTTATCTTATTGTTGCATATTATAAAATCAGTTCCTGATAAACCAGTTAATGGGACGTCGGAGCGTGACCGGATCGGGATAATTTTCCACATAGCCGACCTTCAGTAAGAATTGGATACTCTCTTTTATCCCAATAGCTTTATTAACCGTTGTCCTGGTTTTTTCTTCTTCTAAGATCTGCGTCATCGGATGAATGGCAATCTTTCTGTCACGGGCTTTCAACCAGACGCGCTGTAGTCTTCTGCCCGCCTCTAATAATGATAATACCGAATGATCAGGACTTGAGATCACCAGCCAGCCTGCAGATTGCGAAACCTGTTCTACAACTTTAGCAATGCTCTTTTCCCTAAATTCCTGCTTCATTACGTTTTGCTTATCATAAAAATTACGAACAATCCAGCCTGAAAATCCTTCAATTTCCATACTCGCAGGCGTAAGCCCGTCCCTGTATTTTTCTGCATCTTCATTGGAAAACCGAATCCAATCTGCCAATTCTTTTTGGGCAACATCCCGATAGGATTGTATTCTATTGGCTTCTATTGTTTGCTCATTTAAATACAAATGCGCCTTTGATGTATTAGGGAAGTATGTTATAAAGTCTGTTTCATTTTCTAGTAAATAGTACAGATCTTTCTTGTTAATAATGTCATTCAGATAATTCGATCTCAGTGTTCTTCTGTCCTGTATTTTTTTGATGTCAAATTTTTGAACAGGTAATGATATGGATAATTTTACGGTTACAATTTCTTCATCCTCATTACTCGACGCCAGTATGTCGAATGCACAGCTGTACCCTAAATTATTGGCTGCATATTCTAAATTTTGAAGAAAAGCCCCGATCGATAGAATGGTTTCGCGTTGTGTCGGATCCACGCCATCAAGCCATCTCGTCCTGTCATTACAAACAGTCCAATGGAAAGGTTCGTGATATTTGACAAACCAAGGTTGTGTGTTGTGACCACTGGGAGCGAGTGATGCCAGCATCAAAATCTCCTTTTCATCACTTTGCATCGGGATTTTAGTTTTTAGATCTGTTTCCAGATCGGCTCTTTCAAAATTGGATGTATCACTCGTCAAATAATAAGTGGTACCAGCAATAACAATTGTTGCAGTGGTATACTTTATAAAATTTCTCCTATCCATAACAGTTCATTAATCTTTTCAAACCCGTTTATTTAAATTTAAAAACTGTCATTCGACATTTTTCAAGTTTCCTTTTGGTGAAAAATTATCTATAGTTTTCTAAACACCAACAAAGGAACTTTGGTGTGAAATGAATACTCTTCTGAATTGCCGGTATAGAATATATTCTCAAACCAGTTTCTGTTTTGTTGTGTAAACATGACCAATACGGAAGGTTCCACTTTTTGAACAGCAGATTCTATAGCTTTGATCAGGTCATCCTCTTCCCTTTTATCGCTAATATAGATACTCACAGGATAGTTTGCTATTTGTTCTATCCTTTTTTCTACAATTTTTCTGTTTTCTTCCTTCAAAGACATAGAGGTGAAATTCAGCAACTCAACAGAAGCCCCAAGTTCTCTGGCAAATGACACGACCCTGATGATTTCATGTTCATAATCATCAAGATCGGATGCATAGATAAAAGATCTAATTTTACTTGGTTTATAATCGTGAGGTACCACTATAACAGGAACTTTGGAGTCATGAATCAAATTTGATGTGATGGTTCCCAAGACTTTTTTGAAGATTCCCGTACCTCTGGTGCTTATACAAATGTAGTCATAGGTATGTTTCTCGGCATATTCTAAGATACTCGATTCGGGCAAGACAGACAACTCTACAGCATACTGGATATGTTGTGGCTTGATATGCATGGCAGCGTATATTTTTTCTACAAAACGAACGAGTTTAGCATGAATCAATTCCTTTTGTTCATCCTCATATTCATCCATCCTCACAGCATCCCAGGCGGAAGGCGTCTGCAGATGGTGGACATTGAGAAAGGTAAGGTGACAGGCATTCTGGGCAGCTAACTGAATAGCAAACCGCAATCCGGATTTCGAATGATCCGAAAAATCCGTTGTAACAAGAATTTTTTCCACTTTTTTTAGAATTTGTATGGTTTGATAATTCTATTTTTTAGAATTTAATTAAACTGAATCGCTTATTTCTTTTTGAGGACATTCATCAGGTCTTCCAGATAATCGGTCTGTAGTTCCTGAATTTCCAGTAGTTTTTTATTTTGGTTGACCAGTAGATGGTCTATTTTCTCACTCAGAAGTTTGATCTCCAGCTCGGCTTTCAGATTGATCTTGTAATCGTGTTCGCCTCTTATTCTGTCTTTTTGCTCCTGACGGTTCTGGCTCATCATAATGATGGGGGCCTGGATCGCTGCCAGACAGGAAAGAATTAAATTCAGTAAAATGAATGGATATGGATCAAAGGGCTTCGTTGATATAAATAAGATATTGATGAAGATCCAGATCAGGATAAAAGAGAAGAATACAATAATAAATGACCAGCTTCCGCCAAAAGACGCCACCTTGTCTGCTAGCTTTTCTCCTGTGGTAAGATCTGCCTCGATTTCGTTCTGGATATTCTCAGAAAGAATGGAATTGTTTTTAATGGCATCCATGACATCCAGATCTATGATCTCCAGTTCTCCCCTTTCTTCGACAATCAATGAGGTCAGGTATAATCTACGGTACTGATTAAGTTCAGTGATAGAAATAAAATCTTTTTTACCGAACTCAGGAAATTTTCTGTTGATGAGATCGAAAATTCCTTCCCGGAGATCTTCTCCCTTCACTTCTTCTCCTTCCCGAATTTCCTGATGACTGAGGTAACTTGTTTCCATTGTAACAGATTTACTTTTAAATTAGCAGAATTATTGTTACACAGGAGTTTCATTCTATTCATATAAAAAATGAAATACCAAAATGTAATGAATTTTTATCGGTCAATCTTAATTTCCATTCCTGAAAATTTTTTAATTGTCTTATCACTGAATTGCGGGGATATTCCAGATCACTGACAAATAATATATCTTTTGTTCCGGCTTTAAGCTGTGGTTTTTCATCTGAAAGAATATATAATTCCACAAACTGTGTTTGCGTTTCAGAAGTACCATCAAAGATTTCTACTTCCAAAACCTGTGTTCTATTATGATCATTCATAACCGTTTTTTATAATGGTCAAGATCATTTTAAAGCGTTCATTGGCTTTGACAACATTCGGTTTATGCGCAGGAATGATGATCGATTGTCCAGTGTCTAAAACAAAGGATTTTCCGTCAATGGCGATCTCAGCTTTACCTTCTATAATCTGGGCAAAGGTGTCAAATGGCGATATTTTTTCAGTTATGCCTTCGCCGCTGTCAAAGGACATCACGCTGATATTGCCCGTAGATTTTTTCAAAATCGTTTTGATGACGACTGAATTGGGAATATATTCGATGATTTCTACCGTGATATAGGCTGTTGATTTTTCGAGTTCGTTATTATCCATAATATAGTTGTTCTGATGAATATTAAAAAGTAAGTATCTTATTTCTTCTATTAAATTGATACAGTAAAGAACAAGAAGACGCTAAATATCTTCAAGATTTTGCTTTCTTTTTTGACCTAGCTGCTTGTAGTATGATGGACTTAGTCCTGTTACTTTTTTGAACTGATTGGACAAATGAGCAACACTGCTGTAATTGAGTTTATAAGCAATCTCTGTAAGGTTCAGCTCATCATAAAGCAGTAATTCTTTAGCTTTTTCTATCTTGTGATTAATAATGTAATGCTGGATGGTGATCCCTTTCACCTCTGAAAATGTATTGGCGAGATAGGTATAGTCATAACCCAGTTTTTCACTGAGATAGTCGGAGAAGTTTTGTTTTGGCAGTTCATCTGCGTAATGCACCATTTCGATGATGACACTTTTTATTTTTTCGATTAAAATACTTTTCTTGTCATCAAGCAGCTGCAATCCGGATTTTGATAAAATCTCAGAAAGCTGTAACCTATGCTCTTCACTTGTTTTTTCAGGGGTTTCTACCAAACCCAGCTCTATACTCAGATATTTTATATTTAAACTATCCAAAGCATCCTTAACTACCATTTTGCAGCGAAGGCTTACCATATATTTGATGTATAATTTCATAAGCATTTCTAAGTATTTGCATCGTATGATGATGATTTATGATATTAAACGGATAGTAAGAAAGGCTTTTCCTTAATGAAAATTCGGGGATCTTTATGATTATCTTATCGTTGCTATCAAAGGTAGACTATTATTATCCAGATACACCAACATTCATCTTTCTTTGTTCGGAACCTGTAATATATCTTATTATCAAATAAATAGATAAACCGATGATCGCTGAAAAAAAACACCACACGGATAATACATAATGTTCGTGAAAAATAGCTGACATGATATAAGATATTAAAATGGCACTTCCAAAAATCCACATTTTACAGTCAAAAATAAAGGTGTGAAATCTGTTATTTTCCCACAGAAACATACAACTTCTGTGCAGAAAAAAGTACAATCTTTGTACAGTGAAAAAATGGGCAAATGCCGACTGCTTAATTTTAGTTAATCGTAGCCTGTGTTTTCTATAAAAGGCAGATGATGAGAAAACCAATTATTTAATTCATTTTCATTTAAGACCATTGAGAATATCTGTTTAAAAAAAATGCTGACGAAAAGAAAAATATTCTGACTATGTTATGCGACTCAACAACTATCAATTCCATTGAAGATATCCATTCGATAAAAATCAGTAAATGAAAAAGCTCATTATTTTTGATCTGGACGGCACTTTGGCTCTTAGCAAATCATCTGTAGATCAGGAGATGGCCAGATTATTAGATAGCTTATTGGATATTGCCAAAGTTGCCATCATTAAATGCTTCAAAACGCGTGTCACAGGTTATACTGCTTTCATCCATTGCAAGAATATCCTTTCCGTTGGCAAAAAGTTGCGCAATCGTCTTTTTTAATATCTGTGATTCATGTGATTAATATTTTTAGTGTAAGTTCTCCACACTAAAATGATCGCGAACAAAGGCGTGCTCCTGGCCCTCCGTCATCTTATCTGTATGTTTTATCTCAAATTTTATTTTTGAAAAAAGATGATCTTTTTCTAAAACATTCAGAAGTTCAGTTTTAGCTTCCGTAGGACCAAACAATAACACATCATCATAGTTTCTGATGTATTTGCCTATTTCTTTGTAATATTCGTAATCATCGTGCTGCTTTTTTTTGTGCATCATTTTTTCACTTTTTACCAGCGATCTCTCCCTTTCGGCATCAGTGAATTTTGAGATCACGACTTTGGTAACCATAGGTTCACCATATTCTATCAAATGGGCATGTGAATGATCCATGCAAATACCTGTTTTTCTTTCTGTTTCCATTATTGTTGAATTTATCTGTAATTAAAATTTTATTTTTTAGTGTCTGTTGCCTTCCATTTCCAGTTTAGGATCTCGGGGAGGTCTTTCCCATGTTGATTCACATGTCTTGAAAATCTGCTGTAAGTTTAGTGCAATGAATTTTCCGACAAAGACATGTCGATTAAAAACCCGGTTCGGTAAAGTAGATAATTAGTTTTAAAGAAATTACCAAAAAATTAAAAACTAGCGATTATGGTTTTATTTCCTTTTTCTTGAGTTCTTTTTCCTGCTTGCGTTCTGCTTTTCTGAAATAACCACGGAATAGAAAATTATGCTTCAGCGCTTCCATGTTTTCATTTAATTTTTCCGCAGCCCCTTTCACACTGATGATTGTCGAATCGATATTTTTCACCAATGTTTCATCTTTTGTTATATAATTTAAAGAACCTTTTCCAGACTTGATCTCATCGACATAATCGTCCAAACTTTGAGAGATCTTGTTGATGTCTTTACTGGATTTTTCCAAATTAGAAAAAACATTTTGAATTTGTGCGCGCGATTTCGGATCACTTAGAAGAACTGCTGCTGCACTTTCGTCGTAGTTTATTTTTGAAATAATGGCATTTACTTTGGCCACAGCATCAGAAGCACCTTCTGCCGTTCTCTTCATTCCGGATACGGAATAACGTAGATCATTTTCAAGCAAAGTATCACTTAATATGGCGCCCAAAGAACCTTTGCCCTCAACAATCTTATGCGTGATTTTAGCAAGATCAGCAGTGATCAAAACAGCACTTTCGTTGGTTTTGCTAAAGGTCTCCATAATTTCATCGATAGTGATTTTCGTCTTCACCTGGATGTAGTCTCCTGAAACGACCATTTTTCCTGTTTTGTTTTCTCCTGGTATAATGTTGACAACCATACTCCCTACCAACCCGTCTGAAGCAATGCTTGCCACCGCATTTTTTTTGATGAATTTAGCCGCTTTTTCATCCACGGACATTTCTACCGTTATTTTACCTTCTGCTGTCATCTGTATTTTGCCAACAGTTCCCACATCGACACCGGAATAGCGGACATTGTTTCCAACCTGTAAACCGCTTACATCAGTAAAAACAGCGTACAACTGAATATTCTTGCTGAAGAGATGCTGTCTTTTCCCTACTGAATAAAGTGCTGTAATCAGAAGCATGGTCCCAACGATAATAAAAATACCGACACTTATTTTTTTTGAGGTAGCGTTTTCCATAATTTTAATTTTTAAAGAATGCCTTTACCTGAGGATCGTCAGAATTTGATAGTTCCTGAAAAGTTCCTTCGGCATAATTAGTACCGTCTACCAAAAGGATCATGCGGCTTGAGATAACTCTGGCGCAATCTACATCATGGGTAATAATGATAGACGATGTTTTGTACTTTAGTTGAATACTTCGCAGTAATTCTATAATTTCTTTTGAAGTGATCGGATCTAAACCTGTTGTAGGTTCATCATAGATCATGATTTTAGGCTTCAGGATCAGAGCCCTCGCCAATGCAACCCTTCTTTGCATTCCCCCTGAAAGTTCAGAAGGCATCATGTCGATGGTTTGTGAAAGACCGACATCTTTTAAAGCTTCTTTCACTAAAACTTCGGTCCCTGTGAAATTCTTAATTTTATCGATATTCCGTCTAAGAGGAAATTCTAAATTTTCCCTAACAGTCATTGAATCATACAAAGCACTTCCCTGAAAAAGAAAGCCAATTTCCGTTCTAAGTATATCCAGTTCTCGTTGACCCATTTTTGTAATATCCTCCCCTTTGATCGTAATGGTTCCCCCATCCGGCTTTATTAAACCAACAAGACATTTTACCATGACTGATTTTCCGGAGCCGGATTTGCCCATGATCACCAAACTTTCCCCCTCCAGTAGTTTTAGATTAAACCCTTTCAAAACATGGTTCTCACCAAAATTTTTAGTAATATTTTTTAGTTCTAAAACCGCCTGTATGTTATGATCTGTTTCCATTATACATTAAAAATAATATCGGTTACAAATACGGCTATGAAATCTATGATAAAGATCAACATCGAGGTATAGACGACCGCAGCGTTGGAGGCATCGCCTACTCCTACAGTTCCTTTCTCACAATTATAACCCTTATAACAGCCTATTAAACCTATGGCAAAACCAAAAAATATCGATTTTATGGTCGCAGGAATAATATCACCAAATTTTATAGAAGTAAAAACCTTATTAAAATAAAGTGTGAATGAAACATCAGACTTTAAATTTTCAACAATCGCCGAACCTACAAGCGAAATGCTGTCACCTACGATAATTAAGAGTGGAAGCATTAATGTGCTGGCAACGATGCGCGTGACAACCAAGTATTTGAATGGATTGGTACCGGAAACTTCCATGGCATCTATCTGCTCTGTCACTCGCATGGAACCTAACTCTGCTCCAATCCCAGAACCAACTCTTCCGGCACAGATCAGGGCGATGATCACGGGTCCAATTTCACGGATGATCGAAATACTGATCATCGATGGAATCCAAGATTCAGCACCGAATTGCTCCAGTGTCGGGCGGGATTGCAGGGTAAAGACCAAACCTAATATAAATCCTGTAACCATGACCAAGAGCAATGAACGGTTGCCAATATTGTAACATTGCCGAATAAGTTCTTTAAATTCAAAGGGCGGTATGAAAACTTCCCGAAAAAAACGTCCGGCAAATAGACCTATATCTCCCACTTCAGAGACGGAAGATTTTATTGAGGACGATGAAAGAAAAGTTTTAAACATAAAGTTTAGTTCTTCCTCAAATATACTCTTAATAAAATGGCTTATGTTACATAAAAAAATGATTTAGTTTAAAAAAAATGGGAAGAATCAAATTTGAAGTATATGAAGTCATTTAGAATATCATCTTGTTGTTTTATATTCATCAAATAATATTCTTTTGTATCTTCTAAATCCCTGTCTTATTGGATAACTCTCGATTTTCAGAAACTGTGAGAATTTCTCTATTTTCTAAAATTCAGTTTTTTCCCTTAATGATAATATGTTTTGGTTTACGAAATTTACAGACAAAATATTTAATCAATTAAAAAATAAAAGATGAATTATTCAAATGAAACAAAACCTGCAAAAATTTTAAACCTTAGCTCTCTTGAGGAAGTTTGTGAGAACCTTAATTTAATAAGAACTAACGATACTATTTATTTCAACGTTAAGAAAACTGAAAATAACAATGATCGTGTCTTATTTAGTCTGCAAACATCAGATATAAATATTAAACCGCAAGTAAGAAACGTGATTTGTCTCAATAAAAACAAAAGATACAACGGCTATCAGTCTTTTGTGATCGAGCCAAAAGATAAATCCACAGGTATTGCAGTTATCATGATTAAATTAGAAGAGCAGCAGACATTCTTTTGTAATGTTAGAATTTTACCTCTTTCTACATTAAGTGACATTGCAGTAACGGAATCCGAATCAAGGCTTCTAACAGTAAATCTTGAAAAATCTAACTGCATTCTTAAAATGGATCTTACCATTACGGCATCCAATATGGGAGAAGCTTTGTATTCTGTTCATGATGTTGACGTTAATGCGATTGCCGATCTGGTGACTACAAGTGAAATAGTAGAATTAAAAAGAGAGTTGGAATTTCAGGGATCTAAATTAATTGCCCATTATTTTCAGGAAATTTTTAGTATTGTATTGAATGATAATCCTTCAAATTCAGGACAGTTATCTGTAATGTCGGACAATTATATCGCTAATCTTCCTTCAGATAAATTAAAAGAAATGGTTGTGGCAAATGCGATTAGTGGATGTATTGCTCTGGAAATTGTAGGCAGCAACGTAATTAAGGATCTTAATCGGGACTGGAGAGCTGCCGGTGCTTTTATAGGATGTATATTATAAAAAATAGTTTTAAAATTATCATCTAATCTTTAAGACGTAAATCTATTGCACAAAACATAGACAAATTAACAATCATTAAAATAAATTAGCAAGAATATAAAAAATGGTGCCAATTGAAGACACTTGGCACCATTTGGCTTTGTGTGGAAAGGAACAAATCTACATCTTGACTGAAGAGGAATAATTGTAAAGATTTGCTAATATATATCTTTGGATAATTCATTTCTTATTGATGACGCAGAGTATTTTTACGAAAACTCAAATTCGTAAAATGCACAAATAAAATCAATAATGGTGAAAATTATAAATTTGATAAAATTTTAACTTTTAACCGCAATGGAAATTGTTCTTAATATATAATTGATTACTCTCACAAAAGGATACTCCACTAATTAATTCAGTGTTTCCAAATAATTAATTAGTTCCGGATAAAAATCTAATATACTTTTATACTTGCTCTTATGCTGAGTATAATTGTTAAAAAAGGAATTTAACTCTTTAAAGTATTTAAAATGTATGGACTGATTTTGAACTTCCTTCATTTCTGTTGCAGGGCCATATTTTTCACCCATTATTTTAGACACACAAACCCTAACAATTAATTCATCGAGTTCATTTTCCCATTCTGCTTCTTTAAGCTTTTCCCCTTTTGCCGTAACTAAGAAAATATTTTTTTTCTTAATTAATCTTTGCCTATACAGCGGAATAAAATCACGGAGATATAAATGGGATACTTCGTGAATTACGACATTTGGTAATGGTATGAATGTCACTTTCGAATCATTGGTCTGAACAATATTGTTATCTTTTAGGTAGGCCAGCTTAAATATTTTTTTCCCTTTAAAACTTTTGTCTTGAATTGAAATTGCATTACTCCCCAGGTTGTTTAGAATATCTACAAAAATGATTATTTCTCCTTTGGTAGGTTTATTATAATACTTTTCAGCATCAACTAATAGGTTGCTTGCAATAATTTTATCTTTAGTATATTTTACAATTTCGGCATAATCTGCCTTGTGGGCTTTCAAGAAAGCATCTACTTTACAATCTTTATAAAAAGCATTAAATTTTTCTAAAAAAATATTGATCTCTGAGCTGCGTAATTGACTACCTGAGTATGGGATTTTCAATTTGAATGGATATTTATCAGATAAATATAAACCTATACTCGAAAGATCATAGCCGTCCCATACTTTAAGATTTCTATACCAATCCAGTGATTTATGGTTCTTACAATCTGCAAAGTACTGATTGAACTGTTTGTAATAAATTGATGGAGTAGGTTTGGTATCTAACGTATCCATTGTTGCCAAGGTATAGAAAATACTGACTGCTTCAATTCTATGATCTATTTTTACAGTAATATTTTTTTGACCAAATGAATATATATGGATCATTAAAAAGAGGATTAAGATTTTTTTCATTGCTATTTTCTATAATAGGTGATACTTTTAAAATATTTTTATTTTATGTTTTTTTAATCATAAAATTTATAAGTAACTACTATTAAAAGACATTTTAGATGGCGCTTTTATTACATAGGATAAGATTGTCTTAAGTAGCTACTTGAAATACATTTGTAAACTGGCTTATCAGAAGTCATTTCCAGAGATTTAGTGACCCCGCTAGATCAATTGAAGAAGGACACTATTATGAGTCGCTTTGCATTAATAAACCGATAACCATTTCGTCGACTGTTCTAATTCTTTAGTGACCCTTTTTAACCAAATCTATAGGTCACTGACCGAGGTCACTTTTTCCATTATTACTTTTGAAAAAAACCGAATTGAATATTCAAATTTCTCAGTGACCTATTTTTAGCAGATTCGTCTGGTCACCGAATAGGTCACTTTTATATTGTTAATTTTTAACCCTGCTTGAACAGCTATAAAACAAAAAACGCTTTAAAACATACATTTTAAAGCGTTTTGTACTATTTTGATGTAATAGTTGCGATCCGGACGGGACTCGAACCCGCGACCTCCGCCGTGACAGGGCGGCATTCTAACCAGCTGAACTACCGGATCAATTTTTTAAAGAAATTGATAAAACTTCAGCGATCCGGACGGGACTTGTTCTTATTTGAAAAACTCCCTATCCATAAGCTTTATATCGTTCTCTTGTTTTTAGGTCACCGAATAGGTCACTTTTTTTAAACAAGATTAAGATTGTTTGTTTTTACTGGTGCAAATATAGGTCTTTTTTTATTTTTTGCAAATTATTTTACTAAATCTCACGAAAAATCATTGTAAATATCAGAGTCTCAAATATAAAATTCTTAAATATTTGTACTACTCAATTAAAATATATTGATTCTGAAATTCATTCATAGTAATTTAAACCAAATTAACAGTTCCATATCTGTACCATCTTGTATAAGCTAGTACATTCTTTAGTCATCATTTTATCTTGCAATATATTTTTCTATTATTATGATTATTAAAAATCTTGTATAAAACTCCATATGAACCACTACTACTAGAAGGAACTAATTTTTCAAATAGTTGGAAATTGAAATATTATGTGCTTCAAAACACCAATTGCCGTATGGTTAGACTCGTAATAAGATTTATGGAGTTTGTTTGAAATAAGTTTTAAGGTTTCAGAATTTCTCTTATCTTTTATTATTAAAGAATTTACACCATCAATTGTTTTTTCTATATCTCCTTCAAGATTATACCCCAGCATGCATCCTATTGGATATTTTTCAGATATATATCTGTCCATCCCTTCATTTATGTAAGCTCGTTTTAGAGCAGAATCATTTTCTTTTAGTCTTTTGGCCTCCATATAACATTCAAATCTCTGCATCTTCCAGACTTTAAAATACACAAAATCGATTCTTGGAAGTTTATCTGCAAACCCTTTCAACTGACTGTCTACCTCTTTAATTAACTTTTTTTCAGTTTTACAGGTAATACCTTTTTTCAAGGAAAGTTCATTCTCATTAACATAATGCCCTAGCAATTCTGAGAAATCATTCTCAAGCCAATCAGTTTGATATTTTTTTTCAGCAATTACAGTATTATACGCATTAACAATTAGTACAATACAATCTTCAGCAAAAGCTTTTATGTAAACATCACTAAGCTTCATCGTGAATTCCATTTAATATTTCCACGATTAACTCAGAAGAATCTTCCAAGGCCATTGATTGAGACCAAAACCTTCGTTGATTGGGACGAACCATATAGATATCGTTATCTAGTTTGAAATTAAGTTTCTTTCTAAAATAGATATTTGTAGCTTTTTTCTCCCACAGATTCCTGTCCAACTCTTCTAATTCATCATCAACCATTTCTTCAGAGACTAAAATATCCTTTTTTACAGTGTCGTGCGAAAGCTTTATTATCATCAATGGAGAAGATTTTAAGCTTCTTACTTTGTAAACTGTTGCATTTACAAAAACATCTTGACCCTCCAGAAATTCATTTAATTTTGCAACAATTATTTGCGCATATTCATAGGGTTGCTCTTTTAAAGTTGTCCGCAGTGCGATGGAACTTTCCTGTTTATGAAATAGATCAATATTGTAGATTATACTGTCACTTATAAGTGCTCTTTCATACTCATCAAAATCAAAACTTTCATATATTACATTATCTATATTTAGACTTATAAAATAATCAATTTCTTGATTCTCAAAATCATCTTCTAAGAATATCTTAGATTTAATTTGGGACAAAATGTTTTTTGTTGAGTCCTTAATATTTGCGCTTTGTTCTTCATCTAAATTAATTGGAATAGATAAATACTCGTTTTTCATTATCTGCTCCCTTTCTATTCCATAAGAAGAAATTGTCATAAATAGATAATAAGAACTTAGCTTTGAATTGAAATAACTTAATAAAACAAACAAATTATCATCATTGCTACCATCGGTATAAAAACCATATACACCATCTCTAAATGAACATTTTTGTTCAATATAGGATGCGCAAACGCTATTATTTTCTAATCCTTTTTTTACAATAATGTGTGGATTAATAAATGCATCGATATCACCTAATCGTCGGAATGCTGTAAGCTCTTCAATTTCATCAACGTGATTTACACTATAAAACTCTTTATAGAATTTTTTTGCTTTTTGTGTTTTTATAACATTGACCACTGGTGCCAAATCCTCTTTAGGAGTATAATACTTTTTAATAAAATCAGTATCTAAATAATCTAATTTTGTTAAAACTTCTGAATACTTTGGGGCATCTTTTTCTTGTGTAAGAATTTGAAACCCTACTCCGGAGCTTATATTTGTTTTATTTATAAATTGTTCGATTGTGTCCAACTTAGGAGAACTGAGACGTTTTATCAACTCCCAGTCGTTTAACCCTCCCCACATCGCAACTTTCCATATTTTGGTATCAGGCTGCTTACATTCCTCCCTAGGTAAGTATTTTATGTCCGTCCAATCAATACTTAAACCCTCAATAACATTAGATTTGACATACGTTTTTGGCGCGTAGTAAGTAATGGTATCGCTTTGATGATCTGGTATTTCATTTTTATAACAAACGATACTAATTGGACCTGTCGCATCTCCAAATAATTGACCTCCGAAACCTTTTTTTGCTTTGCGTAAAATCGAAAAATTAAATACCTTTTCAACATAACACTTATTAAAAAGCCAATTTCTAAAGTTTTGGTAAGTTGTACCTGTATTAGTAAGTACTTTTGTATTAAAAATCAATACAATTTCCCCTTTAGGTGCAAATGTGGTTGCTTTATGAAGAAAAGGTAAAACCTTTTCTTTAGCAAACTTTTCTTTATCACAGTAATATCTAATAGTTTCAGATAATTGATCTGTTCCGAAAGGCGGATTCCCCACAACCAGTTGAAAATCTTTTAATTCGTCTATCGCAGATAAATCAGAAATGGTATCTCTACAAAAAAGGTTTTTCCCCTTTTTTTCTTCGTTCGCTTCATTTGAGTCATCAATCAGATAGGGTAACCTGTATTTCCTGTCCTTCCAAAGATTTTTAGGATCTAGTTTATCGACTAAAGCCATGTACAAACTAAAAGCAGCAACTTTAATAGCTTGCGGATGAATCTCGATGCCGAAAATATTATCTTTTAAAATTTGAACCAAAGTGTCAAAATCAGAAAGAGATGATAGACTATGTGCATTTTCATACCTCTTTACTAACCGTTTGAAACTTTCTACCAAGAAAATCCCAGACCCGCAGCTGGGATCTAAAACTTTTAATTTATATTCTTTTTCCCCAGAATTAACAGGGAGTTTTTCGTTTAAAATAAACTCCACCAAAGAAGGTGGCGTATAGTAGGTTCCAGAATCCTCCTTAAAAATAGGATCGGTTTCCGATAAGAAATTTTCATATATTTCACTTAATAATTCAATTTGAATTATCTTAAAGTTAAAAAGTCTGAAATGTTTCCAATCATCATCAAATAATTGTTTTGTATCATTCTTTTCTCTTCCTCTGATAAAACAAGTCTTAATAATAAGTAACTGTTCTTGGCTTAGACGCTGCTCCGAATCATCTATAGTAAATACATTGCCGTTAAAATGTGTAGCCAACTTTGTAAAAAGAGTATAAGTAGCATCAACATCATCTAAAATATCAAAATATGATTCTGCACCTTCCTTTATTTGATTGTAAAAATCTTTTTCAGCTGCGCCTCTGTCTTCAAGATACAAAAGAAATAATGAACGAAGTATAATTTTATGAATCAGTTCAATTCCTAATCCCTGACTCTGTATAAAAGAACTCGTATTGACAAAACTTTTTACTAAAAAACTATCTACTCGTTTTTGTAAATTGACTTTATCTCTAATAAATTGTGCTTCATCCAAAGTCCAGATAATCCCAGTATCAATTGCTATTCTCGAAAACAGCTGATTAAGCTCTTGTAACCTAATCTTATCCGAATATAGATAGGATTGTATTTCAATAGTTTGAAGTTCACTTTTGTAATTAAAAGCATCTTTACTTAAAAGAAGTGGTTTTTCGGAACAATTGTAATTCTAATTTCATTATCAGAGTAAACGTATAAAAAAAGGACTTTTTTGTAGTTCCAAATCTTACGCTGAGTTTCAGCAATATCTTTTAATATCTCTTCACTACTGAAGTTCGAAACTTTTTTTAAAAATACAGCAGGAAAACTACTGTTGGTATTTTCGTCTCTGTTAAAATAAACTAAGTCAACACCAAACTCCTTTTCCTTTAATTCTTGTATAATAACAGCCTCATTCCCCAATGATTTCTCTTCATCGGAATGAATGGATTTTGACCTTTCTAGATCAAGAAATTTAAGTATATCCATCAGCTATTTTATAATTTTACATCTATAAAAATCTATCTTAAAAGTACAATTTTTATAGATGCAAATTTACTCCATTTTAATCTGAATCAACTAGAATTTCACTTGTAATATCAATATAAAATTAAACATTTCACCATCTTCTGATCTTTTTGCATCTTGTAATTGCAATTAAGCAGTGATTCTTCAGATGTTAGTTCAGCATAAAAATCATATTATACCGACGCCACAGTGTACAAATTCTGAATCATATATTTGGTAATCACTTTACTAATGAAAATTAAATGATAGTATTTTAGATTATCCCACACAAAATTTTTACATAATACATATATGGGTGTGTCTGTAATATTTGTTAAAAAATTAATTAATGATTCAAATTTATATTCCGTACAAATTGTATTTTTATAAGATAAATAACCTTAAAAAAAACTAATACTATGAAAAATTTATTTTATGCATTAACATTGCTTTTACTTTTGAGCATTCCAATAGATTTATCCGCACAAAACTCTATTAAAATTAATGGGGAGAGAATTTTGACAAAGGATTTTTTAGCAGACGATGGAAATTATTTTAATCGAATGGCATACAATAGAGATAATTTGTATATATCTCCCTTTTTCGGACAAGAAAACCCAATTAAATTAAAAGAAAGCTCTTTAACTGAAGTAGCATATTCTGTTTTAGGGTACTTATGTCCGGAAGCTGATAGAGGTTTGAATGTAATTGACTATAAATCTCCCAGTGAGTTTTTGCCATTGTACTCAACAAAAAGAAGTGATGAAAATTGGGACAAGCTTATTTTTAATTATTTCACAGATCATTCTGACGACATACCTGAAGAGTTTATGCAAAAGTGGAATTCTTCACAATTTTCATCTACTCAAATGAAACGGGAATTACTGATGAAGCCTGAAAACAAAGCAATCAAAGATTTGTTCTTTAGCAAATTTTTAGACGAGGAAAATACTGCAGAATATTCTCAAAAAACTAAAAAAGAAATAAAAATGAACCTTAAAATAGAGGCTGATATTAGAGCGGATTTGGATAAATACCTAAAAAGCATATCTGCTGACAATCAAAAAGCAAATACAATCAAAGCAGAAGCTCAGATAAGTATTGATAAAAAATTGAAAAATAATAACAATATTGAAATCAAATACTATAGGGTAAAACTGAATGGTACATTTTATAATTTGGTAAATAAGTTTGCGGAAAATATATGCGAAAAAAAGAATAAAAGTCTGGAGCTAAGTAATTTTGAAAAGGATTTTTACAAGAGATATATGGATGTTTACAGAGTTTTTTTAATTACACATATGCAATATATCTCGTATAAATTTGATAAAACTAAAGTAACCAATGTTGTAAACTCTATCGTGATGGACATTGATGCATCTATGAAAAACCTGCAAATGCAAGGATTAGAGGTAGATTTTGGCGTAAATCTTAACTACAAAGTTGAAAAAGAAACCAATTCTGTATATAAATCTAATGGTGGATATATTTTGCAAATTGCAGAAAATGCACAAGTTGGAAGTATTGATGGAAAGTGTAAGTAATTGGCAATTTATAAACCTTAATACATTAACCTATGACTAAAGGAGACGAAAAAAGACAAAGAATCTTTGATAAATACGTAGCAAATAGAAATCTTCTTATTGATAATGAATTACTTGAAGGAGAAAAAGACATATACATTTGCCCGATGTGTCTCGAATCTTACACTTCTATAGAAAGCGATAATCCTTTATCTTTAGAAGATGCACCGCCAAAATCATTAGGAGGCCAATCTAATGTTTTAACTTGTAAATCTTGTAATAACAAAGCGGGACATCTAATAGATTTTCATTTGACAGAAAGACTCCGAGAGCTTGATAGTGCAAAATTTCTTCCTGATACAGAGACAAAAGTAAAAATTAAACTAGGAGAAGAAGTGTTTAACGGAACGTTAAATGTGGATTCTGAGGGTAACATTTCTATGTTTAATACTAAAAAAAATAATCATCCTGTAAAGCTTGAAGAAAAAATGATTGGCTTAAAAGGTGGCCAAATTGTAGATTTTAATTTTTTGAAAACAAGGGTAATACCAGAAAAACTAGAATATGCACTTTTGAAGACTGCCTATATTTTGGCATTTCAAAAGCTAGGCAACTCTCTGATTTTTGATGACTGTTTCAATATCGTTAGAGAACAATTGAATAATCCTGATGAAAGAATTTTTCCTGAGAAATTTTGGTTTACTCCTCCCTATCCTAAAGAGCTGGAAGGCGTTTATTTTGTTTGCGATAAGGGACTTGAGTCCATATTAGTACTTTTCAACCTTGATACAGGTAATAGTTTAAGAAAATTTGGAGTATTCTTACCTTGCCCAATCAATGATATTTCAGATGTCTTGGATAAATTAAATAATAAATTTGAAGAAGAAAAAACATTTCATCTAAACCTTTACCCTTGGGAACAGGATAATGATAAATATCTGGAAGATATAGATCATATAAAAGCAATGTTTGATTGGATTAATAAAAGAAAGAACTAAAACTAAAATTGGGTTTTTATCTATTAAAGGCTCGAAGCTCATTCTTAATAACATAAATTTAAAGTTGCAAACAAAAGCAAAACGCTTTTGTTTGCAACTTTTTTTAAATAATACACTGTAAATATGTTGTATGTAAAATTTGTAATTTTACAAAAAGACTATAAAATGTACTACTCCAATACTCAGGAATTTGAATTATCGAGTTTGAACCATTCAACTTTATTTACAAAAACACCAATAGATTTTGAAGCATTGAAAGAAATTTTGGAAATAGAATTCCAATCGGAATCGTTGCTTTTATCAACCAATATTATTCGTCTATAGATCGAGGAACTATAAATCTTTTCAAGGTTGATGATGACTATAAAGTAACAGATGCTCTTTCTGAAATTATTGTAAAATGTGACTTTATTTATGATGTACAGTACTATAGTGGATGCAAAGATCTAGATTCAACAGACGAAGACCAATCTATGACCATTACCATAAAAATTTCTAAGAGTTCTAGAACAATAGAAATCGTTGGAGACCCAATTTACACGAGAGACCCTGATGAATATTAGCATCAGTCAATGTATCAACTTAAAAGTCAAATCAATTCTTTCGTTGAAATTATTAACTTAAATATTTACTAACATTAAATTCATAATTTTAGTTTAAAAAACACATAGTTTGTAGCAATATTTTAAAAACTAAATCCATATTTATGGGCAGTATTATAATTTATCTACCAGTTAGTTATCGCTGACAAGGGAATAGAAATCACTTGAAAGAAATTCTTTTGAAGTATACAATGCTCTAAAAAATTAAAGCAATTAATTGATGTTTTCAAAAACCAGAAATATACAGATTAATCTGATTCCTAGTTTTTGATCTACAATATCTTGACAATACCAATCATTCCGATAAAGTATCATTTGCCTCCCTTCTATTCCGCAGAAATTATATTGTTCATAATTTCGGTAAATGAAGAAAGAATTCCCAATTCTTCGGGAACATATTTGTTCATATAAAAACGAGAAAATACTTCAAATGGTGTTAAGCTAAAGTTTGTATTTTCTATATGTTGCAAGTATTGATCAATAATCACAAAAATATCCAGATAGTTATGGTTCAGATAATCTTGGTGCATTTCAAAATAATTTAAATTAATAAATACAACATCCCTTACTTTAACGTTTTTAATATCAAGATTTTCTATTTCTTTGGTAAATAATTTTTTAAAATGGTAATTGAATCCTTCTACACCAAATGTATTATCCGTGTAAACAATTACCGGGAAAATTTCCAAATCAATATCGGGAACTGAAGTATCAAACGAGACAGAATGATTGTCAACATCTTCAACAGCATTAAGAAGCTGTGTTATACCTTTAGATTTATTCTTCTTGTTTTTTAAAAACTTTTCTTCCAGTGCTTTGAATAATCTCTCTTGATTACCACTGTTTTTTGCTGATGCGCTCAATAAAACATCTTTAAATTCTATCAGACATATTTTATTAGAATCCCGCATATAAACATCACACAGCTCTTCCCTCTTTGAATTGATACACTCGCTACCATAGAATTTTATCAAGCCTGGAAAGCATAAATCTAATACTTCTCGCAGATATATTTCTTCCGAAAAATCTTTGCCCTTTTCAGAAAGAAAATTAGTTTCTATACCTTTTGTTTTGAGAAATGCCATAAATGAGAATACTTGTGCCTTGTAAAATTGATCCAGAAGAAAATTTATATTCAAAACCAAAAATTCAAATTGACTTATTTTAAAAAGAAATTTATTTCTAATCATTCCAAAACTGTCATCTGCCCTGTAATTTGAAATTTCAGAATTTATACAGAAAGATTCGATATAATCAAGATCAATCTCTCCAAACCCATTACTGGTCTGTAGATTAATTTGATGACTGCGCTCTTCTGTAGGATGTCCAATATTAACTTCCGTAAACAGAACCATTAAGTTTCTAAACATTCTCAGATAACCACTCACATTTTTATTCTCATAATATTCTATAACCAAATCCCTATACTTAGCATTATTTTCCAAATATTTAAAAAAAGATGCACCTCGGGCGACTTGATTGTTAAAATCAAGGGAGGAGGCATAATCTTTTTGATAGATAAGATTAGTTATTAAAAACTCGTTCATTTTATCTTCTTCCTGAGTATTCTGAAGATCATCCTCATCGAAATCAACTTTGCCATTAGCAATGCCATTCACAATAAGCAATGCATCAAATACTCTTTTTGCTTCATCGCTTGACAGATTTCTTTCAGCAGAATTATTGAAATTTTTGAAAATCAACCCGTAAAACAACAGGCAGGAATAATCCCATAACATTATGGGAGAATTACCATTTTTTCCTTGTTTTAGAACCTCATCTTTCCATTTTTTCTTAGCCGTGACATCGCATTTGTCAAGCAGTCGGCTGACCAGTTTAAACTGAATTTTTCCGGTTTCATTACCATTATTAGACAAATATAAATTCACGATGCATTCCGAAATGTAATCTAATAATGCAACCGAAGAAATATTACTGATTAATTCCTCGGCATCCTCAATTGTTTTTTCGG
Organism: Chryseobacterium lineare; assembly: GCF_977014045.1. Taxonomy (NCBI): domain Bacteria; kingdom Pseudomonadati; phylum Bacteroidota; class Flavobacteriia; order Flavobacteriales; family Weeksellaceae; genus Chryseobacterium; species Chryseobacterium lineare. Next base: position 143,961 of record NZ_CDRNIQ010000001.1, on the reverse strand, counting down.
TACCGTAGTACAGATGATAATCAAATAAAGTATAGATTGTTGATCTTGTATCCATAAAAGTTAGTTAGTTTTATTTATAATAAGAGAATACTCCAAACTGTCAAAAAGCAAAAATATTCTTTTTTTTAGCATATCGATATTATTCCAAATTCAAAAGTCTTGGATTTTGATTGTTTTAAAAACGACAATTTACATATCATATCAATGAATCGTACTGATGTAGACGTCTTTATTGATGAGTTATACAATGGAAACTTAAATAGGAAATTGAAATTATTATCTAAGTAAAACACTAGATAACAGAGTTTGGCTTATTAACAGATTTGATCTTCCAAGCTTAAAAACGTATAGTACGGCTTTACAGCAAGAATCGATAAAAATCCTTCATACACTTGTTGAATTTGATAAACTATTATTAATTGAAGGCAAGCCGGGAGTTGGAAAAAGTCATTTTGTAAATTCACTTGTTGAGGTATATATGTAAAATTACAAGTTCATATTATCCCTTTATTAAATGATTAGTTCGACTTAATAAACTCTTTGATTCCTTATTTTCATTAAAAGAAATTCCCCAAAAATAGATTTTCAATATAGCGTCCGTGTATTTATCCTTTTGAGCTTTATTGATACTCTTTCTTCCCAATCGCTTTATATGAGTTCGTAAATCAAGGAATTTTCGCTCAATATGATTGGTTTCTCTTCGTTTTGTGCTATGAAGATGCTTAGGAATTAATTTAGGATAGATATTCAAGCGATCACTGTATATCTTTTTAGGATTCGCAAAAAGCAAAGTATCTATAATACATTGTAGCGTTTTAGTCGTTCTTCTGCCAAGCTTATAGTCAATTACTCTCTTTGTCTCCCTGCAATAGGCTGCAACTACCCACCGTTCATTGGTTTTACTTTGAGTGTATGTTTTTAACTCATCAATTTCGATTGTAATATTCTGAGGGATTGGTGGCTTAACAACCTTAGAAGCGATTTTTAAAATCTTTTTTAGTACTGTCGTCTTGCTGACATCAAGTAATCTGCTAATTCCTCTAATACCAACTCCTTCTTTTATCAGCTGTTGAATATTGTGATTAGTATTTTTATGGTATGCACGATAAGAATAGTTCCCTATGAACTTCTTTTTACATTTTTTGCACTGATAGCGCTGTTTATTTTGAGATGTTATTCCTGCCTTGATACAGTAGCTGTAATTACAGTGAATACATTGATTCCGCCGTTTATTCATAATGATTTAAAGTAAATTAGTAACTCCACATCTGAACCATCAGCTTTTGGACTAATGCATTCCGGAGTCGCTATTTTGCTTTTTTAGTCGGCAAAAATAAAAAACGATGAACTATAGTACATCGTTTTTTTTATTATATCTTTATATGGTATTGATAATCAATGAAGTTAATTAAAAACTCCACATCTGTACCATTACCCAAAAAATGCTTTAAAACATACGTTTTAAAGCGTTTTGCACTATTTTGATTTAATAGTTGCGATCCGGACGGGACTCGAACCCGCGACCTCCGCCGTGACAGGGCGGCATTCTAACCAGCTGAACTACCGGATCAAATTTTATAAAGAGCTTGTTTCTTTTTTGTGATTGCAAAAGTACAACTTTTTTCCTTACGTACAAATTATTTCCTAAAAAAAAGCCTCCCAAAAATGGAAGGCATTCATTATCAAACTTATTATTTTACAAGTGTGCGCTTAATTTTTCAGCGATCACATGTTTTGGAGTTACCCCAACTAATTTATCTACAACCTCACCATTCTTAAAGATAAGAACCGTAGGAATATTTCTGATACCATATTGCATCGAAATATCCTGGTTGTTGTCTACATCTACTTTTCCTACTACTGCTTTTCCTTCAAAATCTGTTGCAACTTCTTCGATGATTGGCCCTAACGTTCTGCAAGGTCCACACCATACCGCCCAAAAATCTACCAATACCGGCTTATCTGATTTTAAAACCGTTTCCTGAAATGAGCTGTCTGTAATTTCTAAAGCCATTTTGTTTCTTTATTTAAATTAATATTATCTTCTTTTATCTATCGCTAAATACAACTCCAAAATTACGCCATTTGGGTAATAGAATTATCTATGCTCAACATTTGTATTTTCTATAACAAAATCTTTAGAAATCTCATGTAAGGCATCAGCTAAAGCATCAATATCCTGTCTGGTAGTCAGATGACTGAACGAAATTCTTAAAGGCGTACAGTGATCCATTTCATCTTCTGAAAGAACCATCATCATTACCATAGAAGGTTTAGATGCACCCGAAGAACATGCGCTTCCCTGTGAAATCGCAATTCCCTTCATATCTAGCTGAAGACCTATTAAAGAATTTTTATATGGTAACAAAGCACTTAAAACCGTATAAAGACTCCCGCTTTTTTCTGCACTTCTTCCGTTAAATTTAATTCCGGGAACAGCTTCCATAAGTTTTTCTACAGTATAGCTTTTGATATCCTGCATATGGTTGGTATATGCTTCCAGGTTGTTAAGAGAAATCTCCAGAGCTTTTCCTAAACCAACAATTCCTGCTACATTCTCTGTTCCCGCTCGCAAGCTTCTCTCTTGGGGCCCTCCGGTAATAATTCCTTTTAACCCGCTTGATTTTCTTATAAAAGCAAAACCAATTCCTTTAGGCCCATGAAACTTATGGGCACTGCAAGATGCAAAATCGACTTGAATATCAGAAAAATCAAGTTTCATATGGGCCATGGTCTGTACCGTATCTGAATGGAAAATCGCCTGATTAGCTTTGCATAATTCCGCCACTTTCTTTATATCCGTAAGATTTCCGATTTCATTATTGGCATGCATTAAACTTACCAATGTTTTTTTATCTGAAGACTTCAATAATTCTTCAAGTTTTACAAGATCAATATCTCCTTTTCCGTTGGGACGAATATAATTTACCTCTACTCCCTTTCTGTTTTTCATGTCGAGAATACTTTCAGAAACACATTTATGCTCCAGAGGTGAGCTTATAATTCTCTGTACGCCAAGATGCTCAACAGCCGATTTGATAATCATGTTGTTGGATTCTGTACCGCAAGAGGTAAAGATGATCTCGGCAGGGGTAACGTGAAGATAATCTGCAACCTGTCTCCTTACATTTTCGATAAGAATTTTTGCTTCCTGTCCAAAACTATGTGTTGAAGACGGATTTCCAAAATTCATTTTCATGGTATCTACCATGGCTTCGATAACTTCTTCTGAAAGAGGGGTTGTAGCAGCGTTATCTAAGTATATTTTATTCATTTTACTTTGAAGATTTTATTTCTACGGAATACAGTTTTATACCTGAAAACAAAGTATAAAGAATTATTTCAACTTAAAAAAGCTCAATTCTATACATTCATTTTCAGTACCCAAAATTAGTGAAAAAATTGATAATGTCCTTCATTTGCCCATTTAAGCATTGGCCTATCTCCGGAAGTATCTCCGAAAGCAATGATTTTATCGTATTTTTTATTGATAATTTCTGCCTGAATGCGGATCAGTTTCTCTTTTCCGTTGCAGTTTTTCCCTATAAAATTACCCGTAAAAACACCATTTTTAAACTCTGCTCTTGTCGCAACAAGCTGCATCTGAAATGCATCAGCAAAGGGTTTTGCCCAAATATCAAGCGAGGCTGTCACCAAAAGGCTGTGTGTATTTTCACGATCAATATTCTGAATAAAGTCTAATGCATTTTCCCGCACAATCTTCGGATAATGCTGTTCAAAGAACTGTTTGGATTTTTTTTCTATTTTTTCCTGCGTTTGCCCTTTAAGAATAGAGCCAATGAAACTTTTTTTTACTTTTTCGGTTTCAGCGAGTTTTAATTTTAATAAAACGAAAAGCGGAACATGCTTTAAAAACTGTAATCTGAATTTTACGGGATCATAAAACTTAAGATACATAAACATAGTATCTTTATAAGTCAGAGTTCCGTCAAAATCAAAACAATACAATTTCTTCATTGGAATTTTCGTTTAATTTATCTTAACGCAAATGTCGTAAAGATATTTTTATTATTGTAAATTTTCATTCACTATAAACATTTACAGCTTTAACTTTTTAAATATAAATTCCGGAATATTTCTGATAATTAACATAATTAATCCCCAAACCGGCAGTACATATACAACATTTTTCTTCTTCCTGAAAGCTTTAAAAATATGCCTTGCAGCCTGATTGGGTGTTGCCGTAAGTTTCGGATTCAAAGGCAGACCTTCCGTCATTTTTGTAGCCATAAACCCAGGTTTCACAGTAAGAACATGAACTTTTTTATCAGAGAGATAATTTCTCAAGCCACTTAAATAAGCTGTAAAAGCAGCCTTTGCACTTCCATAGATAAAATTGCTCTGTCTGCCGCGATCTCCCGCTACAGACGAAAGACCGATAATCGTTCCTGATCTTCTGCTTTCAAATTTCTGCACAAAATAATTCAAAACCGGCACCAGTTTCGCATAATTGATGTCAATTATTCTTTCCGTATTTTTATTGTCATACAATCCATCTTCTGTCCCTTCGCCTAAATATCCTGCTGCACAAAACAAAAGATTTGAATTGATGTTTTCAAACTTGCTGTAATCTGTTTCTTTCATAAGATCAAGTTCTATGACTTCAGCCAGCTGAAGAAACTTCACGTCAATATGTCTTGCAAATCTTTCGGAGGTTTCCTTGCTGGAAGTGATGAGATAAATTTTCTCAAACCTCTCTCCTTCCCTCAAAGCTTCTTCTACAAAAGCCTGTGCCACTTCCGATGTGCTTCCTATAATGATCATTGGCTAGATATTATTTATGATTCTTTTATGCTGCAAAGACACAAATTTTGAACTTTGAACATTTTTGAGATAATTCGTAAGAGAAGATCTGCTCACGCTGTCTTTGGTAAGATAAATTCTTCCGTTGTATTCCTGAACAATATCATCCAGCCTGTCAATCAATTTTTTCAGCTTTGAATTTACTTTAAAATCCAGGGCCAGTGAATATCCTTCAAAAGGAAAAGAATTGTAAGCCTGCGGATTTTCTTTTCCATACAGCTTTAAAACAGCCAGAAAAGATCCGTTTCCACTATTGGCAATTGTTTCAAGGATTTTTCTCATTCCTTCTTTGCCTGTTTCTTTCGGGATCATCATCTGATACTGGATAAATCCTGATTTTCCGTAAATTTTATTCCAGTCTTTAACGAAATCCAAAGGATAAAAGAACGTTTCGTAATCAATAAAACTCGTCACTTCTTTTTTAGACTGCTTTTTAAAATAGAAGAAATTAAAAATCTTCACCGTTAAAGCATTTAAAACAAACCCGGGAAAATAAAACGGCACGGTAGGTTCAAACTTTTTCTTTAAACGTAAGGGATTTTCTTTTAAATTTTGCGGAAGCTCGTGCTGAAAAGCATGTTCCCCTCTCATTAAAATACTTCTGCCTATATTTTTTCCTTTTTGAAGACAGTCAATCCACGCAACGGTATAAGTCCAGTTTTCGCTTTCTTCAAACAAACTGAAAATTTCATCGAGATTTTCAGCTTTTATGCTTTCCTGCCGGATATATGCCGTCTGGATATTTTTCAGCTTAAATTTTGCAGTAAGAATAATTCCTGTAAGCCCCATTCCTCCAATTGTAGCCCAGAACTTATCTGAGTTTTCTTCTCTCGAACAGGTAATAATATCACCAGTTTCAATCATTAATTTAAACTCAATCACGTATTCTGAAAAACAGCCTTCCATATGGTGATTTTTGCCATGAACATCGGAAGCAATAGCGCCTCCTACAGACACGAATTTCGTACCGGGAGTAACGTATAAAAAATAACCCTGCGGAACTGTAATTTCAAGAATATCTGAAAGCAAAACACCGGATTCGCATTCGATGATTCCGTTCAGACGGTCAAAACTTATGAATTTATTTAGTTTTTTTGTAGAAAATATATGCTCTCCCAACGATGCATCACCATAGCATCTTCCATTTCCTCTTGCTATAACTTCATTATGGTTTAATACAAATTCTTTTATTTTAAGGAAACTGTCTTCAGATCTCATTTCCTTTTCTACAATGGGATAATTTCCCCAGTTGGTCACTTTCTGTATAAAATTCGGCTTCATTTTTTAAAATAAATTTGAATTAAAAATGTAGCAACCCACAACAGCAAAGTAATCTGAATATATCTGTCACGATAAACAATTTTGGTAGGAGATTCCGTTCTGTTGTACACCAGAGTCTGTTGCAAATACCTTAAAAAAGCAAATACAACAAAAATTACCGTATAAAAAACACGTTGGTGAAATTTTGCCTGAACTTCCGGCGACAGGGTAAACATGATGTAGCAGACAATGGCCAGCGTTACAGAAATGGAAAGAGCAATATCGGCAAACTGCACATTGTATCCGTCCAGCGCTTTTCTCGTTTTCCCCGAAACCTGTGCATTGATAAGTTCTCCTCTCCTTTTACCGATTGCCAGTACCAAAGCAAGAACAAATGTAAGTAAAATAGCCCATTGAGAAATAGTAATACCCGTCATATACCCCCCGGCCAACACTCTGAGAACGAATCCCAGGGCGATAATGGAAATGTCAATAATCGGAACATGCTTTAATCTGAATGTATAGGCGAGATTCATTAAAAAATAAGATCCTACGATGGTAGCAAATTTCCAGAGATTTTCATGAAAATAAGCCTGTGCAAAAAATACAAGTGCGATATCAGCAGCAATAAGCCCTATGAAAATACCTATTGCCTGAGATTTCGAGATCTCACCACTCGCCAAAGGCCTTCTTCTTTTTTCGGGATGTTTACGATCTGCTTCGATATCATTATAATCATTCAGAATATAAACGACACTTGCTGCCAAAGAGAAAATAATGAAAGCGAAAATACTTTTAGTAAGTAAATCGAGGTTTTTTATATTTCCGGAGAAAAATAATGGAACAAAAACAAACAGGTTTTTTACCCATTGCTCGACACGGAGCAGTTTCAAATATTTCTTCATCTATGTTATTTCAGATACAAAAATAATAATTTTCAAAGAATATTACGATAAAAATACAAAAATAACCGCAAATGCGGTTATTGATGAAAATATTTATATGTTAATTACTATTGTGCGTTCTTAGCATCATTGATCATTTTTTCATTCGCTGTGATCGCGAACTCTACTCTTCTGTTTTTTGCTCTTCCTGCATCCGTGTCGTTTGAAGCTACAGGCATGCTTTCGCCTTCACCTTTTGCAAACATTCTTCCTGAAGCAATCCCTTTACCTGTAAGATAAGTTTTTACAGCATTTGCTCTTCTTTCTGAAAGAGACATATTGTAAGAATCGCTACCCTTGCTGTCGGTATGACCATAGATATTGATATTGGTATCAGGATTATTGATAAGAACCTGAGCCAGTTTATCAAGATTATTTTGAGCAGTACTGGTAAGCGCAGAAGAATCGAAGTCAAAGTTTACAATGCTTTCATTTAATGTAATCTTAATACCGTCACCTACTCTTTCCACTTCAGCACCCGGTAAAGTTTCTTTAATTTCTCTAGCCTGCTTGTCCATTTTAGAACCGATTACATTACCTGCAACACCACCGATAACACCTCCTAAAACAGCGCCAATTGCTCCGTTTCCACCTCTTCCTACATTATTTCCTAAAATCCCTCCAATTACTGCTCCGGATGCAACTCCTACTGCAGTACCTCTTTGCTGGTGGTTAGAATTCTGTACAGCTTCACAGCTTGTAAGTAATAAAACTGAAGATAAAAATAATCCTCCTATATATGTTTTTGTAAATTTCATTTTATTTAATTTTTAAGTTAATTATTTCATTCCTGTTCTTTCAAAGTTATAAACAACTCTTACATTTTCTCCGTCAAAAGGAATATTCTGTTCCAGTGAAAACTGATCTGTCATCTGATTTGTAAGGGTAAGTGTATAACCTGCAGTATTTTGCTTTGCCTTCGTACCGTCCGCTATTTTTTTAAAGTTAAAAGTATTTCCGCTTACAACATCTATTTTAATTGGCTGCGTATAACCTCCGCCACATGTTCCTCCTCCACTTACCGTATAAGCACCAGTCCAGTTATTAGGAATCAGTCTCCAGTGGCTTCCTACGAAACACTGCGCATCAATTCCATCATCAAATGGTTTAATTTTAAATTGTTTATCATAGTTAATGCTGACAATCTGCCAGTCACCTTTCATTTTAAGAAATTCTGATCTTTGACTTTGAGCCGTTTGGGCATTTTTCACTCCGGAACAAGACACCGCAAAAAGTGATGCTCCTAACATCCCTGTAAATAGTAACTTTTTCATTTTGTAGTTTATTATTATTTGTTAATATAAAATTACAAAAAACCGTGCCAAAATTGAAAGATAAAAATAAAAAAAGTCCGAAAATTTCGGACTTTGTATGATTCAACCTTAATTACAGGTGGATATGCTATTTTTTAACAGTCTTTTTTACGGATTTTTGAACCTTTTTTACAGCAGGTGATTTTCCGTTATAAAAGTTAGTATAAGCGTACTCCGCAGCTTTTTTAACATCAATAACTCCCCCGGCCTGAGAGAAATCTCCAAATCCTTCTGCGGTACTCGGATTGCTTGATTTCACTAAAGATTCAATAATCTGAGCAGGTGTAAGAGTTGGCATATAGGCCAATAGAATAGCCGCTGCACCCGCAACAACAGGAGAAGCCATAGAGGTCCCCTGAAGATATTTATATTCATTGTGAGGAACGGTAGAATAAATTTCATCACCCGGAGCAAATACATTTACCATTTTTTTATTGTAATTGGAAAAGCTTGCTCTTAAGGCGTTGTTATCATTAGTACTTGCTCCCACCACCAAAACATTGTTTACAAATGGTTTTTCGTCAGTTACATTTTTGAAGTTTGTAGGATAAGCTAAATGTTCAGCCACATCTTCATTCTCATTACCCGCTGCTTTCACGAGTAAAACTCCTTTATCCTGTGCATATTTGAAAGCATCCCAAACTACATTTTTCCCGGGTGAAACGGGTTTTCCAAAACTCATATTAAGAATTTTAGCTCCGTTGTCTACAGCATAGCGGATTGCATTGGCAACATCCTTATCTCTTTCATCACCATTAGGAACAGTTCTTACAGACATGATCTTGGCTACTTTTGAAGCGACACCATATTGTATTTCAGTTCCGTTTGGAAGTCCTGCAATAATTCCCGCAACGTGTGTTCCGTGCATGGCATCAGGACCTTCGTAATGGTTGTTTCCGTATTTTTTTTCTGAATAATCGTCATAATTATCACCTACGATTTCTTTTCTCGGATCATAATCAAGATTATACTGCTTTTCCTGCGGTCCAAAATAATCTAATGCCTCCTTCATTTGATCACGCATCATTTTTTCAAATTCAGCAGCAGATTTTCCTTTAAATTCAGGACTCTGAGCAACCCTGCCAAGAACCTGTGCAGCCATAGCTTCTGTTTGGTCTGCAGGTTTTATTGAAGCAATATTTTCAGGAGTAACGGCTTTTCCGTTTAACAATTTTACCATTGTCGGAATCGCATCGTTAATCATTGTATAAGTCTGCAAACCTTGTTTTGCTTCTACACTTTTCTTAGTGAAAAGCTCTTTAGATTTCATATACATCGCAAATTCTTCCGGCATTTTAGCCTGGTTTACTTTGTTTTTGGCAGAATCATCTCCTTCAAAAACAGGCTTGTATTTAGCAACAACACGCGTTACCTCCATGTTGTCAATGTCTATATCTCCGTTTTTTCCACCGATGAAATTCCATCCGTGAACATCGTCGATGTATCCGTTTCCATCGTCATCTTTACCATTGCCCGGAACTTCATTAGGATTTGACCAGATATTGCTAACCAACCCAGGATGATCTACCTGAACACCACTGTCCAGAACACCTACAACAACCGTTTTAGGTTTAAGACCTTTCGATTCTAAATATTTATACGCGTTTCCAGTATTAACTCCATAAACTTTTGTAGCAGCGAAATCTTTATGATACCATGTCATAAGATCTTTATCCTTCATCGGATCAGTGCCTGCTTTAGCTTCCTGCGCATGCGAGAAGCCAAATCCCACTAAAAAAATAGCGGCTAATAATACCTTTTTCATGTTAGTATGATTGTTTAATATTTTTAATATAAGTAAGAGATTCAGGACCTTTGTTACAGATCAGGTCTAAAATTGACAAATCTCCTAAAAAACCTAATTTATCTGAAAATGTCTGATAATATTCTTCCATTTCAAATTCCGAAGGATTTTTTGCTGAAAACTTTTCTCTGAAACTAATTTCTTCGGGATTTCTGATGTATTCTGTATTCAAAGACCATGCCTTTTCAGTTTTAAGGATATTTTGGATAATTTCCAGTGCTTTAAGATTAAAATTAATCAGATTTTGTTCCTTTATCTCAAATATTTTTCTGATTTTATCTTCATAAAATTCAAAATAGGGAGAACTCTGATAGGCTGTTTTAATAGACTTCCAGTGAAGGTTTCTCCAGTCTTCGCGGTAAGAAATTTCAATATCTTTAAATTCCCTTTTACCGTTATGGGAAATAGGTATTATTAAAGACAATTTTCCGTTTGCACCATATATATTGGCTCTGTTTCTATAAGTTTGTTTCGGAAAGCTTTCAAACTGCTCAAATAAAATTTCGTTTTCCGGATTCAGGAATACCGAAAACCATGAAACCGGCGGTAAATAAAATGCCGGTAATAATATATTGTTCATAACTTAATTTTTAGGATAAATAATTCTTCCGGTTATTTCATTTTCATCAATAAATCCCACATATCTTGAATCTAAACTTGCATTTCGATTGTCGCCAAGAAAAAAGACTTTTCCCGGAGGAATTGTTACTGGCCCGAAATTGTCTGCATTCCAGTTTTTATGATACATTTTAGCAATCTCCGGATCAGGATTGGGATTAATAAACCTCTCATAAAAGAAATTATCATTCAATTCGTTTTCACTTAGGTTAGTCAGGAAATAATCATTATCAAACTGATAGAATTCATTTTCTGATATTCCTTTTAACATCAAATCATTGACAAAAGCTCTGTCAATTTTATATAAATGTTTTAAATTAATTCCCGTTCTTGCTAACTTATTATTTACCAAAAGATTTCCATTTTTAATCTCAACCTTATCTCCTTCCGTTCCCACTAACCTTTGGACATAAACACCTTTACCAAATTCTTGTCTATCCTGATTGTAGGTCAGTAATTTAAATTTTTCATAAGGAAGGATATTAGTAATTATTACAAATGAGCCTTTTTTGATATTAGGTTCACCACCAGCCTGTGGTACATAAGCATATTGCAAAACCCCGGAGAGTTTTGCAATAATTAAAAGCGTTACAACAAAGCTTCCTGTAAGGAGAACTCTATTAAATATTTTATTTCTAAACATCAGATATTATAAATCGTCTTCTGTTTTTTTCTTTTTAAATAATTTAACGAAATATTCCCACCCAAAGAATAAAATAAGAATCATCGCTGCAATCCACCAGTACGAAGTTTTATTGGCTTCACCTGTATTGGTTGCTTTAAACATTCTGTCCCAACGGATTTTGAATGGCGCCTGATAGGATGAAGAATTATCTGCAAAAGCACCCTGCAAACTCATCCATGTAAACATTGGTTTTCCTACAATATTTTCTTCAGGAACGAAACCAAAGAATCTCGCATCTAAAGAAGCATCTCTGTTGTCCCCGATCATCATATAATAATCCTGCTGAATGGTATATTGATTCGTTTCTTTTCCGTTGACGAAAATTTTTCCGTTTTTATTTTCTAAGCTGTTGTGCTCATATTTAGAAATAATCCATTTGTATTCTGGCAAAGTCTCCTGATTAAGTGTGACAACATCACCTTTTTTAGGAATCCTTAGAGGTCCATACCAATCCTGATTCCAAGGTTTGTTGATTGGAAAAATTGACTGGGTAGTATCAATACTTTTTGTATAAGCTGTTTTGTCAGCATTTAATTTATAAGAAATTGTAGCAGAATCTTTAGGATAAATGTTTTCTTCCATGCTGATTACATTCGGAAGGGCTTTAATATCTTTAGCTGTCTTATCTGTAAGACCTTGGAATATATAAACAAATCCGCCGTTTTTTTCATCCTGCATTTCTCTTACAGGTAAGAATCCATAAGTATTGTATAAACTTGGAATATCTAACTGAGTTCCTGTATTAACGGTATAAGCATGCTGAATTTCCTGATCCCCTAAAATAGTTTCCGGTTTTCCATTCACGTAAAGTCTTCCGGCTCTCATCTCGAAAGTATCACCAGCAACGGCAACACATCTCTTTACGTAAGGATCTTTTCTGTCAATTGCCGTATGCACGGAGTCCTGAGGATAATTGAAAACAACTACGTCATGTCTCTGCGGTTTATTAAACTGCAAAATTCTTTCATAAGGCAGTTTTACAGCGTCTACATAAGATTTCGGATCGTCTTTAGGATTACCTTTTTCACCGGTATCCATAATGGTTCCCTGCAGGAATGGTATAGCTAAAGGACGCATCGGTAGTCTGTAACCATAGCTCCATTTATTCACAAAAAGGAAGTCACCCACCAATAAAGTTCTTTCCATAGATCCTGTAGGAATTCCGAAAGGCTGCGTTACAAAAACGTGGATGATCGTTGCAAAGACTACGGCAAAAGTAACAGATCCGATGAAAGAGTCTTTCTTTTTTTCACTCTTTTCTTCATCTGTCAGGAATAATTCATTTTCATCTTCCAGCTCAACATCTTTGCTGTAGTTCACCGTTGCCATATAAATAAACGGGAGAATTACCGTAAGAAGTTTGTCTTTAAAAAGTATTTTCCCGAATTTTTTCATTAAATATAAATGAAACACCGACATCATGATGGGTCCTACGATTGGTAAATAAGACAAAATCGCCCACCATTTCGGATGTTTGGTTTCTTTTAAAACAATAAAATAATTGTAAAAAGGAATAAAAGCAAACAAAGGATTGTACCCAAGCTTTTTGAACAGTTTCCAGGTAGAAATCCCCATCAGTACAGACAAAATGAGAACGTAAACTGTATAAGTTAAAAAATAATTCATAAATTTTTGTGCCTAATCTATAATATAAGTAATGAGTAATGGGCAATGAGTAATTCTGTATTGCTGATCATTTACTGCTAATTAGTTTGCAATGTAGGAATTTTGTTACAAACTAAAGTCCCAAAACATCCTGCATTGTGAAATTTCCTTTTTTATCTTTAATCCATTCTGCGGCGACTACCGCTCCTAATGCAAAACCATTTCTATTGAACGCCTTATGTTTAATTTCAATTTCATCTACATCACTTCTGTAAAACACACTGTGCGTTCCCGGAACCTCATCTTCACGGATGGCAAAAATCCCAAGCTGATTCCCCTGAGTTTCTTCTAGTTTCCACGAATCAAATTTCGGATTGTTTTTAAAAATGCCTTCCGCAATAGAAATTGCTGTTCCACTCGGGGCATCTTTCTTGTGAATGTGATGAATTTCTTCTAGCTGACAAGAGTATTCATCCCTATTTTTCATCAAATCTGCAAGCTTTTCATTTAAAGCAAAAAACAAATTAACGCCTAAACTGAAATTAGAACCATATAAGAAAGCCGTCTCATTTTCAACGGCCAATTGCTCAATTTCAGGCTTTTTCTCAAGCCAGCCGGTTGTTCCGCAGATGACAGGAATTTTATTTTCAAGGCAGGCTTTAATGTTTTCGTAAGCCACTTCCGGAAGCGAAAATTCAATGACAACATCCGCATTATTAAGATTTTCAGCAGTTGGAGTTTCTTTGAGTCTGGCAACCACTTCATGACCTCTTTTAGTGGCAATTTCATCGATGATTTTGCCCATTTTGCCGTATCCAACAAGTGCTATTTTCATATTTTATTTGTTTGTCTGCTTATATTTTTAACGCAAAGATCGCAAAGTTTTTGTTCAAAATCATCCTTCATATTTTCGTTCGCAAAGGCGTTTCACTCAGCAAAGGCATATTTAATTAAAGCAGTTTTATATTTTTTTATTAAAATTTATAACTTAAACTGATACCAGTTTTCGGAGGAGTAATTCCATAATGATCCTGAATGACAGCCGGACTGAATGACAGATCCGGGTCGTGACGGCTTTCGTAGAGATGCGCATCCACAACAGCATCCACAATATTTAAAATATAGATTAATCCTGTAATGGCGATCGCATAATCCCGCTGCCTTTTGGCTCTGTCCTGGGCATTTCCCAAGGCAACTTTATCAAGCCACGGATGTTCATCTACAAACTGATTAGGAGTTCCGTTGAGTTTAGCAATATAATATTCCCTGTATTTTTTGTATTGATTATCATTCCATACAGCGATACCTACACCGGCACCCACCGCACCCCATACGATGGGAACTTTCCAGTATTTTTTATTGTAGAATTGTCCTAATCCCGGCAGAACGGCAGAATAAAGTCCTGCTTTTGTAGGATTAAGCTTAAGCGTTTTATTGGTCGGTCCGTTCGCTCCTTCCAGGTCCGAAACTACATTTTCCGTTGTCTTCGTATTATTTTTTTCTACAGACACGCTATCCTTCGGATGATGTTCTACCCGGATTGTGTCATTGGGATTCACCTGAGAAAAGGCAATTACGGAAAGACACAGAAAAAATGTGAAAAGTAATTTTTTCATTTATTTAATATGAGATAAAATATATTCCAGCTCGTCTTCATTCTTGAAGTCCAGAACAATTTTACCTTTTTTACCGTTTCCGGAGGTTTTGATTTCTACTTTTACATCCAGTAAATCCGCGATTGTTTTCTGAGCTCTTTTATAATTATTGGAAAGCTCGGCTTTTGCTCTTTTTGCCGCTGCAGATTTCGGATTTTTCAACGCTGTAGCAGCCTGTTCGGTCTGACGGACATTCAGTTTTTCCTTAATGATGAGATCAAAAAGAATTTGCTGATGTTCTTCATTTTCAAGACTGATAATCGCTCTTCCGTGTCCCGCAGAAATCTCTCCGCTTCTGATCGCGTTTTGAATATCCGGATTTAATCTTAACAGCCTGATTGAATTGGTGATCGTACTTCTGTCTTTCCCTACTCTTTGGCTGAGGTTTTCCTGAGTAAGACCAATCTCATCCATCAATCGCTGATAAGTAAGCGCAATTTCAATCGCATCAAGATCTTCCCTCTGGATATTTTCAACAAGCGCCATCTCGAGAAGCTCTTGGTCATTTACCAGACGGATATAGGCAGGAATCGTCTCAAGACCAGCTATTTTACTCGCCCTGTATCGTCTTTCCCCTGATATGATTTCAAACTTCTCGCCATCTTTTCTTAAAGTAACAGGTTGTATTACCCCTAAGTTTTTGATAGACTGAGCTAGCTCATTCAATGCTTTTTCGTCAAAATAAGTTCTTGGCTGGGTTGGGTTTGGATAAATATCTTCCAAGGAAATTTCCACGATATTCCCTACAAACTTGTCTGCTCCTTCATCGGTTGCAGAATTGATCGTTGCTTTGGATTCAGCACTCAGAATAGCACCCAAACCACGTCCCATCGCTCTTTTTTTATCCTTCATATTTTTATAGCATGTAGCGTATCGCTATCGGCTTTTAATTCTTTACTAATTTTTCATTTTTCAACAAAACTTCCTCTGCAAGCTGAATATACTGAACCGCACCTTTACTTTCCGCATCGTAGTTCAGAATACTTTCACCAAAACTTGGCGCTTCACTTAATCGTACATTTCTGCTGATAATCGTTTCAAAAACCATCTCTGGGAAGTGCGCATTTACTTCTTCTACAACCTGATTAGACAATCTCAGTCTGCTGTCGTACATTGTAAGCAGTAAACCTTCGATATCAAGATCTTTATTGTGGATTTTCTGTACGTTTTTGATGGTATTGAGAAGCTTTCCAAGTCCTTCCAGTGCGAAGTATTCACATTGAATCGGGATGATCACAGAATCTGCAGCGGTAAGTGCATTCACTGTAATAAGTCCTAAACTCGGCGCACAGTCGATAATAATATAGTCATAATCATCTCTTACGGGCTGCAGCGCTTTTTTCAGCATATATTCCCTGTCTTCCTTGTCAACCAACTCGATTTCTGCCGCTACAAGGTCAATATGAGACGGAACAATGTCCAGATTAGGAGTTGCGGTCTGTTTGATACAGTTTTTTGTATCAACACTGTGCTCCAAAAGGTTGTATGTAGAATACTGAACGTCATCAACTCCTAAACCTGAAGTTGCATTAGCTTGAGGATCAGCATCAATGATTAATATTTTCTTTTCCAATACCCCTAATGCCGCGGCTAAATTAACAGCTGTTGTTGTTTTTCCAACACCTCCTTTCTGATTAGCGATACCTATGATTTTTGCCATTCTTAGAACTTTAAGTTTCAAAAATACACATTTTTCCTTGCTATTAATGAACCGATAAAACGAAAAATGAGTTAAAATATTGTTAATAAGCCTTTTAACAATAAAAAAAATTATCCACAAAAAAAAATATTTGTGGATAACTGTTTAGATCTAATTTTATTTTTAATTATCGAACTTCATAGATATCGGGAATTTGAAGTAGCTTCTTACGGGTTGTCCGTTCACTTTGGCAGGTACCCATTTTCCTTTAATACTTCTGATTGTTCTCATCGCTTCGCTGTTAAAATCAGCGTTTTTTCCATCGGCTTTGATGCCTGAAATTGTACCGTCTTTCTCAACAATAAAAGTAATTGTCGTTTTCATTACATCACCGGATTCAAATCCTGATCCATCGAAATTGTTCATTACCTTATTTCTGAATGAATCAAGTCCTCCGACAAAATTTGCCTCTACATCGACAGAAACTCTAGGAGAATTATCTTCTTTTGGCTGTGTGCCAGGTGGTTCTACCTGCTGTACACCTCCTCCATGAGTAACAGGTGGCGCAATTGGAACGTATTTTACAGTAGGAACTTCTTTTCCTTCTGACGTTTGTACACCAGCCACCGCATTTTGCTCATCTTTAGGAGTTATTATTTTTTTCTCATTAGTCACAATCGCCTTAGGCTCCGGTACAGTTTTATCAATTGTTTTTATTTTTTCAGGAGCTGGTTGTGGTTTCACTTTTGCAAGAGGATCTTTTTCCGGTATATCAACCGGCTTAAAGATATGCTCTCCGCCATGAATATTACGATCAATAACAGGTTCACTTTTAAATAAATTAATTACAAGTGGCGTCAAAGAAACCGCAGCCAAAAAGCTTACTCCTATAAAAAGTGCTTTTGTTAAAATTTTATCCGATTCATTTCTTAGTACGTAGGCACCGTATTCTTTGTTGCGGTGCTCAAAAAGAACTTCATTAAAACGAAATTCCTGATTCTGATGCATGTGTTTCATCCTTATAAATATTTAATTGTTAAATTCAGATTATCAGTTTATCACTTTTAATCCATGGTTACTAATTTAACATCAAAATATTTGCCATAAATTTGTTAAAATTATACCATTTTAAAAATTTATATGATAATATTAAAATTTAACTATGTTCGAAATAATAAATTTATGAAACCATAATCAGATTCAAAATAAAAGAATGTTCATAAAATTTTATTATCTAGTATCATTTATTTAATTATCAACTAATTCAAAAAAAAGACTGTCTGACGACAGCCTTAATGATAATTCTTAATAAAAAATATTTTAGAATAATTCTTTTCTGATAATGTTCTGACTTCTTTCAGGACCAACAGAAACTAAATAAACATTGATTCCCAGATATTTTTCGATAAACTCAATGTATTTCTGAGCATTGTCAGGAAGCTCATCGTAGCTTCTTGCTTTCGTGATATCTTCTGTCCAGCCCGGAAGCTCTTCGTAAATTGCTTCGTAATCGTACAATTTTGTAGTAGAAGAAGTGAAATAATCAATAATTTTTCCATCTTCCGTTTTATAATGGGTAGCGATTTTAATGGTATCGATTCCGGTAAGAACATCCAGTTTAGTAATTACTAAGTTATTGATACCATTGATCATACAAGCATGTTTCAAAGAAACAAGATCCAACCAACCTGTTCTTCTAGGTCTACCTGTTGTCGCTCCGAACTCACCACCGATCTGTCTGATTTTCTCTCCTAATTCATTGTCTAATTCAGATGGGAAAGGTCCGTTACCCACTCTTGTACAGTATGCTTTTGCAACACCAATCAGATTCTGAAGGGAAGTTGGCGGAACTCCAGCTCCTGTACAGACACCGCCTGTTGACGGAGAAGATGAAGTTACGTACGGATACGTTCCGAAGTCGATATCAAGCATCAAAGCCTGCGCTCCTTCAAATAAAACATTTTTACCTTCCTGAATCGCTTCGTTTAATTCTAATTCCGTATCAACAATTCTGTCCTGAAGCTGTTTTCCGATCTCTACATATTCGTTGTACATTTCTTCAACGTCCAATGTCGGTTTTCCGAAATATTTTTCGAAAAGAGAATTCTTAATTTTTAAGTTTTTCTCGATTTTTTCTCTTAAAATCTCAGGATTCAGAAGATCTACCATTCTGATTCCTACTCTTGCGATTTTATCTTCGTAACAAGGTCCGATCCCTTTTTTGGTGGTTCCGATCTGCGTTCCTCCATGTTCTTCCTCACGGTATGTATCCAAAAGAATATGGTAAGGCATGATGACATGCGCTCTTCTGCTGATAAAAATATGGTCTGTTCTCAGCCCTTTATTTTCTATCTGATTAACCTCCTTAATGAAAGATTTAGGGTTTACCACTACTCCGTTAGCAATGATACATTTCCCTTTGCACTGAAGAACTCCCGATGGAAGAAGGTGTAAAACGAATTTTTCATCCCCGACATACACCGTGTGACCTGCGTTGTCTCCACCCTGGAAACGCACCACATAATCCGATTTTGCCGATAAAACATCCGTGATTTTTCCTTTACCTTCATCTCCATACTGAAGACCTACAACTACGTAAGTTGACATATTTTACTTTTATTTTAGATTCATGCAAAATTACTTTTAAAAAATTGGGTGCGCAAATTTGTGGTGGATTTTATTTTTGGGATGGGTGGAAATCATGTGGTTGAGAGGAACATTGAATTTATTTTATTGAAATTCCTACAAGAACTTCTGCATAGTTGTAAATATACTTTTTCAATAGTTTTTAAATATTAAGCAAGAAAATAAATAGAATTACAATGAAAATCAAACATCAACCCACAATATTTTTCTTTTTGAGATTAAATTTTTCATCTCTTTTTAATTCTATAATTGAAATAACAAAATTGCCTAAACTGAATCCAGGTAATGGTAATAAATTCATAATTCCGACAACGAGACAGCAAAAAGGTAATAGTGACAACTGTCCACTAAAATCTTTAGGAACAGTACGAATTCTACCGACTTTTTTGTAATCTTTCTTTGGATTAATAAAATCATAGGCTCCTTTAGTATAAGTTTGGTAATTTTCTAAAACTTTTGTGAAACTAAATTTTTCTTTGGTTTGTTTTATATTCTGAATTTTACCTTCTTCTATACTAGGTGTAAATTTCACTTTTATTGGAGTTCCTTTGGACTGAATAATTTTCATAACATCAATATCCGTTATTTTTATTTCTTTATCCGTATTTTGTCTTTTTATTTTTATGATAGAATTGGGATTCAATAAAATCATATTAGTAATTTCAGATATTTTTTTGACAGGCTGATTATTAATTGAAATAATTTTATCACCATTTTCAAATCCTAATTCCTGCATAGTATTGCTAAATTCTAACCCATAAATTGCATCTTTATTATCAATATAATAAGTTTTTGGAGCTAATAAATGAATTAAAAAAAGTAGTAAAAATGCTATAAAAAAATCAAAAATCAATCCTGATAATTTCAGGAATGGATTATTTTGTTTGTTTTTTGGCAAAACCCATTTGGGGGAAAGAGTTTCCTAAAATATGAAGCAAAATTGATAATATTATCATTGTGTTTTTATGAATTGTAGATTTGTTAAAGTAATATATATTAATTTTTCAAAAAGTGAAACCGCTTAGCAAAGAGCGGTTCAAAAATATTAAGAATTTTCTGCTTTGTCCAATTCTTCCAATATTTTATGGGAATATACCATAAAGTATTTATCGTTCAAAATAAAAGCTCCATTTTCATCACGTTTCTTATATTGTAGAATAAAATGATTATTCATATTCAAAGTTTTTACATTCACTTTATTTTAATCCTCCCAATCTTCAACGTAACCGTGTGGAGTGGCTGTAAATAAGACTTCGCCAGTTTCTGCGTCTACTGCAATAAAATGTGGAATAGGTTCAGTATAGCCTTCTATATCATAATTAATTACATAAATATTCCGTTCTTGTTCTTCATATTTTCCATAATTTATATATTTTTTTTCTTCATATATAATTTTTTCTTTTGTAACAATATATACATAATTCCTATTTCGTTTTTTAATGTATTCAATGGCATTTTCTAATGCTTGTTCTTTTGTTATCATTTTTGTTATTTTAAATTTATTATTGTATTAATATTTATGCCCTGTCTTTTTCTTGGTATACTTTTCAGATCAAACGGTAAAATTTCTTTAATAGGGTTACCAAGATTATCTGTTTTTCCTACTTTTCCATAATGCCAATTAATGTAATCTTCTGCATGCTTAAGTTCTTTTCTATTCAGATATTCTTGATATTCCACCATTTTATCATACACAAATTTTTCTCTCTCCACAAAAGATTTTTGCATAAATGCTTTCATCCCTATCTTCTGGCAATCCCGCATATGCATCAATTCGTGGAGGGTTTCGTAAACAGTGGCGTTTTCACGTAAAATCAATTTCATTTTTATTCCATCTGTAACGAACATTGCTGCATTATGAGCTTCCAACATTAAAGGATTTCCTGATTTAAGAAAGAATCCTTCTATTTCAAAAGCTCCGGCTCCTTTTCCAATTTGCAATTTTACTTTTAACTGTTTCAGATCACTTTCTATCTTTATAAAATCTGCATCATCAAGAATCTGCCCCAAATATTTCCCTCTTCTTAGTAGTGCAATTTCAACTCTCTTTGCACCCTTTCCTCCTCTTACTAAAACCTCTTCAATCCACTTTGTAAAATTGGATACAAGTTGGCTAAACAAAATCTCTGAAATGAAAGGCTTCAAAGACTTATAAATTTTATTACTTTTCCTTGTAATCGTATAATTTCCCTGCAACTTCATAATTGCTTTTTTCATTGAGTTTAATACGAATATGGCCCGTATAAAAAACTCCGAAATTAAAAAGTCTGAAGTGATATATTAAAAATGAATGATTTACTCTTCCCAGTCTTCGACATAACCGTGTTCTGTCATAGTAAATAAGACTTCTCCCGTTTCTGCATCAACTATTACAAAAAGAGATTCATCTTCGTAATAACCTTCACAATAATATGCTATAGTATAAATATCCCTTTTTTGTTCGTAGTATTTACTGTATGGATATGGTATTTCTCTAGCAATATCAAAAAAAATTTCATCTAAGTTTTCATTGATATTTTTAAAGTTTCTTTTTCTTTCTTTAAGATATTCTTTTACATTTTCTAATGCTTTTTCTTTTGTTATCATTTACTTTAAATTTAAAATTACATTAATATTAACTTCCTGTCTTTTCTTTGGAATATCTTTTAAATCAAATGGTAAATTTTCTTTAATAGGATTTCCCGTGTAAACTTCCCTGAAAATGTATCCATTTAAAGATAGAGTTTTTGCTTTAAAAAACTTTAAATTTAAATATGAAAAAGAGTAAGTATTCAGAGAGTCAGGTTTTTGGAATTTTGAAAGAACAAGAACTTGGGAAGAGTGTGATAGAAATATGCCGTACTCATGGTATTACACAAGGTACATTTTATCGTTGGAAGAGTAAATATTCTGGGATGGAAAGTTCGGATATTCAAAAGATGCGGGATCTGGAATCCGAAAATTCTAAACTTAAAAAACTTTATGCAGAAAGATGTTTAGAGATTGAAGCTTTAAAAGATGTTCTGTCAAAAAAGTGGTAAAGCCTTCTGGACGGCGTGAAATTGTCAACTTTATCCGGGAGAAATATAATTTCAGTGAGAGGAAAAGTTGTTTAACAATTGGTATCAGCAGGCGCAGCTATCGGTACAAAAGCAGAAAGAACGACGATGAATTAATTGATGCTCTGACCAGACTTTCGCAAGAGCATCCAGGTTATGGTTTTTGGAAGCTATATCATAAACTTAGGAATTTGGGATATATTTGGAATCATAAACGGGTTCATAGGGTTTATGTGGCCTTAAAAATGAGCATTCGCAGAAGGGTAAGAAAAAGACTTCCCACCAGAATCAAAGAAAACATCAATATTCCTCTGGAGCCTGATGAATGTTGGAGTATGGATTTTATGAGCGACAGTTTATATGACGGGAGAAGATTCAGAATATTAAATATTGCTGATGATTATAACCGGGAATTACTGTCTATGGAAATTGATACAAGTATCTGTTCTGCAAGAGTAGTGAGAGTTTTAGAACAGTTAAAACAACAAGGGCGTAAGCCTAAACGCATAAGAGTTGACAATGGCCCTGAGTTTATATCTAAAAATCTTCAGCTATGGGCTCAGGAAAATAAAATAGAGATCCATTATATACAACCAGGGAAACCTACACAAAACAGCCTTATTGAAAGACTGAATAAAAGCTGTAGAAATGAGCTTCTCAATATGTATGTCTTTAAAAATCTACAGGATGCCGAAGAAAAAGCAAATCAGTGGTGGATAGAATATAATTACAACAGACCGCACGAAGCATTAGGAAATATAAGCCCTAAAAAATATAAACAAAAAATGAAAGAATCTATCATTTAGAATGGTCACAAAATTGGGTAGCTTACACCCGCATTATCTGTTACTCCAAATTGTCTATACTTTTCATTAATATACCATTCAGCGTGCTTTAATTCTTCTCTATTCAAATACTTATAGTGTTCTATCATTTTATCATACACAAATTTCTCCCGCTTTACCGGAGATGTATACATAAATTCTTTCATCCCTGTCTTCTGGCAATCTCGCATATGCATTAATTCATGTAATGTTTCGTAAATTGTAGCATTTTCACGTAAAATCAATTTCATTTTTATTCCATCTGTAACGAACATTGCTGCATTATGAGCTTCCAACATTAAAGGATTTCCTGATTTAAGGAAGAATCCTTCTATTTCAAAAGCTCCGGCTCCTTTTCCAATTTGCAATTCTACTTTTAACTGTTTCAGATAACTTTCTATCTTTATAAAATCTGCATCATCAAGAATCTGCCCCAAATATTTCCCTCTTCTTAGTAGTGCAATTTCAACTCTCTTTGCACCCTTTCCTCCTCTTACTAAAACCTCTTCAACCCATTTCGTAAAATTAGATAAAAACTCAGCTAAACAAAACCTCTGAAGCCTGTCGCTTCAGAGGTTTATAGATTTAATTATTTTTCTTTGTAATCGTATAATTTTCCCACAACTTCATAATTTCCCTGTTCATTTAGTTTTATTCGGATATGCCCAGTGTAATAATGATACGCAAAAGCTTCACCTTTTTCATCATCAATAGAAATTATGTATTCTGGAAATTCTCCATAGTTAATCTCATCTCCAACTGCTTCCGGGTCTCGGTAGTCATAACCTGTCGACCAATAGTCAATCCCAAATCTGTTATGCTCATCATTCTTATAAATGTAGATAAATTCAATTGGATACTTATTGCTGTGTGTTAAATTTAAATCTTTATGAACTTTTGCTGTTATTTCTTTTACTTGATCTTCTGTTAATTTCATTTTTAAAATTATTTTATTAAACCTAATTTTTTTCCTAAATCTTCCATTTCTTTAATTTCAATTTTTATTTTGCTTAAAGTTTTTCTTCTTACATAGTCTTGATAATACAAATACGCATCTACCAATTCAGGCTCGCTCCATTTGTTTCTGTTTTTAAGAATATAATTCCATACAGATTCTTCATGTTTCCAAGGAGTTGTTTTAGAAATTTTACTATATCTTTTCCAGCCTAGTTCTAAAAAATCTTCCAAATGTCTTCTCTCATGATGCCAGGTTATCTTTGGACATTCTGGCCTTAAACTTAAAATTACCTTATTTTTTTCATTTGTGATTCTGAATCCTCCTAAATAGTCTGGTTCATTAAAGCGAGGATGTGTATTATCTATCATTTTATTTCAAGGTTAATTCCTCTTTCTTTACATATTTTAATAGCATCATCAATATACTTTTTGAGTAAATAAAAAAAGACTGCCCTTTTTGGACAGCTTCTTTGCGGAATTAATCTTTCTTGATGAAAATTTTATCTTTAAAATCTTCTAATGAATAATTTTCGTTTAAGATCTCTACTAAAATAGACTTACTTTCACTATTAGGATTATTCTCCATTCCTACTCCTTTTAAAATAAATACTAAATTATTTTCAGAGTTTTGATATTTATCATTTATCAAATATTTTCCCTCAACTTTTACTACAAAAATTATTTTGTTCGATAAATTAAATACTTCAAGCACTTCTATTTTATTTGTCATAATCTAATCTATTTAATTCGTTTGTAAAATATTCTAATCTTTCTTTTATTAATTTTACTTCTTCTTTTGGTAAATTCCATTTTGTTGCATTTTCCAACAGTTCTTCTGCCGCTTCTTTTTCCATTAAGTTTTCAGCAATAATATTATTATATTTGTTTACCCAATCATTATACTTTCCACTTCTAAATTGTTCAGCATGAATTAATTCCTCATATACAGCTGAAGTTGTTGCATTTTTATTAAGATATATAAGTTCTTCATTAAATGTAAGTGCTTCAATTTCTTCATTATAGACCTTCTCTCGTGATGCTATATACTCAAAAGAATTTTTATCATATACTAAATCTCCGCCGAGTTTTTTAAATTCATCTTGTAATTCTCTAAGTAATTCTTTGCTTATAGGTTTTCCTACAATTTTAGAAAATAATTCAATCCGTTTGGCTTTTTGCAAAGCTTCTTCAACTTTTATAGCCCCTTTTCCTCCTCTCGCCAAAACATCATCAATCCACTTCGTAAAATTAGATAAAAGTCGAGCAAGTTTCGCAATACCTTTTATTATAGTAATGATCGTTACAATAAGATCTATTGCCAAAATAAGATCCTCTCCTTCATTATGCTGTATTTGGTATTCATTTAATTTAGGATCGTCGTAACGGGAATTTTTATAATTTTTAATGCCTTCTATTGCATCTTTAAAAACTTTGGTAGGGTCTTTAAGAACAGCTCCCAAAGCTTCTTCCACTCCTTCTCTTATTTCTAAAAATTCCAGATTAGTTTCTCCTCCCGCCAGATCGCTAACGGTAATATTAACCGCTAACAAAGCGAGATCCAAAAATCCGCCAACAAATTCTACCAAACCATTCCATACTCCACAAAGGAACGGGATCGTCAGCTTAATATCATCCCTTTTTTCAATTAGCCATTTTTTAAATTCTTCAACGCTTTTTATTTGCTCGTCAATTCCTTTTATGATATCGTCCAGGGGCTGTATTTTAACTTCCTTACCAAATAATTTAAAAGAATTTAAAATTTCTAATTGATCCGTAACTTTTTTAAGCATTCTTTTTAAGGAATCACATCTCTGTATAAAGATATTTACTGCCTTCTCAGGCTGTGCAAATAGATATTCATCAGATTTCAGTGTAGGATCCCACTGCTCCCTGGAAAACCGTTCATCCTTGCGGAAAGAATCCGAAATACTTTCTGTTATTTTCTTGATAAAGTTTTCGATATCTAAAGCCGAGACATTAGAAATTAATTTCGTCTGCCGTTTTACAGATTCTAAAAAAGCTCCGGCAATTTCATCCTCTGTAAACCAGAATGTTTTATTGCTTTTGCATTGTTCATAAATATATTTTGCCCAATATTTCGACAGATCCTCCGTACCTTTATACTCATGATGATACTTTACCATTGCATCGCTCATCTTTATGAGCAATACTCTTCCCAGATTAATGGTGTGATCGTCTTTTTCTGCATACACAATAAAGTCTGTCTCATCATCTTCGGCTCCTATTGAATTTTTGAGTGTCAAGTTTTCTTCCTCGAATTCTTTGATGAGTTTCGTAGCATTGTAATCATGTACGATTTCATATTTCCAATAGCCCATAACTTACAGTTTCGGTATTTGACCTGTTATTATTTCTCTTAATTCTCTATAGAACACGCTTTCTTTCCCAAAAGGTGTACTTAATGCAATTTCATTAGAAATTTCATCAAATGTTTTATTGGTTCTTATTCCTTCAAAAGGGGCTTTAGCACTTCCATAAATTCCTTTTTCGAGTTCTGCAAATTGGATGATACGACTTCCACGAAGCATTCGTTTACTTTCTTCGTCAAAATCATCAATGCCATCTAAAATATTTCCCATAAAATCTTTTTTTAGCTAGTTGTCTGTTACATCTAAAATAAAAAGGCAGAGTTTTTCAGGCTCTGCCTTTTTTAATACTGAGTTATCTCAAAAGTTGGGTATATATTATAGTTTATATATTTCAACGATATTGGCGATTACACCGGTATTTCCCAGTGTATTCATATTATACATTCCAAAAGCGATGGGGCCTGTATAGCCTGTTTTGGTATGGATAACCGTTTTATTATTAAAATTTACAATAACAGTCCAGTTTACGCCACGTCTTACAAATACTGCATTAAGGGCATAAGTCGGATCACTGGTAGATAAGGCTTCTGCCGAATTATCAGCAAACATTATAGCCATTGGGTACCAGTATGATTGTTGCAACCTTACGTTAACAATGGTTTGGTTTATAAGTGCCACAGTATTCGCCGGATTTAAGAGCCCGACAAAGTGAGTCATACCTGTGTTGCCTATATTAATTTTCGCTGTTTTGCCTGTAATTTCAACATTCATATAAAAATCTTCGTCAGCACCAATCAACTCGTTGGTCATCCTGGCTGCAATAAAAGAAGAGTCATCTGCGGGAGTTTTTATAGTACTATCGGAATTATAACTCACCGATGATCCGGACTGTATGATGGCAGGTGATACGGCATCATTGTATATTTTCTTTTGCCAGACAATGTTATTTAACGCTATTCGCTGAATTTGATTGACCACATTGATGGTAAAACTTGTTAAATACCATGCAACACCATTCCATAACCTTATTTTATACTGTCCAACCGGAATATCTTTAAAGTTGTAATAAAATGTCAGATCAATACCATTGGTATAGAGCTGAACCTGTGCACCCGGTATTTCTTTAATGACAGTAGCAGTATCAGCAGAAACACTATCATGAGTACATAACTCAATTTTAAAGCTGGTAGAAGGGAGATTTAAATTTGCTCCTTTAAGATTGACCCAGAAAGATTGATCTGTTTTATCCACAACGGGCGGGGATATTAAAGCTACACTCATGGTTCCTGTATTCCAACCCCCATTCATTTTAGTCTTCCATAATGCTCTTTCTGCTTCTGTCAATTGGTTTGGCATTTCCAGGAGTAGATTTTTGCTGTCTATCACAGCATTTAGCCCACTTGTATTTTGAACTACAACTTTTTGAAAATTAGCGGTATCAGAATTTTTATTCGGCAAACCGGATAATACATAGGGATTTCCTAAAGTATTGATCGAAAATGAAGCATTAAGGGTATGGCTTCTTGCTGAACTATTTGAAAGGTTTGCATTCATCATATTTTTTCCTAAATCACCTGCAGGAAGTTTTGCCACTTCTCCGTTATCATTCATCCCTATAATTTTAGGATAATCCTGAGCGTTGCCGTCTACTGAAGGAATATCTAATTTTAAGGTTACTCTTTCGCGGATATTTGTATTGTAATTGGCCTGGCTCGCGATGCCTTCTGCTATTAGGTCAGGATCAGTAATGCTTACATGATTGTCTGAAAGTTCCACAGGAATTGATCCGTCTACAACGGCATGGGTCTTTAAATCACCGCTTTCGTCAACCGCATAATCCGTGTAAGTAGCCCCACCCGGTACCGCTACCTGGTAAATAACGTTAGTCTCCCTTTCTCCTATTGGTGGCAAAGCATTTACTCTTATAATTTTTCCTATATTGGACATAATCTTGTTTTTTAATTTAATAGTTTTCTTAAAGCCAGTCTCCCGTAATGATTTTTTCTTCTTCTCCGGGTTGAATACCCAAAAGGTTATTATTCTTTTCAAAATTGAATTTCTCCGGAGTAATTACTTCCGATGGTACTTCAAAGTCATCAGGATTTTCTGTGGTAAATGGTAAAGCGTGTGCCACTTTTAGCCCAATACTTTCTGCCTGAAGGATATTTAATGTCGTAGGAAGTCTCGTGAGCCAAGCTTTTCCTTGTTTTTCTCCTTTTGGCTGTTTCATTTCATCCACTATCGATAAATAAAGTTCGTCTCCAATAACAGGAACCTCACCGCCATTCCAGATTTTACCGGTTGCCAGATAGAATTGGACTGCATCTTCGAAGCCAGGGCGCACCGTCACAATCACCCGTGCCATACCACTTTGCAGGAAGTTTCTGAATAATGGGTCTGTATTTTCCGATTGATATAGATCTATCCAGTTTTTCTTATTTCCCCAGTAATAAGGATACAGGTAATAAGAAAGATTATCCCATTCAAAAGCCTGCTCCATAAACTTGACAAAAGCAGTGTATTGATCCAGTTTTGATGAAAGAACGGTTTCATAATCATTAAATGAATTGCCTTGTGTTAATCCGGACAAGCCATATCCACGCGTAGAATCCGCTGTTCTGTCTGACATGTAGGAGATACAGTTTTTACGCAAAATCGTATTTTCAATTTGTCTGTAGAAATTAGGATTTGAATCTTTAATGACTACAGCTTTATTATCCGCTTCTGCCTTAGCATTATTGTAAGCTGTAAGCGCATCTTCATAGGCATTAATAATAGCATTGAACGTCTTTTGCAGCCATGCATTTCTGGCTTCCACAGTAAGTTCACAGGTGATATTTAAAGCCCCTTGTATAATCGGGCTTTCTCCGGTTCCAAAAGAAAATTCCAGCCTATCCTTTACATTCAATCCATCAATGGTACCGTCTATCTGGGTACTTCCGGCATCTGTAATCCATGATGAACTTTTACCTGCTATAGACATAAAAGCGGCATGATTCCCATTAAAACCATGAGGCCAGGTATTAAATACATACTCAACACTAGTAGCAATATACCCTTCCGGAATAATAACTTCACCGTTTCCATTTACGACTTGAATATTTCCGTCATCTTTACCGGTAAATGCAGAGTCCCGACCTGCAAAAGCTTTGGTAACGGAAAAAAGTTCTCTCGGCTTCTCATCAATCTCAGCATTGTACTTACCCAGCCAGTATTTTAATTTTATCTCATTGTTCAAAGCACTGTAATCACTGATTTGCATACCACCTTCAGCTCTTGGGTCTACAGGCTTTATTAAATCCATCTGATCAGGATCTTTCACTTCTTTCATTCCCAGCAAATGAAGCTTTGCAGGTTCAGGAATCATAAATTCAAACATCATTCTTTTGCCGTAATTATAGATCTGGTTTTTCATTAATTTATCAACCCATCTATAGACCCCTACAACGTGTTTGTCTCCTTTCCTGTTATCTAAACCGTGAGAATTGTTTTCTTCAAATTCATCAATAATTTTTTCAATTCTTTCCTCATGAACTTTGGAAACAATTCTGTCCATTGCTCTGGAGGTAATATCCTGCGCCAGGGTTGTTGCCTGCCTAGTACTTTCTTCTTTTGAGGAATGATGAGCATTACTTAAACCTAAACTTGCATTAGCATAAAAACCGCCCTTACTATAGCCAGCATTTACACCAAATTGTGTACTATTATCGGAAGCTTCCTGTGCCATTTTCGAGATCTCACTCTGCATTTCAAAACGATTAGCTGTAGTGGTATCTGTAAGCTGTTCTCTTTCGGTATCAGAAGATGTAGTAGTTGTATTTTCGCTTCTTCTTAATCTTCTGGTAGATTTCTCCCTGTATTCCCTGGCCATTACATTTTCTATATGGGCTACTTCTCCTTCTACATATGCATGGGTACTTTGCTCAACCTTTAGATAATCTGCAATACCAATATTTTTAAAGCCAAATCCGGATGGAATAAAGTTATTCTCATCTTCAATAACTACAGGAGGCTCTCCTTCTTCCATCTGAAGGACAAAGTCTCCCGAGCTGCATGCCCTTGCCGTAATCCCAGGAACGGTGAATTCGGCAACCCTACCATTAGTAAATACCACTTTAATCCTTAATGTGGAATCCTGAATAGTATAAAAATCCAAACCTGGGTTGTATAAATCATTTAAGAAAATGGTATTCCCTGTTCTGGTTTTTACAAAATAACCCCCATCAATTGAAGATGGCGTTCCATTGGGAGTAAGGGCATAAGATAATAAATTTACATCCCACGAGGAATCGGGTACATTCAGAGCCAAATTAAGGGTATATCCTTTGTATATGAAATTTGGACAAATCTGGAAAGTAAAAGGAACCGAAACAGTCTTTGATACAGGAATAAGAATACCTCCTATACTTTTATAAACTTCTTCATTTCCCTGAAAATTCTGAACGATCAGATTATTTAGCTCTTCTACATTTTTATCAACTGCAGTGCTGATTTCTCCAAATGTATCCCTCCCTTCTAAAACAGATTCAAGATCACTAATATTTTCTTCTACGGAACGTGAAGACTGTTCTCTTTCTGGATCAAACTTATATCCTAATACGTCGAGTAAAGCTTCTAAATTTTCCGGTTTTAGATCTGTTACCAACGATTCTGCACTTACTTCATCCCTAAAATTAAACTCAAACTCCGGCAGTCTTGGAAAAGGAACTATTGGAAGCTGCTGGCATGGATCTTCAGGATTATATTCTGTTCCGGGTGGACGCGTGCTGCAATATTCTTGTTTAGCTGCGGCAACAGCTCTCTCATATTCTTCAAGAAGCGGAATTATCATTTCCTGATGTGCTTGCTTCTGAATCTTAATTTCTATCTCATAATCCTTTTTGTATTGCTTTATGATGGCAGAAAGATTCCTGTTCAACAGTTCAATTCTACTGAGTTTTGTTTTTGCAGCAGAAATTTCCTGCTGTTTTTTCATATCATCAGTAGGAAGGGTTTGCACAACCTCATTAGACAGCGCTCTAGAACCGGAAGTTATAGCTGTTATGTTATTATCATCCAATATCAGTTCTTTTGGAAGAACAACTTTCGCTGCAAGAGCCAGCAAAACATCGTCCTCATCTGTAACAGCAAGAGTATGTAGTGCCAAAAGCATTTGTAAAAGTGTCTCCTTGAGATAGAAATTTTCTTGTGTAACTACCTGGTAAATTAAATTATTCCATAAAACATGAAGTTCCGGAGTCGGATAGATAGGAGGCAATATCTCCGTTTTTTTGGCTTGAAATTCTTCATAAGTACAAGTCGCCTTATTTACGGCAAGCCAGGAAGCAAACATACAGAGATCATTAAATTCATTTTTAAAATCATTTAAATTCTCAATTCGGTCTGCATTTGTTTTAAAGACCTCAGCTCTCTCATGTAGGAGTTTTTGCTTAGATCCAGTACCTTCAGTTAC
Organism: Chryseobacterium lineare; assembly: GCF_977014045.1. Taxonomy (NCBI): domain Bacteria; kingdom Pseudomonadati; phylum Bacteroidota; class Flavobacteriia; order Flavobacteriales; family Weeksellaceae; genus Chryseobacterium; species Chryseobacterium lineare. The sequence continues at coordinate 112,367 of NZ_CDRNIQ010000001.1, read as the reverse complement.
AGGCTTATAAAAAACAGTATCGGTTTTCATCGCTTCAGGGAAAAGAATAAATCTCTTCTCCTGATTCTTTTCATCAGAAAGCTGAGGACTTCGTAAGCTCACAAATCTAAAAAGTGTTTGGGTCGGGGTGTTCTCTGCAATCGAATCTGCAGTGATTTCATTTTCTGCCATTTGTAATTTTGTTTGGGTTATGTTATTTGAGTATTCCGTTTTTATAAACGGTTAATTTTTTTGCTACTGTTATGAAAAAAGTATCCGGGATTATGGTTATTAAATTTAAAAAATTAGTTTTACTAAAAATATAATAAAAAATAATATTATGACGATTATTAATATATATCAATCCATAAAACACTAAAATCAATAAATAATTTAAATATTATTAAGAATTTACTAATAAAACATCATTATGGTTTATTATATTAATTAACTTTAAATATTCCACCATTAATTTTTAATCATCAAAGTGAAAAGGTTTAAGTCTTTATTATTTTTATTGTTCTTCCTTAAGGCAAAAATCAGAACCGTAAGCGGCAGAACTTGACGTGATAAATATAATTATATGCTCATCTTCCGAATTCTTTGATTCTTGCTGCAGGATTTTTAACGAGGTGATAGTTCATTAGTCTATTGTTAAAGAATCTGTTGTATAAATACTGTCTTTTACATTATTCTCACGAAAAGAAAGTCCGGGAATACTACCGAAAACTGTGATCTGGGAAAATAAAAGTATATACATCAAAAATGTACGGAAAGATTGTTTCCATGATTTTAATTAGTTTTTAAATTTTTTTTACAAAAATAATCCCAAGAAAAAGAAAATATTGTAGTATTAGTTTGAAAATCATGTTTTTTCAGAAAGATTGAAAATGTTAGAAAGATTGTTTAAAATAATATGAACAAAATATAATTATTGACATGGGTGATAGATTCAAAGTATGATAGCTCAATATTGTTTTGAAAACTTTTCGCAAAGACACATTATTTTCAGAGTTCAGAATGCATTATGAACGCCTATACACTCTCTCAAAAGGTAGTCGCTTAAGGATAGTACCTCGGAAACCGGTCAAAAGCCGTCAATTCCCGTCATAGTTTTCACAAGTGCTTGAAAATGGAAAATTTCATTCTATTTTAGTTCTGTTAATTTAAAAAAATGTAAAAAATGGCAAGAATAACTAAAGGACCCCTGAGAGTATTTTATAAGATTTAAATACTATTCATGGTAAATTACTTTCCTTACTTTGTTCAGAATGCACAGAATTCATTTACCCTAAAACAATCCTATTCAAACTCATAAAATACTTTCATCAAAAATCCTTAACTTTGCAGACTACTAAAAATTTTATGGAAAGTATTCAAGTTCACGACAAAACTTTCGTTCCTTATCTGGAGGATGCCGAAATTCAGGAGATTGTAAAAGCTACGGCTCTAAAAATTTATGAAGATTATAAGGATGAAGTTCCGGTTTTCATCGGAGTTCTGAATGGGGTGATCATGTTCTTTTCGGACCTTCTGAAGCATTATCCCGGAAACTGTGAGATTGCTTTTATCCAGATGAGCTCTTATGCAGGAACAGAATCTACAGGAATTGTTTACCAGAAAATGGAACTTACGAAAGATGTAAAAGATCGCCATATCATTCTTGTAGAAGATATTGTAGATACAGGAAATACCGTTGAAAGTCTTTTTAAATATTTCAATGAAACACAGCGCCCGAAATCGGTAAAAATAGCTTCTTTCTTATTGAAACCCGAAGTGTATAAAAAAGATTTCAAGCTGGATTATATCGGAAAGGAAATCCCCAATAAATTTGTCTTAGGATACGGACTGGATTACGATGAACTGGGAAGAAATCTACCCAATTTGTACCAACTGGAAGAAGGACAAATCAATCATTAAACGCTGTTGGCTATTAGCTGATAGCTTTTAGCTTAAAAAGTAAAATAAAGAAATAAATTTAATAATAACTTAAAAATGCTAAAGGCAGGAAGCAAATATGCGAATGGTAAAAACCAAAAGCCATATGCCAATCGCCAGAAGCCCTTCAACATTATGATAAACATTGTTCTGTTCGGCCCTCCGGGAAGTGGAAAAGGTACACAAGCGCAAAACTTAATCGAGAAATTCAATTTGAAGCAGATCTCAACAGGTGACCTTTTCAGATTCAACATGAAAAATGATACAGAATTGGGGAAACTTGCAAAATCTTATATCGATAAGGGAGAACTCGTTCCGGATCAGGTAACAACTGATATGCTGGTAGACGAGATCAGAAAACCGACCGATACTGCAGGATTTATTTTCGACGGTTATCCGAGAACTGCTGTTCAGACAGAAGCGCTGGAAAAAATCGTAAAAGAAGAATTGAATGATGAGATCGACATCTGCCTTTCATTGGTCGTTGAAGATAAGATTTTAGTTGAAAGACTTTTGAAAAGAGGAGAAATCAGCGGAAGATCAGACGACAGCAATGTAGAGATCATCGAAAACAGAATAAAAGAATACTACGCAAAAACAGCAGAAGTGGCCGAACTGTACAAGCAGCAAGGCAAATATGTAGAGATCAATGGTGTCGGAGACATCAACGAAATCTCCGAAAAACTTTTCGCTGAAGTAGAAAAAGTAAAATAGATTAAAGTTGATCGTTGACAGTTGATTGTCATCATCATCAACTGTCAACCATTAACTGACGATTAAAAATTATGTCAAATTTTGTAGATTACGTAAAGATTCATTGTAAAAGCGGTCATGGAGGTGCAGGTTCTGCACATCTTCGCCGTGAAAAATACATTCCTAAAGGTGGACCTGACGGTGGCGACGGAGGCCGCGGCGGTCACGTCATCATGAAAGGAAATGCCAACGAATGGACTTTACTCCCTCTTCGTTATACCCGTCACGTAAAAGCGGAACGTGGTGAAAACGGAGGAAAAAACCAATTAACAGGAGCTTACGGAGCCGATGTATATATCGAAGTTCCGATCGGGACAATTGCCAAAAATGAAGACGGAGAGATCATCGGAGAAATCATGGAAGACGGTCAGGAAATCATCCTGATGGAAGGAGGAATGGGAGGAAAAGGAAACGAACATTTTAAATCTTCTACCAACCAGACTCCCCGATTTGCGCAACCCGGAATGGATGGTCAGGAAGGTTATGTCGTATTTGAGCTTAAAATTCTTGCAGATGTAGGTCTTGTCGGTTTCCCGAATGCCGGAAAGTCTACCTTATTGGCATCTGTTTCTGCGGCTAAACCGAAAATTGCCGATTATGCATTTACCACTTTAACACCCAATTTAGGAATTGTTGATTACAGAAATTATAAATCTTTTGTAATGGCAGATATTCCGGGAATTATCGAAGGAGCAGCGGAAGGTAAAGGACTAGGACACAGATTCTTAAGACATATCGAAAGAAATTCCATCCTTTTGTTTTTAATTCCGGCTGATTCTGAAGATCATTTCCAGGAGTTTAAAATATTGGAAAATGAGCTGAAAGAGTACAATCCTGAATTAATGGATAAAGATTTCATTATCTCCATTTCAAAATCTGATCTTCTGGATGACGAACTGAAAAAGGAAATCGCCGCAGAATTTCCGGAAAACAAACAACCGTTATTTTTCTCGGGCGTTACCGGAGAAGGTCTTATTGAGTTGAAAGATGCCATCTGGAAGCAATTGCATGGATAATTTTCAATAATTTGCCCAAAATACAAGTACACCTTACCGTGTACTTTTTTATGCTAATTAAAAATTAAAACCATAACATTTTAAAACATGAAAAAGAACCTTGCACTCGCTTTGTTACTATCATTATCAGCATTTGCAAATGCTCAGGAAAATGCAAATTCCAAATCAGATTCAAAAATTAATTTTGGAGTAAAGGCAGGATATTCATTATCCAATATGAAATTTTTCGGCAGTCAAATAGATCCTAAATCTTATTTTTATGTCGGAATTTTGGGAGAACAGTCTATCTCTTCTACGTTCAGTGTTCAGGCAGAAATTCTTTATACCCAAATTGGTGGAAAAGAAAGCTATCCATGGGTAAAGATCGTCAATAATAATGTGGTAGAAATGGACGATGCTGAATATGACCACCAGTTTAATCAGATTCAGGTTCCTGTTTCTCTAAAATATTATTTTATCCCTAAACTTTCAGCTTCTGCAGGAATGAATTTTGGCTTTAATATTTCAGATAAAATAAAGCGTACAGATTCCGGTGACAATGTTTTTAGTACTAATTCTAATGCCAAAACACTTAACCTATTTCCATTTTTAGGTGCAGAATATAAAATTAACGACAAGTTTTTCGTAGATGCCAGATATAATTTTAATTTTATTAAAATTAATAAAGGAGGAATTGAAACTAAAATTGGTTTTCTACAGGCCGGCGTAGGATACAGATTTAAATAAAACATTCAAAAAAAACAAAGGAGAAACTTACGAGTCTCTCCTTTTTTATTCAATTAATAATTTTTATTTTGTGCAGACCAGTATTTTTTCCTGATCCGACAATCCATAGTAACGGTCAGCCGAAAAATTTCTTATTTCAACATTAAAACCTGCGCCTTCGAGTCTTTCTTTTAAACCTTCAACGGAATATATCCTTACATGATTATCCTGTCCGAAATATTTTAATCTGTCCTCAGGAGTCGTAATGCTGTAATCTTCATAAATATCGCCATCTTTAAACGGAGTCTGCACCAACAAACTACCGCCGGGTTTCAATACCCTGTACAAATCTTTCATGGCATCTATATCTTCAATAACGTGTTCCAGAATGTGATAGCACGTGATAAGATCAAATTTATTATCTTCAACATCTATATTTCTGATATCGAAATGATAATCTGCCAGAAAATCGTCTTCATAATCTGATGAAAAATACTGGATGTTTTTTTTACTTTTTAATTTTTTATATAAAATTCTGAAGGGAGAAAAATCCAGAAAGGAAATCCCTGGCTTCAGAAATTCTGTCTCCAAAAGATCATAGAGCCTTCTCGCCCTGGGAAGACTGCCACATATCGGACATATTTTTTCTCCATTAGGCAATTCCGCGAAGCCTTTCAGTTTTGTTCCGCAAACATTACATTCATTATTATTTCCTCTATAAAAAGGAATCATTAATTTTCTGAAGTTTTCTTCATTATTGATCAGTACTTGCTGGGGAATTAAAACTTTAGCAATTGATTTAAAAAAATTATACATGAATAAAAGGCATGAAATTACAAGCCTCAAAATAACAAAAAATTATCTGAAAAGCCCTTTGCTACATTAAATTTCTCTGTAATATTTTCTTACATCTCCCTTTGGAACGGTTCTTGAAAGACCAAAAACAAATTTATACTATGAAATATTTACTTGGCATTTGTGCCTTCATCTTTTTATTTTCATGCACTTCTCAGAAATTGGATTCAAAATACTCTAAAATTGAGTATGAAGCGACACCTTGCTTTGGATTCTGCCCGGTTTTTAAATTGACCATTAATCCTGACAGAACTGCAGTTTTTGAAGCAGAACATTTTAATTTCAGTGACAAACCTTCCAAAGATGAATTTTCAAAACCTCGCGAAGGAACTTTTAAAGGTACCATTAAACAGGAAGATTACAATAAACTGATTGCCCTTTTGGACGGACTTGACGTAAAAAACCTTAATGATAATTACGGAGAAAAGAATGTAACTGATCTTCCTTCCTCACATCTAAGGATCCAGTTTGCAGACGGAACCACAAAACACATTGAAGATTACGGTAAACGCGGAAGTGAAAAATTATCAGAATTGTACAAGTTTTTTGAGGATCTGAGAAAGAATCAGCAGTGGACAAAAGTGAATTAACTTATTTAAAAATATTTAAACTACCTTTGCAAAATACAATTCCTTCAAGATGAAGGAATTTTTGTTGTAATTATAAAAACAATTCATTTGAATTTTACAGATTTAAACTTAATCGAGCCTATTGCAAAAGCAATTAAGGAACAAGGATATACCAACCCTACGCCCATTCAGGAAAAATCTATTCCTGAAATTACGAAAGGAAGAGATTTCCTGGGATGCGCGCAGACAGGGACTGGAAAAACGGCGGCATTTGCTATTCCTATTTTACAGAATCTTTCCAGAAATAAGCCCACTAATCATATCAAAGCTTTAATCCTGACACCTACCAGAGAACTGGCAATCCAGATTGAAGAAAATATTAAAGCCTACGGAAAATATTTACCGTTAAGACATCTCGTTATTTTCGGAGGTGTAAAGCAGGGAAATCAGGAAAATGCATTGAAAAAAGGTGTTGATATATTGGTAGCAACTCCCGGAAGATTACTGGATTTTATCTCACAGGGTATCATCAGTCTAAAAAATATTGAAATCTTCGTATTGGACGAAGCTGACAGGATGCTTGACATGGGTTTTGTGCATGATGTAAAAAGAGTTATCAAGCTATTACCTCAGAAAAGACAGACTTTATTTTTCTCGGCTACCATGCCGGCAGAGATTCAGAAACTTGCAGATTCTATTCTCAACAATCCTGTGAAGGTAGAAGTAACACCGGTTTCTTCAACTGCGGATACGATAAAGCAATCGGTTTATTTTGTGGAAAAAGACAATAAGCTGGACCTTTTGACCCATATTTTAAAGAATGATATTTCGGATTCCGTACTGGTTTTTTCAAGAACTAAACACGGCGCCGACAAGATTGCCCGAAAACTGCAGAAAGATCATATTACGACGGAAGCTATTCACGGAAATAAATCCCAGAATGCGCGTCAGAATGCTTTAAACAATTTCAAATCCGGCAAGACAAGGGTTTTGGTAGCCACTGATATTGCTGCAAGAGGAATTGATATTGATGAGCTTAAATTCGTCATTAATTTCGAGCTTTCTGACGTTTCTGAAACCTATGTTCACCGAATCGGAAGAACGGGAAGAGCCGGTGCGGAAGGAACCTCTATTTCTTTTGTGGACGGATTGGATTTATTAAATCTTAAAAATACTGAAAAGCTGATCGGAAAAAAGATCCCTGTGATTAAAGATCATCCTTTCCACACAGACAATCTTGTCGCGCAGAAAAGAGATTCTAATAACAAACCTTTTACAGCCGGAGCCGACAAACCAAGACCTCCAAGATCAAATCCTCCGAGACCCAAAAACAGGAATAATGAATCTTCATCTGCACCTGTTGGATTTAAGAAGCCTAAGAACAAAAACTTTACACGAAAAAAATAAAAGAAAGTCTTCCAAATCGGAAGACTTTTATATTTAATGATTAAAAATTTTGCTTGCATTTTCTGTCGTGATCCTGTCGATTTCTGAAAAATCTTTTCCGTAGATATTCACGAGTTTTCCGGCAACCAGATCAAGATAAGCGCTTTCATTCCTTTTTCCTCTGTGCGGAACAGGCGCGAGATATGGAGAATCTGTTTCCAGAACGATTTTATCTAAAGGAATTTCATTCAGGAACTGATCGATTTTACCATTTTTAAAGGTCACTACTCCACCGATTCCCAGGATGAAATTAAGATCAATGGCATGTTTTGCCTGTTCGAGATTCCCTGAAAAGCAGTGAAAAATTCCTCTCAGTTTTGGATGTTTTTTCCGTTCCAGCACCTCAAATGTTTCATCAAAACTTTCCCTGGTGTGGATCACAATCGGAAGATCTTTTTCTATCGCCCAGTCAATCTGCTGTTCAAAAGCTTTTACCTGGATATCAAGCGTTGTTTTATCCCAATACAGATCAATACCGATCTCACCGATTGCCGGGAATTTTCTTTCGCCGAGATAATTTTTAACAATTTCAAGCTCATTTTCCCAAGTCTCGGGTTTTACGTAACAAGGATGCAGTCCCATCATAGAGAAAATATGATCAGGGTATTCTGCTTCAAGCTGAAGCATTTTCCCATGAGATTCTGAATCAATGGCGGGAAGATAAAATTTGTCAATCCCTTTATTTAAAGCTCTTTCAATAGCTTCTTTTCTATCTTCATCAAATTCTTCTGCGTACAGATGTGTATGTGTATCAATCATTTTCTTAAAATTTTAATAGATCTTCATAAGGGTTTTTCAGTCCCAGCAACATTCCGAAAGCCGGTTCTGTTTTGATTCCTTTTTTCTTTAATTCTATTATTTTTTGTTTAAATTCTTCTCCTTTTTCCTGTAATATCCTATATTCGGCAAGCATATGACGATAAGCATTTTGCAACAATGTCGGTTTATTTTGTCCGAAAATTTCAATAGAAAATCCTTCTAACATGAAATTTAAAGTCATACATTTTTCGCCATTCAAAATGGGATATGAAACTTTGACATCTCCATCAAAAGGAATCAATTTACTGAACATCAACTCATCCAAAAAATCTTCTTCAAATCTGAGATCAACCTCACAAATAATATCAAGATCACTCTCTTCAGTATCAATTTCAATAGGAACAGTTCCGGCTAAAAGTGGAGAAAAATCTTTTAATTTCTCAAAAATCCTGTATTTCGTTAGAACTTCATAAGCTCTTTTTTGTTTCTGATTTCCTGTTTTCAGATAATTAATTGTCGTAAAATCAATCATTTTGAAAGATTTTATGCTTTACTTTTTGCCGCTGATTTTCGATTTTCTCGTTTAATTTTTCTTTAAACTCGATATATTTAGGATCTTTTTCATCGTTAGTTCTGTGTTCTAATGCTTTATTAATTTTAAAGTTTTCTTTGATAAACTCTTTGGTTGCATCAGAAAAATAAGCATTCCCGAATTTTTCAAAAATATAATTAACCGCCTGGTTATTAGGATGAATCATATCTTCTTTATAAAAACGATAATCCCTGAGATCATCCATCAAAATTTCATATACAGGAAGATAATGGCAGTTTTCAAATTGCAGAATACTTTCATGAACAGCCGTAATCAGTTTAGATTTACTTAATTGATTCTCAATCATTCCGTCTTTTGTATGGCGAACGGGTGAAACGGTAAAGAGAATCTGAACATCATCTTTACAGATATCTTTCAGGTTCAGTACGGTATTACAAATGGAATCCGTAAGTTCCTGATGGCTTAGTAATCTTTTCTCAAAGAATTTTTGCGGAATCTTGTGACAGTTGGCTACCAGCTTCTGTTTCGGAAGAAACTCGTAAATAAAGGATGTTCCGTAAGTAATGATTACCCAGTCCGTTTCCTGAAGAAAAGAATTTCCTTCTTCAATATTAGTATTAATTCGCTCTAATGTCTGATGAATGTATCGTGTATCAAAACTTGTATGATGATCCAGAGAGATAAATTCATCTTCAAAGGTGATTAATTCCTCTTCATGATAAAAATCTGCATCATGGAGCCTTTTCACAGAATTACTGATGGAAAAGGGGTTAAAAACAGTTCCAAAAGGATTATTCAAAGCCTGGAGTTGTCCCTGCCGAAAAAGATCAGACATTTCAGATGCAAAACAGGAGCCTATTGAAAATATTCTATCCTCAAGATCTATTTTTTTCTTCGATTCTTTGATATTAACTTCTGTTCTGAATTTCATTGTATAGATGATAGGTTGAAGGTCTTAGGTTGCAGGCAAAACTGCTAGCTGCAACCTAAAATCTACTACCTCTTTTAGCTTTCTCTTCGTAATAAATAATTGGCAAGTTCCGCAAACGGTTTTTTCTTTTCTTCCGGAATATCAATTTTTTGAAGATAGCTCTGGCCGATTTCATTGTGTTTTTCAATTAATCGTAATGCTTTCTCGTCTACTTTGGTTCTTCTGAATATTTTTTCTACTCCATAGACTTTATCAATATTGTCGGTTTTTTTAGAATACCAGTAATCCAGTTCTTTCCTTTCCTCTTCGGTTGCATGTTCTCTTGCCATCAGATAAAGAACCGTTTTTTTATTTTCATAAATATCTCCGGCGTGCTTTTTCCCGAATTGAGCCTGGTCTCCGAATACATCAAGATAATCATCCATAATCTGGAATGCGATTCCGATATGTTTTCCGAAATTGAAGACCGCTTTTGCGTCTTTAAAGTTCGCTTTTGCAATCAATGCGCCGATTTCAAATGATGAAGCGCTCAGGACACCGGTTTTGTAGGTAATCATTCTGATATAATCATCAAAAGTCACGTTTTCCTGAGTCTCAAAATTAATGTCATATTGTTGTCCTTCACACAACAGTAATCCCGTATGGGTAAATATCCTTACACATGCCTTGAAAATTTCAGGTTCAAGGTCTTCAAAGAATTTGTAGGCTTTCAGCATCAAGCCGTCTCCGGATAGAATACCAACGTTAATTCCGTGTAAGGTATGAATAGTGGGCTTATTTCTTCTTAACGGCGCTTCATCCATAATATCATCATGAATCAGCGTGAAGTTATGGAAAAACTCGATTGCCAAGGCAGGTTTGATCGCTTCTTTCAAATTGCCCCCGAAAAGATCACAAGCCATAAGAACCATAATCGGACGAAGACGTTTTCCGCCGTGTGAAATAATGTAATTCATCGGCTCATATAATTCTTCAGGTTTGTCTTTGAAAGTATATTTAGCAATAGCGTCCGCAACAATCTGCTGGTATCTGTCTAAAAATTCCATAAATTCTAATAGTTTAAGCAAAAATACAATTTTTCGGGGCTTTTTAAAGTAAAAATCCTCACTGTTTTATCAATAATATTAAAGAGTTTGTGTTAAATTCATTTGATTAAAATAAACAAAATTCATCTCTATCATTAGCTAATAACATACTTAAAAAAACTAAATATCAATTCAATAAAACAAAAAAACTTTGCCCAAATGAGCAAAGTTGTATTATTATTTAAATTAATTCTGAAATTTAAGATAAAAATGTTACGACAAGATATGTAATTCCTGCTACGATTGCTGAAATAGGAATGGTAAGAACCCAGGCCCAAAGAAGGCTTACCGTTATCCCCCATCTTACCGCAGAAATTCTTTTCGTAAGACCTACCCCAATAATCGAACCGGTAATTGTGTGCGTCGTTGAAACCGGAATTCCGAAGTGATCGGTGATAAATAAAGTAATCGCTCCCGCTGTTTCAGCACTTACGCCTTCTAAAGAAGTAACTTTTGTGATTTTGGTTCCCATCGTTTTGATGATCTTCCATCCACCGCTCATGGTACCTAATGCAATTGCAACAAAAGAAACCAATGGTACCCAAAGATAATGTTCCGAGAAAAATTTGAAACGATCGGCACTTGGTATGTTTAAATATACAGGATCCCGAAGCATTTCAACATGATAATAAATCAAAGCTGCACCAATGATACCCATTACTTTTTGAGCATCATTAAGACCATGCCCCAAACTGAAAAGCGCTGAAGACCCCAACTGTAATCTTTTGAATGACTTATCTGCTTTGTGAGGATTTGATCTTTTGTAGAGGTGAACAATAATCAAAGTTATAATGATTGAAATAATCATTCCTATGATCGGCGCCATGAAAATGAACAGGAAAATAGGAATTACCTTATTAAATTTCACTACGCTCTGGTGCATTACCTGATTGAAAGCTTCTTTACAAGTGTCCCAGAATCCAAGGGCAGGCTGCGCAGCTGCCACATCATGATAGTCCATCATAAAAGCATGCATCAGAGCTGCTCCTAAAAATCCTCCGATCAGTGTATGGGAAGATGACGAAGGGATCCCAAACCACCATGTCAAAAGGTTCCAGGCAATTGCTGCAATAAGACCTGAGAATATTACTTCCAGCGTAATAAAATTTTCGTTGACGGTCTTGGCAATTGTATTACCAATCTTAAAATCCTGAAAAATATAGGCAGCTAGAAAAAATGCTGCAAAATTCCAGAGCGCTGCCCAAAGTACAGCCTGGAAAGGGGTTAAAACTTTTGTAGAAACAATAGTCGCAATTGAATTGGCTGCATCATGAAAACCGTTGATATAATCAAATATTAATGCCAAGACAATAATAACTATAAGTAAAATCGGAAATTCCATTGTTTAATTATAATTATTAATTAAGCGTATTTAATCATAATGTTCTCAATCGTATTGGCAACATCTTCTGCTTTATCAGTTACGATCTCAAGATAATTAAGTACAGAAGAAACTTTAATGATATTAATGGCATCATTTGTTTCGAACAGTTCTACCATTGAATTGGAAAGAAGGTCGTCTGCAATATTTTCGATAGAATTTACTTTAATACAAGCTTCTTTTACCTGTTCCATATTTTTGAATCCTTTCAGGTTTTTCATTGCATTCTGAATTTCAAGACATGCCTTGTGGATCAGTAATGAGAAATCTGAATAAGCTTTCATCTCTGGTGATTTGTACAGGAAAATATACTTCGTGGAAGCATAAATGTAATCAGCAATATCATCTAATCCCGTTGCCAGTGTGTGAATATCTTCTCTGTCGAAAGGAGTGATGAAATTTTTCCCCAGTTCCACAAAAATCTCGTGAGTCAATTCGTCATTTTTATGCTCGAAGTCGCTCATTTTTTTCAGCATGGAATCATCATTAAGATCAAAGTCTTTGATTCCTGTATTGAAATCTTCAGACATTGCAACTAGGTTTTCAGTTACTTTTTCGAAAAGTACAAAGAAGATTTTATCTTTTGGTTGAAAAGCGTGGAAAATATTACCAATTCCCATTTTTAAGTATTTATAATTCGTGTGCAAATTTCTTAAAAAAGGACCTTACGTGAAACAATACTAGGTTAAGTTTTGTTAACATTGTGCTACAAACTGATTATCAGCTAAAAAAACCGGCGCTACGGCCGGTTTTCAGTATATTTTGAGAAGCTTAGTTTGCTACTTCGGCTCTCATTTCCTTTCCTTTAAATTTCATTGATCCGATGTTGCTCAATACATTGTCTTTAAATGATTTTTCAACTTCAAAGAATGAGAATTTCTCAAGAATTTCAATATCGCCGATTTCTGCTCTTTTTTTGCTCTTACCTGAAGTCGCTTTATTGATGATATCCAATACGTCAAGCTTCTTCAATTGATCTTTTTTACCAAGATTAAAGAAGAATCTTACCATATCTTCATTTTTTCTTCTCGGTTTACTGCTACGTTCACTTCTTTCGCTTCTTTCGCCTCTGTCACGATCTCTTCCTCTGTCTCTGTCGCGATCTCTTCTGTCCCTTCTTGAACCATCATCATCTCTGCTGGTCAGTTTCTGATCCATCAGATCATGTCTGTCTTTGTAATAAAGCGCAAGATCTTTCAGCTGGAACTGAAGTAATTTATGAGCAAGTTCCTCCTTCGTAAATGCTGACAAGTCAGGAATCAGAGAATCGTCAAATTCAAAGAAATCTTCGTGAATCTCAAAAAGACTTTCGAAAACACCTCCAACCTGAGCTTTGATAATATCTTCTCCTGTAGGAATTTTGCCTTCGTGCATTTCGATCTTCGTCACCGATTTTATCTGCTTCAGCTTTCTGCTTTCTTCAGGTTTGATCAGGGCAATGGAAATACCGTCTTTTCCGGCTCTTCCTGTTCTTCCGCTTCGGTGAACAAACACTTCCGGATCATCAGGTAAAGAATAATGAATAACGTGTGTCAGGGAATTTACATCAAGTCCTCTTGCAGCTACATCTGTCGCTACCAGGATATCAATATTCTTTAACCTGAATTTTTTCATTACCGTATCCCTCTGTGCCTGAGAAAGATCTCCGTGAAGAGCATCTGCTGCGTATCCATTTTGCATCAGGAAATCAGCAATCTCCTGGGTTTCCATTCTCGTTCTGCAGAAAATAATGGAATACTGATTCGGGTTGGAATCAATAAGACGCTTCAAGGCCTCTTTTTTCTGGCGATAACCGATTACATAATATTCATGTTTGATGTTCTTTTTAACCTCGTTAATAGAACCCACTGAAATTCTGTGCGGTTTTGTTAAATAATTTTTAGAGATCCTTTCCACTTCTTTGCTCATTGTGGCAGAGAAAAGAAAAGTCTGCTTGGTTTCAGGCGTTTCGCTGAGAATAGTTTCCAGTTCGTCCTTGAAACCCATGGAAAGCATTTCATCGGCTTCATCCAAAACCAGCCAGTGGATAGCGGAGAAATCTAATGCTTTTCTGTTGATAAGGTCGATTACTCTACCCGGAGTTCCCACGATAATCTGCGGTTTATCCTTAAGAGATCTGATTTGATCCATAATACTGCTTCCACCATAAACGGCTGTCGTTTTGATGTCTTTCATGTATTTGGAGTAGTTTTTAATGTCTTTCGTAATCTGAAGACATAATTCCCGTGTCGGACAAAGCACCAAAAGTTGGATTTTGCGACTCGTATCGTCAATCATATCCAAAATCGGAAGCGAAAATGCTGCTGTTTTGCCTGTCCCAGTCTGCGCAAGTGCGATCAAGTCGCGAATATCTGAAAGAATGAAAGGGATAGTCTGTTTTTGGATTTCTGTCGGGCTTTCGTAGCCCAGTTCGCCAATTGCCTTAAGAATATCAGGACTTAAATTGGTTTCCGTAAATAAATTCATTAAATATTTTAAAATTTTTGCAAAGATACAATTATTATTTGAATTACATTTTAACTATTATTACAGAAACAATAATTTAATATTTAAAACATATAATGCTTTTGTAGTTTCCGCAGAAAAAACGCATTATTTTTAATTTTAATTTAATAACTATTCTTTCCGCAGCTGCTCCTGATACTACAAAAAATGTTTTTCCGATTTGATCAATTTTAATTAAATTTGATTGAAAATAAAAAAATATGTCAGCAGCAATTTCTCCGAAAATTTTTGATTTCTTAAAAAAACTGACCAAAAATAACAACCGGGAATGGTTTACGGAAAATAAAAATCTTTATACGGAAGCTCAGGAAAACATCATATCATTCATGGAAGAGCTTATTAAAGAAATGTCGGAATTCGATGCTGAGCTTGGAAAAATTGATGCTAAAAAATCCTTATTCAGAATTTACCGTGACACCCGGTTTTCAAAAGACAAAACCCCTTACAAAACCAATTTCGGAGCTTCGCTGGGCATGGGAAAAGGAAGCCAGAAAGGCGGATATTACCTTCACCTGGAACCCGGGAAATCTTTTATTGCCGGGGGAATTTATATGCCGGAATCTTCTGTCCTGAAAACATTGAGAAAAGAAATTTCAGTGTATGGACAGGATTTTATTAAAATTTTAAATGATAAAGAGTTTAAAAAATATTTTCCGGAACTGGATCAGGATGACAAACTTAAAAAAGTACCACAGGGATTCGAAAAGGAAGATCCTATGGCAGAATACCTGAAACTAAAGAGTTTTATTGTTGTTTACGATCTTAAAGATGATGAAATCACAGATAAAAACGCGGCTGAAAACCTTTCAAAAATTTTCAAAGTAATGAAACCTCTGAATGATTTCCTTAACGCATCTTTTTATTAGCTTAAATTTTTAACACTGATAATCAATCGCTTACAAACACATCGTTTTAACACTTATTTAACATTTTTATGTATCTTTGTTGTTGTCAAAAGCGAAAGAATGTCTCTATACCAAAGAATTGCTGAAAATCTACAATATATCAGTCCTGGTTTTTATAAGAAAAGATTTTTTAAAAGTTTAAATAATCTTAACAAAGACAATTTCTCCGTGAGAAATGTTGAACCGGAATTGGTTTGGATCAAAGAGTTCTTGCCCAAAAACGCTGTAATTCTCGATATCGGCGCCAATGTAGGTACATTTTTGTATCAGCTGGAAAAAAAGCTTAATCATGAAAATATTTATGCTTTTGAACCCAACAAAAAATTGTACAGAAGACTGAAAAGAATTTTCCCCGCGATGAGGGTTTTTCCGTTAGCTCTTTCTGATGAAAATACGACGGCAGAATTTAAAGTCCCTGTTATCAACGGGAAAACAATTGCGTCCAGAGGAACCCTGAATACATCTTACAAGGAAAAAGGCGAAGAAAAAAGCTATACCGAAAAGGTAAAAGTAATACGACTTGATGACTGGGCTGCTATTGAAAACTTCAGCAAAATGGATTTCATCAAAATAGATGTTGAAGGCAATGAAATGAAAACACTTTATGGAGCCAGGGAAGTTATCCGCAGGTTCCTACCGGTTTTGATGGTGGAAATGGAGCAAAGACATCATGAAACCCCAATTTGGCAGGAAATATCTGAAGTAGAATCCTGGGGCTATGATGCAAAATATCTGAACAGAACCACTTTTAATCTAGAAAAACTAACGGAAGAAATACTGTTAAAAAACATAAGCGACGAAAAAAACAAAAAAGAATACATCAACAATATCATTTTCATCCCTAAAAGCCAATAAAATGAGTGTAGTAGCAAGACAAGGCTTTAAATATTCTATCATTGGCTATGTAGGTTTTCTGCTCGGTACCGTTTCCGCAATTTTTATTTTTCCGAACGATTTTGTGTTTTATGGCACACTCAGATATAGCATGCAGACCGCAGAGATGCTGGTTCCGTTTGTGGTATTTGGAATTTCTTACGCCAATGTAAAATTTTATCATAGTGTGCAGAAAGACGGAAAAAACCAGAATATGCTTTCCCTGTCATTGCTTACCATTCTGATCAATTTTCTCATTTTTTGTGGCATATTTTTTATATTACCCCACTTTTATCCTAGATTTCTGAATACAAAAGCATGGAATTTAAAAGAAATTGTCCTTCCGCTCATTTTGGTCTTATCGCTCTGCGCTATATTCAATAAATATGTATCAAACTTTAAAAGAATTGTAGTTTCCAATATTTTTGATAATCTTTTTCCTAAGATAGCCAATCTTGGCGCTTTTTGCCTTTTTTTTTATTTTGCATTTTCACAACGAGTTGCACTGGCATTTTTCTTCGGGATCTTTGCACTGATGCTCTTCGGGTACATCTATTACACGAATAAGCTGGAAAAAATCAATCTTGATTTCAGTACTGATTACTTTAAGAAGGACGGATTCTGGAAGGAATTTACCAATTACAGTTTCTTCGGCTTTTTAGGTACTTTCGGGAATTACCTGGCCATTAATAGCTTTATGATCGGCGAATACATGGGAATGGAAGAAAATGGGATCTACTCTACCTTGTATGCGTTGATTTCTTTAATCTCAATCCCACAGCTGGGCTTATTTAATATTTCAGCACCGATTATCAGCAAAAACCTGGCAGATGGTGACATGGAAGGATTGGATAAGTTTCATAAAAAAACATCGCTGACATTGTATTTTTTGGGAGCCGTTCTGTTTTCATGTATTATGATCGGATTTCCTTATCTCACGTATTTCATGCCAAAAAACGGGGTATTGCTCAGGGAATACGAACCGGTAGTCTGGATCTGGGGATCAGCAGTATTAATTGATCTTGCTACAGGATTCAACGGTAATATTATTTCACTTTCAAAGTATTATAAATTCAATATTCTGGTAATGCTTCTGCTTGCCGGATTAACCATAAGTTTGAATTTCTATTTTCTGAAAAATACAGATTTAAAGCTGATCGGTATTGCATTGTCTACAGCGATTTCACTAACGACCTACAACGTTGTGAAAATTGTTTTCAATTATATTGTATTTAAAGTCTCTCCACTCACGATTGAGATGATCTTTGTTTCGATTATCTGTACGCTGGCAATTACCGTGGCGATTGTTTTACCGAATTTCAGTAATAATTTCATCAATCTGATTTACAAACCTGCGGTTGTTCTGATTTTAATTTTCATAGGGAATTATTTTACAAAGGTTTTCCCGATTGAAGATTATGTAAACAAAAATTTTATTAAAAGTATTTTTAAATTTAAATAGAAATCAGATCACCGAGAACTTTCTGTAGCTTTTGCTGAACTGTTATTTTATTGTAATCCTTCTGAAAATCAAAGTGAAAACTTTTAAGTTCTTGAAATTGTGTGATAATATCAGACTGCTCAGGGAAAATAAATCCTAAATGAGAATGATAATTTTTTGGGAAAACAGCCGGCTTTCCGAATTTTATGGCATCACCTAAATTTCCGGTCATTTTTGTTTTTCCGTATATTTCCTTCTGACTGAAAAAAACTGTTTCCTGCTGAATCGGGCACCATAAGACATCAGCTTTCAGCATCCATTTATCAAAATCTGCCTGCGAAACTCTTTCGGAAAAATACGTAATATTTATATATTTTAAATACCTTTCGAGATCAATAATTTGCTTCAATTCATCATTCTTTGCTTTTCCTAAAAAAACAAACTCTATCAGTTTTTTCTGAAGATCTGAATTATATAATTCCTCCAGTTTTTTTATGACTGAAAATACTTTTTTATAGTCTCTCCGTTGCTGAGAAACCCCTCCCGGAATAACGATTGTCAGAAGTTTACGGTCCCGTTTTTCTGCATATTTCGTGTAAAAAAGGGGTAAAAACCTGAAACGTTCAGAACTCAGTTCATCATCCAGAACCAGAAGATTTTTCGCTTTCTGATAAGCTTTTGATGAATAAAATAAACCTTCTTTCCACCATAGTTTCAGCCGGTACATCAAATCTGCTTTGAAAATACTTTTGAATAAACTTAAGGCAGAAATATTGACGAAATTTATATTATGAACAATAACTGAAGTATTATATTTTTCAGCAATTATCCTGAATGTATTAAAATAACGATGAACAGTCCCGACAATAATAAGATCATATCTTTTTGATTTTAGCTGATCCAAAATCATTGAACTGTCAGAAATAAAAATTGACTCTCCGTTTTCAACAACCTGATTTTTAATCTTTTCCGAAAAATAATAATCCACTGAAAATGAGTCTGCACCGTTCATGATTTCCATGAAAGATTGTGCAATTTCTGCGTGAGTATCAATTTCTATGTAGGCTATTTTCTTCAAGTTTTATATTTTAGCTAAAGCCAACTTGTTTTGGTTTTATTTAAACAATTAAGTTCATTTTTATATTTTAAGCCATTTTTTCTTCAGCATTTGCCAGCGTTGCCTGTTGATGACCTTTTGTTCTTCTTCGGATATTTTTAATTCCAATTTTCCTGCGCGACACTTTTCATACGATCTGATTATTGTAAAGAAAAAAGACACAGATCTGATTTTTACAGCTTCTTTAAATGAAGCAATGTAAGCCAAAAATCTGTTTAACCCTAAAAAATAAAAATATTTTCCATAATATTCGGCTGGCTTTATGGTATAATCCGCTCCTTTCACTTTGATTAGCTTTACATGAAGCTCGGAAAGAACAACCTCTTTCCAACCGAGATTTTGAAGAAGAACCGAGTCGATATTATCCCAGCCTAACGTTTCTCTGATTCCGTTCATTTGCAGATAACTTTCTTTACGGTAAGCCTTTAAAGGCCCACGAACATGATATTTATTTGAATTACCTTCATACACCCAGCCTCCATTTTTTTCAACGTACAAAAGACCACCTACCAAACCATAATCAGGATTACTCCGGAATGATTCTTCTATTTTTTCAAGGTAATTTTCAGGAAAAATAACATCCGAATCAAATTTACATATAATGTCAAATTCATTTAAATCCTGAGTTTTTAAGCCGTTCTTAAAAGCATTTACAACTTTTGATCCGGGCTGATGTGCAGATTTTTGAAGATCAACCGTTTCAAAACGCAAATCAAGATCCGTATATTTTCGGATTACTTCGGCTGTATTGTCAGTAGAACCGTCGTTCACGATTACTGCTTTGAATTCCTTAAAGCTTTGTTGCTGTAAAGAATCCAGAGTAAAGGGAAGATTATTTCCTTCGTTATGTGCAGGAATTATGATTAAAAACCTCACTTTAAGATTATCACTTATTTTATTTGTTATGTGGTTTCAGCATATTTCTGGGATCAAGGATTTCGTCCAGCTTTTCCTGTGATAAAATACCTTTTTCCAATACCAGATTATACACACTTTTTCCTGTTTCCAGGGCTTCTTTTGCAATTTCTGTCGAATGTTTATATCCAATATACGGATTGAGTGCCGTTACAATTCCTATGCTGTGCTTTACCATGTTTAAACAAACTTCACGGTTGGCGGTAATTCCCATTACACATTTTTCACGAAGCGTATCCAACGCATTGCAAAGAAAGTGAATATTTTCCATGATGGCGTGGGAAAGTACCGGCTCCATGACATTAAGCTGTAACTGTCCTGCTTCGGCGGCAAAAGTCACCGTAAGATCGTTCCCGAAAACTTTAAAGCAAACCTGATTAACAACTTCCGGAATAACAGGATTCACTTTACCCGGCATGATGGAAGATCCCGGCTGCATCGGCGGAAGGTTGATTTCAGAAAGTCCGGCTCTTGGTCCCGAAGAAAGCAGTCTCAGATCATTACAAATTTTCGACAGCTTTACAGCAAGACGCTTCATTGCAGAAGAGTAAATCACGTAAGAACCAGTATCAGGGGTTGCTTCCACAAGATCGGGCGCAGAAACTACCGGAAATCCAGTAATCTGAGCCAGATTCTTCGCGCAAAGTGTAGCATATCCAACGGGAGCATTCAGTCCGGTTCCGATGGCCGTTGCCCCCATATTTACTTCTACAAAAAGGCTTGCGTTGTTATTTAATTTAGAAATATCTTCTTCCAGTGTTGCGGCAAATGCTTCAAACTCCTGTCCCAAAGTCATCGGAACGGCATCCTGAAGCTGTGTACGTCCCATTTTGATCACATCGTGAAATTCTCTTCCTTTTTCTCTGAAAGCTTCAACGATTTTTTCCAATTTTTCTACCAGTGTAGCATTCATCTGCAGCAATCCCATTTTTATTGCGGTAGGATACGCATCGTTGGTAGATTGTGAAAGATTGATATGGTCATTGGGTGAACAAAATTCGTATTGTCCTTTATTTTTTTCTAATTTCTCTAAAACCCTGTTGGCAATCACTTCGTTAGCATTCATATTGATTGAAGTTCCTGCTCCTCCCTGTATCATATCTACAGGAAACTGCTCGTGAAGTTCGCCGTTGATAATTTCATCACAGACCTCAGCGATATTGAAATACAGATTCTCATCAAGAAGACCCAATTCATAATTTGTTTTGGCAGCCGCTTTTTTCACAAAAGCCAACCCCCTGATGAACTGCGGGTATGAAGATAAAAGCTGACCTGAAATTTTAAAATTATTAATCGCTCTTTGTGTCTGCACTCCATAATAAGCATTTACAGGCACATCCAGTTCGCCCAGTAAATCGCTCTCTTTTCTGAAATTTTCCATAATTTACGTTATAAATTAATGTAACAATTTAACCATGTACCAATTTAACAATTAAATTATACATTGTTACACTGCTAGATTTTTATATTGTTACATTCTACTTCACCGGATACTTGAGTAGCAATGCCTGTAATATCGAGAATGTCTCGGCATCCATGATTCCATTATAATTCTGCGGACGGAAATGATACTGAAAAGCTTCAATGGTTTTCTTGGTAGCATCATCCCATTTTCCGCTAAGATTCAGTCCGTAACCAAATTTCTGCAATTGGGTCTGAACGTTAAAAATAAATGCAGGATCGTTATATTTCGACTGAAAATCTGTAGATGTCGCAAGATCATAGAAACTTTGCTTCTGCGCTTCATCATACCACATCCCGATCTGATATTCATCATATAATTTTTTCCATGGAAATAATGGTCCCGGATCCTGCTTTCTAGTAGGGGCAATATCAGAATGCGCCAGAATATTTGTTGCCGGAATCTGATATCTGCTTACAATATCTTTTACCAAAGCAGCCACCTTTTTTATCTGGGCATCATCAAAAGGAGCAAATACTTTATTTCCTGTAGAATCTGTTGTATAACCTGTATTTACGATTTCTATCCCAATAGAAGTATCATTAAGATTCTTATCTGCTCTCCATGCACTCACTCCTGCATGATAAGCACGTTTGTTTTCGTCTACCAGCTGATAAATTTCGTTATCTCCAGTGTTATTTACCAAATAATGTGAGCTTACAGCCTGCTGGGTAAGAACGGTAATCGATTTATCATCCGGCAGTGCTGTATAATGCAGAATGAGATATCTCTGTCTGAAATTCTGGGCAATAGCCGGGAAATAGGTTTTAACCACTTTGTAGCCAGCCGGTTTTGCGGAAACAATGGATCCGTAACTTGCGGTATTATCATTCTTGGCAGGATCTGCAATATTAGTAGTAAAAAATTCTACCCCGTGTTCAGAAGTAACCTTTGGTTTCGGCTTTTCAGAAGGGGTTTTCACTGCCGTTTTTGGCTGTACTGAAGGGGTTTTGGGGATATACTGTCTGTTTTTTGCATTTCGCTGCGAAGTACAGGAAAAAACGACCATACTTAATCCGATGATATATAATGTTTTACGCATTTGTTACTTTTTTTCTCAGTTTATCAGCTCAAAAATACGCAAATTTTTCTTGAAAAATATTTGGTAAATAAAGAAATCTATTCTATATTTGCACTCGCAATAAAGCAGTAACGATCATTAATAAACGAAGATAAACAGGAGGGTTGCCGGAGTGGTTAACGGAGCAGTTTGCTAAACTGTCGACGCGAAAGTGTCGCAAGGGTTCGAATCCCTTACCCTCCGCTTTTCTATATATCTTTTTTCGGGGCGTAGCGTAGTCCGGTCATCGCGCCTGGTTTGGGACCAGGAGGTCGCAGGTTCGAATCCTGCCGCCCCGACTTTATTCAAAAAAAACTTTAGGGTGCGTAGCTCAGCTGGATAGAGCATCTGCCTTCTAAGCAGACGGTCAAAGGTTCGAATCCTTTCGCGCTCACAAAAAACTCACAATTTCTTGTGAGTTTTTTTTATATCTGTCTGATAAAGCCAGCTTCTGATCATGCGTCTTCTAATCTTTTTTAAACTCTAAAATTTTTAAATTTTCAGTATTGATTTTAAAGTGATAAATAGCACTTTTTTTAGCAATATATTTACGAGTAATATTCTTATAATCAACATCGATAATATTTTTATCAATTTTATAGGTAAATTTACTGCTAATATTCCCACTGAATCCCGGAATATTTTTATACAAATATTTATAAACAACATCTCTTACATCCTCCCCTTCCAACTGATAATCAGAAAAATAATTTACAAGAATCTTTTGAGAGATTATATACAGCGTATCTACTTTTATACTTGTTTTATCAGTTCCGGCAAGCAAGTTTCTTCCCAGAAAGAAGGTATTATCTTTTTCAAAGAATATTTCAAGCTTTTTGCCTGTAACTTTATACATCTTCGACTGCCTCATTCTCTTCTGAAAAAAATCTTCTGCAGACATCTCTTTTTTCTGCACATATGAGATCATAGTTTTTCCATTACTTTCCCGTTGTTGTGCATTTGCATTAAATGATAAAAAGACAGCTACAATAAATGAAATAAATAATTTCCCTTTCATTTTCATGGTTAATATTGGATTATTTTTTAAAATTACACCCATGATCGTGTGATGCAATAATGAAGTAAAAAATGTTCAACTAATAAACTATTTCAAATTAATCAGAAATTTGTCATGCTGCTCCAGAATATTGAATCTGAGAATACTAACGTGTACTGAAGTTTTTTATTTCACAATAATTTAAATTTTTACAAATTTTATTTTTATAATTAAAAAAAACATTCTATATTTGCACCCACAAAAAACAAGGTAATTCTTGTTACAAGATGGCTTCAATCGGGGCGTAGCGTAGTCCGGTCATCGCGCCTGGTTTGGGACCAGGAGGTCGCAGGTTCGAATCCTGCCGCCCCGACTTTATTCAAAAAAAACTTTAGGGTGCGTAGCTCAGCTGGATAGAGCATCTGCCTTCTAAGCAGACGGTCAAAGGTTCGAATCCTTTCGCGCTCACTTAATGACACCATTAGGACAATTTAGGCCAAATGGTGTCATTTTATTTATAAATACTTCCTATTCAGCCTATTTAAAGTATTTTTCATTCTTTTCTTTGTTTTCTTTTTTTCTAAAACAGAATTTCTTCTTTAAAAAACAAATATCTTATTTTTTGATGTTAGAAGCCATAAAAGAAAATTTGGTTATCTCATCCAAGCCGATAACCGGTCTGATACCGGAAAAGAATATGTAATAACATGAAAATTTCAGTTTGGAATTCATTGGGTCAACTTATCTTTCATTTTTCTACTGATCGATCTTTTGGAAGGGCTAAGTTTTGGTGGTAACGGGGACAAACCGCCTGAAAGTATATACAATAAGCTGTCCCAAAAATTATTTTTTTTACCAGATTCTTGGCTGTATTTTGTTAATTTTAAATATTCATGCTCGTATTCCCGTGCTTCCTGTAATGTATAATCTTCAGGAATACGTTTAATAATATCCAGGACAGCTTTGTCAAAGATTTTAGGCGAATATTTTTCGAGAAAGTCTGATTCGAGCCTGCATATAACGGTAAGTGGAATAAGTAAAGAAAAAATTTCATCATAAAAGTTACAAATAGTTGTTTTCCATGATAACCTTTCTTCTTTGGGCAGAATCTGAAAAGCCAATTGAATGAGTTTTTTATAAATTTCTTCAAGTTGATGAACATAGATCTCGTTCTGTTGCCAGAACATCAGTGAATTGATTCTATTTTTTTTAGTAGAATTTTCTCTTATATATTCAAACTGAATTCTAAGATATTTTATATGATCAATCAAATCTCCCAAAACAGGCTGCCACAAATTACGTTTACTTAAGCTGCTGTGAGTGCTAAATACCAATCTTGACCCGTTAGTAAGCTGCTGTAATTCTTTTAACATTCTAAGAACTTCTGTCACATCCTTTTCCATCTTGATATTGGTACTCCTGATATAGAACAAAGCAACAAACTGAGAGTAATAGGTTTTTCTTAAAATATTTTTTTCATCTCTGATTTTTAGCCTATTCTGATGTTTATTAAGTTTTTTCATTAAAGTTTTTATTATAATTTGCAAAATATTTTTGCTATACAGCTAGTTTTCGATTTTTTTGCATATAACAGATTCTGCATCTGGATATTACAATCTGGTTATTAATATAGCTTACGAGTTATTTTGAATAAAAGGGACAGAACTGTATAAAATTCCGTCCCTTTTTTCAGTTACAACTTTTGATAAATATTATTTTCATAGGTTTTAACTGTCCCTGAAAACAATTTATGAAAGATTAATTTCTTTGATAATATTGAGAACCTCTTCACGGTTTTTTCTTAGCCTGTTTCCTATTCTTTCAAGCATTTCCTTTTCTTTACCTTCTTGAAGTTTCAGGTCATGATCCGTTAATATTGAAAATTTTTCTTTCAATTGTTTTGATTGTTCATCCCAATTTTCCGGAATTTTGAAAGATTTGTCGCCTTTGTTGTGATTTATGTCCATAAGGTGAATTTTAGCGTAACGTAATTGTTACAGTACAAAGGTGGATATTTTATAATCTATTGCATTACAGATTGTTTTTTTAATGTTGCAGATATCACACTTTACAATAATTTCGGGTTCTTTTCTATTTAAGATATAATTATCATTAAACGTCTCGCTGGAGATGGGAATTTATTAATTCTTATGATAAGGGCTACAGTACAATTCTATTAATTGATAAATATAGTTTTATCAATTTTCATCCGTATCCTCTACTTATATTAAATAATGTTATATAATTACAATATAAGTAATTGATTATTTGTATCTTGCTCAGTAACCAAATTGAACTGGCCGGCGAGGCTCTGGATTCCTATAGTTTTACTTCCATTCATCATTACTATTTCCGGTATGGCATTATCAGTATGCTTATAATTATTTCTATAAAATATGTTGAAAGAAGGAATATTAATCTGCTGATTTTCTCCAGAGACCAATTCAATTATACAAAAATAAGTGAATATATACATTTTCACCTGTTTTATTTTGCTGCATCATCTGAATGTAATAAGCTTCGTAAAACAATATTAAATGATATATAATCACCAAATTATTAATAAGTTATGAACATAAAAAAATATTTAGGGATGTGGGCGTTTTCGGTTCCCATTCTTGCGTGGCTCTCTTATATGGGAAGTTTTGTTTTTTCTTCCGGATATTACTCTGTTCTTCTCGCCTTCTTTTTAATGGGAAGTATTTTGGCCGCGGTCTATCACTCTGAGGTTATTGCCCATCGCTTAGGCGAGCCATTTGGAACGTTACTACTGGCATTTGCTATTACTGTAATAGAAGTAGGGTTGATTATTTCCATCATGATGGGAGCGAAAGGTTTAGAAACCGTCACTCTTGCCAGAGATACTGTCTTTGCTGCAGTCATGATAATCCTTACAGGAATCATTGGCAGCTGTATTGTGATCGGATCTTTAAGATACAGAGAACAAAGCTTTACACTGCAGGGAGTAAGCACTGCACTGATTACCCTTACATCTGTTATTATTTTTGTACTTATCCTACCCAATTATACGATAAGTCATCTGGGGGGTGAGTACACTTCCTTTCAGCTCCTTTTTATCGCTTTAATTTCTTTAGGACTTTACCTGGGATTTACCATGATTCAGACGATTAGACACCGGAGTTTTTTCATTTCTCCACAAAACAAACTATCCGGCAACCAGCCTTTACAGGATGACAATGAAATAATTTCCCAAAAACAATTGTATATCAGTTGCATATTATTAATTTTATCCCTGGGAATAGTCGTTTTACTGGCCAAACTTCTTTCAAAGGATGTAGAGCATATAGTGGTTTCAGTGGGTGCTCCCAAGTCTCTTGTAGGTATCATTATTGCCGGTATTGTTCTTCTTCCCGAAGGACTGACTGCATTCAGAGCTGCAAAAAGTGATGAGATTCAAACCTCGTTAAACCTGGCTTTTGGTTCTGCTTTGGCAAGTCTCGGACTCAGCATTCCTGCCATAGCCATTATATCTGTAATAACTGGTATAAGAATGACATTAGGAATAGATATTAAATCGACTATACTTTTGGGATTATCACTTTTTATTATTACCGTTTCACTGGCAACAGGCAGAACCAATATCATGCAGGGAATTGTACTTATCGCTATATTTTTAATTTACCTTTTCATTACCATAGTACCTTAAATTATTATGTTTTTAAATATATAAAATCCCTTAAGACATACCTTGGGAATTCATAGATGAAATATGTAAAAAGGTTTGTTATTTAGGAAAGCAAAGCCTTGCCATAAGATAGCTGACGGTAGATTCCGCTCCCTGATTGAGATTAACATTTTCTTCTTCAAGTCCGTCATAACAGCCACCTGTTGCAGGGTTATAAATTATTTGATGCAAATGGTTCTTCCCTAAAAACCAATTAAAAGCATTCTGCATCATATGTAAATATTTTTCATCCTTAAAAACCTTGTAAAAGGTAGATAATGCGAGAATTGTATAAGCTACATCAATGGGCTGTTCACCACCAATTGATGTAGTATTTTTAATAATCTCTTTTTGCAGCCATCCCTTGTTCGATATTACTTTAATGTTTCCCTCAATAAATATTTTAGAAAGCAGAAACCGGAAAGATTCATCGGCAATTTGCTTATAGGTTTCGACTTTGGTGGTCATCCATGCACACAATAAAGCTTCAGGCAGCAGGCTGTTTCCATAGGTAAGATAGCTTTCAAACCAATGCCATTCGCCATGTTTTTCATGCTGATACATTTTTACCAGCCGATTGGCCAGTTTTTCCAGTAATGGAATATTGTTTTCGGAATTTTGATAATGCAAACCCTTTATAATAAAAGCCATAGCTCTGGTAGAGTGAATTTTTTCTATAGAGGAAAAACTTTTTTCAATGATTGATTCTGCTTTATTACAATAGTGCTGAGGTAAGATCTCTTTTATTGAAAGTAAATATCCTAATGCCCAGATGGCTCTCCCGTTGGAATCTTCAAGATTGGTCTCATAATTCTGTTGCGCGAATTCCTTTCGACGATTGACATAATTGAGAAAACTTCCGTCTGATTGTTGGCAAAACTTGATTACACTAAGGTACGTTGAAATGAGTGCAAGATCAGATTCATCTCCGCTAAGTTCATAATGTCTGCAGGCTACAATCATAGCCCGGGCATTATCATCCAAAGTATATCCGGAATCTATATCAGGCTTATTGATTTTTGAAAACTGAATCATTCCAAAATCTGTCGTCATATTTTTAATATGGCTAAGATTAATTTGGGGTAAAGTATAATGTAATGTCATTTTATCTCTGTTGTATTGCTGAAATAATAAGGCGTGCAAAATGGCCGAATTTTCCCAAGCTGTCGGAGCCATCTTTTCCAATGATTTTACATGCAGAAGTTTTCTGCTTTTTTCACTGCTAAGTAAATTATTAACAGCAGAAGCCAATTGTTCAGGGGCTTCAAAATCAATAATAATCCCTGTCTCTTCTTTCAGAACTTCCACAGCGTGCGGAATAGGTGTTGAAACGATCGCACATCCACTGCTGATGGCGTAGGAAAAAGTCCCGCTCACGGCCTGATTCCTGTCCTTTGAAGTAAAAAGATAAATATCACTGAGCTGAAGATATTCAAGTAATTCCGGTAATGGTAAATATTCATTAATAAAACGGACATTATCTTCCAGATGGAGCTTCCACACAAGATCTTCCAGAAATTCGCGATATTTTTCACCTTCACTCCTCACGATTGCAGGATGTGTCTTACCAAGGATAAGGAAAATGACATCCGGATTCAGTTTAATGATATTTGGCAACGCTTTTAAGGTAGTTTCAATATTTTTTCCCGAACCTAACAACCCGAACGTAGACAAGACCTTTTTATCTTTAAGTCCATATTTTTCTTTCAAAGCAAGAATGTCTGTGAAAGGCAGAAGATGCGTACCATGCGGAATGATCGTAATTTTGTCGTAAGCGATATCATACTCATTTGCTAAAATTTCTGCTGATATACCTGTCATTACAATAATTGATTTCGCAAAATCCGCAATTTCTTTTACCTTTCGCTTTAGCTCTTTATCAGGACCAGGCAAAACTGTATGAAAGGTTACAATGATTTCCTTTTTTAAGTTTTTGAGGAGAAGATATAGACCATTCTTTGTTTCATTAAAAAAACCAAACTCGTGCTGGATCATCACAAGACGTACACTATCATTCAAATTGATTTCTGAAGCCAGCTCCAGATAGGAAAAGGAATCCGAGATATTTAATTTGTACTGAATTTGCTCTTCATACTCATAATTCTCCTCTTCCGTTTCCATCGGGCAGATGAGGACATTGAATGAACCCCCGAATTTTGACCGAAGCGATCTAATAAGGTCCTGCGTATAAGTGGCAATTCCACAGACCTTTGGAGGAAAACTACTTATAAAGATAATTTCAGGTTTATCATTAGTACTGTCTCTTTCATTTTGGGCAGATCGCTTTTCTATCTTTTTCTCCACGTCTGATTTAGTATATTTACTCATATATATATATTCCGTTTTTAAACTGATTATTCGTATTGAATGATTGTATTATACAGAATAAATCATCAGTTCTTTCAGTAACTTTGAAATGCTTAGTGATGCAACAGCAATTCTTTCGTCTGCGGCTCCATAATAAATATACAGCTTATCATTTTCTACTATAGCTCCGGTTGGGAAGCAGACATTATTAACTTCGCCTTTCAGTTCCCATTCTTCTTCCGGTTTAAAAAGCGGGTAAGGAAGTCTGGAAATTTCTTTTCCGGGATTTTTAGTATCCAGTAAAGCCACACAGGCACTGTAAATATATCCGTTAACGGTATCGTGAACACCGTGATAGATCATCAGCCAACCGTATTCTGTTTCTATAGGAGGGCAACCGCCTCCGATATAGCTGGATTCATGATCATATTTCGGAGATAAAACGATATTATTTTTAAAATGAAAAAAATAATCATCCCAGAACTCCGCGTTTAAATCTTCAATATTCTCTACGCTTACAATCTGAATATCAGGCTTTATTCTATACAGGAAATAAAATTTACCGTTGATTTTTCTTGGAAAGAATATCAGATTTTTGTTCCATAAAAAAACAGGACCGCTGTCTGTATGACTCACCTGAAATTCGTTGTATCTTTTATATTTTTCCGGGATTAAACCTTCTGCTTCTGATAAGACTTTAAACTTTTCATAAGGAATTTTCGGAACAATGATTCCCCGTTTTTCCCATGATTTAAGATCACTGGATGTTGCAAGGGCCCCCACTGCATTGATTCCGTCATAACTGGTATATGTAAGGTAAAATAAACGATCAATTTTTACGATTCTTGGATCTTCAACGCCTTGCTTTTCATATTCAGACTCGGGTATGATAACCGGACTGCTTAATCTGGTTTCAATAGTCTTATAATCTGATAGCATACAATATCCGATACTGGATAAATTATTCTTTGCAACAGCTCTGTAAAATAAATGTATCTTTCCGTTGTCCTTAATGACTGCGGGATTTAAAACGCCCTCGTTTTCAAAGGATAATGCAGTTTTTCTAAGTAAAATTCCTTCTTTTTTGACAGGTATCATTTAGTTACCGGTATTTCGGGCTTCGTCTTCCCTGCTTTTTCGTTTGTTTATCTTATCTTCCCGCTTTTCTTTTGCTGATTTTGCGGCAGGAGTTTTGTCTGATTTTCTTTTTACGTCCTTTTCTTTTGACATTGTGAAATTTTTTTTTTGTTAACTGTAAATTTCAATTATTAAAAAACGAAAGCTTTGCAATTGTCTTTCGATTTGTTGTATAAATCATAGATATTTCCGATTTAATACACTAAATTTGGATAAATAACTGTTAATGAAACAATTGATAGTTAAAAAACAGTAAGGACAATGAAGTTGTATGTAAAATATATGGTAAGTTTGCGCTGCAAAATGGTTGTCCATCAGGAACTGGAAAGATTGGGTATTAAAAATGCTGTGGTAGATTTGGGTACTGTAGAGTTAATGGATGATATCAGCGCCGGACAAAGACAGGCTCTGAAAGAAAACTTACTTAAAACGGGACTTGAAGTACTGGATGATAAAAAAAGTATCCTGATCGAAAAAATAAAAAATATAGTCACAGAAATGATTCATTATTCAGATGCTCTTCCCACAGAAAATTTCTCAGATTATATCAGTAAAAAATTAGGATATGATTACACCTACCTGGCGAATACATTTTCAGAAGTGAAAGGAATGACGCTCCAGCATTTTATTATTATCAATAAAGTAGAAAAGGTAAAAGAATTGCTGTTGTATGATGAGCTGAATCTTACAGAGATCTCTTATAAACTAAATTACAGCAGTGTAGCTCATCTCTCCAACCAGTTTAAAAAGATCACAGGGCTTTCCCCTTCATTTTATAAGCAGTTGAAACAAAAACGCCTTGGAAATCTGGAAGATTTATAAAAGGTATGATATATGTAAGATTATTTTAGATATATATAGCTTAGTATATACTGAAACGGTCATATTTGTATTATAAAATCGGGAATTTATACTTGGAAATGACTAAAATCCTGTAAAATACCAGATCTTTCTCAGAAGTTTTAATTAAAGAAGCGGGTATTTCTTTATTTATCAGTTTTCTCTTAGTATTAACCCAACCCAGAAAGTCATGAAAACAATACACCTTTTTCAGTTCAAGAATTCCATTTCAAGGAAGATCCCCTTTTTTAAGGAGGAGCATAGATTAGACAGTTTAAACGATTTAATGACTTTTGATTTGATGAATACGGAAAAAGTAACTGAGTTCATCATTGAAGTTCACGATGATTTTATTTTTGAGGATAAGACCGGAGACGATCTGTTAGCGATGTGTCAAAATACCAAGCATACGATTGAGCATTATTTTGCAACAACTATGAATGATTACGACGTTATCTGAATACCGATTTTAGTAGTAATTATTGAACAGCAAACCGCAATCGGCTTTAAATGATCTGTAATATCAAGAATTTTTCCACTTCCATTTAGAATTTAATTAAACTAAATAGTTTATTTTTTTTAAGGACATTCATCAGGTCTTCCAGATAATCCGGTCTGCTTTTCCTTCAATAATTAGGGCAAAGGTATATTCGTAATGGAATTCAAATGAATATTATCGAATGGTTTTATCTTTTAGCAAAACTCCTTCCGAAGAATAGAACAAATCATGTTTGGACGGCCCTTTTTCTACCTTAATCTTATAGACTTTCATCGCGTCTCTAGGATTATTTTTAAATATAACTTCTTTTTCATTCGCAATTTTCCAGTCGCTGTAATCACCATTTGTTATAGCGTATAAAACAGGCTTTGGAAGCTCTGAAGTGATCATTTGACGAACTGAAATTTTCTCTCCGTCTTTGGTATATATTGCTTTAAGATGAGATTTACCGCTTGTAAATCTTGCTGTATAGTATTCAGCAGGCTGTGAGGATTGTGCTGAAGGATTATCATCATACCATTCTGTAATGAAACTTTGCTGAGGATAACCACGCCACACGGCATCTGTTACCTTTGGATATTCATTAACAAAATTCTGACTTACTAAATTCGGAATCCTTGATTGGGCTCCGTTTTCATTTTCTGCTCTCTGTGGAGGGCTTGTATGCCTCTGCCCAAAGACACTTCCTGTACATGCAATAGACATGACCGCTATTGCAAATAATCTTACTGTTTTATTTTTCATTTTTTCTAAATTATGTTGAGGCAGAATAGTCTCAACGATGATAATAGTAATTGTATAATAGTTTATTAATCGAAAGCCTATTTCTTATCGTCTTTAAAATTTTCGTCTGAATCCTACAAAAGCAGATCAATCGTAATGATTGGAAACACATTCCACCATCAATCACCTGCGTAGTAGCGGTAATAAATTTTTTTAATTATTAAATTTTTTTTGAAATAAAACTTACAAGCACTTTCCACTATGCTTTTAAGTTTACTTTATTTTTGATCAAAAAGCATATTCATAATCAACGGTAAGCTCATTTTTCACTTCCCAGATGCCAGGTGTTTTCCATGCGATACGCGCAGCTTCTTCTTTAGCGTACCATGAATTGACCGTTCCGGTTAAGATAACAACTGTTCCTGCAACCGATACCTCAATATCTTCATCATCAATAACGCTCCTTCTTAAAGCATTCTCAATATCGGTCTGCTCAATGCGGTCATGGAATTCTGACTTTACTTTAATATTATTGATGATAGCTTTTACGCCGGGAAGAAGGTGTACAGCATTTTTCGCCGCTTCTTTTTCATAATTCCAATGGACTTCCCCATCTAATGTAACCCGCCCGTTTTCAACTTTAACACTCACTTTATCATCGGGAACAGAATAATTTGTTTTTAATGCTGACAAAACCTCATTGGCAATTTCCAAATCACTTTTCGTATATGAATTGGGAAAGTTTACTTCAATATTTTCAACAATGGCTTTTACTCCTTTTATGCTTTTAGCAGCTGCTTCAGCCTCGGCTTTTTTTGAAAAGCTATCCACAACACCTGTTAAAGAAACAACGCCATCTTTAGCCGTAACACCAATTTCCGCTGAATGTAATAGGGGCTCCCATTTTATAGCGTCCTGAACATCTTTTTGTAATTGTGCATTTGTTTTCATTTTGTAGTGATTTACTCGAAACTTCATTGTTTCAATAGTGTAAAGGTACATCCTATTAGAAATCAAAACCTTACAAACCAACCAAAAATACTTACACCTATCACACATAGCCATGAACTTCACAAATCCAGATTTAAATAAAGAAATTTGTGCTTAAATTTTTCAAGAGAGAAATACATTGAAACATTGACTATATAGATTGAGAGTGGTATGATGATGTCGCCCAAGGTTTAAATCGACGATTGATAATGCTATAATCTTCATAAGATTTGTGAATACGGATTACAAATCTGCCGGTTTAATAGTTAAGTGTATCGATCCAAATAGGGAAAGAGTGAAGAAGAAACATCAAATGTTATATTGAATTGTCTTTTAAGGGAAGTGAGGAAAACCTTCCGGCAGACTAGTATAGCCAAAGATGGCTAATTATGAAATATTTCAAACACATTCTTTTTTATAAACTAAATTGGAGTTGATTTATTATCAACTCCAATCTAAAAAATACGTGTTTTGATTATCCGAAAGAGTCAGAAAGCTTAATAAAACTAATAAGAGGATTCGAACTTAAATTACTTATTTCTCAAGCAGAAGACTTACCCATTCTTCCCGCTGAAGCTGTTTTTTAAGCTGCAGACCATTTTCTTTGCATACTTCCAGAATATCATCCACATCAAAGAAACACAATCCCGAAAGCAGTAATTTTCCGCCGTTATTCAGTACCGAAACGTATGTTGGAATATCTGAAATAAGAATATTTCTGTTAATATTCGCCAGAATAATATCAAAATTTTCTTTTCCGAGATTTTCTGCAGTTCCCAACTCAATATCCAGCTCCACATGATTTCTTGCTGCATTTTCTTTTGAATTTTCTACTGACCATTCGTCGATATCGATCGCCTTTGTATCACCGGCGCCGATTTGTTTTGCATAAATAGCGAGTACTGAAGTTCCACAACCCATATCCAGAACTTTTTTCCCTTTAAAATCCATATCCATCATCTGCTGGATCATAAGATGGGTAGTCGGGTGATGTCCCGTTCCAAAAGACATTTTCGGCTGAATAACAATTTCATGCATTCCCGGAACTGACTCGTGAAATTCTGCACGGATCAGCACTTTATCATCAATGTTGATTGGTTCGAAGTTTTTCTCCCATTCTTCATTCCAATTGATATTCGGCATTTCCTGGAAAGTATAATCGATCTTAACCTCCTCATTCTGAAAAAGCGGAAGTGTTTTTAAATCTTCTTCATTCAATAAATCTTTCTGAATATATCCTAAAATACCGTCAATTTCTTCCGTAAAGCTGTCGAAACCGATCTCAATAAGTTCTGCCATCAATATTTCGTTCCATGGCTGAAGCGGAGAAATCTTGAAATTGAATTCTAAATAATTTTGCATGTCAATAATTTGTTGCAAAAATAAAGAATTAACATTAGAATCTTGGCTGTTAGTATTAGAGATGTCACACTGAGCGATGTAGAAGTGTTTTAGCGCAAAGTGGCTAAGTTTTTTGAAATTATTGAGAATATCCTTCGTTCGCAAAACGAAGTTTCGCCGATTCCAATGAATCAATCATAAAATTGAGGCAAAGGCGTTTCACTCAGCAAAAAGTATGTCATTCTGAACGAAGGAAGAATCTATTTTTATTTCATTACATCATGTTTCATTTAGAATGATAAATAGAATGATTGTAAGTTACATTCAATAATGAAAAGAAAGACAAAAATCCTAGCCCCGATTGCAATGAAAATCCTTTTTTGAAAAAAAAGATTGTAATGGAAAGCGGGAAATAGCTATAAAAAAATGATGAATGATAAATTGTAGATTCTTCACTCCGCTTTGCTTCGCTCTGAATGACAAATACTACTCATAAAAAAAGCGAACCGAAGTCCGCTTTATATATAACAACAAGTAAAAAACTAATTTCTAATACCTAGTTTCTAACTTCTCTATTATGGATTTGTAGAAAAAATCGATCCGTTGGCAATCAATGCTCTTCGGTTCATTTTGAGAATATCTCTCACCCATTCTGCAAAATCTTCCGGCTGAAGAACTTTATCCGGATTTCCGTCCGTAAGACCTCCCTGAATAGACATATCCGAGGCAATAGTGCTTGGGGTAAGCGTAATCACACGGATATTCTGCTTTCTCCATTCTGCCATCATGGATTGTGAAAGGGAAACAACCGCTGCTTTCGAGGCCGCATACGCTGACATATTCGGACCGCCTTTTAAACCGGCAGTTGATGCCACGTTAATAATATCGCCCTCTCCTTTAGACTTCATATAAGGATAAACCGCTTTTGCAGCATAATACACACCGAAAAGATTGGTTTTAATCACCTGCTCCCATATTTCGGAAGGCATTTCTTCAATAGACCCGAAATCACCAATTCCTGCATTGTTAATAAGGATATCAATTCCTCCTAACTGTTCTGCCAAATGCTCAATCCCGGCTTTTACATGTATTTCATTATCAACGCTAAAAACCGCATATGCCGCCTTTACCCCAAGCTTCTGGATTTCGTCAACTGCCATTTTCAGGTTCTCTTCATTTCTTCCCGTGATTCCGATATTCACGCCTTCATTGGCCAATACGAGGGCAACCGCTTTACCCAAACCTCTTCCTCCACCAGTGATGATGGCATTTTTTCCGTTGATGTTCATTGTAATTATTTTATTATTGATACAAATTTACGAAACATGATTTGCATAGCATTGATGAATAATGATATTGTAAGCATAGACATTAAAAATAACAGAAACGTTTGTATAAAATAAAACCGACTTCACAGGAAGCCGGTTTCTTTGAAAGTATAGTAATAAATGAAAAATTAAGGTATAAGGATCTGATTTTGAACTTCAAATTCTTCTGATGCTGAAAACTTGTTTCCATACATGTCTACTGCCCGCACCTCAACCTTATGCTTTCCCAGAGAGAGTTTTTTGGAAAAATCTCCCGTCCAGATATGTTTTGATATTTCAGGGTTTGAAGGCCTTCTTCCCGGGAAAAGATTCTTCGTTGTATCCCATTTGAAAACCGACATGGCAAAACTCGGATCTACGGTTTCGTCGTACTGCATTTCTTCCCATTTGTCATCGTCTATTCTGTATTCTACTTTGTCTTTCTTGCTTCCCATAAAGAAATTGGCCAACACTTTTGCCGATGTTTTTGAAGGGAACGGAATCACTTTCGGAACGTATAAGTTGATTTGGTAATCTTCCGGTTTTCCTGCTGTTTTATATTTAACTTTATATTCATTATCATTAAAACTGATAAAAGAGTATCCTTTGGCAGTACCGTCTCTCATGGTTGAGGTAGGCAATCCCAGATCATCCGATGTTCCGGACCACCAGTCGCCACAAGTTGTTCCGACATTGTATTCGTGAAGATCTTTTGAGCCATTCCAACCCGCTTCTTTTCCATAGAAAAGCTGTTGCTGAATATGCGTGTGAGCCGATAAAACCAAAGCATTTTTGAAAGGCGTTAAAAAGTCAAATAGCTTCTGACGGTCAGAATTCCTGAAATTATCTTCATTCTTATGTTCCAGCGGAATGTGGAAAGAAACAACAATCAGTTTATTTTTATCCACCAGCTTCAGGTCATTCTCGATAAATTTGAGCTGATCTTCACGGAAACCTCCCCAATATCCTTTTCCGTCTCTCGGATCCGGATACAGAATATCATCCAGCACAATGAAGTGAACATTTCCATAATTAAAGGAATAGTTGGCCGGACCGAAATTGGACTCAAAAGTCTCGTCGGAAAGCATATCTTCTTTTGCATCATAGTTCATGTCGTGGTTTCCCATTACGTTGTACCAAGGCAATCCGATCTCTTTCATTACATCTGCATAAGGCTTTTGAAGGCTCAAATTATCTCCCACCAGATCTCCAAGACTGATTCCCAGTACGGCATTTTTCCTGGTGTTTTTTACTTCATTCACGATAGCTCTTTTAAAATAATCCAGCTGCTTTTCTGTATAAGGCTGAGGATCTCCGAACACGAGAATATCGAAGTTTTTGCTTTCATTCTGTTTATTTAAAGCAAAATTGATCTCTTTGGGAAGCTCGCCTGTCGGTGCAGAACCTTTGTATTTAAAATCTGCGGGTGAACCTTTCGGTTTGTACTGATAGTAGTACTGCGGTAAATTATTTGCGTTTACCGGGGTCATATATCCTGAAGGCTTGATTACAAAAATCGACTGTCCTTCCATGATTGGCAGGCTGTATCTCCCACTTTTATCGGTAAGAACTACTTGCGCTCCATTGGATACCGCTACGCCTTCAATTCCTTTTTCCCTGTTCTCTTTTTTTTGATTTTTATTGAGATCTTCATATACATATCCCGAAACAGAAGCCTGTGAGAATGCCATTGCTGAAATGAGCATGCATGGCATTAAAAGTTTTATATTCATTGTATTGATATTTAAATTTAAGTTTTGGCTGAAGCCAATTTGTCTATTTTTTCTAAGAATCGGGCTAAAGCCCGATCCCACTGATAAATTCTAAGGCTTATTCCACCACATTTTTACGTTGATGTTGTCTCCGCCCATCTGCTGTACGGCAGTCTGGTAGTTGTTGGTATTCAAAACTCTTGGGTTTGGCGGATACATTAGTCTTGACGGCATTTCTGCATTATTCAAAAGACCTCCGTTATTGGGAAGTACAGGAAAGCCTGTTCTTCTTTTTTCAAACCACTGTTGCTGATCTACGAAGAATAAAGCCACATATTTCTGAAGCATAATCCTTTCCAGAGTTCCGTTGTAAGCTACTTTAGGATTGGAAAAGTAATTAGCCGGTAGTGTTGCCCCCCATTGTTCGATCGTAGCTTTTACCCCATTTTCGTAGAAGGTCTGTGCATTACCTGAAATAACTCCTTTAAAAGCAAGTTCTGATAAGATAAACTGCAATTCGGCATAGGGATACACCAGCATATTTAAGGGTGCTTTCGCCAGATTCTGGTTCATATTGGAAGGCTGATAATCGAAAACTGTTCCGTAAGCATACCCTGAAGGCGCTCCTTTATATCCGATGTTTGTGCCTGAAAGATTTTTTGCCTGACTGAAAAACATAGACATTCTAGGATCATTATTTCCTTTTAATGTTTCAACGAAGAACGCTGAAGCAGCACGTCCTGTGGTAAAATCCTGAGGTCTTGCAATAGGCGGCATCAATGGAGCTACACCAGTAACATTTAACTTTACCGTTTCTGAATTGCTTTGGAAAATAGGATAAATAGTCGGATTATTGACAATTTCCTGAATTCTTTCGTAGACATTCACCTCATCGTTTCTCTTTAAAATTCTCGTCAAAAGTCTTAAAGAAAGTGAGTTACAGAACTTTTTCCAGCTGGTTATTCCGTTTACGTCATTGTTTGCATTATAGAAAAGATCTGTTCCTGTCAATGTTTTAGTGGTTACAAAAAGAGAATTCGCCCTCTTCAGATCATCCAGCATCTGGATATAAATATTTTTTTGCTGATCAAACTTTGGCTGACTGATTCCTTCATCCAGCCTTGAAGCTTCCGTAAAGGGAACATCTCCATACGTATCGGTAAGATTGGAATACGCCCACGCATTCAGAACAAGAGCAATCGCTTCGTAGTTTTTATCATTGCTGCTTACCGCCGCTTTTTTCATTTCATAGATCTGCTTGATCCATTTGTAGCTGTTGTTCCAATAGCCGGCTCCTGTATTTTCAGTGATGTTATAACGGCTCAGCGTATTTCCCTCATTCGGAAAATCCAGAGAAACCTGCATGATATCAAACGTGAAATCATTGGCCCTTAAATATCCTACAGAAGCAAGATTGTATTGAAGAGGCGCTAAAAAACTGGACACTTCAGGTTCGTAGATTTTACTGTCATCTACGTTTATTTCATCAAAACTTCTGTCGCAGGAAGCCACCGTAAATGCAAGCCCCGCCAATAAGATATATTTAAATATTGTTTTTCTCATGTTTTAAGATTTAAAATTTTACATTTAGCTGAAAACCGATCGTGCGTGAAGCAGGCAATTGACCCATTTCAACACCGGGAGTAATGGTTGCATTATCTAAAGTAGCCGCTTCAGGATCAAACAGCGGAAACTTGGTCCACATCCAGAGATTTTTTCCGAAAAGCGCAAGGGTAAGCTCTGTTATTTTTAAAGGAGCTGTAACCGATTTGGGGAAAGAATAAGCGATTCTTGCATCTCTAAGTTTAATAAAGGAAGTATCAAATGTATTGGTTTCTACATTGGCTCTCCTGTAGTAATCGGCGTAGTAAGCAGATACCTGAATTCCTTTTGTATTGGCAGAATAAGAACCGTCTGCATTCTGTACGACACCCTGGCCAACGATCAGGCCGCCGGGATTATCTCTTCCTTCCAGAGTGTGGCCAAGCTTGCCTTGCTCAGTCATTTTATGGTGAGACTGTGAGTAAGCCATTCCTTTGTACTGTCCGTCGAACGAGAAGCTGATGGAAATATTCTTATACCTGAACTCATTCTGGATTCCGGCTCTCCATTTCGGATACGCATTTCCGATCTTTTTCATCTGGGCAGGTTTGGCAGTCAGTCCGTCACTTCCAAATACAACCTGTCCGTCCGGCGAATATACGAGTCCGTACCCATAAAGATCTCCAAGTGATCCTCCCACAACTGCATTATAGTAAACTGCTCCGCCAACGCTTGCATAAGTATAGGGTTCACCTTTAAATTCTTCAGGAAGCGATAAGATTTTATTTCTGTTCATAGACCAGTTTGCCGATACATTCCATGAGAAGTTTTTATTTTTCACAGGATATGCATTCATCATCATTTCAATTCCTCTGTTTCTGATCTCTCCGGAATTGATTACCCTTTGTGTATATCCCGTTTCCCATAAAACCGGCACGTTTCTGATAATCTGATCCACAGAATTACTCTGATAAGCCGTAATATTATACGTTAATCTGTTATTGAATAGGCTGAAATCCATTCCCCCTTCGATGTTGGTAATCATTTCAGGTCTCAGATTCGGATTAAGATATCGGTTAGATACCTCAACGGATCCCGGAAATGAGAGGCTAGGATTATAATAATTCAACAGCTGATAAGGCTCTGTATCGTTTCCGGTCTGTGACCAGGAAGCTCTTAGTTTCCAGAAATTAAATTTCTTACCCTTCAACCCGAAAATATCGGAAAGAATAAATGAAGAGGAAACCGATGGGTAAAAATAAGAGCGGTTTGCCTTTGGCAGGGTGCTGCTCCAGTCATTTCTGGCCGTGATATCCAAAAAGATTTTGTCTTTATAACTAAATGATGCCAAGCCATACACACTGCTTACCATTTTATCATAAGGCTGCGGAAGATCAAAACGCTGTGCTACCGCATTGGTAAGACTATACACTCCTGCTTTTTTTAATCCTAAAGCATAGTAATCTTTGGTAAGCTGCTCAAAATACTGCGTAGATCCACCTGCTGTTGCCGAAAAGTTGAATGCTCCGAATGTATTTTTATAATTGACCATTAAGTCATTATTAAAATTAAATCCGTTTACATATTGCTCCCGGTAATATCCCTGTAGGAAGTTGGCAGAACTCCATGGTCTTTTCTGGGTACGGAGTTCGTCATTTATTGCCATTCCTGATCGTAACAGGACATCAAAATGTTTGTCGATCTGATAGCTTAAACTCACATTTCCCACGATATTTTTTTTATCTAAGCTATTGGTCATTTCATAGGCAATCAGATAAGGATTGTCAATGTACGAGCTGAAAGGATGGATCTGATCAACCTGATCCTGCCCTGCTTTCCAGATGGGTTTGTACCATGCGAGGTCAACGTTTGGATTCTGGAAGATCATGAAATAGGAAATCGACTGGTTATTGTATCCCGTTGCAGGAAGATTATCACTCTTCATCTGATTGTAAGACAACTTGATATTGGCTTTAAACCTTTCATTAATTTTATGATCGACAGATATAGCCGCTCCCCATTTTTCGAGGCCTGTGTTTGGCATCATCCATTCATTTTTCAGATAAGAAAGCGATGCTCTGAATGCCGTCTTGTCATTGGAACTTTCTATCGCAAGATTGTTTGAAAATGTAGTTCCTACTTCCCAGAAATCTTTTATGTTATTCTTGTAGGGTCTCCAAAGCTGTCTTTCTTTGCTTTGTCCCTGTTCGTTCGGGTCATACTGAAAAAAAGACTGTCCGTCAAACTTTGGTCCGAATGCACTACTGGTAGATCCTGTATTTACCCCGTCCGGTGACAATCCGTATGAGTAGTAGTAATTTCCGTTTTTATCTTTCTGCATTGTTCCCTGGCCATATTCATACTGATAATCCGGCCATTTTAAAACAGATTCAAAACTGGTATAAGAGTTTAGAGATACCTGGATTTTACCATTTTTAGTTTTTCCGGATTTCGTCGTAATCATAATGGCTCCAAGTGCTCCTCTTGAGCCATATAAAGCAGATGCACTTGGCCCTTTCAGAACCGTGATGCTTTCGATATCATCAGGGTTAATGCTGCTGAGGTCATTTCCGTAATCGATCGGGATATCACCTCCTGCGCCCGCACCGTAAGCAGGAGTTCCAGTTCCTACCGTTCTTGAATTTAGCGGAACACCATCCAAAACAATGAGTGCCTGATTATCACCCATGCTGCTCATAGAAACATCGCCTCTTAAGGTAATTCTCGGTGTTGCCAAAGGCCCTGCACCGGCAGTCTGAATTTTAAGTCCTGCTACTTTACCTTCCAGAGCGCTCGTCCAGTGATTATTCTGTGTCCTTAAAAGCTGGTCTGAATTGACGGTTTCCGTAGAATACCCAAGAGCCTTGTTTTGTCTTTTGATCCCTAAAGCCGTTACTACAACTTCGTCAATGTTTTTAATGGTGTCTCTTTTTACCTTTTGCTGAGCCGCCAAGTTCACACTGACCAGTCCTAATAATGATAATATTATCAGTTTTTGTGTCTCTTTACGCATATCCTTATTTGTTTGCGCAAAATTAATCCGACATTATGGTTAAAATTTTAACTTGATTTTAACATTTATTAAAGAATTATTAAACACTATATTAACTTATTTTTAACAATATCTTATAGACGTTTGAGCAGCAAGAGGTTAAAACAATTAAGGATTTTTAATATAAATTACCTCCATTATTTGCGTATCTTTAATGTCTTTTCCGGAGACAATAATACATACCACACGCCTACCATATATAATAAATAGTAATAAAATTATCATTATAGGTAGTAAAATAAAAAGTCTGCCTCAAAAAGACAGACTTCATTTCATTATTTTCTGAAGATTATTTATCCTTAAGCTGATCCGGAATATTGGTCGTAATAAATCCGATTCCTTGTTTTTTCAATTCGTCTGAAATAGCAACATCATTTACCGTCCATGCATTCGTGATTAATCCTAAAGTTTTGGCTTCAGCAATCCAGGTTGGGTTTTTCTGGAAAACACTGTAATGGTAATCAATTCCGTCTAACCCTTCATCTTTGATCTGCTGCGGAGAAAGCTCCCCTCTTAAATACTGTACTTTGAATGTAGGTTCCAGTTTTTTAATTTCTTTACAGATATTCAAACTGAAAGAAATAAACTCACATTGAGCTCCCAACTTCATGTTTTTAATCATTTTAATGGTTTTCGCCGTCAGTTCATCTTCTTTTTCTTTGGTTTTATCAGGCTTTATTTCAACAATAAGTTTGAGAGCCTTATCTTTTTTTCCCTGTTTTAAATAATCTTTCAGGGTTGGAAAATCTTCGCCGTTGGATAATTTTACTTTTTCAAGTTCTTTAAAATCGGTTTCAGAGATTTCCATTTTTGCATGATGCTCATCGTGGTTTACTACCAAAACGCCATCTTTGGTCATTCTTACATCGAATTCAGATCCGTAAATCTTCAAATTTTGAGCATTTTCCAAGGACTTCAAAGAATTTTCCGTCGTCGGTGGCTGTGTCTGCCAATACCCTCTGTGGGCAATAATCTGGGTTTGTGCCTTCATGAAAACTGTGCTTGCTACTGCTAACCCTAAGATAAGTTTTTTCATAATATAAATTAAAATATTAAACTAAAAGCCTTTCAACTTTGAGATAAAGGTAATTAAATTAAAGTGAATGGTCAATTTTGCTTCGCCAGTCAATCGTCAATTATTTAAACAGATTCCGTTTATTTAAATGATGAAAATTCACAACTGACCATTCACATTTTACAATATTCTAGAACGTATATTTTGCTCCGATCTGAATTTGATAAGGATTTCCGGATAATGGTTCAAGACCACTTGTATTCAGACTGTATTTAAGCTGCTTTGTAGCCTGATCAAATCCTGTGATTCTGTAAAGTGCTGTATTTCCGTAAGACTTGTTGATCCCTTTTTCTTTGTTAAGTAAGTTGGCTACGTTGAAAATATCCACAGAAAGCTCAAAACCGCCAATCTTTTCAAACTTGATCTTCTTCGCCACACGAATATCCCAAACTCCGTAGAATCCGTTTTTTCCGCCGTTTCTTTCCGCGATTTTGTTATTATAATCTGAAATATAGTTCTTTAAAGCCGTTCCTACTTCAGGATTGTCAATTAAAGTCTGGGTAAGATTCGGGAAAATATAGGCAAGATCATTAGTATCAACGAAATCTCCGTTTACGTTTCCTCCTGCAGTTACAGAGAAACGCGTTCCTCCCATTCCTGCGTATCGGATTCCTAAAGTAAACCCTGCGATCGTCGGCGAATTACCATAGATTACCACTTTATTTCTGAACTGATTGTCAGAATATGTCATTCTCAGGTTTCTTGGATCACCCGCTAACCATCGTAGACAATGTCGCAGAATTGGCAACATTTCCGTTGTAAGAAGTGTTATCTTTAATATCCGCCCAGGTATAACTTGCTGTAATTTCCCCATCTCTCCAGTAACGGTAACTTGTATCTGCCACGAATGAGAATTGATTTACCTTTCCATCGCTTACCAGCTCAAGAACTCTACCGAAGTTTTTATTAATTCTTCCATCTTTCCAGTTCATCGTTCCATTGGCAGCAATTGAAGCAGCAGGAACATAAACTCCTCTTCCGCCTTCATTATCCAGCGTGAAATAAGGATTAGCTACCATATTTCTGTCATAATAGAAATAGTTGTTTCTGCCTAAAGCCATATAAGCAGCCACTCCCGCTCTGAATCTCTCGTTGAAGAAATGAGTATAAGAAATATTTGCCTTGTAAACGATCGGGATTTTCGCATCTTTTCCTGTATAATTGATGGTAGGAAGCTGATATTGAGATAATGTAGGAACAGTTCCGTAATCATTTCTGTAACTGTTAAAATCAGGTACCAGACCGATCTGTGAAGGATTGACATCAACCGTAGCCAAATGTCTTCCGTCGAACACCAGGTTATTGATAATCATATAATTATTAATATCAGACGAGAAAATACCGGCCC
The DNA here is from genome assembly GCF_977014045.1 of Chryseobacterium lineare. Classification (NCBI taxonomy): domain Bacteria; kingdom Pseudomonadati; phylum Bacteroidota; class Flavobacteriia; order Flavobacteriales; family Weeksellaceae; genus Chryseobacterium; species Chryseobacterium lineare. Next base: position 67,564 of record NZ_CDRNIQ010000001.1, on the reverse strand, counting down.
CGAATTTTAAGAAATCCTTATTTCCTTCATTAATATTCCAATCAAACTGAAATCTTGGCTGGATAATAAATGATTTGATCTGATTATCCGTACGGATTCCCATTTCATCAAATAATTTCTGATTGAATCCTGCTTTCGGATACCCGCTGTAATCCAATCGTAAACCTGCCATTAAATCCAGACCTCTGGCAATTTTAGTTTGAATCTGTCCGTAAACTCCTAAATTGTAAATATTGGATTTCACCGAAGGATCTTCCATTAAAGGAACTTCTCTGTAAAATCTGTACGCGATGAGGTTATTAAAATTAAATAAATTATCACCACCATTTGCTGCAGGATTTTCCCTGAAATGGAATCTTCCGTTCACTTCACTTCCGTAGATCGATTTCGCCATCGTGTACATCAGATCTGCTCCGAATGTATATTTGATTTTATCGGTATTGTAATATAAATTATCTACAATCTGGAAAACATTATTTCTGAAACTTTCCTGTGCAAAACGATGTCCTCCGATCTGAATATTGGTTGCCTTGTCTTTTCCGTCAATGCTGGTTACGATATTTTCGACAATGGCTCTCGGAACAGGATGACCAAGCTGATCGTTCTGATAACTGTCCTGAAACGTATAAAGATATTGCGCCTTCAGTTCGTTCGTCATATTCGGCTTTAAGTTTGATCTTAAAGTTAATAGCAAACTGTTATCCAGATTTTTATCATTACCATAAGATTCAAAAGCATTGATTGCCGTATTGTCTCCCAGTCCGTTTTTATTTAAATCGTACGTGAAGTTATTTCTTAAAGTCAATAAGTTTTTATCATTAATCTGCCAGTCTAAACGTAAAAATGCTGCGTCAGAATTCCTTACTTTATCGAAGCTTCCGAACTGTGGTGTATTTCCTACGCCGTATTTCGCTCTAGCAATATCTAAAAATTTATTCAAAGTAGCAGTAGTCGTGTTAAGTCTCAATTCATCATCATGCGACTTGATATCTGCAATCTGCAACGGTCTCGAATCCAGCTGATGATCCCATGCCACGAAGAAATGCAGTTTATTCTTGATAATTGGCCCGCCCAGTGAAAAACCGAACTGAGAAGTAGAAAAATCATTATGAATCTCATTTCCTCTGATATCATACTTGCTGGAAAGCCAGTTTGTTCTCAGATATTCCCATGCACTTCCGGAAAATTTGTTGGTTCCTGACTTTGTAACAGCACTTACTGTTCCCCCACCGCTTCTTCCCAATGTTACATCATACTGGTTAGTTGTTACCTTAAACTCACGAACTGCTTCAATCGAGATTGAAAACGGGGCACCGCTTCGGCTTGTCGTAGAACCTGCAGAAGTCGGGTTTTTAGCTGTCATCCCGTCAATGGTAAAATTGGTAGAAGAACTCAACTGTCCGGAAATACTTCCGTTTTTACCACTTAGAGGAGAAAGCTCCGCCAAATTGGTGAAGTTTCTTCCGTTCACAGGCAATATTCCGATGTTTTTGGTAGTAATTGCCGTAGCAGCTCCTAAATTTCCTATCTTGTTTTTAAGATTTCCTGTTACTACGACTTCCTCGATCGATTTCTCGCTTGCCAGATCCATATTTACCGTCACCTGATCACCAAAGTTCACATTGTAGCCTTCTCTTTTTTCATCATTCACCACAACGGTATAAGGCCCTCCTAAAGGAATTTCTTTAAATATATACTCTCCCTTTGAGTTGGTTTCCGTTTCTGTTTTGAAACCTGTCGATTCATTAATAATCGTCACCTTTACTTTTTCCTGAGGTGCTTTCCCGACTCCGGTCACTTTTCCTACAATAGAAGCCTGCGTGGTTTGCGCATATGCCAGTGTTCCGAAACTCAGGAACAATAATCCCAATACAATCTTTACTTTTCTCATTTTTTCAAATTAGCTGCATGCAAATGTATCCTGACTTTGAGACCTGTCTGTTTAAGGGAGCTTTAACATTTTTTTAATTATTTCGGAACACGATGTTAAATAATCTTAAACACTTAATTTATCTGATAGATAGTCAGTCCATTGAAATATGTTACGTCTTTTTAATTTTCCCGGAATATTTAATTCTCTTATTTTTTAAATTGTATTTAATTATTTTTGCTAAAAAGATAGAAACCCGATGTCCGAAAACATTCAACAGAAAATCGAAGATCTCCGTAAAGAACTTCATCAGCATAATGAAAATTATTATCTTCTTGATACCCCTACAATTTCAGATTATGACTTTGATATGCTGCTGGAAGAACTTCAGGATCTGGAAGCCAAATATCCCGAATTCTACGATGAAAACTCTCCTACGATGAGAGTGGGTGGCGGAATTACAAAGGTCTTCCCTAGTGTTCAGCATAAATTCAGAATGTACTCTCTGGACAATTCTTATGATTTTGACGATCTTGAAGACTGGGAAAAAAGAATTATTAAAACTATCGATGATCCTGTAGAGTTTGTGGCTGAATTAAAATATGACGGTGCTTCTATCTCCATTCTGTATGAAAAAGGAAAACTTGCTCAGGCAGTAACACGGGGCGATGGTTTTCAGGGAGATGAAATCACATCTAATGTACGTACCATTTCCGATATTCCTTTAAAGCTGAAAGGCGATTTTCCTGAACATTTTTTTATGCGCGGCGAGATTTATTTAACCCGGAAAAATTTCGATAAAATCAATAAACAGCGTGAAGAAGATGGCCTCGATCCGTTTATGAATCCAAGAAATACAGCAAGCGGAAGCCTGAAAATGCAGGACAGCGGCGAAGTAAGAAAGCGCGGACTTTCATCGGTTCTGTACCAGTTTATTTCAGAAGAAATCCCTGCTGAATCGCATTGGGAGCTTCTGGAAAAAGCAAAATCCTGGGGTTTCAAAACATCACAGCAGGCCAAATTGTGTACGACGTTGGATGAGGTAAAAGAATTTATTAACTATTGGGATATCGAAAGACACAATCTTCCTTTTGAGATTGACGGCATCGTATTGAAGGTCAATTCATTAAAACAGCAGCGACAGCTTGGATACACCGCAAAATCTCCGCGATGGGCAATGGCTTATAAATTTAAAGCCGAAAAAGTGGAAACTGAGTTACAGAGTGTTTCTTATCAGGTGGGAAGAACGGGAGCAATCACTCCGGTGGCGAATTTAAAACCTGTTTTATTGGCCGGAACTATTGTTAAAAGAGCTTCTTTGCATAATGAAGATATTATTAAAAAGCTTGATCTTCACGAACATGATTTTGTGTATGTAGAAAAAGGTGGCGAAATTATTCCTAAAATCGTTGGCGTAAATACAGAAAAAAGAACTTCCGAAAGCAAAGAAATAGAATATATCAAACACTGTCCTGAATGCGGAACCGAGCTTGTGAAAATCGAAGATCAGGCGATACATTTTTGCCCTAATGATTTGCACTGTCCGCCACAGGTTGTCGGAAGAATGATTCATTATGTATCCAGAAAGGCGTTAAATATTGAAAATCTGGGAAGCGAAACCATCGAACAGCTTTACAGGGAACGACTGATTGAAAACCCTGCCGATTTTTATACTTTAACCAAAGAGCAACTTCTTCCTTTGGAAAGAATGGCGGAAAAATCTGCCCAGAATATCATCTCCGGAATTGAAAAGTCAAAAGAAATTCCATTTGAAAAAGTATTGTATGGAATTGGTATAAAGCACGTGGGAGAAACGGTTGCCAAGAAATTAGTCAAAAATTTTCCAACCATAGAAGAACTTAAACGCGCTACGGTAGAAGAGCTTTGCCAGGTAGAAGATATCGGAACTAAAATTGCCGTCAGCATCGTGGATTTTTTCGCCAATCCTGAAAATGTTCTGATGCTGGAACGATTAAAATCTTATGGTGTTCAGTTGGAAAAAGGCGAAAGTACCAATGAAGTTCTATCGAACGTTTTAGAAGGAAAAACCTTTCTTTTCACCGGAAAACTATCGTTGTTTACGAGAGAAGCAGCGGAGGAAATGGTAGAAAAGCACGGCGGTAAAAATATTTCCGCAGTTTCCAAGAACCTAAATTATCTGGTGGTCGGTGAAAAAGCGGGTAGCAAACTGAAAAAGGCTCAGGATATCGGAACAATCGGTATCCTTGATGAACAGCAGTTTTTGGATTTGATAGAAAAGCAATGATATTCTAAAATATTTAACATAATAAGCCATTGAGATTCTTTCTTAATGGTTTATTTTTGCCCGAAATTTAAAATTGATAATTATAATAACCATGAGAAAAATTTACCTGATCATCTCTCTGATTATGTTTGCTGCGTTTCAGGCACAGATTGTGAATATTCCTGATGCAAATTTTAAGGCAAAACTTATGTCAGCAAATACAAGCAACGGCATCGCAACGAACAGCAGTAACCAAAATATGGTAATTGACACCAACGGAGATCTTGAAATTCAGGTTTCAGAAGCGTTGAATGTGTCCAGATTAAATGTTTCCGGGCAGCCAGGCAACATGATCACCGATCTTACAGGAATTAATGAGTTTACTAATCTTGTACTTTTAAATGCTTCTTCTAATGCTTTAACCAATCTGCAAATTACAGGATTATCTTATCTCCAGTCTTTAAGCGTGCGTAACAATAGTCTTACATATCTCTCTGTCAGTAATTTAAACAGTATACATACTTTGGATATCGTAAATAATCAACTGGAATCAATCGATATTTCCGGACTCCCAAATTTGGTAACCTTAGAATGCAACAATAATTTATTAACAACAATAATTTTAAACAACAATAATAGTTTATTAAACATCCAAGCAGCAAATAATAAGCTTACAACTGTTGCTTTTGAGGAAGCTCCTAACCTGAGTAATCTGTATCTTAAAAATAATCTTTTTACTACAATTGACGCCGGACAGCTGACAGGACTAAACAATTTCGATTTTTCCAACAATCCTAATCTTATCAGCTTTAATATTAAGAACGGAAAAGATAATTATGCACAAGGAGCTACTCCGATGTTTTCAAATACACCAAGCTTAAGCTATATCTGTGCTGATGATTTTGAAAAGGCAATGATCGGTGCGCTGATAAACTGGTACAATCAACCTAATGTTGTAATAAACGCATACTGCTCCTTCACTCCCGGAGGAAATTTTTACACGATTCAGGGAAACACAAAGTATGATATCAATAACAATGGTTGTGACGCTAATGATCCTGCAAAAGCATTTCAAAAATTCTTAATAACAAATTCCGCTAATTCCGGTAATATTATAACGAACGCTTCAGGAAATTACTCAATTCCTGTTCAGGCTGGTAATCATGTCATTACACCTGTACTGGAAAATCCGACATACTTCACGGTTTCGCCTACAAGTGTAACTGCAAGTTTTCCTGCACAGACAAGCCCTCTTACCCAAAACTTTTGCCTGTCTGCAAACGGAGCGCACAATGATCTGGAAGTTGTCATTATCCCAATTACTGCAGCAAGACCTGGTTTTGATGCAAGATACAAGATCATTTACAAAAATAAAGGAACAACCACACAGTCTGGAAGTTTATCATTTAATTATAATGATAATTTGATGAACTATCTTACCGCATCAGTGATTCCTGCATCTCAGTCAACAGGAGTTCTGAACTGGAATTTCACGAATCTTGCCCCTTTGGAACTAAAGGAGATAACGGTATCGTTCACCTTGAATACACCTACCCAGACACCACCATTAACTGCAGGAGACATCCTTCATTATACAGCTCAGGTAAATGCCGGAACAGACGAAACTCCTTTGGATAATACATTTACTTTAAACCAAACTGTCGTAAACTCTTTTGACCCGAATGATAAAACATGTTTAGAGGGAACAACAATTACCCAGGCAAAAGTGGGAGATTATGTTCATTACCTGATCCGTTTTGAAAATACAGGAACGGCAAATGCACAGAATATTGTCGTGAAAGATGATATAGATATTTTGAAATACGATATATCCAGCCTGGTTGCCATGAACGGAAGCCATAATTTCATCACAAGAATTACAGGAAATACAGTAGAATTTATTTTTGAAAACATCCAGCTTCCTTTTGATGATGCCAATAATGACGGATATGTTTCATTTAAAATTAAAACAAAATCTACACTGAATATCGGCGACAGCTTCAGCAACAAAGCGGGAATCTACTTTGATTATAATGCTCCGATTATTACCAACAACTTTACGACAACTGTTCAAAACACCTTGGCTGCTTCGGAAATCAACAAAGAAAACAATACTGTTTCAATTTATCCGAACCCTGTAAAAGATGTTTTAAATATTCAGTCGAAAAATGAAATTGTAAAAGCAGAAATTTACGATGCAGCGGGAAGAATTTTAATCTCAGCTTCGGTAAAAGGAAATTCAATCAATGTTTCTGAGCTTCCAAAAGGAAATTACATCATCAAATTATTTACAAAAGATAAAACCTTCACTCAGAAAATCATCAAAAACTAATTAAATTACAAATAAATAAGTAAGACTGTCTTCCGGGCAGTCTTTTTTTATGACTATAACCGAGATCATAATTATCATTTCTTTTTTATTGTAACTTTATTGTGCCTAAAGTATAAAAAAATGGAATTTCTAAAAGATCACTCTATTCAAAATGAATTATTGCTGATTTTCATTTCGGTTATCCTTGGATTACTGATCGGTGCGGAACGCGAATACCGAAACAAATCGGCTGGTTTACGAACCTTCATCCTGATATGCTTCGGTTCCAGTCTTTTCACGATTCTGTCCATAAAAATCGGGGTAGATGATCCCGACCGCATTGCTGCCAATATCATCACAGGAATCGGTTTTCTGGGAGCCGGCGTTATTTTTAAAGGGGATAATAAAATAGACGGAATCACTACCGCAACCACCATATGGGCAACAGCCTCAATCGGAATGGCAGTCGGTTCCGGATATGTTTACCTTGCTTTCATGGGTACCGTTTTGGTATTGTTGATATTAAGTTCTTTAAATCAATTTGAAAAGCTTATCGACCGAGAACACAAAATCAGGGAATATAAAATTGCTGTCGTTAATTATCACGATGTTCCTTATTGTGAGGAACTTTTCAGAGCACACCATCTGAAGTTTGCAATTTCAAAACAGCAATATACACAGGGAAACCTCGCTACTTCCTGGATCATCACAGGAAAAAATATCAATCATGAAGCTTTGATGAAAAGCCTGATGGAGGATGAGCGTATTATTGCCTATCAGTTTTGACAAAAAACTAATTTAATTTTTTTTTAATATAAGGTTAAATTATTTCACTAATCATGTTTGAATAATGTGTTTTTAAATTTGACAAATAAAAACATAATAAATTCATTTTCAATAATTAAAATAACCATATCTCCCAAAATGTCAAACTCACAATTTCTTCGTAAATTGGAGCAAAATTTTGATTATGACAAAAAAGATACTCTTATCCGTATTTCTTTTGCCGGCTGTAATGACATTTGCACAGCAATACGGAGGAATGTGGATACCGACAGAGCTGAATGAAAAGGAAATGAAAGATCTGGGAATGAAAATCTCTGCCAAAGACATCTTCAATCCTCAGAAAGCAAGCATAAAAGATGCGGTAGTACAGTTCAACGGCGGATGTACTGCGGAAATCATTTCTCCCAAAGGTCTTTTGCTGACCAATCATCACTGTGGTTACGGGCAAATTCAGGCACATTCAACCGTTCAGAATGACCTTTTGTCTAATGGATTCTGGGCCAAAAATACCGAAGGTGAACTTCCGAATCCGGGTGTGACTGTTGATTTTATTGTTGACATTAAAGAAGTGACCAATCAGATTCTTCAGGGAACGGATAATCTTACAGATTCTGAGCTTTCCAAACAGATTGCCAAAAACATTGAGATTTATAAAAACTCACAGAAAACTGAGCCGTATCAGTCGATTTCCGTAAAGCCAATGTATTACGGAAATAAATTCTACGCCTATACTATTGAAACTTACAAAGACATCCGACTGGTAGGTGCACCACCACAAAGTATCGGAAAATTTGGTTCCGACACCGACAACTGGGTCTGGCCAAGACACACCGGAGATTTCTCTATGTTCAGGATCTATGCTGATAAAAACAACAAACCGGCAGAATATTCCAAAGACAACGTTCCTTACGTTCCGAAACATTACCTTCCGGTTTCCATTAAGGATAAAAATGAAAATGATTTCACCTTCGTTTTCGGATTTCCGGGTAGAACTACGGAATATCTTCCTGCCATTGCAGTTGAAAAAATCATGAAAGAGATTGATCCTGCAAGAATCGCAGTGAGAGATGTTGCACTGAAAACGCTGGATGAAAAAATGCGTACCGATGATGCCACGCGTATTCAGTATGCTTCTAAATATGCTTCAGTAGCCAATTACTGGAAAAAATGGATCGGCGAAGTCGAAGGACTGAAAAAATCGAATGCTGTAGAGAAAAAAGTAATGTACGAAGGTTCTCTTGTTGCTAAAAATCACGAGATCAAAACGACATTAGATCAATTAAACAAGCTTTACAACGATCAGGCTCCGTATGCCTTAAATAATGCCTATTATTCTGAAACGATCAGAAATGCAGAAACACTGATGCTAGCCAGTCTTTATTACAATTTTATCACCTCGGTAGAAGCTGGAAGAATGGATGAAAAAAGTACAGCAGCATTAAAAAACAGACTGACTTCTTTCTACAAAGATTACAATGCAGAACTTGATGCAAAAGTAACAGCCAAATTACTGGCATTGTACGCCAATAAAACAGACGCTCAATTCCTGCCTGCAGGATTTGAAAAGTACAAAAATGAAGCTCAAAACATCCAGACGATTGAGGATGCCTCTAAAAATTCGATCATTACGGGAAGAAGTGATGTGAACGGTGCTTTTTTAAGCAAAGACATTGAAAAAGCATTTTCTAATCAGGATAAATTAATTAAGACCCTGAAAAAGGATCCTGTTTTTCAGATCTATACGGCTATGAGGGATGCTTATATGACGAAAGCTGATCCTCAGTTTACTTCTCTGCAAACGAAAATTGATGCCTTGCAAAAAACTTACATGGCTCAACAAATGGCTGCGGATAAAGACAGAAAATTCTTCCCGGATGCCAACTCGACAATGCGCGTTACGTACGGAAAAGTGAAAGGCTCTTCACCAAGAGATGCCGTTTCCTACAATTATCAGACGCATCTTGCCGGGGTAATGGAAAAATATGTTCCGGGAGATTATGAATTTGATGTTCCTAAAAAACTGATCGACCTTTACAGTAAAAAAGATTTCGGACAATATAAGGACAAAACAGGTGACGTTCCGGTAGGATTTACAGCTACCAACCATACGACAGGGGGAAACTCAGGAAGTCCTGCTCTGGACGCTAACGGAAATCTTGTCGGATTAAACTTCGACAGACAGTGGGAAGGGACCATGAGTGATATTAATTATGATCCGCGTTTCAGCAGAAATATTATGGTGGATACTAAATATATCCTTTTTATCATTGATAAATTTGCCGATTCGAAATGGCTTATTAATGAAATGAAAATTGTAAAATAGTTTTAACCAAAACAATAATAAACCCCGAAAGTTCTTCTTTCGGGGTTTATTTTTGGAGATGCTTCTACAAGCTCAACATGACATTTCTGATACTATGTGTTTAAATTTTATTTAAAAATCAATTGTAGCGGTGTCGTGCTGAACCTGGCGAAGCATTTAATATCATTTAAATTAATGTCCGAAAATATCTTTCAAACTTACTTCTTTAAAATTCCCCATCTGATTCACAGCATCCATATTGAGATTTTCTTTTTTACCGATAATGGCTGTATTAAAATGAACTGATTTGATATAATTGTTATAAAAGTCTTTCAGATCCTCAAACTTCAGGCTTTCGATCTGCTGATAAATATCTTTCCTGAAATCATAATGAATATTCAGTTTTTTAAGCCTTAAGGTATTAAAGAAAATATTCGTTCTGGTAATTCTTGTAGAAGCAATCTGCTTTAAAGCTGCATTTCTCGCGTTTTCAAACTGTGCCGGAACTTCAGGAAGATCAGCCATCAATTCAGTCATTGTATCTACTGCAATCTGTAATTTATCCGGCTGCGTACCGATATAAGTGGTGATATAATCAGGATGATTCAATTCCGAATTGGCTGCATAAGAAACGTACGCAGAATAAGCAAGACTCTTACTCTCGCGGATTTCCTGGAAAACAATCGATGACAACCCTCTTCCGAAATATTCGTTGAACACATTAATCTTCCCGAAATTTTCAGTATTTACCATTTGTCCCCTTCCTACTCTGCTCATTTCCATCTGAACCATGTCATAACTTGTGAAATAAACGTTTCCGCTGGTTTCCGGTTCAGGGTAATTTTTAGGTTCAGGAATAATCATACTTTCGGTTTCAATATATTTCCCGATATAGCCTTTAAAAGCTTCAAGATCCCTTCCATAAAAGAATATCTGGTACGGAAAACTGAACAATTTCTTTATTCTTTCCGTGAAAATCTCAACATCACTGCTTTCAAGCTCTTCTTTTGATATAATATCCGTGTATCTGGAAAACTCACCCAGCTTTGTATAATTCGTTAAGGCCGTCATAATGCGGGCCCTGTCTTTCTTTACTGCCGCACGGTTTTCAAGCACTGTTTCCACAAACTGGTTGTAGATATCCTGATCAGGTTTCACTTCCTTCATCCAGTGCTGCAAAAGTTCGATACCTTTCCTGATGTTTTCTTCAAGACCGTTCAGTGAGATCGTAAGCTGATCGTTTGTTGTTTTAAAATCATTCGTAATTCCGATTTTAAAAAACTCTTTTTTAAGATCATCCGGCGAAAATTTTTCAGTTCCCAAATATTGAAGAACCTGCGTAGACATCCCGAGATCACGGTCATGGTCGCTTCCGAAAGGAAAAATAAAATGTACCTGAGCAATATCATTGTATCTGTTTTTTACGAAACTCAGTTTTTTATCTTTAATGACATCCGTAAGAATTTCTTTGTCATAATCAATAAATTCCGGCTGAATATCTGCTGTCTTTTCCGCCAAAATCTCCCGTAGAAATTCAGATTGTGCCTCACGGTTAATCTTCACCGGCGTAATTCCTGGATTTTCAACACGAATCAGTTTATCATTAATTCCTTTTTCTTTATTAATGATCACATAGTTTTCTTTAAAAAATTCGTTGGCAAAATTCACAACATCTTCCTTTGTAAATTTCGCATATTCATCCATTTCGTTTAGCTCCTGCTCCCAGGTTCTGTCTTTGATGTAAGCTTCGTAAAGGTTGGTGGCCAACCCATCAGCCGTTTCCAGGGCTTTCATTCTCTGAACTTTAAAATCATTAATGATTGCTGTCAGCATCCAGTCAGGAAATTCTCCTTTCTTTACCAGCTCAAGCTGCTGCAACACGAGATTTTTTGCTTCCTCTAAGGTCTGTGTTTCCTTCGGAACGGCAACAATAGAAAAATAGCCATATTGTTTTAAACCTATGGAATAAGCCTGCGCCCAAAGCAATTTCTGAGTCTGATTGATATTTAAATCCAATAACCCCGCTTCTCCCCTGTTGCTTAAAATATTGGCTACGATATCAGCAAGCATAACCTCATTGGTTCCGTAGCTTTCCGTTCTCCAGGCCAGCTGAACTCTTGGAGTCGTCGGACTTTTGACGGTTCTTTCAATAATTCCCGTAATGGGTTGCTCAATAACAGGAGTCTTTTTCGGCAGCTCTTTGTAAGGAATTGTTCCAAAATACTGATCAATAAGCCGGATCGTTTTATCAAAATCAAGATCACCGACCATTACTATTGCATAATTATTGGGTACGTAATATTCATCAAAATAAGTATGAATCGTTTTCATGGAAGGATTTCTAAGATGCTCCGCCTTTCCTAAAGTGGTTTGCTGACCGTTGGGGTGTGTCGGGAAAAGAGCATCCATCAATTCATACTGAACCAGCCTGGAATCATTATCCTGCGCCCTGTTGAATTCTTCATACACCGACTCCAGCTCTGTATGGAAAAGTCGTAAAACCAACTCTGAAAATCTTTCCTTTTCAATTTTAAGCCATTTCTCCAGCTCATTATTCGGAATATTGTTTTTGTACACCGTTTCATCAAACCATGTGTGGGCATTGGTACCCGTTGCTCCTAATGAAGAAATAGCTTTGTCGTACTCATTAGCAATAGCATACCGACTTGCTTCCTGAGAAAGCTCATCTATTTTCCGGTAAATAACTTTCTTTTTCTCCGGATCAGGTTCCGCTTTGTGTTCTTCGTACAAATCCGAGATTTTATCCAGTAACACGCTTTCTTTTTCCCAATTCCAGGTACCGAGCTTTGAAGTTCCTTTAAACATCATGTGTTCAAGATAATGAGCAAGGCCTGTATTGTCAGAAGGATCATTATTGCTACCCGTTCTTACCGGAATATACGTCTGGATTCTGGGAGCATCAAAATTCTGGGCAAGAAAAACCTTTAAACCGTTTTTCAAGGTGTAAATCCTTACCTTGTTTTCGTCATTGGGAACTGTAAAGTATTCGTAATTTTTATCTTTATAAATTGTTTCGCTGTATTCTTTATCTGTCATATAAAATCATTTTCATTCTAAAAAACCAGAATGCTATACAAATGTAAGCAATAGAAAAGGAACTCTGCGTGTTTTATCCATATTAGCAATGGTTCTTAAAAATCATGGTTTTACATTTCATTATTTATTTTAAAAATCAGCCAGCAGACTTTAGTCGGTTTTATCTTGATCTTCACAAATAGATTTATCCCAACCAGCATAAAATTCTTTTACATCAGACCGAAAACCTTTGTAACTACACTAAAATCCTTGTAACTGAACTGAAGATCTTCATAACTGAACTAAAGATATCCATAACTACACTAAAAATCTATGCGCCGTAATTTATCATTTTAATAATGAGCCTATCATTTTGATAGGTTTCCCTCTTTTTCGGCATTGGCTTTAAATACAATAACACACTACCTTTCAGTTACTTGAATTGATTATTTCTTAAATGGAATTTCTTTTGGCATTAAGGATAAAGAATAAAATACTAAACAATGTCAAATTCAAGAAAAATCGTAAAAGAACGAGAACATTCGGCACTGAGCCTGCTGATCGTTTCGTATGCAGTATTCACCCTTCTAACCCTTATTGTTGCGCTATGATGCTGATCAGTTTAATCATCCTGTGTGTGGTCCTCTTCTGGATCTTGTACCGTACCGTTGAATTTTTTGATAAAATATAAATTATGTGGAGTTTATTTTTCCTTTCCATCCTTGCCTTCGGGTACATTTGCTATGTCTTAATGAAACCTGAAAAATTTTAATCTGAAACAATGAATACAGAAATCTTAGGCATTATTGTCATGTTTGCCATTACATTAGTTATCGGTATTTTTTTAGGAAAATATATTGCTGATGTCTATGGCTATAAAAAAACTTTCTTAGATAAAATCTTTCAGCCCGTTGAAAATGTGATCTATAAAATTTCAGGCATCAATCCAAATAAGCAGATGACCTGGAAACAGAATATGTTTGCCATGCTCACCATTAATGCAGTTTGGTTCGTTATCGGATTTTTTATTTTGCTGAATCAGTCCTGGCTTCCCCTGAATCCCGACGGAAACCCGGATATGTCTCCCGATCTTTCTTTCAATACCGCCATATCCTTTTTGGTCAACTGCAATCTTCAGCATTATTCCGGAGAAACCGGGGTCAGTTATTTAAGTCAGTTATATTTAATGTTCCTGCAGTTTGTAACGGCAGCAACAGGAATGGCTGCCATGGCTGTTCTATTCAAAGCTTTTAAAGACAAAACGACTACAGAATTAGGTAATTTCTATGACTTTTTTACAAGATCAGTCATCCGGATTTTAATTCCGCTAAGTATTGTTGTAGCGTTCATTCTTTCTGCTAACGGAAGTCCGATGACCTTCGAAGGAAAAGACCATATCACTACGCTGGAAGGTCAGAAAGCTGAGGTTTCCAGAGGTCCGGCGGCAGCATTTATCGCCATCAAACATTTGGGAACCAACGGTGGTGGATTTTTCGGGGCCAACTCCGCACATCCACTTGAGAATCCTAATTACCTTACCAATATGACTGAAATGATTGTACAAATGATTATTCCTTTCGCTTTGGTCTTTGCATTAGGTTTTTATCTAAATAAAAGAAAACTGTCATGGACTATTTTTACCGTAATGACGATCGGTTTTCTGGCCTTAACCATTCCGAACATTATAAACGAAACCAACGGAAATCCTCTGATTACCCAAATGGGAACCGATCCTCATCTCGGGGCCATGGAAGGTAAGGAAATCCGTTTTGGAAGTGCGTCTTCGGCCTACTGGAGTATTGCGACAACGGTCATTTCCACAGGCTCCGTCAATGCCATGCACGACAGCACCATGCCTTTATCGGGAATGAATGAGCTGCTGGCCATGATGATCAATTGCTTCTACGGAGGCTGCGGCGTAGGGATTCTGAACTACTTTATTTTCATCATTCTTGCCGTATTTATCAGCGGACTGATGGTAGGAAGAACCCCGGAATTTTTAGGAAAGAAAATCGAAGCCAAAGAAATGAAAATTGCCATGATTGTCGCTTTATTCCATCCGTTTTTAATTTTAATGGGAACAGCTTTAACCGCCTATCTGCCGGAATTCGGAGCAAAAACACTGAACAATCCGGGATTTCATGGCTTTAGTGAAATGCTGTATGAATTTACTTCCTCTTCCGCAAACAACGGATCCGGATTTGAAGGCTTGGGCGACAATACGCCATGGTGGAATATTTCTACAGGAATCGTTTTGCTCCTGTCAAGATTCATCCCGATCATCGGTCCTATTGCTATTGCAGGACTCCTTGCTCAGAAGAAATACATTCCTGAGAGTGCCGGAACCCTGAAAACAGATACCGCTACCTTCGGATTCATGACCTTAGCCGTTATCTTGCTGATTGCAGCATTATCTTTCTTCCCGGCATTGACTTTGGGACCAATCGCAGAACAGTTACAATATTTTTCTAAATAATTAATTCAACCATTAAGATCTTATAAGAATAGTAAGTTCATAACTCATTAAGCTTTAAAATATTCAAAGAATATTTTCTTAATTCAAACTTAACTCCTTAATAAATCTTAATGGTTCAAATAAAAAATAAAATCATTCAAAAGCAATGAAAAATCAGTCACAGACATTATTTCAGAAAGATCTGGTTAACGAAGCCATCCAACAGTCTTTCGTTAAGCTGAATCCGAAAATCATGGTAAAAAATCCTGTCATGTTCCTGGTGGAAATAGGAACAGTGGTGATGCTCATCGTAAGCTTGTTCAGCTTAACCGGTGATCGGTCGCAAGGCAGTTTCAGTTATAATTTCTTAGTGTTTATCATCTTATTTTTCACCGTCCTGTTTGCCAACTTTGCTGAAGCCATTGCCGAAGCAAGGGGAAAAGCCCAGGCAGATACTTTAAGAAAAACCCGTGAAGAAACCCCTGCCAAAGTGGTCATGAATAACAAACAGGGATTCCAGGTAGAAACTGTCCTTAAAAAATCAGCCGAGATGAAACTGGGAGATATTTTCCTATGCGAATCCGGCGACCAAATCCCGATGGACGGAGAGATTATTGAAGGACTTGCTACCATCGACGAATCGGCTATTACCGGGGAAAGTGCTCCTGTAATCCGCGAGGCAGGAGGAGATAAAAGTTCAGTAACAGGTGGCACAAAAGTACTTTCCGACAGGATCAAAGTAAAAGTAACCACCAAACCGGGAGAATCTTTTCTTGACAAAATGATTGCCCTGGTAGAAGGCGCTTCAAGACAGAAAACACCGAACGAAATCGCACTCACTATATTATTGGCCGGGTTTACGCTGACCTTCATCATCGTTACCGTTACCCTGAAACCTTTTGCAGATTATGCGCAGACGCCGATCACGATTGCGGCATTTATTTCACTTTTCGTTTGCCTGATTCCTACAACGATCGGCGGTCTGCTGTCTGCTATCGGTATTGCGGGAATGGACAGGGCCTTAAGAGCCAACGTCATCACCAAAAGCGGAAAAGCCGTGGAAACTGCCGGAGATATTGATGTTCTCCTTTTAGATAAAACCGGAACGATCACTATCGGTAACCGTAAGGCAACACAATTTCATCCTTCAAATAATATCGAGTTGAATGAATTTATCAAAGCTTCTGCATTAAGCTCAGTAGCTGATGAAACGCCTGAAGGGAAATCGATCATTGAATTAAGTCAGCTGAAGCCTGAAGAACTCCTTGTTCCGAATCCTGTGTACATCGATTTCACAGCAGAAACAAGAACGTCAGGAATTGATTTTGAAAACACAAGAATCCGTAAAGGTGCTTACGATACCATTAAAAAGATCACTGAAAAAGCAGGAAATAATTTCCCGCAGGAAACTCAGGAAGCCGTGACCAAAATTTCTGAAAACGGAGGAACGCCTCTGGTAGTTTCAGTCAATGAAAAAGTATGGGGAGTGATTGAACTTCAGGACATCATCAAAACAGGAATTCAGGAACGTTTCCAACGGTTGAGAAAAATGGGTGTAAAAACCGTAATGGTAACAGGAGATAATCCTTTAACCGCGAAGTTTATTGCTGAAAAAGCCGGCGTTGATGATTTTATTGCCGAGGCAAAACCGGAAGATAAGATGAACTACATCAAAAAAGAACAACAGGAAGGAAAGCTGGTCGCCATGATGGGAGACGGAACGAATGACGCACCCGCCCTTGCCCAGGCCGACGTAGGTGTTGCGATGAACAGTGGAACACAGGCAGCCAAAGAAGCCGGTAATATGGTAGATCTCGATAATGATCCCACGAAACTAATCGAAATTGTGGAAATTGGAAAACAATTATTGATGACCAGAGGAACGCTTACAACCTTCAGTATTGCGAATGATGTTGCCAAATACTTTGCGATTATTCCTGCGTTATTTATCACTTTCATTCCGGCTCTTCAGAAGCTGAATGTTATGAACCTCCACAGCCCTGAATCGGCGATTTTATCGGCCATTATTTTTAATGCGATCATCATTCCGATCCTTATTCCGTTGGCTTTAAAAGGGGTGGCTTATAAACCGATTGGGGCAAGTGCTTTATTAAGAAGAAATCTTTTAATCTATGGACTGGGAGGAATTATTGCACCATTTATAGGGATCAAGCTCATCGATTTAGGAATCAGCCTTTTCTTTTAGGCCGGAAGCCTGAAGCAGGAGGCTGGAAGTGAATACAATTCCGTTTTAACTTCCATCATCCCTCTTCCATCTTCAAACAATTAATTCAAAAATTTAAATCAAAATGAAAAATCATATTATATCCGCATTAAGACTGACTCTTGTCATGCTTGTGATTGTCGGAATTTATTTAGGCATCGTTTACGCAGGTTCCAAAGTTTTACCGACTCAGGGAAATGCGGAAATCATCCATTATAAAGGGCAGAAATTTTACGCCAATATCGGGCAGGAATTTAAATCTCCGAAATATTTTCACGGCCGCCCGTCTGCGGTAAACTATAATGCGGCCGGAAGCGCCGGAAGCAATAAAGGCCCGAGCAATGAAGAGTATCTGCAAATGGTTCAGAAAAGAATTGACACCTTAAAAATGCAGAATCCGGAAATGCATGATGTAAAAGTTCCGGTAGAGCTTGTAACTGCCAGCGGAAGCGGACTGGATCCTGACATTTCTCCCGAAGGTGCTTTTTATCAGGCAAAAAAAATTGCCAAAGAAAGAAATATTTCAATTGAAAAAATTAAAAATCTTATTAACAATCAAACAGAAAAATCGCTTTTCGGACCGTCTAAAGTAAATGTTCTGAAACTGAATATTGCACTTAACGAATTACACTAATTTTGTATAAATCCATGAAAAAATATATTATTGCCAGTTTTATTTTAGGAATATTTTTCCCAAAAGCACAGTCGGCAGATTCTGTAAAGACGAATAATAAAATCAATTTTTCTGCATATGCAGAATTATTCTATACTTATGATTTTAACGAGCCATCCAATCATATCCGTCAGAATTTTTTATACTCCTACAACCGTCATAATGAAGTGAATCTGAATCTGGGCTTAGTAAAAGGTTCTTATCAGGACGAAAATTTCAGAGCAAATCTGGCATTGATGGCTGGAACATATGTCCAAGATAATATGGCTGCGGAACAGGATGCACTACGATACGTCAATGAAGCCAATATCGGAGTTAAAATTTCAAAAACTCAAGATTTATGGATCGATGCCGGAATTATGCCATCTCACATTGGATGGGAAAGCGCAATCGGGAAAGACAATATCAACCTTACCAGAAGCCTTGCCGCTGAAAATTCACCGTATTTTGAAACCGGAGCCAAGATCTCCTATACTTCAGATAGTGGAAAATGGTTTCTTAGCGCACTGGTACTGAACGGCTGGCAGCGTATTGCCAAACCGGAAGGAAACCAAACGATTTCATTCGGCCATCAGCTTACCTACAAACCGAATGAAAAAATTACCCTGAGCAGCAACTCTTTCATCGGAAATGATAAAGCCAAAAGTGAGAAGAGGATGAGGTATTTTCATGATCTTTACGGAAATTTTCAGCTCACCAATCAGTTTTCAACAACATTGGGATTTGATGTCGGGGCCGAGCAGAAAGAGAAAGGAAGTGAAGGTTATAACCTGTGGTATTCCCCGAATATTTTATTGAAATACCAATTAAACAATCAATGGGCACTAGCCGGCAGAATCGAATATTACAGTGATAAAAACGGAGTTATCATTAATACCCAGACACCAAACGGTTTTCAGACTTTCGGCTATTCTCTGAATCTCGATTATGCAATTTCTAAAAATGTCGTTTTCCGGACGGAAGCAAGAAGTTTCAGTTCTAAAGATGCCATTTTCATAAAGAATGATGAATTTAAAAAAGGAGATTTTTTTATTACGTCAAGTCTTTCTGCCTGGTTTTAAGGAATAGATGAATTATTGTAAGAAATAGTTAAACCTACCAGGTTTCAAAAATCGGTTAGGTTTGAAAATGTATGATTACAAAATTTAAATTAAAAAAAATAAAACCCATGTCGTCAGCGAAAGATTTTTTAGAACTTATTCAGAAATCCAGGAAAGGGAAATTTAAAATTTACATCGGAATGAGTGCGGGTGTAGGAAAAACGTTTCGGATGCTCCAGGAAGCGCATGCGCTCTTGCGAAACGGAATTGATGTAAAGATAGGATACATAGAAACCCACGGAAGGGAAGAAACCCAAGCGCTGGTGGAAGGTATTCCCGAAATTCCGAGAAGATCGTCATTTTATAAAGGTAAAAATCTGGAAGAAATGGATCTTCAGTCCATCATTAACAGTCATCCCGAAGTCATTCTTGTAGACGAGCTGGCGCATTCCAATATTGAAGGTTCTAAGAATAAAAAAAGATGGCAGGATGTGCTGGAAATTCTGGATAATGGCATCAACGTGATCAGTGCTGTGAATATCCAGCATATTGAAAGTTTAAATGAAGAAATAAGAAAGATCACCGGAATTGAAGTTTCAGAACGTATTCCCGACAAAATTCTAGGGCTTGCAGATGAATTGGTGAACATCGACCTTACGGCAGATGAGCTTTTGACACGTCTGAAAGAAGGGAAAATTTATAAAAAAGAAAAAATCCAGACAGCTTTACAGAATTTCTTTCAGAGCGGGCATATCCTTCAGCTTCGTGAGCTTGCATTAAAGGAAGTTGCTACCCATGTCGAAAAAAAGGTAGAAACCGAAATCAGAACTGAAAATTTTAAGCCTGTAAAATTTCTCGCCTGCATCAGCAGCAACGGAAAGGTGGCCAAAAATATCATCCGGAAGACAGCAAGACTTGCAAGTTATTACAACAGTCCGTGGACGGTTCTTTATATTCAGAGACCATCAGAAAGCCTTGAAAAAATTGCACTGGATAAACAGCGTTATTTAATTAATAATTTTAATTTAGCACAGGAATTGGGTGCCAAAGTGATTCGTATGAAAAACAACAGTTTACACAAAGGCATTCTGGAATATGTTGTGGAGCATAATATCACCACAGTATGCATGGGAAAACCGCACGCAAGATTATGGCAGAGGATTTTCGGGTACAGCTGGATCTACACCCTGATGAACCGTCTGAATGAACGGCAGATCGATATTATTATTTTATCCTGAAATAGATGAAACTAAAAACAAAACTTACCTTAGGTGTCGGTCTCCTCTTTTTACTGATTGTCCTGCTTTCAGTCATGGGTTCCGTTTATATCAATAAGCTGAAATCAGATACCGAAAAAATTCTTAATGCCAATTACAACAGTATTGAATTTTCCAAGAATATGCTTCTGGCGCTGGACAGAATCGGAACCGACAGCGCTGTGGCTATACAGACTTTTAAGAAAAACAACCAGCTCCAGGAAAAAAACCTCACGGAATTCGGGGAAAAAGAAGCCACCCAAAGCCTTAACTTACATTTCAACAGCTACCTGAAGTATCCTGATAATGAAAAGCAGAAACTAATCCGTGAAGATCTTGTTAAGATCATGACCCTTAATATGAAAGGGATTGAGCGGAAAAGTGATATAGCGATCATCACTGCAGAAAACGCAACATTCTGGATCGTCAGCCTAGGAACCGTCTGTTTCCTGATTGCTTTTGTGTTGCTTTTTAATCTTCCACAGACGATTGCGGAGCCTATCAGTCAGCTTACTTTCAGTATCCGGCAGATTGCGAATAAAAATTACAACGAAAGAGTTCATTTTAAAGGAAGTGAAGAATTTAATGACCTGGCACAATCCTTCAACGTTATGGCTGAAAAGCTTCAGGAATATGAAAGCAGTACGCTTTCTAAACAGCTGATGGATAAAAAGCGCATCGAAACTCTTGTCAATAATATGCACGATGCAGTTATTGGTCTGGATGAAAACCATTTTATCTACATGATTAACGATGAAGCTTTAAAAATTACGAATTTAAATAAAGAAGAAATTATCGGGAAAACCGTGCATGAAGTGGCAGTAAACAACGATCTGGTCAGGGAACTGTTGAAAAATATGGATCACCCTCAAAAAGATCCGATCAAAATCGTTTCCGATCATAAAGAAAATTATTTTGAGCAGGATGTTATTCCGATCAATATTGTAAAAACCGGAGAAAAGGAGAAAAAATACATCGGAAGAGTTATTCTTTTGAGAAATATCACGCCTTTTAAGGAGCTTGATTTCGCCAAAACCAATTTTATCGCTACCATTTCCCATGAACTCAAAACACCTATTTCGGCTATTAAAATGGGTGTACAATTATTGGAAAATCAAAAATTCGGTGAACTTAATGACCAGCAGAAAGAACTTGTGAAAGGGATTAATGAAGACGGACAGCGACTTCTGGATATTACCGGAGAACTTTTGAATCTATCACAGGTTGAAACAGGAAACATCAGATTAAATATCGAACATTGCTCTCCGAAAGAGATGGTTCAGACTGCTATTAAAAATGTTGAAAAATTGGCGGAACAGAAGAATATTTCCATTAAAACCCAGTTTGAAGTTGAAGATTCGGATCTTGTAGCCGCTGATTTTGACAAAACGGTCTGGGTGATGAATAACTTCCTAAGCAACGCCATAAAGCATTCTTTTCAGGATGAAAGCATTTCCGTACAGGTTGAAAAATACGAAACATCAATAAAATTCAGCATTACCGATAGCGGAAAAGGAATCGATGAAAAGTATCACCGCCAGATATTCGACCGCTATTTTCAGGTTCCGGGCGAACATCAAAACGGTACCGGACTCGGACTGGCCATTTCAAAGAATTTCATTGAAAAACAACATGGTGAAATCGGCGTAAAAAGCTCACTGAATCAAGGGAGTACTTTTTATTTTTTGCTGCCGTTGGTTTAGATTATTTCTATATTTTTGAGGTCAAAATACTGTTTGCATTAAAATATCATGAATGAAATCCATTTCTATTCAAGCAAAATAAAAAGTATAATTCTACTCATTATATCCTTTGTTTTTGTTTACTTTTTTATTTATTCCTATGAAGAACTTAAGTATAAAAGTTATTTTATAATAATGATGAGTCATTTTGTATTTATAATTTTTTCTTTTGGTATTATATATTCTATAATCCTTTTTTTTCGTAGAAAACCATTGCTTACTATTAATGATAATGAAATTATTATTTTCGATCCTCTCAGAAAAAAAGTATTGATACCTCTTGAGGATATAGAAAGTTTCTTTATAAGTTCAACTTCTCATAGAGGAATTAAGACACATCAAATAAATATTGTGATGAAAAATGCAAAGCTGAAAAAAAATAAAATTGTCAAAACTATTTTCCCGCAATTTGAAAATGTGCAATATGCAATACAATCTAATCTATTAAATGTTAAAACTAAAAAATTAATCATAATCCTAAATTCATATTTGAAAAATAGTAATACTTATATTGTAGAAAAATGAAACCAACCTTCTTCCCTATACCAAAGGAATTCCGTCAATGGCTTGAAGAAAACCATCAGACAGAAAAAGAACTGCTGGTAGGTTTTATGAAGTCGGATCCGGAAAACCGTTCATGACCTGACCGGAATCGGTGGATCAGGCTTTATGCTTCGGTTGGATTGACGGCGTGAGAAGATCTATTGAGGTTGGAAAAAAGACTACCCGCATTCTGATACTTGACAATATTATTTTACCTTTGGCTTTTAAAAAAAAGTTAATAATGAACACAGATATATTAGATTTTTGGGTAGGAAATTTCAACAGTGAAGAGGATTTTTATGATTTTGTAGAGGAAGACGAAAACTATTATCTCCTTGAAGAATCTGATGACATCCATATTTCAAAATTCGCGGAATCACAGGATACAGTTTGGCTTGATCACGATTTTGTAGAATACGGTTTTGAAGGCGGAAACAGAACAATCTATGAAAAGTTTGCGGAATATTCTTTTGCCGAACAATGGCTTCCGATCCTCGTCAACAGGCTCAATGAGATCAATCTTAAGTTTGAAGTCAATGCCATTATTTTCCTGAATAAAGGTCAGGTTCCGAAACCGGTTTCCGTGGAAAATGACTTTTTTTCGCTGACGTATGTGGGTGAGATTGAGTATTCTGCATAAATTAATTTTAAAACATTTAAATTGAATACGTTTCTATAGCAACAGGCGGAATTACTTCATTTGCAGCAGTTAAAAGACTATAATATCATTATGGAAAAACCTACTGATAATTGGCTATTATTAGAATTACAAAGTAACAACTAACCATGAAACAATTCAAGCTCACTGGTGGCGCGAGAATCGGAAGAGCCAACGCTACCTATCCTTTTGCAGATCTTTACGTAGATGAAAATATCCTGAAAATAAATGCTTCGCTTGTCGGCAGTCTTATTTTTCAGCCACAGGATATTATTATGATTAAACCTTACTCTGCCATTCCTCTTATCGGGCAAGGGATTAAAATTTTACACAGAGTAGACAATTACAAACAGAATGTGATTTTCTGGACAATGAAAGATCCTCAGTTTGTGATCAGCGAGATTAAACAGACCGGATTTTTGGAAAAAGCCAACTTTCCTTTAACTGAGAAAGATCAGGAGATCATCCGTCAGCAAAGACAGGGCGGATTTCCATTGAAGCCTTTTCTGCCAGTTGTCTTTATTTTGCTTTGGAACGGTCTTCTTTTATATGATTTTGTTCCTTTTTTCTTACAGAAAGATTCCGGTAGACCATTTGGATTCGGAGTTTGCAGCGCGTTAGGTTTACTTTTCCTGATGGCTTTGATGACGCTCGTTTCCGGTGGATTCAGAAAACTTATTCTAAAAGAGGGCAGAGATCTGGAAGACATTAAAAAATTTGCGATTTTTATTTTGCTGATCAGCGGAATAATGTTTGCCGCATTTTTTACCTTAGCTTTATCTTAAGTTTAAAATTATGGTTTCTAAATGTACAGGCTACGTCGATCTCATTGATATTGAAGGACAACAAAAATATGAAGAAACCGTAAAACCTTACCTCGAAAAAAGAAACGGAAAAGGCTGGGAAGAAAAAATGAATAGGGAAATCAATAACGCAATAAAATAAAAAGATCTACTATCAACTAGAGATAAATAAAAATGCTTCGACAGGCTCAGCATGACAACCCTAATACCAACTGCAATAATTTTAACAGTGAATTTGTAACGATGTCATGCTGAGCTTGTCGAAGCATCCGTATGATTTAAAATATTTAATGCGCTTCCAGCCAGTTATTACCAACCCCTACTTCTACCAATAACGGAACTTCTGTTTCAATGGCATTTTCCATTTCGGTTTTAATAATGTTGGTCGCAACTTCGACTTCATCGATCGGCGATTCAAAAACCAATTCGTCGTGTACCTGCAACAGCATTCTGGTCTGTAGCTTTTCCTTTTCCAATTCTTTTTGAATTTTAATCATCGCCATTTTCACCACATCGGCGGCACTTCCCTGAATCGGGGCATTCACGGCATTTCTTTCAGCATGACCGCGAACTACGAAATTATTGGAATTGATATCCTTTAAATGACGTTTTCTTCCCAAAATGGTTTCCACATAACCGATTTCACGAGCTCTTTTTACCTGCTCTGCCATATATTCCTTCAGTTTCGGATAGGTAGCATAATAGGCATCGATCATCTGTTTAGCCTCGCTTCTGGATAATCCGGTCTGCTCGGCAAGGGCAAATGCTCCCTGTCCGTATAAAATTCCGAAGTTTACGGTTTTAGCCTGGCTTCGCTGGATTTTCGAAACCTCTTCAAGCGGAATATCAAATAGTCTTGCCGCTGTAGAAGCGTGAATATCTTCCCCGTTCTGAAAAGCTTTGATCATATTATCTTCCCCGGAAATTTCGGCGATCAGACGCAGCTCAATTTGTGAATAATCGGCAGAAATGATCTTTTTCCCTTCTCCGGAGACAAATGCTCCACGGATCTGCTGACCTCTCAACGTTCGGATCGGAATGTTCTGAAGATTTGGATTTACACTTGCCAGACGTCCGGTTGCTGCTGTTGTCTGTGAGAAATTGGTATGAACACGATTATCCGTTTTTTCAATCTGTGATGGCAATGCATCCACATAGGTTGATTTTAATTTCTGATACGTCCTGTATTCAAGAATATGCTGAATGATCTCATGTTTGGAAGCCAGCTTTTGGAGAATATCTTCCGAAGTGGCGTACTGTCCTGTTTTGGTTTTCTTGGCTTTCGGATCAAGCTGAAGTTTTTCAAAAAGAATATCTCCAAGCTGCTTGGGTGAATTGACGTTAAATTCCTCTCCAGAAAGTTCGAAAATTTTGGCTTCCAGTTGTTTCAGATCGTTTTCCAGATCAATACTTTCCTGGGCAAGCCATTTTTCATCAAGAGAAATTCCGGCCAGTTCCATTTTAGCCAATACTTCCATGAGAGGCATTTCTATACTGAAGAACAAATCTTCTAAGTTTTCTTTTTTTAACTGTGGCGCAAAAAGTTCATACAACTGAAAGGTAACATCAGCATCTTCCGCAGCATAATCCGTTTGAGTTCTGAGATCAGCATCCCTGAAATTACCCTGGTTTTTACCTTTTTTTCCGATAATGGTTTCGATGGAAACAGGTTTGTACCCCAGATACATTTCAGAAAGATAATCCATCCCGTGTCTGCCGTCTGGGTTTAAAAGATAATGGGCGATCATCGTATCGAACATGGCGCCTTTTACGGTGATATTATATTTTTTAAGAATTTTATAATCAAATTTTAAATTATGCGCTACTTTCACAAGGTCTTCTTTTTCGAAGAACGGCCTGAAAATTTCCAGGGTCTGAAGCACTTTACCCTGATCTTCCGATAGAGGAATGTAGTAGGCCAGTCCTTTTTTATAACTGAAACTCATTCCCACAAGCTCGGCTTCCAGTTCGTTCAGAGAAGTGGTTTCGGTATCGAAACACACGACTTTCCGCTTCAGAAGATTTTGGACAAGGATCTTTTGGGCTTTAGGATTATCAATAAACTGATACAGATGATCGTTCTGTTCGATGGTCGATTTGGTGGAAGTGGCCTGATCCAACTCTTCATACGTAGCAAAAAGATCAAGCTGTCCTACTGCCTGCGCGACTTTCTGCTGTGGGGTTTCGGCAATGGTGATATCCACTTCGGCAACCACAACAGCTCCAGTAGTTGAAGGAGCAAACGCACGGTAAAGATTTTCATAGAGTCTTCTGAATTCTATTTCGTCAAAAACCTCCTTTACTTTTTCAAAATCGGGTGTCTCAAGATCGTATTGCTCCTGGTGGAATTCGACCGGCGCATCACAAATAATGGTCGCCAGCTTTTTAGACAAAATTCCCCGTTCCGCTGAAGCTTCCACTTTTTCTTTTAGTTTACCTTTCAGTTTGTCTGTGTTGGCCAAGAGAGTTTCAATATTTCCGAATTCTTTCAGGAATTTCATGGCTGTTTTTTCACCCACCCCTTCAAGCCCGGGAATATTGTCGACAGAATCGCCCATCATCGCCAGGAAATCAATGACCTGCTTGGGATCTTCAATTTCATATTTGGCCTTAACTTCTTCTACGCCTAAAATTTCAATATCTCCACCTTTCAGACCGGGTTTATAGATTTTAATTTTATCGGTAACGAGTTGTGCAAAATCTTTATCCGGAGTTACCATGAACGTAGTATAACCTTCTTTTTCCGCTTTGCAGGCAATTGTTCCGATAACGTCATCTGCTTCGTAACCCGGAACGCCTAAAATAGGAATATGCATGGCCTGCAGAATTCTGTGAATGTACGGGATCGCATTCTTGATCGCTTCAGGCGTTTCGCTTCTGTTGGCTTTATATTCTGAAAAATCTCCCGTTCTGATACTTGCTTCGCCCACATCAAAAACCACTGCCAGATGAGTCGGTTTTTCCCTTCTGATCAGTTCGATCAGGGAATTGGTAAATCCGAAAATAGCAGAAGTATCCAGGCCTTTACTGGTAAGCCTCGGATTCCTGATCAGTGCGTAATAGCCTCTGAAAATCATTGCATAAGCATCGATGAGAAATAATCTTTTATCCTGTGTTGCGTCCATAGTATCCATAAGGAACAAATATAAGAAAAAGTGTTCTTTTTATGTTGAAATATGGGAAGGATTAACAGGAGATCTTAATGAATGTAATCTGATTATTTAATATTTTAAAACCACCCTTTTTGTCTCAAATTTGAACCTTTTAGGCTGGTTTTTGACCCTTTTAGGTTGATTTTTGA
Source organism: Chryseobacterium lineare (assembly GCF_977014045.1). Lineage (NCBI taxonomy): Bacteria > Pseudomonadati > Bacteroidota > Flavobacteriia > Flavobacteriales > Weeksellaceae > Chryseobacterium > Chryseobacterium lineare. Next base: position 40,319 of record NZ_CDRNIQ010000001.1, on the reverse strand, counting down.
ACCTTTTATACTCGTCGTTGAATCTTTTATACTCGTTGACGAGCCTTTTTGCCTGGTCGTTGAAGCTTTTAGGCTCACCGTTGAACCTTTTACACTCGTCATTCAGCCTTTTTACCTCAATGCCGAATCTTTTTGAAATAATATGTGAAATTTATCTTAAGCTGTATTCCTCAAGCTTACGGTATAATGTTGCGATGCCGATTTCCAGCAATCTTGCGGCCTCTGCTTTGTTGCCTTTCGTGTATTGTAGAACTTTCTGGATGTGTTCTTTTTCAAGGGATTTTATACTTAAAGAATCTTTTTCTGACGAATTTTTTTCGCTATAATGAGGCAGAATTTCTGCATCAAGGATATGGTCATTCATCAGGATCAGGCTTCGTTCCACCGTATTTCGCAGTTCGCGGATGTTTCCTTTCCAGTCGTTTTTTTCTAAAGCTTTAAAATAATCCGGAGCCACCTGAATATCGGAAATATGTAGTTTTTGGGAGAAAACGGCAATAAAATTTTTAGCCAAAGCCTTCAGGTCTTCTTTTCTTTCACGAAGCGCAGGAAGCCTGATTTCAAAAATATTCAGCCTAAAATAAAGATCTTCACGGAAATTTCCCTGTCTGATTTCTTCTTCAAGGTCGCGGTTGGTTGCGGCAATCAGTCGGAAATCTGATTTTGAAATTTTTGTTTCACCCATTTTGATGAATTCTTTGGTTTCAAGAACTCTGAGTAACTTGGCCTGAAGTTCAATCGGCATTTCACCAATTTCATCCAGGAACAAAGTACCGTTATTGGCTTCTTCTATCAATCCTTTTTTATCTTTTGCCGCTCCCGTAAATGCCCCTGCTTTATATCCGAAAAGTTCGCTTTCCAGTATTTCTTTACTAAATGCCGAACAGTTGATCGCAACAAAATTATTCTTTTTACGGTCACTGCTGTGATGAATGGCGTTGGCAAAAACTTCTTTGCCGGTTCCTGTTTCGCCCGTCAGCAGAACTGTAGCATCGGTAATGGCCACCTTTTCTGCAAGTTTTTTAGCCTGGAGAATAAGCGGTGAAGTTCCGATAATAGCTTCAAAACCTTTCTGAACCGTATTTTTCTGGGCTTTCCTTGTTGCATTATCTTTGGCTTTTTCCAATGCTTTGTACACGAGCGGGATAATTTTCTCATTATCGTCCCCTTTAACCAGATAATCATACGCCCCATTTTTCATAGCCTGAACGGCATCCGTAATGTTCCCGAAGGCAGTCATGAGAATAATTTCCAGATGGGGATATTTAGTCTTGATCGTCTTTACCAGATCGACACCGAAGGCATCCGGAAGCCTGACATCGCTTAACACGACATCGAATTCGTACTGCTCAAGCATATTCATCGCCGATCTTGCGGTAGACGCTTCTTTTACAGTAAAATTTTCCTGGGAGAGGATCATTCCTAAGAGTTTCAGGAGTTTGATCTCGTCATCGATGATGAGAATGTTTCCAGACATGGTCGTATTTTTAGGAAAAGCTGTTGCAAACTTATTGAATTTATTCGGGATGTATGCAAATAATTTTGATGATTGAAAGGAATGTACAAACCCATTTGATATCGGATTTTTAAATCTTACTGTTAAAGATATATATTAAAAAAGACCTCATCGAGGCCTTTTATGGTTAATCTATTTCTGCTTTGAGGAAGAGATCCTGGATCTGAATTTCGTCTTCACAGGTTTTTTTGAATTCGGTAATGAAGTCCTTTAGGTGTTCAGGATTCTCGGAATAGGCGCAGAACATATCTGCTTCCGGATCGAATTTGATCTCATCTGCCAGGTCGGGTCTTTTTTCTTCCACGAAAATCTTCGCGAGTGACGCCCAATCGTAACCATTGCCTTCGAAGCCTTCATCTTTCCGCCATTCGAAAATTTCAGGTTTGTAGGTTCCTGCATTTAAACATACTGAAAAAGTCTTTTCTGAGGCCACCCAAAAAAAGGGTTTAATCGCCGTTTCAAAATTGTACGCTTCCATACTTTATTATTTTTAAATGATATTAAAGATAATAAATTTTGAGCTTGGGTGATATTTTATAACATTTATTAACTTTTGTGGAAAGAATGTTAATGATATTCAATATTTATGTTCTACAATTGAATAGATTTATAAGAAAGAGCTTTTTCAACAATTTCTTCAGCAGTTAAATCTTCGTAGTCTTGGGAAAAGAAAAGATCAGATGCGTTGGGATCAGGAACATTATCCAAAAACCTCTGTAACATTGCGTCATTTTCTTCTTCAGTCTTTCCAATGGCATTCATTATATCTTTTGCCAGCTGAATTAATTCTTCTTTATTCATAATAAATTTATTTAATGATATGATCCTTTTTTGTAATGATAATCGGGATCCAAAACTTCTTTATGATAACGTGGTGTAAGAATCATGAGATTATCCATATCAAATACTCCTCCTCCAGCATGAATTGGAGTTTTATGATGTAAAACATATGATCCTACTTTCCCATCCCACTGTGTTGCATGTGCTATTGGAGCGTTTCCTCCTTTCATTCTGGTAATATTGGATTTACTAAACTGTTTTGATAATTGCGGATGATTGCTCACTTCTTGCCAAAATGCCTCTCTAAAATCATCAAACGACTTAAATGTTTTTCCTCTTAAATTATCGGCAATTTCTTTAGGAAATAATCCTGCATTACCATGCGTACCTTTTAGCCATTTTCCAGCACCTGTATTTACTCCGTTTCCTGTAGCAATACCAGGTAAATTCCTAGGATTTAAACCAAAAATATCTGTCCAGGTATTACTATTAAAAACAAATGCATATAAATTGGGATTATTTCCTTTTAAACCAATCGGATCTTTAGAAATATAACTTCCCTGCTCACTATCGTAATATCTAAATCGGTTATAATAAATACCTCCCAATTCTTCATCTTCATATTGCCCCAACTGCCTGAAAGGAATAAAATTCTTTTCTCCTTTTAAATTGCTTGATATTCCAAATATATCATATTCTGCAGACCAAAGCAAATTGCCATTTTCATCAAAAGACTGAGAAGGTCTTCCCAAATAATCACTAATAATACTGAATTTTTTTCCGTCAATAATTTTAGCACACGGAACATATTCACCTTTCTCATACACCCACGTCACAACATTCTCAACCTTCTCCTTCTCAACAATAAAATTTCCATCATCATTGACTGAAGTTTTCGGTTCATCATCTATATCATAACTCCATTCATGTAAAAGAACGTTGCCATCCCAAATATACCGAGTTATTTTCTTGTTTCCAATTTTTGAAATTCTTCTTCCCAGCGCATCGTACTCAAAGCTTATTTCTTTCCCGTCGGGACGTTTTACTTTGGCCAGCATTCCATTGGCATTCCAGGAATAGGCCCAGTCGCCGGGTTCCCATTCAGGATTTTGAATTTGTTCCGGAGAATTTTCACGAACGTCCGGTAAATTATTTTCGTTGTGCTTAGGCTTATTAAGCCAATCTTCTGCTATGGATTTATAATAAGGATGTGTATTTTCTTGTTTATCTTTCTTATCTGATCTTACATTATTAACAGGTCTTTTACTTTTTAACAATAAATTTCCTTCTTCATCATAATGGTAAAACCAGTTTTTGTCGCGCATCAATTTTCCGCCTTTATCGTAAATACGGTCGGTTTGTTTGGTGCTTTCGTATAAACAGCCCGTTGCATCCGGATTTTTGTACTGAATTTCTCCATTCGGATATTCTGCAACCACCAGACTTCCGAAAGCATCATAATCGAATCTTGTTCTGCCTCCTGTTACGCGATCCAAAACCTGCATCAAACGACTACCTGATCCCCACTGATACTCTTTATGAAAAGCCATTTGGGTTTTATTGACCATTACTTTCTGGCTTACCGGCATTCCGGAATGATCAAATTCAAATATACTTTCTACACCTCCTGTCATTTCACGGGAGAATATCTGACCGTCCTGACCAATGCCTAAACTCATTTGCCAAGGCTGATGAATATCTTTTGCAGCTGCTGTTACTCTTTTAAGCTGACCGATATCATTGTAAGCATAGTCTATTTCAGCGCCCAGACTGCTTTTTAAGCTTATCAGATTTCCCTGATCATCATACTCATAATTAATGGAATGTTCGCCCTGTTTTTCACTGGTCACCAATCCTAATTTGTTCCGTTGAAAAACTACGCTGCTGTTTGCATTATCTGCTCTTATCAGCAATCCTGAAGTGTCGTACTGATAGGCTTCCCAAGTTCCGTCGGGATAGTGTGCCTGTGTTAATCTTCCTCCTAAATCGTATTCATAAAATATATTTTTTCCGTGCGAATTTCGGGTTTGAGTTACCAGTCCGTCCTTATCTCTTACGAAGAATTTCTGTTGTCCGTCGAAACCGGTTTCCCCGATGATCTCATCATTGTTGTTCCTTTCAAAATGGTATATTTCTCCTTTTTCGTTGGTGATGCTCATTAAATTTTCATAAGCATTGTAGCCGAAAATTAAAGTTTCTTCTTTTTTAAAGGTCAAAGCATTTCTTCGAACCTGCCGTTTCAGGCTTCCCATTGGCGTGTAACTCATGAGCCATTCTGCTCTTCCGTCTGTAGCGTAAACCGGAAGATCGTAAGCATCGTAGCGAAGTCTCAGCGGTAATTGTCCGGGTTCGTTCACCTCAACGACACGTCCCATTTTATCGCGGTTCCAGACGGTTCTGTTTAAAGGTTTCGGGCTAAAAATTAAAAGTCTTCCATAATCATCATACTTCCAGTATTGTTCGGCACCAATATTATTCGTAAGCCTTATGATCTGGTTTCTGTCATTGTACTCGTAACGCGTTTCAATATTTTGTTTTTTGCTGCTTTCAGGAAGTTTTTCGTCATTTTCATATTGATAGCTCAATGTTTCTTCTGTAGGATCAGTATAACTTATCAGCCTTCCTTCTTCATCATAATTCCAAATTTCTGAAATTCCTGCAGGGGAAAAGCGCGCAGTAATCTGTCCGAATTCATTATACTGATAATGATATTCTTCTCCGTCCGGCGTATGGAAAATTTTAATATTTCCAAACTCATCATAGGTATAACCATGAACTCTTCCTTCCGGCGTTCCGATCATTTTTAATTCGTTGTGGGAAGTATAATCGTACCAGGTTTCTCCGCCTTCACCGTCGACTTGTTTATATATTAAGAAGTCTTCATCGTAATAATATTTTTCGGTTTTATTATTTTGTCTTGGATAGATAACTTCCGTATAGCCTTCATCTTCATTATAGTTTAAAAATCCTTCCATAAAACCTTCCAAGCCTTTTGTATGAACCACCCTGCTTTTTTTATCATATTCCCAGTGGTAGCTCATTCCGTTCCTGTTGGTTCGTCTGACTACTCTGTTGTGATCATCAAACTCGAAAACGATCGCCTTTTTATGAATATCCCAGACATGTGTGAGATTTCCACGTTCATCGTAGGTATAGCGAACCTGCAGCTCTTTTTTATTTTTAAAACAATAATAAACTTCGGTAATTTTTTTAAGTTCAGGATGAATTGTTGTTTCTATGGTAAAATCGCTTTTAACATCTTTAATACTTTTTAAAACAATATTTCTTCCTTCATATTCGTATTCTCTCACCGTTCCGTCACCATATTCGATGTAAATTACTTTAAAAATATTTCCTTCCGTGACATGAGAGAAACGTTTGTAAGTATAAACATCTGTTCCTTTTCTGATGATCCAGGTGTTTTCGTTTGGATGGTACTGCCAGATTTTCTGACTTCTATAATAGGTTAATTCTTCTCCAACTGGCGGAACAGGAATCGGCATCGGTTGCAGTTCTTCGGGATGAACCCATGCAGCAACATCATCTTCTTCGTCAGGAACAATATAAAGATCATGAGAATTAAAAATTCCGTTTCCAAGCATTCCTTTGGTGTAAGGTCTGTCGCTGTACCAAACATTTGTCCATGTTAAGGATGTCCCTGCTTCGATTTCAAAATCATCCCATTCAAACAACATCGCTCCTGATGCAAAATTTATAGGCTCTAAACCAACTTTACACAAAGCTTTCGAAATAGGATTGGTTTTCCCGAATTTACCCTGCAAAAAATGATTGAATTTCGTAACTCCTTTACCCAGGCTTTTCGTTAAACCTCTCATCAAAGCCATACCTGCAAAACGCATCAACATTTCACCCGGTGTGTAAACGTGCGGAACAAAAGCTCCACCAACCAACACAGGGCCTCCTGTATTGATCTGAATATATAAACTTGAAAAATTATTATAAAAGGCAAAATAAGCCAACGGATTTTTCTTCGGTTTATCGGGCATTGCAGGCAACATCGTCATTCCGAAAGGCAATCCCATACAGGTAAGAACCTGTTGAGGCTGATTTCCGCTCATTTTACTTCCCTGTCCCAACACAGTTTGTGCACCGTAATATACTTCTCCTTCGTGCGGCGCTTCCTGCGGAAAAGGAATCATGTAAACAGGAATCAACGAAGTAATATGCCTGAAAGGAATCAAAACGCCCATCACACTGGTTGTTGTAGTTGCCTTGTGTCTTCCGTGAACGAATATTGATCCTCCCATTGGAATTCCTTCTGGCAGATCAGGTTTTATGTTTCGGATAAACTGCGGTATCGGTATGGTGAAGGTAAGATAATCCATCACATCGAAAACAATTCCTACAAACGGATGCGGCAAAGGCAAAGGTATCAGCATGAATGACGGCGGCGGCGGAATTAAAGTCCAGTGAATATCAATCGCCAGAACAATATCAAAATGTTTGCTCGTATGCTGAACTGCAGTTGGAGTAATAGCAGGTGTATTAACTTTAATTAATTTCACCTTGCTTTGTGGTGCTGCATTTTTTGCCGTTACGGATGTTTCTCCGCCACCACTTACTGATGATTGTGACTGCCCGCTGTCTTTACCGGCTACAGACTTCACCATAGAAACAGGATTGAGTGAATCGAAATTATTTTTCATCCCGTTTTTCCAGCCTTGTGTGGTTTTTTCTTTGCTGAATGAAGTAACATCCGCATTCACTTTCCATGACCGGTCCGGATTCATATCTGGCTTTGCAACCTTAATCTTTTTAATTTTATTTTGATCTGCCATGATATTGTAATTTGTGATTTTGTTTTTGGTTGATCTAAAATTTTAGACCTTACCTGTTAAAATATTTTAATCATATTTTGGTTTTTCCACACTTACTTTCCAGTCTTCCCCAAAATAATTTTTCATTTCTTTATCTAAAGCATCTTTCTTTTCTGTGTCATTTTCATATTTTATCATCAGCATGGATGCTACAAATTTGAGACTGCTTGACTCTCTTGCCGAAGGCTCCATCGATTTTGCGATTTCCAGACATTTTTCGAAATGGCGGATCATCTTATCTCTGGTAAGAGCCGTATCATTCAGTGTTCCGATAATTCTGTAACACTCAATAGCCATCGCATATTCTCCTATTCTCTTTGCTGTTTCTGCAGCCTTTTCAAAGGCTGTTTCTGCTTTCGACTTTTTGGAATTACCCAGCAAATGAGTTCCGTAATTCATATACATTTGCACTTCCAAAGGAGAATCTGATTCCACTTCTTCAAATATTTTTTGATAAGTATCTTCTGCCTTTTCCTTTTTCTTATCTGCCATATAAGCCTGTGTCAGCATGAAATAGGCTGAGATTTCTCCTGATTTATTCTTTTGCTCTTTCGCCAGTTTTACGGCATTTTTTAATGCAAATTCAGCTTCTTTACATCTTCCTTTGCTTAGATGATTGCTTGCCGTGAGAATCTGTTGCTGAAAATCCGTATCCGGACTGTTTTTCGTTCTGTTGGTATGCACTGCGGTATTCTGCATCAATTGGTGAATATCAACCTCAACCCTGAAACCGTGTGCAGAAGAATTTTCCGGTAAAGTCTTATGTAAATGATGCTCTGCCCAAACCAGCTTAATATCTTGGTTTCCTGATTTTTTGCAGATTTCACACCATTCTTTCACCCATATCGACAATTCCCCGATCTCACTGATCCTGACCGGAGCGATGTAGAGAAAGATCTTTGAATTTTTAATATTGGAAAATTTTTTCTTTAATTCCAGTAAAGGAAAAAATGCTTTATAAGCATCGGTTTTGAAATGATTTTCAGAAATCGCAAGTTTCCATTCCGGAATATTTTCTTCGCTTTTCTCAAGCATTTCATAATATTCTTTCCATTCCTGAAACAAAATTTCCCCGAAAGAACTCATTCCGTTAAACTCCTGATAATGTGGTAAAAAAACATCTTCACCATCGTAATCTTCGGATAACCTGGATTTTATAAATCCGTCAAAAAGATCAGTTTCATGTTTTTCACCTAAAGCAATGAGCATGGGTTTTTCTACGTTATTTTTAACGATATTCTGCCATTGTCTCTTTAATTTTACCAGTTCCAAATCTACCGGATTCATTAGCTTTAGTTTACTATTTATTTTCAGTGAAAAACACAAATATTTCAGTTGTCCTGTCTGTGATTAATTCAGTTTTACCGTTCCGCTTACGATATTGGTTTCATCTCCACCACCGATGTTGATTTTTTTACTGCTCAGGTTTGCTTCGGTTTTTGCACCCATAGAAAGAGTTGTCGTTCCGACATCCAATGTTGTTGCTTCAATACCGATTCCGGATGTGGGGCTTCCGCCTTCCTGTCCGACTCCGATTCCTATACTGGATGTTCCACCGACACCGATATTATCACCCTGAACCATGATTTCTTTTCCTTTAATGATAATATTTCCTGCTTTATCCATAAAAATGGAGCTTTCTCCACATTTTAAAGTAATCGTTTCTTTGCTGTCAACACTGATATTCCCCGCACCATCAAGAAAAACCGAATTCTGATCTTTGTCTCTCACGGTCATTCCGCCACCGTCGTCAAGACTGATGATATGCCCGCTTTTACTGCTTAGGCTTTTAACATTATTTCCTGCACCGCCACCACCACCGACTCCACCATGGAACATTCCGCCCATGACGAAAGGTCTGTCCGGATGCTGATGGGCGAAATTAACCACCACCTGATCCCCGACTTCGGGAATGGCTACAAATCCACGGTTTTTACTTACCTTTTCGCTGCCACCACCGTCTGGAGTCATCACGCGGATATATTCTGTAGTTGTTGATCCGTTCTGCCAGTCAAACTGCACCTGTACTCTTCCCTGATTTAAAGGATCTGTATTGGAAATTACTTTGGCAAACTGGGCATCTGCTTTTGGAAACTGAAATTCAGGACGAGGAATAAAACCTGTATCGGAAGCAATCGCATCGAAGGTTCCTGTGTAATATCCTCGCGCATCCACTTCATGACGTACTTCGGTAATCATTAATTTGGTAAAGAAAGAAGTTTCGTTGCTGTCGGTTTTACGCATTTCGATGTCTGCAATACAGCCTGGGTATAAAAACGGAACCGTAGTATTGCCCGAGGTTACAAATACATCTGATGCCTTGCTGCCGGCCGTTCCTTTCTGTGAAGTTTCCACATCCATGAAGGAGGCAGCTTTAATGGGTGCTACTCTGAGTGAAGGAGTTGTAAATGTTTTTTCTGAAATTTCGTAAGCGCGTTTAGCAATATCTGAGGTATGGGTAATTTTGGAGTTTCCTGTGGTTAATTTTTCATTTTTGCTGCTGTTGTATCCGTAAAAACTTGGATTGACATGCTGAGCTTTCATTTTGATTTTAACATCACTTACGCTGCTTCCATAGGTGAGCTTCACCGGCTTTTCCTGAGGCGGAAGTTTCCCGAAATGGAGGACTTCGCCGTCATAATAGAACTGTTCGCCATACGCTTCTGCTATCCTTGCAAGATAATTGTAATGAGTTTCTTCATATTGAGAACTGTAAGACACATTTCCATGCCGGGCATCTACTCTGAAATCAAATTTTCCATTTCCAAGGCCTTCTTTAATAACCTGATCTGCAATACTGTTGAGGCTTATCTCCTGGCCACCGCCAAAACTCTGAATGTGTGGAGCGGCGTCAAGGAGCACTGTGGGACTGTAACCGGTAAGTACAATATTTCCCAGACTGCCTTTTTCCTGACTGAAGCCTACTTCTGTGATAACGCCTACGAAACTTCTTTCAGGACCCTCTTCAACATCTTTATATTTAAAAATAACCGTGATTCTTTTTCCTAAAAAACTTTGAGCTTCTTCAAGATTATGATTTTCTGCATTTCCCAAAGAATCGTGAGCCAGCATTAAGCTGAATTCATGATGTCTGGTTGCACTTTGTTTCAGCTGGAAATGTTTAAAATGTTTTACCGATTTTCCTTCCACCACAATATCCAGCTTTACGACACGATTGATGCCCAAAATCTGGCTTTCAGGAATTGCCTGCGCATTATGTATTTTTGAAGTAGGCTGCTGGGACCAGACTTTATCTTCAACTAAAGACGGCGTATTCGGCTGTAATTTTTGATTCATCAGCATTCCGGAAGCTCCTGCGACAACTCCGGTGTAAGCTTGTGCCTGCGCCAGTTTTTGTGTCGTTTTCTGAACGGTCCCGTCTGTTTTTTGCTGAAGTTTTTCCGTAGCTTTATTTACCGCCTGATCTTCCGCCATTTTTCTGATTTCTCCCATAGGTTCTACCTTGGAAGGTACTCCTGCAGAAGATACTTTCGGTGTTTTATCATCTTGAAACATAGCCTTACAATTTTGATTGATGGTGTATATTAATTTTAAAAATGCTGAAATTTATCCAATACAAAAATCGAATAAATTCATTATCAGATTGATATAATGCTGATAAGTAATTAACCATTAAACTGAATTCAGGTTAATTTCATTCCAAAAAAACAAAAAACAGAATAGCGACTCGGGTGAGCTGAGCTATTCTGTAACCAATTTTATTTTACTAAGATGATTGTAGGTATTAGTTACCGCTACTCGGCCACAGACCTTCGTATTTGGAATTTCCGTAGTCGATGGTTTCAGCGCTTACCACAAAGCTGATCAGCATGCTGTTTTCATCTACGGCATCAAAATCTACTTCATGCTGGATCACATAACCGTTTTCCCAGTTAAGCGTGATTAGAGTTCCTTCTTCGTGAGATTTGTTGAAAGTGATTTCACCTGTTGTAGGCTTGTACTTTCCGTTGAGTAAGCTTTCAAGAATGTCTGATTTTTCAGTAGCTTCCACTGTAACTTTAATCAATGCGTTTGAAGGGTCTGAAGCTACTCTACCAGATACGTCAGTGGATCTTGAAACGCTGTAGTTAAGCTTTAATAATTTTTGACCTTCGCCTCCGTTGAATTTTAAAATTCCTCTTGAATTTGTTGCCATGATTCGTAAATTTTAATCGTTAATAATATTTTGTGATTTGGTTGGTTTGTCTGATTTGTTGAGTCAAAGATAGATCACAAATTTTTATTTTAAAAGCTTTGGAATATTAATTTTATTTTTTGTCGTAATTCTACGATTTCATGTCGTAATTCTACGACAAAAGAAATACAACTTACATCAAACATCTACAATACAGCACTTTAAAATGAAAATACACTCTATATTTTCAATATATAATTACACAAACCAGGGAAATAGTAAGATTAATTTAAGGTAGAATTAAACTTATTTTAACCTATCTCTTTTTTTAATTTTAACCTAAAAAAATCCGACAAGGAAAAATAACTTATCGGATTTCTATATAAAAAACAACTTATCAAATTTCAAACTTTTTATACAAAGCCAGGCATTTTGCTTCATAATCAAAACAAACAGAATCCGTAAATGTTTCCAGGTAAGTTTTTGGAAATGTCATTTTTGCTTTAATCGTTGGAATTTTCTGTAGTTTTCCATGATTGACTTTATAGAAATCACCAACATACTGGTTGGTAAGAAGATTAATACTTGATTTTCCTTTAGCTTTTTCACCGTAATCATAACTTAAAATATCATCAATTCTTCTCATCTGTACGAGCTGCATTTTTTTTGCCTTCGGATCATATTCAAAAACACATCTGAAGCCGGATCTGTCAAAATCATTCCAGAATTCAAATCCTTTTTTCGTCGCAACAAGTGTATTTCCAAAGTTGAGTTTCTGAATTTTCCCGCTTTTTATTTTTTTAAATTTCTGGGTGGACAGCATGCATACTATTGTCTTGGAATCGCTGTCAATACGAACCGTATCTTTTACGGAATCTCCGTCCAGATCTTTTACCATTTCCTGAACAGACTGCCCGAAAGCCGATAAAGATAAACTGATGAAGAATAAAAAAGCTGTTTTTTTCATAATGCTATTACTTGATTAACAGAAAACCTCATCAAAATTCAATTAAGGATTCTATAAAAGACTGAGGACTGTCCGTATGGTAAAAAACCATATTTAACGTGAGATGATATACAAAAACAATAAAAAATATCACTAAAATAACTACCAGAAAAGACCGTAATCCTTTATCTTTTATCTTCTTTATGCACAGATTAATAATAAAGAATATGAACGTCGTAATTGCTCCTGAGACTAAACCAACCTGACTAATTATGGTAGAAATATTCTCAAGATCATGTTCTCTGGTATAATGCAATAAAATATACCAATACGACGCGGCTGCCGTGGATATAATAAATACAATAACACTGAACAGCGCCAGCTTTTTTTGGTTTTTCATATTACTTTTTCATATATCCCGGATTTCTGCCCGAGCTGAAAGATTTTTTCAGACCTGCTTCTACTTCCGGCCAGAATTGCGTATGGCTGAGACTATGAGATGCCATTGCCAGATACGGAACGGTTCCTGGTCTGTGCATCATATCTTTTATTTCTGCTTCATCTTTAGGAGTTACAAGATCTGCATAATATCTTTCTACCAGTGTATGATATCTCTCAAAATTTCCTCTTAATATTTTTAATTCTGCGTCGAGATTTCCGGTAAAAACAAATTCAGCGTAGTTGATATAGTCAATATAATCTGCCAGTTGATCCGGTTTTATAAACTGGCTGAGCAGCCTCATTAAAACTTCTTCCAGATTATTATTGTGTACCGCAGCAGAAGCGCCTGCAATGAAGTTTTTGCACTGATTTCTCTTGTTTCTGCTGTGATAAGGATCTTTATCATAGATCGGAACATGTGTCAGCGGTAAACTTTTGGTTTGCTTTGATGGATTCCAGGAGGTTACTTCGATAGTATCTGTAATTCCTGCCTGAGCCCTGAATAGTTTTGCCAGTAAGCTCAAAATATAGCTGTCATTCACTCCGCTTCTTATGTCGAAAAGGATATTTAAAACTCTCATTCCCTGAGTAAGGTTCAGGTTTTTCGCCCAGGTTATTTTATCGTAGCTTCCGCCGTTTTCATAGTTTCTGCGAACATCATTGGTCCATTGCAGGAAATTATTCAGAAGATTTACAAATGTATTTTTTTCTGCGGTAAGGTTAGAATTTTCGAGTTTTAATGAATTAATATAGATAATAAATTCTGTCGTAATCATACCGATCCCTAAAAAGCCTTTTGCCATTTCTGCCCATGCGGCGGTTGCCGTTTTCCTGGTTGGAAATCCTTTAAGGTATTTTGTAATTGCTTCCTTATTTACACTTTTCAGCGTTGTGATTCCGTTGTCAAACTTTTCCATCTGGAACTGCTTGATGAGTCCTTCAAGATTCACTAGGCTGAAATCTGCAATCAATTGTTGTGTTAAATCATATTCATTGTGTACATTAATAATCTGACACTGCTTATGCAATTTAGAATGATTGAGCTGGTGCTTGTGCTGAAAAAATGGCGTTGATAAATAAGTGATGCTTTTTACCTTCCAGGCTTTGGGAAATTTCGGATCTGTCGCAATAAGCTCGGTAAACTGGTTGATGACATTTCCGCCATGCGAATGCCCGATAAGATGCAGATGAACTTCCTGATTTTTCCAGAATTTATAAACCCTTAAAAACAGATCCAACAGTCTGTTTGCTGCCAGATTTCTTTCTTTGGTATCGTTATCTCCGGACCAGCTGAAAAAACTTCCTTCGATATGAAGATTCAGAAATTGCGGCTTTAATGCTTTTATTTTGTTCCAGAAGTTGTCTTTGCTGCTTTGCCAGTAATCTGTATTGGCTTGATGTTTTAGTCCTGTTGTGTTGACAGGATCTGTTGTTCCTGCCACAAACATGACCACATCGTAAATTTTTTCATTTTTTGGTGGAGCACCCTGTTTTCCGTAGCTTACACCACTTTCCTGACCTTTCTGTATAACCTGACTGCCGACATTTTCAATAACATCTTTGGCGTAGGAAAGATTGTTTCCTCCGGTTGTTTCCAAAATATTTCCTCCTACGAATGTCTGTTTCATAGCGCATTAATAGTTTTTAGATTTCTCTCCGGAATTGTTTTGTACTTCTTTATCAGAATGCTGTTCGTGGTTTCCTACACTTTGCGTAGTAATTTTTCCGTTGCTCGTGCTTACCCTGTCTTTGTCGGTATGCGATTCTTTATTCCCCTGAATATATTCTATCATTTCTCCCGTCACATTGGTAATGAAATCAGTTCCAACGCTCATCATATTAAGCATTCCGATGCTGCTGTTCCTGTTCATTCCGGCAATTTCAGAAATATTCATTCCGACATTCGTATTCATATTTTCACCAACATTGATGTTCATATTCTTACAGTTGAGCGTCATCGTTTCCGGAGCGGTCATGGTAATATTGCTTCCCGTTGTATCCAAATGAATTTCGTTCCCTGATTTATCGGTAATAATAATGCTTTCATCTTCCGTAAAAACAATTCTGTGACCGCTCCTGGTCTGGATAGATTTCACCCTGTTATCCACACCTCCGCCAAGTCCTATCCCTCCATGGAACATTCCTCCCATGACGAATGGCCTGTCGGGATGGCTGTGAACGAAATTCACCATCACCTGATCGCCTACTTCCGGAATGGCCACATATCCTCTGTTTTGAGTAATTTGGTCGGTTCCTCCGGCATCAGGACTCATCATTCTTATAAAATGAGTAGTATCGTTCGTTTGCCAGTCAAATCTTACCTGCACTCTTCCCTGTCCTTCCGGATCTGTATTGGAGATAACGGTAGCGATTTGTGGTTCTGCTTTAGGGGTTTTAAACTCAGGCTTAGGCAAAAATCCCGTATCGGAAGCAATTCCTTCAAAACTTCCTGTATAATGCCCAATGGTGTCGACTTCGTGTGAAACTTCTGTCACCATAATTCTGGTAAAATAAGAAGATTCGTTGGTATCAATTTTCCGCATCTGAACGTCAACAACACAGCCTGGATGTAAAAATGGCACTGTAGTATTACCTGATAAAGAAAATACATTGACAGCCTGACTTCCCGATGTACTTTTCTGCGAATATTCTACATCAAGATGGGTGGTTGCTTTAATCGGGGCAATCTGAAGCGCAGGAGTTTTATAAATTTTTTCGTTGTGTGCATAAGCCGTTTTGGCTAAATCTCCCACATGCTGGATTGGTGTGTCTCCTGAAGTTAACTTCTCATTTTTACTGCTGTTATAACCATAAAACTGAGGTTTTGTATGAACAGCTTTTAATTCAACTTTAATATTGTTTGCGCTGCTTCCGTATGTTAATTTAATGGGTTTATTCTGAGGAGGCAGTTTACCGAAATGAAGAACTTCTCCGTCATAGTAAAACTGCTCGCCATAGGCTTCAGCCATTCTTGCAAGATAATTATAATGCGTTTCGTCGTATTGGCTGCTGTAAATAATTTGTGAATAATCATTGGTATCAACCCTTACATCAAAACGACCGGTATCGATGCCCTGTTTAATCACTTCATTGGCAATAATTCCCATATTCACAGGTGATGTTCCGCCAAAGCTCTGAATATGAGGCGCGCCATCCAATAAAATGGTCGGACTGTAGCCCGTTAAAACAATATTGCCAAGGCTCATTCTTTCCTGACTAAATCCAACCCCGGTGATGACTCCTACAAAAGTTCTTTCAGGGCTGTTGTCGATGTCTTTGTACGAAATGACAACAGTAAGACGTTTTCCCAAAAACTTATTGGCTTCTTCGAGAGTATGGGTCTGGCGGTCACCCAATGCATCATGTGCTAACGTTACGCTGAATTCGTGGTGTTTTCTCGCACTTTGAGTCAGCTTAAAATGCTTGTAGTATTTTATTACTTTTCCTTCAATAACGAGGGAAAGCTTTACTAATCTGTTAATTCCCGCATGATGATTTTCAGAAATTCCGTCGGCATTCTGGGAAGGACGGAATGAAGGGGTTTTCGGTATGTTTGGTGATTCTGTTTTCATATGACCTGTGATTTGGATAGGTTAAACATTATCGCTAAGTTCTTTACTGTTTGGTGTTAATCGTATTACTTTCTTTTATTGATCTTGAAAGAATTTTGTTTTTCCTTAATAAAAAATCCGGCATAAGATCTTTCGGAAGATACAGGATTCCTTCTCCTTTATCCTGAAGCTCCTGTGAAATTCCAGGGTTCCAGGATAGAAGTTTGGCAACATCTACATCAAGCTCATCGGCAATGACATTTAAATTAAATCCTGCATTGATATCCGTTTCCGCGAGTGACTCATTATTTTTACCGCTTCCCCCATTCACGAAAAATACGGTATTCATTCTGGAAGAATTGTAGTTGCTTAAAACATTTTGAAGTTCTCCGGTAGCATAGCACGCATTCAGATATTTTTTGACATGGTTGATGGTTTCTTCCGGTAAAAATTTATAAAATACATGGTATTGAGAAGAATTGGCAGCCGCCATGGCTTTGGCAATATTTCCCTCGCCACAATTGTAGGCAGCTACTACCGTCACCCAGTTATTGTATTTTTTATATAAATTAGCCAGAGAGATTACCGCTGTTTTGGTACTTTTATAAAGATCGTTCCGGTTTTGTTGGGTGAGCCCGTACTGATTGGCATGTGAAGTCATAAACTGCCATACACCTACCGCTCCTGCTCCCGAAGTAATATTTCTGTTAAAATGAGATTCAATTAAGGCCAGGTTTCTGAGGTGTTTGGGCAAACCTTTTTCTGCAAGAGAATATTCGATGAAATCAACAATATCCTTATTTGCGCTGATAATACTCTTATATCGTCTCACACTGCTTTCTGACGTATCAGAAGCCGCCAGAAACTGTGCATTCATCAAATGTGAACACAACAGCAACATTCCTGTAAGGACAATATTTTTGAGATTTGGTTTCATATATTATTAACGTAAATTAAAAATTTAACGTATATCGTTTTATTTATTCCACTTTCCAATTTAATTTTTCCTCTTCTGTATTCCAGTCTACATGAATGATCTGCCCGGATTTTACTTCCTCGCGAACAATCATTTTGGAGATTGGCCTTGCGAGCTGAGATCTGATGACTCCTGAGATCTGTCTTGCTCCATATTTACTACTGAAGCCGCCTAATGCAAGGTTTTTCACCGCTTCATCAGAAATTTTAAGCGCAATTCCGAGTCTTGTCAGTGACGTGTGAAGCGATTTTAACTGAATATTAAAAATTCTTTCTGCAATAGATTCGGTGATCGGAGCAAAAGGAATAATCTCTGTAATTCTCGCCAGGAATTCCGGTCTGAATCTTCCGGAATTCGACATAATTTGCATTAAAGATGATGATTCCGGAATTTTACCTTCTTCAAATTGTTTTACGATTTCTTCACTTCCGATATTTGAGGTAAATAATATCAAAGCATTGCTGAAATCTCCTTCTTTCCCAAGCTTATCATGCACTTTTCCTTCATCCATAATTTGTAAAAACACATCAAAAACCGAATGGTGTGCTTTTTCAATTTCATCAAATAAAACCACCGTGTAAGGCTGCTGTCTGATTTTATTGACCAACATTCCTCCTTCTTCATAACCCACATATCCCGGGGGAGCGCCATACAAAAGTGCTGCAGAATGTTCTTCTTTAAATTCTGACATATCGAAACGGACCATTGCTTTCTCATCATTGAAAAGAAGCTCCGCCATTGATTTTGCCAACTCTGTTTTTCCGGTTCCGGTTGGTCCCAAAAGGAAGAAAGACCCGATTGGCTGTCCCGGTTTATTCAGTCCGCTTCGGTTTTCAACAATAGCATCAGAAAGAATTTTCAACGCATGATCCTGCCCGACAACTCTGTTCATTAGAAGAGATTCCATATTAAGAAGCTTTTCTTTTTCCTGCGCCTGAATTTTTCCTATCGGGATATTTGTTTTAGCAGCCATTACTGCCGCCAGTTCCAGACGGTCAACCTTTTCTCTTTTCTTCGCCGCATGCTCCAAAAGTTCAGCATAAGTATCTTCAATTGTTTTCTGAATCTGCTCTACCGGCATTGAATTGTCAATCTGAGGTTGTTCGCTCAGAGATCCCCATAAAATTGGGCTTATCTTGTCTCTAAGCAAATTGTAGGTCCAGATCAATTCATCAGCTTTATCTTTATCATCAAAAAATTCTTCTTTAAGAATTTCATCATATCTGTTTTTCCAGCTTTCCAGTTCTTTTTCTGAAAGCTCATCAAGCATTTTAATAGCTGCCATCGTCCTGTCTAATAAATCGATCGCCGCATCCGGTAATTTTTTGCCTTTAGAATATCTTTTTGCGAGACGTACACATTCGGGAAGTGCTGTTTTTTCTACTTCAATTCCGTGGTGCTTTTTGTAACCTTCGAGCAAAACGTCGATCATTTTAACACAGGTTTTTTCGTCCGGCTCGTTGACGGTAAGTACTTCAAAACGTCTGTTAAAAGCCTGTTCAGGCTCGATAATTTTTCTGTATTCTTCCTGTGTGGTTGCTCCGATTACGGTAATTTCACCTCTTGCCAGTTCAGGTTTTAATAAATTGGCAACATTTCCGATGCTGCCTTTCGGGTCTAAGAGCGTATGAATTTCATCAATAAACAGAATGGCTTTTTCTATTTTTTTGCATTCATTAATTACTTTTTTAAGACGGTCTTCAATTTCGCCTTTATAAGAAGTTCCGGCTAATAAAGCACCTGTATCAAGCTCCAGTAATGTTCCGTTTTTAAGCATTTCAGGAACATTTCCTTTGGTAATTTCAATAGCAAAACCTTCTACCAAAGCTGTTTTTCCGACTCCCGGCTCACCGATGATAATTACATTGGGCTTACTTCTTCTGCAAAGTATTTCTACCAGCATTCTCAGTTCTTTATCTCTGCCAATGATATTTTCCAACTCGCCTTTTCTGGCCTGCGCCGTTCGGTCTACACAATAATTTTTAATGGAAGGAAAGGAATTATCGGAATAATCTGATCCGTTTGAAAAAATGGAAGAAAATTCCTGGTTTCCTAAGCTTTCGTAAGGCGTATCTTTTCTGTAGAGATTGAAAATTTCGTGTTCTCTGAGAGGAAGTGATTTCAGCTGCTGAAGCGAAAAAGCTACCTGAGGCTTTACAATAGCCGTAAGGATGCAGATTGGCGTAATCTCGTCCAAACCAAGCTTTAAACGGATATCATCGGCTTCCTCAACGATAGTATCTACCGATTCGTCTTCTTTTACCTCATCGGGAAGATGGGTGGTTTTAGGATAATCTTCAATTCGCACGTCTGCCCACTCGTAAAAATATCCCGGATCTTTATCAATGCTTTTCAGGAAATCTGAAAGACCAATATCTTTATGCATTAATGCCTGAAGAATGTGCGGCCCGCCAAAAGTTGCATTATAATTTTCCCTAGCGATAGACTGAGCAATATGAAACAGCTGTTTTACGGTCTCGTTGGTTACTAGTACTCCCATTGTGTATTTTTCAAATTTATATTCTATTGTGGTGTGAGATTCTCACCAATTATGTTTTTGCTGAAGTGCAGCAAAAATTAATCCATAATGATCTGAATCTTTTACCTTTTACTAATATATCCGTTTTTTTTGAGAGGATAAAATATCAATTCGCTAAGCATTCAATAATATTATCTTAAGCATAGCAAATTTCGCTATTATAATGGTAAAAAAAGACCGCCTCGTGATGACAGTCTTTTTCATATGAATATTAAATTACGTTCAGTTTTCTAGCTTGAAGGCCATAGTCCTTCAAACTTAGAATTTCCGTAGTCGATGGTTTCAGCACTGATGATAAAGCTGATCAGCATGCTGTTTTCGTCTACGGCATCGAAATCTACTTCGTGCTGGATGACATAACCGTTTTCCCAGTTTAAAGTAATTAATGTGCCTTCTTCGTGAGATTTGTTGAAAGTGATTTCACCTGTTGTAGGTTTGTATTTTCCGTTCAGTAAGCTTTCCAGAATATCTGATTTTTCAGTTGCTTCTACGGTTACTTTGATGATTGCGTTGGAAGGATCTGAAGCTACTCTGCCCGATACGTCAGTAGATCTTGACACGCTGTAGTTCAGCTTTAATAATTTTTGACCTTCGCCTCCGTTGAATTTTAGAATTCCTCTTGAATTTGCTGCCATGATGGTAAATTTTAATCGTTAATAATATTTTGTGATTCGGTGATTGTGTTACAAAGATATAGGCAACAAATTTCTTAGAAAAACTTTTACACGCAAATGTGACTTTTTGTAGTAATACTACGATTTCGTGTAGTAGTTTTACGACATTGAATATATTTAAACTATAAAATCCTTTATTAATGAGGATTTACACCAATTCTGCAAGAGTAAAAAAACTGAAATTTTTAACTCCGAACTGGAAAATACTGTATTGAATATCGATATTTTTAATCATTCCGGTATGAGTATTCAGGGTGTATTTTCCGGAAAAACTCATCTCACTGCCAGATGATATCGGAGTTTGAAGCAGAATAATTTCTTCATCATAATCAGTATTTTCTATTTTCTGCTGGAGATCAACAGGTGTATTTTCCTCTCCTATTGATTGCTGCAAAAACGATTTTCCATTGATAAATGTATTCCGTAAAGAAGCAAAATAGTTTTTAATAAAGACATCTTCCCTCATTCTTTCAGCAAAAATTTCTTTGTTAAGAATGGCGAATTCAAATTCATCGAGATAAATTTTCGCGTATTGATCAGGAAAAAGATCGTTCAGGCGCTCTTTTATCTTTTTAAATTGATCCATTGTATGCTGAGTAAGGCTCACATTGATGATATTCCCTTTACGATCTGTTTTTATCTCCAAGGGGTTAAGCGAGCGGACGGATTCTGAGGCCAGATCTGCCATCATGCTTCCCTGTTCGTCTGAAAAATTATTTTTAAAAAGGTGAAAAATATGAGAGTCATCTTCATTTCTGATCCATTTTACAGAAACGGTGTATGTAAGAGCATTTTGCTGCCTATCCAACAGATTTTCTTCAATTTCTTTATTGGTAACAGCATAAATTTTGCTGAAATTTTCTGGCCTGAAAGGCAATACGGGATTAAGTCTGGGATTTTTGAAATAAGCATCGTTCCGGCTGTTGTACTCACGAATTTTATCAATATCAGGAATCAGTAGTTTTTTCCGTGGAATAAGATTATCGTAAATAAAATCTTCTCTTGCACAATGCTTATTGTGAAATTCTTTAAGATATTCCGGATTTTCGAGTTGAATTTCTTCAGATATGCTTTCCAGCGTTTCTCCGGAAAGTATAAAATGAACGATCATATATTCCGATTTTTGACTTACCCTAATGTAGTGTAAAAAATTATTTTACAAAAATGTTTATAAAGGTATTTTTAAGAAGGCGAAAAATACTTATTGAGCATTATTTTTCTTTTGTAAATTCTAAATACTTATCGCCGCATTGTGTAAAATGATCAAATTCATTCATGGAATTTCCATAGTTCTGAATGGTAATTTTATCTCCATCAAACAATCCGCCGATTTCCCCCATGACAAGACCTGTTATTTCGCCCGTTTTTTCATCGGTTTCAGAAGACACATTGCCGGCAGCAATAATTTTCTTCTTATCAAAGATTTTAAAAGTTGGCTTCCCGTCGTTATTTTTAAATTCAATTGAAAACCTGCCACCGTCACAGTTATTAGCGACAAAGGTTCCTTCAACTATTTTTTTAGAAACTGCCGAGTTTACTTTATCATTATCATTGATGCCTGTGTCTGCAGAATCTATTATTGCCTTTTGTTGTTCCGAAGCCGGATTTGAATCGTGTTTTATCACGCCGGAAACAGCTGATGAATCCTGAATATTCTTTTCCTGTTTAGCCTCATTTTTCTTACATGAAATAACAGTGAGTCCTGTGAAAAGACATAGGCCGATAAAGTTTTGTTTAATCATAAAAGTTTACTTCTTATGTGATTGATTAATCAAAAATACCATAAATTTCTATCAAAAAATATTTTTATTTTTAATTATAATAAAATTTAAAAAAGCCATGCATCAGCACAACCTCTTTAAAGTTTCAAAATAGTTTTAAACTTTATTTTTTCTCAAATTTACCAAGATTATAGACATATTTTTCAATCAAGCTTCTCCTGCCTCTGGTTTCGCTGAAGATATTAATCGTATTCTTTGCATCTATAGAAAATGTTTTTGTTGTTTCGCTGTCGCCATTGCTGTCTGCTACATTTATTCCGTTTAACATTGCATTCCCTTTTGCTGAAACTAAATAGATCAGTTCGCTGTCTCCGCCCACATTATTTACAATATAAAGATCATAGCCGTCTTTTGAGAGGATTTTCGCACTTGCATCGGCAGTAAGATCAAACTTATCCATAAAAGCCTTCTTTAGCCAGTCTTCAGGATGATCTGTGAATTTTATTTTATTCTGATTTTCAAGATCTTTATAGTCTACTGGCAAAAGATCTACAGCTTCGTTACCGGAAGAGCTAACAGGTTTTGTAGCGGTGTAATTATGTTCTTTTTTGGTAAGTACACAGTCATCCGGGGCATAAAACGTTCCCTTGGGAGCCTTGATTACTTTCCAATGGATTTTATGATCAATTAAAGAGATTTCAAATTCGCCTTTGTCTGATGGAGCGCCAAAAAAGCTGAAGAACTCACCGACGATTTTATCATCTTTAATGTTTCCTATTACGTTATATTTCTGCTCACTTTCGCAGTCTATTTTCCCACCGCTGTTGGCAATGGCACAATACTGTGCTTTGATACTATTTCCTTCCTGAATAATGGTAAGTGTAAACTGCTCTTCGGGAACATCTGCATTAGCCTGTCTTTTCTGATAGATCCATTCGCCTGACCAATTGTGTGCTGATGCATTATTGTTGTTTTCTGCAGGGGAACTGATGACAGATTTTGTATCGGTTGCTTTAGCCTTATTTTCTTTACAGCTTACAATCAGTAAAAAAATTAATATTAAAAATCTCATATGCTTACTTAAGGTTTAAAATTCAGACAATCATCTACTCTGTTCAGCCAGCCTTTAAGGAAAACATCCTGATCGTTCTTTTTACCATTTGTAAAAGTAAGATCTGTATAATATTGCTTTCTTATTTCGGCTATCCTTGTGAGCAGCTTGTCCTGATCATGAACGTTATTGATCGCTTCAATGGTTTTGGAGCCTATTGTTCCGTCGTCTTTAATATCCTGTTCAAATTCATTCTTCAGCAGCCTCTGTACCTGTTTTCCGGCACCACCTGAAGTAATCGTCCAGTCATACACCATCAGTCCTACTCTTTCATCTTCCACTTTACAGAATCCTTTTGGTTCCCAATATCTTTTGCGGTAAATTGTAGTAGCCTGTTCGTCGGTTATTGTCTTTAAATTTTCCAGCGTTGGTTCTACATCTACGTCTTCCTTTGCATATTTTTTCCATGTAGCAAATGTAATGCCTTTATTAGTTGCTCCGCCTTTGTCTGAAGGGTGATCTACAAATCCTCCTTCGTGAGCAAGAATAATTGGTGCTACTTTCTTAAATTTCGTATCGCAATCCGCAGCAGGCGATGTAGTTGTATCTTTCTGCTGAGATTCAAATTTCTTAATACATTTGCATGTATTGCTAAATCCTGCTTCAAGAGCAAGCTGCATAATGCTTTTGCCATTCAGAGAGGATGAGTTTTTGGCAAAATATTTATCATCAAGATACTTCTTATCAAACTCCCTTACATCCATATGTATCCAGCTATAAGTATGATTGGAATCAACCAATGAATTATCGGTATTCAATCCAATAGGCTCTAAACTAAAGTTATTCTTTTCTGTCCAGCTGGTTTTTGCATTAAGATATTTATAAAAAATATCCTCTCTTATTTTTTTAAGCTCAGCAATATTTTTATAGAGCTGCCCACGAATCTGCCATGTTCCCTTATCAAACTGAATATCAATTGCCTTCCCCTGATGATTGGTCGTTCTGAAATTTTTGAACCGACATCTGTAGCCTGAGCTTATTTTCCCCAAACTATATGTTGCCTGTTTGCTTAAATAAAACTTAACAGCCTTAAGTCCAAACAAAAGCGATCTGTGAATCCCCGGATATTCATAACGGTTTGACTTTTCAGGTTCGGTATTATCTCCTGTTTTATCTCCGAATTTATCACATTTATTAAGTTCTTTTATACCTCTCAGTTTACTTGTCACTTCCTTGCCTTTGGTCGTACAGGAACAACTAAGCTGGTTCCAGACAGTAGCAGACAGATCAAAATTTGTAGAAAATTCGTCGATTGCTCTCAAAACATTTCCACATACTTTACCGGTTTCGGGAACTTTCATATAGTCTCTCTGAAACTGTTTTATCATTTTCTCGGTGCGGTCTGTAAACTCATCTGTCGGTACATTTCCTCCGAATCCTGCCAATCGGATATTGATCTCCCTGATAACCTCATTTTTATCCCCTTTTTTGATGCAGTATTTTTCGCCGCAATCGGTACTTTGTGCATCTTCATTTTTTACAACGCTTGTCGTTTTTCCTTCCGGTTTTTGTGGTGTAGGTTTCTTATCCGGTTTTACCGTACCTTTTGATTCTGCCCAGTCCCAAAGCTCATCCCACCATTCTGCCGCTTTATCCATGATCCCTTTTTCCTCCTTTTTAGACTGAGGTTTTTGGGCGGCAGGAGAACCGGCTGCTTTTGGCGGAGCTGTAGGAGTAGCAGTTGGAGTTTTCGCCTTTGGCGTACTTGCTCCTGACTGTGGCACAGGCGGTTTGTAATCAGGATTTTTTACTTCCCGGTTTTCTGTAGCATGTTTTTTATCTTTATAATATTCTACTGTCACATAGAATTCTAATTCCTTCGGATCTCTTTCTCCTTGGGAAGCCTTCTGCATTAAAGCTTTCGTTAAAACAAATTCCGCAGTAGCCGTTCCCGTTCTGTCTACTATAGCTTCACGACTTTCAACAAACTGATTGTTGGCATTATTATGTCCTTCGCCGGGAGCATCATCTTCCCAAAGGGTAAACAGCAACTTCTTTCCCGTAAGATTCACACATTGGGCTTTAGCTACAAGTTTTTCGGTATAGCTGAAAACAGTTCCGGGAGAATCATCGACATACCTCAGATCAACTTTCGTGATCTGTGGAACTCCTGCAGGTTGTGGTGTAATATCAAGCGTTGTGGGCCCCTGCCCTTCAGGCTCATGAAGATAAGCTTCCAGGCGATAGGTATTTTTAGCTGCCACTTCACCAAATGTAAAACTTCCGTCACCTTTCTTTTTGATATTAGTCGTTGTAAAGCTTCCATTGTCACGTTTCTTAAAAAGCTCCCAGATTACTTCAGCAGGATTTCTTTCGTCCGCCGGCGTTGCAGGATACCAGTCTGTAACCATATAAGTGGTCTTTTCACCTACTGTAGGGGTAGGATTTCCTGAAATTTTTGAAACTCCTTTTTTAGACATAGAAAGTGTTTTTAAGATTAATTAGTACGCGTCAATTTCACTTTCCAGAACAGTTTCTTTATAGTTCTGTATATTTACCAGCGGATTGATGTGCCGCAATGTTTTACTATCAGCACTTTTCACATTTTGTTTACTCATTTGTCCGCGTTGTCCGTGATCTTTAATGGTAATTTTTCCTCCTACCGTACATTGTAGCTCAGAGGCCTCTGTAACGATCTTTTTACCTAATATTTTCACCTTTTCATAGGTTTTCTGCCATTTTCCGGAAGGTGCATAAGAGCAGGGTAAATTTCCGCCTGAAGAAGGTTTTAATTTACATTTTCCAAAACTGGGCCCGGAAGGATTGAACTGAAGATCGTCTTCGGTAACGGCCAGAAAATCTGCGTTTCCGTCTGAATCATTCCAGAAGTGATGCTGATGAGAGGTAACTTTATACTGAGGAAACTGATCACCCTGGTTGCACTGGGCTTTACCTTTCTGTACGACAAAGTGTTTGCCGTCATGGGGAGATGATTGCTGTGACATAATATTTTGGTTTGGATACTATCAAAGATAAAAAATTTACATTAAAAAAATAAAAAAAGCGGAAATTAATTCCGCTTTTCGTATGATTAAGTTGTTAATGTTTAGTATATTCCGGTTGTTCGGTGGGTAGCATTGTCGGCATAAAGTATTCATTCAGCCAATAGAAAGTCTGCCCGTTCTGCTGAATTTTTACCGCCGGATCATTTCTGTGAGAAAGCATTCTCTCAGCTAAATCTTTGTAGTGACGGAAGTAAGTTCTTGCCGTTTCATTGGTTACAATTTTAGATTTTTTCCAGCCTTTCAGCATATATTTTGACATCATCTCTTCTTCAGAATTATCAAAACCTGTGCTTACTCCTACCGCATAAGACATCGGCTTTTTGTATAGCTCACCTTTATCCAGGAACTGTAGCGTCGGATTGTATTTTTTTAAAAGTTTCACAAATTCTCTTACCGCCCTCGCCTGGCTGAAATCTGATCTCTCAGCACCGGTTTTCTGATAAACTTCAGTATAGAATAATTTTAAATTATCATATTCGGTTTCAGAAATTAAGATTCCTTTTTCAAGTCCGGGCTTATAATCTTTAAGATCTTTCGGAATATATCCTTTTACCAAAAACGGGTTTCCATAATTGATGAGCTGCGCCGCAATGCCCGCAGGAACAGGATTGGTAAGTCCCGGATACAGATATTTGTATTTCAGATCAACATCCGTTCTTCCGGCTCCCACCGATGAATGGAAATAATCGTTTAAAGATTTATCTAAAGTCATATTATCCAGGGTAACCTGCGATATCAGGCTGTCTACAGATTTTTTAAGATATCCCGGGGTTGCAATGTCTCCTTTTTTAGGGAAAATAACGAATCCCTGAGACATACTCTGCTTCGGATAATCCAATGAGAAAAAGCCTTCGTCACCTTCTACAAGATTAAAATTATTTTTCGTTAAAACATCATTCTGATTGATGATTTTCTGTTTTTTAAGCTCTGCAATATTTTTAGCCGTATTCGTTACTACGTTTTCAGCCATCAAAACAAAATCATTGTATGTATCTGATGATCTTGCGCTTGTCTGGAACATAATCATTCTTGCCTGGGCCTGAGTAAGAGAATTGATCACCCCATACATATTTCCATTCTGGGCTGCTGATGTTCCTACGGTAACCACAATGTTTGTTTCGTCCGGAAAATTAGACAACAGATTTCCTGCTGCCATCAGGCCTTCGTTTACCGGCTGATATCCGCTGTTGCTTGCACAGTTCATCTCATTGGTTTTCTGATCGATGAATGTTGTGATCTTGCTGTAATCAGAATTCAGAGGAGAAACCGCCACATTATCACCGCACGGATTATTTTTATACAAAACTACGCCATATTTCACCTGATTAAAATAGGAAGGCTTTTCAAACCTTAGCTGTAAATCCTGCAAAAGGGATTTTACAATGGGAGCATACGGCGCATTCGGAGCGCTGATATCCAGTGTAAATACAATGTTTATTTTCTTATCTTTATCTGTTATTTCTCTATATCTTTCAAAGTCAATAGGTTCACCTAAAACATTGAAAACATAATTTTTGCTGTAATCCAGAATGTTCGTAAAATATTTGGTTTTAGAATCCGGAGCTGGTGTTTCATTTAAAGGTAAAGTCACCGGGAAAATATTTTCGAGTGGTGTTCTTTTGTTAACATCCGTCAGCAAAATGGCCGTTTTGTTTTCAGAGTCATTTCCTCCGGGAGCACCTTCATGAATGCCTAAAGTGGTATCCGTGATTCCTGTAGTATTTTTCATTTTGACGGCAGAACGTTCACCCCAGCTGGAAATAACATTGGAACTTACCCACCCGTAAAGACTTGTCCCTATACTGTCGATATCAATAGTCGGACTTTTCCCTACGAGAAATCTTTTATTATTTTCTGCCTGTTTGTAAACGTAAACCATCTGGCCGTTCGGGATTTTCACATTCGCCTGCTCAATAAGACTCGGTGAATTGAACACCATAATCGAATCATTTTTATAATATCTTTCGGAGTTTCTGATGACTTCGCTGTTGCTTGGCACCACGGCAACTCTCACCGGAAAACCTGTTTTTTCGCTTTTAAGGGAGTTGCTCCACAAGAGGAGGTCAGATTCCGGGATCCAGCCATAGGTTTTCACCTGTTTAGATGAAACTTTTTTCATTAAAGCATCAGGAATGTATTCTGCTACCTTTACCATACCGTCGCGGTGCTTTAAAACCATCAACGGTTCCAGAAACTTAACTTCTTTATAAGATTTTTCATCACTTTTATCCAGATAGGCCGTATTTCTGGATCGGTCTGAAATAGCAATCCATGGAACTGCTTTTTTCGGAAAACCATTAACGACAGGTGAATTATCAACTTGTCCGTAATGTGCCGGCTCGGGCGTTCTTTTAGACGGTAATTTTACCTGACAGGCTGTCAGTAATACCGAAATTCCGATATAATATGCTGCTAGAGGAAGTTTATTTTTCATCCTTATTAATATTTTATGATAGTGTGAGTGTGAATCCCGAAATGAGACGGATATTATTTGCTTTGGTTGATATCTACTTTGGTAACGCAGTTTTGTGCATCATCAAAATTTACTTTAACGGTCTGAATGACATTATTCTTATCAAACTGCAGTCCTGCGCAATACATGTAAAAGTTATTTACTTTGCTGTCGTTTACTTTCACTACTGTATTTTCGTTGTTGCAGAGATACGTTCTCAACAGATAATTGTAATGCATGTTGAAATTGTTTCCGTAGGCAATCTGCTGAAGATGATATTTAAAATCATTATCAATTTTAGCATAAGTGTCTTCTACACTTACTTCATCTTCCAATGCATCATAGTAAGGAAGAATTTTGATCTGGTGAAGAACCGGTTCTGCTGTTTCATCGGTGATAAGACTTACCACATAATCACCTGGCTTCTGATAGGAATAGATCGCCAGTTTGTCTTTAGAATCAATTCTCCCGGTTTCCCCGAATTTCCAGGTAAACTGTTTACCGTCTGAAATGGCACGGAACTGCACATTTTCGAACTGCATGGCCTGAGAAGGGGCGTCAATGAGTGTTACCGTTTTTACACTGTCCTTTTTCGGAACTGTTCTTGAAGAAACAATGATGGGAAAAGATTTGGAATATTTATTATCGATAATCAATGTTACCTGATAATATCCCGGTTTGTTGTAAAAGTGAATGCCCTTGCTTTTATCGCTGGTGGTTCCGTCTCCGAAATTCCATCTTTTGGTTTTGGCAAACTGTGTTTTGTCTTCGAATGAAAGCGTATCTCCCTCTTTCAGGGTAGACGGATAGACGAGTCCGACAATATCGTCGGAAGAGTGTATCACTTTCTTCTGCAGCCATAATGCAACCAATGCCGCTATTAACAATGTTGCAATAACACCGATAATAATGTTCTTCTTGTTTTTCTGAAAGTAATTCATAGTTAATGATTGTGTGATGTGTGTATTGTGTTTGTGTAATAATTTTCCTTAGTGTAAAAAGCTTACTGAGACCTTGAATTCAAAGCTGTTTCGCGCTGGAAAAGCTGACTTTTCTTTTCCTTAAAACCAATGGAGCATTCTTCAAATTGTTTTTCAAAATTTTTGATATTCTCAGTTTTGCTTGAAATAATTTTTTTGTCGTTGAAATACATTTTATAAAATTCCGCGATCTGCGGATATGCCTCTTTTCTGATGTCATTGATATTTTCACCGTTCTGGTAATAGCCGGCTACATCATTGATCCCATACATAATGTTGTTTTCCACAAAAGGCTGCGGAGCTTCGTCGGTAAGCTTATTAATCATTGAAAAAGTACTGTCCAGTACTTTATAAGACAATTTTTGCTTCTGGTCAAATTTCGCCTTTTCCTCCAGCATCTGGACTGATACGATATCGTTATCCGAAAAAGGAGACTGAAAACCTCTTAAGAAAATGATTCCCATAAAAATAAGCGCCGTAAAGAGCATCAGAATTAAATATAAAAACTGGTAACGCCTTTCTTTTTTTGATAAGGTAACTTGTGCTTGCATAGTGTTCGTTTTATCTTCTTCTTCGCATTCCTGAAAATTTCCTGGTAGGATCTACCTTAAGTTCACTATTGATAATTCCTATTTTCCCTTTGCATTCGTTGAGATTTCTCAGCGCTACCTGCTCCTTATAAGAAACGTCAATGATCTGTTTTTTTAAGGCCAGCATCGGCTCAATCTGTTTCATCAGGATGGAATAGTGCTTAAAATTACCCGCACTGTCTGTACCCATGGCACCTCTTGCGTTCCTGACATCCTCCATGATGGCGTTTCTCAGGAAAATATCATTTTGTACCCTGTTGATGTCAAGCTGATCCATGCGGTAAAATATGCTGCCGATATGATCTTTCAGGACATTGCTTCTGGTAAGCAGATCCCGGTACTTGTCCGCTTCATTCTTTATCCCTTCTCTTTGGATGTCGTAGCTTTTAAAAAAGAAAAATACACAGATGAAAGAAACACCTGATAAAACGATGAACGATAGAACAAATTTCCAAATGCCTATCCTGACGTCTGCCTTGTTTAGTTTTTTCTCCCGGTTCGAAGACATATAATGTGATTTGTTTGGAATGTGAAATTATAAAAAAATAATTTATTCACAAAATTTAAATATTATGTTGATGTAATATTATTTTTTCAATTAAATTAAGATTAATTTTCACTTTCATCTTATTTTCATAATTTAGTGATCTGATTTTTTAATCATCACACACCAAATCGATATTAAAGTGAGCAAATTATTGACCAATACTGTGCGGTTTTCCATTGCAGACAGTGATTTTTATTTTAAAAAAATATTAATCAAAATGCTTACCGAAAACCCATTCTATATGCTTCTTAATGACTGCAACAATGGTCATGAGCTGATCAGCAGAAATTACAGAAGGCAGGAAGATGTTTTTATTGTAGAGCTATTCATGCCGGTACTTAGCGGGCTTGAAGCCATAAAATACATACGGAAAAGCAATACTGAAACCCCCATCATTACCTATTCCGGGACCTATCAGGAGGATATGGCAGAGATCCTTTCCAAAATACCGAATGTTTATTACTGTCAGAAAAAGAGTAACGTCATCAAAGATATTATCAAAGGAAAAATCACATCCGATACTTTCGATTACAGCAATTATACAAAACAATGGGAACAGCAGCCGCTCGCGGTAATGGAGTACATGGACAGACAGAAAAAAAGCCAGGAAGAACTTTCTCCAACAGAAATCCAGCTCATGAAATTCTGCTACGAAGGCTTCAGCAACAAGGAAATCGGTGAAAAGCTGAATCTCAGTACAAGAACCATAGATACCTATATCAATCGCCTCACGGAAAAGCTCGGATTGAAAACAAAACTTCACCTGATACGCTTTTGCGTAGAGAACGGATATTACAATTCCAGTATGTAATGTTGATTTAATAACTCCATAATACAGACTAAACATTCAATTTTCAATCTCTTAACGAAAAATATTTTGCCACTAATTTGCTAATATTCAATTTTTTTAACTAAATTTGCACACCTAAAATTTAAAATTTAAAAAGGAAATGACAAAGGCAGAATTGGTAAACACCATCTCAAATAAGTTGGGAACCGAAAAGAATGAAACACAGAAAGTTGTAGAAGCTTTTATGCAGGAAATCAGAACTTCTATGTATAATGGAGATAATGTTTATTTGAGAGGTTTTGGATCTTTTATCATTAAAACAAGGGCGGCTAAAACGGGAAGAAACATCTCTAAGAACACTGCAATTGTAATTCCTGCTCACAACATTCCTGCTTTCAAACCATCAAAATCTTTTGTGGAGAAAGTAAAAACAAAAGTTAAAACGAAATAATAACTGAATATTAACTAGTTACTAAAAAATTATAATTATGCCAAGCGGAAAGAAAAGAAAAAGACACAAGGTTGCAACTCACAAAAGAAAGAAAAGAAGAAGAGCAAACAGACATAAGAAAAAATAATCTCATTCCTGAGATTTATAATATACAATATAGTTGGTGATTTTAAATTTTTAAAAATTCACCGACTATATTTTGTTTTGTAACTATTAAGATGGCAATGAAAGGATTTTATATTTTATCAAAAAAATTGTTATTCATTCAATACTAATTCTTAACTTAAGGATAAATTTATATGATGATATATATATCTGTTTTCTACCTTCTTAACAATTTTTATCTTACATCAAAATGAAGAAAGAACTAATAGTTTCGCATGAGGATGATCTTACAAAGATTGCACTGCTGGAAGACGGAAGACTATGTGAACTTCATGAGCAAGAGGACAAAAGTGACTTTATAGTTGGAGATCTGTTTATCGGAAAAGTAAAAAAGCTGGCTCCCAATCTGAATGCCGCATTTGTAAATATTGGCTATGAAAAAGATGCCTTTCTCCATTATCAGGATCTTGGGCCACAATATCTTACCTACAGAAAATTTTTGAAGGATACTATTTCCAAAGCACAAAGCACTTCAAGCTTAAAAAATTTCGAAATACAGCGCGAAATAGATAAAAACGGAACCGTAGACAAAGTCATCGCAAAAGATGACGTTATTTTACTGCAGATTACCAAAGAGCCCATTTCTACAAAAGGACCGCGAATATCTACTCAGATTTCGCTTACAGGCCGCTTTCTGGTGCTTATACCTTTCGACAATAAAGTGTCAGTTTCAAAAAAAGTGAAAAGCTTTGAAGAAAAAGAAAGGCTGAGAACACTCATAGAAAGTATTAAGCCGGAAGGTTTCGGAGTCATTATAAGAACTGTAGCAGAAGGAAAAAAAGTTGCAGATCTTCACAACGATATGAATCAGCTGATTCAGAAATGGGAAACCACATTTAAAAATCTTCAGAAAAATAAAGTTCCGTCCAGAGTATTAAGTGAAGACGATAAAGCTTCAGCTATTTTGAGAGACAATTTCAACCAGGATTTTGTAAGCATCACCTGTGATGATGAACAAATGGTTGATGAAATGAAAAACTACCTGGAAGTAATTGCTCCGGAAAGAAAAAATATTGTTCATTTTCACAATGCTCATATTCCTCTTCTGGAATATTATAACGTTGAAAAACAGCTCAAGCAAAGCTTTGGAAAACACGTCAATATTCCAAGCTCAAAAGGCGCCTATCTTGTCATAGAACATACCGAAGCCCTGCACGTAGTCGACGTAAACTCCGGTAATAATATCACAACAGGAGCTGCCGTAAATAAAGAACATGCCTTAAATGTAAATAAGATGGCAGCAACAGAGATCGCAAGGCAGTTGCGTCTCCGTGATATGGGCGGGATCATTGTAATCGATTTTATCGACATGACAAATCCCGAACACAGAAGAGATCTGTACGAACATCTGAAAGAAGAAATGAAACGTGACAAAGCTCGTCACAAAATACTTCCTCCAAGCAAATTCGGGCTGATACAGATCACCAGACAAAGAAACCGCCCGGAAAAACAGATCGATACCAAAGAAGAAAACCCTAATAAAGACGGAGAAATCGTCGCTCCTATCGTTATCGTGGAAAGAATGGGTGAAACCCTCAGAACCATTATGCAAAAGGAAAAAGGGAAGCTTTACCTTCATGTACATCCGTTTGTTGAAGCATATCTTACCAAAGGTGTCAACAGTATTCAGATGAAATGGTTCATGAAATACAAAAAATGGGTAACCGTTGTCCCAAGAGACTCTTTTAAATATTTAGAATACAGAATTTATAATTCAAAAAAAGAAGAATTAATAGGATATTCTAATTAATGAAAAAATTCAACCTCTGGCTATCTGCCGGAGGTTTTTATTTGAATAAACATTATATCCAACCATACACTTGGTAAAAAATGATAAATATTCGGATAAAATAATCATGAATATAAAACCTATTTCTCAATAGCTGAAATATTGCTATATACCAGCTGCAACTAACTTTAATTTTTTTCAGGAGCTTACTCTCGCTATCCGCTTATACTCCTCACGCCGATGCTTTCCGACACCTGATCCAACGGCCTTCGCTACCCGTTGCGGGGTAACCGCTTCTATCGAGGCTAGGGTGGCAGTCCGTAAACTATAAATATTGATTTCCTTAAGAAAAAACAATCAGCTTTTTAGGCGCTGACCATTTCATTCAGCAAATAAATCCGACATTTTTCTGTAGCTTTTTTCGCTTATAGCTATAGTTTAGTTTATTCAACTATCATCTTTGGTTCAGTTCAGGATCGTTTTATTCAGATTCGCATTGTGTGTTAGCAGAATAAAGGGAGTAGAGCGCGTTAAGATGCAGAATGTAGAGGTGTGAGGTTGAAGATGATGGGATATAGGGAATACAGGATTGTGGGTATCGGGGTGTGGGAGTCTTGTTCTAAAAAAGGAGAAGGCTTTTTGGGGATATATGATATTTTAGAGTATGGTAAAAACAAAAAAGTCTCACAGAGTATTCTGTGAGACTTTAAATAAAAACTGGCGGCGACCTACTCTCCCGCGTTAGCAGTACCATCGGCGCTGGTGGGCTTAACTTCTGTGTTCGGAATGGGAACAGGTGAGCCCCACCGCTAAAACCACCCTAAAAGTTGTATATAGCTGTAGGCAGTAGGCTATAAGCTTTAGGCTTACAGCGTAAAGCATACTGCTTTTTATCGGTAAATTTCATCACAAAGGCAAAACCAGTATTCGCACTTATAAGGCTTGGCTTACAGCATATTGCTTTAAGCTTACTGCAACCTTATAGGCTATAAATCTACGGGTAATTAGTACTACTCGGCTATGACATTACTGTCTTTACACCTGTAGCCTATCAACGTGGTCATCTCCCACGACCCTTAAAAGATGTCTCATCTTGAGGCGAGTTTCACACTTATATGCTTTCAGTGTTTATCTCTTCCAAACATAGCTACTCAGCGGTGCACCTGGCGGTACAACTGATACACCAGAGGTTTGTTCAATTCGGTCCTCTCGTACTAGAATCAAGCCCTCTCAAACATCTAACGCCCGCAATAGATAGAGACCGAACTGTCTCACGACGTTCTGAACCCAGCTCGCGTGCCACTTTAATGGGCGAACAGCCCAACCCTTGGGACCTTCTCCAGCCCCAGGATGTGACGAGCCGACATCGAGGTGCCGAACCTCCCCGTCGATGTGAGCTCTTGGGGGAGACTAGCCTGTTATCCCCGGAGTACCTTTTATCCTATGAGCGATGGCCCTTCCATACGGAACCACCGGATCACTATGTCCTGCTTTCGCACCTGATCGACTTGTTGGTCTCACAGTCAAGCACCCTTATGCCATTACACTCTACGCACGGTTACCAAGCGTGCTGAGGGTACCTTTGAAAGCCTCCGTTACTCTTTTGGAGGCGACCACCCCAGTCAAACTACCCACCACGCAATGTCCTTCTGAAAGAAGTTAGGCTCCAAGTAAGTAAAGGGTGGTATTTCAACGTCGGCTCCACCAACACTAGCGTGCCGGCTTCAAAGCCTCCCACCTATCCTACACATTACTTACTCAAAGTCAATACGAAGTTATAGTAAAGGTTCACAGGGTCTTTTCGTCCCATTGCGGGTAATCGGCATCTTCACCGATACTACAATTTCACCGAGCTCGTGGCTGAGACAGTGCCCAGATCGTTACACCATTCGTGCAGGTCGGAACTTACCCGACAAGGAATTTCGCTACCTTAGGACCGTTATAGTTACGGCCGCCGTTTACTGGGGCTTCAGTCAAACGCTTCGCTTACGCTAACGCCCTTCCTTAACCTTCCAGCACCGGGCAGGTGTCAGACCCTATACAGCATCTTTCGATTTAGCAGAGTCCTGTGTTTTTGATAAACAGTCGCCTGGGCCTCTTCACTGCGGCCAACATTGCTGTTGGCGTCTCTTCTTCCGAAGTTACGAGACTATTTTGCCTAGTTCCTTAGCCACGACTCACTCGAGCACCTTAGGATTCTCTCCTCGACCACCTGTGTCGGTTTTGGTACGGGTTGCTTCACTTCGGCTTTTCTTGGATCCGATTTCACTATAACAGCTTCGCCCGAAGGCTAGGCCTTGACACTTCCGTCCGTCTTCAATAGCTACGTCGAACCGTCCCCTTTTTAGTGTGAGCAAGTATGGGAATATTAACCCATTGTCCATCCACTTCCCCTTTCGGGTGCGCGTTAGGTCCCGACTAACCCTCAGCTGATTAGCATGGCTGAGGAAACCTTAGTCTTTCGGTGAGGGGGTTTCTCGCCCCCTTTATCGTTACTTATGCCTACATTTTCTTTTCTATAAGCTCCACCAAGCCTCACGACTCAGCTTCTACGCCGATAGAATGCTCTCCTACCAGATATAATTAATTATAAATCCATAGCTTCGGTATTCTGTTTATGCCCGATTATTATCCATGCCGGACCGCTCGACTAGTGAGCTGTTACGCACTCTTTAAATGAATGGCTGCTTCCAAGCCAACATCCTAGCTGTCAATGCAGTCCAACCGCGTTGCTTCAACTTAACAGAAATTTGGGGACCTTAGCTGTTGGTCTGGGTTCTTTCCCTCTCGGACATGGACCTTAGCACCCATGCCCTCACTGCCGACCATCATTTATTAGCATTCGGAGTTTGTCAGGAATTGGTAGGCGATGAAACCCCCGCATCCAATCAGTAGCTCTACCTCTAATAAACTATAAATCGACGCTGCACCTAAATGCATTTCGGAGAGTACGAGCTATCTCCCAGTTTGATTGGCCTTTCACCCCTACCCACAGGTCATCCGAAGACTTTTCAACGTCAACCGGTTCGGTCCTCCACTTTGTGTTACCAAAGCTTCAACCTGCCCATGGGTAGATCACAAGGTTTCGCGTCTAATCCTACTAACTATGCGCCCTATTCAGACTCGCTTTCGCTCCGGCTCCGGACCTGAAGTCCTTAACCTCGCTAGTAAAATTAACTCGTAGGCTCATTATGCAAAAGGCACGCCGTCACAGAATTAATCTGCTCCGACCGCTTGTAGGCGTACGGTTTCAGGTTCTATTTCACCCTTCTATTCGAAGTGCTTTTCACCTTTCCTTCACAGTACTTGTTCACTATCGGTCTTTCAGGAGTATTTAGCCTTGGAGGATGGTCCCCCCATATTCAGACAGGATTTCACGTGTCCCGCCCTACTCATTTATCATCTATATATGCCTTTCAAATACGGGGCTATCACCCTCTATGGCTGTTCTTTCCAGAACATTCTTCTAAACATATAAAGACTTTTGGGCTAATCCGCTTTCGCTCGCCACTACTTACGGAATCTCTTCGATTTCTTTTCCTCCGGGTACTTAGATGTTTCAGTTCTCCGGGTTTGCTTCCCCTAAGGGATGACAGGTCTTCAACCTGACGGGTTGCCCCATTCGGACATCTGCGGATCAATTCGTGTGTGCCAATCCCCGCAGCTTTTCGCAGCTTACCACGTCCTTCTTCGCCTCTGAAAGCCTAGGCATCCGCCATACGCCCTTAACGATTTCTTTCCTATTTTTAGGTTACTCAAGCACTTATAAGTGCTCGGTTTTCTCTTTGTGATGTCTTTACCGGTAATGTCAATGATCTTTATGCTTGTAATCCTGTAATCAAGTAAAATGTACTAATGACGGCTCCGTCATTATGTAGATATACAATTTCTTTTATTACACTCTTACAATTATACTCTGTACTTACGTACATCATATAATATGTGGAGAATAAGGGAGTCGAACCCTTGACCTCCTGCGTGCAAGGCAGGCGCTCTAGCCAGCTGAGCTAATTCCCCGCTAGTGTAGATGTTAGTAGTTAGAAGTTAGAGATTAGTTAAAACTAACTTCTAATTTCTAGATTCTAACCTCTATATAATTAGTAGTCTCGGGCAGGCTCGAACTGCCGACCTCTACATTATCAGTGTAGCGCTCTAACCAGCTGAGCTACGAGACTTCATCTAATTTTAAATTTTAAATTTTGAATTTTAAATTAATTTTCAAATCTAAAATCTATCATTTATAATCTAAAATCTCTTCCTCCCTTTTACTAATTTCTAGTGGGTTTGTATTTTTAATATAAGCAACCAATAAAAAACTAAAGCTTTACTTTAAGTAAGTACAATGTATCTTGCGATACTTTTTTTGTTTATCGTCAATAGACGCTCTAAAATGAGATGTTCCAGCCGCACCTTCCGGTACGGCTACCTTGTTACGACTTAGCCCTAGTTACCTGTTTTACCCTAGGCAGCTCCTTTTACGGTCACCGACTTCAGGTACCCCAGACTTCCATGGCTTGACGGGCGGTGTGTACAAGGCCCGGGAACGTATTCACCGCGCCATGGCTGATGCGCGATTACTAGCGATTCCAGCTTCATAGAGTCGAGTTGCAGACTCCAATCCGAACTGAGACCGGCTTTCGAGATTCGCATCACATCGCTGTGTAGCTGCCCTCTGTACCGGCCATTGTATTACGTGTGTGGCCCAAGGCGTAAGGGCCGTGATGATTTGACGTCATCCCCACCTTCCTCTCTACTTGCGTAGGCAGTCTTACTAGAGTCCTCAACTTAATGGTAGCAACTAGTAACAGGGGTTGCGCTCGTTGCAGGACTTAACCTAACACCTCACGGCACGAGCTGACGACAACCATGCAGCACCTTGAAAATTGTCCGAAGAAAAACCCATTTCTGAGCCTGTCAATTCCCATTTAAGCCTTGGTAAGGTTCCTCGCGTATCATCGAATTAAACCACATAATCCACCGCTTGTGCGGGCCCCCGTCAATTCCTTTGAGTTTCATTCTTGCGAACGTACTCCCCAGGTGGCTAACTTATCACTTTCGCTTAGTCTCTGAACCCGAAAGCCCAAAAACGAGTTAGCATCGTTTACGGCGTGGACTACCAGGGTATCTAATCCTGTTCGCTCCCCACGCTTTCGTCCATCAGCGTCAGTTAAGACATAGTGACCTGCCTTCGCAATTGGTGTTCTAAGTAATATCTATGCATTTCACCGCTACACTACTTATTCCAGCCACTTCTACCTTACTCAAGACCCGCAGTATCAATGGCAGTTTCACAGTTAAGCTGTGAGATTTCACCACTGACTTACGGATCCGCCTACGGACCCTTTAAACCCAATAAATCCGGATAACGCTTGCACCCTCCGTATTACCGCGGCTGCTGGCACGGAGTTAGCCGGTGCTTATTCGTACAGTACCTTCAGCTATCTACACGTAGATAGGTTTATCCCTGTACAAAAGAAGTTTACAACCCATAGGGCCGTCGTCCTTCACGCGGGATGGCTGGATCAGGCGCTAACCCATTGTCCAATATTCCTCACTGCTGCCTCCCGTAGGAGTCTGGTCCGTGTCTCAGTACCAGTGTGGGGGATCACCCTCTCAGGCCCCCTAAAGATCATCGACTTGGTGAGCCGTTACCTCACCAACTATCTAATCTTGCGCGTGCCCATCTCTATCCACCTCAGTTTTCAATAATAAATGATGCCATCTATTATATTATGGAGTATTAATCTTCCTTTCGAAAGGCTATCCCCCTGATAAAGGCAGGTTGCACACGTGTTCCGCACCCGTACGCCGCTCTCAAGATCCCGAAAGATCTCTACCGCTCAGCTTGCATGTGTTAGGCCTCCCGCTAGCGTTCATCCTGAGCCAGGATCAAACTCTCCATTGTATGTTTGTTCTTGACTCACTCAAAGTTTTTTAACGCTTTAGTTTTTCCTTACTTGGTTGTTATATTGTATGTCAATGATCTTCAAATCTTCCGCTTCATACTCCGCTACTTTCTCTGTCAGTTTCACGCCGTATTTGCGAGTGCAAAAGTAATAAATTATTTCTTATCAACCAAATGTTTTTTAAAGAATTTTTAAAGTTTTTTGATAACCCTAACTTCCATTCAAACATCCGTCAAACCTACTCCTGCGCTCCCGTTTTATCGGGACTGCAAAGATACTAATCTTTTTTATTCTCACAAATATTTTCTTAAAAAAATTTGTGAACTAAATCCGACTTTTAAATGCATCCTTATTAAATATAAAGGAGTTCTTTTTAATTTATCCGCTCTTCTTAAAAGCTCTTCTGCGCTACCTAATCAACTCTCCGTTTTTCAGTGGGGCAAAAGTAGTACTTTTATCCCCTATAATCCTAATTT